>NZ_JBWKVQ010000001.1:575000-2926920 GCF_059421785.1 Sphingopyxis sp. GW821-FHT02C12
CCATCCACATGATCATCGCCACCACCGCGGGCGTCGGCCTGTCGGTGATGCTCGGCGCGGCGCTGATGGGGCTGGTGTTCCTGTCGAGCGGCAGCGGGCATGACGAGGCAATCGAGGACCCGTTCGAAAATGATCCGGAAATGAAGAATGACAAACCCTGACCGCGACCCGATCCTGCGCGTCGTCCCCGCGCCCGCCGACATCAACAGCAACGGCCATATCTTCGGCGGCTGGGTGCTCAGCCAGATGGACATCGCCGGCGGCATCGTCGCGGCACGAATCGCCCAGGGACCGACCGCGACCGTCGCGATCGAGGCGATGGAATTCATCGCGCCGATCCTGCTGCGCGACATCATCTCGGTCTATGCGCATCTCGAACGGCGCGGTCGGACGTCGATGGGCATCCGAATCGAAGTGATCGCGTCGCGCGGCCGCGGCGAGGAGCAGGTGAAGGTCACCGAAGGCCTGTTCACTTTCGTCGCGCTCGACGAGAATCACCGGCCGCGCGCGTTGCCGCCAGCCTAAGGCTCCTCGGGCTCTTCCCAATCATCCTGGTTGTCGGCGCCGATTCGCGCCACTTCGCGCACGCGATAGTCGATCGTCCGTTTCCCGTCGGCGGGAACCGTCACCGACCAGATTCGCTTGCCGTCGCGCACCCGTGTCGCACGGCTGATCTTGTCGACGACATAGTCGAGGTCGTTCTCGAAGCTGATCTCGACCGGTTCGTCACTCTCGCCGAAATTCTCGACCGTGATGCGATACCGCGTCCAGTCGTCGCCCGAATCGAGCGTGTCCTGGTCGGTATCGACATCGCTGTCGTCCTGGTCGGGCAGTTGCAGGTCGATCAGTTCGCCGACCGCCTTGTCCTTCAGACTCGTCTCGGCGACGAGCATCGGCTCGCCGAGTCGGCGCTGGAACAGCGCAACCTGCCCGCCGGGCAGCGGCTCGGCGAGCGGCCCGCCCTTCCTGTTGTCGATGCGCAGCACCGGGTCGGTGTAATCGTTGAAATTGTCGCCCCGGACCGCAAAGACATGGAGCATCTGCGCCGCGACCCCGGGCTTTTCGAGGAAGGCGATCTGCTTGCGGCTTTGCGCACCGAGCGTTGTCGGCTGCGGCACGCGATATAATTTATAGTCGCCGATGTCCTCGCGCGGCGCGATTCGCGATCCGGTGACGACGATCTCGCCGCAGCCATCGTCCTCGCCGCAGCCACCCCCACCGCCGCCATAGAAAAAGCCGACCGAATATTCGGGCCGGTACGCCGGCAGGTCCTGCGGCCCGAACAGGCGCGGATTATATCCGCCGCCGCCGGTGCTGCCCTGCGGCCAGCAACTGAACCAGACCTCGATATTGTCGGGGTTCCACGGATCCTGCTCCGCTTCCTCCTGCCGCCGTTGCTCCTCTTCCCAGTCCTTCTCGTCGTCGGCGACCGGGGCCTGGCGGAAAAAGGCGATGCGCCCCGCGATTACCGCCATGTCGGCGCCGACGAAGCTCGTCGAATCGCCGCTCGCGACGGTCAGCCAGGCGAAGAGATCGACCGATTCGGCATTGGCACCGATCTCGCCGACATAGTTCGACTGCCAGTCGAAATTATTGGCGAGATAGGTGAGCTCGAGCCTGGTCCGCCCGCCCGGCTGGTCGCCGAGCGTCATCGACAGCGTCGGCACCGGGTTCAGCCCCGCCGGCACCGCGTCATAGAGCAAGGTTTCGGAGAGGCCGCTGCACTGCACCGCCTCGAACCCGCCCTTGCGTTCGACGATCAGTTCCTCGGGACCCGAACGGATGCGCACCCGCTCGAAACGCGCCTTGCCGGTCGCACGGTCGGTGGTGCGCAGCAGCACCTGCTGCCCGGTCAGCGCGTCGAGCAGGCCGCGCTGCGACAGCAGGCGCCGATCGTAATTTTTCTCGCGCGGTTTGCCGCCGCCGCGCAGCAGCGCCGATTCGGGCAGGATGCTGCTCGACACCCCTTCGAATCGCACCGTCACCGGTCCAGGCGGCAGGTCGACGGTGCGTGTCTCGCGAATCAGCGCGAAGCCGCCGAGCGGTTCTTCCTCGTCGGGCGACGGCAACCGCGAGTCGGTATCGCGGTTCGGGTCGCGATAGAGGCTGATCGCGACATGGTCGGGCTTCGGCGAGGCGACGACCGGCGGATCGGCGGCGCGCGCAGGCCCGGCCGCGAACACCGCGGCGGCGATCAGCAGCAAGGCGAACGCCCCGCCCCGCATCGCTCAGTTCAGCGTGTCGTACTGGACGGTCAGTTCGGTGCGTCCGTTCGCGGGCACCGTCACCAGCCATTTGCGGCTTTCCAGCATCTGGTCCTTTTCGGCGGCGATGCTCTCGAACGGCACCCGCGTGTCGTTGGCATAGCTGTTGAGCCCGTTCTGGGTGAACTCGACCGTCACCGGCTGCGACCGCGCGTTGGTGAAGATATAGCGCATATGGGTGCGCCAATAATTGCGCTTCACGTCGGTCTCGGTGACCGTGACGACACCATTCTTGCGCACACGGGTCGTGCTGCTGCGCGTCCAGTCCTCCTCGGTCAGCTTCTCGCGCTTTTCGAGGATCGGCTGATATTTGACGTCGAAGGCCTTGCCGGTGGCGAGCGACAGCGTCGAGCCCGCGGTGGTGTGGCCGATATAGCTCTCGCCGACGAACTGCGCCGCGCCGCGCGCATCCTTGACATAAAGCCGCACCGACCCGGCCGGCATCGCGTCGCCGACCCCGCCCTTGCCGGTCGAGAAACGATAGGTCGCGAGCGCGCTCTGCGCCTCGTCGATCGTCGTGAAACGATCGGCCGACGCCGCATAGCCGCGCGTCGCGGGCACCGCCATCGCATCGAGGAAGGCGATCTGTTTCTGCTGCGCGCTCGCGATCGTCGTGCGGTCAGCCATCGGATAGGCGTACATGTCGGCGAGCGCTTCGGCCTTCGCGCTCTCGGTCCCGGCGCTGGTCAGCGCCGCGGGTTCGCCATCATTGCCGCTGCGCGACCCGCGCCGCACCCCGATCTGCTCGCTCGCGACGAGCAGCAATTTGGCGTTGGCGAAACCGGTGCCGCTGTTGTTCTTCAGCGTCACCCAGCCCTGCAGATCCATCGCCTTCGCCGCCTCGTCGTAGAGCGCGACATAATCGGCGCGCCAGCTCAGCCCTTCGGACAGATAGCGCAGGGTCAGCGGGCGGGCGCCCGCGCTCTTGCTGTCGACCGTCACCGACAGCGTCGGCCGCGCACGCAAATTGGTCGGGATGCCGTCGAAGATCACCCGCACCGGCAGATTGTCGTCGCGCAAGATCTCGATGCGTCCGCCGACGTCGAGCACCACCCCGCCGTTGACCGCAAGCACCTTGGCGCGCTCGCGCAGTTCGGCGCCGGTCGCGGGGTTGGTGCGGATCAGCGTGATCTCCTGCCCCACCGCCTTTTGCATCATCGCCGTGGGCGAGAGCAGGTCGAAATCGAAATTCTGCTCGACGATCTCGAGTCCCGTGCCGACGAGGCTCACCGTCTCGGGCCGGATGCGGCTCGACACGTCGGGAAATTCGAGCTTCGCTTCGCCCGCGGGCAGATTCGTCTGCCGCGTATCGGTGACCAGCGCGAGTTCGCCGCTATAGATGGTCACCGCGACATCGCCCTGCCCGCCGGTGCTCACCACCTGCTGCGCCGCCGCGGGGCCCGCCATCGCAAGGCCAGCCATCAGCAGACCCCACGTCCTCGACCCACAAGTCCTCGACCCACAAGCCATTGCGACCTCTCCCCCTGTATCTCTGTCGTCAGCGCATCTTCTGCCGGAATGTCTGGACCACGCTGTCGTTCGCGGGCACCCGCACCCGCCACACCCAGCTCGACCCGCGCCGTTCCCATGTCGTGGGTTCGGGGTCGATCGCGAAGGGAATCAGGATTTCGAGCTCGGCGTCGAAGGGCCGCGCATTGGTCAGCGTCACCTGCCAGTCCTGATATTCGCCCTTTGGCCCGCGACCGGTGATGACGCTATTATATTGCACCGCCGGGCTGAGCCCGAGTTCATAGTCGACGCGTTCGCCCTTCGCCTTGTCGCCGATCCGCGCCTCGCCGACGAGCAATCGCCGGCCCGCGACCGTCTCGAACACCGAAGCCGCGCCGGCGGGCAAGGCCAGCCCGAGGCCGTCCGACTCGCGATTCTGCACGCGCAGCATCATCGTCAGCGGCTGCACGCGCCCGGCCATCCAGTCGTAGAGGATGGTGGTATAGAGCTGCTCGACCGCGACCTTATCCTTGATCAGCAGCGCGACCTGCTTCTGCGACTTCGCCGACACGTCGACGCGGAACGGGATGCGATAGAATTTGAGGTCGCCCAGATCCTCGGCGGGCGGCGGCGGGGGCGGCGGCGGTGCGGGGGGAGGCGGCGGGGGTGGCGCCATGACGGGCATCGCGGTCCGCGCATAGCCGGCGCGATTCGCGGTCACCATCACCTCTTCGGCATAATCGGCGGTCGGCTCGATGATCGGCGGCAGCTCCCAAAAGGGATGCGTGCTCGTGATGTCCATCGGCCAGCATTTGAGCTGCAACGCCCCCGGCGGGGTGCGCGGCAGCGGCGCGCGATAACCCTTGTTGAGCCGGCCCGCGATCACGTTCAATTGCGCGTTCGGGAAACTCGTCACCCCGCCGCTGGCGACGGTGATCCAGCCGGTGATCCCCAGCGCCTTGCCGTCGCCGGCGCGGTCGACGACATAGTTCGCCGCCCAGTCGAAGCCTTCGGACAGATAGACGAGCTGCAAGGTCACCGTCCGCGCCCGCGCGCTTTCGACGAGGATCGACAGCGTCGGTTTCGCCGACAGGTCCTTGGGCACGCGGCCATAGAGCATGCGCTCGGGCAGCCCCGCACAGCCGAGCGCCTCGAAGCCCGCATCGGTCTGCAGGATCACCCCGCCGGTCGGCCCCGCCTGGATGATCGCCTGCTGCTCGCGGACCTTGCCGGTCTTGCGGTCGGTGCGGCGCAGCGTGACGCTGCGTTTCAGAAACGCATCGACCAGCCCCGCCGGCGACAGCAATCGCGCATCGCGATTCTTCTCACGCACCCCGTCGGGCAGGCCCGAGACGACCGCGGTTTCGGGGAGCAGCCCTTCGGACACCCCCTCGAAGCGCAGCACCGACGACCCGGCGGGCAGCGTCACGATGCGCGTCTCGGTGACCAAAGCGAAGCCCTGCGGCCAGTTGGGGTTGATCGGACCGCCGCCGCGTTGGGGGGCGCGATAGACGGTGACCGCGACATCCTTCAGCTGCGACGACACCACCACGGGCGCATCGGGCCGCACCGGCGGCGCGGGCAGGCTCGCCCCCTGCTGTGCCGCCAGCGGCGTCGCGACCAGCGCGGCCAGCAGGGCCGGGATCAGGCGCATCACGCGCACGGCCCGGTCCTCAGTAGCGCGAGTCGAAGGTGGCGGTGACTTCGGTCTTGCCGTTCGCGGGCACCGGGACCGCCCATTCGACGCGGTCGGCCGAGACGCGATTGCTCTTCAGGCTTTCGTCGGTGATGCGGACGTCGCCCCACAGCCCCGATTGCGCGAGGTCGACGGTGACCGGCCCCGGCCGCGCATTGGTGACGACATATTTCATCTTGGTCACCCAGCGCGAATCGCTCTTGCGGGTGCGCGACACCACCGTCGACTGGATCTTGACGTCAAAGGCGTCGCCGGTGCGCAGGGTCATCGACGATCCCATCGGGGTGTGGCCGATCTGGTTCTCGCCGATGAACTGCGGGTCGCCGCGCGCGTCGCGCATATAGACGCGGATCGTTCCCGCGGGCAGCTGGTCGCCGAGCCCGCCCTTCGCCGAGGTCGAGAATCGCAACACGCTCGCCGCGCTCACCGGCTCGGTGCTGCTGCCCAGCCAGCCGTTGACATATTCATAGGTCGAGCGCGCCGGGGCGCCCTTCACGTCGAGGAAGCTAACCTGCTTCTGCTGCGCATTGGCGATCGTCGTGCGTTCGGCGAGCGGATAGAGATAATAGTCGCCGAGCCGTTCGCGCGTGCTCGTCTCGGTCCCCGCCTCGTCGAGCACGCCGGTGAGCTGTGAAAAACCGCCGCCGCCGCCCGGGCTGCCCGCCACCAGCAGCGTGCGCGCATTGGTAAAGGTCGTGCCGGTCGAATTGGTCAGCGTCACCCACCCCTGCATGTCCATCGCGCCCTTGGCGGCGTCGAACAAGGCGACATAGTCGGCGGTCCAGCCGAGGTTTGGGGTGAGGTACGAGAGCCGCGCAGGCACTGTGCCCGCATTCTCGGCCTGCACCGTCACCGACAGCGTCGGGCGCGCGCGCAAATTGGGCGGCAGCCGGTCGAACACCGCGCGCACCGGCAGGCCGTCGTCGCGCAGCACCTCGATCCTTTCGCCGATCTGCAGCACGATGCCGCCGTTCGCGGCAAGGACCTTGGCGCGTTCGCTGCGTTCGGCACCCGTGGCGGGATTGGTGCGCACCAGCGTGATCTGCTGGCCGACCGCCTTGTCCATCAACTTGTCGGGGGTGAGCAGGTCGAAGTCGAAATTCTGCTCGACGATCGCGAGACCGCCGCCCGACAGCGTCACCGTCTCGGGCCGGATGCGCGCCGACACGTCGGGAAATTCGATGCGGTTGCGCCCGGCGGCGACCGCAAGCTGGCGGTCATCCTGCACCAGCGACTGGCCATTGTTATAGATGGTGACCGCGACATCGCCCTGCGCGGTGGCGCCGGGGTCCTGTTGCGCCGCAGCGGGAAGCGAAAGCCATGGAGCGACGGCGGCTCCCAACAGGCAAGTCTTTGCCAAAGCGCGCATAATCGCTCTCCCCCATATGGTTGTCGGGGCAGAGGCTATGTCAGTTCGTGGCGATTGGCCAGCGCCAAATAGCGGCGGGCGGGCGCTCTCAACCGGAAACGGCCGGGCGAGGGAGAGCGGCCATTCTGATCCTCCCTGTGGCGAAGCCATGGGGAGGTGGCAGCGCGAAGCGCTGACGGAGGGGCCGACGCCGTCGGGCGTCGGAGGCGCCGCATGGCCCCTCCACCATCCGCTTCGCGGACGGTCCCCCTCCCCATCGCTGCGCGACAGGGAGGATCGCTAGAGCGCAGTATTTAGCGCGCGCCGCGGATTACTCTGCGGCTTCGACGTCCGAGCTGCGCGCCGCGAGCGTGCGGCGCTTGCGCGGCTTCGGCGCGGCTTCGGCGGCCTCGGCCTCGTCGGCTTCGGGAGCCGGAGCGGGGCGGCCGATCGCGGGCGGCAGCACGGCGCTGTCGATCCCGGCGCCACCCTCGTCCTCGTCGCGCGGACGGCGCGGGCTGCGGCGCGGGGCGCGCGCGGGCTTGGCTTCCGCCACCACGGCGTCCTCGTCGCGGGCTTCGACTTCGACGCGCTCGCGCTCAGGACGTTCCGGCCGTTCGGAACGCTCGGCGCGCTCGCGCACCGGCTGGCGGTTGCCGCGATTGTCGTCATTCTCGTCACGACGGTTGCCGCGATTCTGGTTGCGGTCGCCACGGTCGTTGCGCTCGCCACGATCGTTGCGATCATTCCGGTCGCCGCGCTCGCGGTTGTCGCGCTCGCCGCGATTGTCCTCGCGCTCGCCGTCGCTGTCGCCCTGGCCCTCGTCGAGGTCGGTGTCGTCATGCGCGTCGAAATCCTCGACGCCGCGCACTTCGCGATGGCGGTCGTTGCGATCGGGCTGGCCGCCGTTCTTTTCTTCCTGGCGGGCGCGGAAATCGCTGTGCACGCGGAAATAATGATCGGCGAACTGCAGATAATATTCGGTCTGCACCCGGTCGCCCGAAAGCTGGGCGTCGCGGGCGAGATTCTTGAATTTCTCGATCATCTGCGCTGCGTTGCCGCGCGCACGGCTGTCGATGCGATTGGCCTGGTCGGTACCACCACGGCCGCCACCCGATTGCGGGCGATTGTTGTTGTTATTGTTGTTGTTACGGCCGCGACGGCGACCGTTTTGCCGGTTGTTCATGTTCAACTGAGACATCCTGTCGAAAAGCTCTAAGCTATGCCAACCCCTTTTGGCCGACCGCGCATCTTGCGCGTCGTGCCCGCGCTCCCTTGCGCGGCTCTTCCGTGTTACCGCTTGCGCGAGACACCTTGTCCCGCACCAGCATCGTAAATGGGAAGCAGACCCGCCGGACCAGTATCGGTGCGCCGCACCGCCAAAGGGACCCTGATCAGGCCTGTACGCCGCCCCTACCTCGCTTTGGGCACGAAACCAAGCGATTTCTTGGTCGCGCCTCAGCGCGCCAGGGTCAAGATGAGGGCGCGGTCGCGGCCACCGAGGTCCTGGCGGCAAGCGACTGCAAAACCGGCCGCTTCGGCCAGCTTCCCTACCGAGATATGCTGGGTCGCCCCGATTTCAAGGACCGCAAGACCGCCCGGCGCCAGCAGCCGTGGCAGGTCGGGGATGATGCGGCGATAGTCGCCCAGCCCGTCGACGCCCGCGAACAGCGCTTCGGCGGGTTCATGCTCGGCGACATCGGGCATCAGCTTTTCGCCGTCGGCGATATAGGGCGGGTTGCAGAGGATCAGGTCGAACGGGCCATCGACGCCCGCACCCCAGTCGCCCGACTGAAAGGCCGTGCGATCGGCCATGCCCAGCTCCTCGGCATTGTCGCGCGCAAAAGCGAGCGCAAATTCGGACGCATCGACACCAAGCCCGGTCGCATCGGGAAACTCGCTCAGCGCCGCGAGCAGCAGCGTCCCCGGCCCGGTCCCCAGATCGAGAATCCGCGAGGGTGCGCTCGCCCCGAAATGCGCGACCGCGGCCTCGATCAACGTCTCGCTATCGGGACGCGGGATCAGCACGCCGGGGCCGACCTCGATGCGGATCGTCCAGAAATCGCGATAGCCGAGGATATAGGCGATCGGCTCATGCGCCATCCGCCGCGCGATCAGATGGGCATAAAGTTCGGGGACTTCGTAACGCGCGGGATCGAACAGCAGCGCCGACCGCTCCACCCCCAGCGCATGCGCCATCAGCAGTTCGGCATCGAGCCGCGGCGTGTCGCTGATGCCCGTGAGCAGGTTCGTCGTGGTGCGCAGCGACTCCGCGACGCCCGCGAAGGTCGGCGTCTCAGTCACCCAGCCCCGCCAGCCGCTGTGCCTGATCCTCGGCGATCAGCGCGTCGACCAGTTCGTCCATCGCACCTTCCAAAATCTCGGGCAGGCGATGGAGCGTCAGGTTGATGCGGTGATCGGTCACCCGGCCCTGCGGGAAATTATAGGTGCGGATGCGCTCCGACCGGTCGCCCGAGCCGACCATCGACTTGCGCGCCGACGCCTCGGCACTGTGGATCTTCTCGCGCTCGAGATCGTAGAGCCGCGCGCGCAGCACCTGCATCGCCTTGGCGCGGTTCTTGTGCTGGCTGCGCTGGTCCTGCTGGATCACCACGAGCCCCGAGGGAATATGCGTGATGCGGATCGCCGAATCGGTCGTGTTGACATGCTGCCCGCCGGCACCCGACGCACGATAGATATCGACCTTCAGGTCGCTGTCGGCGATCGCGACATCGACCTCTTCGGCCTCGGGCAAAACCGCGACGGTCGCGGCGCTGGTGTGAATGCGCCCGCCGCTTTCGGTCACCGGCACACGTTGCACCCGATGCACGCCGCTTTCGAACTTCAGCTTGGCGAACACCCCCTGCCCCGAAACGCTCGCGACGACTTCCTTATAGCCGCCGACCTCGGTCTCGTTCGCCGAGATCACCTCGACCTTCCAGCCCTGCCCGTCGGCGTAGCGGCTGTACATGCGCAGCAGGTCGCCCGCGAACAAAGCCGCCTCGTCGCCGCCGGTCCCGGCGCGGATTTCAAGCATCGCCGCGCGCTCGTCGGCGACGTCCTTGGGCAGCAGCTTGATCGCAAGGTCATGCTCGGCGGCGGGCAAGGCCTCTTCGACCGCCGCGAGTTCCTCGGCCGCCATCGCCTTCATCTCGGGATCGGTCAGCATCTCGCCGAGCGACTCCCGTTCGCTGCGCAGCCGCACCACTTCGCGCGCCGCGCCGGCGACGGGTTCGAGCTCGGCAAACTCCTTCGACGCCGCGACGAAATCGGCGGGCGCCATGTCCCCCGTCGCCATGCGCGCCTGCAAGGCGGCGTGGCGTTCGATGATGGCGTCGATCTGGCGGGCGGAAACGGAGGTCATTTCACAATCTTCAAATCGACGAGCCTTCACGGAAACGTCGACCGAAACCTGCAATCGGCTTTCCGCCTATCCGGGCCAAAACATCCTGATCGTGAATATCCGATCGGTAGTGCGCCTCAGGAATGTGTATCTGCTGTCCAGATTCCATGTTCTTGAGCGTAATCTGATCTTTGTAAGACGTTTCCAGACCGACGACGAGGGCATAGGCCGCCCCGCTCTCGTCTGCCTTCTTCAGGCGTTTCTTGAAATTGCCCTTGAAAGGCAGGTCCACAGTGTAGCCATCACTCCGCAACTCAGCGGCGATTTTCATCGCCCGATCCAGGTGCTCAGGATCTGTTGGGACTACGGCGTAATCGAATTTTTTTGGGCTGAACGTCCCTGCTTCATCCACCAACATCGCCAGCCGCTCGATCCCCGCCGCCCAGCCGACCGCGGCGGTCGGCGGCCCGCCGAGCGCTTCGATCAGCCCGTCGTAGCGCCCGCCGCCGAGCACCGTCCCTTGCGCCCCCAGACGGTCGGTGACGAATTCGAACGCGGTGTGGCGATAATAGTCGAGCCCGCGCACCAGCCGCGCATTGCGCTCCCACGCGACCCCCGCAGCGTCCAATCCAGCGGTCACGGCACCGAAGAAATCCTGCGCTTCGCTCGTCAAAAACGCGTCGATATCGGGCGCGCTGTCGGCGATCGGGCGGTCCTTCGGATCCTTGCTGTCGAGGATACGCATCGGATTCTTGTCGAGCCGGGCAAGGCTGTCTTCGGACAGCTCGCCGCGATGCGTCTCGAAATGATCGACCAGCGCTGTCCGCCAGGCATCACGGCTTTCCGCATCGCCCAGCGTGTTAAGCGTCAGCGTCACGCCTTCCGAAATCCCCAATTCTTTGAGCAACTGGTCGGCGAACACCAGCAATTCGGCGTCGGCGAGCGGGCTGTCGCTGCCCAGCACTTCGGCGTCGAGCTGGTGGAACTGGCGATAGCGCCCCTTTTGCGGGCGCTCGTAGCGGAACAGCGGCCCATGCGTCGCGACCTTCAGCGGCGCATACTGCTGCCAGCCGTTGGTGACATAAGCGCGCGCGATGCCGGCGGTGAATTCGGGGCGCAGCGTGATCGACTCGCCGCCGCGATCGTCGAACGAATACATTTCCTTCGACACGACGTCGGTGGTCTCGCCAAGCGAGCGCGCGAACACCGCGGTCGGCTCGATCACCGGCACTTCGATCCGCTTATAGCCATAGAGCCGCCGCACGCGGTCGAAGGTGTCGACGACATGCTGAAAACGGTCGGCGAAATCGCCGAGCATGTCCTGCGTGCCCCGAACCGGCTGCGGCGTGGCGATCTTGGCGGATTTGTCCTTGCTCATGGCGGCGGCGTCTAATCTTTTTTGGTCGAAAGGCAAAGGGGACTCCCCTCTCCCCTTGAGGGAGAGGGTTGCAAAGACTTGGCAGCTTGCTGCCTAGTCGAAGCTGGGTGAGGGGTTGCGGTCGCGAGCGACCGCGCGAGCTTCGCTCGCACCCCCTCATCCAACTCCGGCTAGTTCGCTCCGCTCACAAGCCTCCATATCCTTCTCCCTCTAGGGGAGAAGGAAGGGGCCGGTCTGGACCTCGCCATCTTTTCGCGGCAAAACGCGGCACCATGAAAAAACACCTGTTCGTCGCAGCCGCCCTGATCGCCCTCACCGCCCCCGCAGCCCATGCCCAGGACGGCAACAGCCGCCCGCAACCGGTGGTCCAGCCGCTCACCATCCCGCTGCCCGCCGACCGCCCCTATCCGGGGACGATGTTGCTCAAGGTCGACGCGACCGACTATGCGCGCGGAATCTTCCATGTCCGCCAGACGATCCCGGTTCCGAAAGCCGGCAAAGTCACCCTGCTCTATCCGCAATGGCTGCCCGGCAAGCATGCGCCGCGCGGCGCGATCGCCGAGGTCGCGGGGTTCAAGCCCACCGCGGGCGGCAAACCGCTCGTCTGGACGCGCCAGCCGACCGACGTCTACGCCTTCGACATCGACGTGCCGCAGGGCGTGAAGAGCATCGACATCGCCTTCGACTTCCTCTCGCCCACCCGCACCAGCGAGGGCCGCGTCGTCGTCACCCCGGCGATGATGAACCTGCAATGGGAACAGGTCAGCCTCTATCCCGCCGGCTATTTCACCCGCCAGATCCCGGTGCAGCTCGAGGTCAGCCTGCCCGAAGGCTGGACCGGCGCCGCCGCGCTCGACGGGTTGCAGGTCTCGAAGAACCGCTACAGCTTCGGCGTCACCAGCTATGAAAATCTGGTCGACAGCCCGATGTTCGCGGGGCGTTATTTTCGCCAATGGGCGCTCGGCAACGGCGTGACGCTCAACGTCGTCGCCGACGAGGAAAAATATCTGGGCGCCAGCCCCGACCATATCGCGCGCCACGCGGCCTTGGTGTCGGAGGCGGTCGCGCTGTTCGGCACCCGCCATTTCGACCGTTATGACTTCCTGCTCGCGCTCAGCGACGAACTCGGCGGCATCGGGCTCGAACATCACCGGTCGAGCGAGAACAGCCGCAACCCCGATTATTTCACCAAATGGGACGAGAATGACAGCGAGCGCGGGCTGCTCCCGCACGAACTGGTCCACAGCTGGAACGGCAAATACCGCCGCCCCGACAAGCTGTGGACCCCCGATTACCGCACGCCGATGCAGGACAATCTGCTCTGGGTCTATGAAGGTCAGACGAGCTATTGGGACCTCGTCCTCGCCGGGCGGTCGGGCATGCAGTCGAAGGAGATGATCCTCGCCGAATGGGCGACCAACGCGGGTTTCTACAGCACCCAGGCGGGCCGCGCCTGGCGCTCGGTCGAAGATACGACGCTCGACCCGATCATCGCAGGACGCAAGGCTCGCGCCTTCCCCAGCGCGACGCGGACCGAGGATTATTACAACGAAGGCGGGCTGATGTGGCTCGAGGCCGACATGCTGATCCGCACCGCCACGAACAATGCCAAAAGCCTCGACGATTTCGCGCGCGGCTTTTTTGGCGGGCGCGAGGGCGACTGGGGACAGTCGACCTATGATTTCGACGATGTCGTCGCGGCGCTGAACGCGGTCCACCCTTATGACTGGGCGAAATTCCTGCGCGACCGGATGCAGACCCCCGGCCGCCCGGCGCCGACCGCGGGGATCGAAGCGGCGGGCTATCGCCTCGTCTGGCGCGACGCGCCCAACGTCTATGACCGCGACCGCATGGCGCAGGCGAAGAATACCGACCTCACCCACAGCCTCGGCCTGATCATCGACAAGGACGGCGTCGCGGGCAGCATCGCATGGGACGGCCCCGCCTTTCGCGCCGATATCGTCAATGGGACAAAAATCCTCGCGGTCGACGGCGTCACCTACAACCGCGAGCGCATCGAATCGGCGATCCGCGCCGCGACCGACGGCAAGACTCCGGTGAAACTGCTCGTCGAGCGCGGCGGCCGCTATCGCACGGTCGAGATCGATTACCGCGGCGGGCTGCGCTGGCCGCATCTCGAAAAGGTGGGGACGGGGCCGGACTGGTTCGATCAGGTGCTGGCGGCGAAACGGGCGCTTTAAGATCCTCCCTGTGGCGAAGCGATGGGGAGGTGGCAGCCCGCAGGGCTGACGGAGGGGCCGACGCCGTCAGGCGGCGGTGCGGCGCCGCGGCCCCTCCACCATTCGCTTCGCGAACCGTCCCCCTCCCCATCGCTGCGCGACGGGGAGGATCGAGCGACGCGCCCCCTCTCCCGCCTTCCCTCCCCCGCCCCCAGGGTCTAAGGCGCCCCGCGAATCAAAAACCGAAAAGGACATCTCCCATGCGCATCGACCTGATCCCGGCCGGCGACAGCCCGCCCGACAGCCTGAACGTGCTGATCGAAGTGCCGATCGGCGGCGAGCCGGTGAAATATGAGTTCGACAAGGCATCGGGCGCATTGTTCGTCGATCGCTTCCTGCACACCCCGATGCGCTATCCCGCCAACTACGGCTTCGTGCCGCACACGCTGGGCGAGGACGGCGACCCGCTCGACGCCCTCGTCGTCGCGCGCTCGCCGATCGTCGCGGGCGCGGTGGTCAAGTGCCGCCCGATCGGCGTGCTGTTGATGGAAGACGATGCCGGCGGCGACGAGAAACTGCTCTGCGTGCCGGTCAACAAGACCTTTCCCTATTATGCCGATGTCGCGAGCTACACCGATATGCCGCCGATCGTGCTCCAGCAGATCGAGCATTTCTTCACCCACTACAAAGACCTCGAACCCGGCAAATGGGCGAAGCTCAACGGCTGGGGCGATGTCGACGAGGCCAAGCGCATCATCGTCGAGTGCATCGAACGCGCTAAGACGACGGGGTACTGAAACACCCCGTCATTGCGAGGAGCGAAGCGACGCGGCAATCCAGAGTAGGCGGCAACCGCCCTGGATTGCTTCGCTTCGCTCGCAATGACGCAGTCTATTGCGGCGGAGCTCCGCCCCCATCCGCCAACACCCGCACATCGGTGCGCGGATAGGGAATCCTTATCCCCGCTTCCTTGAAGCGGTCCCAGATCCCCAGAAACACCTCGCCCTGGATATTGCCCAGCCCCGCCTCGGGGTCCGAAATCCAGTAGCGCAGCTCATGCTCGACCGCGCGTTCGCCGAACGCCGTGATCCACACCACCGGCTCGGGGTCCGCCAAAATGCGCAGGTTCGCCTTCGCGGTCTCGACCATGATCGCCTGCGCCGCGCGCAGGTCGCAGTCGTAAGCGACCGGCACGCGCATCCGCACCCGCACGTCGCGGCTCGAATAGCTCCAGTTCTCGACCGGCATCGTCATCAAGAGTTCGTTCGGGATCAGATGCTTCTTGCCGTCGCGGGTGACGACGCTGACCGCGCGCACCCCGATCTTGGCGACCCGCCCGACATTGGGCACGCCGTTCAGCGTCGCCGAACTTCCCATGCTCGCGCCGTCGCCGACAACGATCACGTCGCCGGGCTTGATGGAGCGGTCCATCAGCAGGATGATCCCCGCGATCAGATTGCCGACGGTCTTTTGCAGCCCGAAGCCGATCGCGAGGCCCGCGGCGCCCGAAAACACCGCAAGCGCGGTCAGGTCGATGCCGAGCAGGTCGATGCCGAACAGCAAAGCAAAGACGAACAGCGCGATCGCGATCAGCTTCTCGGTCAAGATACGCTGGGTCGCGTCGATATGGGTGTTGCGGCGCAGCACCCATTTGATCGCGCGCATCGCGAGCTTGACCGCGACATAGAGCAAAACCACAACGACGATCGTCGAGAACAGCCCATAGAGCGACAATCGGTACGAGCCGACGTCGATGCCGATCACCCGCATCGCCTCGACCGTGCGGCCGATACCGCCCTGCACGTCGGCGGCGATACTCATGCCGCCATGGCCGCGAAACCGCGTTCGAGGTCGGCGATCAGGTCGGCGGGGTCCTCCAGCCCGATCGACAGCCGCAGCAGCGGATCGGGATCGGTCCACACCGTCGCGGTGCGGATGTCGGCCGGGTTGCTCGGCACCACCAGGCTTTCATAACCGCCCCAGCTGAAACCGATGCCAAAGTGCGACAGCGCCTCGATGAAGCGTGTCCGCCCCGCCTCGTCACTGCCTTTCAGCGTGAAGCCGAACAGCCCGCTCGCGCCGGTAAAATCGCGCGCCCAGATCGTATGCCCCGGATCGCCCGCCAGCGCCGGGTGCAGCACCCGTCCCACGTCCGCGCGCGCCGCCAGCCATTCGGCGACCGCCAGCGCGCTCGCCTGATGCCGCGCCAAACGCACGTCGAGGGTGCGCAGCCCGCGCAACATCAGCGCGCAATCGTCGGGCGAGACCGCCTGGCCAAGCTGGTACGCCGCGCTGCGTAGCCGCGGCCACACCGCCTTCGTCGCGGTCAGCGACCCCATCATCGCGTCGCTATGCCCGCCGACATATTTGGTCAGGCTCATCATCGTCACATCGACGCCGTGCGCCAGCGCGGGGAACAGCAGCGGCGTCGCCCAGGTGTTGTCGAGCATCGTCAGCACCCCGCGCGCGCGCGCGGCCGCGACGATCGCGGGAATATCCTGCACCTCGAAGGTCAGGCTGCCCGGCGATTCGAGGAAGATCAGCTTCGTTTCGGGCCGGATCAGCTCGGCGATCCCCGCCCCCACCAGCGGGTCATAATAGGTCGTATCGACGCCATAGCGTTTGAGCAGCCCGTTGCAGAAAGCGCGCGTCGGTTCATAGGCGCTGTCGACCATCAACAGATGATCGCCCGGCGCGAGCAAGGCCAGCATGCCCGCCGAATTGGCCGCGACCCCGGAAGGGTAGAGCAAGGTGCCCTCGGCGCCCGGCTCCATTTCGGTCAACGCATCGGCGAGCGCCCACACCGTCGGCGTCCCGCGCCGTCCGTAATAGAGCTTGTCATGAGTCGCATGCCCGCGCGCCTTCAGGTCGGCGATATTGTCGTATAGGATCGTCGAGGCGCGCCACACCGGCGGATTGACGACGCCGCCGCCCAGCCGCGGGTCGCCGGTCCATTCGGGCCGCCGCCCGCCCTGCACCAGTTTCGTCGCGGGGCGGAGGCTGTCGTCGTCGCTCTTGCTCATCGCGCCTTGTTAGCGGAGCGCCGGACAAAATCCAGCGCCCCGCCAAGACAGGCTCAAGCCGCGCCGGTCGCCTTGGGGGTCGCCGGGTCGGCGCCCCATTCGGTCCAGCTGCCGTCGTACACCGCGACATCGTCCTTGCCGAGCAGGTGCGCGCCGAACGCCACGACGGTCGCGGTCATGCCGCTGCCGCAGGTGGTAACCAGCGGCTTGTCGAGGTCGATCCCGGCGGCATCGAACGCCGCCTTCAGCGCGTCGTCGCGCTTCCAGGTGCCGTCGGCGTTGAACAGCTCGCCGAACGGCAGGCTGCGCGAACCCGGGATATGACCCGGCGCGACGCCCGCGCGCGGATCGCGTTCCTCGCCGGTGAAGCGCGCCGCCGAGCGCGCGTCGACGACCTGTTCGGCGCCGCTGTCGACATTCGCCAGAACTTCGTCCTTGGTGCGCACCGCCTTGGCGTCGCGCCACACGGTGAAGTGGCGGTGGCGCAGCGTCTGCTTGCCCATTTCGAGCGGGCGGCCTTCGGCCTTCCACTTGGCGAGGCCGCCGTCGAGCAGCGCGACGTCGTGTGCGCCGAACAATTTGAGCAGCCACCAGCCGCGCGCCGCGCTCTTCAGCGGGCTGTCGTCGTACAGCACGATGCGGCTGCCGTCGCCGAGGCCGAGCGACTGCATGCGGCTCGCGAATTTTTCGGCGGGCGGCGCCATATTGTCGACGTCGCTGTTCGGGTCGGTCAGTTCGGCGAGATCCATGAACACCGCGCCGGGGATGTGGCCCGCCTCATATTCGGCGCGCGCGTCGCGATCCGCCTCGAGGAATTTCGTCGCATCGACGACCCGCAGGTCCGATGCCCCCAGTTCGCGTTCCAGCCAGTCGGTTGAGACCAAGGCGTCCATGTCATGCTCCTGTTACGACCCGGCGGGGAACCTGTTCCAATCCCTCCGCCAGCCATCCTGCTTTGCTCTTTCCGGGGAAGCACAGCCTATGTCTCCCCCCGCACTTTTTCAAGCACGGTGGCCATCTGCCTCAGCCGATGCTGCGCTGCAACACAAAAGGCGAAACGGCGCCAGAAAGCGCGCCTATTGGCTCCGCCGCACCGCCGTCGACCGCGAACCGGGCCGGTCGACGGCATAAGAGGCACGATCGAGCGGCAGCGGCGCGAGCTTGTCGCTGTCGCTGGCCCCCGATTCGCGGCCGAGCACGAAGCTGCCCGCATTCTGGCCAAAGGCGTCGGCGTCGCCGTCCCAATGATAGGTGACGTCGAACGCCATCACCGGCACCAGCATCGGCTTGCCGCCGATCATCAGCGGTTCGACGATATGGCGCGGCAGCATCGCCTCGGTGGTCAGCGCCTCGCCCGCCCCGACCTTGAGGATCATGTCGTCGCGCAGCACGCTGCCGCCCGCCCCGTCGAAGAAGCGCGCGAGCACCGGCTCGGTCATCGCCGACCCCTGGTTCAGCGCGATGCGCACCATCAGCCCGGTCGCGTCGGCCGATCCCTGGTTCATGATATTCAACGCGAAGGCGACCGCGACATGCTCGGGCGTGAAGCGGATCGCCTGCACCTCGAGCGCGATCGCCACCAGCGCGCGACGCTCGGGCGCGGGACGGGTGACGAGCGGCGACACACGCTGCGGCGCCTCGCCGCCGGAGAGTGTCTGCAGCACCGGCGCCTTGGGCGCGGCGGCGGGGGCGGGGGCCGGAACCGGCGCAGCGCGCGGCGCGGGGGGAGCCGGCGGCGCAGGCGCCGGGCGCGGCGCCTCGGCCGGCGGCGCGTTGCGCTCGATCGGCGCGTCGCTCGCCAGCGCGGGGCGGCGGCGCCAGTACCAGAAACCGGCCGCGCCCGCCGCGACCAATGCGAGCAGCCAGGCCCAGATCGGCGTGCCGCCGCCGTCGGCGGGCGCCGCCGGCGCGGGGGCGATGTCGTCGGCGGGAGCGGCATCGGCGATCGCCGGCGCATCCGAAACGACCGGCGAAAAGCCCGGCGCGGCATCGGTCGCGGCGGGCGGTGAAGACGGAGTCTCGGTGGCCGTGTCCCGCGCCGGCGCAGTCACGGTCGCGGGCGCGGTTTCGGCCGGGGCCGCGCGACGCGTCGGCGCGGGTGCGGCACCGGCTGCCGGCTGCGTCGCCGATTGGGTTGCGGGCTGCGTCGGTGTCACGCGCGGCGGCGTCGGTGTGGGGGCCGGTGTCGGCGTCGGGCGCGGCGCGCCCGGGCCCGAGGGGGCGATGCCATTGTCCGCCGGTCCTTGCACCCCCGGCGCGCGGCCGTCGTCGCCGGGCGGCGGCAGGCGGAAATCGATCGGGCGGCTCGGCGAAGGCGCGGGGGCCGGGGTCTCGCCCTGCTGGGCGATCGCGGGCGCGATAGCGCTCGCCGCCAGCGCGAATGCCAGCACCGCCCGCGCGCTGCCCATGGTCCCGAAATGCCTGTCCGTCATTATACCTGTGCGATCCCGATCGTCTGTTTCGCGCCCGATCCGCTGAATTGGCGCTGAATGACCGCGCCATCGACGGATGACAGCGGCCGCGCGCCCCACTAGAGGGATTTCATGTCCGATTCCACCCCCCCGGCGCTGACGCCCAAGCATCTCGGCCAGTCCAGCGAACTGCCCGCCTCACCCGAGGCCGCGATCCTGGACTATGTCCCCAACCCGCGCGCCGACGAACTTTACCTCGTCCGCTTCGCCGCGCCCGAATTCACCTCGCTGTGCCCGGTGACCGGCCAGCCCGATTTCGCGCATCTGGTGATCGACTATGCCCCCGGCGAAACGATCGTCGAATCAAAGAGCCTCAAGCTCTTTCTTTCCAGCTTTCGCAACCACGCCGGTTTCCACGAGGATTGCACCGTCGGCATCGGCCGCCGCCTGTTCGACGAGATGGCGCCGCGCTGGCTGCGCATCGGTGGATACTGGTATCCGCGCGGCGGCATTCCGATCGATGTCTTCTGGCAATCGGGCGCGCCGCCCGCAGGCCTGTGGCTCCCCGATCAGGGCGTCGCGCCCTATCGCGGGCGGGGCTGAACGATCATTCTATCGAAATGGTCGGAAATTCATCTTCCCGTCACAGTTTGTTGACATTAGTGTCAACGTTATGACCGCAGCCTCGCTCCCGCACGATCACGCCATCGCCGTCGGCGCCGACCAGATCGATTTCATGGGGCATGTCAACAACGCCCATTATCTCAGCTGGGTGCAGGACGCCGTGCTGGCGCACTGGCGCCATATCGCGCCGCCCGACGCGGTCGCGGCACATCTGTGGGTCGCGCTGAAGCACGAGATCACCTATCGCCGCCCCGCCTTCCTCGACGACCAGGTCATCGCGACCGTGATCCTCGAAAAAGTGCAGGGCGCGCGCGCCTTCTACGACACGATCATCAAGCGCGGCGAGGAAGTGCTGGCCGAGGTCAAATCGAGCTGGTGCTGCATCGACGCCGAAACATTGCGCCCCGCGCGCCTCGCGAGCGAGGTCGTCGCGAAATTCTTTCCGGCGGAAAAGGTCTGACGCGCCCGGCTTAGAGGGTGCCGCTTTCGATCATCGCGTCGACCAGCGTTTCGAGGAAGGTGCAGCTCTCGCTGATGTCCTGAACCTGCTTGATCATGTCGGGATCTTCGGGATTCTTGGTGATCCGTGCGAACTTGTCGATCTGGGCGTCGAAGTCGGTCTTGATCTGCGCCTCGTCGTCGTCGGCGAGTACGGTCGCGATGGCCAGAAACTTGGTGCCCGATGCGACCATCTTCGGGTCCGCGTCGTCGCCCTTGGTGCCGAGTCCCGCCATGATCCCGAAAAAGGCCATGCACTGGATGCTGTTGTCGTAAAGCTCGCGCTCGTCGGTATCGATCGTCATCGCGGTGGCAGTGGTGGTGGGCGCGGCGGCGGCAAGCAGCAGCGCCGCGGCAAGGATCGGATATTTCATGACTTCCCCCGAATATCGACCCGGAACCGCCTTGGCATGGCGGCGCGGCTTCGCAAAGCTTTAAGTGGCGGCCACCCCGCAGGCCCTGATCGCATCGCGAGCGGCCTCGGCGACCGGATCATGGCCTTCGGCCCAAGCAAGTAGGCTCGCAGCCAGCGTCGGGTCGGCGAGTTCTTCGGCGGCATTCATCACCGCTATATTGCTCTCGTCACGATCGAGTTCGCGGCGAACGAGGGGCAGGGCAACAGCCGGATCGCGCCTCGCCAATCCGCAAAGCGCTTCGCCGCGCACGACCGGGTCCACATCCTCTGCACCCATCCGCAAAGCCGCCCGAATCCTCGCATCATCGCGGTCGCTGAGCGCTAACAGCATGGCCGCCCAGTCCCTGTTCGATACGTCAGCGTCGCCCATCAAGGCGATCAATCGGTCAAGATTGGCCTCGCCCTCGGGGCCGTCGAGCGGAACATCCGCATCGACGAATGACGCCAGGAACGGCGATTTCGGCAAATAGTCGCTCACGCCGCCTCGAACCGGATCGGCAGCCGCTTCAGCCCGCCGACGAACACCGACTCCACCCGCGCCGGATCGCCTGCGAGTTCGAGCTTTTTGATCCGCGGCAGCAGTTCCTCCATCATGATCCGCATCTCCATGCGGGCGAGATGCTGGCCGAGGCAGACATGCGCGCCGAAGCCGAAGGCAAGCTGCTGGTTCTTCGGCCGGTCGGGGTCGAAGGCGAAGGGGTCGCCGAACACCGCCTCGTCGCGGTTGGCCGAGACATAGTTGAGCATCAGCCAGTCGCCCGCGCGCACCTGCTGCCCGCCGATCTCGACATCTTCCTTGGCGCTGCGCATGAAATGCTGCACCGGGGTCGACCAGCGGATCGCCTCCTCGATCAACCCCGCCTTGTCGCTGTCAGCGGCGCGGAAGCGTTCGAACAGCGCCGGGTTCTTCGCCAGTTCCATGATCGCGCCGGCGGTCGAGGCGCTCGTCGTATCATGGCCCGCGGTCGCGATGATCATATAATAGCCCGCCAGCTCGCGATCGGGGATCTGGCCGCCGTCGATCGTCGCATTGGCGATGACCGTCGCGATGTCCTCGCGCGGATTGGCGCGGCGGTCGGCGGTCAGCGCGCCGAAATATTGCTCGAAATCGGCGATCACATAATGGAGCATCGCGATCGCCTGTTCGGCGCTGGTGATCGCCTCGCGGCTGCGGTTGAGCTCGGGGTCGGTCGAGCCGAACAATTGCTGGGTCAGCATCAGCATGCGCGGCTCGTCCTCGGGCGGCACCCCCAATATGTCCATGACGACGCGCAGCGGATAATGCGCCGCGACGTCGCGCGCGAAATCGCATTCGGGCCCGGCGGCGAGCATCGCATCGACCGTCTCGCGGGCCAGACCGCGGATACGCTCTTCGACGATCTTCAGATTCTTGGGCATGAACCAGCTCTGGGTGAGCAGGCGGTATTTCATATGGTCGGGGGCGTCCATCTGGACCAGCGAGCGGATCAGGTGCCCGTCGCCCCCCGGGGTCGCGGCGCGCGCGATTGCCTCGCCGTCGCGGTTGGTCAGCACCGTCGGGCGGATGCCGTTCGCAAAACGCTGCGGGTCCTTGCTGATCGCCATGATGTCGGCGTGGCGGGTGACGAGCCAGAAGGGGTCTACCTCCGCGGTCTCGGCGACCGCGAGCGGCGCATGGGCGCGCGCCCAGCCGAGCTTGTCATGAAGCCCGTCCCATTCTCCATAAGCGACGGGGTCGACGACGGCGGCGGCTACCTCTCCAGGCAATATAGGTTTTGTCATGCAACCAAAGCTGCCCCATCTCGTGTCATCTGTCGAGAGCCATGCTACGCCCGCCGAAAGCGACGCGGGAGTCCGCGTGGCATCGGCGTAGCCGGTGCGGCAAAATCAAGACCGGGGATCGCCATCATGAAAACATCGCACCGTCATCTGCTTGTCGCCGCCGTCTCGTCGCTCGGTCTCGCCGCCTGCGCCGCGCAGCCGGGAATCGCGCCGGTCGCCGCCGCGCCCGCCGCGACACCGCCCGCCTTCACCGGCGCGCCGCTCGCCGCCGACATCCCGAGCCAGCTGCCGCGCAGCGCCCGGCCGCTGCACTACGACATCAGCGTCACCCCCGACGCCAAAGCGCTCACCTTCACCGGCGAGGCGGCGATCGACCTCGAGCTGTACGAAAGCGCGGGCGGCATCGTGATGAACGCGCTCGACCTCGATGTCGTCGATGCCAGCCTGACCCGCGCCGACGGGACCGGCGAGCCGATCCCGCTGATCGCGTCGACCGATGCCGAGGCGCAGACGGTAACCTTCATCGCGCCCGTCCCGCTCGACGCCGGCACCTATCGCCTCATCACGCATTACAAGGGCATCATCGGCACCCAGGCGAACGGGCTTTTCGCGCTCGACTATCCCGACAAGGCGAGCGGCGCCGAGGTGCGCGGGCTGTTCACCCAGTTCGAGGCGCCCGACGCGCGGCGCTTCGTCCCCAGCTTCGACGAACCGAGCTATAAGGCGACCTTCACCCTGTCGGCGATCGTCCCGCAGGCCGACCTCGCGGTCAGCAACATGCCCGCGGCGAGCGAGACCCCGCTGGCGGGCGGGCTCAAGAAGGTGACCTTCGCCACCTCGCCCAAAATGTCCTCCTATCTGCTGTTCTTCGCGACCGGCGATTTCGAGCGCCTGGCGGCAAAGAGCGAAAGCGGCGCCGAAGTCGGCATCGTCTCGCCCAAGGGATCGGGCGAACAGGCGCGCTTCGCGCTCGACAGCCTCGGTCCGCTGCTCACTTACTACAGCGACTATTTCGGCCAGCCCTATCCGCTCCCCAAGCTCGACAATGTCGCCGGCCCCGGCCAGTCGCAGTTTTTCGGCGCGATGGAAAATTGGGGCGCGATCTTCACCTTCGAACGCATCCTGCTCGACGATCCGACGATCACCAGCGAAGCGACGCGGCAGCAAATCTATTCGACGCAGGCGCATGAGGTCGCGCACCAATGGTTCGGCGACCTCGTCACCATGGCCTGGTGGGACGATTTGTGGCTCAACGAAGGCTTCGCGAGCTGGATGGAGACCAAGGCGAGCGACCATTTCCACCCCGACTGGCAGCCGTTGCTCGACCGCGTCGACGGCCGCGAGCGCGCGATGGGGCTCGACGCCTTCGCGACGACGCACCCGGTGGTCCAGAAAATCCGCACCGTCGAGGACACCAACCAGGCGTTCGATGCGATCGCCTACCAAAAGGGCGAAGCCGTCATCACCATGCTCGAATCCTATGCCGGCGAGGATGTGTGGCGCGACGGGCTGCGCACCTATATGGCGCAGCACAAATATGCGAACACGCGCACCGACGATTTGTGGAACGCGGTCGAGGTCGCGGGCGCCAAGGGCCTCACCGCGATCGCGCATGATTTCACCAACCAGCCGGGAATCCCGCTGCTGCGCGTCGGCGGTATGACCTGCGCCGGCGACCGGACGACGGTCCAGCTGACCCAGGGCGAATTTTCGCGCGACCGCAAGGACGGTATCGAGGCCGAGGGCCGCCGCTGGCAGGTGCCGGTGCTCGCCCGCGCGGGGGAAGGCGCGGTCGCGCGGCAGGTGATCGCGGGCGGCGCGGGGACGCTGACGCTGCCCGGCTGCGGCGCGGTGCTGATCAACGCCGGACAGGCGGGCTATTACCGCACCCTCTATTCGCCCGCCGCGCTCGCCGCGCTGCGCGGCCGCTTTGCGTCGCTCGCACCGATCGACCAGCTTGGGCTGCTCGGCGACAATTTCGCGCTCGCGAACGCGGGCTATCAGCCGATGGGCGCCGCGCTCGACCTGCTCGCCGCCACCCCGCAGGGCGCGAGCCAGAAGGTGATCGGCGACGTCGCCGGCCGCTACCAGACGCTCTATACGATGTTCGACGATCAGCCCGCGGTCCAGAAACGCATCGCCGTCCTGGCCGGCGCGGTGCTCGACCCGTCGATGCGGCGGCTCGGCTTCGAACCGCGCGCCGGCGAACCCGCGCTCGACAGCGTGCTGCGCTCGGACCTGCTCGCCGCGCTCGGCGCGATGGGCGATGCGAAGGTGCTCGCCGAGGCGCGGCGCCGCTTCGCGCTGCTCGACGGCAACCCCGCCGCGCTCGACGGCCCGCTCAAGGCACGCTGGCTCGGCATCGTCGCGACCAACGCGACCGACGCCGACTGGACCCGGCTGCGCGCGCTCGCCAAGGCATCTAAATCGGCGGTCGAACGCAGCACCTTCTACACCTTGCTCGGCTCGGCCAAGGACGCGGCGCTCGCCCGCCGCGCGCTCGATCTCGCGCTGACCGCCGAACCCGGCGAGACCGTCAGCGCGTCGATCATCGGCGCGGTCGCCGCCAACCATCCCGAATCGGCGGTCGATTTCGTCCAGGCGAATCAGGCGGCGGTCGACCGGCTGATCGACGCGTCGGCGCGCGCGCGTTTCCTCGCCGGACTCGCCGCGGCGTCGCACGACCCCGCGATGATCGCCAGGCTTCGGGGCATCGCGGCGGACCTGCCCGCCGACGTCCGCAAACCCTATGACAAGGTGATCGCGACGCTGACCGAACGCAGCGTCAGCCGCCCGCGCATCAAGGGCGAAATCGCCAGCTGGCTCAAGGGCAAATAGGGATAAGTTCCACCCGTCATTCCCGCCTTTGCGGGAGCGACGGGTGCTTATTCGGCGAGCTGCGGCGCGCCCGCGGGCATCGCGCTCTTCCACTCGGCGCGCGCCTTGCGGATCATCGCTTTGAGCGCGTCGGCGCTCCGCGTCCATGCCGCGGCACAATCGGCGCTCCATGCACCGCCCGCCGCGGCCCCCAGCTCGGTCACCGTCATGTCGATGAACGCGTCATATTCGGCGATCGGCAAGGCGCCATAGCTGCGGTGGGTGAACACCAGCTCAGCGACGAGCGGCCACACCCACGCTTCGCCCGACGCGAGCCCGAACATCATCTGCAGCGTCTCGTCGGTCATCCGCCGCGACGCCGCGTCGACCGAGATGAAATCGGCACGCCGCTCGGGAAAAGCGGCAAAGAAGCGGTCGAACAGCGCGATACGGATATCGATGCCGGCGTCGGCGACGGCGATCAGGCTCGCCTCCATCGCCGCGGCATCGGTCCGGCTCATTTGAACAGGCTGCCCAAAATGCCGCGCATCAACTGACCGCCGAACTTGCCCGCGACCTGCCGGCCGATATTGGTCGCCGCCGACCGCGCCGCCGATTCGACCATCTTCTCGGCGAAGCTTGGCTTCGCGGCCTCGCGCGCCGCGACCTTCTCCTGCTGCAGCCGCACCTTCTCCTCGGCGACCTTGCGCTTCGCCTCTTCCTTGGCGGCGATCGCGGCCTGTTTGTCGGCCTCGTCCTGCGCCTTGGCTTCGATCGCGGCGGCCTGCGCCTGGTCGGCCTTGGCGGCGAGCAGTTCCTCGGCGCTCTCGCGGTTGACCGCCGTGTCGTATTTGCCCTCGACCGGCGAGATCGATTTGATGATCGCGCGCTCCTTGGCGTCGAGCGGGCCGGCACGCGAACAGGGCGGCTTGATCAGCGTGCGCTCGACCGGCGACGGCGCGCCGTCGGCCATCAACAGCGAGACGAGCGCCTCGCCGACCTTCAATTCGGTGATCTCGCGCGCGACGTCGACCTTGGGATTGGGGCGGAAGGTGTCGGCGGCGGCCTTCACCGCCTTCTGGTCGCGCGGGGTGAAGGCGCGCAGCGCGTGCTGGACGCGATTGCCGAGCTGGCCCGCGACATCCTCGGGAACGTCGATCGGGTTCTGGGTGACGAAATAGACGCCGACGCCCTTGGATCGGATCAGCCGGACCACCTGTTCGATCTTTTCGGCGAGCGCCGGCGGCGCATCGTCGAACAGCAGATGCGCCTCGTCGAAGAAGAAGACGAGCTTCGGCTTGTCGGGGTCGCCGATCTCGGGAAGCGTCTCGAACATCTCGCTGAGCAGCCAGAGCAGGAAGGTCGCATAGAGCTTGGGGCTCGCCATCAACTTGTCGGCGGCGAGGATGTTGACATAGCCGCGGCCGTTTTCATCGGTGCGGATCATGTCCTGGATGTCGAGCGCGGGCTCGCCGAAGAAGTTCGCGCCGCCCTGGCTTTCGAGCGTCAGCAATTGCCGCTGGATCGTCCCCACCGTGGCCTTCGACACATTGCCATATTTGACGGTCAGCTCGTCGGCATTCTGCGCGCACCAGGCCAGCATCGCCTGCAGGTCGCCCAAATCGAGCAGCAGCAGATTCTGTTCGTCGGCGACCCGGAAGGCGATCGCGAGTACCCCCTCCTGCACCTCGTTCAGCCCCATCAACCGCGCGAGCAACAGCGGTCCCATTTCAGAAATCGTCGTGCGCACCGGGTGCCCCTGCTCGCCGAACAGGTCCCAGAAGATCACCGGATTGTCGCGATACGCCCATTCACTGTCGCCGATCTCGGCGGCGCGCGCGGCGAAAATCTCGTGCATCTTCGACGTCGGGCTGCCCGCCATCGCCAGGCCGGCGAGGTCGCCCTTCACATCGGCGACGAAGACCGGCACGCCGACCGCCGAGAAACCCTCGGCCAGCCCCTGCAGGGTCACCGTCTTGCCGGTGCCGGTCGCCCCGGCGATCAGCCCGTGCCGGTTGGCGCGCTTGAGCACCAGCGACTGGCGCGGCCCGTCGGGGGCGCCGCCGCCGCCGAGGCCGATATAGATTTCGCTCGCCGTGCTGCCGTCGCTCACTCGCTGTCCTCCGCTATCCAAACCTGCCTGCCGGTCTAGAACGCGGGGCGTGGACAGGCAATCGGCAACCGCGCTGCTGTCATCGGCCGGAGAGGACGATCGGCAGCTGTGGCCCTGCCCGTCTCGCGACGTTTCAGGCGGCGGGGCGGTCGAGCAGCATGGCGACCGACCAGCCCGAATTGTTCAGCTCGGTCCGTTCGCCGCCACGGTCCTGCCGGAAACAATGGACGAGCCGTCGTCCCTTGAGTTCGTCATCGCCCTCCTCCCACGGCTGCGCCTTCCTTTCGGCGAAGAGCGCCAACAGACGACGTCGTTGTCCGTCCGTCAGGGACGCGGCAACCTCTTGGGCGTTTATCATGGTCATGGGCCTCGTGCTGGCGAAGCGAGCGGGTCGACGGTTTGGGAAGAGATCGGCCCGTTCGCCGCCGGACATATGTCCGACGGGCGGTTTGTTTGCGCCTGCCGTCAAGCTACCATGACCGGAGACAACAAGCCACCTCCTTGTTTTTACGATATTATTCGTCAGATGAGCGGGCGGCGCACGGGAACGGTGTCACACCGACCATCTCGCAGCGCCCATGCGGACCGGAATATCTGGTGGCGCACGCGTGCTTCGATGGCCGGAAATCGGGGAAGCGGCCCGAAGCATCCCTTTCGCGTGGAAAGCTGTCACCCGCTTCCCACCCCGGAACCGCCATCACGCCCGCCATCGCCCGTCCAGCCTGCGTCACGCCACCGCGATCGCCTCGATCTCGATGCGAAAGCCGAAGTGCAGCGGCCCGGTCGGTACCACGCTGCGCGCCGGCCGGTTCGTGCCGAAGAAGCGCGCGTAAATTGCATCGACCTCGCCCCAGTCGTCGATATCGCTGAGATAGACGGTGGTCTTGACCACCTGCGCCAGCCCGGCGCCCGCATCCGCGAGCACGGTTTCCAGGTTGTGCAAGGCCTGCTCGACCTGCGCCGCGAACGGCGCGGACGCCAGCGCGGTATCGCGTCCGGGCAACAGCGGCAGCTGCCCCGACACGAAGATGAAACCACCCGCGATGACGAAGGGCGAATAATGCGGTCCGCCCGCCGTTCGCCCCGCATCCCGATCCGCCTTGCTTGCCGTCATTCGATCCTCTCCCACGCTGGTGGGAGAGGACTATCACGTCCGGCGGCGGCGGCCCATCACCCCATCACAAAGGCGTTGAGCTTGTTGCCGTCGAGATCGCGAAAATAGCCCGCGTAAAAACCCTCGCCGCGCGGTCCCGGGGGGCCTTCGCAGGTGCCGCCGTTGGCGATCGCGATGTCATAGAGCCGATGCACCTGCTCCTGGTCTTTCGCCTCGAGCGCGACCATCACGCCGTTGCCGACGCTCGCGGCGTTGCCGTCGAACGGCTTGGTCAGCCCGATCCCCGCGCCGCCGCCGGGTTTGCCCCACGCGATGAAGGTCTCGAACTCCATCATCCGCGGCGTTTCCAGTTCCGCCGCGATCGCGTCGTAAAACACCGCCGCCTTCGCAAGGTCGTGGGTGCCGAGCGTCACATATCCGATCATCATTCTTCTCCCGACTCGTTGAAGGAACATAATAGGAACATTATCCGGCGCGCGCAAAGAAAAACGGGCCCCGGACCGATGAGGTCCAGCGCCCGCTTTCAAGCCTCTCCCCCTTCGGCGAAGGGGAGAAGATTATTTTTTCAGCCGCAGCGCGACATCCCCCGAAGGACCGCCGCGGCGGAGGATTTCCACCAGCACCGCATCGCGGCCCGCCGCCTTGGTGTCGGCTACGACCTTGGCCAGCGCATCGCTGGTCAGCACCGCGGTGCGCGCGGTGCCCGCGCTCAGGATCACGTCGCCGCGGCGAAGCCCCTTGCGCCCGGCATCGCTGTTCGCCGAGACCGACCCGATCACCAGCCCCTTGGTGCCGGCGTCGACGCCCACCGCGCGCGCGATGTCGGCGGTCAGCGGCAGCACCGCAAGGCCCAGTTCGGTCTGGAGCGCGGTGTCGGCGGCACCCGTCGGATCGTCCGGCGTCGCCTGTTCGTCCTCGGGATCGAAGGTGCTCGGGGCCTGATCCGCCGCGGCCGGCCGCGTGCCGACCACCGCGTTCAGCGTCATCGTCTTGCCGTCGCGGATCACCTCGAGCGGGATGCGCGTGCCGGGTTTGACCCGCGCGACGATGTACGACAGCGTCTGCTGCGGCGAGACCTCTTTGCCATTGACCTTGGTCACCACGTCGCCGCGCTTCAGCCCGGCCTTTTCGCCCGCCTCGCCCGGTTCGATGCGCCCGATGCGCTCGCCGCGGTCCTTGGGCAGGCCCAGCGCCGCCGCCATATCCTCGTCGACCGGGGTGATCCCGATGCCGAGGTAGCCGCGTTCGACCGCCTGGCCGGCCTTCAGCGCGTCGATCACCGGAATCGCGGCGTCGGCGGGGATCGCGAAATTGACGCCGATATTGGCGCCGACCGGCGAGATCAGCATGTTGTTGATGCCGACGACATTGCCCTGCAGATCGAACAGGGGCCCGCCCGAATTGCCGCGGTTGATCGCGGTATCGGTCTGGATATAGCGGTCATAGGCGCCGCCCTGCCCCAGGTTGCGCTGCACCGCCGAGATGATGCCCGCGGTCACCGTCGAGCCGAGCCCGAGCGGGTTGCCGATGGCGACCACCCAGTCGCCGACGCGCGCGTCGCTGCCGGTGGCGAATTTGACGAAGGGCAGGCCCGTCGCGTCGATCTTGAGCAAGGCGAGGTCGGACGCGACGTCGCGGCCGACGATCTTCGCCTTATATTCCTTGCTGTTGGTCAGCGTGACCGTAACCTCGTTCACCGCCTCGCCGCGCGGACCGCCCGAGATGACGTGGTTGTTGGTGACGATATAGCCGTCGGTCGAGATCAGGAAGCCCGATCCGCCGCCCTGCTGTTCCTGGGTGATCGGCTCGCGGGTGCCCGCGAACGGATTGAGCCGGACGCCGAGGGTGACCTCCTGCTTGGTCGCGATATTGACCACCGCAGGCTGCAATTGCTCGACCAGGTCGGCGAAGCTTTCGGGGGCGCCCGACCGCGGCACGACCTTGGCGATTTCGCTCGATTCATTCTGCGCGACCTGCGCGCCGACGGGGGACTGGGTGACCAGCGCCAGCGCCGTGCCACCCGCCAGCAAAGCCGAAGTGATGCCGTAAACATAACGCACGATCGAAATTCCTTCTCTTACGAAAACTCTCTTACCCCGGCGACGGTGGTCTGCTGCCCCTTGGCTGAACGGTGATTGAACATGAACGGCGCTTTACCGTCCCGTTCATCCGCCGTCCGGCTCAGGGTTCAGTTACCCCGAAACCGGCGCAGATATTCATTGTCGGGCGACAGGATGATCGACGTCCCGCCCTGGTTGTTTTCGCCCAGGAAGGTCGAACGATAGCTCTGCATCGCGCGGTAGAAATCATAGAATTCGGGATCCTTGCCAAAGCTTTCGGCATAGATGCGCGCCGCTTCGCCATCGGCGCTGCCGCGGATGATCTGCGCTTCCTTCTGCCCTTCGGCGCGGATCGAGATCGCCTCCTGCTGGCGCGCGGTGCGCATGCGGTTGTACGCCGCCTCGAGCGTCGCGCCCTCGGGCAGGTCGGCGCGCTTGATCCGCACGTCGATGATCTCGGCGCCATATTTCTGCGCCTCGCGGTTCAGCGCGACCTGGATATTGTCCATCACCGCGCCGCGTTCGGGCGACAGCAAGGTCGCAAAGGTGCGCTTGCCGAGTTCGTTGCGCAGCGACGAGCCGAGAATCGTCGCAAGCTGCGCCTGCAATTTGTCCTCGGTGCGGATCGCGGTGTACATGCGCACCGGGTTGGTGATGCGGAAGCGCGCGAAAGCGTCGACCTGCAACCTTTGCTGGTCGGTCGAGAGCACTTGCTGGCGCTCCATGTTCACGCCGAGGATGCGCTTGTCGATATACTGGATGCCGTCGGTGAACGGCACGCGCAGGACGAGACCGGCGCCCGAGCGTCCGAAATCCTCGTTCGGCTTGTACCGGTTCACCGTCCGCTCGATCTCGCCGAAGCGCAGGATCAGCGCCTGCTTGTCTTCGGGCACGATCGCCAGCGACTGCGACAGGATGAGGAGCAGGACGATGATGGCGATCAGCGGCCGCATCGGGCGTTGGAACAGGCTGTCGAACATCACTGGGCTCCCTTCGTCGCGGGCGTGGGCGCGGCAGGGGCCGTCCGTTTCTGTACCTCGTTGAGCGGCAGATAGGGGGTCACCCCGCGCGGCTCGACGATCGTCTTGTCGACGTTCGACAGAACAGCCTCCATCGTTTCATAATAGAGGCGCTGGCGCGTGACCTGCGGCGACAGCTTGTACTGTTCATAGATCTTGTCGAAAGCCGAGGTGTCGCCGCGGGCGCGTTCGAGCACCTGCTGCTGATAGGCGCGCGCAAGGTTGATCGCCGATTCGCGTTCCTGCCGCGCTGCGGTGACCTCCTTGAACGCCTCGTCGACCTGGCTCGGCGGGTCGACCTGGCGGATCGCGATGCCCTGGATCAGCACGCCCGACCGATACTGGTTGAGCAAATCCTGCATCCGCTGCTGCACCTGCGACTCGATCTCGACGCGCCCCGGGCCGATCGCCTGGACGAGGTCGAAATTGGCGACCGTCGCGCGCATCGCGCTTTCGGCAACTTCGCGGATCGTGCCGTCGGGATCGGCGAGCTGGAAAAAATACAGTTCGGGGTCGCGCACCGACCAGCGGACCTCATAGGCGAGGTCGACGATGCTCTGGTCGCGGGTCAGCACGAAATTCTCGTCGGTCGCGTTGGGCGAACCGATCGCCATGGTGCGAATGGCGCGCACGTCCTCCAGCTTGATGCGTTCGATCGGCGCCGGCCAGGTGAGTTTGACGCCCGGACCGACGGTCCGCGAATAGCTGCCGAGCCGGGTGACGACGCCCTCTTTTTCGGGCGGCACGATGTGGAACGACGAAAAGATCGCCCAGATCGCGACGACGCCAAGCACGCCCCATTTCCACAGCTTCGCCGAATCGCCGAAGTTGATGTTGCCGCCGCCGCCATTGCCGTCACCGCCGCCGCCAAAGCTGCCGCGCCCCTTGCGCAGCAGCTCGTCGAGCGCCGAGGGGCCGCGCGGCTTGCGCGCGCGGTTGATATCGACCGGGTCGGGGCTGACCCACGGGTTGCGCGGCCCCGGCTTCTTGTCGCCGCCACCGCCGCCTCCCTTGCCGTCGTCGCCGCCCTTGGGCCCCCACGGGCTGTTCGCCATCGCGGCGATCTGGTGGAAAAATTGCCGCAGACCCCCGGGGGCGCGGCGTCCCATACCGTCACTATTGTCGTTGCTCATGGGGCTTTTATAGGGGGCGCGGGCGCGATTAACAGGGGGTCCGCGCGAAAATGGCTGGCAATCATGTCCGCCATGCCTATCTGCCACCGACATGACCGACACCGCTCCGCTCGCCAGCATCGCCACCGACCTGACCGGGGGGCGCACCTCGGGACTCAAATTCCTCGACGAGGAGGGCACGCTCGCGATCGTCCTCGACGTCACCGGCCTCGACGTGGACGAACGCAAACCGCTCGAGGACAAGCTGCGCGCCGGCCTGCTCGCGCGACCCGGCGTCACCAGCGTCCGCGTCGCGATGACCGCCGAGCGCAAGGGACTGACCATCATCGCGGTCGGCAGCGGCAAGGGCGGGGTCGGCAAATCGACCCTCGCCGCCAATCTCGCGGTCGCGCTCCGCCGATTGGGCGTCAAGGTCGGCCTCGTCGATGCCGACATCTATGGCCCGTCGCAGCCGCGGCTGATGGACAGCGAGGGCGTCAAGCCCGAAGCGCGCGGCCCCAAGCTGATCCCCGTCCCCAACGCCTATGGCGTGCCGATGCTGTCGACCGGACAGATCGCCGCGCCGGGTCAGGCGATCGCCTGGCGCGGCCCGATGGCGGGCAAGGCGCTCGAACAGCTCGTCGACGCGAGCTGGGGCGACATCGACACGCTGATCGTCGACCTGCCGCCGGGCACCGGCGACGTCCAGCTGACGATGATCCAGAAACACAAGCCCGCGGGCGCGGTGATCATCTCGACCCCGCAGGACCTCGCGCTGATGGACGCGACGCGCGCGATCGCCTTCTTCGAACAGGCCGACGTGCCGCTGATCGGGCTGGTCGAGAATATGGCGGGTTACGCCTGCCCGCATTGCGGCGAAGTCAGCGACCCGTTCGGCAGCGGCGGCGCCGAGGCGGCGGCCAAGACGATGGGGCTCGACTTCCTCGGCCGCGTACCGCTGTCGATGGGCATCCGCCTCGCCAGCGACGGCGGGGTGCCGCCGGCGGCCGGAACCGACAAGCTCGGCGAGCCGTTCCACGCGATAGCGGCGAAGGTCGCCGAATGGCTCGACCAGCGAAAGGGCAAATGATGGCGATCAACGACGAAGGCGAAATCCGCGAACTTCTGGGCCAGCCGCGCCGCATCGCGGTCGTCGGCGCCTCGCCCAACCCGGCACGCGATTCGAACCATGTCCTCGCCTTCCTCGTCGCGCAGGGCCATGACGTGATCGCGGTGAATCCCGGCCATGCGGGCAAGACGATCCACGGCGCCCCCGTCGTCGCCACCCTCGCCGACGTCGAACCCCCGGCCGAACTGGTCGACATCTTCCGCAACAGCGCCGACGCTGGCGCCGCGGTCGACGAGGCGATCGTCCATGGCGCGAAAGCGGTGTGGATGCAGCTCGGCGTGATCGACGAAGCCGCGGCGCGGCGCGCCGACACCGCCGGGCTGATGGTCGTGATGGACCGCTGCCCCAAGATCGAGATCCCGCGCCTCGGGCTGCTGAAATGAGGGTCGCCGCGCTGTTGCTCGCCGCATCCGCCCTCGCCGGCTGCGCCGCCACCCCCGCTTCGACCGATCCACAGGACCAGTTTTTCGCCGCGCTCACCGCGCGCTGCGGCCAGGCCTATGCCGGCAAGATCGAGACGAACGAGGCCGCCGACGCCGATATGCAGGGCAAGGCGATGGTCATGCACATCCGCCGCTGCACCCCCGACCGCATCGAAATCCCCTTCCATATCGCCGGCCTCGGCCCCGACGGCGGCTGGGACCGCTCGCGCACCTGGATCGTCAGCCGCACCGGAAACGGCCTGCGCCTGAAACACGACCATCGCCACGCCGACGGATCGAAGGACGAAGTCACGCTATACGGCGGCGACACCGCCACCCCCGGCACCGCGAGCCGGCAGGAGTTTCCGGTCGATGCCGAATCGATCGCGATGTTCGAAGCGACGGGCCGCGCGGTATCGACCACGAACGTCTGGGCGATGGAGACCACCCCGCTCGGCTTCGCCTATGAACTGAAGCGCGCGAACCGCCACTTCCGCGTCGGCTTTTCATGGGACCGCCCGGTGAGTCCGCCGCCGCCGGCGCCGTGGGGCTGGTGAGCTGAAGCATTCCTCCCTGTCGCGAAGCGATGGGGAGGGGGACCACCGAAGGTGGTGGAGGGGCCGCGGCGCCGCACCGCCGCCTGACGGCGTCGGCCCCTCCGTCAGCGCGCCGCGCTGCCACCTCCCCATGCCCTCCGGGCACAGGGAGGATCGACGGAAACCAAAAGCCTTTGCCTCGCCGACTCCCGCCGCTTATCAGCATCCCCGATGGCGGGCATTCGCGACAGTATCGACACAAAGAAACGGCGCCTGCCGCATGTCAGCCGCCGGTCGCTGCTCGTCGGCGCGACCGCAGCCGGAGGCCTCGCCCTCGCATGGAGCGTCTGGCCGCGCGATTACGCCCCGAACCTGACCGCCGCCAAGGGCGAGCATATCTTCAACGCCTTTCTCAAGATCGGCGACGACGGGCATGTCAGCGTCATCGTCCCGCAATGCGAGATGGGACAGGGCGTCACCACCCTGCTGCCCCAGATCATCGCCGACGAACTCGGCGCCGACTGGCGCACGATCGCGGTCGAAACCGCGCCGATCAGCCCGCTTTACACCAACACGCTGCTGGTCGACGAGGACAGCGCGACCTTCACCCCGCGCGCGCTCGTACCCGACATGGTCGCCGACGTGCGCAGCTGGGCGCGGCGCGAATGGGCGGTGCGCCACGCGGTGATGCTCACCGCCAACAGCTCGTCGGTACGAATGTTCGAAGGGCCGTGCCGCGACGCCGCAGCGCAGGCGCGCGCGCTGCTGATGATGGCGGCGGCGCGGCGCTGGGATGCGAATTGGGAGGAATGCGACACCGCGAACGGCTTCGTCACGCTGGGCGCGAAGAAATTGCGGTTCGCCGAGGTCGCCGCCGCCGCCGCGCTGCTCGAACCGCCCGCCGAACCCGTCTATCGCTCGGCGAGCGCCGATCCGCTCTATGGCAAGGAGGTCATCCGCCTCGACCTGCCCGCCAAGGTCGACGGCTCGGCCAATTATGCCGGCGACATCCGCCTGCCCGACATGGTCTTCGCGTCGATCCGCCAAGGGCCGCTCGGCGCGACGCGGCTCAAGAGCATCGACCGCAAGGCGGGGCTCGCCTCGCCCGGCATGCTGTATGTCGTCGAGCATGAACGCTGGCTCGCCGCCGTCGCGCGCAACTGGTGGGCGGCGAACCGCGCGCTCGACAGATTCGCCCCGGTCTTCGAAACCGCCGGCGCCCCGATCTCGTCGACACGCATCGACAAGGCGCTCGCCGCCGCGATCAAGGCCGACGGCCACCGCATCGTCGACAAGGGCGACGTGTCGGGCGCGATGGAGGGCCGCACCAGCATCGGCGCGACCTATATGGTCGCCCCGGCGCTCCACGCCCCGATCGAGACGCGCACCGCGACCGCGGCGCCCGACCGGGACCGGCTGCGCGTCTGGGTCGCGACCCAGGCCCCCGCCCAGTGCCGCGCCGCGATCGCCGCCGCCACCGGCCTCGCCGAAAGCGACGTCACCCTGTTCCCGATGATGGCGGGCGGCTCGTTCGACGCCTGCCTCGATCACAGCGTCGCGGTACAGGCGGCGATCATCGCGCGGCAGGTCAAGCGCCCGGTCCAGCTCGCCTGGTCGCGCGCCGAAGAGATCATGCGCGACATTCCCCGCCCCCCGGCGCGCGCGCGCATGGTCGCGACGCTGAACGCCGCGGGCGGGATCGACGCGCTCGTCGCGCGCATCGCCGTCCCCGCGACCACCCACGAGTTTCGCGACCGGCTGTTTTCGAACACTTCGCCCGACGTCGCGCAGCGTGCCGCCGCCGGCGCCTCGGATGCCGTCGCGGTCGAGGGTGCGATCAGCGGCTATGCCATCCCGCATGTCGCGGTCGACCATTGCCCCGCCGACATCGGCCTGCCGACCGGGCGCTGGCGCGGCAATGCCGACAGCTACACCGCCTTCTTCACCGAATGTTTCATCGACGAAATGGCGGCAAAGGCCGAACTCGACGCGCTGTCGTACCGGATGGCGATGCTCGGCGAGCAGCCGCTGCTCGCGCGCTGCCTGCTCACCGCGACGAGCATCGGCGGCTGGGAGGGCATGCTTTCGGGCACCGCGCAGGGGCTCGCCTGCCATTCGATGCGCGGCAGCCATATCGCGCTGATGGCGACCGCACGGCCGAGCGACAAAGGGCTGCAGGTCGAACAACTGGTGGCGGTCGTCGACGCCGGGCGGCTCGTCAATCCGGCGATCGCGCGGCAACAGATCGAGGGCGGGCTGATCTTCGGCCTCGCCGCCGCTGTCGGCGCGACCACCGATTATGAAGGCGGGGTCGCGACCGCGCGCAAGCTCGGCCAGCTCGGCCTGCCGCGCCTGTCGCAATCGCCCGAGATCATCGTCGAATTCGTCGAAAGCGACCGCGACCCCGGCGGGCTCGGCGAGATCGGCGTCCCCGTCGTCTCCCCCGCGATCGCCAACGCGCTCTACGCCGCGACCGGGCGCCGCGTCCGGCGGATGCCGCTGTCCGCGCTGCCGCTATGACCGCGCCGACCGATCATCCGCCGGTCGTGCCGCCGCGCCTCGGCGTGCTGCTGGTCAACCTCGGCACCCCCGACGCCCCCGACGCGCCGTCGGTGCGCCGCTATCTCGCCGAATTCCTCTCCGACCGCCGCGTCGTCGAGATTCCGCAGCTCCTCTGGCAGCCGATCCTGCGCGGCCTCATCCTGACCACGCGGCCCAAAAAATCCGCCCACGCCTATCGTCAGGTGTGGACCGACGAAGGTTCGCCGCTCGCCGCGATCACCCGGCGGCAGGCGGCGGCGCTGCAAACGGCGCTCGGTCCCGACGTGCTGGTCGACCATGCGATGCGCTACGGCAACCCCGCGATTGCCGCAACGCTCGATGCGATGCTCGCCGCGGGGTGCCGTCGCATCCTGATCGCGCCGCTCTATCCGCAATATTGCGCCGCGACGACCGCGACCGTGACCGACGCGGTGAACAGGCATCTCGCGACCCTGCGCTGGCAGCCGGCGTTGCGCGTCCTGCCGCCCTATCCCGACGACCCGGCCTATATCGGCGCCCTCGAAACAGCGGTCGGGGCCGGCCTCGCGGCGCTCGATTTCGCCCCCGACGTCCTGCTCGCGAGCTTCCACGGCATGCCCGAACGCACGCTGCACCTCGGCGATCCCTATCATTGCCAGTGCCGCAAGACCGCGCGACTGCTGTCCGAAGCGCTCGGCCGTCCGGTCGAGACCGCCTTCCAGTCGCGCTTCGGCCGCGCCAAATGGCTCGAACCCGCGACCGACACCGTGCTCACCCGCCTCGGCCGCGAAGGCAAAAGCGTCGCGATCTTCGCCCCCGGCTTTGCCGCCGACTGCCTCGAAACGCTCGAAGAGCTGGCGATCCGCGGCAAGGAACAGTTCGAAAGCGCAGGCGGCACCCGTTTCGCGTACATCCCGTGCCTCAATGACGGCGCCCCGGGCCTCGCGATGCTCGAAAGCCTCGTCCGCCGCGAACTCGCCGGATGGCTTTGATTTTCTATCGCTTACCTCCTGTTTAGGTCCTTCGTTTAGACCGAAACTCCGCGCGGCAGAGTCAGAGGCCGCCGCGCGCGTTGGAGGTCGCAATGAGTCAGGTCCAATCGGCCCTATTGATGCTGGTGGCGGCAACGCTCCTCTTCGCCGCGATCGTCTATTTTGTCTGGCGCCGCAGCCGTCCCGCCCCCGAACCGCGCGCGCCGAAAACGCCGCGCGAACCCGGCGAAAGCCGGCTGCCGCGCCTGCCGCGCCGCGACCGCGAAGTCGAAGCCCCGGTCGAAATGTCCGCCGCCCGCCTCGCCCGGATCAGCGCCCGGCCGCCGTTCGAACGGCTGACCGAAGCCGAGGCCGAGGCCGAATATAGAACCGCGCCCGCCGCCGAGGCTCCCACGCTCGCCGCCGACCGTCCGCTCCCCGAAGCGCACGAAGCCGCACCGCCCAGCGAAGCTGACCGCGCGATGGTCGGCCAGATGCTTGAATCTATGGTCGCGCAGGTCGAGCATGAAGCCGATCTGGTCGAACGCCGCGGCAGCGAACCGGTCGCGGTCCGCATCGTACCGCAGATCCCGCCGCGCATGGACGAAATCGCGACGAGCTGGCTCGGCGGCCGCCCGCGGCTCGAACCGGGCATGGCCTGGCCCGAAATCCGCGAGGTCCGGGGCGAATTCATCGCGCAGATCGCCTGCGCCGATTTGCCCGCCGACGTCTGGGACGGCCTCGGCCCGCGGCGCGGCAGCCTCGCCTTCTTCATCCACCCGCGCGACGGCGACGTCGCGGTGGTCCATGTCCATGCCGCCGGCGACCCGGTCGACCCGCCGCACCCCTTCGATCCCGGCGGCAGCTTCTTCGCGCCGAACGGCGGGCTGCGCTTCGGCGACCTGATGCCGTTCACCCGCCACGCCTTCCCCGAATGGCCGGTCGACCTCGTCGCCGTCCGTCCCGGCGACGACGATCCGCGCGCCGACGAAGACGAGAAGGGCGGCGACGATGAAAGCGTCGGCACGCGCCTCTATCGCAGCGGCTACGACGTCGCCGACCCCGCCTTCCATCCCTTCGACTGGGACAGCATGACCGCGATGGTCGAAATCCTCGCGATGCGCATCGAACGCTTCTGGAAAGATGTCGAGGGGCCCTCGCCGATCGACACCCAGCTCGCCAGCGTCGAGCGCCGCCTCGCCAAGCATGACGCGGGCGACAAGGACCCGCTCGGCCGCGAAGGCCTCGTCAATATGCAGGCTTCGCTGCAGGAATTGCACGACGCCGCAGCATCGGCGCGCGCGGCGAACTATGTCGCGCGCATCCGCGCCGAGGAGATCATCGGCATCGTCCGCGACAGCGCCCCGAAGATGGACTTCTCGGCGAACGACGCCGCCGCCGTCATGGACGCGCTGCACGCGATTCGCTGGACCAAGGTCAACCGCAAGCCCGACCCCGACGGTCGTCCGGGCGCCGAGCGGATCGAAAGCCTGGAGATCCCACTCACCACCCATCATCCCGACGCGCCGCTGTGGGTCCACGACTATCTGACCATCTGGTTCGACCATGCCAAACACGCCTATGCCGCAAACCCCGCGGCGCTGTCCGATGCCGCGCGCACGGTCTTCGAACCCTGGGCGCGGGACCTCGCGGCGCGCGAGATGGCGAGCATCGGCCACATCCCCTTCCGCTATGTCCACGACTATGACGACGACACCCACGCGACGCTGCTCGAACTGCCGTCGAGCGGGTTGATGAGCTGGATTTTCGGCGACGTCGACCATCTGGTGCTGACGCTGCGCAAGGCCGATCTCGCCGCCGGGCGCTGGGACCGGCCGCTGGTTCAGGTCAGCAACTGAAAATGCTGTCCGCTTGACGTAACGGTCAACTTGCGAGCCTCTTCGACGCGCCCTAGTCAGGGTGAAACACACTCTGTGGGAGAGACTTATGTCACGCGTAGCGATCGTCACCGGGGGCAGCCGCGGTATCGGTGAGGCGATCAGCCTCAAGCTCAAGGAACAGGGCGTTACCGTCGTCGCCAACTATGGGGGCGATGACGCAAAAGCGCGCGAGTTCAGCGGCCGCACCGGCATCGCGGCGCGCAAATGGGACGTCGGCGACCATCAGGCCTGCCTCGACAATTGCGCCGCGATCGCCGCCGAATTCGGTCCGGTCGACATCGTCGTCAACAACGCCGGCATCACCCGTGACGGCACCCTCGCGCGGATGAGCTACGACGACTGGCACGACGTCATGCGCGTCAATCTCGGCGGCTGCTTCAACATGGCGAAGGCTTGCTTTCCCGGCATGGTCGAACGCGGCTGGGGCCGCATCGTCAACATCGGCTCGATCAACGGCCAGGCCGGCCAGTACGGCCAGGTCAACTATGCCGCGGCGAAATCGGGCATCCACGGCTTCACCAAGGCGCTGGCGCAGGAAGGCGCCAAGAAGGGTGTCACCGTCAACGCGATCGCCCCGGGCTATATCGACACCGACATGGTTGCAGCCGTCCCCGCCCCGGTGCTCGAAAAGATCGTCGCGAAAATTCCGGTCGGGCGTTTGGGCCAAGCCGACGAAATCGCGCGCGGGGTGGCGTTTTTGTGCAGCGAGGATGCGGGGTTTGTGACCGGGTCGACGATGTCGATCAATGGGGGGCAGCATATGTACTGACGGTGGCAGGCGCGTAGCGAAGGCGTTCGCACTGCGAACGGCGAGCTAGGCGCCGGTGCCGCGCAGCGGCAGCCACCGGCACGGCCAGCGGGGCGGACGGCCCCAAGGCCGGCCGAACCCGTCTGACGTCATGGCGGCGGCTTTGCCGTCGCCGCCCGCCCCTCATCAAATGGAAAAAGCCGGTTGTGTCGAGCGAAGTCGAGACACGCGAAGGTTGGCGCGGACGTGTCTCGACTTCGCTCGACACAAACGGGAAGAGAGGGCGGTTCCGAAGACCGGCCCTATCCCCGCCCCCTACTCCACCGTCACCCCGACAACCCGCCAGGCGCCGCCCTCGCGCACCAGCGACAGCGTCTCGATCGCCCCCGCCTTGTTGGCATAATCGGTGCGGAACTTGACCATCTGATAGCCATAGGGCGGCGCGGGCACCTCCTGCTCGCTCAGCAGCACCCGCGACCGGACCGCACCGAGCGGCCCCTGCACCTGCTGCGCCACCCTGGTCCAGGTCTCGACGCTGTTCAGTGTCTTGAACGCCTGCCCCGTCGCCTCCCAGCTGCCGTTCCAGTCGCCCTTCTCGACCAGCGCGAGCCAGTCGCGCGCCGCGCCGACTGCGGCGCTTTCGGCGGGGGCGGTGGACGGCGCCGCGGCGGGCGCACCGGCGGTGCCGGTCATCGACGAAATGGCGAACAGGGCAAGACCAAGCGACATGAGAAGACCTCCGATGATCCAGCCGAGCGGCCGCACCATGCGGGGTGCCTCGGCTGATGTCGCAACCTCCTCGACCCCGGCGGCGCCCGCACCCCCGAAAGCCTTGTCCCCAAGCGTTTTGGGATCTTCATGCTCGACGTCGCGCAGTTGCCGCGCCGCCTCGCGGCTGCTCGAAACCGCCATCTTGCGCCGCGCGTCGCGCAGCCGTTCGTTGATCGTGTGGACCGAAAGCCCGAGGTGGCTTGCCATCGATTTCGCGTCATAGCCGCTGACCAGCAGGCGCAGCGTCTCCTTTTCCTTTTCGGTGAGGGTCTGAATAGCTGCGGTCATCGGTTGGCCTGCACCCTTTCATCGTCGCCCCCGCGAAGGCGGGGGCCGGTGGCTGCATAGTGCAACACCGATAGCGGCCCCCGCCTTCGCGGGGGCGACGAGTTTGCTATCGGATGTTAGGCCCCGCCCGAATCGCGGTCACCCCCAAATAAATCGTACCTCCCGCCGCGAGCAGGCGATAAGCCATGGCCATGGCGCGCCCCTATCACCCCCCGGTCAAACGCTCGGTGACAATCGCCGGCCACCCGACCTCGATCAGCCTCGAACCCGTCTTCTGGGACGCGCTCGAAGCCGAAGCCGCGCGCCAGGCGCTCCCGATCAACGCCCTCGTCGCGCGCATCGACGTCGAACGGATGGAGGCGGAGGACCCGCCGAACCTGACCTCGGCGATCCGGCAGTGGTTGTGGCGAGAGGGACCCAGCAATTGACATTCCAACTCGCATCCTCGGGCTGAACGCCATGAAAATGAAAAATGTGATCCGACACAGCACGAATGTGATTACCCCGATTGTAATCGGCTTCTGTGTCGTCGCGATGATCTTGGACACCATATCTCAAGTCTCGGCGGGAACGACATCCGAGTTGCCGATGCACATCCTTGGCGGGCTCGCCTTTATCGGGTTCGCCCTATTCATCCGCCACGCCACATTGCTGCACGTCGATTCGATGGATTAGATAAGTGTGGCTCCCGCCACCGCGCGCCCGAACGCGGCGCCCTTGTCCTCCGCGAAGTGCAGGAACAGCGACGGCTCGATCAGCTCCAGTTCCATGATGTGCAGCACCCCCGCCGCGTCGCCGACCATATCGACGCGCGCATAGACTGGCGGTGCGGGGGCCGCAGCGAGCGCCGCGGCGGCAAGCGCCTGCGCTTCGTCGTTCGCCTCCCACACCGTCTCGCGCCCGCCGAACTGTTCCTGCACGCGAAAGTCGCCCGGCGCCGGACGCTTGACGATCGCATGGCTGAATTTGCCGTCGAAGAAAAACAGCGAAAACTCGCCGTCGCTCAGTATTCCCGGCATCAACGGCTGCACCAGCCGCCTTTGCCCCAGCGCATCGGCGGGCACGCCCGCGCCGTCCGCGACCCGGTGGGTGCCGTCGGCACCGCCCGAGATCGCGGGTTTCACCACCACCTCACCGGCACCGAGCGCCGCCCGCGCCTCGGCCAGCGCCGCTTCATCGAGCGCCGCGACCTCGACGGTCGGCACCACCGCGACGCCCTTGGCGGCGAGTTCGGACAGATACGCCTTATCGCTGTTCCAGCGCAGCACCGCGACCGGATTGACCACCGGCAGGCCCTCGGCCTCCAGCCGGTCGAGCAGCTTGTACCAGCCCGCCACATCGCGCTGATAGCCCCAGGCGAAGAGCGGCAGGATCAGGTCGAAGCCCGACAAATCGCCCGGATCGCCCCACACCCGCTGCTCGACCGCGAGTCCCGCGCCCGCCAGCGCCGCCGCCTTGCGCGCAAAGGCCGGCTGCCATTTCTCATAGTAGTCGGGCGCGGGCACGAGGATCGCGACGCGGGGCTGGTAGGGCATGAACTACTTTACCTTGTCAAAACCCGTCATTGCGAGGAGCGAAGCGACGCGGCAATCCAGAGTAGGCGTAAACCGCCCTGGATTGCTTCGCTCCGCTCGCAATGACGAGGTGATGGGACGCGACCTTTACCGCCCCAGCAGCCCGCGCGCCTGCCCGGCGATATGCGACAGCATCGCGCCATTGGGGTTCGGGATCGTCCGCGCGCGGTCGACCGTGGCACGGAACTGCGCGACGCGCGGCGCCTGCTCGGCCAGCCAGCCGGTGACCGCGGCATCGAGATCACCCGCGGGCAGTCCCGCGAGGAAGCTCAGCCGCATCTGCTGGAAATCGCGCGCGAGGCTGTTGACCAGCAAGCGCTCCCACGGATCGGCGGGGCTCATATGCGCCGCCAGCGTCTGTGCCCAGTCGAGCCCCAGCGCCTCGCCCAAATGGGTGAAGGCGTGGGTCACCGCGACCTCGTCGTCGCCGCGCCGCGCGGCGAGGTCGACGATGCCGATCGCGCCGTCGGTCTTGAACAGTCGCACCACCGACGAGGCCAGCGCCTCGGGGGCGCCCGCGTCGAGCAATTGCTGGCTCAGCATGTCCCACTGGCGCCGGACCGACGGGCTGAGCAGCCCGTCGACGCGCGCCATCAGGCGGTCGACCCCAGGTTCGAGCCGCGCGACCGTCGGCCCCGGCTGCGCGTTGTTCGCCGACACCCGCAGCAGATCGGCCATTTGCGACGCCATCGCCGAGGCAGCCTGGGTGAACAGCGACAGGCGGATCGCCTCGTCGATCTTCGCGCTGTCGAGCGAAGCCCACAGGTCGTGCATGTCGAGCAGGCGCTCGACCGCGACGAAGGCGGCGGCGACGTCGCCGAGCGAGCAGCCTTCCTCCTCGACCAGTTCGAACGGATGGACGACGCCCATGCGGTTGATGATGCGGTTCGCCAGCTTGGTCGCGATGATCTCGCGGCGCAGCTGGTGATCGGCGATCGCACCGGCGAAATCGCGCTGCATTTCCTCGGGGAAGGCCGCCGCAAGGTCGCTGCCGAGCGCCGGATCGTCGGGCAGGTCGCTGTTCTCGATCGCGTCCTGCAGCGCCAGCTTCGACGTCGACAGCAGCACCGCGAGTTCGGGCCGCGTCAGCCCGCGCCCTTCGGCGGCGCGGCGCAGCAGCTCGTCGTTCGCCGCCAGCCCCTCGACCTTGCGGTCGAGCCGGCCCGATGCCTCGAACGTCTCCATGATCCGCACCAGCGACGGCACCGCCGCCGACCCGCCCTTTTCGGCGATCGACAGCGCCAGCGCCTGCAGGCGGTTGTCCTCAAGCACCAGCGCCGAGACATTGTCGGTCATCCGCACCAGCAACGCGTCGCGGTCGTCCTGCGCCAGCCGCCCTTCGGCCATCTCGCGGTTCAGCGCGATCTTGATATTGACCTCGTTATCCGAGCAGTCGACGCCCGCGCTGTTGTCGATGAAGTCGGTGTTGATCCGCCCGCCGCGGCCCGAAAAGGCGATGCGCGCCGCCTGGGTGACGCCCAGGTTCGCGCCCTCGCCGACCGCCTTGACGCGCAAATCCTCGCCATCTACGCGCAGCGCGTCGTTGGCGGGATCGCCGACCTCGGCGTTGTTCTGCGCCGCCGCCTTCACATAGGTGCCGATGCCGCCGAACCAGAGCAGGTCGGCCGGCGCCTTGAGGATCGCCGAGATCAAAGCGCCCGGTTCGATCGGACCCGGCTCGATACCAAGCGCATAACCAACTTCCGGCGAGACATCGATGATCTTCTGGCTGCGCGGGTAGACTCCGCCGCCATGGCTGATCAGCTTCTTGTCATAATCTTCCCAGCTCGACCGGGGGAGCTGGAACATCCGCGCGCGCTCCTTCCAGCTCTTCGCCGGATCGGGATCGGGGTCGAGGAAGATATGGCGGTGGTCGAACGCCGCGACGAGCTGGATCGCCTTCGACAGCAGCATGCCGTTGCCGAACACGTCGCCCGACATGTCGCCGCAGCCGACGACTTTGATGCTGTCGGTCTGCACGTCGACGCCCATTTCAGCGAAGTGGCGCTGGACCGAAACCCACGCGCCCTTGGCGGTGATCCCCATCGCCTTGTGGTCATAGCCCTTCGACCCGCCGCTCGCGAACGCATCGCCGAGCCAGAAGTCGCGCTCCATCGCCAGCCCGTTGGCGACGTCGGAGAAGGTCGCGGTGCCCTTGTCCGCGGCGACGACGAAATAGGGGTCCTCGCCGTCGTGGATGACGACACCGTCCGGGTGGATCACCTTGCCCGCCACCAGATTGTCGGTGATCGACAGCAGCGAGCGGATGAAGATGCGGTAGCATTCGGTCCCCTCGGCGAACCAGGCATCGCGGTCGAGCGCCGCGTCGGGCAGCGCCTTGGGATAAAAGCCGCCCTTCGCGCCGGTCGGCACGATGACGGCGTTCTTGACGCGCTGCGCTTTCATCAGCCCGAGGATTTCGGTGCGGAAGTCGTCGCGGCGGTCGGACCAGCGCAGCCCGCCGCGCGCCACCGGGCCGGCGCGCAGATGGGTGCCCTCGACGCGCGGGCTATACACCCACACCTCGCGCCAGGGCAGCGGCTTGGGCAGCCCGGGGACGAGGCTCGAATCGATCTTGAACGCCAGCGCCTCGGCCGCTGCGGGCGCAAAGGCGTTGGTGCGCAGCGTCGCGCCGATCACCGCATGGAACAGGCGCAGGATGCGGTCGTCGTCGATCGACTTGATCGCGGCGAAGCCGGCCTGGATTTCCTTGTCGAGATAGTCGGCGCGCGCATCGTCGCGCTTCGCCGGATCGTGGAGCGCGCAGAAGCGCTCGACCAGCGCCCCGGTCAGGTCGGGGGCGTGGCGCAGCGCCGCGACCACCGTGTCCATGCCGTAACTCGACCCGCCCTGGCGCATGTAGCGGAACCAGGCGCGCAGCCATATGATCGCCTGCGGATCGGTCTGCGTCACCAGCACCAGCTCGTTGAACGCGTCATTTTCCGCATTACCGTCCAGCACCGCCGCGATCGCCTTTTCGATCACCTCGGTATGCGCAATCAGCGCCAGCTCGTCGACCGACGCCGGCAGCTTCAGCGTGAAATCATGGATCACGACGGGGATCTCGTCGTCGCGCTCGGTGCCGGGAATCCGGCTCGCGCCGAGCGTCGTCGGAATCTCCTCGAGCACCTCGAAGCCGAAATGTTCGAGCGCCGGCACGACGTCGGACAGCGCCAGCGGACCGACCGCGCTATAGACTTTCAGCCGCAGCTTGTCGTCGCCGTCGAGGCTCTTGCGCGCCAGCCGCACGCTGCGCGGATTCTCGGCGTCGAGGTCGCGCAGCCGCAGGATGTCGCGCGACGCTTCCTCGGGATCATAGAGGTTGCGATAATTGGGCGGGAACAGCGGCGCGAAGCGCGACGCCAGCGCCGCCGCGCGGCCGGGGTCGCCGCGCTTGGCGAGCGCCGCCTCGACCTCGGGTTGCCAGCCGCGCACCATCTGTTCGAGCTGGGCGTTGAGCGCCGCGGCATCGGGCACCACCCCGCCGCTGCGCAGGTCGAGCGTGTAGCGCAGCAGCGCCGCGCCGCCATCCTCGAGCACCATCGTCCAGCCGATGACGCCCGCCTTGGCCTCGCGCACCAGCAGCGATTCGACCGCCAGCCGGCGCCCGGTCGACACCTCGTCGCGCGGCAGCCAGACAAAGACGAACAGATGCCGCCCCAGCGCGCTGCGCACCATCACCAGCTTCGGCCGCGGCCGGTCGGTGATCGACATCGAGGTCAGGACCAGGTCTTCGAGCGACTGGGCGTCGAACGCGATCAGCAGGTCGTGCGGCAGCGCGGTCAGCGCATGCGCCAGCGCCTTGCCGGCGTGGCCGGTCGGGTCGAAACCGAATTTCGCCATCAGCGCGTCGAGCTGCGCGCGCAGCACCGGCACCTTGTCGGGCCGCGCCGACAGCGCCGCGCTCGTCCACAACCCGGCGTGGATCGACAATTTTTCGACCGTCTTGCCCTTCATCTCGGGCACGATCACCAGGTCGAGCAGCACCCGGCGGTGGACCGCCGACAGGCGGTTCGACTTGATCAGCAGCGGCGACGCGCCGCCGGCATCGAACCAGGCGAAGGCGGCTTCGAGCGCGGTCGGCGACAGCAGCTGGCTGGTGCCGCTCGCGCTGACCCCCAGCGGCTGTTCGACCGCGCCGTCGCGGGTGCGCCATTCATGGCCGAGCTGGGTCATCGCCCCGCCCTCGAACCAGCGCAGCAGTTCGGCGGCCTCGCCGTCGGCGCGCATCGCGGCGTCGGCGAGCATCGCGGCGCGCATCGCCTTCCAGTCGGCGACCGCGGCGCGGACATCGGCCAGCGCGGCTTCGAGGCCGTCGAGCAGGCGGCGGCGGGCGCGGGCGTCGCCGCGCTCCAGTTCCATATAGATCACCGATTCGCGGTTCGCGCAGCCCGGGGTCGCGCTATCGGCACCGGTCAGCCCGCCCTTGGCGTCGCGTGTCGCGGCGACCACCGGATGCAGGATGCGGTGGATCACCAGCCCTTGCGCGCCGACGATCTGCGACACCGAATCGACGAGGAAGGGCATGTCGTCGTTGACCACCGCGAGCCGCATCCGCCGGTCGGTGCCGTCGGCGACCATCGGTTCGAGCAGCAGCGACGGGACACCCGGCGCGCGGTCGAGCGAGGCGCGCGCGGCGAATTCGCCCGCCGCCTTCAGCGCCGCGGAGTCGAGGTCGTCGCCCTCGCCGGGCAGCGCGCTGCCGTGCAGCGCGGCCTGATAGGCCTTGGCGATCTTCGCAGGAACAGGAGCGGCCGCCGCGGCCTCGTGCTCGGCTTCGGCGGTTTCGGCAATATTCTGGGGCATAGGTTACAGCATCCCGACTGAGGCGGGCCTGTGCCGGGGGGTGGCTGGCCCGTTCGCTGCGTCCCCATATGCGCCCGAGTGACGCGCGGCTCAACCCCCCGCGACGGCTCCGCGCAAATATATTTCAATTTTCGGATTGTCTGTTGCGCGGACCAAAAGATCCTCCCTGTGCCCGAAGGGCATGGGGAGGGGGACCGTTCGCGAAGCGAATGGTGGAGGGGCCAGCGACCTCGGCGTCATCGCCCCTCCGTCAGCCCTGCGGGCTGCCACCTCCCCATGCCCTTCGGACACAGGGAGGAATTGGAGTCACGGCGTGATCACCACCGCCTTGCGCGCCAGCTTCGCCAGCACCGCCTCGTCGTCGGCCGCCTTGGCGACGATCCCGATGTGCCCTCCCGGCATCGCGCGCGCGATCAGCACGACGAATTCGGCGTCGCCGGCATCATGTTCCAGGATCACCGCCGGATGCGCGCTGCGCAGCGTGTCGAGCGCGACGTCGGGCTTCGCTTCGGCAACCCCCGCCGGCTTGCGCTTCGCACGCTCGTCCCTGACCAGCCCTTTCAGCCCGCCCGGATAATGGTCGAGATAGGCAGCGAGTTCGCCGCGCCCGACGCCCTCTTCGCGCGCATGGCCCAGCACGCACGCATATTCCGCGATCCGCGTCTTGTCGTAAGTCGCCCCGAACACCAGCTTGACCAGCGGCGTCATCGGCGCGCGGTCCTGCGCCTTCAGCCCGGCATCGTCGAGCAGTTCGGCGAACTCTTGCGGCTCGGCCTCGGCGGCGAGCGCAAAATCCCACGCCTGTCCGACCGCCTGATACAAAGCGCTGCGGCTGCGGCTGTCGGCGGCGAGCGCCTTTTCGGCGGTCGCGCGCGCCAGCGCCAGCCAGTCGGCGAGCCCCGCGTCGTCATCCAGTGCATCCGCGACCACGGCAGGCTCCTCGACCGCCGGCAGCGCCGCCTCGGCCTCGCGGAGCGCGCCGAAGCCCGGCGCGGGCTCGTCGTCGATATGTTCGCTGTCGGGGCCATCGGCCCACACCGGCACCGGGGCGGTCAGCGGCGGCGCACTGCGCAGCGCCTGTTCGACCGACAGCTGCAATTCCTCTTCCTGGTCGGCGGGGGCCGCCTCTTTCCAGTTGATCACGCCCATGATGAAATCGATCGTGTCGTCGTCGGACGAAAAGGGCAGCAATATGCCGCGGTACATGATCGTCGTGCCGCGATCGTTGACGAACTCGGCCTCGAAACCGATCGGCGCGCGGTTGGCGATGATCTGCAGATAATGGTCGGTCAGCCGCGACAGCAAAGAGCGGCCGGGGACCTCCTTGATATATTGCACATCCTCGTCGATCTGCGACTCGGCGCGCAGCTTGTCGCCAAGGAACGACAGCCCCGGATTGTCGACCCCGGCGGTAAAATCGAGCAGCACCGCATAGGGACCGAAATCGTCGATATTGTCGAGATCGAGGTCCTCGACCGACGGATAAGCGCGGTCGGCGAGCAGCGACGCCCAATAATTATAGGCGCGCACCTGCATCCGCCGTTCGTCGACCCCGACGGAGGGTGGCGAATCGATCGCCCCGTCATCCTGGCCGTGGCTGCCCGAAAGCAGTCCGCGCATGCTGTCCATCATTCATCCCCACTGCCAAATATAGGTAAAGGTGATGCACCAGGACTGGTAAAGGCGGCGTAAACGATGGCGGCGGGGCGCGTTGAACACGACGCGTACGGGAACGGATCAATCCAACGTCACCCCGGGCTTGACCCGGGGCCTGCCTTGCCTTTCGATGCGACGATGGAACGCTATCCCTGCGTCTATATCCTCGCGCGGTCGTCGCACGGCACCCTCTACACCGGCGTCACCTCCAATCTCGTCCAGCGCATCCATCAGCATCGCACCGAGACCTTTGATGGCTACACGAAGGAATATGGGATCAAGCGGCTCGTCTGGTTCGAACGCCATGAGACCATGGACAGTGCGATCCTGCGCGAGAAGCGGATCAAGCGGTGGGTGCGGCCGTGGAAATATGATCTGATCAACGCAATGAACCCGAGCTGGCGCGACCTCGCCGAGGATTTCGGGTTCGAGCCCTTACCGCTGGCGCCAAGGAAAGCGGGTCCCGGGTCAAGCCCGGGATGACGAATGGCGGCCAACGACCGATTGCCTTCAGTCTAAACTCGCGAAGTGTCGGCGAATGATATCGCTGGGATCGCGATCTAGCGAACCCCCTTGTAAAACCACACCGTTGTCGAGAACAACTACCGGGCCATGGCCGACAAGAAAGCCTGACAAGTCAGACATGTCTTGTGACTTCACCCATTCCCTGCCTTGATAACGAAAAGCCCATCCACCCGGGATTTGTTCTATCGCATCCTCAAATACAGCCAGAGGTAAACCGACGCGCTTTTCCATATCAATTAGAAAGGCGTCGAATATCTTCCTTGCAGCCCACCCGTCCATAATAAATGTTCTCCAAGCGCCTCGGCCAATTGGATTGTTGTTATCCGCTTCCTACCCTATTCGGCCATTCGCTACCAAGGCGGATAAGATAGCCGCTAATGGGCGAGGACAGACATCCCTCCCCGTTTCCCCGGGCTTGACCCGGGGCCTGCCTTGTCTTTGAACCGGCAGCGAAAGAAGGAAGGCGGGTCCCGGGTCAAGCCCGGGATGACGAATGACGGCTAACGACCGGTTGCGGACATTTTGCGTTTGGTTCAAAATCGCATGCGGAGAATGCGATGCCCAATGTGGAAGTTTACGAGAAGGACGAATTGACCCCTCTCTTTGAAGGCGATTTCATGTTCCTGCCTCGCCTTGGCGAAACCATTTCAAAGGATATGGGCGGATATTTCAACTACTACGATGTGGTTGAGGTTTGGCATCGCGAAGAAGGTGAGACCGGTACTTTTCGTGCCTGCGTCCGCGTAAAAATTGATGACTGAGGAATGACAGTTCCTCACCCCTACCCCGCCAGTTCGCTCAGCCACTGCGTCACCATCCGCCGCCCCGCCGCCACCGCCCCCGGCCCGCAGCGCGCATGCTCGGTCCGCATCGACTCCGCCGAACTGCCGACCTCGGCCAGCGCCTCGGGCCATTGCTCGACCCAATGCTCGAAGCGCGGGTCGAGCCCCATTTCGGCGTGGAACTGCAGCGCCAGGATGTTCGGTCCGCGCCGGAACGCCTGGTGCGGATAGGCCGCGCTCGATGCCAGCAATTCGACACCCTCGGGCAGGTCGAAGGTGTCGCCGTGCCAGTGCAGCACCGGCACCTCGGCCAGCTGGCCGAGCGGGGATTCAGCGTCGAGGATGGTGAGCGCATCGAAGCCCACCTCTTTCGCCGGCCCCGGATAGACCGGCGCGCCCATTGCCGCCGCGATCATCTGCGCCCCGAAACAGACACCAAGCGTCGGCCGCCCCGCCTCCAGCCGCCGCGCGAGCCGCCGCAGCTGGCACGCGATCCATGGATGCTCGGCCCGCTCATAGACCCCCATCGGCCCGCCCATCATGATCAGCAGGTCGGGTTCGTTGAGGTCGAGCCGTCCGAAACCGGGATCGCCGACGTCGATCCGGTCGAGCGCATAGCCCGCGGCCTCGATCGGGTCGCGAAACCCCGCGATTCCCTCATGCGGGACATGGCGGATGATGAGGCCGGTCTTGGTCATGGGCTTGAACTGACTCGACAAATCTGGCGACGAACGGAGCGTTTGCCGCGCCGTTTCGAACGACTCGCATCTAGCCAGAATCGTCGGCCGCTGTCACTCTACCAAAGCAGTAGAGATACTGTCGCGGCCCGTAGCTGAGCTTTGGCTCCCTCGGCTACGGGCCGCCGCTTGGTCGGCCTATCGGCCATCAACAACGTCATTGCGAGCGCAGCGAAGCAATCCAGAGCGTCGTAAACCGCCCTGGATTGCTTCGCTGCGCTCGCAATGACGAACCGGTCAGGCGGCAGTCGCGACGACCCGCGTCACTCGCACCGCCTTATACCCCAGCACCAGCACCGCGAGCAGCAGCACCGCCTGCGCGATCAGGAACGGCGGTTCGTTGCCGTTCGGCGCCAGCGCGTTGAGTGCGGGTACTTTCAGGAAGCTCTGCACGACCAGCACGAACAGGTTGAGCCACAGCGCGATCGTCGCGGTCACCGCATAGATGGTCCGCGCGGCCCCCGCGAGCTTGCGGCCGTACCAGGCCCGGAAGCTTGCGACGAGGATCAGCGTCGAGAGGATGCCGACCCCGAGCGCGGGGGTGAAGCTCGCGATCGGGAACAGGAACCCCGTCAGGCTGGTGAGCAGCGTCGTCCACAGGAAGACGCCGGTGGTGCGGGGCAAGATGCGTCCGCGCGCGAAGGCGGGGATCGCGACCAGCCCGGTGAGGATGCCGACGACGCTGATCGCGACATGGACCAGCGTGAACTGCGATAGGGTGAGACCGAGGATCATGGCACATCTCCTTCGAACAGGCGGGGCGCGGGTCCAATCCCGCGCCCCGCTGCGTATCAGCTGTTGATGAAATCGAGCAGGTCGGCGTTGAACCGGTCCTGGTGGGTGAGCGTCAGGCCGTGGTCGGCGCCTTCATACACCTTGAGCACCGCGTGCTTGACGATCTGGACGGTCGACAGCGCCGCGGCGCCGATCGGCACGATCTGGTCGTCGTCGCCGTGGAGGACGAGCGTCGGCTTGTCGAAGCGCTTCAGATCCTCGTGGAAGTCGCTCTCCGAAAAGGCGCGGATGCTGTCGAGCAGGCCTTTCAGGCCGCCGTTCAGGCCCTGCCGCACGAAATCGTCGCGCACCGCTTCGCTGACCACGGCGCCCTCGCGGTTATAGCCGTAGAAGGGCAAAGTCAGGTCCTTGAAGAATTGCGGGCGGTTGTCGAAGGTGCCCTTGCGGATGCCGTCGAACACCTCGAGCGGCAGCCCGCCCGGATTGGCTTCGGTCTTGAGCATCAGCGGCGGGACGGCGCCGATCAACGCGACCTTGGCGACCCGATCCGTGCCATGGCGGCCGATATAGCGGGTGACTTCGCCGCCGCCGGTCGAGTGGCCGACGAGGATCACGTCGTGGAGGTCCAGCTGTTCGATCAGCTCGCCGAGGTCGTCGGCATATTGGTCCATGGTATTGTTCTCCCAGACCTGGTCCGAGCGGCCATGGCTGCGGCGGTCGTGGGCGATGGTGCGAAAGCCATGGTTCGCGAAGAAGACCATCTGCGCGTCCCAGGCGTCGGCACTCAGCGGCCAGCCGTGCGAGAAGATGATCGGCTGCCCATCGCGCGGACCCCAGTCCTTGTAGAAGATGTGGGTGCCGTCCTTTGTGGTGATCGTGGTCATGTCGTGGTTCCTTTCACTTGGGTGGGGCGGAACCCTCCGTCCCTGTGCCACCCATCTACGCGCCTTCCCCCTTGCACGGGATTGGCGGAAACGACATTATGCGGTCCGAATACGACAAACCGGAGTCACGTCATGCGGCACCTTCGCCAACATCCGCAGAATCTCCCCCCAAAATTGCCGGAAGTCGGCCTGATGCTCTACCCCGACTGCCAGATGGGCATGGTCAGCGGCATCACCGACCTCTTCCACGTCGCCGGCCGCTTCGCCGCCGAGCATGACCGCGCGCCCATCCGCGTCAGCCACTGGCGCCTCCGGGACGGCGGAGGCTTCGCCCGCTGCTTCGACAGCCATCCAGACGAACCCGCGCGCAACGCACCGACGATATTGATCGCGCCGGGCAGCCTCCACAAATTGCTCGAAGCCGAAGAGGCGGTTCCCTACGCCCGCTGGCTGCTCGATCGCCACGCGCAGGGCACGACGCTCGCTTCGACCTGCGGCGGCGCCTTCGCGCTCGCCGCGACCGGGCTGCTCGCCGGGCGGCCTGCCACGACGCACTGGTTCTTCGCCGACGAGTTCCGCGCCCGCTTCCCCGACGTGCGTCTGGAATCGGATCGCATGGTGATCGACGACGGCGACATCATCACCGCGGGCGGGCTGATGGCGTGGACCGACCTCGGGCTGCGCGTCGTCGAGCGCCTGCTCGGCCCGACGGTGATGATGGAGACCGCGCGCTTCTTCCTGATCGACCCCGGCGGGCGCGCGCAGAAGAATTACGCGAGCTTCGCCCCGCGCCTCACCCACGGCGACGAAGCGATATTGAAAGCGCAGCATTGGCTCCAGGCGAAGGAGGGCCGCATGGCGGGGGTCGCCGAACTCGCCGCCGAAGCGGGGCTGGAGGAACGCACCTTCCAGCGCCGATTCAAGGCCGCGACGGGCATGACCCCGATCGAATATTCGCAGCACCTGCGCGTCGGCAAGGCGCGCGAACTGCTCGAGTTCACGCGCCGCACCGTCGACCAGATCGCCTGGGCGGTGGGTTACGAAGACGCCGCAGCCTTCCGCAAACTCTTCCACCGGATCACCGGCCTGTCGCCGAACGACTATCGCCAGCGCTTCTCGACCGAAACGCTGGCGAGCGTCGCCTGAGATCCTCCCTGCGGCGAAGCCGCGGGGAGGATTACTGTCCTCAGAAATTGAACTTCGCGCTCACCCCATAGGACGGGCTGCGCCCCGGAAAACGCACCGCGGTGTTGGCATTGGTCGCCGCCGACTGCCAATAATAGGTGTCGGTGATATTCTTGCCCCAGATCGACACCTCCCACTGGCCATCCTGCTCATAGAGCGCGAGGCTGGCGTTCAGGATGCCATAGCCCTTGATCTGGAGCGGCGCGAAATCCTCGATCGTGCTGCCGGTCTTCGACTGGTAGCGCCCGTTGAGGATCGCCCGCACCCCGAGTTTGTCGTTCACCGGCGTGTCATAGGTGATCGTCGCCGCGCCCGAGAATTTCGGGCTGTAGGGGAAGGCGAAGCCGTCGAAATCGAACGGCGCGCCCGCGGCGTTGATCCCGACATAGCCCTGCAATTCGGTCTTGAGCCAGGTGCCCGCGAGCGTCACGTTCAGCGCATCGGTCGCCTGGATGCTGACGTCGCCGTCGATCCCGTAAGCGCGCGACTTGGGGATATTGTCGAGGCGGAGCAGCGTCGTGTAAATCGGGTCGGCGAAATAGACCGCAAGCTGCTTGTCGCGATAATCATAATAGAAGGCCGCGACATTGAGGTTCACCTTGCGGTCGGCGAGCGCCAGCTTGGTGCCGACTTCATAGGCGGTCAGTTCCTCCTGCTTCGCCGGGCGGTTCTGCGTCGCGATGTTCGCGGCGTTGACCGGGGTCGATCCCGATTTGTAACCGCGGCTGACCGAAGCATAGGCGAGTATGTCGTTCGTCGGCTCCCACGTCAGCGCCGCGCGCCAGGCGACATTGTCTTCCTTGAGGTTCGAGGTGACGAGGCCGAAGGTGCCGGTGTCGACGTCATAGGTGTTGCACTGGTTCGCCGTGATCGGCGCGGTGAAGGCGCCGTAGACCTGGAAAAAGAAGGCGCGGTTGAACAGGTTGACGTTGGGCAGCATCGACCCGTTGAGGTCGCGCGAGCAGCCCTGATATTCCTGCCGGTCCTCGGTGTAGCGCGCGCCGGTGGTCAGTTTCAGCGTGTCCGACAATTCCCAGTCGGCGCTGGCGAACAGGCTGAAGGTCTCGGTGTCGAAATCGGCGACGTCGCGATAGGTACGGAACGCGGTCGCGACATCGGCGGCGGTAAAACCCTGACTGTTGAACGGGGTGTTCAAGAGGCCAAGCTGGACGATCAGCGCCCGGATCGCACCGACATTGGCATTCTGCCCCAGCAGGGTCTGGTTGGTGTCGCTGACGACATCCTTGGCATAATAGCCGCCGACGACCCACTCGGCGGGGCCGGTCGATCCCTGGAAGCGCAATTCCTGCGAAAAGCTCTCGATCTTGCCCTGCGCCCGCTGGATCAGGATCTCATAGGGCGCGCCGCTCCAGTCATAGGTCGCGTCGCGATTGACCTTGTTATAGCCGGTCAGCGAGATGAAGCTCAAATCGCTCGTCAGGTCGAACTGGATGAGGCCGCGCAAGCCCAGGAAATCGCTGTCCTCCTGCAGCGGCCCGTCGATCCCGGTGCCGCGCCCGATATTGGGGCCGCGCTGCGACAGCGGTGCCCAGTCGGCGCTGTTCGAATCCCATTTGGGGCCGTTGGCGGCGATATAGGCGGGCAGTCCCGGCGCGTTGAACAGGCTGAACAGCGTGCCGTTGGCGGGATCGGTGTTCGGGGTGAACCCCACCGCCTGCCCCGCGAGCGTGTCCGACTTGTTGATCCAGAAATTGCCGCCAAGTTCGATCTTCATCCCCTCGACCGGCTCGGCGGTCAGCGTCAGCCGGCCGCCATAGCGGTGCACCTCGCCCAGGCTCTCGTCGCGCGAAATGCTGTGCTGCCAGCCGTCCCAGCTGTCCTCGGTCCGAAAGGCGGCGCGGATCGCGATATCCTGCCCCAGCGGGATGTTGAGATGGCCTTCGCTGTTGAGCGTCTTTTCGCTGCCGAGATCGACCGCGACCCCGCCCGAGAACTCCCCGAACTTCGGCTTGGCGGTGATGAAATTGACCAGCCCGCCGGTGGTGTTGCGGCCATAGAGCGTGCCCTGCGGACCCTTGAGCACTTCGACACGCTCGAGGTCATAGACCGGCCCGCTGTTCATGAACGGATAGGCGAGCGCGACCTCGTCCTGATAGGTGCCGACGGTCGAGGTCGCCGACAGGTTGATCGTGTTGAAGCCGATCCCGCGCAGCGTATAGATCGGAATGCCCTGATAACCGCGCGAGACGTTGAGGCTGGGCACCACCGCCTGCAGATCCTCGGTCGAGGTCACGCGCAGATTTTCGAGCGTATCGCCCGAAAAAGCCTGGATCGCGAGGCCGACGTCGTTGATGCTTTCGGCGCGGCGCTGCGCGGTCACGACGATCGCGCCGTCGTCGGCGGCCTCGGTCTCCGCCGCCGACGGCGCATTTTGTGCCAGCACCGGCTGGCTTGCCATCATCGCCGCCCACGCCACTCCGGCCAGACCCATTGCACGCACCGCACCCGCCATCTTCTCTCTCCCTGATGAAGCTTATTATCAGCGATGATAGTTATCAATCGTGATAGATTATGCAACCGGCAATTGCATTTTGCGGACAATGATGGTCTGTCGGCGGCAAGGAGCGATGATGGCCACCCGAAGTGAAAAGGCGGAAAGCCGCACGCGCGGCTCGATCCGCGACGCCCTGCTGGACGCGGCGAGCGCGCTGATGCGCGAACAGGACAAGATCGATATCGGTATCGTCGAGATCGCGGCGCGCGCCGGGGTCAACCACGGCATGATCCGCTATTATTTCGGCGACAAGGAAGGCATGCTCGCGGCGCTGCTCGACCGCGACGTGATCCGCGCGATCCGCCAGCTCGACGCCTTGTTCCGCCTGCCCGTCACCCCGACGGCCCGGATGCGCATCCATCTCGAGGGCATTCTCGATACCTATTACCGCATCCCGTACCTCAACCGCCTGATCCAATATATGGTCCGCGACGCCGAACCCGAGCGGGTGCGGCACATCGGCGACGAACTTCTGTCGAAGATCGCGGGCGCGCAGGCGCGGATGATCGAGGAGGGCATCGCGGCGGGCGAGTTCAATCCCGTCGATCCCAAGCTCTTCTACTTCAACACGATCGGCGCCGCGGACGGCCTCTATTCGAATCGCCTGACGCTGCAGGTCGTGTTCAAGGGCAAGCCGCACGCCGACGACGACCTCCATGCACGCTATCGCGAACACACGGTCGAGACATTGCTCGCCGGCCTCGTCAAAAATTATCAGACTTGATAATTAGGCGTCGCACGCGCATAGCCGGGTCATGAATCTCGAACCCGACGACGACCAACGCCTGCTCCGCGACGCACTCACGCGCTTCCTGGCGCAGCAATTGCCGTTCGAAAAGCGCCGCACGATGCGCGATTCGACCGCGCAGCTCGCTCTGTGGCGCGCCGCCGACGCGGCGATCGGCATCGGCGCGGCGGCGCTGCCCGACAGCATCGGCGGCTTCGGCGGCGGGCGCGTCGCGGCGATGATCGTCGCCGAGGAACTTGGCGCCGCGCTCGCGATCACCCCCTATATCGACTGTCACATTCTCACCGCCCAATTGCTGCTCGCGCTCGGCGAGAGTGCGCGCGCCGCCGCCATTGCGCGCGGCGAGGCGCTGATCGTCACCGCGATCGAGGAACCCGCGACGCGCGGCGACATCGGCGCGATCGCGGCGCGGGCGACCCCCGCCGACGACGGCTGGACGCTGGCCGGGCGCAAGATCGCGGTCGCCTTCGCGGCCGAGGCCGACCATATCGTCGTGCCCGCCCGGGACGCCGAGGATGATTTGCGCCTGTTCCTCGTGCCGGCCGCATCGCTTGCCGGCCGGCTCCATGCCTATTGGACGATCGACGACATGCCCGCCGCCGACCTCGATCTCGATGGACTGTGGGTCGACAGCGCCGCCGAAATCGGGCGCGAGCAGGATGGCGAAGCCGCGCTGCAGGCCGCCGTCGACGCCGCCATCGCCGCGCTCGCCGCCGAGGCGGCCGGACTCGCGCGCGTGCTGCTCGACGACACCCTGCTTTACGCCAAGCAGCGCAAGCAGTTCGGCGCGACGCTGTCGAGCTTTCAGGCACTCCAGCACCGCATGGTCGACATGCTGATGCTGCGCGAGGCGATTTCCGCCGCCGCGATGCTCGCCGCGCTTAAGCCCGGCGACGCGCAGGCGACCGCCGCCGCCAAGGCGACGATCGGCGACGCGCTGCGCAAGATCGGGCAGGAAGCGGTCCAACTCCACGGCGCGATGGGCATGACCGAGGAACTGCGCGTCGGCCATTATTTCAAACGCGCCACCGCGATCGAGCAAAGGCTGGGGACCAGCGACCTGCATGTCGCGCGCTACGCGGCGGGGATGGCCGCAGCCTCATAAGCCTCGTCATTGCGAGCGCAGCGAAGCAATCCAGAGCGGTTTACGCGGGCTCTGGATTGCCGCGTCGCTTCGGCTCCTCGCAATGACGAAGGCTCACAGCCCCAGCACCGCCTTCGCTAAAATATTCCGCTGGATCTCGTTCGACCCGGCATAGATCGATCCCGCGCGCTCGTTGAAATAGCGCAGCGGCGCCACCGCCTGCCACGCCGCACCCGTCACATGGCCGTCCCCGGGCACGACATGCGCCGGCACCGCGGCGCCCGGCATGCCCGCGTGCGGCTGGAACGCCAGCCCCGCCGGTCCCGCCGCCTCGCAGGCGAGTTCGGTGATATGCTGCGCCAGCTCGGTCGCCAGGATCTTGAGCATCGACGCCATGACGCCGACGCTTTCGCCCTGCCCCGCCCCCGACAGCAGTTTGAGCTCGATCATCTCCAATATGTCGACCCGGATGCGCGCCTTGGCGAGCTTGTGCGCGAACACCGCATCGCCCTCCATCGTCCCCTGCGCCTGCTTCGCCAGCGCATCGACGCGCATCGCCAGTGCCGGGGCATGCGCCGATCCGCCGCGTTCGAATTCGAGCAGATATTTGGCGACGCTCCAACCGCGATCGACCTCGCCGATGACATTCGCCCGCGCCGAGCGCGCGTCGTCGAAAAACACTTCGGCCTGGATCTGCTCGCCCGAGATCATGGTCAGCGGGCGCACCGTCACCCCCGGCTGGTCCATCGGCACGAGCAGGAAGGTGATCCCCTGCTGCGGCCGTTCGTGCTTCGACGTGCGCACGAGGCAGAAGATCCAGTTCGCCTCGCCCGCATGCGTCGTCCAGATCTTGGACCCGTTGAGCACGAAATCATCGCCATCCGCCACCGCGCTCATCTGCAGCGAGGCGAGATCGGACCCCGCCCCCGGTTCCGAATAGCCCTGACAGAAAAACACCTCGCCGGTCAGGATGCGCGGCAGGAACCAGTCCTTCTGCTCCGCCGTGCCGAACGCCGCGATGACATGCGCGACCATGTGGATGCCCATCGGCGAAACCGACGGCGCCCCGGCGCGCGCGCGTTCGCGGGCGTAGAGATAAAATTGCGCCGGACTCCAGTCGCGCCCGCCATGTTCGGGCAGCCAGTGCGGCGCCGCCAGCCCCTCGGCGTGCAACCGCGCCTGCCAGTCCATCGACACATGATGGTCGGGATAGACGCTCGTCGCGCCCTCGGCACCGGCGCGCAGTTCGGGGGTCAGCGCGCGTGCCAGCAGCGCGCGCATCTCGGCCGCGAAAGCCTCTTCGTCGGCGCTCCAGTTCAGGTCCATCGTCTCGTCCGTTGCATATAGTTATCACATCTGATAACAACTTTTCCGACGGGGTCAATCGCGACCGGGGGATAAGCATGAACCGCATGACCAATATGGCGCCCGGCATGGCGATCGATTTCACCAAACCGGCGGGCGAGGCCGCGCTGCTCGCCCCCGATTCGCTGCAATGGCGTATCTTCAAAAACCCCGTCGCGATGGCGGTCGGCGGGGTCGCGGCGGTGCTGCTCGAATTCGCCGACGCGCGCATCCGCTCGGGGGTGTGGGACCATTCGATCTACAAGGTCGATCCGATCGGCCGTTCGCAGCGCACCGGCATGGCGGCGATGGTCGGCGTCTATGGCCCCGCCAGCGCCGCGCGCCGCGTGATCGGCGGGGTCAACCGCATGCACGCGAAGGTGTCGGGCGAAACCCCGAAGGGCGAAGCTTACACCGCGCTCGATCCCGAATTGCTCAACTGGGTCTATGCCACCGCCCAATATGGCTTCCTCACCGCCTATCACCGCTTCGTCCGACCGCTGTCGGCTGCCGAGCAGGCGCGCTTCTGGGCCGACGGCCAGCCCGTCGCCGAGCTGTACGGCGTGACCTATACGCCGAAGTCCGAAGCCGAATTCCTTGCCATGATGAACGAGCTGCTCCCGCGCTTCGAGCCGCATCCGATCAACAGCGAATTCCTCGACATCATCCGTTCGGGCCGCGCCGCGCCGTCGGTTCCGCGCTTCCTGCACAAGGCGCTGGCGCGCGCCGCGGTGTCGCTGCTCCCACCCGTGGTACGCGAACGACTAGCCCTCGGCCCCGAACATGACCTCGGCACCCGCGACCGGATCATGGTCAAGGCGATGGGCAAGCTCGCCGACCGGCGCAAGGACCCGTCCTCGCCCGCATGGCAGGCCGCCTTGCGCCTCGGCCTTCCGGGCGATACCGCCTGGCGGTGAACCCAATCGGATAATGGATCGTCATTGCGAGCGAAGCGAAGCAATCCAGAGCGGGTTACGCACGCTCTGGATTGCCGCGTCGCTTCGCTCCTCGCAATGACGAAGCCTTTAGGGCAATGATCCACACGATGAATCAGAGACCGCAGCTTTTCACCGCCCCCGACGGCGTCCGCATCGCCGCCGACGTCGCGGGTTCCGGACCGCTCATCCTCTTCGTCCACGGCTTCCCCGAACTGCGCCAGTCGTGGCACCGGCTCGCCCCGGCGGTCGCCGCCGCCGGTTATCGCACCGCCGCGATCGACGTCCGCGGCTATGGCGACAGCGACCGCCCCGAAGCGATCGATGCCTATCGCATGGAGGCGATCGTCGCCGATCTCGTCGCGGTCGCCGATGCCTTCTCGCCCGAGGCGCCGGCGACGCTCGTCGGCCACGACTGGGGCGCCTCGATCGTCTGGAACGCCATCATGGCGCGCCCCGACCGCTTCGGCGCGGTCGCCGCGCTGTCGATCCCCTGGCTCGGCCGCGCCGCCGCGCCGTTCGACGCGATGTTCAAGCGCCGCTTCACCGACAAGGGCCGCTTTTTCTACCAGGCCTATTTTCAGGAGCCCGGCGTCGCCGAGGCCGAGCTCGAGGCCGATCCGGCGCGTTTCCTCCACGCCTTCTATCACAGCATTTCGGGCGACGCCGCGCCCGGCGACTGGCCGAACGACAAGCCGCACGGCGCCAAACTGCTCGACGGGCTACGCTTCCCCGACGCGCTCCCGGCATGGCTCGACCCCGGATATTTCGCGCATGCCTCCGCGACCTTCGCGCGCACCGGCTTCGCGGGGGCGCTGAACCGCTACCGCAACCACGGCCGCGACTTCGACTGGGCGGGTGGTTTCGACCCCGTGATCCGCCGGCCCGCTTTGTTCATCGGCGGCAGCAGCGATCCCGCGCTGGTGCTCGGCACCGCCGACCCGGTCCCGCTGATGCGCGAGGTCGTGCCCGACCTCGAGGCGCATATGCTCGCGGGTTGCGGCCACTGGACGCAGGCCGAACGCGCCGCCGAGGTCGAGGCCTTGCTCATTCCCTGGCTCCGGCGCACCGTCCCCGCCTGACCTGCCTAAGCTCGTCTAAGCGCTCAGATGCTCCGCCCCGCCGCGGCCCAATAGGGGTCGCGCAACAGCCTTTTGCGAATCTTCCCCGTCTCCTCGCGCGGCAGCGCGTCGGTGAGCTCGATATGCTTGGGCACCTTGTACGACGCGATCCGGCTGCGCAGCACCGCGCCGATGCCTTCCGCCGTCAGCACCGCGCCCGCTACCGGCTCGACCACCGCGAGCAACGCCTCGCCGTTGATTTCGTCGGGAATGCCGAACACCGCGCAGTCGGCGACCCCCTCGACCGTCTGCAGCGCCGCCTCGATCTCGGCGGGATAGATGTTCACCCCGCCCGAGATCACCAGGTCGCGCTTACGGTCACACAGGAACAGCCGCCCGTCGGCGTCGAGATAACCAAGATCGCCCGACGCCAGATAGCCGCCGCGGTCAAGCGCGGCGCGGTCGGCCTCGCGCCCCAGATAGGTGAAATCGGGATAGCCGGCGTTGCGCGACTGCACCTCGCCGATCTCACCCGTCGGCACCGGCTCGCCCGCATCGTCGACGATGCGGATTTCCACTCCCGGGATCGCCTTGCCCACCGTCCCCGGATGCGCCGACCACTCGGCGCTCGCCACATGGGTGATCGGCCCCGCTTCGGTCGATCCATAATATTCCTCGATCACCGGGCCCAGCCAGTCGATCATCCGCGCCTTGACGTCGGGCCCGCACGGCCCGCCCGCGTGCAGCACGAATTGCAGCGACGACAGGTCGTGCGCGCCGCGCTGTTCCTCGCTGAGCGTGAGCAGCCGGCTGAACATCGCGGGCACCGCATAAAGATGGGTGATCCGGTGCGCTTCGATATCGGCGAGCAGGCGCAGCGGGTCGAAGCGCGGCGGTAACAGCAGCAGATCGGCGAGCGCGGCGGCGCGGTGCGCGAACAGGTTCGGCGCGGTGTGATAGAGCGGCGCGGGCACCATTACCCGCGCGCCCCGATCGATGCCATAAATCAGCGACCGCATCGCCTCGCTCGCCGCGACTTGTTCGGGCTTCGGCGGCTGGCGCTTTACGCCCTTGGGATGACCGCTGGTGCCCGAGGTATAGATCAAGGATTCGGCGGCGGGCGGCGACGCCAGTGTCCAGGGCTCGGCCGCCGCGAGCGCCGCGTCCCAATCCGCGCCCACCACGGCGGGAGGGGTCAGCCGATAGGCGGCGGCAATCGCCGGCGGCACCGGCACCACGATCGCCGGGCAGGGCAGCGCATCGGCGACACGCGCGAGCAGGTCGGCATGCGCGACCAGCAGCCGCGCCCCGCAATCCGCGACGACATACAGGATTTCCTCGGCCGAAAAATGCCAGTTCACCGGAACGCAATAAGCCCCGAGCCGCCGGCACGCGAGGCTCGCCTCGATGAAGGCGATGTCGTTGCGCAGCAGGATCGCGACGCAATCGCCCGCCCCGACCCCGCGCGCGGCGAGCGCTCCCGCGGCGCGGTCGATGCGCGTGGCGAGTGTCACGCCGTCGATAGCCCGGTCGTCGGTGATGATCTGCACAGGTTCGCTCCCTCAAACGCATCGCGCGCCGCATCGTTCGATGCGGCGCGCGACCATGGGACAAGCGGCATCAGGCCACAATAGTTAGCAACCTAATTATTTTCTAAAAGCCGAACGCCACCCCGACCCGCCCGCCGGTCGATCCCTTGACCGTCGACCCGGCGATGCCGCCGCTGACATAGACGCGCGGGGCAAGCCGGACCACCGCGGCGCCCGAGAAGCCCTGTTCGCCGCGATAGGTCGCGAGGTTGAACGAGACCGACACATCGCTGTCGGGGACGATCATCGTGCCCCCCATCGCCATCGCGGTCGCGATGCCGCCGTTCGCCTGCACCGCATGGCGTTCGAGCACCAGCGTGCGCTGGTCGAGCGCCGCCGTCTGCTGTTCGAGCAGGTTGACCCGGTTCGGCAGCCCGCCGAGCGTCGCGATGTCGAGCGCCGAGGTGCCGAGATTGCCCGCCGCATCGGTGGTCAGCAGCCTGAGCGTGCCGCTCTGCGCCGCATTGCTCGCCGCCGACCCGACGCCCGAGAGCGTATAGGTGCTCGCCGAATTGCCGAGCGCGACCTGCCCTGCACGGCTCGCGACCGCACCATTGCCGATCGCCACTGACCCGTCGCCGGTCGCGCTGCTGGCATTGCCCAGCGCCACCGCCCCGGTGCCGATCGCGCTGTTGTTGGCGCCGAGCGCGACCGCGCCGGTCCCGGTCGCGATGTTCGGATCGCCGATCGCCACAGCGCCATTGCCCGATGCGACATTGCCCGCGCCGATCGCCACCGCCTGGCCGTTGATCGCGCGGGCATTGGCGCCCATCGCAACCGACTGGTTGCCGCTGGCGACCGAACCCGGTCCGACCGCGATCGCGTCGACCCCCGTTGCCTGCGGCCCCGGTCCGGTGCTGTTGGCGCGGAAATAGGCACCGTTGGCGAGCGCGGTGTTCGCGGTGCTCTGCGCTGCCGCGGCTTCCGATCGCGCCGTCGTCGCGGTCAGCTGCGCCGCCGCCGCTTCGGTGCGCGCGGTGGTGGCGGTCGCCTGCGCTACCCCGGCATTGGCGAAGGCGGCGTCGGCGCGGTCCTGCGCCGTCGCGGCATTGGCGCGCGCCGTGTCGGCCTGCGCCTGCGCCGCCGCCGCCTCGGTCCGCGCGGTATCCGCGGTCGCCTGCGCCGTCGCCACTGCGACACCATTCGCCTGCCCCGCCGCGAGCGCCTGATCGGCGGTCGCCTGCGCCGCATCGGCGTTGGCGAAGGCGGCGTCGGCGCGGGTCTGCGCCGCCGCGGCTTCGAGCCGCGCGGTATCGGCCGTACCCTGTGCCGCCGCCGCTTCGAGCCGTGCGGTGTTCGCCGTCCCCTGCGCGGTCGCCGCATTGACCAGCGCGGTGTTGGCGGTTCCCTGCGCCGCGATCGCCGCATTTTGCGCGGTGGCGGCATTGGCGAGCGCGGTGTTCGCGGTGCCTTGCGCGGCGTTCGCGCTCGATTGGGCGGTCGCCGCATTGGCGAGAGCGCTGTTGGCCGTGCCCTGTGCGGCAGCCGCCGACCCCTGTGCCGTGGCGGCGTTGGCGAGCGCGGTATCGGCGGTGCTCTGCGCCGCCGCCGCCGAAACCGCGTTGGCCGCATTGCCGGCCAGCGCAGCATCCGCCGTCGTCTGCGCCGTCGCCGCATTGGCGAGCGCACTATTGGCGGTGCCTTGCGCGGCTGCCGCGTCGGCCACCGCTGTATTGGCGGTCGTTTGCGCGCTGGCGGCCGCGGCCTGCGCCGCTGCGGCATTGGCAATGGCGGTATCCGCCGTCCCCTGCGCCGTCGCGGCATTGGCGAGCGCGGTATCGGCCGTCGCCTGCGCCGCATTCAGCTGATCGAGATTGACCGCGTCGGTCCCGGCGGTGCCCGCCGCGACATTGGTGATCGCGCGCTCCGCCCCGGTCGTGCCGACCGAGACGCTATTCTCGCGATTGGCGATCGAGCCCGAACCGAGCGCGACGCTGCCGATCGCCTGCGCCTTGGCGTCGCCGCCCAGCGCATAGCTGTTGGCGGCCGAGGCGATCGCGAAATCGCCGATCGCGACGCTGTTCGTCCCGCTCGCGTCGGCGCGCCGTCCGATCGCGGTCGAGAATTGCCCGCTCGCGGTACTGAGCTGGCCGATCGCGGTGCTGAAACCGCCGGTCGATTCGGCCCCGGCGCCGAGCGCGACGCTGCCGCCCAGCGTCGCTTTCGCTTCGTCGCCGATCGCGACGTTGCCGGTCGACGACGCCTCGGCCTGATCGCCCAGCGCGATCGCGCTCTCGCCATTGGCGACGCTGAGGTTGCCGAGCGCAATCGCGCCCGTGCCCGTCGCTGTATTGTCGGCACCGATCGCGACCGCGCCGGTGCCGGTCGCGGTGTTCGGATCGCCGATCGCCACCGCGCCGTCGCCCGAGGCGATATTGCCCGTTCCGACCGAGGTCGCCTTGCCGTCCTTGGCGATCGCGCCGGCACCGATCGCCGTCGCTCCGTCGCTGAGCGCCTGCGCCGCGGCGCCGCTGCTGTTGAAGGCGACATAGGGATTGGCGCCGGCTGCCACACCCGCCAGGCCCGCGTTGAGCTGGCCCAGGTTGACCGCATCGGTCGCCGCGGTCCCGGCGCCGACATTGGCGACGATGCGCTCGTTCCCCGCCGAGCCCAGCGACACCGTGTTGGCGCGATCGGCGACCGAGAAGCTGCCCAGCGCCACGCTGTTCAGCGCGGTGGCCTGGGCATCGCTGCCCAAGGCGGTCGACAAATCGGTGCTCGCCAGGCTGTCGCGGCCCAGTGCCGTGCTTTGGACCCCCTGGGCGCGGGCGAAGGTGCCCGTGGCGGTCGCGCCCTCCGCGCTGGCTTGGGAGATGAAGCCGGTTGCCGTGGCGTCCATCGCCGATGCCGTGCTGCCGGCTCCGGTTGCGGTCGATTGCAGGCCGGTCGCGTGCGCGAAGTCGCCGGTGGCGGTGCTGCGTCCGCCCGCCGCTTCGCTGTTGCTGCCCGTTGCCGTCGAAAAGACGCCGCTGGCCAGCGAACCGACGCCGGTGGCGCTGCTGTTGTCGCCATTGGCCTGCGCGCCGACGCCGGTCGCGGTGCTGTTGAGCCCGGTCGCACGGCTGAGATTGCCCGTCGTCGTCGACCCGATCCCGCTGGCGATGCTGTCGCGGCCCGTCGCGGTGGCGCGCTCGGCGGTCGCCTGCGCAAAGGTGCCGGTGGCGGTCGCGCCGACCCCCGACGCGACGCTGACGAAGCCGGTGGCGGTGGCATCCATCATCGTCGCCTGGCTGCCCGCACCGCTCGCCGTCGATTGCAGCGCCGTCGCGTGCGCAAAATCGCCGGTGGCGGTGCTGCGGCCTCCCGAAGCCTCGGTAAAGCTGCCCGTCGCGGTCGAAAATGCTCCGCTGGCCAGCGCGCCCGAACCCGTGGCGCTGCTGCTCTCCGCCGTCGCCTGCGCGCCGATGCCGGTCGCGGTGCTGTTCAGCCCGGTCGCGCGGCTGAGGTTGCCCGTCGTCGTCGATCCGACGCCGCTGGCGATGCTGTCGCGCCCGGTCGCAGTGCTGCGCTCGCCGCTCGCCTCGGCAAAAGTACCCGTCGCGGTCGCGCCGATCCCCGTCGCGCGCGCGCCCCAGCCGAAGGCCGCCGCATCCATGGCGGCGGCGCGGCTGAACGCGCCGATCGCGATGGCATGCGCGGCGGTCGCGCGGCTGTCGGGGCCGATCGCGATCGTGTCGGCCGCCGTCGCCTGCGACAGCCCGCCGATCGCGACATTGCCGTCCGACGAAGCCGCTGCCTGGTCACCCATCGCGATCGCCGAATTGCCCGTCGCGCTGCTCAGATTGCCGAGCGCGATAGCGGCGGTGCCGGTCGCCGTATTGTCCGCGCCGATCGCCACCGCGCCGGTGCCAGTCGCCGTGTTCGGATCGCCGATCGCCACCGCGCCGTCGCCCGAGGCGACATTCTCGAAACCGATCGAGGTCGCCTTGCCATCCTTGGCCACCGCGCCCGACCCGATCGCGGTCGACCCGTCGGCCTGCGCCTGCGCGCCGCCGCCGGCGGCGAAGCTGTCGTCGCCCATCGCCTGCGCCGCCGATCCGCCGCCACCCACACCGACATAGGGGTTGCCGCCCGCCACGACCCCCGCGATGGCAGCGTCGAGCTGCGCCACATTGACCCCATCGGTCGCGGCGGTCCCGGCGGCAAGATTGGTCAGCTGGCGTTCGCCGCCCGCCGTGCCGATCGACACGCTGTCGGTCCGGTCGGCGAGCGACCCGCGGCCGAGCGCAACGCTGTTGACGCCGGTCGCATTGGCAAAGACGCCGACCGCCGTCGCGTCGTCGGCGCTGGCGACCGAATAGGCGCCCAGCGCGCTCGATTCCTCGGCGGTCGCCTGTGCGCCCGTCCCGATGGCGGTCGCGTTGAGATTGCCGGTGGCGCGCGCGCTGGTGCCGAGGGCGGTGCCCTGATTGCCAGCCCCCGCGCCGCTGCCGACCGCCACCGCGTTCAGGAAGGCGAGCGAATCATAGCCCGTCGCCACCGAGTTGAAGCCCGACAGCGCATTGGCGCCGACCGACGTCGATTGCTGCCGGGTTTTGGTGTTGAACCCGATCGCGGTGGCATTTTCGCCCTCCGCCGACGCGATGGCGCCCAGCGACGTGGCATTTTCCGAGATCGCCTGCGCGCCGGTCCCCACAGCCGTGGCGTTGAGATTGCCCGTCGCGCGCGCGTTGGTGCCGATGGCCGTGCCCTGGTTGCCCGCCCCCGCGCCGCTGCCGACCGCCACGGCGTTCAGGAAGGCCAGCGAATCATATCCGGTCGCGACCGAGTTGAAGCCCGACAGCGCATTGGCGCCGACCGATGTCGATTGCTGGCGCGTCTTGGTGTTGAACCCGATCGCGGTCGAATTCTCGCCCTCGGCCGATGCGATTCCGCCCAGCGCGGTGGCATTTTCCGACACGGCCTGCGCGCCGGTCCCCACCGCGGTGGCGTTGAGATTGCCGGTGGCGCGCGCGTTGGTGCCGATGGCGGTGCCCTGGTTGCCCGCTCCCGCGCCGGCGCCGACCGCCACGGCATTCAGGAAGGCCAGCGAATTATAGCCCGTCGCGACCGAGTTGAAGCCCGAGAGCGCGCCGCTGCCGATCGAGGTCGATTGCTGGCGGGTCGCGGTATTGGCACCGACAGCGGTCGAATCCTCGCCATCGGCTTCCGCATTGATGCCGCATTCGGTCGCATTGAGCGCGGACCCGCTGTTGCACTCGGGCGTCGGGTCGGCATGCGCCGGCATCGCCAGCGACAGAGCGAGCGCCGCGGGGGCGGCGGTGAAAAGCAGCTTGGTGGTCTTGCGCATCGGTAATCCCCTAGTCCTCGCCGCGCGGAGGCGGCTGCGATGAAAAACGCGACCTGGGGCTTCGCTCGTGCGGCGCAGATGTCCCCGCGTCAGCCGCTGGCGAACCCGCATCGGTCCGCCGCGCATGCTGTCATGGGGTAAGACGGGAAACGCCGGCCGAACCGGACACGGCGACCGCAGAAAAAATTGCCGGCACCTGCCGGCGCCGCCCGATGGGCTCGCAAACGCCGGGCGCAGCGGTCGATGGAAGGACCAAAGCCGGACCGATTGGCAGGGCCGCCCGGCGGCGGCATCGCCCTGAAGATTATTCGGGTTGCGGCCGGCCGCCGCCGTGGGGCATGCGCGTTCGACGCGCTTTGGAATGGACGCCGCAATGACCGCCAAGCATCAAATCCTGATCGTCGACGATCACGGCATCACGCGAAGCGGGCTGAAACTGCTGTTTGCGGCGCACGAACGTTATGCGGTGGTCGGCGCGCTCGATCGCGGCGCGCTGGTCAACGCCTTTGTCCAGTCGCAGCCCGTCGACCTCGTCATCCTCGACCTCAACCTGCCCGACGTCCGCGGCGTCAACGTGCTGGCCGAGATCGTCGGGTCGCGCGACATGACGGTGATCGTCCTGACCGGCGAAACCCTGCTGGGCGAGATCGATTATGCGCTGAAGCTCGGCGCGCGCGCGGTGGTGAGCAAGGCCGATCCGCCCGATCAGATCGTCGCGGCGTGCGACGCGGCGCTCGCCGGCGACATTTTCATATCGGACCATATGCGCGAAGCGCTCGGCAAGTATCAGCAGCCGCCGGTCGCGCTGTCGTCGCGGCAGATGGCGATCCTCCACTATCTGGGACAGGGCGAGAGCAACAAGGAAATCGCCTATCGCCTGTCGATCGCGCAGCCGACCGTGTCGTTCCATATCGCCGAAGTGCGGCGCAAGCTCGACGTGCCGAACAACCGCAAGATCGTCGAGCGGGCGCTGGAACTAGGCCTGCTCTGACGCCCCGAACGCCGGGTGCGCGAGGAGTTCGCGGCACGGCGGCTTGATGATCGCCAGCCCGACCAGGTCGCCAAGGCGGCCGCGGGTCACCGTCGTGTCGTCATAGGTCAGCGCGGCGATCCTGTTGCGCGGCATCGCGGCGGCAGCCAGCCCGGCGTCGAAGGCCTGGCGCTGGTCGAAATCGAGGATGAGCCAATCGCGCAGCCCGGCCTGCAACGTCGCGGTCGAACAGGGGCTGACCGCGGCGAAGGCGCAGGGCAGGACGATGCGAAGCGCGGTCCCGGCCTCCGACGAGGCGACGATTTCGAGCGAGCCGCCCAAGCCGCCGATCAGCCGCTTTGCCGCGCGAAAGCCCGAACCGGTGCCGTGCATGCTCTCGTCGGCGCGCAGCCGGGCGGCGCCATCGCCGTTCAGCGCCGCGGCGATCGCGGCGGGCATTCCCCTGCCGCTGTCGGTGATGGCGATGACCGCGGCCGTATCGCGGCGTTCGACGACGACATGCGCGCCGCCCGTCTCGGTATATTGATACGCGTTGCCCAGGAGGTTGGCGAGCGCACGCATCAACAGCGGCTTGTCCGAGATCAGCTGGATGTCGCCGACGACGCGCGTTTCGAGCGACAGCCCCTTGTCGGCGAAGGGCGCCTTGAACATCATCTGCAGCGGTTCGACCAGCGCCCGCGCCTCGAAGGCGCCGAGCGCGAGGAATCCCGTGTCGCTGCCGATGATGTTGGCGCCCGACATCGTCGTCGAGACGATCTCGCCCAGATAGGTCGCCGAACTTTCGAGCATGTCGGTGAGTTCGCGATGAACCCCGGCCTCGTCGCCGCGCCGCAGCACCTCGACCGCGCTGTTGAGCGCCAGGATCACCTGCCGGCTGTCGTGCCCCGACGCGTGCAGCAAGGCGTTCTGGCTGTTCACCGTCGCGAGCGCGAAGGCCTTTTCCTCGGCCAGCCGCGCCGCGCGTTCGCTGATTTCGACCCGCTCGGCCAGCGAGCTGGCATAGTTGCGGTCGGCGGCGAGCTTGTCGTTCTGGATCTTCTTGAGATTGAGGCCGAGCGCGAGCGTGACCATGATCGATTCGAACAGCCCGACCGGCCCGGCGAGATGCCAGTTGATCGGCAGCCAGGCGAAGAGCCCCATCGAAGCGACGGCGCCATAGATGATGAAGACCGCGAGGCTGCCCCAGCCGACGAACAGCGGCCAGAGCTGGCGGCCGAGCTGCTGCATCGCGGCAAAGCCGACGAAGGGGAGGAACAGCGCGACCGAAATCGCGACCAGCCAGCCGCCGACGTGCAGCGACTGGCGAAACCCGGGTGGGTAGTACGCCAGCGCGGGCTGCAGCGCCATGATCAGCAGCGCCGCGCCGATCAGGATGCGCAGCGCGATGTCGCGGCGCGGGAAAAGCTGCGGCGTCCGGATAAAGCTGCGGCAGAACTGGGCCATCGCGGCGGCGAAGCCGCATTTGAAGAGATCCTCGATCGCGACCCCGGCCAGCGGGCGGTCGGCGAGGAAGAAGATGGTGATATAGCCTTCCGAATGCACGGTGTTGAGCGCGAAAAAGCCCTGCGCGACCGCGAGCCAGATGAACTCGCGATGCCCGGTGATCGAGAAGAAGAGGAAGTTCAGCAGGACCAGCGCGACGACACCGGACACCACGCCCGAAACCATCGCGACGTTCGCGCGCCGCTCATCGAAGAAGGTCCCGTAGCTGCTGATCTTGAGCGGAAGATAGGTCGAATTTTCCGACAGGAAATTGATGACGAGAAGCTTTTCCTGCCCCGGATCGAGCACGAATTCGGTGCTGAACGCCTGATAGGTTCGCAGATTTTGGCTCGCCGCCTCGGCATTCGATCCGTCGACGAGGAGCGTGAGCCGGCCGCCCGACATTTCGTACAGGCGGAAATAGGTGAGCGACCCGCGTCCGGTGCTGAAAATCCAGCTGCCCTGATGGTCGCCGACGTTGCGGACCTTGACCATCACCAGCGTCTTGCGGCCGGGCGGTCCGAAATGGATCGTCGATCCGGTGACGCGCGCGAGCGGTTCGGCGAGCACGCTCGCCGCATCGATCGTGGCGGGATGCGCGGCCCCGGTCTTGTAGCGAACATAGCGCGCGAGCGCGGGCACCTCTTCGCCGGTGCGAAGCTCCACCGTCGGCATGGCCCCCGCCGCAGCCGCCGCCCGGGTGGGCGACAGCCAGGCCAACAGCACAAGCGCGATGATCGCGATCCAGTGTTTCGTCGGCATGTCGCAAGACCAGTCGCGCGCTGATCGGGTAAAGTCAATTTTCACGGCGAACGAAGGCCGCGGCGCCGACACCGCGCGGTTCGGAAGACCGGCTGGTCGCGCCGGACATATCCTAGGCGCTGACCACCTCGACCAGCGTCGCCCCGTCCTCGCACGAACGGAACCGGAAACCGCGTCCGACAAAGCGCGCGACGAGCGCCGTCGCGGTCAGCGTGTGCTGACTCACTTTCACCGTCGAAAACACGCCGTCCCCCGCCAGCGCGAACGGGAGCAGAAGCTGGTCCTGCAGATAGGGTCCCGCAAAGGCGTCGCAGGCGAGATAGCCGCCCATCCGCCGCGCGGCGGTCTTGGCAAGCCGCTCGGCCGGAACCCCGATCTTTCCGAATGCCGACATCACTTCGGTCACATGCTCGAACGCCGCCTCGAGGATCAGGGCATTCCCCGGCCCCTGCTCGGCGGGAAGCTGCCGGGTGGCGAAAGCGTCCTGCGGCCAGTCGGCCAGCGTCTTGGCCGCGGTCTTGAGTTCGCGATCGCCGACGTCGAACGGAATGCCCGCCAGGATCGCGGTCGCGCCGACGCGGCGCAAGTCGCCGCGCGCCAGGCACGCGATCGGGCGCAGCGGCGCCGGCACGATGTCGACCTCGATCCGCCCCCCGCCGCGCGGGAAAAAGCCGTGCCGCACCAGCCGCGCCGACACCGTCGGCCCCATGCGGTTGATGACCGGCAGCAACGTGCGCTCGAGAAATTCGAACGGTGGCGCCGCCATCGCATGCGTTCCGCCCTCGATCACGAGGCGCGACGGCGCATCGGCGAGCATCAGCGGCACCAGGATCGTCTGGAGGACCAGCCCCGTGCTGCCCGCGGTGCCCACCGCGAAATGATAGTCGCCCGGCGTCACCCGGCCGGGACGAAAGGACAGGCTGTTCGATCCCACGGCCAGCCCGGTGCATTCGGCGCCGCCGATCACGCACGCGGCCTCGATCGCGGTCACATGCTGGCGCATCAACCCCGGCTTCTCGCGCCCGCCGCGAATATTCTCGATCGTGAAGGGCGTGCCCGTGAGCAACGCGAGCGCACACGCATAGCGCAGCACCTGCCCCCCGCCTTCGCCTTCCGATCCGTCGATGATGATCATTGTTCGTCTACCAATTCCAGAAACAGGTCGTTCGCCTCCGCCGCGAAGGCTTCGCTTGTCGGGCGCGCCGGCACCTCGTCCGCACGCCCCAGTTCGTCGGCGATCAGCGCGTCGATCTCGGCCAAGCGCGCGATCGGTCCCGCCTCGCGCGTATCCGCCTTCATCGCCACCAGCCGCTCGATCTCGCCCGCCAGCGAAGCGGGAAGGTCGGCCTCGGCCATCAATTGCTGCAACTGCATCGGCGGCCGGCGCGATGGATCGCGCCGCAGCACGCGGATCGCCAGCGCCGGGCGCAGCGCATAGAAATAGCGCTTCACCGCGACCTCGCTCTCGTCCTGCAGCCAGCGCGCGATCGCCGTACGCCCGAGTTTCGCATAGTGCAGCGCGAAGCCGTTGGGATCGAAATGCCGATCTTTCAGTTCCGCCATGCGCGCGACGAAGGGGTCGGGGTCGCGATACTCGATCGGCGATCCGATCCATTCGGACAGGACCGAATTGTTGCGCAGCATCAGCCCCAGCGCCTTGCGGATGTCCCAGCCGTTGAGGTCGATCTCGTCGACGATCTCCCGCTCGATCACGTCGCGTACCGGGCTGAGCGCCAGATAGTCGCGGCGCGGCCGGACATAGAGGAAGCGCACGTCATAATCACTGTCGGGCGACGGAAAGCCCCAGGCGCGCGACCCCGATTCGATCGCGAGCAACAGGCGCACGCCATCCTCCGCCTCGACGGCGGACAGGCGGGTTTCGATTTCATGCCGGATGGCGGGTCCGATGGCATTCATTGTTCTTCTATCCAGTTGATACTTCCAGGATCGGGAATGAACACCAGTGGGGTCCAGCAATCGGTGCGCAGGGTGCCGACTTCGGCGCCACACTGGCAAACCTGATTGGGGCCATCGCAACCATCAAGACCGCAGCAGCCGTTGAGACGACGTACATCGGGCGTGTTGCGGACTTCCCCGTCCAGATCTTCCGGGTTCAACCAATATTGCGGCGCAAACTCTAATAGCGCCGGCTCATCGCCATAGGATCGTTCAATCGGCTCCCAGCTTTTGAAGACGGACCCGCGCGGAGTGAGAGGCTTGCCATCCTCGTGCTCGGGCTGGATCACGCCGGGCGTCTTGCTCGACACGACCGTTAGTGCAGGCGTCAGTGTGGCGCCGCAAGCGGCACAGCACAAAATCTGCTTCACGAGAAATCTCCCCCCGGACGGCGGCGTGAAGGGGATCACCCCTTCACGCACACCACCTGCTTCAGCGTATGGACGATCTCGACGAGGTCGGCCTGCGCCGCCATCACCGCCTCGATCGGCTTGTACGCCTTGGGCGTCTCGTCGATGACGCCTTCGTCCTTGCGGCACTCGACCCCCGCGGTGTCGGCGATATGCTCGTCGAGGGTGACGAGCTTCTTCGCCGCGGTGCGGCTCATGACACGGCCCGCGCCATGGCTGCAGCTATCGAACGACTCCGGGTTGCCCAGCCCGCGCACGATGAACGATTTCGCGCCCATCGAACCCGGGATGATCCCCATCGTGCCTTTCGCCGCGCGCACGGCACCTTTTCTGGTGACGAGGACATTCTCGCCGAAGTGATTCTCGCGCGTCACATAATTGTGATGGCAATTCACCGCTTCGGCTTCGGCCTCGAAGGGCTTGGCGATCTGGCGCCGCAGCGCCGCGATCACATTCGCCATCATCATCCGCCGGTTCAGCGCCGCAAAGTCCTGCGCCCAGCCCACCGCCTCGACATAATCGTCGAAATGGTCGGTCCCTTCCGGGAAGTACGCCAGATCTTCGTCGGGCAGGTTGATGAACCATTTGCGCATGTCCTTCTTCGCCAGTTCGATGAAGTAGGTGCCGATCGCATTGCCGACGCCGCGCGACCCCGAATGGAGCATCACCCACACCCGCGCCTCGGTATCGAGGCACAGCTCGATGAAATGGTTTCCCGTCCCGAGCGTCCCCATATGCGTGAGGTTGTTGGTGTTCTTCAGCCGCGGATGCTTGGCGACGATATGGCCGAAACGCTCGGCGAGCGTCGCCCAGGCGTCGACGATCGCCGCCGGCGGATCGCCCCACGAACCGGTGTCGCGCTTGCCGCGCCCGACCGACCGGCCGTGCGGCACCGCCGCCTCGATCGCGCTGCGGATGCCCTCGAGCGTGTCGGGCAGGTCGTGCGCCATCAGCGTGGTGCGCGCCGCCATCATGCCGCAGCCGATGTCGACCCCGACCGCCGCCGGAATGACCGCGCCCTTGGTCGGGATCACCGATCCAACGGTCGCGCCGATGCCGACATGGACGTCGGGCATCGCCGCGACATGCTTGAACACGAACGGCATCTGCGCCGCCTTGCGAAGCTGCGCGCGCGCCATGTCCTCGACGGGCACGCCGCGGGTCCACATCTTGACCGGGCGTCCGCCCTCGACGTTCAGCACTTCATAAGTCGTCTGGGTCATGGCTGACCTCCTTCTTTCATCATCTTCATGGTGCCGGCGACGAGGCGTGGCGAGACATTTTTCCTGAGCTACTCCGGCAAGCCGGGGGCGGACTTGAACCGCCGACCTTCCACCCTGGAGTGGACGCTCTGACCCTGTAGTCCCGCCGGCATTCGCCGACATGTTCGAGGTGCTGGCGACGAGGATCTGGTGAGACATTCAAGCCAGCGCGTGAGCAAAGCCCCGCCAACTGGCCCCTCTTGGAATGTAGTCCCACCGGCATTCGCCAGCGTGAAGTGGGTGCCGACGGCGAGGGATTGGACGAGACATTGCCCCGCATGGGGCACCGTTGGAAGGTGTAGTCCCGTCCGGCATCCGCCGGCCGACAGGGATCTCGCAGCGACGAGAGATGGTGAGACGCGGCCCTTAAGCTACATGGCAAGGCGGGATTCGAACCCGCATCTCCCAGAGGCCTTGCGGGTCTGGGCGCTTTACTCGTCGGGCCTTCATGGTGCCGATGTAGTCCCACCGGCATTCGCTGCGATCTCCCTACCGAAATAGGTTGCGGGTCACGGCGACGAGAATCGGAAAAGACACGCCCGAAGGCTGATGCTCTACCTGGCTGAGCTACTGTCCGTTACCGGACAGGCGGGATTCGAACCCGCGACAGTCTGTAGTCCTTCCCGGCATTCGCCGTGATGTTCATGATGGGTCGTGGCGACGAGGATCGGCAAGACATTCTCGCCAGACGGGAGTCGAACCCGCTCGCAAGGATTGCTCCCTACGCATCCCCGATGGATCAAGCGCCTTGGAATGTAGTCCTGCCTGCATTCGCCACGACCTGTTTCATACCTCCGTTTCGTTGACGATCTCGACCCAGTCGCGCGTTTCGCCGGAAGCGAAGCGGGCCATTGCCTCGAAGACCGCGTCGGTGAAGCCACCGACATTCATGATGTCCTTGCGATCCTTCGCCTGCGTGGTGCCATAGGGCTGGATGTCGATGCAGATCAGCTTCGCGCCCGGGTTGCGGGCCTTCAGCTTGTTCCACTCGTTCATCGTCGCCGTGGCGCCGCGCCGGGTCGGGTCGATCCAGCTTTCGTTGTCGGACACGATCACCACCGTATCGACCTTCGCCCGCTCGGCATTCAGCCGGGCAAGCGGGGCCGACACATTGGTGCCGCCGCCGCCGATCGCCGCCAGCCGTGCCGCGTTGACCGCGACCCGCGCCTTGGGATCGAGCGCCATGCCGACGACGTCGACATCGAACGGCATCACCCGCGCCCGGCGGTTGGTACGCAGCACCGCCGCCGCGACGAGCGCCGCGATGTCGATGCAGCGGACGACCGAGGTCGCCCCCTTGCGATACCCCGTCGTCGCCGAGCTCATCGAGCCCGAGACGTCCGGACAGACCACGACATGGCCCGCCAGCACCGGAACCGTCGCGAGCGACAGTTCGAGCGCCTCTTCGAGCGCCGCCTGGACACGCAGCGGAACCGCCTCGCCGACCTGGCCCATCGCGACCATCAGCTGATACGGCGCCGGGCGAACCCGGGCGATCGTATCGGCATCGGCCAGCCGCGCCGCGACCTTGGCGGTCGCCCCCTTCACGTCGAACGCGCCGTTGCGCGCCAGCGTGTTGAGGTTCATGCGCAGCGCCTGCCAGCCCATGCGGCCCGCAAGCTCGGCCCACTGACCGGCAGTCAGCGGAAAAGCGGTCAGCCATTCGAACGGCACCGGCGGCAACGCCCCCTTGGGGTCGCGCTTCCAGGCCTCGAACGCCGCGATCTCCGCCGGCAGCGCCGCGACATCATAGGGCTTGCCGATCAGCCAGCCGTAAAAGGCGCGGCGGTCGGCCGAAGCCGGCGCCGTGTGGACCATGCGGACGATGTCGGCGAGGCTCGGGTCGTTACCCGTCGCCGCCGCCATCAATTGCGGCATCGAAGCCTTTTCCAGCCATTCGCGGACGAGCCGCTTCGGACGCGACCCGAGCGAACGGCGGCCGACCTGGCCCGAACGCATGATCTGCACGAAGTTGCGCAGCATGCGGCCATTGTCGATGACGCGGCCGAACACCGGGACCGCGAGGTCCGGATCGGCGACCGTCAGGTATGCGGCGAGCAGCGCCGGCATATCCTTCATCGCCCCCGACTTGCGGGCATAGACCGCGGCCTTGGCGACGAAATCGGGCGACACCGCGCGCGCCGCCGACAGGACGTCGGCGAGCTGCGCGTCGGCGCCCGAATAGAAACCGTCCGACAGCGTGCCCGTCGCGGCAAGCTGCGCGAGCTTGGCTTCGGGGCCATAGGCATAGGCGGCCCCGCCGGCCTCGTTCACCGCGTCGGTGCGCGGCAGGAAGCGGGAGAATGCCACCGAAAAGAGGGTCTTGTTGGCCATCGTCCAACTCCTTCGAAATCTTGTCGGAGCCTGGGGGCGGCCGGCCCATTCCGGCCGCCCCTTGCTCCGCTGCTGCCGGGGACGTGAACCCGACGCCAACAGAATTGCAGGAGGCGTGCCAAATGCGCGGCGGACGAAAAATATTCGATCAACTATATGATTTTAAACAATGAAAAAAATGAGCGCAGCAAAGGCCAACATAGCGCACAATCGAAAGTTCGATGATCTTGTATCGTCTCTTATAAATTTGTATAAATTCATCCATGAAGCCCGTCACCGTCATCGGATTCCTCGGCTCGACCCTCGACGCCGCCAAGTTCGGCCCCTCGCGCTGGAACAAGTGGCGCCCGACGGTCAGCATCTGCATGCAGGAGGATCTGCGCGTCGACCGCTTCATCCTGCTCCACGGCAGCTACCACCGCCGCCTCGCCGAGTTCGTCATGGACGACATCCGCGACGTCTCGCCCGAAACCGAAGTCGTGCCGCACGTGCTCGACTTCGACGACGCCTGGGATTTCGAGGAGGTCTACGGCAAGCTGCTCGACTTCGCGCGCGACTTTCCCTTCGATCCCGACACGCACGACTATCTCGTCCACATCACCACCGGCACGCATGTCGCGCAGATCTGCCTCTTCCTGCTCAGCGAGGCGCGCTACCTGCCCGGCCGCCTGCTCCAGACCCAGCCGCAGCGCGGCGCGCCGCAGCCGGTCGGGACATGGAACGTTATCGACCTCGACCTGTCGCGTTATGATTCGATCGCGACGCGCTTCGCCGAGGCGAGCGCCGAGAGCACGAGTTTCCTGAAAAGCGGCATAGAAACGCGCAACCCCGCCTTCAACCGGATGATCGAGGAGATCGAACAGGTCGCGGTGCGCAGCCGCGCGCCGATCCTCCTGATGGGGCCGACCGGCGCGGGCAAGAGCCAGCTCGCGCGCAAGATCTACGAACTCAAGAAGCTGCGCCATCAGGTCAGCGGGCCGTTCGTCGAGGTCAATTGCGCGACGCTCAAGGGCGACAGCGCGATGTCGGCGCTGTTCGGCCACCGCAAGGGCGCCTTCACCGGCGCCGCGCAGGATCGCCCCGGCCTGCTCAGGAGCGCCGACAAGGGGCTGCTCTTCCTCGACGAGATCGGCGAACTCGGCCTCGACGAACAGGCGATGATCCTGCGCGCGATCGAGGAAGGGCGCTTCCTCCCCGTCGGCGCCGACAGCGAGGCGAAAAGCGACTTCCAGCTGATCGCGGGCACCAACCGCGACCTCGTCGGCGAGGTCGCGGCGGGCCGCTTTCGCGACGACCTGTTCGCGCGGCTGAACCTCTGGACCTTCGCGCTGCCCGGCCTCGCCGACCGGCGCGAGGATATCGCCCCCAATCTCGACTATGAACTCGAACGCTTTGCGCAGCGCGAGGGCTCGCGCGTCACCTTCAACAAGGAGGCGCGCGATCGCTATCTCACCTTTGCCGAGAGCGCGGCGGCGAAATGGCAGGGCAATTTCCGCGACCTCGCCGCCAGCGTCACTCGCATGGCGACGCTCAGCGATACCGGACGGATCGACCGCGACGCGGTGGGGTTCGAAATCGCGCGGCTCGGCGCGACCTGGAGCGCCGAAACGCCGCAGGGCGACAGTCTCGCCCGGATCCTGACCCGCGAAGAACTCGCCGCAATCGATCCGTTCGACCGCGTCCAGCTCGCCTTCGTCGTCGAAGCCTGCCGCGGCGCCCGATCGCTGTCCGACGCCGGACGCACCTTGTTCGCGGTTTCGCGGGAACAGCGGACCAGCACCAACGACGCCGACCGGCTGCGCAAATATCTGGCGCGCTTCGATCTGGACTGGGCGGCGGTTCGGTCGCCCACCGCGTAATGAGGCCGGGGACGCCGCATGAGCCGGCAAAGGAAGATGGTCTCAAACAGCTTGCACAATGCGATGGGACTCCTACATTCATCCTATCGTCAACAAGCGAAAGGAGGTGGTCGAATGTCTCATTGTCACACGCCGCATGCGGCAGAATTGAGCGCGACCTTCCCCGCGGGGGTCCAGCTCGGCTAAGCTGTCCGCGACAGGCAAGACAATGGAAGGGCTGCTCCGGACGGAGCAGCCCTTTGTTGTTGGGACGACTCGTCGAACGCGATAGGCGCAGCTTTGCGGCGATGCGCCAGCGACCCGCACCCGATCGACCAACAGGAAGGATATGGCTTCAGCCGCATGACATCGCCCGATGACACCCCGCCCGAAAAGACGCTGGAAGCGCTCGGCTGGAGGCCTTGGTTCGCCGAGCAGGTCACGCCCGAGGAGGCCGGGCATTGCCTGCCGGTGCGGGTCATGGCCGTCCACCGCGGCAAGATCGCCGTCGCAGGCGCGGGGTTCCGGTGTTTCGTCTCGCCCTATATTCCCGGCGCCGGCCCAATGGACGATCATCCGACGGTCGGCGACTGGCTGCTCGTCGATCGCGCCACGATGCTCCCGGTGCGTGTCCTTGGCCGGCAGAATCTGTTCAAGCGGCGCGCGCCGGGCGACCCGCGCAAGGAGCAGATGATCGCCGCCAATGTCGACACGCTGTTCATCACCGCCTCGTGCAACCAGGATTTCAGCGTCGCGCGGCTCGAACGCTATCTCGTGCTGGCGCGCGAGGTCGGCGTCGCCCCGGTGGTGGTGCTCACCAAGACCGACCTGACCGACACCCCGGAAACCTTCGCGGCGGCGGCGCGCGCGATCGAACCGGGATTGCGCGTCGAAACCGTCGACGGCCGCGACCCGGCCAGCGTCGCCAGGCTCGCATCCTGGTGCGGCAAGGGCGAAACCGTCGCGCTGCTCGGGTCCTCGGGCGTCGGCAAATCGACGCTCGTCAACACGCTGCGGGGGTCCGACAGCATCGCCACCCAGGCGATCCGCGCCGCCGACGGCACCGGGCGCCACACGACCACGGTGCGCGAAATGCACCGGCTCGACCAGGGCGGCTGGCTGCTCGACACCCCCGGCATGCGCGAACTGCAACTGGCCGACGCGGCGGCCGGGATATCGGAGGTGTTCGACGACTTCATCCTCGCCGCGCAGGACTGCCGCTTCTCGAACTGCGCGCATGGTGTCGAACCCGGCTGCGCCGTCCGGGCGGCGATCGCCGAGGGCACGCTGAGCGCCGAGCGTTTCGAGCGCTGGCGCAAGCTGGCGAACGAGGAGCGCGACAATGCCGCGCATCCCGCAAAGCCGCGCCGATAGCGGGCTTCGGTCGGCGCTTCCTCTCGCGAACCGCTAACCCTTCAATCCCGAAATCTGCAGCACAGCCGGTCTAGCCCTGCTCGAGCGAACCGATCTGCCCATCGAGCGCGGCGATCACCAGCGCGGTGTAGTCGGCCTTTCCCGCCGTGCGGGCGATGACGGGCAGCCCCGACAGGAAACCCGTCAGGCTCGATATCATCAGCACCGCTCGCACCTGCGCCTCGGTTTCGGTCAGCCGTCCGCCGGTCGCTTGCACGATTAGCTCGGTGGCGAGTTCGATGCCCGGGCGCCACAGTTCGGCATAGAGAATCTCGAAGGCCGGGCCCGGACTCGCGATCTCGCGCTGGACGAACAGCGACGGATTCTGCGCGCCCGGCGTCGATAGGAGGAAGCGGGCCAGCGCCGCGAACAGCCGCTTGAGCAGGGTGCGGGCCGCATCGGGGGTCAGCGCTTCCTGCAACGCGGCATAGGATGTCAGCGCCACCGCGCCCATGCCTTCGCGGTAGCGCGCAACGATCGCGTGCGCGCAGGCGAGATAAAGGCCGCGCTTGTTCCCGAAATAATAGGTCAGCGCCGGCAGGTTGACGCCGGCTTCCTTGGCGATCTGCCGCGTCGTGACGCTGGCGAAGCCGCTGTTTCCAAACGCGGCGAGCGCCACGGCGAGGATGCGCGTCCGCGTCTCCTCGCCCTTGCGATAGCCGTCGGAGGCGTTGCGGAGCGGTGCGACCGGGGTTGCGGGGCGGGTCATGGGCGGGTCTCATCCGTTTCACTTGAATTTATATCATTTGATATATATGATCTTCGCCATCTCGTCGAGAGGGAGACGGACATTGATGACACGCGCGGCGCTCGACACTCTGTGGGCCAGGGTCGAATCCCAGCGGGACCATGTGCCCGCGATGTATGGGAAGGTCGATTTCCGCGCCGTTCCCGAACGTTTCACCGCGACGCCGGGCGACCCGACCGCGCTCTCGGGGAAATATGATCGCGACCGCGATGCGCTGCTCGCCGATCCCGACCGGATCGAGTTCATCCGCGCCTATACGATGATCGGCGATGCGACCGCCGACGCCTATGCCGCGCTGATGCGCGAACATGGCTTTCGCGCGCTCGTCGACATGCTCACCCGCGCCTGCGACGAGGGTATCGAGCATGTGCCCGATGCGCCGCCCGAACTCGTCGCCTTCATCCGCGACATGGAGCGGGTTCCCGACTGGCTCGACATGAAGCTGGTCGAAGAGGGGGCGCGGATCGACCGCAATTCGGCCGCCAATTTCGGCCCCTTCATCATTCGCGGCGCCTTCATCGCGACCTTCATGAACAAATATGCCGCCTTGCCGATGGCGATCACCGGCACGCTGTCGCAGCAGACGGCGGCGCGGCGCGTCAAGGATACGGCGACCTTTTTCACCACCTCGCTGTTGCCGGGCGCGCTGCAACGTTTTGGCCCCGGCTTCAAGGCGGCGGCGATGGTGCGGCTGATGCATTCGATGGTGCGCGCCAATGTCCTGCGGCGCCCGAAGGACTGGGACATGGAGGTCTATGGCATTCCGATCCCGCAGGTCGACCAGATGCCGGCGGGTCTGATCTCGGTCTTCCTGCTGTCGTACAAGATGATCGAGGAGGGGCGTCACGAATTCACCCCGGCCGAGCGGGCAACGGTCGAACTGGCACGCTATCGCTGCTTCCTGCTCGGCCTGCCCGAGGAGCTGCTCGCCGATACGCCGCAGGGGATCGTCGACCTGATGAATGCGCGGAGCGGTACGCTGCGCAGCGGCTATGACGACGATACGTGCGGCGAACTGCTGCGCGCGACGATGGCGGCGGACCTGCGCCCCGACGATTCGCTTGGCGCCCGAATCCACGAAACCTTCGAACGCGCCTTTGCCAAGCTGTTCTTCGTCAAGAGCTTCATGGGCGGCGACAAGGCGAAGGCGGCCTCGATCGGCGTCGATCTCACCGCCGGGGATGTCGCGCTGGCGGCGGTCGCGGGGCTGTTCATCTATGCCCGGGTCCGGCTTTACGCGCTCGCGGCGCATATTCCGGGGCTGCGCGGGGCGGCCGACCGGCGGCTGATCGCGAAGCTGAAGACGCAGCTCGCCAGCTATGGCCATGCCGACTTCACCACCGACGCGGCGCAATATCGCCCGTCGGCGACGCCGGTCCCCGCCGAATGATTGGGGGCGCCGGTCGAGGCGCGCCCCTATTCACACTGCCGGGATGAAGGCGTCCATCATCCGCACCGCGTCGCTGTCGAGCGGGCGGATGCCGAGGTCGGCGCGAACGCGCTCGATCGGATCGGCGATGCGCTGGTGCCAGGGAACCGCGATCAACTCTTTCGTCGCGCGGCCGTGGCGCCACCCGTCGAAGGTCACCGTCAGCAGCATGTCGATCAGCGCCGGCATGTCGACCGCCGCCTTGGTCGCCACCGTTGCGAGGAAGCGCGTCGAATAATTCTGGCCGAACTGTGCCATCTGAAAGCCCGAGATCGCGACCTCGCCCGCGGGGGTGAAACCATAGCCGCCGACCAGGTGCCAGACGTCGTGGAGTTGCAGGATACGTCGGTTGGTGCGGTTCTGCGCCGGATAGTCGCCCGGCAGGACCACGGTGTCGGCATCGATCACTTCGATATCATAGCCGTTGGCGTTCAGCATCGACAACAAGTCGTGCGCCAGGCTGTCGGTCGCGTGTCGCTCCAGATCGGCGGTGGTGAGGCGCACCTCGGGCTGGGCGATCAGTTCGTGGACGCTGTCGAATTCGAGCAGCGCCGCCTCGCAGGCATCGATCATCCGCTGATCATAATGATTGCCGAGCGCGACGACCGCGAGCGTCAGGTCGAGTTCGCCGTCGCCGGGGGATCGCGGCCGGGCGATGATGTCCCAGAAACCGTCCCACAGCGGGCGCGGCAATGCGACGCGCGGCTTGCCATCGGTCAGCCAGGGCAGCGCGTCCGATATCCGTTCGGCGCGCGCGGCGGGATCGCTGGTCGCGGCGGTGGCCTCGGCAATGGCATCGAAGATCGGCACCTGCGCGACCGGATCGACGAACGCCGCCGTCGTCATCAGCGCCGCGAGGCCCAGCGCCGGCTCCTCCGCCAGCGGGGGCCGGGCCGTTTCGACCCATCGTTCAAAATCGTTGCGCATCGACATGTCGATCATGGCTGCCAGCCCTCCATTTTCCGTTGATCCGGAGTTTATCCTATAAACATAGAATGATCAACTTATATAGCTGGCGCTTCGCGCGGCAATGATTATAAGCGGCCCATGGACGAACCATCCAAAGTCAGTTTCCCACGGCGCACCGCGGCGAAGGCCCGGACGCGCCAGCGCATCGAGGAAGCCGCAAGACGCCTGTTCGTCACGCTCGGTTATGCCGACGCGACGATGGCCGCGATCGCCGAGGCGGCCGATATCCACATCACCACCCTGTTCACCCATTTCGCCTCGAAGCGCGATCTGGCCGCCGCGATCGCGGTCACCGCGGGCACGCGGTTCGAGGCGGTCGTCGCGACGCAGCGGGCGCAGGGCGTGCCGGTGCTGACCTTCTGGCGCAACCAGGTGGTGCGGCTCGCGCACGCCTATGAACGCGACGGCGATGGCCAGATCAACCTCGGCCGCGCGCTCGCCGGCGAACCCGAACTGCTGCCGGTGTGGTACGGGCATCAGCGGCTCCAGATCGACCTGATGACCGACTATATCGCCGACGAACTCGGCATCGATCCGGGGCAGGACCGCCGCGCGCAAATGGCGGCCGCGATGCTTGTCGCGGGCGGCAGGATGGCGTTCGACGCCTGGATCGAAAGCGGCCGCGCCGGCGATCTGGTCGCCGAGAATGAACGGCTGCTCGATGCGGCCGAAGCCTTGCTCGCCGGCGGGCTGCCACTGACCCGGCGCGACGGCATCTGACGCGACTGTCCGACGACGAACCACGCGGTCATTCGGCGGCGGCTTCGCCCAGCCGCCGGATATTCTCCATGTGGCGCGACCGGCTGATCGGATAATAGGCAAGGCAGATGATCGCGATCGTGGTCGCGACCGACAGCGTGACGATATAGATGGTCGCCAGCCCCGAAAGCGCGTCGGCGTCGACCTGGCCGGGCTGGGCATTGTCGGGGAAACCGACGAAGGCCAGCAGCAGCCCCGCGAGCATGATCCCCATGCCCGATATCGCCTTGTTGACCATGGTGGCGGCGGAAAACAGCAGGCCTTCGGAACGGCGCCCGGTCTCGAGCTGGATTTGGTCGGTCACGTCGGCGACCATCGACACCGCCAATATGCCGCCGGCGATCGTCGTCATCATAGTGAAGGCGAATTGCGCCATCAGCAGCCACAGCAGCAGCGGGTCGCCATTGCCCGGAAACAGGCCGGCGAGGCGCAGCGCCAGCGGCAATACGCTCGACACCAGCCCTAGCCCGAACATCAGCATCGCCGCGGGCTTCTTGCCGAAGCGCGCCGACAGCGGCAGCACGACGACGAAGGCGAGCAGGATGCCGACAACCGCGGTCGACGCGACGGTGGCGATCTGGCTGGCGCTGAGTTCCCAGAAATAGGTCGAGAAATAGACCGACAGCGACAGGCTGAGCCCCGACGCCACCGCAAAGAACAGGCTGGCGAGCAGGATCGAGATATAGGCCGGATGCACCAGCACCCCCAGCATTTCGCGCAGCATCCGTCCTATTGGAACTTTGACGGCTGGCGGCGGCGGCGGGCGTTTCAGCACCTCCTTCTGCGTCCCCAGCGACGAGATCAGCACCGACAGCATCATGATCGCCGCCGCCACCCAGGCATAGGTGACATAGCCTTGGGCGTTGAGGTGACCGACCGGCTGCGCCGCCGTCGGCCGCAGGAAATAGCCGAAGGTCACGACCGTCATCGCGATGCCGCCGCACACGCCGAAGAAAAAGCGCGCCGCGACCAGCTTGGTGCGCTCGTCATAGTCGCTGGTGAATTCGGCGAGCAGCGCGGTCGACGGAATTTCATACAGGCTGATCGAAAAGCGCACGAGGATCGCGGTGGCGACGAGCCACGCGAACTGCGCCCCCCGCGCCATCTCGGGCGGCATCCACAGCAGCAGGTAAAAAAGCGCGATGGGCAGCGCTGCCGCATACATGAAGGGGTGCCGCCGCCCCCAGCGGGTGCGGACATTGTCCGAATATTGTCCCAGCAGCGGATCGAACAGCGCATCGGCGATCATCGCGATCATGATCGCCGATCCGACCCAGGCCGCCGGAAGCCCGACGACCTGGTTGTAGAACAGCATCAACAGCGCGTTGAAACCATGATCCTTGATCCCGAAGGCGATCGTGCCCGACCCATAGAGCAGCCGCGTTTTCAGCGGCAGGGCATCGGTCGGACGTGCGTCGATCTTTCCCACGCGGGCGGCTTACCGGAACCGGAATTCGAGCTGGAGGCCATAGGTTCGCGGCGGCGTGAACGAATAGGATTGCGCGACCGCCAGCGTCGGCGACGAGGCGAGCAGATTGCCCTGCGCGCTGTCATAGCCCTTGCTGTCGAATATATTCTTGACGAAGGCGATCACCCGATACCGGTCGCCGCTGCCGGTCCAGATCGCGCGCAGATCGACCTGATCCCACCCGGGCATCCGGTTGTACGAACGGTTGAAGATGTTGCTATAGGCCGAACTGCGCAGCACATAATTGCCCGACAGCGACAAGGTGCCCGGCTCGAAGTCGATGCTGTACATCGCATTGAGCGCCAGCTTGTGGCGCGGCGTGTCCGATAGCCGGGCGCCGGCGACGCTTTGCGGTTGCTGGCCATTGACCGCCGGACCCGACGGCTGCGCGCCCGGTTGCAGCGCCAGCGGATCCTGTCCGTCGACGAAGCAGCACCCGCTGTCGATCCGCGAATTTCCATAGCCATAGTTGAACGACAGTTGCAACGGATCGGCGGGCTGCCAGGCAAGCTCGATCTCGGCGCCATAGCTTTGCGAGCTTTTGAGGTTGAAGAATTGGGTGAGCTGCGCGCCGCCGGGCTGCGACACCGTCAGCGGCACCTGAAGCCCCTGATAGTCATAATAGAAACCGGCGAGATTGACGCGCAGCCGCCGTCCGATCGAATATTTATAGCCCGCCTCGAACGCGTCGACATGCTCGGCGCCGGTCTGCGGCAGCACCGAAATGCCCCCGGCGTTGAACCCGCCCGACTTGTAACCGCGGCTGTAGCGGAGGAAGGCGAGCTGGTCGTCGCTTGGCTGCCATTCGACCGCGACGGTTCCGGTCACCGCGTTCCAGCTGTTCGCGAGGCCGCGCCGCGCGATCCCGGTCGCGGGATCGATCGTCACCGCCGACGCGACGCCCGGCGCGGCCAGCGTCGAGATTTGCGACGCGGTGATATCGAGCGCCGGGGTCGCCGAGCCGTACAGATCGGGTGAGAAACCCCCGCAACCGAAACAGAGGAGACGGAAAAATTCGTCGCCGCTCTTCTTGTCGTGGGTATAGCGCAGCCCCGCCGTCACGCGCAGCGCGTCGGTGAAGCGATAGTCGACCTGGCCGAAGACCGCCGACGATTTGGTGGTCAGCGTCGAGGCGGCATAGACGAAATCGCCGAGCGGGTTGGCGGGGCCGTTCGCGGGCGCCCGCAGTTGCAGCTGGTTGGGGGCGTTGAAATGCGATTCCTGCGCCAGCGTCTCCTGATAATAATAGACCCCGGCCACCCATTGCAGCGGCCCGTCGGTGTTCGACGTCAGATTGAGTTCGCCGCTGCCGAAGCTCTTGTCGTTGTGCAGATTGAGCTGCGTCGACGGGAAAGCGGTGAGCGGTCCGCAACCGGGAATGAAGGCACAGATGCCGCCGCCGGGAGCGAGCGGGAAGGCGTAGGAAATCACGCTTGTCCCGTCGAGCTCGTATGTGTTGTCGATGCGATATTGCTGATAGCCGCCGAGCAGGCGGACGTCGAAGGTCGGCAGCGACCATTTGATGTCGCCGGTCGCCCCGAAATTGCCGCGCATGCGCTCGGTCTGCGTCGTGTCGGCGCTGAACCGCCGGATGTTGGTCGCGCCGGGTGGCACGGGGTCGGGGTCGAGCGCGACGACCCCCGGGATCAGGTAACCAAAGGCCGCGCCCGGCGTGATCGCCCCGGTCGGATAGGGCGCGAAATCATAGCCGCCGATGCGGTTGAGCGGGCGCGGATTGAGGTCGGTGCGGCCCGAGAAGACCTTCGCCCAAGCGGTGACGTCGGGTCCGAGATCGGCTTCGAGCTGCAGTTCGACATAACGGCGCTCGCCGCGGCCGCCTTCGCTGACCCCGCCCGCCTCATTCCTGAAATAGCCGCGTTCCTGCTTGGAGAAGCCGCCCGCCAACCGCGTGCGCAGCCCCTTGGTCAGCGATCCCGACGCCGACGCTTCGATCGTGTAGAGGCCATAATTGCCCACCGTGCCGCGCAGGTCGGCGCTGAAGTCCTCGGTCGGTCGTTTGGAGATCGCGTTGATCGCGCCGCCGATCGAATTGCGGCCATAGAGCGTGCCCTGCGGGCCGCGCAGCACCTCGATGCGATCGATGAAGAAATCGGAGGCCGCGATCGAGGTGGTCGAGGCGTCGTAAATGCCGTCGGTATAGGTCGAAACCCCCGGATCGCTGCCGTTGGTGTTGGTCTGGCGCCCGATACCGCGGATGAAGACGCGGTCGTTGCCCGCCGAATAGCTCAGCCCCGGGGTGAAGTTGGCGAAATCCTGCAACGTGTTGATGCCGGCGAGTTGGCGGGCATCGGATGTGTAGGCCGATATGGCGAGCGGCACCTCTTGCAGATTGGCGGTGCGCTTTTCCGCCGTGACGACGATCTCGGCCAGACCGGAGCCATCCTCCACGGCCGTTGGCGGATTCTCCGCCGCCGCCTGCGTCTGTGCCACAGCCGGCATCGCCACGAATGCGACGCCCGCAAACATCCAGGATATATTTCGCATACCACGCCTCTCCCGCCGCCAGCGATCCTGCTGGTCGATTATTGGCGCGACGGGACCGCTGATGCGGCCCCCCGCTATGTACGGCGAATGCCGGTTCGGCATCCCCCCGGGCCATTGTTAGAGGTGTTTTATATATTAGTCTATAATCATATATCGAACATATATGGTCTGGCGAGAGAGGTGGTGGGTTCAGCCTGCGCGCGCGGATTTCCGCGCCCTTCCGATAGCACCCTATCCCTTTGGCAAGACGGGACGCGATCGCCCGAGCGATTTCGGGTTTCGCTCACATCGCAAATATGGAATATATTTTTCTACTGTCATAGAATCAACTGAGCCGAACCGCCCGCGCGGATCGGCGAACGCCATCGCCGCGAAAAGGCGAGGCAGGTGGGAGAAGCAGGATGGATGGATTTCGCCGAACGGATCGGGGCCTGCCTGGTCCCACCGGCGCGAGCGTATGCGACGCCCGCGGAGGCCGCACCTGATGGCCTCGACCGATCATGCGCTGGCCGAACTCAACGCGCGCCCCGTCCCCGACTGGTATCACGACGCGAAGTTCGGGATTTTTATCCACTGGGGCGCCTTCGCCATCCCCGGCTATGCCCCGCGCCTCGGCTCGATCGGCGAGGCCTTCGCCAAGGATTATGACCGGGCGGTCGCGATGGTCCCCTATACCGAATGGTATTGTAACGCGATCAAGGTGCCCGGAACGCCCTCAGCCGAATTCCACCGGACGCATTATGGCGACGCGCCCTATGAGGATTTCAAACGGCCGTTCGAGGCGGGACTCAAGCATTGGGACCCCGCCGCCTGGGCCGAGGCGTTTCGCGATGCCGGCGCGCGCTATGTCGTGCTCGTCACCAAGCATCACGACGGGCTTTGCCTGTGGCCCAGCGGGGTCGCGAACCGGCATCAGGCGGGCTGGACCACCGAACGCGACATCGTCGGCGAACTCGCCGCTGCGGTGCGCGCCGCCGGGCTGCGGTTCGGGGTCTATTATTCGGGCGGAATCGACTGGACCTTCAACCGGCGGCCGCTGCGCACGCTCGGCGACTTCATCGCCTCGACGCCCGGCGGCGACTACCCCGCTTATGCGATGGCGCAGGTGCGCGAACTGATCGACCGTTACGAACCGTCGGTGCTGTGGAACGACATCAGCTGGCCGACGCGGCCCGGGCCGCTGTACCGGCTGTTCGCCGACTATTATCGCGCGGTTCCCGAAGGCGTGGTCAACGATCGCTGGGTTGCGACCAGCCTCCAGCGCGACCTGCTCAAGATTCCGCTGGTGCGGCGCTATCTCGACCGCAAGCTCAAGGCCGCGGTCGGCCGGCAGAGCGGCGAGGAATCCAAGGGCATCATCCCGCCCGAAATTCCGCACAGCGATTTCCGGACCCCCGAATATGCCGCCTTCGCCGAAATCCAGGTCAAGAAGTGGGAAGCGACGCGCGGCATGAGCCACAGCTTCGGCTTCAACCGCAACGACGACGAGGCCGATTACGCTGGCGCCGATACGCTGATCCATGACTTCATCGATGCCGTATCGCGCAATGGCAACCTGCTGCTCAACGTCGGCCCGCGCGCGACCGATGCCGCGATCCCCGACGAACAGCTTCGCCGGTTGAGGCAATTCGGCGCATGGCTGCGCGCGAACGGCGACGCCATCTACGGCACCCGGCCGTGGACACGGTCGGATGGCGAGACCGAATGCGGGCTGGCTGTGCGCTTCACCGCCACGCCGGAGCGCGTGAATCTGATCGTCAAGGGGCCGGTGGCGTCCACCCGGTTGGTGATCCGGAATCTGTCCCTCTCGGGCGAGGCTGTTCGCCTGGACGATGGCAGCCCCGTCACGCTCGAGCCGCGCGGCCCCGATCTGCTGCTGACCTTCGCCGGCCCTTGCGTCGACACCGTCGCGACGGCCGTTGCCGTCGCGACATAGTCCCAAGCCATCGACGCGTTGGTCGCCTCCATCCCCTTGCCGCCTCAAGCGCTGCGGATGACTGCGTCCTGTCACGCGGCGGAGGACATCCGCCAGCCTGTCAGGCTCGCGTCAGCCAGACCATCCTAGACCCGTCGCCGGTCCTTGCAGGGCCTGCATTTTCTTTGGCGCGACGTTCGCGCCGCTGCCCGTCCCCGGGCACCGACCTTCATGGCGGACCGACTGGCATGCCCGACGGTCCGCCATCATTTTCATAATATATATAATGACTTAACTGTCATTTTCCTTTCCTCCGACAGCTTGCCGACAGGAAAGGCTGCCAGCGTGATGCCGCTCGCGACCGTGTGACACGGCGCGCTATCGTTGGAAGAGGAGTGATGGAAATGCGGACATTCACGCGGCGCACGGCAATGCTGACCGGTGCGATGATGAGCCTGATGCTGGTGGCGGGCTGTTCGGGCGGCAAGGATGCCGCCGACACCAAGGCCGAGCCGGCCAGCGTCGAAGTCGACAGCGGCCCCGCCTATGCGCTGATCACCCAGCCGGTGGGCAAGACGGCGCCCGCCGACTATGTCGCGCAACTGTCGGCGGCGAAAAAAGCCGGTGCAACCGTGTTGCTGCTCCGCTCGAAGCCGAGCGTCGAGGGGCCGGAGGGCTTCGCCAGCCTCGCGGTCGTCACCTTCCCCGACGGCAGCGCCTATGACGCCTGGTCAAAGGATGCCGCGGCCAAGCTCGGCAAGGATTTGCTACTCCGCCGCGCCGACCTGCTCGTCGATGCGCGCGCCAAAACGGCCGATCCGAAGGCCGCCTATGTCGTCAGCCATTATGAGGCGCTGGTCCCCGCCGACGCCTACACCGGCTACACCAAGGCCTATATCAGCCCGAACATGGACGGGCAGAAGGCCGGCGGCGTGATGACCGGCTACGCCATGTATTATGAGCGCGAGCCCGTTCCCGGCGTCAAGGGCAACCGCACGATCCTCGTGAAGCAATATGTCGACGAAGCCGCCTTCGGAAAGAGCGAGGCGATCAAGGAAAAGAACAAGCTCGAACTGCTCAAGAACCCCGAGTGGAAAAAGATCAACGACACCAAGGAGACGATCCGCAAGGATATCTCGGGCACCCTCGCCCTTCCCGAAACGGTCGACTGACCGGGGCGGATGCGCGCCGTCTGGGGAGGCGGCGCGCATCCCCTCACCCTCCGCCGAGGCTTGTGCGACACCCGCTACTCCGCCCCGGTTGGCGGCTCCCCGCCATCGCAGGCGACATCTCCGGAGCGCGCGGCCGCCCGGCCACCAAAGTCGAGCGTCGCCGAATATGCGGCACGATTGACGGGTTACTGACAGTTTCGCATCCTACCAGCCGGCCATGGTTGCGATTGCAACCATCGGAAAGCGGAAAGCGAGGAACTATGCAGGTCGGCGCGCTCATCGTGATTGCGGCGTTCCTGACCTCCATTCTCTCGGGCATTTTCGGCATGGCGGGCGGCCTGATCTTCATGGGCCTGCTCGCCTGGCTGCTGCCGGTGACGGTCGCGCTGGCGCTCCACGGCCTGATCCAGTTCGCTTCCAACCTGTGGCGCGTCGTGCTGCACCGCCGGCATGTCGTCTGGCCGGTGCTGCTGTGGTTCGGGATCGGCGCGGTCGCGGCGATCGGCGTCTTCTCGCTCGTCATTTTCACGCCGACGAAATTCTATGTCTTCCTGGGACTCGGCCTGTTGCCGGTCCTCGTCTGGTTGCCCGAACGCTGGATGCCGCTCGACGCGACCCGTCGCGTCCATGCCGTCGGCGGGGGCTTCGTCTCGACCGGCCTGTCGCTCGTTTCGGGCGTGTCGGGTCCGGTCACCGACCTCCTCTTCATCAACACCCGGTTGAACCGGCATCAGGTCGTCGCGACCAAGGCGGTGATGCAGGCGATCGGCCATGCGTCGAAGGTCATCGTCTATGGCGGCGTGCTGCTCGGCGTCGCGGCGCGCGAGGCGATCCCCCTGCCCGTCTCCGCGCTCGCGATCCTCGCGTCGATGGCGGGCATCATGGTCGGCGGCGTGATTCTCGACCGGATCAGCGACGCGCATTTCCGCGCCGGCCGGCGCTGGATCGTTACGATCGTCGGCGCGACCTTCCTGATCCAGGCAGCGCAGATCGCCTTGGCCTGACAGCGGGGTGACAGGCCCGTTCGGTAGAATGGACCGAAACCAAAATGGGAGACGGTCCAATGAAATTTCGCATATCCATGGCGCTTGCGAGCGTCGCGGCCATCGCCGCGCCGGCGTTCGCCGCCGAGCCGATCTACACGCTCGAAAAAGCGGTCACGCTGCCCAGCACCGACAGCGACTGGGACTATATCAAGCTCGAACCGCACAGCCCGCGCCTGTTCATCGCGCGCCGCAAGGACGGGCTGACGGTGTTCGACATCAAGACGCAGAAGGTCGTCGGGCAGGTCGAAAATTCGGTCGGCGCCAACGGCCCGCTGCTGCTGCCGCAGTTCAATCGCGGTTATGTCGCGATGACCGACGGCTCGCTGCTCAGCTTCGAACTCAAATCGCTGAAGGTGCTGGATCGCATCCCGCTCGCTAAGGACGGCGGGCTCAACGGCGTCGTCTATGATGCCGCGACCAAGCGCATCCACGCCGTCGTCGGCTCGCGCCAGGCCGAGTCGGCCTGGTTCACGCTCGATGCGGCGACGGGCAAATTGCTGTCGACCAAGGTGTTCCCGTTCAAGAAGATGGACGACCCCTCGCCCGACGGCAAAGGCCATCTCTTTGCTCCCGCGCGCTACGACAAGATATTGATGCAGCTCGATTCGGCGACACTCGCCGAACAGGCGCGCTGGAACGTCGATTGCGAACAGGTCGTCGCGGTCGAATATCAGGCGCACACCGACCGCATCCTGATCGGCTGCCGCGGCGACAAGCCGGTGTTCCTCGCGCTCGACGCCAGGACCGGTACCGAAGTCGCACGCGTGCCGATCGGCAAGGGCATCGACGGCATGGGGGTCGACGAGGTGCGCCACCGCATCGTCACGACCAATGGCGGCGACAGCTCGATGACGGTGATCGAACAGGGCGGCCCCGACAGCTATCGCCTGCTCGGCAATATCCAGACCCGCCCGCAGGCGCGCGTGATGCAGCTCGACGAGGCGAGCGGCCGCGTCTTCACCGTCACCGCCGACGCGACCTTTGCCGCGCCCGACGCCAAGGGCGTCGCGGCGCCGACCTTTCACCCGAACAGCTTTGTGGTGATGACCTACAAGCCCGACGGCGCGCGCTGAGGGCGCATCAGCCGAGGGCCGCGCGGGCTTCCTGCGCGGCCCCGGCTGACAGCGGCAGATAATCGCTCGCCCGTCCCGCGATCGCCTGCGCCTCGGGCGTCAGCATGAAGCGGAGGAAGGCGAGCGTTTCGGGGTGGATGGGCGTCTTCGCCGGCGCCGCATGATAAGCCTGCACCGTGCGACCGAGCGGATAGGTGCCCGCGCCGACCGACGCCGCATCGGGCAACAGCGCAATCCCGTTGGCGCCGATCAGCGGCAGCGTCTTGATCTCTTTCCCGGCGATCCCGACAGCGAGGCCGGCGGGGTCGCGCGCCAGCGCGCGGCGCATCGCGATGGCCGCCTCGGCTTCGGCCTTCGCCGGGCGCGGCGGCACCGTATATTCGCGCAGGCGCGGCCATGCCATGCGGTTGCTGCCGCCGAGCACCGCCGCGCGGAAGAAGCGGCCGCTGCCGCTCTCGGCCTCGGGCGCGTAAAGATGGATCGGCCGGTCGCGCCACGCGCCGTCGAGGCCGAGGTCGCCCCACGTCCGTGCCTGCTGCGCCCCGTCGCCGAATGCCGCGGCGAGCCCGTCGATGCTGATCGAGGCAAGCGGATTGCTCCGATGCACCATCGCCGCCAGTGCGGGCGAGCGCCCCGGCGTCGCGACGCTGCCACCAAGCACCGCGACGCCCCTGGGCCGGAAGCGATAAATCCATTCGAAGGCCTGGATTTCGGGCTTGGTCGCCTCGCGCCCGATCAGCGCGATGTCACAGGTCGCCGCATAGAGATTGGCCATCGCGACATCGCTGCCCGCCATCGCGACGTCGACCCTGATCGCGGGATTGGCGGTCTCGAAGGCTCGCTTCCACGCCGCGACGACCGGCATCATACCTGCCGTCCCCGCCAGCCGGACACGTCCGGGCCGGCCATGCACCGGCGGCGGCAGCGTCGAGGCCCAGGCGGTTGCAGGGAGCAGCGCCAGCGCGGACAGGAGTTGGCGGCGCTTCATTTCACTTTCCCCAGCTCGTGCGTCAGCGTCCTGGCGCTGAGCGGCAGGTAACCGCTATGGTCGATCAATATGCGCTGGCCCTCGCGGCTCAGCAGGAAGCGCAGGAACTCGCGCTGCGCCGGGTCCATCTTCTCGCCTGGGGCGACGTCGACATAGGCGGGGATGATCCGGATCAATGGGTAGCTGCGGTCGATCAGCGTCTCAGGCGTCGCATCGACGAACGGCCCCTTGGCGTCCCAGGCGAGCGGCAGCGGGCGGACGTCGGGATGCTTGTAGCGGATGTTCGAGATCGCGATGCCGGTGCGGTCGGTCGCCAGCGCATCGACGATCCGCTGGCCATGATCATATTGGGTGCCGTCGGGACGTTGCTGATGCTCATATTCGCGCATCGCGCCGTTCCAGCGGTGGCTGTCCTCGAGCACGCGTTCGCGGAAGAACAAACCGAAATCGACATCGGTCTTCCAGCCATAAGGGATGATCGCGGCATCGCGCCACGCCTCGCCCAGCCCGAGTTGCCCCCAGCGCCGCACCTGCCCGCCGCCGCGCCGCCCTTCCTCGCCGAAGATCGCGTCGAGTTGCTTCAGCGTCAGCCCTTTGATCGGATTGTCGCGGTGGACGAAGATCATATGGGCATAGTCGTAGAAATTGACGTCGACGCTGCCGTTCGCGACCTCGATGCCGGTCGGGTCATAGCCCTTGGCACGGCGGAAGGCGCGGAGCGCGGCGGGGCTGATTTCCTCGCCCAATATGGCGATGTCGCCGGTGCCGCTGTAGAGCGACCCGATCGCCGAGGCGGTGCCGTACATGCGGTTTTCGAATTTTACCTCGGGCTGGTGCTTCGCGAATTCGGCGATCCAGGTCGCCAGCAATTGCCCCATGAAGTCGCGCTTGAAACTGCCATGCCCCCAGATGCGCAGCGTGCCCGTCACGCGCTCCTGCGGTCGATAGGCCGGAAGCCCGTCGACGAAGGCCAGCGCGGGGTGATCCGCACCGAGCAGGTGTGTCGTGCTTTCGGCCTGCGCGGGGCCGGCGAACAGCGTCGCAAAAGCGAGGAACAGGGCAAGCGGGCGCCGCATCAGTCGAGCTTCGCGAGTTGCGCCGCCGCGACCTCGGGGGTCAGCGGCAGATATTTGCCGTCGGCCTGGATCGCCGCCTGCCCGTCGCGGCTCAGCACATAGCGCAGCCATTCCTTGACCTTGGGATCGACGGGCTTCCCTTTCTCGCGACGGAAATAATAATAGACGTCGCGGGTCAGCGGGAAGCTGCGGTTCTGGACGGTCTGGAGGGTCAGCGGGATGAAGGTCTTGCCGCCGTCGGTCGACAGCGGCACCGACTTGATGCTGTCGTTCATGAACGGAATGCCGGTGTAGGCGATGCCATATTTGTCCGCCGCCAACCCGTTCGTGATGAGCTCGCCGCCAGCGGTCAGCGAGCCGTCGGCCTTCAGCCCCGCGACGTTGGAATAGGCGCGCATGTCCTCGTTCCACTTGCCCGAACCCTTGAGCACCTTTTTGTCGATCTCGTCGTTGAAATGATATTTGGCGTTATAACCGTAAACGGTGATCGGCTTGTTCGCCCATTCGCCCTTGAGGCCGAGCTGGCCCCAGGTGCGGATATTCTTCTCGGGTCCGCGCGCGACGCTGGTGTCCCAGGTCAGCCCGTTCCAGCCGCCGTCGCGGCGACCGCCCAATATGCCGTCGACCTGCTCCATCGTCAGGCCGGTCAGCGGATTGTCCTTATGGACGAAGATGCCGAGCGCATAGGACCAGCCACGGACATTATACGATCCCGTCGCCATGATGATCTCGACCACCTCGGTCTGCCCGACACCTTCCTCACCGCCTTGCGCGCCTTCGCGCTCAAAGCCCTTGAGTTCGTCCCACAACGCCTGCCGCCCCATCGGCGCGACGTCGGCGGCGCCCGAGATCAGGCCCGGAAAGGCGACCGACGAGCTGTAGAGGTTGTCGTTGAAGCTGACGCCCGGTTGCAACTTGCGGAACTCGGCCTGCCACACCTCCATCAGCCCGCTGTCCTTGAGGTAGTTGTTGCCCCATTGGCGGATCGTGCCGGTCACCTGCGCCTGCGGCGCATAGGGTTTGAGTCCGGTCAGGTCGAACTGCGGCTCGTAGAAGATTTTCACCGCGCGCCCGCGATTGCCGATCGCGCGGGCCTTCGACAACGCGTCGGCGTCGGTCGTCGGCGCGCTGGCCTCCTGCGCCGTTGCTGCGGATGTCAGGACCAGCGCCGCCAGCGCGGCCGTCACGATGCGTTTCATTTTTCGCTCTCCAATATTGCGACCTGTGCCGCCGCGATCCGGCGGTCGAGGGGTAGATAGCCATTGTCGGCTTCGAGCAGCTTCTGTCCTTCGGCCGATAACGCGAATTGCAGGAAGGCTTTGACATGCGGCGCCAGCGGCTTGCCCGGCGCACGATCGACAAAGGCATAGGCGCGGCGCGTCAGCGGGTAGGAGCGGTCGGCGACCGTGGCCGCGGTCGGCAGCACCGCCGCGCCGCCATCCGACAGCGCCACGGTCTTGAGTCCGCCCCACGCCTGCGCGGCATTGGCGATGACGAGCGCATAGCGGTCGCCCCGGCCGCCTTCGCCCGCCCGGTCGGCGGCCGCCGCGATCGTGCCGTCGAGCCGGCGCGCATCGTCATATTCGGCGATGCGGTCCCAGCACATGCGCCGGTCCTTCGCCGTCACGCGGTTCTGGAGCCAAAGCCCGGTACGCGTCGCGAAATCATAGCTGTGGATGCGGATCGGCTGCCGCGCCCATTCGCCTTTCAGCCCGAGGTCGCCCCAGGTCGCGATCGGCCGCGCCTCATCGCCGCAATCGATGATCCGCGCCAGCTGGTCGAGCGTCAGCGCCGTCAACGGGTTGTCGTCATGGATGAGCAGCGCGATCGCGTCGGACTTGCCCGGCGCGGCGACCGCGCCGGTCGCGATCTCGATCCGCGTCGCATGATATTCCTTCGGCCGCGAAAAGCCGTTGTCGTCGACGATGTCGTTGGCGCGGCCGATCAAGGCGATGTCGGCGACCCCGCCGACCAGCCCGTGGATCGCACTGTCCGATCCCTTCATCGAAAATTCGAAACGGGTGCCGGGGTGCTGTTTCTCATAGGCGTCGGCCCAGCGTTCGGCAGCGCCGAGCATCGCGGGCGTGCCCCAGATGCGGATCACCTGTTCCTGCGCCTGCACGGCAACAGGCGCGAACAGCAAGGCAGCGGCGATCAGCATCCTCATGCCAATTTCCTCCGCTCTTTCTCGGCCGCGGCTGGCGACAGTGGCAGATAGCGCCCGTCGCGATTGACCGCCTCCTGCCCCTCGCGGCTCAGCACATAGCGGAGGAATTCGCGCACCTTGGGATCAATGCGGCCGTCGGGTGGCAAGTCGATCACCGCCGGCAGGGTGCGGGCGAGCGGATAGCTCTGGTCGATCAGGCTGGCCTCGCTGACCGCAACGAACGGCCCGGCGGCCGTATGCGCGAGCGCGAGCGGCTTCACCTCGGGCACCGCATAACGGATGTTCGACACCGCGATCCCCGCCGGGTCCTTCGCCAGCGCGTCGAGCACCTGCTGGCCATGGTCATAGATCGTCCCGTCGGCGTTGTTGATATGCGCGAAACCCTGCAAGGCGGGATTCCAACGATGGCTGCCCATGAGCACCGCGTTGCGAAGGTAGAAGCCGAAGCTGTCGTCGATCGCCCAGCTATAGGGGGTGATCGCGCGGGTCCCCCAGGCGCCCGTCAGACCGAGTTCGCCCCAACGCCGGATATTGCGTGTCCCGCGCCGGTGCTCGGTCCCGAGGATCGCGTCGAGCTCGACCAGCGAAATCCGCGCCAACGGATTGTCGCGATGGACAAAGACCATCTGCGCATAGTCGAAATTGCGGATATCGACGCTGCCGGTCATCAGCTCGACGCCGGTCGGCGCATAGCCCTTCACCCGCTCGAACGCCCTGGCCGCGTCGGGGAGAATTTCCTCGCCGAGCAGCGCGATGTCGCCGAGCCCGTTATAGAGCGCGGGGATGCCCGACGACGTGCCGTAAAGATGCGTCTCCAGCCGCGCCTCGGGGTGGAAACGCTGGAAATCCTCCGCCCACTGATCGACCAGATAATGCATCCACGGCAGCTTGCGATTGCCATGGCCCCACAGGCGGATGTCGCCGGTGACCTTTTCCGCCGGCGCGTAGCGGGGCATCGCCGCCGCCGCGCGCGCCGCGACGCTGCCCGGTGCCTGCGGGCGCGGGTCGATCTTCTGCACCGCGGGGGTCAGCCGCTGCGCCGCCGCGGGCATCGCCCAGAGCGCGAACGCGCCGCCGATCAGGGTGCGGCGCGCAAGGCTCATCCGCCCTCGCCCGCCGATGCCGATCCGGTCTTTTCGATCTCGACCAGCTGCGCGCGCGCCGCCTCGGCCGTCAGCGGCAGATATTTGCCATCCTTCATGATCAGTGCCTGTCCCTCGCGGCTGACCACGAAGCGCAGATATTCGGCGATCAGCGGGTCCATTTTCTCGCCCGCCTTGCGGTTGGCATAGAAATAGACCTCGCGCGTCAGCGGATAGGTACGCGCCTGCACACTCTGGATCGTCGGCATGACGAACGGCCCCGCCGCGGTCTGCGCGAGCGGCACCGTCTTGACGTTGGGTTTGTCGGCATAGAGCATCGCCGTATAGGTGATGGCATATTTGTCGTTGCCGAGGTCCTCCATCATCTGGTCGCCGGCGTTCCACAATTTGCCATAATCGCCGTCGCTCTCGCGCACCTTGTTGCTATATTCCTCCATCTGCTCGTTCCACTTGTACCCGCCGCCGAACACCTTGTCGGCGAAGTCGCGCGGGAAGTGGAAGTTGGTCGTATAACCGAGGACGCGGATCGGCTTGTCGGCCCATTCACCCGTGAGTCCGAGCTGGCCCCAGGTGCGGATATTCTTGTCCCGGCCACGCGCGACGCTGGCGTCCCAGCTGTTGAGCTTCCACCCGCCCTGGCGCTCGGCACCGAAGATGCCGTCGAGCTGTTCGATGGTCAGCGACTTGAGCGGATTGTCCTTGTGGACGAAGGGCACGAGCGCGAAGGACCAGCCCGATACGTCGAACGACCCCGTCGCCATCATCACTTCGGCGGGCAGGCCGCCCATCATCCGCTGATAGGCCTGCAGTTCCTCCCAGCTCGGGCGCCGGCCCATCGGCGCGAGATCGGCCTGCCCGGTATAAAGCCCGGCCATACCGATGAAGGTGCTCGCGAGATTATTCTCGAACGTCACCCCGGGGTGATATTTCCTGAACGCTTCCTCGAAATAGCCCTGCAGCGGGCTGTCGGCGAGATAGTTCGATCCCCATTGCCGGATGACGCCCTTCATCGGCGCCGACGGCTTGTATTCGGGGAGCTGCGACAGATCGAATTCGATCGTATAGGCGCGGCGGAAGCCCTTGGTCTTCAGCGCGTCGGCGCGGGCCTTTTGCAGGTCGAGCGAGTTCATCGAGCCGACGGGGGCCTGCGCTCCGGCCGGGGTCGCCGCGAGCAGGGCGATGGTGAGGATTGCCAGCCGCATCATTGCGCGCCCGGCTCGAGCTTGGCGAGTTGCGCTTTGACCACCGCGGCGGTCAGCGGGGTGTAGCGGCCCTCGCGCTGGATCTGTTCCTGCCCCTGCTGGCTCAGGACGAAACGGAGAAACTCTTCGACCTTCGGATCCATCGGCTGGCCGGGTGCCTTGTTGGCGTAGAAGAAGATCTCGTTGATCAGCGGATAGCTGCGGTCGCGGGTGCTCTCCAGCGTGCGCGCGACGAACGGGCCGCCGTCGAATCCCTGTACCGCCAGTTCCTTGAGGTTCGGGCCGAGCGCCAGCGGAGAGGCGATGCAGATGGCGAGCGGGTCGCCCTCGGCGAAGTCGAGCACCTGCTTGCTCCACGATGCGATCGTACCCTCCGGCGTCGCATAATTGGCGAAGGCCTGATAACCCTCGACCCACTGGTCGCTGCCGCGCAGGACGAGATTCTGGAACACGACCTGGATATTCGCGCGCGGGCTTTGGCCGCACGGATGGATCGGCTTGTTCGCCCATTCGCCGGTCGCGCCAAGCTGGCCCCAGGTGCGGATATTCTCGTCGGCGCCGCGTTTGAACGGATAATCGTTGCGATAGACGCTGCCGTCATAGCCGCCGTTGCGCGCCGTCCCGAACACGCCGTCGAGCTGCTTCATGCTGATCTGCTTGATCGGGTTGTCCTTGTGGACAAGGATGATGAAACCCGGCGACCAGCCATAGACGTCATACGACCCCGTCGCGGCCGTGATCTCGGTGACCGGATATTTATAGACCTGCTCAAAGGTCAGATGATCCATCAGCGTCGCGGGGCGCCCGACGCCGAGGTCGGCGACCTTGCCCGCGACGCCCGGCACCGCGATCCCCGCCGTCGGCAGGTTGAACTCGAATTCGATGCCGGGGTGGAACTTCCTGAACTCGCTCGACCAATATTCGCCGAGCGGGCCATCCTTCAGATAATTGCTGCCCCAGATGCGCAGCTTGCCGCTGACCTGCCGCTTCGGCTTATACACCGGCAGGTCCGACAGGTCCCATTTCTTGCTATAGCCGCCGAGCGTCGCCTTCTGTTTGCGGAAGCCGGTGACATCGAGGGTCCAGATGCTGCGCTTGGCATTGGTCGGCTCTTCCGCCGGTGCGTGCGCCGGTGCCGGCTGCGTCTGCGCTGCAGCGGGTGCGGCGAGCATCAGCGCCATCAGGGTCAGGGGGAGCGGCTTCATGGCGTGGTCCTTCATTTCGCGGTTACCCGGGGAAGAGCGAGGTCGATTTTCGCGGCCTCGGCGCGCGCGACTTCGGCGGTCAGCGGCAGCCATTTGCCGTCGCGCTGGATGATCGCCTGGCCTTCGCGGCTGAGCACGAAGCGCAGGAACTCGCGCACCGCGGGCGCCATCGGCTGATCGGGCTGCGCATCGGCATAGGCATAGGTTTCGAGGTGCAGCGAATAGCTGCGGTCCTGCACGCTCTTCAGCGTCGGCAGCACGAAGGGACTGGCCTCGTCGCGTGCGACCGGCACCATCACCGCGCCCTTCACCTTCACGCCCGGATCGGCGAAGGCGATGCCGCAGCGGTCGCGCACCGCCGCCGCCACGCGATCTTCGCCCGGATGCGTCCGCTTGCCATTCTTCAGCGCAAGCGGGATTTCGCGCGCATTGTCGTTCCACATATTGCCGCCGACGAGCACCTTGCGCTCGAACACCGACATCAGATGATATTTGAGCGGCGGGACGTAAACGTCGATCGGCTTGTCGGCGCAGAAGCCCGTGACGCCCAGATCGCGCCACCAGCGGATATTCCGGTCCGCCCCGCGCCCGGCCTGCCGCCGCCAGGTCGTCGAGACCCAGCCGCCGCGGCGCGGGCCGCCGAAGATGCCGTCGAGCTGGCGGATGGTCAGACCTTTAAGCTTCACATCCCGGCCGGTGAAGACCGCGATGGCGGGGCTCCAGCCGGCGACGTCGAACGATCCGGTCGCGATCTGGATTTCGCGCGGGCTGCGGTCGCGCTTCAACTGGAAATCATAGACCTCGCCCGCGAAATAGCTGCTCCAGCGGCGCCCGATCGACAGGTCGACGGCGTCGTCGTTGAGGTCGCCGTCGCGGATCTCGAAGCGCACTTCGGGCTGGTGCCGGTTGAAGGCCGCGATCAGCGCCTTGCCCGCGGTACTGCCCATCAACTGCCCGCTCGCCGGCATCCGCACCGTACCGGCAACCGGCGCGGCCGGGGCATAGACGGGGAGCCCTGACAGGTCGAACGCGGTCTTGTAGTAAGCGCGCGTCGCGACGGTCCGGCCCGTCTCATCGGGGCTTTCGCCATCCCATTTCTTCGGCGCCAGCTGGTCGAGTTGCAGCCCCAGTGCATGCGGGTCGACGCGCTCGCCGGTGGTGTCGAGCTTCGCGCGCATCTCGGCGGCGCGCACGGCGGGCAAGGTGATCCATTTGCCGTCGCGCTGCACGCCATCCTGCCCGTCGCGGCTGAGCATGAAGGTCAGGAATTCCTTGACCAGCGGATCGAGCGGCTGGCCCGGCGCCACGCGCACCTGCGCCCATTGTTCGATGAACAGCGGATAGGAGCGGTCGCGCAGGCTGGTCAGCGAGATCGGCACGAACGGCCCCGCCGCGCTGGCACCGATCGGCACCGCGCGGATGCCGGGACGGTTCGATCCCATGTCGGAAAAGGAGATGCCGTAGCGGTCGGCGGACATGTCCCTGACCATTTCCACCGACGAGGAATAGCGCGTGCCGTCGGGGTTCGCCTCATGGCTATATTCGAGCGTATTTTCGTTCCAGACGTCGCCGCCCTGGAAAATCTTGCGCTCGAAACCAAGCTGGATGTTGTACTTTAGCGGGCGGCCGTAGATCATGATCGGCTTGTCGGCCCATTCGCCGGTGAGGCCGAGGTCGCCCCAGGTGCGGATGTTCTTTTCGGGCCCGCGCGCGACGCCCGGGTCCCAGGTCGTGCCCTTCCACCCGCCGGTGCGCGACCCCGCAAAAATGCCGTCGAGCTGTTCGACCGACAGATGTGCGATCGGGTTGTCCTTGTGGACGAAGATCACGAAGCCGGGGCTCCAGCCGGGCACGTCGTAACTGCCGGTCGCCCAGTCGATCTCGAACAATCGCTCGCCGGTCGCCTGCTCATATTGCGAGGCGGCACGCAGGCGGTCGGAAATGCGCGGCCCGGTCTCGATATCGACCGCGCCCGACGCGATCGTGCCCTTGGGCAGGATCACGACCTTCACGCCCGGATGGAAGCGCTGGAAGGACTCGATCCACTGGTCCTTGATCAGCCCGTCGTGGAGATAGAGGCCCGACACGCGGATCGTGCCCGTCAGCTGCTTCGCGGGCCGATAGGGCGGCAGGTCGGCCAGCGGTTGAAGGTCGGTATAGAAACGCTTGTGCTTGCGCGCATCGGTACGCGCGTCATGCTCGCCGCGGATGATGATATTCTCGCGCATTCCGTCGCCGAGGCGCTGGAAAATCTGGTCGTAGGTTTCACCGGTCGGACGCTTGTCCTCCTGCGCCAAGGCGGTGGTCCCCGCGGCGAGAAGGATCAGCGACAATCCGGTCAGAGGCTTTTTCATCGGCTCCGCTTCTTCGGTTAGTGCCGGCACTGCGGGACGCGCATCGCGCAGTGCCGGCCGACCCGGCCCGCGATGTCACGGCATCGCGGGCTGGGCGATCAGCATATCAGTCGAGCTTCTTCAGCTGCTCGGCCAGATATTCGGGGGTCAGCGGATAATAATAGCCGACCCGGGCGATGATTTCCTGACCTTCGCGGCTGAGCACGAAGCGCATGAATTCGCGTACCTTGGGATCGAGTTTCTGACCCGGCGCCTTGTTGACGTAGAAATAGCCGTCACGGATCAGCGGATAGGTGCGGCCCGCCACCGAGTCCGGCGTCAGCGCGACCGCGGCACCGCCGCCGCGCGGGATGACCCTCAGCACCTTCACATCGGGATAGTTTTTGACGTGCATCAGCGAGGCGATGCCGATGGCGTTCGGGTTCTTCGACAGGTCTTCGAGCGCCGCGGTGCTCGCGATATCCTTTTCGGTACCCGGGACCGCCTGCTTCGCCTCGACATATTCGCGGAAGTTGGGGTTCATCTTCTGCGACCAGTAAAGGAGGTGGCGCTGGATCGCGATCGCGAAGCCCGGCGCGACATAGCCGAAGGTTTCGACCTCCTTGTTCGCCATTGCGCCCTTGACGCCGAGCTGGCCCCAGGTGCGGATCAGCTTCGAGCGGTCGAGCGCATATTTCGACGTATATTTATAGTCGCCCTTGTACAGTTCCCAGCCGCCGGTGCGTTCCGAGCCGAACAGCCGTTCAAGCTGGTCCATCGAGATTTCGTTGAGCGGATTGTTCTTGTTGACGACGATCGCCCAGGCGAACAGCGACCCGCGCTTTTCATAACCGCCGGTCGCGACCGAAATCTCGGTCGGCATATAACCGAAGGCGTTGTAGAAGGGCATCATGTCGGTGATCTTGGCATCGTCGCCCATCGGCGCGACGTCCGAGACGCCCATGTAGAGACCGGCGATGCCGCCCTCGCTCGACGGGATATGGCTCGTCGCCATCTTCGCCTCGGGGTGGAATTGCGCGAAGCCGGCGGCGAGCTGCGGCACGGCATTCTTGAGCTCGCTGCCCACGATGCGCAGGCCGCCGACGACCCGGAATTCGGGCTTGTACGACGGCAGGTTCGGCAGCGACGGCGGCGGCAGTTCGCGATAGCTCGACAAGGTTTCCGGGCCGGTCGTGCGGAGCGAATCCTTGACCTTGTCGAACGCGGCGTAGGTCGCATTGTCCCGGAGGAGCTGCGGACGCAGCACGCCCTTGAAATCCTCGGACTTGGCGAAGGCGACCGGATCGCGATATTCCATCAAGAGCCAGGTCTTGCCGCCCGCGCCGCGTTCCAGATACATGGTGTAGCGCATCAGCAGCTTGCCGGCGATCTGGCCGTCCATCAGCGGCTTGATATAGCCGGTCGCGAATTCGCGCTGCTTCGCCTCGGGCGCGGTCGGTTCGTACATGTTGATCTTGAAGACCGAATTGTTCGAATCGCGCGGGGTCTTTTCGCCGTGGGTCAGCACGTCGACGCGCTTGACGTCGAGCGCGGCGGCGAGCTTCGGCTGGCCCTCGCGGACCCACGCCTGATAGCTGCCCTCGGTCGGGAATTCGAGCGCGACGAACCGGCTGAAGGCCGCGCCCTTTTCCTCGTCAGCCTCGAGCCAGATGGCATCGGAGACCTGGCCCGACTGGCGCCATGCGGCCAGCGTGGTCGCCAGCCCCTCGGGCGTTTCGGTGCCGACGGGCACCTTGATCAGCACATTGGCGGTCTGCGCCAGTGCCGGTCCGGCGAATGTCGCGACCAGCAGGAGCATCAAGGCCCCCCAAAGCTGGCGCAGGCTGAAAATTCTGACCTTCATCGCTCTTCCCCTTTGGCCCCGCGTGCATCGCGGGGCATTGTTGCAGTTCAATCGAGTTTGGCGCGCTGTTCGGCGAGCATCTTGGCGGGCAGCGGCAGATAGCCGGCGTCGGCGACCATCTTCTGCCCCTCGTCGCTCAACGCGAAGCGCAGGAACTCGCGGAAGCGCGGCTCCATCGCGGTGCCCGGCTTGCGGTCGAAATAGATGTAGATGTTGCGGACCAGCGGATAGCTGCGGTCGCGAAAGCTCGCCTCGCTCGGCAGGACATAGTTGGTCGTGCCGCGCGCGGCGAGCGCGACGGGCTTGAGCCCCTCGATCTCCTTCGCCTGCGACATCACCGACCAGCCGATCGCGCACGGGTCGTTCGCCAGCCGCTCGCCCAGCATATGCTTGGCGCCGAGGCGGCCGTGGTGGCGCTCGTCGGCCGGGATCTGCTTGCTGCCGGTTTCGACATGGCCGCTGTAATTGGGGTTCCACTTGTCGCTGCCGCCGAGCACATGGAGCTGGAAGAAGCGGGTGGTCCCCGACGGGCCATGGCCATAGGTCTTGATCGGCTTGTTCGCGCAAGGGCCGGTCCTGACGCCGAGCTGGCGCCAGGTGCGGATGTCCTTTTCGGGGCCGCGCGCGTCCTTCTCGGTCCATTCGAAGCCGCGCAGGCCGCCCGACCGCTCCGACCCGAAGATGCCGTCGAGCTGCTCGACGGTCAGCTGCTTCAGCGGATTGTCCTTGTGCACGAACACCACCGGCCCGTTCGAGCGGCCCTCGCGGTCATAGGAGCCCGACGCGACCACGACATAAGAGGCGTGATAGCCATGGGTTTCGAAGAAGCTCAGGGCCTCGACGATCGCCGGTTCGCCGCCGTTCGGGCCGAGGTCGGTGACGTTGGTCACCAGCGCCGGAAAGGCGGCGTCGCTCGTCGGCAGGGTGTTTTCGAACACGATCTCCGGATGCAGCTTCCTGAACGCCTCCTGCCACTGGACCAGCACCCCGCCGAGGCCGAAGCCATAGTTGCGGATGGTGCCGCTGACGGGCTCGCCCTTCTGATAGGGTTCGGCGTTCGCCGCCGCGGCCCCGGTCGCGACGAGCGACAGGGCGACGAGCGACCGCAAGGCATGACTACGCATGATGCTGACGACCCTTTGCATGATCAGAAGGTGAAGCGCGTGGTCAGCGTCGCGTAGCGCGGCTGGCCGGCCTGGATCTGGACGCGGCCCGACGAACCGGCGCCCGAGCTTTCGTAATATTTCTTGTCGAAGAGATTGCCGAGCTTGAGGTTCACCGAGAAGCGCTCGGCCTTGTAGTAGATCCCCGCGTCGACGAGCAGATATCCGGGCAGGTCGAGCGGTTTGAGGTCGTCCTTGTTCGTGGGCAAGATGCCCGCACGCGGACCGGTATAGGTTACGCCGAGACCGATACCGAAACCATTTTCCCAGTCGTAGCGGGTCCACAAATTGGCCGCATCCTTCGCGACGTTGGCGAGCGGCAGACCTTCCTGAAATTTCTGATCCTTGACCGAAGCGCTCAACACGCGGGCGTTGATATGGGTGTAACCGAAAATGAACTGCCAATTATCGATCGGCTCATAATTCCCTTCGATTTCAAAGCCATCCGACCGCGCTTCGCCGAGCTGTGCCGAACAGCTGCCGAGCGGGCATTGGAACTGCGTAATCTGGCCCGTCTGATCGATGCGATAGAGCGCTGCGGTTGCATTCAGGCGGCCATCGAGCAGATCCTCGGCCTTGATGCCGACCTCATATTGTTTGCCTTCGAGCGGCTTGAAGAAGTTATTTCCGTCGGCGTCGAAGATACCGGGATCGGCCGGCACAAAGGATTCGGCATAGCTGCCATAGATGGTGATATTGTCCTTCGGCTGGAGCAGGATGCCAAAGCTCGGCAGAAAATCCCGTTTGGTAATGCGGGTATTGACCACGGTCGGCGTATTGCGTGCGTCGGGCTGCACCACGGCCTTTTCGCGGAACTTGCGAACCGAAGCGCTGACTTTGAGCCAGTCGGTCACGGTAATCAGGTCCGACAGGTAGATGCCCCAGTTGCTGGAATCGATGATGCGGTGCGTCAGCAAACTTGCCTGACCGGTCAATGCCGGATTGAGCGCCGGCAAGGACTCGAAACTCGGAAAGGCACTGAAGTCGGGATTGTAGAGACTGATGTCGAGACAGGTCCCACCGGCAGGGCATACGCCAGCGGCGTTGCGATTGTTCGAGTTGAAGAATTTCAGGCGATTTTCGCTTACCTGATCCTTGCCGGCGTTAACCCCGACGAGCAGCTTGTGTTCGAGCCCGAAGGTCTCGAACTCGCCGTTCAGGTTGATGTCGACATAGTCGTATTTGCGATCGGTCTTGAGTTCGCGGGCGCGGCGGGTGACGCGGAACTCGCCCGCGATGCGCGCGACGTTGACGCTCGAAAATTCCTGCTGGTGGCTGCTGTAGTCGACGTGACGGCCGCTGACGTTGAGCGCCCAGTTTCCGAAGTCATGCTTGAAATAGGCGCTCAGCGCCTTGCCTTCCTCGACGCGGAAATCGTCGGGCGACTGATAGGTGGTGGTGATCGGCGCGACCGCGTCGATATCGTAGATCGTGCTGGTCACCGAGGTGAGCCCGTCGAAGGGCGCCGCCAGACCATTGTCGAACTTCTCGCGTGTGCGGCGATATTCGCCCTGAACCGTCAATGTGGTGTCGGGACCGATTTCCCAGGTCAGGCTGGGTGCGACGAAGGTCTGCTTCTGATTGGCGAAATCGCGGAAACCGTCATTGTCGCCATATTGGGCGACGAGGCGGTACATCAGCGCGCCGTCGCCGGCGAGCGCGCCGGTCGAGTCGATCGAACCGGTCAGGCCGAAATGGTCGAAGGCATGGCGGTTCTTGCTGAGCCAGGTGTTGCCGCGCAGTTCGATCGTCGTCGCGGCCTGCGCCTGCGGCTTTTTGGTGATGATATTGACGAAGCCGCCCGGCTGGATCTGGCCGTAAAGCACCGACATCGGACCCTTCACCAGTTCGATGCGCTCGACGCCGATCGTCGGCGGCGAACCATAGCGTCCGGTCAGGCCCGGCAGGCCGTCGACCATGATCGAGTTGCGGTCGTCGCCGCTCGACTTGAACCCGCGCAGCGTGATGTCATAGGCGGTACCGCCCGACTTCTTGAGGCCGGTCATGTAGTTGTAGAGGTCGGCGACGCTCTGCGTCTCGAGCGACTTCACGAACTCGTTCGAATAGCTCGACACCGAAAAGGGCGTGTCGAGGACGGGGACGTCCATCTTCATCGCGCTCTTCGACCCGTCGTCGAGGAAGGTGCCGGTGACGATGATGGCTTCGTCTTCGGCCGCCTCGTCCTCCTGCGCGCCGGCTGCCGCCTGGTCGTCGTTCGTTTGCGCAAAGCCGGGCGTTGCAGGCACCAGCGCGAACAGGGCGGTGGCGATCATAAATCGTGCGGTCTTCATCTTCTCTTCCCCTTCATTCACCCCGCGGTTGCCCCGCGTGGGTGGAAAATCCAAAACGGTCTTTGGTCTCAGGTCATCGAGACCAGCGGAAATATCCCGGTGGCCATTGCGGTCGCCGTCATCAGCAGACAGATCGCGACGGCCCATTTCAGCGTAAATTTCTGGTGGTCGCCGAACTCGACGCCGGCGAGACCGACCAGCAGATAGGTCGACGGCACCAGCGGGCTCAGAAGGTGGACGGGCTGTCCCATCAACGACGCGCGCGCCATCTCGAGCTGGCCGATGCCATAGTGGCCGGCGGCCTCCGACACGACGGGCAGCACGCCGTAATAAAAGGCGTCGTTCGAGATGAAGAAGGTGAAAGGCATGCTCGCGATCGCGGTGATCGGCGCCAGATAGGGACCCCATGCATCGGGAATGATCGCAAGGAAGCTTTTCGACATCGCATCGACCATGCCGGTACCGCCGAGGATGCCGGTGAACACGCCGGCGGCAAAGATCAGCGAAACGACCGCGATGACATTCTTGGCATGTTCGGCGACCCGGCGACGCTGCTCGTCGACTTTCGGATAATTGATCACCAGCGCCAGCGCGAAACCGATCATGAAGAGGATCGGCAGCGGCAGCACCGCCATGATCAGCCCGGCCATCAGGGCGATCGTCAGCAGCGCGTTGACCCACAGCAGCTTGGGCCGGCGCAGTGCCTCGGCCTCGCCATTTTCGGCCGGTAGCAGCGCCGATTCTTCCATCAGCCCGTCATTGGCGAGGCCATCGGGCGAGGCGTCGGAGCGCATCGCTTCCCGCAGCGCAGCGCCGCTTGTCGCCGCCGAACTCAGCGAGCCGAAGGCATAGGCGGGTTGCAACGCAAGGACGCCCAGGCGGCGGCGCTCGGCCAGCCCCAGATGCCAGGCGAGGGCGATCACGCCGATCACGCCGACCACCATGGTGGGGATCATCGGCACGAAGATGGCCGAGGGGTCGATCTGAAGCGCGCTGGCCGCACGGGCCAGCGGACCGCCCCAGGGCGTCAGGTTCATCACCCCGCCCGCGAGGATGGCGACGCAGGTCAGGTTCAGCGCGTTCATCCCGAGCCGGCGATAGAGCGGCAGCATCGACGCGCAGACGATCATATAGGTCGTCGAACCGTCGCCATCGAGCGATACGAAGGCGGCAAGAACGGCGGTCCCGATCACGACCTTCAGCGGATCGCCATCGACGACCGCGAGGATGCGGCGAACCACCGGGTCGAAGAGCCCGGCATCGATCATGATTCCGAAATAAAGGATCGCGAACATCAGCATGACGCCCGTCGGTGCGAGCGTCTTCACACCGTCGATCATCATCTCGCCCAGCTTCGGACCGCCGAAACCGCCGACAAGCGCGAAAAGGACCGGAATCAGGATCAGCGCGACCATCGGCGACAGCCGCTTGGTCATGATCAACGCCATGAACGTGATCACCATTCCAAAGCCAAGCAGGGTCAGCACTGGGTTACCCCCGACATCTCTCTCTCCATCCCCGTACCGCTCGTGGCGGTATTCGATTGTCGCGGCATCATGCCGCGCGGCCGATCAGTCCGGCTCTATGATGGATGTTCTGACAGAGGTTGCTGTCACCGGCCTGTCATGGCAGCGACAGCGTGGATTCCGCCGCTCAGCGTGCGCTGTGGCCGCTCCACAGGTCCAGCAAACGCTGGCGTTTCTGCGCGTCGAGATAGACGAGAAGGCCGGGTCCCAGTGCGATCGGGCGGAGCGGCCCGACGCTTTTTTCGGCGATGCCCAAGCGGCTGTACGGCCCGTCGATCTCGGGCCTCACCGCGCTGAGCCGGCTTCGGTTGGTCAGGATTCGCTGCCCGCGAATCGACAGCAGATATTCGAGGAACAGATGCGCCGCCGCCGCCTCGGGTGCGCTTTTCGGGACGACGGCCGTGCGCGCGACCGCCAGCGTATAGTCGCTGGGGTAGACAAGTTCGAGGTTGCTCGACCGATCGGCCTCGGCGCGGGCATAGGAGCCGAGGACGTTATAGCCGACCGCGAGCTCGCCGCTTTCGATCCGGCGCAACACCTCCGACGTCGTGCCCGCGGTCACCACCCGGTTGTCGCGAAACGCCTCCGCGATCGCGCCGAAATCGCTGCTTTGCCGGGCATCCTGCGATACGACGAGATAGCCGACGCTGCTGGTGGCGGCGTCATAGGTGCCGATCCGGCCGCGCCAGAATTCGGGATCCTCGCGCAGCGCGGCGAGCAGTTCGGGTCGCGACATCGGAATGCGCCGCCCCGCCATCGCCTTGCGGTTGAACACCATGACGACGGGTTCGAAGGTGAAGCCCAGCGCCTCGTCGCGCCACCGCGCCCAGCCGGGCACCATCGCCGCGTTCGGCGACCGGTGCGGCGCGGCAAAGCCGTCGTTCACCAGCCGCACCTGCAAATCCATCGCGGCGCTGAGCAACAGGTCGGCGGGCGATCCCTCGCCGGCGCTTTCCTCGCGAAAGCGCCGGTCGAGTTCGGCGGCTTCCAGATCGACATATTCGATCAGGATGTCGGGGTGGGTGGTCCGGAAATCGTCGATGACCGGCTGAAAGACCTCAAGGTCCGAAGTGCTGTAGATCGTCAGGGTTCGCGTTTCGGCGGCGGCGCCCCGGTCGGCGGCCTTCTCGGCACAGCCCGCCAGCGAAAGCAGGCAGAATAGCGCGAAGATCATGCCGCGCATCATGACCGTCGCGCCCGGCGCGGCAGCGCGATCTCGACCAGCAACCCGCCGCCCTCGCGGTCGCCGAGCGTGATCACACCCCGATGGCTTTCGACCGCGCGGCGAACGATCGCGAGGCCGAGCCCCGCCCCCGGTTCGTCGTTGTTGCGGCGGGCAAAGCGTTCGAACACCTGTTCGCGGTCGTCCGGCCGGATTCCCTTCCCGCGATCGGCGACGCTGAGCAGATAGCCGTCGGGGGTCTCGACCAGCATCAGCGAAACCTCGCCATGTTCGGACCGGCCGTGGGTCAACGCATTCTGGATCAGGTTCTTGACCACTTCGCCAATCATCACCCGGTCGCCGACCATCGGCGCCTGCGCCAGCGGGCTGGTGAAGCGGACGTCGCTGTCTTCGGCCATCGGCACCGCCTCGCGGACGCTCTGGCGGACGGTCGCGAGCAGGTCGAATTCGGTGAAGACCCGGACGTCCGAGCGGTGCTGGACCGTCGCGTCGCTGAGCATCTGGTTCACCAGCCGCGTCAGTTTCGCGGCGTTGCGGCGGATCGCGACGAGGCTGCCGCGCATGTCCCCCTGGTCGCCGTCCTCCGCCAGCTGCGCCTGCGCCTGGATCACCGCGAGCGGGGTGCGGAGCTGGTGCGCGGCGTCGCCGATGAAGCTGCGCAGCGTATCGATATTGTCGTGCAGCCGGCTCATGAAACCGTTGATCGAATCCACGACCGGCGCGATTTCGGCGGGAACGGGCGTGACGACCGGATTGAGGTCTTCGGGCTGGCGGCTCGCGAGTTCGCCGCTGAGCCGGCCGAGCGGACGCAAGGCCAGCGTGACCCCGAACCACACGACGCCGAGCGCCACGACCGTCATCAGCAGGATCGGCGCCAGCGAACCGAACACAAGGTCGCGCGTCAGCGCGTCGCGCGCGCGGCGGGTCTGACCGACCTGTACATAGACCCAGCCCGTCGTCCCCGGCTGCGCGATCTCGCGCGCCAGCGACACGAAGCGGACATCCTCGCCCCGATAGCGCGCGTCGTAGAATTGTCCCGATGTGTCGCTTTCGCTGCGCACGCTGCGGCGCTGCGGCACGTCGGGCAGGTCCGGATAGCCGGTCACCGTCCGCCGGTCGGGTCCGACGACACGGTAGAAGACCCGGTCGTCGGGCGCCGCCGACAGCATGTCGAGCGACGAATAGGGAATATCGACCTGCACCTTGCCGTCGAGGATCGACAGCGTTTCGGCGATCGAGAGCGCCGACCCGCCGAGCAGCCGGTCATAGGATTTGTCGGCCGCCAGCTTGGCATAGGACATCGCCGCGGCGTAGAGCGCGACCATCCCGATCAGGAAGACGACCCCCAGCGTCCCCGCGAGGCGAAGCCGCAGCGAGGTGGTCCGTGCGGTCACGATGTCGCGGGGGCTTCCGCGACATAGCCGACGCCGCGCACGGTGCGGACGACCAGCGCGCCCTCCAGCTTGCGGCGCAGGCGCCCGATATAGAGCTCGATCGCATTAGGACCGGCATCGTCGTCGAAATCGAAGAGCTGCGAGGCGATCTGGTCCTTGCTCAGCACGCGCCCCATGTTGCCGATCAGGATTTCGAGCAGGCGGAATTCGCGGTTCGGCAAGGTCAGTTGCGTGTCGCCGACCCGCACCAGCTTGGCGTTGCGATCGAAGACCAGGTCACCGATCGCGGTGACGTTCGACGCCATCCCCTGCGAGCGGCGCAGCAGCGCGCGGCACCGCGCGTCGAACTCGCGAAAGTCGAACGGCTTCGACAGATAATCGTCGGCGCCGACGTCGAGCGCATCGACCCGGTCCTCGATATTCGACCGCGCGGTGAGCATCAGCACCGGGGTCAGCGACCCCCGCCGCCGCATCGCGCGCAGGACTTCGAAGCCATCCATCCCGGGCAGGCCGATGTCGAGCACCACGACCTCATAATCCTGGTAGCACAGCACATCGTCGGCGGCCTCGCCGTCGGACTGCAGATCGACCGCATGCCCCTCGCGGCTGAGCCGCTTGAGCAAGGCGTCGCCCAGATCGGGATCGTCCTCGACGACCAGAATTCGCATCGCAACCCTCTCCCTCGGCCACTCCTCGGGCCGGTCCGTCGTCGCCGTTCATCGACAGCTTCGCGACAGATTAGGGACCTAACTAGGCATGTAAACGAGCGCGAGGCAAGCCCTCCCGACGCCGAAAAGAGCAAATGGAGAGGAAAAAAATGGCAGAAAACCGGACTTTCGGAGGCCGCTTCGCGGCCCGACCGCGCACGCCCCTGCGGGCCGCCGCAATCGCCCTTTCGCTGCTGTTCGCGACCACCTCATCGGGGGCGATGGCGCAGTCGGCATCGGCCGAACAGATCGCCGATCTGCAACGCCAGCTCGACGCGCTGAAGGCCGAACAGGCGCAGACCGCGGCGCGCATCGCGCAGGTCGAAAACACGCTCGGCCGGATCACCGGCGTGCCCGTCGCACCGCCGCCCGCGACGCCGGTCTCGGGGGCGCCAATCTCAGGGGCTGTCGCGGCCCCCGCACCGGTCGCCCTCGCCGCCAAGCCGGCGTCGAAGCTCCAGCTCTCGGGCGATGTGCGCGTCCGCTATGAAAGCAATTTCGGCGATGCCGACGCGCGCAACCGCGACCGCGGCGTCGTCCGGGCGCGGCTGCGCGCCAATTATGCGGTTTCGGACCATATCATGGCGGGCGCCCAGCTTTCGACCGGCGACGACGACGATCCGAACACCGCCGATGTGACGCTGTCGAACTGGGACGACGATCTGCGCGTCAGCCTCGACCAGATCTACCTGCGCGGGACCTGGGGCAATCTGGTCGTCCACGCCGGCAAGATTCCCCAGCCGTTCCGCCGCACCGACCTGGTGTGGGACGGCGACGTCAGCCCGCAGGGCCTATCGGCGGCCTATAAGCAACCGCTGCCCGGCGGCGCGTCGATCAAGGCCACCGGCCTCTATTTCCAGATCGACGAAGCGAGCCGCGCCAAGGACAGCAGCATGGTCGGCGGTCAGATCGAATTCGCGACCGCGCCCGGCGTCTTCCACGCCGAACTCGCGGCCGGCTATTACGACTATCGCCTGAACTCGATCACCGGTGCCGATTCCGGCGACTTCCGGTCGAACCTGCTGACCCCGGCGGGCCGCTACCTCTCGGACTTCGACATGCTCGACATCGTCGGATCGGCGACCTTCGCGGGGCTGGGCGAGCGCTGGCCGGTCCAGCTGATCGGCAATTATGTCCATAATTACGGCGCGGCGGTCGACGCCGACACCGGCTATGGCGCCGACCTGTTCGTCGGCCGCGCCTCGAAGCCGCACGACTTGCGCTTCGGCTATGGCTATAGCCGGACCGAGGTCGATGCGGTGCTCGCGGCGTTCAGCCACGACAATATCGACATCGCGACCAACTATCTGCTGCACTCGCTGAGCGTCGATTATGTACCCCGCGCCAACACGCTGCTCAACCTGACGCTCTATCAATATCGGCCGCTCGACCCGCTCTATGCCGGGACCAACCAGCCGCGCGACTGGCTGAACCGGGTGCGGCTCAACTTCTCGGTCAATTTTTAGCGAAACGGAGCTTTTCTCCCGAGCTCCCGCATCGGAGCCGCGCGGTCCACGGGTCGCGCGGCTCTCTTTTTGTCCCCCCGGCGCCCGTCACAGGCATGAAAAAGGGCGACCCGATCAAGGGCCGCCCTTTTCCGTCATGCGATTGGCGTGCGCTATTTGACGATCGAGAAGAGCGCCTCGGTGCTCGGGATCTTCGATGCCACCGCATCGCGGATGCGAACGCCGGGCTGCATGAAGTCGATGTCGATCAGCCCGCTGTCGGGCGACTGCTTGAACGCGAGGACCATCGTGACCGGCAGATATTTGCCCGACTGGTCCTTCAGCGGAACGAGGATCGAGACCTTCTTGTTGAAATCGGGGGTGCCCCATTTCGATTCGACCTGGGTCACGCCCTTCTTGGCGGTGATCACGTCGCCCGGCGACGAGACATTGCCGACGCGGTCGGGAAAGGTGCCCGCGATCATCGTATAATCGGTCATGCCGGCGGGGATGGCGTGGATCGTGATGCTGACCAGTTCGGGATGCCCCGCGACGATGCCGTCGACGATCGACTGGGCCAGATTCTTGCCCGCGGGGGCGACCCAGTTCTTCGCCGTCTGCGGCGTCGAGGCGGCGCGCGGAATTTCATCACCGGCCTGGACGGTCATCGGCATCGTCATAAACATGGCGGCAGCCGCCACCTTGAACATAAGCTTGGTCATGGAATTCTCCTCTCACCGGATTGCGGATCCGCCTGTTCTGGTCGGCACCCTTGATCCCGGAATAATCGCCTTGGCTGTCACTCGGCTGTCGCGGTGGCGACCGGCGGCGGCATTTCGACGGGTGCGTCGACCAGCGGATCGGCAGGGTGCAGCGCCGCGTTCAGCGCGTCGCGGTCGAGCCCGCCCTCCCAGCGCGCGACGACGATCGTCGCCACCGCATTGCCGATGAAATTGGTGATCGACCGGCATTCGCTCATGAACCGGTCGACGCCCAGGATCAGCGCCATGCCCGCCACCGGCACGGTGGGCACGACCGACAGCGTCGCCGCCAGCGTGACGAAGCCCGCCCCGGTCACCCCCGCGGCGCCCTTCGAACTGAGCATCGCGACCCCCAGCAACAGCAATTGCTGGCCGAGCGACAGTTCGACCCCGGTGGCCTGCGCGATGAACAGCGCCGCCAGCGTCATATAGATGTTCGTTCCGTCGAGGTTGAAGCTGTATCCCGTCGGCACCACCATGCCGACCACCGCCTTGGGGCAGCCCGCGGCCTCCATCTTTTCCATCAGGCTGGGCAGTGCCGACTCCGACGAGGATGTCCCGAGGACGAGCAGCAGTTCGGCGCGCAGATAGCGCAGCAGGCGCCAGAGCGAAAACCCGTTGTAGCGCGCGACCGCCCCCAACACGACGAAGACGAACAGCGCCGAGGTGATGTAGAAGGTGGCGAGCAGCGCCGCGAGATTGGCGAGGCTGCCGACGCCATGCTTGCCGATGGTGAAGGCCATCGCGCCGAACGCGCCGATCGGCGCCGCGCGCATCAGGATCGCGACGAGGCGAAAGAAACCCGCCGCCACCGAATCGAGGATGGTCAGCGCCGGCTGCGCCCGATCGCCGACCAGCGCCAGCGAAATGCCGAACAGGATCGCGAGGAACAGGACCTGGAGGATATTGTGGTCGGTGAACGCGCCGACGAAGGTTTCGGGGATGATGTTGAGCAGGAAGCCCGTGAGCGTCGTGTCGTGCGCCCGCTTCGTATATTCGCTGACCGCGGCGGTATCGAGGCTGGCCGGGTCGATGTTCATCCCCGCCCCCGGCTGCACCACATTGGCCACGATCAACCCGATCACCAGCGCCAGCGTCGAGAAGCAGAGGAAATAGATAAAGGCTTTGCCCGCGACGCGCCCGACCGATTTCAATTCGCCCATGCCGGCGATGCCGGTGACGATGGTCAGGAAGATGAGCGGCGCGATCACCATCTTGACCAGCTTGATGAACGCATCGCCCAGCGGCTTCAGCGACGCCCCGACGTCGGGCCACAGCACGCCGACCAGGATGCCGGCCGCGATAGCGACGAGAACCTGCACATAGAGCTGGCCATAAAGCTTCGGTCGTTTGCCGTCCGCCGCACCCGGCGCTGCCGTCATTGCCACCAAGATCCATCCTCCCACCGACGCCGACCGGTCTTCGTCCCGACGGACGTGCGATCATTCGTTCCAAACAGCGAAAATTAGCGCGCGCAACTGTCGTCTGACTGTCAGCCCTATGCCGCATGGCCGTCAGCTTCGCATCAGCCAATCGGCGCTAGAAAAGATCGCAATCTGGAATAAGGATCACAACATGCGATTTCCCGCCATCCTCGCGCTCGCCATATTGACCGCCGTCCCGCTTGCGGCCGGCATCGCTCCCACGGTCGCCCATGCGTTTCAAAAGTCGAAGAAGGGCGACGCCGCCAAAGCCGAACGCAAGCGCGCCGAGCAGGAGGCGATCCGCGCCGCGGTGCAACGCGGCGAAGTTCTGCCGCTGCCCCGCATCCTCGCCATTGCGCAAGCCAAGGTTCCGGGCGACATCATCAAGGTCGAGCTCGATTATGAAAGCACGGGGATCGAATATGAGGTCAAGATCCTGACCCCGGCGGGCCGGGTGCGCGAGGTCGAGATCAACGCCCGCACGGGAGCCATCCTGCGGATCGAGGATAAATAATGCGGGCACTGCTGGTCGAGGATGATCCGGACCTCGCCGACGATGTCGCGCGTGCGCTCGGCGCCGCGGGCTTCGTCGTCGATCGCAGCACAAACGGCGAAGACGCCTGGTTCCAGGGCGATGTCGAAAATTACGCGCTCGCCGTCCTCGACCTCGGCCTGCCGCGCCTCGACGGGTTGAGCGTGCTCAAGCGCTGGCGCGACGGCGGGCGGACGATGCCCGTGCTGATCCTGACCGCGCGCGGCGAATGGACCGAAAAGGTCGAAGGCATCGAGGCCGGCGCCGATGATTATATGGCCAAGCCCTTCGCGATCGGCGAACTTGTCGCCCGCGCCCGGGCGCTCGTCCGCCGCGCGGCGGGGCATGCCAGCACCGTGCTGGCGATCGGCGACCTGTCGATCGACACGGCGCGGATGACCGCGACCCTCGGCGGACGGCAGACCCAGCTATCGCAGCTCGAATATCGGCTGCTCAATTTTCTCGCGCATCAACAGAGCCGGATCGTGTCGGCGGGCGAAATCGCCGAGCACCTCTACGGCGCCAGCGACGGCAGCGATACCAATGCGGTCGAGGCGATCGTGACCCGGCTGCGGCGCAAGCTCGGCAGCCGCATCGTCGAAACGCGGCGCGGACTCGGCTATCTGCTGACCGGCGAGGCCGGGTGAAGCGGACGTCTCTCCGCCTGCGGCTGTTGCTCGGCGCGACGGTCGCCATCTTCGCGGCGCTCGCACTCGCATGGGGCGGCATATCCTGGATGTTCCGCCAGCATGTCGAGCGGCGCGAAGAGGCCGAACTGACGGCGCTGGCCGAACAGGTGATCGGCGGCCTGACGGTCAATGCCGCGGGCAAGCCGGTCATCGCCCCGGCCCCGGTCGAACCGGCCTTCCAGTCTATCGCGAGCGGCCTTTATTGGCAGGCGCGCGGTCCCGGCGGTACCGACCAGTCGCCGTCGCTATGGGACCAGAGCCTTCCGGCCTCCGACGCCGCGGCCGACCGCTGGACCAGCGCAACCGTGCCCGGCCCGTTCGGCGCGCAGTTGACGATGGTCAGTCGCACAGTCCGCCCCGGCAGGGGCGACATCGGCATCATGGTCCGGGTCGCCGCAAATGACGGCGAGATGCGCGACGCGCTCGGCGCGTTCGACAAACAGCTCGCGCTGTCGCTCGGTCTGCTCTGGCTCGTCCTGTCGGCGGCGGCCTTTGTGCAGGTCACTCTGGGCCTGCGCCCGCTGGACCGGCTCCGTCGCGACCTCGATCGGCTCCGTAAAAGCCCCGCCGCGCGGTTGTCCAAGGCGCATCCTGCCGAAATCCTGCCCCTGACCGAGGCGATCAACGCGATGGCGGAGGCCCGCGAGGCCGACCTCGGTCGCGCGCGCCGCCGGGCCGCAGATCTGGCCCATAGCCTGAAGACGCCGCTCGCGGTCGTGTCGGCGCAGAGCCGCCGCGCACGCGAGGGCGGCGCCGAAGCCGCGGCCGACGGAATCGACCGAGCCGTCGCGGCGGCCAGCGCGGCGCTCGAAGCGGAGCTCGCCCGCTCGCGCGCCGCCGCCGCGCGGGTGACCGGCGGCGAATGTGCGCCGCATGACGTGGTCGAAAGGCTTGTCGCCGTTGTCGAACGCGGCGAATATGGCGAGCGCGTCGCCTTCACCGTCGACGTCGACCCGGCGCTTCGCCTGCCGGTCGACCAGGTCGATCTTGCCGAGATGCTCGGTGCGCTGATCGAAAATGCGGCGCAGCACGCGCGCCGGCAGGTTCGCATTTCGGGGCAACGCGAATCCGGCGCCGTCACCCTGTCGGTCGCCGACGATGGCGAAGGCCTGTCGGAAGATGCCGCCTTCCGCGCCACGCAACGCGGTGTCCGCATCGACGAGGCGGGCGCTGGTCATGGCCTGGGCCTCGCAATCGTGCGCGACCTCGTCGAAGCGACCGAGGGCCGTTTGCGCCTGGGCCGCGCCGATCTGGGTGGATTGCTTGCCGAGCTCGATTGGGCCGAAGACCGGGATCAGGCGGTCTATCGCCCGGTTCGATGAATATGGTTGGAGGCCCGAGCCGGAATCGAACCGGCGTGCGCGGATTTGCAGTCCGCTGCGTCACCACTCCGCCATCGGGCCTCATGCCAAATTGCCGCACTCGCTGACGAATGGGCCGGGTGTTGGACGGACCGCGCTAGTGATGGGCTTTGGCCGGCTTGTCAAGGATTCGCCGATGGGACTTGGCGGCGGCGGCCGGGACAGCTATGCGCGGCGCTGCGGGCGCTCATGCTGTATTAGCATTGCAATACAGCATGGCTTGGGCTAGAGCGGACCGCAGCACGGGTCATTTCCAGGAATCGGACAGCGCTGATGGCGACCAAATTTGAAGACGCGCACTTGAACGGAATCACCGCCGCGGCGATGCGCGCGGCGATGATCGACAGCCAGCTGCGCACCAACGACGTCATCGATCCGGCGATCGTCGCCGCTATGGGCGCCGTCGCGCGCGAAGATCATGTGCCGCCGGCGCTGGCGAGCGTCGCCTATATGGACCGCGCGATCCCGCTCGGCGCCGGCCGCGCGCTCAACGCGCCGCTGGTCACCGGCCGGATGCTCGTCGCTGCGGCGATACGCCCCGGCATGCGCGTGCTGCTCGTCGGCGCCGCGACCGGCTATGCCGCCGCCTGCCTCGCGCAGCTCGGCGCCGAAGTCTTCGCACTCGAGGAAGAGGCCGGGCTCGCCGCCATGGCCCCCGCGGGCAACGCGACGACCTGGATCGCCGGACCGCTCCATGCCGGCGCCGCCGACAAGGGTCCGTTCGACCGCATCATCGTCGAAGGCGCGATCGAGACGCTGCCGCCGGCGCTCGCCGACCAGCTCGTCGAGGGCGGGCGGCTCGTCGCGGCGCTCCGCGACGGCGCGGTCACCCGCCTCGTCCAGGGGGTGAAGACCGGCGGCACGCTCGCGCTGCGCCCCTTCGCCGACATGGACGTCGCACCGCTGCCGGGTTTCGCCCGTCCCGCCGGGTTCCGGTTCTGACCGCCTTCATCTCCCCTCCGTTCCAGGCTGAAACGATGACGCACGACCGCAAGACGATTTCCTTCGCACGCCGCGGCCGCTGGCTCGCCGGTCTCGCGGTCGGCGCCCTCACCCTCGCGAGCACCGCGCACGCCGAAACGCTGCAGGGCGCGCTTGCCAAGGCTTATGAAAACAACCCGACGCTGACCTCCACGCGCGCCGGCCAGCGCGCCAACGACGAAAATGTCCAGATCCGCAAGGCCGACGGCCTGCCCAGCGTCGGCGCCGGCGTCGACTATCAGGAAAATCTCGTCCTCCCGGGCAACGCCTTCTTTTCGCCCAAGCGCACGCTGACCGTCGGCGGCCAGCTGACCGTCCCCATCTATCAGGGCGGCGCGGTCAAGAATGCGGTGAAGGCCGCGAAATATCGCGTCGAAGCCGGCCAGGCCGAACTGCGCGGGACCGAGGCGAACATTTTCTCGCAGGTCGTCGGCGCCTATATGGACGTGCTGCGCGACCAGGCGATCGTCCAGCTCAACCAGAAGAATGTCGCGGTGCTGCGCACCAACCTCCAGGCGACCAGCGACCGCTTCGAAATCGGCGACCTGACGCGCACCGACGTCGCCCAGTCGGAGGCGCGGCTCGCGCTTGCCGAGGGCGATTTGCGCAGCGCCGAAGCGACGCTGATCGGCAGCCGCGAATCCTATATCCGCCTCGTCGGCGAAGCCCCGGTCGACCTCGAACTGCCGCCCGCGCTGCCCAATTTGCCGGCGACCGCCGAGGAAGCCGTGGCGATCGCGCTCAACAACAATCCCGATCTCGAGTACGCGAACCAGCTCGTCAACGCCAGCCGCGCGGATATCAGCGTGGCGCGGGCCACGCGGCTGCCGCGACTATCGACGACGCTCAGCGGCGGTTACAACAACAACCTCAATTCGGTGACCAGCGCGACGTCGGAAAATGTCACGACGAGCACCCAGGCAGCGGTGTCACTGACCATTCCGATCTTCCAGGGCGGGCGCCCCGCGGCGCAGGTGCGGCAGGCGCAGTCGCGCAGCAGCCAGGCGATCGAAAATTACATCGGCACCGAACGCGGCGTCATCGCCCAGACGCGCGGCGCCTATGCCGCCTGGCAGGCGAACGAACGGATCATCGCCGCGACCCAGCAGGCGGTGAACGCCAACGGCCTGTCGCTCGAGGGCGTGCGCGCCGAAAACAGCGTCGGCACCCGCTCGATCCTCGACATATTGAACGCCGAACAGGAATATCTGAACACCCAAGTCCAGCTCGTTTCGGCGCGCCGCAACTCCTATGTCGCCGCCTTCTCGCTGCTCGCCGCGATGGGCAAGGCCGAGGCCCGCGACCTCGGGATCGAGGGCGGCGCGCTCTACGATCCCGCGGTCAATTACGAACGGGTGAAGGGCAAGGTCTTCGACTGGGACGACGATCCCAAGCCGCAACAGGTCGCGACCGACACCCGCGCCGTGCCCGCCGCCAGCTCCAATGTGCCCGCCGGCGATCCGCTGACGCCACAATAAGACTTGGCAAGCATCGCCCGGCACCGGTATGAACATGGTTAATCGCCCGGCTTTCGGTCGATGCCGCAGGGGGCCATAATGGGCGACATGTCGCGTGAACCGTCGATGGAGGACATACTATCGTCGATTCGGCGCGTCATCGCGCGCGACGAAGCCCCCGGTGCGGTGCGTGAAGTCCGCGCCCCGGCGCCCGAGGATGTGCTCGAACTTCACGACGAAGAGGATGAGGCCGAGGGTGCAGCCCCCGTCGCCGGCGAAGAAGAGCTGGTCTCCGCCGCCAGCGCCGACGCCGCGCGCCAGTCGCTCGAAGCGCTGACCGCCGCGGTGACCCCGGCGATCGCCGCCGCGGTGTCCGCCCCCGCCGCGACCGCCCGCACGATGGAAGATGTCGTCCTCGACGCGCTGCGCCCGATGCTCAAGGACTGGCTCGACACCAACCTGCCGCCGCTCGTCGAAGCGATGGTGGCAAAGGAAATCAGCCGGATTACCGGCAAGAAATTCTAACCGTTAATCCTCCCTGTCGCGCAGCGATGGGGAGGGGGACCGCCGCGAAGCGGTGGTGGAGGGGCCGCGGCCTCGCGCCAGCCTTTAACGGCGTCGGCCCCTCCGTCAGCCTCTTCGAGGCTGCCACCTCCCCATGCCTGCGGCACGGGGAGGATTATTTCGCCCAATCCTCCAACAGATATCTCGCGATCGCCAGCGGCGGCGGCGCCATGAACGGCGCGCCCATGTCGCCCGCCAGCGCCGCGCGCACCTCGGCGCGGTCGACCCACATCGCCGCCTCGATCTCGGTCGTGTCGAGGGTCAGCGCCGGATCGTCCGTCACCGCGCGCGCGCCGATCATCAGCGACGAGGGGAAGGGCCAGGGCTGGCTCGCCACATAGCTGACGTCGGACACACGGATCCCCGCTTCCTCGAACAATTCGCGCGCCACCGCTTCCTCGAGCGATTCGCCCGGCTCGACGAACCCCGCGAGCGCCGAAAAGAAACCCGGCGGGAAGCCGCCCTGCCGCCCGACGAGCACCCGGTCCTCGCATTCGGCGAGCATGATCACCACCGGGTCGACGCGCGGAAAATGTTCGGCGTTGCACGTCGCGCACTGGCGGCCCCAGCCGCCGCGGAACAACGCGCTCGGGCTGCCGCACACCGCGCAGAAGCGGTGCCGCGCGTGCCAGTCGACCAGGCTGCGCGCGCCGCCATAGAGCGCCGCCTCCTCGCCCGACAGCAGCGGCAGCAGCCGCATCACGGTGCGCGAGCGCGCATCGATCCGCTGGCTTGGCGCGGGTTCGCGGACGAAATGCGGCACCCCTGCCTCGTCGATCCCCAGCAGCATCGGCGCGCGATCGTCGGCGGGATCGAAGGCCTCCCACAGCAGCCCCCCGCCCTCGCCGGGCACGAAATCGATCCCGTCGAGCACGAGGCACCGCGCGCGCGGATCGGCGGCGACCGCCGCGAAGGCGGCGGCGTCGGTGCGAACCTGGTCGGCACGGTCGAGCCGCGCCCCGGTGAATCCCAGCGGCAGCGGCATCAGCCGAGGACGTCCTTGATCACGGTCTCGCCGAACTTCGCCTGGAACGAGACGGTTTCGGGCGGCATGATCTGCGTATAGCCGCCGACGCGATAGCCGAGCTTGCGGTGGACGAAGCCGATCGTCCCCGCCGCGCCCGCCCAGCCGAACAGCCCCTCGCCGCCCGGCGAGGTCGGCAGCGACACGCGGCCGCCGGCGCCGAAGCCCTGCCCGTCGACGAAGGTCCCTTTGCGGTCGACCGCGTCGCTCAGCATGTTCGACATCGCGAGCCGCGCGGTCTCGGCCTTCATCACCCTTCTGCCACCGGTTTCGCCTTCCCCCAGCAGCATCGCGAGAAAACGGTCGTAATCGCGCGCGCTCGACACAAGACCCCCGCCGCCAAACGGATAGGGCGGCTTGTCGAGATAGATCGAACTCGTCGCCGGGTCGAAGGGGATCAGCGCCCCGGCGAACGCCGCATAATTGCTCGTGAAGCGCCCGACGTCCTTCGCCGCGACCATGAACCCCGTGCTCGTCATGCCGAGCGGATCGAACAGCCGCGCCTTCAAAAAGGCGTCGAAGCTCTGGCCCGACACCACCTCGATCACCCGCCCCATCAGGTCGAGCCCGATCGAATAGCTCCATTTCGTCCCCGGCTCATAGACGAGCGGCAGCGCCGCGAGCCGGTCGGCCATCGCGGCAAGACTGGGCGCCGGGGTGACCGGCGGGAAGCCCGGCAGCGCCACCTTGCTCGCCTGCCCGCCGACGATGCCATTGTCGTCATAGGCCTTTTTGATCGGCCCCTTCTGGATGATGTTATAGCCGAGCCCCGCGGTGTGGGTCAGCAGGTGCCGCACCGTGATCATCGTCCTGGCGGGATGCACGGCGGTGATCGACCCGTCGGGGACATCCTGCACCTGCATCTTCGCAAAAGCGGGCAGGAAGTCGGCGATCGGCTGGTCGAGCGTCATCTTGCCGTCCTCGATCAGCAGCATCGCGGCGATGCCGGTGACCGGCTTGGTCATCGAATAGAGCCGCCACAAGGTGTCGGGACCGACCGGCACCCCATCGCTCAGCGACTGCACCCCGGCGCCGAAGAAGGCGGCGTCCTCTTGCCCCTTGCCGATCGCGGCCAGGGTGCCGGCGAGTTCGCGGCGGTCGACGAAGCCCTTGATGAATTCGTGCGTCGCGGGATAGAGCTGCGCCCCGCCTTCCTTCCACGCCCACGCCGCATGGGGGAGCAGCAGGCCGCCGCCGCCAAGCGCGAGGCCGCCGAGCATCGCGCGGCGCGAAACCATCATGTTCATGCATCTCTCTCCAGCATCTTGTCGGTCAGTTTGCGATAGAGCGTCGGCAGCCCCGCCGCGTCAAGCTCCGCGATCGGCCACCACAGGCCTTCCGCTGCGGCACCGTGCGATTCGGGCGAGACTTCGCGGCGCACCAGCACCAGCGTCAGGTCGAAATGGGTGAAGCCATGGTCGACCGACACCAGTCCCGACTCGCCCGGTGGCGCATCGCTCCACTCCCCGCCGGGCAGCGCGCGCATCCCGCCGAGCATGCCCTTGTCGGGGCGCGTGACCAGCCAGACCTGCCCGTCGCGCTCGATCCACCAGGCGACGCCATGCCGCCACGGCTTGGCCTTCTTCGGCGGCTTGACCGGCAACCGGTCGATGTCGGCGCGGCCGCGCGCGCGGCAATCGTCCATCACCGGACAGATCGCGCACGCCGGCGAGCGCGGGGTGCAGATGGTCGCGCCCAGGTCCATCAGCGCCTGCGCGAAATCGCCCGGACGATCGCCGGGCACCAGCGGCGCCAGGTCGCGCTTGATGTCGCGCTTGGCGGCGGGAAGCAGCGTCTCGATCAGCCGGTGGCGCGCGATCACCCGTTCGATATTGGCATCGACCACCACCGCCGGCCGGCCAAACGCGATCGCCGCGACCGCCGCCGCGGTATAGTCGCCGACCCCGGGCAGCGCGCGCAGCCCCGCCTCGCTGTCCGGAAAGACGCCGCCATGCCCGGCCACCACCGCCCGTGCGCAGGCGAGCAGATTGCGCGCCCGCGCATAATAGCCGAGCCCCGCCCACGCCGCCATGACGTCGGCGTCGTCGGCCGCGGCGAGGTCGGCGACGGTCGGCCAGCGCTTCGTGAAGCGCTCGAAATAGGCCGCGACCGCCGCGACAGTCGTCTGCTGCAGCATGATCTCGGCCATCCACACGCGATAGGGATCGGGCACCGCATCGCTGCCCGGCGGCACCCGCCAGGGCAGCACCCGTGCCGACCGGTCGTACCAGCCGAGCAGGCGCGCCGCGAAGTCTGAAGTCTGGACGCTCACCCCCCGCCTATGGCATGGCGCTCCCGATGGCGAAAGACGCGAGCGACGACGGCCCGGCCGCAAAGCCCAAGGCGAAGAAGGCGGTAAAACCCGCCAAGCCGAAGCCGCGCCCCTATGAACGCCCGCGCGGCGGCGAGGCGCGCTCGATTGCCGACCTCGTCCCCGAAATCGGCCGCACCGCCTTTCGCAAATTCGGCTTCATCCAAAGCTCGGTGGTCAGCCGCTGGCGCGAGATCGTCGGCGAAAAGCTCGCCGACGTGACACAGCCCGCGATGATCCGCTTTCCCGTCGGGCAAAAGGCCGGCGGCACGCTCCACCTGACGATCAGCGGCGCCCACGCCCCGATGCTCCAGCATGTCGCCCCCGACCTCATCGCCGCGGTCAACCGCTTCTTCGGCTATGCCGCGATCGCCCATGTCCGCATGGCGCACGGCCAGGTCACCCCGGCGCCCGCCGTTCAGCAACCGGCAATGCTCAAGCCGGTACCCGCCGAACTGGGGGACAGTTTGCGCGACATCGGCGACCCCGAGCTTCGGACCGTCCTCGAACGGATGGCCGCCGGGCTCGGCGCCGCGCCCAAAATCCCCCGCATCAGTTGAGGAAGAACCAGGTCGCCATGTTCGCCCCCCGTCTGAAAATGCCCGTTGCGCTGGCCGCGCTCGGTATCGCCGCCTTCGCCCTCCAGCCCGCTATTTCAACGGCCAAGCCCGCCGCGAAGCCCGCCGCCAAGGCGGCCCCCGTCGGTCCGCGCTGGTCGGCGACGGTGACGACGAGTTCGATCGGCGCCTATCTCGTCGGCAACCCCGATGCGAAGGTGAAGCTGGTCGAATATTTCAGCTACACCTGCAGCCATTGCGCCGATTTCGCCAAGCTGTCGGCGGTCCCGCTCAAGACGCTCTATGTCGACAAGGGGCTCGTCCTCTTCGAATATCGCAACCTCGTGCGCGACCCTGTCGACATGACCGCCGCGCTGCTCGCGCGCTGCGGCGGGAGCAAGGCGTTCGCAGGCAATCACCAGGCGATCTTCGCCGCCCAGCCGACATGGCTCGGCAAGGTCGTCAAGGCGACCGACAAGCAGAAGACGAGCTGGTTCGAAGGCACCACCGGCGAGCGCGCGCGCAAGATCGCCGCCGACACCGGGCTCGCCGCGATCATGACCGCACGCGGCTATACGGCGGCGCAGCAGAATGCCTGCCTCGACGACGGGGTCGCACAGGCCGAACTCACCGGCATGACCAATATCGGCCGCAATGCCGACCGCGTCACGGGCACACCCACCTTCTACATCAACGGCCGCAATGCCGAAGTCACCACCTGGCCGGCGATCAAATCGCAACTCGACCTTGCGCTCAAACCTTCCTAAAAGCGCCGCATTCCCCGATTTGGAGAGACACAGACCATGATGCGTACCTTGCTCCTGACCTCGATGGCCGCGCTTGCCCTGGCCGCGTGCGGCGACACCAAGACCGATCCCGCCAAGGAACAGGCGGCGATCGCCAAGGTCGCGGCGCCCGCGGGCAAGAGCTGGTCGCAGACCGTCGTCAAGACCCCCGAGGGCGGCTATCTGATGGGCAACCCCGACGCGCCGATCAAGCTCGTCGAATATGGCTCTTTGACCTGTTCGCACTGCGCCGATTTCTCGAACGAAAGCCATGAGGAACTGTCGCGCGACTTCGTCGACACCGGCCGCGTCAGCTTCGAAATGCGCAACTATGTCCGCGACGGCATCGACGCGACCGCCGCCGCCGTGATCCACTGCGCCCCGGCCGAACGCTATTTCCCGCTGATGGAAAACACCTTCGCCGCGCAGGCCGAAATCTTCGCCAATGCGCAGGCCAATGAAGCCGGCTTCCAGGCCGCGATGCAGCTGGCGCCGAACCAGCGCTTCCCCGCGCTCGCCAAGGCGATCAAGCTCGACCAGTTCTTCCAGGCGCGCGGCATGACCGCCGACCAGATCAACAGCTGCCTCGGCAACATCGCCAACATCGAAGCGCTCGAAAAGGGCGTCAACGCCGCCAACGAGAAATATAATATCGCGGGCACGCCGACCTTCCTCATCAACGGCGCGGTCGCCGAAGGCGTCGGCACCTGGCCGGTGCTGCGCGACCGCCTGAAGACGCTCGGCGCGCGCTGATCAACTTAATCCTCCCTGTGGCGAAGCCATGGGGAGGGGGACCGTTCGCGAAGCGAATGGTGGAGGGGCCAGCAACGCTGCGTTGTTGCCCCTCCGTCAGCGCTTCGCGCTGCCACCTCCCCATCGCGTCGCGATAGGGAGGAGTCCCCGCCCCAACCCCCTTGCGACTCCCCCGCCCGCGCGGCATGACGGACACCAAGGGGGATATGTGACACTTGGGTTGCATCATCTGCGATTCGGCCGACTGCACGGACTGCATCCGTGCAGATAAAACGCCTGCGCCTGACCGGTTTCAAAAGCTTCGTCGAACCCACCGAATTGCGCATCGAACCCGGGCTGACCGGGGTCGTCGGCCCCAATGGCTGCGGCAAGTCGAACCTGCTCGAGGCGATCCGCTGGGTGATGGGCGAATCCAGCCCCAAATCGATGCGCGGCGGCGGCATGGAGGATGTCATCTTCGCCGGCACGTCGCAGCGCCCGCCGCGCGATTTCGCCGAGGTCGCGATCCACTGCGATACCGAGGGCGACATCGTCGCCGGCCTGTCCGACGCCAGCGAAGGCCATGAGCTCGAGATCATCCGCCGCATCGAGCGCGGGGCGGGCAGCGCCTACCGCGCCAACGGCCGCGACGTGCGCGCCAAGGACGTCGCGCTGATCTTCGCCGATGCCGCCACCGGCGCGCACAGCCCGGCGCTGGTCAGCCAGGGCAAGATCGCCAATGTCATTTCGGCCAAGCCGACCGACCGCCGCGCCATGCTCGAAGAGGCGGCGGGCATCGCCGGGCTGCACGTGCGCCGCAAGGACGCCGAACAAAAGCTCCGCGCCACCGAAACCAACCTCACCCGCCTGTCCGAAATCGTCGCCGACATGGAGGTGCGCGCCAATGCGCTGCGCCGTCAGGCGCGCGCCGCCGAGCGCTACAAGGCGCTCACCGAGCAGATCCGCGTCGCCGAGGGGCGGCTGATCTATGCGCGCTGGCGCGACGCCGCCGCCGCCGCCGATCAGGCGAAGCGCGACTGCGATGCCGCCGAAGCCGCCGTGCGCGACGCGCAACAAAAGCTCGACACCGTCGCGCGCGCGCAGACCGAGGTCGCGACCCGCGTCGCCGAGGCGCGCAGCGCCGCGCAGGCGCAGCGTGACGCGCTGGCCGACGCGACCGCGACCCAGGTGCGGCTGGCGGGCGAAGAACGCGCCGCCCGCCAGCGGCTCGACGACCTCGCCGCGCAGCAGCGGCGGATCGCCGACGACCGCAACCATGAAAGCAGCCTGGCGCGCGAAGCTCATGGCGCGCTCACCGATCTCGATGCCGAGACCAAGGCGCTGGCGCAGCAACTCAGCGTCCACGAAGCCGGCAAGGCCGCGCTCGTCGACGCCAGCCAGCAGGCGCAGGCGCTGCTCCGCGACGCCGAGGTCGCGCTCGCCCAGGCCCGCGCGCAGGCCGCCAGCGAAGCCGCCGACCGCCGCATCGCGGTCTCGGCACGCGACGCCGCGCAAACTTCGGTCCAGCGCATCGCCGCCGATACCCGGCGCGTCGAGGCCGAGGTCGCGGCGCTCGGCGACAGCGCCGACCTCGCCCGACGTCAGGTCGAGGCCGCCGATACGGCCGTCGAGGCCGAAGGCGCGATCGCCACCGCCGAGCAGGCGCTGCAGGGTGCCGAAGCCGACCGCGAAGCCGCCGCCGCGAGCCTCGGCGAAATCGAATCGGGCCTCGCCGAAGCGCGCGCCGCCTTCGCCGCGCTCGAAGGCGAGGCGACCACCCTCGCCCGCGCGCTCGCCGCCGCGAAATCCGACGCCAATCCGGTGCTCGACCAACTCCGCGTCACCCCCGGCTACGAAGCCGCGCTCGCCGCCGCGCTCGGCGACGATCTCGACGCCGGCACCGACGCCGAGGCCGAGCGCAGCTGGCGCGGTGCCGACAGGCAAGCGAACGACCCCGCCCTCCCCGCTGGCACCACCCCGCTCGCCGACGTCGTCCAGGCCCCCGCCGCCTTGCTCCGCCGCCTCGCCCAGGTCGCGGTCGCCGACAGCGACACCGGCCAGCCGCTCGCCGTCGGCCAGCGCCTCGTCACGCGTGACGGCGTCATGCGCCGCTGGGACGGCTTCGTCGCGCGCGGCGATGGCGCCACCGCGACCGAGCGCCTCGTCCGCCAGAACCGCCTCACCGACCTCGCGGCGCAGCGCCCGCAGGTCGAACTCGGCGTCATGCAACTCGGCGACCGTCGCGCCGCCGCCGCCGCGGCGCTCGCCGAGGCGACCGCCGCCGTGTCGGCGGCGCGCCGCGCCCTCGCCGAAGCCGACGAACGCCGCCGCACCGCGCTCCGCGCCGCCGACCAGGCGCAGGCCGCGCTCGACCGCCACCGCGACGCCGCCAGCCTGTTCGACCGCCGCCGCGCCGAACTCGCCGCCGCCACGGCCGAGGCCACGAAAGAGCTCGCCGACCGCGAAGCGGCGCTCGCCGCCTTGCCCGACGACCGCATCGCCCGCGCCGCGCTCGACGCGCAGGAAGCCGCCGCCGAACGCGCGCGGACCGACGCCGCCGCCGCGCGCGACGCGCAGGCCGCGCACGACCGCGCCTTCGCGGCCTTGAGCGAACGCCAGGCGGTCGTCGCTGCCGAGATCAAGAGCTGGAAGGCGCGCGCCGGCGAGGCCGCGCGCCGCGTCACCGAAATGGACAAACGCGCCGAGGCGCTCGCCGCCGAGGCCGCCAAGCTCACCGACCTTCCCGAAAAGCTCGCCGGACAGCGCGCCGAGGTCGAAGCGAAACAGGCGAGCCTGCGCGAACAGGTGACCGCCGCCGAGGCGCAGGAGCGCGCCGCCGAGGCCGCGCTGCGCGAGGCCGAGGCCGCGCTCGGCCTGATCCGCGAAACCCTCGCCAGCGCGCGCGAGACCCGCGCCGGCGCCGTCGCGCGCTCCGAAAATGCCGAACTGCGCCGCATCGAAATGGGCCGGCTGTCGGGCGAACGCTTCGAATGCCCGCCGCCGCTGCTGCCGCAAAAGGCCGGCTTCGAAAGCGCCGGCGTCGGCGAGGCGAGCGCCGAATCGGCGCAGCACGATCGGCTGATCGCCGACCGCGAACGCCTCGGCCCGGTCAACCTCGTCGCCGCCGACGAGCTGCTCGAGCTCGACACCGAACGCGAAAAAAGCGCCGCCGAGATCGAGGAGCTGCAACAGGCGGTCAACCGCCTGCGCGGCTCGATCGGCAACCTCAACCGCGAGGGCCGTGTCCGCCTGCTCGCGGCGTTCGAGACGGTGAACGGCCATTTCCAGCGCCTCTTCACCACCCTGTTCAACGGCGGCCAGGCGCATCTCGAACTCGTCGATTCGGACGATCCGCTCGAAGCCGGGCTCGAAATCATGGCGCAGCCCCCCGGCAAGCGCCTCGGTACGCTGACCCTGCTGTCGGGCGGCGAACAGGCGCTGACCGCCGTGGCACTGATCTTCGGCCTGTTCCTTACCAACCCGGCGCCGATCTGCGTCCTCGACGAGGTCGACGCGCCGCTCGACGACGCCAATATCGAACGCTTCTGCGACCTGCTCGACCGCATGACGCGCGAGACCAACACCCGCTATCTGATCGTCTCGCACAATGCGGTGACGATGGCGCGCATGCACCGGCTCTATGGCGTGACGATGGTCGAAAAGGGCGTCAGCCGCCTCGTCTCGGTCGATCTCGGCGGCGCCGAGGAACTGCTCGCCGCGGAATGAAATCCTCCCTGTGGCGAAGCCATGGGGAGGGGGACCGCTCGCGAAGCGAGTGGTGGAGGGGCCGCGATCTCGCGCCAGCCTTTGACGGCGTCAGCCCCTCCGTCAGCGGCTAAAGCCGCTGCCACCTCCCCATGCCTGCGGCACAGGGAGGATCAGATCAGGGCGCATTCCCCACCACCAGCATCGCCGCGAACACCAGCAGCCCGGCGAAGCGGTTGCTACGGAATTTCGCCAGCGCGTCGGCGCCATTGTCGGGGTCGAGCGTCACCACCTGCCCCACCAGATGCAGCGCCGCGGGCACCAGCGCGACGAACACCAGCGGGTCGGGCCGCACGCTCCACAGCGCCCCCGCCCAGCCGGCGAGCGCGAAACCATAGCAGAGCGCGACCCCGGCCTTCACATGCCGCCCCATCGCGCGCGCGCTCGACTTCACCCCGACCAGCGCGTCGTCCTCGATATCCTGCAGCGCATAGATGGTGTCATAACCGATCACCCACGCGATACAGCCCGCGTACAGCAGCGGCAGCGCCAGCCCCGGCGGATTCGCGCCCACCGCCGCCCAGCCGACGAGCGCGCCCCAGCTGAACACCAGCCCCAGCCACGCCTGCGGCCACCAGGTGATGCGCTTCATGAACGGATAGGCCGCCACCAGCGCCAGGCTGAGCAGCGCGATCAGCTGCGCGCGCAGCGGCAATTGCACCAGCACCAACAGCCCGACGAGCGATAGAAAGACCGTCCACAACCAGGCGCCCCGCACCGACACCGCCCCGCTCGCCACCGGCCGCGACGCGGTGCGTGCGACCTGCGCGTCGAGGTCGCGGTCGACGATGTCGTTATAGACGCAGCCCGCGCCGCGCATGACGATCGCGCCGAGCAACAGCCACAGGAGCAACGGCCAATCGCTCGCCGCGCCGCCCGCGAGTGCCAGCCCGAAGGTGCACGGCCAATAGAGCAGCCACCAGCCGATCGGCCGGTCGAACCGCGCGAGCAGCGCATAGGGCCGCGCGGCGGCGGGAAGCAACGCGACGAAACCGCGAAGCTGGCTGTCGGGAGGCGGGGCGGCGATCATCGGCGTCCGCGCGATAGCAGCCGCCGCGTCCGCAACAAATGATTATTGCGACAGCCGCCGCGCGCCGGTCAGGTGCAGGCCGATTTGGTCGCCACCGGCGCGTCGTTATAAACGCCGTCGCTGTTCGGGGGCCCCTTCAGGTCGCGCGCTTCGCGGATGTTGAACGCCGCGGTCGAACGGATCGTCTTGGCGCCGAGCCACTTGCCATAGAGCATGGGCGTATAGCGATAGGTGATCTCGACGAACATGACCGCGGTGCCTTCGGATGCCGCCACCTGCCGGCCCGCCGGCCCCATGCCCGCCAGCGCGGTACCGGTCTTGCCGGCGCCCTGCACGCCAAAGCTCGACGGCGCGTTGAGGTTGCCATAGCAGCGCTGCCAGTGGATCCATTGCCCGCCGTCGGTGTTGCGTTCGAGGCTCGACAGGATGATGCGCCCGTTGGCACGGAAATTCATCCCGCCCGCCTGCTCCTCGACCCCGGTGAACACCGAGTTGATGTCGAGTTCGCGCACGCGCGGCAGCGACAGATTATTGCCATAGGCGATGCGCGACGCATTGTCGGCGGCGCTCAGCGCGATCTGGCTGACTCGCGTGTTGGCGAGCGTCAGATTGGCGATCTCGAGCCCGGCAAAGCCGATCAGGATCAGGAAGGGGATGGTGAACGCCATTTCGACGATGATCGTCGCACGGCTGTCGCGCGCGAGCCGGACCAGCGCGCGGCGCATCTTGCGGAAAGCGGGAGCGATCATGTGCAGATGACCTTGTTCGTCGAGGTTGCGGCGGCATAGGGCTGGTTGCGCAGCACGGTGCTCGCCTTGATCGTCGTTTTCTGCGGCTGGCCGAGCATCGTCCAGACCGGCAGGATCCGGGTCACTTCCATCTTCGCCGAATAGACGACGACATCCTCGGCGCCGCCATTGCCGGTCTGGCCGCGGTCGGCATCCCAATTGCCGTTGCCGTTGACGTCCTGGAAACACTCGCCGGTGTCGTAACGGCCATTATTGTTGCTGTCGGTGTAGTTTTCGGGATCGCCAATCTCGTCGTAGCTGTCATAGGCCTTGCGCGTGAAGGTCACATTGGCGTTCTTGAACACCTTTTTGACCTGCTTGCGCACCGCGGCGTCGAGCGCCGTCTGGCTGCTCGCATTACCCTCCAGCGTCGAGGCGCGCGCCGCCTGCGCCACCGAACCCGACAGCACCTGCTTCGCGTACATCTGCCACGAAAAATCGAAAATCCCCATGAGGATGAGCAGGAACAGCGGTGCCGTCAGCGCGAATTCGGTGATCGCGGTGCCGCGATTATCGCGCCGCAGGCTGCGGAGATGGGTCGGAAGACGGGTCATTGCGACAACCTCAACTTGGAAATCTGCCGTGCGATCGACTGGAAATTCTGGTTGAGCTGCGTCGCGTTCGCGGCCGAATAGGCTTTGTCCGCCGTCGCGCAGGTCGTCATTTGCGTGTTGAGCGCCAGGCCAAAGCTGACCACCCAGACGGTGATGTTCTTCGCCTTGGCCTTTTCGCACAATTGCAGGAAGCGATTGTTGTGCCGCGCCGTCAGCGTCGCGTCGTCGGTGCCGCCGACGCGCTTCATCGTCCACTCATAGCCCTGAAAGCCCAGGTTCCCCATGTTCGCCGACATGTCGCCATCCGTCATGAAGATGATGTGGCGCGCGATCGGACGATTGTTGGGTGCGGTCGCATTCTCGTCGGCGAACATCCCGTCGGCCGACAGGAGGCGAATGCCCCACACCATGCCCGAGTCGTGATAGGTACCGCCGACCGGCTGCAGCGAGTTGATATAGGTGTTGAACGTGGCGCGATTGGCCGCCGTCTGCGTGGTCAGCTTCATCGCTGCCGCCGGGCAAACACCCCAGCCGCTGCCCCAATATTTCGAATAGCGCTGCCAGTTGCCCGAACTGCTGTCCTTGGTGACGTTCTTGTAATCGACCGTCACACCAGACGTCCCGGTCGATGACGGCGTACCGCTCGGACCGCTGGCGCGCGGGAAGGCAATCTCGGGGATGAGCAGCTTCCATTTGGTATTGTCGGCGCTGGTCGGCGCGGTATCGACGTCCATGTCGAGCGCGGTCGACGGCGCCGTGGCATTGGCCGCGAAGGGCGAAGCAGGGCCGCGTTCGATCACGCAGCCGCCCCAGGTCGCCGAATAGGCTGCGCCGAAATCGCCGGTGGTGGTCGACAGCGCCGTCCCGGTCTTGGCCGCGGTCACGTCGAAGCTATAATCGTTATAGATATAGTTCTGCTGGCGTTCCTCGGTCGTCGTCTGCTTCTGCGTTTGGATATATTCCATCTGACGCCGCTGTTCGTTGCATTGGTTCGACGCCCAGACATATTTATATTCGTAATAGCGATAGGCCTGTTTGACGTCCTTTGTCGTCGTGCGATAGTCGTCGCCCGTCGTCTGGCCCGTCTCGGTCGTCGTCGTCGATCCGCTTGTTGTCGTCGCCGAATTCGCCTTCGTCGCGTTCGAACAATTGCTGCTCGTCGCGGTTTTGTTGCCGACTTTCGTGATCGTCGTGCCGGTATTCGCCCAATCGACGACCATATAGGCCGTGCCGTTGGTCGCGGAACCATTGTTCACCGTCGATGCGTTGATCCAGGTCGGCGGCTGCACCTCTCGCGAGGGCAGCGTCGTCGTGTTCGCGAGCCAGGCCGGGTTCTTGGCATATAGGATCGAGCCGACATTCGCGGTCGAGCTGTACGGCACGACGCCGAACCGAAGCCTTCCGTCGCCGGTCTCGGCGGTCGTCAGCGTGTCGAAGAACGACATGGTGGCATTTTTCAGTGCGGTGATGCGGTTCACCGAGTCGCCCGAATTGACCGTCGACATCGATCCGGTGACGTCGAGCACGAGCATGATATCGGCGTTCGAAATCTCCAGCTTCGCACTGCAATTCACCGACAGGTTGAAATTGTCGAACCCGAAAATCTGCATCAACGCGGTCGGCAGGTTTGCCGTGGCGGTGCCGTTGACGGTCGAGGTGCCCTGCGCCACCGAGTTAAAGGTGACGCCGCTGCTGCCATATTTGGTGCTGGGATAGTTGAAGGTGAACATCTTGTTCGCCTCGGCCTGCGCGGCGGTGGTATAGGTCGTCCCCGCCATCGCGCGGCGGCCCGCGAGCACGCCGGCGTCGCACGCCTGCTGCAGGCGCAGTTCGGCCATATAGGCGCGCCCGATATCGACGCCCGAACCGACGATGCCGATGATCGGCACGACGGCGGCGGCGGTCAGGAACATGGTGTTGCCGCGCTGGTCGCGCAGCAGTTTCCGGACGCCGCGCCAGATATCGCGGATCAAGGTCCCTCGCATGGTCACAACCCCTCTTCGCCAGGCACGCCGCCCCAACAGATGCGTGGCTGGTACCCTTGCACCTAGGACGGGACTGCTTACCAAAACGCTAATCGCGGCTTGCGCCCGCCGCGACGCACCGCCGATTCTGACCCGAATCGAGACAGATCCGGCGACCGACGCCGCGGGATGTGCAAATTTCCGCCGTCTGCTATCGCGTGGGTCATGCCTGCTGTCCCCGCCTGGCCGCCCGCCAGCACCCCGCGCCTGTTCGTCGACACCCCGCTCAGCGCCGGGGCGAATCCGGTCATCGACGGCCCTGCGGCGCATTATCTGCTCAACGTGATGCGCGCGAAGGCCGGCGACCCGCTGCTGCTCTGCGACAATCGCAGCGGCGAATGGCTCGGCGTCGTCGCCGACACCGCCAAACGATCGCTGACCGTCGTCATCGAGCGCCGGATGCGCCCGCTCGAGGCGGTACCCGACCTCTGGCTCTGCTTCGCGCCGGTCAAGAAGGCGCGGCTCGACTGGATCGTCGAGAAAGCGACCGAACTCGGCGTCGCACGGCTGCAGCCGGTGATCACCGAACGCACGATCGTCGACCGCATCAACCGCGACCGGGTCGAGGCGCAGATCGTCGAGGCGTGCGAGCAATGCGGGCGCACCGCGCTGCCGACGCTCGCCGACGCGGTCAAGCTGCCGCGCCTGATCGCCGACTGGCCGGCGGACCGCGCGCTGCTGTTCGCCGACGAGGAGGGCGGCCTGCCGATGGCCACACTCGCCGCGCCCGCGCCCGCCGCGATCCTGACCGGCCCCGAAGGCGGCTTCACCCCGCGCGAGCGCGACCTGTTGCTCGCCGCCCCCGCCGTCCGCCGCATGGCGCTCGGCCCGCGCATCCTGCGCGCCGAAACCGCCGCGATCGCCGCGACCGCGCTATGGATGGCGCAGCATGGCGACTGGAGCGGCGATTAATCCTCCCCGTCGCGAAGCGATGGGGAGGGGGACCGTTCGCGAAGCGAATGGTGGAGGGGCCAGCGACGCAGCGCCATAGCCCCTCCGTCAGCGCTTCGCGCTGCCACCTCCCCATCGCTTCGCGACAGGGAGGATCACCGAACCACCCCCCGATCCTGTCCCCATCCGACACAAATACGGTCGAAATTCACGATCCTTAACCCGCTGTTAGCCACAAGCGCGCCATAGCGGGCCGATGCAACGGCGGGACCAGAGCCGATTTTGCCAGGGTGGGGCCCGGCACGTGCGGCATATGCGGGCGTTGATGGCGCTCGTCTGGCTGGCGCTCGCGCTCGTCGCGAGCCCGGCGGGCGCGCAGACGACGACCACCTACAGCAACACGACCACCGGCAACATCAACAATGCCACCACCTGCACCAGCCCGCTGGTCCGCAACTTCACCGTCGCGACCAGCTATATCGTCGGCGATGTCGATATCGGCATTCTTGCGACCCACAGTTGGCGCGGCGACATCCGGATCACGCTCCAGTCGCCCGCGGGCACCCGCGTCCAGCTCGTCGACGGCGACACCGCCAATATCTCGGGCGACAATTTCAACGTCCGGCTCGACGACGGCGCCGCGACGACGGTCAACACCGACGGCAACACCGCCAATCATGCGACCAGCGCGCCGCCGTACCAGAACCAGTTCGCCCCCAATGCCGCGCTGTCGGCGTTCAACGGCCAGAATGCGCAGGGCAGCTGGCGGCTCGAGATCTGCGACCAATATCCCTCGGCCGACAATGGCAGCTTCACCCGCGCCGACCTCTATATCACCAGCCTGCCCGCCAACTATGCCGACCTGTCGCTGACCAAGACCGTCAGCAACGCCGCCCCCGCCGGCGGTGCGAGCATCAGCTATACGCTCAGCGTCACCAACGCGAGCGGCTCGCCGCAGACCGCGACCGGGGTGACAGTGCAGGATGATTTGCCGGCCGGCTTCGCCTTCACGAGCGCCTCGGGCTTTGGCAGCTACAACAGCGGCACCGGCGTGTGGACCGTCGGCAGCATTCCCGCCGGGACCACCCGCACCCTGACGATCAGCGGCACGGTCGCCGCGACATCGGGCGCCACGATCGTCAACAGCGCCGAAATCAGCGCCTCCTCGGTCGCCGACAGCGATTCGACCCCGAACAACGGCGTCACCGGCGAAGACGATTATGCCGCCGTCAGCTTCACCGTATCGGGTTCGCGTGTCGCCGGCATCGCGCCGGCGCTCGTCTGCCCGGCGGGCATCACGGTCCACGACTGGGACGGCATCGCCTGGTCGGCGGGCCAGACCAGCGGCAGCTATGCGCTCGCCAATATCGGCACGATGAATTTCAGCATCGCGATCAGCGGCGGATCGTTCCTCAACAACGCGACCTATGGCGGCCAGTCGCCGACGCGGCAGAATGTCGTCACCGGCGGACTGTCGCCGGCCCAATATTCGATCTTCGAGATCGTCGACATGTCCAGCCAGTCGGGCATCGCAACATCGACCATCGCGCTGCCCACGGCGGTTCCCGGCGCACAGTTCCGCCTGTTCGACATCGACTATGCCGCCGGCCAGTTCGCCGACCGCGTGACGGTGACCGGCAGCAACAATGGTGTAACCGTCCTGCCGACGCTGACCAACGGCGTCAGCAACTATGTCGTCGGCAACAGCGCCTATGGCGACGCCGCCTCGGCCGACGCCAGCGCCAACGGCACCGTCGTGGTGACCTTTGCCGCGCCGGTCGACACGATCACCATCGTCTATGGCAGCCACAGCCTCGCGCCGACCGATCCCGGCCAGCAGGGGATGGCGATCCATGACATCAGCTTCTGCCGCCCGACCACCAGCCTCGCCTTCGCCAAGACGAGCAGCGTCGTCAGCGATCCGCAGAACGGCACCACCAATCCCAAGGCGATCCCCGGCGCGGTCATGCGCTATTGCCTGCTCGTCACCAACACCGGCGGCGCCACCGCGACCGGCATCGCGATCGCCGACGCGATCCCCGCGACGATGACTTACACCCCCGCCTCGCTGCGCAGCGGCACGACCTGCGCCGGGGCGACGACGGTCGAGGACGACAATGCGACCGGCGCCGACGAAAGCGATCCCCATGGCGCGGGCTTCGCCGGCACCAGCGTGACCGCCACGACCGCGACGCTCGCCCCGGCGGCGGCGATGGCGATCGCCTTCACCGCCACGGTGAATTGACGATGCGGCCGATGCGTTTCCTTCCCGCCCTGCTCGCCGCGACGCTGGCGCTGACCGGCACCGCGCACGCGCAGCGCGTCATCGTCAATCCCTCGTTCGAAGCGAACGATCCCCAAGGCCCCGGCGCGGCCAACTACGAAATCTACGCGAACGGGTCGGTCGCGGGCTGGGATTCGGTGTCGGGCGAGATCGAACTGTGGGACACGAATTTCCTCGGCGTCCCCGCCTATGACGGGTCGGTCTTCGCCGAAATGAACGCCAATGTCCCCGGCGCGCTCTATCAGAATATCTGCATGGTCAATGGCGAGACGATCGGCTGGACCTTCGCGCACCGCGCGCGTTCGGGCGGCGCGGCGACCCAGACCGCGCGTTTCCAGGTCGCGAACAGCTCGGGCACTCTGATCCAGCTCCTCGCGACGCAGGCCTCGACGACGGCGAACCAGATCTGGAACGTCAACACCGGCTCGACCACCTACACCGGCGCCTCGGGGGTGCAGCGCGTCCAGTTCATCACCACCGACTCGGGCAGTGTCGGCAATTTCCTCGACGACATCCGGATCAGCCTCAACCCCTTCGTCGAACTGTCTGCGGCGACCGGCGCGGGGGTCGAATCGATCCCCTCGGCGAACATCCCGGCGCTGCGGATCAGCGGCACTTTGTTCAGCGCGCGCACCGTCAACGTCAGCATCACCGGCGGCACCGCGACGCGCGGCACCGACTATACGACGCCCGGCGGCGCGGCGAGTTTCACCGTCACCATTCCTGCGGGCACCTATCAGAACACGACCGTGCCCCTCGGCATCAGCATCATCGACGACACCGCGACCGAGGGTAGCGAGACGATCCAGATCGCGCTCGCCGCCGGCACCGGCTACACCGTGTCGAGCACCTCGAGCTGCGGCGGCACCCCGATCACCGCCGCCACTTATACGATCACCGACAATGATTCGCCCGTGGTGCTGACCAAGGCCTGGACCAACGGCATCGCGGCCGACGCGGTCAGCCTCGCGATCACCGGCGGCCTCGTCCCCACCGCGGGCAGCTCGACGGTCGGCGGGACCACCACCAACGCCACCGCCGTCGCGGTCGCGGGGTCGACGCTGACCCTCACCGAAGCCTTCACCACCGGCGCGGCGGCCAATTACACCAGCAGCCTCGAATGCCGCCGCAACAGCGACAATGCGATCGTCGCGACCGCGGGCACCGGGCTCAGCCGCACCGTGACGATGCCCTCGGGCACCTCGCTCACCTGTACCTGGACCAACGCGCGCAAATCGGCGACGCTGGTGGTGCGCAAGACCTGGGTCAACGCGCTGACCACCAACGCGGTCACCGTCACGACCAGCGGCCTCACCAACAATGCCAGCATCGCTTCGGTCGCCAACAGCGCGAACGAGACCGACACCAACGCGGCGGTCACCGTCTATGCCGCCGAAAGCGCGACGCTGGCCGAGACCTGGACCTCGGGCGACGGCGCCAATTATGCGCAGGCGCTCGCCTGCACCGGCAATGCCACCGCGCTCGCCGGCAGCCTTCTCACCGTGAACCCCGCCGACACCGCGATTGTCTGCACCTTCACAAACAGCCGCATCGCGCAGCAGCTCCGCCTCGCCAAGGCGTGGAGCGGCGCGACCACCGGCCACACGGCGAGCGCCACGACCAGCGGCGGCACCGCCAATGCCAGCTTCTCCTCGACCGCGCCGACCGCGACCAACGGCAGCTATGTCAACGTCCGCGCCGGCGATGTCGTCACCCTGCCCGCCGAAAGCTACGGCGGCGGCGCGGTCGCCGCGCTCTACAACGCCAGCGTCGAATGCACCGGCGGCAGCCCGCTCGCCAGCGGCGCCACCGGTCGCACGCTGACGATCCAGGGCAGCACGACCGCGACCACCTGCACCTACACCAACGCCTATGTCCTGCCGCTGACGCTCGCCAAGACGTCGGTCGCCTACAGCGATCCGCAGAACGGCACGACCAATGCCAAGCTCATCCCCGGCGGCTTCGCGACCTACAGCCTCACCGTCACCGCGCCCGCGGGGACGCAGGCGAGCAGCAACAGCGTGATCGTCACCGACGCGCTGCCCGCCAACCTCGCCTTGTTCGTCGGCACCTATGCCCCCGGCCCCGGCCCGATCGCCTTCGCCGCGGGATCGAGCGGCCTGACCTACAGCTACACCAGCCTCGCCAGCACGTCCGACGACCTCAGCTTCTCGAACAACAATGGCGCCAGTTTCACCTACACGCCGGTCGCCGATGCCAATGGCGTCGACACCAATGTCACGCACATCCGCGTCAATCCCAAGGGCGGCATGGCGCCCGGATCGAGCTTCACGATCAACCTCCGCGCGATGGTCGAATAGCGGGTCGCCGGGGGCATTCAGCCCCGATTGCATTCTATACCGAATAGTCTAGATGGCGCGACATGAGCACGCGCACCGCCTCGGACAGCAACGATCCCATCGTCGAAAACCGCGACCAGCTCGCGGTCCCCATGATCAAGGGCGAGAAGCCCAAGGATCGCTGGCGCATCGGCACCGAGCACGAGAAGTTCGTCTATCGCACCGCCGATCATCGCGCGCCCTCCTATGACGAACCCGGCGGCATCCACGACCTGCTCATGGCGCTCACCCGCTTCGGCTGGGAACCGGTGATCGAGGGCGGCAAGGTGATCGCGCTCGCGGGCAGCGACGGCACCGTCAGCCTCGAACCCGCAGGCCAATTGGAACTGTCAGGCGCGCCGCTCGAAAATCTCCACCAGACCTGCGCCGAAACCGGCCGCCACCTGAAGCAGGTGAAAGAGGTCGGCGCCGAACTCGGACTCGGCTTCCTCGGGGTCGGCATGTGGCCCGACAAGACCCGCGCCGAGCTGCCGATCATGCCCAAGGGCCGCTACAAGATCATGCTCGACCATATGCCCCGCGTCGGCACCATGGGGCTCGACATGATGCTGCGCACCTGCACCATCCAGACCAACCTCGACTATTCGTCCGAGGCCGACATGGTGCAGAAATTCCGGGTTTCGCTCGCGCTGCAACCGCTCGCCACCGCGCTCTTCGCTTCCTCGCCCTTCACCGAGGGCAAGCCCAACGGCTATATGTCGTACCGCAGCCATATCTGGACCGACACCGACCCCGCACGCACCGGCATGCTGCCCTTCGTGTTCGAGGACGGCTTCGGCTATGAGCGCTATGTCGACTATATGCTCGACGTGCCGATGTATTTCGTCTTCCGCGACGGCAAATATATCGACGCCGCGGGGCTCAGTTTCCGCGACTTCATGAAGGGCGAGCTCGCGGTCCTCCCCGGCGAACTGCCGCGCCTCAGCGACTGGAACGACCATCTCTCGACCGCCTTCCCCGAGGTGCGGCTCAAGAGCTTCCTCGAAATGCGCGGCGCCGACGGCGGTCCGTGGAACCGCATCTGCGCGCTCCCCGCGCTGTGGGTCGGGCTGCTCTACGACCAGGGCGCACTCGACGCCGCGTGGGATCTCGTCAAAAACTGGAGCATCGCGGAGCAACAGGCGCTGCGCGACGCCGTCCCCAGCGAAGGTCTCGACGCCCCCGCGCCCGGTGGCGGCACCGTCGGCGAATTGGCGCACCGCGTCCTCGACATCGCCGCGGCGGGGCTGGCGGCACGCGGTGAGGTCAATTCGATGGGCGACAACGAGGTCGGCTTCCTCGAACCGCTGCGCCGCATTGCCAAGAGCGGCAAGTCGCCCGCACACGATCTGCTCGACCGCTACGAAGGCTCCTGGGGCCACGACCTGTCGAAGATCTACGACGAACTCAGCTTTTAATGCCGCGCGGACAGCCATTTGGCGTCCGCCACCTTTCATGATAGCATCGCCCTCAGATCCTGATCGAAGGAGAGTGACGATGGTTCATGGCAAGCTTATCCTCGCGGCGGCGATCCTCGCCACCGGCACCACCGCCGCGTCGGCGACCGACATCAACTCGGCCGCTACCATCGGCTCCAACGCCATGGCCGCGCACGTCAGCGCCTTTCCCGCCAGCCGCAACTACGATCCCGATCAGGTTCTCAAACAGCTGAACCGCGTCTGCGCCAGCGACACCGCCTTCGACCGCAAGCGCTGCGCCAGGGCCTGGCGCATCATCGACGACGCCCACGCCAAGCTCCAGGCCAAACGCGCCGCCGAAGCCGCGGCGACCGGCACGCCCGAGTAATTCCTCTCTCACAAGCGCGGACGCGAAGATCCTCCCTGTGGCGAAGCCATGGGGAGGGGGACCGTCCCCGCGAGAGCGGGGATGGTGGAGGGGCCAGCAACGTCGCGCCAAAGCCCCTCCGTCAGCGCTTCGCGCTGCCACCTCCCCATGGCTACGCCACAGGGAGGATTTGCGGTCCCTGACCTCGCCGACAAAATAGGATCGCCCCCTTGCAAAAAACGCTTTCCTAAAATGTACCGATATGGTTCGTTCAGTCAGTTTCACTGACCAAAAGGACGAATCACATGACCGACGACAGCGAAAACGACATCCCCGCCCCCGCCAGCTACCACTGGACCCCGGCGCTCCAGCGCGCCTTTCTCGATCATCTCGCGGCCACCGGGTCGGTGCGCATCGCCGCGGGTCGCGTCGCGATGTCGCCCGGCGCCGCCTACCAGCTCAAGCAGCGCCCCGAGGGCGCGGCGTTCCGGCTCGGCTGGAGCGCGGCGCTGCTGATCGCGCGCGACCGCCTCGCCGATGAGCTGCTCGACCGCGCCATCTACGGCATCGAGGAAGTGACCGAGCGCTTCACCGAGGAGGAAAAGCTCAAGAGCCTGACCAAGCGCCGCCGCCACGTCCCCAGCCTCGGCCTCGCGATGCTCGCGCGACTCGACCGCGCGGTCGAAACCCGCGCCCGGGCCGGCGAGGCGATGCTGGCGCAGATCATCGCGGGCGACTGGGCGGGCTTCCTCGCGCTCTTCGACCTCGCGCTGCCCGATGGCGACGAAAGCCGTCGCGGCGCCGCGCTCGCCTGCTGGCTCGCGGGCCGCGACAACCGCACCAACCCGCTCGCGATGCTGTGGAAAGACACGGCGATCGCGAATGAAGTTGCGCAGTTTTCCGCCGATTCCGACCTCGAGCCCGAACCCGACCTGACCCCCGAGGAAGAGGCCGCCACGCTCTCGGTCTGGCACGACGACGGCGAATGGCGCACCAATTTCCCGCCGCCCGAAGACTTCCTCGGCATCGAGGAAGGGGTGTTCGGCGACGAGGAGTATGAACGCACCCTCGAGCCCGACGAGGAAGCGGCCGCAGAGGCCGCCCACAACGCCGCCGTCGCCCCGCTACGCCGCGCCGCCGAAGCCGCGCGGCGCGCCTGGTTCGGGCTGCCAAATCCGGCGAACGACCCCGCCAGCGATGCAAAACCCCGCCACGCCAGCGGCTGACCGGTCCTCCCCGTCGCGAAGCGATGGGGAGGGGGACCACCGAAGGTGGTGGAGGGGCCGCGGCGCCGCACCGACGCCTGACGGCGTCGGCCCCTCCGTCAGCGCTTCGCGCTGCCACCTCCCCATGCCTGCGGCACAGGGAGGATCGGCACCCGCCGGCTGTCACAAACTGCAGCAATTGCGCAACACTGCTGACACGAACGTAAGCGGCACGCGCTTCGGCGATTGATCGCGGGCGCATCGAAAGCCAAAGAGCGATGGTTTTCCGCCTCTCCCATCGTCACTCTGTTTCAGGAAGCTTGCCATGCGCCACTTTCCTTCCGCCACCGCTATAGCTCTCGTCCTCGCCGCCGCCGGCTTCGCCGCCCCCGCCGCCGCGCAGGACACCGCCCCCGTCGCCGATGAAGGGGGCCTCACCGACATCGTCGTCACCGCGCAGCGCCGCGAGGAAAGCCTGCAGGACGTGCCGGTTGCCGTCTCGGTGCTGTCGGGCGACACGCTCGGCGCGATCACCTCGACCGGTTCGGACGTCCGCGCGCTCGCCGGCCGCGTCCCCAGCCTCAACATCGAAAGCTCGTTCGGCCGCACCTTCCCGCGCTTCTACATCCGCGGCCTCGGCAACACCGACTTCGACCTCAACGCCTCGCAGCCGGTCAGCGTCGTCTATGACGACGTCGTCCTCGAAAACCCGATTCTCAAGGGCTTCCCGATCTTCGACCTCGACCGCGTCGAAGTGCTGCGCGGGCCGCAGGGCACCTTGTTCGGCCGCAACACCCCGGCGGGCATCGTCAAGTTCGACACCGTCAAGCCGGGCAAGACCGGCGGCTATGCGCGCGTCAGCTATGGCCGCTATGGCACCAGCCAGGTCGAGGTCGCGGCGGGCGCCGCCGACGACAATGGCTTCTCGGTCCGCCTGTCGACTTTGTTCCAGCACCGCGACGACTGGGTCGACAATGTCGCCACCACTGCGAAGAAGGACCTCGGCGGCTACGACGACATCGCCGCACGACTTCAGCTGCAATATGAAAGCGGCCCGTTCACTGCGCGCGCGATCGGCCAGGTCCGCATCTACGACGGCTCGGCGATCATCTTCCGCGCCAACACCCAGCTTCCCGGCAGCAACAAGCTCGTCGGCCTCGGCGGCGCGGGCACCGAATTCGAGCGCGACAAGGTCTATCAGGACGGGCTGAACTTCCAGAAGCTCAACACCTATAATGCCGGGCTCAACCTCGAATATGATTTCGGGCCGGTGACGCTCTACTCGATCACCTCCTATTGGAACGCCAATTTCCGCAGCCGCGGCGACATCGACGGCGGTTTCGGCGCGGTGTTCCTGCCGGTGTCGGGTCCGGGGCTGATCCCCTTCCAGGCGCAGAGCCAGGACAATGTCCCCAGCCTCGACCAGTTCACCCAGGAGGTCCGCGTCGCGTCGAACAATTCGACCGGCCTTGGCTACCAGTTCGGCGCCTTCTACTTCGACGAAAAGCTCGACATCTCCAGCTTCGAATTCGGCGGCCCGACCGATGCGATGCCCTCGGCGATCGCGGTGCAGCGTCAGGACAGCGAGGCTTATGGCATCTTCGGTTCGGTCAACTACGCCTTCGACAACGGCCTGAAGCTTCAGGCCGGCGCGCGCTACAACCATGACACGCGCGATTTCGTCGCGTCGCGTCCGGTCGAGACGCGCCCGATCTTCGTCGTCAATCCGAACACCCCGGTTCCGCCGCAGGCGGCGAGCGTCAAAGGCAAGCTGCTGACCTGGGACGCCAGCGCGACCTATGAGGCGTCGGACGATATCACCGTCTATGCGCGCGTCGCGCGCGGCTATCGCGCCCCGTCGGTGCAGGGCCGCCTGACCTTCTCGCGCACCATCTCGACCGCCGACCAGGAAGAGACGATGTCCTATGAAGCGGGGATCAAGACGTCGTTCCTCGACAACCGCGTCCGCTTCAACCTCACCGGCTATTATTTCGACACCAAGGACCTCCAGCTCACCGCCGTCGGCGGCACCGCCAATGTCGCGAGCCTGCTCAACGTCGATGCCAAGGGTCACGGCATCGAGGCCGAGCTGCAGGCGGCGCCGGCGAAGGGCCTGACCTTCTCGGTCGGTGGTGCCTGGAACGTCGCCGAGATCGACGACGCCAACGCCTTCGTCGCCGGCTGCGGCTCGGCGACCCCGTGCACCGTCCTCGACCCGGTCCGCCCGGGCAGCCCCGGCATCTTCTCGATCGACGGCAACCAGCTGCCGCAGTCGCCGAAGTGGACCGCGAACTGGACCGCTGGGTATGAATTCCCGGTCGGCGACGGCGCGATCTATGCCTTCACCGACTGGTATTACCGCTCGAAGGTGCAGTTCTTCCTCTATCAGTCGGTCGAATTCTCGGACGACAGGATGCTCGAGGGCGGCCTGCGCGTCGGCTACAAGACCGATCGCTTCGACGTCGCGGGCTTCGTCCGCAACATCACCGGCGACAAGTCGGCGACCGGCGGCATCGATTTCAACAACCTCACCAGCTACGTCAACGAACCCCGCATCTGGGGCGTCGAGGCCGGCGTGAAGTTCTAGGACCGGTTCGATCCTCCCTGCGGCAAAGCCGTGGGGAGGAGACCGGTTCGGGGTGGGAAGCGCGCCTTGCCAATCCTCCCTGTCGCGAAGCGATGGGGAGGGGGACCGCCGCCGCAGGCGGTGGTGGAGGGGCCGCACCGTCGCGCCATAGCCCCTCCGTCAGCCCTGCGGGCTGCCACCTCCCCATCGCTCCGCGACAGGGAGGATTTGAAGAAATCCGCAACCCGACGTCGCCACGGGCAAAACCATCGCCTCGCCCGAAAAACAGCTTTCCTAATTTGTACCCATATGGTTCACTGTTTCCGAATCGACGATCCGGAACGGGAATCCGATGCCAGGCTTATGCCACCGGCCCGATCCGCTCATCGGGCTCCAGCCGGATCAACGGACGCTTGCGCCCCGACAGCCGCGCGAACAGCCGCGGCACGACCGCATTCTCCTGCGCCCAGTTCCAATACGCCTGATACGCCGGATCGGCGAGCAAATGCTTTTCCTCGGTCTTGGCGCGCCAGTAATAGACGCTGCTCACGAGGCCCAGCAGGACCGTGTTGCGCAGCCCCTCGGTCCAGCCGCCATCGGTGACGAGGAAGGGCAGCGCACCCACCCACCAGCTGAGGTTCTTCGACAGATAGGCCGGGTGGCGCGTATATTTATACGGCCCGTGGGTCATCACGCCGCGATGCGTCAGGTTCGAAAAGCGGATGCCGAACGCCATCGTCGCCCAGCTGTAGATCGCGGTCAGCCCGACGAGCACGATCCCCCAGACGATCATCACATTGTCGTGACCCTCGAGCCAATAGCCCCAGTCGGACCCGTTCACCTGATAATCGAGCGGGCCGCCGTTCATCAGGATGAAGGGCGGGTAGCAGATCAGCGCCGCGACCCACGCCATGCCATAGGGGTTCGCGGTGCGGATATGCGAATCGAGCGGCCGCGCGGTCAGGATATAGCCGACCGTCGCGATATGGACGTCGACCAGATAGAGCAGGTTGATCGCCCACAGCCCGGTCATATACGGGTTGCGCAGAACCTCGCCCATGTCGACGGTGACGAGGCTCGAAAAATTGCCCGGCACGATCGACAGCATGAACGCGGTGAAGAACCCCTTCACCCCCCAGGCGCGGAAATGATGGCCGATCGCACGGCCATCGACCGGTTGTCCGGGCGCGACGAGCCAGCGGCCGAACTGGTAACAGCCGTCGCGCGGCTCGACCAGCCGGCGGTCGAGCCACAGCATGTACGGTACCGAAATCAGCAGCAGCCAGGGCGCGACCCGCTCGAGCAGCTCCATCGAGAATTCATACTGGCCTTCCCAATAATAGCGCATCGTCGCATAGGTCAGCGCGATCAGGCCCCAGGTCGCCCACAGCCCGGCGAGCTTGGTCAGGCTGATGTCGACCGTCTCGCGCCAGGGCCGGCGCTGCGCCCAGTCGATCCCGGTCGACGGATTGCGGTGGACCTTGTCGACGAACACCGACCACAGCACCATCGGGATGGCACAGGCGAGGACGCTGGCGATCGCCGAGTTCGGCCCGCTCATCGGCCCGCGATTGCCCCAGTCGATGCCAAGGAAGGCGGCAATCTCGGGCGTGTAGCGCGCGATCAGCAGATAGGACATCAGGCCGATCAGGCCGACGATTCCGACCCCCGCGCTGACCGCCGAACGCGGCCTTGCGGCACGCTTCGCGGCGGTTTCCGGCGCCGTGTCGGCGCCCGCGGGCAGGGTCATGTCGGGCAAATGGGTCACGCGCTCGGGCCTAGCCGAAAATGGTAAGCAAGCCGTCAATGATGGTCGACGATTCGGCGCTATTTCCTGCCAGAATGGCAGCGTTGCCGCGCTTTGACACCGTTCACCGCGTCCCGCTTTCGACTCGGCGCGAGTCACCCGTTCAGGATTCGCGAGTCGCTGACACTGCTGTTAAGGCGCGCATCATTCGGGGCGGAGGGCTCCACATAATAACAAGATGGGGTCGCCACTTGTCATCGAAATCGACGGGCCTGCGCCATTGGCGCCAGCGCTTCAACGCGCTGTTTCAGGACCATGAAATCTTCGTTCGAACGCACGGCCATGTGCGTTTTCTTCGGATCAGCGCCACCTGGCAAAAGCGAGTCGCGCTGATTGCCGCCGCCGTGCTGCTCGCCTGGGCCGGCGTCACGCTCGCCATCCTCGTCAACCAGCTGCTCGGCGCCGACGAGCGTGCCGCGGTCGCCCAGCAACAGGCCGCCGCCAGCGCCGCCGAGCAACGCATCGCCCGCTACCGCGACCGCGTCGCCGAAACCGCCGCCGACCTCGAAGAGCGCCAGGTGCAGCTCGAGGAATGGTCGAAGGAAAGCTTCGGCGCCGAACCCGCCGCGGTCACCGACGAAGCCGGTGCCGAAGCCGCGCCGGCCGCCGCCGCGCCGCTCAAGACCAGCGCGATCGACCCGAACCTGCCCCCCGAGGCGCAGGCGCTGGCCCGGCTCGAAGCGCGGCAGGAAGCCTTTGCCAGCCGCCTGCTCGCCGCGGTCAACGACCGCGCCGCCAAGGCCGAAACCGCCGTCGCCGCGCTCGGGCTCGACCCCAGGGGCCTCGTCCGCAACGCCGCGGCCGGCCGTGGTGGTCCCTTCATCCCCTATCGCGGCAAGATGGGCAAAGCCAAGGCGCTCGGCGCGTCGTTCGCCGCCTTGGAAGGCGCGCTGTTCCGCATGGAAGTGCTCGAACGCACCCTCGTCGCGGTGCCGTCGGGCAACCCCGCCAATGTGCTGATGATGTCGTCGGGCTTCGGCTATCGCAGCGACCCCTTCACCGGCGGCGGCGCGATGCACGCGGGCCTCGATTTCCGCGGCCCCATCGGCACCCCGATCCTCGCCGCCGCCCCCGGCCGCGTCAGCTTCGTCGGTCAGAAGTCGGGTTACGGCAATGTCGTCGAGGTCGATCATGGTCAGGGTATCTTAACCCGCTATGCCCACTTGTCGGGCTTCACCGCGACGGTGGGCCAACAGGTCACGGCGGGGGAACAGATCGCCAGAATGGGTTCGACCGGCCGTTCGACCGGCAGCCACCTGCATTTTGAAGTTCGTTTGAACGGCGTGGCGGTCAACCCGCGCCGCTTCCTGGAGGCCAAAGCCGATGTTCTCGAAGTCAAAGCCGACGCCCGACAGCGCGTCGGTTCCGTCGCCCGCGGTGCCCGCTAAGATGGCGACCGGCGCCCGTCATACGACCTTCTCGATCCTCGGATCGGACGTCGTCGTCACCGGCAATGTCGCGGCCAGCGTCGACCTGCACGTCGACGGCAAGATCGACGGCGACCTCAAATGCGCCAACCTCGTCCAGGGCGAGGCGAGCGAGATCAAGGGCGCGGTCGTCGCCGAAACCGCGAAGATCGCGGGGCTGGTCGACGGGTCGATCGAGGCCAAGACGCTGATCGTCCACGCGACCGCGCGGATCACCGGCGACGTCGTCTACGAAACGATCACGATCGAGAATGGCGGCAAGGTCGACGGCAAGCTCAGCCACCGCCGCCACGGGGCGGCTGCAGCCAAACCGCCGCTCGAGGTGGTCGAGAACAAGTCGGCGTCGCTCGGCATCTGACCGGAAAAGCGACAGCCTGCGGTCAGCGCGACAGCATCGCTTCGCGGCTCGATCGATCGTCGGAGGGACCGGCGCCGTCGCTGCGGCGCTGGACGACCACCCGGTCGCGTCCGCCGCGCTTCGCATCATAAAGCGCCTCGTCGGCGAGCCGGTAGAGTTGCTGGAAATCGCTCGCGGGGCGGACTTCGGCGACCCCGACGCTGGCGGTGACCGTTCGCGCGCCGATCGCCGCGCGGTGGTCGCACGCCGCGATCCCCAGCCGGACGCTTTCGGCGAAGCGGCTGAGAACGATGCCATCCATGCCCACCGTGAGCAGGCCGAACTCCTCGCCGCCAAGCCGCGCGACGGTACACATCGGCCCTTCCCAGCGCGCGATCCGCCGGGCGACTTCGCACAGCACCGCGTCGCCGGCATCATGCCCATGGACGTCGTTGATCGACTTGAACCGGTCGATATCGACGAGCAGCAATGCCGCCGGCAGGTCGTCGGCGCGGGCGCGTTCGAGCAGCGGCGTCACGCTGCCGACGAAGCCGCGCCGGTTGGGCAGCCCGGTCAGCGGATCGCGCCGCGCCAGTTGCTGGGCCAGCGCCTCCGACGCCCGCGCGCTGTCGCGCTCGATACGCAGCCGGGCGAGCCGGCGCGTCGCCGACGCCGACAGCCACAAAGCCTGCCAGGTCGCCGCCGCCAGCACGAGTAACTGCGAGCCGCCGCCCCACACACGGTCGTCGACATCGACGATATGAATGAAGGCGAGCACCGCCATCGGCAGGCACCAGGCGGCCAGGAAGTCGCGCGCCTCGACCGATCCCCGGCGCCACGCCCAGCCGAGATAGGCGGCGACCGCCAGCAGGTCGGCAACGATGACGAGCCCCAGCAGGTCGGCCCATTGCGTCAGGCTTTCGCTGCGGATCAGCGCCAGCGGAACCCCGACGACCCCGACGATGGTGCCGAGCGCCAGCGCGGTGCCGCGAAGCCGCGCCGACACGGCGCCGCGATCGACCGCCAGCACCGCGCTGAACGTCGCGATCGCGATCGCCAGGCAGGCGAGGAAGGTCGCGATCTGCGCCGACACGGTACCGGCCAGGCCGGGGAAGATCCCGAGATGAGCCTGCGACCAGATAAAGCCCCACAGCAGCATGGTCGCCGACCAGCCCGCCTGCCAGGCGAGATATTGGCGGCGCACTGCGAAGGCGAGCGACAGGCTGTAGATGCCGCTGACCAGCAGCAGCGTCAGCGCGGCGCCGATCGCCACCGCCATGCCGGTCGACTGCACCACCGCATCGGCTTTCGGCAACAGCCGCGCCCGGATCAGGCCGGCGCTCGCCAGCCGGTCGAAGCGCATCGTCACCGATGCCAGCGGCACCCCGCGCTCGGGCGCCTCGAACAAGATTTGCCCTCCCGCCCGCCAGTGCGATCCATAATCGCCCTGGCGCACCTGTTGCCAGCGGGTGACACCGTCGGCGTAGGTGAAGGCGACCGCGAGCCGGTCGAACCGGCTTTGGTGGACCATGAGCGCGAGGTCGCTGCGCGCGAGATGGACCTGCGCGGGATCAGTCTGCAGCCAGAGACTGGCGCGATGATAGCCCGCCGGCAGTCCGCCGCACGAAAAGCGCCGCGCCGCAAGGGCGGCGTCGGACGTGTCCAACCCGCTCGCCGCGTGACAAAGCCCATGCTCGACCGTCAGCGCCTCGGCGCTTGCCGGCGTCGGCGAGAAGGTGAAAGCGAGCAGGGTCAGAGCCAGCGCGAGCCTGCCATACAGCTTCATCAAGGGGTTGCCCGCCGCCGTCATGACCGCCGTATCGCACCAATATGTTCGAAAATCTTTACCATGACCTCAGCCCTGGCCGGGCCGCCCGACGCGCATTGCCACACGCACCCGGTCGCCAAGCCCGATCGCCTCGGCTTTTTGGACCGCAACCTTGACCGGCAGCAGATAGGTACCGGCGCGCGGAAACAGCGACGTCGCGAATTCGGTGGCGCCGATCTTTGCGACCACCGGCACGACTCCCCAGCCATAGCTTTCCGACAGCGCCGCATAACGTATGTCGCCGACAAGGGTCTCGGGAATGACCGCGAACAGATAGGGCGGCGGTCCGCGCCACTCGATGATCTCGGCGTCGAACCGCATATCCGGCATCAGCTGCGCGGCGCCTGCCGCCGATAGCTCAGCGCTTCGGCGAGGTGGATGCGGCCGATGGTTTCGGCTCTCGCCAGATCGGCGATCGTCCGGGCAACGCGCAGGATGCGGGTGTAGCCGCGGGCCGACAGGTGCATCGCCTCGGCCGCCTGCGCGAGCAACTTGCGCCCCGGCTCGTCGGGAGTCGCGACCGCTTCGAGCAATTCGCCGTCGATCTCGGCATTGGTCCGCGTCTTGTGATCGGCATAGCGCGCCGTCTGCACCGCCCGCGCCGCGGCGACCCGCGCCGCGACCTCGGCGCTGCCTTCGGCCGGCGGCGGCAGCACGAGGTCGGCGGCGCTCACCGCCTGCACCTCGACATGCAGGTCGATGCGGTCGAGCAGCGGTCCCGACACCTTCGCCTGATAGTCGGCGGCGCAGCGCGGCGCGCGGCTGCACGCGAGCGCCGGGTCGCCGAGGTGGCCGCAGCGGCACGGGTTCATCGCCGCGACCATCTGCACCCGCGCCGGGAAGGTGACATGGGCGTTGGCGCGCGCGACGCTGACCTCGCCGGTTTCGAGCGGCTGGCGCAGGCTGTCGAGGACCGTGCGCTGGAATTCGGGCAGTTCGTCGAGGAACAGCACGCCGAGATGCGCGAGGCTGACCTCGCCCGGACGGACGCGCAAGCCCCCGCCGACGAGCGCCGGCATCGACGCGCTATGGTGCGGGCTGCGGAACGGACGCGCGCGGACGAGGCGCCCGCCTTCGAGCTGCCCGGCCACCGACGCGATCATCGAGACTTCGAGCGCTTCGCCCGGATCGAGATCGGGAAGGATGCCGGGCAGGCACGCCGCCATCAGCGACTTGCCCGCCCCCGGCGGACCGACCATCAGCAAATTATGGCCCCCCGCCGCCGCGATTTCGAGCGCGCGCTTGGCGACCTCCTGCCCCTTCACCTGCGCGAGGTCGGCCATGCGGCGCGGCTCCTCGACTTCGCCGGGGCGCGGCGGGGCGAGCAGCGCGCTGCCCCGGAAATGATTGAGCAGCGCGAGCAGGTCGGGCGCCGCGAGCACCTCGACATTGCCCGCCCATGCCGCCTCGGGACCCTGCGCCACGGGGCAGACGAGACCACGCTCCTGGCTGCCCGCATGGAGCGCCGCGAGCAGCACCCCCGGCGAAGCGGCGACGCGGCCGTCGAGGCCGAGTTCGCCGACGACGACATAGGCACTCAGCGTCTCGGCATCGATGACGCCCATCGCGCCGAGCAGCGCGAGTGCGATCGGCAGATCATAATGCGAGCCTTCCTTCGGCAGGTCGGCGGGCGACAGGTTGACGGTGATGACCTTGGGCGGGAGCGAGAGGCCGATCGCGGCGATCGCGGCGCGAACCCGCTCGCGGCTTTCGCCGACCGCCTTGTCGGGCAGGCCGACGACGACGAAGCGCGGGACGCCGGGGGTGATCTGGCACTGCACCTCGACCCCGCGCGCTTCGAGCCCGAGATAGGCGACGGTGGATACGATCGCGACCATGGACGCCCCCCTCGAACAATATGTGCTTGCTTTGTTCTCATATTCGTGGCAGGAAAGTGCGGCGCGGTCGAGTCTTTTCGAACAGGCGCGCCGCGACACGAACGCCGCGAAAACTCCGCCGGGCGACCTTGTTTTTTGCACAGGGCTGGCGGGGATATCGCACCCAGAGCCCGCACGGCAAATCCCACCATGACCGGGCGACAAGATCGAAGGGTCTTTTGGCGGCGCTTGACACCATACCAACTGGTCGGTATGTTGATTCGCATGACGAGCAACCAACCCCCTTCCGGCCCCGCCCCATCGCCGCGTGCACCGCGCGGCAGCGCCCGTGCCGCGCTGATCGCGGCAGCGCACAGCACGGTACGCAAGCAGGGCTATGCCGCGACCAGCGTCGACGAAATCTGTGCGGCGGCAGGGGTCACCAAGGGCGCCTTCTTCCACCATTTCGCGTCGAAGGAAGCGCTGGGGGTCGCCGCCGCCGAGGGCTGGACCGAGCGCGCGCGGCCGATGTTCGAGATGGCGCCGCACAACCGGCTGGACGACCCGCTCGACCGCCTGCTCGGCCATATCGATTTTCGGCTGGCGATGCTCGACGGCCCGACCGAGGATTATACCTGCTTCGTCGGCACGATGGTGCAGGAAGCCTATGCGACCAGCGACCGCATCCGCGCCGCGTGCGAGGCGAGCATCAACGCCTATTGCCAGGCGCTCGCCCCCGACATCCAGGCCGCGATCGACCTGTACGGCGCCCCCGACGACGTCACCGCGATCGGACTCGCCCAGCATGTCCAGTCGGTGCTGCAAGGCGCCTTCGTCCTGGCGAAAACCACGAACGACCCGGCGATTGCCCGCGGCACCGTCACCCATTTGAAGCGTTATGTCCGGATGCTGTTCGCTCCGGACTGAAGCGAGAGGAACCCCCGATGTCCGATGCACCGAAGATGATTTTCGTGAACCTGCCTGTCGCCGACCTCGCAAAGTCGAAAGCCTTTTACGAGGCGCTGGGCTTCACCAACGAACCGCGCTTCTCCGACGATACCGGCGCCGCGATGGTGTGGTCGGAAACGATTTTCGTGATGATCCTCTCCCACGAAAAATGGAAGGGCTTCACCGACCGGCCGATCGCCCCGGCGACCTCGAGCGAGGTGTCGCTGGCGCTGGCGCTCGGCAGCCGCGAGGCGGTCGATGCGATGGTCGAAGCGGCCGCCGCCGCGGGGGGGACCGCCGACATCAACCCGGTGCAGGATCATGGCTTCATGTACGGCCGCGACATCCTCGACCCCGACGGCCATGTCTGGGGTCCGTTCTGGATGGACCCCGCCGTCGCCAATGGCGAGGCGCCTGTCCCCGAAACCAGCCTCTGAAAATGGTCCCACATCCCCAAGGAGAGAGAAAATGCCCCAGATGATTTTTGTGAACCTGCCAGTCACCGACCTCGACAAGTCGAAGGCCTTTTACGAAGCGGTCGGCGCGGCGAACAACCCCGCGTTCACCGACGACACCGCCGCGTGCATGGTGGTCGCCGAGGGTTCCATCCACGTCATGCTGCTCACCCACGCAAAATGGGCGACCTTCACCGCGAAGACGATCCCCGACGCGCATACGACCGCGCAGGTCCTGCTCTGCGTCTCGGCCGACAGCCGCGAGGCGGTCGATGGGCAGGTCGACAAGGCGGTCGGCGCGGGCGGCAAGGCCGATCCGACCCCGACGCAGGATTTCGGCTTCATGTACGGCCGCAGCTTCGAGGATCCCGATGGCCATATCTGGGAAGTGATGTGGATGGACCCCACCGCGATCCCCGCCGGCGAACCCGCCGAAGCATCGGCCTGACCTGAGTTTCGAGAGGAGGAAGCGATGACCGATGCAGTCCCCACCAAGGGTCAGTCGATCGCCGGCCACGTTTTGAGCGGCTTGGTGATCCTCTTCCTCCTCTTCGATGCCGGCTTAAAGCTGGTCTCACCGGAGACCGCGATCAAATATAGCCCGCCCGACCTCGGCTGGCCGCTCGACGTCCCGACGATGACCATGCTCGGCACGCTGCTCCTCATCCCGACCCTGCTCTATATCTGGCCGCGCACCGCGATCCTCGGCGCGATCCTGATCACCGCTTATCTCGGCGGCGCCGTCGCCACCCATGTCCGGATCGGCAGCCCGTTGTTCAGCCACATATTGTTCGGCGTGTACCTCGGCGTGATGCTGTGGGGCGGCCTCTGGCTGCGCGATCCGCGCCTCCGCGCCATGATCCCCTTTCGGGCCGGAGCGAGCGCATGAGCTTTCAAGCCTATATCGACAATGTCGAGGCCAAGACCGGAAAGTCGGCCGACGCGTTGAAAGCCATCGCGATCGACAAGAGTCTTGCCGACGCAGACGGTCTCGCCGCCGGCGTCAAGGCCGGACAGATCATCGACTGGCTGAAAGCCGATTACGGCCTGGGCCATGGGCACGCGATGTCGATCGTCGCCTGGATCAAAGGCAAACGATCCTAGCCTCCGTCTTTGGAACAAGAGGAATAGTTCGATGACAAATTTATCCTCCCCCCGGAACCTCTTGTCCGCGTTCGCGCTGCTTGCTGCGGCGAGTGCCGCCGCATCCCTGCCGCAGCCTGCGCATGCCGCGCCGCCCGCAGCCGCCGAGGCTGCAACATCGGCAACAGCCAGGAATGGCGACGCCGATGTGAACGGTACGCGCATCCATTATCAGCTGTACGGCGACCCCGCGTCCGGCAAGACCCCGCTGCTGATACTCCACGGCGCCTTCATGTCGGGCGACGCGATGAAGACGCTGATCGATCCCCTAGCGGCCACGCGCCAGGTGATCGCGATCGACGCGCGCGGCCACGGTCGCTCGGGCGGGGTCGACGGCAAGCTCAGCTATGATCTGATGGCCGATGATGCCGCCGCGGTGCTCGCGAAGCTGGGCGTGAAACGGGTCGATGTGCTCGGCTATTCGATGGGCGCGTCGACGGCGATTGCGCTGGCGGTCCGCCACCCCGGAGAGGTCGGCAAACAGGTCATCCTGTCGGGGACGTCGCGGCTCGACGGCTGGTATCCCCAAGTGCTCGCCGGCATCGCGCAGTTGACCCCGGAGGTCTTCGCCGGAAGCCCTATCGAAACAGGATATAAAAGCCTGTCGCCGACCCCGGAGAAATTTCCGAAACTGGTCGAGAATATCAAGACGCTCGACGCCACGCCCTTCGCCTATTCCGACGAACAGGTCCGCGCGATCCCCGGCAAGACGATGGTGATCATTGGCGACGCCGACGGCGTCACGCTCGATCATGCGATCACGCTGTTCAAGCTGCGCGGCGGCGGCGACATCGCCGCGGCGACGCAGGGCTTCATAACCGAAGCGCCAAGGGCGCGGCTCGCGATCCTGCCCGCCACATCGCACATCGGCATCATGGGCGAGGTGCCGGCGATCGTCGCGATGGTCGTGCCCTTTCTCGACGACGCCAAGCCGCCGATGCCGACTTTTTAGACAAGCCCCATCATCGCCATCCCGGCGGCGACCGGAATCTCGACGGTGAAGAAAGAACGCGAGGATGAGATCCCGGCTTTCGCCGGGATGGCAAAAGAAACGGAGAGGAACGATCATGCCCGTCAACCAGAACGCCAAGCTCGAGATTACCGCCTTCGACTGGGTACCCGATTTCGCCCGCGGTTACGTCCGCGACCTGCGGCCGCGCTGGGCGTGCGAGGAGATCGGCCTCGATTATGCCGAGCATCTGATCAGCGCGATCAACCGCCCGACCGATCATTTCCTGTTCCAGCCGTGGGGACAGGTGCCGGTGCTGAACGACGGCGGCATCCGCCTGTTCGAAAGCGGCGCGATCCTGCTCCACCTCGCCGAAAAGGACGCGCGGCTGATGCCTCGCGATCCGCAAAGCCGCGCGAACACGCTCGCCTGGCTGTTCGCCGCCTATAACAGCGTCGAACCGATGCTGTTCGAGCTGGGCAATGTCGACATCTTCGCCGCCGAGGAGGAATGGGCGAAGCTGCGCCGCCCCGGCCTGATCGAGTTTATCCAGGGCAGGCTCGGCCGCCTGAACGATGCGATGGGCGACAAAGACTATCTCGCCGGTGAATTCACCGTCGCCGACATCGCGATGGCGACGGTGCTGCGCGAAGGTGTCGAGGCGGGGCTGATCGCCGAGCAGCCGCGGCTGCACGCCTATTTGGGTCGCTGCCTCGCCCGCCCCGCCTTCCAGCGCGCGCTCGAGGCCCAGCTCGCCGCCTTCAGCGAAGAAGCGGGTCCACCCGCCGCCTGATCCCCCCTCCCACCCCCCAAAGGAGAGAGACGATGACCTATGTAGAAGGATTTGTGGTCGCGGTGCCGACCGCCAACAAGGAAGCCTATCGCAAACATGCCGCCGACGCCGCGCCCTTGTTCAAGGAATTTGGCGTGACGCGGATGGTCGAATGCTGGGGCGACGATGTGCCCGACGGCAAGATCAACGACTTCAAGGGCGCCGTGCAGGCGAAGGACGACGAGACCGTCGTCTTCAGCTGGTTCGAATATCCCGACCGCGCGACCCGCGACGCCGCGACCGAAAAGATGATGAGCGACCCGCGGATGGCGGAAATGGGCGGCGACATGCCCTTCGACGGCAAACGGATGATCGTCGCCGGCTTCGACTCGCTGCTCGACGATAGCGCAGACGGCGGCTTCGGCTATGCCGACGGCTATATCGTGCCGGTGCCCGATGCGAACAAGGAAGCCTATCGCACGATGGCGATCAAGGCGTCCGAAGTGTTCCGCGACCATGGCGCGACGCGCGTCGTCGAGGCGTGGGGCGACGATGTGTCCGACGGCAAGGTCACCGACTTCAACCGCGCCGCGCACAGGCAGGACGGCGAGAGCGTCGTATTCAGCTGGGTCGAATGGCCCGACAAGGCAACGCGCATGGCGGGCTGGGACAAGGTGATGAAGGATGAGCGGATGCAGCATGATCCGAACGACCAGACCTTCGACGGCAAGCGCATGATCTACGGCGGCTTCGCGCCGATCGTCGAGGCTTGAGCCAAATCCTCCCTGTGGCCGGAGGCCATGGGGAGGGGGACCGCCGCGAAGCGGTGGTGGAGGGGCCGCGACCTTGCGTCATCGCCCCTCCGTCAGCGGCTAACGCCGCTGCCACCTCCCCATGGCTTCGCCACAGGGAGGATTTGAAAGGAGAAACCCGTTGGCCGACCCGCAGCCCGAAACGCGCATCGCGTCATGCCCCTGCGGCGCGGTGACACTGGAGCTGGCGGGCGAGCCGATCGTCGCGGCGACCTGCTATTGCCATAGCTGCCAGCAAGCCGGGCAGGCGTTCGGCGCCCTGCCCGGCGCACCCGGCGTGGTCGATGCCGATGGCGGCACCCCCTATCTGCTGGTGCGCAAGGACCGCATCGCGTGGATATCGGGAACCGGTCAACTCGACGCGCACCGACTGAAAGCCGATTCGCCGACCCGGCGCTTCGTCGCGCGATGCTGCAACGCGCCGATCGCGTTGGAATTCACCAAGGGCCATTGGCTGAGCATCTATGCCGGACGCATCGCGGAAGATGAGCAGCCACCGGTCGCGATGCGGACGATGACTCAGGACCGTCCCGCCGGCATCGAGTTCAGCGACGACGTGCCAAGTTACGCGACCCATTCGGGCAAGTTCATGTGGAAACTGCTGTCGGCCTGGGCGGCGATGGGATTTCGCGCGCCGCCGGTCGAAAAGACGCGGGGCTGGGTCCGGTAGCAGGGGATGGAGGAGAGCGACATGCACCACATCAGCTATCCCAACGAGAGCGCCGATTACCGGACCGCGCGCAACGCGCTGCTAGATGCCGAGATCGCGCTGCGGCGCCAGATCGAGGCGGTCGCGGCCCAGCGGCGTGCGCTGCCGCCCGGCGGCGCAATCGCCGAGGACTATGTGTTCGAGCGGATCGGCGCCTATCAGCGGCCCGAGACGGTGAGGCTGTCCGAGCTGTTCGGCGATAAACCGACAATCATCCTCTACAGCTTCATGTGGAATGCCGAGCGCGACAAGCCCTGCCCCGGCTGCACCCATATGCTCGATTCGGTCGATGGCGGCGCGCGCTATATCGACGACCGCGCCCCGCTCTATATCGTCGCCAAGTCGCCGATCGCGCGGCTCGTCGAATGGGCGCGCGTGCGCGGTTGGTCGCACCTCACCTTCCTGTCCGACGTCACCACCCGCTATTCGGCCGATTATTTCGGCGACACGCGCAAATTCCCGGCCGCGATGCGCGACGAGCGAAAATTGAAGCCCGGCGAGGAATGGGACGAGACGATCTTCAACGTCTTTCGCAGGGACGGCGACACCGTCCGCCACCACTGGGGCAGCGAGATGGCGTTCGCGCCGTCCGACCCCGGCCAGCACCATCGCGCCGGCGACCTCGTCGATTCGCTGTGGGGCCTGCTCGACATGACCCCCGAAGGTCGCGGGGATTATTTTCCGACCGTCGAAGGAGCAAAAAGATGACCGATGCCTCCAACTTCATCTGGTACGAACTGATGACCCCCGATCCTGAAGCCGCGAAAGCCTTTTACGACCAGGTCGTCGGCTGGACGCTGTCGACCGGGCACGGCGACAACAGCGATTACGGCTTCATCACCCGCAGCGACGGCGGAATGAATGGCGGGGTGCTGCGGCTGTCGTCCGACATGGCGGCGCACGGCGCGCATCCCTGTTGGCTGGGCTATCTTCACGCCGCCGACGTCGATGCCGAAATCGAAGCGATCGAGGCGTCGGGCGGTACGCTGCTGATGCCCGCGCGCGATGTCGAGATGGCGGGCCGGATCGCCATGCTCGCCGATCCGCAGGGCGCCCCCTTCTATATCATGGCGCCGACCCCGCCGCCGGGGATGGAGGGCATGGAGAGCGACGTCTTTTCGGTCACCGAGGCGCAGCATGTGCGGTGGAACGAACTGGCGACGAACGATCCCGACGGCGCCATCGCCTTTTACACCCGCCACTTCGGCTGGGGACAGGAAGGTGAGATGGATATGGGCGAGATGGGGGCCTATCGCTTCATCCAGCGCCGCGACGTCGGGCTGGGCGCCGTGATGCCTCTGATGCCCGGCATGCCGGCACCGATGTGGACCTATTATATCGGGGTCGACGATATCGACCGGGCGCTGGCCGCGGTAAAAACCCATGGCGGCACGGTGACCAACGAACCGATGGAAATCCCGGGCGGCGAATATGCGATGAACGCAATCGACCCGCAGGGTGCCGCCTTTGGGCTGGTCGGACCGCGCAAATCATAAACGGCCTCCCCTGAAGGGGAGCAAGCAAGAGGAAGAGGAGAGAGGTGATGACGAATCCCGACCAGCGCCCCACCAGCGGGCTGACCCCGCATATCGCGATCGCCGACAAGCGTGCGAGCGAAGCGATCGATTTCTATGCGAAGGCGTTCGGCGCGACCGAGCGGATGCGCATGCCGGCACAGGATGGCGTGCGATTGATGCACGCGCACCTGCTGGTCAACGGCGCCTCGCTGATGATGCACGACGATTTCCCCGAATATAGCGGCGGGCCGATGGCGCCGCCCACCGGGGTGACGATGCACCTGCACGTCGACGACACCGACGCCTGGTACCATCGCGCGATCGCGGCCGGCGCGACGTCGCAACTCGAACCGCATGATGCTTTCTGGGGGGACCGTTATGCCCAGGTGAAGGATCCGTTCGGACACCTGTGGTCGATTGGGGCACCCATCAAAGGAGAGAAATGATGTCCAATAAAGCAACCCTGTGCCTGTGGTACGACAAGGATGCCGAGGAGGCGGCGACTTTCTATGCCGCGACCTTCCCCGACAGCAAGGTCGGCGGCGTCCACCGTGCGCCTACCGACAACCCGAGCAGCAAGGCAGGCGATGTGTTGACCGTCGATTTCACCGTCCTCGGTTTTCCCTGCATCGGCCTGAATGGCGGGCCGGCGTTCAAACATAGCGAAGCCTTTTCCTTCCAGATCCATACCGACACGCAGGAGGAAACCGACCGGCTGTGGAATGCGATCGTCGGCAATGGCGGCGCCGAAAGCATGTGCGGCTGGTGCAAGGACAAATGGGGGATCAACTGGCAGATCACCCCGCGCGTTTTGACCGATGTGATGACGAGCGGCGAGACCGCGGCCGCCAAGCGCGCGTTCGAGGCGATGATGACAATGAAGAAGATCGACGTCGCCACCATCGAAGCCGCGATAAAAGGCGAAGCGGTTGGCGCGGCGTAGCCCCGCGCTCTTCGCCTGGCTGTTCTGCGGGACGCTCGACATCGTCTATGCGGCGGTGTCGAGCGTGGTGCAGGGCGGCACCGTCTCGTCGATGCTGCACGCCGTCGCCAGCGGGCCGTTCGGTGACGGCGCGCGCGCATGGGGGATCGGCGGCGATATCGCGGGACTTGCGACCCATTACGCAATCATGGGGGCAATGGTCGCGACGTGGTTCTTCGTCGCGCGGCGCTGGACGGCGCTGACGACATGGCCGTGGTGGCTCACCGGCACGACCTATGGCCTGATCCTCTACGTCATCATGAACGGAATCGTGCTGCCGCTGCGCTTCGGATCGCCCTTCCCGCCGAACGACCTCGTCAAGGGCGCGATCGCGCTCTTCCCGCATATTTTCTTCGTTGGCTGGCCGCTCGCCTGGCTGGCCCGCAAGGATGCTCGCTGATGCTCATTTTCTATGGCCACCCTTTCTCCTCCTACAGCTGGAAGGCGCAGATCGCTCTGTATGAGAAGGGCATCGATTTCGACTATCGCTCGGTCGATCCCGAATTTCCCGAGCATGGCCCGGAACTGCGGGCCTATTGGCCGATCGGCAAATTCCCGCTGATCGTCCACGACGGCCGGCCCATATTCGAGGCGTCGATCATCATCGAATATCTCGACCATCTGGTGCCCGAACCCCGGCTGATCCCTACGGATTTCGAAGCCGCGCTGAAGGTCCGGCTGCTCGACCGCATCTTCGACAACCATGTCATGGGCCAGATGCAGGAGGTGGTGAACGACGCGATCCGTGGCCCCGACGGCCATGTGCCATCGATCGTCGATGCCGCGAAGGCGAAACTCGACACCATCTATGCCTGGCTCGACAAGGAATTGGCGGGCGGCGGCTGGGCGACACCCGATGGCTTCACCCTCGCCGATTGCGCGGCGGCGCCGTCGCTCTTCTACGCCGACTGGGTGCATCCGATCCCCGCGGCCTATGAGAATCTGCGCGCCTATCGCGCCCGCCTGCTCGCGCACCCCTCGGTCGCGCGCGCGGTCGATGGCGGGCGGCCCTATCGTCATTATTTCCCGCTCGGCGCGCCCGACCGCGATTAACCTCTCGCAGCGTACCGTCCCGAAACGGTACGGCAAGGCCCATAGGGTTAACGGGGCGCTGACATTGCCGCTTTGCCTTTTGGCAAGCGCCTGCGCGCGAAAGCTGTGGCATGGTTTCGGCCTCCGCCCTGCTCCGCACGCTGATCGTCGCCTGCCTCGCGGCGGTGCTGGCGTTCGCGCCGGCGCAGGCCCAGCAGGTCGTGACCACCACGACGGTCACCTGGACCTATGCGACGAGCGACGATGACGGGGATGTCCTCGACGAGGATGCCGCACTGCTCGGCGACGAGGCCGTCGCGAGCGATGCGGATCTGGGGGCGACGCGGCGCTATGCCCCATCGAGCCAACTCGCGGCGCTCGGCCGGGCGAAGGCGGTCTATGGCCCCTTCTCGGTGATCGACGCGACGACCGTCCGCATGGCGGGCGATGTCGATGGCGCGACGCCGCGCCAGTTCGCGGCGATGCTCGCGGCCTATCCGACGCTCAAGCGGATCGAGATGGTCGATTGCCCCGGCAGCCTCGACGAAGCCGCGAACCTGATCCTCGCCCGCGCGATCCGCCGTCAGGGCATGGAGACGGTGGTGCCCGCAGGCGGGTCGGTGCGATCGGGCGCGGTCGAATTGTGGATGGCGGGGGTCCGGCGCAGCGCCGCCCCCGATGCCGAATTCGGGGTGCACAGCTGGGCCGACGAATATGGCCGCGAGGCGCGCGACTATCCCGCCAGCGACCCAGTGCACGCCGAATATCTGAGTTATTATCGCGAAATGGGACTCGACGACGCCAAGGCGCACGCCTTTTACGCGATGACCAACGCGACGCCGTTCGACGATGTGACCTACCTGACGCGCGACGACATGGCGCGCTACGTCACCCTCAACTGATCTAGCCTTGTAACACGCTGGCGGCTACCCCACATCGCGGGGCATGGCAAAGCGCAGCCTTTACCAGCGATTGCGGTCGACCGCGCAGGTACGCCTCGCCTTGTTCCTGCTCGGCTGCCTGCTGATGCTGCTCGCGCCTTTGCTCGGCCCGCTGCCCGGGCCCGGCTTCATCATCCTCTTCCCGCTCGGCCTCGCGCTCGCGCTGCAGAACAGCGCCTGGGCGAAACGCCTCTATGTGCGGTTCAAGCGGCGGCACCCGCGCTATGCCGGCTGGACCGATCGCATCATGCGGCGGGCGAGCGCGGCGCGGCGGCGCGAGCGCGGGATGCTTTCGGGAAGCATCGACGCCAATGCTGCGGATCGCCGCTCCAATGGCGATTGATCGCCAGATGCGATCGGGGGCGATTGATCGCCAGATGCGATCGGGGGCGATTGATCGCCAAATGCGTTCGGGGACAATTGACTTTCGCCCGAATCCTGCTTATTCGCGCCCCCATCAGTGGCCGCCCACGTTTGGCGGCCCTTTTCTGTTAAAGCCTTTGACGAGAATTAGGGACAACCGCGATGAAGCGTACCTTTCAACCGAGCAACCTCGTGCGCGCCCGTCGCCACGGTTTCCGCGCCCGCAAGGCGACGGTTGGCGGCCGCAAGATTCTCGCCAACCGCCGTGCCCAGGGCCGCAAGAAGCTGTCGGCCTAATCGCCGACGCTGCGCCAGCCACGCTGGTGCGAACCTTAAGTAAACGCAGCGAATTTCTGGCCGCCAACCGCGGCCTTCGCTTTCCTATGCCCGGATTCGTCCTGCTCGTGTTTCCGCGCGGCGACGAAGATGCCGGCATCGGCATCGGCTATACCGTCAGCAAGAAGGTCGGCAACGCCGTCACCCGCAACCGGATGAAGCGCCGGCTGCGGGCACTGTGCCGCGCCGCGCTGCCTGAATCGGGAATCGCGGGGGCCAATCATGTGCTGATCGGCCGGCCCGGCGGCAACGACATCGTCTTTGCCGATCTGGACGAGCAACTGACGACCGCACTGCGCCGCGCCGCGAAGAAGCTGGCGAAATGAAGCCTTCGGCTTCCGTTCTTCCCTGTCCTCACCCCGGACTTGATCCAGGGTCCCGCTTTTGGACGTTGCTGAGCGGAACCCTGGATCAAGTCCGGGGTCACGAAGAGGAAAAAGCGCGATTCGCGAATGAAGTTGCGCAGTTTTCAGGGCTTTCCGCATGATCGCCAAACTGCTCATCCTGATCGCGCGCGGCTGGCAACTCGGCCCGTCGCGAATCCTGCCCCCAACCTGCCGCTATGCCCCGTCGTGCAGCGCCTATGCGATCGATGCGCTGCAGAAATATGGCGCGATCAAGGGTGGCTGGATCGCGACAAAGCGGCTATTGCGCTGCCATCCTTGGGGCGGCCACGGCTATGACCCCGTACCATAATCCCTGATTAGACACGAAGAGAGACCAACCGGCGTGGACGACAAGCGTAACTGGATCACGGCATTGTTGCTGTCGGCAGCCATCCTGCTGGGGTGGAACTTCGTCTCCGAGAAATTCTTTCCGACCCCCGACAAGCCCGATGTGACCAAGACGGTCGCCGGGACGACGGCCGCAGTCGGCCCCGCGACGGCGGACCCCGCCCTGCCGGGCCAGCCTGCTGCCGCTCCGGGCGTCCCGGCCGCGCCCGCGATGCAGGTGCTGCGCCCGATAGAAACGGTGCTGGCCGAAGGTCAACGCATTCCGATCGAAACGCCGAAGCTGGCGGGGTCGATCAACCTGGTCGGCGCGCGCATCGACGACATCACGCTCACCAAATATCGCCAGACGATCAAGAAGGACGCGCCGCCGGTGCGCCTGTTCGCGCCCGGCGGCACCAAGGCCGCCTATTTCGCCAGCATCGGCTGGTCGGCGCAAGGCGTCGCGGTTCCGGGTCCGACCACCGTCTGGACCGCGAGCGGTACCAGATTGACCCCGACGACGCCCGTCACGCTGAGCTGGAACAACGGCGCCGGGCAGAATTTCCGTATCGAATACAGCGTCGACAAAGATTATCTGATCACCGCCAAACAGACCATCGCCAACACCGGCGCGGCGCCGGTGACGGCCAGCAGCTTTGCGCTGATCGATCGCCTCGGCAAGCCGACCGACCCGCACGAGCAGACGAGCTGGACCAATCACATCGGCCCGACCGGTTTCGTCGACGACAAGTCGGAATTCGACGTCGACTACACCGATATCGATAAGGGCGAAGCGTTTAAATATGGGTCGGCCGCCTGGCTGGGCTTTACCGACAAATATTGGCTCGCCGCGGTCATTCCGGCCAAGGGCGAACGTGTCACCGCGTCGCTCGCCGCGACCGCCGCGGACAATTACCGGGCCCTTTTTGCACGCCCCTATACGCAGATCGCTCCCGGCAAGCAGAGCAGCACGACCAGCCGGATCTTCGCCGGTGCGAAGGAAGTGAGCGTGCTCGAGAATTATACCGACAAGGAGGGGGTTACCCGCCTGTCGCATGCGATCGACTGGGGCTGGTTCGATTTCTTCGAAATCCCGATCTTCAAACTGCTCGACTGGCTGTTCAAGCAGGTTGGCAATTTCGGCGTCGCGATCATGGCGCTGACGCTGATCATCCGCCTGCTGATGTTCCCGATCGCACAGCGGCAATTCCATTCGATGGCGCAGATGCGCCTGGTACAGCCGAAAATGAAGGCGCTGCAGGAAAAACATAAGGACGACAAGCAGAAGCAGCAGCAGGAGCTGATGAAGCTCTATAAGGACGAGAAGATCAATCCGCTCGCGGGCTGCCTGCCGATCGTCATCCAGATCCCGATCTTTTACGCTCTGTACAAGGTGCTGATGCTGACGATCGAAATGCGTCACCAGCCCTTTGTGCTGTGGATCAAGGATCTGTCGGCCCCCGACCCGGCGCATATCCTGAACCTGTTCGGCCTGTTGCCCTTCACCCCGCCGTCACTGCTGAGCATCGGCGTGCTGGCGGTGATCCTGGGTATCACCATGTGGCTGCAGTTCCGCCTGAACCCCGCCCCGGCCGACCCGGTACAGGCGCAGGTGTTCAAGATCATGCCGTGGATGTTCATGTTCATCATGGCGCCCTTCGCGGCGGGCCTGTTGGTCTACTGGATCACCAACAACATCCTGTCGATCGCGCAGCAGCAATATATGTACAGCAAGTTCCCGGCGCTGAGGACGGCGGTCGCGAAGTGAGCGACGAGCAACCCGCACCCGGGACGGATCCCGAACGCCCCGAACGCGCGCGCAAGCTGTTTTCGGGGCCGATCGCCTTTTTGAAATCGGCGCCGGCGCTCGAACATCTGCCCGCGCCGTCGATGCCCGAGATCGCCTTTGCCGGCCGCTCGAACGTCGGCAAGTCGTCGCTGCTCAACGCGCTGACCAACCGCAACAATCTGGCGCGCACCTCGGTAACGCCGGGGCGGACGCAGGAGCTCAACTATTTCGACGTCGGCGAGCCGCTGATTTTCCGGCTGGTTGATATGCCCGGCTATGGCTTTGCCAAGGCGCCGAAGGATGTCGTCAGGAAATGGCGCTTCCTGATCAACGACTATCTTCGCGGGCGCGCAGTGCTGAAACGCACGCTGGTGCTGATCGACAGCCGCCACGGGATCAAGGAGGTCGACCGCGACGTGCTCGAGATGCTCGACACCGCAGCGGTGAGCTACCGGATCGTGCTGACCAAGGCCGACAAGGTGAAGGCGACCGAACTCGCTGCGGTACTGGCGGCGACCGAGGTTGAAGCGCGCAAGCACCCGGCGGCGCACCCGCAAGTGATCGTGACGAGCAGCGAAAAGGGCATGGGCATCGCCGAGCTGCGCACCGCGGTGCTGGAGGCGGTGGAGGTTTGACTTTCGCTCCGCTCCCCTTGAGGGAGAGGAAAAGAGGGAGACGCCATGAAACTGTTCATCGGCAATAAGGCCTATTCGAGCTGGAGCCTGCGCGGCTGGCTGGCGGCCAAGCATAGCGGGCTGCCGTTCGAAGAAGTCACCGTCCCGCTGTACGACGAGGATTGGTCGAACCGGCGCGAGGGCGACGAGTTCGCGCCGTCGGGAGGCAAGGTGCCGATCCTGTGGGACGGCGAGGATATCGTCGTCTGGGACAGCCTGGCGATCGTCGATTATCTCGACGAAAAGACCGGCGGCGAGCGCGGCTATTGGCCGACCGATATCGCGGCGCGCGCGATGGCGCGGTCGATGGCGGCCGAGATGCATTCGAGCTTCGCCGCGCTGCGCCGCAACCACAGCATGAATATCCGCCGTATCTATCCGGCGGGTGACCTGCTGCCCGAGGTGCAGGCCGACGTGGTCCGCATCATCCAGATCTGGGCTGAAGCGCGCGCGCGTTTCGGCGGCGAAGGGGACTTTCTGTTCGGCGATTGGTCCGCGGCGGACATGATGTTCGCGCCGGTGGTGACGCGCTTCATCACTTATTCGATCCCGCTGCCGCGCTTTGCCCTGCCTTATTGCCAGGCGGTGATCAGCCATCCGCACATGCAGGAATGGATCGGCGGCGCGCAGGCCGAGGATTGGGTGATCGAGAAGTTCGAAGGGCCGGCGGAGGGCTGAGGTTTCAACGCGATGAACGCGGCGTTCAGCGCAGGGTGCCGGATACGCGGTAGACGCTGTCCATGAAACGCACGCTTATCGCTTCCGTCCTCGCGCTCAGCGCAGCCGTCGTGACCGCCGCCGCCCCCACTGCATCGGAGTGGGAAATCGGCCCGATCATTCGCGGGAAAAACTATTCGGTTGGCATGCCCCTGGCGCCGAAACCCGAGCGCGACGGCTGGTCGTTCGACTTCCCCGTCGGGAGCAAGGCGGCGGGGCATGTCCATTATGTGACCTTCCGCCCCGGATCGCTGGTGGGCAAATCGCGGATCGTCGTGCGTTACCGCATCGACGCGAAGCCCGGCACGCGCTTCGTACCGCAGGCGAACCCCGACCGCGTGGGGACGGTGTCGCTCTATCTCCAGCGGCGGGGCGACAATTGGAACGCCAAGGGGCGTTATCAATATTATCGCTGGTACGCGCCATCGGCGACGGTGCGCGAGCTGACGCCGGGGGTGGGTGAAATCAGCGTAGCACTCGACGATCCGCAATGGATTTCGGTGCTGGGGCAGCCGTCGGCGAACAATCCGGGCGCGATGCAAGACGCGCTCGCCGACATCGAGCGGATCGGGCTGGTGTTCGGGTCGTCGAATGCGCGCGGACACGGCGTCTATGCGACCGCGCCGTCGACCTTCGTGATGACGGGGTTCCGGGTCGACTAGGGAATCCGCTTGGCCGGATAGGGCGTGCCGTCCTTGTGGAAATAACCGTCGGGACCGAACAGCATGTCGATATCCGAATAGCCCCCGCCGGTATCATATTTCTTGCCGCCGCCGAGCGCGACGAGGATGCAGTCGCTTTCGCTCTCGTTGACGAGATGATGGCCGTTGGTGCTGCCCTTGGGCCAGACCGCGATGTCGCCGGGGCGCATCGGCCAGCGGCCGCCGTCCTCGACGAGTATCGCTTCGCCCGCGATCATGATGACCATCTCGTCCTCGCCGTCGTGCCAGTGGCGCTGCGACGACATCGCGCCGGGCTTGAGCACGACATGGCTGGCGGCGAAATCGTCGATCCCGGTGACGGGCGCGAGGCGGCGGTACCAGCGGCCCTGCACCGCCACATCATAGGGCGCGGGATAGCCGGTCGCGTTGGTTTGCGGGATGGCGTCGAGATCAAGCTTGGGCATGGGTCCTCCGCTTCCCTTCTGCCGTTGGCATCGAGCGAAGTCGAGATGCGCCCGCGCCAACGTGTCTCGACTTCGCTCGACACGAACGGGTAAGGGAGCGCCATGACCCATAGCATCGACCCCGTGGACCTCGCCCAGGCGCTGATCGCCGCTCCTTCCGTCACCCCGGCCACTGGCACGGTGTTCGATGTGCTCGAGGCGGCGCTCACCCCGCTGGGGTTCGCGGTCGAGCGCTTCATCGACGGGATCGAGCCCGACGGGCCGGTCGAGAATCTGCTGGCGGTGCGCAAAGGCAAGGGGCCGCGGCATTTCGGCTTTGCCGGGCATCTCGACGTCGTGCCGCCGGGGGTGGGCTGGACCGGCGATGCGTTCGCGCCCGAGGTGCGCGGCGAGCTGCTCTACGGGCGCGGCGCGGTCGACATGAAGGGATCGATCGCGGCCTTCGTAGCGGCGGCGGCGGCGACGCCGGTCGAGGCGGGGACGATCAGCCTGCTCATCACCGGCGACGAGGAGGGCCCTGCGATCTTCGGCACCCGCGCGCTGATGGAGCATATGGCGGGGCGCGGGGTGACGCCCGACATGATCGTCGTCGGCGAGCCGACGTCGGTCAACCGGCTCGGCGACATGGTCAAGATCGGGCGGCGCGGGTCGGTCAATATCTGGATCGACGTGCCTGGGACGCAGGGGCATGTCGCTTACCCGCACCTCGCCGACAATCCGATCCCCAAGCTGGTCCGGATCATGGCGGCGATCGACGCCGTGGTGCTCGACGAGGGCAATGACTGGTTCCAGCCGTCGAACATCGAGTTCACCGACGTCGAGGTCGGCAACGGTGCGACCAATGTCATCCCGGCGTCGGCGCGGGCGCGGCTGTCGATCCGCTTCAACGACGCGCACAAGGGCGCCGAACTGATCGCGATGATCGAGCGGATCGCACAGGGCGTCGCACCGAAGGCGAAGGTGCTGGGGAAGGTGTCGGGCGAGGCGTTCCTGACCCCGCCGGGCGATTTGTCGGGGTTGGTCGCCGAAGCGATCCATGCCGAGACCGACATCGTGCCCGAAATGTCGACGACGGGGGGCACCTCCGACGCGCGCTTCCTGCACGCGCTGTGCCCGGTGGTCGAATTCGGGCTGACCAATGCGACGATGCATAAGCTCGACGAGGCGGTCGCGGTGGCGGACCTGCATGCACTCACCGCCATCTATCGCGGGATATTGATGCGCGCCTTTGCCTAGTCGTCGCGGCTGCGGCGCAGGATGACATAGACCGCGCCCGCGCCGCCGTGGCTGATATGCGCGGGGCGGAGCGCGACGATCTGGTCGGCGTGGGGCGAATAAGCGAGCCAGTCGGGGAGCGAAGCGCGGATCGCACCGCGCGGGCGCGGGTCGCCGTGCATCTGCGGCAGGCGGTCGGCGCCGGGGCGCAGGCGCCCCGCGACGACGAGCAGCACGCGTGCCCCGCGGACGAGCGCGCGGTGGATACTCTCGTCGAGCAAGGCCTGCGCCGAGCCGAGCGTGTGGCCGTGGAGGTCAATGCTCATGTCGGGGCGGACGAGCCCCTTGCGCAAGCGGCGGTCCCAATGGCCGTCGAGCGTCGCGACGCTGTGTATGCGGCGCGGCGGTGGGAGCGGCGCGGGTGGACGCGCGGCGGGGGGTGCGACGGTGCGTGGCGGCGTCTTGGGCGGCTTGACCGTCGGCGGGGCGGCGGGGGCGAGCGGGACGGACTGTCTGGCAATCGGCGTGACCGTCGCTGCCACCCTTTTCCAGAGCGCCGACTCGTCGGGGGCGAGCCGGCGAGCCATCGTCAGCGCCGGATGAGGCGCGCGATGCTGGTGCGCGGCAGGAGGAGCAACGCCGAGCCGCGTCCCGCCATGCCGCCGGCAATCGCACGCGCGTCGTTGCCGGCGCCCCAGAAGCTGTCGAAACGGTTCGCGCCCCTGATCGCGCCGCCGGTGTCCTGTGCGATCCACAGGCCGTTCGGTTCGGCGCGGTCGAGCGACAGGAAGACAGGGGCGCCGAGCGGCGTATATTTGGGATCGGCGGCGACACTGCTGCGTCCCGTTACCGGCACGCCGAGCGCACCGAGGGGCCCGGGACCGACGATCTCGCGGAAAAAGACCCAGCTGGGATTCTCGTTCATTACCGCGGCGCCGCGCACCGGGTCGGCGCGCAGATAGTCGAGGATGCCCTGCATCGAGGTCTGGCCCGACTTGAGTTCACCGCGATCGGCGAGCAGCTTGCCGATGCCAACATAGTCGCGACCGTTCTGCGTGTCGTAGCCGATGCGCATGACTTCGCCGTCAGGAAGGCGCAGGCGGCCCGAACCCTGGATCTGCAGGAAGAAGAATTCGGCGGCGTCCGCAGCCCAGGCGATTTCGAGTCCGCGGCCTTCGAGGGCGCCGCGCTCGATCGCCCCGCGGTCGTAATAGCGCACGAAATTGCTGCCCTCGACCCGGCCGCGAATCTTCTTGCCCTTGAGGTCGTCCGAGAATTGGCCGAGATCGACATCGATCAGGTCGGCGGGGCGGCGATAGATGGGGATGTCGTAGCCCGTGCGCTTGGTGCGCGATCCGGCGATTTCGGGCTCGTAATAGCCGGTGACGAAGGCGGTGCCGGCGCCGACCTGTACGGTGCCGAAATAGCGGGTAAAAAAGGCCGCAGCGTCGCTGTCGCGCCAGTCTTTCGCGGCGTTACAGCTGTCATTCCAGTCGGCGTTCTGAGTCAGGCCGCTGACGTCGGCGCGGCGCATGACCGAGGGGCAACTGAGGCGGAAGGCCGCAAGCGCCGCACTCGCCTGCGACGCAGAGATGCCGAGATCGGCATATTCGGGACCGGCGATCGCCCCGGCTTCGGCGGCGGTGGTCGCGCTCGCGGGCACGGGCGGCGCGGCAAGCGTGGCCCGGGGCGTCGCGGGAATCGGTTTCGCCGCGACCGTGCCGCTTTCCGAAGGGCGCGGGGTGTAGGGGCGTGTGGAACCCGTCGGCGTGGGCGCAGGCGACGGGGTTGGCGCAGGCGCGGGGCGCGGCGTGGTTTCGACACGGCCACCGCCCGCATCGGGAATCACCGACGAACAGGCCGACAGCGCGGGCGCGATGGCGAGGAGGGCGAATCCCAGCGCCCGGGTGATCACGGGGCCGGGCATCGCAATCAGGCGGTTTCGGCTTCGTCGAGCAGCCAGTTGGGATCGTTGCTGCCGATCGCGCGGCGGAAGGTCCAATGGTCGTTGGTCTCGCGCGCATCGATCATCGAGCCGGCGATCATATTGCCCTCGGCATCGCGGGTGATCGCGCTGATGTCGGCGCGATAGTGGACGGTGACGCGTGCCTCGCCGCCCGACAGTTCGACCGCCGTGATCTTTGCCGAATCGATACCGACAAGGCGGTTGTCGAGCCGTTCGCCACGCGCCTCGCGCGCCGCGATCGCTTCGACGAAGCCTTCGTAGCTGTCCTGATCGCACAGGTCACGCAGCGTGTCGCGATCGCCGGTCCAGAAAGCCTCGAGGATCATGCGATAGGCCGCCTCGGCTCCCTCCATGAAACGGCCGGCGTCGAAGCTGCGGTCGGTCGCGAGCAAGGCACGCAGCCCGGCTTCGGCGGCGGGTTCGTAGACGAGGCCAGCGGTGTCGGCGGCGCCCTGCGGCGCCGGGGGCGCTTCGGGATCGTCGAGGCGCACCGGTGCGGGAGCGGCACGGTCGTCGCGGCGCGGCAGCACGGGTTCCTGTTCGTGGCCCGTACGCTTGCCGAGCACCGAATAGAGCCGCATGCCGAGAAAGGCGGCAATCATGGCGAGCAGGACGATCGAAATGGCTGTCACGGGCTGAAGTCCAATATGAATATCAAAAAGTCGAACCGTTACATAGGCTATCGGCGGCCATGTTTCAAATGTCCATGGCCGCCGCCATGCGGGAGGTCAACGCCTGCCACGCCGAAGCGGTTGCGGGGCACGCCCCCCGGGGCTCCCTATGGGCGCCCATTGTGCTGGCGGTCCGCCACTGCTAAGCGGCGCCGCAATCGCCCGTGCCGCCGGATCGACCGATTATGGCGCCGCGGGAGCCAGATGAAGACGACAGGGAAAGCAAGACCGACATGGCCGACGACACCACGCCCGAATTCACCCCCGAAACCCTTTCGAACGGCGAAGACAATTTGCCTGCGATCGGCCTGATCTCGCAATATGTGAAGGATCTGTCGTTCGAGAATCCGAATGCGCCCGCGATCTATCAGGTGCAGGACGCGCCTCAGGTCGACGTCCAGTTCAACATCGGTGCCGACAATGTCGGCGACAATCTGTTCGAAGTGTCGCTGAAGATCGATATCACCTCGAAGAATGCCGAGCTGGTCGGCTTTGTCGTCGAGCTGAAATATGCGGGACTGTTCGGCGTGCGCAACGTGCCCGACGACCAGCTCCAGCCTTTCTTCCTTGCCGAAGCGCCGCGCATCCTGTTCCCCTTCGCACGCCGGGTCGTCGCGGACGTCGTGCGCGACGGCGGCTTCCCCCCGCTGCTTCTCGAACCCATCGATTTCCACGGCCTGTTTCAGCAGCAAGCGCAGCAGATCGCGGCCGAACAGGCCGGCGAAGCGCCGGTCGGGCAGGCCTGATCGCGCTGAACAACCATCGTCATTGCGAGGGCCGACGGCCCGCGGCAATCCAGTGCGGCCCAAAACCGCTCTGGATTGCTTCGCTTCGCTCGCAATGACGCAGTCTATGGATCGCAGATCCACGCTCGCCGGGCGCGCCGCATGAGCAGCCTGGTCAAGAGCGTCGGGACGATCGGCGGGCTGACGATGGTCAGCCGGTTGTTCGGCTTCGCGCGCGACATGCTGCTCGCGCGGGTGCTCGGGGCGGGACTCGCGGCCGACGCCTTCCAGCTCGCCTTCACCCTGCCCAATACCTTTCGCCGGCTGTTCGCCGAGGGCGCCTTTTCGGTCGCCTTCGTGCCGATGTACAGCCGCGCGCTGCACGGAGAGGGCGGCGAGGAAGCGGCTGCGAAATTTGCCGACGATGTGCTCGCGCTGTTCCTGTGGGTGCTGCTGATCTTCTCCGCCGTCGCGATGATCGTGATGCCGGGGATCGTCTGGCTGCTCGCGCGCGAATATCAGACGGTGCCCGGCAAGTTCGAACTCGCCGTCTTCCTGAGCCGCATCACCTTTCCCTATCTCGGGCTGATCAGCCTCGTCGCGATGCTGTCGGGGCTGCTCAACGCGCGCTCGCGTTTCGCGCCCGGCGCGGCGGCCCCGGTGCTGCTCAACATCGTGCTGATCGCGGGCATCTTGATCGGTGCCGAGTTCCGCGGACCGGGCGGCGACGACCGTATCGTCGCGCTCGCGCTCGCGATATCGGTCGCACTCGCGGGGGTCGCCCAGCTCGCCTATCTCTGGTGGTCGGTGCGGCGCGCTGGGCTGAAACTCCACATCCGCCTACCCAAGGTCACCCCCGAGGTGAAGAAGCTGGGCATGCTGATCCTGCCCGCGACCTTTGGTGCCGGAATCTACCAGATCAGCCAGTTCGTCGACACCTTCTTCGCGACCAGTCTGCCGCAGGGGTCGCTGACCCTGCTCAAGCTCGCCGACCGGCTGAACCAGTTGCCGCTCGGTATCGTCGGCATCGCGCTGGGCACGGCGATCCTGCCGATGCTCGCGCGCCATATCCACAGCGACGACGGCGCCGAGGCCCAAAGGCTGCAGGCCAATGCGTTCGAGATCGCGACGCTGCTGACCCTGCCCGCCGCCGCCGCGCTCGCGATCTGCGCCCCCGCCTTTACCGCCGCCTTTTTCGTCGGGGGGAAGTTCACCGCCGCCGATGGCGCGCTGATGGCGAATATCGTCGTCGCGCTGGTCGCGGGCCTGCCCGCCTATGTCATCGTCAAGATTCTGAACCCCGGCTTCTTCGCGCGCGAGGATACGCGCACCCCGGTTTGGACGGCCCTCGCCTCGCTGATCGTCAATATCGCGATCAACCTCTATGTCGTCGAACGCTATGGGATCGTCGGCCTCGCCGGGGCGACCGCGGTGTCGGCCTCCATCAACTGCCTGTTACTCTATATCATCCTGCACCGACGCGGCTGGTTCCACTTCACCGCACGGCTCGGCGGGCGCATCCTGCGCCAGCTGGTCGCGGTCGCGGGGATGGCGGCGGCGCTGTGGTGGCTGATGCCGCAGCTTCAGGCCTATTATGCTGGGTCGGTAATCGAGCGGATCGGGTCGCTCGGTGCGCTGTGCGCGGTCGGTGGCGTGACCTTCTTTGCCGCCGCTTTCCTGGTCGGCGCGCTTGACAAGGATCTGATCGCCATGCTGACGCGGCGGCGCGCCAAACCGGCGCTTACAGAGGAATAGATCATGCGGACCTTGTCGGGCATCCAGCCCACCGGAAATTTGCACCTGGGCAATTATCTGGGTGCGATCCGCAACTGGGTGCGCATGCAGGACGAGATGGAAGGCGAGAAGCTCTATTTCCTCGCCGACCTGCACGCGATCACCGTCCATAACGACCCCGCCGCGCTGACCGCGAACACGCGCGAGATGGCAGCGGCGCTGATCGCGGCGGGGATCGACCCCGCCAAGGCCATCCTGTTCAACCAGGCGCGCGTGCCCGCGCATGCCGAACTCGGCTGGCTGCTGTTCTGCACCGCGCGAATCGGCTGGCTGAACCGGATGACCCAGTTCAAGGAAAAGTCGGGCAAGAACCGCGAGGGCGCGAGCGTCGGGCTTTACGCCTATCCGGTGCTACAAGCGGCCGACGTGCTGCTGTACCAGACCACGCATGTCCCCGTGGGCGACGACCAGAAGCAGCATCTGGAACTCGCGCGCGACGTCGCAACCAAGTTCAACCTCGACACCGGGACCGAGACCTTCACCCTGCCCGATGCGACGATCCCGCCGGCGGCGGCGCGGATTATGAGCCTGCGCGACGGGTCGGCGAAGATGTCGAAGTCGGATCCGAGCGACGCGAGCCGGATCAACCTGGTCGACGATGCCGAGACGATCATGGCGAAGATCCGCAAGGCGAAGACCGACGCCGAGCCGCTGCCGTCGGAGTCCGCAGGACTCGAAGGGCGGCCCGAAGCGAAGAATCTGGTGTCGATCTATGCGGCGATGGCCGACGAGAGCGTCGATTCGGTGCTGGCCCGGTTCGGCGGACAAGGCTTTGGCGCGTTCAAGCCGGCGCTCGGCGAGCTGCTGGTCGAAACGCTGACCCCGATAGCGAAGCGGCTGAACGCGCTGAAGGCCGACACGGCGGCGATCGACGCGGCGCTGGAGGATGGCGCGGCAAGGGCGAAAGCGCTGGCACAGCCGACGCTCGACGCGGCCTATGCCGCGCTGGGGCTGTGCCGCTGAGCTTGATGCCCGGTCCCGCTTGACGTCCGCGATGTGCCTGCCATTAGGGAGGTCGGGAGCGACAGGGGGACGGGGTTTGCAATCATATTATTGGGCAAGGCGATCAATGGCAGTCGGCGTATTGCTGCTCGCCGCCGTACCGGGACCGGCCGCGGCGCAAGCCTGGATCGGATTGATGGTCGGCGACATGATGTCGCGCCAGCAAGCGGCGTTGCAGGAACGGGCGTGCATGTCGGGCACACCGATGCCCGAAGCAGAAATCGCCGAGGCGCGGCAACCGGCAACCCGGGTGATGCAAGCCTATTGGGCCAGCGTGGCTGCGGGTGAGCCCGCCAATGTCGGCGTGCAGTTTCATCTCGACAAGAAGAGCCGCTGGACCGCCGCCGGCCAAGCCCCGCGCGGAATGACTGAGCTGTCCGCTCTTCGCGACCCGTTTGCGGGGCCAGGCCGCCGCCTCGAAGACATATCGTTCGTTCGCGCCGGCGACGGCAGTTCGGCGCGTGGCCAATGGCGGCTCCGCGACATCGGCGGTCGGCTGGTAGGAACCTATGTCGCGACCTTCGGCCGCAAATTGGGCGAATGGCGCCTGTCCGAACTAACGCTGGTCCCGCGCGAGACGTTCGTCGAACCGCTGGCACAATATTGCCATAAGCTGGGCGACGTGATGCCCTATCGCCTGTCGTCGACCGAAGCGATCCGGGCCGGATTGGAAAAGCGGGCGGTCAAGGCCGATGCAAAGGCGAAAAGCGCGGAAACCGCAGCAGCGAAGGATAGCAGCCCCAAAGCCAGGGACAAGGCGACGAAGGCGGCTGAAGCGGCCGCGCTGCGCCGCGAGGAACTGGCCCAGGCCGTTTCGGAGGCGGAGAGGGCCAAGGCGGATGCCGAAAGCGCGCGCGAAGCCGAAGCCGCCGCTCGCGCCGCGCACCAGGCGATGCTTGACGCCGACAAGACGGGTTGAGGGCAAGGGTCGCGGGACCGAACGCCGCCCATGCCGCGCCGGAACTGTCCCACCGAATCTTTGCGCGAGCGGCCTGTTCGGGCGGTAAAATCCTTGTTTTCGATAGAACTGGCCCCATATCGGGTGTTGAACCGTCGTGCGATGAAGCGAGTTCAATCAAGGTTAAGCCGCCTCGGCATAGTCATACTATAACGAGCGGCCTTTGCGTGCACCGACTCACGGAGCCAAGACGATGATGAACAAGATGAATTTCCGCCGGTTGAGCCTCGCGGCGCTGACCGCCGCGACGCTGGCGATCGCCGGCTGCGCCACGCCCTTCAAGGCCGACGTGGCGCGCTTCCAGACCCAGCTTCCCGCGCCGCAGGGTCAGAGCTTCATCGTTGAGGCGGGCAACCCCGCACTCGCCGGCGGGATCGAGTTCGGCCAATACGCCAACCTCGTCGCGGGCGAGTTGACGCGCTTCGGATATCGCCCCGCCGCGCCGGGCGAACGCCCCGACATGGTCGTGCGCATGGGTTACGACATCGACAAGGGCCGCGAACGAGTGCGCAGCACGCCGGGTTTTGGCGACCCCTGGTACGGCGGCTATGGCCGCGGCTTCTATCGTCCGGTGGTCGTTACCGGCCGCGGCGGGCGCCGTTTCGTCTATGGCTATCGCGACCCGTTCCTGTGGGGCGGCTTCGGGCCGGGCTTCGGCTATAACGACGTCGAGAGCTTCACCGTCTATACCAGCGGGCTCGACCTGCAGATCAGCCGCGCGTCGGACGGCTATCGCCTGTTCGAGGGCCGCGCCGAAGCGCAGTCGCGCGACAATAATCTGCAGGCGATCGTCCCGAACCTGGTCGAGGCGATGTTCACCGGCTTTCCCGGCAATTCGGGCGAGAAGGTGCGGATCACGGTGGCACCGCCCGAAAAGAGCTGAGCCCGCCGGTCAACGGTCAAAAAAGGCCCACCTTCCATCCGGACGGCGGGCCTTTTGTTTGTGGATAATCCCGGGGACAAGTCCGGGATATGTCTGTGGATCAGCTGTTGAGGCTGCGCCGGATCGCGGCGATTTCGGCGTCGAGTTCGCTGTCGCTGACGCGCAGCGCCTCGACCGTGCGGACCGCGTGGATCACCGTCGAATGGTCGCGCCCGCCGAAGCGGCGGCCGATCTCGGGATAGGAGCGCGGCGTCAGTTCCTTGGCCAGATACATGGCGACCTGCCGCGGGCGGGCGATCGCGCGGACACGGCGCTTCGATGACATTTCGGATTTGTCGAGCCGGTAGTGGGCGCAGACCGCGCGCTGGATCTCGTCGATCGTGATGCGCGGGCGCGCGCTGCGGACATTTTCCGCCAGCCGGTCCTCAGCGAGCGCGAGGTCGAGCCGTGCGCCGGTGAGCGCGGCATAAGCGAGCAATTTGTTGAGCGCGCCTTCGAGTTCGCGGATGTTGCGGGTGAAATGCTTGACCAGATAGGCGACGACATCGTCGGGCACCTCGACCATCGGCATCGCGGCGAGCCGCTGACGGATGATGCGGTCGCGCAGGTCGTCCTCGGGCGCCTCGATATCGGCGACGAGCCCGCCCGACAGCCGCGACAACAGCCGCGCTTCGACCCCGTCGAGCATAGCCGGCGGGCGATCGGCGGTGACCACCAGGCGTTTGCCCGCAGTCATCAGATCGTCGATCGTGTGGAGCAGTTCCTCCTGCGTCGAATTCTTGCCGATCACGAACTGCAGATCGTCAAGCAGCAGCAAGTCGGCAGCGCGCAGCCGCGCCTTGAACGCCATCATGTCGCCGCCGCGCATCGCGCCGACGAATTCAAGCATGAACTTCTCGGCCGACATCAGGATGATGGTCGCGGTCGGGTGCGCCGCGGCATAATCCTGCGCGATCGCCTGGATCAGGTGGGTCTTGCCCTGGCCGGTGCCCGAGCAGAGGTAGAGCGGGTTGAACTGCGGCGCCTCGACCATCGCCATGCGGCGCGCGGCGTTGGCGGCGAGGATGTTCGAGCGCGCGACGACGAAGCGGTCGAACGACAGGCGCGGGTCGAAACCGAGCAGCGCCGGATTCGCGGCCGGGGCGGGAGTCTCGAAGGTCGGGAGCGGCGGCTGGGCAAGGATCGCGGCGCGCTCGGCGCCCGCGCTGGCGCCGCGCACAGTAACGCTGCGCACGACGGGCAGATGCTGGCGCCACGCGAGTTCGAGCCGGTCGCCGAAACGTTCGTTGATCCAGTTGGCCGAGAAGCGGCTCGCCGCCTCAAGCGTCACGACGCCCGACAGGGCGCAATAGTCGGCAAAACGCACCGGCTTCAGCCAATGGTCGAAGGTGCGCACGCCGAGGTCGCGGCGGAGGCCTTCGGCCACGCGCGGCCACAGCGTCGCGGCATCGCCGCTCATCGCCGTTTGTCCGCCGCCTTGGCCATAGCTCTCCCCGTCTGAAATCACACCTGTCCCCCAATCGCATCGCGCCATCGCCGTGCCCCCCGGCAGCCACGCCGCGACCGCGCGCACCGATCCCCAAGCACCCGTACGCAGGGCGCAGACTTCCTATCCGCGCGAGCAGCGAAGGAAGGCGAATCATGTGATGTGGCGGCCAGCGGCGAAGGCCGATGACGTCCCTGTCTAGGCAGGCGAGGCGGAGTCTATCAAGAGCGCGGCATGTAAAAATACTGAAATAAAAATCTTGACTCGCCCGAGGTCGCAGAATCGCGCGAAACACCAATTTTATTGTTTATTTTCAATTTCTTAATTGTGACACTTGTGTCAACAGAGAACGAATCGCGGTAAATCCGCCACTTACAGCATTGCAACACTAATGCCATCGCCCTGTCACAAAGTGGCGACAAAGGACCGTCCCGAAACGGACACAAAAAAGGACCCGCGGGCTTACGCCGGCGGGTCCTTTTTTCAACCTGGTCCGGCACGGGGCCGAATCACGCGCCCATTCAGGCGATGGCGTTGACGCTCTTGGTCAGGCGCGAATATTTGCGCGCGACGGTGTTCTTGTGGAGCACGCCCTTGGCGACGCCGCGCGCCATTTCGGGCTGCGCAGCCTTGAGAGCCGCAGCGGCGCCATCCTTGTCACCGGCGGCGACGGCGTTCTCGACCTTCTTCACCAAGGTGCGAATGCGCGAAACACGATTCTTGTTCACGATGGTGCGCGCGGTGTTGCGACGGATGCGCTTTTTTGCCTGGGGCGTATTGGCCATAAATTCCTCAGTTTTCAAACGGTCTAGTACGGTCGGAGCACAGCGTCACCGGAGCAGCCGAATCGCGCGAAACGTGCGAATCAATGTCCGGATACGGCCGGTTCCGGACGACCGGACCCTGCTCGAAGGGTGCGCCCATAGCCAGCGAGGGGCCTTTGGTCAATGGTCTTGCGGGAAAAATCCCGCATCAGCGCTGGCATTTCGGGCAGTAAAAGGTCGAGCGGCCCGACTGGACGATGCGGACGATCGTGCCGCCGCATTCGCAGGCCTCGCCCTCGCGGCCATAGACGCGCCACTCCTTCGCGAAGTAGCCGAGGTCGCCCTCGGGACTCAGAAAATCGCGCAAGGTCGAGCCGCCCGCGGCGATGGCGGCGGTGAGCACGTCCTTGATCGCGGGGACGAGCAGCGCGAGCTTGGCCTTCGACACGTCGGCGGCGGCCTTGGCGGGGTGGATGCGCGCCATGTTGAGCGCCTCGCACACATAGATGTTGCCGAGCCCAGCGACGATCGTCTGGTCGAGCAGCATCGCCTTGATCGGCGCGCGGCGCCCGGCGAACGCCCGCGCGAGACAGGCCGGGTCGAAGGCGTCCGATAAAGGCTCGGGGCCGAGGGTGACGAAAGCGGGAAAGCCGGTGAGCGGGTCGCCCGCGATCAGGTCGACCGAGCCGAAGCGGCGCGGGTCGTGGAGGAACAGCCGGTGCCCCGCCCCGGTTTCGAGCAGCAGATGGTCGTGCTTGCCCGCCTCGCCGCCCTCGGTCCGCCAGCGCCCCGACATGCCGAGGTGAAAGATCATATGATCGTCGCGGTCGGTCGACACGATGCCATATTTGGCGCGGCGCGACAGGCTGGTGACGGTGGCGCCGGTGAGCCGCTGCGCGAGGTCGGCGGGGAAGGCGCGGCGGAGGTCTGGACGGAAGGTGATGACCGACGCCAGACGCTGCCCCTCGAGAAAGGGCGCGAGGCCGCGGACAGTGGTTTCGACTTCGGGAAGTTCAGGCATATCGCTGCTTGGGCTACGCGCCATTTGCCTGCACGACAAGGCCCCGCTAAAGGCCGGTTCGACTTCGTTTCTCCCCGCAAAGGCGCTTTTCCCATGACGACCCCCGACACCGTCAGCTTCGGCTATGAACAGGTCCCCGCGGGCGAGAAGACCGCGATGGTGGGCGAAGTGTTCAGCCGCGTCGCGCGCAAATACGACATCATGAACGACGCGATGTCGGGCGGCATGCACCGGCTGTGGAAGGACCGCTTCGTGCGCCGCGTGAAGCCGCGCGAAGGCGAGGAGATCCTCGACATGGCGGGGGGCACCGGCGACATCGCCTTTCGCATGGAGCCGTTGGGCGCAAGCGTCACCGTTGCCGACATCAACACCGACATGTTGGGCGTCGGGGTCGAGCGCGCCGCCGAACGCGGCATCGACAGCCTGGTATGGAGCGAACAGAATGCCGAGAAACTGTCATTTCCCAACCAGTTTTTCGATGCCTATACGATCGCCTTCGGCATCCGCAACGTCACCGACATCCCCGCTGCGCTGAAGGAAGCGCACCGTGTGCTGCGTTATGGTGGGCGCTTCTTCTGCCTCGAATTTTCGACCAACGAATGGCCGGGCTTTGCGCAGGCCTATGATGTTTACTCGCATCGCGTGGTTCCCAAGCTCGGCAAGCTGATCGCGCAGGACGAGGACAGCTATCGCTACCTGATCGAATCGATCCGCCGCTTCCCGCCGATGCCCGCGTTCGCGCAATTGATCCGCGAGGCGGGCTTCACATCGGTGAAGGTCGAGCCGATCATGGGCGGGCTGGTCGCCATCCACAGCGGGTGGAAAGCTTGACCCGTCCCGCCACGCATATCCTGCGCCTGCTGAAATGGGGCCGCATCCTCGCGCGCCATGGGGCGCTGCGCGGGATAGAAAGCGCGCCGACGACCCCGCCGGGTGTGAAGCGCCTGTGCCGGATCGCGCGCTTCGGCACGGTTCAACCGAAAATTCCCGATTATGCTGCGGCTTTTCAGGCGATCGGCCCCGCTGCGGTCAAGCTCGGCCAGACGCTCGCGACGCGGCCCGACATCGTCGGCGAGGAGGCGGCGCGCAATTTGCTGACGCTGCAGGACGCGCTGGCACCCGTGGCATTCGAAAAGATCCGCGAAGAGATCGAGCGCGCGTTCGAAGCCCCGCTCGACACGCTCTACGCCGAGTTCGACCCCGTCCCCGTCGGGTCGGCGTCGATCGCCCAGGTCCACCGCGCGGTCACCACCGAAGGCCGCCGGGTCGCGGTCAAGGTCCGCCGGCCGGGCATCGACAAGCAGTTCGCGCGCGACATCGACACCTATGAATGGGCAGCCGCACATCTCGAAGCGCTCGGCGGCGAAGCGACACGGCTTCGCCCGCGCGAGGTGATCGCCAACTTCCGCCGCTGGACGCTGCGCGAACTCGACCTCAGGCGCGAGGCCGCATCGGCTTCGGAACTCGCCGACGCGATGGTCGGGGTGCCGACCTATGAGGTGCCGGCAATCGACTGGGACCGCACGACGAGCCGCGTGATGACGCTCGACTGGATCGACGGCATCAAGATCTCGCATCGCGACGCGCTAATCGCCGCCGGGCACGACATGGAGAAACTGTCGGCGAACCTGGTCAACGCCTTCCTGCGCCAGGCGATCGCCGAAGGTTTCTTCCACGCCGACATGCACCAGGGCAATTTGTTCGTGAAGGCCGACGGCACGATCGCCGCCGTGGACTTTGGCATCATGGGGCGGATCAACCGGCAGGCGCGCTACTGGCTCGCCGAAATCCTCTACGGCCTGACCACAGGCAATTACCGCCGCGTCGCCGAAATCCATTTCGAGGCGCAGTACGTCCCCGACTATCATAATGTCGAGGAGTTCGCGACGGCGCTCCGCGCGGTGGGCGAGCCGATGCGCGGCAAGCCAGTGAGCGATCTCAGCGTCGGCCAGATGCTCGATGGACTGTTCGCGATTACCCGCGACTTCGACATGCAGACCCAGCCGCACCTGCTGCTGCTGCAAAAGACGATGGTGATGGTCGAGGGTGTCGCGACGATGCTCAATCCGAAGATCAATATGTGGGACGTGTCGGGACCGTTCGTGCAGGAATGGATTCGCGACGAGCTCGGCCCAGAAGCCGCGCTCGCCGACGGCATCCGCGAACAAGGCAAGACGCTGGCGCTGATCCCCGACATCATCCGGCGGCTCGACGCGCAATTGCCGCGCAAGGGCGCCGCCCCGCCAGCACCGCCCTTGCCGGAAGTGCCGTTGATGTGGGCGAAGGGCGAGAAACGGCGCTGGTGGCGCTATGCGCTGACCGCGCTGGTCGGGGCGGCGGTGGGCGCCGGATTGCTGAACTGGATCGGCTGAGCCTCTCGCCCCGCGCGCTTTGCGGCGTTGGTTACCGATCATTTACCCTGTTTCCCTAGAGCAGACCTCGACCAACCCCGGGCCACCTTTTCGGGCAAAATCGAGATTTCATGCGCTACGACACGATCACCGCCGACCCGATTCTGTCCGTGGATACGCAGCCGCTCGAGGTCGCGGTTGTCGTCCCGACGCTCAATGAAGCCGCCAATGTCGAACGGCTGATCGAAAAACTGTCGATCGTGCTGGCCGGGCGCGGCTGGGAAATACTCTTCGTCGACGACAATTCGTCCGACGGGACAAGCGATCTGGTGCGCCGGATCGGCCGCACGTCGCGCCATGTTCGCATCGTCCAGCGTGTCGGACGGCGCGGACTGTCATCGGCGGTCATCGAAGGCATGCTCGCCACCGCCGCGCCGGTAATCGCGGTGATGGACGGCGACCTTCAGCACGATGAAAGCACATTGCCCCGGCTGATCGATGCGGTGATGACGGGCGACACCGATATCGCCGTTGGCACCCGTTATGTCGCGGGCGGTGGAACGGGCGATTGGGACAAGGGTCGGGTCCGCATGAGCCGGCTGGCCACGCGCGCCGGGCAGATCGCGCTCGGCACCGACGTCAGCGATCCGATGAGCGGATTTTTCGCGGTCCGCCGTGATGCCTTCGAACGCGCGCTGCCGCGATTGTCGGGCATCGGTTTCAAGATATTGATCGATATTCTCGCCTCGTCGCCGACGGCGCTGCGCGTTGCCGAAATACCGTACCATTTCCGCACCCGCGAAGCGGGCGAAAGCAAGATCGGCATGCGCGTCATCGCCGAATATGCCGAACTGATCGTCGACAAGACGGTCGGGCGTTTCGTGCCGGTGCGCCTGATCAAATTCCTGATGGTCGGCGGGCTGGGCGTGTTCGTCCACCTTGCGATCCTCGGCGCGCTGCTCAGCGCGGGCGATGCCTTTATCACAGCGCAGACGGGCGCGGTGATGACCGCGATCGCCTTCAACTTCTTCCTCAACAACAGCTTCACCTATGCCGACCGCAAGCTCAAAGGCTGGGCGATGCTGGGCGGGCTCGCCAGCTTTTACGCGATTTCGGCGCTTGGCGCGGTCGCCAATATCGGCATCGGCACCTGGATGGCGGGGCAGGACGAGCGTTGGTGGATCGCCGGGGTCGCGGGGGTGCTGGTCGGCGCGATCTGGAACTTCGCCATGTCGTCGGCGCTGACGTGGCGCAAATGAAGGTCGCAGCGCCGCCCTCGCGGGATTGGAACCGATTTTCCGGCGCGTCGCGGCCGCTGGCGGCGGCGGTGCTCGCGCTTCTCGCCTTCCTGATGCTTTACGGCGTGGCGAGCGGGGCGGGCGATGACCGGATCGAGCCCGCGGGTAAGAACGCGATGCAGGCCGACGGGCTGGTCGGCGACCATGCGCTCTATTCACGCATCTTCCAGCGCGTCGCCGATGGTGAGTCCTATTATGCCGCCGCCGCGGCGGAGCATCGCGCCAATCATTATCCAACCAAGCCTTTCTTCACCGTGCGCCTGCCCACGCTGGCGTGGATTTTTGCCGCCCTGGGCGGACAGGGCGGGGTGATCTTCGTCTCGGCGATTGGCTTCGCGGCGGTGATCGCGTGGCGAAAACGGCTGATCGCCGACCCCGACCTGCCCGGTTATGCACGCATCGCTCCCATTTTCATCCTCGCCAATATTTCCTATCTCGTCGTGCTGGAATGGACGCTGATCCACGAGGCCGCCGCTGGCGTGCTGATCGCGCTGGCCCTCGCGCTGTACCAACCCGCGCGCCCATGGGCAGCGATGGCGGTTCTCGCAGTCGCGGTCGCGATTCGCGAAACCGCGCTGCCGGTGGCGATATTGTTCGGATGCTTTGCCCTGTTCGACCGCGACTGGCGTGCGGTCGCGGCGTGGCTGGCGGCCGGCCTGGTCTTCCTTCTCATTCTGGTGTTGCACATGTTTGCGGTGAGTGCCGTCGCGAATCCGGGCGACATCGCCAGCCCGGGCTGGAACGGCTTCGGTGGCTGGGCGTCCTATCTGTCCTTCGTCCACCTCATGTCCGGCTTTCGCTTTTTTCCGGCGTGGACCACCGCATTGCTGGTGCCGCTCGCGCTGCTCGGCTGGGCGGCTTGGCGTTCGCGGCTCGCGCTGGCGGTGCTCGGCGTACAGCTGATCTACGCGCTGCTGCTCATGCTGTTCGCGCGCTCGAACAATTTCTATTGGGCGATGCTGGTGGTGCCGACGATCTATATCGGGCTGGTCTTTGCACCCGCCGCGCTCGCCGCGCTGGGGCGCTCCCTGCTGCGATCCGGACTTTCCGCGCCGCGCGCCGTGACCTAGGGCGGTTCCGGAGGCTCGCTTGAACTGACGGGCCGATGGGCATATCTGGGGACAATGGAAAAAGCGATGACGGCTTCCCGTATTCTCCTGATCATCGGCGGCGGCATCGCAGCCTACAAATCGATCGAACTCGTCCGCCTGCTCCGCAAGGCCGGCTTGACCGTACGCTGCGTCATCACGCGCGCGGGCGAGCAGTTCGTGACGCCGCTGACGCTCGCGGCACTCAGCGAGAACAAGGTCTATACCAGCCTCTTCGACCTGAAGGACGAGGTCGAAATGGGGCATATCCAGCTGAGCCGCGAAGCCGATCTGGTCGTCGTCGCGCCCGCGACCGCCGACCTGATGGCGAAGATGGCGGCCGGAATCGCCGACGATCTGGCGACCACCTTGCTGCTCGCGACCGACAAGCCGGTGCTCGCGGCGCCCGCGATGAATGTGCGCATGTGGCTGCATGCGGCGACGCAGCGCAATGTCGCAACGCTGCGCCGCGACGGCGTCACGGTGATGGAGCCCGACGAGGGCGCGATGGCGTGCGGCGAATATGGGCCGGGGCGGCTGCCCGAACCGGCGGCGATCTTTGCAGCGATCGAGACCGCGCTAGCCAATGCGCCTGCGGTGGCCTCGCTCACCGGCCAACCCGATTTCGCGCCCGCCAATCACCGCCCGCTCCACGGGCGCCGCATCTTGATCACCGCCGGGCCGACGCACGAACCGATCGATCCCGTCCGCTATATCGCCAACCGGTCGAGCGGGAAGCAGGGTTTTGCGATCGCCGCCGCCGCCGCCGACGCCGGCGCCGACGTGTTGCTGGTCGCCGGACCGGTCGAACTACCGACCCCGCCCGGGGTGATCCGCGTCGATGTCGAGACCGCGCGTGAGATGGCGGTCGAGGTGCAGGACGGACTGCCGGTCGATGCCGCGATCATGGTCGCCGCAGTCGCCGACTGGCGCGCCGCCGACACGTCGGCACAGAAGATCAAGAAGGATGGCAGCGGCGCGGTGCCGCCTCTAGCCCTCGCAGAGAATCCGGACATATTGGCGGGCGTCGGGAAGAGTCCGCTGCGCCCGCCTTTGCTGATCGGCTTTGCCGCCGAGACCAATGACGTGCTCGCGCATGCCGAGGCGAAACTGGCGAAGAAAGGTTGCGACTGGATCGTCGCCAACGATGTCTCCGCCGACCCGATGGGAGGCGAGACGAATCGGGTGCATATCGTTAGCAAAGACGGCGTAGAAAGTTGGGACCGGCTGCCCAAGGCGGCCGTCGCCCGAAAATTGATGGAAAAGATCGCCGATGAGCTCAATGCGCGTGTCCCCCTCCAGCCCGATTGAAATCCGGGTCCAGCGCCTGCCCAATGGCGGCGGCCTGCCCCTGCCCGCTTATGCGTCCGACGGTGCGGCGGGCATGGACGTCGTCGCAGCCGAATCGCTGACGATCCGCCCCGGCACGCGCCACGCGGTCGCGACGGGCTTCGCGATGGCGATCCCGCAGGGCTACGAGGTGCAGGTGCGGCCGCGGTCGGGCCTGGCGCTGAAGCATGGCATCACCTGCCTCAACACCCCGGGGACGATCGACAGCGATTATCGCGGCGAGGTGAAGGTGATCCTCGCCAACCTTGGCGACGAGCCGTTCGAGATCAGGCGCGGCGACCGCATCGCGCAGCTGGTGCCCGCGCCGGTCCAGCGGGCGAGCTTTACAGAGGTCGAAGCACTGGATGATACCGCGCGCGGCGCGGGCGGGTTCGGATCGACTGGGGTGACGAGTGACAGCGACGCCGAAGACGAACCGATCGACGACAGCATCCCCGACAACGTCGGATCGCTGTCGGGGATCAAGCTGCGGCGGCCGGGGGAGTAATTGCTCTCCGACACCGAACTCGACCGCTATGCCCGCCAGATCATCCTGCCGCAGTTCGGCGGCGCGGGGCAGGCCAAGCTGAAAACCAGCCATGTCGCGGTGATCGGCGCGGGCGGGATCGGCTGTCCGGCAATCACCTATCTAGCGGCAGCGGGGGTCGGCAGGCTGACGATCATCGATCATGATATCGTCGAGCTGTCGAATTTGCAGCGGCAGCCGTTGTTCACCGATGGCGACATCGGCGCGCATAAGTCCGAGATTGCGGCAGCATCGGCGCGGCAGATCAACCCGCATATAGAGACGCTCGCAGTGGTTGAGAAGCTCGATCGCGGCAATGCCGACGCATTGTTGGCAGGCGCGAGCCTGATCCTCGACGGCTGCGACAATTTCGACACGCGGCTCGCGGTCAATCGCGCAGCGGTGGCGCTGCATACCCCCCTGCTATCCGCCGCGATAGGGGCGTTCGAGGGGCAGGTCGCGCTTTACGAGGGGTGGCGCGAGACCAGCCCATGCTACCAGTGCCTGGTCGGTGCCGACCCCGACCGCGAGGGGATCAATTGCTCCGAAACCGGGGTGATGGGGGCGCTTGCGGGCATGGTCGGGACGATGGCAGCTCTGGAGGCGGCGCGTGCGCTGACCGGCTGGGGGGCAAGCCTGGCCGGGCGGCTGGCCATACTCGATATGCTCGACCGGCGCTGGCGCGAGGTCGGCGTTGCAAAGGATCCGGGGTGTCCGACATGTCAGGGCTGAGTATCATCGTTGCAGGAGCCGACAGGCAGCGGTTCTATGCCGCGCTCGAAACCGGAATGGCCGCGACGGCGCTGGGATCGCCCACCCGGATTTTCCTGCAGGGCGAAGCGGTCGCCTTGCTCCGCGAACGCGTGTCGGCCACTGGCGACGCCCCGCGGGAGGCGGCCGGGATGCCAGGTCTCGCGCCGATGATCGAGGAAGCAGTTGCGATGGAGATCGAGTTGTTCGTTTGCCAGTCGGGGATGGCGCTGGTCGGCCTGACAGCCGAGGAGATGGTGCCGCAGGCCAAGGCGGCGGGGTTGGTCAGCTTTCTGCGCGAAGTAGGGGCGGGCGACCGGTTGGTGGTATATTGATCGTCGTCACGGATTCTCGCACACCTTGATATCTTCGGGCGCCGGCCGCTTGCCGTCGGGGACGAAGCGGGCGAGATAGCCACCCGCATGCTGCTTGTCGTCGTAGGACAGCAGCTTGTAACCCACCGCCTCGAATTCGCAGACGAGCAGGCGGAACGGCGTACCATGGTCGGCGATCGGGCGGTCGCCATCGACGACGAGCACCTGCCCGCCCGCACGCAGCGCCGGGCGCAGCCGCCACAGAAAGGCGTAGGGCTCGCCGATCTCGTGATACATATGGACCATGAACACGCGGTCGAAGCTGGCGGCGGGGAGGCGCGGGTCGTCGACCGCACCAAGCTTGATCGAAACATTCTCGAGCCGTTCGCGCGCGATGCGATCGGCGAGGCGTTCGATCACCTCGGGCATGATGTCCTGCGCCAGCACGCGCCCGCCCGCCCCGACGCGCTGGGCGAGGCGGACGGTGTAATAGCCGTCGCCGGCGCCGATGTCGGCGACGGTCATGCCGGGGCGCACGTCGGCCGAATCCATCACATCCTCAGCCTCGTTGAGCCGGTCGCGCGCCTCTTCGGTCGACCATTTGGTCGAAACGGTCGGCGCGACCGGGCGGTCGGCGGGCGGGAAGTCGCGGGCGGTCTCGGTGCGGTCGCTATCGCCCTCCCACGGCGCGTCGCAGCTGCCGAGCAGCGGCAGCACCACCAGCGCGGCGAGCAGGGCGGCGCCGCGGATCATCAATCGATATCCTCGACCTCGACCTTTTCGCCGGTCACCTTCTGCGACAGGGCGGCGGCCATGAACGGGTCGAGCGCGCCGTCGAGCACGTCGCCGGGGGCGGTCGATGTGACGCCGGTACGCAGGTCCTTCACCAGCTGATAGGGCTGGAGGACGTAGGAGCGGATCTGGTGGCCCCAGCCGATTTCGGTCTTGGCTTGATATTCGCCCGACGCCGCGGCTTCGCGCTTCTGCAGTTCGGCCTCGTACATGCGCGCCTTGAGCATGCCCATCGCGGTCGCGCGGTTCTTGTGCTGCGAACGGTCGTTCTGCGACGCGACGACGATGCCGGTCGGGATGTGGGTGATGCGCACCGCGGAGTCGGTGGTGTTGACGTGCTGGCCGCCCGCACCCGAAGCGCGATAGGTGTCGATCTTGAGGTCGCCCTCGTTGATCTCGATGTCGATATTGTCGTCGATCACCGGATAGACCCACACCGACGAGAAACTGGTGTGGCGCCGCGCCGAGCTGTCGTAGGGCGAGATGCGGACGAGGCGGTGGACGCCGCTTTCGGTCTTCGAATAGCCATAGGCATTCTCGCCCTTGACCAGCATCGTCGCCGATTTGATGCCGGCCTGTTCGCCCGCCTGATATTCGACGAGTTCGACCTTGAACCCGCGCTTTTCGGCCCAGCGGCTGTACATGCGCTGGAGCATTTCGGCCCAGTCCTGGCTCTCGGTGCCGCCGGCGCCGGCGTGAACCTCGATATAGGCGTCGTTGGCGTCGGCTTCGCCCGCGAGTAGTGCCCGAATCTTGTCTTCTTCGGCGCGCGCGGCGAGCGTCGCAAGGCTCGCGACCGCCTCGTCGACCATCGCCTCATCGCCCTCCATTTCGGCGAGTTCGATCAGTTCGGCGGTGTCGGCGCATTCGGTCTCGATCGCGCGCGTCGCGGTGATCGCCTCGTCGAGGCGGCGGCGTTCGCGCATCACGTCCTGCGCGGCACGCGGATCGTTCCACAGGGTCGGGTCCTCGACCTTGGCGTTGAGCTCGTCGAGCCGCCGCACCGCGCGATCCCAGTCGAGAAAGCGGCGCAGCAACGCCAAGGCGGCGCCGATCTTGTCGATATGATCCTGCGCTTCGGCGCGCATGTCCTTGCTCCTGAAAATATGTTGGTCACGCCCTTACGGCCTGTCGAGCCGAAGGGGAAGAAGGCGTGGCGCGTCAGATGATGCCGCCGCGATCCTCCAGGAAGTCACTGTCGCTGCGCCCGCCCCTGCCCTCGCTGACCGGCGCATCCTGTCGCTTGGCGGCCTTGGCAGGCTTGATTTCCTCTTCGCGGATCGTCCGCCGCGGTTCGCTTTCAGGCTTGAAAGCCTCCCATATGATCGACGCCTTGGGATCGGTGCCCGGCCAGCTGCCATAGACGCGGCGGCCCGACTGGCGGTCGATGCGCACCATGCGGATGCCCTTGGGCGCGGTGAACGGGATCGGTTGGCGATCGTCGAGCGCGTCGAGCGCGAAATCCTTGAAGATCGGCGCGGCGAGGCTGCCGCCCTGAGCATAGCCGCCCATGTCGCGCGGCTGGTCGTAGCCGATGTAGACGCCGGCGATGACGTCGGGCGACCCGCCGACGAACCAGACGTCCTTGGGCCCCGAAGTGGTGCCGGTCTTGCCGAACAGGGGCACGCCGAGGTCGCGCAGGCGCACCGCGGTGCCGCGCTGGACGACGCCTTCGAGCATATGGACGACCTGATAGGCGGTAAGCGGATCCATCAGCTGCTTGCCCGACTTGGCGAAGCGCGGCATCGGACGGCCGTCCCAGTCCTTTTTGTTGCAGCCCTCGCACGCCTTCCAATTGGCGGGAAAGATCACCTTGCCACGGCGGTCCTGGACATAATCGATCACGCGCGGCTTGAGTTCGCGGCCGTGATTGGCAAGCATCGCATAGGCGTTGGTGATCTTTTCGACCGTCGTCGAGCCGGCGCCGAGCGCGGTCGAGAGATAGGGTTCGTGCTCGCCGATACCCATGGTGCGGATCGTGTCGACGATCGGTTCCATACCGACCTGGCTCGCGGTGCGCACCGTCATCAGGTTACGCGACTGTTCGAGGCCCCAGCGCATCGTATGCTCGCCCGAACCACCCGCACCGCCGAAGTTGCGGAAGCATTTGTTGCCGAAGCGCGCGCCCTGATAGACACAGAAAGACCCGTCGACGATCATCGTCGCGGGGGTCATGCCATTGTCGAGCGCGGCAGCATAGACGAAGGGCTTGATCGTCGATCCCGGCTGACGTTCGGCCTGTGTCGCGCGGTTGAACGGCGAAAGACGGACGTCGAAGCCGCCCTGCATCGCATAGATGCGGCCCGAATGCGGGCTTTCGACGATCATCCCGCCCGATACTTCGGGAATGTTGCGCAGGCCATAGACGCCATTGCCCGTTGCCTTGACCGCGATCATGTCGCCCGGGCGCATCGCCGAGAAGGCGCTGCCGCCGGTCTTGCGATAACCGAGGGCCGCAGCGCCCGCTGGCAGGGTGCCCGTCGTGCCGTCGGCGAAACCGATGCGTGCTGCGGCAGCGCTTTTCGAGAGCACCGCGGCGATGCGCCAGCCGTCGTAATCGATGCCAATGAAGCTGGAGGCGAGGCGGCTTTGCCACTGGTCGTCGGCCTCGATCGTCGCGATCGGTCCCGACCAGCCCTTGCCCGCGTCGTAGCGAATCAGGCCCTTGCGCAGCGCGCTGGTCGCCGCCGCCTGCATCTTGCCGTTATAGGCGGTGCGCACCCAGAGGCCGCCGGCATAGACGCTGTGCGGCCCATCCTCGGCGGTCTCGCCGAATTGGGCCATCAACTGACGTCGGGTTTCTTCCATATAATAGCCGCCGACCTGCGCGATCGCACGGTTGCCCGTTTCGCTGAGACCCAGCGGCATCGCGCGCGCGGCGTCGCGCTGCGCGGCGGTGATCCATTCGTTGCGGAACATTTCGCCAAGCACGAAATTTCGCCGCGCCAGCCCCTCGGCGGCGAAGCGCGACCGGCCGTATTTTTCGGGCGCCTTGGGCAGAATGGCGAGGAAGGCCATTTCGTGGAGCGCGAGCTGATCGACATCCTTGTCGAAATAGGCGCGCGCCGCCGCCTGGACACCAAAGCTGCGGCGGCCGAGCGGGATTTCATTGAGATAGAGTTCGAGAATCTGTTCCTTGCTCAGCGCACCCTCGATGCGGCGCGCGAGGATCAGTTCGCGAATCTTGCGCCGATAGCTGAGCTCGTTGCTCAAGAGCAGGTTCTTGGCGACCTGCTGAGTGATCGTCGAAGCGCCGACCGGCCGACCGCTGTTCGTCATGTTGGTGACGATCGCGGTAGCGATGCCCGGATAGTCGATGCCGCCATGGCTGAAGAAGGTCCGATCCTCGGCGGCGAGAAAGGCGCGCACGAGAAGCTGCGGATATTCGCTATAGTCGAGTTGGACGCGGCGTTCGCGGGCATAGCTGTGCACCGGCGCGCCTTCGGCATCGCGGACCATCGTCGGCAGCGGGGGTTCGTAATCGCGCAGCTGGTCGACCGAGGGCAGGTCGCGCGCGAAAATCAGCCAGATGAGGAAGAGCCCGAGCAGGCCGACACACCCCAGATAGCCGAGCCAGCGGAACCAGCGGCGCGCCCACATGGTACGAAACCAGCCGAAAACGGCATTGCTGTCGCGGCGCAGGCGCAGGCGGAAATTGGGCGGACTGTCGGCGACCATCGTGAGCAGCCTCTAAAGCGTGTCCGGGCGAAAGGGAAGTATGGTTGCGGTGGGGTGCATGTTACCCGGCCGACCCGCGGTAGGGCCGGTCATGTCACCGCGCCCTGCCCCTTGCGCTCACCGGCCAGGTCGCGACCAGAGTCTCGTTCTCGACGACATGATAATGGTCGTAGAGATTCACCGTAGGATCGCAGTGCGGCACGGTGAGCGTGACCGGAGCGCCGGGCGCAAGCGTTTCGTCGATGCCGGGTGCGATCAGCGCGGCATGTTCATCGCCCATGAAGGCGAAAAAAGCGGTTTCCGCCGCGCCGCGCCGGACCACCGCAACACCGCCGTCAGTGGACAAGGCTTTATAACCGGCGTCGATGGTGACGAGTCCCGGATGATTGGCGCTGACGACGCGGGCGTCGACACCCAGCGACGTTTCGAAGGGGACGGCGCCGTCGCCGGTGAGGTCGCAGTCGAGATATTGCTTGTCCATGAAGACATAGCTGCCGGCCTGCAATTCGGTGAAGATCGCACGATCGAGGTCGATGCGATGGGTCCCCGTGCCCGATCCGGTGACGATTTCGGGCGCGAAGCCAGCGTCAGCCAGCGCGGCGATGACGGTTCGCAGGTAAGCGGTGCGCTCCTCGATCGCGGCGCGGCGGTCGGCAAAGCCTTCGATATGCTGCTGGGACCCGCAGTAATATTGGACGCCGCGGTAGCGCAGGTTCGGGAGGGCCGCGATCGCTTCGGCGAGCGCCACCGCTGCCCTGGGGCGAAGCGACGCCGGTGCGCGCGATGCCGGGGTCGATGTCGATGACGACATCGAGCCTGGTAGCGAGCGCCGCATCGATCCGGCCCGCGACGGCGGGGTGATCGACGACCGCCATCAGCCCCGTCGCGCTCTTCGCCAGTGCCGCGAGCCGTTCGATCGCGCGCGGTGCCGCGACGGGCGAGGTGATCAACAGGCCCGTAATGCCGCCCGCGGCGAGCACCTCGGCCTCGCCGATCTTGGCGCAGCAGACGCCGGCCGCGCCCGCTGCGAGCTGGCGCTTGGCGATATCGACGCTTTTGTGCGTCTTGGCGTGGGGACGGAGGCCGACGCCATGCGACGCAGCCAGGCTGGCCATCGCGGCGATATTGCGGTCGAGCGCGTCGAGCCCGGCGGCGCGCGGCATTTCATATTCCATCTCCTCGAAGCGGAGCGTGCGGTCCGACGGGAAGATACTGTGCGCCGGGCCGCGACGGCGGGCCTCGAAGCCGGTCTTCATCATCCCGCGCTGGAGCCAGGGGGTGAGGAAAGGCACGCGCGCCGCCACATCGAGCACGCGGCGGAATGCGGTCTCCTCCATGTCGGTCGTACTCGGCGGCGGGTCGCAGGGATCGCAGGGGTCAAGCGTCTTGAGGATCACATGGTCGGCGTGAGGGAAGAACCAGAACTCGATATGAAGGTGCTGCGCCGCGAGGTCGTCATAGCTTTCGCGCACCTCGTGCCAGCGGCGCTTCTCGATGCGTTCGGCAAGGTGGAAGGCGGGCACGACGGCGGCCTCGATTTCGGTCGCGATGCCGAACATCCCGAGCGACAGGCGCTGCGCTTGGAACAGGTCGGCGTCGGTGCCGGCATCGCACCCGCGCGCTTCGCCGTCAGCGCCGATCAGGCGGAAACCGCGCGCCATCGTCGACCGAGACCCCGGTGCCGTGGGTGCCGGTCGCCATCGCGCCCGCGAGCGACTGCGGATTGACGTCGCCCCGGTTGGCGAGCGCGAGACCCTCGTCCCACAGCGCGGCGGTCAGCCGCTTGATACTCCAGGCCGCCGGGATGCGCGCGGTCTCGCGGTCGGGGGCGATGGTGATCGCGCCCGGAAGCGCATCGAGATTGAGGATCAGTTCGTCGCTTGCGCAGAGCGGCATGAAGCTGTGGCCGGCGCCGGTGGCGCGGACCTTCGTGGCGGTGCGGACAAGACTTGCGAGTTCGTCCTCGCTTTGCGGGCGGGTGACCGCGACGGGCCCGGCGACGCTGCCCGACCAGTTGCTCCAGCCCATATTTCTCTCCCCTCAGCTTGCGGGGAAGCTGTCGGGGCAGGGGATGATGGTCAAATGAAATTTACGGGAGCAGTGACGCGATCTGCCGCGCGAAGTGGACCTGCACCGCGTCGCGGACGCCGCGCGCGACCTTTTTCTGGCCCGCCGCCGAGCCGAGGAATTCGGCGTCGCCCTCGTTCGAGATGAAGCCCGTTTCGAACAGCACCGACGGCGTGTCGGGCGCCTTCAGCACGACGAACGACGCGAAGCGATGCGCGGTGGTGCGAAACTTGACGTCGTCCGACGCCTCGCGCTGGAGCAGGCGGGCGAAGTCCGACGCGACGTTCATCGTCTCACGCTGCGTCAGGTCCAGCAGGATCGACGACACGTCGCTGCTGTGCGCGCCAAGATCGACGCCGTTGATGATGTTCGCCTTGTTCTCGCGCGCCGCGAGCCGCGCCGCTTCGCGGTCGGAGGCGACTTCGGAGAGGGTGTAGATCGACGCGCCGCTCGCCTGCTGGTTTTCGGCGGCGTCGGCATGGACCGAAATGAACAGGTCGGCCTTCAGTCGACGCGCGATGCCATAACGTTCCTCGAGCACCAGATAGCGGTCGTCCGAACGGGTGAGCGCGACGCGAACGCGGCCCGAGGCGATCAGGTCGTCGCGGATCGCGCGCGCGATGCCGAGAGTGATGTCCTTTTCGCGCTTGCCGCTGTGCGGGCTGATCGCGCCCGGATCGTGCCCGCCATGCCCGGCGTCGATGACGACGAGCGGCAGGCGCGGATTGTTCGGTCCCTCAATCTTCGGCAGCGCAACCGCGGGCTTCGCCTTGCCGATCGGCACGGTCACCGAATAGCGTTTTTCGGGCGGTTTGGCGCGGAACTGCGCCGGCGGCTGAAGCCGGACGCGGGGCGCGCGCGAAGCGCGCTGGAACTCGTCCGCCGAGACAGGACTCAGCTGGAACGAGAGGCTGCGCCCGTCGGCGGCGAAGCGCGCGTTCGAGACGAGGGCCGGCCGGTCGAGGTCGAGCACGACGCGCGCGGTGTCGGGGCCTTGCTGGCCCTGGCGGACGGTGCGCACGAACCCCGCCCCCTGCGGCGAACGCCCCGCCTGCGCACCCGCGATGTCGAGCGCAATGCGGTCGGGACCCGCGAGCAGCAAAGTCGACGCGCTGGCGACAAAATCGTCGAAACGTACCGTCACCTCGCCGCCCGTGATCTCGATCGCGCCGATATTGCCCGCCAGCACCGCGGGCGTGGCCATCAGCGACGAGAGGAAGAGCGACGCGAGAAGCATGGGGCGATTATGCCGCCGGGCAGGACGATTGGTCCAGTATTTATCTGAAAGCATCCAAGGCCACCTGCGGGTCATCACGATGAACCGGTCATTAGGGATGGCGCGTCAAGTCAGGGTGAAAGGGCAGGGTTAACCAGCAGTTTAGCATGATCGGGCTGACGGCACGCCTTGCCGCGGGCTTTACCATGCCCATATTTTTCCGGTGCTTGGCTGTTGCCGTTCGATGACGCCGATGCTAGCACCCCGAACGCTGACGGTGTCATTGCCTGACCCGTCGGGCCTTATGCGGGGAACGCGCCCAATCGGTACCGGATCACGGACCGGACGGCGGCTCTCCCCCGGTGCCCGACAATCCAGGCCTGGCAACCTGCCGTCGGCCCACCCGGATGCCCGGGCAGCGAAGGAAGATCAGCCGCTGGTCGATTCGCGCTGGCCGGTCATCCGCTAAACAGGTTGATGCCGCATGAGGCTTGCCATGCCCTCTTTCACCCGCGACGCAGGCGCTTTCGCGCTTGCCGTCGCTCGGGCGGAAGACCGCATGCGCGTCCACGACCGGACGCGGGCCGCACAAGGCAATAACGTCTTTTTTCCATTGAACCCTTTTGACCGCAGTCATCCCGTACGGATGGCCGCGGCCTTTTTTGTTGGCGCGCCGCGGCGCGCCTGGAGTGATAATAATGACCACGCGCATGTTGATCGACGCGCGGCACCGGGAAGAAACCCGTGTCGCCGTCACCAAGGGAAACCGCATCGAGGAGTTTGATTTCGAGTCCGCCGAGCACAAGCAGCTCAAGGGCAATATCTATCTGGCCAAGGTAACCCGAGTCGAACCGTCGCTGCAGGCGGCGTTCGTCGAATATGGCGGCAATCGCCACGGTTTCCTCGCGTTCAGCGAAATCCATCCCGACTATTACCAGATTCCGAAGGAAGATCGCGAAGCCCTGCTCCGCGAAGAGGCCGAGCATGCCGCCGAAGCCGCGATGCGCGCCGAGGAAGACCTCGACGAACTGGAAGGCGACGTCGCCGACGTCGAATATCATGACGATGAGAATGGCGATGCCCCGGCCCCCGAAACCGTCGGCGAAGACCATGACGGCGACGAAGGCGATGACGAAAATGGCGACGCCGAGGGCGAGGCCGAAGAGGGCGCCGAAGAGAACAAGGACGGTCGCGGCGACCGCAAGGGTCGCGGCCGCGGCCGCGACGGCCGCAAGGGCGGCCGGGGCCGTGGCCGCCGCCGCGACGAGGACGAGGACGGCGAAAGCCGCATGTCGCTGCGCCGCCGCTACAAGATTCAGGACGTCATCCGCCGCCGTCAGGTGATGCTGGTCCAGGTCGTCAAGGAAGAACGCGGCAACAAGGGCGCTGCCCTCACCACCTATCTATCGCTCGCCGGCCGCTATTGCGTGCTGATGCCGAACACGATGCACGGCGGCGGGATCAGCCGCAAGATTTCGAATGGCGCCGACCGCCGCAAACTCAAAGCCATGGTCGACGAACTCAACCTGCCGCCGACGATGGGCTGCATCGTGCGCACGGCCGGGATGAGCCGCACCAAGGTCGAGATCAAGCGCGACTTCGACTATCTGGCGCGCGTCTGGGACGAGATTCGGGAAAAGACCCTGGGGTCCAGCGCGCCGGCGCTGATCCATTCGGACAGCGACCTGGTCAAGCGCGCGATCCGCGACATCTATCACAAGGATATCGAGGAAGTACTCGTCGAGGGCGAGGACGGGTATCGTGCCGCCAAGCAGTTCATGAAATTGCTGATGCCGAGCCACGCGCGCCGCGTGCAGCAATATGCCGACCCGGTATCGCTCTATCAGCGCTATGGCGTCGAGGACCAGCTCGCCGGGATGCTCAATCCCGTCGTCCAGTTGAAATCGGGCGGTTACCTCGTGATCAACCCGACCGAGGCGTTGGTGTCGATCGACATCAACTCGGGCCGGTCGACGCGCGAGCATAATATCGAGCAGACCGCGGTCAGCACCAATTTGGAAGCCGCGCACGAGATCGCGCGCCAGCTGCGTCTGCGCGACATGGCCGGGCTGATCGTGATCGACTTCATCGACATGGATCATGGTTCGAACGTCCGCAAGGTCGAGCGCGCGATGAAGGACGCGCTGAAGAACGACCGCGCGCGCATCCAGATCGGCCGCATCTCAGGCTTTGGGCTGATGGAGATGAGCCGCCAGCGCCTGCGCACCGGCGTGCTCGAAGCCTCGACCCGCCCCTGCCCGCATTGCGAAGGCACCGGCCTCGTCCGCACCGCGTCGTCGGCGGGCCTCAGCGCGCTGCGCATGATCGAAGAGGAAGCCGCACGCGGCAAGGGGAGCAAGATCATCCTGCGCGCGAGCCAGGAAGCGACCTTCTACCTGCTCAACGAAAAGCGCCGCGAACTGCGCGAGATCGAGGACCTGTACGGCGTCAGCGTCGAAATCCTGCCCGACGGCGAGACCGAGGGCGCGCGCATGGCAATCGAGGTAGGCGGCCCGCCGCCAGTCGCGCGCCGTAGCTTCGCCCCGATCGCCCCGATCGAGGACGATGACGACGACGAGGAATATTTCGACGAGGAAGAAGAGGCCGAGGCGGAAGCCGAGGCGGAAAAGACCGAGCGCCCCGCCCGCCGCGAACGCGAAGAAGGCGACGCCGACACCGATGGCGAAGGCCGCAAGCGCCGTCGTCGTCGCCGTCGTGGCCGCCGCGGCCGCCGTGACGATGAGGGCAATGAGATCGGTGAAGGCGCCGAAGGCGAAGACCGCGAAGGCGACGCGCCCGAGGATGACGACGCCGGCGACACGGTGACCGAAGCGGTCGCCGAAGTCCCCGTCGATGCCGAAGGCGAAACCGCAGCCAAGCCGCGCCGCCGCCGTGGCGGTCGTGGCCGCAAGCCGCGTGATGAGGGAGCCGAAGAGGCCGAGGCCGCAGAAGCCGAAGCCCCGATCGAGGCCGAAGTCGCTGCCGAGCCGGTGATCGAAGAAGCGCCCGTCGCTGAAAAGCCGAAGCGCAAGCCGCGCCGGACCAAGGCGCAGATCGCCGCCGAAGAGGCCGAAGCCGCAGCAGCGGCCGAAGCGCCCGCACCCGTCGAAGCCGTCGCCGAGGAAACGATCGAAACCGTCGCCACAGCCGAAGCCGAGGTCGAACCTGCCAAGCCCGCGCCCAAGAAGCGCGCGCCGCGCAAGACCAAGGCCGCAGCGGCCGCCGCAGCCGAAGAGGCCGCGACCGCATCGACCGAGGTCGCGGCGCAGGACGGCGAACCCGTCCCCGCTGGCAGCGACGAAGCCCCCGACGGCGAACCCCGCCGTGGCTGGTGGCAGCGCACCTTTGGCAACTGATCGGCGGACCCCGATTGGCGGCAATTGATCGCATCCTTGCGATCGCAGCCTTGCCACCGAGCGTCCTGAACCCCACAAGGCCTTCATGGCTTCAGTTGAGGTTCAGGCGCTCGGCGCAAGGACGCACCCGATGAGTTTTTCCCTGCCGCAGCTCGCAAATCGGGCCAATGCCTGGCGTTCGCTGGTTCGGTTTCTGGTGACGTTCGTCGTCTTGCTCGCGGTAGCGGTGCGCCCGGTGGCGGCGCAGTCGATCCTGCGCGACGCCGAAACCGAAGCGCTGCTCCAGGACATGATGGACCCGCTGCTCGTCGCGGCGGGGCTGCAGCCGGGGCAGGTGCGTGTCCATTTGCTCGGCGAGCGCAGCATCAACGCCTTTGTCGCGGGCAGCCAGGACATCTATGTCTTTGCGGGACTGATCGACGCTGCCGACAGCGCCGAAGAGGTGCAGGGTGTGCTTGCGCACGAGCTGGGCCATGTCATGGGCGGCCACGCGATCCGCATCAACGACGGCGCCAAGGCGGCGACGAGCATTTCGCTGCTCAGCCTGTTGCTCGGCGCGGCGGCGATCGCGGCAGGCGGGGGCGAAGCCGGCATGGGGATCATGATGGCGGGACAGCAGGCCGCGCTCGGCAAGTTCCTCGCGTTCAGCCGTATCCAGGAATCGACCGCCGATGCCGCCGGCGCGCAATATCTGTCGAAGGCTGGGATCAGCGGACGCGGCAGCCTGGCCTTTTTCAAGAAGCTCCAGAATCTCGAATTCCGCTATGGCGTCAAGCAGGACGACGACCAGGCCTATGGCCGCACCCACCCGATGTCGGGCGACCGCATCCAGTCGCTGCGCGAAGTCTATGTCGTCGATGCGGCTTGGGCAAAGCCCGCCGACCCGGCGATCGAACAACGGTTCCAGCGGATAAAGGCGAAGCTGCAGGGCTTCATTTCCGAACCCGAACGCACGCTGCGCAAATACCCCGAAAGCAACACCAGCGTGCCGGCCCGCTATGCGCGCGCCTATGCCTGGCACAAGAGTGCCTATCCTCAAAAGGCGCTTGCCGAAGTCGAAGGCCTGCTCGCCACCGCGCCCGAGGACCCCTATTTCCTCGAGCTCGAAGGCCAGGTTCTGCTCGAATCGGGGCGCCCAAAGGAAGCGATCCCGCCGCTGCGCAAGGCGGTCACCAATTCGCGCTCGCAGCCGCTGATCGCCGCCTTGCTCGGCCACGCCCTGATCGCGACCGAGGAGCCGGCCAATTTCCCCGAGGCCGAAGAGGTGCTGAAGACCGCGATCGCGCTCGACAACCAGAACCCCTTTGCCTGGTACCAGCTCGGCATCGTCTATGCGAACAAGGGCGACCAGCCGCGCGCCGCGCTCGCCTCGGCGGAACGCTACCAGCTCGAGGGTAGACAGGCGATGCTCGCGCTGCGTAACGCCGACCTCGCGATGCAGGGCCTGCCCGAGGGGTCGCCCGACTGGATTCGTGCACAGGATATTTCGCTGGTCGCGCGCGCCGAGGTGGAACGCGAACGCAAACGGCGCTAGATTCGAACGCACGAAGCGGGGACGCATCGTCCATATCGATGCGCAAGGGCAACAAGTGACTGATAGAAAAGATGATTATTACCAGCCGTGGCTGCGTGACCCGGCGCCCGCCGACGATGGCGCACGCGCCGCATCGACCGAAGCACGCGACGATGGTGGCTTGGCCAAGCCACGCGAGGTGCCGCCGATCGGACTTGACGTGTCGCGCTATCCGGCCGAGACGCACGCCCCACGCAAACCCGCAGTCGATGGCGAGCGGCTGAAGGCCGGCGCACACGGGCTGTGGCGGGCGATCCGCGACGGCAGCAGCGCCTTTGCCGACTGGACGATCCGCGTCGGCGAAAGGGCCGATGTTCCCGCTCGGGTCGAGGCGATGGAAATTCCGCGCCGCTCGCGTAAACTCGCCGGACGTACAGCCGATGCCACCGCGCGGACTGCCAAGGCTCTCGGCCGTGGAACCGCGCGCGGCAGCGCCGCCGCCGCCGCCGCGAGCGCCAAGGCGTGGGACAAGATAGCGCTCGGCGAAAAGGTCGGCAAATTGTCGAGCGACGCACAACGCGGGCTGGGCGATGTCGCGGGCAAGGCCGGCGAAGCGCTGGGCCAGGCCGCCAAGGCGAGCAAGGAAAGTCTGGGCGAGGCGGCGACAAAACTGCGCCCCGCGCCGCGGATCGAAGCCGGACCGCCGCCATCGGGGCTTGAACAATTGCTCGCACGCGAGGCGCAGGAAGCGGCGGCCGCAACCGCCGCGACCAAGCCGGCCGCGCCCGACCTGCCGCTGTTCGCGAGCGAACCGGGCATCGAACTCGCGGCACCCAAAACGACACCGGCCAAGCCTGCCAAAGCGGCATCGGCGACGCCGCCGCCATCGATCTCCGCGCCGGCGCCCGATGATCGGACGCCGCAACGCCCGCAGCCGCCGCGCGGCGGAGCGAGCGGCGTCGCCCTGCCCGCGCCCGGCTGGGTAATCGCGCTCGGCGGACTGCTGTTGCTCGGCGCGACCTTTTGGCTCGGCGGCCGTTTCGGCGGCGGTTTGTCCAAAAGCGAGGTCGAGACCGTCGTCGCCGACTATATCAAAGCCAATCCGCAGCTCATTCCCGAGGCACTGACCGCGCAGCGTGACCGCGAGATGGCGAAGGCGATCGACGCGATCCGCCCGGCGCTCGAAAAACCCTATGCCGGCGCGTGGGCAGGCAATGCGGACGGCGACGTGACGCTCACGGTCTTCACCGATTATGCCTGCGGCTATTGCCGCGCCAGCCTGCCCGACCTCGACCGGTTGATTCGCAGCGATCGCCGGCTGAAAGTGGTGTTCCGCGAGCTCCCGATCATCGCGCCGCAGAGCCGCGACGCCGCGCTGATGGCGCTCGCGGCCGCGCGACAGGGCAAATATGACGCGTTCCACCATGCGATGTTCCAGGCATCGTCGCTCGATCGCGGGGCGATCGCCGCGGCCGCCGAAAAGGCCGGCGTCGTCACCGACGGCACCGCCGACGCGACCGCGAACGAGGCTTTGTTCCAGCGCGAGCTCGACTCCAACCTCGCTATCGCAAGCCAGCTGCAACTGAACGCGACCCCGACCTGGGTCGTTGGCAACCAGTTGTTGCAGGGGCAGATCGGCTATGACGGCCTGCGCGCGGCGGTCGCCAAGGCGCGGGCCAAGGGTTGAGGCGATGAGTGCGAGCGCCGCGCATGCCGCAATCAGCCGCGCGGTCCGCAACCCCGAATTGATGGAGGCCGCGCTCGCGCTGTTCGAGGGGCGGCTGCACGACGCCGAACCGGCGCTCAAGGCGCATCTGAAGCGCGATCCGTTCGACGTCGCGGCGATCCGCATGCTCGCCGAGTTGGCGGCGCGGATCGAACGCTATCGCGATGCCGAGGCGCTGCTGCGCCGCGCGCTCGACCTCGCGCCCGAATTTCTCGCCGCGCGCTCGAACCTCGCCACCGTCCTCCATCGCCAGGGCCGTTCGGGCGAGGCGGTCGAAGAGCTGGACAAGCTGCAAAGGATCGATCCCGACAATCTGACCAACGCCAACCTGAAGGCGGCGGCGCTGGGCCGCGTCGGCGAGTTCGACGAGGCGCTCGAGCTGTACGAACAGGTGCTCAAGGGCTTCGGGAAGCAGCCGAAGATCTGGATGTCCTATGGGCATATGCTCAAGACGGTGGGGCGGCAGGCCGACGCGATTACCGCCTATCGCAAGGCGCTCGCCCTGTCGCCGACGCTCGGCGAGGTGTGGTGGAGCCTCGCTAATCTCAAGACGCTGAAGTTCGACGAGAACGACATCGCGGCGATGCGCGACGCGCTCGACACCGACGCCATCGCCGCCGAGGACCGCTTCCATCTCCATTTCGCGCTGGGCAAGGCTCAGGAGGACCGGGGACAGGCGGCCGATGCCTTCGATCATTACGCGACTGGCAACGCCCTGCGCAAAAGGCTGCTGCCCTATGACGCCGACCAGACGCGCGCCGCGGTCGATCATGCTGTGTCGCTGTACACCCCCGAATTTTTCGAAGCGCAGCGCGGCCATGGCGCCGCCGCGCCCGATCCGATCTTCATCGTCGGCATGCCGCGCTCGGGATCGACGCTGATCGAACAGATATTGTCGAGCCATTCGATGGTCGAGGGCACGATGGAATTGCCAGACATCCCCAAGCTTTACGCCAAGGCGCGGGGCATGGGGGGCATCGCCAAGCTGTCGGCGGCCGACGCGCGCGAACTGGGCGAGCAATATCTGCACGACACGCTGGTCCAGCGAAAAAGCGACAAGCCCTTCTATATCGACAAGCTGCCGAACAACTGGCTGCATACCGGCTTCATCCGGCTGATCCTGCCGAACGCGAAAATCATCGACGCACGGCGCCACCCGATGGATTGCTGTTTCTCCAATTATAAGCAGCATTTTGCCCGCGGGCAGGCGTTCAGTTACGACCTCGCCGACATGGGGCGCTATTATGCCGACTATGTCGAACTGATGGACCATTTCGACCGGGCCATGCCGGGACGAATCCACCGCGTATTCCACGAAAGGCTGATCGACGACCTCAAGGGCGAAGTGCGCGCGTTGCTGGACTATCTCGGCGTGCCGTTCGAACCGGCGTGCCTCGACTTCCACACCAACGAGCGCGCGGTGCGGACCGCGAGTTCGGAACAGGTGCGACGGCCGATCAATCGCGACGGCGTCGGCCAGTGGCGCGCCATGGAGAAATGGCTGGAACCGCTCGTCGAGGCGCTGGGTCCGGCGCTGACGCAATATCCCGCCACCGACTGACACGATTGTTGCAATTTTGTCATAGTGCCGACGAAACGGTGGTCGGCACTCCCCGTTTGGTGGCGGCGTGATTGACGACGCCGTGAAACTGTTCAAGCTTCCCTTTCCGCCGCAGCAACGGCGATCGCACATATTAGGGGGGTCTTATATGCGGGTCCAATTTTCGCGCCGCGCGCTGCTTCTGGCTTCGCTGTCGGGCGCGGTGCTTTCCTCGACGCCTGCGCTGGCGCAGGAAGCCGACACCAAGGGCTATGACGACGAAATCATTGTCACCGCGCAGAAGCGCGAAGAAAATCTCCAGAATGTCCCGATCAGCATCCAGGCACTGGGCACCCGCAAGCTCGACCAGCTGAACGTTGGCAATTTCGAGGATTTCTCGAAACTGCTGCCAAGCGTGTCCTTCCAGTCGAGCCAGCCCGGCGTGACGACCGTCTATATGCGCGGCGTCGCCAGCGGCGGCGACGGCAACCATTCGGGTTCACTGCCCAGCGTCGGCGTCTATCTCGACGAACAGCCGGTGACGACGATCGGCGGCACGCTCGACGTCCATGTCTATGACATCGCGCGCATCGAATCGCTCGCGGGACCGCAGGGCACGCTGTACGGCGCCTCGTCGCAGGCCGGGACGATCCGCATCATCACCAACAAACCCGACACCAGCGGCTTCGAAGGCCGCGTCGACGGCGAGCTCAACAGCGTCAAGAGCGGCGGCATGGGCGGCAAGATCGAGGGCATGATCAACGCCCCGATCAGCGAGATGGCGGCGATCCGCGTCGTCGGCTGGTATCAGCGCGACGCGGGCTATATCGACAATGTGCCCGGCACGCGGACCTTCTGCGGCACGCCCACCCGCGACGGGAACGGCGATATCGATGGCTGTATCCGCGATGGCATCTCGGTCAACAACGCCGGGTTCGTGAAGAAGAATTTCAACGATGCCGAAATCTATGGCGGTCGCGCCGCACTGAAGGTCGACCTCGACGACAACTGGACGGTGACACCGACCCTGCTGTACCAGAAGCAGACGAGCAGCGGCACCTTTGCACAGGACCCGCGTGTCGGCGACCTGCAGGTCCAGCGCTTTTACCCCGACGAACGTAGCGACAAATTCATCCAGGCGGCGCTGACAATCGAGGGCAAGCTGGGCAATTTCGAAATCACCTATGCCGGGGCCTATCTCGACCGCAAAGCGTATCAGATCAACGACTACACCGACTATGCCGAGGCCTATGACGCACTCTACGAACCGGTCGGCGGTCTTGCCAATTATTTCTATTTTTCGGACAATGCCGGCAACACCATCGACCCGCGCCAGTTCATCATCGGGACCGACCATTTCCGCAAGATGAGCCAGGAACTGCGCGTCTCGTCGCCGCAGGACGAACGCTTCCGCGTTGTCGCCGGGCTGTTCTACCAGCGCCAGAGCAACCAGATCCACCAAGACTATAAGGTTCCCGGCCTTGCCGACGCCTTGTCGGTCAACGGCCTGCCCGGCACGCTATGGCTGACCGAGCAGAAGCGCGTCGACAAGGATTATGCGGCATTCGGCGAAGCGAGCTTCGATATCACCCCAACGCTGACACTGACCGGCGGCGGCCGCTATTATAAATATGATAACAGCCTGATCGGCTTCTTCGGATTTGGCCGCAACCCGAACGGCCCTCCGTTCAACGGCGCGGGCAGTTCACGCACCGGCGTCGCGGGCTGTTACACGACGACGGGCGCGATCCTGCGCGACAATCCGGGCGGCACCTTATTGCCCGCCGCGGTACCGGGTGGTCCCTGCACCAACCTCGCCGATTTCGTCGGCGGCGAACTGGTACCGAAACGCACCAAGGACACGGGGTTCACGCACCGCGTGAACCTGACCTGGAAGCCCAGCGAGGATGTGATGACCTATGCGACCTGGTCGCGCGGTTTCCGTCCCGGCGGCATCAACCGGCGCGGCACGATTCCACCCTATGCCGCCGACTTCCTCACCAATTATGAGCTGGGGATCAAGACGACATTGGCGGACGGCATGGTCCGGCTCAACGCGGCGGTGTATATGCAGGACTGGAAGCGCTTCCAGTTCTCGTTCCTGGGAGAGAACAGCTTTACCGAGATTCACAATGGTCCGAACGCGCGGATCAAGGGGATCGAGGCCGATATCAACATCCGACCGACTCAGGGCCTCACCATCACGGCGGCGGCATCCTATACCGACGCCAAGACGCGCAACAATCTGTGCACATTCGACGATCCGACCTATGTCTGTGCCACCGACGATCCGACCGATCCGGACAAGTTCATCGCCGCGAAGAAAGGCACGCGCCTGCCCGTGACGCCGAAGTTCAACGGCAATGCGACGGTGCGATACCAGTTCCCGGTCGGACCGGGGGAGATGCATTTCCAGTCGGTGATCGCGCATCGCGGATCCGCGACGCCTGACATCCGCGTCGACACCGCGACCGCGCTGGGCCGGGTCAAGGGGTCGACGACGGTCGATTTCGCCGCCGGCTTCGAATGGAGTTCGTACAGTTTCGAACTGTTCCTGCAGAATGCGTTCGACGAGCGCGCGCAGCTGGCGCGTTATTCGAACTGCGGCCAGTGCGACGACCGTGTGCAGATTTTGGTGAACCAGCCCCGGACGATCGGGGCGCGGCTGGGCGCCAAGTTCTGATCGGGTGACGGTCACGCAAACCAACGACGAAAGGCCGGGCCAAAAGCTCGGCCTTTTGATGTGCGTCGCGCTCGGCATGGGAAACATGATCGGGTCGGGCGTCTTCCTGCTGCCGCGCGACCTCGCCCCGCTCGGCTGGAACGCGGTCATCGGCTGGGGCGTGTCGATCGCCGGGACCCTGTGCCTTGCGGTCGCTTTCGCGCGGCTGGCGAAGCGGCTCCCGACGGGCTGCGCGACCTACACCTATGCCGCCGCGGCCTTCGGCCCCGGGACCGGCTTCATCGTGGCCTGGAGCTACTGGATCAGTTGCTGGACCGTCGTCGCGACGCTCGCGGTCGCAGCGATCAGCAATTTGTCGATCCTTGTGCCGGCGCTCGCGGATGGCGGCGCGAGTACCGCGCTGATCGCGATCGGCTTCATCTGGTTCTTCACCCTCGTTAATTTGATGGGCGTGCGCCGTGCCGGCGGGGCGCAATTGCTCACTCTCGGTCTCAAGTTGATCCCTGTCGTCGGCGCGGTGCTGGTCGCGCTGTGGCTGTGGGGGACCGGCGATGCGCCGACGCCGACCATGGCGGGCACCCAGCCGGTGAGTCTCGACAATATCGGCAGCGCCGCGACGCTGACCCTGTTCGCGCTGCTCGGCTTCGAAAGCGCCTGCGTCGTCGGCGACCGGGTCCGCGAGCCCGAACGCACGATCCCGCGCGCGACGATTATCGCCGCCGCAACGACCGGACTGCTTTATCTGCTGTCCTGCACGACAGTCACATTGCTGTTGCCGCTCGAAACGCTCGAAGCCTCGAACGCCGCCTATGCAACCTTCTTCGGCACGCTCGTCGGCCCTTCGGCAGGGCAGGCCGTCGCGCTGTTCGCCGCGATCGCTGCGCTCGGCGCGCTCAACGGCTTCGTCCTCTTGCAGGGCGAAATCCCGCGCGACCTGGCGCATCGCGGGCTGTTGCCGCCGATCTTCGCGCGCGATAACCGCTTCGCCGTGCCCTGGTTCACCCAGATCGTGTCGAGCGCGCTCGCCAGTTTCGTCGTCTATGCGAACTATGCCCGCGGGCTGGCCGAATTGTTCAAATTCATGGTGCTGGTGACGACCTCGACCGCGATCATCTTCTACATCGTCGGCGCGCTCGCTGCGCTGAAGCTCGAGCGCAGCGGCGCAATCAAGGCCTCGCCGGGGTTCGTCGCCCTGACGCTGCTCGGTTTTCTCTACAGCTGCTGGGCCTTTTATGGCGCCGGCTGGGAAGCCAGCCTGTGGAGCCTCGGGCTGACCGCCGCCGGGCTGCCGATATATCTCGCGATGCGCCGCGCCCGGCCCGCTGCAGCCTGAAACTTGCCTGCAAGCGGGAAATCGCTTATCGGCGAAATCCCGTTGGCCCGGATTCGGGCTTTTTTGGAGACGTGACGTGTCGGACCGCCGAACAAACCAGGGTTTGAAACCCTGCGGCATCCGCCCGCTGTCGTAGCGCGTTTTTCCTGACGCGGTGCGCCCGGGCGCTGCCGCAATTTCCAACCCGCCAACATCAACTCAGCCGTCGGGCGCCGTGCGTCCGCCGGCCGCAGGCAGGTATTTATGTTGCACGACAGCCATTGGGCTCGCGCGCTTGCGCGGGCCGTCGCCACGGATCATCCGGGCAAGACCAAGACCGGCCGGGTCCTGCTCGGCTGGGCCCGCGCGCGCGCCGCCGCGCTCGGGTTCGACGAAAAGACCATCGCGCGCACGGCGTTGCTCGGGCCCATGGCCCCGGCGCCCAATGCGCGTGAGGACGAAAGCCTGATGCAGGCAAACCGGCTGGCCGACGCGCTCGATCTCGCCGCCGAAGAGCGTGCGCTGCTGCTGCTCGTCACCGCGATGGAGCGCGGGCCGCTGACGCGCAGCCTCGCCAAGCTGGTCGAGGTCGAGGGGCTCGACATGGAGGCCTTGGTCGGAACGCTCACTGGGCTTGCCCCGCATGCCATTCGCACCGCCGAAGTGGTGCGGCTCGACCTCGTCGGTCGCTGGACGAGCAAGGAGGGCAAGGTCGAGTTCGGCCTGTGCTGGTCGTTCGAGCGGCTGCTCGACGCCAAGACAGGGCAGCATGACAGTCTGATCGACGGCCTGCTCGGTCGCCGCCAGACCGCGCGCCATGCGATGGCCGACTTTCCCGCGCGGCAGCGCGAAGCCGATCTGGCGCTTGCGCTGCTGCGCGGAGCGATGGCTGGCGGCGCGCGGGGGATCAACATTCTGATCCACGGCCCGCCGGGAACGGGGAAGACCGAGCTGGCGCGGACACTCGCGGCGTCGCTCGGCGAGCCGCTGCATGCGGTGGGCGAAGCCGACAGCGACGGCGACGAACCGAGTCGTTTCGACCGCGTCGCCGCGCTGCGTCTGGCGCTGCGGACGCTTGAGAAGCGCGGGCGTGCACTGTTGCTGTTCGACGAAATGGAAGACCTGCTCGGCAATGCGCAAATCGAGCAGGATGGCCGCATCCGCAACCGGTCGGGGTCGAAGCTGTTCGTCAACCGGCTGCTCGAGGAGAATGTCGTCCCGGTCATCTGGACATCGAACTGCATCGCCGATGTCGATCCGGCGATCCTGCGCCGGTTCAGCCTGTCGATCCGCATGGACTTTCCGAGCATCGCGCATAGCCCGAGCATGCTCGACCGGGTCAGCAGCGAGGAAAAGGTCGCGGTCGATCCGGCGCTCGTCGCGCTCGCCGCGCGTGCGCCCCAAACCGCATCGCTGTTCCGCGTCGCGGCCCGCGCGGCCGCGCTGGCGGGCGACGCCGACAGCGCGAGTCGCTTCGCAGGCTCCATTCTGGGCGCAATGCGCGGCGAGACGATCGAACCGCGCACGCCGCGTGATTTCGACGAGATGCTGCTCGCCGCCGACACCGACCTTCCGGCGCTGTTCGCCAGCCTGGCGTGCGAGGGCGGCCCCGCCGATTTCTCGCTGCTGCTCACCGGGCCTCCCGGAACGGGGAAGACCGAGGCGGTGCAGGCGCTGGCGCGGCGGCTGGGGCGGCCGTTGCATATCAAGCGCGCGTCGGACCTGATGTCCAAATGGGTCGGCGAGACCGAGAAAGCGATCGCGGGGGCCTTCGCCGAGGCCCGGCGGCAGGGGGCGATGCTCTTCTTCGATGAGGTCGATTCGCTGCTCGCCGACCGGCAGGGGGCGGCGCACAGCTGGGAGGTGAGCCGGGTCAACGAACTGCTGACCTGGATGGAGGATCATTCGCTGCCCTTCGCCGCGGCAACGAACCATGCGGCGAAGCTCGACCCCGCGTCAGCACGCCGCTTTGTGTTCAAGGTCGAAATGCGCGCGCTCGACGAGGTGCGGGCACGGCGGGCGTTCGCACACTTCTTCGCGCGCGAAGCGCCGGCGACGCTCGACCGGCTCAGCGGGTTGACGCTCGGCGACTTCGCCGTCGTCGCGCGGCAGATGCGTTTTACCGGCGCGATCGACGATGCAGCGCTGGTCGATCGGCTGCGGCGCGAGCGCGCCGCGCGCCCCGCGATGCCGCAGCCGATGGGGTTCGGATCAGACGCGCCACTTCGGCGCGAAGAAACCCCGGTCGCGTAGCACCACCTCGGCGGCATTATGTCCCGGCGCGCCGGTGACTCCGCCGCCGGGGTGAGCTCCAGCGCCGCACATATAGAGGTTCTTCACCGGGCCGCGGTAGCCGCCGTTGCCGAGCACGGGCCGCGCCGCCCAGAGCTGGTCGAGCGTCATATTGCCGTGCATGATGTCGCCGCCGATCAGGCCGAACTTGCGTTCGAGCCCCTTGGGCGAGAGGCGCGTCTGGCCGACGATGCTGGCGCGGAAGCCCGGCGCATGTGCCTCGACGGTATCGATGATCGCGTCGGCGGCAGCGCCTTCCTCATCGTCCCAGTCGCGACCATCGGGCAGCTCGGGCGCGAACTGCTGACAAAAGAGGCTGGCGACATGCTGACCGGGAGGCGCGAGACTGTCGTCGACGGTCGAGGGAATCAGCATTTCGACGATCGGCTTCTTCGACCAGCCGAACTGTTTCGCGTCGAGGAAGGCGCGGTCCATATAGTCGAGTGTCGGCGCGAGGATGATCCCCGACTGGTGATGTTCGCCGGGTTCGGGCAGGCAGGTGAACTTGGGGAGTTCCGACAGCGCGACATTCATGCGGAAGGTGCCGCTGCCCGCCTTGAAACCGCGGATACGGCGCTGAAAATCGCCCGGCAGGTCGGACGCGTCCATCAGCCGTTCGTAGAGCAGTTTCGGCCCGACATTGGCGATGACGCGCGCGGCGGCGATTTCCTCGCCGCCGGCGAGCTTCACCCCGACCGCCTTGTCGCCGTCGACGAGCACCTTCTCGACCGGGCTTTCGAGGCTGATCTCGACGCCAAGGTCGCGGCAGACCTTCGCCATGATCTCCGTGATCTTGCCCATGCCGCCGACGCTGTGGCCCCAGGCGCCCTTCTTGCCGTTCACTTCGCCGAAGACGTGGTGGAGCAGCACATAGGCGCTGCCCGGCGTGTCGGGGCTGGCGTAATTGCCGACGACGGCGTCGAAGCCGAAGGCGGCCTTGACCGCCTCACTCTCGAACCAGCTGTCGAGCATCGTGCGCGCCGACTTGGTGAAGAGGTCGAGCACGTCGCGCTGCTGTTCGAGGCTGAGCCCCGTGAAACGCCGCCCCTGCCGCGCGCCGTCGATCAGCGTGCGGAAGCCTTCGCCGACATTGGGCGGCACGCGCAGCGCGAGGTCGCGGAGCAGTTCTGCGACATTTTCGAGCGCGTCATAATATTGCGGCAGCACGTCGGCGTCGCGGGCAGAGAATCTGCGGAACTCGGCCTGGGTGCGTTCGAGCCCGCCGCCGAGCTTGAGGTAGCCGCCATCCTCCTGCGGCAGGAAGTTGCTGATCGGCCGCTCGATGACGCGGTAGCCATGATCGGCGAGCTTCATGTCGGCGATCACCTTGGGCTGGAGCAGGCTGACGGTGTAGCTCGCGACCGAGTTGCGGAAGCCCGGCGCGAACTCCTCGGTCACCGCGGCACCGCCGACGACGCCGCGCGCCTCGACGATGCGGACCTTGAGCCCCGCCTTGGCGAGATAGAAGGCGCAGACGAGGCCGTTGTGGCCGGCGCCGATAATCAGGGCGTCATAGGCTTTGGTCATAGAAATTCTTTCGCAAGCGGGGATTGGACATGCTGGCGGCCGAAGCCGAGGCCGAGGATGCGGCCGGGAATGCGGCGCAGCAGCGGAATGCGGTTAAGCAGGCGCACCACGAAGGGCACGCGGGTAATTTCGCCGCGCAGCATCGGTTCGATGACGCGCTGGTGTGCGAAACGCTGGACCGCCTGCATGCGCGTGGTAGGTGTCCAGCGGCGGTCCTGCACGCGCGCAAGCAGCGGATCGGGATCGGCGCCGGCGGCGAGCGGGGCGGCGAGAATATTGGCCGCTGCGACGGCGTCCTGCACCGCAAGGTTGATGCCGACCCCGCCGACGGGCGACATCGCATGCGCCGCGTCGCCGATCGCGAGCAGCCCCGGGCGCGACCAGCGGGTCAGCCGGTCGAGCGCGACCGAGAGCAGCTTGACGTCGTCGAAGCTATGGATCGCATCGATCCCGGCGGCGAGGCCCGGGGCGATGGCGACGATGCGCTCGCGGAAGGCCGCGATGCCCTGCGCCTCGATCGGGGCAAAGCCGCCCTTTTCGATGATCTGCGCGCATTGCCAATAATCGCCGCGCGGGATGGCGACAACCATACCGCCTTTGTCGATCGTGCCGAGCGCGACTTCGGACATGTCCATGCCCGCGGGCAGGGGAACGCGGAACCACAGCACGTCCATCGGCGCCCCCAGATCTTCGAGCGGCAGTTCGGCCGCATCGCGAAGCACCGAGCGACGCCCGTCAGCGGCGATGACCAGCCGCGCGGGCAGCGCCTCGCCGCTCGCGAGCGTCACGCCGCTGACGCGATTGGCGGCATCGTAGGAGAATCCGCTCGCCTCGGTCGACATGCGCAGGTCGAAGGTCGGATATTTGCGCCCCTGCCCCGCGATGAAATCGAGCAGGTCCCATTGTGGCATCATCGCGACGAAGCGCGCCGCGACGGGCAAATGCTTCATCGTCGCGATCGTATAGCGCTGCCCAAGCAGGTTGAGCGTCATCGTGTCGATCGCGGCGTGGGGCTCTTTCAGCAGTTCCTCGAGCAGGCCGATCTCGTTGAACAGTTCGAGCGTCGAGGGATGTACGGTGTCGCCGCGGAAATCGCGGAGGAAATCGGCGTGCTTTTCAAGGATCGTGACGGGCACCCCGGCGCGCGCGAAGAGCAGCCCCGCAACCATGCCGGCGGGACCGCCGCCGACGATCACCACGGGCGCCGACTGGCTCAACGGCGGCTCCACCCTGCGGCGGGCGCTTGTTCGAGCCGCGCTTCGGGGATGATGTCGCGCATCCGCGCGCAGAAATGCTTGAGGCAGACTTCCTTGTCGCTGAGCGGACCCATGGTGAAGCTCTTCGACTGCATGCCCGCCTGCACCCGCGTGATCAGTTCGGTGTCCTCGGCATTGACCTGGCGGTTGATGCGCCAGTTCAAATAGCGCGCGGCCTTCATTTCGCGGCGGTCGTCGGGCAGAACGTAGCTGATTTCGCGGATCAGGCAGGTCGTGGGGCCGGTCGGCAGCCATTGCATGAAATCGACCTGGTCGGGATAGATGTCGAAGGCGACATTGGGCCAGAGCTTGAAATAGAGCCAGTGGCGCTGGCTCGCTTGTGGCAGGTGCGGGACCGGCGGCAGCAGGCGCTGGTACATGCGTTCGGACCAGTTGGCCGACGGGCGGTCGATCAGGTCGCCCCACATGCGGTCGACATTATCCTCGGCCTCGACGCCATAGCTTTTGCCGAACAGGCGGGTGAGGCCGGGGTGCGCGACGGGGATGTGGAGACCGTCCGAATAATTGTCGCCGACATTCTTCCAGTTCACATCACGCGGGCGCAGCGTGACGCGGCCGAGCGCGCCGAGTTCCTCGAAGCGATAGGGTGCGACCTGTGCCTCATAGGGCGCCATCATCGATGCAACCGAGGGACCGCCATCGTCGGTCAGGCGGACGAACCAGAAGCCGCGCCATTGTTCGAGGCCGACGGGGACGAGCCCCGCCTTGCTCCGGTCGAGTGTCGGGTAGCTCGCGCTGTCGGGTACGCCGGTCAGCCGACCGTGGAGGTCGTAGGTCCAGGCGTGGTAGGGGCAGACGAGTTTTTTGGCGCAGCCCGCCGCGCCATCGACGAGGCGCGAGCCGCGGTGGCGGCAGACGTTGGTGAAGGCGCGCACACCGCGGTCGGCCCCGCGCACGACGATGACGCTTTCGCCGCAATAGTCGATACTGTGCCAGTCGCCAACGTTTGGAATGTCGCTGTCGTGGCAGACGACCTGCCAGCTTGGGCGGAAGATGCGCTCGATTTCGGCGGCGTGGAAATCGGGATCGCTGTAGGTCCAGGCCGGCAAAGACCAGCCGTCCTGGGGGTCGATGTTGGTGAAAGTGTCGCGCAGCGTTGCCATGAGTCGATCCTTGTTGTACATACGTATAACAATATGCAGCCCGCTCGCCAAGCCTTTACGCGCGAAAGCGCCGATGCCCGCCGGGGGGCGCTGATCGAGGCGACCGCGGCGGTGCTGGCCGAACAGGGGCTGGCGGGAACCAAAGTCCGGGCGATCTGCGCGAAAGCGGGGGTGTCACCCGGGCTTTTACGGCATTATTTCGCAGGAATCGACGATCTGGTTGCCGCCACCTACCGCGCGACGAGCGACCGGATGGACGCGATTTTTGCCGCTGCCATCGAAGGCGCGGGACCCGATCCGCGGGCGCGACTGAACGCCTATCTGACCGCGAGTTTCCGCCCGCCGGTGACCGATCCCGAACTGCTGGGGGCGTGGACGGCGTTCTGGGCGCTGGCCCGCAGCGACGCACGGATGGTGCAGATCCACGCGGAAAGTTACGCCGGCTATCGCGCACGGCTGGGCGACTTGCTCATCGCGTGCGGCGTGACGCCGGCCGAGGCCGCAAAACTGGCTGTTTTGCTGACCGCGATGGTCGACGGGCTATGGCTCGAACTGTCGCTCGACGCCGAAAGCTTCGGCGCCGAGGCGGCAGTGGCGATGGTCGAGCGCGCGGTCGCGGCGCTCGTCTGACTCTTATTTCGACAGGTCGCGCAGCAGGCTGTCCCAGTGCGCGAGCGCGGGGGCGATCGCGTCGACGGGGACGCGTTCGTTGAGGCCGTGGGCGTAGCTGTCGCTGGCTTTCGAGAAGAGGCCCGCGACGCCGTAGCTCGGCACGCCCTGAATGCGGAAATGATAGGAGTCGGTCGCACCCGCGCTCATCGAGGGGATGATCGGCAGGCCCGGCGCGCGCGCATGCACCGCCCTAGTCACCGCCGCGACGACGTCGAGGCGCAGCGGCGAGGCGTCGCTGGCGCTGGCGTCGGGATCGGTGTTCACCTTAACCCCGGGGTCGGCGATCACCTTTTCCAGCTCGGCGCGCACCGTCTCGACCGGCACGCCGGGGAAGATGCGGCAGTTGATGTTCGCGGTGGCGCGCTGCGGCAGCGCATTTTCGGCATGGCCGCCCTTGACCAACGTCGGTACGCAGGTGGTGCCGATCTGGCCGACATATTCGGGGTCGGTGCGGATCGCGGCGATAGCGTTCGCGTCGGCGGGATTGGCCGCAAAGGCCTTGAGCGCCGCGCCGATGTCGCCGCCGACCTGATCGGCGACGATCGGCATGCCGACCTTGGTCAGCTCATTCTGCTGCGGCGTGAAGCGGTAGGCGCCGACCTTCGCCAGCGCGTTCGAGAGCTGGACGATCGCATTGGTGGCCGAAGGGCGCGAGCTGTGACCGCCGGGGTTGGTGACCTCCAGCACGAAATCGGCATAGGTTTTTTCACCCGCCTGCAGCCCGTAATATTTGGGCTTGCCGTCCTCGCCGATCAGCCCGCCGCCGCCATCGCCGTTGAGCGCGAATTCGGCGCCCTTGTACTTGGCGGCGAGCGCGCGGGTGGTGAGCATCGAGGTTTCCTCGTCGCCCGAGAGCAGCAGGATGATCGAGCGCTTGGGCTTGAAACCGTCCTTCTTGAGCTGCGCCATCGTCGCGACCATCATCGAGACGTCGAACTTATTGTCCTCCGACCCGCGGCCGAAGATATAGCCCTGCTCCTCGACCGGCACGAAGGGATCGCGCGTCCAGTCCTTCGCGTCGGCCTCGACCACGTCCATATGGCCGAGCAGCACGATCGGCTTGCCCTTGCCCGTGCCCTGGAGCGTCGCGGCGAAGGTCGCGGTTTCGCCGATCGGCGTGATTTCGATATCGGCGTCGGTGTAACCCGCGGCCTTGAGAACGCCGGCGTAATAGGCGGCGAGTTCTGGCACCTTGCCGCGGCCCTCGACGGTCGGGATCGCGATGCTGTCGATCAGGATTTTCTTCGCGGTGTCGGTGTCGGCGGGTTTGGCGTGGGCGGGCGCGGCGGCGATCAGGGCGGCGGCGAGGGCGAGCGGGGCGGTAAGGTTGCGCATGGCAACGGGTTATGGCGGGTGCGGCGGGTTCGCAAGCGATATGGTGACGGAAAGCAATCCGTCATCCCGGGCTTGACCCGGGACCCGCCTTTTTTGCCTTCAAGACAAGGCAGGCCCCGGGTCAAGCCCGGGGTGACGATAGGAAATCAAGCCGCGATCTTCTTCGCCTTCGGCGCCGGGGTCTTCGGCTTGAACCGGCACAAATCATCGACCGGGCAGCGCCAGCATTCGGGGGTGCGCGCCTTGCAGATGTAGCGGCCGTGGAGGATCAGCCAGTGGTGGGCGCCGACGCGGAAGGGCTGCGGCGTGTCCTTCTCCAGCTTTTTTTCGACCGCGAGCACGGTTTTTCCCGGCGCCAGGCCAGTGCGGTTGCCGACGCGAAAGATATGCGTGTCGACCGCGAAGGTTTCCGCGCCGAACGCGCAGTTCATCACGACATTGGCGGTCTTGCGCCCGACGCCGGGCAGTTCGACGAGCGTGTCGCGGTCGGCGGGCACCTCGCCGCCGAAGTCGCGGACGAGGATTTCGCTGAGTGCGATGACATTCTTCGCCTTGGCGTTGAACAGCCCGATCGTCTTGATGTGCTGCTTCAGCCCCTCTTCGCCGAGATCGACCATCTGCCGCGGGGTCTTCACCTCCTGAAACAGCAGGCGCGTCGCCTTGTTCACCCCGACGTCGGTCGCCTGCGCCGACAGCACCACCGCGACGAGCAACTGATAGGTGTTGCCGAACTGAAGCTCGGTCTCGGGACTGGGGTTCAGTTCGGCGAGGCGGCGGTAGAATTCGAAGATATCGGCCTTTTTCATTCGGCCTTCGGCGGATGCGCCGCCTTCCACTCCATCGCGGCGCGGACGCGGCGTTCGACCGAGGGGTGCGAATAGAAGAGGAACTCCTCGACCGCGTTCGGGCGCGGGTTGCGATATTCGGCGGTCTTGACCAACGCGCTGGCCATCGCGTCGGGCAGGTTGACCGTCTGCACCGAGTACAGATCGGCCTCAGTCTCACCCTTGCGAACCACCCAATTCTGCACCGGCTGCGCGAGCAGGCCAAAGAGCGAGACGATGAACATGAGCACCGGGAAACCGCGCGCGTCGCCGATGGTCGCATCGCTGCCGAAGAGGCGCGCGAAGCGAGGGAAGAGGCGGTCGGCGAGGAAAAAGAGCAGGATCGCGAGCAGCGAAAAGACGGCGATCATCCACCAGATCTGGCCGAGAACATAATGGCCGATTTCGTGCCCCGTCACCGCCCGAACCTCGTCGAGCGAGGCGCCTTTCAGCGCGACGTCCGAAATGGCGATGCGCGCCGAATGGCCGAGGCCCGAGACATTGGCGGTGAAATTGTTCGACTGGCGCGAGCCGTCGAAAACGAAGATGCGGTCGGGTTCAATGCCCGCTTCCTTTGCCTGCACTTCGAGCGCGTCGCGGACTGCGCCTGCAGTAAGCGGCTTGTAATCGTTGAACAGGGGTTCGACGACGATCGGCGAGACGAGCAGGATGGCGAGGATCGCGGTCGCGGCGAGGCCGCCCGACCAGATCCACCAGCGCTTTCCGGCGCGGCGGATCAGCGCATAGATGCCGAGGAAGAAGAGCGCGCCGAACAGCGTACCGATGACGAGCGAGATCGCCGACTGCGCAAGATAGTCGCCGAGCGGCTGGCTGGTGCGGCCATAGGCGCTTTCGCGGAAAAAATTGGTGTAAAGGTCCCACGGCAGGGTGAGCAGCGCCGAGAGCAGCAGGAAGGCGGCGCATATCAGGAAAGTGCGGACGGCCCAGCCGCGCCGTTCGAGTTTCGCCGAAACGCGGTCGAGGATGCGGAACCGCACGAAGAGGAAGGTGACGACAGCGGCGACGACGAGGTTCCACAGGAGCAGCCATTCGCTGCCGACGGTATAGGCCGCCGCCTTGGCGAGCGCGGCGGGGCCGAGGCCGTCGATATAGGCGGCGGTAGCGATAGCGGGATCGAAGCTCATGGCGTCACTCCAGGATCGAAAGGTCAGCGCAGCCAGCGGCTGAGCACGGGAAAGGCGGGCAGTCCTTCGGCGAGCGCGGTGCGCAGGTCGGCGGTCATGCCGTACAGGCCGAGCATCGGCGCGCCGATATAGCGGCCGGTGGCGTAGCTGGTGATCAGCGCCGCGCTGTCGCCGCGATAGCCGCCGTCGTGGAACAGCTGGCGCAGCGGCAGCTCGCACGGCAGGGACGCGGCATAGGACCAGGCGATCGCGACCATCTCGTCGGTCGGATCGGCGACGAGCGGGCCGAGCGTCGCGCGGTCTTCGGGCGCAACGGCGGCGATATGCCCCGCCTCGTGGAGCAGGTCGCCCGGCCAGACGGGGGTGTCGGGGTCGATCAGCAAACGGCCCTCGACGATCGCGAGGCCTTCGAGCAATTGTTCCTTCTGGTCGCCGATCCAGTCGACCTCGATCCCCACCTCTTCGAGGAAGGGCAGGATACGCGCCGCCGCCGCCTCGCCGCCGCCTTCCTCGCGCCATGTGCAGGCCGATGCGGTTACCTTGTCCATGTCGGTCATCCTAATGGCAGTCCCAGGAGAAAGCGACGCGCGAGAAATCACGCGCGGCAAGATCGGCGTGGCGGATCAGGAACACCGCCTCGCCGACGTCGCCCCAGCCGATATGCGCGTCCGAAGTGAGGCGGAGCAGCGTGCGGTCATAATCGTCATAATGGCCGGCCTCGCGAAAATCGGACTGAGTGAAGGAAGGGTAGCCGCCGACGTGGTGGACGATCGGTTCGCGGCGATCGGGGCCGAAATACCAGTCCTCGACCGTCTTAATATTGGGACGGTTCCACAGTCCGTCGAGCAGGCCGCGCGTGCTGTAGTCCCCGATCGGCGGTTCGTGCCGCGCCGCCGATGCGACCAGCATGACACCGCGCGCTCGGGTCCGATCATGGAGAGGCCCCATCGGCTCGGGCGGGGGCGGTGCATCGACGAGCCGGCCCGCAGGCAGGCCCGCTGGATGCCAGACCAGCCGGATCGCCGAATTGGCGGGCTCGTCGAAATCGGCGCCCATGATGTCCTCACAGGGGAGGAAGAATTGCAGCACGCCGCGGCTCGGAAAACCGTCGAGCGGCGGCAGGTCGACGAAGTCGATCTGTGCGACGAAATCCATCGGCCGGGCTGCGGCGTCGAGCGGCCAGTCGGCTCCGTCGGCGACCCATGCGGGGCCGCCAAGGCGGCAACCGTCGGGGCGGATGGGCTGGTCGGGATCGGGCTTGAGTTCGGCGGCGGGCAGCGCGTGCGCGGGGAACCACGCCCTGATCGCGGCGATCTCCGCATCGGTGATCGGCGGTCCCGGCGGATTGCGTCGCTCGTCTTCGGCCTTCCATGCCCCGAGGTCCTTGCGCCAGGTCTTCAGGTTCGCGCGCTCGGCCAGCCAGCGGCGGGCCGGGCCGACAAGGACCAGGGCGACGACGATCGCGGCGCAGAGAAGGCCGAACAGTTCGGCGGTCACGAAAGCCCCAGCACCTGCGGCATCGTATAGCGTCCGGCCTTCTGGTGGATCAGCCATAGCGCGGCGCGCACGGCGCCGCGCGCGAAGATCATGCGGTTTTCGGCGCGGTGCGACAGGGTGATCATCTCCTCGTTCCCCGCGAAGATGACGTCATGGTCGCCCGCGACGGTGCCGCCGCGGACGCTGGCGAAACCGATCTTGCCATGGCCGCGCGCGCCGGTGAGGCCGTCGCGGCCGCGTTCGGAGCAGGTGGCGAGGTCGATGTTGCGCCCGTCGGCGGCGGCCTGGCCGAGCAGCAGCGCGGTGCCGCTGGGGGCGTCGACCTTCATCCGGTGGTGCATTTCGACGACCTCGATGTCCCAGTCGGGGCCGAGGCGCCCCGCGGCCTCCTGCACCAGATGCGCGAGCAGGGTGACGCCGAGCGAGGTGTTGCCGGTCTGGAGCACCGCAATGTCCTGCGCCGCGTCGTCGATCAGATAATGATGCCGCTCCTCGAGCCCGGTGGTACCGATGACGATCGGGGTCTTTGCAGCGACGCAAGCGTCGAGCGTGGCTTCGAGCGCGGCGGGCGAGGAGAAATCGACGAGCACGTCGGCGTCCGCGGCAAGCTTCGCGATATCGCCGCCCTTGTCGATGCCGCAGTGCCGCGCCCCGGCCTCCGCCGCGGCGGCCGCGAGCACGAGGCCCATGCGGCCCTGGCTGCCGACGATGCCGATGCTGGTCATAATGCGTCCCCCGAAATACCGCCTCCCTTTAACCGCTGGTGTCGAGCGAAGTCGAGACACGTTGGCGCCGCGCCTTGCGTGTCTCGGCTTCCAACGTTGGTGGAAGTTTATCCTGAGCGCCTGCTAAAGGCAGGCGAAGGGCTCGACACGAACGGATAAGAGGGACGCATGAAAGAGATTCAAAACATCGTCATCCTGACCGGCGCTGGGGTGTCGGCCGAGAGCGGCATCGACACGTTTCGCGACGGCGGCGGATTGTGGGAACAGCACCGCGTCGAGGATGTCGCGACCCCCGAGGCCTTTGTCCGCGACCCCGGCCTCGTCCACCGTTTCTATGACGCGCGGCGCGAAGCGATCCAGTCGAAGGTGCCGAATGCGGCGCATGACGCGCTGGCGCGGCTCGATGCGGCCTGGCCGGGCGAATTGCTGATCGTGACGCAGAATGTCGACGATTTGCATGAGCGCGCGGGGGCCAAAAGGCTGATCCATATGCATGGCGAGCATCTGAACGCCTGGTGCACCGGATGCGACACGCGCAGCCCCTGGACCGGCCCGCTGATCGAGCGGCCGGCCTGCCCCGCGTGCGGGGTCGCGGGGCTGCTGCGTCCCGACGTCGTGTGGTTCGGCGAGATGCCCTATCATATGGACGCGATCTATCATGCGCTGAACCGCGCCGACCTGTTCGTGTCGATCGGGACGTCGGGCGCGGTCTATCCGGCGGCGGGCTTCGTGCGCGAGGCGCGGGCGAGCGGGGCGCGGACGCTCGAGCTCAACATGGAGCCGAGTCAGGGGTCGCACTGGTTCGGCGAAGCGCGGCACGGACCGGCGAGTGTGCTGGTGCCGGCTTGGGTGGAGGAAATGCTGGGCGCCTAGCGCCGCGCCGCGAAGAAATCCCGGAGCAGGGCCGCCGCTTCGCCCGCCCCGATGCCATCGTAGATTTCGGGGCGGTGGTGGATCGTCGGCTGGCTGAACACGCGCGGGCCGTGGACGACGGCACCGCCCTTGGGATCATCGGCGCCATAATAGAGGCGCGCGATGCGGGCGTGGGCGATCGCGCCGGCGCACATCGCGCAGGGTTCGAGCGTGACATAGAGGTCGCAGCCGTCGAGGCGGTCGTTGCCGAGTCTGGCGGCGGCGGCGCGAATCGCGACGATTTCGGCGTGGGCGGTCGGGTCGTGCGATTCGCGAGGGCGGTTGTGGCCTTCGGCGATGATCACCCCGTCCTTGACGATCACCGCGCCGACCGGCACTTCGCCCGCGTCCGCGGCGGCTTTGGCGAGGTTCAGCGCGGCGCGCATCGGTTCGGGCAGGGGAAATTGCGGCATCGCTTTTCCCGCTAGTCCCTTGACGAATCTGCGACAAGCCGATAAGCGCGCGCCTTTCCCGGCTCACTCCGGTCCTGCAGTCCCCGATTTATCGGGAAGCGCCCGGACGCCGAACCGAAATTTTTTGTACGAGGACAGATATCATGTCGCGCATCTGCGAACTGACCGGCAAGGGTCGTATGGTCGGCAACAATGTCAGCCACGCCAACAACAAGACCAAGCGCACCTTCCTGCCCAACCTGCAGAATGTGACCTTGCTGTCGGACGCCCTCGGCAAGGGTTTCAAGCTGCGCGTGTCGACGCACGGCCTGCGCACCGTCGAGCATAATGGCGGCCTCGACAACTGGCTGATCAAGGCCGGCGACGACCAGCTGTCGGCTTCGGCGCGTAAGCTGAAGAAGGACGTGGTGAAGAAGCTGGCCGAAAAGGCCGCTTAAGCTTCCCAAGCTTTCGAATCGCATGGAGGCCGCCGGTTTACCGCGCGGCCTTTTTGCTGTCCGGCAGGTCGACGAGTTCGACCTTCAGCAGCAGGCTGCGCTGCCAGCTGTTGAAATTGTCGTCGGCGACGAGCCAGACGAAGGTGCGGCCGTCCTCGACCGCCACCGCGGCGCCCTCGTAATTTTCGCGCAAGGGTTCGGGCACCTGCCCGATCGCCAGCGAGCGCACCACCCGGCCCTTGCCGATATCGGCCGGGTCGACGATCGCCAGCGTCGTCGTGAACAGCGGACCCAGCCCGAGCAGGCGGTGGACGAGCAGGATGCGCCCGTCGGGCAGCGGCGCGGCGTCGCTGACCTGGCCCTTGCCCTCGGCGTCATAATAGAAAAGCAACGGCGGCTTGCCCGGCACCGCTGGGTCGTCGGTGTAGACGAGCGCTTCGGTCCCGTAATCATTGCGGTCCTCGCCTTCCGAAAAGAGGATGGTGCGGCCGTCCTTGAGCCGCACCATCGCCTCGGGTCCGCGATTCGCCGGCCAGCGGTAGAGCGCGGGCGAGCGGCGGCGCGATTCGACGCGGGTCAGCCCGGCATCGATGCGCCAGACCTGGTTGATCCCCTCGAGCGCGATCCACAGCTTGCCGGTGACGGGATCGCGCACCATCGCCTCGGCATCGGTGAAGGCCTTGCGCTGCGGACTGCGCGGCGGAGTCGGCAGCGCGGCGATCGCCACGTCGGACACCGATCCGTCGGCGCCGAGCGTCAGCCGCGTCGCCTCCCCATTGTCGCCGATCAGCAGGAAGCGCCTGTCGCCGCGCAGCGCCAGCGCCGAAAAGCCACCGAACATGCTGTTCGAACTGGTCAGCCGCCAGCCCTCGACAAAACGCAAGGTGCCGCCGGTCGCGGCGGGATAGAGGAGCGGCCGCGCACTCGCCGTCTGGCTCCGGTCGACCACCGGATAGCGAAAACCGGTCCATGGCACCGGCCCGAGCGTCAGGAAGATCAGGGCAGCGGGGAGAAGGCGGCGCATCGCCCGGGGCCTAGAGCGATCGGCGGACAAAGGAAAGCGCGGCAAAGCGTCGCCGAAGATGAACCGCGGGCAACGCAGCCTGAACGCCAGCCAACAATGATGTTCAGGCTAAGCTCAACGCGAATCACCTAGAACCTCTTTCATCGACCACCGCCCCAAAGGGCCGAAGACGAAAGAAGGAGACAGAAAATGAAAAAGATGGTGACCCTCTCGATCGCCGCCCTGATGTCCACCGCGACGCTGGGCCTGGCAGCCACTCCCGCCGCGGCGCAGAACGGTTATTACAACCGCGACGGCTATTCGAGCTATGACGCCCGCTATGGCCGCGACGACCGCCGCTATGACCGCCGCGACAATCGCAATTACGACCGCCGCGATTACCGCAACGACCGCCGTTACGACCAGCGCCGCTACAACAACCGCAACTATCGCCAGTGCGACAACGGCACCGGCGGCACGGTGATCGGCGCGATCGCCGGTGGCCTGGCCGGCCATGAAATCGCCGGCCGCGGTGACCGCACGCTCGGCGTCATCCTCGGCGGTGCCGTCGGCGCCATCGCCGGCCGCGCCATCGACAAGGGGAATGACGGCTGCCGTTAAGGGCTGACCCGACCTCCAATAATCTCTTCCTACCTTGTTCCCCGTCCGGTTTCGTACCGGGCGGGTTTTTCTTTTGGGTTGGGGTGGAGCGATCGGGTGCGAACATAAGATCCTCCCTGTGGCGCAGCCATGGGGAGGTGGCAGCGCGAAGCGCTGACGGAGGGGCATTGGCGCGACGTTGCGGCCCCTCCAGCAGCCGCTACACGGATGGCCTCCCTCCCCATCGCTGCGCGACAGGGAGGATTTTGACGTCCAACGTTCCACACCCCACCCCCCAAGCCGCCGGGGTTGCCATCGCGTGCCCCTGCGCCTAGTCTTGCCCCCAAGTGCACGTCCGGTCTTCGGGCGCGTGAGAAACAGGTAAGAATAGCCATGCGGCAAATGGCAGCGCCCCAGGGGCGGTCGCCGCGGCCCGGGGCGGCGGCGCAGAACAGGGAAAGCCCGAATCGGCAGGCGCCGAACGGCAATCCCCGCCCGGCGCCCTTCACGCGGCCCAAAAGCTATGCCGCGATCGACCTTGGCACCAACAATTGCCGGCTGCTGATCGCGCGTCCGCAGGACGGCGAGCTTGTCGTCATCGACGCCTTTTCGCGCATCGTCCGGCTCGGCGAAGGATTGCACGGCAGCGGGCGGATCAGCGATGCCGCGATGGACCGCGCGGTCGCCGCGCTCGCCGTCTGTGCCGACAAATTGCGCCGCCGCCACGTCAGCCTGTCGCGCGCGGTCGCGACCGAGGCGTGCCGCCGCGCGAGCAACGGACAGGAACTGGCAGACCGGGTGAAGCGCGAAACCGGCATCGTGCTCGACATCATCGCCCCCGCCGAGGAGGCGCGGCTGGCGGTGCTCGGTTGCCACAATCTGATGGAACCCGGCGACGGCCCGGCGCTGATCTTCGACATCGGCGGCGGATCGACCGAGTTGATGCACGTCGAGGGCGACGGCCATGACGTCGCGATTCGCGACTGGGTCAGCGTGCCGTGGGGCGTCGTGTCGCTGACCGAACATGCGTCCGCCGAGGGTGCGACGATGGCCGACCGTCAGGCCGGCTATGCGCAGATGCGCCAAGTCACCCGTGACGCCTTTGCCGCCTTCGCCGCGCGCGCCGAACGCTATTCGGGCCAACCGCTGCGCCTGCTCGGCACCAGCGGCACGGTGACGACGCTCGCCAGCGTCTTCCTCGACCTGCCGCGTTACGACCGGCGTGCCGTCGACGGGCTGGTCGTGCCCTGTGATGCGATGCGCGACATCAGCCGCCGACTCGCCGAGGCGAGCATCGCCGACCGCGCCGAAATCGGCTGCATCGGGCGCGAACGCGCCGATCTGGTCGTCGCGGGCTGCGCGATCCTGGAGAGCATCATCGACCTGTGGCCCGCCGCGCGCGTCGGGGTCGCCGACCGCGGCATCCGCGAAGGCATATTGCGCACGCTGGCAATGCAGGGCCGCGACGTGCCGGTCACCCGCCGCGAGTATCGCAAATGAGTCAGGGCAAGGGCGGCGGCGCTAAGGGTGGACGGGGCGGACTGCATGTCCGCGTCAAGACCGCGAAGAAGCGCAGCACATCGTCGACGCGCTGGCTGTCGCGGCAATTGAACGACCCCTATGTGCGCCGCGCGCAGGCCGAAGGCTATCGCTCGCGCGCCGCGTACAAGCTGATCGAACTCGACGAGAAATTCAGCTTCGTCAAAAAAGCGCGCGCCGTCGTCGACCTGGGGATCGCGCCGGGCGGCTGGTCACAGGTGGTGCGCAAGACCAACCCGCGCGCGAAGATCGCCGGCATCGACCTGCTCGAATGCGAACCGATCGAAGGGGTCGAGATCCTGCAGATGGATTTCATGGACGATGCCGCACCCGACGCGCTGATCGAGGCGCTGGGCTCCGCCCCCGACCTGGTCCTGTCGGACATGGCGGCGAACACCGTTGGCCATCCGCAGACCGACCATCTGCGTACGATCGGGCTCGCCGAAACCGCCGCCGATTTCGCGGTCCGCACGCTGCAGCCCGGCGGCAGCTTTGTCACCAAGGTGTTCGCGGGCGGTGCCGATCATAGCCTGCTGACGCTGCTCAAGCAGAATTTCGCCACGGTGAAGCACGCCAAGCCGCCGTCGAGCCGCAAGGGGTCGCCCGAGATGTTCGTGGTGGCGCAGGGGTTCAAGGGGCGCAAGGCGAACGTGGAAGATCAGGCCGGCGGCGGCTAGCGACCGAAATCAGCCATTCTCGTCAAGACGTTGACGTCCTATGAGCGGACGCTTGCAGGGGGATGGCGGTGGCGGCCGAAGGGTAGCCTTTGTAAGAGTAGCGGAACCAGAGGTTGCAGGTGCTCAGTAGCTATGTCGTCGCAAAAAGAAATCTATCTGGTTCGGCATGGTGAAACCGAATGGAATGCATCTGGCCGTTTCCAAGGAAAGCTAGACTCTCACCTGACGGAAAAAGGGGTGGCACAGGCGGAAGCATGCGGAAGGCACCTAGCCGCAATCGCGGCCGGGATAGATGCGTTGGTCGCAAGTCCGTTGGGCCGAGTGCGCAAAACCACAGCCATTATCAAAACTTTTGGAAAATTTCCGGAGCCACAGTGGGAACCTCGAATTGCGGAAGTTTCGGTTGGCTCGTGGGACGGTCTTACCCATACGGACATAGACGCGCAGTGGCCCGGCAGGTTGGACGAAACGACCCCATTCGACTGGTTTTTCCGATCACCTGACGGTGAAAGCTACGATGCTGCCATGTCGCGAGTAACTCAATGGCTGGATAGCTTGCAAGGCGTCGTACTTGCCGTGTCGCATGGTTTGACAGGGCGCCTCATTCGGGGAGCCTATCTAAGTCTGGCCAAAGATGATGCCCTCTGCCTGCCCGTTCCACAGGACATAATATGGCGATTAGCCAATGGCCGCGTCGAACCCATTCGCGTCAACTGACGCGCATCGGGGATGTCTGCTATTCGAGGAGCGCTGCTGCCAAACCGCCCGTCTCGTATCCACCCCAAAACCGTCATTCATTTCATCGCACCCTATGATCCATATCATTGCCGAGCGATTCCAACACCTATACACAGCCATGGTCGCAGCCATGCTATCGCTCGCCGCGTCTGCGCCACGATCAATCGGGGAATGACAATGCGCCGAATCGCTGGAAAATCCATCGCCTTGCTGACGATGTCGGCCTTTGTCCTCGCGAGTTGCGGGGGCGGTGGTGGAGGCGGGGCGCCGCCGGTGACGGTCACACCGACGCCGACCCCTACCCCGACGCCCACCGCGAGCTGCGGCCTGTCGGCGCGGCAGGATTTCGCCAAGGCGGTGATCGACGAATGGTATCTGTTTCCCAGCGACGTCGCGGCCGGGGTCAACAAGGCGAGCCACAGCAGCGTCCAATCCTATATCGACGCGCTCGTCGCGCCGGCGCGCGCGGCGAACAAGGACCGCTTTTTCACCTACATCACCTCGATCGCCGAGGAGAATGCCTTTTTCTCGAGCGGCGCCAGCGCGGGTTTCGGCGTCCGGCTGACCTATAATCCGTCGACCCAGCGCGTCGTCATCGCCGAAGCCTATGAAAGCGCGCCGGCGTTCGCCGCGGGGATCGACCGCGGCACGCAGATCACCGCGATCGGGACCAGCGCGGCGAATCTGCGCAGCATCGGCGACATCGTCGCCGCGAGCGGCACGGGGGGCATTACCGACGCCCTGGGCCCGAGCACCGTGGGCACCACGCGGGTGCTGCGGATCCTCGATGCGGGTGGCGGCAACCAGCGCGACGTGACCGTGACCAAGGCCGATTTCGAGATCGACCCGATTTCGGACCGCTATGGCGCCAAGATCATCAGCGAGGGCGGGAAGAATTACGGCTATATCAACCTGCGCACCTTCATCAGTTCGGCGAACCCGCAGTTGCGCGCGGCCTTTCTGAATTTCCGCAACCAGGGGGTGACCGACATCGTCATCGACTTCCGCTACAATGGCGGCGGGCTGGTGAGCACGGCCGAGTTGATGGGCGACCTGCTGGGCCGCAACCGCAATGCCAGCGAGCTGTTTTCGCGCACCGATTTCCGCCCGTCGAAAGCGGCCGAGAACGACCGGCATTTCTTCACCAGCCAGCCCGAATCGATCGCGCCGACACGGATCGCCTTCATCGGCACCGGATCGACCGCATCGGCGAGCGAACTGGTGATCAACGGCATGCTGCCCTATCTGGGTACCAGCATGACGCTGGTCGGCAGCAACACCTTTGGCAAGCCTGTCGGCCAGATCGCGCTCGACAAGGCCGAATGCGACGACCGGATGCGCGTCATCGCCTTCGCCACCGGCAACGCGTCGGGGGCGAGCGACTATTTTGCCGGTCTTGCGCCCAAGATCGCCAACAGCTGCGCGGCGGCGGACAATCTGTCGGTCCAGCTCGGCGATCCCAACGAGGCGTCGCTGCGGTCGGCGATCGATTTCCTGGCCGGGCGGAGTTGCGGGGCGCGGATCACGAGCGCCGACAGCCGGGTCGCATCGAAGAGCCTGACGCCAAGCGCCGTGCCCGCGCTCGAAATGCTGGAAAGCGAAACGCCGAGCGCCGCGCAGCGCGAGATGCCCGGGCTGTTCTGACGCCCCGGGCCGTTCCGACGAAGAAGACCCCGCATCGTGGCGGGCAAAGCCGAGCGCGCTTGCCCCGGTCCGCCGCGTCATGATAGCGTGTCGCCACAACCCAAAATCGTGAAGGGCGGCAACGCATCGCCCCGTCCGGCATAATATCGTCGAGGCTCCGCGGGGACTGCATGTCCGCGAGCGATAGAAATCATCGGGGACATGGCATGGTTACACCGCAAGAGTTTCCCATTTCGCGGCGCGGGCTGATCGCCGGTGGTGCCGCCTCGGTCGCCGCGGTCACCGTGCCGCCGCCCCTTGCAGCCGAAGCGACAGCCGGCAATGCCGCCGCCCCGCCGCCGACGGCGCGCGTCGCGTTCGAGGTCAACGGCAAGCCGCACGACCTGGAACTCGACACGCGCACCACCCTGCTCGACGCGCTGCGCGAGCATCTGCGCCTGACGGGAACCAAGAAGGGCTGCGACCACGGGCAATGCGGGGCCTGCACCGTCATCGTCGACGGGCGGCGGATCAACAGCTGCCTGTCGCTCGCCGTCCAGCACGATGGCGACAAGATCACGACGATCGAAGGACTGGGCCTGCCCGGCACGCTGCACAAGATGCAGGAGGCCTTCATCGCCCATGACGGGTATCAATGCGGTTATTGCACCCCGGGCCAGATCTGTTCGGCGGTCGCGGTGCTGGGCGAGATCGAAGCGGGCATCCCGAGCCATGTCACCCCTGACCTGACGGACGCGCCGCAGGTCACGCCGCGCGAACTGCGCGAGCGGATGAGCGGCAATATCTGCCGCTGCGGCGCTTATTCGAACATCGTCGACGCGATCGCCGATGTCGCGGGGGTGAAGGCATGAAGAGCTTCACCTATGAGCGGGCCGCAAGCCCCGCCGCCGCCACCGCCGCCTTTGCGAAGACCAAGGGCGCGCGCTTCATCGCGGGGGGCACCAATTTGCTCGACCTGATGAAGCTGGAGATCGAGACCCCGGCGCATCTGATCGACGTCAGCCGGCTGTCGCTCGACACGATCGCGCCGACGGCGGAAGGCGGGCTGCGGATCGGGGCGATGGTGCGCAACACCGACCTGGCCGCCGACGCGCGGGTGCGGCGCGACTATGGGCTGGTATCGCGCGCGCTGGTCGCGGGCGCGTCGGGGCAATTGCGCAACAAGGCGACGACCGCGGGCAATCTGCTCCAGCGCACGCGCTGTCCCTATTTTTACGACATCAACCAGCCGTGCAACAAGCGGAGGCCCGGCAGCGGTTGCGCCGCGATCGGCGGTTTCAGCCGGCTGCACGCGGTGGTCGGGGCGAGCGACGCGTGCATCGCCACCCATCCGAGCGACATGGCGGTCGCGATGCAGGCATTGGATGCCGTCGTCGAGACGGTCGACGCGGCGGGCAAGGCCCGCGCGGTTCCGCTCGCCGATTTCTATCGCGCACCGCTCGACACGCCGCATCTCGAAACAATGCTGGCGCCGGGCGAATTGATCACCGCGGTAACCCTGCCCAGGCCCGTCGGCGGCACGCATATCTATCACAAGGTCCGCGACCGGGCGTCCTATGCCTTTGCGCTGATCTCGGTCGGGGTCGTGGTGCAGAAGGACGGCAGCGGCCGGGTCGCGCTCGGCGGGGTGGGGTACAAGCCCTGGCGGGTGAAGGCCGCCGATGCCGAGATGCCGCGCGGCGCCAAGGCGGTGGCCGCGGCGCTGCTGACGGGCGCGAAGACGAGCCACGAAAACGCGTATAAGCTGCCGCTGGTCGAGCGCACGCTCGCCGCGGTGCTGGCGCAAGCGAAGGGTTGAGCCATGAAGTTCGACACGCCCGCCACCGACAATCCGATCGACCGGCTGAAGGTCGTCGGCAAGCCGACCGACCGGATCGAGGGACCGCTAAAGACCAGCGGCACCGCGGCCTATGCCTATGAACGCCACGACGCGGCGGCGAACCAGGCCTATGGCTATATCGTCGGCGCCGCGATCGCCAAGGGGCGGATATCGTCGATGGACATCGCGGCCGCGAAGGCGGCGCCGGGGGTGCTGACGGTCGTCACCGCCGCGAGCGCCGGGATGCTCGCCAAGGGCGATTTCAACACCGCGAAGCTGCTCGGCGGGCCCGAGATCGAGCATTATCACCAGGCGATCGCGCTCGTCGTCGCGGAGAGTTTCGAACAGGCGCGCGCCGCCGCGGCGCTCGTCCGCGTCGATTATGTGCGCAGCAAGGGCCAATTCGACCTCGCCAAATCGCTGGACGGCGCGGTCAAGCCGCCCGCCTCGTTCGGCACCGAAGCCGACAGCCGCTTCGGCGATTTCGATGCGGCCTTTGCGAGCGCGCCGGTCAAGCTCGACGCGCGCTACACCACGCCCGACCACAGCCATGCGATGATGGAGCCGCACGCGTCGATCGCGAACTGGGACGGCGACAGGCTGACGCTGTGGACGTCAAACCAGATGATCGACTGGTCGGTCGGCGACGTCGCGAAGACCTTGGGCATCGCGAAGGAGAAGGTCCGGCTCGTCTCGCCCTATATCGGCGGCGGGTTCGGCGGCAAATTGTTCGTCCGCGCCGATGCGATCCTCGCCGCGCTCGGCGCCAAGGCGGCGGGGCGGCCGGTCAAGGTCGCGCTGCAGCGGCCGCTGATCATCAACAACACCACCCACCGCCCCGCGACGATCCAGCGCATCCGGCTGGGCGCGACGACCGACGGCAAGCTGACCGCGATCGGGCACGAAAGCTGGTCGGGCGACCTCAAGGGCGGCGGCCCCGAAACCGCGGTCGGACAGACGCGCCTGCTCTATGCGGCGCCGCACCGGATGACCGCGATGCGGCTGTCGGTGCTCGACCTGCCCGAAGGCAATGCGATGCGCGCGCCGGGTGAGGCCCCCGGGCTGATGGCACTGGAAATCGCGATCGACGAGATGGCCGAGAAACTGGGCATCGACCCGGTGGCGCTGCGCATCCTCAACGACACGCAGGTCGACCCCGAAAAGCCCGAACGGCGTTTTTCGCAGCGCCGGCTCAACGAATGCCTGACGCTGGGCGCCGATAAATTCGGGTGGAAGGACCGCAATCCCAAGCCGGGGCAGACCCGCGACGAGCGCTGGCTGGTCGGCACCGGGGTCGCTGCGGCGTTCCGCAACAATCTCAACGGCAATTCGGCGGCGCGGGTGCGGCTCGAGCGGTCGGGCAAGATCGTCGTCGAAACCGACATGACCGACATCGGCACCGGCAGCTATACGATCATCGCGCAGACCGCCGCCGAAATGATGGGCGTGCCGCTCGACCAGGTCGAGGTGCGGCTGGGCGATTCGCGCTTCCCCGTCTCGGCGGGGTCGGGCGGGCAGTGGGGCGCTAACAGCTCGACGGCGGGGGTCTATGCGGCCTGCGTCAAGCTGCGCACCGCGATCGCGGAGAAGCTGGGCCTCGCCCCCGCCGATGCCGTCTTCGAGAAGGGCGAGGTCCGCGCGGGCGGCAAGAGCGTCGCGCTCACCAAGGCCAGCGTCGATGGCGATCTGGTCGCCGAGGACATGATCGAATTCGGCGACCTCGCCGAGAAGATGCAGCAATCGACCTTCGGCGCGCATTTCGTCGAGGCGGCGGTCGACAGCTATACCGGCGAAATCCGCATCCGGCGCATGCTCGCGGTGTGCGCCGCGGGCCGCATTCTCAACCCCAAGGCGGCACGCAGCCAGGTCATCGGCGCGATGACGATGGGCGCGGGCGCGGCGCTGATGGAGGAACTGGCGGTCGACAAGAGGTTCGGATTTTTCGTCAATCACGACCTCGCGGGCTATGAGGTGCCGGTCCACGCCGACATCCCGCATCAGGAGGTGATCTTCCTCGACGAGGTCGACCCGACGACGTCGCCGATGAAGGCGAAGGGCGTCGGTGAACTCGGCATCTGCGGCGTCGCGGCGGCGGTCGCCAACGCCGTCTATCATGCGACGGGCATCCGCGTGCGCGACTATCCGGTCACGCTCGACAAGCTCATCGGCCGGTTGCCGGAGATCGCATGACGCCGGAAGGCGGGGTTCAGGCGCGCGGCAGGTCGGCCGGTCGGTCGATATCGTTCAGCTGTCCGGCGGGTGCGGCGACGAGCGCAGCCGAGGCCAGCATGGAGCGCCCCCCCTGGTCGCCGCTTGCCTCCTCAAGCGCCGCGAACCGCGACCGCGCGAACAGCGCGGGCGGCATCGGCACGCCGTCGCGGCCCGACGCGACGACCGGCGCGGCGTCGGGGTCGAAGCGGGCGAGCAGCGCCGCGAGATGGCCGGCGCGCACGAAGGGCATGTCGGCAAGGCACAGCAGCGCGGCGCGCTCCACCCCCGGCGATACCGCGCCGATGCCCAGCCGCAGCGATTGCGACAGCCCGCGCTCGGGACAGGGATTGGCGACGATGTCGAACCCCCGGTCCGCGAGCAGCGCCGCGACCGGGCCGTTCCGGTCAGGGCAGACCGCGATCCGGCGCGCGGGCGCGAGGTCGACGATCGCCTGCGCGGCGTGGAGCAGCAGCGACATGCCGTCCAGCGGCGCCAGCAATTTGTCGTCGGCTCCGAAGCGGGTCGAGCGCCCCGCGGCGAGGAAGATCGCGGCCACCGCATCCCGATCGATCATCGTCTCGCCTCCCGCCGCGCGCCGGACATCCTGTCCCGCATAATGACCCCGCTGGCAATCACCCCCGCCGACATTCTCCGCTTCGCGCACGACCACAGCGCGCGGGGCGTCGTGCTGGTGACCCTGACCGGAATCGCCGGATCGTCGCCGCGCGCGATCGGCGCGCAGATGGCGGTGGCGTCCGACGGCGGCTATCGCGGTTCATTCTCCGGCGGCTGCATCGAGGCGGCGATCGTCGGCGAGGCGCTGTCGGTCCTCGCGGCGGGCAAAAGCCGCCTTGTCCGCTTCGGCGCGGGGTCGCCCTATATCGACATTCGCCTGCCGTGCGGCGGCGGCATCGACCTGTTGTTCACACCGCGCCCCGACCCGCACATAGTCGATGATATTCTGGCGCGGCTCGACGCCCGCGAACCGGCGGGCTTGTGGATAAAGGGCGACGGCATCGCCATCGCGGAACCCGGAACGGTGCCGGCGGGGTGGTCGGACGACGCCTTTTGCGTGCGCTATGTTCCGCGCCTGCGCATCGCCGCGATCGGCCATGGCGAGGCGCTGGTCGCGACCGCGCGGCTGGCCCGTTTTTTTGGCGCCGAAACCTTCGCCTTTTCTCCGCTGGCGGACGATGTCACGGCGGCATCGGGGGACGGGATCACGGTGGCGCTGCTCGAAACGCGGACCAGTCCCCCGGCGCTGGCCACCGATCCATGGACGGCGTTCGCCTTTCTGTTCCACGATCATGAGTGGGAAGATGCGCTGCTGCCATGGGCGCTTCGTGGCCCGTATCTGTTCGTCGGCGCGATCGGCGGATGGCAAAGCCGGGCCAACCGCCGCGACATGCTGCGCCGCGCGGGTTTCGACGACGCCATCATAGGCCGGTTCGAGGAGCCCGCCGGTCTGATTCCCGCGACTCGCGACCCGGCGACGCTGGCGCTGTCGCTCGTCGCCGAGATCGTCGCCGCATATCAGGAGCGATATGGCGGCGGCGCCTGCGAGGGCTGAGCCCCCGGACCATAGGCGTTACCCGAAATGCACCGCCGCTTACCTGCCGCCGGTCTGGCGATACCACCACCGGGATGTTCTGGTCACCGACAGAGCGAGGACGACAGGGAGGCGGCGCGTGGCGGATGAGAAAGAAGCGGGCCGGTCGACAGCCTCCCCCATGTTGCTGCGCCGGCGCAGCGTCCTGGGTTCGCTGGCGGTGGCGGGCGTGGCAAGCGGCCTCGCCAGCGCCGCGCCCGCGATCGCCGCGCAAGGCGCCCGCGCGGATTTCATCGTAGTTGGTGCCGGGGTGTTCGGCGCCTGGACCGCGTGGAACCTGCAACGCCGCGGCAACCGAGTGCTGTTGCTCGATGCGTGGGGCGCCGCGCACAACCGGGCCTCGTCGGGCGGCGAGACGCGGCTGATCCGGACCGAATATGCCGGCAACGAACTTTACACGCGCTGGGCCTGGGCGTCGCTCGCCGAATGGCAGGCGCTGTCGCGCCGGCATGAAACGCCGATATTCCACCCGACCGGCGCGCTCTACATCTATCCCGAGGACGGCGCGAAGATCGACGAAAGCATCGCGCTGCAACGCGGCCTCGGCATCCCGATCGACAAGCTGACGCGCGTCCAGTTGGACCAGCGGTGGCCGCAGATCGATTTCGACGGCATCGCGGTGGGCGTCATGCAGCCAACGATGGGGGCGCTGATGGCGCGCCGGAGCGTCCAGAACCTGGTCGCGGAATTTATCGCGGCGGGAGGGACCTATCGCAAACTCGCGGTCGATCCGCCGCGATCGGACGCATCGACGCTGGCGTCGATTGGCGGCGGCGGCGGGGAGACATTGAGCGCCGACCGCTTCGTCTTCGCCTGCGGCCCCTGGCTTCCCAAGCTGTTCCCCGAGGTCGTCGGCGGCCGCATCGTCCCGACGCGGCAGGATGTCTTTTTCTTCGCACCCGGCGCGGGCGACACCCGTTTCGAGGCGCCGCATTTCCCCGCCTGGGTCGATGTCAGCAGCAAGGACCTGCACTATGGCTTTCCCGACATCGAATCGCGCGGGTTCAAGATCGCGCTCGATGGCCATGGCCCAAAATATGATCCCGACACCGGCGACCGCCGGATATCGGACGCGGCACTCGCCGATGTCCGCGCCTATCTGGCGCGGCGCTTTCCCGCCCTCGCGCAGCGGCCGCTCGCCGAAGAGCGGGTTTGCCAGTATGAGAATAGCGACAACGGCCATTTGCTGATCGACCGGCATCCGCAATGGGCGAATTGCTGGATCGTCGGCGGGGGCAGCGGGCATGGGTTCAAGCACGGACCGATGGTGGGCCGCCATGTCGCCGATCTGGTGCTCGGCACCGGCAGGGCGGAACCCGATTTCGCGCTGGCAGCGCACAAGGTCCATGGTTGAAGCGAGGGGGACAGGGATGAGCAGAACCGGCAAGGCCTTTGCATCGAGCGTCGCGGCGCTGTTGCTCGTCGCGGGATCGGGGGGTGTTTCGGCACAGCCCGCCGCCGAGCCTATCGCGACGCCTTACGCGATGCCGTCGACGCAGATGTGGGACATGACGTCGGACGTCGGCCGCAAATACCGTATCTTCGTCTCCTACCCCGGTCAGGGCGAACCGCCAGCAGGCGGCTATCCGGTGCTCTATGTCCTCGACGGCAATGCGAGCTTCGCCAGCTTTGCCGAGGCGCGGCGGATCCAGGAATATGACGCGATCGGCAAGGTGATCGTCGTCGGCGTCGGCTATCAGACCGACATGCCCTATGCCGAGGAGCGCAACGAGGATTTCATCGTCATGGACGACCCGCCGCCCGGAAAGCGGCTGGGCCGCAGCAAGGGCAAAAGCGGCCGCGACGAGTTTCTCGATTTCCTGACCGGCAAGCTGCGCACCGAGATCGGCAGCCGGTTCAAGATCGATCCCGATCGCCAGGCGCTGTTCGGCCATTCGTTCGGCGGCCTGTTCGCGCTCCATACGCTCTATAGCAAGCCGCAGGCGTTTCATTCGATCGTCGTCGCCAGCCCTTCGCTCGAACTCGACGCGGGGGTGCTGCGCGACGAGCGCGATTTCGTCGACCGACTGGAGGCGGGCAAGGTCGGCAAGACGAGCCGGGTGATGGTCATCGTCGGCGGACGCGATATCGACGACGATCCCGAACCGGCGCGCGCGATGGCCGACCGGTTCGATCGCCTGTCGGGCCATGGCCTGCGCGTGCGGTTCAAGCGCTATGAGGAGGAAGGGCATATGACGGTGCCCGCGCGCGCGGTGACCGACGTGCTGCGGTTCGCCTTTGCCATGCGTTGAACCGGGGGCCGGTCAGGCCGGCATCAGATTCTTGTGGATGACCCCGTCCTTGACGATCAGCAGCAGGTTGCGCGCATAATCCTCGAGCAGGCGCAGGTCGTCGAGCGGATTGCCGCGCACCAGCAGCATGTCGGCCCAGGCGCCCTCGCGGATCACCCCGAGCGGCGCCTGCCGATAGGGGTTGCGGCGGCCGCTGCGCGCGAAGAGCTCGCAATTTCCCGAGGTCGCGATGCGCAGCACCTCGGCATTCGAATAGATCGCCCCGAAGCGCGGGAGCATGGCGTTTTCGGTGCGCGAGGTGCGGGTGCGTGAAAAGAGGTCGGTGCCGAACGCGACCTTCACCCCATGTTTCTTCGCCAGCCGGACCCCCGCCTGCCAGCCTGCGCCGCCAAGCGATTCGGCCGCCTTCGCCTGTTGTTCGTCGGTGAGGATATTGTCGCCATTCTCGAACGGCTGGATCGAGAGCCACGCTCCTTTTTCGGCGATCAGCGCCGCGGTCGGGTCGTCGATGGCATGGCCGTGCTCGATCGAGATCACACCGGCATCGAGGCAGCGGCGCACCCCCGCCGGGGTATAGGCATGGGCGCAGCCATAGGTGTCCCAGTCGGTCGCCGCCTGCACGATCGCGCGCATCTCCTCGAGCGTATATTGCACCGTGTCGATCGGGTCATGATCCGACGTCACGCCGCCACCCGCCATGATCTTGATCTGCGAAGCGCCGCGCTTGAGCTGTTCGCGCGTCGCGGCGAGCACCTCGGGGACGCCGTTGGCGACCGCGGTCATGCCCTTTTGCTGGCGCGGCGACGGCTGGCCGCCGAGCGCGGTCGGAAGCTCGCCGACCGGTTCGGGATCGCCATGCCCCGAGGTCTGCGAGATCGCGGCGCCGCTGGGATAGCAGCGCGGCCCGGGCATGATACCGCGGTCGATCGCGTTCTTAATCCCGAAGATCGCGCCCGCGGTGTCGCGCACCGTGGTGAAGCCGCGCATCAGCTGGAATTCGGCATCCTTGAAGATCATCGCGATGTGGGTGGCGTCGTCCGACCCCATCCACGGGACGCCGCGGACCGCCGCCATGTGCCAATGCGCGTCGGTCAGCCCCGGCATCAGCGTCTGCCCGGCGCCGTCGATCAGCGTCGCGCCGGGCGGGACGGGAATATCGCCCGCCGACACCGCGTCGATGCGATTGCCGGTGATCCGTATGTTGCGCGGCTGGCGGCCGCTGCCGGTGCCGTCGAACAGCTGGACGTTGCGGATCAGGATCGTCGCGGGCGGCGCATCAGCCGCCGAGGCGGCCGCGAGCGGGGCGAGCCCCAGGCCGGCGAGCACGGCGCGGCGTGTCGGGTGAAAAGTCATCGGTCCTCCGCCATCGGCGCATCGTGCTGTGCGGGCGACCCCGCCGCAACGGCCAGATCGTGCAGCCCGGGGGGACCAGCTATTTGCCGCGTTTCCGGTCGGCACGTTCGCGGTCGATCTGCGCCACCCACTGCTCGGCGGTCAGCGGCCCGGTGCCTTCGAAATGGACATGGTCGGCCATCTTCTCACGCACATCGACATAATAGAGCGCGCCGGTCGGCAGGCCCATTTGCTTCGCCTTCGCCGCCATCGCCGCCTCTTGTTCGGGCGTCGGTTTCGGGCGCGCGGGTTTGTAGAGGAGGACGTCCCAGCCTTCGCCGCCGGCGTGGAGGAACAGCTGGGTCGGCAGCTGGCCACCGGCGATGCTGACCTGATCCCATTTCGCCATGTCGCGGATGAACTCCTCGGTCTTGCCGGGCACGAGGCGGAACATCTCGAACACCGGCGCGGTCATTTCGACCGCTGCGGGATCGGCGGCCTTTTCCTTCGCCGCGACCGGCGCGGCGAGGCTGAGCGCGAACAGGGCAAAAGTCAGGCTACGCAGCATCGGGTCCCTCCATTTGTGATGCGCCAGCCTGCCTCGCACCCGGCGCGGCGGCAAGGCCCGAGGCGGGTGGCGCATTCGACAAACGGGTAAGGCCGATCTTCGATCTTACCCTTATCGGAAGCGATTACCCGTTTGCCGCCGTTCCGCGTCCAATCCGGCCCCTTTAGATTGTCGCGGGACCCCCGGTTGCGAACCTTGGCGGAAAGGCAAAGACAATGGACGATATCAGCCGCCGCGCGCTTCTCGCCGTTGCCGCCATGGGCGCGGTGGTCGCACCGGCCGCTGCCGCCGCCGGCTCATCCCGATTCAGGCTCGAACGCGCATCGGAGGGCTTCAACAAATTCAAGGCGGTGCACGAAGGGCTGGGCGAACTCGGCGTTCGCCTGTTTGATTTCGGCGGGGCATCGGCGCCCGCGCACTTCATGATCTATGACATTCCACCCGGCGCCAGCGAGGGGGTGCATTTGCACAATCTCAGCGATCCGGCGCTCGGGCCCTATGAGGAATATTACTATATCGTATCGGGGCGGGGGACGATGACCGTCGACGGCGAAGCCTTTCCGGTCACGGCGGGCGACCATGTCTTCGCGCCGCTCGACAGCTGGCGCGGCATCGCCAACAGCGACGCGAAGAACAATCTCAAGGTCTTCCTGACCTATATCGACCGGTCGGCCTAGTTCGCCAGAACTGCGGGCAGCCGCAGTGGACGGATCCAGACCTGGCGGTCGCCGACATGCACCGGCTGCGCGGTCGCCGGGCGCTTCGCCGCCAGCGTCCGACCGGCCGCGTCCAGCCCATAGCGCGTTCGCCGCCAGCTGATCTCGGGCAGCTTCGCCTTGGCCGCCAGCTCGAATGTGACTTCGAGCCGGCGGCAGGTGCGCCCGGTGCAACCGATATAGACCGGTTTGCCCCGGATCGCCGGGCGTGCGCCGTTGACGCGGATGTTCCGCATCGCATCGCCATCCTCGATCAGCAGTTCCTGCCGGTCGGCCGAGGGTGCGACCAGGGCGAGGCGGATGGTGCGGCGGTTGCCGGCGACGGTATAGGAAAGGATTTCGATGCTGCCATCGTCGGCGATCGCGGGCGCGGGGGCGCGCCAATAGCCCTTGTCGTCGGGTTTCGCCGCGAACTTCGCCCGCGCGGCGATGGCCGCCGGGACCGGTCCATTGTCGTCGATCAGGAAGGCCGCCTTTCCGGCATCATCCTCGTGGACGATCGTCAGGTGGCGCGGCGCCTCGCGCGTATAGGCCGGGACCATGAGGGCGGCGACGAACGCGCCCAGCATGATGGCCGCAAAGATCGCTGGTGCCGGGCGCGCCGCCCGGCCCGCACCGGGGAGAAAAAAGAGGAACAGGAAGACCAGCAGCAGCGTCGCGGGAGCGGCATGTTCGACGAACAGCCCTTCCTCCAGCCCGCCGCCGAGCGGCAGCGCGATAAGCAGATAGACGATCGCCGCGCCGACGAGCAACCACGGCACCGCGCGCCGCGCCGCCGGGACGAATGCCGCAGCCGCCGCCGCGATCACGAACGGCATCGACCAGGCGGCGAGGATCGTCAGGCCGGGGACAAAGGCGAAGGCGGCGAGGATGAGGATGGCGAGCCAGCCCCAGGCGGCCGCCGTGCCGCGCACCGGATTCTCCTCGCGCGACAGGGCCAGCACGGCGGAGGCGCCCGCCAGCGCCGCCGAAGCATAGAGCAAGCGGAACACGATCGGATGGGCGGTGCCGAAGGCGGCTTCGGGGCGCAGCGCCGCGACGAGCATCGCGACACCGATCGCGAGAGCCGTTCCGGCGACGAGCGCCAGCAACGGGATGAAGGCGCTGCGGACGCGGCGCGATGGGCCGCCGCGCCGGTAAAGGACAATCGCCGCGATCAGCCCCAGCCCCACGACGACCACCGCGACGATCTGCGGCAGTTCGAGCAAAAATTCCCGCGCAACGTCGGTGTACACACGTTGGCCCTCGGCGCCCTCCCCGCGCTCGGACGCAAAACGCTCGACCGCCGACAGCGTCGTCGCGCCCATATGGCGTACCGAATTGCGGTCGAGATGCGCGAGATTGTCGAGCGGGGTGTGGTAACGCTTGCCGCCACCGATGATCGAATAATTGCCGGCATCGACGCCGAGCGGCAGCAGCATCGTGAGGTCGGTATCGTTGGGCAGCAGTTCGTAGAAATCGGTCGCGAGCGAATTGGCCGAGGGGAGCGGACTGCCGCCGAACGCCGCAGCGTCGCGCGCGTTCGGGCCGCTCGTCTGGAACATGTTGACGCCGCCGGTCGTGCCCCGCGCCTCCATATTGACCACCGCGCCGACGCGCTTCGCCAGCGGATCATGCGCGGCAAAGGCGGCGGCGCCGACGAGGCCCGCTTCCTCGGCATCGGTCAGCACGACGAGCACGGGCCGTGTCAGCGTCCGCCTCTTGAGTTGGTGGGCAATCTCCAGCGCGACCGCGACGCCGATACCGTCGTCGGCGGCGCCCGGCCCGGCGGGGACCGAGTCATAATGGGCGGCGATCATCACCGCGTCGTCGCCGGGCGGCGTCACCCAGAAGGCGATGTTGCGCGGGCGGGCGCAGATCGCCGCGCCCTCGCGAATGTCGTTGCAGTGGAAGCGCTCGTCGATCTGCGGGGAGAATCCTTCCTTGCGGATTTCGGCGAGCAGCCGCGCCTCGACCGCGTCATTGGCGTCGCTGTCGGTCGGATGCGCGCGCTCGTCGCCGAGGATCGTGGTCAGGCGCGCGACCGCGCGGTCGGCGTCGAAGGGCGTCGACACCGAGGAGGGCGCATCGACGCCAAAGGGGCGCAGCGTCCACAGCGCGAGCAGGATCAGCCCGACGATGATGCCGCGCCATGTGCCGCTCTTGCCTAGCTCCGCCATTCTGCCCCCCCAAAGTCACCCGCTAACCGATGTTTGCCGAAGTTTCGCGCGGCAGCAACAGGATCATCGTCGCGGCGACCAGACCACCCAGCCCCATCACCAGCGAAACGAGGAGCAGGCTGCCTCCGCTGGCGAAGAGCGCGCCCGCGACGACCGGTCCCAGCGCCGACCCGCCGCGACCAATGCCGATCACGAAACCCGTCCCGCTCGCGCGCAAGGCGGCGGGATAGGCCTGTGCGAGCAGCGGGTACATGCCGACGACACCCGCGTTGATGAAGAAGGCGGCGATCGCGACGGTGATCGACAGCCGCGTCAGGTCGGCGCCCGCCACGCCGAACAGGCCGATCGCCACGAACCCTGCGAGCATCGCCCCCGCCACCAGCGGACGGAGCGCGAAACGCTGGCTGGCGAGTCCGATCAGGACGGCCCCGGCCAGATTGCCGACATTCGCAGCGACCAGCACGCCGCCCGCCTGAGCGGCATCGAAGCCCATGTCGACGACGATCTTGGGCACCCATTTCTGGATATAATAGAAGAAGAGAATCTGGGCGAAATAGGCAACCGTCAGCAGGATGGTGATCCGCGCGAATCCCGATCCGAACAGCGTCGCGATCGAGGGTTTGAGCGCCTGGGCGGGCGGCGGCGGCAGTGCCTCTACCGGGGCATGGCCGATACGGACCAGCGTACGGTTCACGCCGTCGATCGCCCCCGCCGGACGCCTTGCGATCAGCGATTCGATCGATTCGGGCAGGAAGAAATAGGCGAGCGGGATCATCGCCGCCGACGCGATCGCGCCGAGCATGAAGACCGATCGCCAGTCGCCCGTTTCCGCTAGCAGGCGCGACGCCAGCAGCCCGCCGAGGATCGCCCCGGTCGAATAGCCCGCGATGTTGAGCGCGACATTGAGTCCACGCCGCGTATCGTTCGAGAATTCCGCGACCATCGCACTGGTCGACGACAGCATGCCGCCGATGCCGATGCCGGTTAGGAAGCGCACGGCCGACAGGCTCGTCACCCCTTGCGCATGCATCGCGGCATACATGCCGAGCGCCATGACGACGAGGCAGCAGAGGATCGTCGGACGCCGCCCGACGCGGTCGGCGACATTGCCGATCAGCACCGATCCCGCCGCCATGCCAAGCAATTCCATCGACAACACGATGCCGAGGGTGGCTTTGTCGACCCCCCATTCGTCCGCGATCCCCGGTGCGGCGAAGCTGATCGCGAGCACATCGAAGCCGTCGAGCGCGTTGAGCGCGATACACAGTGCGACGACGACGATCTGGAGCGTGCGCATCGGCGCCGCGGCGATCGTCGCCCTGGGGTCCTGATTCATGGCGTGACTCTCCCGCCGGTCGCGTGCCGAGCGGCCGCGCCGGTCCTTCGTTGTTCCGGATTGTGCGTTATTTCAGCCGGGCGAGATGTTTGGCGGCGATCGCCGCCATCTCGGGCCGCCGCTCGAGACAGCGCGACACCGGTCCGACCACGACCACCGACAACAGCCGATCGCCGCCGGGCAGCGGCAGCGCGATGCCGGCGAGATCGGGGGTATATTCGGTGTTGCTCTGATGCCAGCCGAGCGCCACGGCCTCGTCGAGCCGCGCCTCTACCGCCGCCGCACTCACGGGGGTGGTCGGCGAATAGCGGACGAAATCGATCTTGCGGTAGAGCCGCTCGCGCTCGTCGCGGGACATCTGCGCCAGCAGCGCACGCCCCACCGAGGTCGCGTGGATCGGCACCCGATCGCCGACCTGAGCAAAATAGCGCACCGGCTGCGGCGATTCGGCGACGTCGACGAAGGTCGCGAAGGTTCCTGCCGGCGCGGCGATGGCGACCGTCTCGCCCGTCGCCTGCATCAGGTCGCGCGCCAGCCGCTGGACCCGATCGGGCAGCGGTTCGGCCTGCGTCACCGCCTCGGCCAGCACCAGCCAGCGCGGGCTGGGGTAATAGCCGCCGCGCCCGCGCGGTTCGTAGAGATAGCCCTTCGATGCCAGCGTCGCGACGAGCTTGAAGGTGCTCGACCGCGGCCAGCCGAGGTCCTCCGCCATTTCGGCGGCGGTCGCGGGCCGCAGCCGTTTCGCGAAATATTCGAGGATTTCGAGCACATTCGCGGCCTGCCGCACGATCATGATGATATTCGCCTGAAAAGGGTCGTGACATCCCATATGGCCGAAGTGCGGCGCCCCGAAAAGCCGTCAGCATTTCCGGGTGCGCGCCCATCGTCAACGCGCCGTGAAGCCGCCGTCGACGGGCAGCGCGACGCCGGTGACGAAACTCGCCTCGTCCGACACCATCCACAGCACCGCATCGGCGACCTCGCCCGCCTGAACGAGCCGCCCCATCGGCACATTGGCCATCAGCTTCGCCTCGTTCGCCGCCGCCTCCGCCGGGTCGCCGCTGCGCCCGGTGAAGCCGATCTTCATCGGCGTATCGGCGAGGCCGGGGCAGACGACGTTGACGCGGATCTTGTCGCCAGCCAGCGCGAGCGCGAGGCTTTTGGTCAGCCCGACGACGCCCCATTTGGCGGCCGAATAGATCGGGCTCATCATCGAGCCGACGAGCCCCGACACCGATGCGGTGAAGACGATCGCGCCGCCGCCGCGCTGGCGCATATGCGGCGCGACCTGTCCGGCGCCGAGCGCCGCCGCGGTGACGTTGAGCGCGATCGCCTTGTCATAGGCGGCCATGTCGAGATTTTCGACCGATGCCGGTCCGGGCATGCCGGCGTGCGCCCACAATATGTCAGCGCCGCCGAGCGCCGCGACCGCTTCGTCGATGCTGCCCGTCGCGCCCGCGGGCGTCGACAGGTCGGCGACGATGCCGGTCACCCTGTCGGCGCCGAAATCGGCGACGAGCGCATCGAGCGCGTCGGGGCTGATGTCGATCGCGGCGACGCGCGCGCCTTCGCGCACGAAACGCTCGACCCCGGCGCGGCCCATGCCCGATGCGGCGGCGGTGACGATGGCGAGTTTGCCTTTGAGGCGCATGATGTCTTCCTTACGCGGCGAAGGGATCGGCGAATTTGCCGGTGGTAGAAATGATCGTGGTCTTGGTTTCGAGGAAGGGATCGAGCCCCTCGATGCCGTTTTCGCGGCCCCAGCCGCTGGCCTTGACCCCGCCATAGGGGGTCGACCAGCGGATGTAGCGATAGGTGTTGACCCACACCATGCCCGCCTCGATCCGCGCCGCGACGCGGTGGGCGCGGCCGGTATCGCCCGACCACAGGCCGGCGGCGAGACCATAGGGCGTCGAATTGGCGATTCCGATCGCCTCCTCTTCGCCGTCGAAGGGGATGAGCGCCGCGACCGGCCCGAAAATCTCTTCCTGCGCGATCCGCATGTCGGCGGCGACCCCGGCGAAGACGGTCGGCTCGACGAAAAAACCCTTGGCGAGGCCGTCACGCTCGATCCGCGCGCCGCCGGCCACGAGCTCGGCGCCCTCGGCCTGTCCGATCGCGACATAGGACAGGGTCTTGTCGAGCTGCTCGCGGTGCGCCTGCGGTCCCATGTGGGTCGCGGGGTCGAGCGGCATGCCAACCCGCACCCGCGCCGCGCGATCACGAAACGCCTCGACGACGCGGTCATAGACCGGCCGCTCGACCAGCACGCGGCTGCCGAGCGCGCAACTCTGCCCGCACAGCGCCCATGCCGACCCCGTCGCGGCGTTGAGCGCATTGTCGATGTCGGCGTCGGCGAAGATGATGTGCGGCGCCTTGCCGCCGAGTTCGAAGGTACAGCGGGTCAGCGTGTCGGCACCCGCCTTCAATATCGTCTTGGCGGTCGTGCCTTCGCCGGTGAAGCTGATCTTGGCGACGTCGGGATGTTCGACCAGCCGCGCGCCGGCGACCGGACCGTCGCCGGGCACGACATTGACCACGCCCGGCGGAAAGCCCGCGTCCTCGAACAGTTTCGCGAGCGCCAGCGACGAGGCCGGGGTCTGTTCGGCGGGTTTCAGGACCACGGTGCAGCCCGCCGCGAGTGCCGCGCCGAGCTTCCACGCCGCCGCCATCATCGGCACGTTCCACGGCGTGATCGCGCCGACGACGCCGACCGGATGGCGGGTGGTAAAGGCATGGACGCTGTCGTCCATCGGGATCGTCCGCCCGCCGAGCTTGTCGGCGAGCGAGGAGAACCAGTGATAATATTGCGCATGCAGCCCGATGTCGCCGCGCGATTCGCGCACCGCGCGGCCATTGTCGCGTGTCTCGATTTCGGCGAGCGCATCGACCTGCGTCGCGTAGAGATCGGCGAATCTGCGCAGCAGCGCGGCGCGTTCCCACGGCGGCATCTTGCGCCACGGCCCTTCGAACGCCGCCTTCGCCGCCGCCACCGCACGGTCGATGTCGGCGCGTCCGCCATAGGCGACGTCGCCCCATGGTTCGCCCGTCGAAGGATCGATGCTGGGACGCACCCCGCCATCAATCGGCGCGACCCACGCGCCGCCGATGAACAAACGATCAAATCGGAATTCGCCCATCACCCTCTTCCATCATATTTCTTATACTGGACATATTTGTCCCTATATAGAGATAAATGTCAACAAGGCGAAACGGGTAAGGCGCCGCGGCGACGCGCCGCGGCTTGACCAGGAACAAAAGGGCGGCTCGCTGTTACATCCCGGCGGGGATGAGGCCTCGCTCGGCGGAAATGCGCACCGCATCACGGCGCTTGCTGACGCCGATCTTGCGGAACACCGACTTCAGCCGGTATTTCACCGTGTCGGGCGACATGCCGATCAGCCGGGCGATTTCCTTGTTCGAATGGCCCTGGCTCAGATAAAGCAGCACCTCGGCCTCGGCTTCGCTGAACACGCCGAGCACCGTGACATTGTTGCGATAGACGGCCAGCGACTTCGCGAGCGACTTCATGAACTGCGCCCGGAACCTGTCGACCTGTCCGTCGGTTTCGAGCGCGTCGTCGAGGCAGGCCTGGACGAACTGCCGCGCCTCGACAAAGGGACGGACGATGTTCTGGAACATCGCGATCCCGACCGCCTCGTCGAAACAGGCGCGCGACGATGCGGTATCGCCCCGCATGCGGAGGCCGGCGGCGGCGAGGATGTTGACGTCGACCAGCAGGCGCCCCGCGCCATGCTGTTCGGCCCATTCGCGAAGTTTGCGAAGCTCCTCGAGTGCCGGCTCGACCTCGCCGATCAACAGCCGCAGCCGGGTCCGGCACAGGCTGGCGGCTATCGCGACCGGCCGATAGGGCGGCGATTGTTCGTGCATCATGTCGGCCATCGGATCGAGCCCGACGACCGCCGCCGCGGCGAGCACGGCATGCGTCGGCGCGCCCTGCGAGATCTGCAGTTCGATGCTGCAAATGTCGGCGAGCATTTCGAGCTGGCGCAGCCGCCGCCGCGCCGCGACGCGCCGCGCGCGGGCGATGATGTCGCACGCTTCCTCGAACGCGCCTTCGCCGGCGAGCGCCCGCGCCTCGGTCAGATAGGCGGCGGCATAGACATCGACCCAGCCGTCCGACTGTTCCATGTGCGGCAGCGCCCAGACCAGCAGCTCGCGCGCCTCGGCGACCAGATCCTGTTCGAACAGCAGTTCGGCCTTGAAGGCCGCGCAATTGGCGGCGAGGTCGGACCGGTCGCCATAATTGGCGGTGATGTCGGCGCAGGCCGATTGCAGGATCGCCTCCGCCTCGCGCGAACGCCCCTGCGCGCGCTTGATGCGCGCTTCGAGGAAGCGGGTGAAGAGATCGCTGTAGAGCGACCCGATCGCCAGATAATGATCGCGCGCCGCGAGCGTCGGCTGCAGCGCGCGCTCGAGCCAGCCGCCCTCGAAATATTTGGCGCCCAGCGTCTCGCTGATGTTGGCGAGCACCAGATGGTCGTTCGCGGGAAGCTTGCGCAGCAGCGCTTCGCGCGCGAGCAGGTCGTCGAAGGTCACCGGCTGGTTTTCGTAATCGGTAAGCGTGTCGCCGACGACGCGAACCTCGGTCCGGAGGTCGACCGACAGATCGGCGCCCTCGACCTGCGTCAGAAAGCGGTCGAATTCGGCGCGGGCGGAGCCGAGTTCGCCGAGCTTGATCTGCAGATAGACCTGCGCGAGCGCGAGCCGCGGCCGCGCCCGGATCAGCGCGACCGGCAGCTTGGCGAGGCCGCGCACGACGACGCCCTGCAACCCCTGCGGGATCAGGCGCCAGCCGCCGGCGTTCTCGAGGATCGCGGCCATGAGCAGGTCGTCGCCCGACAATATGGCATGGTCGATCGCCTCGGCGACCTGTCCGCGCTCGGCGAGCCAGCTCGCGATCCGCCGCTGGAGCGCGGCGAATTGCGCGCGGTCCGAACGCTCGAAGCGATCGCGCAGATATTCGGCGAACAGCTGGTGATAGCGATATTCGCGCCGTTCCCAGCTCACCGGCGACAGGAACACGCCCTGCTGCTCCAGCCGTTCGAGCACCATCCAACCATCCTGCCGGTCGCACAGCAGGTCAACCATTTCGCCGGTCAGCCGGTCGACCAGCGCGGTGCGCGCCACAATATCGCGCGTTTCCTGCGGCAGCGTCATCAGCACCTGTTCGGACAGGTAGCGCGCAAGGTCGCTGCTGGTGCCGCAATATTCGTCGATGACGCGCTCGGCGCCCATCCCGCGCTTGATCGACAGCGAGGCGAGCTGGACCGCGATCGGCCACCCCTCGGTCCGGTCGAGCAGCGTGTCGATGTCGAGCGTTTCGAGCGGCCGGTCGGTCCGCGTCAGCAGGCATTCGGTTTCCTGCGCCGAAAAACGCAGGTCGGCCGGACCGATTTCGAGCAACTGTTCCTCGGCAGCAAGGATCGATTGGCCGACCCAGGGATAGTCGCGCGAGGAGAAGAGGAAATGGCAATCGGGCGGCGCGAGGCGGACCAGCGATTCGAGGAACTGGCCGACGGGTTCGCTGAAAGCATGGTGCAGGTCGTCGAGGATCAACACCACCGGGACCGCCGCATCGCCGAGTTCATTGACGATCGCCGACAGCGCCGCGCGCGGCGGGATGTCGCTCGGCGCGCCCCTGGCCTCGCCGTCGCCGCGATCCTGCCGAAGCGCGAGAAGCAGATATTTGACGAAACGCTTGAGGTCGCGGTCGTCGCGATCGAGCGTGAGCCAGGCGACATGCGCCGTCCCCGCGTCGATGCTGTCGCGCCACTGCGACAGCAGGCTGGTCTTGCCATAACCGGCGGGGGCATGAACGAGGGTCAGGCGGTGACGCAGGACGCCCTGCAGCCTGCCGAGGAGCGCGTCCCGGCGGATCTGGTCGCCCATCCACATCGGCGGGTCGAACTTGGCGGCTATCAAGTCCTGCATTCGGTATAACCTCGCACGCATCGTCGTCGGTTTCCGGACCGGCAGGTTACGGATCGATGACAGGCCTGACAACCGCCCGTAAAGCCTTACCCGTCTTCGCCGAAGCGCTTACCCGTTCGCGGCCCCGAAGCACCCGTTTTACGCGTTGCGCGCCCCCATGCCCTCCAGTGTAATCGGCCCCGCAAGAGGTTGCGGGAGGATGCGTCAGTGCGAATTGGTGTCGATGTCGGGGGAACCAACACCGACGCGGTCCTGATCGCGGGCCGCCGCGTGGTCGCATCGACCAAGCAGCCGACCAGCGCCGATGTCAGTTCGGGCGTGACCGCCGCGATCCGCGCCATCCTCGCCGACGCGGGCGTTCCCGCCGCCGATGTGAGCGCGGTGATGGTCGGCACCACCCATTTCACCAACGCGCTGGTCGAACGCGAGCGCCTCGACCGCGTCGGCATCATCCGGCTCGCCAGCCCGTCGGGCGAAGCGCTGCCGCCGCTCACCGGCTGGCCCGAGGCGCTTGCGGGCCAGCTCGGCGGGAGCATCTTCCTGCTTCCCGGCGGTTACGAGGTCGACGGACGCGAAATCGCGCCGCTCGACGAAGCCGCCGTCCGCGCCGCCGCACGCGACTGCCGCGACCGGGGCATCGACAGCATCGCGATCAGCTGCGCCTTCGCGCCGATCAATGCCGCGATGGAAGACCGCGCGGGGGCGATCGTCGCCGACACCTGTCCCGACGCGAATATCAGCCTGTCGCACAATATCGGCCGGCTGGGCCTGATCGAGCGCGAAAACGGGACGATCCTGAACGCCGCGCTTGCCAGCCTCGCCCGGCATGTCGTAGCCTCGCTCGAACGTGCGCTCGCGGACCTCGGCATCGCCGCACCGCTCTATATTTCGCAGAACGACGGGACGCTGATTTCAGCCGCCGATGCCGCACGCTACCCGGTGCTGACCATCGGGTCGGGCCCGACGAACAGCATGCGCGGCGCCGCCTTCTTAACCGGCGTCGACAATGGCATCGTGATGGATGTCGGCGGCACGACCTGCGACATCGGGGTGCTCGCGGGCGGCTATCCGCGCGAATCCTCGATCGCGGTCGACATCGGCGGGGTCCGCACCAATTTCCGCATGCCCGACATCCTCGCGATCGGACTGGGCGGCGGCACGCGGATTCATCTGCCCGCAGCGGGAGCAGCGACGGACGATGTCACCATCGGCCCGGACTCGGTCGGCTTCCGTCTGACCGAGGATGCCTGGCTGTTCGGGGGGGCGACGCTGACCACCAGCGACATCGCCGTCGCGGCCGGCAAGGCGAGTTTCGGCAACGCGAGCCGGATTCCCGCGCTCACCCCCGCGCTCCATAGGGCAATCCTCGACAAGATGGCGGCGATGCTGGCCGACGGGATCGACCGGATGAAGACCCAGCCCGGCGACGCGACGATCATCGCGGTCGGCGGCGGCCATTTCCTGATCGACGACGACCTCAAGGGCGCAGCGCGCGTCGTCCGTCCCGACCATGCCGCGGTCGCCAATGCCGTCGGCGCCGCGATCGCGCAGGTCGGCGCGCAGGCCGAGCGCATCGTCGATTATGACGCCGAACCCCGCGCCGCCGCGATCGAGGCGATGCGCGCGGACCTGCTCGCGCGCGTCACCGCCGCCGGCGCCACCCCCGAAAGCGTAGAGATTGTCGATATGGACGAGGTGTTTCTGTCTTACCTGCCCGGCCGTTCGGCGCAGCTGCGGATGAAGGCGGTCGGCAGCCTCGCCGACGAAGCGGGCGCCGTCGCCCTGCCGGTCGCGGAGGCGCGTCATGCGCATTGAACGCGCGGCACAACTCGTCGATCTGGCCGGCGGCGCCGCCTTTCTGGGTTCGGGCGGCGGCGGCGACCCCTATTACAGCCTGTTGCTTGCCGAGGCGGCGCTGGCCCGTTGCGGCGGCTTCGACCTCGTGCCGCTCGCCGAGGTTGCCGACGACGCGCTGCTCGCGCCCTGCGGATGGATCGGCGCGCCGACCGTATCGGTCGAAAAGCTGCCCAACGGCGGCGAAGCGGTGGCCGGACTGCGCCGGCTCGAAGAGATCATGGGGCGGCGTATCGATGCCGTGCTGCCGATCGAGATCGGGGGGGGCAACGGCCTCGCGCCCTTCATCGCGGCGGCCGAACTCGGCATTCCGGTGGTCGATTGCGACGGCATGGGGCGCGCCTTTCCCGAATCGCAGATGGCGATCTTCAACATCCGCGGCCTGTCCGCCTGCCCGTCGGTGTTGACCGCCGCCGACGGTTCGCTGAGCGTCATCGAGACCGGGGACAATGTCACCCACGAACGCATCGCGCGCGCGCTGGCGGTATCGCTCGGCGGGATCGCGCATATGGTCGAATATCCGCTCAGCGGCGCCGAAGCCAAGGCGCATGCGATACCCGGCAGCATCAGCGCGGCGATCGCCATCGGTCGCGCGATCCGCGAGGCGCGGGCGGCCGGCGCCGATCCCTTCGATGCGCTGGCAGGGGCGCTGGAGGCGACCGGGCTCTACCCGCATTGCCTGACGCTGTTCGACGGCAAGATCGTCGATGTCGAGCGCGAGACGCGCGGCGGCTTTTCGGTCGGCAAGGTGACGATCGACGGCTTCGCGGCGAGCGGGCGGATGGAAATCACGTTCCAGAACGAGAATCTCGTCGCGACAAGCGGCGGAAAAATTCTGGCGATGGTCCCCGACATCATTACGGTGATGGACCGCGACACGGCCGACACGATCACCACCGAGAAGCTCAAATATGGACAGCGGGTCAAGGTGATCGCCGCAGCTGCGCCAGACATTTTGCGCGACGACCATGCGCTGTCCTTTGTAGGGCCGCGCGCCTTCGGTATGGGCCATGACTTTGCCCCGGTGGAACAGTTGAACGAGACGGAGACGGCATGAGCGCAGAGGCAGGCGGGAACTATGCGAGCGGGCGCCTGCCCGAAGAGCTGACGGTCCCTGGCTGGCGCGTCGCGCTGATCATTGCGAGCTTCACCTTTTCGTTGCCGGGATTCCTCAACAACGCCCAGGCCGGCATGGCGCTCGGACTGCACCAGGCGGTGCTGGCTTCGCTGCTCGCCGGGCTGATCCTGTGCGCCGGCGCGTGCCTGACCTCGGTGGTCAGCGTGCGCACCCGCCTCACCACCTATGTGCTCGTCCAGCGCTCGTTCGGCATCTGGGGCGCCGCGCTCGTCAATATCGTCATCGCGATCGTCCATTTCTGCTGGTTCGGGGTCAATGTGTCGTTCTTCGGCGACGCGATGGTCGCAGCCGTGCGGCAGGGATACGGTATCCCCGGCAATTTCAACCTCTTCGTCGTCGCCGGGAGCATCATCATCACCCTGTCGACGATCTGGGGCTTTCGCACCCTCGACCGGCTGGCGATGATCGCGGTGCCCTTTGTCGGGGTGATCCTGATCGCGGTCTGCGTCTCGGCGCTCGGCAGCAATTCGGCTCCCGATCTCGGCCCCGTCGCACGGCCGCCGGTTCCGATGAGTTTCGGCATCGCGCTTTCGTCGCTCGTCGGCGGCAACCTGCTGACCGTCGCGGCGATGCCCGACCTGTCGCGCTTCATCCGCACCGAGCGCGGCGCGGTGACGGGGATGCTGCTCTCCTTCCCCTTCTGCGCGCCGGTGATCATGCTCGTCTCGGCGCTGATCGCCCTCGCCACCGGGCAGACCGACATCATGCAGCTCGTCGTCGCGATGGGCTTCGGCATCCCGGCGCTCGCGATGCTCGTGCTGTCGGTGTGGACGATCAACGCGCTCAACCTCTATTCGGCCGGACTGTCGATGGCGGCGACCTTTCCGCGGCTCAGGCAAGGCACGATCATCGTCATCGGCGGCGCGATCGGATGTCTTTTTGCGCTCCTCGGCATCATCAACAGCTTCATTCCCTTCCTGATCGCGCTCGGCCTGATCATCCCGCCGATCGCGGCGATCTATGTCATCGATGCCTTCCTGACCTTTCGCGACCGCGACGACGTCGCGTCGGTAACAGTGCGCTGGGAGGCGATCGGCGTATGGCTCGGCAGTCTCGTCGTCACCCTTCCCGCGATGCATTTCGGCTGGTCGCTGACGACGGTTCCCGCGCTCGACGCCACCATCCTCGCCGCAGGGGCCTATCTCGCGGTGCTGCGCCTGCGCCGCTGAACGCCCGGCGGCCCGAAGGAGGACAGACATGAAAGCCATCGCCGCCGGTCTCGCGCTCGCGCTTTCCTCCGCATCCGTCACCGCCGCGCTGCCGCCGGCCGCGTCCTATGCGATGCCCGAAACCGAGACATGGGACATGGTCTCGGCCACCGGCCGGACCTACCGCATCTTCGTCTCGCGTCCGGCGGGCCCGGCGCCCGAGGGCGGCTATCCGGTCCTCTATGTCCTCGACGGCAATGCGATGTTCGCGGGCTTCGCCGAGACGCGGCGCGTTCAGGGCTTCGGGGGCCGCGGACTCGACAAGATGATCGTCGTCGGGGTGGGCCATCCCGGCGACCAGATTTACGATCCGCGCCGGATGCAGGACTTCACCGCGCCGATCGCAACCCCGGCGCTGAAGCAGCTGTACGCGGCCTATCCATCGGGCGGTCGCGACGCGTTTCGCGCCTTCCTGCTCGGCGAACTCAAACCCGCGATCGAACGGCGCTTTGCCGTCCATCCCGGGCGCCAGGCGCTGTTCGGCCATTCGCTGGGCGGGCTGTTCGCGCTCCACCTCTTCTACACCCACCCCGGCGCCTTCGACACAATCGTCGCCGCGAGCCCGTCGATCTGGTGGGACGATCAGGCGATCCTCACCGAAGAAGCTGCCTGGCGAGCGCGGGTGGGCAAGGATGGCGCATGGGCGCGGCGCACGCGTCTGTTGCTCATCGCCGGGGCGCTCGAAAGCGACGCCTCGATCGCGCCGGACACCGCCGCGCTGGCGGCACGCCTGGCACCGTTATCGGGGGTGGGATTGCGCAGCGAACTGCTGATGCTCGATGGCGAAACGCACATCAGCGTGCCGCACCGGTCGATCACCGCGGTGATGCGCGCGGCGATGCGCTGGCCCTGACCGCGCGGTCCCGCCCTAGCGGGCGGCGGGACTTGCCGCGTCGTTCCAGTCGCCGAACACCGGCTTGCCTTCGAAAAGGGTGACCAGCACCTTCGTCTTCGAGATTTCATAGGTCGGCAGGTTGAAGATGTCCTTGTCGAGCACGACGAGGTCGGCGCTCTTGCCGGTCTTGATCGAACCCGTGACGGCGTCGAAGCCGTTGACATAAGCGACGTTGATCGTGTGGCTGGCGATGGCTTCCTTCAGGCTGACGCCTTCGTCAGGCAGAAGCGGTTTGGCGTTCGGGTCGCCCGCGGTGCGGCGGGTCATCGCGACCTCGATGCCTTCGAGCGGGTTGGCGCCGCCGACCGGCCAGTCGGCCCCATAAGCGAGCTTGCCGCCGGCGCGGACGATGCTGCCGGCGGGGTAGATATAGGTCGCGCGCTTCGGCCCGATCGCGGCCACGGTCAGCTCCATATAGTCGTACCAGGACGCCCAGGTCGGCTGGAACTGCGCGAAGGTCGACAGCTTGCCGAAGCGCGGCTGGTCGGCGGGATCGACGACATTCATATGGGTGATCATATGGTGCGTCGGCCTGGCGCCGTTCGCCTTGCGCGCCGCCTCGATCGCGTCGAGCGAGATATGCACCCCGCCGTCGCCGATCGCGTGGAGGAAGGCGTGCATGCCCTTGCCATCGACGGCGGTGACCGCCTGTTTCAGGAGGTCGGGCGCGATCTGCGGCGTGCCGCGCTCGTCGCCGCTATTCTCATAGGGCGCGAGCATGAAGGCGGTCTTTTGCGGGATCACGCCGTCGACGTAGAATTTGACCGTATGCGTTGAAATGCCGAGGCGGTTCGCGCGCTCGGCGGCGCGCAGCAGGCCGGGCAATTGTTCCATGCCCTGTTCATTCTTCCACTTGAGCGACACCGCGACATGGCTGGTCAGTTTCCCCGCGTCGAGCACCGCCTTATAGGCGTCGACCATCGCGCTGCCGCCATCGGCATCATATTCGACCCCGGCGTCGTTCCAGCTGACGATGCCGAGGCTGTTGAAATGGTCGGCGACATAAAGGATCGAATTCTGGATTTCGGCCGCCGACGGCGGCGGGATCATATGTTTGACCAGATCCATCGCCGCTTCCTGGAGGCTGCCGACGGGTTCGCCGGTGGCGGGGTCGCGGTCGATCGTCCCGTTTGCCGGATCCTTGGTATCGCGGGTGATCCCGGCGACCGCGAGCGCTTTCGAATTGAGCCAATAGGTATGGCCGCCCGTCGATTCGAAGATCAGCGGGCGTGTCGTCGACACCGCGTCGAGCAGGGCCTTGTTCGGAATGCCGCTCGGTGGAAACAGCGCGTCGCTCCAGCCGATGCCATAGATCGCCCCGTCGCCCGGCACCGCCGCGACGCATTTGGCGATCAGCGCCTGATAATCGGCGATCGTCTTGCCGTCCTGGAGCGGACAGCGCGAGCGGCTGAGCGCGCCGAACAGCGGATGGACATGCGCGTCGCCGAAGGCGGGCAGGACCAGCTTGCCGCCAAGGTCGACGGTGCGCGTCGCCGCGCCGCGCAGCTTGCCGACCGCGGCGATGCTGCCGACCGCAACGATCTTGCCGTCCCGGATCGCCACGGCCTCCGCCCAGGGCTGCTTGTCCTCGACCGTGTAGACCCGTGCATTGGTCAGGATCAGGTCGGCCGGCGCCTTGTCGCGGGCGGCGGCGGTGCCGGCGGACAGGGCCAGCGCGAGGGCGAGAGCGGCGGAGACGGCAGGTTTCGACATGTTCACTCCCGAGGACGCTGGATGGACCTTGTTGCAGGTCCGGCTTTCGATGGACATCAATTTGCGCGTGCGAAGCGGCGCGGCGCTTCGACGATATGACCAGCAAGCCGTCTGCGGATCGAATCCAAATCCGGGGTAGTCGCGGGCGAAGACGGGTAAGCCTTTGCCGCCCCCGCGGCGCCCCTTCCCCAATATTGACCGGCCTTACCCGTCGCGTCGCTTTCGCGGTCCCGCCGCGCACCGGATAGTGGCCGCTCGGCACAGCGGGCGGAGGAAGCAATGCTGCAAAACTGGCACGTCGGCCTGCGCGACCGCATCGACCGCAGGCGTCGCGAGGCGCTCCATTGCCAGATCGCGAGCGCGATCATCCACGACATCGAGGCCGGACGGCTGATGCCGGGCGCCTGGCTGCCGAGCAGCCGCTATTTGGCGGAGACCCTGGGCCTCAACCGGAAAACGGTGGTGTCGGCCTATGCATATCTGATTGCGCAGGGTTGGCTTGCGAGCCTCGGCACCAGCGGCACGGCGGTTGCAGCGGGGCTGCCCCGGGTATCGGCGACGACGCCACCGCCCGATGCGGGCACCTGCGGGGTCGGCTATCGCTTTCGCAAGCCTCGACGAGACCGGGCAGCTTTCCGGCTTGCGTCCGCTGCGCCCGGCGCTTCTTTAGAGCCTCAAAAGAAAGACCAGGGATGACCGATATTTTGCCGGCCAGCGGAACGACACGCCGGACCCTAGTGAAATTGCACCGCTGGCTGGGGCTTGCCGCCGCTGCGATCTGGCTTGTCCAGGCGGTGACGGGAATCCTGCTGACCTTTCACTTCGAGGCCGAGGACGCGATGCTGTCGACGCGGCACGTGCCCACCGATCCGGCGGCGATCGAGCGGCGGATCGAGACGCTGGCGGAGGCGGGCGGCAAGGCGAGGGTCGACTGGATCTGGACCACCGCCGGGCTGTCCGATCGCTATATCATCCTGCACGATGATTCGGCGGGCGTCAGCCGCAAGGCCTATATCGACGGCGCCGGAACGATGCTCCGCAACGCCCCCGCCGACGATTACAGCTTCCTCGGGCTGATGCGCGAGGTCCATCTGACGCTCGTCGCCGGGACCGCCGGTCATTGGATTCTCGCGGTCAGCGGGGTGTTGCTGCTGACCAACCTGATCTTCGGCCTGATCGTCGCCTGGCCGAAACGCGGCCAATGGCGCCAGGCGCTGCGCCCGCGCGGGCGGCGGGGTTCGACCGCCGGCTATTATAGCTGGCACAAGGCGCTGGGCCTGTGGGCCGGTATCCCCGCCCTGATCATCATAGCGTCCGGCACGCTGGTGATGTTCGAGGAACAGGTGCGCGACCTCGTCGGTGCCGAGGAGGTCAGCCTGCCCCCCAATCGCGCCACCGGCCAGCCGGTCGGTTTCGCCGCCGCGTCGCGCGCAGCGGTCGCCGCGATCCCGGGCAGCCGCTTCGTCGGCACCACCATGCCCTCAGCCGGGGACGCCAGCTATCATGCCTGGGTGCGGGCGCCGGGCGAGCTGTATCGCGGCGGCTATGGCGGCAGCCTGGTCATCGTCGACGCGAATGACGGCAGCATCCGCGGCGCCTGGCCGATCACCGACGCGAGCATGAGCCAGATCGTCGTCGCTTCCTTCTATCCACTCCACACCGGAGAAGGCCTCGGCCTCGCCGGCCGTATCCTGTCGCTCGCGACCGGGCTGTGGCTGGCGGTCACCATCGTCCTCGGCGTGCTGCTCTGGTGGCGCCGGCGCGCGCGCGGCTGACCCATTACCCTTCGAACCCCCCGCTTACCCAAAGACCCTGCTGACCACCCCGTCCCGATGTGCTGAGTTCGCAAAGGGCGGATTCGGCGCATCGGGCGCCGGCTGGGTCGTCGATAGGGAGGTCTTTGACATGCAGAAGTTCACGATGAAGCTATGGACGGTGGCGGCGGGCGCCGCGGCCGCGACGACGATGGCGGTGCCGGCGACGGCGGCCGATCCCAACGCGCCGCAGGCACCGCAGCCGAGCGAGCTGGTCTATCCGACCGGTTTCGACAAGGCGCTGTCGCTGATGCTGGCCGGCGAAGGCGGCGAGAATGGCATCGGCTCGCACCGCGTCTGGCCGACTTTGTCCTTTCCGGCGCTGACCACCGAGCAGATCGGCAAGGCGCTGACCGGCAACACCCTCGCCATCCCCTATCATTATGCGCACCAGTACAGCGCCAACGGCAAGGTGGGCGGCTACAACATCCGTTACGATGCGGTCGATGTGAAGAAATGCCCCAAGACGGAAATCCCCGGCGACGGCCTGCTCCTGTACGAGGGCGTGTGCAGTGCACAGGTCAACGAGCCGGTAACCGGCAGTTGGAAGGCCGAGGACAACAAGCTGTGCGTCGATATCGCCTGGGCCGGCAAGACCCAGATCACGGGCTGCTATACAATGTTCTTCGTGATGGATAGCGTCGCGATGGTGAAGCCCGACGGCACCGTTTCGGGCAAGGCGCACGCGCTGAAGAAAGGCGCCGCGCCCGACATGTAGGGAACGGCATCTTGCTGATTTGCATCCCCGATATCCTGACTGGCGACCAGCTGAACAAGCTGGTCGCCATGATGGACAGGCAGCGCTTCATCGACGGACGCGAAACCGCCGGCTGGGCTGCGTCGGGGGTGAAGGAAAACAAGCAGGTCGCGGGCGATTCGAAGGACTATGCCGCAATGCAGGCGGCGGTCACCGAAGCGCTGGCGGCCAATCGCTTTTTCGCGATGGCGGCGATGCCGCGCACGATGCGGCCGGTGCTGTTCAGCCGCTATACCGAGGGCATGGGTTACGGCCCGCACGTCGACAACGCCCTGATGGGCGAAGCGCCGCAGACGCGCATCGATCTCGCCTATACGCTCTTCCTCTCCGATCCCAACAGTTACGAGGGTGGCGAGCTGGAGATCGACGAGCCCGCCGGTACGCGATCGTTCAAGCTGCCCGCCGGGGCCGCGATCCTCTATCCCGCCAATTCGGTGCACCAGGTCGCCAAAGTCGTCTCAGGCCAGCGCGACGTCGCGGTCGGCTGGATCCAGAGCCTGGTGCGCGAGGCCGACAAGCGCCGCATATTGTTCGAGCTGGAAAATCTGCGCGCGACGATGTTCGCCGAGAGCGGCAAGAGCGCGGCGTTCGATACGCTGACGCGCAACACCAGCGACCTGTGGCGGATGTGGGCCGAAACCTGATCCCTACAGCATCGCCATGACCTGCCCCGCCGCGCGATGCGCCTCGTGCATCGCGTGCGCCATCGCCATTTCGCCGAGCAGTTCGGAGTGCGCGAAGACGATGCGCCCGTGCGGTTTGCGGATCACGTCCGAAGGCGGCGGCGCGCCGTCGCGGCCGAAGTAGAACCCCGGCTGCGGCGCGACATAGGCGTGGCCCCAGCGGTTGAGGATGATCCCGGCGATGTCGCGCTTCGCGTCGAAACCCGCGGCGGCGAAACCGGCGGTCAATTGCTCGCGCAGCTGGCGTTCGAAATCGGCATAGCTGGTCGCGAACAGCCGCGCGCGCGCCGCCGGCCCCTGCTGCGGACCGGGCAGATCGGGATGCAGGAAGGGGATGTAGAAGGTCAGCACCGTCGGGCTGTCGGGGGTGAAGGCCTGCGCCCCGCCCATATCGACATTGCGCCGGATCGATGTCTGCCAACCGAGCGCATCGAACCAGCGCGTGTTGGTGAAGCCGAGCTTGTCGAAAAAGCGCCAGTTGCGGAGCGCGACATTGGCGACCATCACCGGCCCATATTGGAATTCGCCATAGGCCTTGCGGTGATCGTTCGGCATGTCGGAAACGATATTGCGGTTCACCCAGCCGCCCGACGCCATGACGACCGCCCTGGCACGAACGCGGCGAACCTTGCCATCGCGCACATAGCTGACGATCGCATGATCGGCCTTGGCCGGATCGCCCGGATGGCGCACGTCGATCGCGGTCGAGCCCGAGCGGATGCGGATCTTGTTGCCCGCGCGGTCGAGCTTCGCGGGGTCGATCGTGCCGCCGACCGGGGCCAGCGGCCCTTGTTCCTGCGTCCGGATCGCACCGGGAATCATCCGTTGCAGCATGATCCGCATGAAGGCGGTGTTGCCGCCCGGAAAGGAGACGAGGCCGATGTCGGACGAGGAAATCACCTTGTCCTTGATCGTCGTGCCGGGCAGCCGCAACCGGTGCGCCGCGAAGGCCGAAATGCCGCTGCCGCAGACGCCGTAATTGCCGACCGCGATGCCGGGATCGATATAATTGCGGACCTCGGTGCCATAGCCGAGCTTGTCGAGCAGCTGGTAATAGGTGAGCGTATCGAGCCAGGCTTCCGGATTCGCCACCCCTGACAGGACATCGCGGCGGTCGGCGACGAAATCGTCGAGCTGCTTCTGCGCCGATCCCGGCCAGGGCGTCTTTGCAAAGCCATCGGTCGTCGGATTGGCGACCCAGCCGGTGCCCGGGAAATGATAGCCGGTGGCGTAAGCCTTTTCCCACGCCGGGGCCATCGGACCGAAATGATAGTCGGTCAGTTCATATTTCTCGGCGCCGCCGCCGAGCGGTTCGAGGTCATATTTCGTCGGCAGGCCGAACTCGCGATAATAGTCGGTGAAGATGTCATAAGTGCCTTCGCCAAAGCTGCCGCGCACATAATTGTCGTGCGGAACGATCGCGCCGTTCGATCCCTGCGGCGCGACCAGGCGGTGGCCATCGACGTCGAATTCATTCTGCTTCGCCTCGCCGCCGACCACCGGATGATTGTCGAGGAGCAGGCAGGTCGCGCCCTCGCCGGCGCGCTTTGAAAATTCATAGGCTGCGGTCATGCCGGAGAAGCCGCCGCCGACGATCACCAGATCGAAATCCTCGTCGATCGGCTTCGTCGCGGGATCGGGGTAAAGGCGATCGCGGATGCCGTGCGCGGCATCGACCACTGCCTGCGTATTGCCGTTCGACCAGGCATAGTCGCCGACCCCGCCATAGCCGGTCCAGGACGAACCCGAGGGCGCCCATGGGCCGTCGGCGGCGGCGCCCTGTCCGCCACCGCAACCCGCAACCAGCGCCGCGCCGCTCGCCACCATCGCGCCGTTGAAGAAATCGCGCCGCGTGATGCGGCTGCCCATGCCCAGCAATTCGTCCGACCTTTGTCCGCTCATCGTCTTGCCTCTCCTCGGCGTCACGTCCGCCCCAAGAAAAACGGCGGCCGGGGATGCCCCGGCCGCCGCCCCATGAAGACCTTGGCTATGCTCGGTTCAGAACCGGAAGCTCAGCGTCCCCTGCACCGTGCGCGGTTCGCCATTGGCGCACGACCCGAAGGCCGAGCAGCTCGGATAATAGACGTCGTCGAACAGGTTGATCGCGTTGAACTGCAGCGTCCAAGCCTTGTAGTCGAAGGCGACCAGCGCATCGACCAGCGTGTAGCTGGGCGTTTCGACGACGAAGGCGCCACCGAAGGGGTCCGACGTCTGCTTGCCCTGATAGCGCACACCGCCACCAAGGCGCATGTCGATGTCGCCGGTGAGTTCGACCGTCTTGGTGCCGAAGATGCTGGCGAGATATTTCGGGGTATCGTCGCGTTGACGCCCCTCACCCGAAAGCCGGACCTTGCCATAGGAGAAGGCCGCGGTGAGCGAAAAGTCGTCGGCGACATTGTGGTTGGCCTGAAACTCAACGCCCTTCGACTTGACCGAGCCGGTCTGGATCTGATTCAGCGGATTGGCCGGATCGGTGCGGAGCGCATTGTTTTCCTTCAGATCGTATAGCGACACGCGCAGCATCGTTGTGCGGAGCGGCTGCCACTTGATCCCGATTTCCTTCTGCTTACCCGACAGCGGCTGGTAGGTGCTACCGAACTGGTTGAGGCCCGAGATCGGCAGGAAGGATTCCGAATAGCTGATATAGGGCGCCAGCGTCGACGTGGCATTGATGGTCAAGCCGGCACGCTTGGTCGTCTTTTTGGTGATTTCCACCGGCTGACCAACATCCACCTTCGAGTAGCGGTCGCGCCGGATGCCGAGGACGAGCGACGCCACTTCACCGAAATCCACCTGGTCCTGCAGATAGAAGCCGGTCTGCTTCAGAATCTGGGTGTTGAAGAAGTTGAAGACCGGCGTGGGGGCGTTGCCATAAACCGGATTATAGACGTCGATCGCGCCGGCGTTCTCGATGAACGCCTGTCCCGATACCTGCTTGAAGTATGAATAGTCGACGCCGGCGAGCAGCTGGTGAGAGACCGGACCGGTGTCGAACTTGAACGCCACGCCATTGTCGGTGTTGAACGTCCGATATTTGATGTTGATCGCGAACAGGTTGCGCGGAACCATCGTGGTGCCGGGAAGGAAGGGGTCCAATGGGCCACCCGGGCTGAGATAGGTGGCCAGATAATATTCGGCCTGCTTGGTATTGGCCCAGGTATAGCGGCTCGAGCTGCGGAAGCTGAACGCATCCGAAAATTCGTGGGTCGCGAGCAGCGAGACCGCGGTATATTCCTTGTCACCGCGGTTGATTCCCGGCTCGCCGAAGAAACTCGAGTTCCGGATGCGCTGTCCCGGAAGCGCGAAAAGCGATCCGACGATCGGCATGACATTATAGTTCGGCGGGTTGTGATCTTCCTGATAGATGCCGATCGCGGTGATGTCGGTGCGGTCGCCCGGCCGCCAGGTCAGCGCGCCCTGCGCGACGATGCGGTCGTTGCGCGTGAAGTCCATGCGCGAGTCCGAATCGCGCACCACGCCGACGAAGCGCGCGGCGAGCGTATCGCTCAGCGGCCCGGTGACGTCGACGGTCGCTTCCTTGCGATCGAAGGTGCCATAGCTGACGCTGGCGCTGCCGCCGAAGTCGAACTGCGGACGCTTGCTCTGCATGTTGGTGAGGCCGCCCGAGCTGCCCGCGCCGTAGAGCACCGAGGCCGGGCCGACGAGGACCTCGACGCGTTCGAGCGTCGCGATTTCGGGGCGCGGCATATAGACGAAGCCATAGTTGCGCTTCAGCCCGTCGACATAGAGCACCGATTCAAAGCCGCGGACGATGTTGAAATCGCCGCGCGAATCGTCGCCGCCGTTGTAGACGCCCGCCGTGTACTTCAGCGCTTCGCGAATGTTCTGCGCACCGCGGTCCTGCATCTCCTCGACCGTCACGACCTCGATCGCCTGCGGAATGCGCAATATGGGGGTGTCGGTCTTGGTCGCCGTGGACGCGGTCGCGGTCACCACGATATCGGATTCATCGGTCGGTTCGGACTGGGCATAGGCCGGCTGCGCGCAGGCCAGCGCCAGCAATGACACCCCGAACGATCCCCGCATCACAGCCATACGATCTAGACAAACGCGCATCTTACGCCCCCTTTTCTTTCTGTCGGTCTAAGCCAAAAATTCCCCGGTCGTCTTGAATTTGTCACGCCAGTGTAGATCGCCTGAAATTCTGTGGTTGTCCGGATTCGGGTAAAAGCCGACTTTGATGGGTGGATTTTGCTTCCCGATACGCGCTTACCCGCGGCTAACTGCGGATAATGCGGCGGTCATCGCGACCCGAACGCCCCCGGAACCGGGTAGCACATATTGCCAGAAGGCAAGATTTTATCTCTATTTGTGATAATTCTAGTCTCTATATGGGAACAAAATCACCAAGGGAGAGAGACATGCTGCCGCTGTTGCAAGGGGTCCGGATCATCGAGGTCGGCGCGGTCGTGCTCGGCCCCTATGCCGGCCAGATCCTCGCCGACCTTGGCGCCGAGGTGATCAAGGTCGAAGCTCTCGAGGGCGACATCGCGCGCCACGCCCATCCCGCCGGTCCCGGCGGCGGCGCCCTGTTCCTCAACAACAACCGCAACAAACGGATGCTCGCGATCGACCTCAAGAAACCCGAAGGCAAAGCCGCTCTCGACCGGCTGATCGGCACCGCCGATGTTCTCTTCCACAATATGCGTGTCGATGCCGCCGAGCGGCTGGGACTGGGTTTCGATGCGGTCGCGGCGATCAACCCCGGCATCATCCATTGCGCCGCGATCGGTTTCGGGCAGCGCGGGCTCTATCGCGACCGCCCGGCGTTCGACGACATCATCCAGGCGGCAAGCGGGCTGGCGGGACTCGAAGCGGCGACCGGCGCCGATCCGCGCTTCGTGCCGACGGTGCTCGCCGACAAGGTCGCGGCGCTGCATGCCGTCTATGGCATCATGGCGGCGCTGGTCGCGCGCGCGAACGGGCGGAGCGGCGCGATCAAGGTCGAGGTTCCGATGTTCGAGGCGCTCGCCGCCTTCCTGCTCAACGAGCATCTCGCGGGCGCGACCTTCGCGACCGACGGCGAACCCGGCTATCCGCGCATCCTGTCGCCCAATCGCCGGCCGTTCCGCACGGCGGACGGCTGGATCGCGGTGCTGCCCTATACCGACCGGCAGTGGCGGTCCTTCCTGACCGAGGTCGGCCGCGACGAAGTCATCGCGCAGCCGTGGTTCGCCGACCCGCGCCAACGTCCCGCGCATATCGACACCCTCTATGCGATCGTCGCCGAGAGCCTGCCGGCGCGGACGACCGCCGCATGGCTCGACGCGCTTTCGGCGCGCGACATTCCCTGCTCGCGTGTCCCCGACCTGCCCGGCCTGCTCGACGACCCGCATCTGGCCGAGATCGGCTTTTTCGACGTGCCGGCGGACTATCCCGACGGCATCAGGCGCACGCTGCCGCAGCCAGTGCTGTTCGACGGCGTCGCGCCGCTTCCCGACGTCGCGCCGCGCGCGCTGGGCGCCGACAGCCGTGCGATCCTGCGCGAGGCGGGGCTCGACGAAGGCGAGATCGACACGCTCATCGACAGCGGCGTCGTCGGCGCGGCCTGATCAGCCGATACGGCGGCGGATGAAGGCGGCACCGTCGCGGATCGCACGGCGCGCGACCTCGGCGATCGACATCGCCTCCAGAAAGCTGTGCGTCGCCCCGGCATAGATGCGCGCCTCGGTATCGACCCCCGCGGCTTCGAGCCGCGCTTCCATCGCGATCGACTGCTCGGTCAGCAGGTCGCATTCGGGGATCACCAGCAGCACGGGCGGCAGGCCGGCGAGTTCGGCGTGGATCGGACAGGCGAAGGGATCTTGCGCGCCCGCCGCGCTGTCGACGAGATAATTGGCATAATAGCCCTGCGCCTCAGCGCGGTCCATGATCGACCCCGGCCCGCCGAAAAGTGCCTCGGCACGGTCGGAGACCGCGGGCGTGAAATAGCCATAGTTGGAAAGGATCGCACGGACGAGGCCGCCCTCGCCTCGCGCGCGCAGCCGCAGCGCGGTCGCGAAGCAGAGATTGGCGCCCGCCGAATCGCCGCCCATCGCGATCCGCGCCGGATCGATCCCCAGCGTCGCGCCATGCGCCACGAGCCCCAGCATCAGCGCCTCGATCCGGTCGAGCGCGACAGGATATTTATGTTCGGGCGACAGCGGATAATCGACGCCGATCACCACGAAGCCGCCCGCCGCGGCATATTCGCGCATCAGCCGGTCGTGCGTGTCGATCGAGAACAGGGTGAAGCCGCCGCCGTGGAGATAGACGAGCGCCGGCGCGGGCACCGCCACCCCTTCGGGCCGGTAGACGCGGACGCGCAATTCCCCCGCACCGGCGTCGAAGCGGCGTTCGAACGTCTCCGCCATGACCGGACCGCCCGCCGTCCAGTGCGCGCGCACCGCCTCCGACACCGCGCGCTGTTCGGGGAAGTCCAGCGTGTCGAACGGCGGATGCGCCGCCCAGCGCTGCTTCATGATCGCCAGAAATTCCGCGATTTCGGGGTCGATCATCATTTTACCGGCAGCCATTGCGCGTCCCTCTCAGCGTCGATGTAGGGCGACGCGGGCATCTTGCGCGCGGTCGGCCACAATTCGTCGAGCGTCGCGGCGTCGAACAATTGCCCGCCGCGCATCACCAGTTTGACCGACATCGTCTTGCGGATGTCGGTCAGCGGGTCTTCGTCGAACACCACGAGGTCGGCATATTTGCCCGGTTCGATGGTGCCCATGTCGGCAAGGCGCCCGATCGTCTCCGCCGCCCCCGCGGTCGCCGCGTGCAGCACCGCCATCGGCTTCATCCCGCCGAGCGCATGGCCCTCCATTTCGTAGTGAAAGCCGATCCCCGGCTCGTCGCCGTGCGATCCCATGCCGACCAGCGCGCCGCTTTCGGCGAGCTTGGCCGCATCGGCGGCCAGCGCGGGCATGCGCGACGCCGCGAGCGAACCCCAGGGCCGGAAACCGAGCTTGTGCGCGATCGCCGACGGCGACCAGAAATGTCGCACCTTGGGATCAAGCGCGGGATCGTGCATCGACACATAATAATGCCGCCCCGACGGACCGCTGGTGTTGATGAGCAGCGTCGCAACATAGCTGGTGCGCATGCGCTGATAGAGGCCGACGACATCCTCGCCGAACGGCGTGATCGGCAACGCATGTTCGTTGCCGGCATAGCCGTCGATGATCTGGGTCAGCATCAGCTTGGGATTATGGCTGCCCTCGGTCGTCGGGACGATGCCCTGTTCGCGCGCCGCCATCGCGATCCATTGCCGCACGGTTCGGCTCTCTCCGCGATATTGCTTGATGTTGCGCAGCCCCCAGGCGTCGCGATAACGGCGCAGCACGTCGCGCACCTGGTCGAGCGAGGTGAAGCGTTCCTTGGAGAAGAGCGCCGGGCCGGTCGAGCGGAGCCGCGGCCCGATCACCAGCCCCGCATCGATCAGGTCCTGATAGGCGATCTGGTCGATGCCCAGCGTCGAGGGGTCGAAGGAGGTCGTCACGCCGAAGGCAAGCCGCGCCGGCAGGTCCCATTCGTCGTAACCGATGACGTTGCGGCGCACCCCGCCGATATGGTCATGATCGTCGATGAAGCCCGGGACGACGGTCTTGCCGCCCAGTTCACGCTCGGGCGTGCCGCTCGGCACCGCAAAGCTGCCGCGCGGCCCGATCGCCACGATCCGGTCGCCGGTGATCAAGATGTCGGCATCCTCGACGATCTTGTCGCCGCCCGCCATCGTCAGCGCCCGCCCACCGCGCAGCAACAGGCTGCCCTTCGGCCGGGCGCGCGGCATTTCGGCGACGAGTTCGACATGTTTCGCGGGCGGGGCCGCCTTGGCGTCAGGCAGGACCTGCAAATAGTTGCCAACCGTCCAGATCAGGCTGCCGTCGGCGCGCCAGTCGAAGAAGTCGGCACCCATGCGCGTGACCTTCCGCCCCGTCGTGTCGGCGGCAGTCAGGTCGACCATCGCCTTGGGATCGGCGGGCATGGGCAGCACATACAGCTGTTCGCTCGTCTGCGCCGCGATCCATTGGCCGTCGGGACTGATCCGCAAGTCGTCGGCGTCGGCGAGCCGCTCGGTAAAATAATAATCCTGCGCCTTCACCGACGCGACGACACGCTGCGTACCGCGTGCCAGATCGACGGCGACCAGCCCGTCGCTGCCGAGCAGATAGGTCGTACCCGGTTCGCCGCGTACGAAATGCGGCCGCTGGCCGAGCGCGCCGCTGGTAACGACCCGCGCCGGCCCACCCGCCGCAGGCAATGCCACGAGGTCGGCGGGGCGCACCGTGCCGAATTCGAAGCTGGTCTGTTGCCGCGCCGCCGCCGGCGAGCGGACCGCGAGGATATTCGCACCATCGGGCGTGTAAGCCGGGTGGGTGTAAAAGGCCGAAACATCGCTGACCTTCACCGGCGCCCCCGACCCGTCGGCGGCGATGCTCCACACCGCACCGCCCGCGCGCTCGCTCCAGGTGACATAGGCGATGCGCGACCCGTCCGGACTCCAGCCCGGCAGCGAGGCGGGTTCGCCGCTGATCGGCAGGCGCAGCGCGTTGCCGCCATCGACCGGCTGGACATAGACGCTGCCGAGCGCGGCATAGGCGACGCGCTGGCCGTCGGGCGACGGCGACGTCCCCTGCAACAATTTGGCGCGCACCGGGCCGGTGTCTTCGCGAAAACCGATCCGGGTGCTCGGGCCGACCGCCAGCTTCAGCCGCGCGGTGAAGGGCACCGACGTCGCCGCCGCCCCGTCGATCGGCCGCCGCTCGATCCGCCCCTGCCAGGCGATCAGGATCGCCTGCCCATCAGGCGTGAAGGCATAGCGCGGGATCAGGTCGAGCGAGGCCGCGCCGTTCATCAGGTCGGCGGGCGCGGGGCCCAGATCGCGGTCGTCGCCGGTCGCGAGGTCGCGCAACCGCAGCCGCGTCTCCGCTAACCGCCGCGTCGCATAGGCGAGTTTGCTGCCGTCGGGCGAAATCGCCGGTCGGAAAAAAGTCTCCTTCCCCGCCTCGCGCCCGCCCGAATTGCCGACGACGGTCTGTTCGGCGCCGGTGGCCAGATCGCGGCGGACGATCGTCCATGCCACCGGTTCGGCAAAATCATTGTCACCGACGCGGCGAGCGAAATAGAGATATTTGCCGTCGCGCGACGCCGCGGCGCCAAGCGTGCTTTGCCAGGCATCGCGCGGTGCATCGGCGGACGGCTTGGCCGGCGCAACCAGTTCGCCCGGCCCGCCATCGACCGGATGGCGCCACAATTCATAGCGATCGATGCGGATACGGTAGCGGCTGACATAGATCGACTTTCCGTCGGCACTCCATTCGGGCGAGGTGCGCACCGCGCCCTCGTCTTCGTCGCTGATCCGCCGCGCGCCGCTGCCATCGGTGCGCGCGATCCAGACATTGTCGCCGCCCGAGCGATCGCTGACATAGGCGATCCATTGCCCGTCGGGCGAAAAGGTCGGCTGCACCTCGAACGCCATGCCCGTCGCGATCGGCACCGCCTTGCCGCCGGCAGCGGGCAACGCATAGATTTCGCCGAGCATGTCGAAGAGGATCGTCTTGCCGTCGGGCGAGATCGCCAGCGACATGAAGGTGCCGCTCGACACCTGATAGTCGAGCGTTCTTGCGGGCTTCATCGGCAGCGCGGTTTCGTCGGCGGCGAAGGTCGCCACCGGCATCGCCAGCGCCCATGCCGACACCAGTCCCCATATCGCGCGTTTCATATCGCTGCCCCCTTCAATATGGTTGCCATGTCTCGACCCGGAAGCTGTCGGGATGGTAGCGCGTCACTTCTTCGCCGCCATCCTTGCCGGGAAAATCGGTCGAGTCCGCATTGACCAGATAGAGACGGCCGGTGCGATGATCGATGTCCATCATGCGGGCGCCGAACGCGGTGCGGATCGTGGCGACGACACGCAGGCTGTCGGGCCCGTCGCGCTGGATGACCGTCATCGACCCTTCGTAATTGCTGCTGACGATCCGCTCGCGCTCTTCGTCATAGGCGAGCGCGTCGAGCCCCTTGCCGATCGTCACGCGCGACAGGATGGCGCCGCTTGCCGGGTCCATCAGGAACACCGAGGGTTTGTCGCCGCCGCACGCGCCGAGCAGGCGGTCGGTCGCGGCGAGATATTTCATCTTCGACACATTGCAGCCGACGTCCCAGCGCGCCTGCTCCTTGAGCGTCGCCGAATCGAGCCGGAGGACGAGGCCGTCGAGCCGGGCCGGCGCATAGAGATGGCCTTTGCCGTCGGCGGCGGGATCGTCCATCTTGCGAAAGGGAAAGCGCGTCGTCCGCAGTAGCTTGCCCGTCGCGGCGTCGAGGCTGAACCAGGTCGCCTCGCTGGGCCGGGTGCCGGTGATGATATGAAGCTGCCCCGTCGCGGGATCGAGCGAGCCGCTGTTGAGCCCGCCATCGCTGGCGAGCGGCGTCCGAGCGATGACTTTCAGCGTCTTGAGATCGAAGCTCAGCAGCGAACCGTCGGCCATCGCGACATAGCCGCGATTATATCGGGGAAGCAGGATCGGGCCGTTGGCACCGACCGAATTTTCGATCGTCGCGACGGCTTGCCCGCGATCGACGTCATAGACGGTCAGCCCGTCGTGCAGCCGCGCCATGAACAGCCGCGAGGTGCCGGGTTCGAACTTCACATAATCCCAGCCGGTATCGCCGCTCGGCAGGGTCACGCTGTTCGTCATCGCATAAGGCAGATCGGGCGCCGCCTCCTGCGCGAGGGCCGGGGCGCCGCACAACAGCGCGGCGGCCCAGAGAAGCGAGATCGGTTTCATCGGGAGAACTCCGGTTTCGAGGAATGGGTCAATGAAGATGGCCGTGCGCGCGCGGTTCGCGCATGCGCAGCGCGACGACGAACGCGACCGCGCAGACCGCCGAGACATACCAGGCGAAGACCTGTTCATGCCCCATCTGCTTGAGCGTCAGCGCGGCATATTCGGCGGTGCCGCCGAAAATCGCCGACGCGATCGCATGGCCGAGCCCGACGCCGAGGGCGCGAACATTGGCGGGGAACAGCTCGGCTTTGAACAGCCCCGAGACCGAGGTGTAGAAGCTCATGATCGCGAGCGCCGCGAATATCAGCAGCAGCGCGCTGCCCATCGTCTGCGCCTTGCCGATCGCACCGAGCAGCGGCACCGCGAACAGCGTCATCCCGCCGCTGAAGATCAGGAGGTTGGTTCGCCGCCCGATCCGGTCCGACAAGATGCCGAGCACCGGCTGGAGCAGCAGAAAGGCGAAGGTGACGATCAGCATCGTCCGGCTGGCGGTCGTCACGTCCATGCCCGCGGTGTTGACCAGATATTTCTGCATATAGGTGGTGAAGGTGTAGAGCGTCACCGCCCCCGCCGCGCTGAGCGCCACCACCGTCAGCATCGCGCGCGGATGCCGCATCAGCGTCCGCAGCGATCCCGCCTCCTCGCCCTTGCCCGCTGGTTCCGCCGTCTCGTGCATCGCATCGCGGAACAGGATGAACACCCCGGCCAGCACCGCCCCGAGGAAAAAGGGGATGCGCCAGCCCCATTCGCGGATCGCCGCGTCGCTCATCGCCGTCTGCAGCAGGAAGACCGTCAGCAGCGCGAACAATTGTCCGCCGATCAGCGTCACGAACTGGAACGAGGCGTAAAAGCCGCGCTTGCCCGGCTCGGCGATCTCGCTGAGATAGGTCGCCGCCGCGCCATATTGGCCGCCGGTCGAAAAGCCCTGCATCAATCGCGCCACCAGCAGCAGCGCGGGCGCCGCGGCGCCGATCGTCGCATAGGTCGGCAGGATCGCGACGAGCAGCGAGCCCGCGCCCATCAGCAGCACCGAGGCGATCATCGCGGCGCGGCGCCCGTGGCGGTCGGCATAGCGCCCGAAATACCAGCCCCCGAGCGGACGGATCAGGAACCCCGCCGCATAGATGGCGGCGACATTGATCAACTGCGCGGTGCGGTCGCCTTCGGGAAAGAAAGCAGAGGCGAAATAGAGCGCAGTGTAGGCATAGGCGTAAAAATCATACCATTCGATCAGATTGCCCGCCGACCCGGCCACCGCCGCGCGCGCGCGCGTCCGGCGATCGAGCGCGTCCGGCGCCGCCGGGCGCGGGGCGGGCGCGGCGTCGGGATCGGCCGTTACGCCGGCCAGGCCGGACCTATCGGACATCATCGTCTCCCTGCCGGCATCGGCGCCGGTCCGTTCGGGTCAATCGGCAAGCGCGCGCGAACGCGCCGCCGCGGCCCCGACCACCGCCGCGGCGAGCCGGTCGATCGCATCGTCGCGGTCCATCTCGCCAAGCCCCGCCGCCGTGGTGCCGCCGGGGCTCGTCACCTGGCGCCGAAGCTCTGCCAGTTCAGCGGCGTCCTGTTCGGCCAGCGCGGCGGCGCCGGTAAAGGTCGTGCGAGCGAGTTGCATCGCGAGCGGCGGCGGCAGGCCCGCTTTTTCGCCCGCCAGCGCCAGCGCCTCGGTGAAGCGAAAAAAATAGGCCGGGCCGCTCCCCGACACCGCGGTCACCGCGTCCATCTGCGCCTCGTCGTCGAGCCAGAGCAGCGCGCCGGTCGGGGCGAGCAGGGTTTCGACGCGGGCGCGGTCTGTGGCGTCGATCGCTTCGCCCGCAGCGGCGGCGGTGATACCGCGGCCGATCGCGGCGGGGGTGTTGGGCATCGCGCGAACGATCCGCCGCGAACCCGAAAGCGCGCCGCTCAGTCCTGCCAGCGTGATCCCCGCCATGATCGAGACGAACAGCGCGCCGCCGGCGGCAAGCGGCCCGAGCGACGGCGCCAGCGATGCGAAGACCTGCGGCTTGACCGCGAGCACGACCACGAGATCGGCGGGCGCGATCGTGTCGAGCCGGTCGACGCGCGTGACGCCATCGGGGAGCGCTTCGGCGAGCGGATCGTGGACGAATATCGCTTCGCTGCCCGCCCAGCCGCGCGCCATCGCGCCGCCCATGCGTCCGCAACCGACGAGGAGCACAGGCATCAGCGCGCGTCCCTGTAGCGTTCGGCCAGCCTGTCCTGCCGCGAGCGGCTCTCGGTCTCGCGGCCTTCGACGATGACATGCAGCGCGATAGAGGAGGGTTCGAGCGGATCGCCGTCCCAGACGACGAGGTCGGCATCGGCGCCGGGCACCAGCGTCCCGCCGCCGCGGCCCCAGATCGCCAGCGGATTGATCGTCACCGCGCGCAGCGCATCGACATAGGGCAGGCCGTTCGCGACCGCGAGCCCGGCGCCTTCGCGCAGCCCCATGCCCGCATTATAGGTCGCATGGATTGCGCCGCCCGCCTGTCCGACCGCGACGCGCACGCCGGCTTTGGTCAGGATCGCGGCATTGTCCTGCCGCGCGCCGAGCTGGTCGAAACTGAACGGCAGGTTCGCGACCGGATCGAGGATCACGTCGACCTTCGCCGCGGCAAGAAGGTCGGCTGCGCGCCACGCTTCAGCCCCGCCAACGATGATCACCCTGATCCCGAAATCCGATGCCAGCACCGCCGCCTGCCGGATATCGGATTCGCGGTTGGTCTGGATCGCCAGCGGCACATTGCCTTGCAGCACGCCGCGGATCAATTCCTCGCCCGGCCGCCCACCGGGCGGGCCGCCCGCCGGGGCGTCGCCCTTGCGGTCCTTCTTTTTATCGACCGGAGGCGGCGGTGCGAGGCTGCGCTTGCCTTCGTCGAGCGCCTTGCGCAGCGCCGCCCATTGCACGCCGCGCGATCCGAGCCGGTCCCACGCACCGCCGCCGATGACGGCGTAGACGCCGACATTGGGTTTATCGAGGATGTCGACCCCGTCGCGCAGCCGCGCCAGCGCCGGCTCGCCGCTGAAAGGGGCGTGTCGCGAGGGCGACGGAAAGATGAGCGCGCGCGTGATCCCGTCGGCGCGCGCAAGGCTGACGAGCGTCGAGTTGCCGTTGAGCGCCCGGCTGACGTCATTGCCCGGATTGCGTTCGTCGGCCGAGCCGGTGTCGCTGGTGTCGGGCGATCCCGATATTTCGACGAGGCCGATCTGGGTCGCGCCGTTGACGAGGCCCGGCGTCACGGGTTTACCGCGCGCGTCGATGACGCTGGCGCCTTCGGGCACGCCGCCGCCCGCGGCGACCGAGACGATGCGCCCGTTCGCGATGACGATCGTCGCGTCGCGGACCGGCGTATCGGCGTCCAGCGTCCAGGCGTCGGCGTGGATCACCGCGATCGTCTGCGCCGCGGCGGGGGCGGCGAGCGCAAGCGCGAGCAGGCTGACGAGCGCTCTCACTGGCCAATCCCCCCGCGCCCGAGTTCAAAGTCGGATACCGGCTCCGTGCGCGGTTTGGAACGGTCCCAGGCGATCGCGCCGCCGATGAGGACAAGGTCGGCGCGGCTGTAGATGCTGAACGGATCGCCCGACCAGAGGACGATGTCCGCCTCGAAACCCGGGGCGAGCGTGCCGATGCGTTTTTCGAGCCCGAGCAGCTTCGCCGGGTTGCTCGTCGTCCATTTGATCATTGTCTCGGGCGGCGTGTCGATGCCGATGCGCCGTCCCGCCGCCGCCGCCTTCGCCGCCGCGATATTGAGCCGCTGGCCGTCGTTCGCCGAATCCGAATGCATCATCACGCAGACCCCGGCGCGTTCGAGCAACGGCGCCTCGGCGCGGATCGCGTCCTGCGCCTCGACCTTGAAGCCCCACCAATCGGCCCACACCGCGGCGCAGGTCCCCGCCTCGCGCAGCAGGCCGGGGATCTTGTACGCCTCGGTCGCGTGATGGACCGCGCCGATGCGGAAACCGAACTCCTTCGCGACCGACAGCACCGCCGCGATATCGCCCGCGCGGTAGCAGTGGAGATTGACGCGGACATCACCCGCGAGGATGCCGGCGACCGCTTCCAGCTTCAGGTCGCGCGGCGGCATGGTGCCGGCCCCGGCGCGCGCCTGTTCAACCGCGCGCTTGTAGCGCTGCGCGTCGAGGAACTCCTGCCGCATATAGCTGATCACACCCTGCCGGCTCGTCGGCCCTTCATTGTCGTCGTCGGCGCCCCAGCTCTTGGGATTTTCGCCGCACGCCATCTTGAAGCCCTGCACCCCTCCGGTCACCTTCATGTCCCACACAGTCGCGCCGCGAACCGGTTTCACCACCACCGAGCGGCCGGCGAAGATCGGGGTCGAGCCGGGCAATATCTGGGTCGTGGTCACGCCGTTCGCGAGCGCCCGGTCGAACGCCATATCCTGCGCGTTGACCGCGGTTTCAATCCAGGTGTCGGCCGCATTGGGGGTGCTGACCTCCGACACGTCGGAGGCTTCGCGGTCGATCGCGGTGAGCGGCAGTACGAAGGTGCCGTTGTGCGTGTGGACGTCGATCACCCCGGGGGTGATCCAGCGCCCGCGCGCATCGACCTCGCGGACGCCGGGGTTTGCGAGATTCCGGCCCAGCGCGACGATCTTGCCGCCGCGAAGGAGGATGTCGCCGCCGTCGATCCGCCCGCCGGCGCCATCGAGGATGGTGGCACCGCGCAGCAGCATGTCGTCCGCCGGCGGCGCGTGATAGCGGCTCGGGAAAGGGTCCTGCTGCCACGGCCATGACGCCTGGCGCTGCGCCCCCGCCGGGCCGGCCGTGCACAGGATCGCGCCGATCGCGGCAAGCAGTCCGATCCGCTTCATGCTCATGATCGCCCCCCGTTGAACCGCCGCATCCAGTCCGTCATCGCCGCGTCGGGAAGCGTCCCGAGGATCGATGCCAGCGCCTCCTTGCTTTCGTCCTGCCCGAGCTTGAACTTACCCGTCAGCCCGGTGACCGTCGCACGAAATCCGATGATGCGGCCGAGCATGCCATGGTAGCGCTCGCCAAGCTCTTCCTTCGACCAGGGCTGGAGCCGCCCCTTTTCCATCGCGTCGATGAGCAGGTCGAGCGAGGGTTCGGTCAAGGCCTCGTCGAAGCGGACCTCGGCGCGGACCTTGATCTGCGCATAGTTCCAGGTCGGCGCCCAGTCGCGAAGCCCCGCATGTTCGGGACTGACATAGCTGTCCGGACCCTGAAAGAGGATCGTCGCGCGCGGATCGGACAGGAGTGCGGCATGAAGCGGGTTGGTCCGCATGAGGTGGCCGATCAGTTCGACCAGATCCCCTTGCGCGTCGAAGCGGCCGATCAGCGGCAACAGGCTCGCCTCGATGTCGGCCGCGCCGCCGCCGCAAACCCAGGCGAGCGGATAATCCTCCACCAGCTTGCGTACATCGGCCCCGTCAAATCGTTCGAAAAGCGTCACGCCGCCCCCTGAGAAAAGCCTTTCGTGCTCCGCCCCGCGACTCATCGCCGGCCCGGCACGCACCCCGTCGTACCGTTCTTGTCGAGCAGCCTTGGCTCTCCGACAAGCACCAAAAAAAGAAAGCTGGGGGGACCAGCGGGCACTTGCCGCGCCGCCCTGCCCTCGTTACCCTTGGCTCCCGACTCGAAGGATTTCTTCGGAAAGGACTGGTCCAATGCTCCGACCCTGGCAGGTGAGCCTCAGCGAACGGATCGATCCGTCGCGCGAGACCCCCATCTATATGCAGATCATCCAGGCGCTGATTCGCGACATCGAGCGCGGCAAGCTGACATCGGGGACCTATCTGCCCAGCAGCCGCGAAATGGCGAAGATATTGGGGGTCAACCGCAAGACCGTCGTTTTCGCCTATGAGGATCTCATCGCGCAGGGCTGGCTCGATTCCGCCGGCACGCGCGGCACGATGGTCGCGGCAGCGCTGCCCGACCCGGTCAAGCGTCAGCAGGGCGATGTCGAACTGACGATGAGCAGCGTGCGGGTCGACTATCGCTATTCCGAGCCGCCGGCGCGGCCGATCGCGCTGCCCGGCGGATCGGGGCTGAAGATCGACGAAGGCGCCCCCGACGGGCGGCTTTTTCCCACCGAATTGTTGGCGCGCGCCTATCGCGGCGCGACGAACCGGGCGGCCGAGATCAACGGCTTCCAATATGGCGACCCGCGCGGGTCCCCCGCACTGCGCGAGGGCATCGCGTCGATGCTGCGCGGCCAGCGCGGGCTTTCGGTGACCGCCGAAAATATCTGCATCACGCGCGGCAGCCAGAACGGGATATTCCTCGCCTCGCAGGTGCTCCTTCGCCCCGGCGATTCGGTGGTCGTCGAAGCGCTGACCTATGAGCCGGCGGTCGCGGCGTTTCGCGCTTTCGGCGCCAATATCGTGCCGGTCGGGCTCGACGAGGACGGGATCGACATCGACGCGGTGGAGCATGCGTGCCGCCGCAACGCGGTCCGCGCGGTTTTCGTTACCCCGCACCACCAGTTTCCGACGACGGTCTCGCTGCGCCCCGAACGGCGGCTCCGCCTGCTCGAACTCGCGCGCCAGTTCGGCTTCGCGATCATCGAGGATGACTATGATCACGAGTTTCATTTCCATTCGCAGCCGCTGCTGCCGCTCGCGAGCTATGGTCCAGGTCAGGTCATCTATGTCGGATCGATGTCGAAGCTGCTGCTGCCGGCGCTGCGCATCGGCTATGTCGCGGCGCCCCCCGCCATCGTCGATGCGATCGCGCACCGCGTCTCGCTGACCGACGGCATGGGCAATGCGCTAACCGAGGATGCCGCGGCGGAGCTGATCGAGAATGGCGAGTTGCGCCGCCACGCGCGCAAAGTGTGGCAGGTCTATTCCGAACGGCGCGAGAATTTCGCCGCCGAACTCGACAAGACGCTCGGCGATATCGTCCGGTACAAGATGCCCGATGGCGGGCTCGCCTTCTGGCTGCGGTTCGGGGATATCGACCTCGACCAGATGGAGGCGCGGGCGTCGGCGATGGGCCTGCGCTTCGCCTCGTCGCGCTCGTTCATGACGCATCCCGATGCCCCGCGCGGGCTGCGGATCGGTTTTGCCAGCCTGAACAGCTATGAAGCGCGCACCGCGCTCGCCGCGCTGCGCAAGGCGGCCGCAGGCTGACGCCTTGGTCCCATCGATGGCACCATTGTTGGAGGTTTTACGATCCACGGCGATGGGGAAATCTGCAACGATCCAGGAGGGAAATTCATGAAACATAATGTCGCGTTGGTTTTCGCCGCAGCCTTGCTGCCGTTCACGCCCGCAGCGGCCCAGCAGGCCCCGGCGCCCGCTCCGGCCGCCGAAAAAGCGGCCTGGCCCGAGGCCTGGTTCGAAATCTTCAAGCTCGCCCCCGGCAAGCAGGAAGAGTTCATCCGCCGCATCGCGCAGGCCGACGAGGTCGCTGCCGCCGGCGGTTTTCCGCCGACCCAGCTGTTCTTCCATGAAAATGGCGCCGATTTCGACGTCATCCTGTTCAAGCCGGTGACCGGTATCGAGCCGACCCCCGCGCAGGAAGCGGCGATGGACAAGAAGCGCAAGGAGCTCGGTCTGCCGAGCGGCCCCGCCTATTTCGTCAACATCCGCGAACTGGTCGCCGAACATACCGATTCCAAGACCTATGGCCCGCTCTCGGCGGCGACATGGCTCGGACGCCTCGACACATGGCGTGCCGAGAACCCGCCGCGCAAATCGGTGGCGACCAAGTGATGATCGGCCGCCGCACGCTCCTCGCCGTCGCCGGCGGAACCGCTGCGGCGGCCGTCTCCCGCGCCGCCTTTGCCAAGGGCGGCGACACGCTCGACACGGCCTATATCAACGGCCGCATCTGGACCGGAGCCGGCCCGGCGACCTTCAGCGACGCGATCGGCGTCAAGGGCGACCGCATCGCCGCGATCGGCGCCGACGCGGTTCGCTCGCGCACCGGCAAGGCCACGCAGGTCATCGACCTGAAGGGCGCCTTCGTCACCCCGGGCTTCATCGACCCGCACGTCCATTTCGTAATCGCATCGACGATGCTGTCGCAGCCGTCGCTGCGCGACGCCGAAAACCCCAAAGCATTCGTCGACCGCATCGCCGCGGCGGCGAAAGCGCTGCCCAGGGGCGAATGGCTGCAGGGCGGCAATTGGGACCAGGACCGCTGGGGCGGCGAGATGCCGCACAAGGACTGGATCGACGCGGTCACCCCCGACACGCCGGTCGCGGTCATCCGTTACGACCTCCACATGTTGTTCCTCAACTCGCTGGCGCTCAAGCTGGCAGGCATCGACCGCAACACCCCCGACGTGCCCGGCGGGGTGATCGAACGCGATGCGAAAGGCGAACCGACCGGCATCATCAAGGATGCGGCGAAAGAATTGGTGAACCGCGCGATCGGCACGCCAACGCCGGCGCAGATCGACGCGACGGTCGAGCGCGGCATCGCGATCGCGCTGAGCAAGGGCGTGACGCAGGTCCACCCGACCGAACTCGAAACGAGCAGCTTCGATTCCACCCGCCGCCTGCGCGCGAAGGGCGAAACCGGGCTGCGTTTCCGCCACTATCTGCCGCTCAAGGATTGGGAAGCGCAGGTCGAACTGATCAAGCGCGAGGGGCGCGGCGACGACTGGGTGCAGTGGGGGGCGTGCAAGGTCGTGTTCGACGGCTCGCTCGGGTCACGCACCGCGCGCTTTTACGAACCCTATGCCGACGATCCGGCGACGCGCGGCATCGTCGTCACCGACCCGGCCGACCTCAAGGCCTGGATCACCGGCGCCGACAAGGCCGGGCTGCAGGTGACCACCCACGCGATCGGCGACGAGGCGAACGACATCGTGCTCGACACCCTCGCCGCGGTCGCCAAGGCCAATGGTCCGCGCGACCGGCGTTTCCGCGTCGAGCATGTCCAGCATATGAAGCCGCACGCGATCGCGCGATTCAAGAAACAGGGCGTCATCGCCTCGGTCCAGCCCTATCATGCGATCGACGACGGCCGCTGGGCGGTGCGCCGGATCGGCGAGGAGCGGCTCAAGACCAGCTTCGCCTTCGGCTCGCTCGTCCGCTCGGGCGCGCATGTCTGCATGGGGTCCGACTGGCCGGTCGCGCCGATCGACCCGCTGACCGGACTCGAAGCCGCGGTCGACCGCGAAACGCTCGACGGGCTGAACCCGAACGGCTGGTTTCCCGAACAGCGCGTCACGCTGGCCCAAGCGATGCACAGCTACACCCAGGAAGGCGCCTATGCCGGCTTCAACGAGAAGAAGATGGGCGCGATCGTGCCAGGCTTGCTTGCCGACTTTGTGGTGTGGGACCGCGATCTATTTGCTATCGACTCGCATTTGCTTGTAGAAGCAAAAGTGCTCCAGACGATCGTCGGAGGAATGCAGCGTTACGGCTGAAAACTTCAGCCGTTTGTAACATAAATGCAAAGTTGGTCCCCAGTCGGCGCAACGAACTGGATGTTTAATGGCCCAATCGACGATCTAAGGTCGCAATACCGATAAGAGGCTTGGCCCCGTGCTCTGCCCACTCGGGAGGGATACTGGACACCAACAGGGGGGAATGAACATGGTTGCCTATCGCAACATCTATCGGGGAAGCGCGCTTACCGTTCTGGGCGTGGCGCTCCTTTCGACCGCGCCGGCCTTTGCACAGGACAGCGCCGAAGACAGCGAGAGCATCGTCGTCACCGCACAGCGCAACAACCAGACGCAGGTTTCCCGCGAGGGATCGCTCGGCGCGCTGGGCAACATCGACGCCATGGACGCCCCCTTTGCGGTCAAGTCCTATAACGAAACGCTGATCCTCAACCAGCAGTCGCTGTCGCTCGGCGCGGTGCTGGAAAACGATCCTTCGGTCCGCACCTCACTCGGTTTCGCCAACGCGTCCGAACAGTTCGTGATCCGTGGTTTTCCGCTGTTCGGCGAGGATATCGCGATCGACGGTCTGTACGGCGTCACGCCGCGCCAGCTCGTTTCGCCCGAACTCTATGACCAGGTCCAGATTCTGAACGGCGCCAGTTCCTTCCTGTTCGGCGCCGCGCCGGGCGGCACCGCGCTCGGCGGCACCGTCAACCTCTCGCCTAAGCGCGCGAAGGACAAGGACACCAACCGCGTCACCGCCAATTACCTGTCCGATGCGCATTTTGGCGGCGCTTTCGACTTCGGTCGCCGCTTTGGCGGTGAAGGCGAATTCGGCGTCCGGATCAACGGCGCGGGCCGCTGGGGCGATATCGCCATCGACGACGAATATCGCAGCTCGACTGTGCTCGGCGCGGCATTCGATTATCGTTCGGGGCCGCTGCGCGTGTCGCTCGACCTCGCCTATCAGCGCGCCAAGGTCCAACATATGCGCCCGATGGTTCAGCTCGCCTTCGGCGTCACGACCATTCCCGACGTGCCGAGCGCGAGCGGCAACTATGGCCAAGAGTGGAATTATACGACGCTCCGCGACATCTTCGGCATCGCAAAGCTCGAATATGATATCGCCGACAACTTCACCTTCTACGCTGCCGTCGGCGCACGTGACGCCGCCGAGCGGGGCCGCTACCAGAGCCTGACGATCGACAATCTGGTCAACCCCGGCGACGGTTACGCCACCGGTTCGAACATTCCGCGCAACGATAATAACGAGGCCGGACAGGTCGGGCTGCGCGGCCATTTCGCGACCGGGCCGATCACGCACCAGATCAACGTCGGCGGCTCGCATAGCCGCTACGTCAATCGCAACGCCTATCAGTTCGGGATCTTTTCGCGCGGGCCCACCAACGGCACCAACCTTTATGACCCCGTCGATGTGGCGCAGCCGGCGTTCAATTTCTTCTTAGGCGGCAATATCGCCGATCCCTTCCCGATCAGCCGTACTCGCCTGACCAGCTTCTTCGCGTCGGACACGATCGGCGCCTTCGACGACAAGCTGCTCGTGACCGTCGGCCTGCGCCGCCAGAAGATCGAGACCAGCAGCTATTCCTATGCCAATGGCGCAAAGACCGGCGGCTATAAAGAAAGCGCGACCACCCCGGTCGTCGGGATCGTCGTCAAACCGAGCGAGAATTTCTCGATCTATGGCAACCGCATCGAGGGTCTGGCGCAGGGTCCGGCGGCGCCTGCCGGCACCTCGAACGTCGGCGAGATTTTCCCGCCCTTCAAGAGCGTGCAATATGAAATCGGTGGCAAGGTGTCGTTCGGCAACTGGAACGCGTCGGCGGCGCTGTTTACGACCGATCGGCCGCAGTCGTTCGTCAGTCCCGACCCCGACGGCGCGGGTCCGCTGCTGCCGGTCTTCACGGTCGACGGCTTGCAGCGCAACCAGGGCTTCGAGCTGAGCTTCGACGGCGAGCCGACCAAGGGCCTGCGCATCATCGCCGGCGTGTCGATCACCGACGCGACGCAGAAGAAGACGACGGGCGGCGCGACCGACGGCCGCGACGCGATCGGCGTGCCCAAATACACCGCGAACGCGAACGTCGAATGGGACCTTGGCTTCCTGCCCGGTGTCACGCTGACCGGCCGCGTCATCCAGACGGGCAAGCAGGCGTTCAACCTGACCAACACGATGGAACTGGGCGAGTGGACCCGCTTCGACCTCGGCGCGCGCTATGTCGTCGCGGCGGGCGAGACCCCGATCACCTTCCGCTTCAACGTCGATAACGTGGCGAACAATGCCTATTGGTCCTCGTCGCTCGGCGGCTATCTGGTCCAGGGCCAGCCGCGGACGTTCAAGACCTCGGTGACCGTCGAATTCTGATCGGCGATCCAAATCCAGACGCTCTCACGGCCCGGCTGGCAACAGCCGGGCCTTTTTCCTGCGCAATGCTCGATCCGAAAATCGCCCTTGGCCCCATCCATTATCCCAAAGTGGATGTTTAGGGGACCCAATCCCGAGGCCAGAAGGGCAGGATGAGCGAGGCTGTTTCCAGCGGGCGCAAGCCCTTCCGCCGGTCGATCCTGACCATCCATCGCTGGCTGAGCATCGGCGCCGCGATCTTCTGGCTGCTGCAGGCGCTGACCGGCATCGCGATCGTCTTCCATTGGGAAATCACCGACGCACAGCTTTCGAGCGCGCACCGCGCGACCGACCTTGTCGCCATCGAACGCCGCATCGACGCGCTGGTCGCCGAGGACGCCGGCTCTCGCGCCATGACCGTGTGGACGACCGGCAGCGGCACCGACCGGTTCAACATCTATCTGCAGGACAAGGATGGCGAAAGCACATCGGTCCGTATCCTCGGCGACGGGACGGTCATCGACCGCCCGCGCGCTGAGGAAACCCGGCTGATGGGGTTCCTGGTCGATTTTCATCACGATCTGCTCGGCAGCTGGGGAAGCTGGATCGTCGCGATCAGCGGCCTCCTCCTCTGCTCGAACCTCCTTCTCGGCCTGGTCGCCGCCTGGCCGAAGCGCGGAACCTGGCGGCGGGCGCTGACGCCCGCGCAAAAGGGGCCGCCCGCGGCGCGCCTGTACGGCTGGCACCGCGCGCTCGGGCTATGGGTCGCGCTTCCCGCGCTCGTCATCGCGGCAACGGGCACGCTGATGAAATTCGAGGATGGCGTCGGCGATCTGATCGGCGCGAAGAGCGTCGCGTTGCCGGCCGTGCCCACCACGGGACCCTCGATCGGATTTGCGCAAGCGGCGCAAGCGGCGATCGACGCGGTGCCCGGCAGCAGCCTGACGCAGGTCGCCTGGCCCAGGGACGGCGACGCGACCTACTATGTCCGCGTCAACGCCCCGGGCGAAATCCGTCGCGCCTATGGCGACACGCGGGTGCTGATCGACGCCAACACCGGCGCGGTGCGCGGGGTCTTCCCGATCGCCGAGGCCGAACCGGCGCGCGCCTTCATGAGCGCGCTGTTCCCGATCCATACGGGCGAAGCCGGCGGGATCATCGGCCGCGTCCTGTCGATCGCCGTCGGCCTGTGGCTCATTACGATGATCGTCGCCGGGCTGTTGCTGTGGCTGAAACGCCGAAAGCCGCGGGGTCGGGCGTCAGCCTCGCGTCAGTGACAGACGCCGACATCGCGAACGCACGCCGCCGCGACGCGGCTCCGTCAATTCCGGGAGAACCCAATATGCAACTGCGCCCCCTTTTTCTTGCCGCAACGGCGCTCAGCCTTGCCATGCCCGCGCAGGCGCAGGACAGCCGTCTCGATGCGCTCGAACGCCGTATCGCCGAACAGGACCGGCGGATCGCGGACCTTGAGGCGCTGGTCACCCGGCAAGCGGATCTGCTGCAGCGGACAAGCGCACCGGCTCCGGTCGCCTCGCCCCCCGCACCTGCTCCGGTCCTTGCGGCACCCGCCACCGCAAACGCGGCGCCCGACGGCCTGTTCCGCATTCCCGGCCTCGACGTCGCCGGCGACATGCGCGTCCGTCAGGAATGGAATTTCGTCGACGGCCGCGACCGGTCGCGAACCGCGGTGCGTGCGCGGGTGCGCGCATCCTATGCCGTGTCGGACCATTTTTCGGTGGGGACGCAGATCGCAACCGGCGATCCCGACGACCCCAATTCGACCGACCTGACGCTCGGCAATTTCGTCGATGATTTCCAGGTGTCGCTCGATCAGGCGTGGATCCGCTATGCGAACGGCGGCTTCACGACCTATGCCGGCAAATTCCCGCAGCAGTTCCAGCGGACCGACATGCTGTGGGACGGCGACGTTTCGCCGCAGGGCGTCGCCGCGGCCTATGGCGGGAATATCGGCACGGCGCGCGTCGATGCGCGCGGGCTGTGGTTCGTCATCGACGAGGCCTCGGTCGCCCGCGACAGCGACATGCTCGGCGGCCAGCTGGCGCTTTCGGCGCCGCTCGCCAGCGATTTCAAGGCGGGGTTGACCGGCAGCTATTATCATTATCGCCTCGGTTCGGTCGCGGGGGCCGATGCCGGCGATTTTCGCGGCAATCTGATCTCGGGCGGGCGCTATCTGTCCGACTTTCACCTGCTCGAAGGCATCGGCACGCTAGGCTGGGCCGGGCCGTCGCCGCGTTGGCCGCTGAGCTTCACCGCCGACTATGTCCACAATCTGGGCGCGGCGGTGTCGGGAGACACCGCCTTCAACCTCGAACTTGCCGCGGGGCGTACCGCGCAGCCCGGCGACTGGCGCATCGCCTATAATTATTCGGAAGTTCAGGTCGATTCGGTGCTCGCGGCCTTCAGCCACGACAATATCGACCTGTCGACCAACTATAAGCTCCACGGGGTCGGCATCGGCTATGTCCCGGCGCCGCATCTGCAGCTCGATCTGCTCTGGTATCATTATCGCCCGCTCGATCCGGCTTATGCGGGCGGCCTGTCGTCAAGCGACTGGCTCGATCGCATCCGCCTCGCCTTCATGGTCAGCTTCTGATGCTGGTGTCCGCGATCGCGCTTGTCGCCTCGGCGGGGTCCGCGGTCGAGACCGCACCACACCCGACCCACCATGACCACCTGCCGCACAGCCACACCCATGCCCCGGCCGAGATCGACGAAGAGCATGGCCCGATCTTGCTGCAGGTCACCTATACCGGCGAGGTCATGGGCAATGCTTCGGGCGGGCTGCGGCGCGGCACCCGCTATCTCGACAATCTCGACATCGTGTTCGAGGCCGATATGGAAAAGCTCGCCGGCTGGACCGGCGCGCAGGTTCACATCTATGGCCTGTACAACAATGGTCGGTCGATCAGCGACCTGGTCGGCGACACGCAGGCGGTGAGCAATATCGAGGCCGGCACGCGTGCGCTGCAGCTCTATGAAGCCTGGATCGACCAGAAATTTGGAGAAACGCTGTCGCTCAAGGCCGGTCTCTACGACCTCAATTCAGAGTTCGACGCGCTCCACACGGCGGGGCTCTTCGTCAGCAGCCCGCACGGCATCGGCACCGATTTTGCGCAGAGCGGCCGCAACGGTCCCTCGATCTTTCCCTCGACTTCGCTGGCGGCGCGGTTGCATTGGGAGCCCGCCGACGGCTGGGCGATCCGTGCCGCAGTCCTCGACGGCGTGCCCGGCAATCCCGATCATCCGGGCCGCACCGCGATCCGGCTGGGACAGGGCGACGGCACGCTGCTCGTCGGCGAGGTCCAGGCGCCGCTCGGGGGCGGGAAGCTTCTCCTCGGGCACTGGCACTATACGGCGCGCTTCGACCTGAACGACGGCGGCGGAACCGGCAAAGGCAATGCCGGGACCTATGTCCGCGGTGAGTTTCCGCTGATCGAAAAGGCCGACCGAAAGCTCGATGCCTTTTTCCGGCTCGGCAAGGCGGCCGGCCGTTTCAACATGTTCGATGCTTTTGTCAGCGGCGGATTGAAATTCAGCGGCTGGGTGCCGGGACGCGACAAGGACGAGTTCGGCATCGCTTTCGCGGCCGCCTTCACATCCGACAGCCATCGCGCGGCAACCGGTGCGACCGCGTCGGAGATGGCGATCGAGGTGAGCTATCGCGCGCCGATCGCGCCCTGGCTCACGCTCCAGCCCAGCCTCCACTACATCCGCAGACCGTCCGCCGATCGCACGATTGCCGATGCGCTCGTCATCGGGCTTCGCGCCGAGGCGAGTTTTGCCGTCGCGGGTTTCTAGGCCCCGCGGCACGGCCGATCACCGATCGCTCCCGGCAGGCCTGTTCCGACGGACCTCAGGGCCACCCGCCGCAACTTTTTGTATTTCAAGGAATGGAGCGGGTGAAGGGAATCGAACCCTCGTCACTTGCTTGGGAAGCAAAAGCTCTACCATTGAGCTACACCCGCGCGCCGTCGACGCGTGCCGATGTGCGGCCTTTGCCGCCATCCGCGCCGCCGGTCAATATCGGATGCAAGGACGGCGCTGACGGAAAAACGGGTTGTGGCATCGCGGCGCGGGCAATAGGCGGCATTCCAACGACAAGAAATGGAAGGATGCCGGTGTTCGATACGCTCACCCTCGCCAGCCTGCCCGCCGCGGACGAGGCGTTGCGCCCGGCGATCCGCGCGCTCGCCGATGAGGCGGCGGCGCAGGCCTCCGCCGATGTCCGTGCGCGCTCTTGGTCGGGCTTCGACCCCGCTTTCAGCCGCCGCCTCGGCGCGGCGGGCTTCCTCGGCCTGACCCTGCCCAAGGCCTATGGCGGGCAGGAGCGCGGCCCCTTCGCGCGCTTCGTCGTCGTCGAGGAGCTGTTGTCGGCGGGCGCCCCCGTCGCGGCGCATTGGATCGCCGACCGCCAGAGCGCGCCGCTGATCCTCAACTATGGCAGCGAGGCGCAGCGCAGCTTCTACATCCCGCGCATCTGCCGCGGCGAACTCGTTTTCTGCATCGGGATGAGCGAGCCGGGGTCGGGGTCCGACCTTGCGAGCGTCCGCACCCGCGCCGACCGCACCAAAAGCGGCTGGCGCGTCAACGGGCAGAAGATCTGGACCACCAATGCGATGCACGGCGATTATATGATCGCACTGCTCCGCACCTCGGGCACCAGCGAGGATCGCCACGGCGGCCTGTCGCAGCTGATCATCGACCTGAAGGCGCCGGGCGTCACCGTCCGCCCGATCACCGACCTCGCGGGCGATGCCCATTTCGCCGAAGTCTTCTTCGACAATGTCGATCTGCCCGCCGATGCGTTGATCGGCCATGAGGGTGAGGGATGGAAGCAGGTCACCGCCGAACTCGCGTTCGAGCGCAGCGGGCCCGAGCGCATCTATTCGAGCGTCGTGCTACTCGACGCATGGATCGCGCATCTGCGCGGCATGAGGCGTGACGATGCGGCGACGCTGTCGCTCGTCGGCGACTTCACCGCGCGCCTCGCAACCTTGCGCGCGATGTCGATCGCCTGCACCGCGCGGCTGGCGCTGGGCGAAAGCCCGGTGACCGAGGCGTCTTTGGTCAAGGACCTCGGCACCGCGTTCGAACAGGAACTGCCGGTGGCGATCGGCGACGATCTCGCCGCGCATCCCGAGGAAGCGGTCGATGCCGAACTCTATCGTACTTTGATGTTTGTCACGCACGTGGCGCCCAGCTTCTCGCTGCGCGGCGGCACGCGCGAGGTGTTGCGCGGGATCATCGCGCGCGGAATGGGGCTACGCTGATGAGCGAATTTCTCGAACCGTTCGAGCGGATGCTCGAGGATATCGCGCACCCCGCCGCGGTGCGCGCGATCGAACAGGGCAGCAGCATCGACGCGATGTGGAGAGCCTTCGCCGAGTCAGGCTTCCTCGATGCGCTGGTGCCCGAGGAGCGCGGCGGCTCAGGCCTGCCACTTTCCGAGGTGCAGCCGCTGTGGATGGCGCTCGGCCGCCATGCGGTACCATTGCCGGTCGGCGAAACGATGATCGCGCGGGCGCTGCTCGCCGATGCGCCCGAAGCTCCGGTCGCGCTGGCGGTCGCCGAAGGTGCGGCCGTCGTCGTGCCATGCGGACTGGTCGCGGCGCATCTTCTGGTCGAAACCGGTGATGGTCTCCATCTGATCGAAGCGAAGGGCGAAGCAACCGGCGTACCCGCGAGCCTCGCCGCGCGGTTCGATCTCGGCGCGCTGCCCGCGCCGGTCGTGCCCGCGCCCGAAGGCGGCCTTCGTGGCCTCGCTGCGATCCTACGCGCGGCGCTGATCGCCGGCGCCGCCGAGCGGCTCACCGCGATGACCGCTACCTATGCCAATGAGCGCGTCCAGTTCGGCAAGCCGATCGGCCGCCAGCAAGCGTTGCAGCAGCAGATGGCGGTGATGGCCGAGGAAATGGTCGCCGCGCGCGTCGCGTCGCAGCTCGGCTGCGCGGGCACCTTCCCGCCGCCGCTCGTGGCCGCCGCCACCGCCAAGTCGGTCGCGAGCCGCGCCGCCGCGCGCGTCGCTGCCACCGCGCATGCGGTACATGGCGCGATCGGGATCAGCGAGGAGCACGACCTCCAGCTCTTCACCCGCCGCCTCCACGAATGGCGCCTCGCCGACGGGTCGGAGACCTATTGGAACCGCCTGCTCGGCGCCGCGCGGCTGGGCGATGCCGGCCGGTCGGTCGACTATGTGCGCGAGGCTTTCGCCTAGCGCGCCGATTCGAGGATCGTCTCCATCGCGACGAAGGTCGAGGTGCTCGCGACATGCGGCAGGCTCGAAATCTTCTCGCCCAGCACGATGCGATAGCGGCGGATGTCGGGGGTGCGGACCTTGAGCAGATAGTCGAAGCTGCTCGCGATCATGTGGCATTCCTCGACCTCGGGGATTTGCCGCACCGCCGTATTGAACCGGCGCAGCGCATCCTCGCGCGTGTCGGACAATTTGACCTCGGTAAAGGCGACATGGTCGAGACCGACCTTGGCGGGATCGACTATCGCGCGAAAGCCGGTGATCAGCCCGCTGTCGACCAGCCGCTTGACGCGCGCCTGGCAGGGCGTCTTCGACAGCCCCACCTGCGCCGCGAGGTCGGTGTAGGTGATCCGCCCGTCGCGGCCGAGAATGGCCAGAATCTTGCGGTCGAACTCGTCCAGATCGACCAAGGATGCGGTATTTTTCATGTAATCAGACTACGCTGATACCAATATTTGGTCAAAACATATATAATGTGAGCTAAATGAAGTCGAATCGACTTCATCCAATCTGCTATGAAGTCGCCATGACCCAGCCCACCGACCGCGCCGCCATCCGCGCCCTCGCCCGCCGCCCCGAAACCGATATCGTCGCCGACCTGCGCGCCGACCTCGCCCGATCGCCCGCCACCGTCGAGGCGACCACCGCGCGCGGGCTGGCGCTGATCCGCAAGGCGAAGGCCGAGGGCGAGCGCGAGACGCTCGTCGCCCAGCTGATGAACCGCTATCGCCTGTCGACCGAGGAAGGCGTCGTGCTGATGTGTCTTGCCGAGGCGTTGCTGCGCGTGCCCGACAGCGCGACCGCCAACGCGTTGATCCGCGACAAGATCGCCGGCCGGCACTGGAACGAGGGGGACAACGAAGACAGCCCGCTGATCGTCGCGCTGTCGGCGCGCGGGCTTTCGCTCGGTTCGGCGACGCTGATGCTCGGCGCGATGGGCAGCAAGGCGAACCCGCTCGCGCTACTCAAATCGATGATCCGACGCTCGGGCGAGCCGGTGATCCGCCAGGCGTCGCTCGCGGCGATGAAGATGCTCGGCCAGCAGTTCGTGATGGGCGAGACGATCGACGCCGCGGTCAAGCGCGCCGACAAGGAGAAATCGGAGCTAGCCAGCTTCGACATGCTCGGCGAGGCCGCCCGCACCGCCGAGGATGCGCAACGCTATTACGACAGCTATGCGAATGCCATCACGCGCATCGGCAAGAATGCCAAGGCGGGCGACCCGCACGCCAATCATGGTATTTCGATCAAGCTTTCGGCGCTCCACCCGCGCTATGAATATCTGCAAGGCGCGCGCGTCCGCGAGGAACTCATTCCGCGCGTCATCACCCTCGTCCGCGCCGCGCGCGCGGTGAATATTCCGCTGATGATCGATGCCGAGGAAAGCGACCGGCTCGAACCGCATATGGATGTGTTTGGCGCGCTGATCGACGCGGGATTGGCCGATGACTGGACCGGACTCGGCATCGTGATCCAGGCCTATCAGAAGCGCGCGCCCGAGGTGATCCGCTGGGTCGCGGCAAAGGCGCGTACGCGCGGGGTTAAACTGTCGATGCGGCTGGTGAAAGGCGCCTATTGGGATACCGAGATCAAGCGCGCACAGACGATGGGCCTCGCCGACTTCCCCGTCTTCACCGCGAAAAATCACACCGACCTCAATTACATGCATTGCGCGCAGATATTGCGCGAGGCGCAGGACGCGATCTTCCCCGCCTTTGCCAGCCATAATGCAATGACGCTCGCCTTCGTTGCCGAGCTGTTCACAGGCGCCGATTACGAACTGCAGCGGCTCCACGGCATGGGCGAGGGCGCGCATGACGCCATCGTCGGCCTCTTCCCGCCGCCGCGCCCGGTGCGCGTCTATGCCCCCGTCGGCACCCACCGCGACCTGCTCGCCTATCTCGTCCGCCGCCTGCTCGAAAATGGCGCGAACTCCAGCTTCGTCCACCAATTCTCGGACCCCGACGTGACCGCCGAACAGCTTGCGGTCGATCCGCGCAGCATCGCGAGCAAGCCCTCGACGATCGCGACCGGCCGCACCCTGCTCGACCCCGAGCGCCGCAATTCGCGCGGCTACGACCTCGGCGAGCCCGGCGTGCCCGAAGCGCTGATGGCGGCGATCGCCCAGGCGCGCCGCGCGAACCCGGTTGCCGCCCCGATCGTCGCGGGCCGCAGCCTCGACGGCAAGTCCGAGCCCGTCCACAACCCCGCGACCGGCGTCGTCATCGGCTCGGTGGTCGAGGCCGACGCCGCGGCGGTCGATACCGCCGTCGCCGCATCGCGTCAGGTGCAGGAGCATTGGAGTCTCGCCGGCGGCGCCTTCCGCGCCGAGCGGCTCGAACGCGCCGCCGACCTGCTCGAGGAGCGCGACGCGCTGTTCCTCGGCCTCGCGATCGACGAAGCCGGCAAGACGCTCGTCGACGCGGTCGCCGAGGTCCGCGAGGCGGTCGATTTCCTGCGCTATTATGCGGGCCAGACGCGCGCGCATTTCACCCACCCGCTGCCGCTCCCCGGCCCGACCGGCGAACGCAACGAGCTGATGCTCGAGGGCAAGGGCATTTTCGCGTGCATCAGCCCGTGGAATTTCCCGCTCGCGATCTTCCTCGGCCAGGTGTCGGCGGCGCTCGCCGCGGGCAATGCCGTCCTCGCGAAGCCCGCCGAACAGACCCCGCTGATCGCGCACGCCGCGGTCGAACTGCTCCACGAAGCGGGCATTCCCGCCGAAATTCTCCATTTTCTCCCCGGCCGCGGCGAGACCGTCGGCGCGGCGGTGACGGGACATGACGACGTCATTGGGGTCGCCTTCACCGGCTCGACCGAGGTCGCGCGCCTGATCAACCGCAGCCTTGCGATGCGCGACGGCCCGATCGCGACGCTGATCGCCGAGACCGGCGGCGCCAACGCGATGATCGTCGATTCGACCGCGCTCCCCGAACAGGTCACGCGCGACGCCGTCGCGTCGGCCTTCCAGTCGGCGGGCCAGCGCTGTTCGGCGCTGCGCCTGCTCTGCGTGCAGGAGGATGTCGCCGATACGATGATCGAGATGGTCGCAGGCGCGATGGCCGAACTCGACGTCGGCGATCCCGCGCTGCTCGCGACCGACACCGGCCCGATCATCGACGAGGAAGCGCAGGCCAATATCGCGACTTATGTGGCCGAGGCGCGAACTGAGGGCCGCGTGATCGCCGAGGCGGGCGGTGACCTGCCCCCCGGCGGCCATTTCGTCCGCCCCGCGTTGATCCGCCTCGACCATGTCACCGACCTGAAGCGCGAAATCTTCGGCCCCGTGCTGCATGTCGCGACATGGAAGGGCGGCGAGCTCGACGCGCTGATCGATGCGATCAACGCCTCGGGCTATGGTTTGACCTTGGGCATCCATACCCGCATCGACGGCGTCGCGGCGCACGTCGCGGCGCGCGCGGCGGTGGGCAATGTCTATGTGAACCGCAACCAGATAGGCGCGATCGTCGGCTCGCAACCGTTCGGCGGCCGCGGCCTGTCGGGCACGGGCCCCAAGGCCGGCGGCCCCCACTATCTGTTCCGCTTCGCCGAGGAAAAATCGATCTCGACCGACATCACCGCCGCGGGCGGCAATGCGGCGCTGATGGCAGGCTAGGGCGCCGCCTTGATCGACATCGCGACGTTGCGCGCGGCGCGCATCTTGCCCGCGACGCCGCCGCCCTTGCCGGGATCGTCATAGGTATAGACCGCGACGACCTTATTCGCGGCGCTGGTGATGCAGCCGCCAAGGATGATCGGATAGCTGACCCCGCCGCCGTTGACGTTCAACGTGCCGCCCAGATAGGCGCAATCGCCGTCGGTGCCGCGCGGTGCGATATCGCCCTGGATATCGACCGGCGTGCTGAACGCGTCCGAAAGACCCTTGGCGGCGTCGGCGGTCGCCGCCTTGCCCGTCGCGCCCGATTGCCATTCGGCCTTGCCGAATTCGGCGCCGAGCGCGGTGAGCAGCTCGGCGCGCGGAATGCGCGTCGCCAGCGCGTTCTGGGGCGTCTTGATCAGCATATAGTCATTGCCCGGTCCCTCAGCACGCCCGGCCTTGTCGCAGCGGATCAGCGTCGCAAGCGTGATATTTTCCTTGTCGCCCGTCGCCAGTGTATCGGCGATCAACTTGTCCTTGTTCACCGGCACGCAATAGCCCGCCGGAATCGTCGCGGTCAGCGTGACGTCATGGACCGTGAAGGTCACGTCGGCCGCCTCTGCGGCACCCGGCACCATCATCGTACCCGCCACCAAAGCCCATTTCATCATCGGCCCCATCCCCCTCAAGCCCCTGGCACGCCAAGCATCTGCGCCTGCGCCTTCAATCGTCCCGCCGCGCCCGGATTGGCTGCGATACCATCCTTCAAGGCCTGCGCCGCTTTCGCCGTCTCGCCCAGCGTCATACGGCTGCGCATCAGCATGATCCAGCGGTCGACGTCGGCGGGATTGGCCTTCAACTTCGTCTCCAGCCCGTCGACCATGCCCTGGATCATCGCGTCCTGCTGGCCCTTGGGCAGCTGTGACGCCGCCTCCATGTCGGACCGACTTGGCCCCGGAATGGCGCGCGCCGCAACCGGAATTTCATTGGGGGTCAACGGCCGCGCCTGCGTTTTCGCGAGCCGGCCGGCGACCTCGATCTTGTGGATCGCGCCGACCTGTTCGATCGTTCGGCGCAGGTCGGCTTCCCACGGCGCGCCCTGCGGCGTGTCCTCGAGCAGCGCGAACCAGTCGGCGATCGCGCCTTGGTGATCGCCGCCTACGTCCTTTTTCACCGCGCGGAAATAGCGCGCGCGCGGGTCCCTGGGGTCGAGCGCGATCGCCTTGTCGAACGCCCGCAAAGCCGCCGGAGGCATAGGGTCGCTCTGGCTCGCCATCACCCGCGCCTCGCCGAGCGCCGACCACAGCCCCGCCGATTCGGGCGAAAGCCCTACCGCCTTTTCATAAGCTGTTGCCGCGCCGCCGAAATTGCCGAGGTCGAATCGCGCCGCGCCGAGTTGCATCCACGCGTCGGCGCTGTTCGGTTCGCTGCGCGTTCGCGCCTCGAGTGCGGCGAGCAGGTCCGACGGCGCCGCGGTCGGCTGTGCCGCCGCACCGTCGCTTCCGGGCGCCGAATCGCGCCAGATCGCGTAGCCGATCGCCCCCGCCAGCAGCAGGACGGCCGCGATCAGGATTGCGCCGTTAGCCCGCGTCATACCACCCGCCATCTTCTTGCTCTCGCTCATTTTTGCCCCTCTTGTGCGCGTGCGAAAAAATCGGCGCGATGCGCGCTCGCGACTTGCCTTTGCCGGACGATGGTGTAGCCTTTGAAGGGCGAGGTCGGTCAACGACAAAATCGTAAAGGGGTCGCACCGATTTTCCCAGCCAACAGGGGAGGGGTGCATGGCAGTTACAGATCACGTCGATTTCAAGACGTTCATGGAGGGTGTGTCGAAGCGCAACCCGGGCCAGCTGGAGTTCGTCCAGGCGGTTCAGGAAGTCGCCGAGGACATCTTCGACTTCATCAAGGACAAGGAAGAATATCACGCGCAGCAGATATTGCGGCGCATTGCCGAACCCGACCGGGTCGTGTCCTTCCGCGTCTGCTGGGAAGACGATAACGGCAATATCCGCGTCCAGCGTGGCTGGCGGGTCCAGAACAACAACGCCATCGGTCCGTACAAGGGCGGCATCCGTTTCCACCCCTCGGTCACCGAATCGGTGCTCAAATTCCTCGCCTTCGAACAGACGTTCAAGAACGCACTGACCGGGCTGCCGATGGGCGGTGGCAAGGGCGGGTCGAACTTCAACCCCAAGGGCAAGAGCGTGCGTGAGATCATGCGCTTCTGCCAGAGCTTCATGACCGAGCTGTACCGTCACATCGGCGCCGACATCGACGTGCCTGCGGGCGACATCGGCGTTGGCGGGCGCGAGATCGGCTTCATGTTCGGCCAGTATAAGCGCATCACCAACGAATTCACCGGGGTGCTCACCGGCAAGGGCCTCGAATGGGGCGGCTCGCTGATCCGCACCGAAGCGACGGGTTATGGCGCGGTCTATTTCCTCGCCAACATGCTCGCGGCCAAGGGGCAAGACCTTGTCGGCAAGACGGCGGTGATCTCGGGATCGGGCAATGTCGCGACCCACGCCGCCGAAAAGATCGTCCAGCTGGGCGGCAAGGTACTGACGCTGTCCGATTCGGGCGGCTTCATCCACGATCCCGACGGCATCACGCAGGAAAAGATCGACTGGGTGAAAGCGCACAAGACGCACCGTCGCGGCCGGATCGAGGATTATTGCACCGAGTTCAAGGGCGCGAGCTTCACCGCGGGCAAGACGCCGTGGGGTGTCAAGTGCGATGTCGCGCTGCCCTGCGCGACGCAGAACGAGCTGCTCGGCGACGATGCCAAGGAGCTGGTGAAGAATGGCTGCATCGCGGTCAGCGAAGGCGCTAACATGCCGACCAACCTCGAAGGCGTGCATGCGTTCAAACATGCTAAAATCATGTTCGCGCCGGGCAAGGCGGCCAATGCCGGCGGCGTCGCGGTGTCGGGTCTCGAAATGAGCCAGAACAGCGGTCGTCGCAGCTGGAGCGAGGGTGAACTGCAGCAGATGCTCAAGGACATCATGGACGGCATCCACAAAAGCTGCCTGACCCATGGCGACCAGGGCGACGGCTATATCGATTATGTGAAGGGTGCCAATATCGCCGGCTTCAAGAAAGTCGCCGATGCGATGCTGGCGTTCGGGGTGGTTTGAGTTTCGGGCCAGGACGCAAACGTCCGGTTCGGGTAACAAGGGGTTCTGCGATGACGACGCACGCTGGAAAGGAGCGCCGCGATCGGCCTTCGGCGGCGTTCGCCGTCGTCCGGCCCGGACTCGCGGCCTTTGCCGCGCTCGTGCTGTTGCTGACGGCGCTCGCCGTCGCGGCCGTCATCGCCGCCCCGCCCGCCCGCTCGCAGGGCGAGGCCGGCGGGCGCTATACCGGGGTCGCCTCGTGCGCCGGGTCGACCTGTCACGGACGGATGGAGGGTGACGGCGCCGTCGTCCGCCAGGACGAGCTGATGAAATGGCAGGAACCCTCGACCTCCGGCGGCGCGCACAGCCGCGCCTGGGCGGTGCTGAGCAACAGCCGCAGCCAGTTCATCGCGCGCAATCTGGGGCTGAAGGATGCCGCGACCGCGCCGATGTGCCTCGGCTGTCACAGCAGCAAGGGCGCGATCGACGCGGCCGGCGGCGCGCAGCGCGGCACCGTGCCGCTCGAAGACGGCGTCGGCTGCGAATCGTGCCACGGCCCCGCCGGCGGCTGGATCGCCAGCCACTATGCCGGGATCGGTACCAACGCCGACCCCGACCGCGAGAGCCGCGAAAAACATCTCGCCAACCTGTCGGCGGGCCTGAAAAAGCTCGAGGATCCGGTGGTGCGCGCGGGCGTGTGCGTCGACTGCCATTTCGGTTCGGCGGGCGAGGGGCAGTTCGTTACCCACCGGATCATGGCGGCCGGTCACCCGCGAATCAGCTTCGAACTCGACCTCTTCTCCTCGCTCCAGGCGCATCACCAGGAAGACGCCGATTATGGCTGGCGCAAATTCGGCGCCGCGAACGCGCGCACCGACCATGTCCAGATGTGGGCGATCGGACAGGCGACGGCTCTCGAACGCAGCCTTCAGCTGTTCCAGTCGAAGCGCGGGACCGAAGGCATGTTCCCCGAATTCTACTTCCTCGACTGCCACAGCTGCCACCGCCGCATCTATGACCAGGCCAAGCCGGTGAAGACCAGCATGGACAATGCCGGCCGCAACATCCCCGAGGGCATGCCGCCCTATAATGACGAGAATCTGATCATGCTCGCCGCCGCCGCGCGTATCGCCGCCCCCGCCCTCGCCGACCAGCTTACGGCGCGCACCGCCGCCTTCCACCGCGCGATGACGATCGACCGCGACAGCGCCAAGGCGGCGGCGGCGCAGCTCGGCCAGACCGTCGCGGCGCTCAAATCGGCCTTCGCCTCGCGCAATTTCTCGGGCGCCGACGCCTTCGCGCTCGTCGACGCGATTTCGGCCAAGGCGATCAATGATCGCCTCACCGATTATTCGGGATCGCAACAGGCGGTAATGGGGGTCGATACGCTGCTCAATTCGATGGTCTCGTCGGGGCGGATCACCGTCGGTGCCGCAGCGGGAATCCGCGGAGACATCGATCGCGCCTATGCCGCGGTGAAGGACCCCAATGCCTATAAACCCGCCGAATTCCAGGCCTCGCTCGGCAGCGCGGTGCGCGCCATCCGGGCGCTGCGCTGATCGTCATGCCGAACCATAGTCGCCTTTTCCGCTCGACCGCCTTGGCCGCGATGGCCACCCTGCTCCTGTCCTCGTGCGGGGGGGGCGGTGGTGGTGGCACCCCCACGCCCACCCCGACACCGACCCCCACGCCAACCCCGACCCCGACCGGCAGCGTCTTCACCCAGCCGGGCAGCGAATCGCTGAGCGTCGCCGACGTTCAGGCGGTGATGGCTGGCGCCATCGCCGAGGCGCAGGCGCAGGGCCTGCCGTCGGTGATCGCGGTGACCGACCGCGTCGGCAACGTCCTCGGCATTTTCCGCATGAACGGCGCGCGCGCCAACGCGACGACCGGTGCGGCGCCCAATGGCGTCAACATGGACGCGCAGAATGTCACCGTCCCGGCCGAAGCCGGCGCGATCGCAAAGGCGGTGACCGGCGCCTATCTGTCGAGCGCGGGCAACGCCTTTTCGTCACGCACCGCGAGCCAGATCGTCCAGCAACATTTCCCGCCCGCGCCGACCACCGTCGGTCTCGAAAGCGGGCCTTTGTTCGGCGTGCAGTTCAGCCAGCTGCCGTGCAGCGACCTCAGCGCGCGCTTCGGCGCGCCCGGCGGCGCGGCGCTGATCGGACCCAAACGCTCGCCGCTCGGCCTGTCGGCCGACCCCGGCGGCCTGCCGCTCTACAAGAATGGCAAGCTGGTCGGCGGCATCGGGGTGATGGGCGACGGCGTTTACGGCAGCGACGCCAACACGCTCGACATCGACAATGATGCCGAGGAGTTCATCGCACTCGCCGGAACGCGCGGCTTCGAGGCGCCGACGAGCATCACCGCCGACAAGATCACCGTCGACGGCACCACCCTGCGCTTTTCCGACGCCACCTATGGCGGCCTGAAATCATCGACCGGCGCGAGTTTCGCGAGCTTCAACGGCGTTGCGGGCAATCTGGTCGCGGTGATCGGCTATGCCAATGCCGCGATCATCGCGGGTACCGTCTATGGCACCGAGGCATCGGGCATGCGCCCCTCGACCGCCGCCGAGTTCAGCAACCGTGACGCCTATGTGCTCACCGACGGCAGCGGCACCAACCGCTATCCGGTCCGCGCCGCCACCGACGCCGCCAGCAACAGCGCGCCACTGACCCAGGCCGAAGTGCGCGCGGTAATGGAAGAGGCTTTCACGATCATTAGCCGCGCGCGCGGCCAGATCCGCCGCCCGCTCGACAGCCGCGCGCAGGTGTCGGTCAGCGTCGTCGATACGCATGGCGCGGTGCTCGGCATCGTTCGCTCGCCCGACGCGCCGATTTTCGGCACCGACGTTTCGTTGCAGAAGGCGCGCACCGCGACCTTTTTCTCGAACGCTATCGCCGGCGCCGACTTGAGCGCCAATGCCAGCGCCGACGTGCGCCAGTTCGTCACCGCAACGCGCAGCTTTCTGAACGATCCGGCGGCGCTGACCGGCACCCATGCCTTCTCCGATCGCGCGAACGGCAATCTGTCGCGCCCCTATTTCCCCGATGGCGAGGTCGGGCGCCCGAACGGCCCGCTGTCGCGCCCGATCGCGCAGTTCAATCCCTTCTCGACCGGGCTGCAATCGGCGCTGATCATCGGCAATATCGGGCAGCATCTGGGATTCGTCACCGGCGCCAGCGCGACCGACACGCCGCAGCGCTGCACGACGCTGCCCGACACACCGTCGGGCACCAACCGGCTGCAGAACGGCATCCAGATCTTCCCCGGCTCGGTTCCCATCTATCGTGGCAACCAGCTCGTCGGCGGCATCGGCGTGTCGGGCGACGGCATCGATCAGGATGACATGATCAGCTTCCTTGGCGCGCATAATGGCGGCGCGCGTGTCGGCGGCATCGGCAATGCGCCGCCCGCGATCCGCTCGGACCGCATCATCGTCAATCTCGCCGGCGGCGCCTCGGTGCGGCTGCGCTATATCGGCTGTCCGTTCGCGCCCTTCCTCGACACGGCGCAGCAAAATGTCTGCGATGGGCTATAGGATATGAGCCTCGCGGGAAGCAGCCTTTGGCCGATCATCGCCAGCCTGGCGGCGCAAAGCGCCCCGGGCGACGTGGCCGAACCGGTGCCCGCCGATCCCCCGGTCGTAACGACCGAAAGCCCGACCGCAGAACCGTCGCTCGACGACCTCACCCCGCCGCCACCGCCGGTCGACTGGCAGCAGATGATGAGCGACGATCTGATGACCCAGATCATCGACGGTCGTCGCCGTCCGGGATACCGCCCCGACTTGCCCGACCAGCTTACCCAAGACAATATCGGGGCGCTGCGCCCGCCACCGCCCGAGGCTTTTCCGGGCATGGAAAACCAGCTGCCGGTCCCCGATCGCTGGCGACTGATCGAGAGCCTTGGCGTCGTCAAGGAACGCTGGTTCGATCCCTATCACCAGAACACCTACAAGGGCGACCGGCCGATCTGCATCCCGACCGAAGAGGAGCAGGAACTGCGCGCGCGGGCCGGCGAAGTGCGCTGCAAGACGCCAAAATTCCTGGGACTGAAGGGCGACGACTGGTTTTTCGTCGTCAACGCCATTTCGGACACGGTGTTCGAACCGCGCACCTTTCCGATCCCGGTCGGCGTCCAGACCACGTCGCGCCCCGGCAGCCTCGACGTGTTCGGCAAGAACCGCAGCTTCGTCGCGGCGCAGACCTTCATTGTCGGCGCGGCGTTGATCAAGGGGTCGACCGCGTTCAAGCCGCCCGACATCGAATATCGCGTCACGCTGGCCTATCAGGCGAACTATGTCGACGTGCCCGAACGGCGCGTGCTCGACGTGCGCCCATCGAAGAAAAGCCACCGTTTCGACCATTTCATCGGCGTGCAGGAATTGTTCGTCGACAAGCATCTCGGCAACGACAGCGACCGCTTTGACTTCCACTCGATCCGCGTCGGTATCCAGCCGTTCCAGAGCGATTTTCGCGGCTTCCTGTTCCAGGATTCGCAGCTCGGCGTCCGCTTTTTCGGCAACCGCGACAACAACCGCTTCCAATATAATCTCGCGGCCTTCTGGCGGCTGGAGAAGGACACCAACAGCGGCCTCAACGACATCACCCAGACCCCGCGCGACGATTTCGTCTTCACCGGCAATCTCTATCGCCAGGATTTCCCGTTCGTCGGGCTGACCAGCCAGGTCAGCGTGACCTATAATATGAACCGCGAAAAGAACGACGTTCAGATCGACCATAATGGTTTCCCGGTGCGCCCGGCGCTGCTCGGCGACCTGCGCGGGCGTGAATATGATGTCGTCTATCTGGGGTACAGCGCCGATGGCCGCATCGGGCGGATCAACCTGACCGCGAGCTTCTACGCCGCGCTGGGTGAGGACCGGAACAGCTTCTTCACCAGCAAGCCCGCCAAGATCCGCGCAGGCTTTGGTGCGGTCGAACTCAGCTACGATCACGACTGGATGCGCTTCCGTCTGTCGGGCCTCTACGCCACCGGCGACCGCGACCCGTATAACAACACCGAAGGCGGCTTCGACGCGATCTTCGAAAATCCGATCTTCGGCGGCGCCGACACCAGCTACTGGATCCGCCAGACAATCCCCTTCGCCGGCGGCGGTCGCGTCATCGCGATCTCGGGCCGCAACGGCATCCTGAATTCGCTGCGCTCGTCGAAGGAAGAGGGGCAGTCGAACTTCAACAACCCCGGCACCGTCTTCGTCGGTGTCGGCGGCGATTTCGACCTGTCGCCCGAAGTGCGCGTCAGCACCAATTTCAACCACCTCTGGTTCGCCGACACCTCCAGCCTGCAAGTGCTGCGCAGCGAGGGAACGATCCCCAAGGATATCGGCTTCGACCTCTCGGTCGCTGGGATCTGGCGACCCAAGGCGACGCAGAATATCGTCGGACGCCTCAGCGCCGCGGTGCTGTTGCCAGGCAAGGGGTTCAAAGACCTGTTCGACAACAAAGAGGGTGACGACGCCTATCTCTCGATCCTCGCCAATGTGATTGTGAGTTTCTAGATCATGGCCCGCAAGCTCCTCGCCCTCCTTGCCTTCGTCCTGATGGGCGCGAGCCTCGCCGTCTCGATGGTGCGCGCGGCCGAGGGCGAAAAGCCGGTGAAGGTCGAATATCGCTTCAGCCCTCCGGCGCCCAAGGAACAGCCCGGGGCGACCTTCGCCGAGCGCGAGGCTGCGGTGCTCGCAAAATCGAAAGGCTGCTACAGCTGCCACACCCAGACCGATGCGCCGTCGATGCACGCGACACCCGCGGTGCAACTCGGCTGCGTCGACTGCCACGGCGGTGACGCCGAATCGCCTGCGGCCTTCGGCAACGCCAAGCTCGGTTACGACAATCCGTACAATCTCGCGGCAATGAAGGTCGCGCATCCGCAGCCGACGCTGCCGAACAGCTGGGGTCACAGCCCGGCGAACCCGAAACGCAGCTACACCTTGCTCAACAAGGAAGCGCCCGAGTTCATCCGCTTCATCAATCCCAGCGACTATCGCGTCGCACGCGAGGCCTGCGGGGCGTGCCACCTCGAGGTGATCGAGGCGACCGAACGCTCGATGATGTCGACGGGGGCGATGCTGTGGGGCGGTGCGGCCTATAACAACGGCATCGTACCCTATAAGAACTACGTCTTCGGCGAGGCCTATACCCGCAAGGGCGAGGCCGCCTGCATATTGTCGCCGACCACCTCGATGACGCCCGAGGAATATAAGAACGCCTGCGACCCCAAGGTCGCGTTCGACAAGATCCTGACCGACAAGGAACGCGCGCGCGGCGCGCTCGCCAAAATGTATCCGCTGCCGCGCTGGAGCGTGCTCCCGCCGGGCGACGTCTTCCGCGTGTTCGAACGCGGCGGGCGCAACATCAACACGCAATTCCCCGAAATCGGCCTGCCCAACCCGACCGGCAGCATCCAGCGGCTCGAGGAGCCGGGGCGCCCCGACCTCAAGCAATCGAACCGCGGCCCCGGCACCGGGCTGCGCGTGTCGATCCCCGTGCTCAACATCCACAAGACCCGCCTCAACGATCCTTTGATGTGGTTCATGGGTACCAACGACCAGCCAGGCGATTATCGCCACTCAGGCTGTTCGGGCTGTCACGTCATCTATGCCAACGACCGCGAACCACGCCACAGCCTGACCTATTCGCAGTTCGGCCGCGACGGTGAGACTGCGACGATCGACCCGACGATCCGCGACCGCAAATACAAGGCCGACGACGGCCACGGCGACAGTCACGGCGCCGGGGGCACCGAGCATGGCGATCCCGCCAAGCACGCGCCCGATCCCGACCAGCACGGCGGGCTGATCAACCCCGCCGACGCCGCAGCCGGTCCGCAGGTGTTCGCGAAAAAGGAGCGTCTCGAAGCGGGGCACCCGATCAAGCACACGTTCACCCGCTCGATCCCGACCTCGCAGTGCATGTCCTGCCACATGCACCAGCCGAACATCTTCCTGAATTCCTATCTCGGCTATACGATGTGGGACTATGAATCCGACGCGCCGCAAATGTGGCCGGGTCCGAACAACACCGCACCGCGCCCGCCGGGGATGAGCGACGCGGACTATCAGAAGAAATACAAGCGGCAGCATTATCCGACCGCGGCCGAGGTGCATAAGACCCTCGAACGCAACCCCGAGGCCGCGGCGACGCGCGGGCTGTGGTCCGACGTCGAATTCCTGCGCGACGTCTATGACGTCAACGACACCAACAAGGACACCCAGTTCGCCGACTATCACGGCCATGGCTGGAACTTCCGCGGCATCTTCAAGCGCGACCGCAACGGCAATCTGCTGACAGCCGACGGGAACATGGCGACCTACGGCACCGATCCGAACATCATCGACCCCAAGGACCCGGAGAAATGGCGCAAGAGCTGCAGCCATTACACCGACGTCAAAGAACGCGACCTCTGCCTGTCGAGCGCCGATCCCGGCCGCCCGGGTGTCGAGGGCAAGTTTGTGCCGCCCGGCATCAACCCCGGCAAGGCGGTCCATATGATGGACATCCACGCCGAAAAGGGCATGCAATGCGCCGACTGCCACTTCGCGCAGGACAGCCATGGCAACGGCTATATCCAGGGTGAAGTCGCCAACGCGGTCGAGATCGGATGCAAGGATTGCCACGGCACCGCCGACGCGCTGCCCAATTTGCTCACCTCGAACGTCGCGGCGCGGCCGCAGGGCACCAATCTCGCGCTGCTGCGCAACCCCGACGGGCGCCGCCGCTTCGAATTCCAGTATAATGACAATGGCGACGTCACCGGGCTGATCCAGCGCTCGATCGTCGATCCAAAACTCGAATGGCAGGTCAGCCTGGTCAAGCAGGCGGTGACCCCGGGGCCGCATTTCAATGCCAAGGCGGCGCGCGCCAAGCTGATGGCACGCAGCGGCGCCGACGACGGCAGCTTCGCCTGGGGACCCGAGGTCGCGAAGGAAGATCGCGCGCACGGCGAAGACAAGATGACCTGTTTCACCTGCCACCTGTCGTGGACGACGAGTTGCGGCGGCTGCCATTTGCCGATCGAGGCGAACTGGAAAACCAGCATGCACCATTTCGAGGGCGAGGAGACGCGCAACTTCGCGACTTACAACCCGCAGGTCGCGCGCGACGAGATGTTCCAGCTCGGCCGGCACCAGCTCACCAAGCCCGGCGAACCCGGCCCGAACGGCGAGGTCCGGGGGATCATCACGCCGGTCCGATCGACCTCGGCGCTCGTGCTCTCCTCGACCAACATCAACCGCGAGCGCATCTATGTGCAACAGCCGCCGATCTCGTCGGCGGGCTATTCGAGCCAGGCCTTCGCACCGCATTTCCCGCACACGGTGCGCCGCCAGGAAACCAAGCAATGCTCGGACTGCCACCTGTCCGAAAATGACGACAACAACGCGATCATGGCGCAGCTCAACCTGCTGGGGACCAACTTCGTCAACTTCGTCGGCCTCAACGTCTGGTCGGGCATGGAAGACGGCTTCCAGGCGACGCGCGTCACCGAATGGGACGAGCCGCAGGCCGTGATCGGCAGCTACCTCCAGAAATATGCCTATCCCGATTATTGGAAGCTGCACGTCGAGCAGAACGGGCGCGAGCTCAAGAACTGGGTGCGCGGCAAGACCTTCGACAAGAAGGTGTCGGGCGAAAAATACGCGCTCGAGGAATTCGCCAATATCGTCCAGGGCACCAGCGGCCGCGTGAACTGCCTGCAACAGCGTGGCGAATATATGTTCGTCGCAGAGGGCAAGGGCGGTTTCCGCGTCTATGACGTCGCGTCGATCGGCAACAAGGGCTTCTCCGAACGCATCATTCGCGCACCCTTCTCGTCGCTGGGTCACGACACCCATGTGAAGACGAAGAACGCCACCTGCATGGCGATCGCGACGACCCAGCCGGTCAGCGTGTCGCGCAACGACCATATCGTGAAGGATTTCCCGCAGAACCACGAACAGGCGATGCACCCCATCTATCGCTATGCGGTGATCACCGACAGCGTCGAAGGGCTGATCCTGGTCGACATCGACACGATGGCCGACGGCGAGTTCCGCAACAACAAGCTGACCCGGGCGCTGACTTGGAACGAGGGCAATGTCCTCGCCGGAGCGCGGCACGTCACGCTCGCGGGGAGTATCGCCTATGTTACCACCGACGCGGGCCTCGTCGTGCTCGACCTGACTAACCCGCTCGCACCCAAGGTGACGGCACAACTGCCGCTGACCGATGCGCGCGCCAGCGCGGTTCAGTTCCGCTACCTCTGGATCACCGATGCCGAGGGGGTGAAGCTGTTCGACGTCACCAATCTGGCGCAGCCGGTGCCGGTGCCCTCGGGCACGGTGCGCCTGACCAATGCGCGTAAAATCTATGTCGCGCGCACCTATATGTATGTCGCGGCCAAGGCGGACGGCCTCGTCATCGTCGACGTCACCAAGCCCGCGGCGCCGCTGGTCTGGCCGGGGCGGACCTTCGGCGGCGCGCTCGTCGATGCCGAGGATGTGATCGTCGCGTCGACCAACGCTTCGCTCTTCGCCTATGTCGCCGACGGGCGCGCGGGCATCAAGGTGATACAGCTGACCAGCCCCGACAACGCTGGCCTCTACGGCTTTTCGCCCAAACCCACCCCCGAACTGATCGCTTGGGCTAGGACCCCGGCGCCGGCGCTCGCGCTGTCGAAGGGGCTCGACCGCGACCGCGCGGTCGATGAGACCGGCGGCCAGATGGCGGTGTTCGGCCGCCTCGGCTCGCGCCCCTTCACCCGGCCCGAGATGGAGAAATTGTTCCTGAACAGCCGGGGCAATGTCTACAAGGTCCGCGATTCCGATCCGAAGGACGCCGAGCAGGCGGCGGCGTGGCGCGGCCCCGACAAGTTCGGCGGCTAGTCAATCGCGTCCGCCTGTGCGACAGCCCCGCACCGGCGGACCGTCCCGCCGCCTTTCTGTTATGAGACGTTAGCCGATGCGCCCGGTCGTGATCCCCCATCCCAGTTTTGGCGACAAAGTGCGCCGTGCGCTGTGGAACGCCGTCTGGCTCATCCTCTATCGCACCAGCCCGATCCCACTCCACGGTTGGCGCCGCCTCCTGCTCCGCGCGTTCGGTGCAAAAATCGGGTCGCAAACGCGGCCCTATCCCAGCGCGCGAATCTGGGCGCCGTGGAATTTCGAAATGGGGGAGGGCAGCACGCTCGGCCCGCGCAGCGAGATTTATTCGGTGGCACGCGTCACGCTCGGCCCCTGGTCGGTGGTCAGTCAGCGCGCTTATCTCTGCACCGCCAGCCACGACATCCACGCCCCCGGCTTCGCGCTCACCGCGGCGCCGATCGCGATCCGCCGCAATGCGTGGGTCGCCGCCGACGCCTTTGTCGGCCCGGGCGTGACCCTCGCCGACGGCGCCGTGGCGGCGGCGCGCGCGGTGGTGGTCAAGGATGTCGATCGCAATATCATTGTCGGCGGCAATCCGGCGACGCCGATCGGTGAATGCAGCCTCGCTGACTTTGCGGACGGATCGGTAAAACCCGGCGGCTAGAGCCGTTCGGCCTGCACCACCGTGTCGGACGCGCGCAGCGCCGACAATATCCGCATCAGATGATGGACGTCGCGCACCTCGACGACGACGTCATAGGTGTGGAACCCGCCCTCGCGGTTCGACAGCCGCAAATTGGTGATGTTCGCCATATTGGCGGCAAGGATGCCCGACATTTCGGCGAGCGTGCCAGGCTCGTTGAGGATGACGATGCACAGCCGCGCATTGCCGCCCTCGCTGTCTTCCTGCCAGCGCAGGTCGATCCAGTCGGCATCGACCCCGTCGGCGAGGCTCGGGCAGTCGATGACATGCACCTCGATGCCCTCACCCGGACGCGCCAGCCCGACAATGCGGTCGCCGGGTACCGGGTGGCAGCAATCGGCGAGCTGATAGGCGACCCCGGGGGTGAGTCCCTCGATCGACACCGCGGAGCCCTGCGCCAGCTTGCCGGGTTTCGATTTCATCTCGGCGGTGATGCCGGGGACGAGTGCCTCGAGCACCGCATTGTCGGACAGGCGCCGCTTGCCGATCGCGACATAGAGCGCGGTGTCGTCTTCGAGCTTGAGCCGGGTCAGCGCCGCGGCGCGCGCCTTGTCGCCGACCCGGCCGGGCAGCCGCGCGACGATCTCGTCGTACAGCTTGCGGCCAAGCGATGCGAGTTCGACCTTTTCCTTCGAACGGACATGGCGGCGGATCGCGGCGCGCGCTTTGCCGGTGACCGCGAAGCCGAGCCAGGCGGGCTGCGGCGTCTGTTTGTCCGACGACAATATCTCGACCGTATCGCCATTGGCGAGCTGGGTGCGCAGCGGCACCAGCCGGCCGTTGACCTTGGCGCCGACCGTCCGGTCGCCGAGCCCGGTGTGGACGGCATAGGCGAAATCGACTGGGGTCGCGCCCTTGGGCAACTGGTGCAGGCTGCCTTTGGGGGTGAAGGCGAAGATGCGGTCCTGATACATCGCGATGCGCGTGTTTTCGAGGAACTCTTCGGGATCGTGCGTCTGTTCGAGGATTTCGAGCAGGTCGCGAATCCACCCCGCCTGCCCGTCGGGGGCGGTCCCGCCCTGCTTGTATGCCCAATGCGCGGCGAAGCCGAATTCGGACTGCTGGTGCATGCCGACGCTGCGGAGCTGGATCTCGATTCGCATATTCTGCTGGTGCATGATCGTCGTGTGCAGCGACTTGTAGCCGTTGCGCTTCGGCGTCGAGATATAGTCCTTGAAGCGCCCCGGCACCATTTTCCACTTGCGATGGAGCAGCCCGAGCGCGGCGTAACAATCGGCATCGGTCGGGGTGATGATGCGGAAGGCGATGATGTCGGTCACCTGTTCGAAGCTGACGTGTCGCTCCTGCATCTTGCGCCAGATCGAATAGGGATGCTTCTCGCGCCCCGACACATCGGCCTCGATGCCGTTCTTCGCCAGCAGCTCCTTGAAATCCGACGTGATCTTCGCGACCTTGTCCTTGCCGCCGGCGGCCAACTTCGCCAGCCGCCCGGTGATCGTCGCATAGGCCTCGGGCTCAAGTTCGCGGAACGCGAGCAGCTGCATCTCGCGCATATATTCATACATGCCGATCCGCTCGGCGAGCGGGGCATAGATGTCCATCGTCTCCTTGGCGATGCGACGCCGCTTGTCGGGATTCTGGATGAAATGCAGCGTGCGCATATTGTGCAGCCGGTCGGCGAGCTTGACCAGCAGCACCCGGATGTCGTCGGACATGGCGAGCAGGAATTTGCGCAGGTTTTCCGCCGCGCGCTCATTCTCGGTCTGCGCCTCGATCTTCGAAAGCTTGGTCACCCCATCGACCAGCCGCCCGACATCTGCCCCGAACAACCGTTCGATTTCTTCAGGGGTGGTCAGCGTGTCCTCGAGCGTGTCGTGGAGCAGCGCGGTGACGATCGTTTCGCTGTCGAGATGCAACTCGGTCAAAATGCCCGCAACCTCGACCGGATGGCTGAAATAGGGGTCGCCCGACGCGCGTTTCTGGCTGCCGTGTTTCTGGACGGTGAAGACATAGGCGCGGTTGAGCAACGCCTCGTCGACGTCGGGATCATAAGCGCGCACGCGCTCGACAAGTTCATATTGACGCAGCATCCTGTCCCAATGTCGTTCATGCGCGCCCAAATGCAATGCGAAACTTTGCTGCGCACCGCCGCCGGGAACTCGCAATTTTGGTAAACGGCTTTGGAAGCATCGTGCGTGCGGGCTATGGCGGGAGGCAATGACAGGGACCGAAGCTTTCGATTCGACCACGGCAAGCCCGCGCGTGTCGGTGGTGATGCCCGTGCACAATGGTGCGCGCTGGCTCGACGAGGCGATCGATTCGGTCCTCGCGCAAGGCTTCCTCGACTTCGAACTGATCCTCGTCGACGATGCTTCGCGTGACGAAAGCCCCGCGATCATGGCCGCCGCAGCGGCGCGCGACCCGCGCGTCCGTCATTTTCGCCTCGACACCAATGTCGGCCTGCCCGCGGCGCTCAACCACGGCTTTGCGCAGGCGCGGGGCGAATTGCACAGCTGGACGTCGGACGACAACCTCCTCCGCCCGCAGATGCTCGACCGCCTTGTCGCGACACTCGACGCGCATCCCGATGCGGGGGTCGCCTATGCCGATTTCTCGCTGATCGACGATGCCGGAAACGATCTCGGCCGTTCGCGGGTCGGACCGGTCGAACGCTTGCTCCACGGCAACAACATCGGCGCCGCCTTCCTGTATCGCCGCGGCGTGACCGACGCGCTCGGCGGCTATGACGTCGGATTGTTCGGGGTCGAGGATTATGATTTCTGGTTGCGCGCGGCGCAGCGGTTCACCTTCGTCGAACTGCACGAAGATCTCTATGTCTACCGCAAGCATGGCGGCAGCCTGACCAGTCAGCGTGCCGATCAGATCTACGCGTTGACCGCTGTCATCGTCGAACGCGCGATGCCCGACCAGTTGCCGGCGCGCAGCCGCGGCGAAATCCTGCTCGGCCTCGCGCTCAAGAGCCAGCGCCGCTGGCGCTTCGACCTCGTGAGCCGCGCCTTGCGCGCGCATCCCCCGACGGTCCTCGCGCGGCTACCCGCGCTCGCGCGCTGGACGCTCGTCGTCGCGCGCAATCGCCTTACGGCCTGATCATCCGGGCATAGAAAAAGCCGCCGTGCCTCCCCGGGGCTATGGGAGGTCGCGGCGGCTCTCTATGCGGCCAGGGTCGAACGGCGGAGCGGGAGGGGAGCGCCGTCCGGCCGGCCGATCAGGCGGCGCCGTTGCAGCGCGCCAGATCTTCGGCTTCGAGCGCCTTGCCGTCGGCAATGAAGCCCTTCACTTCGCCGGCTTCCTTGGCGAGCCCGGCGCACATCATCTGCGGGCGGCTGGTGCCGCGCGCGCCGACGCAATTGGTGCCTTCGCACGACCAGACGATACCGCGCGCGACGAACTTGCCCTTCGGGGCCGGGCTCGCCAGTTCGGCGCGGTAATAGGCGCCGCCCGCGGCCTGGGCGGTCACGGGCAGGGCGGCAGCACCGCCGGCCAACGCGACGGCGAACATCGGCACGACAGGCGCCGCGAAAGAGAATTTGAACATGGGGAGGCCCTTCCTTTTTGAGCACCTATTTAGGTTGCAAAAGGAAATTTAGTACGTGGGTTGCAAAATGCAACCAAGCCTACATATTTTTTTGTGCGGGGGCCGATTTTACGTTAGGGCTGGGCCTATGGGAAAATTACGCGAACCGCTGAACATCCTCTACGGTGACAATTGTGCATTGCCGCTCGCGCTCGAGGCGATGGGCGAGCGCTGGTCGTTCATGATCCTGCGCGCGGCCTTCAACGGCGTCCATCATTTCGAGGAGTTTCAGCAGGAACTCAGTATCGCGCGCAACATCCTGTCGAACCGGCTGTCGCGGCTCGTCGACCATGGCATCATGGCGCGCGAAGTGATGGCCGAGGATCGCCGCAAGGTACGCTACGAACTCACCGAAAAGGGCCTCGAGCTGCTGCCCGCAATGATCGCGCTGCGCCAATGGGGCGAAAAATGGGGGGCCGGCGTGCCCTCGACCCCGGTGCTGGTCGATGTTCGCGACGAACAGCCGATCGGCCCCGTCACCATGACCGCGCACGACGGACGCTCGCTCGGCTATAAGGAACTGGTGTGGAAACATCGGTCGGAACTGCAGCCGCTGGGCCAGGCCCGGACGCGCGCAGATGAGCGGATGGCGCCGGTTGCCGCCGAGTGACGGACGCGGGACCGTCCAGCCGCCCCGCCTGCCGCTGACCGCAACCCAACATCCGATGCCGCTGTTCGGACTATCCTCGCCGGGACCTTTTTTCGGCAATAAGGTGCGCGCCTTCTGGAATCTCCAGATCCTCGGCTGGTTCGCCTGGCTCGGGCTGCGCGGCGTGTCGGGCCTCGCCAACGGGCAGGCGCTCGCCTTCCTGATTCCACAGACAGTGTCGGCGATCACCGGCTTCTCGCTCTCGCTGATCCTGTCGGTCTGCTATCGCACCCTGATCAGCCGCCGCCCGCTATTGATGTGGGGGGTCAGCTTCGGCTTGGCGGGTATCGCCACCGCGCTCTGGGCGTTCATCGACGCTTGGGTCGCTCAGATCCAGAACCCGAACAGCGACGCCGGCTTCACCAGCCTGCTGCTCGGCGCGGTCTATATCGACGCGACCTCGCTCGCCGCCTGGTCGGCGCTCTATTTCGCGATCAACTATTTCCTCCAGCTCGAGGAACAGAATGACCGTGTGCTGCGGCTCGAGGCGCAGGCGGCCTCGGCGCAGCTAGCAATGCTGCGCTACCAGCTCAACCCGCATTTCCTGTTCAACACGCTCAACAGCATCTCGACGCTGGTGCTGCTCAAGCAATCCGAACCCGCCAATGCGATGCTGTCGCGGCTGTCGGCGTTCCTGCGCTACACGCTTGCCAACGAACCGACCGCGCAGGTGACGCTGGCGCAGGAGATCGAGACGCTGAAGCTGTATCTCGACATCGAAAAAATGCGCTTCGAGGAACGGCTGCGCCCGCATTTCGCGATCGATCCCGCCGTTTCGCGCGCCCGTCTGCCCTCGCTGTTGCTCCAGCCGCTGATCGAAAATGCGATAAAATATGCGGTCACCCCGCAGGAGGATGGCGCCGACATCACGATTTCGGCTCAGCTTGCCGGTCAAAATGTTCGGATTACCGTGTCGGACACCGGGTCGGGATTGTCAGCCGATGGCGCGGACCCCACCACTGGCGTCATTGCAACGGAATCAACCGGTGTGGGTTTAGCCAATATCAGAGACCGGCTGGCGCAGGCTTTCGGCGATCAGCACCGGTTCGATGCCCAATCGGGCGCTGACGGCGGATTCACGGTGGTTGTCGAGTTTCCGTTTCAGCCCGACGGGCAAATGACGATTGGAACCGAGAGAACATGACGATCAGAACCATCCTGGTGGATGACGAAAAACTGGCCACCCAGGGCCTGCAATTGCGGCTCGAACCGCACAGCGACGTCGAAATCGTCGACACCGCCCAAAATGGCCGCGAGGCCATCCGCAAGATCAAGACCCACAAGCCCGACCTCGTCTTCCTCGACATCCAGATGCCGGGCTTCGACGGCTTTTCGGTGATCCAGGGGCTGATGGAAGTCGAACCGCCGCTGGTGGTGTTCGTCACCGCTTATTCGGACCATGCGATCCGCGCCTTCGAGGCGCAGGCGGTCGATTATCTGGTCAAGCCGGTCGAACCCGAACGCCTCGCCGACGCGCTTGACCGCGTGCGCCAGCGCCTGACCGAAAAGCGCGGCGCGGCCGAGGTCGAACGCCTCAAGACCGTGCTCGCCGAGGTCGCGCCCGACGCGGCCGACGATTATGACGCCGAAATCGCCCCCGATGCGCATGCCGCCGACCGCTATGAAAAGATGATCAATATCAAGGATCGCGGCCAGATCTTCCGCGTCGACGTCGACAGCATCGAACGCATCGATGCTGCGGGCGACTATATGTGCATCTACACCGCCGACAACAGCCTGATCCTGCGCGAGACGATGAAGGACCTCGAAAAGCGGCTCGACCCGCGCAACTTCCAGCGCGTGCATCGCTCGACGATCGTCAACCTCAGCCAGGTCAAGCAGGTCAAGCCGCACACCAACGGCGAATGCTTCCTGGTCCTCGGCTCCGGCGCGCAGGTGAAGGTCAGCCGCAGCTATCGCGACGTGGTGGCGCGGTTCGTACACTGATTATCGTCGCCCCCGCGAAGGCGGGGGCCGCAGACAGCCTAGCGCAACGCCGATAGCGGCCCCCGCCTTCGCGGGGGCGACGTGTTTTTAGAGCTGATGCCCGGTCCGGTCGCGCTTCGTCGCCAGATATTGCTCATTATATTTGTTCGTCGGCAGCGCGAGCGGAATGCGCTCGACCACCTCGACGCCCTCGCGCTCCAGCCGCGCGACCTTTTCCGGATTGTTGGTCATCAACCGGATGCGCGGAATGTTGAGCAACTCGAGCATCCGCCCCGCGATCGCGAAATCGCGCGCCTCGACCGGGAAGCCCAGCCGCAGGTTCGCATCGACGGTGTCATAGCCCTGATCCTGCAACGCATAGGCGCGCAGCTTGTTGACCAGCCCGATCCCGCGCCCTTCCTGCCGCAGGTAAAGCAGCACCCCCCAAGGCGCATCGGCCATCGCGTGCAGCGCCGCGTGAAGCTGCGGTCCGCAGTCGCATTTCAGGCTGCCGAGCACGTCGCCGGTCAGGCATTCGCTGTGCAGCCGCACCACCGGCGGGCTCGCGTCGCGCTTGCCGATAACGAGCGCGACATGGTCCGACGCCTCTTCGGGAGTCCGAAAGGCGACGATCTCGGCGCCTTCGCTGGCCTCGACCGGGAGGCGGGCGCGGGCGGCGATATGGAGGCGCGTGGGGTCGAGCAACGCGTCGACATCGGCGGCGTTGCAGGCGGTTTCGGCGCCGCCCGCCGCTTCGCGCACGAAAAAGGCGGGGAGCAGGCCGGCGTGGCGTGCCATCAGCATCGCGGCCATCGCGGCGGCCTCGCCGCCGGTCGCCTGGGTACGGAACGGGCCTTTGAGCGGATTGGCAAGGTCGAGTGCCGGGTCGGCGATCGCCAGTCCCGCCGCGACGCTGGTCGCGGCACCGGTCAGCCGCACCGGTCCCGGCGCGGCGGCGGCACGCTGGTTGGTGAGCTTCAGCGTCACCGCGCGCTCGCCCGACAGCAGCACGTCGGCGACACCATCGCTAAAATCCGCCAGCGCGGCGTCGCTCGCGCTCTCGATCGCCAGCAAATCCAGAACGCCGTCGTCGCCGGTCACGCGCACCGGCCAGCCGCGGCGCAGCGCATCGACCGCGCGCGCCGCCCGGCGGGCACCGCCATCCATGCGCGCGGCGTCACTCAAAAATCGAACTCGGTAATCAACGGGATATGGTCCGACGGCCGTTCCCAGCTGCGCGCCGGCCGGACGATGCGGTGCGACACCGCCTTTGCCAGCAAGTCGGGAGTCACCCACATATGGTCGAGCCGGCGGCCGCGATTGGACAATTCCCAATCCTTGGCGCGGTAGCTCCACCAGGTGAAGAGCGGTGTCGGCGCCGCGATGAAATGACGGCCAAGGTCGACCCATTGCGACGCCGCCTGCAGCTTCGCCAGCGTCTCGACCTCGATCGGCGTGTGGCTCACGACGTCCAGCAACGCCTTATGATTCCATACGTCGCTTTCGAGTGGCGCGACGTTGAAATCGCCGGTCAGGACCGTGGGCTGGTCGAGCGCCCCCGACCATTCGGTCATCCGCGCGTAGAAATCGAGCTTCTGCCCGAATTTCGGATTGATCTCGCGGTCGGCGACGTCGCCCCCGGCTGGGATATAGACATTGTCGAGCCGCACGCCGCCGGGCAGCGTGACCCCGACGTGGCGCGCCTCGCCATTGGCCTGCCAGTCATATTTGCGGACGTCGGCCAGCGGGACTTTGCTGACGATCGCGACGCCATGGTGCATGCGCTGGCCGTGGGTGACGATATGGGTGTAGCCGAGGCTGCGAAACATGTCGGGCGGGAAGGACACGCATTCGACCTTGGTTTCCTGCAGGCACAGGACGTCGGGCGCTTCCTCGCGCAGGAATTTCTCGACGATGCCGATGCGGGCGCGGACGCTGTTGATGTTCCACGAAGCGATGCTGGTTGTCATGGCGTGGCTCTATCGGCGCGGCGCGCGCGGTGCAATGCGATTGCGGGCAGGGCGGCGACCGGCGCCAAACCCAAAATTAAACCCCCGTTCCAGGGGCGGTGGAACGGGGGTTCAAGGTCAGCGTTCGTCACGCTCTTGAATGAAGGTGCCTGGCACTCGGTTGGGGCAACAGGGGGAAACCCAGAACCGGGGGCCGTGTTGGCGCCTTCAAGAGCTGGAATACTGCCCCTTCCCTGTCGCCAAGCTGAACGAAAATCTGGCGGATATGGGCGGTTTTGCAGTTCGTCGATGGTGGGCGGCGGTTGGTCCGAAAAAACGGCGCCGAATCCGCTTCGTGGGATTCGGCGCCGTTCATATTCGGCTGTGGATAAGTTCGCGTCAGCTTCCGCGACCGCGCGAGCGCGGGCGGGGGTCGGTCCATTTGAACGCCGAATCGGCGACCGCAACGTTGAACTTCTGGTTCGTCAGGTCGATGCGCGTGCGGTTGTTTTGCGAATCGAGCGCGACCCAGCCGCGCAGGCGCAATCCGGCGGGCGCGGCGCCGTCGCGCACGAACACCATGGTGATCGTGCCATATTCGGGGCGCTTGGGATCCTTGACCTCGACACTCACGACATCGTCGCTGCTTGTCGGCAGGACCTTGGCATATTTGGTGAGGTCGCGGTCGGGATCGAGCAGCGCGCCGAGCGGCGAATTCTTCACCGGCCAGCGCTGGACCTGCTTCACCTCATAATCGATCATCGTCAGCGAACTGCCGTCGCCGACGATCAACAGGGGCACGCCCTTCTGATACTGGAACCGGATCTTGCCGGGGCGTTTCAAGGTCAATTGTCCATTCAGCCGCTGGCCGTTGCGGTCGGTCTGGACGAAATCGGCGGTCATCGAACTCGTCGCGCGCAGGTGCGACTGGACCGAGGTCAGCGTATTTGCCGACTGCGCGATCGCCGGCGCGCCGAACGCCAGCGCCGTGGCGGCGGCGGGAACGAGCGCCAGCGCGGCGGCGCGTGTCAGGGTCAGGCGGGGAAAATTCAGGGTCATGATGTTCTCATTCTGCCATAAGGACGGCCGGGATATGCCGATCCGGCGTTGAACCCGCCGTGAACCCGGCGTTGGAGGCTGTTCAAGTCGCGAGCATCGGCTTTGGTTCCCCTGCCGCCTAGCGTTGTTGTCCATATTGATCGGTCAGCACGTCGCGCCGGCCGACATGGTTGGGGGGACTGACGAGGCCCTCCTCCTCCATGCGCTCGATCATCCGCGCCGCACTGTTATACCCGATGCGCAGCTGGCGTTGCAGCCAGCTCGTCGAGGCCTTCTGGCTCTCGACGACGATCTGGCACGCCTTGGCATACATACGATCCTCGGCGCTGTCGCCGCCCGCAGGGGCGCCCTCCATCGCGAAGCCGCCGTCCTCGGGATCCTCGGTGACGCTCTCGACATAGTCGGGCTGGCCCTGGCCGCGCCAATGGTCGGCGACCGCCCGCACCTCGTCGTCCGACACGAACGGGCCGTGGATGCGGGTGATCTGCTTGCCACCGGGGACATAGAGCATATCGCCCTTGCCGAGCAGCTGCTCGGCGCCCGCCTCGCCCAAAATCGTGCGGCTGTCGATTTTCGACGTGACGTTGAAGCTGATGCGTGTCGGCAAATTCGCCTTGATGACGCCGGTGATGACGTCGACCGACGGGCGCTGGGTCGCGAGGATCAGGTGGATGCCCGCGGCGCGCGCTTTCTGCGCGAGCCGCTGGATCAGGAATTCGACCTCCTTGCCCGCGGTCATCATCAGATCGGCCAGCTCGTCGACCACCACCACGATCTGCGGCAGCGGCGCGTAATCGAGCGTCTCTTCCTCGTAGAGCGGCTGGCCGGTTTCGGGATCGTAACCGACCTGGACCCGCCGCCCGAGTGACTTGCCCTTCGACAGCGCGGTGCGGACCTTGTCGTTGTAGCTCGCGAGATTGCGCACCGACAGCGACGACATCATCCGGTAGCGGTCTTCCATTTGCTCGACCGCCCATTTGAGCGCGCGGATCGCCTTCTTGGGTTCGGTCACCACCGGAGCGAGCAGGTGCGGGATGCCGTCATAGACGCTGAGTTCGAGCATCTTGGGGTCGATCATGATCAGCTTCACCTGATCGGGGCCGAGCCGGTAGAGCAGCGACAGGATCATCGCGTTCAAACCGACCGACTTGCCCGACCCGGTGGTGCCCGCGATCAGCAGGTGCGGCATCGGCGCGAGGTCGGCGATGACCGGGTCGCCGCTGATATTCTTGCCGAGGATGATCGGGAGCGCTCCGGTCTGTTCCTGGAACAGCGCACTGCCGATCATTTCGGACAGCACCACCGATTCGCGGACGGCGTTGGGCAGCTCGATGCCGATAACCGTGCGCCCGGGGATCGGCGCGATGCGCGCCGACAGCGCCGACATATTGCGCGCGATATCGTCGGCGAGGTTAGACACCCGGCTCGCCTTGGTGCCGGGCGCGGGTTCGAGTTCGTACATGGTGACGACGGGACCGGGGCGCACCGCGGTGATCACGCCCTTGACCTGGAAATCCTCGAGCACCGATTCGAGCAGCCGCGCGTTGCGTTCGAGCCCCGCCTTGTCGATCTGCCCGGTGGGCGCCGGCGGCGGCTCGGCGAGCAGGTCGAGCGACGGCATCTGGTAATTGGTGAACAGCTCGGTCTGCGGCTTGGCGCGCGGCTTCGACGGCTGGGTGCGCTGCGCCGGGTCGGCAATCTCGGGCGGTGCCCGCTCGCTCGGCTCGGCGCGGGCGCGCGGGCGGATCACGCGGCCCATCAGCGACGGCGCTTTCGTATCGGCGGCAAGCGCGGGGGCCGGCGCGACGACGCGACCACCCTCGACGGCGGGCAGCCGAAGCCGCGTCCACCAGCCGGGTTCGAGCCGCAGCGCGCGCCACGCGAGCCACAGGCCGACGCCGATCAACAGCAGGATCGCGGCGAAGCGGACCAGCGCCGCGCCGGGTTCGCCGATGCGGTCGAACCACGGATCGACCGCGCCGCCGACGATCAACGCGATGATCCCCCCCCAGCCCGCGGGCAGCGGGGCATTGCTGTCGGGGGTCCACAGCTGTGCGCCGAGGCCGACGAGCAAGATCGCGATGAAGACGAAAGCGAGCTGGCGTTTCCAATAGGGCTGCGCCTCGCCGATCCACAGCCGCCAGGCGATCACGCCGAGCAAGGGCAGCAGCAGGGTGATCGCGACCCCGCCGACGAACAGCAGCAAGTCGGCGAACCACGCCCCCGCGCTGCCCATCCAGTTCGACGGATTGCCCCCCGCCGCGGTGTGGATCGCAGCATCGGTGCCGTCATGGGTGATCAGCGCCAGCGTCAGGAACAGCGTGAAAGCGCCAAGCGCCAACGCCGCGCCGATCACCAAAGATCGCGCGATACTCGCCCGGAAAACGGTGCGCCAATCGGCCTTTGCGGCGACGGGCTTGCGGCTGGCCATGCTGAAATCGGTCCCCACTGGAATTAACCACGGCGATATGCACATGCGCCGGACTCGGCGTCAAGCGCGGCCCCCAACCGAGCTGTGGGTTATGAAGGAGTTTCGTGCAAAGACGCAAAGGCACGAAGAAGCAGGTTCGGGCCGACAGGCCCCTCATCCCATAGACGTGCAGTGGTCGCGGCGTTCGGATGGCGCGCTGCTTCGCGGCTGGCACGACATCTTCGAGTCTTTGTGTCTTTGCGCTAAACAAATGGAGCCAGCTTTGCGTTCCGCGCCACGCCACTTTTCAAGCGCATCATTGCGGTCTAGGGCGAGGGCATGGGCGACGTACAGCGCAGCGACGTGATCATCTCCGGCGGCGGCCTTGTCGGCCAGGCCCTGGCCCTCGCGCTCGCACATCATGGCCTCTCAAGCCAGGTCGTCGATCCCGCCGATCCACTGGCAACGATCGCGCCCGGTTTCGACGGCCGCGCCTCGGCGATCGCCAGCGCGACTTGGCAGATGTTCGAAGTGCTCGGCCTCGCCGATCGGCTCGCCGGTCATGGCTGCCCGATCCGCGCGATCAAGGTCAGCGACGGCGTGCCAAAAGAAAACGGGCGTTCGGGCGAACTGGATTTCGAAACCGGGGCCGACGATCCCGCGCTCGGCACGATGGTCGAAAACCGCCAGCTTCGTCTTGCGCTCCGCGACGCGCTCGCCGAAGCCCCGCTCGCACGCCTCATCATGCCCGCGCTGGTGGTCGACCGCGAGATCGGCCCACACGGCGTCACCCTGACCCTTGCCGACGGCGCGAGACTGCAGGCGCCGCTGCTGATCGTCGCCGAGGGCCGCCGCTCGCCGACGCGCGACGCCGCGGGGTTCAGCATCGCCAACTGGTCGTACCACCATCATGCGATGATCGGCGCGGTCGTGCACAGCAAACCGCACAATCGCGTCGCGCACGAAATCTTCTTTCCTTCAGGGCCCTTCGCGCTGCTGCCGCTTGTCGACGACGCACAGGGCCGCCACCGTTCGGCCTTCGTGTGGACCGTCGCCGAAAAGGACGGGCCGGGCTTCGCCAAATTGGGCGAGAGGGGCTTTGTCGCCGAACTCGAAAAGCGCGCGGGCGACCTGCTCGGCAAAATGGAACTGGTCGCGCCGCGCATGACCTATCCGCTCGGCTTCCACCATAGCGCGACGATCGTCGCCGACCGGGTCGTGCTCGTCGGCGACGCCGCGCATGGCATCCATCCGATCGCCGGGCAGGGACTCAACCTCGGCCTGCGCGACGTCGCGGCGCTCACCGAAGTCCTCGTCGAGGGCGCGCGGCTCGGCCTCGACCTCGGCGACGCGGCTTTGCTCGCGCGGTACCAGCGCTGGCGCGGGCTCGACAGCCTGATGGTCAGCCTCGCGACCGATGGCCTCACGCGTCTCTTCGGCATTCCCGGCCGCACCGCCGCGGCGGTCCGGCGCGCCGGCCTCGGTGCGGTGCAGCGATTGCCGATGTTCAAACGCTTCTTCATGGACGAGGCGCGCGGCGAAGCCGGTGACCTGCCCCGCCTGCTCGCGGGGGCGAAGGTTTAAGCCCACCCCATTTTTCCGTTCGTGTCGCGCGACGTCGAGGCACCTCGATGGCGTGTGCAACCGATGGGCATCTCGACGTCGCGCGATGCAAACGGGCATCTTGCCCATCCTTACGTATTTCCACCTACGTCCCGGGCACACCCCCGCTAACCATGATCCCATAGCCTGTCCCATGCGGTAACGACCCGCCGCGCAGCAGGAGCCGGGACCATGTCGGTGAGCAGCCACGCCCTCGAAGCGGCGGTGACGGATTGGATCGCCGCGCGCGCTGCCCTCGATGCCGAGCCCTCGCCGCGCCGCCGCGTCCAGGCCGACCGCGCCTTCGCGCGCCTCGCCGCCGCAGCTTCTCCACGCGTCCGCTATTTCATCCGCCGCTACGGACTGTCATCGGTCGCCGACGATGCCGAACAGGCGTGTGCGATCGCGCTCCACCGCGCCGCGCAAAGCTACGACCCGCGCCGCGCGGCCTTTGCCACCCATATGAACTGGCAGATCCGCGCCGAACTACAGGCGCTGCGACACCGCCTCCACGGCGACCAACGCCGCGCGCCGCACCGGTTTGCCGCCGCAACGCTGCCGCTGGACGATCCCGGCATCTGCGAGCTGCTCGTCGATCCCGGTGCCGAAGCCGCCGCGGAAGGACGGGCCGCCGACTATCTCGCGGGCCGGCTTGCCGATTGCCTCACCGACGACTGGGCGCGGCGCCGCGACGCCGAATGGCAAAGAGGAAAGACAAAGCTCGCGGCGCACCACACCCTCGTGCGTCGGCATCTGACCGCAGTCCAACCTGCGAGTCGCCTGTCCGAAAGCCATCGTCATATCGTCCGCGCCGCCTTCACCGATATGGCGCAGCATCTCGTGCCGGCGGGTCGCGCCTGATTTTACTGCAGCGTCGAACGCCCGTCTTCGCCGTCGAAGCGGCCGAAGAATTGCATCAGCTGGACGACTAATTCGGCGCGTTCATCGATCGAGGTCGTTTCGAGCAGCGCCTGCTTCGCCGCGGCATCGAAGGGCGCGACCTGCGCGATGCCGTTGACGAGCGTCGCATCGTCGAGCTGGCCGACCGCGTTCCAGTCGACGACATAGCCCTGGCGTTCGGCAAACCGCTTCGCCTCGCGTTCGAGGCTGGCACGCTCGATGCTCGCGAGCACCGCATCCTCCTCGACCTCGCTCTCGATTTCGGCCTCGACCTGCCGGAACGGTGTCGTGACGTCGAGTTCGCGGCGGACGCGGAACCGCGCCACGCCCTCGAGCACCAGGTTAAAGCGCCCGTCGTCGAGCGCCTCGACGTCGATGATCTTGCCGACGCAGCCGACGTCGTAGAGTGCGGGGGGCTCGCGATCCTCCTCGCCGGGCAGCACGCGCGGCTGGATCATCCCGATCCGCCGGTCGCGCACCAGCACCTCCTGCACCATCGCGCGATAGCGCGGCTCGAAGATGTGCAGCGGCAGGTGCAGCCCGGGAAACAGCACCGCGCCGGGCAGCGGAAAGATCGCGATCCGCTGGATGGTCAGGGGCGCGGTATCGCCCATCAGCCGAACAGGATCAGCGACAGCCGGCGACGCTGCGCCGCGACCCACGGATCTTCAAGCCCGACGGCTTCGAACAGCGACAGCAATTTCGCGCGCGCGGCATCTTCCTGCCATTCGCGATCCGCCGCGACGATGTGGAGCAGATTGTCGGCGGCGGCGTCGCGGCGGCCGGCGCCGATCTGCGCGGCGGCAAGGTCGAATCGCGCCTGATGGTTGCCCGGATCGGCCGCGACCGCGGCTTCGAGCGCCGCCAGTTCGCCAGCGTCGGGGGCATCGGCGGCGAGCGCATAGGCACTCTTCGCCTGCGCGATCGCGGGATCGTCGGCGATCTCGGCGGGGATCATGTCAAGCAAGCCCTGCGCACTCGTCAGGTCGCCCGCGAGGACCAGCGCGCGAATCAGCCCGCCATGCGCCGCCGCATTGTCGGGTGCCATCTCGAGGATCTGGCCGAAGATCGAGGCGGCGCGTTCGCAGTCGCCCTCGGCAAGCACGCCCTCGCCCATTTCGATCAGCGGGGCGATCTCGACGGCGCGGGCGCTTGCGGCGCTTTCGATCGGCAATTGCGCGAGCAACTGGTCGAGCATCGCCTTGATCTGGCTTTCGGTGCGGGCGTTGGTCAGGTTGGCGACCGGTTGGCCCTGGAAGATCGCATAGACGGTCGGGATCGACTGGACCTGGAACTGGCCGGCGATGAATCGATTCGCATCGACATCGATCTTGGCGAGCAAAACGCCCTTGTCCGCATAGTCGGCGGCGACCTTTTCGAGGATCGGGGTCAGCTGCTTGCACGGCCCGCACCATTCGGCCCAGAAATCGAGGATGACGAGGTTCGACATCGACGGCTCGACGACGTCGCGGCGGAACGCTTCAACGGCGTCCTTTTCTTGCGGGTTCAGACCCAAAGTGGCCACGGGGTTATTGCTCCTGTTGAATGCCTGTCGTTCTTATGTGGGATTTGTGCCCGATATGCCAACCCTTCGGGGCCAATCGTGCAGGAAAAGCATGAAGGGGGTTGCCGACTCCAAAAGCCGATGCTAAGCGCCCGCCTCACCCGCTGGAACCGACCGGTTTCAGCCGCCAGAGCGGGCGTAGCTCAGGGGTAGAGCACAACCTTGCCAAGGTTGGGGTCGAGGGTTCGAATCCCTTCGCCCGCTCCAGTTTCTAATCTTCTGTTTGTTGTTAGGGTTACGCGTAGGGTTACGCGGACCCTGCGGGTCCCTACGCGCTTCTTAGCGGACGATGGGGTCGAGCACGGAGCCGGTTGCCGTTCCGCATAGCCGGGCATGCAGCCGCACTGCTTCCGATTCGGATAGGCTTGCGATGCAATCGGCGACGAACCGCGGCTTGGTCGTTCCTTCTACGGTGGCGAGGTATTGAAGTCGGATAGGAAGGAACGGCGGGTAGCCCAGCTCTGAATCGTACCCCTTCCACAAAGCTTCGAACAGATCAGTGATGATCCGTTTTTGTCCATGCTGCTGCGCCGCGAGTGTAGGGCTACCGATGATATAGTCGCGGGTAATCTGCTTCAAAATGCGAATTTCGTTCTGCCATTCTTCCTTGAACGTGACCGCCTTGTCCGAAGAGATTTGCTCATTGATCTTGATCCCGCCGATGTACTGACCAATCAAGGTTGAGGTCATTCGGCGCAACTGCTCGCGTTGAAGGCGCGTTCCATCGTAGGGATCGCTAAGCAGGCCGCTGTAAAATCCATCGAAAAAGCCTCTTAGGCGGTCATACGCCGCGGTGAGCTTGATCTTTTCGTCTTTGGTCGGGTGCGAGCCAGCGGCACCTTCAATTATTCGTTCTTTTTCATCGAACACGCGTTGCCAAGGCAACGCGTTGCATCGGTGAAAATCTTCAAGATCGTGGACGGAATAGGCGACGTCATCAGCCCAATCCATAAGCTCGGCCTCAAGCGTCTTCTCATCGTGCGAATGAAATTCGCGAGCGAAATCGAAATCTTCCTTCTCAGAGGAATACGCAGACCATTTTTTGGCCTTCTTGCCCTTTTTGGCGCGAGTCCAAGGATATTTCAAACATGCCGCTAGCGTCGCTCGGGTAAGGTTTATGCCGGGAGAGTCGGGGAAACGAACAGACAGCTTTGTGATGATCCGAAATGACTGGGCATTACCCTCGAATCCTTCGTCATCATGTTCTCGGACCAACTCATCCAAGGTGTGCTCACCGATGTGACCAAACGGTGGATGCCCAAGATCGTGCGCAAGGCAAGCCGCCTCGACAACCTCGGGGTCGAGGCCACGCGCCTCGGCCGCGTCTTTCTGCTCCGCAAGTAGCATTTGGGCTACGCGACGACCTACCTGCGCCACTTTGATCGTATGCTGTTGCCTCGTATGAAATACGTCGGCTTCGCCCGCTCGCACGATTTGGGTTATACCCGCCAACCTGTGAAAGGCCGACGAGTACAACACCCTATCCCGGTCACGTTCAAATTCTGAACGCTGGTCTTTGCTTGATTTTTTGTACCGCCGCTCTGATCGGTCGGCCTTCCCCCACGTCAATGCGTCTAAGCCGCAAGAGCCGCTTCTGGTAAGCTTAGAGTCCAATCATCGTGCACCGTAATCTTGCCTCTTTCAGCAGCACGCTGAATTGCAACCTGACTCTGTCGCAATGGGTGCCCGGCATTGATAAGCGCGACGCATAGCGAGCGTGCGGAGACCCCGCCCCCCAGCAAGCGAAGGGCTTCGACGACTTGATCGTCAGACGGAATTTCGATGGCCATGTTCATCTCCTCGTCCGTTTACACCATGCCTCAAAAACGTATATTGCCCGTTAATGTTCCCTGAACGAACGGAGAACAAACGGGTGCGCCAACGCGTCGCGTAGCGCAAGATTGAGTCATAAATGAGTCCGTTAGCGACAGGGGTGAAACGCCAACATGATACAGGCCCACGCGCCGATGCATGCAGTTTCATCCCCCTTCGTACGCACGACTCACAAATTCACGTCAATGAGTCAATCTGTATCCGTCTATATGTGGCAAAAGAAATCACACGGCGTAAGGACTGAGAGCCGACGCGTTCGCCCGACACGCCGTGCAGAGGCGATTGCCTGGGCCAAAGCTATCGAACGGCTTGCGGCACCGAAGGCACGGACGCTGTCGCGTTGTCGCCTGATCGCCGTCGAGGTCGCGGGCGATCCGTCCATAGGGACCTATGGCCCGGATCGTCACCCCGGCGCCTTTCCGGCGACGATGTCGGCGAACGCGAGGAGGAAGCCGAACGCCCGGGCCTGATCCTCTGTCGCCAGTTGCTGCGCCTCCCAAGTCGATGCGTCGCCGTGTACGGCGTCGACCCACTTCGTCTGCTTGCCCAAGGCCCAGCCCAAATAGCCGAAGAATGCAGCAAACGGCGCCGCCTCCACGCCATAGAACTGCGCGAAGGCGAGGCAGTCACGTAGGGTCGGCCAGCCGTCAGGCTGGGTCACCGCGGCGTGTTCGAGGCAAGCCCGGTGCGCCGCCCGGGTCAGCGGGTCGAACAGCGCTGCGTAACCGGCCGCGGCATTCTCCGCGGTCAGCATCACGCCGCCGCGTGACGCTTGCGGACCTCGGCGCCATAGGCGTTCGCCCGGGCGACTTCGGAAGCATAGGCGAAGTAGCGCAGCGCCGGATCGGTCGTCAGGCATTTTGCCAGCGCCTGTTCCGGCGTGCATTGCATGTCGCGGGCGAGCTCGGCGGCCCGCGCGAACATGCCGTCTTCATAGTCGGTGACGCTGAACGTCGGCTTCTCGCCCGACGCGACCGCGACGGCGCTCTTGTAGATGGCGGTGATTTCGGTCTCGGCGCGCTTCATGAGCACGGCGACGGCGCCGACCTGTGCGGGATTATCCACGGTGCTAATCTCCTTGAGCTTGAGGTTGGTGATGCGAAAGCGCTTTTGGGGGATGGTCATGACGGCTCCTCAGTTGTTGACGATCGCATCGAAGTCGGCGGCCGACGTTGCGGCGATGAAGTCGGCGAAGGACGGGGCCTGCACCCGGGCAACGCGGAGGCCCAACGCGCGGGCGAGCAGCGGGGCAATCTCGTCGACTTCCTTTGACACGTGGAACGCGAAGGTGCGCTCGCGGCCCGAGCGAAGCTGGCTCAGCGCCGACTGCTCGGCGATGAAGTCCGACCGGTAAAGCTTGTCGTTGGCGGCCTTGATCGCTTCGAGGGCACCCTCCGCTTCGCGGATCGCGGCGACGAAGTCGCGCGCCGCTTGATGACGCTCGACGACGGCCTCTTCCCGGCCGCGCATAATGCGCTTCCGTTTCAAGCTAACCAGCATGTGATTCCTCCTCCATTTCGGTCTGTGTGGGTATCGGGTCGCCCCCGGGGGCGATCCGGGCGCGAACTTGGTCGACAATTTGCGCGGCCTGCGGAGTCGAGAAACCGGCATTCACCAGCTCCGCCGAACGCGCGGTCCAGAAGCAGGCGTCGAAAGGCTCAGCGGAGCGCTCCCGCTGGGCTAGGGCAACGTCGAGGTGGTCTTGCAGGGTCTCGGGTGACTGCCGACCGTCGAGCAGCGCGTCGAGCCGCTCTAAGCGCTCGACAGGGCCGTGCGCGGTGACGGCGACGTCCTTGTGTCGCAACAGGGTGATGCGCAGACGTCGCCGCGCGTCGGGGCCCATCAGGCGGAGCCCAACGAAGAACGCGAGCTGATCGAGCGCAGCGTCAGGCGTCATCGCTCACGCCTCCCTCGATCACCTTCATGGGCGGGCGGAATGTGTTGGCGAGACGAAGCGCCACCGAGGTCACCGCATCGCCTAGCAGGCCGACGTCGACGTCATGGGTCACGCGCTTGTTGACGTTGAGCGAGGCGGCATCGCGATAGGCCGGCAGCATCGCCCGCGCACGGAGTTCGAGGAGGCGGTCGCTATACCGCCGGACAGTGCCGACGACTGTCTCCTTGTATTTGCCGCCATACACAGGCTCTTCGACGCCCTCGGTCGACCGGCGGTAGATTTCGTGCTCGATCTCAGCCCGTGCGTTTTCCAGCGCCTCCTCCCACGCAGCCGCGAACGTGGGATCGCGCTGCCGCTCATCCTTGAAGGTCGACAACGCGCCGTTGCTGCTCTGCGGGGACGCGGCGCGCGCGGCACGCGCTGCGATACCGTGGCGGCCGAGCTCGACAATGAAGGCGGCCTTGCGATCCGGGGTCAGGGGAATACCGTTCGACATGCCGCCGACGATAGCTGGCGACCGGCCGAAAGCGGACGGTTAAGGGTTGAGCTATCCCCGCCAACGCGCGCGCCGCGAAATGCGCCCGGCGGGAACGTTGCTACTCGCCCAATATCAGCTGGATAATCTTCCGCTGCAGGTCAGGATTGTATTCGCGGTATAATGTACCCCCGCGCATGAAATCGGCCTTGTCACCAATCTTGCCGATCAAACGGTGGCCATTCTTCTTCGGGCCGTAGAAGGTCCAATTGACCGCGACGCCGAGGCCGAGATCATAGTCCATCATTGGGTCGGCGGTCTCGGTTACGATACCGGCCGCCTTGATGATCAAACCCATTGAAGGGGGGAACGATTTTAAGAAAACGAGGTCACCAACCTCGATTTGGCGCAGCATCGCATGGGCAAAGGGCGCTTCTGCGCTTTTCCACCCGACGAAAGCTCCGCCGCGCTTGATGAAGGTATCAGTCATATCATCGGAGCCGCCATAAGCGGCCCCAAACCCATATACAGCCATAACACACATCCTTATCTGGCAATCAGTGCGGCAGGACCAGTGTTCGCCTACAACAGGCGATTGTCAATCCAGTCCGCGCGGCAGGGCGTGCCAGACATAGGGCGAACAAAGAGAATACATGATGCCAACCTTGCCTCACCAGTATAAGGTGGGTGCAATGGCTACAAAACAGGGGACGCGGGCGATAGGCCCGAAGCAGGCGGCGAGAGCCTTCCACGCGGTCAGGTTCGCCAACGACAATGGCCGACCGCTCAACCTTCTGATCAGTATCAATTTCGACATCCTCGGCATCGAACCAGACGGCGCCACAGCGTTCTTTCAGAACCTATGGTCGCGCGTCGGTCGCTGGTGGCTGAACCAGCGGAAGAAGGACCGCCCGTTCGGGCCGTTCGACTATTATGTTGTGCACGAGCATCCCGAGGGCGGGTCTCGCAACGTCCACGTCTTCGTTCGCGCGCCTGAGGGTGGCCGCGACGCGCTGGAGCGTATTGTCCGCAATCGCCTCCAAAAGCTCACGGCGCTGGACTGCCTCGGTCGTGCGATTCACTTTATGGACGTCGAGCGAGCCGGTGGCGTCGCCAAATACACGTTGAAGGGTATCGACCCGGCGTTCGCGTCCCACTTCCACATGGAGGCCAAGGATCAGGGGTTCATTCCCGGGCGGCGGATCGCGATTAGCCGAAGCATCGGTCACGCCGCCCGGGCTAAGGCAGGTTGGGTGCGTCGGCGTCGACCGAAGGGCTAAGCTCCGTCCTCCCTTGCCTTCGTAGCCCGCAGGATGGCGCCCAGCGCCTCGCCTTGCTCTTCGGTGGTGGCTTTCGAGGCCAGAAGAACCGCGAGCTGCCCGACGGAGCGCAGTACGCCCGCGATCAGTTCGGTGTCCGACCGACCTTCGTCACTGATCACCCCGATTTGCAAGCCACAGGCTGCGACCTCGAAACCTCCCAGACGTTCGCCCTCGTCATCCCGGTGCGCCCGAGCAAGTTCCTCCATCAAGTAGATGGCGAGGGGGCGCGTGAGGTTCCAGCTTTCGTAAGTGCCCCACTCGGCCGCGATCTTGTTAAAGTCCATTTCGATACTCCTTCTCGCCGCCAGTCGGTCAGCACGAAGGCGGTGGCAGATCGACCGACCTCGGGGGATGGCCATGGTGGAAGGGGGCTCCATTCTTTACCCTTCCAGCGACCCTCGCCGTAACCCCGAGGCGGGGCATGGGGCAGCGAGTCCAACATTTCATGGCCCTATCGGCTGACGACGTCCGCCTCCCGAAGGTTAGGGTCGCCCGGGGATGTCGCGTCCCGCGCGCGGAGGAACAGCCGGAACGGCCGGATTGGCGCCATTTGCCCGACGGAGCGTTCCTCCCCGTTCCCCCTCTCCGTTCCCCCGAGGGGGGACGGCAATCGCCCAGGAAAACGCCAGCCCCGTCTACCGTTCCCCCCCGTTCCCCCCTTTTTTCGTAAGAGGGGTAAGAGAGCGGTTGGGAAGGGCTCCGCTCTGGGCGCAGGAGGTGCAGGGTCTATGCGGCTGGGGGGAACGGGGGGGACGGGGGGGAACGCCGAGCGGAAACGCCAGCAATCCTTGGACGCGCGCCGTTCCCCCTCTGCCGTTCCCTCTCCAGCGAGGGGAGGAACGCCTCAATATGGATCGCCATGGCCCTCGCCCTCGCGGCCGTCGTCGATGATGATAGGTTGGCGCTGTTCCTCCTCGGTGCCGCGTACATAGCCATATTCTGGCGCGCCACCGAAACGGAGGCGCTTTCGCTCGAACCCGAGCTCGCGCATCGCGTCGCCGAGCCGGGCATGATCGTCCTGCGTCCGACGACCGGCGACGATGCGCAATATTTGCCAGACCGCCTCCGAACTGATCTTGCCTGATTGTTCACCGATGGCCGCTGACAATGAGGAAACGAACGGGTCTTCAATCCGCCGCGCGTCCTGTTCCTCTTCGGCCGCCGCCCAAAGCGCCGGGTCGAGCCGGATGCTCTCGCCGCTGGCTTCCCGCGCTGCCGCCTCCGCCCATAGCTGGTCGACGTCGGCGCGTAGTCGGTCGAGGTCGAAGCCCTCCACCTTCACCGGCCAGAAGCGACGGTTGCCGGTGAGGTCACGCAGATAGCGTTCGCTGTTGGTCGTCCCGAATATGACGCACTGACGCGGCACGATGGCGGGAAGCCGGGCATACGACATGCGCGCGGTATCTTGCTGGCGGGACAGGAAGCCCTTGAGATGTTCGACCTCGCCCTTTCGCATTCCCTTGAGCTCGGCCGCCTCGGCTATCCATCGCCCGGCGAGCCGCTCAATCACGACCTTGCTCTCGGCATTCAGGGGGAGGTCGTCGATGAACCATTCATCACGCGTCGCCAGCACGCGCAACGCTGACGATTTGTTCGTCCCCTGCTTACTCTCCAGCACCAGCATTTCGTCAAACTTGACCCCGGGCCGTCTGACGCGGCGGACGGCCGCGACAAGCATAAGGGCGCCGACGGCGCGCGAATAGGGAGTGTCGGGGGCTCCGCCATAGGTAGGGAGCCAGCTGTCCAGCCTCGGCGTCCTGTCCCATTGCAACGCGTCGAGATAGTCGCAGACCGGGTGGAAGGGCGACCGTCGCGCGGTGACGGCCACGACCTTGACGAAGAACTCCCACGCCGGGCGAAATCGAAACCGATCATCTATATCGAGGTAAATCCGATCCAGTGCCGCATCGTCGAGGTGGGGTCCGCATCCGTCCAGTCCCTCGACCAGCATCCGGTCAGCGAATTTGTCGTGCCGCACGGCAACACCCATCTTCGACAGAGCCAGCCGGATGTTGTGCTGGTTGGCGTATGGCTTGCCGTCCTTGTCGGTCTGGAAGGGCTCGCCCTCTGCTTCCGCCGCAGCATATGCCTTCTCGACTTGGCGCCATGCATAATCCGCCGGGCGCCTTTGATCGAAAACGTGCGCCGAGATTCTCCATTTGCTATCTGTCAAAATGCCCGCGATCAGCCCGGGTGGGACGCGCCGCCGGGCGAGTTCGCACGTAACTGCCCAGACCGCCGCCGAGCGATCGCCACCCCATCGTTCGGGGTTAGCCGGGTCCGCGCCGGTGACGATCACGGCATGGATCCAAACCGGCACCTCCCACTTGTCGAGGTCGGCGGGCTTGTCGAGGGGCACCGCGCGATCCCGGTCCTGCTTTGTGCGCGGCGATCCGGCGCGCGGTGGGCTGCTCGCATCCTTCGCGTCAGCCGACGGGAACTCAGCCAGCGCGTAGACCCGGTCGGTGAGTTCAACAATTGTGGCCAGCCGCGGTTGCCGCCCGCGCTCGCGCTTTTTCTTGTCGGGAAGGTTGATGGTACCGGGGAGGCGGAGAAGCCGGTCGACGTTTATCGTCGACTTGTCGGCATCCAGCGCGAGCATGACCCCCCTCGTGAAGGTCTCTATGGCATCAATTTGCGCGGCGGCTCCTCCGACGTGAAATTCTTCATCGAGCTTCCAAAGGAGGTGCAGCCCGTTGCCTGATCGACCGACGTAGCTCGCCGGTGGCACTGACCGGCAACCCTCAATCCGCGCGAGCGCATCGGCAATCCACTTTTCTGTCTCGGGAAGCGGTAGGTCCTTCGGCGGGTCAACATCCGCATGGAGATGGCGCGTGGAGACGATTTCAGCCTTTGAAGGCTTCTTTGTGACGCCCTCGCGAACGACACCGACAGTATAATACACGTTCGTTTGGCCTGACTTTGCCGCAACGAAGGCGCGAATGTCGGCGGCCGTGCGCAGCCAAGTCGTCGGCGTCCGGCCGGTGTCCGGTGCAATTGTCGTGATGGGCCAAGGGCCGCCCGGGCGCAGCCATTCGAGAAAGCGGACTGCCTCCTCGGCATTCGTCTTCGGCATGGCATCTTCGGCCATAATATTCCTCACTCTCAGCAATCATGCCGGAGCGGGACGGATCAAATGCCGGGCGAAACGATCAACGGAAGGAGCTCTGCTCCTCGAACGGGGACAGCTATATCTGTCCCCGGCGTTTCCTGTCCAAGCGCCTGATTGACCTGTCCCGCCCCTTTTCTCCGGGGGCGGGACTCTTCAGGCGGCTTCGCGGGGCGCCTCGCCCCCCATCCGCTGCCGCTGCCAACGCTCGACGTCCGAGCGCACCCACGCCACACGGCGCGGCGAAAGCGTCACCTGCCGGGGAAACTCATTGCGGCTGATCATGCGGTAGACGACGGGCTTGCTCAGCGACGTCATGCGGACGACCTCGCGGATGGGGATGAACTCGACCGATTGGCTGGGCTCAGGCACGATACTTGCTCCTTCCTCCCCGATGGATCGCGGGGGCTCGGGAGCGTTTTCGTATCGGATGAGGTCTAGAGGAACTGGGTAGGGGGAAGGAACCTAGATCGCGCGCCTTACCCGCCGATCAAGCCCTTCTTTCGTGCCTCGTCAATATCGTCCTTGGCGCGGCGCTCAGCTTCTTTTTGCGGTAAGCCGAACAACTCCGCCAGCTCCCCGCCAATCGCAGTCCGGGCGTCCTCATCAAACACTGCCGGCCCGCCCCACGTCGAGTAAAACGCCCGCCAGAGAAAAAGGGTCGCTTCTTTGAACCCCGGATATGTCTCTTCGCGGTGAGGCGCGCGTTTCATCGCTGCTGCGAGATCGTCCGCAATGCGACCCACATCGGGGAGTTGGCTTTCGTGATCATACTCTTCCCACATCCTGAGCACATGCCCGATTACATCTTGCTGCAACTCCGCGTCCAAGTTGTCCCAGGCCCTGCGCAACGCTTTCAATTGTTCACGTTTTTGCCTGCGGGCTGCTTTCGCTGCATCACCAGTGTCTCCGGCGGCCCGGGACTCTCGGGCGTAAACCTCGCCAACGTGCCTGTTCACTATAGCAAGCAGGTCGGCCCGCTCGGCATGTGTCATTTCCATTGCTCACCCCACAGTTCCAGCGCTGCCAACTTCTCCGCGAAGTAGTCGTGGCGGTTGTAGATGCTGGCCACGCCACCGAGTTCGTGCCCAAGAACGCGTTCGATGTGCTCGACGGACACCCCGAGTTCAGCCATGCCGGTGGCGACCGAACGCCGTATGTCGTGGACGGTGAACGCGGGCATTGGCGGAAGGTCGATGCCCTTCTTCCGCGCCTTCTCGGTCTGTTCTGATATGATGCGGTCCAACCGCGCCTTGGCCTTCGAGAAGCCGCTCACCGGCGCCTTCCCCACCGGCGACTTTGTGTGTGTCCCGCTGAGGAGATAGGGCCGCTCGACGTCCTCCCTTTTGGGCAGGGTATCCACGATGGCGACCGCTGGTTTCGACAACGGGTACTCGTGCATCTTTCCGGTTTTGTAGGCCGCGGCCGGAACGCGCACACCGCTCCCGGCGCCGTCTTCTCGGGTGAACAGCCAACTGGCCTGAAGCTCGGCAACTTCGGATCGGCGCTGACCGGTCAGGATGAGCAGGCGGAACATCTCCCGAAACGGGTAACCCATTTCCCCCGCCGCGTCCCACACCCTGCGGAGTTCGGGCCGGGTGAGGGTGTTGTCGCGCGGGACGTACTTCTCCTTGCGCTTGATGCCGAACATCGGACTGGCACCGAGGTCGTACTTGTCGCTGGCGATTGCCCAATTGATCAGCCCGTTCAAATGCTTCCGAACCTCGATCACGGCCGCCGCCGTGCGTTCCCTCGAGACCTTGTCGAGGAGGTCGACGACGTCGCGCCGCCGGATGCTGGTAATCTCGCGCCCGGCCCACTCCACGGCGACGACGTTACGCAGCCAGCGGTCGGCGTTCTGCCAGCTCGACCAAGCATCTTTGAGGTGGGTCTCGATATAGCTGTCTACAACCACCTCTACGCAGCTCGGGCTCTTCCCCCCGGTCGTCGCCAGCGCTCGCTGTCGCTCGGCTTCCGCGGCCAGCCGCTTCGCGTAGTCGACACCGCGATCAGCCTCGTCCAGTGCGGCGCGTGCCAGATCGCGGGCGGCGGCAAGGTCGATGTGCGGGAAACTGCCGAGAGAGGCGCGACGAGGGTTGCCCCGCCCTCGCCCATCGGGTGCCTCGCCACGGACCCGATAAACAACTGACCACGCCTTGTCGCCATGAGGGCTGACACGGAGACGGAGACCCGGACAGCCCGAGTCAGAGACCTCTAGCCGGGTCCCCTTCGGCGGCGCTCGAAAGGCCTCGACCGTCTGCGCGCTCAAACGCGTATTTCTCGATTGGTGCTGCACCCTGTCAAGGTTCTCCACCGATGCCATGCAAAGTCTCCTGCTAGCTCCCGGGGTTACGACTAGGGTTACCGTCGCGAGAGTTACGTCGCGACCCTAACCGAACCCAACCGAGGCTACCGATAGCTCCAAATGCCTCAGAAAGCTAGGTTTTTACGGGGATAGGTCACGCTTCGAGATATGTAGAGAGACTACCCAATCCTAATAGGCTTTACCTTGCCAAGGTTGGGGTCGAGGGTTCGAATCCCTTCGCCCGCTCCAGTTTTCCTAACAATTTCAGACACTTACGCCGAATGGCGGCGTAATACGCGTCGTTACGTGGGCTCGATTTTTGCCTCGCGTAATAAGGACGTAATATGATGGGAGCGAGCTGTCGGGTGCCTCTAGGGCAGGATCGGCGACGTTGTTCGCAGAGGTCCGAACATTCTTCCGCCGATCCGACACGCCTCACATGCTCTAATCTTTCTGCTGTTTGGCCTCTTGGCGGGCGTCGCGAAGGATTTCGATGCCGCCCTTGATCGCGATCAGCGCAGTCGCAAATCCAACCAGAAGGTCCGGCCAGTTCGTACCGAGCCACCAGACGAGGACACCCGCGATCAGGATGCCGCCGTTCGAGATGAAGTCGTTGTAGCTGAAGGTTGTCGCGGCTCTGAGGTTGACGTCCGGATCCTGAATGCGCTGCAAGAGCTTCAGACAAGCATAGTTCACCACCGCAGCGACGGCCGACATGATCATCATTGTCGGACCGATCGGTTCGCTGCCTTCGAAATAGCGCCGTCCTACATCGAACAGGACGCCGGCCGCGAAGACCAGCAGCATGACACCCGATGCCGTGGCAGCACGGGTTTTCCATTTCAGGCCGTGGCTGAGCGCAACGAGGCTCAAGGCATAGACCGCGGCGTCGGACAGATTGTCGAGCCCATTGGCGATGAGCGCGCTCGAATCGCCGAGCCCGCCGGTTACGAGGAAGGCGATCGCGATAGCCGAGTTCAGGACGAGAACGATCTGGAGCGTTCGCTTTTCGCGTTCGCTCCCGGATGCTTTTTCATTCATTGCAAGCTCCTCAATCCTCACCATCCCTAAAAGGAGGCGGAACCCGCTTGGGTTCCGCCCCAGTCAGCACTCTCGGTTGCCGCCGACAGGGGGGAATGGCGGCCATCCGGGAGTGTCTCAGCCTTCGGGGCTGGGGACGCTGCTCGGGCGCGCCAGCTCTTCCTCTTCGGCCTTCGCGGTCCGTCGATGGACCAGGAGGTACAGGGCCGGCAGCACGAGCAAAGTCAGGATCGTCGACGAGATGATCCCGCCGATGACGACAGTTGCCAGCGGCCGCTGCACCTCGGACCCAGCCCCGACATTGAGCGCCATCGGTACGAACCCGAGCGACGCCACCAGCGCCGTCATCATCACCGGTCTGAGGCGGGTCAGCGCGCCTTCGCGGATCGCCTCGACGAGCGCTTTTCCGCGTTCGCGCAGATCCTTGATGAAGGATAGCATCACCACGCCGTTCAGCACCGCGACCCCGGACAAAGCGATGAAGCCGACGCCCGCCGAGATCGATAACGGAATGTCGCGCAGCGCCAGCGCCGCGACCCCGCCCGTCAGCGCCAGAGGCACGCCCGAGAAGACGATCGCAGCATCGCGCACCGTGCCGAACAGCATGAACAGCAGCCCGAAGATCAGCAGCAGCACCAGCGGCACGACGATCTGGAGGCGCTCGGTCGCGGACTGAAGCTGCTCGAATGTGCCGCCATATTCGATGTAGTAACCATCGGGCAGCACGACCTCAGCTTCGACCTTTTGCGTGAGCTCGTCGATGAACGAGCCCAGATCGCGCCCACGAACATTCGCCGTGATCACCGCGCGGCGCTTGCCATTTTCGCGGCTGATCTGGTTCGGCCCCGCCGCGAGCGATATCTCCGCCAGCTCCGAAAGCGGCACGAAGCCGCCGGCCGGAAGTGCAACGGGGAGATTGCCGAGCGACGCGAGATCGGTGCGAATGGCCTCGGGAAGCCGGACGATGACGTCGAAGCGGCGGTCACCCTCGAAAAGCTCGCCGGCCTGACGGCCGCCGGTCGCTGTCGAAACCGCATCCTGCACCGTTTCCATGCTGACACCGTAGCGCGCGAGCTTGTCGCGATCGGGCGTGACCGAGAGCATCGGCAGGCCGGTGACCTGTTCGAGCTTCACGTCCTGCGCGCCCGCAATCCCGCCCGCGACTTCCTCGATCGCCTGCCCCGATTCGAGCAATTGATCGAGGTCGTCGCCGAACAACTTGATCGCCACGTCGGCGCGAACGCCGGCGATCAGCTCGTTCATGCGCATCTTCACCGGCTGGGTGAACTCATAATTGTTCCCTGGCACCTCGTTCGCCGCCTTGTTGAGTTCGGCAACGAGCTGGTCGCGCGTCTTTCTCGGATTGGGCCATTCCTTCCGGTCCTTGAGCATGATGAAATTATCGGCGACCGACGGGGGCATCGGATCGGTCGCTACCTCGGGAGTGCCGATCTTCGCGAACACCCGCTCGACTTCGGGGAACTGCCTGATCCTCTTCTCCAGCGCCTCCTGCATCGCGATCGACTGGGTGAGGCTCGTCCCCGGAATGCGCATCGCGTGCATCGCGATATCGCCTTCGTCGAGGTCCGGGATGAACTCGGACCCGAGACTGGTCGCCGCCACGCCGCTCAGCGCGACAAGCGCCAAAGCACCAGCCAGCGCAGCCTTCGGCCAATTGAGGACGCGGTCGAGCATCGGGCGGTAGCCCTTGCCGAGCCCGCGCATCAGCCAATTTTCCTTTTCTTCGACCTTGCCGGTCACGAACAGCGCCACCGCGGCCGGAACCAGGGTGAGCGACAGCAGCAGAGCGGCGGTAAGCGCGAGGACGACGGTGATCGCCATCGGATGGAAGGTTTTGCCCTCGACGCCCTCGAGCGCGAAGATCGGCAGATAGACTGCGGTGATGATAATAATGCCGAAGATGCTCGGCTTGATCACTTCTGCGCTTGCGGAAGCGACTAGGCCGAAGCGCTCGTCGCGGTCGAGCAGGCGTCCGAGCCTGTGCTGAGCCTCGCCGAGCCGGCGGAGGCAGTTCTCGACGATGATGACGGCCCCGTCGACGATGAGGCCGAAGTCGAGCGCCCCGAGGCTCATGAGGTTTGCCGATGTCCGCGTCTGGAGCATGCCCGTCAGCGTCATCAGCATCGCGACCGGAATGACCGCCGCCGTGATCAGCGCGGCCCGGAAATTGCCGAGCAGCAGGAACAGGATCACGATGACGAGCAGCGCGCCCTCGGCGAGATTCTTCTGCACCGTCGAAATCGTCCGCTCGACGAGCGCGGTGCGATCGTAGAGCGGCTTGGCAACGACACCCTTCGGCAACGCACGCGAGGCTTCGACGAGGCGTTCGGCCGAGGCCTGCGCCACCACGCGCGGATTCTCGCCGATCAGCATCGAGACCGTCGCGAGGACGACTTCCTTGCCATTTTCGGTTGCGGCGCCTGTGCGGAGCCCCGAGCCGATCGCGACATCGGCGACGTCGGCGATCCGGATCGGAACCCCGCCGCGGGTGGTGACGATGATCTGCGACAGGTCACGCTCATTATTGGCCTGACCCGGCACGCGGATCAGAATCTGTTCGCCGCTGCGCTCGACATAACCGGCCCCGCGGTTGGCATTATTGGCCTCGAGTGCGGTGACGACATCGTTGAGCGAGAGATTGAGCGAGGCGAGCGAGGCCGGGTTGGGTGTCACATGATATTGGCGGGCATAGCCGCCGATCGTGTTGATCTCGGCGACCCCCGGAATCGTGCGCATCTGCGGCCGGATGACCCAATCGGACATCGTCCGGAGGTCTTCCGCCGTATAAGGCGTGCCGTCGGGTTTTCGCGCGCCCGGTTCGGCCTCGATCGAGAACATGAAGATTTCGCCGAGGCCCGTCGAGATCGGGCCCATTTCGGGCTCCATCCCGGGCGGAAGCTGGCCGCGCGCGGCCTGGAGCCGCTCGTTGACCTGCTGGCGCGCGAAATAGATGTCGGTCCCGTCCTCGAAGACGACAGTGACCTGGCTCAGGCCATAGCGCGAGATCGACCTGGTATAGTTGAGGTTCGGGATGCCCGCGATCGCGGTCTCGATCGGATAGGTGATGCGCTGCTCGGACTCGAGCGGCGAATAGCCTTCCGCCTTGGTGTTGATCTGGACCTGGACGTTGGTGATGTCGGGAACGGCGTCGATGGGCAATTTGGTCGCGCTCCACGCGCCGATCGCGCAGAGGAGCGCGACCACCGCGAGGACGAGCCATCGTTGCCGGATCGAAAAGCCTATGGTTCTGGCTAGCATGTTATCCTGCTCCCCGATCAATGGTCGTGGCCCGCGCCGGACTTTTCGATGTCGGCGCGAACGAGGAAACTGCCCTTGGTGACATAGGCGGTGCCGGGCTTGATGCCCGACAGGACCTCGGTCCATTCGGGCGACGAACGGCCGAGCTTCAGCATCCGGACCTCATAGTCCTGCCCGAAATTGGCATAGACCACCTTGAAGTCGCGGAAGGGCTGGATCGCCTCGGTGCGCACGGCAAGCGGCACGGTGACGGGGTTGACCATCACGCGGCCGCGCAAGGCCATGCCAGGGCGGAGCGTTCCCGAGCGGTTCGGGATGGTCGCGCGGATGAGCGCAGTGCCCGCCTCGACATTGCCGTCGGGCAGGAACTGCCCGAGCGGCGCGGTCGCGATTTCGGCGCCGTCCTGCGTCTCCACCGTCACCCGCATGCCCGGACGTATGATCGCGAGGTCGCGGGGGAAGATGTTGAAGACGACCGTGGTCTGCGCCGGGTCGGTGACCACATAGAGTGCGCGCCCGTCGGTGACGTCGCCGGGGTTGGCGTTGCGCTCGGCGATCACGCCGCCGACCGTCGCATATACCGGATAGACCTGGAGGCTCTCGCTCGACTCGATGCGCGCGAGCAGTTCCCCACGGCGGACGCTGTCGCCCACCGCCTTGGTCACCGAGACGACGCGGCCGGGGAACTGGCCGCGAATTTCGGAGCGGGCGGTCGGCGACAGTTGGACGGTGCCGTAGAGTTCGCGCATTTCGCCCACCGTCGCCGGTCCGACGACCGCGGTTTCGATGCCTCCGGCCTTGGCGGCGTCAGCCCCGATCCGCGTGCGCCCTTCGGGGTTCGCATATTTCCAAACGTGCCGCTTGCCGCCCGTCACCGCGACAACCTCGACGTCGAAGCTGTGCGGTTCGGTGACGACACCTTGCCCTGCGAGGAATTTGCCCTGCGGGCGGAAGGTGAAGCGATCGACGTCGCCGCCAAGCCGCGTGAGGGTGATGGCGAGCTGGACATCCTTCGGGTCGACCGGTTTGCCGTCCCGCGTTGCGAAAACGCGGAATTGCGGCTCGGTGCCATTCTCGAAGATTATGACCTCGACCGCGAAATCGCCATTCTTGAGCAATTTGCCACCGTTCGGGCCTTTGGCATCTTCCTCGCCTTCGCCCTCAGCGTGGCTTTCGCCTTCTTCATGCTTGTCTTCGCCCTCGGCTCCGCCACCGCAGGCAGCGAGAGGCACAGCAAGGAACAGCGCCGCAGCCGCGGCGGGAAATGGAAACTTCTTCATGGAATATTCTCCGCAAGGGGAGCCGCATCGAAGCGGCCGGTCAGGCGATCGATCTCCGCGAGCAAATCGCGGTAGCGTGTCATGGCCTCGGCCCACTGACCCTGGATCTGGATGATGACGTCGGCGGCATCCTGTACGTCGGCGAACAGGAACCCGCCGCGGGCATAGCCTTCGCGCACCTGGCCGAGCGTCTTCACCGCCTTGGGATAGACGTCGTTCATGATGCCCTCGGCCCGGACGCGTGCGGCGTCGGCATCGGCGCGCAGCGACGCGAGGCGCCGCAGCCGCTCGAGCCGGCTCGCTTCGGATTGGAACTCGAGCTGCCGCCGTTCGGCCTGCGCCCGGGCGATATTGCCCTGGTTGCGGTCGAACCGTCCGAGCGGGATCGAGATGCCGCCAAGAACGGCGACATCATTGGTCTCGCGAAGAAAGCGCGTGCCGCCCGAGACCGTATAGTCTTGGTGCGCACGGCTCTGCTCGACGACGACCTGCGCGCGGGCCCGGTCGACGGCGGCGTCGAAGACCGCCGCGTCGGCTTCGGCGAGCGGCGGATCGCGCGGATCGGGTTTCTCGATCCCCTCGGCGATAACGAGGCTGTCAGGCGTGCCGCCCCAGAAGGAGGTGAGCAATGCGCGTGCGGACTGCCGCTTCGCCTGGGCTTCCTTCAGGGCCAGTTCGGCTTCGAGAATGCGGGCATCGGCGCGCGTCTCGACGAAGAGCGGATCCTTGTAGCCGCGCACGCGCCTGATCGCTTCGGTCCGCATCTCCTTTTCAAGTTTGACGCGATCCTCTGCGATCCAGACCATCTGCTCGGCGATCTGGACGTCGATATAGGCGCGCTGCACTTCCTGGGCGATGTCGAGCCGGACGAGCCGCCACTGCGCCTCGGCGAGAACGACACCGCGCTCGGCAAGCGCCATTCGCGCCTCGCGCTTGCCCCCGCGTTCGAGCGGCTGCGAATAGGTGACGGTGAGTTCCGATTGCCGGAACAGGCCATAGCCGCCCGTCCCGACGCCATTGTCCATGTCGACCGACACGGTCGGATTGGGACGGACGCGGGCTTGCAGCTGGTCGGCGCGCGCGGCGTCGACCCCCGCTTCGCCCGCTCTAAGCTCGGGCGATGCAGCGATGGCCCGCTCGACCGCCTGGTCGAGCGTTAGCGGCTGGGCCCAAACGGACCCCGCCAGCAGCGCAGCCCCGGCCAACAGGGCGGCGCGCATATGGATATGCATGAATGATCACTCCTGAACGATTCGACTGAGCGCAGGCCGAAAAGGGGCCGCGCGGCAGGCGGCGTTCAGGCGAGGGGAGGGTTCAGGGGCGGTGCGAGCGCGCGCGAAGCGAGGCGCGTCGCGGGCAACGCAAAGTGCAGGCCGCCGGAAAAACAGGACAGATCGTCATGACCCGAAAGGGCCTGATCGGATGCGACCGGGCAATTATGGTGACTGCCGTGGAGGTCGGCGTCCTGCTGACCTTTTTGCGTGTCCTTGTCCGACGCATGGCCCGGCTCGACATGGTGCGAAAGATGCGAATCCGTCGCATGGTGCGTCATGCCCGCCATCGCCGGCGCAGCATTGTGGAGCCCGCTGAGCAGCAGGATGAACACAAGCAACAGGCGAAGGGTAGCGCCGGACATGGTCGCGCCCCTAACAGCGAATGACCCGTTCCGGAAGTCCAAAACCGGATCAATCGGTTCGCGCAGCGCGGCTCTCCGTCGACCGGGCCGTTTCGATCAGCGCTTCGAGGGCCTGCGGCATCGGCATCGGCTCGAAGGCGCTCACCCGCGCGCGACCATTATTCCCTGCGGGGAGGCGGCCGGTCAGCGAACCGAGCGGGACGAGCAGGAACCGCATTGCCTGACCGGTAGCTTCACGGGCATCGCCGAGCTCGATCGCATAGCGAAACATGTGCCAGTGGGAGGCGAGATGCGCGCCCATATAGGGCTGGCTCAATATATGTTCCCATTCCAGCGCCTGCCACGCAGCGGCTTCATCTCCGATTCGGCGTGATTCGCAAAACAGGCGATATTGCTCGCGCAGCAGCGGCTCGATGACGGCCATGCTCACGGGATTTACTGTCGGCGGCACCATCCTCTTTCCCCCTTTTTTGTGCAGGGCAGGCTCTTGCACCCTGTAGTAGATACAGGGTCAAGCCCTGATGTTCCGGCAGGACGCTGTGCCGCTCTGCGTCCGATTTACCCCCTCGTCTCACGGGAAGCATATCGCTCGAATGTCGTCCCGAACAAAGGAGGCGGGAGCCAATAGCGAAGCGATAGAAATAAGAGTGAAAGACAATTGTAGAATTATTGTGCTTAACGCGTGATTGTTCGGCCGATATCCTGTTTCTTGAGGCGCATCTGCAACTATAGAGGGGCAAGGTGCACTGCTCTCTTACCTCCATGAGATAAAATTACGGAGCCGGTTCGGGGGTTCGAAGAGTGCCGCCGAAGTTGATTGAAAATCTTCTACTTTTCACCGCGCCGTTTCGATGCTAGGGGCCGGTTTCAATGCGACGGGTGATCCTCTTCCTCCTGACCCTTCTCCTTGCATCCGGAACGGTTGCGGGGTCGCTCGCACATGCGACCGAGGATCGGGCCGAGGCGAGCCTTTTCGTTGCTGTGATCGAAGCCGGCTGCGTTCCCGCACCGGCGATCGAAGGCGCCGAAGTCGACAAGAAAAAATCCTCTCCCGGCGAAAAGCAGCAGGTGCCTGCCGCCGCTCATGGCTGCCACGGTCACCATTCGGGCGTCCCGGCGGAATCGCTGTCGGCAGCGACCGAAACGCCTGCCCCTGAAGCGCATACGCGCATCCTGACGGCCGCCTTGCCGCCCGTCGCCTATATCGGGACGTTCCGCCCTCCAATCGCCTGACGCTCTAGGTCTGCGCGTGCCCTTCGCGTGCGCTTCTCCCTGGAAACGTCAGGAGTCTCCTTTTCATGAAATCCATAGTTGTCGCCGCGAGTCTCGTGGCGCTCGTTGCAGGCTCAAATTCCGCGCCCGCCGCTGCCCAGTCGGCAGCGACGGAGCTGGTGGGACCGCCTTCTTCCGCAGGCGAGGCCGTGCGTACCGGCCCGCTTCCCGCTCGATTGTCCCTCGCGCAGGCGATGGAGGAAGCCGACGCGCGCTCGCCGCGCGTGGTTGCCGCCGAAGCCGAAGTGGAGGCCGCTCGCGGTCGCCAGCGTCAGGCGGGCTATCGCTACAATCCGACGCTCAATGTCGATGTCGAGAATTTCGCAGGCACCGGCCCCTACTCGGGCCTGAACGGTCTCGAAACGACCGTGTCGGTCAATCAGCGTCTCGATATCGGGGGCCGGCGCCGGTCGCGCATGACGCTCGCCGACGCCGAGTTTCTGGCCGCGAAGTACAAGTTGGAGATTGCACGCGCAGATCTTGCGCTCGATGTCCGCAACCAGTTCGCGACCGCTCTCGCGGCCCGCGATAGCCTCGCGCTCGCACGCGAAAATGAAGCGCGTGCCCGCGAACTCGTCCGCGTGGCACAGGCCATGGTCGATACCGGCAACGAGCCGCCGCTCCGTGCGTTCCGCGCCAATGCGGCTCTCGTTCAGGCCACCGCCGAGCTACGCACGGCCGAGGCCGAAGAAAGGACCGCCCGGCGTTCGCTCGCGGCGCTCCTTGGAAGCTCGGTCCCGCCTGCCGAGTTGATGGAAGGCGATATGTGGGTGGCACCGGAGACGGTGGACTCGCTCGCGACGCTCGACGTTCGCTTGGCAGAAACCGAGAAGCTGATTGCTGAAGCGCGGCTCCAGGGGCAGCGCGCCGATGGCCGGCTCGATCCGTCGGTCGGCTTCGGGGTGCGTCAGCTTCGCGACACCGGCGATCGCGCATTGATCGCCAATGTTTCCGTGCCGCTCCCCGTCTTCGACCGCAACCGCGGCAACATCTCGGCAGCCAAATCCGATGTCGCCGCCGCCATTGCGCGGCGCGAGAATGCAGTGGTCAATGCTCAGGCGGAGATCGCCAATGCGCAGGCCGAACTCGAAGCCGCAGAGGCCCGCCTCGCGGCGCTTGAGGGTAGCGGCATCGAGCAGGCGCGCGAAGGTGTCCGGCTCGCCGAACTCAGCTACCGCGCCGGCAAGTCCTCGCTCGTCGAATATATCGACGCGCAGCAGGCCTATGCGGCAACGCAGGCCGAACTGATCGCGGCGCGCCAGGCCCGGGCCGAAGCCCGCGCCATCCTATCGCGCCAGGCAGCCGCCGACGGCGATGCGGATCATCAGCCATGAGCGCGCCGAGCCTTCCAGTGGACGGAGGCGCCTTCGCCATCGTCCTTCCAAGTCAACAGGGGTGCGCCGCCGGTCGGCGCGCGAACCGCATCAACAGCGGAGATAGAATATGATCACCAAGGACAAGCGTCTCCTCGGCACTGTCGCGGGCGCCATGATACTCGCTGCCGTCACGGGCTTCGGCGTTGCACGCTGCACCGCCGACCCGGCCGCCGCGCCGGCTGCCGAAGGCGAAAAGGAAGCGGCGAGCGAAGCCCTTCCGAGCAGCCTCGCCATCACGCCCGAAGCGATCAAGGCCGCCGAGATCGGCGTCGAGACGATCGGCGCCGGCGGACTCGGTTCGGAAATCATCTCGCAAGCGACCGTTACCGCCGCGCCGAGCGGCGAGGCGATCGTCACCGCCCGCGCGGGCGGCGCGGTCACCCGTCTCTTCAAGCGGCTCGGCGATCCGGTCAGCGCCGGTGAGACGATCGCGATCGTGCAAAGCCGCGACGCCGCCCAGATTGCGGCCGAACGGATTGCCGCCGATGCGCGCTCGACGCTCGCGCAGAAAAATCTCCACCGCGAGAAGACCCTGTTCGACCAGAAGGTGTCGGCGCGCGTCGACTATGAGCAGGCGCAAGCCGAAGCCGCGGCCGCCGCGGCCGAAGCGCAGCGCGCGCGTGCCGCAGCGAGCGCCGCGCAGGTCACGCGCGATGGCAGCAGCGTCATCGTGGCAAGCCCGATCTCGGGACGGATCACGGCCGAGAACGCCAGCCTTGGCGCCTTCGTTCAGCCCGAAACCGAATTGTTCCGCGTTGCCGATCCCAGCAAGGTGCAGATCGAGGCCGCCGTCGGTCCGGCCGATGCCCAGCGGCTCTCGCCCGGAGACCGTGCGATCATCGAACTTCCCGACGGACGGACGATCGATGCCCGCGTGCGCGCCGTCACGCCCGGCCTGTCGGGCGACACGCGCTCGGCAACCGCCGTGCTCGACGTACCCGGGGCGCTCCAGCCGGGCTTGGCGGTCCGGGTGCGGCTGCTTCCGAGCCGCGGCGCCGAAACCGGTGGGCCGGCCCGTATCGTGATCGCGGACGAAGCCCTCCAGACGCTCGAAGGCCGCGACGTGGTGTTCGTCCGCACGAAGGACGGCTTCCGCGCGCAGCAGGTGACCGTCGGCCAGCGCAGCGCGGGCCGTGTCGAAATCCTCGCCGGGCTGAAGCCGGGCCAGATCGTCGCGACCAAGAACGCATTCCTGCTCAAGGCCGAACTCGGCAAGGGCGCGGGCGAGGAGGAATAAACCGTGATCGCGAAACTGATGGCGCTATCCGTCCGCGCGCGCTGGGCGGTACTCTTTCTCTTCCTCGTGATCGCGGGACTCGGCGTATGGCAGCTCACCAAGCTGCCGATCGACGCGGTTCCCGACATCACCAACAAGCAGGTGCAAATCAACACGATCGATCCGCGTCTCTCGCCGGTCGAAATCGAGAAGCTCGTAACCTATCCGATCGAAATCTCGCTCGCCGGCATTCCGGGGCTCGAGACGACACGCTCGATCTCGCGCAACGGCTTCAGCCAGGTGACGGCAATCTTCACCGATGAAACCGACCTCTATTTCGCGCGCCAGCAGGTGGGCGAACGGCTTCTCCAGGCGGGCGAGAATCTTCCCGACGGGGCCCAGCCGCAGATCGGTCCCGTCACGACGGGTCTCGGCGAGGTCGTCATGTACACCGTCGGCTACAAAAATCCCGACGGGAAGGGCGCCAAGAAGGTCGCGGGCCAACCAGGTTGGCAACCCGACGGCAGCTATCTGACCCCCGAGGGCGATATCCTCACCGACGAGATCGCCAAATCGGGCTATCTTCGCACGGTCCAGGACTGGATCGTCAGCCCGCAATTGAAGTCGGTCGGCGGCGTCGCCGGCGTCGACTCGATCGGCGGCTATGCCAAGACCTTCGTGGTCGAACCCGATCCGACCCGCCTCACCAGCTACGGCATTTCCTATAGCGAACTGGGCGAAGCCCTTGAACGCGCCAACCTCGCGGTCGGTGCCAACTACTATAACCGGGCAGGCGAGGCCTATCTCGTGCGCGTCGATGCACGCGTCCGCTCGGTCGACGAAATCCGCAACGCCGTCGTCGCGACGCGCGGCGGCGTGCCCGTGACGGTTGGACAGCTCGCCAATGTGAAGATCGGCGGCGACCTCAGAACCGGTGCGGGCAGCATGAACGGCAAGGAGGCGGTCATCGGGACCGTGCTCATGCTGATCGGGCAGAATAGCCGCACTGTTGCGGAGGATGTTTCGGCGAAGATCGCGCAGGTGTCGAAGACCCTGCCGCCCGGCGTCGAAGTGAAGGTGGTACTCGACCGCGCCAAGCTCGTGAACGCAACCGTCGGCACGGTTGAAAAGAACCTCACCGAAGGCGCGCTGCTCGTAGCGGCCGCGCTCTTCTTCCTGCTCGGCAACTGGCGCGCCGCGATCATCGCGGTGCTCGTCATTCCCTTCTCCTTCCTGATGATGGCGATGGGCATGAACGCCTTCCGGGTCCCCGGTAACCTGATGAGCCTCGGCGCGCTCGACTTCGGTCTGATCGTCGACGGGGCGGTGATCATCATCGAAAACTGCCTCGCCAGACTGGCGCACCGGCAGGAGCATGAAGGGAGATTGCTCAACCTTCGCGAACGTCTCGAGGAGACGATGCGCGCGAGCCAGGAGATGATCAAACCGACCGTCTTCGGCCAGGCGATCATCCTACTGGCCTTCGCGCCGTTGCTGATGTTTACGGGCGTCGAGGGGAAGACCTTCTCGCCGATGGCCATCACCATCATGCTCGCGCTCGTTGCGGCCTTCATTCTCGCGATCACCCTGGTTCCGGCGCTTGTCGCGCTGATGATTCGCGGCAAGGTTGCCGAGAAGGAAGTCTGGGCGATCCGCAAGTCGAAGGAGCGCTACCTGCCCTTGCTCGACAAGGCGCTCGCCAAGCCGTGGGCTTTCATCGCCGGCGGCTTTGCCTTCTTCGTCCTTGCGATCCCGGCGTTCGGACTGCTCGGCTCGGAATTCATTCCGCAGCTCGACGAGAAGAATATGGCGCTTGCCTCGACGCGCGTGCCTTCGGTGAGCCTCGAACAGTCTCTGGTCATGCAGCGCAACGTCGAGACGGCGATCTCGAGCCTGCCCGAAGTCGAGCTGATGTTTTCGAAGACGGGTACGGCCGAGGTGGCGACCGACCCGATGCCGCCGAACATCTCCGACGGTTTCGTGATCCTGAAACCCCAGGATCAGTGGCCGGCAGGTGTCGATTCGAAGGCCGATGTCGTCGAGCGTATCGAGAAAGCCGCTGGCGGCCAGCTCGGCCAGCTTTATGAAGTCAGCCAGCCGATCCAGCTTCGTTTCAACGAACTGATCGCGGGCGTTCGCGGCGACGTGGCCATCAAGCTCTACGGGGACGACCTCGACAAGATGTCGCTCGCGGCGAACGAGATGGTGCGCGTGCTCCAGGGCATACCGGGTGCGGGCAGCGTCAAGGCCGACCAAGTGGGCGGCGCTCCGACGCTCGACGTGAAGCTCGATCGCAATGCGATCGCGCGCTACGGTCTCTCGGTACAGGAGGTTGCCGATACGGTGTCGGCGGCGCTCGGCGGGCGGGAATCCGGCCTGCTCTATGAGGGCGACAGGCGCTTCGACATCACGGTTCGCGTCCCCGACGCGACCCGGGTCAATCTCGACGACATCCGCGCGCTGCCCGTGTTGCTGCCCTCCGAGGGCGGCAATCGCGGACAGATACCGCTCGCCCAGGTGGCGCAGATCCGGCTGACCGAAGGGCTCAACCAGATCAGCCGCGAAAATGGCAAGCGGCGCGTCGTCGTGCAGGTGAACCTCGAAGGCCGCGATGCGGGATCCTTCGTGGCCGAAGCGCAGGCGAAGATCGCCAATGTGAAGCTTCCGGCGGGCTATTACCTCGAATGGGGCGGGCAGTTCGAAAGTCTGCAGGCCGCATCGCAGCGGCTCTCGATCGTGGTGCCGCTCTGCTTCGCGGGCATCTTCATCCTGCTTTACATGGCGCTCGGCACGTTCGGGCGCGCGACCGCCGTGTTCCTCGCCGTGCCGCTTGGGCTCGCGGGCGGGGTGTTCACTCTCGCGCTTACGGGCATCAACTTCTCGGTGTCGGCGGCGGTGGGCTTCATCTGCCTTGCCGGCGTCGCGGTGCTCAACGGTCTCGTCGTCATGACGGCGATCCGCGAACGGCTCGAGAATGATGTCCCGCTCACGGAGGCAATCCGCGAGGGCATGACCGAGAAGATGCGTGCGGTGATCATGACCGGCTTCGTGCCCGCGATCGGCTTCGTGCCGATGGCGATCGCGACCGGCACGGGTGCCGAGGTGCAGAAGCCTCTCGCGACGACCGTCATCGGCGGTCTCATCGCGGCGACCATCCTGACGCTGCTCGTTCTCCCCGCGATCGCAAAAGTCGTCCTCGGGGCGAACTGGCAGCCGAAGTTCCTCAAGCGAAAAGCGGAGTCGGCGGTCCAGCCGGTCACGGAATAGGGAGAGACTGTCATGACAAAAGCATCCAAGCTCTTGCGCATCTACACCGATGAATCCGCCTTCTTCGGTGATCAGCGGGTCTTCGAGTTCATTTCCGAACTCGCTCGCCAGCAAAAGCTGGCAGGCGTTACGGTGCTCGAAGCGGTTCTCGGTTTCGGTCGCTCGGCGCATCTCCACCGCAAGCATGCGCTGGAGAATGACCGGGCGGTCGTGATCGAGATCATCGACGAGGAGCAGCGGCTCCGCGACTTTGCGGCGCAGCTGACCGAAATACCGGACATCGGGCTCATCACGCTCGAAGCGGTCGAAATCCTCGGCGGGAAATCCGCCGCGGAGCCCCCCGATGTTCAGAGCTGACCGGCATCTTGCCGGTCTACACCGCGGCGCAGGTCCCCGGCCTGCGTCGCGGACCAGCTCGTGCGAGCGAGGAGGTCTCCGATGTTCTCGGTAGGCACCTCGCTCCGCTTGCCGGTCCCGATCGGGCGGGTCTGGCGACTGCTCGTCGATATCGAGCGGTACGACGACTGGCATCCGACGCTCCGTTTCACCGATCGTCCGGGAGATGATGAGCGCGTAGGCTATGTCTATTCTCCGCGCGGGAAGCGGGGTCCGGAATTTGCATCCGAGGGGCGGATAACCGGCCTCGACTGGCTGACGGGCTTCTCCTGGCGGACAGGCACGCGCGGGCTGCTCGTCATCGAGGAGAGCTACCGGCTCGAAAAGCTCGGCCAAGGGGTGGAGGTTACCCATCGCCTGGAATGCGCGGGTCTCTTCTCATGGCTCGGCTATCCCATTCTGCGGCGGGTTTGCAGCGTTTTTCTCAAGCGCTCGAACATGGCGCTCGAACAGCAACTCCGTCGCACGACAGTTCAGTCCCGCTACGCGCGGCCAAGCGGGCGCCGCGCATGATCTTGAATTCGAAACCTGGCCGTCGGAGGCCCCTCTCAATCGCCCCCCTCACCACGGGCAGGGATTTCCGGCTGTCAGGGAGGTGCGGGAGCCGGGTCGCATCCCGCAATGGCTCCCGCACCTCATCCTGCCGCGCGTTTAACATGCGCCCGGATCGCATTGCCGACCGCCAACAGAAAAGGATGGCATCATGAGTGACCAGTTGCGGCTCGATATTCCGCTTCTCCTCCCCGAAGTCGCCGATACCGCCGACCGCTGCGTCGCGCGCCTGACGAGCGAACTCGAAGGACGCGAAGGCGTCGACAAGGTCCATGTTGTCCGCTCAAGCGACGGTTCGCCGCCACAGCTCTGCATCCATTACCGTCCGGATATTCTCCCGCTCGAACGCGTGCGGCAGCTCGCGCGCAGCGCCGGTGCCGAGCTCACCGGCCAGTATCAGCATCTCTTCTGGGATGACCTCGAAGGCGTCGGCCACGCCCGTCGCGCGCGGACGATCGGACTGAAGCTTCGCGAAATGCCGGGCGTGATCGAGGCCGAAGTCGGCGCCGCCGGTACGCTACGCGCCGAGTTCCAGCGCTCGGAGACCTCCATCGAAATGATCAGAAAGACACTCTCGGATATGGGCGTCACTCAGAAATCGACTGCCGTCGCCGCGGCTGCCCCGGCACAAGCCGCCCACCAACATGGCGATGATGGCCATGACCATGGTCCGGATCACGCGCATGGGCCAGATCACAAACATGGCCATACGGGCGAGGATAGCCACGACCATGGCCATGATCATGGCGGCATCTTCGGCGAGCGGACCGAGCTGATCTTCGCGCTGCTGTGCGGTCTCGTCCTCGGCATCGGCTTTGCGATCGAGAAGCTCGCCGCGGCGCCGGAGTGGGTGCCGCTCGCATTCTATATTGCCGCTTATGGCTTCGGTGGCTGGTTCACTGTCCGCGAGGCCATCGAGAATCTGAAGCTCAAGCGCTTCGAGATCGACACGCTGATGCTCGTCGCCGCGGCCGGCGCTGCCGCGCTTGGTGCGTGGGCCGAAGGCGCGCTGCTCCTCTTCCTCTTCAGCCTCGGCCATGCGCTCGAACATTATGCCATGGGCCGCGCCAAGCGCGCAATCGAGGCGCTTGCGGAGCTGGCGCCGCAGACCGCGACGGTGAAGGATGCCGACGGGACGGCTCGCGAAGTCCCGGTCGAGCAGCTGGCGATTGGCGACACCGTCATCGTCAAGCCCAACGAGCGTCTTGCCGCCGACGGCTTCGTCGTCGTTGGCCGCACGGCGATAGATCAGGCTCCGGTGACCGGCGAGAGCGTCCCCGTCGACAAGGAACCGGTGGCCGATCGTGCGCAGGCCGCGGCAAAGCCCGATGCACTCGACGCAAAATATCGCGTCTTCGCGGGCACCATCAACGGCTATGGCGCGATCGAGATCGCGGTAACCCGTCTTGCGGCCGATACCACGCTCGCTAAGGTCGTGAAGATGGTGAGCGAGGCGGAAACGCAGAAATCGCCGACCCAGCGCTTCACCGACAAGTTCGAGCGCATCTTCGTGCCGAGCGTGCTCGCGCTTGTGTTCGTCCTGCTCTTCGCCTGGGTCGTTGTCGACGAGCCGTTCCGCGACAGCTTCTATCGCGCCATGGCGGTCCTTGTCGCGGCAAGCCCGTGCGCGCTCGCGATCGCGACGCCGAGTGCCGTCCTGTCGGGCGTTGCGCGTGCGGCGCGCGGCGGCGTGCTGGTCAAAGGCGGTGGCCCGCTCGAAAATCTCGGCTCGCTGACCGCGCTGGCGTTCGACAAGACGGGAACGCTCACCGAAGGAAAGCCGCGCATCACCGACGTCCTGCCGGCCAGCGGCGTGCCGAAGGAGGAACTGCTGCGGATCGCGGTGGCGGTCGAGCGGCTGAGCGATCATCCGCTTGCCGCTGCCATCGCGCGCGATGGCGAGGCCATGCTGACGTCGACGCGCGTACCGGTGGCGGACGACCTTAACAGCCTGACGGGTCGCGGCGTCACGGCAAAGGTCGAGGGCGAAACCGTCCTGATCGGCAAGGCCGAAATGTTCGGTGCCGACGGCATCGCGCCGATCGGCGGCGAAGTGGCGGCTGCGATCGCCGGCCTCCGCGAGCAGGGCCGCACGACGATGGTCGTTCGTATGGGCGACCGCGATCTTGGCGCGATCGGTCTGATGGACACGCCGCGCGAAGCGGCGCGCACCGCGATCGCCAAACTGCGCGAGCTCGGCATCGGCCGGATGATCATGATTTCGGGCGATCACCAGAAGGTCGCGGAATCGATTGCCGCCGAGGTCGGGATCGACGAGGCCTGGGGCGACCTGATGCCCGATCAGAAGGTCGACGCCATTCGCGACCTCAAGGCGCAGCAGCCGGTCGCCATGGTCGGTGACGGCGTCAATGACGCACCGGCGATGGCGAGCGCCACCGTCGGGATCGCGATGGGCGCCGCGGGGTCCGATGTTGCCCTCGAAACCGCCGACGTCGCGCTGATGGCCGATGACCTCGCTCATCTGCCGTTCGCGATCGGACTTAGCCGCCAGACGCGCCGCATCATCCGCCAGAATCTGGTGGTCAGCCTCGGCGTCGTCGTGGTCCTCGTGCCGGCGACGATCTTCGGACTCGGAATCGGTGCGGCGGTCGCGGCGCACGAAGGCTCGACCCTCGTCGTCGTCGCCAACGCGCTTCGCCTGCTCGCCTATCGCGATCGCAGCATGGGCTGAGGGCGCACAGTCGCGGTGGGATCGAACCGGAAGGGGGAGAGAGGATGAACTTCAAGAATATCTCGGCCTGGTCCATCCGGAACCCGATCCCGCCGCTCGTCATGTTCTTCGGTCTGACGGTGGCGGGCATCGTCTCCTTCCTCATGATGGGGGTCCAGAGCGATCCCGACATCGATTTTCCGGGCGCCATCGTCATCATCGCCCAGCCGGGCGCCGCGCCCACCGAACTCGAAACGCAGGTCACGCAGCGTGTCGAGGCGGCGGTGCGGACGATCGAGGGGATCGACGAGCTCAATTCGACGGTTACCGAAGGCCAGTCGCAGACCTTCGTCCAGTTCGCGATCGGCACGCCGATCGACCGGGCGGTGACTGACATTCGCGACAAGATCACCCAGATCCGCAGCAACCTGCCGAACGGCATCCTCGAACCGCAGGTTATCCGCCTCTCTACCTCGGGCAACACGCTTGCCTATTGGTCGGCTTCGGCCACCGATATGACGCTCGAGGAATTGAGCTGGTATGTCGACAATGTCGTCGCGAAGCGGCTGATCGCGGTCCCCGGCATGGGCGACGCCTATCGCCGGGGCGGCGTCAGCCGCGAAATCCGCGTCATCCTCAACCCCGAACGCATGCGCGCCTACGGCCTTACCGCCGCCGCGGTGAACACCCAGCTCGTCCAGCTCAATGTCAATGCGGCCGGCGGCCGGATGGAGGTCGCGGGCTCCGAGCAGGCGGTGCGTATCCTCGGGAACGCGAGCAGCGCCAACGCGCTCGGCGAGACGCTAATCTCGGTCGGGACGAACCGGACCGTGCGCCTCGCCGATATCGCCGAGGTCAAGGATCTCTACGCCGAGCAGCGCTCGGTCTCGAAGCAGGACGGGCGGCAGGTGCTGACCTTCGGCTTCGAGCGCGCCAAGGGCGCCTCGGATGTGACCGTCTATGACGCTGCGGTCGAGGAGCTGCGAAAACTCGAGAAGGAAAACCCCAAGGTCAAATTCACCGAGCTGTTCAGCGATATCGAATATACCAAAGGCCAATATCATTCGGCGATCAATGCGATGGTCGAGGGCGCGATCCTCGCGGTCGTCGTCGTCTTCCTTTTCTTGCGCGACTGGCGGGCGACGTTGATCTCGGCGCTCGCCATCCCGCTGTCGGCGGTCCCGACCTTCCTGTTCATGGACCTCATGGGCTTCTCGCTCAACATGATGACCTTGCTCGCGCTCAGCCTCGTTGCCGGCGTGCTGGTCGACGATGCGATCGTCGAGATCGAGAATATCGTGCGCCACATGCGGATGGGCAAATCGGCCTATCAGGCCTCGATCGATGCGGCCGACGAGATCGGCCTCGCGGTGCTCGCGACAACCATGACGATCGTCGCGGTGTTCCTGCCGGTCGGGCTGATGCCGGGCGTCGCCGGGCAATATTTCAAGAATTTCGGACTGACGGTCGTGGCCGCGGTGCTGATGAGCCTCGCGGTCGCGCGCATGATCACACCCATGCTCGCCGCCTATTTTCTCTCTGCGCAGGGTCCGCAAAAGCATGGCGAGGGCCCGCTGATCGACACCTATATGCGCATCTTGCGCTGGAGCCTCGACACCAGCGGGGCCGCTGCCGCGCGTGCGCGCGGCGGGCGCTGGAAATGGCTCGGTTACATCAAGGACCATCGCGTCTGGGTGGTCGGCATCGGTGTGCTGGCGCTCTTTGCGACCATTTTCAGCTTCTCGCTGCTCCCGATGACCTTCCAGCCGTCGATCGATTCCGACACGAGCCGCGTGGCCATCCAGCTCGCCCCGGGCGCAACGCTCGAACAGACCGAGGCAGTGGCCGACGAGGTGACCGATCTCATGAAGCGCGACCCGCTCGTCGAATCCGCCCTGTCGCGGATCGATGTCGGCACGGCGACGGTCTATCTGAAATTGCGCAAGGACCGCGAGCTGACCTCGACCGAGTTCGAAAAGGACCGCGCGCCGCGGCTAGCGCAGGTTCCCGATGCCCGAATCAACTTCCAGTCGCAGCATGGCGGCGGCGGCGGCAGCAGCCGCGACATCTCGATCACGCTCGGCAGCGACGACCCGAAGAAGCTCGAAGATGTCGGCAACCGGCTGCTTGCCGAGATGGCCCGCGTGAAGGAAATCCGGTCGCCGCGTGTCGAGGGCAATCTTCAGCGCCCCGAGATCGTCATTCGCCCGCGCTTCGCGCTCGCGGCGCAGCTCGGCGTGACGACGCAGGCGCTCAGCCAGTCGATCCGCGTCGCGACATTGGGCGAGATCGACCAGAATAGCGCGAAATTCTCGCTGTCCGACCGGCAAATCCCCGTTCGCGTCGCGCTTGCGGAAACCGCGCGCGAGCGGCTCGATACGCTGCGCAATATGCCTGTTCCGACCCGGAACGGGGGAACGGTGCCGCTCTCGGTTGTGGCCGAGATCGGCTTCGGCGCCGGCCCGACCCAGATCAATCGGACCAACCAGGTGCGCCAGCTCACCATCGGGGCCGACCTGGCTCCGGGTCTCGTGACCGGTCAGGCGATGGACAAGGTCGAGGCGCTGCCGGCGCTCAAGGCGCTGCCCGCCGGGGTCACGCGGCTGGTACTCGGGAGCGCCAAGTGGCAGGCCGAGATGCTGCGCAACTTCGCGATCGCGGTCGTATCGGGGATTTTTCTCGTGCTCGCTGTGCTGATCCTACTCTATCGCAAGATCATCCCGCCCTTCGTCAACATGGGCTCGCTTCTGCTCGCCCCGCTCGGCGGGGCGGTCGCGTTGCTGCTGACGGGCTATCCGCTCTCGCTTCCCGTGTTCATCGGCGTGCTGATGCTGCTCGGTATCGTCGGCAAGAACAGCATCCTTCTCGTCGACTTCGCGATCGAGGAAATGGCGTCGGGGGTGCCGCGCGACGAGGCGATTGTCGACGCCGGACACAAGCGCGCGCAGCCGATCCTGATGACCACGGTCGCGATGGTCGCGGGCATGATCCCGACCGCGCTGTCGCTCACCGGCGACGGCGCATGGCGCGCGCCGATGGCGGTCACGGTGATCGGCGGGCTCATCCTGTCGACGATGCTGACACTGCTGATCGTGCCGGCGTCCTTCAGCCTCGCGGCGGGCTTCGAACGCCGGATGGTCCCGCGCTTGCGCCGCTGGTTCACGACGGGCGGCGCGCACGCCGACCCATCGCCTGCGGGCGTCACCGACATCGGCGCGGGGCAAAGCCCGGCGGCCGATCGATAGAGGAGTTAAGCTGATGGAGTTCGAGCGGGAGCATGACCTCCCCTATAGTCCGGAGCAGATATGGGCGGTCCTCGGCGATTTCGAGAACCACCGGATCTGGAATCCCTATGTCCGGATCGAGCAGCTTGCCGAGGACCCGATCGCGATCCGCTATTCGATGCGCATGGATCCGCACAAGCCCAAGTTTCTCGAAGTCTCCGCGGCGGTGCTCTCCGCGCGCCCGGGCGAGGAGCTGATACTCGACGTCAAGCCGAGCTTCATCCTCCAGTTCGAGGAGAGTTATATCCTGACGCCGACGGCGAGCGGGACGAAGTTCGTTCACCGCTATCGTTGCCGCGGGCCCTTTGCCTGGCTCCGGCTTCCCGGCATCAAGACCAGCTTCCAGCGAATGATCGCGTCGATCGACGGCATCCTGCTCAGCTACCTCAAGTCCAAATACAGCAAGCCGCCACCGCCGCCGCGACGGCCCAAGTCCAAGTTCAAAGGTGGCCGGCGATGACGAGCTTTCCGCTGCTCGCGCCGCACAAATGGCGTCCGCTCGGCGCGGCCTGGGCAATCGCCCTCCTGTCGAGCCTGGCCGTCCTCTTCGTCGGCGAGGTCATGGGCCAGGCGCCGTGCGACCTCTGCTGGTTCCAGCGTAGCTTCATGTTCCCGCTTGCGATCATTCTCGGCATCGCGGCGTTCAGGTCGGACCGCGCCATCGTTCCTTATGGGCTGGCGCTGGCTGCGGGCGGTGGTCTCGTCGCTTTCTATCATAGCCTGCTCTACGTCGGCGTCATTCCGGCCCCGATCGTCCCCTGCACCGGCGGTCCATCATGCTCGGGAGAGAGCATGGCAATCGGAGGCGTGCCGCTGCCCCTCCCGTCGCTGACCGCGTTCGCGCTCATCCTCACCCTCTTGCTCAACTTCCAAAGGAGACTGAAATCATGAACAAACGCATCGGAGTGGTGGCCACGCTTGTCGTTTCCGCACTCGCTTTCACCGGCGGCGCGATGCTCTACAGCGGAACCGCCGAGGGCGAACCCACGAAGAAGGTCGTGGCGGGGCCCGTCGACAGCCTCATTCGCCCGCATTCGCCGATCATCGGACCGAAAAATGCCCCGGTCACCATCGTCGAATTTTTCGACCCGTCGTGCGAGGCCTGCCGCGCCTTCTATCCCACGGTGAAGGGCATCGTTGCCAAATATCCCAAGGATGTGCGTCTCGTTATGCGCTACCTGCCGCTGCACCCCGGCTCGGCCGAGGCGATCGTGATCCTCGAAGCCGCCCGCGTCCAGGGCAAGCTCGAGCCGGTGACGGCCGCCCTGCTCGAAGCGCAGCCCGAATGGCACGACGGCAAGATGGACGGTGCCTGGGCGGCCGCCGAGAAGGCCGGCCTCAATGTCGCGAAGGCGCGCGCGATGCCGACAACCGATGCGATGGCCTGGATGGAGCAGGACATCGCCGACGCGCGTGCGGTCGGCGTCCGGGGCACGCCGACCTTCTTCGTCAATGGCGAGATGCTCGTCCAGCCGAGCCCCGAACAGGTCGAGGCCCGAGTCCAGGCCGCGGTAGCGGCAAAGGGCAAATGAGGGCCCGCACCCGTCCCGCTTCGTCCACGCGGGACGGGTGCCCACCATGCGGCGCGATACTGTCTCTCCCGCCATCGGCCTGTCGCATGGAGACGCCGGGTCACCGTCCGATCGGCAGCATCGGAGCCAATATTCACAGCGCATTCAAACATGAAGGGGGATTTTGAACGCCACGAAAAGGAGAGACTGACATGCGAAAACTGATGACGATCGCGGCCGCGATGCTCGCCTTCGCGCTCCCCGGAACAGCGCTTGCCCAGCACCATGGCGATCGCGGGGGATATAGCCGCGGACATGACGCGCCACGTGGTCATGACCGCGACTATCGTTCCTCACGCCACGGCGTGCCCAATTATGGCTATGATCGTGGCTATCGTGGCTACGATCCCTACTACCGCGGCCATGATCGCCGCTATGAACGGCGGGACCGCTACGAGCGGCGCTATCAGAAGCGCCGGATGCACCACCATCACCGCGGGCGTCACTGGCGCGGCTAGCCGCGACCGCGCGGGCCGGGCGAGAAACTACCGCTTCGCCCCATAGATTGAAATCGAGCCGGTCGGCGTCGGGATGACTCTCATCTCTTCGACCGCCTCGAAACCCGCGGCTTTAAGGATCACCGGGACGCAGCCCTTAGCGTTGGGTTCGGTATATTCGAACCCGTCGAGCAGCTGGATCTGTCGAAAAAGCATGCGCATCAGCAGCGAGCGCTGCTCGCCATAGTCGGCTATGAAAAGGGTCCCGCCCGGCCTCAGGAGCCTGAACATCTGCGCGGCAATCGCTTCCTTAACGGCCATCGGGCACTGGTGAAGGACCAGGCTCGATACGATCTTGTCGCATTGCCGGAGTGCGTCGATGCCGTCCAGCTCGTCGCCCATAGCCTCGAACCATCGAATCTCGGCATCGGCAACCTCAGCCTTGGCGCGCGCGATTTCCAGCACGGCGGGGTCGGGATCGACCGCCAGAACGATGCTCTCCGGCGCCGCCTGCTTGAGGGCGATCGCAAAGGTTCCCGTGCCGCACCCGATATCGACGATCCGCTCGCCCGGCCGCGGTTCGGCGAAGCGCAGCAAGTCGCTTCGCCATCTTTTCTCTCTGGTCATGAGGGCTATGGCGGCATCGTAGCGGTCGAGCGATCCGCTCTTGCCGAGTGCCGGGACGAAGTCTCTGTGTGCGTCTGACATGATGCGCCTCTACCAGGCGCGATCACGCACCGGCTTGAACGGAGAGGCTATGATTCGATGAAAAGGTCGCTTGCCCGGATACCGAACATCGCCTTGATCGTGCGGGCGAAATGCGCGCTGTCGCTGAACCCTGCCATGTGTGCGGCCTCGGTCGCGCTGCGGCGCATTCCCAATTCGTCGAAGGCGATAATCAACCTTCGCCAGAGCACAAAGCGCTGGAAGGGCATGCCGATCTCGGCGGCAAAGAGATGCCGGAAGCGGCCGAGCGAAAGGCGGCTCTCCTCCGCCACAGCCGCGAGACGGACAGAGCCCATGGGGATCAGGCGGTCAATCGAGGCGGCGGCGCGGGTGATGCGCGGATCGAGCGGGGGTCGGGCGCCTCGCGTGAGCCAGTTTTTCCAGAAGGACCGCTGTCCCGGCAGCGCGACATGAATCGGATCGGAGCAGATCAGCCGGTCTTTCAGATCTACCGGCGGACCGAAGACCACTGTCGGCTCGACGAACCATAATTCAGCCGTGGGCGCGGGGAGCAGCCGGTGCACGGTATCGGGTTCGATGAGCAAGCAACGCCCCGACAGGCGCGCGCCATCAGCATCGACCACGGTAAGCGGCTCGGCACAAAACACTGCCTGCGCCGCAAAATGGCGGTGCGCGGCGGCATCGCCAACCGAACCCGACCAGAGAGCATGATAGTCGCCGAGGCTAAGTCGGCCGTTCCAGTTGGACGTTTCGGGCATCGGGTCGCAATAGCAGGCCTAACTCGTGTGCGTAACGGGCGCCGGGTAAGCACTCTGGCTCGGAGGCTCTTTTCGGAAGCCGTCTTACGGCCAAGGAGGAGTGCGCCGACCCCGTGATGATTCCCCTCATCGACCGGGCGCTGTCTCGATGCGGCGATGTTGCCGACTGTTGTAACGATAGCCGATCCAGAGGATTGCAAGCGCGAGAAGCTGGAGCAACAACGGTTCGAGCGAAGGAAATATCCCCATCGCCGGGAAGCGGGGAAAATGAGCTAGCGGGGTGATGCCGAGGAGGCCGGCTTCCTGTAGCGCGCCCGCGCCCTTGCCGGCCAGGACAACCGCGAGGATAGCGATGAGCGAAGAGCTGTAAGCGAAAAATCTTCCGATCGGCAGGACCCGGCTGTAACGAAGCATGACCCATGCGATTGCTGCCAGGATCACCACTGCGGTTCCGGCTCCGGCGGCGATCGCGCTGCGGCTTCCTTGCGCGGCGAGAGCTGCGAAAAACAGGATGGTCTCAAAGACTTCCCGATAGACCACGAGGAAAGCGAGCCCGAACAGGAACCAGGCCGAGCGACGTGAAAGCGCTTTGCCCATCGCTTCGCGAATATAGCGCTGCCAGCTCTCCGCATGTGACTTTCCGTGCATCCAGATGCCGACCCAGACGAGAACGACTGCGGCGAAAAGCGAGCCAAATCCCTCTGTCAACTCGCGGTTCGCTCCGCTGATCGAGATTGCATAGGTCGCGACTGCCCAGGTTGCGCCGCCGGCTGCCAGGGCTGCGATCCAGCCGCCATGGACATAGGGTAGGACCTCAGGCCGTTCGGCCTTTCGTAAGAAAGCGATCATCGCCACGATGATCAGAAGCGCTTCGAGACCCTCGCGCAGCAAGATGGTAAGCGCCCCGACAAAGGTCGATGCGTCGCTGGCTGCATCGGGAGACAGTGCAGCTTCGGCATCGGCGAAAAGGGTTTCGACTGCGGCGGCTTTACCCGCGACCGCATCGACCGGCACACCTCGCGCGATGGACACGCGATAATCGGACATCGCGGATTCGATTTGCGCCATAAGGGCGGAATCGCGCGTCGTCAGGATCGGCTCAATCGGTTCGAAACCGTCGAGATAGGCGGACAGCGCGAGACGCTCTGCCTCGCTCCGATTTCCCTTGCGGTACGCGGCAAGGCTTTGCGCCAATTTGTCACGGGCAACCGCAAGCGTCGCGGGCGAAGCGGTTGTCAATGCTTGGGGATCTGAGCGCAAATAGGCGGTAAGCGCGTCGGCCTGCTCCGATCCCAGCCCACGACCAAGCACTTCCGGGCTGAGACTCGTGAAGGCTTGCAGGTCGGGGACCAGTTCGCGCGCCGCAGGGGTCTGGTTCCAGACACGCCGGCCGGCTGCGACGTCGCGAAAGGCAAATCCACCGGCATAGGCTGCTACCGCCCAGCGGTCGTCGGAGGGCAAATGGGCAAAACTGGGCATGGACGTGCCTTCGAGCCCCTGTCCTATCACCTGATAGAGCGCGAACAGACTGCGCTTGCGAGCGCGTCCGGCGTCGGTGAAATCGATAGGTGCCGGGTCGAGCCCCTTGGCCTGAGGTCCATTGCCATCGCCGCGCGCGCCGTGACAGCTGGCGCAATTTTCCAGATAGACTTGGGCTCCGCGCCGGGGATCTGGAGCGTTGCGCGGCGCGAGGGGCACAGGGTAGGCGGCGAGGAGGTCCGCCGCGAGTCCGCGCGCCTGGCCAGCCACCTTGCCGGGGTCCGCCTTCGATGCGATCGCCGTCTGGAGTTGTCCCGCTTCACTGACAAGGCGAGCCCGCGCCGGGGATACCGGAAGCGCTTCGATCCCCTTGCGAACGGTGGCGGAAAACTCGGTCATCTCGGCATATTCGACCGTGCTCGTCACCGCGCCATTCGAGACCGCTCCACCATAGTCGACCGCAACATAGTCCAGCAGGCGCCAGATGGTCTGGACTTCGCCGGCATCAGTGCGGGCCTGTGCCGTCGGCACGACGAGGCCGCAGATTGCAGCGAGCGCGATCAGCAGAGAGAGAAAGCGGCGGGCGGGGGGCATTGGCCCTATTGTCCGGGCACAGTCGACAGTTCGCGCAATTCGGTCCGCGCGCTGCGTAGAATCTCATAGGCCGAATGCAGGAAAAGCGTGGCAATGATGGCGGCGACTGCAAGGTCGGGCCAGGCTTGCCCGGTCCATGCGACGAGGCCGGCGGCGATGATCACCGCCACATTGGCGATCGCGTCGTTGCGGCTGAACAGCCACACCGCCCGGACATTGGCGTCGCCTTCGCGGAACCGCGAGAGGACCGCGGCCGAGGTGAGGTTGACGAGGAGGGCGGCGGCGCCGATGCCGCCCATCAGCTCGGCTTCGGGCGGAACCGCGGTCAGGGCACGCCACAGCGCGACGCCGATGACCCCTATGCCAAGCGACAGCAGGAACAGGCCTTGGGTTAAGGCGATACGCGTGCGGGCGAGCGCAGTCCAGCCTATCGCGACGAGGCCGGCCAACGTGATCGTGCCGTCGCCGATAAAGTCGAGCGAGTCGGCTTTCAGCGCCTGGCTGTTGGCGATGAACCCGCCGACGATCTCGATCGCGCCGAAGCCGAGATTGAGAATTACGACGATCCACAAGGCCCTTCGATAGGCGGGATCGCGTTCGGCCCTGACGGTGTCGCCCGTGCAGCCGCAATTGCTGTCGTTGCTCATTCCCCTGTTCTACATTCTACAGTAACTGTAGAAGCAAGCTGAAATCGAAACGAGACTGAGAGGAAGGGAGATGGCGCGCGACACGCGGCTGCCGATCGGCGGCCTGGCGAAACGCACCGGCACCAAGGTAAACACGATCCGCTTCTATGAGGATATCGGATTGCTGCCTTGCGCAGCGCGCACAGCCTCTGGCCGGCGCACCTACGGGGATGAGGATGTCGGGCGCCTCGCATTCATCCGCAATGCCCGCGGCCTCGGCTTTTCGATCGATGAAATCCGGTCGTTGACGGCGCTGGCCTTGGGGCCGGGGCAGGACTGCGCCGAAATCCGCGCAGTTGCGGCGCGTCACCTGCTCGATGTCGATGAAAAGCTGGAACGGATGGCGCGGCTCCGTGCTGAACTTGCCCGTATCGTCCAGCTCTGCGATGGCGGGCCGGTGTCGGATTGCCGGGTCATCGAGGCCATCGCCGCCGGAAATGCCTAGCCGCCGCGCTATCGGGACTGTCGGCGGCTTGCGGCTCAGCCGCAGCAACTGCCCTTGCCGCCGTCAACCTGTATTGGCGGGCAGGGTACCGTGCCATAGGAACAGAAGACACAGCAGTCTCCTGGCAGCGGCTTGAGCAGCGCGCCGCATCCCTTGCAGTCGTAGAAATACTGACACGCATCGGTGGGCATGATTTCGTCGGCGATTTGACCGCAGAGCGGACACGTCAGCGTCGATTGCAGGACCGGCGAGGGATCAAGCATAGCGATAGCCGAGCCAGAGGAGGACGGCGGCGAGGAGCAGTCCGATCAGGGTCACAAAGCGCAGCGACGCGGGCACGCACAGGCCATCGGCGCCGCAGCGCGCCGCGCGCATCTGCTGGCGCGCCAGCAGGACGCCACCGGCGACGAGCGAAATTGCGCCGAATGCGACGAACCAGAGCCGGTAGGGCGCGGCCGGGACCGCTATGCCGACGAGCCAGGCGGACCCGAGCCCCGCCGAGGCCAGCAGCATGGGGAGGGCGCAGCAGGTGGCTGCGAGAAAGCCCGATGCGATCCCGCCAAGCGCCAGCGAAATGGCCCCAAATCCTTTTGGACGCCTTGCATCTCCAGCCAAATTCAAACTCCTTGTTTCGCGGTAGCGGCAAGTCTACCATCTGTAGTGACTACAGATGCAAGCGGAATCGCAATGGCCCCCTCAAGCACCATCCCCATCGGCGAGCTTTCTCGGCTTACCGGCTGCAATATCGAGACGATCCGCTATTATGAGCGCATCGGCATTCTGCCCGCGCCGGTCCGGTACGGGCGATTTCGCCGTTATGATTCAGCTGGTGTGCGGCGCCTTGCATTTGTGCGCCGCGCGCGCGAACTGGGGTTTCCCCTCGATACGGTCCGGACTTTGCTCCTTCTTGCCGAAGGCGGCGGCCATAGCTGCGATCAGGCGCGCCATATGGCCGAGAGCCAGCTTGCCGACGTCCTCGCCAAGCGCGCCGACCTCGACCGGATGGCCGCTGTCTTGGGCGATCTTGTCGAGGCGTGCGGCGCCGGCGATGCCGGGGGCTGCCCGCTTCTGGAGGCGCTGTCCGACTAGGTTCGAGTACAGCCGTCTTCCGCCAGCGCCCCAAAGCAGCCATTGCGCGCGGCAACTAGGGCCACCGCGCGCAATGGCGGCGCGTTACGGCGCCTTGTCGAGCTTGGTGATCGTCCCGGCCTTGCCGTCCCAATTGAGCTCGAACGCGACCTTGTCGCCGACCTTGATGTCCTTCAGCAGCTCGGGTTTCGCCGCAAAACCCATCGTCATCGGCGGCCATTCGAGTTCGGCGATCGCGCCATGATCGAGCGTGACCTGGCCTTTTGCCGTATCGATCGCGGTCACGGTCGCCGTGCCCTTGCCATGCTTCGTTTCGGCCGGGGCCGCCATGGTCCCTGTGTCATCGGCCATCGCGGCCTTTTCTTCCGTCTTCGGTGCTTCGCCTTGCTTGCCGCAGGCGACAAGTCCAGCGCCGAGCGCAAGGCTGAGCGTAATCGCAGTGAGTTTATTCATGTCGTTTCTCCTTCGGGTTGGACGGGATGAGCCGCACGCCTTCGCATCAGCAGATAGGCGGCGGGAATGATAAGCATCGACAGCAGCGGCGCGGTGAGCATGCCGCCGATCATCGGCGCGGCGATGCGGCTCATCACTTCGGAGCCGGTGCCGGTCCCGACGAGGATCGGGAACAGGCCCGCGAGGATAACCGCAACGGTCATCGCCTTCGGGCGGACGCGGAGCAGCGCGCCTTCGCGAACCGCGGCCAATATGTGGCCGTCGCTGCGATCGGCGAGCGCATGCTTGAGATAGATGAGCATGACGACCCCGAACTCGGCGGCAACGCCCGCAAGCGCGATGAACCCGACCGCGCTCGCGACCGACTGGTTATAGCCAAGCAGATAGAGGAGCCAGAGCCCGCCGGTGAGCGCAAAGGGCAGGGTCGCCATGATGAGCAGCGCCTCGTCCCAGCGGCGGAAGGTCAGGTAGAGCAGCAGGAAGATGATCGCGAGCGTGACCGGCACGACGACCTTCATCCGCTCGGTCGCACGAACGAGGAACTCGAACTGCCCGGTGTAGGAAACGCTGACGCCGGGCGGCAGATCGACATCGCGCGCGATCGCCCGCTGGATGTCCTGCACGAGGCCCTGCAAATCGCGGCCGCGGCTGTCGACGTAGATCCAGGTCACCGGGCGGCCATTCTCGCTGCGCAGCATCGGCGGCCCGTCGCTGACCTTGACTCTGGCCACCGTGCCGAGCGTGATCTGCTGGCGCGACGGCGTCAGGACCGGAAGGCTCGCGAGCTCGCCGATACTGTCGCGCAGCTCGCGCGGGTAGCGGACGCTGATCGGATAGCGGGCGAGCCCCTCGACCGTCTGGCCGATCGTCTCGCCGCCGATCGCGCCCGAGACGATCGCTTGCACGTCGGCGACATTGAGGCCGTAGCGTGCTGCGGCGGCGCGATCGATGTCGACATCGATATAGCGCCCACCAGTCAGCCGCTCGGCCAGCGCCGACGCTACGCCGGGTACGGTCTTGACGACCGCTTCGATGCGCTTGGCGGTGCGATCGATCCCGGCAAGATCCGAGCCCGCGACCTTGATGCCGACCGGGCTCTTGATCCCGGTCGCAAGCATGTCGATGCGATTGCGGATCGGGGGAATCCAGAAATTGGCGAGCCCCGGAACCCGGACCCGCGCGTCGAGCTCCTCGATCAATTTCTCCTCGGTCATGCCGGGGCGCCAACGGTCCTTCGGCTTGAAGCGGATCGTCGTCTCGAACATCTCGAGCGGCGCGGGGTCGGTCGCGCTGTCGGCCCGCCCCGCCTTGCCGAACACGCTCTCGACCTCGGGCACGGTCTTGATCAGTCGGTCCGTCTGCTGGAGCAGGCTCGATGCCCTTGCGGCCGAGATGCCGGGTAGCGCCGAGGGCATGTAAAGGAGGTCGCCTTCGTGCATCTGCGGCATGAACTCGCCGCCGATCTGGGTCATCGGCCACAGGCTGGTGGCGAAGACGAGGCCGGCGATCACGAGCGCTTTTTTCGGCCGTTCGAGCACCCAGTCGAGTGCCGGGCGATAGATGCGGGTCAGCCAGCGGTTGACCGGATTACTCTGTTCGGCGGGTATCTTACCGCGGATCAGCCAGCCCATCAGCACCGGGATGAGCGTGATCGAGAGGATCGCGGCGGCCGCCATCGCATAGGTTTTGGTGAAGGCGAGCGGCGAGAAGAGCCGTCCCTCCTGGCCTTCGAGCGTGAAGATGGGGAGGAAGGAGAAGGTGATGATGAGGAGGCTGAGGAAGAGGGCGGGCCCAACCTCGGCGGCGGCGTCGGTGATGACGCGCCAGCGTTCGGCGCCTTTCAGTTCCTCGCCCGGATGATCGCGCTCCCAATGTTCGAGATGCTTATGGGCATTTTCGATCATCACCACCGCAGCGTCGACCATCGCACCGACCGCGATGGCGATGCCGCCGAGCGACAATATATTGGCGTTGAGTCCCTGCAGCCGCATCACGATGAAGGCGATGAGGATGCCGAGCGGCAGCGTCAGGATCGCGACCAGTGCCGAGCGCGCGTGCCAGAGGAAGAGCGCGCAGACGAGCCCGACGATGATGAACTCTTCGACGAGCTTCGAGGTAAGATTGTCGACCGCGCGGTCGATCAACCCCGAGCGGTCATAAGTGGTGATGATCTCGACCCCGGGCGGCAGGCTGCGCTTGAGCTCGGCGAGCTTGGTGCGCACGCCGTCGATGACTTCGCGGGCATTCTTGCCCTCGCGCATGACGATCACGCCGCCCGCGACTTCGCCCTCGCCGTTGAGTTCGGCGATGCCCCGCCTTGTGTCGGGACCGATCTGCACCGTCGCGACATCGCCGACCGTTACCGGGAGTCCGCCCGCGGCGGTGCGGATCGGGACGGCGCGGAAGTCGTCGAGCGACTCCAGATAGCCGCTCGCGCGGACGATATATTCAGCCTCAGCGAGTTCTAGGGAGCCGCCGCCGCTTTCCTGGTTGGCGCGCTTGAGGGCGTCGGCGACGTCGGTTGCAGTCACCCCGAACGCGGCGAGCTTCTGCGGATCGACGATGATCTGATACTGGCGCACCATGCCGCCGATGCTCGCGACCTCGGCGACGCCGGGAACCGATTTAAGCTCGAAGCGGAGGAACCAGTCCTGAAGACTGCGGAGTTCGGCAAGATCGTGGCGGCCGCTTTTGTCGACGAGCGCATATTCATAGATCCAGCCAACCCCGGTCGCGTCGGGACCGATGCTCGCGCGCGCGCCCTCGGGGAGACGGCTTTGCACCTGGCTCAGATATTCGAGCACGCGGCTGCGCGCCCAATAGGGATCGGTGCCGTCGTCGAACAGGACATAGACGAAGCTGTCGCCGACGAAGCTGTAGCCGCGCACCACGCGCGCGCCCGGCACCGAGAGCATCGTCGTCGTGATCGGATAGGTGACCTGGTCCTCGACGATCCGCGGTGCCTGTCCCGCATAGCTGGTGCGGACGATGACCTGGACGTCCGACAGGTCGGGCAGGGCGTCGACCGGAGTCGTGCGCACCGCGGCGATCCCGAGCAAGGTCAGGATCAGCGCCGAAGCGACGACAAGCCCGCGCGCCGCGACCGAGGCGCGAATAATGCGTGCGATCATTGCGCTGGCTCCAGCGGACGAACCGTGAGACCGGTCAGGCTCGCCTCGGAATCGAGCAGGAACTGGCCCGACGCGACGACCTTCTCGCCGGGGGCGAGCCCTCGCAATATCTCGGTCTTGCCGCCGCCTTCGCGTCCGGCGACCACTTCGGCGGGATGGTAGCGTCCGTCGCCCTTCTCGAGCATCACGATGCTGCGCGTGCCGGTGCGGATCACCGCTTCGCTTGGCACCAGCAGCGTTGGCTTGGCGTCCCCGCCGAGCGCGACGACGGCGAACATGCCGGGGCGTAGGCGACCGCCGCGGTTGGCGAGCTCGATGCGCACTGTCAGCGTCCGGCTGTCCGCCGCTGCGGTCGGCAGGATCGCGACGACCCGCCCGGTAAAAGCCTCGCCGGGAAAGGCGGTGAGGTTCGCGGTGGCAGGTTGGCCGATCTTCACCAGTCCGGCCTGCGCTTCGGGGAGCGCGGCATTGAGCCACACCGTTCCAAGTCCCGAGATTTCGGCAAGTGTCTGCCCCGAGGCGAGAGTCACGCCTGCACGGGCATTGAGCGTCTGGACCACGCCGCCGATCGGCGCGCGCACCGTCAGTCTGCCGCCGGTCCGTCCGCTCCGGTCGACCTCGGCGATCACGCCTTCGGGCATGCCCATCAGCCGCAGCCGCTGCCGCGCGGCCGCCGTGAGTTCAGGTTTGCCGAGCTTCTTGACGCTCAGATATTCGGTCTGGGCGCTGCCCCATTCAGGCAATTGCAATTCGGCGATCGGCGCACCGGCGCCGATGACATCGCCAGGCGCGAGGCGATAGACGCGTTCGACGAAGCCGCCCGAGCGCGCCTGGACGATCGCGACATCGCGCTGGTTGAAATCGATACTGCCGTTGACGTCGAAGGTTGCGGCAAGGCTCCCCATTTCGGCCGCGACCACTCTTATGCCGAGGCTCTGACGCGCCGACGGGTCAATCGACACGCCGGGCGCCGCGCCGCCACCCTCGTCGGCATATTTGGGCTCGAGCTGCATGTCCATGAAGGGCGACTTGCCGGGCTTGTCGAACTTCTGGTTCGGGAACATCGGATCATAATAGTAGAGGATCTTGCGCCCGCCGCTTGCCGTCTCGGTTGGTGCATCGCTCTTGCCGCTCTGTCCCAACCAATAACCGCCGCCGCCCGCGATCAGCACCGTGGCCAGGATTGCGACGCGCCAGCGCGCCGCTGATGTTGCATCGGTCATCGACCTGCCTCCCCATAAATATAATTGATCCGGATCGCGTCGCGCGCGACCTCGGCTTCGCGCGCCAGCGCATCGACTTCGGCCTCGGCAAGCGCGAGAGTCGACAGGAGCGCGGTCCCGAGGTCGAGCTTTCCGGCGGCGTAGCTTGCAAGATCGAGCTCGGCGCGCTTCTTCGCGAGCGGCACGAGCCGCGTACGTGCATTGGCGAGCTGCTCATGATGCATGCGGTGATCGGCGAGATCGGCGTCGAGCGCTGCCGCGATGTCGCGCTTGGCAGCCTCGCGGTCGAGCCGGGCGCGCATCGCCTCGCTGGCGCGCGCGGCGATCTTGGGGTCCTGCCGCTTTTTCGAGAAGAAGGGCAGGTCGACGGTGACCCCGACCGTGACGAGATCACCGTAATTGGGCTCGCGGCGCCCATAGGCCGCGTTGACGCTCCAGTCGGGTCGCTTGTCGGCGCGTGCGAGACCGGTCTCGGCGTCGGCGGCGAGGGCGCGGGCATCGAGTGCTCTGAGCTTTGGCAGGGCGTCGATGCCGGCGCGCAATCCTTGTTCGTCGATCGACTGCGGCGGCAAGTCGCCGAGCGTGTCGGCGGCGGGGTCGCCGGTGAAGCGGGCGAGCTGCGCGCGGGCGCGGGCGATCTCGGCGGCGAGCGCGCTGCGGCGATCGTTGATCGCGGCGCGAAGCTGATCGGGTTCGAGCGCCTGCGCCGGGCGCGCCGCACCGCTGGCAAGCCGCGCCGTCACGGTCGATTGAAGGTCCTCGAGGCCGCTATCGAGCAGGTCGAGTTCCTTCAGCTCCTTCTTGGCATAATAGAGATCGACCCAGGCGAGCGCGGTCGCGAGCCTGATGTCCTGCGCGGTGACCGCTTCGTCGGCGCGGGCGATTCCAATGTCGGCCTGCGCGCGGGTCGCGCGCGCGCGGCGTTTGGCGGGGTTCGGAAAATCCTGGCTGACGCCGATGACCTGCATCGTGAAATCGTCGCGATTGAACCGGCCCGCGTCGGGTCCGGTCACCGGGAAATCCTGGAGGACGATATTGAGTTTCGGGTCGGGCAGCCGGTCGGCGGCGATCGCCGCCGATTGGGCGGCGTCGACGCCCGCTTCGCGGCTTTGCAGTTCGGGTGCCTCCGATGCTGCTCGGCTGAGCGCCGAATCGAGCGTCATCGGCTCGGCGTGAAGAGCCGAGGGCAGCGCAAGCAAGGCTGCCGTAAAATATGGGCGCATGATGTCCCCCTGCTGTGGACTGGGCGAAAGCCTCCCCGGCGTCTGTACGCCGGGGAAGAAAGACCGTTACCCTTGCGGGGGCATCCTTTGGTCGCCGGACATATTCTTCATGCAGTCCGCCGGACTCACCTTCATCATGTCGCAGTCGCAATGCGCCATCTGTCCCGGCTTGTCCTTGACCCAGACGCGGACTCGCGAGGTGGTATTGGACTTGTTCGGCCCTGGCACCTGGCGGGTCTGCCATTCATGATGGCCGCCGGACGGTTCTTGGGCGAGGACGGGAGCGGCAAGCGTTGCTGCCGCGAGCGCGGCAACGGCAAAAAACGGTTTCATGTTGAATTCCTTGATTGAAAAGCGTGAAACCGCGCGCCGGGACGAGCCGGTGCGCGTCGGCAATTCAGGCAAGAAATAGGGGCGGGTCGGGTTCGGGGCCGAATGTTCTTCCGGCGAGGCGCCGGACAGGAAGCGGATCGAAAGAGCCGGCGACAAATGTCTTTTCGGCAAGGGGGGTAGCCGGAGAGACGACGGCGGGCGGTAGCGCGCAGCCCATCTTGGCGATGCAGTCGAGCGTGAGGCCCTTGCACGGAGCGCTCTTCTGGGATTTTTTAATCCCCATCATCTCCGCGCATTCGTCGCTCATCGCCGCCGCGAACGCCGTCTCGGCCGACGGGAGCGCGGGCGCCGAGGCGAATGCGGTCTCCTGCGCCAGAAGGCCGAGTAAGGCTCCGACAAGAAGTAGAAAGGTGAGCCAGCGTTTCACGGTCGAAGCATGATCCTTGTCAAACTTGGCGTCAATCTAAACCGGGGTGGAGATCCCGCTCACTTGTTCGCCGACTGTCCCGTCGTGGTTACGCCGGACCCGTTAAGAATGGCCCATTGTCATGGCGGCGGGCGCGACCAGCATCCACAGCGCCATGGCGATCATCATCAGATTTTCGGTCAGTGAGATGAAACCCAGCGGCACATTGCTGTCGCCGCCGACGCAGGCGCATTTGAGTTCGCGCTTGTCGATATACACCGCCTTGAACACCGACACGGCGCCGATGATCCCGATGAACAGCGCCACCGGAATCGATATCCAGTTCAGCGCGCCAGAAATCATCAGGATGCCGGCAAGACCCTCCGCAAAGGGATAGATGGTAGCATAGGGTACCCAGCGTTTGGCGAGCAAGTCATAGTTCAGGAACATGCTCGAGAAGCTCTCGATGTCGCGGAGCTTGAGGAAGGCAAGCAACGCCATGCTGAACCCGATAAACCATTCGGCGGCACGGATTGTGAAGGGCGTGCCCGACACCGCTTGGCTGGCGGCCAGCGCCATCAGCGCGGTGATAGAGAAGAGCGCGATGACGGGCTTATAGGTAAGCGCCTTAGGATCGCGGACTTTCAGACCGAGATGGCGCCTCAGATCGTCAAGACCGCCGATCCGCTCGCCTTCGATGAAGGTCTGCGGCGTCGTCGCGACGCCATGTTTCGCCTTGAATGCGTCGGTTTCCTCGCGGGTCGTCAGCCAGACATCCTCGACGTCATAGCCGCGGCTGCGCAACAGATGCAGCGCCTTCAGGCCATAGGGGCAGATATGCTGCTCCATCACCATGCGATAGATGGTCGCCCGCGGCTTGCCCGAAACCGCCGCACCAGTGTGCGCTGGCGCGCTTTCGTTCGCGCGCTGAACCTGCATATTCATCGATTCGCCTTTCTTGATTCCCGATCGCTTCCCGCTATATAGGCTCCGTACCATAGTACGGAGTCAAGGCCTTGCGTGACATGACCATCGGCCAGCTTGCCCGGCAGGGCGGCGTCAATGTCGAGACGATCCGCTATTACCAACGCCGCGGCCTGTTGCCCGTTCCGCCTCAGTCGGCCAGCGCCCCGTCGGAAGGCCGAGTCCGGCGTTACGACGAGGCGGTTCTGCGCCGTCTGCGCTTCATCAAATCGGCACAAGCAGCGGGATTTACGCTCACCGAGATCGCCGAACTGCTCGAACTCGACGCGTCGAGCGATCGCGCGCGAGCGCGCGAACTGGCCGATGCGCGCATCGCGGCGATCGAAAAGACGATCGCCGAACTCGATGCGGCGCGGCGCGCGCTCATGGGCCTGTCGCGCCAATGCGCTGCCGCCGACACGCTCCACTGCCCGATCATAGCGGCGTTCGAGCAGGTCTAGCCCGACTGGCCTTGGCGGCGGATGGTGCTGACGGCCGGTCTCACCTCCCAACTGGTGTCAATCGGTCGCAAATGGTTCCAGCATCCCGGCTACAAGCGATGGGATGGTAATTCCGGCTGCGACATCGAGCAGAAGGCTAGCGCGGATCGCAGCCGCAGGTCTCGCCGCTGCCGCGTCCGGAGTTGCGACGGCCGTCCGAAGTGCCTGGGTCAGGCGCCATCGAATCTCCGCGGCTAGGACCGGCATCAGAGCGAACAAATAGGCTTCCACGGGGAAGACCTGACCATAGGGTCAAGCGAGCGATTGCGTCACGTGCACGGCGCCGACCAAGGCTCCGACGAGGGGCAGAAGCGAAAAGCGCCGCTTCTGGATGAAGGTAGGAGCCTTTGGGCGTTCCGGATCAACTTCATCCTGGCGATCTGAACAAATCGGGGAGCCCAATTCCAATGGTTTTACGTCGCCCGAACCATTTTTGAGGGATGAGTCGTTCTGGTGCGTAATCAATGTCAGTAGGGGATGTTGGGTGCTTGAACTCGGAAGCCGTAAGCAGCGGTTTCCGGGCATGCATGTTTTTGTCCTCGACTTCCCCGAAACTCATTTGGGCTGCGCGAAAGGGCAGTTCTTCGAAACAGGGGAAGCATAATGAACAAATTATACTGTTATTCGTCGACGAAGCGCGCAATGCAGCGAAGCTCGATGGCGGCGATTGCGGTGGCGGTCGCGTTTCCCGCGCAGGCTCAGGAAGCCCAGTCGGACGGCCTCGCCGAGATCATCGTAACGGCGGAGAAGCGCGAGGAAAATCTGCAGTCCGTTCCCGTCTCGGTGACAGCGATGACCGGCGAGGCGCTTACGGCAACGGGCATATCAAACGTCGAAGACCTCCAATTTTTTGTGCCGGGCGTGTCGATCACCAACGATTCCATGGCGATCATCAATATTCGTGGAATTGGCACCTCGGCGTTCGGCGTTGCGACCGACCCCAGCACGACAGTCCATTATGACGGCGTCTACATCTCGCGCCCGACCACAAGCTATCAGGATTTGTTCGACGTCGAACGCATCGAGGTGCTGCGCGGACCGCAAGGCGTTCTCTTCGGTCGCAACTCCGCCGGCGGCACACTCAACATCATTTCCAAAATGCCTACGGAGGATTTGACTGGCGCGCTGGGGCTCACCGTCGGAAATTACGAGAAGCGCTCGCTGAGCGGCACGATTTCTGGACCGCTTGGAGCGGGCGTCCGAGGCCGCCTCACCTTGCTTGCCAACCAGCGCGACGGCATCTACCGCGACGTCGTCTCGGGACGGCGATACCAAAACGAAGATAATCTCGCTGGACGACTGACGCTTGCGATTGACGCGAGCGACCGTCTTGAGATCGTGTTGCGGGCGGATGCCAGCCGTGATCGCGAGACCGGCGCGCGGTCTGTTCGGCCCTTTTATCCGCAAGGCTTCGTCGATGCGGGGGCGACGATCCCGGCCAATGACAAAGAGGCCGCACTCGACCGCCTGCCGCGTTACGATGTCGATGCCTGGGGCGTGTCCTCGACCATGAACTGGGACGGCGGCCCGGTCACGCTCCGCTCGATTACGGCGCTGCGCAAGAGCAAGGTCGTCCAGGCGCTCGACGTTGACTCGACTGACCTCTTCCTCCGCGATATCGAATTTTACGAACGTTCCCGCAGTTTCACGCAAGAGTTCCAACTTCTCAACAACGATGCGGACAAGCTGCGCTGGATCGTCGGAGCATTCTATCTGAATGAAAAGGGCAACGACGAAATACGGATCATCGAACCGGGTCGTCGGCTCGCGATCCCGGAAAACAATACGACGAATGCATTCGCGCTCTTCGGACAAGCAAGCTACGAACTCATCGACCGCCTGCGATTGACCGGAGGGCTTCGATACTCATACGAAAAAAAGGATTTCGGATATCGTGTCCTGCTGAACGGAAATCAGGTCGATGCCGGTCAGCCCAAATCATCCTGGACCGCCTGGACTCCGAAAATTGGGATCGATTACGACCTTGCCGATGACGTCATGGCTTATGCGTCGGCAACCCGCGGGTTCAAATCGGGTGGATTCCAGCTGGGAGACGGGCGGCCTTTCCTCCCGGAGTATGTCTGGAGCTACGAAGTCGGCCTGAAGTCGACGCTCCTCGATCGCCGGCTTCGAGCTAATTTTTCCGCCTTCTATTATGATTACACCAATCTTCAGGTGGTCGAGTATAATAATGGCGTTGCCAGTACCACCAACGCCGGCAAGGCGACGATCAAGGGCGTTGAAGCGGAACTGATGGCACGGCCGTTCGATCGCCTGACGCTTACATCCACGATCGCTTATCTCGATGCGCGCTACGATGTCTATTTTGACGACGTCGGCGCAAGCCTCAAGGGCAAGCGGCTGCCGAACGCGCCGAAGTGGAACATCACTTTCGGCGGAGAATATAAGGCCTCCCTGGGCGGCGGAATGCTGACATTACGGACCGATATCTCCTGGCGCGACAGCGTCTTTTTCAAGCCCAGCAACAATCCGCTTTTTTCCGGAAACGCCACGACCCTTATAAATGGGCGTGTCACATGGCAGCCGGCGAGCGAAGCGTGGGAAATTGCGCTTTATGGCCGAAATCTCACCAACGAGCGCTATGTGAGCTATAGTACGATCGGGACGGACGCGACGGGTGTCTCGAACCCTACTCTTCCGCTCTACATCTACGGCGAGCCGCGCCAGTATGGACTGCAGCTGCGCTACTTTTTCTGAGGTTCCTCGTCCTGCGAGGTCCCCCGGCGACTCCCCTACGGTCGTCGGTCCCCCTGGGCGCTTGCGCCCGGGGGGAATACTTCCTCTGAACGCAGGACATGATATGTCCCTGTTCTCACCGGCGCCGTTACTTGAACGGCCCTGCTGATGGCACGATGAGCCGGGCAGTAAGATGGCACGAACAGATACGGGCTAGTCCCATCCTGAACGTCGGTAGCGCGCGCGATTTCGATGCCCGGCTTTCCCTGTGACGCCGCGAGGATGCAAAGACCAACTGCTTTCGGAGGCCTACGCGTCGTCGGCTGCCTCACGGCAATGGATGGGAGATCGCCTTGATCGCCTTCAGGCCCGTACCGAAGCGGGCAATGGCGACCCTGTTCTGTTCGAGCTCGGCGTAGGGCAGGTAGGAAATGTCGAGATCACCGATCCGGCTGAAAGCCGGGCGTCGGAGCTGAGCGCGGACATCGGCTTCTCGCGCATCGGGTGCAACCAGGAAAAGTGGCGTCGACAAATGAAGATTCTCGCTGCTCAGCGCGAGATCAAGCATGCGGACAATTCCGGAATAAATGGATGTCGAATGCTCCACTTCGAATGCCGCCGCGACCGTAGCCGTCGATTGCTCGAGCCATAAGATGTCGATCAGTCTTATGGCATCGCTTCCTTGAGCGGTTGCGATGGCATGCGGCAAGCTATCGAGGCATCGAGACCCGAGCGGCACACCCTCATGAAGGCGCCCCCGGTCATTTGCCGCTACCCAGACGTCATATCCAAGTGCAAGCCCGAGGTCCCGAAGCCAGGATTGGACTTCGCTATGCGTCCGGTCGGTCTCTTTCTGATTTGCAAGCCCCTTATCGAACTTGTCGGACTGTGAGCGCGTTTCATTCAGCAAGGCCATCCAATCGCGCGCATTTTCGCTCGAACCGCTGAGCGGTGGGGCTGGAAACCGTCCCGATCCGATATCGAACAGCAGCCCTCCTATCGCCCCCAAATCGTTGGAAAGAAGATCCCGGTAGCGATCGTTGAGATCCAGAATGCCCGCGCGCATCGCGAGAAAATGCTCCCAACTGCCAAGCTTCACATTCGCACCCGTTAGCGCGTTGTAGCCCTTTACGATTGCCGTATTGAACGGAGGCACAAGAGTGGGATGCAGAAAATAGAGAATGTTGGCCACCGCAGGACCCAACCCCTTGATCTTCTGTCTATCGATTGCGAGGATCCCGGCGACGACCTCCTCGGCGGTATCGCAACAGGAGCAATGGTGAAGAAGTCTGCCAAAAGCTCGTTGATTGTCGGCGTTCTCGTAGATGTCCGGGATTCGGAGTTTGGGCTTCCACAAGAAAGCATGATCCGCACCTTTGAAAATCTGTCGTTGCTCGGCGATTGAATGAACAATGATCTCCAATGACGAGCCCCGATATGCCGCTCCGAAGGTGCCGGCCTCAATTTCGGCGACGACCTGCGAGATGCCTCTTCTGATCGACCGAAAATTCTTCAGTCGCTCCTCCCACAGGAACCAGCTTTGATAGGTCGAGCCGGAATCGCCGCGCCAGCGCTCGATCAGTTCGCGAACAAGGTCGCGCTTCATGTTTATAGCCCCCGCTTGATCCATTCCGAATTGCTGTTTTCCACCTGCGGCTTGCCGGCCAAGACAGTTCGCTCGATTCGGCCCTTAGCGAAAGGCGAAACCTTCCGTCCCACCGGCAAGGTGGGCGGGAATGGAAGGTCGAAACGAGCCCGTTCACGCCCGGCGCTGCATAATTGTCGACGACCTCAGTGCCCTGCGTGTTCGCCCGCTCCGCTTGGTTTCTGACTCGCGCCTTCCGCCTCTGTCATGCCCTTCATCATCGCGTCATGGTCCATTGGCGCATTCTGCGTAATAGCCTGATATTGTGCCGGCGACAGGCCAGGGAGTTTTCGGACAAACGCGACCATATCCCAGATGAGACGATCATCATGCGTTTTCCCCCAGGCCGGCATGGCGGTCATCTTGATGCCATGCTTGATGATCCAGAATTGCTCCGCAGCCGAACGTTCCGAACCTTTGAACAAGACGGGCGCTTGCGGATACAGCCCTTGACTCATTTCGGTCTTTTCCATCCCGGGCGCGAGATGGCAGCCGCTGCACATCTCGGTATAGAGACCTGCGCCCGACGCGATCCGCGCCGGAGCCGCCAAATCTGCCGGCACCGCGATCGATCCGGATCGCGCTGCGATGGACTTCTCCCTGAATGTTTCGATGACGCTGTAAGTCAGCCGGTTATGGGGGGCATCGGCCGCTATATTATATAGGCCGAGATAGACGGTGATCGCACCCGCGCCCGCTATCAGGGCCACCGCCAGCAGCGTGAACGTCACGCTCGGCATATGCTTTCGGAAATCGAAAGTTCGAAATCGCTCCATTATCTATCTCCCGCATAACAGGCCTTGAGCTTTGCAGCCGAACGCAATGCGGCGGCTGTTCAACAGATGATACGCACCCCAACAGCTTTGCCCTTGTCACAGACGAGGCAGGCGTTTCCGTACTTGCCGCGACGAGCCATTTCAGGGTGCCCACACCCGCTCGGGCTCATGCGTCCTGCTAGGTGTGGGTTCGGAGAGATCGTGAGGACTAGCCCCTTTTTTGCCCGCTCAGCTGCCACCCGCCGGTCGCACCTTCGGCTTGCGTGAGGAGCTGTGGAGATTGAAGATCTGCCACTTTCCGTTGTCCTGTTTGAGGACACTCGTAGCGACGCCATCCCGTTCGATGGTCTCGCCGCTCGCGAGCACAATCGAGAAGCTGTAGGTCTCGGTTGCGATCGCGATATTTCCTTCGCCGCGAACCGAAATCTTGTAATTGCGGAAGGTGAAGGATTTGAATTCCTTGAGTTCGGGACCCAGGTGATGGTCGCGATAGTGGGCGAAATTCCCTTCAACGCCGCCGGATTCGAATATCTGGGCGTCTGGCGAAAAGAGGGCCTCGACGCCGGTCAGGTCCAGTTTCTCCATCGCCGATTTATACTGCGCGAGCGCTGCCGCCGCGCCCTGAAAATCCGCAGGCTCGGTCGCCTGAGCCGGGACGGCCACCAGCATGGCCAATGCGATTGCTGTAATCGTCAGTCGTCTCATATCATTTCCCCTTGTTGTGCCGACACTTCACGAGTGCCTCCCGTGGTTTCGATCAGATTCTGGCAAAGCGCAGCCGCAAAGAATTGGCAATGACGCTGACGGACGAGAGTGCCATTGCAGCGGCGGCAATGACCGGCGAGAGCAATAGTCCGAAAATCGGATAGAGCACGCCCGCAGCGACGGGAATCCCGGCGACATTATAGGCGAAAGCGAAGAAGAGATTCTGACGGATGTTCGCCATCGTCGCATGGCTGAGATGCCGCGCCCGCACGATGCCCAGAAGGTCGCCGCGCAGTAGCGTCACACCCGCGCTTTCGATGGCGACATCGGTTCCCGAGCCCATCGCGATGCCGACGTCGGCGGCGGCGAGCGCGGGGGCGTCGTTGACCCCGTCGCCGGCCATGGCGACGATCCGGCCCTCTTCGCGCAGCCGCTGCACGACCGCGCTCTTCTGGTCGGGGAGGACATCGGCCTCGACGTCGTCGATGCCGAGGCGCCGCGCGATCGCCTCGGCGGTGACGCGATTGTCGCCGGTGAGCATGATGACCTTGATTCCGGCTTCGCGCAGCGCAGCGAGCGCGTCGCCCGTCGTTTCCTTGACGGGGTCGGCGATGGCGATGACCCCGGCCGCCTTGCCATTGACCGCGATGTAAATCGCCGTCGCGCCGTCTGTGCGAAGGCGGTCGGCTGCCTCGGTGAGCGCGCCCAGATCGACGTCATATTCTTCAAGAAAGCTCGCATTGCCGAGGACTATCGCCTTGTCGTCGACGACCCCGACGATACCCTTGCCGACCGGCTGGTCGACCCCCGATGGCTCGACCAGCGCGAGGCCCCGGTCCTCGGCGGCCTTGACGATCGCGGCCGCCAATGGATGTTCGCTGCTGCGCTCGAGGCTCGCGGCAATCCGGAGCAGATCCTGCTCCTCGAAGCCGCCGGCGACTTCGATGGCGACGACCGAGGGTCTGCCTTCGGTCAGCGTCCCGGTCTTATCGACGACGAGCGTGTCGACCTTCTCCATCCGCTCAAGCGCCTCGGCATTTTTGATCAGCACGCCGGCTTCGGCGCCGCGCCCCACGCCGACCATGATTGACATTGGCGTCGCGAGGCCGAGCGCGCAGGGACAGGCGATGATGAGCACCGAGACGGCGGCGATAAGGCCATAGGCCATGGCGGGCGCGGGCCCCAGAAGCGACCAAACAACGAAAGCGACAATGGCGACGACGATGACGCCGGGCACGAACCAGCCCGAAACGGTATCGGCGAGACGCTGGATCGGCGCCCGGCTGCGCTGCGCGTCGGCGACCATTTGTACGATCCGCGCGAGCATCGTGTCGCGCCCGACCTTCTCGCTGCGCATGAGCAGGCCGCCCGTCTGGTTGATCGTTCCGCCGATCAGCGCCGCGCCGGCCGCCTTGGTCACCGGCATCGATTCGCCCGTGACCATCGATTCGTCGACCGTGCCGCGGCCTTCTACGACGATGCCATCGACGGGGACTTTTTCGCCCGGACGGATGCGCAGCATGTCGCCGACCGCGACTTCCTCGAGCGCTACCTCCTCGTCGCTTCCATCGCTGCGGACGCGCCGGGCGAGCTTCGGTGTCAGGTCAAGGAGCGCGCGGATCGCGCCGCTCGTCGTCTCGCGGGCCCTGAGTTCGAGCACCTGCCCGAGTAGCACCAGCACCGTGATGACCGCGGCGGCCTCGAAATAGACCGCGACCGAGCCATCGGCGGCGCGGAAGGCTGCCGGGAAGATTTGCGGGAGAATCGCCGCGATCATGCTGTAGCCCCAGGCAACGCCCGTCCCCATCGCAATGAGGGTGAACATGTTGAGGCTCTTGTTGCGGATCGAGAGCCAGGCGCGCTCGAAGAAGGGCCAGCCCGCCCATAGAACGACGGGGGTCGCGAGCAGCATCTGGACCCAGTTGTTCGTCTGGCGGCCGACATATTGGTGGAGGCCTGTCAGATGGCCGCCCATTTCGAGCGCAACCACCGGGAGTGCGAGAAGGAGCCCGATCCAGAAGCGCCGCCGCATATCGCGATATTCTTCGCTGGGGCCGCCCGATGCTGTCGGCATGACGGGCTCGAGTGCCATGCCGCAGATCGGGCAGCTTCCGGGGCCGGCGCGCTGGATCTCGGGATGCATCGGGCAGGTCCAGATGGCGCCTTCGGGTGCATCGGCTGCGGCCGGCTCGCGTTTTGCGGCATAAAGATCGGGATCGGCCTCGAATTTGGCGAGGCAGCCTGCGCTGCAGAAATAGTGATGCTTGCCGCTATGCGTCGCGATATGAGGTGTGGTGGCCGGATCGACCATCATGCCGCAGACCGGATCAGTCGTGCTCCCGCTGCCTTTTTCTGCGCCCTGATGATCGTGCATCGCCGCCGCTCCCGTATGTGTCGGATGCCCGCCTCGCGGCGGGGCGGTCCAAACGCCACCGGTCGAGTTCGCCGTTGGCGTCGTTCCTGGCGGTTCCAGAATGGAGCCGCTTCTATCGATACGCAAGAAGAGCGGTTATCCCTTGGATTTTCTTTGCCCCGTGCCGTCAGGTCCCGGGCTTTCGGGCCTCGATGATCCCGATCGCACCGGTTGGCGTGCGGAACGTCTCAAGCTCGCGAACATCGCAAAAGCCTGCCTCTCTCATCAGCACCGGGAGCAATCCATCGGCGTTGGGCTGGGTGTCCTGGACGCCGTCGAGCTGCTGGATCGTGAGGCGGAACAACAACCGCATGAGGCGGCTGCGCTGTTCCCCATAGTCGGCAACATAGAGTTTGCCGCCCGGCGCGAGCACCTGCCGGGCCTCGCGTAGCAGACGTGCCTTTTCCTCAAGCCCGACCTGATGAAGGACGAGGCAGATCGCAATCTTGGCAGGCGGGGGCCAGTCATCGATCGCCGAAGCCGCGAAAAAGCCAACTCGAAACTCCGGCGGTGGAACAATCTGCGCGGTCTTCGTTCGGGCAATTCGCGTCGCTGCCTCGTCGGGGTCGAAACCAAGATAGCGGACGTCCCGGCTATGGCGAGCGATCGCCAGCGCAAGATTTCCCGTACCCGAGCCGATATCGAGAATGACGTCACCCTCGCCGAGCGCCATATGGCGAACGAGACGGTCGCGCCACACGCGCTCGCGCGTTGTCACCGCGACGCCGAAATCATAAAAGGGCGTCAGGAAGTGATATCCTGCCGCTGGCGTGTAGGATCTTGCTACGGGTTTCGGGTCGGGCATGGCCGTCTCCTTTCGACGCTTTGGCTTGCCGCCGGATTGCGGCCGCAATCGCCGGTCTCGACGAGACGCTTAAGGGCAAACAGGCGCGGCAGTCTTGAATGTTTCGCCGGGGCGACGCGGTGCGAGGCGCATCCGGCTCAGGGCACGATTTCGAACGCGAAGGCACTAAGGCCGGCCGAAGGCGTCACGCCTAGCCATTGAGCGCAGCGGCGCGTGAAGTGCGACTGATCGGCGAAGCCTCCCGCCGCCGCGGCGTCGGCAAGACCTCCGCCGCCGACCAGCGTCCGCACGGCGCGTTGAAGCTGGAGCCATTGCAGCAATTTGGCCGGAGGCACGCCGAAGTCGCGGCTGACGATTTCGCGGAGGCGCGAGGGCGAAAGGCAGGCGACGTCGGCCAAGGCGCGCGCGGTCGACAAATCGTCAGGGGCCGCGAGCACTTCGGACAGGCGGGCATCCACCGGACGCGCCTGCGAGCGGTCGAGATAGTCGGACGCCCAGCGCTTCGCGTCCGCGCCGCTTGCGATGTCACCTAGTCCGGCTGTCTCTATCGGCGTCAACAGGACAGGCGCCGATCCGGCGGACAGCCGGGTGCCGGCACGAAAAAGCGGGTCGAGATAAAATGACCGCACGAGGGCGCCCGGCGGCCCGAGGCGGTGCCGGACATGCGACGCTATCGCAATGGCGTGTCCGGCGGGAACTATCAGGTCGGCATCACCGGAAATTTCGAGGTCGCGTTCGATGGCGAGGCTGATCTGGTGCGCCACATGGTTATGGGGACGGCTGCTCCCGATGCGCGCGTCAATGAGCGCCCAGCCGGTCCCGAGCATGATCGAACCCGACCAAGAGGCGGTGCTTGGGGTCAAACCGGATCGGCGGTGACGAAGGGTTCGAGCGTACCGAACCAGGCAACCAGCGCGAGTATGGCGAGCGCGGCCGACGCTTCGATGATGAGGCTTCTGCGCATGGCTGCAATCGCGAGGTCGGGGTCGGCGTCGACATTGTCGGTATCGGTCCCCGGGACGGCGGCCGCGAGCGCCGGGGTCAGCCGCCAGCGGTTCGCCGCCGCGAGCGCCAGCATCAGTCCGAACAGCGCAAGCTTGGCGAGAAGCAATTGTCCATAGGGCGAGCCGAGGGAACGGCCGAGATTCTCGGCGCCGACGATCATCTGGCTGTTGACGAGGCCGGTGGCGGCGATGACGAGGACGCAGATCGTACCGACGCGCGAGAATTGATCGAGGCTCCGCGCCGCAATTTGGAGTCCGCCCGGCCATTCGCGGACACGACGTGGTGAGATCAGGATCAGGAAGGCGCCGATCGCGCCGATCCAGACCGCCGCTGCAATCAGGTGCAAGATGTCGCTGATCCGGTGCACGGTGCCTGCGGCGCCTTCGGTCGCGCCGGCGTGGCCGGACCAGACCAGACTCGCGACGGCCACCGAGCCCGCGGCCGCGAGTACGGCGGCCGAAGTTGTCGGCCAGCGGACCATCCAGATCGCGACTCCCAGCGCGAGCAGCAGCGCTGCGCTCCGGTAGACCCAGGCTGTGCCGACCTCGGTCTCGCGAACAAGGTCCCAAAAAGGCTGGAGTTCCAGGGAGAGGAGCCCCACACCCTGCATCGAAGCCGCGAGCACGCCCATCCCCAAGATGGAGAGAAGCAGTCCGGCGGCGCAGAGCCATCGCTCTGCGCGCCAGATCGAGGCCATCATCGACTGCGGCGCAAGGCGTTCGCTCCGTGTCAGCGCAAAAAGCGGGAACGCAGCAAGGCCGGCGATGAGCATCAGGTCCGCATAAAGTGCGAACCTGATGCCGATCAGAACGGGGTCCCCCACCGTCTTTTACTTTACGGTGAAGCTGAATTCGCTGCCCATGCGGTGGGTATCAGCGCCCGCCGCCGACCATGTGACCTTGTAGGTTCCGGCTGTCAGCGGCCGCTTGAGCATCAGCATCGCCGACTTGCCCTCTTTGCCCATCATCGACGAGTAAGGCACCTTCATCGGGGCATGATTGGCCATGCCGGGCATGCCGGTCATGACCAGCTCGGTCTTGAGGGTCGAGGCGACGATCTTTTCGTTGAACTGAAGATTGACCGACGTGACCTTCGAAACGGTCGAATTGGCGGCGGGCGTCGAGCTGACGAGCTTGGTGTGCGCGCTTGCCGTGGCCGGCATGAGAAGCAGAGCGAAAGCCGCCGCTGCAGAGGGGAGAAGAGACTTGAACATGAACACCTCCAAATGCGTGTCTGTCCTGCTAATACGCAGGATATCGGCATGGCCCTCAAATATTCCGGAATAATATTCTGGTGTGAGGGGTGAGGCGCTTCGGCGCGTATGTACAATGATGGAAAGGTTTGAAGAGACGATCGATGGATAAGGAGCTTCGCATTTTGAACAGGATCGATCTGCCCGCAGCGCTCGATGCGCTCGATGATCGCATCATGGGCGCATTGGCGATCCGCCGGCGCGAAGCGGTAGCGATGCGCCGCCTGATGGCGCTCGCGGCCTTTGTCTCGCTCGGCGGCGGTGTCTTTGCGGGGAGTGCGATTTCCCAGCCGGCGGTCGCGGCAAGCCCCCTGACCCCATTCGGCCCGCCTAGCGCATTGGTGCCTTCCACCTTGCTGGATGTACAGTAGCGATGCCGTCGCGCCGTCTTCTTCTCTTGGGGCTCATTGCCTTCGCCGCGGCGATTGCCGGCGTGTTCATCGGCCGTCTGGTAGCCGATGCGCCCAAAGCCAGCGAAACCGAACTTCATGCGCTTCTCCACGGCCAACTCGACCTGACCCCGGAGCAGGAAAAGAAACTCGAGCGGATCGAAGCCGACTTCGCCGGTCGCCGCCAGGCGCTCGAACTCGAGATGCGCGCCGCCAATGTCCGGCTCGCGCAGGCGATCGAAGCCGAGCATGGCTATGGACCGCGCGTCACCGAGGCGATCGACGAGACGCATGAGGTGATGGGGACATTGCAGAAGGAAACGCTCCAGCATCTCTTCGCGATGCGCGGGGTTCTCAACCCCGATCAAGCGGAAATGTTCGACAAAAGCGTGGTCAAGGCGCTGACCGCCGATGCGCGGTGAGCGCCGACCTATCGCAATGTAGCGACCAGGATCTGGCGGCCTTTGCGCGCGCGCACCGCGAAGACGCCTATCGCGAGTTGCTGCGCCGTTACAAAACGGGCGTCTACCGGCTCATCGTAAAGCAGATCGGCGATGCCGACGAGGCGATGGATTTGACGCAGGAGACGTTCGTCTCCGGCTTTTCGGCGCTCGATCGCTATGATGGCGAACGCCCCTTCCGCACATGGATCGCCCGTATCGCGCTCAACAAATGTCGCGACTGGGCACGACGGCGAAAGGTGCGCGCCTTTTTCTCCCGCGCGCTCCCGCTCGAAAATGCGCATCACGTAGCAAGCGATGGTCCTGGGCCCGATTCCGCGGCGACCGACAGGCGAGAGCTCGCCAGGGTTCGCGGGGCGATCGATCAGCTGCCGCAGAATTTGCGCGAAGTGTTGCTCCTCCGCGGTGTCGACGAGGTCAGCCAGGCCGAAACAGCGGTCATTTTGCGGGTCAGCGAGAAAACAGTCGAAACGCGCCTCTATCGAGCGCGGACCAGGCTCCGGGAATTGCTCGCGGGAACATCTGCGAGCGCCGAGGGTTGAGGGTTCGACCGCTCGTTCAGGCGGCATCTCCTCATCGTCCGGCATTTTTATTGAGGGGCAGGCGTGCCGCCTGCGTATAGCTTTAGGAACAGTCAGTAACGGTCGGAAAGAATATGCAGATGGAAAGGCGTCGGTTCGTCAGTGGAGCTTTGGGTGGAGGGGCTGCTGCGGCGATGGCCGCATGGTTCCCGGCCTGGGCCCAGCCGGTGTCGTCCGGCATCACCGCGCCGCTTCCGACCGTATCCGGCAATGACATAACGCTGCGCATCGCGCGCCAGACGATGCGCATCGACGGCAAGGTCAGTCGCGCGATCGGGATCAACGGCACCGTGCCCGCGCCGCTCGTCCGGCTGAAGGAGGGACAAAACGCGCGCCTCACCGTCGTCAACGATCTCGACGAGGACAGCTCGATTCACTGGCACGGCCTGATCCTGCCGTTCCAGATGGACGGCGTGCCCGGCGTCAGCTTCCCCGGGATCAAGCCGCGCTCGAAGTTTGTCTATGAATTCCCGGTCGTTCAATCGGGGACCTATTGGTATCACAGCCATTCGGGGCTTCAGGAACAGCTCGGCCATTATGGCCCGATCGTCATCGATCCCGCGGGCGCCGACCCGATCGGCTACGACCGCGAGCATGTCGTCGTCCTGTCCGACCACAGTCAATTGTCGCCCGAGGCGATCTTCCGCAAGCTCAAGGTCAATCCCGGCCATTTCAACATGCAGCGCCAGACGCTGGCGGGCCTGCTTGCCGGCAAGGATCAACCGCTCAAGGAGCGGATCGATTGGGGCAAGATGCGGATGGACCCGACCGACGTCGCCGACGTCAATGGTTCGACCTACACCTTCCTCGTCAACGGCCATGGTCCGCGCGACAACTGGACCGCGCTCTTCAGCCCCGGCGAGCGGGTACGCCTGCGCATCGTCAATGCGTCGGCGATGACGATCTTCAACGTCCGTATCCCGGGCCTCAGGATGACCGTCGTCCAGGCTGATGGGCTCAATGTCGTGCCGACCGAAATCGACGAGTTCCAGATCGCGGTCGCCGAAACCTATGACGTCATCGTGACCCCGGTCGAGGACCGTGCTTATACGCTCGTTGCCGAGGCCAATGACCGCTCGGGCATGGGACGCGCGACGCTCGCACCGCGCGCTGGCATGGTCGCCGAGGTGCCGCCGCTCCGCGAACGGCCGCTCGCGACCATGAAGGACATGGGCATGGGCGACATGTCGGGCGGCGCGATGGCGGGTATGGACCATTCGGGCGGCGATATGGGCGCCATGCCCATGCCGGCGAGCGACCCTTCTTGTCCTCCCGAACATGCCAAGATGGGCCATTGTACGCCAGCGGGGGAAAGCGGCGCGATGGCGGGCATGGATCATGGATCTGGCGGAGGCATGCAGCACAGCATGCGCGACTTCAGTGTCGCGCCGCAGGTCAAGCGCGATCCCAGCGTTCAGACGATCTCGCCGATGCCGATGGATCGCATGGGCGAGCCGGGGCAGGGACTGGAGAATGTCGGGCACAAGGTGCTGACCTACCATGACCTTGTCGCGCTCGAGCGCAACCCCGATACCCGCGCCGCCTCGCGCTCGCTCGACATCCATCTGACCGGCAATATGGAACGCTTCATGTGGTCGTTCGACGGCATCAAGATGTCCGACTATCACGAGCCCATCCCCTTCATCGAGGGAGAGCGCGTGCGGATCAACCTCATCAACGATTCGATGATGAGCCACCCCATCCACCTCCACGGCCATTTTTTCGAACTGGTGACGGGCAAGGGCGACCGGTCGCCGCGCAAGCATACGGTGCTTGTCCAGCCGGGCGGCATCGCGAGCTTCGATTTCACCGCCGACGCGCTCGGCGACTGGGCGTTCCATTGCCACCTTCTCTATCACATGCACGCGGGGATGATGCGCGTCGTCAGCGTCCGTCCGAAGGGAGACGGCGAATGACCCGGGTCGCGCTTCTCCTCGCGGGTATCGCCCCGCTGGCCTTTGCTGTGCCCGCCGCGGCGCAGTCGATGGATCATTCGATGCATGGTGCGGCGCCCGCGCCGACACCCGCTCCCTCGCCAACGCCAGCACCCGTAGCGCAGTCCGCGCCCGAAGCGCCCGCCGAAGGGTCGATGGAGCAGATGGACCATGGGAACATGCAGGGCATGGACATGGAACCCGAGGCTTCAAGCTGCCCGCCCGAACATGCGGCGATGGGTCATTGTACGCCTGAGGCGGAAGCTCCAGGCAAGGGCGCTTCGGACATGGGTGCGATGGATCATGGCGCACCGCAGCCGTCCGATCCCGATTGCCCGCCCGAACATGCCAAAATGGGCCATTGCACCCCGAAGGGCGGATCTGCGGACGCGATGGCGGGAATGGAAGGCATGGCGACCACGAGCAGCGCTAGCGGCACCGATTTGCCGCCGGGCGATGCTACCGCGCCTGCGCCTCCCGGCGACTGGTATGCCGATCGCATTTATCCCCAAGCCGAAATGGAGCATTCGCGCCACGACATGATGAAAGAGAATGGTGCGCAGACCATCGCTTTCATCAGCTTCAACCTTGCCGAATATCAGGCGCGCAAGGGCCGCGACGGGTTCCGCTGGGACGGTGAGGCTTGGTACGGCGGCGACATTAACCGGCTGACGATCAAGAGCGAAGGCGAGGGCGTGTTCGGCGAAGGCATCGAGAGCGCCGAGGTACAGGCGCTCTACAGCCGGGCGATCGGACCCTATTTCAACGCGCAGGCGGGTATCAGGCAGGATCTTGGGCCCGGCCCCGACCGCACCTATGCGACGATCGGCTTCGAGGGGCTCGCCCCCTATTGGTTCGAAGTCGAGGGCGCGCTGTTTCTTTCGAACAAGGGTGATCTGCTCGCCCGGCTCGAAGGCTATTACGACCAGCGCATCACCCAGAAACTGATCCTCCAGCCGATGGCGGAGGTCAATTTTGCGCTCCAGGATGTCCCCGAGACCGGCGTTGGTTCGGGGCTTTCGGATTTCGAGCTCGGGCTTCGCCTGCGTTACGAGGTCGTGAAGGAATTCGCGCCTTATGTCGGCGTCGAATGGGCGCGCAAGGTCGGCGATACCGCGCGTTTTGCCCGCGCCGCGGGCGAGGATGCGAGCGGCGTCAGCTTCGTGATGGGGGTGCGGGCCTGGTTCTAGAAGTTTCGCGGGGTGGCGACACGTCGAGGAGAAATGCCGTGAAACCAGCCTATCGCAGCCTCGCGCTGCAGACGATCGTCAGCGGCGTCATCATGTATCTGGTGATGTTCGTCATGATCGACCGCCTCTCGAGCTTCTACAATAATCTCAACATGCTCTACATGACGCTGATGATGGTCTCGCCGATGGTCGTGCTGATGATCGTCGCAATGCCGGGCATGTTCCCGTCGAAACGTCTCAATACGTTCCTGCTGCTGGGATCGGCAGTTGCCTTCTTCGGGAGCTTCGGGCTCATCCGGACACAGACGACGATCGGCGACACGGCCTTCTTGCGTTCGATGATCCCGCATCACTCGGGCGCGATCCTCATGTGTGAACAGGCTTCTCTCAAAGATGCCGAGATACGCGAACTCTGCCGCGGCATCATCGCGGGGCAGGCGGCCGAAATCGAACAGATGAAATCCATTCTCGCGAGGAAATGACATGAAAAATCTGATGACGCGCCGTCATCTTTTCGGCCTGATTGCGGTCGGATCGGGGATGGCGCTTGCGGCATGCAATTCTGCCTCGGGCCCGGCGGCGACCAGCGATAAGAATGGCGCGGCGCCCGCGCCGGGCGCCGAGACGTCCAGCCCCAAGCGAATGCTCGTTTATCGCGATCCCGAATGCGGCTGCTGCGAAGCTTGGGCGGATATCGCACGCAAGGCCGGTTATGATGTGACTGTCGAGAACCGCGCTGACATGGCCGCCGTAAAGACGCGATATGGTGTGCCTGGCCAGCTGGCGTCGTGCCACACGGCCGTGATCGGCGGCTATGCGATCGAGGGTCATGTGCCGATGCGGCATGTTGCGAGACTCCTCCACGACAAGCCACGCGACATTCGCGGAATCGCCGTGCCCGGCATGCCGCGCGGTTCTCCGGGAATGGAAATGCCGGACGGAAGCGCGGACGCATTCGAAGTGATGGCATTCGGCAGCGACGGCAAGGTTTCTGAATTCCGCGCATGACCTGCCGACACGAAGAGGAGACAGATATGACGAGATTCATTCCCCTAGCGAGCGCCGCCGCGCTGATATTTGCTCTGGCAGGATGCGGCACTGAGCCCGCGCAGCAGAGCGACGTCACACCGGAACAGAGTGAGGTCACTGCCGGTGAGCCGCCCGCAATGGTCGAGACCATGCCCGTAGCGGACGAGCCGCCCGCCGCGTCTGCCCCGGCGGCGCCGACCGAAGAAGCGATGCCTCCGGAGAAATCCCGCCCCAAGCAAGAACCCGCCGCGAAGGCCGCTGTGCCGCCGCGGGCAAAGGCCGCGCCGGAAGCGCCGAAACCTGTCGAACCCGAACCCGATCCTCATGCCGGGCACGATATGGACAAAAAATAAGGAGCATGTGCCGACGCGGCATGTCGCCCGGGCGGTCGAGGACAAGCTGCGCGAAGTGTCCGGCATCGCCGCGCCCGGCATGCCGCGCGGTCGGGCGCTGCTCGATGCCGCAGCGAGAGATATAACCATATGGAATAACCATCTCGTTTATAGCGATGAGTGGTGATTATTTCTGGTCATGCCAAGGCCGCGAAGATAGCTCGGTGGCGAAGCCGAGAGCTTTCGCAAATGGGAGGGGACCATGAGAAAATTGCTTCGCACGAGTGGCTCGATTATCGCCGTCCTGGCAGGCATGTCGGCCGCCGCCGCCTTCGCGCAGGATAACGCCAAAGAGGCGCCGGGGCCAGGCGCGTCGCAGGGCGAAATCGTCGTGACGGGTACGCGGCGGAACGATCTCAAGGCGGCCGATTCCGCTCAGCCGATCGACATCATCACCGGTGCCGAACTGCTCGAAAAGGGCACGGCCGACATGAATGATCTCCTGCGCACCGAGGTCCCGTCGCTCAATGTCCAGCGCCTCGTCAGCAACGACGGCGCCGTTTTTACCCGGCCTTTCTCGCTGCGCGGCCTGCCGCCGGACCAGACGCTGGTGCTCGTGAATGGCAAGCGGCGCCATCGCGGCGCGACGGTCCAGTTCACCAATGTTCCCTATATCCGGGGATCGCAGGGACCCGATCTTTCGGCGATCCCGTCGATCGCGATCGGCCAGCTCGAGGTTCTGCGTGACGGCGCGTCGGCGCTCTATGGATCGGATGCGATCGCCGGCGTCCTCAATTTCGGTCTGCGCCGCGACCGCGAAGGCGGATTGCTGATCGCCCGCTATGGCCAATTCTATAAGGGCGACGGCGAGGATTTCCTCGTCCAGGGCAATGTCGGGCTTCCCTTCACCGACGCCGGTTTCGTCAACATCAGCGGCGAATATGTGAACGCCAGCACGACGTCGCGCGGCATTCAGCGTCCCGACGCGCAGGCGCTCATCGATGCCGGCGTTCAGGATGTCCCGGTCCCGGCGCAGCGCTGGGGAAATCCCGAATCCGAGGCGGCGCGCATCTTCGTCAATGCCGGCATCGAACTGTCGGACGAGATGGAATTCTACACCTTCGGCAACTATAGCTGGAGCCGCGGCACGACGGCCTTCTTTTACCGCAACCCCGATGCCAGCTTCATTTCCACCTCGATTCCGCTCACCAATACGCCCGGAGGACAGCGGTTCAGCTTCCGCCAGCTCTTTCCCGGCGGTTTCACCCCGGATTTCGGTGCCACGGTGACCGATGCGGCGCTGGCGGCCGGCCTCAAGGGCGAATTCTCCTCGGGCCTGACCTATGACCTCAGCGCTTCCTATGGTCAGAACCATGCTTCCTACCGGATCGAAAATACGGTCAATCCGTCGCTTGGCCTCGCGTCGCCGACCTCCTTCAAGCCGGGGCAGCTCGAGCAGCGCGAACTCGCTTTCAATCTCGATCTCACTTACCCCATCGCGATCGGCACCTCCGATCCGCTGACGCTTGCAGGCGGTCTCGAGTATCGGCGCGAGACATATGAGATCACGGCCGGCGACATCGCATCATGGCAGGTTGGTCCTTTCGCGTCGGTCATCGATCCCGATACCGGAAACCGCGTCGGACTGCCGGTCGGCTCGAACGGCTTCCCGGGCTTCAGTCCCATCCAGGCGGGCGAGTTCGCGCGCAGCAACTGGGCCGCCTATACGTCGCTCGAAGGCAATCTCACCGACGCGCTCCAGTTCGGCCTTGCCGGCCGCTACGAGAATTACTCGGACTTCGGCTCGAAATTCACCTGGAAGATCAACGGGCGATATGATTTCTCGGACGTCTTCGCGGTGCGCGGATCGGTCAACACCGGCTTTCGGGCGCCGACGCCGGGCCAGTCGAACGCCTCGCAGGTCCAGACCAACATCGACTCGATAACCGGGGCGCCGCTGACCGCAGGCATTATCGCGCCCAACAATCCGGTGGCGCAATTCTTCGGCGCGACGCCGCTTCGGCCCGAGAATTCGTTCAACGTCGCCGGCGGCATCGTGGTGAAGCCCTCCAATCGCATCACCTTCACGCTCGACTATTTCAACATCAAGGTCGAAGACCGGATCGCCGTATCGGGCAATTTCAATCTCACCCCGGCGCAGCGTGCGCAGCTCGCGGCGCTTGGCATTCCCGGTGGGGATTCCTTCCAGCAGGTGAGCTTCTTCACCAATTCCTTCGACAGCCGCACCCAGGGCGTCGATGCGGTGCTCACCGTGGGCTTCGACCTCGGCGACGGCAAGGCCACGCTCGGCCTCAACGGCAACTATACCAAAACCGATGTCATCAAGGCCTCGCCGGTGATCACTGCGGACCGCGAGCGGCTGCTCGAACTCGAGGGCTTCGTTCCGAAGTGGAAGGGCAATGCGTCCTTCACTTATGCGGGCGAGCGCTTCGGCTTCGTCGCGCGCGCGAACTATTATGGCAAATGGACCGACTATGGCGCCGCACCGGCTGCCGACCAGACGGGCGGCGCCGAACTGCTGGTCGATCTCGAGCTGTCCTACAAGGTTAGCGACATGCTCAAGCTCGCGGTCGGCGGCGAGAATATCTTCGACAATTACCCCGACGTCGAGGCGCGGCAATCCCAGATCAACAACGGGATCCGATATCTCCGCTTCGCGCCGACGGGGTTCAACGGGGGCTTCTGGTACGTCCGCGCGACCGCCTCCTTCTGATCGGTGGCCGTGAGGGCCGTGCGGCGTCTTGTGTCTTCAGCTGGCGTCGGAGCCGAACATCGCGTCGCGGTGGGATTCGAGCACCGCGATAAAGGCCGCAGCGACTTGGGACATCGGCCTCAACTTCGGCGTGAAGAGCATATATTCGAAATGGACCTCCGGCGCGAAATCACGGACCGTAAGGCCCCGCTCGGCATAATCCGCTGCGGTCACGGGGTTGAGAATCGAACATCCGACCCCCTGCATGACAAGCGCGCAGATGGTCATCGCATATTGGGTTTCGATGACCATCTCGCGGTGGACGCCCGCGTCCTCGAAAATGCGGTCGATGCGGTGACGCACGCCGTCCTCGAGCGCGAGCGAAATGAAGGGCTCGCCCTCGAGATCGGCCGGCCGGATGACGTCCTTGACGGCCAAGCGGTGGCCGGCAGGGAGAACGCAGGCGCCGGGGCAGCGCAGGAAGCGCTCCATCCTTATGCCGGGCAATTCGCGCGCCGGCGTCGCGAGCCCGATGTCGAACTGCTGGTTCGCCATCCATTGCCGCACCGTCGAGGAACTGCGGGTCTGGAGCTGAACGGTGACGCCGGGATGTGTCTCGCGAAAGGCCGCGATCACACGCGGCAGGAAACTGACCGCGAGCGCCGGAAGGGCGGCGATCCGGAGCGTGCCGGTCGCCATGTTGCGGATGTCTTCCGCTACCCGCTTCAGGGCCGCAATGCCCGAGAAGCTCCGCTCGACTTCGTAGAAAAAGGCGTCGGCTTCGGGCGTCACGGTGAGCGCGCTGCCGCGCGAACGCAGGAAGAGCTGAAAGCCCAGCTGATGCTCGAGCTCGGCAAGCATCTTGCTCACCGCGGGTTGCGACAGGTTGAGCGACTGCGCGGCCTGGGTGACCGATCCCGAGAGCATCACGGCCCTGAAGGCTTCGAGGTGACGCAGGTTCATCGGACATCGCTCCCTATAGCTATTTCTTATGGCGCTAGCATTGAAAGCCTCGTTTATGAATAGGTCGCACGCATCGCGCCGCTGGTTACCGGCGCTGCTCGCCGCAGGCGCCCTGTTACTCGGCGGCTGCGGCCGCGAGCCCGCCGGCACCGGTGGGCATGAAATCGCCGCGGCGAAGGGATCGACGCTTGCGCGGATTCGCGCGCGCGGAACGCTCAATTGCGCAATTCATACGGGGCAGCTCGGCATGTCCTATCTCGACAAACGCGGACGCTGGCAGGGCTTCTTCGTCGATTACTGCCGGGCGCTCGCCGCTGCGGTCCTCGGCGATGCCCGCAAGGTCCGGTTCATGCCGGTCGCCTCGAACAAGCGCTTCACGATCGTGCAGACGGGCGAGGCCGACGTCCTGTCGCGGACGACGACATGGACGCTGACGCGCGACACCGACCTCGGGGTGAATTTCGTCGGCACCATGTATTATGACGGGCAGAGCTTCCTGGTGCCCCGGCGATCGGGTGTGCGGCTTCCGACGGATCTCGATGGCGCATCGATCTGCATCACCAAGGGGACGACCTCCGAACTCAACACCGCCGAATATTTCGAGCGCAAGGGGCTGCGTTTCCAGTCCGTCGTGTTCGAGAATCCCGAGGAAGCCAAGCTCGCCTTCTTTGCCGGGCGGTGCGACGCAATGACCACCGATGCCTTCACGCTGACGGTGATCCGCCTGGCCGACACCGCGCATCCCGACGATTATGTGGTGCTGCCCGAGCGGCTCACCAAAGAACCGGTCGGCCCAGTCGTGCGCAGCGACGACGAGCAATGGTACGAGATCAACAAATGGGTGCTGAACGCGCTCTTCGCTGCCGAGGAAATGGGGGTCACCCGCGCGAATGCCGCGCGCATGCGGATGGCCTCGCGCGACCCTGAAGTGCGCAAGATGCTCGGCGGCTTGCCCGGATTCGGCAAGTCGCTCGGCCTTGACGATGACTGGGCGTACCGGGCAATCGAGGCGACCGGCAATTATGGCGAAATCTTCGACCGGCACATTACGCCGCTCGGCGTCGAACGCGGACAGAATAAGCTCTATCGGGACGGCGGGCTGATCTACCCGTTGCCGATGCGATGACTCATAAACACAGGCGGCTTGCCATCGCTGCGTTACCCTGGCTGCTGATCGCGGGCGGGCTTGTGGTCGCCTACGGCCTGTTTGCGACATTGGCGGACAATCTCGCGGACCGAAACATCCGGACGGGGTTCGGTTTCCTGTTCGACCGGGCGGGTTTCGCGATTGGCGAAACGCTGATTGCTTACGCGCCGGGCGATTCCTATGCCGCGGCGCTGGCGGTGGGTCTTCTCAACACGCTCCTGATATCGGCGCTCGGCATCATCTTCTCGACCTTGCTCGGCCTCGCGGTCTGCATGGCGCGCCTGTCGTCCAACTGGCTGCTTGCGAGGCTCTCCGGCCTTTATATCGAGCTGGTTCGCAATATTCCGCTGCTGCTCCAGATGTTCGTCTGGTACGCCGCGCTGCTGTTCGGTCTGCCCGGACCCGGCCCGGGCGCCGTCGGACCGTTCGACCTCGATAATCGGGGATTGCACCTCCCCGCGCTCTCCTTGGCCGATCCGGGACGGCCGGTCTTTCTCATCGCGATCGTCGCCTGTGCGATCCTGCTGGGTGCCGTGCGGCGAGGAGCCGTTCGCACGCGCACTGCGCTGGCCTTCGCCGGCATCTCCCTGGTGCCGCTCTTGCTGTGGGGCGGGATCGATCTGCCGCGGGCGGGGCGCTTCGGAACCGTCGGCGGATTGTCGCTCTCCACGGAGTTTCTGACGCTGGTCGCCAGCCTTTCGGTCTATGCCTCGGCCTATCTGGCCGAGATATTCCGCGGCGCGATCCTCGCCGTTCCCGCAGGGCAGAGCGAGGCCGCCAAAGCGCTCGGCCTGTCGCCCGCGCAAACAATGGGACGGATCGTGATGCCGCAAGCGCTGCGCATCGCCATACCGCCGATGACGAGCTGGCATCTCAACACGATCAAGAACAGCTCCCTGGGGGTCGCGATCGGATATCCCGAATTTGTCTCGGTGGTCGATACCGTCATCAGTCAGACAGGGCAGGCGATCGAGGGCGTCGGCCTGATCGTCGCGACCTTCCTGCTGCTTTCGCTATCCTTGTCGTTCGTCACCGGCCTCTATGCCCGCCAGTTGGGCTGGAGCGTCGCCGGGCAGCCCGGCCGGAGCATCCAGTCGGCGCCCCTCGAACCCTTTCCGCTGCGCTCGGCGACCGCCTGGCCGTCGTGGATACGGCGCAATCTGTTCAGAGGAGGACGCCAGTCGATACTCACCATCGCGATCCTCGCCATGACCGCGGCTTTCGCCGGCAAGGGGCTCTCGTGGCTGCTGTTCGACGCGACCTTCGCCGGGGGCGCGGCCGATTGCCGTTTGGCCAGCGGTGCTTGCTGGCCATTCCTCCGCGAAAATGCGCGGCTGATATTGTTTGGCACCTATCCCGAAGCCGAGCAGTGGCGGTCCGCAGCAGCGGCGGCCGCGCTGCTTTCATGCCTTGCCTTCTCCTTCGTCCCGCGATTCTGGCGCAGCCGCCTCGGGCTTGTCTGGCTCGGCGCAATCGCCGTGGCGGTACTTCTGCTACGAGGAGGATTCGCGGGCCTTTCCTATGTCCCGATGGAGAAGTGGAGCGGCCTGCCGGTCACATTGCTGCTCGCGAGCCTTGCGGTGGTCGGCGCTTTTCCATTGGCTATACTCCTCGCGTTCGGCCGCAGGTCGGCGCGGCGCGGCATTCGCTGGCCGAGCGTCGCCTTCATCGAGCTGGTTCGCGGAACGCCGCTGATCGGAGTGCTCTTCCTCGCTGCGGTCCTGTTCCCGCTGTTCGTGCCCTCCTATCTCTCGATCGACAGCCTGCCGCGCGTCCAGCTCGCGCTCATATTCTTCACTGCCGCCTATATGGCCGAGGTCATCCGGGGCGGCCTGCTGGCGGTTCCCGTCGGGCAAGCCGAGGCCGCGCATGCTCTTGGCCTCACCAAATGGCAGGCGCGGCGCCATATCCTGTTGCCGCAGGCGCTGAAAGTCAGCGTGCCGGGGCTGGTCAACACTTCGATCAGCGAGGTCAAGAACACGACGCTCGTCCTCATCGTCGGCGTCTTCGATTTGTTGCAGACGACCCGCCTCTCCTACGTCGAGGCGCAATGGCGACCCTATTTCGCCGAAGCCTATCTTTTTACCGGGACAATCTTTTTCCTCCTCTGTTTCTCCCTGTCCCGGCTCAGCATGAAGATCGAACGGAAACTAAACTATGCAGGATAATCACGACAGAAAATGGCCCGGGGAGCCGGCAAGCCCGAAAGGGCACGCCTGGCAGGACCCGACGCGTGCCGTTCACGGCGGTCCCCGCCCGCGCGATCAGCGGGGCCTCATCAATCCGCCCGTCGATCGAGCCTCCACCATTATCTACGGCAGCGTCGAGGCCTATATGGACCGGCACCAGGGTCTCTACGATGAGGTCATCTATGGCCTGTACGGAACGCGAACGACCTTTGCGCTCGCCGAGGCCGTCAGCGAACTCGAAGGCGGCTGCGCCACCGTCATCACCTCGTCTGGAACCAGCGCGATCGCGCTAGCCCTCACGGCTTTCGTGGCCGGGGGCGATCATCTGCTCGTTGCGGATTGCGTCTATGGGCCGACCCGCAAGTTTCTGACCGACGTTCTCGCGCGCTTCGGGGTCGAGGTGGAATATTTCCGGCCCGATATCGGAGCGGAGATTGCCGGGCTGTGCCGCAGCAACACCCGGCTCATCTACATGGAGACCCCGGGCTCGCAGACATTCGATATGATCGACGTCCCCGCGATCACGGCGGTTGCACGCAGCCGGGGCATATTGACCGCTCTCGACAACACCTGGGCGACGCCGCTTTTCTTCAAACCGTTGGCCCATGGGGTCGACATCTCGCTTGCTTCGGCAACCAAATATCTCTCGGGGCACTCCGACTGTCTGCTCGGCACGATGACCGCCGCCAGCGATGCCGTCTACCGCCAGCTCAAGGATGCGGCGGCGCGCTGGGGCAACTGCGCGAGTCCCGACAATTGCTATCTCGTCCACCGGGGCATCAGGACGCTCGATGCCCGCCTTGAACGCCACCAGCGTACCGCGGCGACGCTGATCGAATGGTTCGCCCAGCAACCCGAAGTGGTCGCGGTCCGCTATCCGGCCCATCCTTCCGATCCCGGCCATGCGATCTGGAAGCGGGATTTCACCGGAGCGTCCGGATTGTTCGGTGTTCAGCTCGATGGTCTTACCCCTCCGGAAACCAGCGCCTTTTTCAACGAATTCTCGCTGTTCCAGCTCGGTTCGAGTTGGGGCGGCTTCGAAAGCCTCGCGGTTCCGGCGTGGCCCGCTCCGATCCGCGATTTTCCCAATGGCGAGGCAGATGGGGCGCTGATCCGTATTCACGCCGGCCTCGAAGCGCCGCAGGATCTGATCGCCGACCTCGCCGCAGCCTTCGCGCGGGTACGGGCGATACGCGGCCGGGGGCAGGCGTCATGACCGATGCCTCGGGCCACGCGGCCGTCAGCTTGCGGCAGGTCGACAAATATTATGGCGCCTATCATGCCCTCCGCTCGATCGACCTCGAAATCGCCCCGCGCGAGCGGATCGTGATTTGCGGCCCTTCAGGCTCCGGCAAATCGACGCTCATTCGCTGCATGAACAGGCTCGAGGTGCCCGACTCCGGTGCCGTCCTGATCGAGGGAACCAGGATAACCGACGCGTCGCGAGAGGCCGTTGCGGCGCTCCGCGCCATTGGCATGGTTTTTCAGCAGTTCAATCTGTTCCCGCACAAGACGGTGCTGGAGAATTGCACCCTCGCGCCCGTCCTGCTCGGCGGCTTGTCTCTTCCGGAGGCGGAGGCGCGCGCCATATCCTATTTGGACAAGGTGAGGATTGGCGACCAGGCGGGCAAATATCCGGGGCAGCTCTCGGGAGGGCAGCAACAGCGGGCCGCGATAGCCCGCGCTCTGGCGATGGAGCCCCGGATTCTTCTCTTCGACGAGCCGACATCGGCGCTCGATCCCGAGATGATCAAGGAGGTACTCGATGTGATGACGTCCCTTGCCGGCGAAGGACGGACGATGGTGTGCGTGACGCACGAAATGGGATTCGCGCGCGAGGCGGCCGATCGCATGCTTTTCATGGATCAGGGCCAGATCATCGAAGACGCAAGGCCGGCAGATTTTTTCGCCGCGCCGAAAAGCGAACGCGCACGGACCTTTCTCGAACAGATACTTTCGCATTGAGCGGCTCAAGTCGGTCGCGCCCCCAAGCTGTGCCGACCCACTTAATCATGTCATTTCATAAGCAAGCCGAGGGAGGGGCCCGCCGGCTCCTTGCGCGAAAAGGCTCAGGCCGGAAAAAATTTCAAAATTGATGAGGGGTAGAGCTTTGGGGTGCGTATCTAGTAGGTATCGTGCGCCCGGAATTTACTTCATAACCAATTGATATGATTCAATAAATTCCTATTGACCTGTATATACATTTGATGCTCTCTGAGGGGAATCAGCCAACCATCAGGGGGTTTCGCTATGATGACCAGGACAATTTTGCTCGCCAGCGCCGCAGCGGTCGCGACCTTTGCAACGCCAGCGCTCGCGCAGAGCGATGCTGCGACGCAGTCACCCGCCGCGGAGGATGCTCCGAACGGATCGGACATCGTCGTGACCGGCTCGCGCATTCGTCGCCAGGATCTCGCGGGCGTCGGCCCCGCGACCGTCGTGTCGGCCGAGCAGATCGAGAACACCGGCGTCGTCAATATCGAGACGGTGCTGCAGCGCCTTCCCGCCAACGCCGGCTTCGCAGGCAACCAGACCTCCGCCTATTGGGCGAACAATGGATATGGCACGGCGCAGGTGAACCTGCGCGGTCTCGGCATCAAGCGCACGCTTGTTCTGCTCAACGGCCGCCGCCTCGTCGCGGGCGGCACCGGCGCGAACTCCTCGCCCGATCTTAACATGATCCCGGTCGCGGCGCTCGCGCGCACCGATGTGCTCAAGGACGGCGCCTCGGCGATCTATGGCGCCGACGCGATGGCGGGCGTGGTCAACCTCGTGACCCGCACTGACTATGAAGGCCTCGGCCTCAGCGTGCGCCAAGGCATCACCGAAAAGGGCGATGGCTCGGACTTCACCGCCGACCTCCTGTGGGGCGTCCGCAACGATCGCGGCGGTTTCATGGCGGCGGTCACCTATCAGAAGACGAGCGCGGTCAATATGGCAACGCGCGCGCCTTGCTCGCTTGCCGAAACCACGCCCGGCATGCTGAGCTGCGTGAACAGCGCCTCGACGATCGGCGGCCGCGCGGTGCTGCCGAACGGCCAGCAGATCAACTTCAATCAGGTGCTGGGCGGTAACGGCAACTTCTTCGAGCCGTACAGCGCTGCCAAGCACAACTTCAACTCGAACCCGTTCCTCAACGCGGTGAGCCCGGTCGAGCGCGTGAGCACGGCGTTTTTCGCCGACTATGACATCACTGACAATATCGAGGCGTTCGGCGAATTCCTTTACACCTTCCGCAAGTCGAATCAGATCGCGACGCCCGGAACGCTGCGCAACCTCTCGATCGCGGCGAGCAATCCCACCAATCCGACGGGGCAGAATATCGTCCTCATCCAGCGCCGCCTCGCCGAGCCCGGCCCGCGCCAATTCTTCCAGGAAACCGATACCTGGCAGGGTACGTTTGGCCTCCGCGGCAAGCTCTCTAACGATTGGGGATGGGAAATCGCGGGCGCCTTCGGCCGCAACACCGCGGTCGATGGTTCGACCAACATCGCCAATCTCGAGCGAGTGGCGAATTCCCTCGATACGACCAAGTGCAGTCTTGCTGCCGGTGCCACGATCCCCTGCGCCGACTATCTCGGGTTCGGCGACCTGACCCCGGAGGTTCTCGACTATATCCTGTTCACGTCGCGCGACCGCGGCGGCAACGAGCTTGCGACGGTCACCGCCGATATCAACGGCGATCTCTTCAAGCTGCCCGCAGGCCCCGTCTCCTTCGCGGCGGGTGTCGTCTATCGCAAGGAAAAGGGTTGGCGCGATCCCGATCCGCTGACGGTGCTCGGTATTGCCAACACCAACCAGCAGGATCCGATCTCCGGAACGAGCACGGCGAAGGAAGCCTATCTCGAACTGTCGGTGCCCGTTCTGGCCGACACACCCTTCTTCCAGTCGCTTACCCTCGACGGCGCGGTTCGCTACTCGAACTACGACCTGTTCGGCAGCGACTGGAACTACAAGGGGAGCGTCGACTGGGTCATCAATGACAGCTTCCGCCTGCGCGGCACCTACGGCACCGGCTTTCGCATTCCGAACGTCCCCGAATTGTTCGGCGGCGTCTCCGAGGGCAATCTGACGACCACCGACCCCTGCTCGCGCTATTCGACCAGCGGCAATGCGACACTGATCGCCAATTGTCAGGCGTCGGGCGTGCCGGCCAATTATGTTCAGCTCGGTACAACGATCCTGACAACGGTCGGCGGCAACGAGAATCTGAAACCCGAAAGCTCGACGACCTGGACCGTCGGGACGGTGATTTCACCGAAGGGACTGGTTCCGGGACTCTCGCTCACTGCCGACTGGTTCGACATCAAGATCAAGGATGCGATCCGTGCTATTCCGGGCTCGACAAAGCTCAGCATTTGTTATGCGAGCCAGAATCTTTCGCATCCCTTCTGCGAAGATTTTACCCGCAGCCCGTTGACCGGCGAGGTTACCTTCCTCTCCGCGCAACCGATCAACACGGGCCGCGAAGAAATGAACGGCCTCGATCTGGGTCTCGTTTACAACAATGACATCGGCAGCGTGAACGTCTCGCTCGACGTCAACGTGACCTATCTCAACAAATATGTGGTCCTGCCTTTCCCCGGCGGCGCGCCGATCGACTTCGACGGCTTTATCGGCGGCGGCAATGGCGGCTATCCGAAATGGCGCGGCTATGGCGTGCTGACCGCTGAAAAGGACGGGGTCAGCGCGACCTGGTCGACCCAGTGGATCGGCAAGGCGACCGACTTCAATGCGGCCCCCGGCGACATCGGCTACAGCACGCCGAATGTCTTCTACCACAATCTCCAGGTCGCTTTCGAAATCGACGAGAAGACCCGGTTCCAGGTCGGTGTCGACAATCTTTTCGATCGCAAGGCGCCCTATATCCAGAGCTTCACCGATGCGAACACCGACACGATGACCTATGACCTGCTCGGACGGCGTTTCTACGTCGGCTTCCGCACCGCGTTCTGAGGGTAATCGATATGGCGATCCGTTGGCCGCTGCTCGTCCGGCGAACGCATAAATGGCTGGCCTTGGTGGTCGGCGTCCAGGCGCTGCTCTGGACGCTGACCGGCTTCTACATGGTGGTCGTGCATATCGACACCATCCATGGCGACCATCTCGTGCGCGCGCCGATGGTTCAGCCCTTCGACCTCGCGGGCCTCGCGCCGCCGTCGCGGATCGTTGCGGCCGCGCCCGGTGCGTCCGAGGTTCGCTTGCAGCGGTTCTTCGATCGCCCCGTCTGGCGCGCTGAAACTCCCGAAGGGGCGCGGCTGTTCGATGCCCGCTCGGGTGCGCCGCTGCCTGCGCTTACCGAGTCCCAGGTCCGCGAGCAGGCGCGGCGCATCTACACCGGCGACGGCAAGATCGTGTCGGTGCGGCTGTTGACCGAAGCGCCACAGGAAATGCAGTCGCGCAAGCCGCCCTATTGGCAGGTCGAGTTCGAGGGCTGGAACCGCCCGACGCTCTATCTGTCGCCGACGACCGGTGAGCTTATCTCGCGCCGGCACGCATTGTGGCGCGTGTTCGACTTCGCGTGGATGCTCCACATCATGGACTATGATGAGCGGACCGACGTCAACAACCCGTTGCTCCGCGTCGCGACCTGGAGCGTCTTCGCGATGGCGATCAGCGGGGCGTGGTTGCTGATCTGGTCCTTCAAACGCCGCAAGAGGAAGCAGGCATGAAACGCATCCGACTGACGCCGCTCTTCTTCCGGCGCATCCACAAATGGGTCGGGCTGATCCTGGGTCTCCAGTTCCTGCTCTGGGCGCTCAGCGGATCGGTGATGGCGCTGCTCGACAAGGATAAGGTCGGCGGGCACGGCGGCGGGATGTCGCATGCGCATCCACTGCCACCGGGGGAATATTTCGACGTGGCGGCCCTGCCGCGCGGCGAACCTGTCACGGGCGTGATCCTTCGCGATCTCGGAACCCGGCCGGTCTATGAAGTGCGCTCCGCAAAAGGCGTCCGTCTCGTCGACGCGACAAGCGGCGAGCACATCCGGGTCGACGAGGCCATGGCGCGCGAAGTCGCCTCCATGATGAACGAGGCGCCGATCCGAGAGGTGAGCGTAATCGCCAAGCCGAACCTCGAATCGCGCGATCATGAGGGGGCGATGTGGCGCGTCGATTTCGCGGACGACGAGAACAGCAGCGCCTATGTCTCGCTCGATACCGCCCGCTTTCTCGTGATGCGCGGCGATACCTGGCGCACATGGGACTTCTTCTGGATGCTCCACAATATGGACTATATCAACCGGTCGAGCTTCAACCACCCGCTGATCATCTTCGTCGCCTTCGGTGTACTATGGCTGTCGGGAACCGGCTTCTACCTGCTGTTCAAAAGCTTCAGCAAAGCCGACTTCCGTTGGCTGCGCCGGCGCCGCAAGCCGGTCGTGGTCACCCGCACCGGCTGACCGGCCTCAATCGTCGATCGAAAAGGCGGCTGACAGCTCGAAGCGTGTTCCGGGGTGTGTCAGCCAGGCATGCGACACAAGGCGCGAGCGGCTCCAAGTCCGGCGCGTCATCTGGAGCACCGGTTCGCCGTCGGACAATCCCAGCATGCCGCGCATCCGCTCGTCGGGCATCGTCGAGCAAACGCGATGCTCGACCCGTTCGAGCGGTGCAATGCGCGTCAGATATTCATTTGGTGTCATCCGCGTGAAGTCGAGCGTGCCATAGTCGGGGGCGATCGACGCGAGAACGAACCTCTCTTCTATCTGTATCGGAAATTCGGCTTCGTGATGGACGATGATCGAATGGAACAATTTCGTGCCCACGGACACCTCGAGCAGCGGCGCCGTCTCTACATTGGCGCGCTCTTCGCGGTTCTGGATCACGCGGGCGCGGTACGCATGACCGCGCTCCCGGATTTCCTCGGCGATGTTGCGGATTTCAATCATCTGGCCGATCGGCTTTGGCTCTGCGATGAACGATCCGCTGCCGGCGCGCCGCACGACGACGCCCGCCGCCTGCAACTCGCGTAGAGCGCGGTTCGCGGTCATCCGCGAAACGTCGAACTGCTGAACCAGCTCCGCTTCCGACGGCACCCGGTCTCCTGGGTTGAGGCGGCCGTCCCGCACTGCATCGCAAATGCTTTGCTTGATGGCGACGTACCGGGGCATCACCTCGCCTCCCGTCTCTTCGGGCGGCCGGGTTGCCTCGCGGGGCCGAGATTCTGAAGCGGGGGATTTTCGAGTGAGCGAAGGGTTCATAAGTCGTCTATACAACTTCGCCGACTCCCAGCTAGGTAAAACAGAATGTCACGCGCCGATTGCGCAAAAACTTGCGCGCCAAGCCACTCTCGGTGAGAGCGGGAGACTAATTGTCTCGATTCCGCTTGCGATCGGGAAAGTAGCGTGCCGGCGTTACACCGGTCAGTTCGCGAAACGAGCGGATAAAGTTACTCGCCGTCCCAAAACCGAGTTCGAGCGCGATCGATGTGACCGCCTCGCCCTGCGCCAGCCGCAAGAGCGCGGCCTTGAGCCGAATCTGGTTCCGAAACGCGGTAAAGCCTGTTCCGGTATCGCGTTGGAACAGCCGCGCAAGGCTTCGGCTCGAGATATGGAGTTGCTCCGACCAGGCTTCGAGGCTCCTCCGGTCGCCGGGATTGCGATCGAGTGCCGCGGCGATTTGCGCGATACGGGGCGCTGTGACCGACGGGATCGTCAGGGCAGGCGATATTTTCAACGCCATCTCGTCGGCGAAGAGGAAGGCCAGATGCCGCTGACGCGCCCCTGCGCCCGTGCCTGCGGCCGCAAAAATGATCTCGCGCATCAAGGGGCTCACGGAAGTTAGCCCGGCTTCTTTCGGCAGCCTCCGTAGAATGCTGCCGAAACAATATATGCTGTACATCTCGAAACCGCCCGAGGTCTCGACGCGATGCTCATGGTCCGCGGGCAGCCAAACGCCCTGCTGGGGCGGAACGACCCATTGTCCCTCACGGGTGTGCAATATCATGACCCCCCTGCTCGGGTATATCAGTTGGACTACTGGGTGCCGGTGCCACTCCCCGATGCTTCGTGCATGGAATGTGGCTCGTTCCACCTCGATCGAGACCGAAGGAGCATTCTTGTCGGATAGTGAATTCATTATGTCCTGATATCATCTATCGGACATAGTCTCCAACGCTCAGCATCGTCTTCGCAATCGACGGAGACCTTATGCGCCTACCCATGATGATCCAGTCCACGAAGCGTTCGTCCGCCGCCCGTCCCCATGGGGAATATAAGCGCCAATTGCTCGACGAAATTGTCGCTCTCAAGCCGGCAACCTTACTCGACGTCGGATGCGGCACGGGCGATCTTCTCGTCGCAGCGCGCGAAGCGGGCATCGCCCGCACTGTCGGGATCGAGCCGGAAACCCAAGCTTGCGTCCGCGCGCGATCCCGGGGTTTGGACGTCATTTCATGTCGTGCCGAAGCGCTGCCATTCGAAGACCGCAGTTTCGACGTCGTGACGCTCGATTATGTCGCACATCATACGGAGAATTTGCCGAGAGCATTGCGCGAGGCGTCGCGCGTCGCGCGCTGCGCCGTGCTCATCCTGGATTGCTGGTTCGACGACACCCTTGCTTCCCAGCGCGTCGCACGACGCTATGACAACTGGCTGAAGAGGCGCGACCGCAAGAGCGGATATGTGCACAACGCCTGCCCCACGGCGATCGAACTAATCTCTATGTTTGCAGCCGAAGAATTTTCGATCGACTATTTTTGCCGCCTTATCCTTTCGCCGCTCGACGTCGCCGAAGTCGAACGATCGGCCCGCGGTCTCCTGGAAAATGACGACGACCCGATCGGGAGGCTGGAACTGGAGGGCATTCTAGACGATGCCCGCCGCGACGGAATAAGCGATGATGGCTGCATCGTCGCTCGCTTTCTTCGCGACGGCGAAGCTGCAGACACCGCCTAGGCCCGAGAATGAAGGAGAGGCGATCATGTCGAGGCAAGCGGCTCTGGCCGAGATCCGGTTTCTGGGCGATGATCGATGTGAGTTGTCTGCCTGGGTGTCGGCGGCGGCTCCAGGGATCGAGAATCCAACGCCGATCCTGCTATGCCACGGTGGCGGACCCGATCACGCAATGTTCCTGCCCCTGATCGAGACAATCCCGGACGAATATGCGGTAATACTTCCCGATGTGCGCGGCTATGGCCGATCGCGATGTCGCGACACGGCGCGCCACACTTGGGCCCAATATGTATCCGATGCAGTCGCGTTGCTTGACGCCCTTGGTTTCTCGCGCGCCATCATCGGAGGCGCCGGACTTGGATCGACGATAGCACTCCGCTTCGCGGTGGATCTTCCGACCTATGTTCTGGCTGTCATCGCGATCGGGATCGAGGATATCGAGGACGATAAGGCAAAGGAGGCTGAAATCCGGATGATGGAGGCGTTCGCCTTGCGAGTACAGCGTGACGGCATTCTGGCCGGATGGGAGCCCCTCTTGCCGCATCTATCTCCGATCATCGGCGCGATGGTTTGCGAGGCGATCCCGCGTTCCGATGCGGAGAGCATTGCCGCGGCTGCGGCGATCGGTCGCGACCGATCCTTTAAAGATCCCGAAGAGCTTGCCGTCATTTCCGTTCCGGTCATCTTGTTCGCGGGTGACGACGCGAGACACCCGCAGTCGCTGGCCGAAGAGCTTGCGAGCATCATTCCCCGTGGCCGATTGGCGGCGGCTTCGCTGTCATCGAACGTGAAAACAAGCCGCGATTTCGGTCGGTTCATCGCGCCCGCTCTTCTCGACTTTATTGCCGAAGTTCGAGCCGCACCCACAGGATGATCGCAGCCTCTACGATCTGACCGACGGATAACCGCCGAAGCAGGCCCATCCAGCCGGACCTGGCGCGCACCCGATTGCGATAGCAGCAAGCGGTCTCGGCCGGCACCTGCGTCGGTGGTGCGATGTCCCGCCGCGAAGCGCGGCCCCCTTCGGCGGCCGCAGAGGGAGAGGAGAGAGGGGCCAGGTGACGGGTTGAAACCGGGAGAGAGTCTTCCGGACCCGTCGCGGAGACACGCCATGACACTTCTACCCAGCACCCTCGCCCGCGATTCGTCCCCGGGCTACAAGGTCGATATCTCGCGAGGCCGGCGCATCGGCCGCGTCTCGTCCGAATGGTTCTCCCGGCCCGACGACGAGCGCTACCTGTCGCTCTCCGACCTTTATGATGCAGTGCGCGCGCGGGCCGAGACCGCGACTGCGCGGACTGTCGAAACCCGCGCCATTCGCGTCATCGCCGCGCCCGACGAACCCGAGCGACTGAGCCTGCTCCTTCCCGACCGCGAAGCGCCGGTTGCACCCACGCACTGGTCTTTCGGGCAAATGTGCAGTCTCGTCGGGGCGCCGTCGGCCTATCTGCGCCAGCTTCCCGCCGCATTGGCGGGCATCAACATGCAGCACGGTCTGCTCGCGCATCGCGGGGAATTGGTGAAGACGCTCGAGACCGGCGACGGGCGCACCGAGCTGCGTGCCGTGACCGGCCCCGATTATGGCCGCATCTGGGATCATGAGCTTGTCGCCGCGGTCATGAAGATCGCGGGCAATGGCACTGGCGACACGCGGTGGAAGGTGCCGGGGCTCCTCGACTGGTCGACGATGCGCCACAATCCCTTCGTCGAGGTCATGAAAGATACGACGACGCTCTACGCCAGCGACCGCGACGTCTTCCTCTTCCTTGTCGACGACGCCAATCCGATCGAGGCCGGTCGTCTGCCCAACGGCGATCCCGACCTCTTCTTCCGCGGCTTCTACTGCTGGAACAGCGAGGTCGGGTCGAAAGCCCTCGGCATGGCGACCTTCTATCTTCGCGCCGTCTGCATGAACCGGAACATCTGGGGCGCCGAGGGCTTCGAAGAGATCAGCATCCGGCACAGCAAGTTCGCGGCCGGTCGCTTCGCGCAGGAAGCGGCGCCCGCGCTCGAACGCTTCGCCTCTTCCTCGCCGGTCTCCTTTATGAACGGCATCAAGGCCGCTCGGGCCGCGATCGTCGCGCGCGACGATGACGATCGGCAGACCTTCCTGCGCAAACGCGGCTTCTCGAAGGGCGAGAGCGAGCGGATCATCCGCAGCGTGCTGCAGGAAGAGGGGCACCCGCCCGCATCGATCTTCGACTTCGTGCAGGGGATCACCGCGCTGGCCCGCGAGCGTCCGCATCAGGATGGACGGCTCGAGCTGGAAGCCAAGGGTGCCAAGCTTCTGGCCTCGGTCCACTGAGCAAATCTCGCGTTCGCCGGCGGCGTGGTCCTTTCCCTTCAGAGGGAGAGGGCTGCGCCGGAGCCATGACGGGCTGAGAGCCGGGAGAGAGTCTCGCGGCGGCCTGTCATGGAGAAGCATCATGACGAAACAGGCAAAAATCACCCTCAGCGGCGCGCGGGAAATTCCCTTCAGCGCGCTCGTGCTGAGCCAGGCCAATGTGCGGCGCGTGAAGGCCGGGGTGTCGATCGACAGCCTTGCCGCGGACATCGCGCGGCGCGGCCTCCTCCAGAGCCTGACTGTTCGCGCCCAGCGCGACGAGGCGGGCCAGGAAACCGGTCGCTTCGAAGTCCCGGCCGGCGGTCGCCGCTTCCGCGCGCTCCAGATGCTGGTGAAACAGCGGCGCCTGGCGAAGACCGAGCCCGTGCCCTGCATCGTCCGCGAGGATGATGCCGTGTCGGCCGAAGAGGATTCGCTCGCCGAAAATGTCCATCGCGAACCGCTGCATCCGCTCGACCAGTTCCGGTCGATGCAGAAGCTCGTCGAACAGGGCACCGACATCGAAACGATCGCGGCGACCTTCATGGTCACGCCCGCGGTCGTGAAACAGCGCCTCAAGCTCGCCGAGGTCTCGCCCAAGCTCCACGACATCTACGCCGATGACGGCATGACGCTCGAACAGCTGATGTCCTTTTCGGTGTCGAGCGATCACGCGCGGCAGGAACAGGTCTGGGATATGCTCGCCTCGAGCCACACCCAGCAGCCCTGGTATATCCGCGCGCGGCTGACCGAGGACAAGGTTCGGGCATCGGACAAGCGCGTCCAGTTCGTCACCCTCGACGCCTATCGCGAGGCAGGCGGACATATTCTTCGCGATCTCTTCGAAAGCGATGACGGCGGCTGGCTCGAGGACGTCGCGCTGCTCGACCGGCTGCAGGCCGAGAAGTTCGAAGCCGAGGTTGCGCGTGTCGCGGCGGAAGGCTGGAAGTGGATCGAGACGGCGGTCGACTTCCCCTATGGCCACACCTTCGGCCACCGCCCGCTCGATGGCGTGGCGGCCGAGACGAGCGCCGACGATGAGGCGCGGATCGAAGCGCTGCGCGAGGAAGCCGACCGGCTCGAAGACGAATGGGCGGGCGCCGAGGACATCCCCGATGAAATCAGTGCCCGGATCGATGCGATCGACGAGGAGATCGCGCCGCTCGTCTCGAAGCCGCTGATCTACGACCCGGAGGAAGTGGCGATCGCCGGCACCTTCGTGAGCATCGATGTCGACGGGTCGCTGCATATCGAACGCGGCTTCGTTCGTCCCGAGGACGAGCCGCAAGAGCCCGTTGACGAGGAAGCTGCGGGCGGCGAGGAAGCGGCCGGCGGCGTGATCGGCGACGAAATGCAGGAAGATGCGGTCGGCGTGACATCTCCGGAAGAAGGCGGCACCGGCGAGGGCGAAGATCCGGATGATCTCGTCCGCCCGCTTCCGGACAAGCTCGTGACCGACCTCACCGCGCACCGCACCCTTGCGCTGCGCGACGCGCTGGCCGCAAGCCCGCTGGTGGCGTTTGCGGCGATGCTCCACGCCATCGTTCTCGAATGCTTCTACACCTATGCCTCCTCGGCGAGTTGCGTCGGCATCGCGCTGCGCAATCATTCGATGGTCGGCTATGATGCGGGGCTCAACGATACGCCGTCCGCGCGGGCCATTCGCGAACGGCACGAAGGCTGGTCCGAGCGGCTGCCCGATGCGACCGCCGATCTGTGGGACGTGCTTGCCGGTCTCGACGCTGATGACCAGGCAGCACTGTTCGCGCACTGCGTCTCCTTCGGCGTCAATGCGGTGTGGGAGCCGGCGACCCGCTATAATGAAGGCCGGGTGTCGGCCCGCGCGGTGGCGAGCCGGATCGACCATTCGCACATCCTCGCGCGGGCGTCGGGCCTCGACATGGTCCAGGCGGGCTGGGTTGCTACCACGGCCAATTACCTCGGACGGGTGACCAAGCCGGGGATCCTCGATGCCGTCGAAGAGGCTTGCGGGGCCGAAGCGGCGGCGCGGATTGCGGGACTGAAGAAGCCCGAGATGGCGAGCGCCGCCGAGGACCTGCTCAAAGGCACCGGCTGGCTTGCACATCCGCTGCGCACGCCCGTCATCGACGAGCCCGACGGTGATGGGGAGCTGGCTGCGGCCAATGACGATGGCCCTGCAATCGAAGCGGGCCATGACGAGCTGGGCGACGACGACATCGAAGCGATTGCCGCCGAATAACGCCACCGACTATCATTCGGGGAGTTCGGCGCTGTGCCGGGCTCCCCATTTTTTCGCTGGCCCTTGAAATCAGGACGCTCCGCGCGAACATCGGAGGTGTCCGGCAGGGGCTGCCAGACCGCCGCATGCCTTCCTGACCCGCTCCACCGGGCGGGATCGCGCGCAGCCTGTCTTGTGAAGGAGGCCCCCATGTCGAGTCCTGCAGCCGAGGTCGCGCGACGCCTCGCCGACGATGCCGAGGCGGTTTGCCGCCGATATCTCTCCCATGGACGCCGCGAGGGACATTATTGGATGGTCGGTGACGTCCGTAATTCGCCGGGCCGCAGCCTTTACGTTCGCCTTTCTGGCACCGCCGACGGTCTTCGGTCCGCTGGCAAATGGACCGATGCCGCCAGCGGCGATCATGGCGATCTTCTCGATGTCATCGCCGCGAGCTGCGGCCATACATCCTTCCGCGACACGCTCGACGAGGCGCGCCGCTTTCTGAGCCTGCCTGCCGTCATGCCCGGCGACCGAAATCCGGCTCCGCGTAAAGCACCGCGCGGCACCCCCGAGGCCGCCCGCAGGCTATGGGCCGGATCGAAGCCGCTCAGCGGCACCCTTGCCCGCGCCTATCTGTCTGCCCGCGCGATCGGCGACCTTCGCGATGCCGAATGGCTTCGTTTCCATCCCCATTGCTTCTATCATCCATCCGAGGACGACGCCCCCGATGTCCGCCGGGCATGGCCCGCCCTGATCGCGGCGATCACTGACGAGGCGGGCAATGTCACCGGAGTCCATCGCACCTGGCTCGACTCGGCCGCCTGCGACAAGGCGCCGGTTGCCTATCCGCGGCGCGCCATGGGCCAATTGCTCGGTCATGGCGTTCGGTTCGGCACGTCGGCTGCGGTCATGGCGGCGGGCGAAGGCATCGAAACCATCCTGTCTTTGCGTCAGATCACACCAGCCCTGCCGATGATCGCCGCCCTTTCGGCGGCCCATCTGGGAGCGTTGACCTTCCCGCGCGGACTGCAGCGACTGTATGTCGCGCGTGACGACGACCCGGCGGGTGCGGCCGCCTTCGGGACGCTTTGCGACCGAGCCCGGCCGCTCGGCATCGAGGTCATCGCGCTCGAAGCGGATCGCGGCGACTTCAATGCCGATCTCATGACACTCGGCCGACAGCGAATGATCGGCTCGCTTCGATCCCAGCTCCGGACTGCGGATCGTTCACTCCTGCTCTGACGCCTCAGCATCGGCCGGAAGGAGGGCGGGCGAGGGATGGACCGGTGCTGATGCAGCACCACGGGGTGGCCGCGCTCCGGCCTTCGCAAGAGGGCGACTGCGGCGAACCGTACCGGGCCCGCAATGGCGGGCGGGCGGCTATTTTCCGCCGGGGCGCGCGGCGCCCCTTTGCATCGCGAAACAAAATAGCCTTCGCCCGCCATCCTCCGCCTTCGGCTTCGGCCGCGGCCGGGGCCGCGGTGCAGTTCGGTACGGCGCGCCGCGAGGGGTCGCCGCGAAGGCCGCGCGAGCGCGGCAAAACCCGACTGGAGACGATCATGTTGAGCCCCACCGAACCCGCCGACGATCCTGCCGAAGCCGGCGCCACCCATCTCCTCCTTCAGGAGATGCAACTCTTCGGACATCGCCCCTTCGAAGACGAACCCGACCCGCGCCCGCTGCCCGATGCCCGCCTGGCGGCCGGCGCTGTCGCCGACATATTCGATGCCCTTGTCGGCTGTCTCGACGATACGCGGATCGAGCCCGATCTCGAAGAGCTCCTCTGGAACGTCGTCAACCTCTTCCACCGCGCGGGGGAGCGGGTCGAACGCAGCCTCGACGACAATGAACAGGCGCAACGCCGAGCCCAGCGCGAACAGGACGGGAGCGAGATCCGGTCGGTCGAGCTCGAACGCCTCGTGCAGCAGGGGATCAGCCTGATCGAACGGCGCGATGCGATGGAATTCTTCCGCGAAAGCGCCGCCGAACAATTTCGGACCCACTGCCGCAAGGCCTGGTCACCGCGCACCGGATCGCGCGCGCATCACCGGTCGATGACCGCGGCGATGATCGACAGCCGTGACTTTCTCGACGCGCGGTTGCGCCAGAAAGCGGCTGCACTTCTTCCCGAGGGCACGCGCATCCTGTTCACCGGCGGCGCTGATGTCGACGATCATAGGGCGATCTGGGATGCTCTCGATCGCGCACGCGACCGCCATCCCGATATGATCCTGCTCCATGGGGCAACGCCGACGGGGGCCGAACGCATCGCCGCCTGCTGGGCCGAAACCCGCAAGGTGACGCAGGTGGCCTTCCGTCCCGACTGGAGCCGGCATGGCAAGTCCGCGCCGTTCAAGCGCAACGACCGGATGCTCGAAGCACTGCCGGTCGGGGTCATCATCTTCCCCGGCACCGGCATCCAGGACAATCTCGCCGACAAGGCTGCGAAGATCGGCCTTCCGGTCTGGGATTTTCGCAAGCGGGGCCGATGACAGCCGTCGGGCATTCGGACGCTTTCGGCAAAATGGCCCCAATCTGGTTCTATCTCCCGAATATAATTGAAATATATTCGTAACATCCGCAAATTTACATCATTGTAGATCGCTATGACCAGCGGCGATCACCCGTCGCCGGCGGGACGGCCCATTGAGAGGGCACCGCTCGCAGGCCATGACGAGGAGCAGGGACGGTCGGCCGACTTGGCGACGACTGCCGTCCGCTGCCATGGGTCGCAATGCCGACGATGGACGCTGCGCATGCTTTTGCGCTCGACGTCACGCGGGTGAAGGATGCGGCGGGTCTGGCCGATCTGCTGGCGGAGGCCTGCGCGCGCATGGGCTGTTCCTGGTTCGCGCTGAGCCACCATGTCGATTTCCTCGCGGCTCCCGACAGGGGTGTTCGCGTCCACAACTATCCCGAGGATTGGGCCCGCTGGTTTGACGAGCGCGGCCTAGGGCTTACCGATCCGGTGCATCGCGCCAGTCACCGCAGTCTCGAGGGTTTCTTCTGGCGCAACATGAAGCCGCTTTCGGGCGAACGCCCCGAGGACGAACTGGTTCTCAGTGAGGCGCAGCGGCACGGAATAGGAGACGGGCTTACCATACCGGCGCATATTCCTGGCGAGGCGCATGGTTCGGTGTCCTTCGCCTGGACGCCGGGGATCGCCGCGAATGATATGGCGCTCCTCTTTGCCCGAATGATCGGTGGGCCAGCCTTCGAAGCCGCGCGGCTGCTCGCCAATCCCGAACTCGCGCAGGTCGGGCCGCGGCTGACGGACCGCCAGCGCGAATGTCTGATCTTGTCCGCCAAAGGCAACAGTGCCCCGAAGGTTGGACGCATCCTCGATCTCAGTCCCGACACGGTTCGCGAGCATCTTCGCAACGCGCGGCAGCGTTACGACGCGAATGGTGGGATCACGCTGACGGTGCGCGCGCTTTATGCCGGCGACCTCAGCTACGAGGATATCGCCAAGCGCTGAACTTTTTTCGCCGACACCCCCCGATCGTGCTATGGTGGAGTGGCAAAAAGCCGTTCAATTGGATGGTCTCTTTCGAAAAGGAGACACATCCATGCTTTCGGTAATCGACCATTCCAACCGCGCGCACGAGCATCAATTGCTCCGCGCGATGTTCGAGGCGCGTAAGCGCGTCTTCATCGATCTTCTGAAATGGGACCTGCCGGTGCTCGCCGACCGGTTCGAGATCGATCATTTCGACGATCCCCATGCGACCTATCTGATCGTCGGCGATCAGGAGGGCGGGCATCTCGCCTCGGCGCGCCTCCTTCCCACCACGCGCCCGGCTCTTCTCGATGGTCTCTTCCCCGGCCTCGTCGACGGCATCCCGCCGTCCGGCCCCGACATCTTCGAGATCACGCGCTTCTGCCTGTCGCCGGGGATCGGTGCGCGCCAGCGCCGCACCGCGCGCGACACGCTTCTTGTCGGGCTGGTAGACTATGCGCTCGCCAACGGCATCCGCTCCTACACCGGCGTCGCAGAGCTCGACTGGTTCGCTCAGATCCGGACCTTTGGCTGGGACTGCAAGGCGCTCGGCGAAGCCGGCATTTACGACGGCCGCGCGCTGACCTCGCTGCGGATCGAGATCGACGCCGACACCCCCGCAAGGCTCAAGTCGGCGGGGATTGTTTCGGGCAGCGCTGCGACGCCGGTCGCGGCCAATGCAGCGTGAAAGGAGCGGGACCATGATTACCGATATCGCTCCAGTCGATAGCCACCAGCCGCCCTCTGCTTCGATGCGGGCGCTCAAGGAAAACGGCTACGCGATCGTTCGCGAAGCCGTTCCCGCCGAGCTGATCGCGGCGATCGATCGCGACCTCGATCCGCGATACGCCGCGACGCCCTTTTGCGAGGGCGGCTTCTATGGGACACGCACCAAGCGCTTCGGCCGCCTGCTCATCCGCTCGCCGCATGTTGGCGCATTGGTCATGAACCCGGCGATCCTCGCCCTCGCCGAGGCCGCGCTCGGCGACTGGTGTGAGCGCATCCAGCTCAATCTCGCCCAAGCGATTGAGCTGCATCCGGGAGCGCTTCCGCAATTCCCGCACCGCGATCAAGATATGTGGCAGGGCACACTCGGTGAGGTCGAATATCTCGTGAATGTGATGTGGCCGCTGACGCCCTTCACCACCGAGAATGGCGCCACGATCATCTGGCCGAAAAGCCATGGGCTCGAGGCGCTCATCGAGGAACCGGCGGAGGAGCCGATCATTGCCGAGACCATGCCGGGCGATGCCATCGTCTTCCTGGGTTCGACGCTCCACGGAGCCGGCGGCAATTGCAGCGCGTCGGTGCGGCGCGGGATCATCATCAGCTACTGCCTTGGCTGGCTGAAACCATATGAGAACCAGTGGCTCGCCTATCCACCCGACGTCGCGAAGGACTTTCCGCCGGAGCTGGCGGCCTTGACCGGCTATGTACAGCATCGCCCAAACCTCGGCAACTTCGAGGGCCAGTGTCCCTCGATCCTGTTCCGCGGCTATCCCCCCGACCCGATCGCAGCCGTTGATGCGCTCCGGCCCGACCAGCAGGCGCTTCTTGCCGACTATATCGGCGACCAAAGATCGGCGGGCGGAGACGGGACGCTCGCGGCATGAGCCCGGGCACCACGATGGAGCGGGTCTATCTGGACCTCAAGGCGCGTATCCTGTCGGGCACCTATCCGCCCGGTACGCGCCTCGAGGCGGCGCAGCTCGCAAAGTCGCTGGCGGCCAGCGCTACCCCCGTTCGCGATGCCCTGTATCGCCTGTCGGGCGAGCGGATCATCGAGAGCTGGCATCAGGAGGGGTTTCGGCAGCCCCTTCTTAATGAGGCGGATTTGGTCGAACTCTATTGGTGGACCGGCGCCCTTCTCTCGCTGGCGTTGAAGGGGAGGACGCCGAGGCCCGATTTGCCAGGCGGACTGATCTCGCTCGCGAATCACCAGGCCTATCCTGAGGGGCTCAATGGCCTCTTCCGGACCATCGCAATCGGCAGCAGCAACGGCGAACTTCGCGCTACCATCATCAATTGTGTCGAGCGAAGCATGACAATCCGCACATTGGAGGTTCGTGTCGATGGGTCTGTGGGCGACGCGCTCACGGCGATGGCGGACGATTACCGGTTCGGTCGATGGAGCGCTTTACGCAGTAAAATCACGCGCTTCCATCGCCGCCGCGCGTCATATGCCGGCCGCGTCGCGGCCGAAATCCGGCGCCGGTCCGAGCCGCTGGATAATATTCGGAGAATATGAGTCGTATTAAATTCCTATACGGCGCGGCCTCCCTAGCTTCGAGAGGGCCGCAATTCCGCGGCAATCATGGAAGGAAGCGATCATGGACCGCGAACTCAATGAGTTGATCGAACTCGGCAGCGTTACCGGCGACACCGCGGGCAGCGAAGACGTCGGCATCGAAACGAACGGCAAGTTCAAGCCGCTCGGACTCAGCCAGGACTGACCAGCGCTCCGGGGACCGGCCCGAGGCCGGCCCCCGGTCGTTTCCTTGTGTCTGAGAAGGGAAGCAACATGGAACGCGATAACGACACGCTCGTCGAACTCGGCTCGGTCTCCGGTGACACCGCCGGCGACTGGGGCCTGTATGTCGAAGCCGGCGGCCGTATGCCGACGCCCGGTCTCGTCCAGGACTGACTGGTGTATCCGGGAGCCGTCCAGCATCGAGCGGCTCCCGGGTCTCGCGCGGCGCCATGACGACCGGCTGGAAACTGGCAACCGGAACGGGCTATTGCGAAGTCGACGGAGATCTCGTCTTCCTCGACCTTGTCCGGGACAAATATTTCGCGCTGCGCGGGCAAGACCGCGCGGCCTTCGAGCGGCTTCGGGCAGGCGAGCCGAACGACAGCGAGGCGATGGGGCGTCTTGTGGCGACAGGATTCCTCGCACGGTCGAGCGAGCCGACGAAGCTCGATCCGGCCTCGCCTCACATTCCGGCCAACGATTTGTCGGCGGTCGCCGACGGACCGACATCGCTCCGCATGGGTTTCGCAGCGTCCCGCGCGCTGCGCTGGGCAAGACGTTCGATGCGGCCAAACCGGATCGCGTCAACGGTGGAAGCCATGCGGAACGCAAAGCTTCGGCTCGGCGTGCCGGGCGCCGAAGCGGCGGTTCGGGGCATCGCTTCATCCTATGCAGCATCGCGCTGGATGGCGCGGACCCCGCCACGATGTTTGATCGACGCGCTAGCGCTCGACCACATCCTCCTGTCGCACGGCCTAGGCGCGCGGCTGGTTTTTGGGGTGCGTCTCAGCCCCTTTGCCGCACATTGCTGGTTACAGAGTCCCGGCGCGGTGTTGACCGGAACCTCGGCCGAGGCCCGCAACTTCACACCAATATTGGCGATCGGATGAAACGCGGCATTCTCGCACTTGTGGGAACCACGTCCGGGGGGCTGGCGCTTGCGGCAGCTGCCGAGCGCCACGCATTGCGATGCGTTCAGAATGCGGGCGCACTGACCGTCTATGCAGGCGCCGGCATTGCTGACCAAGTGATGGAAAGCGGTGCCCTATTGCTCGGGGACATTTATTCGCTTTCGGGCGCTACCTGCCACGCGCCCGGCGACGGCTGGGGAAGCTATCTGGCCTTCACCGTCGACGATGCATCGGTCGAGATCGCGCGCGCCGCGCTCATCGGCATGCCGATCTACTGGACCCGGTTTGAAGACGGCTTTCTGCTTTGGAACGATCTCGAGCTGGTCGCGCCAATGCTTGGCATCGGGTCATTCGATTGGCAGTTCATCGCCGGGACTTTGGCGTACGCCAATCTGCGGACCGAACGGACCGGGCTTGAAGGTGTGAGCGAGCTATTGCCCGGCAGCTGTGCCAAGTTTTTGGCCGAGGAGTCAGCTGTCCAGACTTTGTGGACGCCTTGGAAGGCTGTCTCGCAGCCCGATCTTCGACCAGTCGCTGAACTTGCGCTAGACCTCGAACGTCGGTTCCTTGGGTGCTTGCGAGGCTGGTGTGGGAATCGGAGCGACATCCTGCTCGAGCTGTCGGGCGGACTCGACTCTTCGATCGTCGCGGCAGGCCTGTCATCGGCGCAAGCCAATTTCTCTGCCGTCACTTTCGTTTCGTCCGGTGCCGACGGCGACGAGCGTCCCTACGCGCGCGCCGTCGCGGCGCATTGCGGTGCTGAGCTTCTCGAAATGCCCCACGCGGATACCGGCATCGATCTGGTATCGCTACCGCCTGTCCTTCACGCGCGGCCCTCCGCCTATGGCGTGCTCGGCGGGATCGACGATGCCTTCGAATCGGCGTTCCCCGTTTCCGATGCCGCGATCTTCGGGGGCATCGGTGGGGACAATATCTTCGATTTCGACACGAGCGTCGCGCCGATCCTCGACGCCTTTCGTCATTTCGGGCCGCGGCGCCCTGCATTCGAGACGATGCGCGACGTCGCGCGCGCGGGCGATGCAACGGTCTGGCAGGCCGCTCGCTTGGCGTATCGGGCGGTGCGGGACGGCCCGAGCGGCTGGCGCCGTGAGACCGGCTTCTGCGTCGCGGACCAGGTGCCGGCCTCGCCGCCGGCTCATCCCTGGGATGCGGGCGAGGAGGATGCGCCGCGCGGCAAGCGCAACCATGTGCGCGCGCTTCGGCGCATCCTCGACTTCGTCGACCGGCCGCGCCGCTGGCGGGACCGCGATGTCGTAGCGCCGCTGCTTTCACAGCCGGTGGTAGAATTTTGCCTTACTGTTCCGAGCTGGGCGTGGGTGAGGGGCGGTCGCGACCGCGCGGTTGCCCGCGCCGCATTCGCGTCGCGACTTCCGCCGGAGGTCGTTTGGAGGCGCGGCAAAGGGCGGCTCGATTCCCTCTGTACCGCAAGCTATCTTCGCCAGCGCGGTGCGCTCGCCGACCTCCTGCTCGGCGGGCGGCTGGCGGAACGCGGGCTGCTGGACAAGCCTGCGATCGAGACCTACCTCGCGCACGATCTCGTCGAGGGCGACTTCGCCTATTTCCGGCTGCTCGAAATCGCCGATGTCGAACGTTGGGTGCGGTCGGTAGAAGCCTCGCCCTTGATGGGGCCGAGCAGCCGCCAGCGACGATACTGATCGGCCTTCGCTGGATCGGGGTCGATCTCGCCTTTGAGCCAGAAGCGGAACCAGTCGAGATTGCGCTCATAGGCCGCGAGCTTCTGGCGGGGTTCGACCTTCAGATGCGGGGCGAGGGGGAAGAGGTGGGTCTCGCCGAGACCGTTGGTAGCAAGCTTGCTCATCAGTTCGGCCGACTGGCGCGCTTCGCTCTCGGGAAGTTGCAGCAGCATCGGCGCCGTGATCATATCAATATTGAGCGCGGCCGAAAGCGCCTGCCACTCGGCAGGTTCGGTATCCGGCGGGCCGAGCTTCCAGTTCTGCCGGATATTGCGGGCGAATGTCTCGCGGCCCGGGCGAGCATTGTACCAGTAATACGTGGGTTCGATCTGGACCGAGGCGATCGAAACCGCCTTGAGAAGATCGCTGTGCATGGCAGTCCATACCGCAACCTCGCTTCCGAAGCTGAGACCGCCCATGCCGACGCGGCTGCGATCTATCGTTCCGCGCCGGTCGAGGGTGTCGATCGCGGCCCGCACGGCTTCCATGCCGATCTGGTAGCGATCCTGCGCGATCTCGCCGCCTGGGAGGACGTCGATGCAGAGCGATGCGATGCCGCCCGCGGCAAGCGCGCGCAGAGGCCATTCGTCGCCTGTTCCGCCGCGCAGATATCCATTGCAGCGATAGTAGGTGACGAAGAGCGGCAGCCGCCCGGGGATCTTCGGGCGGATGAGTATGCCCGACGCACGGCTGCCGCTCACCTGCCACGCGATCGTTTCGACAAGGAGCCCGTCGCGGCCAGGAAATGAATTTGGGGAATCGATGATCTTCTTGCGGCCAGAGGCCTCGATCCGGACGAGGCGGGGTGAGACCGACGCGGCCGCCTCGACGCAAAAGATTGCTTTTTCGCCTGCAGCGCAGGGCTTGCTGTCGCTCCGCCCACTCGAGAGCTGTCCTGCCGAGACCGCGATCATCTTGAACTTCGCCGACGCGGGCGTCCACACATGCAGGGTCGTTTGGCCCGATTGGGCGCGGAGTGCGATCAGGACGCGGCCGTCGGCAAGCCCGCTCCGCCATGCGATACGCTCCGCATCGTTCGGGCAGCCGCTCGCCGCGACGCAGACGCCGCGCTGCCGAAGAATGCCGCGGAGGCTTTCGGGGATGTCCGGCCCGGGCGCCGGCTTGAGCAGGGCGCGTTCAGCGTCGTTCGCCGGGCGCTCGCTGGTGCCGGATGCGTCTCGGGCAACGACAGCGCGCGGTGTATCTTCGAGCAGCGGCACGCGGTCGAACCAGTCACCAGAGAAGCGCTGCGTCGAAGGACGTCCATTGATTGAGGCGCCGCGATAGAGGGGTTGGGCAAGATCGACGCGCGCGTCGAACAAGATACCGGTGTCGCGCTCGGCCTCCTCTGCCCGCGCGATCGCATCGCGCGGAGGTCCTTCGCGCGAGATGACGGTACCGTCAGCGGCGATGGCAAAGGCCTCGATTTCGCCTTCGCTTGGCCCGATCTCGTGGAATCCCGACCCGTCGATGGGACTCACCCACAGGCCGATTCGTCCGTCGACAAGGGCACGGACAACGACTGCCTTGCCGTCGGGCATCCATGTGGCTTCGCCGGGCAGGACGCTCCCGGCGTCGTTCCACATCGCGGTGCCGAGTCGTCCGAGCGCGCGGGGAGGGGCGGTGGCGTCCGTGGGCGCTAGATACCAGTCGATATCGATCCGGTTGGTGACGGTGGATGGGCGCTCGACCCGATAGGCGATCCAATTTCCGTCAGGAGAGACCGCGAGCCCCGACAGGTCGGCAATCTCGGCGATTTCGCGCGGGGTCGTCTGGCTGGCCGCGGGCGATGCCGCGGCCAGGAGACAGCCGAGGATCGCGGCTTTGCTCACCATCGGATGGTGGCCTGGAGCGACATCATGCGGCCGAGCGGGCTCGCCTTCTCGGGGTCGTAGCCGAGCGCGGACGACACGCTGCGGTTGTTCACATAGGGCGGATCCTTGTCGAACAGGTTGGTGATTCCAAGGCTGAGCCGCAGGCCCCGCCCTTCCACGCCATCGCCGCCCCCGATGCGCTGCGAGATGCTGAGGTCGAACGTGGTCCAAGAACCGACCCGCTCCATCGGCGTCACGACCTGGTTGAGATAGCCGTCGATGTAGTTGACGAAGGCATTGGCCGAGAAGCCGCCCGTCGCCCAACCGAAGCGACCGCGAAGGCGCCATTTGACCGGCTTGGCATAGGTGCCGACGACATCGACCTGCGGCCCGCCCGGAGTCAGTTGCTGTTTTATCGAGAAGATATGCGTGCCCGCGATGCCGAGGTCGAGCGTTCCGCCCGCGAATGCGGGGGAATAGCCGACATCGAAATCGATCCCGCGCTGGCGTTCGGCGGCGAGGTTGCGGATGCGACCGTCCAGGATCGCGGCGACCTGGCCCGGCGCGATGTTTGCTGCGTTCACGAAGCTGGGACGTGCGAAATATCCCTCTACCAGTGCCAGCGACGGATTGTCGGTGATCAGCCCGCCGAAGCGCGCCCGGTCGACAAGAAAGCGGGTGTAATCCTCGCTCGCCGTCCCGATGCGGTCGCGATAGTCGACGTCATAATAGGTGACCGACGCCTTGAAACCGGCAAGCGACGAGGGGGCGACGTCGATGCCCGCGGTCCAGGTCGTCGCTCTTTCGGGACCTACGTCCGGTGCATAGCCGAACAGGCCGAGTATGTTGGTCGTGCCCGTCGGCGAAGCGGGGTCGGGGACCGCTTCGGTCTGAAACAGCGAAATCGCCTCGCCGATGAGCTCGTCGAAGGCGGGCGCGCGGAAGGATTTTCCGTAGGACCCGCGCAGCGCAATGCCCTGGAACGGTTCCCATCGGACGCCGACCTTGGGATTTTCGCTTCGGCCGACGTCGCTGTATTTCTCGGCGCGCCCGGCCAACGAAATGTCGAGCCTGCGGAAACCCGGCATCCCGTTATCCGGCCCGAAGACCGGCACGAGCAGTTCAGCATAGGCTGCGCGAACCTTCCGCACGCTCGGAATGATGTCGAATGGGTCGGTGAAGGGCGTCGCGAGGCTGAATCCGTTGACGGTGTAATAGTCGAAATTCTCGCGGCGATACTCCGCGCCGATCGCGAGCCGGACCTCGCCGCCGGGCAGGCGGAAGAGCGGGCCGTCACCGCGGAGCGCCGCCGACCAGCTTTCGAAATCATTGACCGACTGGAATGTGCCGCGAATGCTGTCGATGGTGACCGGATTGTTTGCGGTGCCGTTTCCGAAGACGTTGAATGCGGTTGCTCGGTTGGTGTCGGCAAGCGCCGCAGCAAGGCGCGGGCGATTGACGAGATTGGCCTTGTTCGCGATGCCGCGCTGATGGCCATAGGCGCCGCCGACCTGCACGCGCCAGCGGCCAATTTCCTGGTCGAAGCCCGCTGAGGCGGTGAGGCCGCGCGCCCGGCCGCTGTCGATCTGCGGTCCCAAGTCGTTCACGAAGCGATAGGCGACGCTGACCGGCTGGTTCGTGCCGATCGGATCAACGTAGAAAGGATTGGTAACCGGCACCCGCGCGGCCTGGATGAAGTCTCCGGTACTGACGCGGCTGTAGCGGCGCTGCGCCGCGAGCGCGCTTGCGCGAAAGGTCAACGTGTCGGTAAGGTCGAATTCGGCAGCGGCATAAAGGCTGTGAATGCGCGTTCTCGGCAAAATGTCGCTGTTCACGCGACCGTCGTAGCGGTTCTGGACACCTGGAATCAGCTGAGCGGCAGTCAATGCGCGGCCGTCTTGTCCGGCCGGGATGCCAAACCGCTGTCCATTCGCGGCCGTAATCGTCCCGGGCACCGCGAAGTTGGTCCGATAGTCGGGGCCTCCGAAGGCCCGCAGATCCTCGCGCGCGAAATCGCGGGAGGCGCCCGCGAGCGCACCGCGCTGCGAGTATTGGTAAGCAAGCACCAGCCGTGCGCCGCCGAAGTCACGACCAAAGATTTGGCCGAACTGCAACTCGGTCGTATCGCCATCGGCGGTGCCCGCGCGCAGCATTGTCTCGGCTCCCTCGAAGCGACTCCGCATCCGCACGTTCACCACCCCGGCGACCGCGTCGGCGCCGTAGATCGCCGATGCGCCGTCGATCAGCACTTCGATCCGTTCGACCGCGCCTACCGGGATGAGCGAGATGTCGGCGAAGACGCCGCCGATCCCGCCAAGCGCTGGGCGCGCATTGTCGATGAGGACGAGGGTCGACGAGGTCCCGAGGCCGCGCAGGTTGATGCTCGAGCCGAAAGTCGAATCCGAACCCCCGCCGTTCCGGGTCGTGGTCGTCGAGACTGCCTCGTTGGGGCCGCCGCCAAATGCCTGTGGCAGTGATTGGAGCATCTGCTGAACAGTGCCATAGCCGCTCTTTTCGATGGCTTCGCGGTCGATGGTGACGACCGGAGAACCGGTCGGTCCTGCACCGCGAATGCGCGAGCCTGTAACGATGATCGCTTCGCCGTTCGTCTCAGTCGATCCAGTCTCCCCGGCATCGACGTTTCCCGAGCGAAGGACCCATGCGCCTTCGACGAGTTCGATCGTCAGGCCCGTGCCGGTGAGGAGTCGGGAAAGGGCGGCGTCGGGAGAGAGTCGCCCGCGGACACGGTTGCTGCGTCGGCCTTCGAGCAGGCTCGAAGCCGCGATGACCTCGCGGCCGGAAATGTCCGAATATTTGCGAAGTGCGTCGCTAAGGCGCTGACCCTCGATATTGTAGGTCTGCTCGCCCGTCTGCGCACACGCGCTGGGTGCATAGAGTGCGGTCGCCGAGACGCCCGAAGCCAGAACGGCCGCGAAAAATTTCATCGTCATTCATCCCTCCCGTGCGGCCGATTTTGGCCGTCTGAAGGGAAAAAATGACGGGGGCTCCGAACACCCTATGGGTTTTTCTTGGGTGTCCTACTCGGATTTCGCGCCGAGAATCGGTCCGTTCGCACCGAACTCGACCTTGAGATCGAGCGCGGCGCCGAGCTTCAGCGCAAGTTTCCGGGCATCGGTCATGTCGAAGCGTCCCGTCACCTGCAGCGATGCCAGCGCCGGATCGGCCAAGCTGATCTTGACGCCATTCTCGCGGCCAGCGCGGTCGAGGATCGCGCCAAGCGGGAGATTGTCGGCCCACAGTGATTTGGCCGGGGCGTTCGCCTCCTCGCTCTTGATCGTCTGGGGGCCGGTCGACCTGACCTCGGCGCGTTCGCCGGGGCGGAGGCGAAGTGCCTTTCCGCCTTCGAGGCGCCGCACTTCGACCGAGCCTTCGACCAGCGCGATGCGCGGAACATCCGCGCGGAGATCGACCTCGAAGATGGTGCCGAGCGCGCGCGTGACCGAATCTCCGGCCTCGACGAGAAAGGGACGCGACGCGTCGTGTGCGACCTCGAACCTGGCTCGGCCGTCATACAGAATGACGCGGCGTTCGCCGTCCGAGAAGCGCGTCTCGATGCGGGCGCCGTCCATCAGCGTCACGCGCGTCCCGTCGGCGAGCTGGCTCTCGCCTTGCGCCGAATTGGTGGCGATGATCGGCTGATCGCTGTCGCGGCCGACCAGATACCAGGCGAACCCGACCGCGATCACCGCAGCGAGAATTGTGGCAAAAGCCCATCGCCGCCCGCCGGGTTCACGCTCCCGGGCATCGGCCCGAACATCGGCCTCGATCCGGGACGGCGACATCGCCGCAGACCAGTTCCAATTGTCGCGCGCTTCGTCATAGGCCTTGGCGTTGTCCGGCTTGGCCAGCCATTCGTCGAACGCCGCCCGGTGCTGGTCGGCATCGGGGCCCATCATCTTGTCGAGCCAGGCGGTGGCTTCGCTTTCGGCGCGGCTCACTGCTTACCCCGCGCGCGCTTGATGGCGGCAAGGGCTTTGGTCATGTGGCTTTCGACCGTCTTCACGCTGATTCCCTTGATTCGAGCGATCTCGGGATAGCGTAGTCCTTCGAAGCGATGCATCAGGAAAATCTCGCGCGTGAGCGGAGATAGCCTCGAAATGGCTCTTTCTGCCCGGCGAAGGACGTCGCGCGCTTCGAGCGCGGCGTGCGGGTCGCTCGCTCCCTCATGCTCGTCACTGAAACTGTCGTGCTGCGACCGGTGACGGCGCCCGTCGGCGCGACCATATTCGGCGAGGAGCATCCGGGCGCTCTTCACGAGATAGGCTCCGGGGCCTTCGACCAGCGCAGCGAGGCCGCCGCGCGCGCTCGCAAAGCGGCTGAAGACTTCCTGCACAAGGTCGCCGACATCTTGGGTCGGCGCGCGGCTCTTGAAGAAGCGGGTTATTTGGGGGCGGTGTTCGGAGTAGATCGCCTCGATGCGCGCCGATCGGCCGAAGCGCTCCCAATCCTCTGGCGGCAAGGGGTCGCCGCCGGCAATACCCGGTCGCTCGCTGTCCTTGTCCTCGAAGTCCATACCTGCCGCCTTCCCGTTCGGGACGAAGGCGGCAAGCCGGGCGTTGAGAACTTGCTTAGCGAACAAGCGCCGCCGCCTTTAGCCCGAGGGCTTGGACATGCGCAGCGGCCACCCGGCAGGATGGAATAGGAAAACTAAGCTAAGCAGGTTCTCACGCCTGGCACCGTGCGCCTTGCCCGATGCACCTCAAAGCATAGCTTTGCCCCTGTCGCTTGCAAGCCGGCTGTGCGGAGATAGGTCCAGATCGAGTCAAATTCCTGCGGACCGCGAGGCTATTTCGCGCCCTTTAGTTCGTCGTCGAGTGAGCATTCGGTGACCATCCCCGAAAGGTCGGGAAGGGCGGGCAGCCCCGAGGGGCCGGGTCCCGTGTCTGGCTTGAAAGCAGGCATCATGAACGACGGGAAATTGAACTCTGGAGGATTTTCGGCCGCGAGCGTCTTGCCGACCTCGGCGAACGGGTGTTTGAAAAAATGTTGGTTGAGCGCGTCGGCGATACCCTTTTCCTTTCCGGCACGCGCCAACGCAAGAACCGCATCCCCGTCCTTCCAGTCGATCGGCGCCTTGGACCGCTTGGCCTTTTCTTCCTTGAGAAGATAGAGAGCGTCGGCATCGATCGTTCCGCTCGTCCATATCTCGAAGCGATGTTCGGCTTCTCGTAGGGCGGCATGGTTCGCATAGTGCGCACGAAAGATCGGAATCTTTTTGAGCCAGATTTCGACCTCAGCGCGCGACAGTGATCCGCCGGGCTCTTTGCCTTTACATTCGATCGCTGTCACCGCGCTCGACTGCTGGGTGATGGCCTGAACGTCTATGTCCGCGGTCTGGCCGGTCGCAGGATTTCGCGCGGTAACCCCCATATCGATAGAGATAGCGCTTCGCCGGGCGAGGTAGCCGACCACTAACTCGAATAGGATGCCGCGCAGGTTGAGGCTGCGTCCCTCGATGTCGAGCAAATTGTCGAGGAGGTATGTGAGCCGCTCAGGACTGGACGATGCATATTTGGCGGCATTTTTTAGGACTTCGCATAGTGACGCAATCGCCACCCCAACCCGTTTGCCGAACAGATCTTTCGGCGTGGCGAGCATCACGCCCGCGGCATGGCCAGCCTTCATTGCTTCGCCGGTAAATTCTTCCGCGACAATGATCGACAACACCCCGATATTCTTGAGGGTCGCCTTGAGCATCCTCGCCTTGCGGATGAAGAACTGGATTTCGTCGGCGGTAAGCCGCCCCTCAGCGAACACGTCGGCGACAATGAAGCCGGGCTTGCCGCCGGGACCCTGGAGCGGAAGCAGGTAGCTCGGGCCGGCGAAATCGAAGGCGAAGGGGCCGATGGGCTGGAGTTCTTCGTCGCCGCGGATGCGGATCAGATTGTAGCTCGCAAATCCGATCTTCCTCGCCCATTCGCGCATTCCGTCGAGCAGAATCCCCTCTGTGAGGTCGCGGGCCCTTAGTCCGGCAGGCGTGCCGAAAGCCAGCGACGGCGCGAGCTCGAAACATCGGCCGTGGTCGATATTATGTATTTCCTTGATGAACCCTGCGGCGATCAGGCGTTGCGCGACCGTCTCGACCGGCAGCTGTCCGCGCTGCGGGATGACCGTCGCGCCGCTGATCGACGCGAATTGGTCGGCACGGATGAGGCCGCCGCGTGCGATCATGCCATCGACCGATGCAGCGAAGACCGAATTGGTCGCGCGCATGTCGCGAATGAAATTCTGCCAGAAGCGTTCGCTGTTCCGATCCTTGTCGAGATAGAGAAAGGCTTCGCGCTTGGGCAGCATCGGGACTGGAAAGCGGCGTATCGGTTTTGCGACCCGAGCGACGCGCTGGCGCGCTGCCTCTGGGCTCGCTCCGGCAGCGACGAGCGCCTCGACAATCAGCGACGAGCGCGATGGGCCATGCTCTGAAAGATATTGCGCGATGGTGGTCATGGTCGATGTCACACTGCTTAATTTATTAATTTAACTACCCTGTGCCTCCTCGTTTTTCAACCTTCGATATGAACTCAAATTTTTCAAATACTTAACGAGACGATTTTTGGACGTCCGCGCGGCGCGATGTCACAGAGCCATTTCGAACGACTGAAAATCGTCGCCGCACGCTGCAGCCGCAACTGCGCTGGGCCTTCGCTCGGTCAGTGATGGTAGAGCGGGAATTGCCGTGCGGTGGTCGGGCATTCGCACGGGGCGAGCACCGATATCGCTCGAGGCAAGACGCGGAAATGCGCAGGCGTCGCGGTGACGATCTCACCGTCGGTGTTCACCGGCATCGGCCGCCGCGTCTCGATATCGAACTCGACGCATTTGGCGGTGCGCACTTCCTTCCACGCGCCATGCGTGCCGGACCGGAAGGCGCGAAGCATGAGGGCGAGCTTCCAGAGGTTTTTGACCTCGAGACTATAAAGATCGAGCGTGCCGTCGTCGATCGCGGCATTCTCTTCTACGACATTACCTCCCCCGTAGAGACGCCCGTTGCCGATCGCGACCTGATAGGTGCTGACGGTCCTCGACTCGCCCTTCTCCCTGATCCTCGCCCGGAACCGCTGGGCAGCCAGGATGACCCGCAGCGCGGCGACGGCATAGCCGAGGCGGCCGAACCTTTTCTTGATCGCCGGGTCGAGCTTCTGCGCAAGTTCGCTGCTGATCCCGATGCTCGCGACATTGAAGAAGGCATGGCCATTGACCATGCCGACATCGATCCGTCGGCTGTGACTCTCGACAATGACGTCGGCCGCCGCCGCGAAGTCGAGCGGGATCGACAGGGTGCGCGCCAAGTCATTCGCGGTTCCGGCGGGAATGATTCCCAGCGGCAGGCCGCTCTCGATCACCGCGGGCGCGGCGGATGAGATCGAACCGTCGCCGCCGCACACGACAATGATATCGGCGGTCTGATGCAAGCGTGTCACGTCGCGTGCAATTTCGGGCAAGCTCTCGAACGGCTCGACCGTCACCAGAAGGCCGCCGGCAGCGAGGCGCTCGCGAACGGGAACGAGCGCCTGCTCGCCCTGCCGCGCCTTTGCATTGTGCAGCACGAGGGCGCGCGTACCTTTGGGCCACGGCATCGACACGATCCTGTTCAGCAGAGTTACGACCGTCGAGCGCGTGCCTTCAGAAGAACCACGCCCGATAGAGCAGGCCTATATATCGCCGCGACGAGGCCGGGAAGCATCCGTATCGATGCAGCTCCCTTTTCGGCTTCGTCATATCCTTGGCGCGATCGCTCGCCCTGATCGCTCTTCCATTTTCGAAGTTCGACCGGTCCCACCCAAGAGCGCTCCGCCAATCTGGTCGGCGGCGGCGCCCGCGCAAGCGAGGCGTAGCCTCACTCCTCCGCTGCGCTTCGGCCCTTCGGGTGCGCAAGCGCCTCAAGCCGCCGACCCGCCCGGCTGCACGCCCGGGATGGTCCCGGGCAAATCAGCAGGAGTATCGACATGGCGAGCATCGGCATCGTCAGCGGCAGCATCGAGAAGGGCTTTGTGGGCCAGCTCATCACGCTGTCGATCAAGGCACCGATCGAGATACGCCCCAACCGCGGCAAGGCGAGCGATGTGCAGCCCGACTATCGCGTTTGGTCCGATGGCGTCGAGATCGGAGCCGGCTGGATTCGCGTCGCCGAGCAATCGGGGCGTCCCTATGTCTCGCTCTCGCTCGCGACCCCCGAGTTCGGGCCGCGGCGCATCTACGCCAATCTCGGGCGGGCCGCGGGGCAGGATCGCGACGATGTTTTCGCGATCATCTGGACACCCGCCGACTGAGCGGCGGCCATCTTGCGGCATCCTTGCGCATCGGAACAATCTTCCGGGTGCAAGGGTGCCGCCACCTTGTTAGGGTGACCCCAATGCAGAGCAGCCTCGAACATCTTCCCCCGCACAAGCAACGCGAGATCGAGCGCGTCGTCGAGATCATCTTCGAGGAATTCGAGGATGCGCTGGCGCTCGCGACGCAGGACTGGAAGCGCAAGGGCCGGATTTCCAAGATCATCCTCTACGGCAGCTATGCACGGGGTGGGTGGGTCGACGAGCCGCACACGGCGAAGGGCTATCAGTCGGACTATGACCTGCTGATCATCGTCAACGACAAGCGGCTGACCGATCGGGCGGACTATTGGTCGAAGCTCGACGACCGGCTCATTCGTGAGCTGTCGGTAACGAAGCGGCTCCGCACGCCGGTGAATTTCATCGTTCACAGTCTCGACGAGGTGAATGCCGGACTGACGCAGGGTCGCTATTTCTTCATCGACGTCGCTCGTGACGGGATCGCGCTGTACGAGGCCGACGGGAAGGAGCTCGCAGAACCCAAGCCGATGACGCCGCATGCGGCGCTCGAGATGGCGCGCGAGTATTTTGATGAGTGGTATCCTAGCGGAGCGCAGTTTCTTCATCACTATCGAAGCGCTGTCGCTGCAGGTTGGTTGAACAATGCGGCCTTTCAGCTTCATCAGGCGACGGAACGATATTACCACTGCATCTTATTGGTATGCACTTTCCACACGCCGCACATCCATAATCTTGTTTTCCTGCGCACCCAAGCCGAGCGGATCGATGATCGATTGATCGAGGCATGGCCGCGAGAAGTTAAGGCCGACCGGTCGCGGTTCGAAAAGTTGAAGGAAGCGTACATCAAGGCGCGCTATTCGAAGCATTACGCGATCACCGCCGACGAACTGGAATGGCTCGGCGCGCGGGTTCAGCATCTCGCCGGTATCGTCGAGACTATTTGCCGTGACCGCATCGCTGAGCTTGAGACAACAGCGCGTCAGGCAGGTTGAGACCCGCTACTTTTTCCCGCGGAACCGCTCGAATTTGGCCTTTCCCTCGGCAGTCTCGACCGCGACATTGGCATTGCTGCATTCATCGCCGCGCTTGTCGCCCGCCGTGCAGCTTTGGACGACGTCGCGTGCCTCATCGAGATTGGCCTCGAAATATTGAACGCTGCGTGGCTCCGGCGGAGCACATGCTGTCAGGATCGTCAGGCTGGCGATCGCCAGCATCTTGAAAATGATCATCGTCACCTCCGACGATCAACTCTAGCGTCGGCGACCCGGTCCATGCAGTGGCGATTTGAGATTTAGAACCAAATTGAGGCTAGTTCTCCGTCCATCGGCCTATGTGAGCCAGTTTTGCGCCATTCTTAGCTCTCTCTCAAGCGTCGCATTGGGCGGCGAGGCTCAAGGGAACGATTGAGGAAATCCGTCGCAAAAGCTAGTTTGCAACGATGAGCGAACCACCAGCACCGCGCGGACAGCGCCTCGTCACACCATATGCTTTCATCGATACCGAGGCTTTTCGTGCGGCGGGTCTCGACTGGCAATCGCGAACTTGGTCCAGCCTGATCGATCTAGCGTCGAAGAGCACGCTCGAGCCGATCACGACTTCCATCACCACGCGGGAGGTTGAAGCGAGACTTTCGGAAGCGCTGGCGGAGGCGGAAGCAGCAGCGAAGAAGCACGGCGCGATTTTTGGCCAGCTTGGAGAAAGCGGTCCCTTTGGTGATACCGATCCAGCCGATCGGAAGGCACTGCTTCACGCGCGCTTTCGAGAATTCCTAGCGACAGCAAAATTTACCGAAATCCCCGTTGTTGCCGATCACAAAGCGATTTTTGACGATTATTTTGCTGGTGCTGCGCCCTTTGGGGAGGGCAAAAAAAAGAGCGAGTTTCCGGACGCCTTTGTGCTGTCGAGCCTCCTCGCCTGGATCCGGCCCGGTCGACCCAGAATATATGTGGTTGGCAAGGATCCGGACCTGGTGAAATTCTGCGAGGGACGGGACGATCTGATCCAATTGGACTCCGTTGCCCAGCTTCTCTCGCTGGCTCTGGCGTCAGCCCAGTTGGTGAAGCGTCTTGAAGCGCATGTCCGTGGAGACGCGTCCCTGCTCGAAAGGCTGAGGGCACGCCTTAACTCCTATCGTCCGCGCCGTGTCGATATCGAGGTTGAAGATGTCGAGTTCTTCGATCTTGAGATTTCGAGCGTGTTTCTCGTCGACGAATCCGAGGAGGGACAGGATTTTGTCCTTGAGGTCGAAGTCTTGGCTGAGGTCGAAGCCGACGTTCGTGAGACGGGTCATGAGTATGTCATCTCGCGGCGGGGAGAGCCTGATTTGGATATTCGGACTTACCATGCTCGTCCAACTTCCAGCGCGGCTATTTATGTTGAGGTGCTGGTGTCCGAGGACGATAGTGGCGAAGAGCCAGCCTTGGTGACGACCGATTGGGCTATCACATCGGGCGATATCGAGATCAAATTGCCATCTCAGTTCAGCAGGCGTGAAATCACCCTCGAGGCGCGGTGACGCCAAAATCCTTCGTTGACGCCACCGGAGCGTTGCCAGTTTCGACGCTTTCCAGATTTCAGATGAAATTTTTTCCATTTTTTTAATGCAAATTTTCTGCGCAGCAAATATCAAGGTTTTTCCGAATATTCACTTTTAGGGTGATTTTTGCTGGGCACAAAATATGGCCGAATTTGAAAATTCTCAGCGCGAATTGCTCGATGCGCTTTTGGAGGCGCTTTTGGCGCTGCCGCAGTCGCACGCGCAAATCGAGCGATATGAGGTCGAAATCGGGCCTCGCGGCCGCGCCGACGCCCTGATCGGCGCATATATCGGCCGCCAGCCGCTCTTATTGCTTGTCGAAATCAAGGCGCAGCTTTTTCCGCGCGATGTGCGCGAAGCAATCTGGCAGCTTCGGAATAATCAGGCCCATCTCAGCAATTCCGGTGACGACCGGGAAATCATTCCTTTTTTTGTCGCCCGTGCGATCTCGCCGGGCGCTCGAGAGATTTTTCGGGAAGAGCGCGTCGGATATTACGACCTCGGAGGCTCGCTTTATATTCCGGGGAAAAAGGCATTCATATTTCTCGATAAACCGGCTCCGAAAAAAGGGACGAAGAAATTCGATTCCATTTTTCAGGGGCAAAAGGCGCGCGCACTCCATGAAATTTATGAGAGGCGGCAGGACTGGCTGGGCGTGAAGGATCTCGCCGATGCGAGCGGCGTATCGCCCGCTACGGCTTCCGAGACCCTCACGGAACTCGAACGGCGCGAGTGGGTGGATGTGCAGGGGGCGGGTCCGTCGAAACAGCGTCGATTGCGCGCCGCACGGCCCCTTCTCGAAGCTTGGACCAGCTATGCGAGCGATCAGAAGGCGCCGACAGTGCGGCGTTACTATGTCCCGAAAGGGAGTGACGCACTGGCGCTGGCGCTGCGCCTTGATCAGGCGTGCGACGAGGCGAAAGCCGCCTATGCGGTCACCGGCGAGGTAGCCGCTCAAATCTATGCCCCCTATCTTTCTTCCATCTCGCAGCTTCGTTGCCGGATCGAGCCCGGGCAGAAGCTGATCGAGGCGCTGCTCAATCTCGACGCCCGGCCCGTGGCGGAGGGGTGGAATCTCGGTATCATCGAGGCGAAGAGCCGGCGCGATGTCGCGGTCGGCCAACGGATCGATGGCGTCTGCTATGCGCCGCCGCTGCAGGTCTATCTCGACCTGCTCCAGGCGTCCGGCCGTTCCCGTGAATTGGCGATGCACCTCCGTAGCGAATGTCTGGATAAATAATGCCCAAACCACAGACGATCAGCGGCTATGAGGACATGGTCACCGACGCGTGCGAGCGCGTACTGGTCACGCTCCTGCGCGGGCTTGGACCATGGAAGGATTCGGTCTTTCTCGTCGGCGGACTCGCGCCGCGCTATCTCGTGACCGCCAGGCCGCCGAAAGTCCCGAAACATGCGGGCACGGGTGACGTCGATATCGTCGTCGACGTCGGAATCCTCACGACGACCGAAGCCTACAGTACGCTAGAAGAAAATCTAAAGGCGATGAACTTCGAGCGCGCCGAGAATGAAAAGGGTGCGAAGCAATCCTGGCGGTGGCGCGCCGAGATCGAGGACGGCACGACGATGATCCTCGAGTTTCTGGCGGACTCGCCGGAACTTGGAGGCGGCAAGGTAAAGGAACTTCCTTCGGACGGAAATGTCTCGGCGTTGAACATCCCCCACGCTTCCATGGTGTTCGACCATCACGGGACCGTCGAAATCACGGCGGACCTGCTGAACGGTAAGGGCCGTGCCACCGAGGTCGTGCGCTACGCTGATATCGTCACCTTCACCTGTCTCAAGGCCTTTGCTTTCGATCAGAGGTTCGAGCGCAAGGATGCGCACGACCTGATCTACTGCATCGAGAATCTGGAAGGTGGCGTCGGCGCGGCGCAATCCGCATTCGCGGCTGCACTGACCGGTCCGCATGCCGAGGCGATACGCGAGGCTCTTACTCGCATGGCGGCTCGCTTCCGCGATCCCAATCCCGACGAGAGCTATTTGCGCGACGGGCCCGTCGCCGTGGCAAGTTTCGAAGACGACGAAGCCGATGTCTCGGCCGACCCCGATCTGCTGAACGCCCGGATCTTGCGGCAGCGACATGCCGCGGAAATTATGGCCGACTTCCTCAAGGCATTCGAAATCTGATGACGAAGGCTGTGATCGCAGTTTCGTTCCGGCGCATTCCAAGAGCTTGCCCGTGAACAAAGCGATCATAGTCGGCGCGAGTTCAGGGATCGGCCGAGAGCTGGCGATGCTGCTCTCGCATCATGGCTATTCGGTTGGCGTCACCAGTCGGCGCCGCGACCTGCTCGCCAATCTCGCTGGCAATTCTTCCGGTTCGATAATCTACGAGGCGTTCGACGTGGCCGACACGACCGCGATGCAACGCGGACTCGCCGCCCTGATCGAGCGGCTTGGCGGGCTCGACTTGCTGGTGATCAGTGCCGGGGTCGGCCACATAAATGCCGATCTTGTCTGGGAGGCGGAACGCGAGACCATCGCGGTGAATGTCGAAGGTTTCGCGGCCGCGGCCAATATCGGCATGCAGCACTTCATCGCCCAAGGCACGGGGCATCTGGTGGCCATTTCGTCGATCGCGGGATTGCGGGGAAGCGGCGACGCGCCTGCCTACAATGCGTCCAAGGCCTTCGTCTCCAACTATATGGAGGCGCTACGCCAGAACATGGCGCGCCGGGGCCTGCCGATTGCAACGACCGACGTGCGGCCCGGCTTCGTCGACACCGCGATGGCGAAGGGTGACGGACTCTTCTGGGTTGCTTCGCCTGAAAAGGCGGCGAAGCAGATCTACGGCGCCATCCGCGCCCGTAAGTCTCATGCCTATGTCACCAAACGCTGGTGGCTCGTCGCTGGCCTGATGAAACTTCTGCCGAACGCCATCTACGACCGACTCTAGCCGCTCGCGATCATCGCCCGTGGCAGATTTTGTATTTCTTGCCAGAACCGCAGGGACATTTTTCGTTGCGGCCGACCTTTTTCCTCGGCTCAACCTCCCTGGGGGCACCGCGACGCTGATCGAACAGCGCCTGCAAAGGGGCAGGAATCACAACCTGTCGCTGCGGGGGACCGCCTTTGCGCCGAACCTCGCGAATGATGGCCTTCTGCTCCTGGAATGCCGCGCGATGGTTCGGATCCATCGCATCCTCGAACGGCAGCAGCCGCTCGACCTCGTTCGCCGCCGCATCATGGTCGCCGCAGTACGCAAGAACCACCGCATATAGAGCGCGAGCTTCGAGAACGGGCCCCGCGAGGCCCGCGCCTTGCAAGATGGGGAAGATGTTCCGTTCGAAGGCCTCGCGGGCGCTTATGAAGTCGTTCACCCAGACCAGTTCTTCGACAAGATCGAGACCAACCCGGACGAATGACTGGTAGGATTGCGACAGTTCGTAGAATTTCATCGCATGGATGCGTGCGAGAGTAGATCGCTGGCTCTTCCGGCCCAAGGCCTGCGCGAAAAGATCGTGACTGTCTGCCAGATGTTTCAGCCGATCGGTGAGATCTTCGTCTTTGGGAAGAAGCTCCCGAAGTTCGGGGGCGTTCCGTCCTATCACATCGTCGGGCCTGATCCCGAGCTCCCGATAATATTCGCCGATGAGGGCGAGTGCCTCACTTACCGCTGTATCGTTGTCGCCGAGCTTGAAGAGGGCGAGGGCGCGATTGTAGCGAAACACGCGCAGATGTTCGGGCTGGTCGGGAAGTCGATCCGAAACTTCGTCAAGCATGGCCCGGACGCCATCAATGTCGCCAAGCTCGGACAAGAGCAACATCCGCTTCATGCCCCAGGCCATCCACTCCTCGTCGCCGAGCTCGTTCGCCCTCAGCAGCGATTCCATCTCGTCGACCCGCTCCCGGCCGGCCTCATAATCTCCCTCGCGCAGATCATTGAAGACCAGGCCGTCGAGCGCCCACAGCCTTGTCTCGGCATCTCCGTTCGGATCGGCCGCGATCGTCAGCAGATAGGGTTCGATTTCCGGCCAGACCCCGAGTTCGTGGAACAATTCGTCTGTGGCAAACTGCACCAATATTCTCGCCTGACCGAGAAGCCCGAACAGACGGATGAGCAGTCCTAACTTCGCGAGGCTCCAGTTGGTCCGGATCGAGCTTACGATGACCCGCTGCAGCGAGCCCAAGGCTTTCTGCTCGAAGTCCTGACCCTTTGCCGAGACGTCCGCTTTGCCGAGTATCCTCACCGCGTCGTGAATTTTTAGGCCGCTATTCCCGAATAATTCCAGCGCACCCGTTGCGGGAAGCGCGCGCAACCGGGCCGTGGCCGCCTTCGCGTCGATGTCGCATGCGGCTTGAAGCAAGGCACTGGCTTCGTCCCGTGAGAGCGCGACATCGGCGAGGCTCAGGACCGCGATCGTTTCTCTGTCGACCGGCGGCAAGCCTTCGAACGCGCGCCTCAGGATAATCTCTTGAGCCGTCTCGACGATATTGGTCTGCTGCTCGATATCCGTACAAAAGGCCCTAATGTCGCCGCCATATTCGCGCGCCGCGATCGTCGCCGCATTGAGTACATAAAATGGCAGGCCTCCGGTAATTCTGGATAGCCGCTCGCAATCGCCGAAATCGGCACGGCAACCAGCATCTTGAACTGCCGCCGCGATAGTGTCTTCGTCCCAGCCGTTCAGAGTCTCGGCTTGAATATCTAGTCCTGCTTCGAGTTCGGCGATGTGCCGACCCGGTTGGCTCAGCAGGACAAATCGGAGATTGGGGCCCCGTGCTACCAGCGCCTCTATATCGGCCGCGGGAATGCGGTGGCTGTTATCGATGACGACAGCCGCGTGAAGGCCGTCTTCGCCGAGCTTGATGCTCAGCGCGCTCACCATGTCCAATCCGCTCGCGCCCGGCAGAAGAATTTCGCCGAGCTTGTCGTTGGAGCGACCGAACATCTTCGCCGCCACTTCGCGCGCTACCGCTGACGCGAGCGCGGGTCCCGGCGTGTCCCCAACGTCGAGATAGGTGACCGGGAGCGCAGCATGGACCGCGGCCTCGGCCATCCAGGCGGTTTTCCCCGAGCCCGAAAGTCCCGCTATGATGCGGACGGGCTGGTCACTTAGCAGGGCGGGTTCGTCGACCTGGGCGCGGTACACCGGGGGCGGCGCCGGAAGCTGCTGCATCTGGACCACGAGCTGCTCGAACAGGTCCGGCAATTCCTCGCGGGAAAAACTGTGATCCTCGCGCGGAGGCGTGCCAGCGGATGCGAGCATGACCATGGCGGCCAGCTTCCAGGTCAGCGTCTCCGGCCTGAGCAACCCGAATGGCAGCTGCGCCGCGAGATCCGAGCAATATGCAGCCATACCGGCAACATTGTCGGCAGGTCGAGGCAGGCAATTGTCGGAGGGCTCAGGACCGCCTGGCCAATGCAGCTCGACATCGTCAGGCCAGTCATCCGCGGCAATCTTCTTGAGCAGGGCTGGCGACGGAGGCGCATTCGTCGCGATCACGAATCTCGCGTCGCCAGCTCGCAGGCCGTTCTGATGATCCGCACGTATGTCCTCGAAACGCTCTAGTGCTCCTGAAATATCACTGGGATTGAGGACGTCCTGCCGCGTTTTGACCTGCGCATAGATACGGGCGTCCGGAAGCTGGACTTCAATGTCCTCGTCCCGCTCGACGATGATATGTTCGGCTCCCGCCTTTCCCGCGAGGAGAAGGCACGCTGCCGCGAAAAGATGCTGGTAGAGGAAACCCCTGTGTACGGCCTCGATCCGGATGAGTTGGCGCTCGTCGAGAACGAGGAGTTCGTCGACCGGCGGCTGTGGGCGTTCTGCCTCATCCTCCGCGCGGTGATCGGCCGCATTATGACCGGAATTGTCTCCGGGATCTTCTGACGCGGTCATCGCGTCGTGAAGGCTGCGACGACCTTGTTCGTCCCGTCCATGAGCAGGCCGCACTGAATGTCGGCGACCAGGACCGTCGAATTCACCGTGATATCGGTCGGATTGCTGATCGTCGTCTTGCCATAGGGGTAGGTGGCGCGAACGACATTCGGGAGCTTCGGCACGACAACAAAGGCAATCTTGGCTTGGGGTTTGAAGGCTTGCGCTTCGGCGACGCTCATGGGGATGGTCCCGATGACCCCACCCTTGTTGGCGATGAAAAGCTCTTCGCCATAGCGCGCCGGTTCACCCTCGAAGATCGCGTTCTCGGTCCGGGTAATCTTGCTGATGGTGGCCTTCGCCCCGAAGCCATTCTGCGCGGAATAGGTGCCGGTCGTGACCTCGCTGCTCGAAATCGTCACGTCGAGGTTGCTGAGGGTGCTGGCCTTCGGACTTTCGACTTTTGCATAATAGAAGGTGTCCCAAGCGCTGAAGTTCGTATTGTCGAACAGGTAGGACTTCACCTCGAAGGCTCCGAGATCGGCATTATAGGCCAGATATTCCGCGCCTTCGATCTTCTTCGAGATGATGAGGGGGCCGGAGCCGCCCGCTGCTGCGAGCCGGGCGCGGTATGCATCGCTGGTCTCGAATTCGTCCTTCGGCGCGACGGGCTTGATGGACGCGATAGCCTGGTCGAAGGTCTGGGGCTGCACCATGGTGCCCGTATAGGCTGCACAGCCCGATTGCGCCTGCGCCAGTCCCGGCGCGCAGATCAGCGCCGCAGCCAGAATGATTTTCCTCATTGGTTTTGCTCCCCCTTGAGCCCGTGCAAAATATCGAGACTAACGCTCCAGGCGAACGCGCAGGCGCCGTGCGCGCTCGCGAAACGCATGTTCCCCGCCCTCGAGAATGTCGCAGACCATCTTGCGGATCGGTGCATCTTCGAGGCCGCCGCTCGCATAGGCGATCTCGGGCAAGCCATCCCCCGGATGCGGGCCGGCCGATGCAACGATGACCTGATCGGCGTCGGTGTTGATCACCAGATTGGCGTTATGCGTGACGATGATGACCTGGCGCTTCGCCTTGGCCTTGAGGAACAGGCCGACGAGTTCATCATAGATCGACTTGGGATCGAGATTTTCCTCGGGCTGATCGATGATCAGCGGCCGCTCATCTGCGTTGTCGAGCGCGAGGTACAGCAGCAGGAGTACGATGCCGCGCGTGCCCGGCGAAAGTTTGCGGATGTCGACCCCATCATAATCGACGCTGTACCGGACTTCGATATGATCGGTGCCATAGAGCCAGCGCGCGAACAGCTTGAGCCAGCCGCGGAATGCGGCGGCATCGCTGCGCTGTGCGAGAGCATGTTCGAAGAAGCTCTTCTGATATTTTTGGCGAAAGTCTTTGAGCGCCTCGGTCACTTCTTCGGCGGTCCCACTCTCCCAAACGCCGCGAAGCTCGTCATTCGCGGCCTCGAGCAATTTGCCCTCGCCGCGGAACGGGCCCTGTCGGCGAAGGTCCAGCAGATCCTCGCCGCGCTTTGCCCACTCCGCCATGTCTGCTCGGCGGGTGACGGTGAATGCAAGCTTCCCGAGCGTCCCGCCCGTCTCGTCCATTCGCGCCCGGATGGGTGCGTAAAGGTCGTTGAGGACCTGCTGTTCCGAAAACACCGCTTCGAAGATCCGCCGGTAGCTTGACTGCCTTTCCGTAGGCAGGCCCTTGGCGCGCTCCTCTGCGCCCTCATAGTCCTTCAGCTTGTCCTGCAGGACCGAGAGCAATTCGGTCTCGGTCGTGATTTTCGTCGACAGGGAATTGAACCGTTCGCGTGTTTCCTTGTCGACGTTTATGATATCGCCGAGCCGCCGGATTTCCGCATCGAGCCGGCCAAGGGGAAGTCTCGTCAGATCGGCATCGTCGGCGATGAGCGGGGTCGCTGGATCGGTGATTGCGATATCGATCCCGCGCCACCCGTCACGGTTCTTCCGGGTGGAGGACAGGTTGTCGTTGATGATGCCGTCCACATTGCCGCTGTACTGCGTCAGAAACGGGTCCCACGCCTCTCCGGCTATGCCGGCATCCTTGTGGCGCTCTTGCGCATCGCGCAGATTTTCGGGCGCCTGATGGGTCCGGAAGTCCGAAACCTCGTCCTGGACGAGTAGCAACTTCTGCTCGCGATTGGTCAGGCGCCTAACCCGTGCGCGCACTTCGTTTGCCGCCTCGGTCAGGGCCTCGAGGCGCTTGATCCGGTCCTCGCTGCCTTTGCGGACAAGCTTGCCGCGGTCCTCGGTGAGCTGGGTGATCTTGAGCTTCTTCTCGTCGACCTGCTTCCGAATGGCCACGATCTGAGATTGCTTCTCGAGCTCGATGTTGATCCGGTCGGACAATTCCTCGAGCTTCTGTTCTTCGCGGCGTCGCGCCTCGCGGAACCGGGCTGCCTTGAGGTCGCGAAGGTCCGCAAAATCGACCGCGCCCTCTCGCTCGGTCGGGCTGTGGGCGTCAAAGACCACGCGCTCGACTTCCGACAGCAGGCCATCGGTCATTCCCTCCGGTGAGCAGAGCGATTCCACGAACTGCTGTGTCAGGTATCGAGCGCGGGCGTAGCCGTCCCATGCCGCCGCGGCATTATCGAGGCCGCGTTCGGTGACAACGCCATTGCCCCAATCGAGCTTCACCGTCGCATCGTCGAGATATTCGCTCGCCCGAACCAGGAAAGACTGCATAGGGAGCTGGTCGGCATGGGCATCGCAGCCCGCTGCGATCATGTCGGCCAGCGCGGTCTTGCCGGACCCGCGCGCACCAATGATCGCGACGAGGCCCGGGTTGAGATCGATCACCGAATTGGGGGCCCACGGCGCATTCGTCAGGGTCACACGGTGGATCGTCTCAGACGGCGCAGCTGCGGGCGGCGCCTCGGTCCCGACGTAAGCGCGGCCCTCGGGATCGATGCAGGCCTGCTTCAGTCCGTCGAATGTCGCCGCACCTTTGATCCAGGTATAGCGGTCGCCATCGGGCGCGCCCGTTCGTTCCACAGAATGCCCGTCGCTGCCGTGCATGCAGGGCTTGAGCCCGCCGTAGGTCTCGCAGATATGCTCGCGACTGGTTTTTCGGCCGAGCCAAAATTCACGTTGCGCCGGGCTCGACGCGAACATGATGTGAGCAAAATGTTCAATCTGCTGGCGCAAAGCTTGGTCTGCGCCATCTTGAAGTCCCGATGTCCCATCGCCCTTCGCGCCGGCGACCGCGATCAGGATATTCTCCTGCGCCCAGCTCATCCCCTTATATTCTTCACGGAGCTGATCGAAGCTTACCTTGAATTGTTCGGAGCCGTGGCGAAGCGCTGAACGATCATCGGTCAGCTCGGAATTGAGCGAACGTCCCAGGCGGATCAGCTCCGAAGGATTACAGGCGAAGGTGTCGGTCGTGGTCTTGAAGGTCAGGCGCTGAAGGAAGCGCGTGAGCTGCTCGATATGATCGGGATCGTCGGGGCAGACGAGCAGATGGGCGTTGATCCACGACCGCGCGGTTCCCACGCTGAACCGAAGCTCGATATTCGGAAAGATCAGGTCGCAGTCCTTGAGGCGACCTTGCTCCTTGCGCGCGCGAACCTCCTTGTAGAGTTCAAGCCCGTAATAGTCGGTAATACCGAGCGCACGGATCGCCGGCGTCGCACCCTCGATCGCGGCAAGATAGGCTTCCCAATCGCCCTTGAACTGGTCGTTGAAGATCGTGCCCGGGGCGTGGACGTGCGGATCCCATCGCAGCCACAACGATCCCGGTCCGATCGATTCCTCTTCCCCCACGGTCATGGCGCGGCACGCTATCGTCAACAGGGGGGAAACGGAAGTGCCGCCGCCAGATCAAACCATTTTGGATCTATTTTGTGCCGGGGCCTGCGGCCTGATCGCAGGGCGGCTCGGGCTCGCCGGAACCGCAGGACTTGCCGGCCGTTTCCCAGTGGCAACGTCCATAGGAGCTGTCATGGCAAGCGCACCGCCCGACCCGCATCCCGATTCTCCCCCGACCGGCCCCGAGCAAGTTCCGGAGCAGGTTCCCCTTCCTGATGACGACGGTCGGGAAAGTGTCGAGGACGTGCCTGACGCAGAATGATCGTCGGGCCGCTTGGCTTCTCGCCTGCGGCATGGCGCCCGCATATCTGCGGAGCGGAAATGGTAAGCCCCGCTACATCGCTGCAGCGGGGCTTCCCTAGATTGCATCCGAAGATGCGATCAAATTCTGCCATTCTTTCGTCTGGACAGGTAAGTGAAACGTGCCGGGCGCGCGATGGTTCCGTGGGCTACTTCGAGGCCCGGAATTTTTCTATCGCCGCAGCGTGACCGCGATCGGGCAGTGGTCCGAATAATGCTTCTCGCCGGGCGCATAGAGCGTTTCGCTGAACCCCGTCCGGTCGGCGGCGGCGCGCCGGTCGAGCACGATATGATCGATGAAACTGTCGTAACGCGGATCGCAGGCCGGCGGCTGGCCCGCGTCGGCGAGCATCAAATCGGCGTTGGCCGGATCGCCATCGTCGATTTTAGTCCAGATCGCGTCGCCGGGAAGCGCGAGCCGCCGGTTCCAGTCGCCCAGCACCGCGAAGCGCTCGGGCCCGGCGGCGGCCGCGTCGATCCAGGCTTCGAGCGCCGGAGTCTGGTCCTGGAATATGGGGCAGGCCTTCGCCTCGTTCCCGGAGAAGCAGCCTGACTTGAGGTGGATGCCGAGAAGGCGGATCGGTGTGCGGCCCTCGGGGCGGAGCGTGATGTCGACGCCCGAGCGAAGCTGTTCGTTGCCGCGCATCAGCGACGTCACATCGGCATGGCGATCGAAGGCCATATCCTTGCGGATCGCAAAACCGACCGCTTGGCGGATCACCGTCTGCGACGGGAACTTGCCGCCGCAGGTGCCGCCCGGCGCGCCCTTCCGCGCTTCCATGATCACGACATATTTGGCGGGGTCGAAGACCCGCGCCGCGGCGGTCTCATTCTCGGCCTCCTGAAAGGCGATCACATCGGCGTCGAGGTCGTCGACGATGCGGCGCATCGCGGCATAATCGCTGTCATCCCTGGGGTTGCAGCCTTCGCCGTTCCTCGCGGCGAGAAATTCCAGGTTCCAGCTCGCAAGCTTGAGCGGTTTCGATGGAGCAGACGGGTTCGCGGGTGCGGAGGTCGCGGGCGAGCAGGCGGCAGCCAGCAGGAGCAGGGCGGATGCGATGAGGCGGTGGGGAAGCATCCGCCGCTACTGCCGCACGCCGCCACCGAGTGCAACTCGCCGTGCCGCGCCTTGGCGCGGCGCAGATGGCGCCGATCCGTCCGCGGCGCTATAGCGCCCGCCCGGCCGGGATCCTTCCGGCCGCTCAAGGAGATGATTTTATGAACCACGCCGAACTGTCGGACAGCGTCGCAACCGCACTTGGTCTGAGCAAGGCCGATGCGAAGAAGGCTGTCGATGCCGTTTTCGCTGCGATCACCGACGCCGCCGCCAAGGGCGACGAAGTCTCGGTGAACGGCTTCGGCAAGTTCAAGGTCAAGGAATCGGCCGCGCGTGAAGGCCGCAATCCCTCGACTGGCGAAACCATCCAGATTGCGGCTTCGAAGAAGCTGACCTTCGGCGCCGCGAAGGCCGTCAAGGATCGTCTGAACGGCTGAGCCGGTACGTCCCGCCGGCGTGCCCGGCGGGACGGCCGCGCGGCGGCATGTCGGGCGCGGCATCTGATGAGCGCGCTCTGGCCTCGCAGGCTCGGCCAGGGGTCGCACTTTTGTTTTGGCCGCGCGGCACACTCGGCTCGCTATCCTTGCGGGGCGGCGGCTAGGCACGGGAGCGCATCGCACGCCGCCCCGCTGCGGGCTCGCCAAGAGTGCGGTTGTTCGGGCCCTGCGGGCCGGCGACATCATGACCTAGAGCGGAAGTTCCGCCTGTTTGCGCAAAGGCTCAACGAACAGCGTGCGACGCGGCGGTTCCTCGAACAGCAGCTCGTTCGGCAGGCTGCCGTCGAGCCAATGGTTCGCGTCGCGCCGCTGGATGATCACGCCGTGGCGCGACTGATAGGGAATGACATCGGCGCCCGCCGGGATGGTGAGGATGCGGTAGGACAGCGGCCAGTCGGCGAGTGGCGGGTCCCACACTGCGGCGAGATAGAAGAAATTGCCGCTGTCGAGCGTCACCCGGTAGCGGTGATCGCCGGTTCCCATGCGAAACTCGGACGCCGGGATCAGGCAGCGGCGCGCCGGGAAGGCGCGGCCCTCGGCGCGCACGAAACGATAATTGATCCCGTCGCTAAACCGCGGGTCGGAACCCCAAACCGCTTTGACCATTTCGATCTCGGTCATATTGTCGGGATTGCGCCGGACGAGCGCTTGCACGCCTCCGCTCGGGGCGTCGGGATCGAAAGGGGTTGGCGCGATACCCATATGTGGAACATAATGGGAACGATGTTGAGTCGCAAGGGCGAGGGGGCCGACGCGCATGTGCAATGATTATCGGCTCGAAATTGACATCGCGTCGATCGCCGAGGACTTCGACAACCTCCAGATCAAGATCGACATGCCCGAGGGCGCACCGAACGTGCCGGCGCGCGAGGATGTCCGCATCACCGATACAGCGCCGATCGTGAAGAGCAGCGACGGCGCCGCCGCCGGATCGCTCGTCAACCGGCGCTGGAGCTGGCCCGGACAGGGCGGCAAACCGGTCTATAATGTGCGCTCGGAGCGCCGCGATCTCGGCATGCAGCGATGCCTCGTCCTCTGCGACGGTTTCTATGAGTTCACCGATCCCACCGACCCTGCGCAGAAGCGGCTCGACAAGTGGCTGTTCACGCTGAAGGACCATCGCTGGTTCTGCATGGCCGGCGTCTGGCGCGACAGCCATGTCGGCGAAGCCTTCAGCCTCCTGACCATGGACGCAGGTCCCGACATCGCACCCTATCACCATCGCCAGATCATTCCGCTGCCACGCGATCAATGGGCCGCTTGGCTCGATCCGCGCGTTCCGGCCGAGGACATATTGAAATGGCTTCCCGAAGGCAGCCTCGAGGTGACGCAGGTATATGGTAAGCCGCCTGCACAAGGCGCTCTTGCCTTATGACGAACGAAGAGGGACTCGATCTGTTCGTGACCGCGCAAGAGCAAATCTACCCGCGCGCGCTCGGCGAGATTCGCCGCGGCAAGAAGTGCTCGCACTGGATGTGGTTCATATTCCCGCAGCTGGCAGGCCTTGGCCGAAGCGCGACGTCGAAGCTCTACGGTCTCGCGGGAGCCGATGAGGCGCGGGCCTATCTGGCCCATCCGCTTCTCGGCGCGCGCTATGCCGAATGCGTCGAAGCGATCCAGGACCTGCCGGCAAGCGACCCGGTGGCGGTCTTCGGCGAGGTCGACGCCGTCAAGCTGCGTTCATCGCTGACATTGTTCGAGGCCGTGAGCCGGCGGCCGCTCTTCTCCGCCGCGCTCATCCGCTGGTTCGGCGGCGAGCGCGATGAGCGCACCCTCGGCCTGCTCAGCCGCGACGACAGCATGCCGTGACGCCGACGCGTGTCAGCCGCGCGGATTGCGAAACAGCGGCAGCATCCGGTGGAGCACTTCGTCCTTGTCGAAAAAATGATGCTTGAGCGCGCCGAGAACATGCAGCGCGAGCACGACGTAAATGGCCTTCACCATCAGCTTGTGTATGTCGCCGAGCTCTTCGGCGAGATCCTCGTTCAGCGGTAGCGGAAGATTGGGCGCGGGCACGGCGCCGTAAAGCGGCACTTCAGGCGCCCCGCCCGCCGACGCTGCGGCCCAGCCGAGAAGCGGGGCGCCGATCATCAGCACATAGAAGAGGACATGGGTCGTGCGCGCGAGCATCCGTTCCCATGACGGCATGCCGCCGGGGAAGGCCGGCCAGGGATGGCCGAAGCGCCAACCGAGCCGGATAATGCTGAGCGCGAGGATCGTGATCCCGACCGATTTGTGCAGATGATAATAGCCAAGTTTCTCGCTGTCCGAGGCGTCCTCCATCCAGCCGCCAAAGGTGGCATTGGCGATGATCAGGATGGCGATCGTCCAGTGCAGGACGATCGAGACGGTGGAATAGCGGCTGTGATTCTCACGCATGATTCGCCTCGCAATAGGTCCGTCACCGGTCTTCCAATGCTTTGGCGGCGATCCTCGTTCCGTCAGCAGGACGCAGCCGTCACGATCATGAGCCCAATTTGTTTCGCTTTTACAGAGGCCGGGCGGAAGGCGCGCACCGATTCCCGGCGGTTCGTCGCGGCCCGCTTGACGCGCCCTTTGACTCGGTGGAACATAAAGGGAACATTTGAGTCGATATTTCCCATGAGCACGACGCCCCAATCTGCACCTCGGCCAAGTGCCAGAGATATCGACGTGCTTCGCGCGGCGGTGGCGCGTGTAGCCGCCTCGCGCGGGCCGGTCTTGCCGTTCGGCGTCGGGCCGGTCGATCATCTTCTCGCTGGCGGCGGGCTCGATGGCGCAGGCCTGCACGAGGTCACGGGCGCCTCGGCAAGCTGGAGCGATGACGCTGCGGCAACGCTCTTCGCGGCTGGAATCGCGTCGCGCTTCGCGGCGGCGCCCGACGTGTCGGCGCTCTGGGCGCTGACGCGGTTCGATCTCTATGCCCCCGGTCTCGAACAGGCGGGGCTCGGTCCGGACCGCGTGCTCTATGCTCAAGGCAGGACCGACAAGGAACTGCTGGCGCTGTGCGAGGACGCGCTGCGCGACGGTTCGCTCGCCTGCGTCGTTGCCGAAGTGAAAGCGGCCGATCAGACCGCGACGCGCCGGCTGCAACTGGCAGCATCCGAGGGCAACACGCCGATGATCCTCTATCGCCGGTACCGGCGTTATGGCCAATGCCCGCTCGCCGATCCGTCGCTCGCAATGACCCGCTGGCGCATCGGCACCTTGTCGTCGGGCCGCCTCGCCTCGCCCGGCGTCGGGCGCGGGCGCTGGAATGTCGAGCTGGTCCGGCAGCGCGGCGGGCCGCCTTTTTCCCTCGAACTGGAGGCGTGCGATGACCAGGGTCGCCTCGCTCTTCCTGCCGCAACTGCCGATCGAGCGGTTGCGCCGGGCAGAACGGACACCGTCGCATTCGGGCACGCCGCCTGATCGGGCGCGGGCGGGTCCGCGCTTCCCCGAGCCTGTCGACGACAATCCCGGCACCTGTTCGGTGCCGCGCGGCGGCGGCTGGCGTCCGGGCGCGCGCTGGGCGCAAGGCACGCACTCCGGCGAGCCGTCGCTCGACGCCCTCCCGGCGCACCAGCGACCGACGATGCGCGAGCTCGGACGGCGGAGCGAAGCTGCCGCACCGGTGTTCCGGGCGTTGCGCTCGGACGACGGGACGTCGGGCGGGATCGCTGCGCCGCTGCCGCCGCTCTGGGGCCTCCGTCCGACGATCGTCGTCGCGCGAACCGGCCAGCGCGACGTCGTGACCGCCGCCTGTCCGGCGGCGCTCGATCTCGGCCTCGTGCCCGGCATGGCGGCCGCCCATGCCCGCGCGCTGGTCTCCGATCTCGACATACTCGATGCCGCACCCGACGCCGATCGCGCGTGGCTCGATCGCCTTGCGCTCCACGCCGCCCGCTGCTGGACGCCGACGGCGGCAGTGTCGGGCATCGACGGGCTGTGGCTCGACCTGTCGGGCACGACGCATCTCTTCGGCGGCGAAGAGCGTTTCGCGGCGCGTCTGCTCGGTTTTCTACGGCGCCTCGGCTTCACCGCGCGTGTCGCGATCGCCGGCACGCCCGGCGCCGCTCACGCGCTCGCACGCGATGGCGGCGCGGGCGTGCGGATCTTGCCGGAAGGAGGCGAGAGCGAGGCGCTGGCGCCTTTGCCGCTGGCGGCGCTCCGGCTGGCGCCGGAGGCGCTCGCCGCGGCGGCGCGCTTCGGGATCGAGCGGATCGCCGATCTTTATCCGATGCCGCGCGGGCCATTGGCCCGGCGGCTCGGGCGCGGCGCGGTCGAGCGGCTCGACCAGGCGCGAGGGTTCGTACCCGAGCCGATCGTGCCCGTCGTCCCGTTCGACATGCCCGAGGCGCGCCGTTCCTTGCTCGAGCCGATCGGGACCGCCGAGGCGATCGAGCAGGTCATCGCCGACCTGCTCGGCGATCTCGTGCTCGCGCTGCGCGAGCGCAGTCTCGGCGTGCGGAGCCTCGTCTTGCGCTGCGACCGGCTCGACATGGGCGCGCAGTTCGTCACCGTCGGCACGGCGCGCGCGACGCGCGATGCGAAACATCTGCTGCGCCTGTTCAGGCTCCGGATCGACCGGATCGAGCCGGGGCTCGGGATCGAGACGATGGTTCTCGCGGCGCCGCAGGTCGAAGCGCTGGCGCCCGAGGCGATCGCCGCCGTGCTCAACACGGCACGCCAGGCGCCCGACCTCGCTCCGCTCGTCGATGCGCTGGCCGGCCGCGCCGGCGATGCCGCGCTGTTCCGCCTGTCCGCGATCGAAAGCGATGTCCCCGAGCGCGCGATCGTGCGCGCCGGGCCTTTGGCCCAGCCTGCCGGCTGGCCCGTCTGGCCGCGGCCGATCCGGATGCTCGCGCGGCCCGAGGCGCTGTCGGGCGTCGTCGCCTTGCTTCCCGACCATCCGCCGCGCCGCTTCGCGTGGCGCGGGCGGAGCTATGCGGTGGTCGCAGGCGATGGCCCCGAGCGCATCCATGGCGAATGGTGGCGCCGCCCGGGCGAGATGTGGGCGGTTCGCGACTATTTCCGGGTCGAGGCGACAAGCGGCGAGCGCTTCTGGCTCTTCCGCCGCGGCGACGCGATCACCGACAAGACGGGTGACCTCAGCTGGTACATGCACGGCGTGTTCGGATGACGGACCCCGTTACGACCTATGTCGAACTCTACGCCACGAGCCATTTTTCCTTTCTGCGGGGGGCCTCTTCGCCCGAGGAATTGTTCGCGGCCGCCGCTGCCCTCGGCCATTCGGCCCTCGGGCTTTGCGACCGGGGCAGCGTCGCCGGCATGGTGCGCGGTCTGTCGGGACAGGAAGCAACCGGCGTCCGGCTGATCGCGGGGACGCGCGTCGACCTTCGCGACGGTCGCTCGATCCTCCTCTATCCGACGGACCGCGCGGCCTGGTCGCGGCTGACCCGGCTGCTCTCCTTGGGCAAGGGGCGCGGCGGCAAGGGCAATTGCTGGCTCGACTGGCCCGACGTCGCGGCCTCGGCCGAGGGCCTCGTCGCGATCCTCCTGCCCGGTGAAGCCGACGAACGGGCGCGGCTCGATCTCGCCGAGCTCAGCGGCGCCTTCGGCCCGCGCGCCTTTCTCGCGCTCGCGCTGCGCCGCCGGCCCGGCGATTTCGCGCGGCTTCGCGCGCTCGATGCGCTGGCGCAGGAAGTGGCGGTGCGGAGCGTCGCGCTCGGCGACATCCTCTACCATGCGCCCGAACGGCGCCCGCTGCAGGACGTGCTGACCGCGATCCGCGAGAAGACGACGGTCGATGCGCTCGGGTTCAAGCGCGAACGCTTCATGGACCGGGCCTTGAAGAGCCCGGCCGAGATGGAAAGGCGCTTCGCGCTGTTCCCCGACGCGATCGCGGCGACCGCCGACATCGCGGCAGCCTGTCGCTTCGACCTTGCCGAGATCCGCTACCAATATCCCTATGAGCAGGTGATGGAGGGCCGCACCGCGCAGGAAGCGTTGGCGGCGTTGACCGAGGAAGGTGCGAACCGGATGTTTCCGGGCGGCGTGCCGCCTGCCTTTCGGAAACAGATCGCGCATGAGCTGCGCCTGATCGGCGAGCTCGGTTACGCGCCCTATTTCCTGACCGTCAATTCGATCGTCGCCGAGAGCCGGCGCCGCGGCATATTGTGCCAGGGCCGCGGGTCGGCCGCGAACAGCTGCGTCTGCTTCCTGCTCGGCGTGACCTCGATCGACCCGATCAAGCACGAGCTGCTCTTCGAGCGCTTCGTGTCGGGCGAACGCAAGGAGCCGCCCGATATCGACGTCGACTTCGAACATGAGCGGCGCGAAGAAATCATCCAGTGGATCTACGACACCTACGGCCGTCACCGCAGCGCGCTGACCGCGGTCGTGACGCGCTACCGGACGCGCGGCGCGGTCGCCGAGGTCGGCAAGGCGCTCGGCCTGCCGCGCGACCTCACCAAGATGCTGACCGGCCTCGTCTGGGGCTGGTCGGTCGACGGCATCCCCGAGGAGCGCATTGCCGAGCTCAACCTCAACGCCGGAGATTATCGGCTCCGCCTTACCCTCGATCTCGCGCGGCAGCTGATCGGGACGCCGCGGCATCTCTCCCAGCATCCCGGCGGCTTCGTGCTGACCGAAGAGCGGCTCGACGATCTCGTGCCGATCGAGCCGGCGCGGATGGAGGACCGCCAGATCATCGAATGGGACAAGGACGATATCGACCTCCTCAAATTCATGAAGGTCGACGTGCTGGGCTTGGGGATGCTCGGCTGCATGAACCGGGCGTTCAACCTGCTCCGCGAGCATAAGGCGGTGGATGTGGGTATGGCCGACCTGCAGGACGACGACCCGGCGGTCTATGGCATGATCCAGAAGGCCGACACGCTCGGCGTCTTCCAGATCGAGAGCCGCGCGCAGATGTCGATGTTGCCGCGGATCAAGCCCAAATGCTTCTACGACCTCGTGATCGAGGTCGCGATCGTGCGCCCCGGTCCGATCCAGGGCGACATGGTCCATCCCTATCTTCGCCGCCGCGAAGGCAAGGAAAAGCCCGAATACCCCAAGCCCGAGCTTCGCGCCGTGCTCGAGAAGACGCTCGGCGTGCCGCTCTTTCAGGAGCAGGCGATGAAGGTCGCGATCGTCGGCGCCGGCTTCACGCCAGTCGAGGCCGACCAGCTGCGCCGCGCGATGGCGACCTTCAAGCTCACCGGGGGCGTATCGCATTTCTACGACAAGCTTGTCGGCGGCATGGTCGAGCGGGGCTATCCCAAGGATTTCGCCGAGCGCACCTTCAAGCAGATCGAGGGCTTCGGGAGCTATGGCTTTCCCGAGAGCCACGCCGCGAGCTTCGCGAAAATCGCCTATGCGTCCTGCTGGATGAAGCATCATCATCCCGACGTCTTTTGCGCGGCCTTGCTGAACGCCCAGCCGATGGGCTTCTACGCGCCCGCGCAGATCGTGCGCGACGCGCAAAAGCATGGCGTCGAGGTGCGTCCGGTCTCGATCAACGACAGCCATTGGGACTGTACACTGGAAAGGAGCGACGGGCGCTATCTCGCGGTGCGCCTCGGTTTCCGCCAGGTGCGCTCGCTCGCGAACATCCATGGCGCGGCGATCGTCGGCGCGCGCGGCGATGTGCCCTACGACTGCGTCGAGGATGTATGGCGGCGCGCCGGCGTGCCGCGCGCCGCGATCGAACGGATCGCCGAAGCGGATGGATTTGCCTGTCTGTCCGAGGACCGGCGGCAGGGGCTGTGGAAGGTCCGCGGCCTCGGCGAGGCGCCGCTGCCGCTGTTCGCGGCCGCCGACGCGCGCGAGGCGAACTTCTCGCCCGAAGGGCTCGAACCGCCGACCGCGCTTCGGCCGATGACCGAAGGGCGCGAGGTGGTGGAGGATTATCGCACGCTTCAACTGAGTTTGCGCGCGCATCCCTTAAGTTTCCTGCGCGAGGAGCTGGACGCGATGGGGATCGTCCGCTGCGCGGATCTTGGCTCGATCCGCGATGGCCGAAATATCGAGGTCGCCGGCGTGATCCTCGTCCGGCAACGCCCCGGCTCGGCGAAGGGCGTGCTGTTCATCACGATCGAGGATGAAACCGGCATCGCCAACGGCATCCTCTGGCCCGATCGCTTCGACATCTATCGGCGCCAGGTCATGGCGGCGTCGATGATCGCGATGCGCGGCCGCGTTCAGAAGGAAGGCGAGATCATCCATATCATCTGCGACCGGATAACCGATCATGACGCGATGCTGCGGCAGGTCGGGCGGAGCAATCTTCCCATTGCGCCGGGACGCGGGGACGGGGCGCGGAACGGGGGCGGGCCCGATAGCCGTGAGCCTGCGCTGCGCGTCCGGAGCCATGACTTTCACTGATGGTGGCCAAATGCTCCGGTTGCAGGACCACTCCCTCCTTGGCTGCCTGACTGCGGGCCTCGGCTCGCCTCATGCCGTCAACCCCCTGCGGGGGTTCGCCCTCGCGTGCCGCTCGGTGACGGCGGCTCGCGGGCCCTTCGGTTGGCGCCATCGGGGATGGTCCCGAGCAACCCAAGGAGACACGACATGGCCACCATCGCAAATCTCACCGTCAAGGCCGACGGCAGCTTCGAAGGCACGCTGACGACCCTTCTGGTCACCGCGCCGATCGCGATCGTCCCGAACGGCCGCAAGGTGAAGGACAATGAGCCCGACTTCCGCGTGATCGCGCGCAAGAACGGCTACGAGGTCGGCGCCGGCTGGACCCGCACGTCGCAGTCGAACGGCACCGAATATGTCTCGGTCACCCTCTCGGCCCCCGAATTCGGCACGATCTACGCGAATATCGCGAACGCGCCCGGCGACGACCCGATGAAGAAGGTGCTTATCTGGAACCCGCCGAGCTGACGGATCGATCAGGCCCCGCCTTCGGGCGGGGCCTTTTTCGCCGCTTTCTTATCGGGCAAGACCTCGTGGAAACCGTCGTTCATCCAGCCTTCGCGCTCGCCGATGTGCTTGTCCCAGAAACCGCGCATCGCCTCGAGCCTCTTCTCGGCAAGAAAGGGCTCGGTGAGATGCTCGAAAATATTATGCTGCGGTATCGGGACCGGCGACGCGCGCGATAGGCCAAACAGCACAACGGAAAGCGTCTGGAACACTGCGAACAGCAGAAAATGGGCTCGGTCGAGATCGTGGATGGTGAGACCCGACCGAAGCCCGGCCGCTTGCGCGCGCGAAAAGGCATCGGCCGCATGGGCTATGCTCTTGTTGCGCAGCGCCTTGATCTCGGGAAGTGGCGTGCTTGCCAGCAGCTCGTCGAGCCGGTCGAAAAAGGCCTCGCCAATCAGGTCGCCGCGCGCCCGGTCTTCGGGGGCGACACCCGATAACTGGTCAAACAGCTCATGCTCCATACGCGCCTGGTCGAACCCTTCGGGCCCCGACAGGCTGAGGTTTACGCGCCGCGCCTTGTTTGGATTGGCGGCCATTTCGGCGGCAAGCCGCTCCCGCTCCGCCGCCTGCAACGCTTCATAATCATAAGGCAGCGCGTCGCGGCACACGAAATTCTCGCGCGTGATGAGCTCGCGCGCCGCGCGCATCTCGTCGACGATCCGTGGGAGTGAGATCACGGCCTTCTTCGGCTGGTTCGCCGGCGGTTTCTCGAGCAGCCGGGTGATGGCGATGACCTGTCCGGCAAGATAGCCGCGGTCGAGCATCATGGCGATCAGTGGCGCGGTCGAGCCGCGGGTGCCGTCGTCATCAGCGAATTGCCGCGCCTCGTTCGCCGTGCGCCAGGCTATGTCGAACCACATCATGTCGGCGAACTGCCCGGCGAGCGATGCGTCGGGATCGCGCTCGAACAGCTCGGACCAATGCTGGAGTTTATCGCGAAACGCCTCGAGCGAGGCCTTGTCGCTGACGTCGCAGGCGTCGATCGGATAGTGGAAGATGGATGGATGCTGGCGTTCAGGCACCGCCGGAGCAGCCTTGGCGCTCGGCACCGCCGCCTTGTCGTCGCTACCCGCGACGCCTTGCGGCTCCGTCACGATCGTCTTCCCCACATCGCCGAGCGTGGCCGGATAGCGAAATTCTGCGGTCTGCGTTCAGCCAAGATCGAGTCCCTGTCTTTGGCGTGTGCCTGTGGATGAGCTTATGTAACGATTGTTTCGTGCGCCGAGGAGGGCGACGAGCAGACGCGACACGAGGCCGGACATCTCGAGCGTGAGGTTTGGTCCCCCGCCGACGCCGTGCAGCGCAAAGCCGAGCGGTTCGCCCATATAGAGCGCTTCATGCACCGCCGGATTGCGCGTACCGGCGACTTGCGCACCGCCACCGCCCGCGGGATCGGCCCATGCGGGAACCGGCATTCCCAGCCAGTCGCACATCCACGCGATGCGCTGGGAATGCGTGAGGCTTTTGGGAGGCGGGTTTATGGACTTTGCGAGGGCAAAGCAGGCATCGAGCGCCGTGTAGAGCAGCGTGAACCGCTCAAACTGAAGATGTTGCGGATTCTGGCTCATGAAGAGGGCGTGTACTGCGGCCACCCAGATGCGCGCTCGCTCCGGAACTGCGCGATTATCGATCCAGAAGGCTTCGGCGAGTTCGATCGACTTCGGCAGGCTGCCGCCCATCAGCACGAAGTCGACGAGAACCCCGGGCTCGATCGGTGTCGAATCGAGGAAGCCGGCCTCGGTGATCGTGAAGCGCATGCCGCTGAAAAAGGACAGGCTCCAGACATGGAAGTCGACCTGATCAATCTCCGACGCCGTCGCATGGACGATGGCGTGCGTCTTCGGCAGGCCGAAGATGCGCGCGGGATAGGGCCGAACGCTGGTGCCGCCACCGAGATGGGCAACCGGCTGTAGCGGGGCGTAGATCCATTTCCCCTCGCGGCCAGGATCGGCCTCGATATCCGCCACCGTCTCCGGGAGACCGGCAAGGGTCGCGATGGACACCGGTCCGACCGTGATATCGAGCGGCCGCGGATAATATCCGAACTCACTGCGCTGACCCGCCATTGCGTCATTCTCCCTGTTCTTCGCGCACGCCGGGACGACGGCGCACGCAGATTATGGTCCGGGAGGAAGGCATGAGGGCCTCTCCCCCCGCGAAACCGTACCCGCTCTCGATAGCCGCTGGTCCCTGGGCTCGGAGCCGGGCCTCCTTCAATCAACCCGTAAAGGGTCCGCTACGCTTCGCGTGCGGCCGCAGCCTTGCTGCGGTGATTGCGGCCCGCCCCCGGCCGGCGGGGCGACTGTCGAGCGGGAACGGTCCCGCTCCGAAAGGACAGGAGCCAAACCCATGCCGCTTTCCACCGCTCAATCGCTCGGCTGGAGCCTCGCCCGCACGATGATGACGATCATCGTCCTTATCGAAACGACAAAAGGCTATGCGGTGATGCCCATCGACGAGTTCGACGGCGACCCCGAACACATCGTGTGCGAATATGACCCGTTCAACCGCTGAGCCGGCAAAACTTGCCCCGCGATGGTTCCAGTTCCGGTTCCGTCGCGGGCGGCCGTCTGCTAAATTGACGGTGCAGACCGCGCTGTGGTGGTGGTGGAGAGCGCGTCCCCAAGGAGGACGCTCGTGACTTTCATGCTTATCCTCGGCGCTGCCGCAGGCCTCTATCTCATCTGGCTTCTGTTCCGGCTGGCGGCCCTCGCTCTGCCGCTTGGCACCGGCATTGCTCTCGCCTTCGAACTTCAGGACCGCGGCTATGGCATTGGCGCTGCCCTTGCGATGGCATTTCTGGCGGGGCTCCTGCTCCATCTTGCTGGACGGCACCTCTACGCGCACGGCGGATCGACATTGCTGCGAGCCTGTGTCGCTATGCTCTTCCTCCTCCCGGCGGGGGTCGCAGGCTATTATGGCATGACCGGGATCGTGCGGCTCTTTGCTACGGAGGGCATGCTGGTAACGATGCTGCCTCTGCTCGCTGCCGTCGTCGCCGCCGTGGCGGCGGTCCGGGGACTTGACGGGTCTTCGGTGGATGCAATTGGCGTCGGCGACCGGGAATGCGACGATCGCGCCCCCGCGATCCCGGCGTCCGCTTCGCCCGCTTCCGACCGCCTCTGAGTCCCTCGCTCCCGCCGCAGGAACACGGTCTCTTCCCTGCGCGATCTGCCGGCAAGCCGCTGCGCTGAGCCCGCTGGCCGCAACGGCGCTCCCCGATTTTCTTCCCCCGGCGTGCCGCCGTTCCTCGCGGACCAAGAAAATCGCTGCGCTGCCGTCCTCCGCTTCGCTCCAGGCCTGCGGCTGCGGCGCGGCCTCCTTTCCGGCCACCGATGCGCATCGAGACCGCGATCCTGCGGCTCGAAAGCAAGGAAAGGACTTCAACATGGCCAAGATCGGAACCTTCAAGAAAGCGAAGGGCGAATATCGGGGCGTAATCGCGAGCCTCGCCCTCTCGGTCGACGCGGTTCGCATCGTCCCCGAGGACAATCCCAAACCCAGCGCTCCGACCCACCGCATCTATGTCGGCGACGTCGAGGTGGGCGCAGCCTGGGAAAAGACCAGCCAGGACGACCGCACCTATCTTTCGACCAAGTTCGACGACCCGAGCTTCACCGCGCCCTTCTTCGCGCAGCTCTTCGAAGGAAGCGACGGTGATTATGACCTCGTCTGGACCCGTCCCCAGCGGCGGGACTGATCGAGCACGCCGCCCGGCCGCAAGCCGGGCGGCGATACTCTCATTTTGAGGCTTTTCGCGCGGGGATTCTCCGCCGCAATGCGTTACGATGATCCCTTGCATGCCGCTAACCATGTTCCAGCCGATGCGGGCAAGCTGCTGATAGGCTTTGCTTTCATTCCTGAAGATCAGCCGGAGGTGCGAATGGATCAGGTCGTCGATTGGCAATCGCCATATTTTCCGAGAATATTCGAAACATATGATCGCGCCGATTTCGCGCAGGAGTTCCTGCGCCGAAGCCCGGCCTATCGCCGCGCCTATCGTTCGGCCGCGTTGGCGCCGACGCGGCGGCGCACCGCGCGCCTCGCTGGGCTGGCGCGACAATGGGGGTTGGTCTTTCGCCCTGGACCCTGACCGATCCGTCACCGAATCCCCCGCGCTCTGGCAGCCCGAGGCCTGCGCGCATGTCGCCATCGCCGAACCGGCACCCGACGGCTTTGCCGCGCCGCGGCTCGCCGAGCTCATCGCCTCCGCAGATATCGCCTCCGAGATCATCCTGCCGGGGGAGTGGCATCTCGTGTTCGTGGCCGACGGACGGCGCTTCCGCCTCTGGCTTCGCCGCTTCCTCGCCGATGAACGGCTCGCCTATGTAAACCCGGCCGATCCGCACAGCGAGCTGCGGATGGCCGTGAGCCTCGCCGTACAGCGCCGTCTCTCGGCGGGCGTCACGACGCACCGCTTCCTGCGGGGAGGCGCCCCCGGACCATCCGAGCGCTGGCGTCTCATCCAGTGGCTGCGGCTACTCGACGCCTCCGCCGAGGGGCGTTCGGCGCGCGACATCGCGGCCGCCCTCATCCTTGACGATGCCCAGGATTTCTCCGCCGCCGACTGGGACGGATCGAGCGAGCGCCGCCGCATCGCGCGCTGGCACCGCGCCGCAGTCGCGATGCGTGACGGCGGCTATCAGGAGCTGCTCGGCGCCGCCTGATCGGGACATTCCGCGCGTCGTCACTTTGTCCGTTCCTAAATCGCATCCCGATTTCCGAATGTCGCCGCCTCTCCGCCGGAGCCCGCCACGGGACCCGGCGCTGCGAACGGAGGCCCCTTTTGAGCGACATGCATACCCCCATTTCGCCGCGCTACCTCAAGACGCCCGACGCTGCGCTGCACCTCGGCCTGTCGAGCCGGACGCTCGAAAAGCATCGCTGCTTCGGAACGGGTCCCGAATACCGCAAACTCGGCGGGCGGATCGTCTACGCGATCGCTGATCTCGACGCTTGGGCCGAGATCGGCCGCAAGAGGTCGACGTCCGATCCCGGCAAGGGCGTCGTCCATCCCGCGCGCCCGGTCCGCCGCTGATGCGCCCGGCCCAGAACATCCCGCCCGCTGCCGGCGTACAGCCGGTCGAGGCGACCGCGAGCGGTCTCACCGACCTCGAGCTGACCTGGATCGAGCAGCGGCTCGAGCATTGGCTGCGCTTCGGCCGCGTCGCCGCCGAGCGCATCGTCAGCCGCCGGACGCGCATCGTCTCCTTCCGGCCCGAGGCCGTCTTCGGTTTCGTCCGCTGGGGCGCGAACGACTTCGGCACCATCTTCTCGAGCATCTCGGTCATCGCCGCGCCCGCGCCGCGCGCGCCCTTCGCGACGCATCCATACGTGCGCCCCGGCGGCGACATCCTGCTCCGAGTCGACGGTTGGCCGAGGGTCCAGCAGGTGCTCTCGGCGATCGATGCGATCGAGGCCGCCGGGCTCGATCCGTGCGAGACGGCGCCGGATCATTGGCGCCACATCGGCAGCCACATCGCCGCCGGCCTGCCGTTCCGGCCCTATGGTCCGGAGCGGCACCGGGCCTGGCTCCAGCGCCAGGCGATCGCGCCATGAACCGCCGCTGGCTCCGCGCGACCGCGGCGAGCGCTACGCTCTTCGCGGCGCTGTTCGTCGCCGCGACTGCGCTCGCGCCGCAACCGCGCCTCATCTGGAACGCGAGCCCGAGCGTCCCGATCGGCTTCTACCGCGTCGATGTCGGCGCCAAGCCCGCGGTCGGCGACCTCATCCTCTTCCACCCGCCCGAGGCGGTCGCGGCGCGTCTCGCCGTGCGCGGCTATGTGCCGCGCGGCGTGCCGCTCCTGAAGCATGTCGCTGCCGGCGAAGGCGCGCTCGTCTGCCGCAGCGGCACCTTCGTGACGATCGACGGCGCGCCGGCAGCGCGCGCGCGGGACGCCGACCGCCTTGGCCGGCCGCTGCCGCGCTGGTTCGGATGCTACCGCCTGCGCGTCGGCGAACTGTTCCTCCTCAACCCCGCGCCCGACAGTCTCGACGGCCGATATTTCGGACCGCTCCCCGACACCGGCGTCGTCGGTGTCGCGCACCCGCTGCTCGTGCGCGATGCGCCCGGCGCGCCGCTGCGCTGGCGCCGTGACGCCGATCGCTCCGCATTCACCCCCGAAGGAAAGGATATGTCCTCATGATTATCGGAAGCTTTCAATCCGCTGGCGACGGCTATGCCGGACAGATCCGGACGCTGCTGCTCGATGCGATGATCGCGATCGTTCCGGCGAAGCCGAACGACGCGGAAAATGCACCGGCCTGGCGGGTCCTGCTCGTCGAAGCCGACACCGGCGTGGAGATCGGCGCAGGCTGGGAACGCCGCAGCGAACGCGCTGGCTCCTATATCGCCCTGCAGATCGACGATCCGGCGCTCGCGGTTCCGCTGCGCGCCAATCTGCTCCGTTCGACGCAGAACGAGGATGAATATCATCTCCTCTGGACGCGCCCCGTCCCACGCGACCAGGCGTGAGCATCATGCGTCCGGCTCGCTCGGCGCGCGTCCGCGCCGTGCGCCTCGCCTTGCTGCTGCTCTGCTCGGCGAGCGACGCCCCGGACCGGGCATGGGGTGCGGCACCGGCGGAAGCGCCGGCGGCCGCCGTCCACCCCTATGCCGACCATGTGGCGGAGGCATCGCAACGCTTCGGCGTTCCGGAGGTCTGGATATGGCGCGTGATGCATGTCGAGAGCCGCGGCAAGCCGCGGGCGCTCTCGCATGCCGGTGCAATGGGGCTGATGCAGATCATGCCCGCAACGTGGGCGATGTTGACGGCGCAGCACCGTCTCGGGTCCGACCCCTTCGACGTGCGCGCTAACATCCTCGCCGGCGCGGCCTATCTGCGCGCGATGTGGGACCGATATCGAGACGTTCGCCTTATGCTGGCTGCCTATAATGCGGGCCCCGGCCGCGCCGACGCCTATGCAGCGGGACGGCGCGGCTTGCCCGCCGAGACGGTCGCCTATGTCGCAGCCATCGCGCCCGCGCTCGGTCCGCCGGCTGTGCCGTCAGCGGCGATGGCGCGGTCGGCCGAACCGCCGAGCTGGCGCAGCGCGTCGCTCTTCGCCGAGCAGCGATCGGACACGCCGGCTGCAACTTCGGTGCAGCGCGGCGACGGCGCGGCTGCAGGGCCGTCGGATTCCGCGCCTGCACCCTCGCCCCTCTTCGTCCCGCTTTCCGGGAACAATCGGTGATGGTCGTCCTGGCGATATGTGCTGGAGTGCGCGGGTCCATGGATAGGCTCTTCTTGGCGTTCAGAAGGGGTTCGGGGGGATGGCAAGATAAAAGACCTGCCAGCTCGCCGGCAGATTGTGGTTGGATTACAGCGCTTTATGCGTATGGCACCCCCCTTGGGCTGCCATATCGACCTCTGGATTTCCGAGGCAGAACAAGCGCTTACGATATGGCAGCGGCGCTGTGAGCGGCGACGAGCATGATTTTCGGGTGCGACCGGGAAGAGGGCGCGATGCTGGTTCGGGATCGGCGCGGCGCGGGAAGAGGCTCGCGGCGCAGGTGCGCAAGGCAGCCGCCCGCTCGGGTTACACCCGCTCCCGTCGCGGCGGCGGCGGCCGCAGCGGAACCGGTCGGCATGGCCGGGGCCGCGCCGCGCTTGCGACGATCCGGCGCGGCTCCGCGCAACGCCGCGTGACGGTCATGGCGCGCATCGTCCGGCACAAGGGCGCGCAGTTTCGCTCCGCGCCTCTCGCACGGCATATCGCTTATCTCGAACGCGACGGCGTCACCCGCGATGGACGCGATGCCATGATGTTCGATGCGTCGGGAGACGCCGCCGACCGCGAGGCCTTCGCCGATCGCTGCGCCGACGATCGCCACCATTTTCGTTTCATCGTCAGCCCTGAAGATGCCGAGCAGCTGCAGGGCCTTCGGACCTTCACCCGCGATCTCATGAGCCGGATGGAGAAGGATCTCGAGACCCGGCTCGACTGGGTGGCGGTCGATCACTGGAACACCGACAATCCGCATATCCATATACTCGTGCGCGGCGTCGCCGAGGACGGAAGCGACCTGGTCGTCGACCGCGCCTATATATCGGAAGGCGTGCGCGGACGGGCGTCGGAGATCGCCTCTCTCGAACTCGGTCCGCGAAACGAACAGGAGATCGACGCCAGCCTATTGCGGGAGACGGGCGCGGAGCGTTGGACCGGGCTCGACGCGCGGCTGCGCGAACGCGGCGGCGAAACGGGGATCGTCGATCTTCGTCCCGACCCGAACGTGCCGCCCGGCCGCGATCGGCATCTCATCGGACGTGCGGCGAAGCTCGAGGCACTTGGGCTCGCGACGCGCCTTGGACCCGGCATATTCGAGCTCGATCCGCGCGCCGAAACCCTATTGCGCGACCTCGGCGAGCGGGGCGACATCATCAAGGGCGTCCACCGCGCCATGCGCATGCATGGGCTCTCCTTCGACGCATCGCGGCTCGCTCTTCACGGCGAGGCGGAGCGATCGGGCCTCGTCGGGCGGCTGGTCGCTCGCGGCCTCGACGACGAGCTTGCCGGCTCCGCCTTCGCCATCGTCGACGGAACCGATGGACGGACCCATCACATCAAATTCTCCGACCTCCAATGGACCGGGGACGCGAAGCCGGGCGCGATCGTCGAACTGCGGCGCTGGGAAGGACGCGACGGCGGCGAGCATCTCTCGCTCGCTCTGCGATCGGACCTTGCGGTTGCCGACCAGATATCCGCGCGCGGTGCAACCTGGCTCGACCGCGAACTGGTCGCGGCAAAGCCCACGGCAGGAACCTCGGGCTTCGGCATCGATGTTCGCCGCGCCATGGCCGCGCGCGCCGAGTTTCTCGCGAGCGAAGGCCTCGCGAGCCGTCAGAGCGGCAAGCTCATACTGGCGCCCGATCTCATCGAAACGCTGAAGCGGCGCGACCTCGAGGCGGCTTGCGAAACCATCGCCGCGCGCACCGGGCTCGCGCATTGCCCGCCGGCCACCGGCGACGCGGTGAGCGGGACCTACCGCGAGCGCGTGTCGCTCGCCTCGGGGCGCTTCGCGATGATCGACGACGGGCTTGGCTTTCAACTCGTGCCCTGGCGCCCGGCGCTCGACCGGCACTTCGGGCAGCATGTCACCGGCACCGCCACCGCGGGCGGCATCGACTGGAGCCTTGGCCGTAATCGCGGGATCGCAATCTGAGAAAGGATCAACGATGAGCGACAGGATATTATGGGGCCAGATCTTCGCGGTGCTGCTGATAGTCCTCGCGGCGGTCTGGACCGCGACCCAATCGACGGCGGAAGCGCTCGGATTTCAGGCGGCGCTCGGTGCTCCCTGGTTCCGCATCGGTGACTATCCCGTCTATCCGCCGCCCGCCTTCTTCTGGTGGTGGTTTGCCTTCGACGCCTATGCGCCGCCGATCTTCTACCGCGGTGCCGCGATCGCCGCGTCGGGCGGGCTGCTGTCGGTTGTCGTCGCGATCAGCATGTCGGTGTGGCGTGCGCGCGAGCGTCGGCGGGCGGAGACCTATGGATCGGCACGCTGGGCGCAGGAGCGAGAGATACGGGCTGCCAACATGCTGGGTCCCGATGGCGTCATTCTCGGGCGCATGGCCGGAACCTATCTGCGCCACGATGGCGCCGAACATGTCCTCTGCTTCGCGCCGACCCGATCCGGAAAGGGCGTCGGCCTCGTGGTGCCGACCCTTCTGACCTGGCCGGGGAGCTGCATCGTCCATGACATCAAGGGTGAGAACTGGCAGCTCACCGCGGGCTTTCGCGCAGAGCATGGCCGGGTGTTGCTCTTCGATCCGACGAACCCCGCATCGGCCGCCTATAATCCGCTCCTCGAGGTCCGGCGCGGCGCATGGGAAGTTCGCGACGTGCAGAATGTCGCCGACGTGCTGGTCGATCCCGAAGGAAGCCTGGAGCGTCGAAACCACTGGGAGAAGACCAGCCACGCCCTGCTCGTCGGCGCGATCCTCCACGTCCTTTACGCCGAGGAGGAAAAGAGCCTCGCCGGCGTCGCGGCCTTTCTCTCGAACCCCGAGCGCAAGATCGAGGCGACCCTCCACCGGATGAAGACCACCCGCCATTTGGGAGATCGCGTCCATCCGGTCGTCGCCGCGGCGGCGCAGGAACTGCTTAACAAGAGCGAGAATGAGCGGTCGGGCGTGCTGTCGACCGCCATGTCCTTCCTCGGCCTTTATCGCGATCCGGTGATCGCCAAGGTGACGGGACATTCCGAGTGGCGCATCGCGGACCTGATCGGAAGCGAGCGCCCGGTCTCGCTCTACCTCGTTGTGCCGCCCGGCGATATCAGCCGGACCAAGCCGCTCATGCGCCTGATCCTCAACCAGATCGGGCGGCGGCTGACCGAGGAGCTCAACCCCAAGGCGCGGTCGCAGCGGCTGCTGTTCATGCTCGACGAGTTTCCCGCGCTCGGACGCCTCGATTTCTTCGAAAGCGCGCTCGCCTTCATGGCGGGCTATGGCATCAAGGCCTTTCTGATCGCCCAGTCGCTCAATCAGATCGAGAAGGCCTATGGCCAGAGCAATGCGATCCTCGACAATTGCCACGTCCGGGTCAGTTTCGCGACGAACGATGAGCGAACCGCCAAACGGATTTCCGATGCGCTTGGCACCGCGACCGAGCAACGCGCCATGAAGAATTATGCCGGCCACCGGCTCTCGCCCTGGCTCGGCCATTTGATGGTGTCGCGCACCGAAACCGCCCGGCCGCTCCTCACCCCCGGCGAAGTGATGCAACTCCCCCCGGACGACGAGATCGTGATGGCCGCCGGCCTTGCGCCGATCAGGGCCAAGAAGGCGCGCTACTATAGCGACCGGCGCCTGGCCGGCCGCGTCATGCCGCCCCCCGCGCCGGGCCGCGGCGCTCCCGCCGCCCACGACTGGATGGACGACCGGGTACAGCAAGCGGTGGACGCGAAGCAGCTGCAGAAGGATGCCGATGACGCCGCAAATGGCGGCATCCGCCAGGAACCCGAACTTCCCGTCCATGAAGAGATCGCGCCGCCGCCGCCGCGCAGTGTCAACGGCGAGTTTGACTTCGCCGAAGACGGAGCACAGGCCGATGCAGCGCGGCTTCGTGCCGCCGCGGATCGGCGGATGGCGCGCGGCGCCCGGGCTGCGGCACTCGATCCCGACGACGGGATCCAGCTATGATCCGATCGCATGTCAAACAGACATTCCGGATCGAAACCGGCCTCTCGCGCGACCTGACGGACTTGGCCCGTCGACGGGGCCTTACCCGGACCGAAGTGCTCGAGGCTGCGTTACGCTCGTTCCTTTCGCCCGATCAGGAGGAGCGGATCGAAGCGCTGTTGACCCGGCGCCTCGACCGCATCGGCCGCCAGCTCGACCGCATCGAATGGCATGGCGAAATGTCCGGGGAAGCGCTGGCCCTGTTCGTCCGGCACTGGCTCACGAGTACAGCGCCCTTGCCCGATGACGCATTGCCGGCCGCGCAGGCCAGCGGGAAGCGGCGGTGGGAGGCTTTCGTCGATGCCCTGTCACGCAGGATGGAGGCTGGACCAAAGCTTGCCGCGGAGCTGATGCGCGACGTCAGCGGTTCCGATTGAAGCTTTTAACCGGCTCATCCAGCCCGCAGTTTTAAGAGAAAGCTGATTGCCTCCGCGGGGACACCGCACAGGGCAGCCGCTAGCAGCAGTATTGTGAGAGCCAGATATTTGGCCAAAGGAGTTCGGGAGAGTTCGAGGAGCACCGCCGATTTGTGGCGGCCCCGTTGCACGAGCGCGATAAACTGGGCGAGCTCGGCCTCACGGTCAGTCATCGGACGATCGCCTACGGGCGGGAGAGGGGGCATGTCGGTCATCATAAACCTCACGGATTCATCGCGAAAATGGCGCGCTGTTACAGATGCGCGTGCGGGTTACCGTGAGGGATAAGCCCTCCGGGCTGGAGTGCCCCTCAGGCGAGTCGCTTGTCAACAGGGTGAATCACAATTTCTCGACGAGTCGGGGGTGCGTCTGGGGATATCTCCCGGCATTTCCGGGAAAGCCGGACTTCGATCAGTCCTCTTCGCCCTGCTGCTCGCGCTCGCGCAGTCTCTCGGCGTAGCGGTAGCTTGCTTCCATCGAATGATAGGTGTCGGCGTAGCGCTCGATGTCGCCGAGCGCGCATTCGACCTCATACTCCACCGAATGGGGCGACGAGCCCGGACGTTTTCGGGCCAGCCAGCGCTCCAGCTTGTCGAAGCGGCTCTGCATCCCCGGCACGCTGCATGCGATGCGCAGATCGTGGAGATTGCTGCTCGTTCGATTGCGGCTCCAGGCCCTGCAGGCGAACTCAAGCTCTTCACCCCGTGTCGGGGGGCGATCGCTGAGATCGGCCCCGCCATCTTTCGCAAGGGTTGGGTCGGCCTGTACACCGGCAAGGCCCGCACTGAGCGCCTCGCAAAGTTCGCCATGATATTTATCCCGGCGTGCAGCGTCCCAGTCATAAGGGCCGGCGCCGACAAAAAGGGGCGGCAGCTTGAAATGCACACGCACCGCCTTCGGCAGCATCTTTTCGATCCGGATCACTCCGCGAATAACATCGAGGAGACGCTCGGCGTCGATCCCGGCCCATGGTCGCGCGAGATTCTCGATCGAGCTGAGGTTCGAATTGGTGGGCGTGTCTCCGGTGTTCCAGTATCGCATGGTCAGTGCTTCCGTTTCTCTTTGGCCTTGATCCATAGAATGGCTTTCGCCTCGGCGCTTGCCCCCTTCGCAATCTGATCGAGGCGGGCCTTGAAAACGGGGTCGGCGAGGAGCTGGGCCTTTGGCCCTTCGCCGGAATCGCACACAATGGCGTAAAAGAGCCGATAGAGCGTTTGCGCTCGCTCCGCTTCCGCGATCGCGTCCTCGAAATCGGGACGTCGATAGACCAAAATTTCCTGCTCATCGATCGGCATGGGCCGGATCACACCGCGGCCGTCGGGAAGTTCCTCCACGCGCTGGCGGTGGCTGATGTTATATTTCACGATGGTCTTGGGATGCGTGAGCAGGATTGCTTCGGTGAGTTCGGAGCAATGCCCCCAGATGCGATGAGCGAAATGATTGCGGGTCTTGCGCGAATCCTCGGCGATCGAGCCGATCGCCCTGAACAGCAGTTGCTGCCACTCGGGGAGCGCTTCCTGCGCTGCCGCATCGAGCGCGCCCCGCTGCGCTCCGGCCCCTACCAGCGAGAGATACATTGCAGTGCCGACCGCAATGTCGCTTTTCAGCATCCGGCTGAGGATCGACGCAATATCGCCATCGATATGCGCCCACAGCGCGATGACATAGGCAACGTCGCTGGCGAACGGCGAATGGCGGAGAATTCCCGGCGCGAAAAAGACGCGGCCATCTGGCGATTCCTCAGCGAGCGTTTTGGGCACCATATCTCCTCTTCCGCACGGCAAAATCCGTCGGCCACATTATATGGCGACTTTGTCGCCGCTCCTAATTTGGGTTGTCGCTGGCGCTTTGCGCCGGACGGGAAAGATGCCATCCAAGGCCATAGTTCGATGGTCCGCTAATTGCCGGATTAAAGGAGTTTATCATGGACGAGGACGCGCTTTTTGCTGTTGGTTCAATATTGGCGGCGCTCGGCGGCGTGCTGGAGCGAAAAGGTGTCTGCACGACCAACGAATTTGCCGAAACGCTGGGCAGCGTGGCGCTGATGACGGCCGAGTCCGGGGATCAGTATAAAAACCGTGCTGCCTATATCGGGAGCTGGGCGCAGATGGTGCGCGCGGCCGCCGAACATTCGGGGAGTGCGCGCGACCATTGACGATGCGGCTTCGGCATCGCTCATTCGGCACCGGCTTCGAAATAGGCGCGTATCCGGTGGGCAATTTCGGGATCGAGCCGGATGAAAGTCCGGCGCCCGTCGATCGGATCGGGCACGCGGCGCGTAATGCCAGCGTCGCAGAGGCGCTGCGCAAGCCGTAGTGCGCTGCTCATCGGGATCGAGGACGTGACGCACAGCGCACTGATGGAGAGGCGCTTTCGTTCGCATTCGTGAACGAAGAGATCGACCAGCATTTCCCACGCGGGATCGCCGAACAGTTCTGGTGCGCCGAGCAGCTGCTGGCGGAGCAAACGGCGGCGCATCGCCGTCTTGGCGTTTTCGTATGCCGAATCGACAGGGTCATCCAGCGAACCGGTGCGTCTGCTCCGGAAGGCATAAGACGACGTTTCTGGCGGGGCTCCGGCGAGGGCGTCGCGATTTACGATGTGGTGCGCATAGGCCGAGGTCACGACGATATGATCGACGACCGCGATATCGAGCGACCTCCCGATCTGATCCAGACGCCGAGTCGTCTCGATATCTTCCACGCTGGGCGTGGGGTCGCCGCTGGGGTGATTGTGGACGAGAATGATTCCGGCTGCATTATGCTCGAGGGCGCGGCGAAAAATGGTTCTCGGGTAAACGGCCATCTGCGCCAACGTCCCTTGCTGAAGCTGTTCGTCCGCTATCAGCCTCCGCGATTCGTCTAGGAACAGGATGCGCAGCATTTCCTCGTTAAGAGATCCCATCGATGCGATCAGATAGCGACGGAGCGCTGGACTAAACGGGTCGATAGCGATCCCGCGCAAATCTCCTTCCATCGTTTCCAAGGCGGCTTCGCGCGCGCCAACAATTAGCGAAACCACCGCGGACCCGCGGCCCAAGAAGCGGTAAAGTGCTTCGGGCGATGCCGCCCAAATTCTTCCGATGCTTCGAAATTCGTCGAGAAGCCTATTGGCAATCAGCTCGCTGTTGTCGGGTTCGATTGCGGCGATGAGCCGCGCCAGGATTGCTCGCTGCCGTGTTGCGTCATCCTTCGCTGGTGGCGCCAAGTTGCAACGATTAGGAGCGGGGCCACCGGCCAAGATGAGGCTACCTGCATGATCATGTAGGCAGCCGGATGCAGCGCGATATCGAAGTAGCGGCTGAGGTGCGCAAGTAGTGGCAAAATGTGGAGCGCTGCCGCAATCATCGGCCAGAAGCGATAGGCAATTAGCGCCAGAAACATCGTCGCACTGGCGCCGAAAATGTCGATCGCGAGATGGCCGGTGTCGAGTGCCGCATATGTCGGTGGGATCAAAAGGTGCAAGGTCTGATCCGACGCGATCATGAGGGTTGCTATCGCCGCCATCGCCCTTTCTGGACCGCCCCCCTTTCGGAGAGCGTAACCGATAGCCACGAGCATGATCAGGAGGAAGATTGCTACGCGCATCCTCCTTTCTTTTCATGCTCATGGCTCCCGGTCAAATCGGCTCAGGCTGCTGCCGTTAGTGGCACTACATTCGAGTCGGATGCCTTCGGGCACTCCTGGTGGAGATCATATCCGGCCGTCTCTCGGCCGATCTCGACAAGATCGCCATGCACGCGGTGGATGTCGCCGCTGAGGTCGACGAGCGCGAGTTGCGCCGTGGCGAGCCGACGGATGGTTGCATGTCCCTTAACCACGGGAACGCCCGACGTGTCGCGCCGAGCGGCAACGACGCTGCTCATAAGGGTTGAAATTGTGATGAGTGTATCATCCACGCTTGCTTCGGCTGCCGTAACGTCCTGTTGGAGCCGTGCCGCGGTTGGTTCGATTTCATTGGACATAACTTCTCCTGTTCCGGTCGCGGCATCCGCGCCGGCAATGGTCGGCTACAAAGGAAGGGGGTCAGCGAGTAATCAACGCGGTGAGCGTCTGCCCGATGGACAGCCCGCCAATTCCGATCAGGACGATGGTGCCAACGGCTGCCAAAGTGATCCAGACGCGCGCTGCCGAACTATAATCGTGCCTCAACAAATCCCCGAACGGAGAGCGGTTGCTCGATGGCCGACCCAAGATCTGGGAACTGTCGTGCAATTCCATAAGGTTGGGCGGGCCTCCGTCTGGAAAGTTTGATGGCACCAGTTCGGGAACTGCCGGTAGTATGACCGGATCACATGGTATCCGATCATAGGTCTGCCGAAGCCGCGCATAGATGATCGCGGTCTCGTCGCGGTTGGTCGCGCCCAATATGTCGCGTGCGGTGGTGAGCCGCAAATCCACCGCCTGCTTCGATATATCGAGGTCGCGGGCGATCTGTTTGGACGTTTTCCGCTCAAGCAGCAGATCGAGACAGGCCCGCTGCTTTTCTGTCAAGCGCGTCCACCTCGAGAACTCGTCCGAATGCTGCGACCCCGAATCACTCATGCTGACACTGTTGTCAAAATTACGCTCGGCACAACCCGCAGACCTTCATTTAATCGCTGCCGAATCGGAACTGGTCGCATCGCGGCCTACGCCATTCCCTGTCTTTCTTACCCACAGTACGACGCGCGCAAATCTCTGTTGAAAATAGTGAATCTCTGCGTCTCTTACTCATCCCCGTCGAGCCGGGCGTCCTTGCCCGGACCAACCAACGGGGAATGTCATGGGCGCAGAACCGGTCCGTTTCGAGGCGCAGGGACGGGGTGCCCGCATGCTGCGGACAGCGCTTGGCGGCGCGATTGCCGAATGGCTTGCCGACCCTGCGGTCATCGAAATCATGCTCAATCCCGACGGTCGGCTCTGGGTCGATCGCCTCGGCGCAGGGATCACCGATAGCGGCATCCTGCTCGCAGCCACCGACGGCGAGCGCATCATCCGGCTCGTGGCGCATCATGTCGGCGCCGAGGTCCATGCCGGGTCGCCGCGCGTGTCGGCCGAACTTCCCGAAAGCGGCGAGCGCTTCGAGGGCCTGCTGCCGCCCGTGGTCGCGGCGCCGACCTTCGCGATCCGCAAGCCCGCGGTTGCCGTCTTCTCGCTCGGCGATTATGTCGCAGCGGGTATCATGTCCGCACCGGCAGCCGAGGCGCTGCGCGCCGGGGTCGCTGAGCGCCTCAATATCCTCGTCGCCGGCGGAACCGGGACGGGCAAGACCACGCTCACCAATGCCCTGCTCGCCGAGGTCGCCAAGACCAGCGAGCGCGTCGTCCTGATCGAAGACACCCGCGAGCTCCAATGCGCGGCTCCGAACCTCGTCGCGATGCGCACCAAGGATGGGGTCGCATCGCTGTCCGATCTCGTCCGCTCCTCGCTTCGGCTTAGGCCGGACCGCATCCCGATCGGCGAGGTCCGCGGTGCCGAGGCGCTCGACCTTCTGAAGGCCTGGGGCACCGGACATCCCGGCGGCATCGGCACGATCCACGCAGGCAGCGCGATCGGCGCGCTCCGCCGCATGGAGCAGCTCATCCAGGAAGCCGTGATCACGGTCCCGCGCGCTCTTCTCGCGGAGACGATCGATCTCGTTGCCGTTCTCGTGCGCGACGGCGCCGGGCGGCGCCTTGCCGAACTCGCCCGCGTCGACGGTCTCGATGCGTCGACAGGCGACTATCGCATCACCCCCCTCTTTACCCCCGAAGGAGACTGACCATGACCCACGCCGCCCGGCGGGAGGCACCGCGCTTCCTGCTCGCCTCGACCGCCCTCTATGTCGCGCTCTTCACCGCCTTGCCCGCTCGGGCCGGTGGCTCGTCGATGCCGTGGGAAGCACCGCTGCAATCGATCCTCGAAAGCGTCGAGGGGCCGGTCGCGAAAGTGATCTCGCTGATCATCATCATCATCACCGGGCTGACCATCTCGTTCGGCGACACGTCGGGCGGCTTCCGCCGCATGGTTCAGATCGTGTTCGGGCTGTCGATCGCCTTCGCGGCGTCGAGCTTCTTCCTGACCTTCTTTTCCTTCGGCGGCGGAGCCGTCGTCTGATGGATGCCCCGGCCGAAGTCACCGGTTTCTTCGCGCCCGTGCACCGCGCGCTCGCCGAGCCGATCCTGCTCGGCGGCGCGCCGCGCGCCCTCGCGATCGCCAATGGCACGCTCGCGGCCGGGATCGGCCTTGGCCTCCGCCTCTGGATCGCGGGGCTCGTCCTCTGGATCGTCGGCCATGCGCTCTCGGTCTGGGCGGCGCGCCGCGACCCGCAATTCGTCGACGTCGCCAAACGTCACCTCAAATATCCTGTCTGGATGCGGCCATGATGAATTTGTCCGAATATCGCTCGAAGTCGGCCTGCCTTGCCGATTATCTCCCTTGGGTTGCGCTCGTCGCCGAAAACGTGGTGCTGAACAAGGACGGCTCGTTCCAGCGAACCGCGGCCTTCCGCGGTCCCGATCTCGACAGCGCCACTCCCGCCGAACTCGTCGCGGTCACGGCGCGGCTCAACAATGCGATCCGGCGCCTCGGCTCGGGCTGGGCCTTGTTCGTGGAGGCGCAGCGGCTGCCGTCGAGCGATTATCCCGAATCCTCTTTCCCCGATCCGGCATCCGCTCTGGTCGACATGGAGCGCCGCGAGCAATTCCGGGAGGAAGGGGCGCATTTCGAGAGCCGATATTATCTGACCCTCCTGTGGATGCCGCCGGCCGAGGATGCCTCGCGGGCGGAAGGCTGGCTTTATGAGGGCATGGAGCGCTCGGGAGTCGATCCGAGGGAGCAACTCGCGAGCTTCATCGACCGATCGAACCGCATCCTTCATCTCGTCGAAGGCTTCATGCCCGAGGCCGATTGGCTCGATGACGGCGAGACGCTGACCTATCTGCATTCGACGGTATCGACCAAGCGCCAGCGCGTTCGGGTCCCCGAAACGCCCGTCTATCTCGACGCGCTGCTGACCGACCAGCCGCTGGTCGGCGGGCTTGAGCCGCGGCTCGGCGAGCAGCATCTGCGGACCTTGACGATCACGGGATTTCCGACCGCGACCTGGCCCGGCCTGCTCGACGATCTCAACCGGCTGGCCTTCGCCTATCGCTGGTCGACCCGCGCGATCATGCTCGACAAGACCGACGCGACCAAGCTGCTGACGAAAATCCGGCGGCAATGGTTCGCCAAGCGCAAGTCGATTGCGGCGATCCTCAAGGAGGTGATGACCAACGAGCAATCGGCGCTCGTCGACAGCGACGCCTCGAACAAGGCCGCCGATGCCGACATGGCCCTGCAGGAACTTGGCGCCGATCATGCCGGCGTCGCCTATGTGACCGCGACCGTCACCGTGTGGGACAGCGACGCGGCCCTCGCCGCGGAGAAACTCCGGCTGGTCGAGAAGGTCATCCAGGGGCGGGACTTCACCTGCACGATCGAGGGCATGAATGCGATCGAGGCATGGCTCGGGAGCCTGCCCGGGCACGCTTACGCCAATGTCCGCCAGCCGCCGATCTCCACCCTCAACCTCGCCCACATGATCCCCCTGTCCGCCGTGTGGGCGGGGGCGGAACGGGACGAGCATTTCGGAGACGCCCCCTTGCTGTACGGCAAGACCGAAGGCTCGACCCCGTTCCGCCTTTCCCTTCATGTCGGCGACGTCGGTCACTGCCTCGTCGTCGGTCCGACGGGAGCAGGCAAGTCGGTCCTGCTCGCGACGATGGCCATGCAGTTTCGCCGCTATCCTGGCTCGCAGATCTTCGCGTTCGATTTCGGCGGCTCGATCCGCGCCGCAGCCCTCGCGATGCGCGGCGACTGGCAGGATCTTGGCGGGGCGCTTCACGACGGCGAAGGCGGGGTGGCGTTGCAGCCGCTCGCCCGGATCGACGAGGCGTCCGAGCGGAGCTGGGCGGCCGAATGGCTCGCTGCGCTGTTCGCGGGCGAAGGCATAACGATCGACCCGGCGGCGAAGGAGCATCTCTGGTCGGCGCTCACCTCGCTCGCGACGGCACCTGTCGCCGAACGCACGCTGACGGGCCTCGCGGTGCTGCTCCAGTCGCGCGAACTCAAGCAGGCACTCGCGCCCTATTTGGTCGGCGGGCCCTGGGGGCGGCTTCTCGATGCCGACGAGGAGCGGATCGGAGCCGCCCGCGTTCAGGCCTTCGAGACCGAGGGACTTGTCGGCGCCGCGTCGGCGGGACCCGTGCTGTCCTATCTGTTTCACCGGATCGCCGGACGGCTCGACGGCTCGCCGACGCTCATCATCATCGACGAAGGCTGGCTCGTGCTCGACAGCCCCGCCTTCGCCGCGCAGCTCCGCGAATGGCTGAAAACGCTCCGCAAGAAGAATGCGAGCGTGGTCTTCGCGACGCAGAGCCTTGCCGACATCGAAACCTCGAGCATCGCGCCCGCAATCATCGAGAGCTGCCCGACCCGCATATTTCTGCCGAACGAGCGCGCGCTCGAGCCGCAGATTGGCCGCATCTACGAGCGCTTCGGCCTCAACGACCGGCAGATCGAGATATTGAGCCGGGCGACCCCGAAGCGCGATTATTATTGCCAGTCGCGGCGCGGCAATCGTCTCTTCGACTTAGGGCTAGGCGAGGTCGCGCTCGCCTTCACCGCGGCATCCTCGAAGACCGACCAGACCCGCATCGCCGAGCTGTTCGCAGCGCACGGCCCCGACGGGTTCGCGGCCGCCTGGCTTTCCCACCGCAAGCTCGAATGGGCGGTCGAGCTGCTCCCCACCAACGCCGCCCCCAATGAGGAGTCCCCCCGATGAAGAAGAATATCGTCCGCGCCGTCGCTGCCGCAGCGCTTGTGTCCCTGACCGTCTCGGGTCCGATACTGGCCGTCCCGGCGAGCGCGCAGCTCGGCGGCATCGTTCACGATCCGCGCAACTATTCGCAGAATATCCTGACCGCGGCGCGCACGCTCGAACAGATCAACAACCAGATCAAGCAGCTGCAAAATCAGGCGACCTCGCTGATGAACGAGGCGAAGAACCTCAACAGCCTGCCGACATCGACGCTGGGCACGCTCGAGGCGCAGGTCGACCAGACGCGCCAGCTCCTCGCGCAGGCCGAGGGCATCGCGTTCAATGTGTCGGATATCCAGAAGGGGTTCGAGGCGCGCTACAAGGGCGGGGCGCTGTCGGGATCGGCCGCCGAGATGGTCGCCAATGCCGAGGCGCGCTGGAAGGACAGCGTCGGAGCCTTCGAGAATGCGATGAAGGTGCAGGCTGGCATCGTGACGAACATGGGCGGCACCCGCACGTCGATCTCGACGATCGTCGGCGCCAGCCAGTCGGCGACCGGCGCGCTGCAGGCCGCGCAGGCGGGCAACCAGCTTCTCGCCATCCAGTCGCAGCAGATTTCCGATCTCGCCGCGGTCATGAGCGCGCAGGGCCGCGCCGAGATGCTCGACGCCGCGCGTGCCGCGGCCGCCGAGGCCGAAGGCCGCGAACGCTTCCGCCGCTTCCGCAAGGGCAATTGAGATGGGCCGGGCGAGCGGGCTGGTGATGGGGGCAATCGTCCTGGGTCTTGCGCTGACCCTTGCCCTTGTCGCCGCGCTCGATCCGCCCGCGCCCCGTGCGTCCGCGCCTGCGATCTCCGGGGCGGACGCACCCCCCGATTATGGCGACACGCTTCGTCGCTGCCGAACCGCCACCGAAGCCGATCCCGAATGCGAGGCGGCCTGGGAAGCGAAGCGGCGCCATTTCTTCCGGACCGAAAAGAGCAAGCCATGAACGACACCGGCGTTATCGATAATTTCCTGTCGGTCTTCTCGACCTATATCGACAGCGGGTTCGGATTGCTCGGCGGCGAGGTCGGGTTCCTGTCCTCGACGCTGATCGTGATCGATATAACGATCGCGGCGCTCTTCTGGGCATGGGGCACCGACGAGGATGTGCTGCAGCGACTGGTGAAGAAGACGCTCTATATCGGCGTCTTCGCCTTCATCATCGGCAATTTCCAGGCGCTGGCCACGATATTGCTCGAGAGCTTCGCCGGGCTGGGCCTGAAAGCGGCAGGAAGCGCGATGGCGATCGGCGATTTCATGCGCCCCGGCATGATCGCGTCCACCGGCCTCGATGCCGCCGAGCCCTTGCTCGACGCGACCGCCGATCTTGTCGGCCCGGTGGGGCTCTTCACCAACTTCGTCCAGATCCTGATCCTGCTGATCGCCTGGGTGATCGTCGTGATCGCCTTCTTCATTCTCGCGGTGCAGGTCTTCGTCACGATCCTGGAGTTCAAATTGGTGACGCTCGCGGGCTTTGTCCTGCTGCCCTTCGCCTTCTTCGGACGCACCGCCTTCATGGCCGAGCGCGTCCTTGGCCATATCATTTCCTCGGGCATCAAGCTGCTCGTGCTCGCGGTCATCACCGGCATCGGCACGACCCTTTTCCAGCGCTTCATGGACGCGGGGCTCGGGACCGAACCCGACATTCGCGAGGTGATGGCGATCGCACTCGGCGCCTTGACCCTGCTCGGTCTCGGCATCTTCGGTCCGAGCGTCGCCAACGGCATCGTGGCGGGCGGCCCGCAGCTCGGCGCAGGCGCCGCCGCAGGCACGACCCTCGCGGCCGGGGCGACCCTCGCCGCTGGCGCGGCGGGCGCGACGCTGGCGGCCGGCGCGGCGAGCAGCGCCGTCGGTCGCACCGCGCTCGGCGCCTCGCGCGCGTCCGGCAGCGCTTCGGCATCCTATGCCCGGGGTGCGGCCGGGAAGAGCGGGATGCGGGCGTTCGGTGCGGGGCTCGCCAATGTGGCGCGTGACACGGCGCGCGGCGCGGGTTCGCCGCTCCGCGCCGCGGCTGACCGCCTGCGTCAAAGCTATGCCGCGGGGCAGGCGGGCAAGTCCGCGGCCGGCGCTGCCACCGCCAGCGACGGCGCGGCGTCGCCTCCGACCTGGGCGGCCGCCATGAAGCGACGGCAGGCGGTCACCTCGGGCGCCACCATCGCCTCGCAGACCCTCAAGGCCGGCGACAGCCATGGCGCCGGCTCCGCTCCCGACATCAGCCAGAAGGATTGAACCCATGTTTCGACGCCCGTCCCAACATTATGGCAAGTCCCCGGTCCCGGTTACGCCCTACCAGCGCGCGGCGCAGGTCTGGGACGACCGCATCGGCTCGGCCCGTACCCAGGCGAAAAGCTGGCGCCTCGCCTTTTTCGGCTGTCTCGCGCTTTCGGGCGGACTCGCCTCGGCGCTCGTCTGGCAGTCGCTGCGCGGCACGATCACCCCTTGGGTGGTCGAGGTCGACAAGCTCGGCGAGGCCAGGGCGGTGGCGCCGGCCGATGCCGACTATTCGCCGACCGACCCGCAGATCGCGTTCCACCTTGCGCGCTTCATCGAGCATGTCCGCTCGATCCCGGCCGATCCGGTGGTGCTCCGCAAGGACTGGCTCAGCGCCTATGACTTCACCACGCCCAAGGGCGCGCAGGCGCTGAGCGATCACGCCCGCGCGAATGATCCTTTTGCCGAGGTCGGCAAGATGCAGGTCGCCGTCGACGTGTCGAGCGTGATCCGCGCGTCGCGCGACAGCTTCCGCATCGCCTGGACCGAGCGCCGCTATCAGGATGGCAGCCTGGTCGAGACGTCGCGCTGGTCGGCGATCCTGACCACCTCGATCCAGCCGCCCCGCACCCCCGACGCCCTGCGCCGGAACCCGCTCGGCGTTTTTGTCACCGCTATTTCTTGGTCAAAGGAGCTCAGCCAATGATCCGCCTCACCCTTCTTCTCGGCGCTGCCGCGCTCGCGCTGCCGGCGCAGGCGGCACCCGCCGATCCGCGCACCCAGGTCGGCCGCGCGAACGACGCGGCGCGCGTCCAGCCCGAGCGCGCGACCTTCCTCAACGCCATCCAGAAATATGCTTGGGCCGATGGCGCGCTGTTCCAGGTCTACACCGCCCCCGGACAGGTCACCGACATCGCATTGCAGGAAGGCGAGGAGCTTGTCGGTCCTGGACCTGTCGCGGCCGGCGACACGGTGCGCTGGGTCATCGGCGATACGGTAAGCGGGACGGGCGCGTCGCGCCGCGTTCATATTTTGGTGAAGCCAACGCGCCCCGACATCATGACGAATCTGGTCATCAACACCAGCCGTCGAACCTATCACATCGAGCTGCGCGCGACCCCCGCCACCTATATGGCGGCGGTCTCCTGGTCCTATCCGCAGGACGAGCTGATCGCGCTTCGCGCCGCCGAGAGTGAACGGGCGCGGCTCGCCCCGGTTGCAGGCGGGATCGATTTTGCGGCGTTGAGCTTTGCCTATCGCATTTCCGGCGCGAAGGTCGCCTGGCGGCCGGTGCGCGTCTTCGACGATGGGCGCCAGCTCTTCGTCGAGTTCGGCGCTGCGATCGCAACCGCGGACATGCCCCCGCTGTTCGCGATCGGCGAGAAGGGCGCGGCGGAGCTACTCAACTACCGCGTCGACGGCCGTTACATGATCGTCGACCGGCTCTTCGATCGCGCCGAACTCCGGCTGGGGAGCGGGCGCGGCGCCAAGGCCGTGCGGATCGAACGCGAAACCCCGCGCCCGCGAGGCCGGTCGTGACGGCGCCCGAACAGCCGGGCGCCGACGCTGTGCCCGCCGAGGCCGAGGTTGCGCCGATCGCCCCTGCGAGCCCCGATGCGTTCCGCCTGGCGGGTGAGACGCCGCGGGTCATGCGCCTGTCGCGGAAAACGCTGGCGGTTATCGGCGGGGCCGGCGGCATCGCGATTGCGGCATCGCTCATGTGGGCACTGCGCACGCCGGCCCCGGCCGAGCGGCAGGAGCTCTATGAAGCGAGCAACAATGCGAGGCCCGACGCGGTCACCGGAGCACCCGCCGACTATGGCGCCGTGCCGAAGCTCGGTCCGCCGCTCCCCGGCGACCTTGGCCGGCCGATCGTTGCGGCGCAGGGCAGCGGCGAAGCCATCCCCGTCCCGCCGATCGGCGCGGCAGGGGGCAATCCTCCCGATCCGCGCGAGGCGGCCGCCGAACAGGCGCGGCAGCGAGCCATGCAGGAGCGCGAGAGCGCCCAGACGAGCCGGCTCTTTCTGGCAGGCGGAACTACAAGTTCCGCCGCAACAGACATTGTGTCCGCCGAGGCGGCCGCGCCCGAGCAGGGGGCGGAGCCTCGCACGGCCAATGAGGGGCGGCGCCAGTTTCTGGCGTCGGGGTCGAAAAGGCCTCTCGAAAGTGGCGAGCGGCTGATCTCCCCGAGCTCCGCGCTGGTCGTCCAGGCCGGGACTGTCATTCCGGCAGCGCTCATCACGGGCATTCGATCGGACCTGCCAGGCCAGATCAGCGCGCAGGTGACGCAAAATATCTATGACAGTCCGACCGGGCGCATCCTGCTCATCCCGCAAGGCTCGCGGTTGATCGGCGAATATGACAGCGAGATCGCGGCGGGACAGAGCCGGGTGCTCCTCGCATGGGACCGGCTGATCCTTCCCGGCGGACGATCGATCCGCCTCGAACGGCAGCCTGGCGCCGACGCCGCAGGCATGTCGGGGCTGGAGGATCGGGTGAACAATCATTGGGGCCGGATGGTCCGCGCCGCGCTCGTCTCGACCCTGCTCGGGGTCGGGAGCGAGCTCAGCGTCGGCGGCGAAGACGAACTCGCCCGGGCGCTGCGCTACGGGATGCAGGACAGCACGAGCCAGGCCGGGCGCCGCATCGTGGAGCGTGAACTGGCGGTGCGTCCGACGCTCACCATCCGACCGGGTTTCGCGCTCCGCGTAATCGTCATCCGCGACCTCATTCTCGAGCCGCAGGCGGATTGGAGATGAGCCGGCTGCGCCTTGGGCCGATCGTCGAGGAGAAACCGGTCAAGGCTGCTGTCGAACTCACGGGCAAGCTTGCGCGCGATCTCGCCGACTATGCCGCGGCACATGCGAAGGAAAATGGCCTGTCCGAGCCGTTACCGATCGAACGGCTCATACCGCCGATGCTCGAACGGTTCGTCGCGACCGATCGCGGTTTTGCGAAGGCGCGGCGTTAGGCGGTAAAGAGTATTTTGTATGCGCACACAGGGTCGATTATGATCGCCCTGTGGACGAGCATTTTGCTCCTGAGCGGCCGACCCAACCTCCGCGGCCTTGCACAACGAAGCCCGATCCCTCGGGCTTGCGGGTGCCTTTCGCTGCATGCGGCGATGGCGTGGTTCGGCACGTCGAACAGATTATACCGCACCGCGACGGCCCCTTTACCTGCCTTGGATGCAAGGAACGACTGACCCTTCGGCTCCCGAAGAAGATGCGGAAGCATTTCGCGCACCAGTCCGACAGCCGATGCTCAGGCGAGACGGCCCTGCATCTCTACGCCAAGCTGCTGCTGGCTGCTGTCCGGCGCGTCACCCTGCCAAGCCTTGTCCTCCGCGAGGAGCGACTGGAGGAGGTCGTTTTCGAAGGCGGGCAATTTGCGCTCGACGAGGTGAGGCTGGAGAGATCGGAGGGCGATTTCCAGCCTGATGCCATGGTGTGGATCGGGTCCGATCGACGCGCAGTGGAATTCAAGGTGTCGCACGCGGTCGATGAGGAGAAGCAGAAGAAGGTGGCGCGCGCAGGCTGCCCGATGATCGAGATCGATCTTTCCGGAGTGCGTTGGCGCCAGCTAGATGGCGCCGAACTCGACGAGCAGATACTGCACGACGCGCCGCGGGACTGGATCCATCATCCGGATCGCGAGCGTTCCGCGCAGCGTTTGTCCGAGCGGGTCACGGCTGAAGCGACGCGCAAGGGCGAGGCGCTCCGATGGCATATCCGGGAGCGGCCGCAGAAGCCTCCCGTCGACACCGAATGGGCCGCCGCGATCATGGCCGATCTCCAATATGCCGAACTGGACTATCTGCTCGGAGCCAAGAGCCGAATGGCCCATTGGTTCACCGTGCGCCCCCAACTGTGGCAGGCGGCGCTCGTGCATGCTCTGATTTACACGCCGAGTATCAAATATTCGCCGGGATCGCGCATCCATATCCATGGCGAGTGGCCGAACGAGGCCAATCTCGAGAGCGTGCTGCCGACCTGGATGCTGCGCACCGACCTCAGCAATTACAAACCGAAGGCGCTCGCAGCCGCCGGTTACTCGCGAGAAAGTTTCGGGTCGCCCAGCCAAGCGGTGACCGAATATCTTTTCAGCCTTTTCACCGATCGGCAGGCTGTGGTGTGGGAGCGGGACGAGCAGCGCTTCTATGTCGATTCCGATCTTCACGCCCGCGTTCACAATCGCCATGACCTCGAGCGAACCGTTGCGAGCATCGCCAAGGATGCCGGCCATCCCGATCCGGATGGCTTCAGCCGGCGCTGGATGCAGCGATATAATGTCGACGGGCGAAATCCCTGGAAGGTAGCGGCGGAAGGCGGCGATGATTATCGCGCACTGGACAAGCGGGTCCGGGCGATCTTCGACATGTCGCGCAGCTATCGCGACCTTCCGATCGTCGACGATCTTTGCGGATTGCCCTTTCAGGAGTGGCGCGACGGGCTCCGGCAGAAGCGCGAGGAGAAGGAAGCCGCCGAACGCAAGCGGATCGATGACGCGAAGGAGAGTCGGCGGCGGAACTTCGCCATCGCCGCGAAAAACGCGCTCAAGGAGGAGGCCGAGACCTGGCTCGCATCGACGGTCGTCGACGGGATGCCGATCACCGAATGGGCATGTGGCAGCGACGATCTCTATTGGCGAGCCTTCAGTCATATCGAGCGGGCTGAGGCCGCGAGGAAGCGGCGGGTTCTGGCAGCGGAAGCGGCTGAGGAACTGCGCAAGCGGCTCACGACCGCTTCCAACAAGGCCTTCCGCGATCCGGACCGCGCGCACCTCTTTCTCAACAGCGCGCATCCCAAGCTTGCGGGTCGCCGTCCGATCGAGGCTTGCGAGACCGATGCGGATTTGAGAGTCGCGCTGGCCCTTCTTCCGAAAGCGTAGCGGAGCATGTCGGAGGGAATTCCCACTCGCGTGTGAAATTACGGTGTTCTAGACTTGTTCTATGGACCATCCCGACGATTCGGCCGATCTGCCCGAGGCCATGGGCGCTATTCTTCCTTCGGAATTCATGCGCCAGCTGAGACCCGATGAGTTTTCCGATAGCGGATCCGAACCGGCCTTCATCCTCGAAGCCTATGAACTGGAGCAGCGGCTCGAATATGTCACGGCGCGCAACGAGACCCATGATTTCGAGATCTTCTGCCGGAAGCTCTGCGAGCGGATCATCTGCCCCAATCTGAAGCTGGCCACCGGCCCCGAAGGTGGCGGCGACAGCAAGGCCGACAGTGAGACCTTCGCCGTCGCCGATGAGATCGCCACCCTGCACTATGTCGGCGAGGCAAATTCGGGCAGCGAGCGCTGGGCCTTTGCTTTCAGTGCCAAGAAGCAGTGGCAGCAAAAGGCGCGCTCGGACATCGAGGGCATCGCCGGGACGGGACGTCCCTATACGAAGGTGTTCGTCGTCACCTCGCGTTACGGCCGCTCCAAAGACATTGCCAAGATTCAGGATGAGCTGTCAGCGAAATTTGGCTTTCGCGTCGAGATATTGGATCGAAGCTGGATCATCGATCGGATTCTGAACCAAGGGCATAAGGATCTGGCGGTCGATTACCTCGGTGTCGGAAAGCGCAACGAGAAGGCGCGGGTCGGTCCGGCAGACTATGCGCGATCGCAGCAGCTTGAGGATCTTGAGAAGGCGATTCAGGACCCCGCCGCCTATGAGGGCGTCGAGGCGCAGCGCGCGACCGACGCGCTGCTCGCTGCGACGCTTTCCAAGGAATTGGAGCGGCCGCGGTTCGAGACCGACGGACGGCTTGATCGGGCCATCCGTCTCGCCGATCAGTCGGGATCGCTCAGTCAACGTATCGAAGCACGCTATCAGCGGCTCTGGACCGGCTTCTACTGGTTCGATGATTTCGATCTTCTTGAGCGGGAATTCGATGCGTTTGCCGAGCTCGCCCTCGGTTCGCCGGCGGCGCGTCACGCGGAACGTGTCGCAAACCTCCTGCAGTGCCTGATCAGTGCCGTCGCGCAGGGCTATCGGCCGGCCGAGGTCGTGCGCCTTGATGAACGACGCGGGCCGCTTGTCGACCGGCTCGAATTCTTCGCAGGGGAGAAGGACCGGCCAAACAATGCCCTTGAGGCACGCACGACGTTGCTGATGCTCGATGTCACAACGACCGCCTTCGACCGCAGTGAAGATCGGGCGCCCCTTTGGCAGGAAGCGGGATCAATTCTCGAAGCCGCTGCTGGCCTCGCCGAATATGACGCTGACCGGCTGTCGCAATTGGTCGACGGCGTGGGACCACTGGGCGCGAAGGATCCGGCCTATGGCGAACTCGTCGACCAACTCGCCGAATTCATGGGTAAGCGAGTGGGCGAAGGTGAAAGCGGCCGAATCCTGCTCCGGCGGGCTAGCCGCCTCGATGCTAGTGCCGATCGCCTCGAACGTATCCGCCTGCTTGGGCGGGCAACGCACCAGCTGACCAAGCGCGAATATGCCGAAGAGCTGATCGAGGCGAGTTACATGCTCGCCGTCGCCTATCAGGGGATCGGGATGCTCTGGGCCGCCCGCGCCGCTGCGCTGTTCGCAGTCGCGTCGATCATCGCAGATTCGGAACATGATACCCATCCGTCGGTTACCTTGGTTCCGGCCTTCATGCTGCTGACTTGGATCGATATCGAGCTGCGGCTGCTTCCCGAAACGCTCGATGCGATCCGGATGATCAACGGCTGCCGGAAAATGCTGCCGCTCGATGATGAGTCGAAAGCGCGCGTGGACGACCGGCTCAAACAGATGGATGGGGTCCTTGCCAGTCAATTCTTGAATAGCTCGGCTGAAGACCTCGACGCGATGGCGGCGTTGCCTTCGGTGCTGGACCAGCTGGGTCTGCCCATGTGCTGCGGCGCGCTTCTCTATGTCCTTGGTTATGTGGAGCGGCTCGGCGAGCGGCAGCCGGATGAGGAGCCGGAAGGTGGGCTGGAAGAGACGTTCGCGCGGGTAGCCAACCAGCCGGCCGGCGACCTGCGAGGGCGGCCGCTGCTCACTGGATCTCCGGAACCGCACAGCATCGAAACCCGCGTTATCGGGATGCGCGTGGTCGTGCATCTGCCGGGCAGCGACAGTTCGATCCTCGCCGCTCAGACACTCCTTGCTGTGATCGATACGCTGTTCGCGACGACGATTGGCTTGCGGATCGGGGCCTTTGTCGAGCGCTTCGATATCGATCTGATCGAGAGCACCGACGCGACGGCGCCGAGCGTCGATTTTGATCAAAAGAGGATGCGGGCAACGCTGCACTGGCCAGCCGGATCGACGCCCGCAGACCATCTGGGCGAAAATGGCACCCACAGTCAGTTCCTGCTCTTGTCGACGTTGATGCTCCTCGCGACCTCGACCTCCGACGGGCAGAAGATTTCGCTCGAAAAGCTCTTTCGCCAGGAATCCCTGCTGGAACGGGTCAGCTCTGCGGTGGCGAGCTCTAACAGTCGCATCCGCTCGATGAATAGTCAGGCGTCGCGTCTGGCCGAGTGGAATGCCTTGGCGACCGAGAGTTTTCCGCCAAAGCCCGATCGGCCAGTGATCGTGCGCGTGCCCGAAAGCGACCCCGAAGAGGAAAAGGTCAGCGAACGATATGCGGCGGGCGATCATCGCAGCGTCGAAGTCCGTTCGATATTGGACATTCCGCAATGGGAGCGCGCGGGGTGGATCGGCGTGATGCTCGGGCTTGAGTACGACCTCCCGATCATCGGCCTGCACTTCGAAGACCGCGAGGCGGGCCGCGAGATTTTCGAGCGGTGGCGCGAACGGTTCGGGGCACGCGATGCGGATGGGGTGATACATGTCGCGATCCTGCGCGAACTGCCCGGACGGCCCCCGTCCCATTATGCCGTTCTGCTGATGCCGGGCGTGGAGCCGGAGGAAGGCACGCTGATGAGCATGCCCAGCCGCCTCAAATTGCTTGAGCCTGCTGTCGACACCAACCTGCGTTTCTTTCTCGAGAATTATCCAGCGGGCGGCTCCTATATTCTGGTGCCGAGCTTTGTGAAGGAGAGCGGCGAGCTGGAGCTCATGAAGGACCTGGCCATCCTGAAGCACGGCCTTTCGATCCGCAAAGTGGCCGACATCGACAACTCCAGCCTGGAAATAATCGGCGTGCAGATTTTGGAGGCGATGGAAGCGCGCGACGGTTCGCCGCCCTGATCAGGCGGCGAACTTCATCTGTGCCGCCTTCCGCACGCCAGTCTCGAGATGTTTCGCGATCTCGTCCGAGGTGCGGCTGACTGCCAGCTTCACGGCTTCATCGATGTGAACATAGTCTTGCGTCACGCTTTGCGACGCGTGGCCGAGCATCGCGCGGATCGTGAGCTCGGAGAAGCCGAGTTCGCCCGCCATACTTCCGAAGGTGTGGCGCAGCGTATGCGGCGTTACGCCCTCGATGCCGGCCGAGCGGCACAGGCGGGCTAAGCAGTCGCTGACCGCGGTAAACGGGCCTTCGCCATTCGACGCCGGGAAGACGTAAGGGCAGCCGGCGATTTCGGTTTGAGCGACGACGATCTTGATCGCCTCGGGTCCGATCGCCCGATATTGCGCGTCGCTCTTCGTGTCGGGGAACGCGACATAACCGCCCATCGGGTTGACCCACTGCCGCTGCATCGCCTGCGCCTCTTCCCGCCGATAACCGGTCAGAAGCAGGGTTCTGACGATTGCGAGCGCAACGGGGTTCTCGGAACCCAGTTCAGCCCGGCCGATTGCTCGGCCAAGCAGCTCGATCTCGGCGATGCTGAGACGCCTAGTCTTTTTCTTGGTCGCAAGCTTTTTCGCGCCCTTCGTTGGATGTTCCGCAATCAGTCCTTTATGCTTTGCATGGCCGAGAATGGCCTGAAGGGTGCCGAGGCTCCTCCCGGCAACGCCAGCGCCGCCGGTCGGGCGGCCCCCGCGCCCGCCAGAGGGCGGCTTTCGGGTCTGACCGATGGCAATGTCATTCTGCATCGCCTCGACGTCTGCGATCGTCAGCTTCCGCACGAGCCGTTTGCCCATGAGCGGGATGATGTGCGTCCGGATGCGGCTTTCGTCCATGTTGAGCGACGTATCCTTGATCGGGCGGTTCTTCCGTCCAAGAATGCGACCGGCTCGTGCTTCGACGAGATACCATTCGCACATCTCTGCGACATTGAGTTCCTTCCGGACCCGGCGCGATTCCTCGGCCGGGTCTTCGCCAGAGGCCACCTTCCCCAACTGAATCTTTGCGAGCTCACGGGCCTGCTCGACGGTCATCACGCCGAAGCGCCCGATCTTCACCCGACGAACCCGGCCTTCCTCATTCATATACTGGATGACGAACGTCTTGGTCCCGGTTGCGCCCACGCGGATGCCGAACCCCTTAATCTCCGTGTCCCACAGAAATGCCTGCCCAGACGCTGGCGCAGCCAGCGCATCGACCGTCCGCTTGTTGAGCTTTGCAAGCGCCACGACTTCCTCCATAATATTACGCGAGGGTCGCCGAATCGAAAAGTAATAAGGACGTAATAAAAAAAGACCGCTTCGCAGGGTGTCTTTAGGATAAAATATCGTAGGCAGAAGTCAATAAACGATTGATTTATCGTACTTTGGCGTAGAAAAAGAAGCTCTGGGGTATTTGCAGTAATTTCTTGCCAAGGTTGGGGTCGAGGGTTCGAATCCCTTCGCCCGCTCCAGTCTTTCCTGCGGCTTGCGCCGCGGGCCGTCATCGGGCTTCGGTGACCCTCACCGACTGGCCTACCAGCTCGATCTCGCGATATGCGGTCAGAAAGGCGACGTCCGCCGCGTCGCGGCCGACGCAGATTCGGGCCATCGCGTCGCCGCGCGCCATGCCGGTGGCATCGACCGGGTGCCAGTCACCCGCGAGATAGATTTCGGCGACCGCGTGGAAGTCCTGCGGCTCAACGCCCAGCGCATAGGCGCTCGCCATGCGCGCGGGAATATGCGCGGCGCGGGCAAGCGCGATCATGACATGGGCATAGTCGCGGCATACCCCGCGCCGTTCGACGAAGCTGTCGAGCGCGCCGGTTTCGGATGTGCTCGTTCCCGCGACATAGGTGAAGCGGCTTTCGATCCAATCGCGCATCCGCGCGATCTTCGCCCCGCCCTCGAGTTCGCCGAAGCGCCGCTCGACGAACGCGTGAAACTTGTTCGACGGGCAATAGCGCGATTCGTTGAGATAGGGGACTGCCCCGGCCGGCAGGCGGTGCAGCGGCACCGACGCAAGGCTGGCGAGATCGGGTGCGGGACGGTCGATCGCCACCTGCGCGCGATAGTCGACACGCAGTTGTCCGTGCTCGCGCAGCCAGATCGGCTCGCAAATGCCGTTCGGCGTGGGCACGCGCGCCAGATGGTCGGGGTTTCCCAGGTCGAGCGACGCGTCGAGCACGCGCTGGCCATGGCCGTCGGCAGCCTCGATCTGCAACATCAGGTCGACCGGTTCGGGCAGCCGGTAATTTAGGGAAGCGGAAATTTCGAGTTTCATCTATCGCCAACGCATGGGGGAGAGATCGGTGCCGCTAGGCGCAGTCGCACCAAAGGGCAAGCCGCGCTTCCCCCGCTATCAGCCATAGGACCTTTGTGACCGCTTCGCGTACCATTCCCTTCATCGTCGCCACCATCTTCATCGACGCGATCGGTTTCGGCATCATCATGCCGGTGTTGCCGCAACTGGTGATGGAGATCGGCAGGGTCGACCTTGCCAGCGCGATGGGAATCGCGACGGCGATCGGACTGGTGATGGCGGTCGCGACCTTCCTCGCCTCCCCGGTCCTCGGCAACCTGTCGGATCACTTTGGGCGGCGGCGCGTGCTGCTGCTGTCGCTGGCCGGCCTCGCCGCCGACTATGTGCTGCTGACCATCGTCCATACGCTCCCCTGGCTGTTCGTCGCTCGCGCCCTGTCGGGCATTTTCGGGGGCAGCGTCGCCGCCGCGCAAGCGGCGATCGCCGATGTCACCCAGCCCGAAAACCGCGCGCGAAACTTCGGCTTCGTCGGCGCTGCGTTTGGCGTGGGTTTCGTGGTCGGGCCGGTCATCGGAGGTTTTCTGGGCGAAGTCGGGCCGCGTGCACCCTTTGTGGCGGCCGCGCTGCTCGCGGCGGCGAACATGCTCTATGGCGTCTTCATCTTCCCCGAAACGCTGCCGGCCGAGCGTCGGCGCCCCTTCGACTGGCGCCGCGCCAATCCGTTCGGCGCGTGGAAGACGATGCGCGGACTGCCGGGGATGAGCGGTATCGCGACGGTGCTGACCTTGTGGCAGATTTCCAGCCTCGTCTATCCGATGACGTGGAGCTTCTATTGCATCGCGCAGCTCGGCTGGTCGCCGAAGATGATCGGCGCGAGCCTCGCCGCGGTCGGAGTCGCCATCGCGCTCGGCCAGACCTTCGTGGTAGGCCCCACGGTCCGCCGCTTCGGTGAACGCGACGCGGCGACGATCGGCATCCTCGTCGCGGTGGCCGTCTATATCGGCTATGCCTTTGTCGACACGACATGGGGGGCGTTCCTGCTCATCGTGCCGATCATGTTCCAGGCGCCAGTGCAGCCATCGCTCAACGCGCTGATGTCGCGGCGCGCGAGCGCGGCGATGCAGGGGGAGGTCCAGGGGATTTCGGCGATGGCGATGGGGCTGGGGCAGATCGTCGCGCCGACGCTGTTGATCGGAACGATGGCCTGGTTCACCGGCGACAAGGCGCCCGTGCATTTTCCCGGCGCGGCGTTCCTCGTCGCGACAATGTTCGGGCTGCTCGCGCTACTGATGCTGCGCCGCCTGCCGCGCGTCACTCGGACGAGCGACGAAGCTGCGCCCGATCAGATGCCGCCGTCGGTCACCGCATAGCCCGCAGCCTCGAGCCCCGCCGTCACCGCAGCGACGCACGCCGCGACCGCCTCGGCCGAGGTCGAGCGGACGACGAAATTGGCGCCGACCTTGCCGTCGCGAAAAAAGGGGTAGCTGCCGATCGCAACGCCCGCATGGTCCTTTTCACCCTGGCGCAGCAGGTCGGCGACCTCGCTTTCGGGCGCCCATGACCCGATCGTATGCGCGACGAGCGGCGCCCCGCCTTCGAGTTCGCCGGTCAAAGCGTCGAGCATCCCAGCCGTGATATGCGGCACCCCCGCCATCACGAACAGATTGCCGATGCGGATGCCCGGCGCGCCCGACATGCGGTTCGGGATGAGTTCGGCGCCGTCGGGGGTGCGCGCCATGCGCAACCGCGCCTCGGTCAGTTCGCTGCCGCGCGCGGTGTAATAACGCTCAAGGATCGCGCGCGCATCGGGGTGGACGATAACCCCGACGCCGAGCGCTTTCGCCACCGCGTCGACGGTGATGTCGTCGTGGGTCGGGCCGATCCCGCCGGTGGTGAAGACATAGTCGTAGCGCGCGCGGATCGCGTTCAGCGCCTCGACGATCTCTTCCTCGACATCGGGGACGATGCGCACTTCGCGCAGGCGAATCCCCTGCACGTCGAGCCAGGTCGCGATCTGCGCGACATTCTTGTCCTGCGTGCGGCCCGAGAGGATTTCGTCGCCGATCACCAGCACGGCGGCGGTCCAGATACGTTCGTCGCTCATCGCTTTGCCTTAGCCCGCTGGCATGACAAAACAAGTCCGGTGGCGCAGCAACAATGTTCCTGTTACGTTCTATCCCGACTCGCCAAACCAAGGGAGATGCACGATGGCCGATGAACTGATTTTCTACACCAACCCGATGTCGCGCGGGCAGATCGTCCGCTGGATGCTCGAAGAAGTCGGCGCGTCCTATGAGACCCATATCCTCGGTTATGGAACGTCGATGAAGGACGAGGCTTATCTGGCGATCAACCCGATGGGCAAGGTTCCGGCGATCGCCCACGACGGAAAGGTCGTTACCGAATGCGCCGCGATCTGCGCCTATCTGGCCGACGCCTTTCCGGACGCCGGTCTCGCGCCCGCCGCCGATGCCCGCGCCGATTATTATCGCTGGATGTTCTTTGCCGCCGGGCCGGTCGAGCAGGCGATTACCGCGAAGCATTTCGGGATCGAACCCGACGCCGATCAGCAGCGCTCGGCGGGCTTCGGAACGCTTGAGCATGCACTCGACGCGCTTGAAAGCGCGGTCGCGGGCAAGACCTATGTCGCGGGTGACAAATTCACCGCCGCCGACGTCTATGTCGGCAGCCAGATCGACTGGGGGTTGCAGTTCGGCACGATCCCGAGCCGCCCGGCATTCGAGGCCTATGCCGCCACCCTGCGCGAGCGCGACGGGTATAAGCGCGCCAAGGCGATCGACAATGGCCTGATCGCCGAGATGCAGGCGGCGAATCCGGCTTAGGGCAACGCCCTGATCAGCTCGACCGCCAGCGGGGCGAGGCGGCGAATCTGCGGGTCTTTCGATTCGGAGGCGCTGACATAGATGGCCGAAGCGAAGGCGGTGCTGTTGTGGATCGCCGCGAGACCGGCGGCGCCGGCATAGGCGTCCCGCCAGCGCGGGCTGGCGTCGGGGTGCAATGATTGGAACCATGCCGCCAAGGCGGCATCATCGATATCCGAACGCCGCGCGAGATAAAGGATCGGGCCGGCGAGACGCCCCGGTTCGCCATGGACATAATAGGGCGATGCGGCGGGCGCGACCTGCGCCGCGATCGCCGCGAGCAGCCGGTCGGCATCGGCGCGCGACAGGCGCGGGTTGAGCGCCAGCTGAAGCATCAGATCGGCGCCGTGCGCGACGCCGTGGCGCCAGCCCTCGCCCACCGTGAAGCCGCGATAGTCGGTGACGCCGCGCAGATAGGTGGTGCCCGCCGCCGCGAGCGCGTGGAGTTCGACGTCTGTCAGAAAGGGCTCGATCCGGTCGGCGCGCGCGACTTCCGCCAGCGCCAAGGCGGCGAAGGGGCGGCGGAAGCCTGACGCATCGCCGGGTCCGGCCATCACCGCCTGCAGGCGCATATTGGCGTGGCGCATCAGCGCCGGCTCGACCTGTTTGCCGCGCAATCCTTCGGACCAGAGGGCGAAGGCAAAGCCGTCACGCACCGCCGGGTCAGGATCGCCAAGGCAGGCAAGCAGCGCGTCGATCGTCGCCGCATCGGCCTTTGGATAATACTGGCCGGCATAGGTCTTGAGGTCGCTGTCCGCGGGGCGTCGGATGGCGCACTTGTCGGTTTCACTTGCCATCGCCGGCGTCGCCGCCGCCATCGTGGTCAAGCCGATGACGGCCGATATCGCCCTCATTCCGCCCGCTCCTCCCCAAATGAAAGAGCCCGGCGAATCGCTCCGCCGGGCTCCTTGCATCAGTTGGTCATCCGTCCGCTCAGTCGCGGCTGCCCAGCAGGTTGAGCAGGAAGGTGAACATGTTGACGAAGTCGAGATAGAGGTTCAGCGCCCCCATGATCACGGTCTTGCCCATCATGTCCGTCCCGCGGACGTAGAAATACATGCTCTTGATCTTCTGCGTGTCATAGGCGGTGAGGCCCGCGAACACGAGCACGCCGACGATGCTGATCGCCAGCATCAGCGCGGGCGACTGGAAGATGAAGGCGTTGAGCAGCATGGCGACGATGATGCCGATGACGCCCATTATCAGGAAGGTGCCGAAGCCCGACAGGTCCTTCTTGGTGGTATAGCCATAGAGGCTGAGACCCGCGAAGGCAGCGGCCGTCGCGAAGAAGGTCTGGGCAATCGAACCCATGCCGAAGCGCAGGAAGATCGTCGACATCGACAGGCCCATGACCACGGCAAAGGCCCAGAAAAGGCCTTGCATCGCGGCGGTCGACAGCTTGTTGATGCCGAAGCTAAGCACCAGCACGAAGGCCAGCGGCGCCAGCGCGACGACGAACCACAGCGGACTGGTCACCATCGAAGCGGTGAAGCCAGACTGGAAAGCGAGCAGGGCGACGATGCCAGTGAGCAGCACGCCCGATGCCATATAGTTGTAAACCGACAGCATGTACGACCGCAGGCCGGCATCGACGGCCTGGTCCGTTGCAGTCGCTGCGGCGCCAAAACCGGAAGCCGCCATATTGGGGTCGTTCCAATTAGCCATTGTTTTCACTCCATCATTGGCCAGCCCATACCGGCCATAGCCGCAATATCGTTATTTTTTCCCGCGCTTTCAAGCGAAACCGGACAAGAGGCTTTCCGCGCGCCACCGCAAGCGCTTATGCTGGGTCCGCCATGTCGACCCACCGCCTGTTCGTCGCGCTGCGCCCGCCGCACGCCGTCCGCACCGCGCTGATCGCTGCGATGCACGGCATTTCGGGCGCGCGCTGGCAGGTCGACGACCAGCTGCACCTGACTTTGCGCTTCATCGGCGAAGTCGACCATCACCGCGCCGAAGATATCGCCGCCGCACTCGGTGCGCTGCACGCCCCCGCCATCCTGGCCCGGATCGCGGGGGTCGATTTGTTCGAGCATCACGGACGCCCGCACATGATCTGGGCCGGGATCGAACCGCACGCGCAGATCGCGGCGCTGCACCGCAAGGTCGACCAGCTGCTCGCGCGCGTCGGCGTCGCGCCCGAGACACGCGCCTTCGTACCGCATATCACGCTGGCGCGGCTCAATCGCGGTTCGGGGCCGGTAGCCCCCTTCCTCGCGCTGCACAGCGATCTCGCGAGCGAGACTTTCGCTTTCGATCATGTCACCTTGTACGAAAGCGAGATGGGGCACGGCGGATCGCGCTATCACCCCGTCGCGCGCTATCCGCTCGATCCGGTGGCATCGACGACCAGTGCCGCCGCGACCGCGCTGACATCGTCCCAGGTTTCGGCAAAACCGTCGTCCGCGCCATAATAGGGATCGGTGACGCTGTCGCCGGCGCGGCCCGGCACCATGTCGAGCATCAGCATCAGCCGCGCGGTCGCATCGGCGGGCGCGAGGGCGCGGGCGTCGCGCAGGTTTTCGGCATCAGCGGCGAGGATCAGGTCGAAGCGGGTGAAGTCGCCGGGCGCGAGCTGGCGGGCGCGCAGATCCGAGATGTCGACGCCGCGGCGCCGCGCTTCGGCCAAGGCGCGCGGGTCGGGCGGGCGCCCGACATGCCAGTCGCCGGTGCCCGCCGAATCGAGCGTCGCGGCGATGCTCGCATCGGCGAAGGCGGCGCGCGCCGCACCCTCGGCGAGCGGCGAGCGGCAAATGTTGCCGAGGCAGAGGAAGAGGATCGCGGGGGCCGTAACTTCTCGATCATCGCGCATATCGCCGATCCTTCCTGTAAAGTTGAACCGACTTTCAACTTGCGCCGTCGTTCGGCTCTGCTAGCCATGGGCCATAACAGATAATGGGTCAGGGAGAGGGTTGCCAGATGGCCGAGAACGACACGACCGGCGCGCCGGTTCCCGCCGAGCCGCGCGCCACCGGCTATAGCTGGTATGTGCTGGCGGTGCTGGTCGTCGTCTATATCCTGAACTTCATCGACCGGCAGATCCTGAGCATCCTCGCGGTCGACGTCAAAGCCGACCTGGGCCTCGACGATGGCGACCTCGGCTTCCTCGGCGGCGCCGCCTTCGCGGTCTTTTACGCGCTGTTCGGCATCCCGCTCGGCCGGCTCGCCGACAATTGGAGTCGGGTGAAATTGCTGTCGATCGGCCTGACCCTGTGGTCGGCGATGACCGCGCTGTCGGGCTTCGCCTACAACAAGCTGACGCTGACGCTCGCCCGCATGGGCGTCGGCATCGGCGAAGCGACCGCCAGCCCCACCGCTTACTCGCTGATCTCGGACTATTTCCCCAAGCGGCAGAAGGCGACCGCGCTCGCGATCTATTCGTCGGGGCTGTACATCGGCGGCGGCGTGTCGCTGTTCATCGGCGCGCTGATCGTCGAGACATGGGGCCGGGCCTATCCCGCGGGCGGACCGCTGGGACTGGTCGGCTGGCAGGCGGCGTTCCTCGCGGTCGGCATCCCCGGCCTGATCGTCGCGCTGTGGGTCGCGACGCTTCGCGAGCCGGTGCGCGGCGCGATGGACGGGGTGGCGAGCCCGAGTTCGCCCAGCCCTTTCCGCGAGTTCGGCAAGGATTTGTCGATGATCGTTCCGCCGCTGACGCTGTGGGGGGCGTGGAAGCGCGGCCCGGCGGCGCTGGCGATCAACATCGGGGTCGCGATCGCCGTGTCCGCCTTCGCCTGGTGGATGATCGAACTCACGGCGAACGAAGCGCAATGGATGGCGGTCGCGCTCGGCTATTATGCCGTTTTTTCGTGGGCCAGCACCCTGCGCGCGCACGATCCCGCGACCTTCCGCCTGATCTGGGGGACGCCCGCCTTCATCTGCACCACGCTCGGCTATGGCCTCGTCAGCCTCGCCGCTTATGCGCTCGCCTTCTGGTCGGCGCCCTATGCCGAGACGGTGCTGGGCATTCCCAAGAAGGAACTGGCGTTCTGGCTGGGCGCGAACGGGGCGATCAGTGGTTTCGTCGGGGTCATCATCGGCGGGCGGATCGCCGACTATCTGCGCGCGCGAAACCCCGCGGGCCGCATCGTGATGATCATGTTCGGCGTAGTCGCGCCGGTGGCCCCGATCTGGATCGGCTATACGACCCCCGACCCGACGCTGTTCTATGTGATGAATTTCCTCGCCGGGGCGTTCGGCGCGACCGCGCTCGGCGCGGCGGCGGCGACGACGCAGGACCTGGTGCTGCCGCGGATGCGCGGCACCGCGACAGCCGCCTTCTTCCTCGGCACGACGCTGGTCGGCCTGTCGTTCGGCCCGTATATGGTCGGGCAGATTTCGGTCATCGCCGGCGACCTGCGCATGGGCATATTGTCGCTGATCGGCGTCGCGCCGATCGCGCTCGGGCTGTTGATCTATGCCTATCGCGCGGTGCCGCGGGCCGAAGCGACGATCGTCGAGCGCGCGCGGGTTTAAAATCGCCCGACGGGGCCCGTTTTGGGATGTGAGAAGCGGACATAACACTCCTCCCTGTCGCGAAGCGATGGGGAGGTGGCAGCGGCACGGCCGCTGACGGAGGGGCCGACGCCGTCAGGCGTCGTGCAACCTTTCGGCCCCTCCACCACCGCTTCGCGGCGGTCCCCCTCCCCATGGCCTGCGGCCACAGGGAGGATCAATGGGGCCATACCGCGCGAAAAACGGACTAAGGCGCCTTGGCGGCGATCACGCCGCAGACGATGCGGTCGCCGCTGTTGCCGCTGGGATCGGTCTTGTAATCGTCGGGCTTGGCATGGATCACGAAGGCCGCACCGTCGGCATCGAGGAGGCCACCGTCGCCCGTCAGGCGCGTACCGACGATCCGCAGCGTCGCGCGGCCGATCGTGTCGGGTTCGATGACGAGGTTGGGCATGTCGCCATGATGCGCGCCGAGCGGGTTGTCGCGGCCGTGCTGGGCGCTCGTCGGATTCCAGTGCGGACCGGCGGTGGTGAATTTCGGCGCATCGCACAGCCCGACAGAATGGACGTGCATGCCATAGGTCCCGGCGGGGAAACCGCGCGCGACGAGTTCGAGGCGCAGGCCGTCGCTATCGCGGAAGATGTCGACGCGGCCGCGGTCTGCGCCGCGCGCGTCGAACAGCGGCGCGCTCGCGTCGGGAACGGGCAAATTCGGCGCCGGATCCTTCTTCTGGCCGATCAGGTCACAGCCCGACAGCGCGAGCGCCGACAGGGCGACGGCGCCGATGGTCATGTTGCGGCCAAAGGTCGAACGGATCGTCATGCTTCTGCTCCCCGGAAAAACCATCGGAATCGCAAAGCCGTCACGGCGGCTTTCGTTCCCGTCGGCGATGATGCCTTTATTCGCCGCGGGTTCCAATAGCGATGTGACGGAAGCCGTGGCGCGCCACTTCTTCGCGGCGATAGATGTTGCGCAGGTCGACGAGCAATTTGTCGGCCATGCCCGCGCCGAGGCGGGCGAGGTCGAGCGCACGGAAGGCGTCCCATTCGGTGACGATCGCCACCGCATCGGCGCCGTCGGCGGCGGCATAGGCGCTCGCCTTCATCTCGACATCGGGCATCATTGGCGCCGCGATGTCCATGCCTTCGGGATCGTAGGCGGTGACCCGCGCGCCGGCATCGACCAGCGTCTGGACGATCGCGAGGCTGGGCGAATCGCGCATGTCGTCGGTGTTCGGCTTGAACGTCAGCCCGAGCAGGGCGACGGTCTTGCCGCGCGCATTGCCGCCGAGCGCGGTGACGATCTTGCGCCCCATCGCGCGCTTGCGCAGGTCGTTGGCGAGCACCGTCGCCTCGACGAGACGCAGCGGCACGTCATGGTCCTGCGCGGTCTTGAGCAGCGCCAGCGTGTCCTTGGGGAAGCAGCTGCCACCGTAGCCGGGGCCGGCGTGGAGGAATTTGCCGCCGATCCGGTTGTCGAGGCCGATGCCGCGCGCGACGTCCTGCACCTCGGCACCGACGGCCTCGCACAGGTCGGCGATCTCGTTGATGAAGGTGATCTTGGTCGCGAGAAAGGCGTTCGCGGCATATTTGATCATTTCCGCGGTGCGGCGGCGGGTGACGAGGATCGGCGCTTCGTTGAGGAAGAGCGGGCGATAGACTTCGCGCAGCACCGCCTCGCCACGGGCATCCTCGGCACCGATGACGATGCGGTCGGGGCGCTTGAAATCGCCGATCGCGGCGCCTTCACGCAGGAATTCGGGGTTCGAGGCGACGCTGTGGCTGCGCCCCGCCGAGCCTTCGCGCAGGATGCGCTCTACCTCGTCGCCGGTGCCGACCGGAACGGTCGACTTGGTGACGATGACGCAGTCATGGTCGAGGGTGGCGGCGAGTTCCTCGGCGGCGCCGAAGACGTAGGACAGATCGGCATGGCCGTCGCCGCGCCGCGACGGGGTGCCGACGGCGATGAACACCGCGTCGGCGCCGGCGACTGCGGGGGCGAGTTCGGTGGTGAACGACAGGCGGCCGGCGGCGACATTCGCCGCGACGAGCGCATCGAGACCGGGTTCGTATATCGGCATGCGGCCCGCGTGCAGCGCGTCGATCTTGGACGCGTCCTTGTCGACGCACACCACGTCATGGCCGAAATCGGAGAAGCAGGCACCCGAAACCAGGCCGACATAGCCCGTTCCGATCATGGCGATTTTCATCTGCGAAGCCCTTTTGCTGCTGGTGTCGGCGCGGGTGGGGCGCACGGGGAGAGGGGATGCGGCGCGTCCTTAAAGCCAAAGCGCCCAAAGGGAAAGGGCCGCGAATTGCTTCGCGGCCCCCTGCCTGTTCACGTCGCTTCGATCAGCGATCAGAAGACACGCGCATATTGTTCGTTGCCGACGAAGCCGAGCTTGCCGACGCCGCTGCGCTTGATCACCGCCATCACGCGATCGACGACGATATAGCGTGCGTAGGGATCAGGCTGCACCTGGAGTTCGGGTTCGACCGCCAGCTGCTTGGTTTCGAGCAGATAGCTTTCGAGCGTCGCCAGATCGACCGGCGCGCCGTTCCAGGTGATCGTCCCGCGCGGATCGATCATGACCTTGTTCTTTACCGGATCGACGTTGTTCTTTGCGTCGGTCGGAACCGGAAGGTCGATCTTCACCGCGTGGGTCTGGGGCGGGATCGTGATGATGAACATGATGAGGAGCACGAGCATGACGTCGATCAGCGGCGTCGTGTTCATCTCCATCATCGGTTCGTTTTCGTCCCGATCTCCAACTGCCATGGACATGCGTTTATTCCTTCATAGCTTGTGGCGGAACGCGCTTACATGCGCGCCAGCGTCCCCGAGCCAGGAGCCGGTTCGGAAATGAAGCCGATCTTCTGGAAACCAGCATATTGCATGGTGTAGATCACCCCGCCGATGCACTGGTACGGCGTGTTGATGTCGCCGCGGATATGCACTTCGGGGAAATTTTCCTCGGTAATGTTTTCGACGCCGCCGATATCCTTGATCAGCTTCTCGAGCTTGTCCTGGCCCTTTTTCAGCAGCTCTTTCGAATCGACCGGGGTCTGGCCCCAATAGACTTCGCACGCGGTGCTTTCGGGGTTGGGTTGGCCGTCGCCGTCGGTATCGCCCGAACGCACCGACAACAGCACGTTTTCAGGCTTGGTCGTCGTCGCCTCGAATACCACGTCGGGCAGCTTGAGGTTCACCGTCTCCAGCACCACGGGAACCGTGATGAGGAAGATGATGAGCAACACAAGCATGATGTCCACGAGCGGCGTCGTGTTGATGTCGGACATGGGGGCGTCTTCGCCGCCCTTATCGCCTACACTCATCGACATAGGATCAGCATCCTGTCACAAATAGTTACACGGGACGACCCGGTGTCCGGCGCCAGCCCCGAAGGGCGGCGACGGACACCGGGTCGCCAGATAATCAGGCCTTCTTCGGCGCGGCGGCCGGGGCAGCCTTTGCCGGAGCAACGACGGCCGGCTTCACCTGGCCGCCCGACATGATCGAGCCGAGAACGTCGTTCGAGAAGGTCGACAGACGGCGGCTGATCGCCTTGTTGCGGCTCTGCAGCCAGTTGAACGCGAGCACCGCGGGAACCGCGACGATCAGGCCGACGGCGGTCATGATGAGCGCTTCACCGACCGGACCGGCAACCGCGTCGATCGACGCCTGACCCGACGCACCGATCTTCACGAGCGCGTTCAGAATGCCGATAACGGTACCGAACAGACCGACGAACGGTGCGGTCGAACCGACGGTCGCGAGGAAGGCGAGACCCGAGTTGAGCTGCGAGTTGATGTGGTTCTGCGAACGCTCGAGCGTGCCGTGCATCCAGTCATGCGCTTCGACGGGATCGGTCAGCTTGGTGTGCTCTTCGTTGGCGCGCAGGCCGTCTTCGACGACCTGGCGATAGGCGCTGTTCTTTTCGAGCTTCGCAGCACCCTCGGCGAGGGTCGGCGCGCGCCAGAAATTGACGTCGACGGCCTTGCCCTGGTTCATCACCTTATTCTGTTCGAACAGCTTGGTGAACAGGATGTAGAGCGTGCCCATGAACATGATGACCAGCACCAGGCCGGTCAGCTGCGTGATCCAGCCGCCTTCGCACAGCGCCGGGAAGACGCCATATTTGTTGGTGGGGTCGGCGAGCTTTGCTTCGCAGAACGTAGACGGCATCATGCCGTAGCTCCGGTGACCCGCGGCGGCGGCGGTCGCAATCAGATTGATCATCGTGGTATTCCCTCTCAAAATTTCGTCAAAAACTAAAAATCCAGATCGTTGGGCCCAGATCGCTGGGCCCGGTCCCGATCAACGCGGAATCTGCCAGCGGATGCGGTTGCTGTAGCTACCGCCCGTCGGGTTGCCCGCACGGTCCTTGCCCGGGTTGAACCGGCCGCGACGCGTGATGAGCTTGCAGGTCTCGGCATCGAGATCCGCATGACCGCTCGACGAGGTCACATCACAGGAGGTGATCCGGCCGTCGGCGCTGTATGTGACGCGGAAACCGGTCGTCCCCTCGCGCTCTTCGCGCATGGCACGGGCCGGATAATCGTCGTTGGTCGCCCAGCGCCCGGGGTTGCCGCGCGGCGTACCGGCGGCGCTCAGGTCCGCCGTCGGCGGCGGAGCCGGCGGCGCGGGCGGGATATAGACCGGCGGCGGCGGCGCCGGAGGCGGCTCGCGCACCGACTGAATCTGCGGCGCAGCCACCGGCGGCGGGAACGGCGACGGCGGAGTCACGACCGGCGGCGGCGGCGGCAGGACATTGTCCGGCGGCGGCGGCGGCGGCGGCTCCTCGGGCGGCGGCGGCTCTTCGACGTCCACCACATCCAATTTTTCGGCGAGCTTCTTGACGATGCTGATATTCAGGCCGTTGACCAGGCCGTAGCCCAGTCCCGCCGTCAGCAGTCCCACCAAGACGATCGCCACTACCCTGTTTTTAGGGTCGACACTATCACCATAAGCCATTCAGGAACGACGCTCCTTGCTAGATCATCCTGACACCAATCCAAACCGTCGGGGGGAGTTGCCAAATGCCCGGATAATTCCGATGCGTTCCGCAGACCCGGCGGGCGGCTTCCGGCTATTATGTTCTATGCCGGACGCTTCGTCGGACGTCCTATCGCGGTGGCGGCAAGTTCGCAAACCCTTTATCAGCGGTTAATGTGGCGCGCGCCAAGATGGCACGCCGCCACCGCAACCGGTGTCAATGACAAACAGAAAGTGGACCCACCATGCGCAAGCTCCTTCCCGCCATCGCGATCGCCCTGGCCGGCTTAAGCGGCGGAATCCCGGCGGTTTCCGCGATGCAGGCGCCCGCCGCCGCGCCGCCGCCGAGCCCGTACAGCTATGCCGACGTCGCCGATCTCGCCACCGCGGCGCCGATGGCGATCCATGCGCGCATCGCGTCGGCCACCGCGCTCAAACCCGAGCGGGCGCCCGGCGTCGCCGCGGGTTCGAGCCGATTCTATGTCGAGGCCGACGTCATCGGGCTGATTCGCGGCAAGGGGCCGCTGGCGGCGCGCATATCTTACCTGGTGGACCTGCCGCTGGGTGGCAATGGCAAGCCGGTGAAGCTGAAAAAGAAGCAGCCCGTCCTGCTCTTCGCGCGCCCGGTCGCGGCGGGCGCGGCGGGATCGACGAGCACGAACAGCATCCGGCTGGTCGCGCCCGACGCCCAGCTGCCGTGGGATCCCGCGACCGAGGCGCGGCTGCGCGCGATCCTGACCGAGCTGGTCAAGCCGGGCGCGGCGCCCGCGATCAGCGGCTTCGCCAACGGCTTCCATGTGCCGGGCACCCTGCCGGGCGAAGGCGAGACCCAATTGTTCTTCGACACCGCGACCGGCGAGCCGATGTCGCTGACCATCCTGACCAGCGCCGACGGATCGCGGCGCTGGGCGGCGGCGTTCGGCGAGATCGTCGACGGATCGGCGGCGGTGCCGGCGCGCGATACGCTCGCCTGGTACCGGCTCGCCTGCGGGCTGCCGCGCCAGTTGCCGCTCGCCAAGCTGGCGGGTACGCCCCCCGAGGATCGCCGCAAGGCGGCGTCGGACTATGGCATCGTCCTCGGCGCGCTCGGCGACTGCACGCGGACGAGAAAGCCGCCGGCGGGCTAAGCCTCCTCCACTCTTGTTTCCTCGGTAAAAGCCGATAGGGGCGCAGGCTCTATATATAAGGAGTGCCTGCATGTCGCCTTCCCCCGCCCCCGCTGCCCCGCGCCCGCCGCTGCGCGTCGCACTCGCCGGGCTTGGCGTCGTCGGCGGCGGCGTCGTCCGCCTGCTGCAGGTCAACCGCGACCTGATCGCACGTCGCGCCGGGCGCGCGATCGAGATCGTCGCGCTGTCGGCGCGCGACCGGCACAAGGATCGCGGCGTCGACCTGTCGGCCTATCGCTGGGAGGATGATCTCGACGCCCTGGTCGCGGCCGACGATGTCGATGTGGTGGTCGAGATGATCGGCGGCGCCGACGGCATGGCGCTGACGCTGGCGCGGCATACGCTGGGTGCGGGCAAGGCGCTGGTCACCGCGAACAAGGCGATGATCGCGCATCACGGGCTCGACCTCGCGCGGCTCGCCGAGGCGACCGACACGCCGCTGAAATATGAAGCCGCGGTCGCGGGCGGCATCCCGGTGATCAAGGCGATCCGCGAGGGTGCGTCGGCGAACGCGATCGCGCGCGTCTATGGCATCCTCAACGGCACCTGCAATTATATCCTCACGCAAATGGAGCGCAACGGCGCGAGCTTCGCCGACGCGCTCGCCGCGGCGCAGGCCGAAGGCTATGCCGAGGCCGACCCGACCTTCGACGTCGACGGCATCGACGCCGCGCACAAATTGTCGATCCTCGCCGCGCTGTGTTTCGGGACGAAGCTCGACATCGGCGCGGTCGCGACGGGCGGCATCCGCGACCTGATCGCGGCGGACATCCGCGAGGCCGAAGCCTTGGGACACCGCGTCCGCCTGATCGGCATGGCCGAGCGCAATGGCAGCGGCCTGTATCAGCATGTCCAGCCGTGCCTGGTGCCCGCCGACCATCCGCTCGCCTATGTCCCCGGCGCGCTCAACGCGGTGGTCGCCGAGGGTAATTTTGTCGGGCGGCTGTTCTTCGAGGGCGCGGGCGCGGGCGCGGGGCCGACGGCGTCGGCGATCGTCGCCGACATCATCGACATCGCACGCGACGAATATGGTCCCGCCTTCGCGATGCCGGTCGATGCGCTCGACGAGGCACCCGCCGCCGACGCCGGGGCGCGGGTCGGCAAACATTATGTCCGGCTGGTCGTCGAGGACCGCATCGGCGTGCTCGCCGAAATCGCCACCGCGATGCGCGACGCCGGGGTGTCGATCGAAAGCTTCATCCAGCGCGGCACCGAGAAGGACGACGGCGTCGTCATCGCGATCGTCACCCACGAAGGCCCGGCGCGCGCGATCGCGGCGGCGCTCGCCACGCTCGCGGCATCGGACCATGTCGTCGGCGCGCCGATGCACATGCCGATCCTGGCGCTCTAGCCCGCTTGAAATAGCCTTCGCCCCTGCTACCCATGCCCATGGGGAAACAGGGGGCGATATCATGACGATAGAGATCGGACGCGGGCTGGCCGAAGCGCGGGCGCTGGCGGGCGCGCATTGGCAGGCGCTGCTCGTCTATGCGGTGCTGGGGGTGGTCTTCCCCTTCCTGCTGCTGTCGAGCGATCCGATCTTCAGCCTGCGCAACATCATGGCGATCGTTTCCGACCCCTGGACCAACCGCGTCGGCGGATCGATCACCGGGCCGCTCTATCTGCTCGGCATCGTCCTGGTCATCGTGTTCGGCGCGATGCTGGCGGCGTGGAACGCGCTGCTCGCCGAGATGCGCGAAGGCTATATTTCCGAGATCATGTACGGGATGGTCGCGGGCGTCGCCTATCTCCTCGCTTATCTGCTACTCTATCTGGTCGTCGCGCTGGTGCTGGTGCTGCCGGTCATGCTCGCGGTCGGCGTCAACGAATGGGCGGCGGCGAGTCCGGCCGTGTCCTCGATCCGCCAGCTCGTCTATTCGCTGATCGGATCGTGGCTCCTTGCGCGCTTCTGCCTCGTCGGGCCGATCATGGCTGCAGGCGGGCGGCTCGAGCCCTTTTCGCCCTATGTCGAATCATGGCAACGCACCGCGAGCGCCCAATGGTGGCTGTTCGGTTTCTTCCTGCTCTATAATCTTGCGGTCGGCATCGCGTTCGGCGGACTGGCCGTGGTCCACGGCATGGTCATCATCAACAATGCGCCGGGCAGCCTGATCGAAACGATGATGAGCGTCGCTTGGGTGCTCTTGCTCGGTACCTATTTTATCGGGCAGTTGCTGATTCCTGCCGGCCTCTATCGCGCGTCGCAGCCGGGCGCGACGGCGGCCGAGGTTTTCGCCTAGGGTTCGGGGTCCTCCGGCGGCGGCGGCACCCCGGTGTCGGGGTCGGTCGCACGCTTCGCCATTTCATAGAGATGATTATATTCGGGGCCGGGTTTGAAGCGGCCGCCCATCGACATCCAGTTGTGGGGCAATTTGTCCAATGGCGTCGGGTTGATGCCCGGCGCCGGCGGTCGGCTGTCCTTTGTCGATTTCCCCACCCCGGCGATCGCGCGCAGCTCGGGCGACAGGCGGTGGCGGTCGGTGTCGCTGCCGCAGACGTTGATCGATCCATCCTCGGCGGGTTTGCAGCGCTTGATCGGATCGACCAGGTCCTTGGCGTTGGCGGCGGCGCTTTCGGCATCGCGCGCGGGCCGGGGCGCGGGCGGACCCTGCACCTGCGCGGCGACGGGCGTCACAGCCATGACACAGGCGGCGGCGAGAGCGACGCCGAATCGACGGATGTATTCTCGACAAGCGGCGCGGGCGACCATATGGCGCGCACCATGCCCATGCGGCGGAACAAGTAAAGACGGAGAGTGGCGAAGATGACGAAGACCGGCAGCAATCTCGACCGGGTGCTCGTGCTCGAAATGGTGCGCGTCACCGAAGCCGCGGCGATCGCCGCCGCGAAGCTGATCGGCCGCGGCGACGAAAAGGCCGCCGATGCCGCCGCCGTCGAGGCGATGCGGACCGCGTTCAACACCCTCTATATGGACGGCACGATCGTCATCGGCGAAGGCGAACGCGACGAGGCACCGATGCTCTTCATCGGCGAAAAGGTCGGCAATGCGCCGGGCAAGGGCCCGAAGATCGACATCGCGGTCGACCCGCTGGAAGGCACGACGATCACCGCCAAGGCCGGGCCGAACGCGCTCGCGGTGCTGGCGATCGCCGAGGAAGGCTGCCTGCTCAACGCCCCCGACGTCTATATGGACAAGCTGGCGGTCGGCGCCGGCTATTCGCCGAACATCGTCAATTTCGACAACAGCATCCGCGAGAATGTCGAGGCGGTGGCGCGCGAAAAGGGCTGCGGCGCCGAGGGCATCATGGTGTGCGTGCTCGACCGCCCGCGCCACGAGGCGATGATCGCCGAACTGCGCGCGCTGGGCTGCGGGGTCGCGCTGATCCCCGACGGCGACGTCGCCGGCGTGATCGCGACGACCAATCCCGAAACCAATATCGACATCTATATGGGCAGCGGCGGCGCCCCCGAGGGCGTGCTCGCCGCCGCGGCGCTGCGCTGCGTCGGCGGCCAGTTCAAGGGCCGCCTGCTGTTCCGCAACGACGACGAGCGCCGCCGTGCCGCCAAATGGGGCGTCGAGGACCTCGATCGCGTCTATGACCTCGAAGACCTCGCCAAGGGCGATGTCATCTTCGCCGCGACCGGGGTGACCGACGGATCGCTGCTGCGCGGGGTCAAGCACCGCCGCGACGGGGTGATGACGACCGAAACCGTCGTCATGCGCGCCTCGTCGGGCACGGTGCGCTGGGTCAAGGGCGAGCATCGCGAGGGGTGAACGGCCCGACATTCCGTTGCCGACCGACGCCCCCGCGCCACGACAGAGAATTCGACTTCCCATCACGGTCGATGCCGTACATCGAGGCGCAGGGGGACTGAGAGGATAGCGATGGAAGAAGCGAAGCGTCCGAGGCTGTTCGTCAGCCATCATTCGAGCAAATATGATGTGGCGCTGCACGTCGAGAAGGCGCTGGCCCGTCATGGCGTCGATTGCTGGATCGCACCGCGCGACATCGGCCCCGGCGAAGCGTTCGATACCGCGATCATGAAAGCGATCCGCGATTCGGAAGGGGTCCTGCTGCTCTTCTGCAGCCAGTCCGACAAGAGCCCGCATGTGAAACGCGAGCTGATTCTGGCCGACAGCGCGCATAAGGCCATCATTCCCCTGCGCCTCGAAGAGATCGTTCCCGACGACCTCGCCTATCACCTCGCGAGCGCGCAATGGATCGACTGGCTGGAGAAACGCGACGATTCGATCGCGCGGATCGCCGTGAAGGCGCACCAGCTGGCCGGAATCGGCGCGCCTGGCCCTGTCCCGCCGGTGCCCGCCCTCGCCGCCACGTCGGAGACCGCCGACAATCTGCACGCCGCGATCCTGTCGCAGGCGGCCGGCGAGCCGGCTGCGGGACCCGCCAGCGTGTCGGTCCGGACGCTGATCATCGGCGCGCTGCTGATCGCCGTCGCCTTGCTCGGCGCCATGTTGTTCATGCGCGGCGACGACGAACGGACGGCCGCCCCCGATACCGGCGAGGCGACCGTCGCACCCTCGGCGAAACCCGAAACCCCGCCGACGCCCACGCCCGCCCCCGCCGAGCAGACCGCATCGGTTCCGGCGCTGGAAACCCCGCCGAGCTTCAATTGCAAATATGCCGCCGCACACGCCGAAAAGCTGATTTGCGGCGACGAGGAACTGGCGGCGCTCGACCGCGATCTGAACCGCGCCTATCGCCAGCTCGACCGATCCGCCGGCCCGCTTCGCCAGCAGATCGCCGCCGAACAAAATGGCTGGCGTATCGGGGAACGCGATCGTTGCAACGACAAGGCCTGCCTCGTCGATGCGATGCAGCAACGCATCATTGTCCTCGATGCGCAGCGCGCGTCGCTGGACAGCGAAGCGGCTCAATAGCGGGGCGGGGCGCCGCTCGGGCCGCAGGGGTTTGGCCCGCACGGCACCAACCGCATAGCATGGATCGAACGACCGGTTCGTCAGAAAATCCCGGCCGCAATGCCTTCCGCCAGCGTCGCGCCAAGGTCGCGGGCTTCGCCAAGGCGGCCGGGCGCTATCGTCTTGGGGGCCAGGATCGCCTCGGGTGTCTGCGCCGCGGTGTTCACGATCAGCGGATCGGCCACGCGTTTCAACCGCCAGCCGGTCGCGATGCGGTCGAGCTGGCGCTGGGCGCCCTCGCCGTCCGATCCCGCGCAGATGATCGTGGCGTAGGGGCGGCCTTCGAGTTTCCCGAGGCAGGGATAATAGTTGCGGTCGAACATCTCCTTCATCGCACCCGACAGCGCGGCGAGATTTTCGGGGCCGATAAAGAGATAGCCGCCGGCGGCGATCAGATCGTCCGCCGTCGCCTCGGCGGCGGCGACAAGCCGGCCGCCGCCCTCCGCCGCCGCTTCGGCGAGGGCACGGCTGCCGCCGGTGCGGCTGTGCCAGATGATGAGGAGCGCGTCGGTCATGCGCCGATGCTTGCCAAGCGCGAGCACGCGGCGCAAGCTGCCCCCAAAAATGGGGGGACGATGATATGCGCCGATTGACCGCCTTGCTGCTCGCCGCGGGCCTGCCGCTGACCGCCACCGCACAGGATGCGGCGAGCGAGGCCACCCGCACCGCGCAGGCCGAACTGGCGGCGCGCCTGCCGCTCGACGACCCGCGCGACATGGCGAATGCGACGCGCGGCAAGCTTGCCGAAATCCCCGAGGCGGTGATCACGGGCAAGGACGGCAAGATCGTCTGGGACCGCCGCCCCTATGCCTTTCTGAACAGCGCCGAGGCGCCCGATACCGTCAACCCGTCGCTGTGGCGGCAGGCGCGGCTCGATGCCGTGCATGGGCTGTTCGAGGTGGTGCCGGGCCAGATCTGGCAGATCCGCGGCTATGATATTTCGGTGATGACGATCATCCGCGGCAAGTCGGGCTGGATCGTCGTCGACCCGCTGCTGTCCGAGGAAGCCGCCGCCGCGGGGTGGAAGCTGTTCGCCGACACCGTCGAGGCGAAATCGGGCAAGCTGCCGATCAAGGCGGTGATCTTCAGCCACAGCCACAGCGACCATTTCGGCGGGGTCGGGGGGATCGTCACCCCCGAACAGGTGAAGAAAGACAAGATCCGCATCATCGCGCCGCACGGCTTTTCGGAGGAAGCGACGTCGGAAAATGTCCTCGCGGGGGCGGCGATGGGGCGGCGCGCGCTGTACATGTTTGGGTCGATCCTGGCGCCGGGGCCGGCGGGACAGGTCGACACCGGGCTGGGGCCCAAGCTGTCGTCGGGGACGATCGGCTATATGGAGCCGACCGAGACGGTGAGCGAAAAGGGCGGCGCGCTGACGATCGACGGGCTGGTCTTCGAGTTCCTCGACGCGGGCGGGACCGAGGCGCCATCGGAGTTCGTCTTCTATATCCCGGCCTACAAGGCGTTGCATACGACCGAGGTTGTGACCCACACGTTGCACAATGTGCTGACGCTGCGCGGGGCGCAGGTGCGCGATGCCTTGCGCTGGTCGAAGGTGATCGACGCCGCATTGCTGCGGTGGGGCGGCAAGGCCGAGGTCGCGCTGGCGTCGCACCATTGGCCGACATGGGGCGCGGGCGAGGTGAGCAGCCTGCTGACCAACCAGCGCGACGCCTATCGTTATGTCCATGACCGCACTTTGTTTCTCGCCAATCGCGGCGCGACCTTGCACGAGCTCGCCGACGCGACCGCCGAGGCGCCGGTGCAGGCGCGCGATTTTTCGACGCGCGGCTATTATGGCACGCTCAACCACGACATGAAGGCGACGTACCAGCGCTATTTCGGCTGGTGGGACGGCAATCCGGCGAATTTCAACCCGCTGCCCCCCGAACAGTCGGCGCCCAAATATGTCGCGCTGGCGGGCGGGGCCGACAAGCTGCTGGCGTCGGGCAAGGCGGCGATCGCGGCGGGCGAGTATCGCTGGGCGGCCGAATTGCTGAACAAGCTAGTCTTTGCCCAGCCCGACAACAGCGATGCGCGCGCGGCGCTCGCCTCGGCTTACGACCAGCTCGGCTATCAGGCCGAATCGGGGGCGTGGCGGAACTATTATCTGGCCGCCGCCGCGAGCCTGCGCGGCAATGCGGTCGAAAGCGTGTCGGGCAATGGTCAGAGCCGCAGCTTCGTCAGCGCGATCCCGACCGCGGTGTTCTTCGACGCGCTCGCGACGCGCTTCGATGCCGCAAAGGGCGCGGGGCTGGCCGGGACCTTCCAGTTCGTCCTGCCCGACAGCAAGGAGGCGGTGGCGATCTCGGTCGGCGGCGGGGTCGAATTCCCGCGCTACGGCGTCACCGACCCGGCGCCGACCGCGACGATCACCATCGATCGCAAGACATTGGACGATGTCATGCTGGGGCAGGCAGGGTTCCCCGCGCTGCTGCAATCGGGGGCGATTCGGATCGACGGCGACCGGATGGCGTTCCTGAGCTGGTTCGCGCTCCACCCGCCCGCCGACCCGCGTTTCAATATAGTTGTCCCTTGAGCGCCTGACCGACTAACGGAGGATCATGACCGACATCGCCGCCGCCCACCCGACCGATCCCTTCGATCCGCACGCAATCAACGCCGCCGAGGGGCTCGACCCGGTCGATCCGCGCTATGGCCATGTGCTGCGCGTGACGACCGCGATGAACCTGGTGCCGCTGGCGATCGGCGCGAGCCTGTTCGACGCGCTGCTGATCCGCCATTTGGAGGGGCCGTACGGGCTGATCACCGCGCTCGCCTGGCTGATCGCGGTGATCGTCATCGTCAGCTTTCCATCGCGGCGCGTATCGCGCTGGGGCTACAAGATCGGCGAGGGGCAGTTGCGCGTCGCGCGCGGCTGGCTGTTCCGCACCGACACCATCGTGCCCTTTGTCCGCGTCCAGCATATCGACGTCGGGCAGGGACCGGTCGAGCGCTGGTTCGGGCTGTCGCACCTGATCGTCCACACATCGGGGACGCACAACAGCACGGTCACCCTGCCCGGGCTGCCCGCCGACCTCGCCGCCGCGATGCGCGAGACGATCCGCCGCCATATCCAGACCGACTTCGCATGAGCGAGAGCGTCGCCGCCCTCCCCGCAGCCCCCGCGGCCCCGGCCGCCGAAGCCGAACCCGATTGGCAGCGGCTGCACCCGGCGACGCTGGCGCTCGCGATCGTCAGGCTGGGGCCGCGCAGCCTGAACTTCCTGCCCGCGGTCGCGGCGCTCGGCTTCACTGGCAACTGGGTGTGGATCGTCCCCGCGATCCTCGCCTTTCTGGTCATTTCGCTCGTTTCCGCCTGGCTCAAATGGCTGCGCTTTCGCTTCCTCGTCGGCGCCGACGAGATCGTCATCGAAAGCGGCGTATTGTCGCGCCAGCACCGCACCATCCCCTTCGACCGCATCCAGGACGTCGGCATCGAACAGGGGCTGATCGCGCGCGCGCTCGGCATCGCCAAGGTCGGGTTCGAGACCGGCGCGGGCGGCGCGGGCAAGGAGAATGAGGCCAATCTCGACGCGATCGGCCTCGACGCGGCGCAGGCGCTGCGCACGACCATCCGCGCGCATCGCAGCGAACCGGCCGCCGCGGCGCCCACCGCGGCATCGGCCGATCCGGCGATCACCGCGACGGCGGGCGAAGACCGGCTGCTGTTCGCGATGGGACCGCGCCGGTTGCTGCTCGCCGGATTGTTCAACTTCTCGCTCGCCGCGCTCGCCGTGGTCGGCGCGGGCATGCAGTTTTTCGACGGCCTGCTGCCGTTCGACTTCAATGTCTTCGACCCGCGCGACTGGATCGACATCGCCGGCCAATATGGGCTGGACCAGTGGGTGATCGCGCACCGCTGGATCGCCGGGCTCGGCGCGCTGATCTCGCTGCTGTTCATCGGTTTCGCGAGCGGTATCGCGACAATGCTGCTGGCAAACTGGGGGTTCCGCCTGACCCGCGAGCCGCGCTCGCTGCGCCGCACCCGCGGGCTGACGACGCGCACCGACGTCGCGATCCCGGTGCGCCGGGTGCAGGCGGCGATCCTCGTCACCGGTTGGTTCCGGCGGCGCTTCGGCTGGCACGAACTGCGGCTGCAAAGCCTCGCGAGCGACGGCGGCAAGGAGAAGGACCATCAGGTCGTCCCCTTTGCGCAGCTCGCCGACATCGACCCGGTCCTCGCCGAAATCGCGATCGCGCGCGCCGCCGAGGACGCCGACTGGCAGCACAGCCATCGCATCGTCGCGCTGGGCGGCTTCGTCGGCGCGACCGGCGCCACGATCGGCGGATTGACCGCCGTGTCGTTCGGGCAGCCGCTCGGCTGGCTGGGGCCTGTGATCGGCGTGCTGATCGCGCTGGGGTCGCTGTTCGCGGCGCGCTTCCACCGCTGGATCGACCTCGGCGAGCAGATCGCGATCCGGCGCGGGATGTGGAAACCCAAGACCACGCTGCTGCCGCACGCGTCGGTGCAGAGCGCCGACCTCAAGACCGACTTCATCCTGCGCCCGCTTGGCCTCGCGACATTGGTGTTCGGGGTGCCGGGCGGCAGTTCGCTGGCCAGCCATGAAATCCCCGCGATCCCGCTCGGCGTGGCGCAGGCGTTGCGCGCGCGCATCCTGACCGCCAAGGCACGGGCATGACCGACACCGCTCTGGGTATCACGCGCTCGATCGCCGGGCAGCCATGGCATTGGCGCCGCGCGAGCGCCGACATGGCGTCCGAAAACCTCGCGCCCGACGACCTCGTCACCCAGTTGCTGCTCGCGCGCGGGGTGCCGCGCGACGACCTCGAGCGCCAGCGCGCGCCGACGCTACGCGGCTTCATGCCCGACCCGGCGCTGTTCAAGGGCATGGACGAAGCCGCCGCGCGGCTCGCCGACGCGGTCGAGCGACAAGAGGCGATCACCATCTTCGGCGATTATGACGTCGACGGCGCGACCTCGGCGGCGCTGCTCGTGCGACTGCTGCGCGATCTCGGCGTCCCGGTCGGCGCCTATATCCCCGACCGGTTGATGGAGGGCTATGGCCCGTCGGGCGCGGCGCTGGTCCGGATCGGCGAGGCGGGATCGAAGCTGGTCGTCACCGTCGATTGCGGCGCGCAGGCGTTCGAAGCGATCGCCGAGGCCAATGCCGCGGGGATCGAGACGATCATCGTCGATCATCATCAATGCGCGACCACCCTGCCCGCCGCCTTCGCGGTGGTGAACCCGAACCGGCTCGACGAGGCGCCCGATGCGGCGGTGCACGGCAATCTGGCGGCGGTCGGGGTCGCCTTCCTGCTCGGCGCGGCGTTGCTGCGCGTGCTGCGCGGGCGCGATTTCTTCGCCGGGCGCGCCGAACCGGCGCTGCTCGACCTGCTCGATCTCGTCGCGCTCGGCACCGTCGCCGACGTCGCGCGCCTGACCGGTTTCAACCGCGCGCTGGTGACGCAGGGGCTGAAGATCATGGCGCGGCGCGGCAATATCGGGCTGGCGGCGCTGATGGACGCGGCGCGGCTGACCAAGGCGCCGACCGCGACCGACATGGGCTTCGCGCTCGGCCCGCGAATCAACGCCGGCGGGCGCGTGGGCAAATCGGACCTCGGGGTCCGGCTGCTGACGACGAGCGACCCGCAGGAAGCCGCCGACATTTCGCAGGAACTCAACCGCCTGAACGAGGAGCGCCGCGCGATCGAGGCAGGGGTGCTCGACGAGGCGATGGCGATGAGCGAGCGCGCCGCCAACGCGCCGGTCGCGATCGTCGCGGGCGAGGGGTGGCACCCCGGGGTGATCGGCATCGTCGCGGGGCGGCTGAAGGAGAAGCTCCGCCGGCCGGCGATCGTCATCGCGCTGGGCGAGGACGGTATCGGCAAGGGGTCGGGGCGTTCGATCAACGGCGTCGACCTTGGCGCCGCGATCCTCGCCGCCAAGGAGAGCGGCCTGCTGATCGCGGGCGGCGGTCATGCGATGGCGGCGGGATTGACCGTCGAGGCCGGCAAGCTCGACGCGCTCGGCGCCTTCCTCAACGAGCGGCTCGCCGCCGATGTCGAGCGCGCGAGCGGCGACCGCGCATTGCTGATCGACGCGGTGCTTGCGCCGCGCGGGATATCGCCTTTGTGGTGCGAGGCGATCGAGAGCGCCGGGCCTTATGGCGCGGGCTGGCCGGCGCCGCGCGTCGCGACCGGGCCGGTGCGAATCGTCGAGGCGAGCATCGTCGGCACCGACCATGTCCGCCTGACGGTGTCGGGCGACGACGGTGCAAGGTTCAAGGCGATCGCCTTTCGCAGCGCCGAAACCGAATTGGGGCAGACATTGCTGCACGCTCGCGGGCGCAAATTATGGCTCGCGGGGCGCGCAAAGCGCGACGATTGGGGCAGCCGCCCGGCCGCCGAGCTGCATCTGGAGGATGCCGCCTGGGCCGATTAGCGGCATCTCGGCGATGCCGCAGGGGCCGATTAGCGGCATCTTGAGGATGCCGCAGGGGCCGATTAGCGGCATCTTGAGGATGCCGCAGGGGCCGATTAGGGACGTCAGAGAGGGAAGCGGTCATGTACAGCCACACCACGCTCGGCATCGACGATTTCGCCCGCGCCGAACCCTTTTACGATGCGATCATGGCGGTGCTCGGCCATCCCGAACTGGTCCGCGAGAGCGCGGCCAAGGGCTATGGCACCCCCACCGGCCCCAAATTGTTCATCGGCCCCGCCTATGACCGCCAGCCGACGAGCGCCGGCAACGGCAGCCATCTCGCCTTCGTCGCCGCTGACCGCGCGACGGTCGACGCCTTCCACGCCGCGGCGCTGGCGAATGGCGGCAGTGACGCGGGTCCGCCGGGGCTGCGTCCTCACTATCATGCCGATTATTACGGCGCCTATGTGCGCGATCCCGAGGGCAACAAGCTGCAGGCCGTGTGCCATAAGCGGCCCGGTTGAAGAAGCGCCGATAGAGTCCTTGACCATGGGGACATGCGCGGCTAATGCGCCGCTTCACCGAACGACGGCCCCTTCGTCTAGCGGTCTAGGACGTCGCCCTTTCACGGCGAAAACACGGGTTCGAGTCCCGTAGGGGTCACCATCTTTCGGTCTTCATGCCGAACCGGCATGTGCGGCCCCTTCGTCTAGCGGTTAGGACGCGGCCCTCTCACGGCTGAAACACGGGTTCGATTCCCGTAGGGGTCACCAAAGACCACCGGCATCCTCCTTCATCCAATCGCTCCATGTCGGCGCCAAAGCCGCGGGATTTTCGCTGGGCTTGTCGGCGTGCCACCGGCAGCACCGACGGCGTGAGCGAGACACAGGGCGAAATCCATCTGGTGCTGCCGGACCCCATCGAACGGGCCGCCTGTTTTCGTGTCCTCGCCGCCGGCGCGGCGCGGGTGGTGCGCAGCTTTGCCAGCGCCGACGATTATCTGGGCGCGGAGGCCGACCATGGCGGCGGCCTGCTGCTGCTTCACTGGCGCCAGCCTGGGGCGACGAGCGGCAGCGCGCTGCTCGCCCATGTCGCCACGCGCCCCGACATCACCGCCTTTGTCGCCGCCGAGCGGCTGAGCCTCGACGAAACGCGGCTCATCCTGCGCGGCGGGGCGTTCGACCTGTTGCCCGCGCCGCTCGACCCGCGGCTGGTGCACCGCACTCTCGATCCGGCGTTCGGCGACTGGCAGCTTTGCCAGCGAGACCGCCTGATGCGCCGCACCGCCGCGGCGCGGCTGGCGGCGCTGACCCCGCGCGAGGTCGATATATTGGACGCGATCGCGGCGGGGCTGGGCAACAAGGCGATCGCGCGAAGGCTCGCGCTCAGCCCGCGGACGGTCGAGGTCCACCGCGCGAACATCATGCGCCGCGCCGAGGCGGGGAGCATCGCCGAACTGCTGCGACTGCGCTTCATCGCCGAATCGGGACGCGACACAGCGGAAAACTCGTTCCGTTTCGGAGCATGATCGCCGCCCGGCGCGGTCAAATTCTTGAGGCCGCATCCGTAGAAGAGGATTGAACGGCGCATCGCCCTTTCGTTGGTCCCTAGGGGCGCCGCCGTTCGCTCCGCGCGGCCGGCCCCACCAGGCCGCTTCCATGGGCGGGCCGGCCGGGAGACCCCCCGGTCGGCCCCAACCGGTGCCCCGCCGATGCCCCCTAGCCGGTCACCAGCGCGCGCTGTTCGGCGCGGCCCATCGAGAGCAGGATCGGGTCCGCCGCCTGCCGCGCCATGAAGTCGGCCTTGCCGCCGATCCCCTGCCACCCGATCCCGATCAGCGATTGCGCGATCGCGCCGCCGAGCGTGTCGCCGGGGCCGGGCAGGATGACGACGTCGGGGGCGAACTCCTTGACCGCGACCTGCACCGACAGCGCGAAGTCGTAGGGCGCGAGGATCTGGTGGCCGAAGGTGTAATCCCACACAGCGACCGGGTCGCTGGCGAAACGCCGCCAGATATGGCCGCGGCCGTCGACCATCGGGATCGCGGGGGCGTCGAACAGCGACGCGGGCAGTTCGGCCTTCGCCTTGTCCGAGCTGCCGAACATCAGCGGGGTATGGAACGGGCCGTGGCCGGCGAGGCGGAGCGGATCGCGGCCGGGGGTCGGCGGCGCCTCGGCGAGCAGCGCGGCGAGGCCTTCCTCATTGCCCGCGAAGACGAGCATGCCGGCAAGGTCGATCGACAAGGCGAGCGCGTGGCCGGGGCGGGCATCGATGGCTGCGACAAGATCGAGCAGACGGTCGCGCAGACCGGGGACCGGGCGCCAGTCCTCGTCGACAACCTGCAGCAGAATCTGCCCGCCGGGGCCGTGGGTCTGGCTGTTGAGGCCCATCGCGTTCGAGATGCGGAAGCCGTCGGCGACCGACACGGCGCCGCCGAGCGCGAGCGCGCTGTACCAGCCCATCGAATTGCCCGCGACGGCGACGATGTCGAAGCGGTCGCGGTCGATGCTCAGATAGTCGAGCGCGGTGGCGGTGTAGATGAGCGGCGCCGCGACATCGCCGCGCATATGCGTCGCGACGCTGAAGCGCTCGGCGCCGTCGAGGGTGCTGACGGTCGGCTGGCCGCGGTCGGCGCGCTGCGCGTCGAAATCGGCGATGATGCCGCCGAAGCGCGCGCCGTGGAGCCGGGCGATGCTGCCGAGTTCGCCCTTGCCATAGGTGCCGCGACCGGGGGCGACAACGAGGGCGGTCCGCCGCGCGCTCATGCCAGCAGTTCCTTCGCGGCGGCGACAATCGAATCGCGGCTCGGCAGGGTGAGCGTCGCCGCGCGGCCGAGCGGGATGAAGCTGTCGTCGGCGGCGATGCGCTTCAGCTTTTTCTCCGGGGTGCGTTCGACGAAACTCGCCATCAGCGCCTCGCTCTGCGACCCGGTGATGCGGCATTCGTCGACGATCAGGATGCGCTTCGCATCGCCGACCGCGGCGACGAGCTTGTCCTCGTCGACCGGGCCGAGCCAGCGCAGGTCGATGACGCGCGCCTTCACCCCATCGGCGGCGAGCAGTTTCTCGGCCTGCCGCGAGAGATAGGTGCCATTGCCATAGGTGACGATCGCGAGGTCGGTGCCGTCGCCATGGACGCCGACATCGCCGAGCCGGATCGGCACGCCGTCGCCGGGGGCTTCGTAGACGCTGGTCCACAGGCCGTCGCCTTCCTCGTGGAGGTCGCGGGTCATATAGAGCGCGATCGGTTCGACGAACACGACAACGCGCTGCTCTTCACGCGCCAGCCGGACGCATTCGCGCAGCATATGCACGGCGTCGCGGCCGTTCGACGGCACCGCGAGGATGACGCCGGGGATGTCGCGGAAAATCGCGAGGCTGTTGTCGTTGTGGAAATGGCCGCCGAAACCCTTCTGATAGCCGAGCCCCGCGATGCGGATGACCATCGGGTTGGTATATTGGCCGTTCGAGAAGAAGCTGAGCGTCGCCGCTTCGCCGCGGATCTGGTCCTCGGCATTATGGACATAGGCGAGGAACTGGATCTCGGGCATCGGCACGAAGCCGTTGTGCGCCATGCCGATCGCGAGCCCGAGGATCGCCTGTTCGTCGAGCAATGTGTTGACCACGCGCGACGAGCCGAAGCGCTGATGGAGCTTCGCGGTGACGTTGTAGACCCCGCCCTTCGGCCCGACATCCTCGCCCGCGACGACGATTTCCCGGTGCGCGAGCATCAGGTCGGCGAGCGCCCAGCTCAAAAGCCGTGCCATATGCTGCGGCTTGTCCATCTGGCCGGCGTCGCTGCCGAACATCGCCTTGCGGTCCTCGGCCGACGGGGTGTTCGCACGGACCATGTCGCGCCGTGGCGGGACGATGCTGTCCATCACCTGCGCCGACGTGGTGATCTTGGGGCGCAGGATCGCCGCTTCGGCCTGCCGCGCCAGCGTTGCGCCGATCTCTTCATAGGCGTCGGCGATCTCGGACGCGGTCATCCAGCCCTGCTCGACCAGCAGCGCCGCGCCCTTGAGCAACGGATCGCGCGCCTCGTCGGACTCGATCAGCGCTTTCGGCAGATAGGCACCCTGCACGTCGGACCCGGCATGGCCATAGAGGCGGACGGTCGCCATGTGGAGGAACACCGGCTTGCGCAAACGGCGCGCATAGTCGGCGGCCTCGCTGGCGCCGGCATAGGCCGAGGCGAGGTCGGTACCGTCGCACTGGATATAGTGCAGCCCGGCGCGGTGGCGGAACTGCGCCTCGATCCAGCCCGTCGGGGTGCGGGTCGAGATGCCGATGCCATTGTCCTCGCACAGGAAGATCAGCGGCATCGGCGAACCCTGGAAGGCCGTCCAGCCGGCGGTGTTGAACGCGCCCTGCGCGGTCGAATGGTTGGCCGAGGCATCACCGAAGCTGGCGAGCACGACCGCGTCGTCGGGCAGCGGCAGGTCCTTCAGCCCCTGTCGCCGCGCGATGCCGATCGAGAAAGCGGCGCCGACCGCCTTGGGCAGATGCGAGGCGATCGTCGAGGTCTGCGGCGGAATGTTCAGCGGTTTCGACCCGATCACCTTGTGGCGGCCGCCCGAGATCGGGTCCTCGGACGAGGCGGCGAAACTCAGCAGCATGTCCCAGGTCGGGGTCTGCCCCGGCACCGCGCGCGCGCGGTGGAGCTGGAAGGCGTTCGAGCGATAATGAAGAAACGCCATGTCGGTGACGCGCAGCGCCGCGGCGACCGCGGCATTGCCCTCATGCCCCGACGAGCCGATCGTGTAGAAACCCTCGGCGCGCGCCTGCAGATGGCGCGAGAGCCGGTCCATCTGGCGGCTGGTGAGCTGCGACAGGAAAATGTCGGTCGCCTCGGCGCGCGACAGGCCGGCCGCCGCGGGACCCGGCGCATCGGCGCGGTCGGGCAGGCGTCCGTCGGCCAGCGCGGCGAGGAATTTTTCATGTACCGCCTGAGCCGCGTCCACCCGGATCCTCCCATCATGACATCGTTACCGGTGCAACCATCATAGCGCGCCGTCGCGGCGCGCTATGATGGCGCGTTTGCCTATGCAAGCATCTCTTGCCATCGCGACCGCGGGCGCGCTACCACTTGTCGCAATGATCCACCGGGGCGGAAGCATTATTTCAACATGATATCGCTGTGGATCGCCCAGGCGTCGGCCGCCGCGCAGCCGCCGAACGCCGATGCGACCGGGGGTTGGCTCGTCGATCCCGAACTCGTCGCACCGGGCTATACCCAGACGATGGCCGGCGACACGATCCAGACCGCCTTTCCGCCGCCCCCGCCGCCGCCGAACACCCCCGAATGGCTGAAGACGCTGGGCGATGCGGTCCGCAGCCTGTTCGACTGGCTGTCGCCGCTGGGCGAGCCCTTGCTGTGGATCGGCGGCATCCTGCTCGTGCTGCTGCTGCTCTATCTGTTCGTCCCCGCCTTTGCCCAATGGGTCGACGACCTGCGCTATCGCCGCAAGCGCCAGGCGCTCGCCGACGAGGCCGATCTGGCCGGCCATGCCGAGGCCGGCGCGGCGCGCATCCTGCTCGGCGAGGCCGACGAACTGGCGGCGGCGGGGCGCTATGCCGAGGCGGTCCACCTGCTGCTCTATCGCAGCGTCGCCGACATCAGCGATCGCCGCCCGGGGCTGGTCCAGCCGGCGATGACCTCGCGCGACCTTGCCGCGGCGACCGACCTGCCGGGAGTGGCACGCGAGGCGTTCAGCCGTATCGCGCGCGCGGTCGAGATCAGCCTGTTCGGCGGCCGCGCGATCGACGCCGGCGCCTGGGAACAGTGCCGCAGCGCCTATGCCGAGATGACGGTGCCGCGAAACTGGGTTCGCACATGAGCGACAATGCGACCGGCGAGACCAGTTTCAACCCGCGGCTGATGGCCGGCATCGTCGTGCTGGGCATCGTCGCCTTCATCGCGCTGTGGGCGCTGATCGCGCTCGGGCCGCAGATCGGCAGCGGCAACGACGGCAAGGGCCATGCGCTGTCGAAGGCGGCACCGGGCTATGCCGGGATCGTCGACCTGGTCGAGCGCGCGGGCGCATCGGTCGACGTGCGGCGCAGCACCAAGCCCTATGTCTATGACGATTACGAGCCGCTGGTCGTCCTGACCCCGACGCACCAGACGCGCCCCGAGGAAATCGCCGAACTGATCGACGGCGCCGGCGGGGCACCGGTGCTGATCGTCCTGCCCAAATGGCGGGCAGGGCGGCTTCGCGGTACCGACACCAAGCCGGGCTGGGTCAGCGGCGGCTATCCCATCGTGCCGCCGTCGAAGCTGTTGCCGTCCGAACATTTCGGCAAGGTCGACATCCGCGCCGAGAAGGCGGCGGCGGCGCCCGCGCCCGCCTGGCTCGCCGGGCGGAACATCAGCGTGGCGCTGCCCGCCAATGTCCAGACCGTCGCCGGCGACGACATCGAAACGCTCGCCGCCGGCCCGCGCGGCGGCGCGGTGCTGGCACGCGCGAAATCGCATGATTATTACATCCTCGCCGACCCCGACCTGATCAACAATTTCGCCTTTGCCACGCCGGACGGCGCGCGCGGCGCGGTGACGCTGATCGACGCCATCGCCGAGGATGGCGACGCCGCCGACGGGCTCGCCTTCGACGTCACGCTGAACGGGCTCGGCGGCGGACGCTCGCTGCTGCGCTTCGCGTTCGTGCCGCCCTTCATCGGCATCACGCTCTGCCTGATCGCGGCGGGGCTGTTCGCGCTCTGGCAGGCGTGGGCGCGCTTCGGGCCGGCGCTGACCCCGCAGCGCGCGATCCCGGTGTCGAAGGCGGCGCTGATCGCCAACAGCGCCGACCTGATCAAGCAGGCGGGCCGCGAGCTCGAGGGAGCGGGCGATTATGTCGCGAGCCTGCGCAGTGCGATTGCGCGGCGGCTCCACGCCCCGGCGGGACTCGACGCCGCCGCGACCGACGGCTGGATCGACCGGCATTTGCCGCCCGGCAGCAATCTTTTCTCGGCGCTCGCGCGGCGCTTGCCGTTCGCGCGCAACAATCATGAATTCCTCGCAGACGCACAGGCGCTGCACGACATCAGGAAGGACTTAATCCGTGACAGCTGAACCGATCGCCAAGGGAGACGGGGCCAAGGGCATCGAGCGCGTGCAGGCCTTGGGCGCCGCGATCGACGCCGAGGTCGCCAAGGCGGTGTTCGGGCAGGGTCCGCTGACCCGCATGGTGACGATCGCGCTGCTCGCGGGCGGGCATGTCCTGCTCGAAGGGCCGCCGGGAACCGCCAAGACCCTGCTCGCACAGGCGTTCGCGCGCGCGACCGGGCTCGATTTCGGACGCATCCAGTTCACCCCCGATTTGATGCCGGGCGACATTTTGGGGTCGAACCTGTTCAACTTCCAGACGTCGGCCTTCACGCTGACCAAGGGGCCGATCTTCACCGAATTGCTGCTCGCCGACGAAATCAACCGCACCCCGCCCAAGACGCAGGCGGCGCTGCTCGAAGCGATGCAGGAACGCCGCGTGACGATCAACGGCGAGCCGCATGTCATGAGCCCGCGCTTCACCGTGCTCGCGACGCAGAATCCGATCGAGCAGCAGGGCGTCTATCCGCTGCCCGAGGCGCAGCTCGACCGCTTCCTGTTCAAACTGGTCGTCGGCTATCCCGACGCCGCCGAGGAACGGCGGATCGTCGCCGAACATGGCGGGCGTTTCAAAAGCCCCGCGGTCGCCGATTTCGGCGTGTCGCAGGTCGCCGACGCGGCGGCGATCGGCGAAGCGATCGACGTGATTTCGACCGTGCGGCTGGCTGACGAGATCGTCGATTATATCGTCCGCCTGATCCGCGCGACGCGCGAGAGCGCCGACCTGGAGTGCGGCGCAAGCCCGCGCGCCGCATCGCTGCTGGCGCGCGCGGCGAGCGCCGCCGCGGCGCTCGACGGGCGCGACTATGTCATTCCCGACGACATCCAGCGCCTCGCCGCCGGGGTGCTGCGCCACCGCGTCATCCTGTCGGCGGCGGCCGAGATCGAAGGGCGCAGCGTCGAACAGGTCGTCGCCGCGCTGCTCGAACGCGAGGAAGTGCCTCGGTGATCTACCCGACCCGCCGCGCGGTCCTCTTGCTGTTGGCCGGCGCGCCGGTCGCGCTTTTGCTCGGGCTGATCCGGCCCGAGCTGTGGCTTGTCGCGCCGGGCTGGATCGGGTTCATCACCGCCTGCCTGCTGATCGACGGCGTCGCCGGTCCCCATCCGCGCGGCCTGGCGCTCGACACCCGTTTCCCGCACCAGGTCGGGGTCGGCGATCCGTTCGACCTCAGGCTCACCGCGACGAGCGAGCGCGGCGTGCCGCGCCATGCCGAAGTCGCGCTGGCGGTCGATGAGCGGCTCGCGGTCGGCGGGCGGCTGTCGGACGAGATGCGCGCCGCCGAAAGCGAGGACGGCACACGCCGCGCGCTCGTCCGGACGCTGAGCCTGTCGGCCGCGCGGCGCGGCAAGGCGGTGATCGACAGCCTGTGGATTCGCTGGCGCGGCCCGCTGGGCCTTGTGTGGAAACAGCGCAAGTTTGCGGTCGACACCAACATCGCGGTCGTCCCCAGCCTGCGCGCGGTGACCGAGGAAGGGCGCCGCCTGTTCCAGCGCAACAGCTGGTTCGGGCTGCGCCAGCAGCGGATGCGCGGCGAAGGCGCCGAATTCGAGGCGCTGGCGGAATATCAGCCCGGCATGGACCGGCGCGCGATCGACTGGAACGCGTCGGCGCGGCATGTGAAGCTGTTCGCCAAGGAATATCGCGTCGAACGCGACAATCGCGTCGTGCTGGCGATCGACGCCGGACGGACGATGTCCGAACCCGTCGGCGGCATGCCGCGCGTCGACCGCGCGGTGTCGGCGGCGCTGCTGCTCGCCTATGTCGGGCTGAAGATGAACGACCGCGTGAGCCTGTTCTCCTTTGCCGCCAAGCCGCAGGCGATGACCCCCGCTTACATGCACACCCAGGATTTCCCGGCGCTGCAGCGTGCCGCGAGCCTGGTCGACTATGCCCATGTCGAGAGCAATTTCACCCTCGCGCTGACGACCCTCTCGGCGCAGCTCAACCGCCGCTCGCTGATCATATTGTTCACCGAATTCACCGACGCGACGAGCGCCGACCTGATGATCCGCGCCGCCGGGCGGCTGGTCAAGAAACACCGGCTGCTGTTCGTCGTGCTGAAGGACGAGGAACTGGAGAGCGAAGAGAAACGCCGCCCCGAAAGCGCCGCCGACGTCACGAGGTCGAACGTTGCCGCGGCGATGCTGCGCGACCGGCAACTGGTGATCGCGCGGCTGCAGCGGCTGGGCGCCGACGTGCTCGAAGTGCCCGCCGACACGATGACGGCGGGGGTGGTCGACGCCTATCTGGGCATCAAGCGCGAGGGCAGCCTGTGATCCCCGACCTTCCCGTCGCCGCGGCGCTCGACGCGCCCGCCTTTTCGACCGGCCGCTTTCGCGCCGAGCGCGAGGCCGACTGGATCGCCTTCGACGCGCTGCTCACCCGGCTCGAAAAGCGCGGCGCCAAAGGACTGTCGAGCGAAGAACTGCTCCAGCTGCCGGTCCTGTACCGCGCGACCCTGTCGTCGCTGTCGATCGCGCGCGCCACGAGCCTCGACAAGGCGCTGCTCGATCACCTCGAAGCGCTGTCGATGCGCGGCTATTTCCTGATCTATGGCGTGCGCCAGTCGCGGTTCGACCGGATGGCGCGCTTTTTCACCCGCGACTGGCCGCTGGCGGTGCAGGCGGTGTGGAAAGAAACGCTGATCATCGCGGCGATCATCATCCTGGGGGCGATCACCAGCTGGTCGCTCGTGTCGAGCCAACCCGACTGGTATTACAGCTTCGTCGACGAGGGGATGGCGGGCGGGCGCGACCCGCGCGCGACCGCCGCATATCTGCAATCGACGATCGGCCATGGCAAGGCGGCGGCGTCCGAGGACGAAGGCGCGCTGCACGTCTTTGCCACCTTCCTCTTCACCCACAACAGCCAGGTGTCGATCCTGTCCTTCGCGCTCGGCTTCGCCTTCGGCATCCCGACGATGATGCTCGAATTTTATCAGGGGATCAGCCTGGGGGCGATGGTCGCGGTGTTCACCGGCAAGGGGCTGGGCTATGATTTCGGCGGCTGGCTGTTCATCCACGGCACCACCGAATTGTTCGCCGCCGCCTTGTCGGGGGCGGCGGGGCTGCGCATCGGGGCGGCGGTGGTCTTTCCCGGCGCGCGCAGCCGGTTGCAGGCGGCGTCCGATGCCGGGCGCACTGCGGGCAAGGTGATGGTCGGGGTGATCATCATGCTGCTCGTCGCCGGACTGCTCGAAGGCTTCGGGCGCCAGCTGATCACCGACACGGTGATGCGCTACGGCATCGGCACCGTGATGCTGCTCCTGTGGTTCGCCTATTATTATATCCCGCGGCGGAGCGCGGCGACATGAGCGCCACGGCGAACGCGAAAATGCGGACCGCGCAAAAGGGCAAGATCCGCCAGTTCATCACCCCCGAGGGGGTCGACCTCGAGCTCAAGATCGCGAGTTCAGGGCTGCGTTTCGGCGCGCTGATCGTCGACCTCGGCATCCTGCTCGCGATCATGATCCTGTTCTCGCTGTTCCTCGACTGGATCGACGCCGCCGCGTCGCGCGACCTGATCGAAATGATCTGGCTGCTCGGTTTCTTCGTGCTGCGGACCTTCTGGTTCATCGGCTTCGAACTCGGCCAGCGCGCCGCGACGCCGGGCAAGCGCCTGATGGGGATTCGCGTCGTCGCGCGCGACGGCGGCCGGCTGACCGCCGACGCGGTGGTCGCGCGCAACCTGATCCGCGAGCTCGAACTGTTCCTGCCGCTGATGATGCTGGGCTTCGGGGCGAGCGAGGATGCGGTGTCGGGCTGGACCGCGTTCGCCGGGGTCGCCTGGTCGCTGACGCTGAGCCTGTTCCTGCTGTTCAACAAGGACCGGATGCGGATGGGCGACCTGATCGCCGGGACGTGGGTGGTGATGGCGCAGCGATCGAAGCTCGACCATGACATCGCCGCCGAGGCCGAGGCGGCCGGGCCGATGGCGTTCAGCGAGGCCGAACTGTCGGTCTATGGCATTTTCGAACTGCAGGAGCTCGAGCGGGTCTTGCGTATCCGCGATGCGCGCGCCATGCGCGAGGTCGCGGACACGATCCGCGCAAAGATCGGGCGGCCGGTCGCGGAGGAGGACGATGTCTTCCTCCTCTCCTATTACCGCCAGCTGAAAGCCCGGCTCGAACGCAAATTGCTGTTCGGCAAGCGGCGAGAGGATAAATATGCCAGCGACTGACACCGCCATGCTTTCGGTTACCGACGCGCTGCACAAGCGCCGTTCGGTCCGCGCCTTCACGCCGCAAGCGGTCGACCCGGCGCTGCTGACCCAAATTTTCGCCGCCGCGCAGCGTGCGCCGTCGGGCGGCAATCTCCAGCCCTGGCAGGCCATAGTGGTGGCAGGGAGCGACTGGCAGGCGGTCAAGGATGCGGTCGCGGCGCGCATCGCGATGGGCCGCGAGGGGCATCAACCCGAATATGACATCTATCCCAAGGGGCTGACCGAGCCGTGGGAAACGCGGCGTTTCGGGGTCGGCGAGGGGCTGTACGCCGCGCTCGGCATCCCGCGCGAGGACAAGAAGGCTCGGCTCGGCCAGTTCATGAACAATTACACCGGTTTCGGCGCGCCGGTGATGCTGTTCCTCCATTGCTCGCGGATCATGGGGCCGCCGCAATGGTCCGACATGGGCATGTGGCTGCAGTCGGTGATGCTGCTGCTCGTCGAACATGGCCTGGCGAGTTGCCCGCAGGAATGCTGGGCGATGTATGGCGCGACGATCCGCGAGACCCTGGCGCTCGGCGACGACCAGATCTTGTTCACCGGGCTCGCGATCGGTTACGCCGACGAGGATGCGGCGGTGAACCAATGGCCGGTGCCGCGCGTTGGCATCGACGAAGTGGTCGATTTCCGGGGATTTGCATCGTGAGCCGAAAACGCGCCTGGTGGCGCTACAGTATCGCCCTGCCGTTGACGCTCGCGATCGCGAGTTGCACCGCGGTGCCGACCCCGGCGCCGGCGCCCGCGCCGGCCCCGGTCGCCGCGACACCCCGGCCGGCCCCCGCGCCGGTTCCCGCTCCCGCGAAAGCCTGGGACGAGCGGCGCCTCGATGCCGGCGAGTGGCGCTATGACGCGGCGGCCCGCACCGCGAGCTTCGCGCAGGCGGGCGTCGCGTCGCCGCTGGTGACGATGGCGTGCAGTGGCGGATCGATCGAGCTTGGCGCCGGGCTCGGCGCCGGCGAGACGCTCGACGTCGATCTCAGGACCAGCGCCGGCACCGACCGGCTGCGGCTGAGCGGCGGCCGCGTGACGCTCGGCAATCGCGACGCCCGGCTCGACCGCATCGCGTTCAGCCGCGGCCGCTTCGCGCTGGAAGCGAGCAATGGCAGCACCCTGACGCTGCCGGTCCAGTCCGAAATCGGTCGGTTGATCGAGGATTGCCGCGGTTAAAGACCGTCGCCCCCGCGAAGGCGGGGGCCGCCATCGGTATACGCAGTGGTGCCGAGTAAGGCCGCCCGCGGCCCCCGCCTACGCGGGGGCGACGGAAATTCTTAAGCCCCCAGCTGCACCGTCCCGCCCTTGATCCAGCCCCAGCGGCACGGACCCTGATATTCGCGCGCCGAGCGCACCGGCCGCGTGACGTCGCAATAGGCCGGATCGCCGCCGGGCGCGGCGAAGACGATACCGAACCAGGCGTCGTCGTCGGTCGCCTCGCACAGCGACACCGACGTGCCCCCCGCGAGCTTCGCCTTGACCGCGCGCGTTTCGCCGGGCGCCCAATAGACGTCGGTGCCGCCGGGCTTGACGCGCGAGGTGCTGGCGCAGGCGGGAAGCTGCGGCCCTTCAGTCCCGGTCTTTACCGGACGCGAGGCGAGCGGTTCGCCCGCGACGGCGGGGGCGTTGTCGGGCGGCGGGGCGGGCTGCGAACAGGCCGCGACCGAGAGCGCGAGAAGCAGGGGAAGCGAGCGGGCGAGACGAGGTTTCATGCCCCGAAACTAGCCGCCGCGACGCGGGCGCGCAACGCTCGATCCGAAAGGAGCGAGAGCCGCATTTTCGCTTGGGTTTTGGCGACCCCGACCCTATATAATCGCTATGACGGACACCCCAGAAAATATCGCGCCGAGCGCCAACGCCAACCTGCCCAATGTGAACGCCTATGGCGCCGATTCGATCAAGGTTCTCAAGGGCCTCGACGCGGTGCGCAAGCGGCCGGGCATGTATATCGGCGACACCGACGACGGGTCGGGGCTGCACCACATGGTGTTCGAGGTTTCGGACAATGCGATCGACGAAGCGCTCGCGGGCCACTGCGACCTCGTCCTGATCACGCTGAACAGCGACGGGTCGGTCAGCGTCGAGGACAATGGCCGCGGCATTCCGACCGGCATCCACGCCGAAGAAGGCATTTCGGCGGCCGAGGTCATCATGACCCAGCTCCACGCCGGCGGGAAGTTCGAAAACACCAGCGACGATAATGCGTATAAGGTGTCGGGCGGCCTGCACGGCGTCGGCGTGTCGGTCGTCAACGCGCTGTCCGAATGGCTCGAACTGACGATCTGGCGCGACGGCGAAGAGCATTGGATGCGCTTCGAACATGGCGATTCGGTCGGCCCGCTCAAGGTCAACGGCCCTGCCCCGGCGGGCAAGAAGGGCACGCGCGTTACCTTCCAGGCATCGACCGAGACGTTCAAGAATGTCCTCGAATTCGATTTCGAGAAGCTGGAACACCGCTATCGCGAGCTTGCCTTCCTGAATTCGGGGGTGCGGATCAAGCTGGTCGACGCGCGCCACGCCGAGCATGTCAGCCATGACCTGTTTTACGAGGGCGGCATCGCGGCCTTCGTCAAATATCTCGATCGCAACAAGACCCCGTTGCTGGCCGATCCGATCGCGATCAGCAGCGAGCGCGACGGCATCGGCATCGACGTCGCGCTCGAGTGGAACGACAGCTATTATGAAAATGTCCTCTGCTTCACGAACAACATCCCGCAGCGCGACGGCGGCACGCACCTTGCGGCGTTCCGCGCCGCGCTGACGCGCACGATCAACGGCTATGGCGACAAGTCGGGCATCCTGAAAAAGGAAAAGGTCAGCCTGACCGGCGACGACATGCGCGAAGGACTGACCGCGATCGTGTCGGTCAAGCTGCCCGACCCCAAATTCAGCTCGCAGACCAAGGACAAGCTGGTCAGCAGCGAAGTGCGCCAGCCGCTGGAAAGCCTGATGGCCGACCGGATGACCGAATGGCTGGAGGAAAATCCCGCCCATGCGAAAGCCGTGATCCAGAAGGTGATCGACGCCGCCGCCGCCCGCGAAGCCGCGAAAAAGGCGCGCGAGCTGACGCGGCGCAAGGGCGCGATGGATATCGCGAGCCTGCCCGGCAAGCTCGCCGATTGCCAGGAACGCGACCCCGCCAAATGCGAACTCTTCCTGGTCGAGGGTGACTCGGCAGGCGGCAGCGCCAAGCAGGGCCGCGACCGCCATGTCCAGGCGATCCTGCCGCTGAAGGGCAAGATTTTGAACGTCGAGCGTGCGCGTTTCGACCGCATCATCTCGTCGAAGGAAGTCGGGACGTTGATCCAGGCGCTCGGCACCGGGATCCGCGACGAGTTCAACCTCGAAAAGCTGCGTTATCACAAGATCGTGATCATGACCGACGCCGACGTCGACGGCGCGCATATCCGCACGCTGCTGCTGACCTTCTTCTATCGCCAGATGCCCGAGATCATCGAGGGCGGTCACCTCTACATCGCCCAGCCGCCGCTGTACAAAGTCGCGAAGGGACGCAGCGAGGTCTATCTCAAGGACGATAGCGCGCTTGAAAATTACCTCGTCGACGGCGGGATCGATGCGCTGATGCTCGAGACGAACGGCGGGGCGCGGTCGGGCAACGACCTGCGCGACCTGATCGAGCATGGCCGCCGGCTGCGCGCGCTGATGCGTTATGTGCCGCGCGGGCATAATTACGAGCTGGTCGAGGCGCTGGCGCTCAACGGCGCGCTCGATCCCGAACTCGACAGCGCGGGCCGCACTGCGGCCGGCGTGCGCGCCGCCGAATGGCTCAACGCCGCCGAGGGCGCGCTTACCGGCGGCAGCGAGGCGAAATGGACGATCGTCGCGGTGGACGGCGGCTATACGCTCGAAAAGCGTTGGCGCGGGGTCAGCGACCATCATGCGATCGACGCGGCCTTCCTGGCGAGTCAGGAAGCGCGGCGGCTGCACAAGCTCGCCGGCGAACAGACCGACACCTATGCCCGCCCGGGCCGCCTGGTGAAGGGCAGCAGCGCCGCGGCGCAGGCCGCCGAAGCGGCGGCGCTCGCCGCCGCCGAAGCCGACAGCGACGCCGAGACGAGCGATAGCGACCTGCCCGCGGCCGCCACCGGCAAGACGACGCCGATCACCCGCCCGTCCGAACTGCTCGAAGCGATTTTCGCGCACAGCCGCAAGGGGCTGTCGATCAGCCGCTACAAGGGGCTGGGCGAGATGAATGCCGAGCAATTGTGGGAAACCACGCTCGATCCGTCGAACCGCACGCTGCTGCGCGTCGAGGCCGAACAGGCCGATATCGCGCACGAGATCTTCGAGCGGCTGATGGGCGACGAGGTCGAACCGCGGCGCGATTTCATCCAGACCAACGCACTCAGCGTGGCCAATCTCGACGTCTGACCGCAAATCCCGCGCGGCGTAACGCGGACCGGCTTGCCTCGGCAAGCCGGGGCTGCTTGCTGCCGCCGAGGACAAAGGGGAGGATGTCATGCGGGGCTTTGCCGCCATGCTGATGCCGCTGTTGCTGGCGGTTCCGGCCGTCGCGCAGGACGCCGATGGCGATGACGGGGTCGTCGTCGAAACCGAGCTTTCGAGCGGAATGGCGAGCTATTACAGCCGCGAGCTGGAGGGCAATCGCACCGCCAACGGCGAAATCTGCGACCCCGACGACCTGACCGCGGCGCACCGCACCCTGCCCTTTGGCAGCAAGGTGCGCGTCACCAACCTGGCCAACGGCGAGAGCGTTATCGTGCGGATCAACGACCGCGGTCCGTTCGGGCGCGGGCGGGTGATCGACATCAGCCATGCCGCGGCGAAGGAAATCGGCATGCATCGCAGCGGCACGGCGCGGGTGAAATTGACCCTACTCGACGATTGAAGGCGCGGCCTTAGTCGAACACCGACCAACCGGCGGCATAGGCGAAATGTTCGAGCGCGATCGCGCCGACGAGCGAGGTGCCGGCTTCGTTCAATCCCGGCGACCAGACCGCGATCGATCCCTGCCCCGGCGCGATGCAGAGGATGCCGCCGCCGACACCGCTCTTGCCCGGCAGGCCGACCCGAAAGGCGAATTCGCCGCTGTTGTCGTAATGGCCGCACAGCATCATGATCGCGTTGATGCGCCGGGCGCGGTGCGGTTCGACCAGTTGTTCGCCGGTGCGCGGGTCGCGGCCGTCCATCGTCAGGAACAGTCCGGCCTTTGCCAATTGGGTGCAGCTCATGGCGATCGCGCATTGGCGGAAATAGACGCCGAGCGTCGTTTCGACGGGGTGACGCAGGTTGCCGAAGGCGTCCATGAAATGGGTCAGGCTGCGGTTGCGGGCGCCGGTTTCCGATTCGGAAAAGGCGACGTCGAGGTCGATGTCGACCCCCTCGTCACCGGCCCGGGCGCGAATGAAGGCGAGGATTTCCTCGATCACCGCATCGCCGTCGCGACCGTCGATCAGCCGGTCGGTGGTGGCGATCGCGCCGGCGTTGATCAGCGGGTTGCGCGGGATGCCATGCTCGGTCTCGAGCTGGACGATCGAGTTGAAGGCGCTGCCCGAGGGTTCGCGGCCGACGCTGTCCCACAGCGAGCTGCCGACGCGGCGCAGCGCGAGCGCCAGCGTGAAGACCTTCGACACCGACTGGATCGAAAAGGGCGTGTCGGCGTCGCCGGCGACGTGCATCGTGCCGTCAGGGAGCGCGAGCGCCATGCCGAAATGGTTCGGATCGACGCAGGCGAGCGCCGGGATATAGTCGGCGACCTTGCCCTGCCCGCGGTGCGGCAGCGCGACGGCATAGGCCTCGGCGAGGCAGCGGGCGAGATCGACAGTCATGCGCTTTTCCTAGCAACTTCATTCGCGATTGCATGTATTTTCATTTTTATGAAAATATTGTACGATAGTGAAATCATCTGCGAATCGGGAGAAGAATCATGGTCGATCATCCACGCGGCAAGGGGCTTTCGAGCGCCGTGAGTTATCAGGACAGCAAGGCGGCGTTCCGCTGGCTGGAGGACGCCTTCGGCTTCGAACCGTTGTTCGTGCTGCTCGATGCCGAGGGCAATCTGGCGCACAGCGAGATGGGCTATGGCAATTCGGTGGTGATGGTCGGCAATGAATGGTCCGACGACCACAAGAGCCCGAAATCGATCTGCGGCAAGAACAGCCAGTCGGTGCATGTCCAGCTCGCGGTCGGCGAGGATATCGACGCGCATTGCGAGACAGCGCGCGCTGCGGGAGCCGAAATCCTCGCCGAGCCCGAGACGCAATTCTATGGCGACCGCAGCTACCGCGCCAAGGACCCCGAGGGGCATATCTGGACCTTTGGCGTGACCGTCGCCGAAAAGACGGCGGAAGAGTGGGACGCCGAGGGCGGCTTCACGACGAAGACGCGGCTCGACGATTGAGCGCCGAAAGATCGAGCGAGGCCGTCGATCGCCTGTTCGCCGCGCTCGCCGACCCGAAGCGGCGCCGCGCGGTCGAGTTGCTCGGCGCGCGGCCTTATAGCGCGGGCGAGCTGGCCGACGCGCTCGGGCTGGCGCCACCCGCGATGAGCCGCCATCTGCGCGCGCTGAAGGAGGGCGGGCTGGTCGAGGACGGCCATCCGATGTTCGATGCGCGGGTGCGGGTATATCGGCTGAAGGACGGCGCGACCGGCGAACTCAAGCAATGGCTCGCCGAGACCGAGGCGCTGTGGAGCGACCAGCTCGCGGCGTTCAAGCGCCATGTCGAGCGCGGCGCATGAGCGCGGCGGTGATCGTCGCGCTGCGCGTCGCGGCCACGCCGGCCCGCGCCTTCGACGTCTTCACCCACGAGATCGGGCTGTGGTGGCAAAGCCATGCGCTGTTCGAAGTGTCGCGAAAGGGCGACGGCGCATTGCGGTTCGACCCCGCGGGTCCCGAGGGCCGGCTGGTCACGCGCTTCGCCGACGGCACCGAGTGGGAGATCGGGCGCGTCCGTTGCTGGTTGCCCGGAGAGCGACTGGCGTTCGGCTGGCGCCTGCCAAGTTTTCGCGCCGATCAGGCGACCGAGGTCGAGGTGCGCTTCGAGGCGGTCGGCGCCGAGACGCGGGTGACGGTCGAGCATCGCGGCTGGGATACGATCCCGCAGCGGCATGTCGCGCGCCACGGGTTCGAACTGATGCTGTTCCAGCGGCGGCTCGGCGAGCATTGGCGCGGGTTGCTGGGGGCGATGGGGGCGCGGGTTTAGGAGAGTGTTCGTGTAGACGCGCCCATCCCTATTCCCGTTCGTGTCGAGCGAAGTCGAGACACGCTTGGACCACGCCAGCCTTCGGGGTGTCTCGACTTCGCTCGACACGAACGGGGTCATAAGGCAACTTGTCAGGCTCGGGCCGCCGGCCTTCCTCCTATTGCGTCCCCGCCGTCGCCTGCGCCTTGGCCATCGTGTCGATCGTCCGGTCGGCGCTCGCGAAGAGTTCGGGCTGGCGCTCGCGGAAGCCGGCGCAGGTGGCGATGTCGGCGGCGAAGACGTCGGCCTTGCCCTCGGCCCGCGCGAGCACGGCATCCGAATTGGCGATGGCGTTTTCGGCCTCGAACAAGGTTTTCAGCGTCTTGGCGTCAAACTTGTCGTCGGGCTTGTTCTCGGCGAGCGCGAGCATGATCATATAATATTGCAGGAAATGGCGCCCCGCGGTCAGCTGCGCCTCGCTGTCCTTCGGCGCGCGTTCGCTGGTGACCTGATAGACCGCGGCGCAGCGGAGCATGCCCGCGAGCTTCATCATCGGTTCTTCGGCGGCGACCGGCAACGGCAACAGCAGCGCCGCGGCACCGCTCGCGGCCAGTATCGATTTCAACATGAGCATCCTTCCAACGGATGCGACCCCGGCGGATTTATCGCGGGTTTCGGGAAGGATGTCGATGGGGTGAAAGATCCTCCCTGTGGCGCAGCCATGGGGAGGTGGCAGCGCGTAGCGCTGACGGAGGGGCGTTGGCGCGACGTCGCTGGCCCCTCCACCCCTCGCTTCGCGAGCGGTCCCCCTCCCCATCGCTTCGCGACAGGGAGGAATTGGGAAGGGCTTGCTGCTCCGCCTGAGGCACGCCACATCTCCCCCATGCCGCTCCCGCAAATCTTCACCGACTGGTTCGCCGCGCGCGGGTGGCGGGTGCGGCGGCATCAGGCCGATATGCTGGCCGCGGCCACACGCGGCGAACATGCCTTGCTCGTCGCGGCGACGGGGGCGGGCAAGACGCTGGCGGGGTTTTTGCCGACGCTCGTCGATCTCGCCGAAAACCCCTCCGATCGGCTCCACACCCTCTATGTGTCGCCGCTGAAAGCGCTCGCCGCCGACGTCGAACGCAATTTGATCGGTCCGATCACCGACATGGACCTGCCGATCAGCGTCGAAAGCCGCAGCGGCGACACGTCGTCGGACAAGAAAGCGCGGCAGCGCAGCCGGCCGCCGAACATATTGCTCACCACCCCCGAATCGCTGTCGCTTTTGCTGTCTTATCCCGACAGTCTCCTGATGTTCGCCGACCTCAAGACGGTGGTGATCGACGAAATCCATGCCTTCGCGCCGGGCAAGCGCGGCGACCTGCTGAGCCTGTCGCTCGCGCGGCTGCAGCACATCGCGCCCGCGATGCGCCGCGTCGGGCTGTCGGCGACGATCGCCGATCCGGTGCAATATGCCGGCTGGCTGGCCCCCGACGCGAACCCCGAAACGGTGGCTTTGGTCGAGGGCGAGGCGGGCGCCGATCCCGACATCTCGATCCTGCTGCCCGAGGGCGCGGTGCCCTGGTCGGGGCATTCGGGGCGTTATGCGGTGCATCAGGTGATGGCCGAGGTCGCGAAGAACCGCACGACGATCATCTTCTGCAACACCCGCGGGCTGGCCGAGCTGATCTTTCAGGATTTGTGGAAGGTCAACGACCTCGGGCTGCCGATCGCGATCCACCATGGCAGCCTCGACCGCGAGGCACGCCAGCGCGCCGAAATGGCGATGGCCGAGGGACGGCTGCGCGCGCTGGTCGCGACATCGAGCCTCGACCTCGGGCTCGACTGGGGCGATGTCGATTGCGTGATCCAGATGGGGGCGCCGAAGGGGTCGTCGCGGCTGCTCCAGCGGATCGGGCGCGCCAACCACCGCCTCGACGAACCGAGCAAGGCGCTGATCGTGCCGGGCAACCGCTTCGAATATCTCGAGGCGCAGGCGGCGCTCGACGCCGTCGAGGCGGGCGAGCGCGACGCCGACCGCTTCCGCCCCGGCGCGCTCGACGTGCTGGCGCAGCATGTGATGGCGCTCGCCTGCGCCGCGCCCTTCGCCGAGGACGAACTGCTCGAAGAGATCCGCTCGGCAGCGCCGTATCGCTGGGTCAATGCCACGACCTTTTCGCGGCTGCTCGGCTTCGTGCGCGACGGGGGTTATGCGCTCAAAAGCTATGACCGCTTCCGCCGCCTCGCCCCCGATGGGCAGGGGCGCTGGCGCATCGCGCACCCGCGACTCGCGGCGCAGCACCGGCTCAACGCGGGGATCATCGTCGATGCGCCGACGCTCGACGTGCGGTTCAAGAACGGGCGCAGATTGGGAAGTGTCGAGGAATATTTCGCGAGCACACTGACCCCCGGCGACACCTTCGCCTTTGCCGGATTGAGCCTCGAGGTCGAATCGATCCGCGACACCGACCTCTATGTCCGCGCGACGACGCGGCCGGCGCGCATCCCCAGCTACGTCGGCGCGCGCATGGCGCTGACGACGCGGCTCGCCGATCGGGTGCGCGGCTTCCTCGCCGATCCGGCGAGCTGGGTCCGTTTTCCCGACGATGTCCGCTATTGGCTCGAAATGCAGGCGTGTCGGTCGGTGTTGCCGCGCCGCGGCGAACTGCTGGTCGAGACTTTCCCGCACGAGGAGCATCATTATCTGGTCGTCTATCCGTTCGAGGGGTGGAACGCGCACCAGTCGCTCGGCATGCTGATCTCGAAGCGGATGGAGCGCGCGGGGTTGCAGCCGCTGGGTTTCGTCGCTTCGGACTATGCGCTGGCGATCTGGTCGCTCAGGCCCGTGGCCGACCCCGCCGCATTGTTCGACGCCGCGATCCTGGAGGATGAGTTCGTCGAGTGGGTCGAGGGATCGCACCTGCTCAAGCGCGCGTTCCGCGAGGTCGCGGTGATCGGCGGGCTGATCGAGCGCCAGCACCCCGGCAAGCGCAAGACCGGCAAGCAGGTGACCTTTTCGACCGACCTGATCTTCGACGTGCTGCGCAAATATGAGCCCGACCATCTGTTGCTCGAAGCGGCGTGGGCCGATGCGCGCGAGCGGCTGACCGATGTCGCGCGGCTGGGCGACCTGCTCGACCGCGCGGCGGGGACGATGCTGCACAAGGATTTGCCGCGGATCAGCCCGCTGGCGGTGCCGGTGCTGGTGTTGATCGGGCGCGAGAATGTCGCCGCCGCCGACCTCGACGATGCGTTGCTGGGCGAGCTGGCGGATGAACTGGCCGCGGCGGCGATGGGGGACGCGTAGCGAGGTGGGATGTCCGAGCGGGAGTGGACAACAGTCCTCCACAAGTCCCGTTCGTGTCGAGCGAAGTCGAGACACCCCAAAGGCGTGCGCTACCGATGGGTGTCTCGACTTCGCTCGACACGAACGGAAATATGGGCAGGCTTGGATACCCCGAACCGCCCATCGCCGCACCGTCCGTCCGCGCACCGCACCCCGCTTGCCGCGCACCGCCGACAGGCGTAGACTGGCGGCATAACATAATGAGGATGCCCGCGATGACCCATGTTCTCAGGCGGCGAATGATCTGGACGCTGCTGCTGTCCGCCCCGGCGCTGCTCGGCGCGAGCCAGCCGCCGGTCGCACCGCCGCCCGCGCCGGCGCCGGCCTCGACCCCCGCCGATCCGCTGGCCCAGCCGGTGACGAGCGCCGAGGTCACCCCTTTCATCCAGCCGTTCGACCTCGACGCGACGCGGCGCATGTCGGTGAAGGTGATGGTCGGCGGCAAGGGGCCGTTTTCCTTCCTCGTCGACACCGGCGCCGAACGCACGATCATCGCGCGCGAGCTCGCCGACCGGCTGGGGCTGGTCGAGGGCGGCAAGCTGCGCATGGCGACGATCGGCGGGTCGGCGACGGTCCCCAGCTTTCGCGTCGCGGCGCTGTCGATGACCGACCTGCAGATGACCGCGTTCGACGCTCCGTCCTTTTTCGGCCGCCATCTTGGGGCCGCGGGGCTGATCGGGGTCGACATGCTCGAGGACCGGCGCATCCTGATCGATTTTCGCAAAGAGAGCATGGAGATCCTGGAAACGCGCAAGCGCGCGCGGCCGATCATCCGCGACGACGACGCGATCGTCGTCACCGCGCGCAATTCGGCGGGGCGGCTGATCCTGTCCGACGCGCGGCTCGACGGCAAACGCATCGACGTGATCGTCGACACCGGCGCGCAGACGAGCGTCGGCAATCTGGCGCTGCAGAAACTGGTCGCGGCGCGGCGCGCGAACCGCCTGCCCTTCCTGTCGACCACGCTCGGCGCGGTGACCGGCGAGGCGGTGCCCGCGACGCGCACCGCGATCAAGCGCATCATCATCAACGGCATGGACGTCAACGACCTGCCGGTGAGCTTCGCCGACAGCCAGGCGTTCCGCGCGCTGGGCCTGCAGGAGCGGCCGGCGCTGCTGCTCGGCATGGACAGTCTGGCGCTGTTCGACCGGGTCGAGATCGATTTCCCGAACAAGCGCATCGTGTTCGACCTGCCCGATGGCGCGAGCCGCGCGACGGGGCAGCGTTTCGCCGCGAACACATCGGCGCAGGGCAGCTAGACGCCGGGAACCGGGCGCCGGGAACTGGACGCCAAGAACTGGACGGATGCCCGGGGCGACGCCATAGCGGCGCCATGCCCGCCGCGCCCCTGCTCGATTTTGCCGGTCACCAGTTCGTGCCGCTTGCCGGGCGCGCGCTGTTCTGGCCGCGGCATGGGGCGCTGATCGTCGCCGACCTGCATCTGGAAAAGGCGAGCTGGTACGCGACGCATGGCCAGCCGCTGCCGCCCTATGACAGCCACGACACGCTCGACCGGCTGGCACGGCTGGTCGCCGAGACCGGCGCGCGCGCGCTGTGGTGCCTGGGCGACAGTTTCCACGACCGCGCCGCCGCCGAACGGGTCGCGCCCGCGGTCGCCGAGCGATTGCGCCGTCAGACGGGGGCGGTGCCGCTGACCTGGATCGCGGGCAACCACGATGGCCTGTCGGGCGGCGCCTGGGGCGGCACCGTCGCCGACGAGATCGAGGTCGACGGCATCGTCCTGCGCCACCAGTGCGAAGCGGACGAGACGCGCCCCGAAATCTCGGGGCATTTCCATCCCAAGCTGCGGCTGACCCTGCGCGGGCGCGCGGTGTCGCGCCCCTGTTTCGCGGGCGACGCGCAGCGGCTGATTCTGCCCGCCTTCGGCAGCCTGACCGGCGGGCTCGATGTCGGCGACAGGGCCATCGCGGCGAATTTCGTGGACGATTATCGCGCGATGCTGGTCGCCGACGGAAAATTGCTGTCGCTGCGCTGTGGCAATCCTGCCACCGGTGACGTTACGGCAATGCCGGGTCGCGCCTGATCGCCCGCCGGACCGGGCTTTGCCGCCTGTGGCCGAAAAGCCGCACTTGCCGAAAACATGACGCAAATGCGGCGCCTCGGCTGGATCGGGGGCGCAATTTGCGTATGCTCGCCTCCTAATAAAAACAACGAAATGTTGAGAGGAGTGCCCAATATGAAATCCTATACCCATTGTGCTGCCCGCCTGCTGCGCACGAGTGCGCTCGGCGCCTCGCTGGCGATCGTCGGCATGGCGGTGCCGGCCTTTGCGCAGGACACCGCCACCGACACGGCGACCGCCGACGACAGCAGCAACAGCGAAATCGTCGTCACCGCGCAGGGACGCGCGCAGCGCCTCGCCGACGTGCCGGTGGCGATCTCGGCGGTGAACGCCGAAGCGCTGCAGAACAGCGGCGCGAACGACATCCGCCAGCTCAACCAGGTCGCGCCGTCGCTGCTCGTGTCGTCGACCGGCAGTGAAGCCAATGGTTCGGCGCGTATCCGCGGCATCGGCACCGTCGGCGACAACCCCGGTCTCGAAAGCTCGGTCCCGGTGTTCATCGACGGCGTCTATCGCTCGCGTTCGGGCATCGGCCTCAACGAACTGGGCGAAATCGACCGCGTCGAAGTCCAGCGCGGCCCGCAGGGCACGCTCGGCGGCCGCAACTCGTCGGCGGGCCTGATCAGCATCTATTCGAAAAAGCCCGATTTCACCTTCGGCGCCACCGCCGAGGCGACCTATGGCAATTATGATTATTTCCGCCTCGGCGGCAGCGTCACCGGGCCGATCAGCGACACGCTCGCGGCGCGCCTCGACGGCATCTGGGTGAAGCGCGACGGTTTCTATCGCGACACCACGAACAACACCGACGTCAACGACCGCGACCGCTATTTCCTGCGCGGGCAACTGCTGTTCGAACCGACCGACGCGCTGTCGATCCGGCTGATCGCCGACTATACCTATCGCGACGAGAAATGCTGCGGCGCGACCTATGTCGACAGCGCGGTCAACACCGCGGTCGGCAACCTCAACAATCCGTCGGTGCCGCTGTCGCCGTTGCAGCCCAATGGCAACAACATCATCAACGTGCTGCGCGACCTCGGCCAGCCGCTCGCGGCGTTCAGCCAGAGGTACGACCGCAATCTGTCGGTCAGCCCGGGCCGCAGCTATGCCGGCAAGACCAAGGACTACGGCTTTTCGGGCCAGATCGACTATGATCTGGGCGGCGCGACGCTGACCTCGATCACCGGCTATCGCCAATATCGGTCGAGCCAGGCCGGCGACGTCGATTATGGCGTGGTCGACATCCTCTATCGCGATCCCGACGACGACGCCTATCGCCAGTTCCACACCTTCACCCAGGAACTGCGCCTGCAGGGCGAGGCGTTCGACGGCAAGCTCGACTGGCTGGTCGGCGGCTTCTATGCCAATGAAAAGCTGACCGTCCGCGACAATCTGCGCTTCGGCAGCCAGTACGGCCGGTTCGCCACCTGCCGCATCATTTCGGGCGGCGGCCTTGCCGCGCTCTATTCGGCGGCGAGCCCGCTGTGCGTCGCGCCCGGCGTCGGCCCGGCGACGATCGCGGGGGCGAGCGGCGGCGGCCAGACCGGCACCGACATCGTCGCGGCGTTCACCGCGCTCGACGGGCTGAACAACCGCGGCTCGATCAACGACCGCTATTATCAGAATGGCAAGAACTGGGCGCTGTTCACGCACAATATCTTCCACATCACCGACACGATCGATTTCACCTTCGGCGTCCGCTACACCAACGACAAGAAGAAGTTCAACGCGAGCTTCACCAACGACAACACCGCCTGCACCACCGTCCAGGGCCTCGTGCTCGACGATCTGGTCAGCACCACGACCAACGCCACCGCCAAGGCGCTGGCGGGCGCGCTGATCGGCCTCAGCTGTCAGGGCAATTCGACCGCCGAACTCAATGGCGTGTCGATCAACAGCAAGCGCGCCGAGGACGAGTTCACCGGCACCGCGATCCTGTCGTGGAAACCCGTCGACGACCTTCTCACCTACGCCAGCTATTCGCGCGGCTATAAGGCGGGGGGCTTCAACCTCGACCGTTCGGCGCTGAAATCGCCGATCGTGCCGTTCGGCGGCCAGGCGGGCGCACAGGCGCTGGTGAACAATTTGCAGTTCGACCCCGAAAAGGTCGACAGCTATGAACTGGGCGCCAAATATTCGGCGAACGGCTTCAACGTCGGTGTTTCGCTGTTCCGGTCGGACTTCAGCAGCTTCCAGCTGAACACCTTCAACGGCACGGTGTTCCTGGTGCAGAACATCAACGGCTGCGAAGCCGACCTGGCCGGCGGCGACCGCGATGCGAGCGCCGCGACCGGCGCCTGCGCGTCGGACAAGGTCAGCTGGGGCGTACGCGCCGAGGGCTTTGAGCTCGAATCGTCGCTGGCGCTGGCGAGCGACTTCCGGCTTGCGGCGGGGGTGACCTATTCGAAGACCAAATATCGCAAGAATCTGGTCGGCACCAACGCCGGCGGGCCGCTCGACCCGGCGCTGCGCTTCCTGCCCGGCGACAATCTGTCGAACGCCCCCGAACTGGTCGGCACCGCGAGCATGACCTGGACACCGGAGATCGGCAGCGGCGGGCTGACCGGCCTCGTCTATATCGATGGCCGCGCGACGAGCGGGTACAACACCGGTTCCGACCTCTTCCCGCAGAAGGAGCAGGAAAGCTACACCGTGTTCAACGCGCGCCTGGGCGTGCGCGGTCCCGACGAGAAATGGGCGGTCGAATTCTGGGCGCAGAATTTGCTCAACGCCAAATATGCGCAGGTCGCGTTCAACTCGCCCTTCCAGGCGGGGACCACGTCGGCGCCGTTCACCGACGCCAACGGCTTCCCCGGCGGCCGCCAGATCTTCTCGCAGTTCCTGGCCGAACCCAGGACCTATGGTCTGACGCTGCGCGGCAAGTTCTAGACCGCAAACCGCCTGATTTCAGGAGCTTGAGAGCCGCCCGCATCCCACCGGATGCGGGCGGTTTTCGTTGTGGATTCCGCGCTGGAATTTGTTATCATCGCTGAGAATAAAATAAGCCTTGTGGGAGGATGACGATGAAAAAGAGTGACGGGAGAATTGCGCGCTTTGCCCGTGGCAGCGCGCAGGGCGTGGCGCTTGCGGTCGCCCTCGCGGCAACACCGGCCTGGGCGCAGGATGTCGCGCCGCAGGGCGCCGAGGTCCCCGACGACGGCACGATCATCGTGACCGCGACGCGGCGCAGCGAACTCTTGTCCGACGTGCCGATCGCGGTGTCGGCGGTGTCGGGCGAGACGCTCGAAAAGACCGGCGCCACCGACGTCCGCGCGCTGGGACAGGTCGCGCCGTCGCTGCTCGTGTCGGGCGCAACGAGCGAGGTCAATTTCTCCGCGCGCATTCGCGGTATCGGTACGGTCGGCGAGAACCCCGGCCTCGAAAGCTCGGTCGGGCTGTTCATCGACGGCGTCTATCGCAGCCGCACCGGGGTCGGCCTGTCCGAACTCGGCGACATCGAGCGCGTCGAGGTACTGCGCGGGCCGCAGGGCACCCTGTTCGGGCGCAACTCGACTGCGGGCCTGATCAACATCGTCACCAAGGGACCCGACCTCAGCGGCTTCGGCGCCAAGGGGTCGGTGAGTTACGGCAATTATGATTATTGGCGCGTCGACGGGATGATCAACGCGCCGCTCGGCGACAAGGCGGCGGTGCGCGTCGACGGCGTCTGGCAGAAGCGCGACGGTTTCATCAAGAATGTCACTGCGGGCGAACCCGATATCAACGACCGCGACCGTTGGCTGGTCAAGGGCCAGTTGCTGCTCGAGCCGACCGAGAGCGTGAAATTCCGGCTGATCGCCGATTACAGCCAGCGCAACGAAAATTGCTGCGGCGGCGTGCTGCTCAATCCGGTGCGCAACCTGACGCGCGGCGCCGACGGTTTCCCGGTCGCCTCGCCCAACACGCTGCTGCCGCTGCTGCAATTTCTGGGCGCCAATCATCAGGTCGCACCGGCGGGCACCAGCTTCATCCGTCAACAGGCGACCACCCCGGGGGTCTCCTATCGCTCGGACACCAAGGACTGGGGCGTGTCGGGCGAACTCAACTGGGAGCTGGGCGCCGCGACGCTGACCTCGATCACCGCCTATCGCGACTATAAGAATGCGCAGGGGCAGGATGCCGATTTCAGCGCGCTCGACATCTTGCGCCGCACCGACCTCGACCGCCGGTTCCGGCTGTTCACGCAGGAATTGCGGCTGCAGGGCGAGGCGTTCGACGGGCGGCTCGACTGGCTGGTCGGCGGCTATTATGCCAACGAGAAACTCGATGTCGACGACGACATCGTCTATGGCGCCGACTATCAGCGCTACGCCAACTGCCTCGCCGCCGCGAGCCTCGCGCCGACCTTGCTCAACCCCGCATCGGCTACCTGTTCGAACCTGCCCGCTGCCTCCTTCCCCGGTTTCCAGGGAATTGCGGCGCTGCTCGGCGCGGCGCCGCTCAACAACACCGGCAACAACGGGTCGACCTTCCACCAGCGCAGCAGCAACTATGCGCTGTTCACGCACAACAGCTTCGACATCGTCGAGGATGTGCTGACGCTGACCGTCGGGGCGCGTTACACCCACGAACGCAAGACGCTGGCGGGCGATGCCAATTTCACCAACACGCTGTGTCCGGCGATCGTCAATTCGCCGCTGCAGGCGCTGGCCAGCCTCGCCTGCGTGATCAACGGCACCGCGCCCGACATCGTCAAGGGCGCCCCGGGGACGAAGTTCAGCGAGGGCCAGTGGACCGGCACCGCGGTGCTGAGCTGGAAACCCGATCCCGACTGGCTGGTCTATGCCTCGGCCTCGAAGGGGTACAAGGCGGGGGGCTTCAACCTCGACTATTCGGCGCTCGACCGGCCGTGCAGCACGACCGCGGGATCGGCCGCGCAAAATACCGCCTGCACCACCGCGCTGGCACGCCCCGCCAACACGCCGGGCAACGGCCGCCCCGAGGCGAGCGACCTGCAGTTCGCGAGCGAAAAGGTCGATGCCTATGAACTGGGCGTCAAATGGGATGGCCCGGGCATCGACATCAACGTCGCCGCTTTCTGGCAGGAATATAGCAATTATCAGCTCAACACCTTCAACGGCATCAATTTCGAGGTGACGAATATCCAGGCGTGCAAGGACGACCTGGGGACCGGGCCGATCGACAACAGCGCGGTCACCGGCGGCTGCGCGTCAGACCGGCTGACCCCCGGCGTGGTCGCGAAGGGGCTGGAGATCGAGACCTTCATCCGCCCGGCGCGCCATGTCTCGGTCAATCTGGGGCTGACCTATGTCGACACCCTCTATCGCCGCAACCTCGTCGGTACCGGCGGCCGCCCGCTGTCGCCGGTGCTGTTCCAGCTGCCGGGACGCGGGGTGTCGAACGCCGCCAAATATGTCGCGACCGCGGGGATCAGCTGGACCCCGCCGATCGGCAGTTCGGGGATGAGCGCACTCTTCTATCTCGACACCCGCCTGCAGAGCGACACCAACACCGGCTCGAACCTCGATATCGAAAAGGAACAGGACGGGTTCGCGGTGTTCAACGGCCGCATCGGCATCTTCGGACCCGACCGGCGCTGGGGCGTCGAGCTGTGGGGGCAGAATCTGCTCAATCGCAAATATTACCAGATCGGCGCCGACATGCCGCTGCAGGGGTCGAACGGCTTCCGCTCGGTCGCGGCGCCCGCGGCGCTCGGTTTCCCCGCCACCGCGAACAAATTGTTCGTCGGCTTTCCGGGCGAACCGCGCACCTATGGCGTGACGCTGCGCGGGCAATTCTAGCCACGCTCTCTCCCCCCTCCCCTGGCGGGAGGGGCGGGAGGTCCGCCGCGGCCGGGCACTGCCGCGGCGGACCCTCCCCAAGGGGAAGGTGCCAGCGACCCACTTTTTCCGTTCGTGTCGAGCGGGATCAATCGGGTGACTTAGAGCTCGCCTACCGCGCCCGTGCCGCCTGATGCGCGATGTCGGTGACGAGTTTGCGGAACAGCACGCCGCCCGCGGTGCCCGACGCCTTGAGGCTGCGTTCGCAGTCGAGCAGCCGGCTCATCAGCCGCGCGATGCGCACCGAATCCCAGATATGGAGCTGCGCGGTGACCGCGCCCTGTTCCTTCCAGAACACGCCGCTGCTCCGCGCCGACACGACGGTTGCGGGGTGCGCGCCGGCATCGACCTCGGCGCGCAGCCGCGCCAATTGCGTGGCGCGGATCGCGAGGGCGCGGATGATGCGGATTTCGGCGACCCCGACCGCGGCGGCGGTGGCAAACATCGCGGGGAGATCGCCGACCTTGCCGCCGAGCGCGGTGTTGATCACCTCGCTGACGTCCTCTTCGTGCGTCGCGGCGCCCAAGGCGGCGATGTCGGCGGCGGTGACCTGGCGCTGGCGATCGCGGCCGGCGTCGAGGTAGAGCGCGATCTTTTCGAGCTCGCGGCGCATCAGCGCCTGGTCGCCCGAGACGAGGTCGATCAGCAATTGCGCCTCGGCATTGCCGAGCCGCAGCCCTTCGCCTTCCGCCGCGTTCATCGCGATGCCGACCAGCGCGCGGCGGTCGGGCTGGTAGCAGATGGCGGCGACGCCATGGTCCGAGCCTTCGACGAGCTTGACCAGTTTCGACTTGGCGGTGACCGAGGCGCCGGTGGCGATCACCGGGTTGATCGCGCTGTCGGCACCGAGCAGCGCCTCGACCGCGGCGAGGCTGTCGTCGCCGCTGCCCATGATGTCGAGCCGGATCACCCGCGCGCCGGCGAAGAGCGACATCGACGCGGCCTCGGCGGCCAGCAAGGACGGGTCCTGCGACATTTGCGACGAGGTGAGGTCGAGCCGTTCGGCCTCCTTGCCGGCAAGCCCGGTCAGCCGCGTGGCGAGGGCTCCCATCGTCGCATCGTCGGGGCCGGTGAGGAGGATGAAGCGGTGGTCGAGCCGCGATACCCGTTCGAGTTCGGCGGGTTTGACGCTCTTCATTGCCCGCCGGGGGCGGGCGGCGCGTCGGACATCCGGCCACCGCCGCGATCGGCGAAGACCGCGAGGCGGGCGACGATCTGGTCGGCCACCGCCGACGAGAGGCGTTCAAGCGCGGTCGATTCGGCGGCGATCGTCGCATATTCGCTGCCGACGACGTCGATCCCCGAATCGGAAAAGGCGGTCGCGTCGAGCAGCACTTCGCCGCTCGCCGCATCGACGAGCTGGTAGCGCGCGCGCAGGGTGCGGCGTTCGCGGGTCACCGCATCGTCGGCGCGGACGCCGAAACCGGTGATGCTGTCCTCGAGCCGGACGTCGAGGCGCAGGCGCTTGCCCGCGCCCTGCCCGTTCTGCGCCGCGACGAGCCGGTCGCGCAGCGCGTTGCGGACGAGCCAGCCCTGATGCCCCTCGATCGGCGCGACATCGACGTCGGCAAGGATCGTCGCCACCGCCCCGTCGCTGCCGCTCGCATAGAGCGGGCGCAGGCCGCAACCGCCAAGGAGCAGCGAGGCGACGACGAGGGGGGCGAGCAGCTTGCGCATATCAGGGTACGATATTCACCAAACGGTCGGGGACCACAATCACCTTCTTCGGCGACGCACCGGCGAGCAGTTCGACGATGCGCGGGCGCGCGAGCGCCGCGGCTTCGGTCGCTTCCTTGTCGAGACCCTTCGCGATCGTCATCGTATCGCGCAGCTTGCCCGCCATCTGGATCGCGATCGTCACCTCGTCATCGACGAGAAGTGCCGGATCGGCGTGCGGCCATGCGGCGTCGGCGATCATCGCGGTGGTTCGCTGGCCTTCCGGCAGCGCCGCCCAGGCTTCCTCGGCGAGGTGCGGCAGCATCGGTGCGACGAGCAGGATCAGGGTGCGGCACGCCTCGGCGCGGGTCGCCGAGGGGGCGGCCTTTTCGACGTCGTTAGCGAGGGCGTGGATTTTCGCGACCGCCTTGTTGAAGCCGAGCGCCTCGATGTCGGCGGCGACGCCGGCGATCGCCTGGTGCAGCTTGCGCGCGAGACCCTTGTCCTCGGCGCCGTCACCGACATTTTCGGTGTCGCCGAACAGACGCCACAGGCGCTGGACGAAACGCCAGGCGCCCTCGATGCCCGCCTCGCTCCACGGCAGGTCGCGCTCGGGCGGGCTGTCGGAGAGCATGAACCAGCGCGCCGCGTCGGCGCCATATTGGTCGAGGATGGCGTCGGGGTCGACGACATTCTTCTTCGACTTCGACATCTTGATCACGCGGCCGACATCGACCCGCGCGCCATCGGATTCGAGCGTCGCACCCTCGGCGCTGCGGCTGATCTCGTCGGGAGTGAAGTAGAGCGGCGGCAAGCCTTCGCCCTGATCGCGGCTATAGGTCTCGTGCGTCACCATGCCCTGCGTGAACAGGCTGGCGAACGGCTCTTTGATGTCGATCATCCCCAGCTTGTTGAGCGCGCGCGTCCAGAAGCGCGCGTAGAGCAGGTGGAGGATCGCATGCTCGATGCCGCCGATATATTGATCGACGGGCAGCCAGCGGCGGATCACCTCGGGATCGAACGGCTTGTCCGACGGCGCCGAGGCGAAGCGCAGGAAATACCAGGAGGAATCGACGAAGGTGTCGAGCGTGTCGGTTTCGCGCACCGCTTCGCCGCCGCACGACGGGCAGGCGACATGTTTCCACGTCGGATGGCGATCGAGCGGATTGCCGGGGACCGAGAAATCGGCGTCCTCGGGCAGCACGACGGGAAGCTGCGCTTTCGGCACCGGGACCAGGCCGCAGGCGTCGCAATGGATGAAGGGGATCGGGGTGCCCCAGTAGCGCTGGCGCGAGACGCCCCAGTCGCGCAGGCGCCACACGGTCGTGCCCTTGCCCCAGCCCTCATGCTCGGCGCGCGCGACGATCGCGGCCTTGGCCTCGTCGATCGTCATGCCGTCGAGGAAGTGGCTGTTCACCAGCTTGCCGGGGCCGGTGTAGGCCTCGTCGCCGCTGAAATGCTGCGCGGTCTCGTCGCCATCGGCGATCACGCGGAGGACGGGCAGTTCGTACTTTCTCGCGAAGTCGAGGTCGCGCTGGTCGTGCGCCGGGCAGCCGAAGATCGCGCCGGTGCCATAATCCATCAGCACATAGTTCACGACCCACACGGGCAGGTGCAGCGCGGGGTCGAGCGGATGCTCGACCGCCAAGCCGGTATCGAAGCCGAGCTTTTCAGCGGTGTCGATTTGCTCGGCGGCGGTGCCCTGACGGCGGCATTCCTCGATGAACGCCGCCAGCTCGGGCGCGTCCTTCGCCAGCTTCTCGGCAAGCGGATGGTCGGGCGAGATCGCCGCGAAGCTCGCGCCATAGAGCGTGTCGGGGCGCGTCGTGAAGACGTCGAAGCCCGGCGCGCCGCCAGCGAGCTTGAAGCTGAATTCCAGCCCCTGCGACTTGCCGATCCAGTTTTCCTGCATCAGCCGCACCTTGTCGGGCCAGCTGTCGAGGCTGCCGAGGCCGTCGAGCAGTTCCTCGGCGAAGTCGGTGATCTTCAAAAACCACTGCGACAGTTTCTTTTTCTCGACGAGCGCGCCCGAACGCCAGCCGCGGCCGTCGATCACCTGCTCGTTGGCGAGCACGGTCATGTCGACCGGGTCCCAGTTGACGTAGCTGTGCTTGCGCGTGACGAGGCCGTGCGCGAACAGGTCGAGGAACAAGGCCTGTTCCTGCCCGTAATAATCGGGCTCGCAGGTCGCGAGTTCGCGGCTCCAGTCGATCGCGAGACCGAGGCGTTTCAGCTGGCCGCGCATCGAGGCGATATTGTCGCGGGTCCAGCCGCCGGGGTGGACGCCCTTTTCCATCGCAGCGTTTTCGGCGGGCATACCGAAGGCGTCCCAGCCCATCGGGTGGAGGACGTCGTGCCCGGTCATCCGCTTGAAGCGCGCGAGCACGTCGCCCATCGCATAGTTGCGGACATGCCCCATGTGGATGCGCCCCGAGGGATAGGGGAACATCTCGAGGATATAGGCCTTCGGCTTGTCCGCCGTCTCGGTCGTGGCAAAGCTGTTCGCGGCCTCCCACGCCGCCTGCCAGCGGGCATCGGCGGCGAGGGCGCCAAAGCGCGGTTCGCGGGTCATTCGTTTTTACCCCGTTGATGTCTGTCGGCGCGTATCCGCGCCGGGTTATTAGCCCTCGAAGGCCGAACGGCGCAGGTCGCGAGCGCGGGTGAGGATGATTTCCTCGAGCTTCTGGACCGTCGCCGCCTGAACCGGCGCGTCGACCCAAGTGCCGCCCTGCGCGACCTGGCGCGAGGCGGCGACGCGCAGCGCGTCGGCGCGCAGATCGCGGTCGAGGATCGACACGGTGACCTTCATCCGCTCGTTCGGGTTGCCGGGGTTGGCGTACCAGTCGGTGATGATGACGCCGCCCGACGAATCGGCCTGAAGCAGCGGCATGAACGACAGCGCGTCGAGGCTAGCGCGCCACAGATAGGAGTTCACGCCGATCGTCGTGACCTGCGACGCAGCGAGGTCGGCACGCGGCCGTTCTTTGCCACCGCACGCCGAAAGGCCGAGCGCCGCGACCCCGAGGAGCGCGAACGTGGCCGAACGGCGACCGAGCGTGGCGCCGAACTTGGCAGGGACGGAAAGCTGGAACATGCCGGAACACCTTATACATCGGGCGCGGGCGACCGCCGCGCTTGCTGGATTTCCAGCGTCTCTATCGCCGTTGCCGCGCGGCGGCAAGCGCGGCAATCGGCTTGTTCGCGGCGTTCATCGGGGAGACAGCTTGGCGTCGCACTGTGGTGATCGCGCAACAGCCCCGCGAAATATGGGGCATAAAGAATTGCTTTCTCGCGAATCACTGGAAAAGTCGGTGCGTTCGGCCTATCTGATGAGGGTACTGGGGTTGGAGTCGCAGACAATGCCGCGCAGCAAGCGCCATTTCTGGAAAGCAGGGGTCGTCGTTTTGGCGACGGTTTCGCTTGCCCTGCCCCCCGCCCTCGCCGCGATGAGCCGCGCCGACCGCATCCGCGAAACAAGCCTGTCGGAAACCCTGCTGGGGCAATTCACCCCCGCTTCGGGCGATCCGCGCCTGATCGCACGCTATGCCAAGGTCTCGGCCGATGCCCGCAGCAACTTCAGCTTCACCCCCGCGCTGACCGACGAGAATCGTCAGAACCGCGCGATCACCGTGGTGATTCGCGCCCGCGACGACGCCTCGAGCGCCGCGATGACCTCGGCGCTGGTGCAGGGCCGCAAGGCCCCCGTCGCGATCACGCCCGTCGCCTATAATCTCGGCGCTTCGGTCGGGTTCGAGAAATTCGTGACCCCGACGCTGCCGCGCGGCATCGACCTGCGCAACCTGCCGCAGGCGAAGGCGCCCGAACAGAATGAAAAGAAGTCGCGCTTCGCGACGCGCATGCTGGCACGCCCGAGCGATCCCGCCGGTGCGACCGATCGCCTGACCGCGCCGGGCGACGACCAGGCCGTCGATGTCGTCAGCAGCTATCGCCTGACCAAGAACATCGATGTCACCGCCGGGGTGCGGTACAAGAGCGAGGACAGTGTCCAGCCGCTGACCGACACCCGCCGCGACAGCCAGGCGGTGTATGTGGGCACCGCATTCCGCTTCTAGCCTGCGTCGCTATTTGGCCCATGGTGGCCTGCAAATGACGACCTTTCGCGCTTCCGGTGCTCACGTACAGACGTACGCTGCGCGCCGGGTCGCGAAACGCCGCCATTTTCGACTCACCCTGAACCAAATATCGACGCAGTCTATCTGCGCGGTTTTGTCGCCTGTTCCAGCCAATGATCGATCGCCGCCCATCCGGGGGTGAGGCCGCTTGCCCTGCTCGCGCGGTGGAGCGCGCGCGCGCGCGCCGGGGTGAGGCCGCCGAGCGCGACCGGCCGGGCGCCGCTCAGCCGCGCGAGGCCGAGCCACGCCGCGCGGCCGAGCGCCGGAGCGCTGGGATGCGAGCGAGTCGGGTGGAGCGGCGAGACAAAGGCGAGGTCGGCGCGCGCACGCCGCGCGGCGCGGGCTTCGCGGGGATCGTGGACGGGCATCGAGACGATCAGGCCGAGGCGGCGCGCCTCCACCGCCTGCTTTGCCTGATGCTGGCGCAGGTGAACGCCGCCGGCGCCCCAACGCCGCGCCAGCGCGGGTGGTCCGGCGAGCAGCAGCACGAGGTTGCGGGCCTTGGCGATCCGCGCGAGGCTGCGGACCAGTCGCCAGCGATCGCCCGGCGCGCGGTCGTCGTCGCGGACGACGATGCCGCTGCCCGGCGGCAGCGCCGCGGCGGCGGCGAGCACCGCATCGCCGAGCCGCGCATCGGTGAACAGCCAGCGCTGCGGCAGTCGGCCCGATGGTCTTGAGAAGGGGTGGCGCCGGGGCATCGGCTTTTCTATAGGCGCGTCGCCGCCGCGCGCAACGCGTGGGCGCCAGCGAAGGATCGGACATGGACAGTGCAGCGCAGCGATTGGCCGGGGTCGAAGCGGGAATCGCCGCCGCCGCGGCGCGTGCGGGACGCCAGGCGCGCGACGTCCAGCTGATCGCGGTGTCGAAGACGCACGACGCTGCGGCGATTCGCCCGCTGATCGCAGCCGGGCAGCGCCATTTCGGCGAGAATCGCGTCCAGGAAGCGGCGGGCAAATGGCCCGAACTGCGCGGCGAAACGTCCGATATCAAACTCCACCTGATCGGGCAGCTGCAATCGAACAAGGCCGAGGAAGCCGTCGCGCTGTTCGACGCGATCCACTCGGTCGACCGGCCGTCGCTGGTCACCGCGCTGGCACGGGCGTGCGAGAAGGCGGGCGGGCAACCGCTGCTGTTCGTGCAGGTCAATATCGGCGACGAGGAACAGAAGGGCGGCTGCGCGGTCGCCGACCTGCCCGCCCTGCTGGCGCAGGCGACCGACGCCAGGCTGAAAATCGACGGGCTGATGGCGATCCCCCCTACGGAGGTCGATCCGTCGCCCTATTTCGCGCTGCTCGACGAACTCGCCGAGCGTCACGGCCTGCCGCTGCGCTCGATGGGCATGAGCGGCGATTACGAGAGCGCGGTGATGCTCGGCGCGACGCACGTGCGCGTGGGGACCGCGCTGTTCGGCGCGAGGTAAAGGCCCCTCCCTTGGGGGGCAAACGACCGGTTGCGACCAGTTTCTGACGTTCGCTAAAGCGTCCCTAAGGCGGCATCTCGCGCCTGCCGATAGGGCTGAGCGGCGCCATGCCCTTCTTGAACGGACCGCAGTCTAACGGTAACCTCTTCCGACACTTCTGGTCGCGGGTCGTTGGCCAAGGCTTCAAGCTTGGCGACAGCCTCCTTTGTGCCAATGTCGTGCAATGCCCAGACACATCTGCGGGCGAGGGCTGAACTGTCGTCGTAATCTAGATATGGCAGCCTGCGCTGGGCGCAATAAAATAAGCAGTCGACGCTCCTTGGATCTCGTAGATTTTGAAGAGTGTCCGCTAATTCTTCGTGCCCCTCATGGGCGTCACTGTTCAAAAGCGAACAGAGGATAGGCGTTGCTCGACGCGAACGACCAAATAGCTCTCCAAGCTGGCACCAAGCCCAGACAGTCTCATATGAAAGCTCTCCCGAGCAAAGGTCATGAAGCAGGTTCGCTGGAACCTCATCAAAATTGATCTCGTATGCAGCAAGGAAATTGCTCAGGGATTTTTCGTCTGTGGGCAGGCTGTCCATTAGATGCAGAGAACACATAATGGTCCGGCAGGCAACGTCAGCTCACCACCCCAAAGCCGACATTCGCTACCCGCGCCTTGCCATGCGCCCCCCAATCACTAATCAGGGCGCGATGTCCGCAACCGCCGCCCTTTCCGCCGCCAAGCCCTCCGCCCCGACGCCGATGATGGCGCAATATTGGTCGCTCAAGGAAAAGGCGGGCGATTGCCTGCTCTTCTATCGCATGGGCGACTTCTTCGAACTCTTCTTCGACGATGCCAAGGCTGCCGCCGCGACGCTCGACATCGCATTGACGTCGCGCGGCGAACATGGCGGCGAACCGGTGCCGATGTGCGGCGTACCGGTGCATGCCGCCGAATCCTATCTCGCGCGGCTGATCCGCGCCGGGCACCGCGTCGCGATCGCCGAACAGGTCGAAAGCCCCGCCGAGGCCAAGGCGCGCGGCGGGTCGAAGGCGCTCGTCGCGCGCGCGATCGTGCGTTTCGTCACCGCGGGCACTCTCACCGAGGAAAGCCTGCTCGAAGGGCGCAGCGCCAACCGGCTCGCGGCGCTCGCCGAGGTCGGCAGCGAGGGCGAGGTCGCGATCGCCGCCGCCGATATCTCGACCGGGCGGTTCGAGGTCGTCGCGGTGCGCCGCGAGGCGGTCGACGCCGAACTCGCCCGCCTCGCGCCGTCCGAATTGCTGGTCAGCGAGAGTATCGGCGACCTGCCCGCGTGGAGCGTGCGCCAGGTCGTGCGCCGCCCGACCGCCGATTTTGCCAGCAACGCCGGCCAGAAACGGCTCGAATCGCTGTTCGGTGTGCAGACGCTCGACGGCTTCGGCCAATTCTCGCGCGGCGAAATCGCCGCGATGGGCGCGATCGCCGCCTATCTCGACCATGTCGGCACCGGCACGACCGTCTTCCTCCAGCCGCCGGTACGTCACCTCGCCTCGGGGCGCATGGCGATCGACGCCGCGACGCGCGAAAGCCTCGAACTCGTGCGCACCATGGCCGGCGCGCGTGACGGCAGCCTGCTCGGCACCATCGACCGCACGGTCACTGCGGCGGGCGCGCGGCTGCTCGCCGACGATCTTGCCAGCCCGCTCACCGACAAGGACGCCATCCTCGACCGGCTCGACCTCGTCGACGCCTTCGCGCGCGATGCGCTGTGGCGCGGCGAACTCCGCGCCGCCCTGCGCGCGCTGCCCGACGCCGGGCGCGCGCTCGGCCGCCTCGTCGCGGGGCGCGGCGGGCCGCGCGACCTCGCCCAGCTGCGCGATGCGCTCGGCGGCGCGCGCGTCTTGCGCGAACGGCTCGGCCGCCGGACCGACCTGCCGCCCTTGCTCGCCCGCCTGCTCCCCGGGCTCGACGGCCATGGCGCGCTCGTCGACGAACTCAGCCGCGCCTTGATCGAAACCCCGCCGGTCGACGCCGCGCAGGGCGGTTATGTCGCCGAAGGCTATGATCATGCGCTCGACGCGCTGCGCGAGACCGCGCGCGACGGGCGCAAGGCGATTGCCGCGCTGGAAGCCGATTATCGCGACCGCACTGGCATCGCCGCGCTCAAGATCCGCCACAACGGCGTGCTCGGCTATCATGTCGAGGTGCCCGCGAAGCACGCCGACGCGCTGATGGCACCCGAATCGGGCTTCACCCACCGCCAGACCCTCGCCGGGGTGGTGCGCTTCAACTCGTCGGACCTGCACGAGGCGGCGAGCCGGGTGACCCAGGCCGGCGTCCACGCCATCGCTGCTGAGGCCGCGCATCTCGAAGCGCTCACCGACGCTGCGACCGCGCGGCGCGAGGCGATCGCCGCCTCGTGCGACGTTCTCGCGCGGCTCGACGTCGCCGCCGCGCTTGCCGACCATGCGATGAGCCACAATTGGTGCCGCCCCGACCTCGCCGACACCCCGTGCCTCGACGTCACCGGCGGCCGCCACCCGGTGGTCGAGGCGGCGCTGGCCAAGGCGGGCGAACGCTTCGTCCCCAACGACCTGTCGCTGGCGGAGGCCGATCGGCTCTGGCTCGTCACCGGCCCCAACATGGGCGGTAAATCGACCTTCCTGCGCCAGAACGCCCTCATCGTCGTGCTCGCGCAGGCGGGGGGCTTCGTCCCCGCGGCTTCGGCGAGGCTCGGCCTCGTCGACCGCCTCTTCAGCCGCGTCGGCGCCAGCGACAATCTCGCGCGCGGGCGCTCGACCTTCATGGTCGAAATGGTCGAAACCGCCGCGATCCTCGCGCAGGCGACCCCGCAAAGCTTCGTCATCCTCGACGAGGTCGGGCGCGGCACCTCGACCTATGACGGGCTTGCGCTCGCCTGGGCGGTGGTCGAAGCCGTCCACGAAGTGAATAAGTGCCGCTGCCTGTTCGCGACCCATTATCACGAGCTCACCCGCCTCGCCGAAAGCCTCGACGCGCTCTCGCTTCACCATGTCCGCGCCCGCGAGTGGCAGGGCGACCTTGTCCTCCTCCACGAGCTCGCCGACGGCCCCGCCGACCGCAGCTACGGCCTCGCGGTCGCCCGCCTCGCCGGCGTCTCGCCCAAGGTGGTGAAGCGCGCCGAAGCGGTGCTCGCGAAGCTTGAAGCCGGACGCGAAAAGACCGGCGGTCTCGCGGCGGGGCTCGACGACCTGCCGCTGTTCGCCGCGACGCTTGCCGCTGAACCCGCGCCGGTGAAGGATGCGCTGCGCGAGGCGCTCGCAAGCATCGATCCCGACGCGCTGACCCCGCGCGAGGCGCTCGACGCGCTCTACCGGCTCAAGGCGACCGGGGGCGAGGCATGAGCGACATCTTCGCGCATCTCGACGGCCGCCGCGCGATCATCGATCGCCGCGCGCTCGCCGAGCGGCTCGAGGCCGTCGCCGCCGAGACCAGCGATACCGGCAAGCGCCGCCGCGCGCTCGTCGACCTGCTCAAGGTCGCCTTGGAGGAGGGCCGCGCCGAAATCGCCCGCCGCCTGCTCGAAGCGCCCTCGTCGGGCCGCCTCGCCGCCAGCGCGACAGCCTTCCTGATCGACCAGATCATCCGCCTGTCCTATGATTTCACCGTCGATCATCTCTATCCCGCGGGCAATCGTTCAGCGGGCGAGCGCATCACGATCATCGCGGTCGGCGGTTATGGCCGCGCCGAAATGGCGCCGTACAGCGACATCGACATCGGCTTCCTCACCCCGTTCAAGCAGACGAGCTGGACCGAACAGGTGATCGAGGCGCAGCTCTACACGCTCTGGGACCTCGGGCTGAAGGTCGGCCATTCGTCACGCTCGATCGACGAGATGGTGCGCGCGGCGAAGGACGATCTCACCATCCGCACCGCTTTGCTCGAAGGGCGCTTCATCTGGGGCGACCGCGATCTTTACGATCAGGCCTCCGCGCGTTTCGATGCCGAGGTCGTCGCGGGCAACGCGCGCAGCTTCGTGGCCGAAAAGCTCGCCGAGCGCGACGAGCGGCACAAGCGCATGGGCGATTCGCGCTATGTCGTCGAACCCAATGTGAAGGAGGGCAAGGGCGGGCTGCGCGACCTCCACACGCTGTTCTGGATCGGCAAGTTCATCCACCGCGTCCGCACCGTGCCCGAACTGGTCGACGCCGGGCTGCTCTCGACCCGCGAGCTTCGGCAATTCGCGCGCGCCGAGAATTTCCTGCTCGCGGTGCGCTGCCACCTTCACACGCTCGCGGGGCGCGCCGAGGACCGGCTGACCTTCGACTTCCAGCCCGAAATCGCGCGCCGCATGCATTTCGCCGAGCGCCCGGGCAAGAGCGCGGTCGAGCGCTTCATGCAGCTCTATTTCATCCACGCGAAAAGCGTCGGCGACGTCACCGGCACCTTTCTCGCCCATCTCGACGACCAGCTTGCGGCGCGCGGGCGGCGTTTCCTGCCGACGATCCGTCGCCGCCCGGGCCGGCTCAACGGCTTCGTGCTCGACCGCGGCCGCCTCACGCTGCCGGCGGACGATTTCTTTCAGGCCGACCCGGTGCGCCTGATCGAAATCTTCGCGCTCGCCGACAAATATGGCCTCGAAATCCACCCGCAGGCGATGCGCCAGGCGCGCCACGATGCCAAGCTGATCGACGCGCGCGGGGTGCGGCGCATCGCGCGCGCCAACGCGCTGTTCCTCGACGTGCTGACGTCCCCGCGCGATCCCGAAACGGTGCTGCGCTGGATGAACGAGGCGGGGGTGTTCGGCCGCTTCGTGCCCGACTTCGGCCGCGTCGTCGCGCAGATGCAGTTCGACATGTATCATCACTACACCGTCGACGAACACACGATCCGCGCGATCGGGCTGCTCGCCGACATCGAGCAGAACCGGCTCGGCGACGACCATCCGCTGTCGACCGCGATCATGGACCAGATCCATTCGCGCCGGACCATCTATGTCGCGGTGCTGCTCCACGACATCGCCAAGGGGCGCGGCGGCGACCATAGCGTACTGGGCGCCGAACTCGCGCTGCGCGTCTGCCCGCGGCTGGGGCTCAGCGAGGCCGAGACCGAGACCGTCTCGTGGCTCGTGCGTCATCACCTGCTGATGTCGGCGACCGCGTTCAAGCGCGACCTCGCCGATTTCAAGACGATCCTCGATTTCGCCGGGCAGGTGCAAAGCCCCGAACGCCTCCGCCTGCTGCTCGTGCTCACCGTCGTCGACATCCGCGCGGTCGGCCCCGGGGTGTGGAACAGCTGGAAACGGCAATTGCTCACCGAGTTGTTCGACGCCGCCGAGGAAGTGCTGCGCCTCGGCCACAAGCAAAAGGGCCGCGAACAGCGGATCGCGAACAAGAAGGAAGATGCGCAGGCGCTGCTCGGTCTCGACGAGAAAAGCTTTGCCAGGCTCGCGAAGCGCCTCCCCGAAAGTTACTGGATCGCCGAACCGGTCGAGGTCATCGCCGCCAACTTGCGCCATATGCAGCAGGCGGGCGATACCCCGCTGCACATCGCTGCCGTCCCCGATCAGGATCGCGGCGCGACGCTGGTGATGGTGCTCGCCGCCGACCATCCGGGGCTGTTCTATCGCATCGCGGGGGGCATCCACCTCGCCGGCGGCAACATCATCGACGCGCGTATCCACACCACCCGCGACGGCCTCGCGCTCGACAATTTCCTCGTCCAGGACCCGCTCGGCCGCCCCTTTGCCGAGGCGGGGCAGATCGACCGGCTGACCCGCGCGATCGAGGATGCGCTCGCCAACCGCCACAAATTATTGCCCAAACTCGAAGCCCGCGCGCTCCCCCGCGCCCGCGCCGAGGCGTTCCGCATCGCCCCCAATGTCTTCGTCGACAATAAGGCCTCGAACCGCTTCACGGTGATCGAGGTCAATGCGCAGGACCGTCCCGCGCTGCTCAACCAGCTCGCCTATGCGCTCTTCCAGTCGAAGGTGACGGTGCACAGCGCGCATGTCGCGACCTATGGCGAACGCGCGGTCGACACCTTTTACGTGACCGACCTGATCGGCGACAAGATCGACAGCGCGGCGCGGGTGAAGTCGCTCGAGAAACGCCTGCTCGAAGCCGCGGGCAGCGGCAGCGAGGAAGCGGTCGCGGCCTAGAGCGCCGCGGCCTTGCGGACCTGCGCCACTTCCACCCGGTCGCGCCCCAGCGCCTTGGCGCGCAGCAGCGCGGCATCGGCGGTCGGAATCAGGCGCGAAAAATCGCAATGCAGCGGCGCCACCGCCAGGCCGATCGACACCGACAGGCCGCCCGGCTCGCCGCCGGCATGCGCGAGTTCGATCGTCGCGATGCGGTCGCGGATGTCCTGCGCGCGCTCCGCCGCCTGTTCGGGCGACAGCTCGGGCAACAGCAACAGAAACTCTTCGCCGCCATAGCGAAAGGCGAACTCCGGCTCGCGCGTGACATTGGCCAGCACCCGCCCGACCGCGCGCAGCACCGCGTCGCCCGCCTCATGGCCATGGACGTCGTTGAAGCGCTTGAAATGGTCGACGTCGATCATCAGGCAGCTCAGCGGCTCGCCGTCGCGCACGGCCTGCGCGATCTGCGTTTCCAGCACATGGCCCAGCTGCCGGCGGTTGGCGAGCCCGGTCAGCGGGTCGGCCATCGCCATTTCGCGCAGCGAATCGCGCAGCTGCAGATTGGCGATGGCGAGGCCGATATTCTCGGCGAGCATGTCGAAATAGATCAATTGCGCCGCGCCGCGGTTCGCCGCGCCCGCGGGCATTTCGAAATAGAGCAAGCCCAGCGTCTCGCGCTGCGCCATCAGCGGCAGGCACAGGCTGTCGACCGGCGCCTCGGCGTTCCAGTCGATGTGGTCGCACGGCACGTCGACATGGTCGCCCGCCGGGCGGTGACGCAGGCCGCGCCGCAGCGCCCAGCAAGACGTCGCCGAAAACTGCGCGCTCGATCGCACCGGGCCCAGCCAGCTGCACGCCTCGACCACCAGCTTGCTCTGCTGGTCGAGCAGGTAGAGCCGACCCGGAAGGTCGGGGACGATCTCGGGAATGAAGCGCCGGACGACCTCTTTCAGGTCGTGCAGCGTGTCGCTTCCCTGCATGCGCTGGGTCATCCGCGACAACAGGTCGCGCATCGACCGGTCGGCGTCGCGCTCGACCTCCAGCCGCTGGCGTTCGATGCCGTTTTCGCGAAACAGGCGGATCGCCTGCGCCATGTCGCCGATTTCGTCGATATGCTCGACCGTGGGCGGTTCGGCGGCGAAATCCTGCACCGCCAGCCGGTTGACGACGTCGCTCAGCCTGACGACCGGGTGCAGCACGCGGCGTTTGAAGACGAAATAGAGCACGCACAGGACGAGCAGCGCGGTCAGCGCCAGCACGACCTCCGAAATCCGCTTCCACAGGATCGACACGTCGGTCGCGTCGGCGACCCGTTCCTCGATGCGGCTGTCGAGCTGGTCCTGGAACCGCTGGACCTCCAGCTCGGACCGGTCGAGCTGCCGCTCATATTCGGGGCCGAACAAAATCTGCCGCGCGGTCGCGGCATCGCCGCGCTCCTGCGCCGCCAGTGCGGTTTCCTGTTCGTCGTGCAGCGTATCGGCGAGCGCGATCGCCTTTTTCAACGCATCGAGCTCGCTCGCCGACGCCCCGGCGTCGCCGATGTGGCGAATCCGCTGCTCGACGCTCGCCAGCGCGGCCACCTCGCTGCGATAGCCGGCCAGATAGGTCGCATCGCCCGTGTTGACATATTGCCGCGCGCGGTCGCTCAACCGATAGATTTCGCCGCCCAGCGACCCGGTGGCCCGGTCGAGCCGATAGCGCTGCTCGACCGCCTCGCGCTCGCGCTCCTGCGCGTTCGATGCAAAGATCATCGTCGTGCTCGACACGATCGTCAGCAGGACGGTCGCGCCATAGGCCCAGTTGGTGATTGTCGCCAAGCGCATGGCCGGACCCTAGGGCGGTAATCCTTGGGACGAGGTTAACTGTGGTGGGGTGCTAAACCAGACTAGCTATGGGGCTTCCAGTCGAAGGCGGGCCCAACGGCGCATATTTGGACCGCTACAGCCAATGCGCGACCAATGGATACTACGTCACCGGACCATGTCGACGAGGTGGCGCGTGTGAAGTCGACCGAGAAATGTCTGCTTCGAGGGGGTGGTAAGCTTGAGCGAGGCGGCGGCGGGCAGGGTGGCGGAGGCCACATCCCTCTCTCCGATGAGAACAAAGGGCGAACATAATTGTATGTTGGCACAATGTTCCGGTTGTCAAAGGGGCATTTATACCCATATAGGGTAAGCAAGTGGACTGGGGGTTCCCGGTCGGCGTTATAGCCTCGGTGAGTTTCGCCGGGGCTTTTCGCTTTCTGATGGTGGAAAAAGCTTCAAACCCCAATCTTCGTACGCTGTTCCGACGTGTTTCCGGCCGCCCGCGCAGAAAAATTTCCGTTTCAGTACGTTAAAGGCGCGGTTCTCCTGCAGGGGCCTCAATATGCTCACGCCGATTGGCCGGGCGACGAGATCGGCTAATTGGAGGCCCGACGAATTGGCCCTTTTGTCAGCGAATATAATCTCGAAGGGAAGCTGTTGTCCCATTTTGTTCGCGCCGTCGCAGACCCGCCGAAACTCCAGTTCGAGATCTTTGTCTTCCTTCTTGCCGCGGCATTCGAAAACGACATGCGTCTTCTTCGCGTCTTGGTTCTTCTCGACGAGCAGTTCGTGCAGCGTCTCTAGGCAGAATCCCATGGCGAGATGATAAGGATTGTTATGCTCGGCGCCGCGACCGCCAAGTCTCTGTTTGTCGATCACGCAGCTGATCAGGATGAAATTGCTATTCTCGATGATGTCGCTGAGTCCATCGATGAAGGCTAGTTTCTCCGCTTGGTTAGCGAATCTGAAGGGCCCCGTTTCCTTGCGGATTTCTCGCTCGTGCAGAATGACAATATCGTGGCCAAAATGGTTAAACTTGAACTTCTCGAGGGCCGGGACGACCTTTTCGCTATAGTGTTTCTTGTAGAAGACACAGAATGCTAGAACGAATAGCGGATAGTTCGGATCAACATTCTGCATCCCATGGTCGCCGCTCTCGTCGACATAGACAATGAAATTGCTGTGCCGGCCGGTCGGCGTGGTCGCACTTTTGCGATCCTCCACGGCTGGATCGAGGTCGAGCTCGAAAAGCGAGAATTGCTGTTCCCTATCGTTCGGCATCATGCACGAGTTACAGCCTGATGCGCGAAATCCAAGCGATTTGACCTAATATCTAGTTCATTGCATGAACCGACGCGCACAATCGATATATTTCCTTCCCTAAAGTCTTCGTTTCCGCTTCTGCGCGTTGTCTTGGCAACAAGGCTTCTCAGGCCGGAACTTGCGCCAATGCTAGGGTCGGAAAAGGTTGTTGGGATGGTGCATGTCTGTTGCGTCCCGATCCTAAATGCGTTTGCGACCGGCCAATCACCGAACGATGGTGTCGCCGCACTTCAAGATATTACCCCCGCAACACCGCCCCGACCTTCGCCGCCACCGCCACCACCTTATCCGCAATCGCCTTCAGCTCGGCTTCGGCAAAGCTCTTCTCGGCCGGTTGCAGCACGACTTCGACCGCCAGGCTGACCTGCCCTTCGGGCACGCCCTGCCCGGCGAACCGGTCGAACAGGCGCGCGTCGACGATGACCGCCTTGTCGGCGCCCTTCACCGCGCGGACAAGATCGGCGGCCGCGAGGCTGTCGGGCGCGAGGAAGGCGAAGTCGCGGCGCACCGGCTGCAGCGCGGGCGGGGTGAAGGCGCTGCGCGCCGGGCCGCTCGCACGCTTGGCGGGGATCGCGTCGAGGAAGATCTGCACCGCCATCACCGCGCCGTCGACGTCATAATGCCGTGCGAGCGAAGGATGCAGCGCGCCGAATTCGGCGAGCACCGCCTTGGGGCCGAGGCGCAAGGTCGCGGCCTGCCCCGGGTGCCAGATGCCGGCCTCGGCGACGGGCTCCATCACCTGCAACCGGTCGGTCGGCGCGCCGGCGGCGTCGAGCAACGCCAGCGCCGCGGCCTTGGCGTCATAGGCGTCGAAGGGCTGCGCCTTGCCCGCCTGCCAACCGCGCTCGCTGCGGTTACCCGCCATCACGATGCACAGGGTCGGATGCTCGGCATCGGTCAGGTAACGGCGCCCGATCTCGAACAACCGGATGCTGTCGGCGCCGCGATTCTGGTTGCGCGCCGCCGCGGCGAGCAGCCCGGGCAGCAGCGACGGACGCATGACCTTGAGCTCCTCGCTGATCGGATTGGCGAGGCTCCACGCGCCGCCGCCGAAGGGCGCAGCCTCGCGGTCGGACACGAAGCTCCACGTTACCGCCTCGTGATAGCCGCCCGCGGCCGCAGCGCGGCGCAGCCGGCGTTCGAGCAATTGCTCGGCGGTGGCGGTCGGCTTGGCGACGCCATCGACACGCGGCAGCGCGACCGATTCGACCGCGTCGAAGCCGGTGATGCGCGTGACCTCTTCGACGATGTCGGGCGCGGCGTCGACGTCGCGGCGCCAGCTCGGCACCGCGATGCGCCAGGGGCTGCCTTCGGTCACGCCGAAGCCCAGCGATTCGAGGATCGCGCGCTGTATCGCGGGTTCGATCGCGATGCCGCCGAGCGTCGCCGACAGCGCGGGGTCGTAATCGACCGTCTTCGCCGCGGCGGGCGGGGTGCCCGCGCGCGTCACTTCGGACGGGGTGCCCCCGCAGATCGCGAGGATATGGCCGGTGACGATCGCGGTCGCATCGTCGAGGAAGGCGGGGTCGACCCCGCGCTCGAACCGGCTGCGCGCGTCGCTGGTCAGCCCGAGCGCCTGCCCGGTCAGCGCGATGCGCTCGGGGGTGAAATAGGCGATTTCCAGCAGCACGTCGGTCGTCGTCTCGCTGCACCCGCTATGCTCGCCGCCCATGATGCCCGCGATGTCGTGGACGCCTTTATCGTCGGCGATCACCGTCATCGTGTCGGTCAGGACATAATCCTTGCCATTCAAGGCGGTGACGGTCTCGCCCGGCTTCGCGCGGCGCGCGGCCAGCCCGCCGCTGAGCTGCGCGCGGTCATAGACATGGCTCGGGCGGCCGAGATCGAGCATAACATAGTTGGTGATGTCGACGAGCGCCGAGATCGAGCGCTGGCCGACCGCTTCCAAGCGACGGCGCATCCATTCGGGGGTGGCGACCCGGTTGTCGACGCCGGCGATGGTGCGGCCATAGAAAGCGGGACAGCCTTCTTCGTCATTCGTCGCGATCAGCGTCGCGATGGCGCCTGCCCCCGCAATCACGGGAACCTCGAGCGGCTTCAGCGTGCCGAGCCCGGCGGCGGCGAGGTCGCGCGCGATGCCGCGCACGCCCATGCAATCCTGCCGGTTGGGGGTGATCGAAATGTCGATCACCGGCTCGCCCGCGCCGCTGTAATCGGCGAAGGCGGTGCCGATGGGGGCATCGGCGGGCAATTCGATGATCCCGTCATGATCGTCGCCGAGTTCGAGTTCGCGCGTCGAGCACATCATGCCGTTCGATTCGACCCCGCGGACGGCGGCGACCTTCAATTCCATGCCGTTCGCGGGCACCACCGCGCCGGGCAGGCCGAGCACGCCGACCAGCCCGGCGCGCGCATTGGGGGCGCCGCACACGACGGTCAGCGGCGCGCCGCCGTTGATGTCGGGGCCGGCCTCGACGGTCAGCACCTGCAACTTGTCGGCCTGCGGATGTTTTTCGGCCGTGAGCACGCGCGCGACGCGGAAACCGGTGAGCTTCTCGGCCGGATTCTCGATGCCTTCGACCTCATGGCCGATGCGGTTGAGCGCTGCGACGACATCGGCGACGGTGAAGTCACCTTCCAGATGCTCGCGGAGCCAGTCGAGAGTGATCTTCATGCCGAAATCCCCCCGCTGAGCGTCGGGACCGACAGTGCGCCGAACCCGTAGTGCGACAGCCAGCGGAGGTCGCCGTCGAAGAAGGCGCGCAGGTCGTCCATGCCATATTTGAGCATCGCGAGCCGGTCGACCCCGACCCCGAAGGCGAAGCCCTGCCACACGTCGGGATCGAGCCCGCAGTTCGCGATCACGCGGCGGTTGACCATGCCGCTGCCGAGCAGCTCCATCCACGCATGGCCTTCGTCGTCGCCGTTGCCGCCGACGATCCGGCGGCCCTTTTCCTGTTTATAGCCGACATCGACCTCGGCCGAGGGTTCGGTGAAGGGGAAGTAGCTCGGGCGCAGTCGCAGCACGATGTCGTCGCGCTCGAAATAGGCCTTGAGGAAGGTCTCGAGCGTCCATTTGAGGTGCCCCATATGGATACCGCGGTCGATGACGAGACCTTCGACCTGGTGGAACATCGGGGTGTGCGTCGCGTCGCTGTCGCTGCGATAGACACGCCCGGGGGCTATAATCCTGATCGGCGGTTCTTTTTCCATCATCGTGCGGATCTGCACCGGCGACGTATGCGTCCGCAGCAACATCCGCTGCGCGGAACCTTCGCCAACTTCGGGAAAATAGAAGGTATCGTGCATCGCCCGCGCCGGATGCGTCTCGGGAATGTTGAGCGCGGTGAAATTGTGCCAGTCGTCCTCGATCTCGGGACCCGTCGCGACCGCGAAGCCCATGTCGGCGAAGATTTCGGCAAGTTCGTCCATCACCTGACTGACCGGATGCACGCTGCCGCGCGCGGCGGCGCCGGCGGGGAGCGTCATGTCGAGGCGTTCGTTCGCGAGCTTCGCCTCGAGCGCCGCACCTTCGAGCGCGTCCTTGCGGTCGGCGAGCGCCGCGGTCACCGCCTCGCGCAGCGTGTGGATCTGCGGGCCGACCGTCTGGCGCTCCTCGGGGGTCATGCCGCCGAGCGTCTTGAGCAGGCCGGTGACGCTGCCCGCCTTGCCGAGCGCGGCGACGCGCAGCGCCTCGAGCGCGCCCACATCGGTCGCGGCCTCGATCGCGCCGGTCAGCTCGGCCTGCATAGCCTGGTAATCGCTCATGGTCGTTTGTCCTGCGGCGGCGGAAATGCCGCGCTTTACTGCGGCGCCGCTTGCACCGAACGGGCGGCGCGGGTCAACCCCCGAGGGCCCGGATCGCGCTAGTTTCCGGGCCTGTGCAGCCCCTGTACGGCGGCTCCGATCGCGGCGGCGCGCGCGCGGGCGGCGGCACCGAGGATCGGCTTGGGGCGCGCGGCATAGGCGCGCGGACTCATCCCCATGAAGCGTTGGAAATCGCGCGTGAACTGCGCCTGGTCGTAATAATGATAATCGAGCGTATCGATCCACGCCATCGACGGGTCGAGCATGAAGCGCGCGAGGCTGCGCAGGAAGCGCTGGCGGCGTAGCAGCAATTTGGGCGGGAAACCGAAAGCGCGGCGGCTCAGCCGCTCGACCGAGCGTTCGGACAAGCCGAGCTTGTCGGCCAGTTCGGCGACGCTGCCGAGATCGTCGTCGATCAGCGCGCCGTGCGCGGCAAGGATCGCCGGGTCGTCGCGCGGCGCACCGTCCAGAAGGCCGGTGAAATGATCGTCGATCGCCTGCGCCGCGGCTTCGACGTCGTTGGCCTGCCGCAATTTTCCGGCCAGCGGGGCGAGCGCGGCAAAGGCGGGGTGCGCAGCACCATCGACGAAGCGGTCGGCCATCTCCTCGGCCGGAACCGCAAAGAATTTCGCCCAGCCCGCCGGCAGGATGCCGATCCCCCAGGTGCGCATGCTGCCGACCGAGAAATAGGTCGCCTTGCTGGTCGGACCGGTGACGTTGAAATTCGGCGCAGGCACCACCGGATCGTTCCCGATCGCGCTCAACGTCGTGTCGCCCTCTATGAAGCGCATGTTCGCCCATTCGGGGTGCAGATAATCCTCGATGCGCACACCCGCCGGCGCTTCGACCTCGGTCAGATAGATGATGCTCGAATAGGGCCGAAGCGCCGCGGACACGGGAAAAAAGCGCGTCGCCACGCGCACGTCGGTGCCTTGCCCCGAATGACTGGTCTCATCCGTCATGACGCCGCACCCTTCGCACCTATGCGAAAAAAAACAACAGGCTAAGCGATTCCTTTGTCGGGTTTTTACAATTCTTCCGCGGCGCGCGACCGCATATGTCGCGGCAAGGAACATCTTCCACCGGCCGGCGGCTTTCTGCGACCCACGGCTTTTCGGTTCGGAGGGAGGGGGGCGGTGCGTCGTTTACGATCATCGTCGGAACGGCGCGAGGGGCAACCTTCGCGCCGTTTCTGTTTGTGGCGGCCCGCCGGCAAATGGTGCGGGCACGAAAAAGGGCGGCCCCTCGCGGGACCGCCCTTATGTCTTTGTCGCGATGATGCCCGGGGCTCAGGCCGCCTTGGGCAGTGCCGCCTTCGCCTGCGCGATGATCGCGGCGAACACGCCGCCTTCGTTCATCGCCAGGTCGGCCATGACCTTGCGGTCGAGGTCGACACCCGCCAGCTTCACGCCGTGCATGAACTGCGAATAGGTCAGGCCTTCGGCGCGAACCGCGGCGTTGATACGCTGGATCCACAGGGCGCGGAAGTTCCGCTTTTTGACCTTACGGTCGCGATAAGCGTATTGGCCGGCCTTTTCGACCGCCTGCTTGGCAACGCGAATGGTGTTCTTGCGACGACCGTAATAGCCCTTCGCCTGTTCCAATACGCGTTTGTGCTTGGCGCGCGTGGTGACGCCGCGTTTGATGCGTGACATGGCTTAGCGCTCCTTACTTCAGGCCGTAGGGCGCCCAGAGGCGCACATGGGCCACATCCGAATCGCTCAGCACGCTGGTGCCGCGGTTGGTGCGGATATATTTGGCATTGTGGTTGATCAGGCGGTGACGCTTGCCGGCGACGCCGTGCTTCACCTTGCCCGAGGCGGTGAATTTGAAGCGCTTCTTCACACCGCTCTTGGTCTTCAGCTTGGGCATTTTGGTCTCCTTTGGAAGTCCGTTTGCGTAGCGGCATGGCAGCCCTTTCAGCCAGCCGTTACAATCGGAAGCGGCGCGCCTAGAAGGATTCGCCCGGAAATGCAAGCCTTGCGGTCCATTCCCATGAAAGAACGGGCCGCCGTTTCCGGCGCCCCGTTCCGTCCCGCCATGCTCAGAAGCGGACGCCGAGCGCGACGCCGGCGTGGCGACGCTGGAAATTGATGCCGCCGATGCGGCCATTGTCGCCATAGCCGAATTCGACGCGGCCATAGAATTGCTCGCCGAAACCATGTTCATAGCCGACCGCGCCCTGAAAGCCCGATCCGCTCTCGGTGGCGCGCAGCGCGCCGCTCTGCGCTTCGACGCGCAGCTTGGCATAGCCGACCTTGCCATAGATCTGGCCCTTCGACCCGATCGCATAGCCGAGGTGCAAGCCGGCGCCGAGATTGTCCTTGACCTTCAGCGTGTCGATGCCGTCGCTGGCCTCGACCGACGATTTTTCGAAGGTGACATAGGGGCCAACCACGAACGACGAGCCGACGGCGACGTCGAAGCCCGCTTCGCCGCCCCACGCGACCGCGCTGCCGACCTTGTAGACATCGTTGTTCTGGGCGATGCTACTGACCGTCGGCGTTTCATAGACGGCGCGCGCTTCGATACGGAAACCCGCCTTGGCATTGCCTGCATCGTCTTCCTGCGCGAACGCGGGCGAAGCAAAGCCGGCCGCGAGGATCGCAGCCACAATCATATTTTTCACGAAATACCCCCTGTTTAGAAGACGCTGGGTTCAGCGTCGCGGGGGCGATTAGCCGTTTGGGCGACAGAGTAAAGCGACATTGCGTTCGCAATGCCAACGGCCTTCGAAGGCGATGGCCGCTCGCCTCAATGGTGGCAGGCGAGTCCCTCGACGACATCCTCGAGTCGCGCCGGATCGCCAAGCGCGATGACACGGCCCTCGCTCTCGCTGTGGAGCGGGTCTCCGTTCCAGTCACACATCGTTCCACCCGCGCCCTCGACGACGGGGACCAGCGCGGCAAAGTCGTGAAGCTTCAACCCGGCCTCGACCACCAGATCGATATGGCCGCTGCTCAGCAGCCCGTAATTGTAGCAGTCGCCGCCAAAGACCATGCGCTTGTGCGCGGTCTGCGCCGCCAGCGCCATGAAATGCTCGCCGTCATGGTCGCTGAAATATTGCGGGCCCGTCGTCGCGAGCACCGCATCGGACAGGTTGCGGCAGTTGCGCGTGCGCGCTGGTTTGCCGTTGAACAGGGTCGGCTGTCCCATTGCCCCCACCCAGCGTTCGCCCGCGACCGGCTGGTCGATGATGCCCAGCACGGGCCATCCGTCTTGCAGCAGCGCGATCAGCGTGCCGAAGATCGGCCGGCCGGCCATGAAGCTGACGGTGCCGTCGATCGGGTCGAGCACCCACTGGCGCGATGCGCCGGGACGCTCGGCGCCATATTCCTCGCCGATGATGCCATCGCGCGGCGCTTCGGCGTCGAGCAGACGGCGCATTGCGGCCTCGGCCGTGCGGTCGGCCTCGGTGACGGGCGATGCGTCGGCCTTGGCCTCATGCTGATAGGCGGAACGGAACAGCGGGCGGATCGCGGCGCCGGCAGCGTCGGCGAGGCGGTTGGCGAGGGCGATGTCTTCGGCGCGCATGGGGGCTCCAATGGAGTGGCAATCAACGGCCAATGCCATGCCTGCCGGTGCGAGGCTAGAGCAGCCAGTCGATCGGCAGGTGCGACAGCAGCCACACGCCGGTGCGGTTCCACGCCGTGGTTCCCGGTTCGGTGACCAGGATGCTTTGCCGCCCGTCGGTGGATTTGCCCCATTGCAGTGAGCCTTCCGGCGACAGCGTCACGGCGTAGCTGTGATCGGGCAGGCGTGCGCGCAGCCCGTCGGCGACCAGCCCGGACAGATAGGGGCTGTCGATCAGGAAGCCCATTTCGCAATTGAGTTCGGCCGACCGCGGATCGAAATTGAACGAACCGACGAACAGCAGCCGGCGATCGACGACGAAGGTCTTGGCGTGCAGGCTTTCGCCGCCGCCGCTAAAGCGGGTCGCGCTGTGGGGGCTTTCTTCGGCATGTCCTTTGGGACCGGGCCGGACCTCGAACAACCGAACACCGGCTTCGAGCAGGGGCGTGCGCTTCTTGACATAGCCGGCGTGGACCAGCGGGACGTCGGTAACCGCGAAGCTGTTGGTCACGACGTGCGTATCGACCTTGCGCTGCGCGAGGCCGGTGAGCAGGTCGGTCCCGGACCCGGCGGGCACGAAATAGCCCGAAATCAGGTCGAAGCTGCCCTTCGCGCCGGCGATCACCGGTTTCAACCGGTTGATCAGCAGCGATTCGGGCGGTTCGGCCCCGAGCGCCTTTGCCGGGTCGTCGCTGAACAACCGGACGTCGGTCCATTGCCAGTTCAGCGTCTGGCTCATCGCATCCCGAATGAAGGCGGTCGCCGCGATGGCCGCGCGATATTGCCGTCCGCGTTCGCTGTCCGATTCGGGTGGGTCGCGCAGCGCCGGCATCGGCTCGCCGCCATCGGCGGCGATCAGCAATTCGGCCGGATAGGCCGACCGGCTGTTCCAATAGCGGTCGAATTGCGCCGACACCTCGGGCAGCACCGCGCCGATCGCCAGCGCGTCCATGTCGATGAACAAGCCGTCCTGTTCGGCGCCGAAATATTCGTCGCCGACATTGCGCCCGCCGACGATCGTTACCGCGCCGTCGATGGTCAGCGACTTGTTGTGCATCCGCCGGTTGAGGCGTGGAAAAGCGAAGAGGTAATTGGCCGCGCGGACCGACCGCAGGGTCAGCGGGTTGAACAATCGCACCTCGATGTGCGGATGGGCGTTCGCGCCGGCCAGCATCGGGTCGAGTCCAGCCGTGGTGTTATCATCGATCAGCAGGCGGACGTCGACGCCGCGATCGGCTGCCCTGACCAGTTCGGCGAGTAGAATCCGCCCCGACAGGTCGTTGTTCCAAATATAATATTGCAGGTCGACCGACCGTTCGGCGGCGCGGATCATCTCGACCCGCGCGGCAAAGGCGTCGAGCGCATCGGGGAGCAGATAGATGCCGCTTTGTCCCGGGTGCCGCGCCGACACCGGGGCGATCGCCGCCGCAACGGCCGCGGTCGGATCGGAGACCGCCTGGCTGCTCCGCCGGCCATCGAGCGAGGGCAGCGGGAATGCCGCCCACAGCGCCAGTGCCAGCAACGCAAAGCTTCCGGTCGCGAAAACCAGCGACGTCAACATGCGTCGCAAGAGCCTTTTCCGGCGCGATGACCGCTGTTCAGGAATTTTGTCATCGCCGTGCCCCATATCGTGCCTTCCTCGCGCCAAGTCTGGGCGCAAAGCGGGGGCAAGGCAATCCGGCGATCGCGCCTCAGTCGAACAGGCTGCTGACCGAGCTTTCGTCGGCGATGCGCTTGATCGCCTCGCCCAGCAACGGCGCGACGGTCAGCGCGCGGACCTTGCCGCTGTCGTTGACCGCGTCGGTCGGCTGGATCGAATCGGTGATCACCAGCTCGGTGAGCTCGCTCGCATCGACGCGCGCGACCGCACCGCCCGACAGCACACCGTGGGTGCAATAGGCGACGACACCCTCGGCGCCCGCCGCCTTCAGCGCCGCGGCGGCGTTGCACAAGGTGCCCGCCGAATCGACGATATCGTCGATCAGGATGCAGAAACGCCCCTTCACGTCGCCGATGATGTTCATGACTTCCGATTCGCCGGCGCGCTCGCGGCGCTTGTCGACGATCGCCAGCGGCGCGTTGTCGAGCCGTTTGGCGAGCGCGCGGGCGCGCACCACGCCGCCAACGTCGGGCGACACGACCATCAGATTCTTGCCCGCAAAGCGCGCCTGGATGTCGGCGCTCATCACCGGTGCGGCGTAGAGATTGTCGGTCGGGATGTCGAAAAAGCCTTGGATCTGCCCCGCGTGCAGGTCGATCGCGAGCACGCGGTCAGCGCCCGAGGTGGTGATCAGATTGGCGACGAGCTTGGCCGAGATCGGGGTGCGCGGGCCGGGTTTGCGATCCTGGCGGGCATAGCCGAAATAGGGAACGACCGCGGTGATGCGCTTCGCCGAGGCGCGGCGCAGCGCGTCGTTGATGATCAACAGTTCCATCAGATTGTCGTTCGCGGGGTAATTGGTCGGCTGGACGACAAAGACATCCTGGCCGCGGACATTTTCGTGGATTTCGACGAACACTTCCTCGTCGGCGAAGCGCCGGACGCTGGTGTCGGTCAGCGGCAGTTCCAGATAGTCGGCGATGGCGCGCGCCAGCGGCAGGTTGCTGTTGCCGGAGATCAGTTTCATGGGGTGCGACGCCCTTTCGCGCGGGAATGATGCGCGGCCCTTAGCCAGCCGGGGCGCGAAGGGGAAGACCTAAAGCCACCCCGCCGCGCGCAACGCGGGCATCATATCGCGCGCGACCGGTGCTTCGTGGCCGCCTTTCAGGACGATCACCGCGGTGCGGCCTTCGCGGCGCACGCTTTCGACCGCGGCCCTGGCGACCCACCAGCTGCGGTGAATACGCAGGCCGTCGGCGTCGCCGAGCCGGTCGATCGCGTCGCGCATCCGCATCAGCACCATCTCCTCGCGGCCTTCGCCGATGATGCGAACATAGTGATCCTCGCCCTTCAGCGCGCGCACCGGGCCGAAACCGGGTGGCAGCAGCAAGGTGGCGGCGGCTGGTTCGGGTGGCGACGGCGCGGGCCCGGGAACAGGGGCCGCGGCCAACGGCGGCCCCGCCAACGCAGGGGACGCCTCGGATGCTGCCGCATTGCGTCGGAAGACCGCGCCCATCGCGATCGAGACGACCGCCGAGACGACCCATATATAGAGGTACATCGTCCAGAAGCCCGGCCAGCGCAGCGCCGCGGCGAAATCCATGCGCATCGCCATCATCGTGATGATCAGCGTCAGCGGCACGCTCGCGACGACGAGCGCGAGCAAAGTGCCGGCAAAGCGCGGCATCCCGGTGGCTTCGCACAGCCAGCTGGCGACCACGCCGGTCGGGCGAAACAGCGCATAGCCGGCGAGCAACCAGATCACCCAGCTCAGCATCCGCTGCGCCGGCGGCGCGCCGAATGTGCCGAAGGGGCCGAGCAGCCCGATCAGCAGCCCGAGCGCCACCATCACCAGCAATTCGATCGTCAGCCTTTTCGCCATGTCGCGTCTTGTGTCTGCCATTTCACGAAGCGTCAATCGGCGAAGCAGCCTGTTTTGCGAAGAAATCCGCCGTTTTTGCGAAGCCCGGCTTGCCCGCGAACCGCGCCGTGGCAGGGACAGGGCATCGTATCGACCAACGGGGATTTCATCATGACCGCTCTCGCCGCCAAGCCCGCCCGCGCCGCCAACCTGCGCCGCATCGTTGTCACCGCGTTCATCGTGCTGGGGGCGATCGTCGCGGCGGTGCTCGTCCGCTCCTTCACCGGGACATCGGACTATCGCACCCCGGCCTGGGCCGTCCAGCTCCACCTCGCGACGGTCATTCCGGCGCTGCCGCTCGGCGCCTGGCTGCTGTGGCGTCCGGCCAAGGGCGACGCGACGCACCGCATCGGCGGGCGCGTCTGGGCGCTGCTGATGATCGCCACCGCGATCGACAGCTTCTGGATCCGTACGATCACCGGCGGCATCGGCCCGATCCACCTCTTTTCGGTGCTGACGCTGGTGCAGCTACCGCGTGCGATCTGGTTCGCGCAGAGCGGCCAGATCGATCGCCACCTCAAGACGATGCGCGGCGTCTATTTCGGGCTGCTCGCTGCCGGCTTCTTCGCCATGGCGCCGGGCCGGACATTGTGGATGCTCGTCTTCGGTTGAAATCGGAACGGTTCGGCCTAAACCGCAGGGCATGACCCAGCAGCTCTCGATCGTCCTTTCCCAGATGACGCAGGTCGTCGGTGACCTTGCCGCCAACGCCGACGCGATGCGTGCCGTTCGCGCGCGGCACCCGCAGGCCGACCTGCTCCTCTATCCCGAGCTGCAGCTGATCGGCTATCCGCCCGAGGATCTGGTGCTCAAGCCCGCACTCGCCGAGCGGGCGGCAAAAATCCTCGCCGAACTGGCCGCCGAGACCGCCGACGGTGGCCCCGCGATGCTCGTCGGCTCGGTCGAAAGAGACGGCGATGCGCTCTACAATATTGTCGCTTTGCTCGACGGTGGCCGCGTCGTCGCGACGCGGCGCAAGCATGAACTGCCCAATTACGGCACTTTCGACGAAAAGCGCGTCTTCGCGCCCGGCCCGCTGCCCGATGTGGTCGAGTGGCGCGGGATCAAGCTCGGCCTGCCGATCTGCGAGGACGGTTGGCTGCCCAAGGTGTCGGCGCATCTCGCCGCGCAGGGCGCCGAGTTGCTGATCTCGGTCAACGGAAGCCCCTATGAAATCGATAAGGACGACCGCCGGCTGACCCAGGTTTTCGCAGGCCGCGTCGCCGAGACCGGCCTGCCGCTGATCTTCCTCAACCGCATCGGCGGGCAGGACGAGCTTGTCTTCGACGGCTGCTCCTTCGTGTTGAATGCCGATGGCGCGACCGCGCACCGGCTGACCGACTGGGAGGAAGAAGAGCGCGTTACGCACTGGATCAAGGGCGCGGACGGCTGGGCGTGCGACAGCGGCACGATCGCCGAGTGGGAGGCGCATCCCGCCGACATCTACAGCGCGATGATCCTGTCCCTGCGCGACTATGTCGAGCGCAACCGCTTCCCTGGCGTCGTGCTCGGCCTGTCGGGCGGGATCGATTCGGCGATCTGCGCCGCGATCGCCGCCGACGCGCTCGGTCCCGACAAAGTGTGGTGCGTGATGCTGCCGAGCCGCTTCACCAGCCAGGAAAGCCTCGACGATGCCGCTGGCTGCGCGGCGATGATCGGCTGCCGTCTCGACACCATATCGATCGCCCCGGCGGTCGATGCCTTCGACACGATGCTGTCGGACAGTTTCGCCGACGCGGCTGTCGACACCACCGAGGAAAATGTCCAGTCGCGCATTCGCGGCGTTACGCTGATGGCGCTCAGCAACAAATTTGGTCCGATGCTGCTGACCACGGGCAACAAGAGCGAGATGAGCGTCGGTTATGCGACCATCTATGGTGACATGGCGGGCGGGTATAATCCGCTCAAGGACGCGTATAAGATGACGGTCTTCGCGGCGGCGAAATGGCGCAACGCGAATGTCCCGCGCCTGTCGCGCAACCCGGTGACCCCGGTGATGCCCGAGACCATCATCACCAAGCCGCCGAGCGCCGAACTGCGCCCCGACCAGAAGGACGAGGACAGCCTGCCCGCCTATCCCGATCTCGACCGGATGCTGCACATGCTGGTCGAGGAGGAAAAGAGCGTCGACGATGTCGTCGCGAAATATGGCTTCGACCGCGATGCGGTGGTCCGGATCGAGCGGCTGCTGTCGATCGCCGAATATAAGCGCCGCCAGGCGCCGCCGGGGGTCAAATTGTCGACGCGCAATTTCGGGCGCGATCGCCGCTATCCGATAACCCACGGTTTCCGCACGGCTTAGCGGCGTGCTTTTCGCGATCGTCGTGGCCGGGTCGCCGCAGCGAGCGGCGCCAGCGGGCTGACCGTCGCGGTCGGCGCGGTGTCGCGCTGCGGCTTGGCGGCATAGAGCGCTTCGTCAGCGCTGCGCATCAGATCGAGCAGCGAGGCGCCGTCGTCGGGCGCACGCGCCAGTCCCGCGCTGGCACCGATGCGAATCGGCTGGCCGTCGATCGGGAAGGGCGCGGCAAGCGCCGCAAGCAGCGCGCTTGCCCGCACATCGAGCGCTTCGGCATCGCAACCGGGAAGCCATATCGCGAATTCGTCGCCGCCAACGCGCGCGACGGTCGCCGCTTCGCCCGCCTGCGCGCGCAGCCGCCCGCCGATCGCAATCAGCAACAGATCGCCTGCGGCGTGGCCGTGGCGGTCGTTGACCGGCTTGAAGCCGTCGAGATCGATCAGGACCAGCGCCGCCCCGGCACCGCCCGCGGCGAAAAATTCTTCCGCGGCCATGTGGAGCGCGCGGCGGTTGGCGAGCCCGGTCAGCGGGTCGGTCATCGCCTGGCGTTGCAGGCGGCGGCGCAGCATCAGCATCTCGACCTGCTGGCCATGCTGGTCGAGCACCAGCCGGACGAGGAACGCCGCGGCGAGCAGCGTGATCGCGACCGCGATCAGGTCCATCCAGTTGCCCGCGACGATCAGCAGCGCGACCACGGGGCCGATTCCCGCCGCCATCACCGACAATGTCGCGCCGCGCACCGGGGCGAGGCAAAAGGCGGTGGTCAGCGTGCCCATCACCACGAACATCGGATAATAGGAGCGCTGGCCGGGGACCGACAACCACCAGCTTGATGCCGCCCAGACGCTGCACAGCGCGGCGATCGGCATGGCGATCAGGAACATCCGGCCGATCAGACGGTGCGCGGCGGCGGCGCTCATCGGCGCGGTGCGGCGGCGCAGCCAATGGACCAGCCGGATCGCGGCGACGCCGACCGCGGCCAGCGGCATGCCATAGCGGACCAGCCAGGGCGCCTCGTCGCCGGTCGCGAGCGCCGGCGCGTCGCCCGCGGTGGCGATCATCGCGGTGAGGATCACCGCGATCATCACCGAATAGAGGATCGGGACGAGCACCCGAAGCCGCGCGACGCGCGCCAGCGCCAGCTCGTCGGCAATCGCCGCCGGCACGCGCGGCCATAGCCGCACCCGCCATCCTGTGGTTCCGCCCTCCATGACGCCGTTGCTACGCAGAAAGCGGAAAGAAGCGGTTAAGCCTGGACGCGCGGCAGGCGAAGTTGGGGTCGCCATGCGGGGCGCGATGGCGCTATAGGCGCGCGCATGACCGTTATCACCCGCTTTGCCCCCTCGCCGACGGGCCATCTCCATGTCGGCAATGTCCGCACCGCGCTCCACAACTGGATGTGGGCGCGCAAAAATGGCGGGCGCTTCCTGCTGCGCATCGACGACACCGACCGCGAACGGTCGAAGGAAGACTATGTCGCGGGCATTCGCGCCGATCTCGCCTGGCTCGACCTCGATATCGACGGCGAGGAGCGCCAGTCGGCGCGCTTTGACCTGTACGAACGCGAATTCGACCGGCTGAAGGGCGCGGGGCGCGTCTATGCCTGTTACGAGACCCCCGAGGAACTCGACATCCGCCGCAAGGTGCTGCTCTCGCGCGGCCTGCCGCCGGTGTATGAACGCAAGCCCGCCGATGCCCCGGTTCCCGAAGGCGTCGCGCCGCACTGGCGGTTCCGGCTCGACCATGATGCGCCGATCGCATGGACCGACATGGTCCGCGGCGACCAGAGTTTCGACCCGAAATCGATGTCCGACCCGGTTGTGCGCCGTGCCGACGGCAGCTGGCTCTATCTGCTGCCCAGCGTGATCGACGATATCGCGATGGGCATTTCGCACGTCGTGCGCGGCGAGGACCATGTGTCGAACACCGCGGCGCAGATCCAGATGTTCGCGGCGCTCGGCGCGGCTCCGCCCGCGTTCGCGCATGAGGCTTTGCTCGTCGGGACCGAGGGCAAATTGTCGAAGCGGCTGGGCTCGCTCGGGATGGATGGCTTGCGCGAACAGGGGATCGAGCCGATCGCGCTCGTCGCGCTGCTCGCGCGGCTCGGCACCAGCGACCCGGTCGAACCGGTCACCGACGCCGCGCCGCTGGTCGAAACGATCGACTTCGCCCATTTCGGCCGCGCCCCGGCGCGTTTCGACGAGGCCGAGCTGGCGCTGGTCAACCAGAAGATCGTCCACCAGCTGGACCATGAGGCGGTTGCCGACCGCCTGCCCGCGGCGATCGACGCCGCGCGCTGGCACGCGATTCGCCCGAATTTGATGACCGTCGCCGAGGCGGCCGACTGGGTGGCGGTGTTCGACGGACCGCTGGCCCCGCCGTCCGCCGACGACGCCGACCGCGCGGTGCTCGCCGCCGCCGCCGCCGCAGCGCCCGACATCGACTGGGGCGCCGATCCCTGGCATGCGCTCACCAATGCGGTGAAGGCGGCGACCGGGGCGAAGGGCCGCGCGCTGTTCCTGCCGCTGCGCCGCGCGCTCACCGGCCGCGACCATGGCCCCGACATGGGCGAACTGCTGCCGCTGATCGCGAAGGACGAAGCGATCGCGCGGCTCTCCGCCGCCTGAACCCCCCGGTATCCCGCGATAACTCGCTTGCCGACCTCTTCGCTTGACAATCACAGGTATGTTATAATATCACATTATTGCGACCAGGCCGGATAGAAGCACAAGCGCGGCGGCCCCGGGTCGGTTCGGCAAGGAGAGAGGCCATGACCCTGATACCGTTGATATCCGCCACCCTGTCGCCGCGCTCGGCGACGGCCGCATCCGCCGGTGGCTCGCTGCTGCAGCGCGGCAGTTATAATCCCGGCGCCCGCCATCGTCCATTCGCCGCGGTCTTCGCGGTCGGGCTGCCGATCGCGCTGCTCGTCGCCGTCGCGCTGACCCCGATGATTTCGGTGATCACCGAAAAACCCGGGCCCACCACCGTCATCTCGATCCCGATCGAAAAGCCGCTCCCGCCGCCGCCGGCACCCGATCCGGCGCCGCAGCAGAGGCAGCAGCAAACGCCGATCACCACGGCGCCCACGACGCTGCCGCCGATCGCGCAGACTCCGATCTTTGTGCCGGAACAGATTTACGTGCCGCCGGCGGGAACGGGAACGGGACCTTCGATCCCCTATGATCCGCCCGTGCCGCCCATGCCCAAGCTGGTCCTCGCGCAGCTCGACCAGCGCCACCTCGCCAATTTCCAGCCCGATTATCCGGCGCGCGAACAGCGCGAAGGGATCGAGGGTGTTGCCAAAGTGCGGGTGCTGATCGGCAGCGACGGCAAGGTGAAGCAGGTCGAGCTGGTCAGCACCGACAGCCCCGGCTTTTTCGATGCGACGAAGCGCCGTGCGCTCGCCAAATGGCGCTTCAAGCCCGCGACGCGCGGCGGCGTGGCCGAGGAAAGCTGGAAGGAGATGACGGTGCGTTTCGAGATCCGCAACGCCTGACGTCTCTCCCGGGCGGGCGGCGGCCGGCCTCCTGACACTGGCCGTCGCTCGTTCGTTTCGCTTGACACAAGCGCCGAATCCCGTCAGAGGCGCGCGCTTATCGGGGGCGGCGTGCTTGCGCGCTGCCCTGTCGTTTTTCACACATCAGTCGGGGTCTTCGCCCCGCGCGCCGCGACCGCCCGCCGGTTTCTGCGTCACTATTCGAGGAACAGGGCCATGGCCAAGCCGACGACCGTCAAGATCAAGCTCGTGAGCACCGCCGACACCGGCTTCTTCTATGTCACCAAGAAGAACCCGCGCACGATGACCGACAAGATGGCGCAGCGCAAATATGATCCCGTCGTGCGCAAGCATGTCGAGTTCAAGGAAGCCAAGATCAAGTGATGCATCGACCCGTTCGGCAACGCTGAACGGAATGATGTGTCTCCCGGTGAAAGCCGGGATCCGGAGGGCGGCCTTTGCGCCGCCCTTTTTCGTGCGCGGGTGAAGGGCGGCTTGTCCGCTCCTGCCCGAAAGCGACCTACGCCTCACCCCTCGCGCAAAGGGCGCCGTGCGATGTCGTTTTCGATGATGTTGCGGATCGCGATCATCGTCGTGAACGAATGCACCCCCTTGTCCTCGCCGAGCGCGCGGCGGGTGAAGCGGTCATAATCCTCCATCGTGCCGACCTGAACCTTGAGCAGGAAGTCGTCGCCGCCGGTCACGTCCCACGCGCCGGTGATTTCGGGGTGGTGGACGATCTCGCGCGCGAAATTGTCCATCGTTTGCGGCCCCGCCTGCTGCATCTGCACCAGCACATGCATCGTCAGCGCCGAACCGGTCAGCGCCGGATCGACCACCGCGATATCGGCGACGATCACCTTTTCCTCGCGCAGTCGCCGCAGGCGGCGCAACACCGCCGACAGCGACAGCCCGACCTTGTCGGCGAGAATCCGGGCGGGCTGGAGATTATCCTCGCGCACCAGCGCGAGCAGGCGGCGGTCGAAACGGTCGAGATCGGGTATTTTTCGCATGATTCCCATTATAATGCGAAAATTGGTCGTTCATATGATCAATTTCGGCGCCAATTGGCACCGCCCCGGGATTAGAAGAATCGCGTCCGGGCCGCTCTCCCCCTCCCTTGCAGGCCCGGGCACAGGAGATATCCCATGGCTAACCACACCACCGAATCGAACTGGATCAACCGGTTTTTCGCCGCCGTGATCGACACCTCGGCGACCGCCGTGGCGGTTCATTATGCCGCGCCGTGGAATCGGCCGCAGGGCAAGCCCGCCGATCGCAACTAGTCGTCCGTTCATGGCGAGCCTGGCCGTGGCCGGGCTCGCTACTCCATCGGCAGGATCGGATTGCGACGGCGTCGCTTGAATCGGACCACTGCCACATAGCCTGCGGCGATCATCGGCATCGCCCAGTAAAGCGCGAATAGCCCCCACGCATAGGCGCCGCCGGCTTCCAGCAACCGTTCGCTATGTCCCATTTTTGTGAGCAGGCAGCCGCGTCGGCGACACTCGAAGCCGAAGGCCTCGGGCCAGCCGAGCTTGGCGGAGAGCCAGGTCTCGAGCGCTACAAAGGCGAGGATGAACGCAAGTGTCGCTCCCATAATCGTCCAGAAGCGTAGTGGCCCCAGCGCCGCGTAAGCATCTTTCAGATCAGAAAATTTGCTCACGCCCCAAACCCCGTCGCGTCAGGCAAAAACCCCGACGCTCTCGATGAACTTGATCACCGAAATCGGCTTCGATACATAGGCTTCGGCCCCCGCAGCGCGGATCTGGTCCTCGTCGCCTTTGCCCGCATAGGCGGTCACCGCCATGATCGGCACCGCGCGCAGCGTCAGGTCGGCCTTCATCTGGCCGATCAGCTCCAGCCCGCTGACATGCGGCAACTGGATGTCCATGATGATCAGGTCGGGCGACACTTCGCGCGCCTTCGCCAGCGCGTCGCGGCCGTCGCGCACCGGATGGGCGCTATAGCCATGGGCGTTGAGCAGGTCGCAGAACAGGCGCAGGTTGAGTTCATTATCCTCGACGACCAATATGGTCTTGCCCATGATATTTCACGTCCCCACCTTGCGTTCGGCGCCGGTTTAGGCGAATCGGCGCGGCGATACAATTGCCTCCCGCGAAAGGGAAAACCGACTTGCACGATGCCGACGAAGCGCTGGCGCTGAGCGCGCTGGGCTGGATCCTGACCGACGAACCGCGCGCCGAACGGCTGCTCGCGCTCACCGGCCTGGCGCCCGACGACTTGCGCGAATCGCTCGGCGAACGATCGACGCTCGCGGCGATCCTGTCGTTCCTGACCGCGCATGAGGCCGACCTTGTCGCCTGCGCGGTGGGGCTCGACCGGAAACCCGAAGACATCGCCGCCGCCGCCCATCGCCTGTCCGGCGACGAAAGGATCGAGATATGAACCGCCCGCTCGTCATCACCGATTGCGACGAGGTGCTGATGCACATGGTCGTCCCCTTCGCGCAGTGGGTCGACCAGGAACATGGCGTGCTGTTCCGCATCGAGGACGCGAGCTTCGCGGGGGCGCTCAAGCGCAAGGAATGCGGCACGCCGCTCGAGGCCGCCGAGGTGTGGCCCTTGCTCGACGGTTTCTTCACCACCGAAATGACGCGCCAATATCCGATTCCCGGCGCGCTCGCCGCGATGGCGGAGATCGCCAGGCACGCCGATATCGTGGTGCTCACCAATGTCGGCCCCGAACATCAGCAGCGCCGTATCGACCAGCTCGCGCTCCATGATTTCCATGCCCCCGTCATCGGCAGCCGCGGCGGCAAGGGCGAACCGGTGCGCCGGCTGATCGAGGAATATCAACCCTCGGTCGCGGTGTTCATCGACGACCTTGGCGGGCATCACACGTCGGTGGCGCAGGAAGCGCCCGAGGTCTGGCGCCTCCACCTTGTCGGCGAACCCGCGATCGCCGACAAGATCGCGCCCGCGCGGCACGCCCATGCCCGCATCGACAACTGGACCGAGGCGCAAGACTGGATATTGGCGCGCCTCGCCGAAAACACTCCCGCCCCCGCCCCGCTCGCCGTATAAGGACAACGTCATGGATATCGCCGCCAAGCTCGCCGATCTCGGCCTCGAACTGCCCAAGGCCGCCGCGCCGGTCGCTGCCTATGTGCCCGTCGTCGAACAAGGCGGCATGCTCTATGTCAGCGGCCAGCTTCCGTTCAACGACGGCAAGGTCGTCACCGGCCGCCTCGGCGCCGATGTCGATGTGGCGGGCGGCTATGACGCCGCGCGGCGCTGCGCGCTGATGCTGCTCGCGCAGATCGGCAATGCCTTGGGCGGCGACTGGTCGCGCATCGAGAAAGTCGTGAAGCTCGGCGTGTTCGTCAACTCCACCCCCGATTTCACCGACCAGGCCAAGGTCGCGAACGGCGCGTCCGAACTGTTCGAGACGCTGTTCGGCGATGCCGGGCGTCACGCCCGCGCGGCGGTCGGCGTCGCGGTGCTGCCGCTGGGTGCCGCGGTCGAGGCCGACGCGATCGTCGCGGTGCGGCCGGCCTAAGGGCTGGCATGGCCGAAGCCGACCCGCCCGCGCACACCATCTCGCTCGGCACCGGCGTCGCGGCGATCGAGGCCGCGGCGTGGGATGCGCTCCACGACGGCGGCAACCCCTTCGTCGGCCATGCCTTTCTGTCGCTGCTCGAACGATCGGGCAGCGTCGGGCCGGGCACCGGCTGGCAGGTGGCGCCGTTGCTCGTCGAGGATGAGGCGGGGACGCTGCTCGCCGCGGCGCCCGCCTATCTCAAGACCCACAGCCAGGGCGAATATGTCTTCGACCATGCGTGGGCCGATGCCTGGGCACGCGCCGGCGGCGATTATTATCCCAAGTTGCAGATCGCGGCGCCCTTCACCCCGGTGCCGGGGCCGCGCCTGTTGTCGCAGAATCGCGACGACGCGCTGCTGCTGATTCGCGCCGCCGAGGCGGTGGTGCGCCAGAACGGCCTGTCGTCGGCGCACGCCACCTTCGTCGCGCCCGACCAGATGCGGTTGTTCGAGGAGGCCGGCTGGCTCGTCCGCCGCGACATCCAGTTCCATTTCGCCAATGCGGGTTATGCCGGCTTCGACGATTTCCTTGGCACGCTGACCTCGGCGAAACGCAAGCAACTGCGCAAGGAGCGCGCGCGGGCGGTCGAGGGTCTGCGGATCGAGGAGTTCACCGGCGCCGCGATCCGCCATGAGCATTGGGACGCGATGTGGCTTTTCTATCAGGATACCGGCGCGCGCAAATGGGGCCAGCCCTATCTGACGCGCGAAGCGTTCGACCTGATGGGGGCGCAGATGGCGGACGATATCATTCTCGTCCTTGCCTATGACGCGAACGACCGGCCGCTGGCCGGCGCGATGCATTTCATCGGCGCCGACACGCTCTACGGGCGTTACTGGGGCTGCCTCGTCGACATCCCCTATCTGCATTTCGAACTATGCTATTACCGCGCGATCGATATCGCGATCGAACGCGGCCTGGGGCGGGTCGAGGCGGGTGCGCAGGGCGGGCACAAGCTCGCGCGGGGCTATGGCCCGGTCGCGACCTGGTCGGCGCATTATATCGCCGATCCGGGGTTCCGGCGCGCGGTCGCCGACTATCTGGAAACGGAACGCCGCGCCGAGGAAGCCGAAATGGACTGGCTCGAGGGGCATATGCCCTTTCGGCGGAAGAACTAGGCGGCGAAAGGACTAGGCCGCAAACCGCCGCGCGGCCGGGCGGCGTGCGGTTTCGTCGAGCCAGGCGCGTGCCTGGCGCTGGGCTTCGGCGATTTCGTCGCGGCTCATTTCGTCGGACAGGTCGGCGCGGCATTGCTGGCCTTCCTTGTTGCCGCCGAGCGCCGCGAGGTTGAACCATTTATGCGCCTGGATCAGGTCGACATCGACCCCGCCGCTGCCGGTCGAAAAGGCGATCCCGAGATCGAAATAGGCATTGGCGTCGCCGCGGGCGGCATCGAGCAAGCGGCTTTCGATCAGATATTGCGCAGACTTCAGACTGTTGGCCATGATAACCCCCTGTCGCTTCCCCCCACAGGAAGCTTCGGGTCCCAACCTTGCGGATCATGGTCAACAAAGCGTTAACGACGATCGGACTTTTTCGGGGATAAGGTCCGAAACCAACCGGAATCGGCCATTTCCGGCGTTAATCAGCCGACGGGATAATTGTCGATCAGCCGCGTCTTGCCGATTCGCGCCGCCGCCAGAAGTCGCGCGGGGGTGCGGAAAACCGGCAATCTTTCAAGGCTGTCGGCGTCGGCGAGCGCGACATAGTCGACGCTGTCGAACCCGCCCGCGACGATCGCCGCTTCGGCCGCGGCGAGCGCCGCGCCGACATCGCCGCCGCCGGCGATCGCCGCCGCCGCGGCTTTCAGCGCGTCGGGAAACGCCGTCGCCGCCGTGCGCTGTTCGGGCGAGAGATAGGCGTTGCGCGACGACAGCGCGAGCCCGTCGCGATCGCGCGCGATCGGCGCGCCCAATATGTCGAGCTTGAAATCGAGATCGCGCGCCATGCGGCGGATGATCGCGAGCTGCTGCCAGTCCTTTTCGCCGAAGATCGCGACGTCGGCGCGCACTTGGTTGAACAATTTGGCGACGACGGTCGCAACCCCGTCGAAATGCCCGGGCCGCGCCGCGCCGCAATAGTCGCCGCCCAGTGCGGCGACCTCGATATGGGTGCTGTGCCCGGCGGGATACATGACCGCGACGTCGGGCGCCCACAGCAGCGCGACGCCTTCGTCGGCGAGCAGCGCGGCGTCGCGGGCCTCGTCGCGCGGGTAAGCGGCGAAATCCTCGTTCGGGCCGAACTGGGTCGGGTTGACGAAGATCGACACTACGACATGGTCGGCGACGCGTTTTCCCATCCGCACCAGCGACAGATGGCCGTCATGCAGCGCGCCCATGGTAGGGACCAGCGCGACGCTTTTTCCGTCCCGTTTCAGGGCGTCGACCGCGCGGTGCAAGGTGGCGATGTCACGGATGATTTGCACGGCTGCCTCGCCTCCGATAATGGCGGCTGAGACGCCACCCCATGCGGCCCCCATGCGCCGCCGACAGGAAATTCGCAACGCCCATGACGACCCCCGCGCCGCACCGCATCATCTTTGCCAATGAAAAGGGCGGGACGGGCAAATCGACCTGCGCCGTGCATTTCGCGGTGGCGCTGGCGAGCCAGGGCTGGCGCGTCGCGGGGCTCGACCTCGACCCGCGCCAGCGCACCTTCCATCGCTATCTGGAGAATCGCCGCGCGACCGAAAAGCGCCGCGACATCGCGCTGCCGACCCCCAATTTCGAAGTGTTCGAAGGATCGACGATCGGGGAACTCGACGCGCAAGTCGCGCGGCTCAGCGAAGGCGCCGATTATTTTGTCGCCGACACGCCCGGCCGTGACGATATCTTCGCGCGCCACCTCGCGACCAGCGCCGACACCCTTGTCACCCCGATCAACGACAGCTTCATCGATTTCGACCTGATCGGGCAGGTCGATCCCGAAAGCTTTCAGGTCACCCGGCCGAGCTTCTATTCGGAGCTGATCTGGGACACCCGCAAGGCGCGCGCCAAGAGCGACGGGCGGACCATCGACTGGATCATCTTGCGCAACCGCCTCCAGCATGTCGACGCGCATAATATGCGCCGCGTCGGCGAGGCGCTGACCCAATTGTCGCGCCGCGTCGGCTTTCGCGTCATCCCGGGCCTTGGCGAGCGCGTCATCTACCGCGAACTTTTCCCCGCCGGCCTCACCCTGCTCGACAAGGCGCATCTAGGCGGCATGGGGATCGGCCATGTCGTCGCGCGGCAGGAGCTGCGCGAAGCGATGGCAGGGCTTAACCTGCCGGCGCGCGAGCGGCTGCATCCCGACGGCGACCTGTTCGCCGCCGCCTGACCTCCTTCTCCCCCGAAAGCGAGCGACCCATGACCCAGACGCATGTTTTTCACCCGACGATGCTGCGCGAATATGACATCCGCGGGGTCGTCGGCGACACGCTGTCGGCCGCCGACGCCTATGCTATCGGGCGCAGCTTCGCGACGTTGATCCGGCGCGCGGGCGGCAGGTCGGTCGCGGTCGGTTATGACGGCCGCCTGTCGTCGCCAATGCTCGCCGAGGCGCTGATCGAAGGGATCAACGCCGCCGGGATCGATGCGCTGAATGTCGGGCTCGGCCCGACGCCGATGCTCTATTATGCCGCGTCAACCGAAGAGGTGGACGGCGGCATACAGATAACCGGCAGCCACAACCCCCCCGACTATAACGGCTTCAAGATGGTGTTTCAGGGTCGCCCCTTCTACGGCGCCGACATCGCGGGCATCGGGACGATGGCGGCCACGGGCGACTGGGACAGCGGCGAGGGATCGTCGCAGAGCATCGATATCGTCGACGCCTATGTCGATCGGCTGGTCGAGGGCTTCGCCGGCGCCGCCTACCGCATCGGCTGGGACGCCGGTAACGGCGCCGCCGGCACGGTCATCGAGAAATTGACGGCGCGGCTTCCCGGCGAGCATTTCCTGCTGTTTACCGACATCGACGGCCATTTCCCGAACCACCATCCCGATCCCACTGAGGAAAAGAATCTGGCGGACTTGCGCAAGCTCGTCGCCGAGAGGAATCTCGATTTCGGCGTCGCTTTCGATGGAGATGGCGATCGGATCGGCGCGATCGACGGGCAGGGCCGGGTGATCTGGGGCGACCAGCTGCTGCAAATCTATGCCGCGGCGGTGCTCCGGGATATTCCGGGCGCCACGGTGATCGCCGATGTGAAGGCCAGCCAGGCCTTGTTCGACCGCGTCGCCGAATTGGGCGGTCAGCCGATGATGTGGAAAACCGGCCACAGCCTGATCAAGGCGAAGATGAAGGAAACCGGCAGTCCGCTCGCGGGTGAGATGAGCGGCCATATCTTCTTCGCCGACCGCTATTATGGCTATGACGACGCGCCTTACGCGGCGATCCGCCTGATCGAGGCCGCGACCAAGCTCGGGCAGAGCGTCACCGAATTGCGTGGGCTCATGGCGCCGATGGTCAACACGCCGGAGTTGCGCTTCCAGGTCGATGAGGTGCGCAAGTTCGCCATTGTGGATGAGGTTCTCGCCCGCCTCGCGGCGTCGGGGGCCGAGGTAGACCGCACCGACGGCGCGCGCGTGCTCACCGACGACGGTTGGTGGCTGCTCCGGGCGTCGAACACGCAGGACGTGCTCGTCGCGCGCGCCGAGGCGAAGGACGAGGCGGCGCTCGACCGGCTGATGGCCGCGATCGACGAACAACTCGCGTTGTCGGGCGTCGTGCGCGGACCGCAGGCCGCGCACTGATAGCCCCTGCAAATAGTCCCTGCAAAAATCTTGCCAGATTGACCTTTACGGCGCTCCTCGGGTAGTGCGGTGCCAATCTTTGGACGGACAGCGACGACGATATGACCGACGACTCCACCCTCGCGACCCCGCCGGCCAGCGGCGATCACGGCGTTTCCGAACACACCGCGCATGTCCAGGAAGAGGCAGCGGCGGGCAACGGACTCGCGGTCGTCTCGATCGCCAAAAGCTATGACAAGCGCGTCGTGCTCTCCGACGTCTCGCTCTCGGTCGGCAAGGGCGAGGTCGTCGGTCTGCTCGGGCCGAACGGCGCCGGCAAGACGACCTGCTTCTATTCGATCATGGGGCTGGTGAAGCCCGACGCGGGGCGCATCATGCTCGACGGCGCCGACATCACCGCGCTGCCGATGTACCGCCGCGCGATCCTCGGTCTCGGCTATCTTCCGCAGGAAACCTCGATCTTTCGCGGCATGACGGTCGAACAGAATATCAGTGCGGTGCTTGAGCTCAGCGAGCCCGACCGCGTGTCGCGCGAACGCCGGCTCGAGGAATTGCTCGACGAATTCGGCCTGACCCGGCTGCGCAGCGCCGCCGCGATGGCGCTGTCGGGCGGCGAACGCCGCCGCGCCGAAATCGCGCGGGCGCTGGCCGCGAACCCGTCGATCATGCTGCTCGACGAACCGTTCGCGGGCATCGATCCGCTGTCGATTTCGGACATTCGCGACCTTGTCGCCGACCTCAAGACGCGCGGCATCGGGGTGCTGATCACGGACCACAACGTCCGCGAAACGCTCGACCTCGTCGATCGCGCCTGCATCATCTACGACGGCAAGGTGCTGCTCGCCGGGTCGCCCGCCGAACTCGTCGCCGACCCCGAGGTGCGCCGCCTCTACCTCGGCGAGGGTTTCTCCCTGTGAGGGAATGGGGCCGTGTCGGTGTCGAATAAGCCTGTTCTGGTTTCCGTTTGTGTCGAGCGAAGTCGAGACACGCCGAGTTCGTGCATGGCCTCACGTGTCTCGACTTCGCTCGACACAAACGGGATAGAAGGCCGCTAATTCCCAGTGGCGCTCGGTCCGCGCCTCGATCTCCGCCAGTCGCAATCGCTGGTGATGACGCCGCAGCTGCAGCAGGCGATCAAGCTGCTGGCGTTGTCGAACCTCGAACTCGACGCCTATCTGGCTGAAGCGCTTGAGGGCAATCCTTTGCTCGACACCGCCTCGCCCGACAGCGATGGCGCAGGGGACGAAGCGCCCGAGGGCGACGCGACGCCTGCCGAGGCCGCGACGCTCGACGCCGATCAGGCGCTCGCGTCCGACAGCGGCGCGACCGACGATCTCGACGTCGATCTGGGCGCGGAAAGTTTCCACCACGACAGCGCGAGCGACAGCGTCGGCCTGTCGGGCGACAGCGAAGGCATCGATTTCGACAGTTTCGCCGGGGAGGCCGACAGCCTTTACGAGCATCTGCTCGCGCAGGTCGGCGAGCGCTTCTCGGGGCTGGAGGCGCTGATCGCCGAACAGCTTGTCGCGATGATCGACGAGGCGGGTTACCTTCGCGCCGACCTCGCCGACCTCGCGCAGCGGCTCGGCGTCCCGCTCGCGCTCGTCGAAACCGTGCTCGCGGGGGTGCAGTGCTTCGATCCTTCGGGCGTCGGCGGCCGCGACCTGGCCGAATGCATCGCGATCCAGGCGCGTGAGGCCGATCGTTACGACCCCGCGATGGCGACGATGATCGCGCATCTCGATCTGGTCGCCAAGGGCTCCTTCCCGCAGCTCAAGCGGATCTGCGGCGTCGACGACGAAGATCTCGCCGACATGATCCGCGAGCTGCGCGGTTATGATCCCAAGCCCGGACTGCGCTTCGGCGCCAGCGTGTCGCAGACCGTCGTGCCCGACATCTACGTCCGTCACACCGGCAAGGGCTGGGCGGTCGAGATCAACGGCGGCACCTTGCCGCGCCTGCTCGTCAACCGCCGCTATTACACCGAACTCGCCACCGGCGCTGCGGCGAAGAGCAAGGCGTGGCTGTCCGAGCAGCTCGCGGGCGCCAACTGGCTCGTCCGCGCGCTCGACCAGCGCCAGCGCACGATCGTCAAGGTCGCGAGCGCGATCGTCAAGCAGCAGGAAGGCTTTTTCCTCCACGGCGTCGCGCATATGCGCCCGCTGACCCTGCGCCAGGTCGCCGAGGAAATCGGCATGCACGAATCGACCGTCAGCCGAGTGACCAGCAACAAATATCTGAGCTGCGCGCGCGGGCTGTTCGAACTCAAATATTTCTTTTCGAGCGGCATTTCGGCGACCGAGGGCGATGGCGCGGTGTCGTCCGAATCGATCAAGAGCCGGATCAAGGCGATGATCGAGGGCGAGGACGGCAAGGCGATTCTGTCCGACGAGACGATCGCGCAGAAGCTGTCGGCCGAGGGCCACGACATCGCGCGGCGCACCGTGGTGAAATATCGCGAGGCGATGGGTTATGGCTCGTCGGTGCAGAGGCGGCGGCAAAAGGCTTTGGCGGGGTAGGCCCAGTCGTCCGCGAACCCGGCTTAAACTCCATTCGTGTCGGGCGAAAACTCCATTCGTGTCGGGCGAAGTCGAGACACCTATCGGCAGCGCAAGCCTTCGTGTATCCTGACTTCGCTCGATACGAACGGAAAACGGGCTGCTTTCAGGGCGTCGCTAACCAATTCCTAACCACGCCGCGGCTAGCTTTCCGGCCAAAGGAGCCGAAATCCTGTGACCTCGCAGCCGCATCCCTTCACCGTCCTCGTGACCGGCGGCGCCGGCTATATCGGCAGCCACGCGGTGCTCGCGCTGCTCGACGCCGGCTGGTCCGTTGCGGTGCTCGACAATCTGGTCACCGGCTTCCGCTGGGCGGTGCCGAAGGGCGCGGCCTTTTACGAAGGCGATATCGCCGACGCGGCGCTCGTTACGCGGATCGTCGCCGAACAGGATGTCGGCGCGATCATGCATTTCGCGGGGTCGGTCGTGGTTCCCGAATCGGTGACCAACCCGCTCAAATATTATGACAACAACAGCGCGCGCAGCCGGTCGCTGATCGACACCGCGGTCCACGCCGGGGTGCGCCATTTCATCTTCTCCTCGACCGCCGCGACTTACGGGATCCCCGATATGATCCCGGTGCGCGAAGACGCGCCGCAGCGGCCGATCAACCCCTATGGCATGTCGAAACTGATGACCGAGGCGATGCTCGCCGATGTCGCCTTCGCGCACGACTTCAACTATGCTGCGCTGCGCTACTTCAACGTCGCGGGTGCCGATCCCAAGGCGCGCAGCGGCCAGTCGACCGCCGGCGCGACGCACCTGATCAAGGTCGCGGTCGAGGCCGCACTCGGCCGCCGCCCTCACGTGGACGTTTTCGGCACCGACTTCGACACCCCCGACGGCACCGGGGTACGCGACTATATCCATGTCAGCGACCTCGCCGCCGCGCATCTGCTCGCGCTCGATGCGCTGATCGCCGATCCCAAGGCCAGCCACCAATTGAACTGCGGCTATGGCCGCGGCTTCTCGGTGCTCGAAGTGCTCGATGCGGTCGACAAGGCGACGAATCGCAAGATCGACCGCCGCATGGGCGATCGCCGCGCCGGCGATCCCGATGCGTTGATCGCCGACAATGGTGCGATTCGTGGCCTCCTCGGATGGGAACCGCAGCACGCCGAGCTCGACACGATCGTCGCCCACGCGCTCGCGTGGGAACGCGCGCTGGAAGAACGGCGCTTCGCGGCCTGATTTCCGCGCCAAGGGCGGTTGACTTTTATCGCCCATCCCCATAGTTGCGCCGCTTCGCGTACAACGCCAGACCATCGGAATAGAGCCATGAAGATTCGCAATAGCCTGAAGTCGCTGAAGGACCGCCACCGGGACAACCGCGTGATCCGCCGTCGCGGCCGGACCTATGTGATCAACAAGACCAACCGCCGCTTCAAGGCGCGCCAGGGCTGATGCCCCTGCGCGGGGCTGAACCGCCCCGTTTGCTTTTGCTGAACCGCGTAACGCCGTCGGACCCTTCCGGCGGCGCTTTCGCGTGTCTGGCGTTCGCATGATCGATCGCTGCGTTATCTTCGACGTCGGCAAGGTCCTGTTCGACTGGGATTTGCGGCATCTGTTCGGCAAGTTGATTGCCGACGAGCAGGAACTCGAATATTTCGTCGGCAACATCATCACGCCGGGGTGGCATTTCCAGCACGACGCCGGCCGCCCTGCCGCCGAGATGGTCGCCGAGCGAAAGCTTGAATATCCCGATCACGCCGCGTTGATCGATGCCTATGGCACGCGCTTCAACGAGACGATCCCCGGCCCGGTCACCGGCAGCCTCGAGCTGGTCGAGCGGCTCGACGCGGCGGGGGTGCCGCTGTTCGCGATCACCAATTTCGGGCATGATTTCTGGGAGGGTTTCCGCCCGACCCAGCCGGTGTTCGACCGCTTTCGCGATATCATCGTCTCGGGCACCGAGAAGCTGATGAAGCCCGACCCTGCGATCTACCGCCTCGCGATCGGGCGATTCGGCATCGATCCGGTGGGGGGGCTGTTCATCGACGATGTTGCCGCCAATGTTGAGGCGGCCGAATCGGTGGGCATCGCGGGGCACCAGTTCGTGGACGCGGAGACGCTGGAGCGCGAGTTGGTGGCACGGGCTTATCTGGATTGACCGTGCGCCGCCTGATTGCATGGATCATATTGCCCCTGGTGCTGGTGGCCTTTTTCTTTGTCGCGACGTGCTTTCTAACAATCGGCGCAGCCATCGAGCGCGGTGATCTGGCGGATGCCTCGCTCTGTGACGATGGGCGTATCGCAATATTCGAACACAGGGGCGCGCTGCCTCAGCATATCATCGACGAAACCCTGGTCGCCGAACTCCGGCAGCCCGCGATGTTCCAGCAACGCGCGCTGCAGCGAAACTGGAAGCTCATCCGGCTTTGGTACGGGTTGAAATGGCGTTACACGCCGAACGAGCGCCGCCGGATGTTCGATGAGATGCGACCCGGAATGCGGCTTTGTCCCGGAACGCGAGAACGGCTATTGCGGCGCGGTATCGCGCTTCCCTGACCGCCGCCTACTTCTCCACCCCCAGCTGGGTCAGCACGAAGGCGAATTCCTCGGCATCCTCGCGCAGGGCGCCCCAGCGGCCCGACTTGCCGGCGTGGCCCGCGCCTATGTTGGTGCGCAGCAGCAAAGTCGCGTCGTTGGTACGCGTCGCGCGCAGCTTGGCGACCCATTTGGCGGGCTCCCAATAGGTCACGCGCGGGTCGTTGAGCCCCGCCGACACCAGCATCGGCGGATAGGATTTGGCGGTGACATTGTCATAGGGGCTGTAGCTCAGCATATAGTCGAACGCCGCCTTGTCGGTGATCGGATTGCCCCATTCGGGCCATTCGCCGGGGGTCAGCGGCAGCGTTTCGTCGACCATCGTGTTGATGACGTCGACAAAGGGCACCCCCGCGAGCACCGCGCCCCAAAGCTCAGGGGACTCATTGTAAATCACGCCCATCACCTGCCCGCCCGCCGAACGGCCCTCGACGGAAATCTTGCCGGCGCTGGTGTATTTCTTGGCGATCAGCCCCTTCGCGACGTCGATGAAATCGTTGAAGGTGTTTTTGCGGCGGTCGGTCTTGCCCTCCAGATACCATTCACGCCCCAGATCGTCGCCGCCGCGGACATGCGCGATCGCATAGACTATGCCGCGATCGACGAGGCTGAGGCGCGTCGTCGAAAAGCCCGGCGGGACGCGATAGCCGTAGCTGCCATAGGCGTAGAGATGCATCGGCGCGCTGCCGTCGAGCTTCGTCCCCTTTTTGTAGACGAGCGAGGCGGGGATCATCGTCTTGCCGTCGCGGCTCGGCAGGTTAACCCGTTCGGTTACATATTGCGTCGCGTCGTAACCTGAGGGAATTTCCTGGACCTTCAGCGTTTCGAGCTTTCCGCTCGCGAGGTCGTAATCATAGACGGTGTCGGGGGTGACCATCGATTCATAGTCGAGCCGGAGCTTGTCCTGATGATATTCGGGATTGTCGCCAAGCCCCGCCACATAAGTAGCGGCGGGGAACTGGATCCGGCCCGGGGTCAGCGGCGCGTCATATTGGCGGACATCGACCTGGTCGAGCCCGTCCTCGCGCGCCTCGAGCACGAAATAATCGCGGAACACCGAGAAACCGGTGATGTAGCTGTGATCCGACCCGGGGATCAAAGTCTTCCACTCGCCGGGCGTTTTCACGCTGGCGGTGGCGACGCGGAAGTTGGGATGCTCGTCATTGGTGTGGATGTAGAGGGTGCCGTCGCGTTCATCGACGCTGTACTCGCGGCCCTTTTTCCGCGCCGACACCAGCTGCATCGGCGCCTCGGGATTGTCGGCCGGGAGCAGATAGACCTCGCTGGTTTCGTTATCACCCGTCGCGATGACGATATAATTGTCGGCGGCGGTCTTGCCGATGCCGACCCCGAAACCGATGTCGGCCTCCTTGTAGAGCAATTTATCGTCCGCGATCGGCGTGCCGAGCTTGTGCAGTCGGACATTGTCGGTGCGCCAATTCTCGTTGGCGAGGCCATAGAGGATCGCGTCATTGCCCGAGGTCCAGACCAGCGACGACAGGGTGCCGGGGATGACGTCGGGCAACATCTCACCGGTTTCGAGGTTGCGGATGCGCACCTCGAAGCGTTCGGAGCCATTGTCGTCGAATGAATAGGCCATCAGCTTGCCGTTGGGGCTGATCGACAGTTCGGCGAGGCGGAAATAATCCTTGTCCTTCGCCATCGCGACCTCGTCGAGGATCAGCGCGGCCTCGCCGGCGCCTGACGCGGGCTTGCGGTACCATTTCTTATACTCGGCGCCCTCCTCATATTCGACCCAATAGGTCCAGTCGCCGTCCTTTTGCGGCACCGAGGAATCGGCCTCCTTGATCCGGCCCTTCATCTCCTGGAACAAAGTCTCGACCAGCGCCGCATGCGGCTTCATCGCCGCGTCGAAATACGCATTTTCGGCTTTGACATAATCGAGCACATCCTTGTCATCGACGACCGGATAGCTGTCATCCTTCAGCCAGTGGTACGGATCGGACAGCGTCTTGCCGTGCAGCGTCATCTCGTGCGGCCGCTTGTCCGCGACGGGGGCGGCGGACAGGGCAGGGGTGTGGTCGGTCAATGCTGTCTCTTTCTCTTCGGCGAAAGCGCCCGGGGCCGCGACAAGCGGGGTGGCAATTGCCGCCATAAACATCCAAATAGCGCGCATCAGGAAACTCCGCGGTGCCGCCCCCGATGGGCCGGATCGACCGCGATGTAGGAACAAGGAAGCCGCCATGTCCAGCCCCGTCCATGCAGAGCGACTCGCCCGCGTCCGCGCCGAACTTGCCGCGCGGGGTCTCGACGGCTTTGTCGTGCCGATCAGCGACGAGCATATGAGCGAATATGTCGGCGCCTATGCGCAGCGCATGGCCTGGCTCACCGGCTTCGGCGGCTCGGCCGGGACCGCGGCGGTGCTGCCCGCCAGGGCCGCGGTGTTCATCGACGGCCGCTACACCGTGCAGGTGCGCGATCAGGTCGACGGCGCCTTGTTCGACTATGTCGGCGTGCCGGCGTCGAGCGTCGCCGAATGGCTCGGCGCCCATGTCAGCGCGGGGCAGAAGATCGCTTATGATCCGTGGCTCCACGGCATCGACTGGGCCAATGCGACGGCGAAGGCGCTGGCCGCCAAGGGCGCCGAACTGGTCGCGGTCGCGTCGAACCCGATCGATGCGGTGTGGGACGACCAGCCGGCGCCGAGCGATGCCGTCGTCGCGGTGCACGACGTCAAGCTCGCGGGGCAGAGCGCGATCGACAAGCGCGCCGGCATCGCCGACTGGCTGAAGGACAAGGGCCTCGACACCAGCGTGATGACCGCGCTCGATTCGATCGCCTGGACCTTCAATATCCGTGGGTCGGACGTCAGCCACACCCCGGTCGGCCTCGCCTTCGCGCTGCTTCATGCCGACGCGACCGCCGACCTGTTCATCGCGCCCGAAAAGATCACCGACGCGGTGCGCGCGCATCTCGGCAACAGCGTGCGCATCCACGACCGCGACGCGTTCGAGGCGGCGCTTGCGGCGCTCAAGGACAGGAAGGTCGCGGTCGACCCCGGCAGCGCGGTCGCGGCGATCTTCACCGCGCTCGAAAAGGCGGGGGCAAAGATCGCGCGCCACCGCGACCCCGCGGTGCTGCCCAAGGCGATCAAGAATGATGTCGAATTGAACGGCACCCGCGCCGCGCATGTCCGCGACGGCGTCGCGGTCGCGCGTTTCCTGCAATGGATGGAGGATGTCGCGCCGCAGGGCGGCCTCGACGAACTCGGCGCTGCGGCGAAGCTGCGCGACTTCCGCGAGGCCGGCGGGGGGCTGGTCGACCTGAGCTTCGACACCATCTCGGCCGCAGGACCCAATGGCGCGCTGCCGCACTACAAGGTCGACGAAACCACCAATCGCCGAATCGAGACCGGCACGCTCTATCTCGTCGATTCGGGCGGCCAATATGCCGACGGCACCACCGACATCACGCGCACGATCGCGATCGGCCCGCCGACCGCCGAAATGCGCCGTCGCTTCACCCAGGTGCTCAAGGGGCATATCGCGCTCGCCATGGCGCGTTTCCCGACGGGCACGCGCGGCAGCCAGCTCGACATCCTCGCGCGCCAATATCTGTGGGCCGACGGGGTCGATTATGCGCATGGCACCGGGCACGGCGTCGGCACCTATCTCGCGGTCCACGAAGGGCCGCAGCGCATTGCCAAGCCCGCAGGCGGGCAGGCGGGCACCGAGGAGCCCTTGCACGCCGGCATGATCCTCTCGAACGAACCCGGCTATTACAAGGCCGGGCATTTCGGCATCCGCATCGAAAATCTGGTCATCGTGACGCCGCAGCGCATCGACGGCGCCGAAGAGGATATGCTCGGGTTCGAGACGATCACCTTTGCACCGATCGCGCAGAGCCTCGTCGAGACCGCGCTGCTGTCGCCCGCCGAGGCCGACTGGCTCGACGCCTATCATGCCGAGGTGTTCGAAAAGCTCGCGCCGGGGATGGACGATGGCGACCGGGCCTGGCTCGAAGCGGCGTGCGCGCCGCTCGACCGCGCGCCCGCCGCGCTTGCCGCCTGACCATGGCCATCGAACAGGTTCCGCTCGTCGATTTCCGCGTCCACGAAACGGTTCGCGTGCGCTTCAATGAAATCGACGGGCAGAATATCGTCTTCAACGCCCATTATCTCGTCTACGCCGACATCGGGGTGACCGAATATTTCCGCGCCATCGGCGAAGGACAGCCGGGCCCCTATTTCCACCAATATGGCACCGACATCCGCGAGGTGCATTGCGAGATCGATTATCACGCGCCGGCGCGACTCGACGAGCTGATCACCATCGCGGCGCGAATCAGCCGATTCGGGCGCGATAATTTCACGCTGCACTGCGGTGTCTTTCGCGGAGAGGAGCGGCTGACCGATATCGAGATCAGCTATGCGCATATCGATCTCGACAGCGGCGGCGCCACCGCGCTGCCGGGCAGCTTTATCGCCGAAGTCCGCCGGTTCGAGAAACGGACACCGGTACAGGCCTGATTGGTTCGTTAGCGTTATCAACGACGCAAATGCGTGGCCGTGACGGCTGCGGGCGCAAACCAAAAAAAAGGGCCACCCGAAGGTGGCCCGTAAAAGTTTTGGGAGAGGATGCCTAAAAGGCATGCTCATATTGCAGCGCACAAAAAATGTTGCAACTGCGAAATGCACATCCGCTATTGCATTTTTTGCAATCGTGACACCGGTGGGCGCCGGACGGGCTGAAAAACCGCCGCAATCGCTATCCTCTCGCAAAATGCGCGCACCTATCCTAAATTGGCGCGATGAGAGTGATGATGAACAATTGGGACGTGCGCGGCGGCGTCTCCGACTTCTGGCACTATATCCGCGCCCCGCGTCCGCACCGCTGGGCCTTCTGGACCGCGACGATCGCGGTGACGCTGGCTGTCTTTTACGGCATCGCCACCAATATCGTCCGCACCGAAGAACCCAAGGCGCAGATCATCTATTTCGAAAACTGGACCGCGGGACGCAGCACGGACGAAGTCAATGCCGGCTGGATCGAACGCGCCAAGGAAGTGAACCGCGCCAACGCCATACGCCGCGCCGAATATCAGAAGCTCGCCGACCGGATGGGGGTCGATTATGATTCGAGCGAGGCCGACAAGGAAACGCGCGAAACGCTGGGCGCCGAAGCCGACACCGTCGTGAAGGCGCCCGAACCGCCCAAACATTCGACCCTCGCCGAACGCGCAGCGCGCGGGCCGAAGGCGGTGCCGGCTGCACCGGTCCCCCCCGCAACCTCCGCTCCGACCGCCCGCTAGGCATGCGCCGCCCGCCCGCCGATGCCGACTGGATGGCGGCGGCGATCGCGCTGTCGCTGCGCGGGCGCCCCGCCTCGGCGCCCAATCCCAACGTCGGCTGTATCCTGATCAACGACGGCCGCGTCGTCGGGCGCGGCTGGACCCAGGCGGGTGGCCGCCCGCATGCCGAGGCGATCGCGCTGGCCGCTGCGGGCGCCGCGGCGCGCGGCGCCACCGCCTATGTCAGCCTTGAACCCTGCGCCCATGCCAGCCCGCGCGGGCCCTGCTGCGCCGATGCGCTGATCGCCGCCGGGGTGGCGCGGGTTGTGATCGCGGCGCAGGACCCCGATTCGCGCACCAATGGCAAGGGTATCGCGCGGTTGCAGGCGGCCGGGATCGCGGTCGTCTTCGATGTGATGGCGACCGAGGCGCGCCTTGCCATGGCGCCGTGGTGGACGTGGCAGGCGCAGGACCGGCCGTTCGTCACCCTCAAGCTCGCGACCTCGCTCGACGGCTGCATCGCGCGCGCCGACGGATCGAGCCGCTGGATCACCGGTGCGCGCGCCCGCGCCCACGGCCATCTCGAACGCGCGCGGCACGCGGGCATTCTCGTCGGGCGCGGCACCTTCGATGCCGATTCGCCCAAACTCGACGTCCGGTTGCCGGGTCTCGAAGATCGCAGTCCGCAGCGTTTTCTGCTCACGCATGGTGCCGCGCCCGCCGGCTGGATCGCGGTCGCTTCGCCCGAATCGGTCGCGGGGGTCGATTCGCTGCTCGTCGAGGGCGGCGCGGGCGCCGCTTCGGCCTTCCTCGCCGCCGACCGCGTCGACCGGCTGCTGCTCTATCGCGCCCCGATCCTGATCGGCGGCGGCAAAGCGGCGCTTGGCGACATCGGCCTCACCGATCTCGCCGATGCGCATAGCCGCTGGCGCCTCGTGGACAGCCGCCTGCTTGGCAGCGACCGGCTCGACGTCTACGAGCGGGTCAGAGAAGGACCCTAGACCTTATGTTCACCGGCATCATCACCGACATCGGCACCGTCCGCGCGCGCGAGGATCGCGGCGACGCGCGGCTGATCATCGGCACCGTCTATGACATCGACAGCATCGCCCTCGGCGCCTCGATCGCCTGTTCGGGGGCGTGCCTGACCGTCGTCGATAAAGGCGTCGACGGCGACAGCAACGGCCCCGGCGGCTGGTTCGCGATCGACGCGAGCGCCGAAACCATCGCCTGCACCGCGCCGGGCATGTGGGAGCCGGGCCGCCGCCTCAACCTCGAACGCGCGTTGAAGGTCGGCGACGAACTCGGCGGCCATATCGTAACCGGCCATGTCGACGCCGTCGGGCAGATCGTCTCGGTCACCCCGGTCGGCGACAGCTGGGGCCTCGTCATCTCGGCCCCCGCCAGCCTCGCGCCGCATATCGCCGCCAAGGGTTCGATCACCGTCGAGGGCGTGTCGCTGACCGTCAACGACGTCACCGACCAGCCCGACGGCAGCGCCCATTTCACCCTCAACATCATCCCGCACACCCGCGCGATGACGACGCTCGACGAGGCCGCGGCCGGGCGCCCGGTGAACCTCGAGATCGATATCCTCGCGCGCTATCTGGCGCGGATGCAGGCGCGCGGATGAGCGGCGGCGAGTCGTCCCGGCCGCTGACACGCGTTCGCCAGGGGATTTGGGGCGGCGTCGCATTGGCTGCCCTTCTTCATCTGCTCAATCAGGGCTTCGACGTCTTTTCCCTCGCGCTCATCGCGACCCTCGTCGCCTTCGGCTTTGCGGTCCAATATGTCGAAACACGCACGGTGCGCCCGCGCCGAAACTATCTGCGCGCTGCGCTGGTGTCGGCGGCGCTCGCCCTCGTCCTCGTCGCCATGCCATTGTCGATCGGATCGGGGCTCGTCGTCGGTCTGATGCTGTGGGGCGGCTTTTCGGCCGCCGGCCTCGTCTGGGCCGTCTATTACGAACGCAGCGAGCCGCTCTAGCGCTCGCTCCACCCCGCCGCGAGTTCGGGGTCACTGGCGATCATCGACCGCCGCATCGCCAGCCGTCCGATGCGCAGCAGTTCGGCCTTGCGCCGCGCGGGGGCGAGGTCGCAGCTGGCCGCCTCGCGCACCACCGCCGCGCCATAGCGGTCGGCGACGATCAGCCCCGACGTCTCGGGGCGATAATCGGGGGTGTCGAGGATCGCGGGGTCGAGCCCCGCCGCGAGCGCCCAGTAAAAGCGGTCGCACCAGTCGCAATAATCGGGCCATTTGCCGTCGCCATGCAGGTCGGCGCGGCTGACCTTGATCTCGACGATGGTGATCCGGCCCCTGGCGTCGATCGCGGTCAGGTCGGTGCGCCGCCCGTTGGGCAGCGGCACTTCGGGGATCGCGACGAGTCCTTGCTGCGCGAACAACCGGCATACGCCGCGCGCGACATCGGCGGCGATCAGCAGGTCACTCGCCATGGGTCAGGCGCTCAGAAGGGGACGTCGTCGTCCAGGTCGTCGTCGAACGGCGGGCGTCCGCCGCCACCGCCGCCCGAACCGCCGCCAAAGCCGCCGCCGCCGGAACTACCGCCCGACGAACCGCCGCCGCCCTGGTTCCAGCCGCCACCCGAGCTTCCACCCGAATCGCCGCCCCAGTCGCCGCCGCCGCGCGAGGCTCCGCCACCGCCACCGCCGCCACCGGGCGCGCCGTCGAGCATCGTCAGCGCGCCGCCGATGCCGGCGATCACGACTTCGGTCGTATATTTGTCGTTACCGTCGCGGTCCTGCCATTTGCGGGTGCGCAAGGACCCTTCGATATAAACCTTCGAACCCTTTTTCAGGTAGCGCTCGACCACCCCGACCAGCCCCTCGCCGTTGATCACGACATTGTGCCATTCGGTGCGCTCCTTGCGCTCACCGGTCATCCGGTCCTTCCAGTTTTCCGACGTCGCGATGCGGATATTGGCGATCTTGCCGCCGTTCTGGAACGACTTGATTTCGGGATCGGCACCCAGATTGCCGATCAGAATAACCTTGTTGACGCTGCCAGCCATTGCCGCTCCGCTCCGCTAGAAAATGTGGAGGATCAGCCTAGTCCAAAGGCGACGGCTGTCCAGTAAGTGATTCCGGCAGCGGCATAGGCCAGCAGGAACAAATAGCCAACCATGAACAATGGCCATTTCCACCCGTTTGTTTCGCGCCGGGTGATCGCGATCGTCGAAATACACTGCGGCGCGAACACGAACCAGGCGAGGAAGGCGAGCGCGGTGGCGAGGCTCCATTTGCCCTGCAACCGTTCGCCCAGCGTCTCGGCCATTGCATCCTCGTCGCCATTGGCGTCGATCGCATTGGCGGTCGCCATCGCCGACACCGCGACCTCGCGCGCCGCCATCGCGGGGATCAGCGCCAGCGCGATGTCGTGGTTGAAACCGATCGGTGCGACGACAACCTCGAGTCCGCTCGCGATGCGGCCGGCGACGCTATATTCGACCTGGCTCTCGCCGACCGGCGCCTTGGGGAAGGTCAGCAGCAGCCACAGGATGACGGTGGTCATCGCGATGATCGTGCCGGCACGGCGCAGGAAGATCCACGCGCGCTGCCACAGGCCGAGCGCGACGTCGCGCCACTGCGGCATCTGGTACCGCGGCATTTCCATCATGAAACCCGCCGGGCGACCTTTTGCGACAGTACGCCGCAAGACATAGGCGACGACAAGGGCGCCGAGGATTCCCGACAGATAGAGGCCGAAGAGCACCAGCCCCTGAAGCCCCACCGGCGAGCCGCCGATCGTGCGGTTGGGGATGAAGGCGGCGATGATCAACGCATAGACGGGAAGGCGCGCCGAACAGGTCATCAGCGGCGCGATCAATATCGTCGTCAGCCGGTCCTTCTCGTCGGGGATCGCGCGCGTCGCCATGATGCCGGGTACCGCACAGGCGAAGCTCGACAACAGCGGGATGAAGCCGCGCCCCGACAATCCGACCTTCGCCATCAACCCGTCCATCAGAAAGGCGGCGCGGGTCATATAGCCCGACGCTTCGAGCAGCAGGATGAACAGGAACAGGATCAGGATCTGCGGCAGGAAGACGATGACCGCGCCGACGCCGGCAAGCAGTCCCTCGACGACCAGGTCGCGCAGGAAGTTTTCGGGGAAGGTCGCGACCACCCATTGCTGAAGCACGCCGATCCCGCCTTCGAGGAAGTCGGCGGGTGCCTCGGCGGCGGCATAGACTGCCTGGAACATGATGAACATCAGCGCGAGCAGGATGGCGAAGCCTGCGACCGGATGCAGCACCACCGCATCGACGCGTGCGGTCCAGCGGCGCACCGGGGTTTCGGACAGGGTCGCGGCGCGCGAAATCGCGCGCGCGCGACTGTGCAATGCGGCATCGCCTGGAGTCGGGACCCGAGAGATCGGCGCGACCGGACTCGCTGCCCGGATCGTTTCGTCCACCGAGGTCAGCAATTCGGCCATGCCGCGCTTGCGCACCGCGACCGTCGGGACCACCGGCACGCCCAGTTCCCGTGCCAATCGTTCGGGGTCGAGGGTGAGGCCGTCGCGTGTCGCAAGGTCGAGCATGTTGAGCGCGACCACCGTCGGCAGGCCGAGCGCGATCAGTTCGAGCGCGAAGCAGAGATGATTGTCGAGGTTCGCGGCGTCGAGCACGACGATCAGCGCATCGGGCTGGCGCTCGCCATCCTGACGCCCAAGGATCACGTCGCGCGTCACCGCTTCATCGGGGCTCGCGGGGGACAGGCTGTAACTGCCGGGCAGGTCGATCAGCGACAGCGGCCGGCCGTCGGCGAAGCTCGCATGGCCTGCCTTGCGCTCGACGGTAACCCCTGGATAATTGGCGATCTTCTGCCGCGCGCCGGTCAGCGCGTTGAACAGGCTCGATTTTCCGGCATTGGGATTGCCGACCAGCGCGATGGTGGGGATGGGGCCGGTCATGCGACTTTGGGCTCGCTCTCGACCGCTTCGACCACGATCATCGCCGCCTGCCGCGCGCGGATGATCACCCGCATGCGTCCGACCGACAGCGCGAGCGGATCGCGCGAGAAGAGGCTGCCACGGTGGAGCGGGGTGACCTCGACGCCTTCCATCAATCCGAATTCGCGCAGGCGGCGGCCTTCGTCCTCGGACATGGCGGTCCAGTCGATCCCGGCGATCCGCACCGCGACGCCCAGCGGCGCGCTATCGAGCAAAGCGTTCATTTGCGAGCGATTATCAATACCAACAACGAAGCGCCAGCTATTTATCGCCCCGGATAGCGCAACCGCCCGACAAAGCGCGCCAGGCTCGGGCGTTCGATCTTGCTCGCGGCGCGGCGGTGTTTCCAGCCTTCGAAGCGCATCACCTGGTCGATCCGCCGCGACAGGAAGGCGCGGGTGTCGGCGTGGCCATCGCTCTCGTCGTTCAGGAACACGGCCATCGTCGCGCCATAAACGCTGCCGAGGATCGCGCGCTTGCTGTAGTGATTATAGTCGGTCGCGGTGTCGCCCGCGAGCCGCCACATGCCGTCGGCGGCGCGCCAGCCGAGCTTTGTCGCGAACGGCACATTGGTCGGCAGCGCGAGCAGCGCCAGCGCGCGGCGCAGCGCCTCGCGATTCGGCGCGAGCAGGTCGATCCGCGTCTCGACCAGGGTGGTGATCCGCTCGCGAATCTTCAGCGCCGCAAGGGTCTCGGCGGGCCATTTTGCCGCCATCCGCGCGTCGATATCGGCGAACCAGGCGTCGACCATGTCGCGCCCGCCGCCCGGAAAGGCGAGTCGCGCGACATCGATATCGATGCGCACGCGCGATGCGGCGTCGACGAGCGCCGCGTCGCCAAACCCGTCGAACGCGGCCGAGGCGGCAATCAGCGGCGCCAGCGCGGCGCGAATCTCTTCGAGGGTGGGGTCGTCGGGCAGGATCGAGGCCATGGCCATCAGATAGGCCGCGCGCCGCGGCTCGGCAACCTTATCAACACCAGCGCCGCCCCGACCATCACGCCGCCGAGCAGGTCGACGGGCCCCAGCAGCTCGCCGAACGCCAGCCAGCCTGCAAGCGCGGCGATCGCCGGCTGGATCAGCAGGGTCAGCCCGATGACGAGCGGGGTGAAGCGCGGCAGCGACCAGATCATCAGCCCCTGACCGACGATCTGGCTGGTCAGCGCGAGCAGGATCAGCGGGGTCCAGTTTTGCGGCATCACCGTCTCGCCGAGCGCGAACGCGGTCGTCAGCAGGATCGGCACGCACACCGCCGACGCGATCGCCAGCGCGGTCCACGGCGCGAGGGTGCCGCGCACCCGCTGCATCAGGATGACGTAACCCGTGTAGAGCACGCCCGCGAGCAGGCTGAGCAGGTCGCCGACCAGATAGTCGGGCGACAGTTCGTAACTTTGCCCCATCAGCAGCGCCGATCCCGCGAAGGCGAGGGCGATCGCCAGCGCCTGCCACCCGCGCGGCAGGGTGCGGGTCAGGAAAATCCCCCAGATCACCAGCAACAGGCTGGCGCAATTGCCGAACAGCGTCGCGTTGGCGACCTTGGTCTGCAGGATGCCGATGTGCCAGGCGGCGAGGTCGAAAGCGAAGAAGATGCCCGCGGCAGCGGCGATCAGGATCGCGGAGCGCGGCGGCAGCCGCCCGCCGGTCTCGCGCCAGGCGAAAAACAGCAGGACCGGCGCGGCCAGCGTCATCCGCCAGAAGGCCGAGGCGGTGGGTCCGGTGTCGGCGAGGCGGACGAGCATCGCGCCGATCGACAGCGCGATATTGCCCGCCAGAAGCGCGGCGAAGGCCCAGCGTCCGGCCCCTGTTGCTGCACCCTCGTCGCTCACCGCTTGTTCCGCCTTTAGATTTTCTTTTGCTACCGATGCTTGCGTGGGCGGGCATCCGTCCATAGCTTCGCAGCCCATAGCGACGGCCCCGGGGGGCGTCGCTCGAAAAAAGACGTCCCCAAAGATATCCAGGAGAATTCCATGTCCGCATCGCTGCTCGATCCGATCAAGCTGGGCGCCATCGACGCGCCGAACCGCATCATCATGGCGCCGCTCACCCGCGGCCGCGCCGGCCCCGGTTTTGTGCCGAACGAGCTCGCGCTCGAATATTATCGCCAGCGTGCGTCGGCGGGGCTGATCATTTCGGAAGCGACGGGCATTTCGCAGGAAGGCCTCGGCTGGCCGAGCGCCCCCGGGCTGTGGACCGACGCGCAGGTCGAAGGCTGGAAGCCGGTGACCGACGCCGTCCACGCCGCGGGCGGGCGCATCGTCGCGCAGCTCTGGCACATGGGCCGCCTCGTCCATTCGGTGTTCAACGACGGCAAGCCGCCGGTTTCGGCCTCGGCGACGCAGGGCGAAGGCCGCGCGCATACCCCGGTCGGCCGCCGCGACCTCGAGGTCGCGCGGCCGCTCGAACTCGGCGAGATTCCGCGCCTGATCGCCGATTATGCCAAGGCGGCGGAGAATGCCAAAAAGGCCGGTTTCGACGGGGTCCAGCTCCACGGCGCCAACGGCTATCTGATCGACCAGTTCCTGCGCGACAACAGCAATTTGCGCGACGACGATTATGGCGGGTCGGTCGAAAACCGCATCCGCCTGCTCCGCGAAGTCACCGAGGCGCTGGCCGGCGTCTGGGGCGCCGACCGCGTGTCGGTCCGCCTCTCGCCGAACGGCAATTCGCAGGGCGTCGACGACAGCAACCCCGCGCCGCTGTTCACCGCGGCCGCGTCGGCGCTCGACGCGCTCGGCATCGGCTTCCTCGAACTGCGCGAACCCGGCCCCGACGGCACCTTCGGCAACACCGATGTGCCCAAGCAGTCGCCCGCGATCCGCGCCGCGTTCAAGGGGCCGCTGATCCTCAACAGCGATTACAATGTCGCGCTCGCCGAAGCAGCGCTCGCCAGCGGAGTCGCCGACGCGATCGCCTTCGGGCGTCCGTTCATCGGCAACCCCGACCTCGTCGAACGCATCCGCGCCGGGGCCGAATGGTCGGCCGACAATCCGCAGACCTGGTACGCGCCGGGGCCCGAGGGCTATATCGACTATCCGGCGCTGCAGCCTGCGTAGGCGGACTCGTCATTGCGAGCGTAGCGAAGCAATCCAGAGCAGTCTTGCACAGCTCTGGATTGCCGCGCCGCCTGCGGCTCCTCGCAATGACGATGTACATTTGCCTTGGGCGGCTAATTCCGCTCGGCCAGCGCCTTGTCGACGATCCCGGCGCCGATCGGCCCCAGCACGCTGCCGCCGAAGCGGAACAGCAGGAACGCCGCGACGAACAGGATGATCGGTTCGATGAACAGCACGACCATCGCCGCGATCAGCACGACGAAAAACAGCGTCACGAAACCGCCGCTCAGCGTCTGCTGACCCTTGGGTCCCAGTTCGATCGTGCGCGGTCCCTTGCTGTCCCACCATTTGCCGGTGACGATCGTCTTGCGCCCGCGTGCGGGTGGTGCCGGGCGTTGGGGAATGCGCGCGGGCGCGGCGTCGGTCTTTGGCGCCGGACGGTCGTGGGAGCCTTGGGTCCACGGCCGGCTCTGCCTTTCGGCGGCCTTCGCCGCCATCCGCGCCTTGCCGGGATCGGCCGCGGGCTTCGCCGGCGCGGGTTTCGGGGTCTGCTGCACCGGGGCGGGCCGTGCGCTGAGCCCCGATTCGGCGCGCGCCGCGGCCGACAGGTCGGGGGCGGTGCTGGTGCGGGCGGGGCGAATCGGCTCGACCCCCAAAGCGCGGTCGTGATTGTCCATACGCTCGGCGGCGGTTGGCGGCGTCTGGCCGGTCTGCGTGTCGATCACCACCAGCCGCCCGCCGCGTTCGACGACGGAATATCGGCTGGGGGGTGGGCGATCAACCAATGCCGAATTGTTCCTTCAGGGCCAGCATAGCGATCGCGGCCTTCGCCGCCTCGCCGCCCTTATCCTTGCGCGTCTTGTCGGCGCGCGCAAGCGCCTGTTCTTCATTTTCGACGGTGAGGATGCCATTGCCGACTGCAAGGCCATCAAGGGTCAGCGCCATCACGCCGCGCGCGCTCTCGTTCGACACCACCTCGAAATGATAGGTTTCGCCGCGGATCACGACGCCGAGCGCGACAAAAGCGTCATAGCGCCCGCTGTCGGCGCCGAGCGAAATCGCCGCGGGAATCTCGAGCGCGCCCGGGACGGTCACCGTGTCATGGCTATGCCCCTCGGCCGCGAGCGCGCTGCGCACGCCGTCGAGCAGCATGTCGTTGAGGTGGCTGTAGAAACGGGCTTCGACGATCAAGACATGCGCCATTATGCGGCCTCCCCGGGGATCGAGCGTTCGCCGACGACCGACAGGCCATAGCCCTCCAGCCCGACAAGATTATTGTGCGACGGCGTCAGCAATTCCATCGCGTGGACGCCAAGGTCCGCCAGGATCTGCGCGCCGATGCCGTAAGTGCGCAGGTCCATTCCGCCCGTCGGCGGCGGCGTCGCATCGGCCTCGGCCGATCCGGGCAGCGGCCGCATCAACATCACGATCACCCCGCCGCCGGCCTCGCCGATGGCATCCATCGAACGCTGCAGGCGGCGCTTGCGCGCGCCGGGGCGGCCCATCAGGTCGTCGAGCAGCGACACCGGATGCATGCGAACCAGGGTCACGCCCTCGGGGTCGATCGCGCCCTTCTGCAGCACCATGTTGATGCTGCCGTCGATCTTGTTGCGATAGGATTTCAGGCGCCACTCGCCGCCATAATCCGATTCGAACGGGTCGTCGGACACGCATTCGACCAGCCGGTCGTTGCGGTGGCGGTACGCGATCAGGTCGGCGATCGTCCCGATCTTCAGCCCGTGGCGCCGCGCGAAGGGCACCAGGTCGTCGAGCCGCGCCATCGACCCGTCGTCGTTCATGATCTCGCAGATCACCCCCGACGGGTTGAGTCCCGCGAGCCGCGCGATATCGACCGACGCCTCGGTGTGGCCAGCACGGACGAGCACCCCGCCGTCGCGCGCGATCAGCGGAAAGACATGGCCGGGGGTGACGATGTCGTCGCGACTTTTGCCCGCGTCGATCGCGACCGACACGGTGCGCGCGCGGTCGGCGGCCGAAATGCCGGTGGTGACGCCTTCGCGCGCCTCGATCGAGGTGGTGAAGGCGGTTTCGTGTCGCGTGCCGTTCTGGCGGCTCATCAGTTCGAGCCCGAGCTGGTCGACGCGTGATTTCGTCAGCGTCAGGCAGATCAGGCCGCGGCCGTGGGTCGCCATGAAATTGACCGCGTCGGGGGTCGCCATCTGCGCTGGAATGACGAGGTCGCCCTCATTTTCGCGGTCCTCGTCATCGACCAGGATGAACATCCGGCCGTTGCGCGCCTCGGCGATAATCTCTTCGGGGGTTGCCATCGGCGACAGGTCGCTGCCGTGCGCGAGCCAGTTCTCGAGCTTGCGCAGCGTGTCGGCGGTGGGGTTCCAGCCGGGAGAATCGAGGTCGCGCAGGCTGTTGGCATGGAGACCGGCGGCGCGTGCGAGGCCCGAACGGGACATGGCGCCGTCATCGACGATGGCGCGAATGCGCTCGATGAGTTGCGTAGACATGCTGCGCAAATATCACATCATGATGTGATTGCAAATCCAAATATCACATTGCGCCGGGCGGGACCTAGTTGGGGCCGAACACCGCGCCAGTGTCGCGCAACGGCTTGTCGCTCTTGGCGTCGAGCAGCGCGAGCAGCTGGCCGCTGCGGTCGTCGCGCTTTGCATAGTCGCGCGCCGACATGCCCGCGACATGATCGGCCCGGTCGGGATTCGCGCCGCGCTTGACGAGCAGGCGGATCATCGCGGCGTTCTTGGCCTGAACCGCCAGGATCAGCGCGGTTTCGCCGCGCCGATTCGTCTGGTCGACCGGCGCCTTGGTGTCGAGCAGCTCTTCGCCCGCTTCGACGAAATTCATCAGCGCGGCGTGCATCAGCGGGGTCATGCCCTGCTTGTCGCCGATCTCGGGATTCGCCTTTTTGTCGAGCATGAAGCGCACCCAGATGATGTCGCGGCGCTTGGTGACGATGATCAGCGCCGTCTCGCCGGTGTCGGGGTGCCGCGTGTTGATCAGCGTGTCGTCGTCCTTCAGCGCGTCGGTCGCCTTGGTCCCGTCGCGGCTGTCGACCGCCTGCAGAAAGGCATAGCCGCCGCGGAACTGCGCCTGCGCGGTGGGGGCGACGGCGAGCGCGACGAGCGCGGCGGCCAGCGACAGGGAGGCGAAACGGAAAGCGGCGCGACGAACCATGATTTGATGACCTCGGGTAGCGGGTGTCGCGCCCGTTTCCCGGCAGGCGACGACAAAGGTTGATTTTCGGCGCCTAGCCCAGCAAGGCTGGCCCGATGATGAATAGATTGAATATGGGCCAAAAGGCGCTTCGTGCAAGCCTGCTCCTGCTGACGGCGGCGACGCTCGCGGCGTGCAACGGTCCCGCCGCGCCGGCGCCCGATGCCAGGCCCCCTCTCGAAGGTGCCCGGATCGGCGGACCTTTCACCCTCACCGACCAGGATGGCAAGACGGTCAGCGACAGCGATTTCGCCGGCAAATATCGCCTCGTCTATTTCGGCTACAGCTTCTGCCCCGACATCTGCCCCGTCGATGTCCAGAAACTGATGCTCGGCCTGTCGCAGTTCGAAAAGGCCGACGCGGCGCGCGGTGCCAGCGTGGTGCCGATGTTCGTCACGATCGATCCGGCGCGCGACACGCCGGCGGCGCTGAAGCCGTTCGTCTCGCGCTACCACCCGCGCCTCATCGGGCTGACCGGTACCCCCGAACAGATTGCTGCCGTCGCGAAGGCCTATGTCGTCAGCTATCACAAGGTCGAGGGCTCGGCCCCCGACCGCTATCTGATGGCGCACACCCAGCTCGCCTTTCTGATGGACCCCGCAGGCAAGCCGCTCGCGCTGCTGCCGCTTGACGACCCCTCGACCGACAGCGACGAGGGCGCCCCCGACAAGGTCGCCGCCGACCTTGCGAAATGGGTGAAGTGACCGGGCGCGAGAATTTCTGGGAAGCCCCACTCGCCAGCCTCGACGCCGGCGAGTGGGAAGCCCTGTGCGACGGCTGCGGCAAATGCTGCCTGCACAAGGTCGAGGATGAGGACACCGGCCGCATCTATCCGACCAATGTCGCGTGCCGCCTGCTCGACCTGCAAACCGCGCGCTGCGGCGATTACAAGCATCGCCGCCGCCATGTGCCCGATTGCCTGACACTCACCAAAGCTAAGCTCGAGAGCATTGAATGGCTGCCGCAAAGCTGTGCCTATCGCCTGCGCGCGGAGGACCGCCCCTTGCCCGAATGGCACTATCTGGTCTCCGGCGATCGCGACGCGGTGCACCGCGCCGGCCAGTCGATCGTCGGCTGGACGGTCGGCGAACAGGTCGCCGGGCCGCTGGAAAATCACCTTGTCGAACGCATTGTTTAAGCGCGCGGCCCCGCCGGCGGCCGAGGCGCCGCAGATTGTCGTCGGCGACGATGCCTGGCCGGTGCGCCTCGTCCACCATGCCCGCTCGCGCCGCTACCGCCTCGTCTTCGACGCCGCGCGCGCCGAACTGCGGCTGACCCTGCCGCGCCGCGGCAGCGCCGCCAAGGCGCTGCGCTGGGCGAGCGAGCAGCAGGACTGGCTCGCCGAACAGGTCGGCAAGGCGGTGATCCCGGTCGACATCGGCCCCGGCGCGCATGTACCGCTCTTCGGTGTCGAACGGCGGATCCTGTGGGACGCCGCCCTGCCGCGCGCGGTGCGGCTCGACGGCGATGTCCTGATGCTCGGCGGCCCCGCCGACAGCGTCGGCCGCCGCGTCGAACGCTGGCTGAAGGCGCAGGCGCTCGACCTGATGGCGGCGGAAAGCCGCACCATCGCAGCGCGCGCCGGTCTCGACATCGGGCGCATCGGGGTCGGCGACCCGCGCAGCCGCTGGGGCAGCTGCACCGCGACCGGCGACCTGCGCTACAGCTGGCGGCTGGTGATGGCGCCCGACCATGTCCGCCGCGCGACCGTCGCGCATGAGGTCGCGCATCTGCGCCACATGGATCATGGCCGCGCCTTTCACGCGCTCGTCGACGAACTGCACGACGGCGACGTCGCCGCGGCGCGCGCCTGGCTACGCCGCGAGGGCCGCGGGCTGCACCGCTACCGCTTCGGTTGAATATCCTCCCTGTGGCGAAGCCATGGGGAGGTGGCAGCACCCTTCGACTGCCTTGCAGGCGCTCAGGATAAGCTGCGCCAAAGGCGCAGCGCTGACGGAGGGACGATGACGCGCCGTTGCGACCCCTCCACCCCTCGCTTCGCGAGCGGTCCCCCTCCCCATCGCTTCGCGACAGGGAGGATTAGGGCTAGTCATTCTGTCCCTGCGATTCGCGGGGCGGGACGCGCACCGTCGAGCTTTTGACCGCGGGCGGCAGTGCCTTGTTCGCGGGTGGCGGCGGCGTCCTGGGTGCCGGGTCGGTGCGCCCCGTCTGCTCGTCGAGCCAGCGCTGGTCGAGGACCGGCGCCTCGTCGGGCGTCGGGGCCGGCGGGTTGCTGTTATCGGGATTCGCCGGAGGCCGGCTGTCATAGGGCAGTTCGATCGGCATGCCGTTATCGTCGACCAGTCCGCCTTCGCCTGGCTCGCCCAGATAGGCGTCCTCCTCGTCCTCAAGCTGCCATTCGGGCAATTTGACCTCGGTATCGAAGGCTTCGACCGGACGCCGGGCCACCGCGACGCGCATGAAATCGGCAAAGGCCTTGGCGGGCGCGCGCCCGCCCTGCAGCCCGCCGACGGCTTTCGCATCGTCGCGTCCCATCCACACGCCGGTGGTCAGCCCGCTCGAGAAACCGAGGAACCAGCCGTCCTTGTTGCTCGACGTCGTGCCGGTCTTGCCCGCGACCGGACGGCCGATCTGCGCTGCGCGCCCGGTGCCGGTGGCGACCGCGGTCTGCATCAGGTCGGTGATTCCGGCCGCGACCCAATTGTCGACCAGCACCGTGCCGCGCTCGGCGGCGCGCTGATACAGCAATCGCCCGTCGGCGGTGGTGACCTTGGTGATGCCATAGGGCGCCGCCGACACGCCCTTGCGCGAGATGGCGGCAAAGGCGGCGGTCATGTCGATCACGCGCACGTCGGAGGTGCCGAGCACCATCGACGGCTGGGTGTTGATCGGGGTCGAAATGCCGAACCGGCGCGCCATGTTGGCGACCGACGAGGTGCCGACCTCGTCGCCCAGCTTGGCGGCGACGGTGTTGACCGAATAGGCAAAGGCGCTGCGCAGGTCCATCGCGCCCGAAAAGCGGCCCGACGAGTTGCGTGGGCTCCAGCCGCGGATCGTCACCGGCTCGTCGACCACCTCGTCGTTGACCTTATAGCCCGCCTCGAGCGCGGCCATATAGACGAAGACTTTCCACGCCGACCCCGGCTGGCGCACCGCCTGCGTCGCGCGGTTATAGTTCGACGCGACATAATCGGTGCCGCCGACCATCGCGCGCACCGCGCCGTCGCGGTCGATCGACACCAGCGCACCCTGCGCCCCGCCTGGCACATTGGCCTGGATCGCCGCGGTCGCCGCGCGCTGCATGCCCAAGTCGATGGTGGTATAGACGTCGATCGCCTCGCTGCCCTCGTCGATCAGCATGTCGAGCTGCGGCAGCGCCCAGTCGCTGAAATAGCGCGCGCTGTTCTGCCCGGTCTCCTGCGCCATCTGGACGTCGGCGGGTTTGGCGCTGTCGGCCTGCGACTGGGTGATCACCCCGGCGTCGACCATGACCTCCAGCACCACCCCGGCGCGGCCGAGCGCGGCGCTGGCATCGGCGGTCGGCGAATAGCGCGACGGTGCCTTGACCAGCCCGGCGACCACCGCCGCCTCGGACAGCGACATCTGCGTCGCGCTATGCCCGAAAAAGCGGCGCGAAGCAGCGTCGATGCCGTAACTGCCGCCGCCGAAATAGACCTTGTTCAGGTAAAGCTCGAGGATCTCGTCCTTCGAGAATTTCCATTCGAGCGCCATCGACAGGACCATCTCGCGCAGCTTGCGCGTCCAGGTATAGCTGTTCGACAGAAAGACATTACGCGCGAGCTGCTGGGTGATCGTCGACGCGCCCTGCAGGCGCCGGCCGCTGCCGCGGTTCTGCACCGCGACGACCGCGGCGCGGGTCATGCCGACCGGATCGACCCCGGGATGATAGCGAAAGCGCCGGTCCTCGACCGCGACCATCGCGTCCTGCATCACCCGCGGCGTTTCGCTGAGCGTCATCCAACGGCCGTAATTGGGACCGAGCGACAGGAAAACGGTGCCGTCGGCGGCGTGCACACGGATCGTCTGGCCGGCGGGCGATTTCTTGAGCTCCTCAAAGCTCGGGATGCGCTGCACCGCGATGCCGACCGCTACCGCGAGCGCGACCGCGCCGACGAGCGCGAGGCCGAGCCCCCAGCGGAAGGCGCGCCGCAGCCAGACGCGCCAGCGTGGCGGCTCGCCCTTCGAAGGCGACCCGCCCGATTTGGCGCTACCCGACGATTTCCCTGACGAAGCCTGCTGTCTTTCGCGGCGCAAAGCCGATTTCCTTCCCTCGCCGCGTCCCTGATCGCGTCAGCCCATAATGGTCCGCATCGAGGGTTGGCCCGTCAACCCGCGTCGGTCTTGGCGTCATCCTGCCCACGGTCGGCGAAGTCAAGCGCCGCGCTGTTGATGCAGTAGCGCAGGCCCGTCGGTCCGGGGCCGTCGGGGAAGACATGACCCAGATGGCCTTCGCATTTGGCGCAGCGCACCTCGGTGCGGACCATGCCGTGGCTGGTATCGGTCAGTTCCTGCACCGCACCGCCCTCGGCGGGCGCGGTATAGCTGGGCCAGCCCGATCCGCTGTCGAACTTGGTCTTGCTGTCGAACAAGGGCTCGCCGCACCCGGCGCAGCGATAGACGCCGTCGCCCTTATGGTCGGTATATCGGCCGGTAAAGGCGCGCTCGGTGCCGCCCTCGCGCAGCACATGATGCGCCATCGGGTCGAGCGGCTTGGTCGTCTTGGGATCGGTCATCGGATGATCTCCTTCGTTGCCGCCAATATCGGACTGGATACGGGCGGCTGCAAGGGCCTCGGGCCGAATGTGGGCTGCGCGAATCTTTTCCCTCAGCCGAGCCGGGTGGCCCGGGACGTGAGGCGAACGAGCCAAGGGGCGGCCGCGGCACAGGCCGTAAGGGGGCTCGCCGTCCGGGGATTTTCGCCGAGCCGCCAGATGAGGTTCGCCAGCGCAAAGGGCCGTGTCATCCGGGCGGCGAGCGCGCGCTGGAAGCCCGGCGCCGCGCCGGCCGCGCCGTGCCGCCATGCCGTCACCGCGGCCTCGGCGCTCGCCAGCGCGATCCCCATGCCCTCGCCCGCCAGGCTCGGGATCACCCCCGCCTGATCGCCCAGGCGGAACAGTCCCGGCGTGGTGACGCCGTCGCGCCAGCCATAAGGCACATGCCCGATCGCATCGATGCCGCGCGACCAGTCGGCAAAGGCGAGCCTTTCGCCGAGCCGCGGATGCTCGTCGCCGAGTCGGCGCAGCAGCGCTTCGGGGGCGCCGCCCAGCCGCGACTTGTGGACCGCGAGGCACAGGTTGGCGCTGCCATCCTCCTGCCGCACCAGCCCGGCATAGCCGCGGTCGAACAGGTGCAGTTCGACCGCGTCGCCGACCAGCCGGTCGAGCGCGGCGGCCTGCGGCATGCGCAGCCGCAGCCCGATCACCGGGTCCTCCCGCTGCCACGCCGCCGGCTCGCGCGGCAAGCCGCGAAACCCGTGCTTGCCCGCCGCGAGGAAGATCGACGGTGCCGCCAGTTCAGCGCCGTCGCGCGTCTGAAGCATGCCGCTCTCCAGCGCCGTCGCATGCACCCCGCGCTCCAGCCCGGCACCCGCCGCCACCGCCGCCGCCTGCAAGACCGAATCGAGCCGCCACCGCGATACCCCCGTCGCCGCCTCGGGCAACATCGTCTCGCTCGACCGCGCGCCCGCGAACAGCCGCACCCGGCGCACGACCTGTCCGCCGAGCATGGCGGCATCGATCCCCAGCGCCGCCAGCCGGGCCAGCGACTGCCAGCTCAAAAACCCGCCGCACAGCGCATCGCCGGTCTCGCGGCTTCGTTCGAGTAGAACCGTCTTCGCGCCCGCGCGCGCCAGCCCGATCGCCGCGCTCGCCCCCGCCGGCCCGGCGCCGATGACCAGCGCGTCGGGAGCGGTCACCGCACCCGCTCGACGCACAGCCGATAGGGAAAGCTGCTGAAGATGCGGCATTGGTCCGCGGTATCGGGCAGCACCTCGGCCAGCATCGCCGCCCACTCACCGCGGCGGAAACTGCGCCCGACCGACAGCTGCCCGTCGCGCCGCACGATCGGATCGACCCACGCCAGCGCCGCGAGCAGCGGATAGCCGGCGAAGGGCAGCCGCTGGCGGTGGAGGTCATTGACCAGCCAGCCGCGCGCCGCGCCGCCGTCCATGAAGCGCAAAAATTCGGCGCGCTGCCCGGGCGTCATATGATGGGTGACGAGGCTCGACAGGATGATGTCCCACCCGTGGCCCGCCAGATCGCGATAATCGCCGGTGATGAAGCGCGCGCGGCCGCCGAGCCGCGCCTCGGCGACGGCCATGCTCTTCGGATTGAGGTCGACCCCGACGAGGTCGAGCGCGACCCCGCGCGTCGCGCCCCAGCGCGCGATCCGCGCCAGCATGTCGCCGGCGCCGAAGCCGACGTCGAGGATGCGCCATGGCTTTTCGCCAATGCCGTGCGCCCGTACCCGATCGAGGAACCCCAACGTCGGGCGCGCCGCCAGCGTCAGCGCATTGATCCGCGACAGGTCGCGCAGCACCTTCGCATAGCGCTCGGCCGGCAATTCGGCCGCGTCCATCTCCTCCTCGGCCTCGATCGGCACGGCGAGGCTGGCGAAGGGGTTCATGATGCGGTGAAGCGGATCGCTTCGGCGGCGAGTCCGGGGCCGAAGGCGATCGCGATGCCCTCGCCCTTCGCCTGCCGCGCCATCATCCGCGCGAGCACGAACAAGATCGTCGCCGACGACATATTGCCCCACGCGCCGAGCACCCCGCGGCTGTCGGCTAGCGCATCGGCGGGGACGTGCAGCGCCGCCTCGACCGCGTCGAGCACCGAGCGACCGCCGGCATGGACCGCGAGAAGCGGCGGCGGGGCGCCGTCGCCGAACAATTGCACCTGCACCCCGGGTTCGCCGAGCGCGGCGCGCAGCCGCCCGGGGACTTCGCCGGACAGCTGCATCGCGAATCCCTTGTCGCCGATGTCCCAGCGGATCAACTCGGCGCTGTCCTCGAGCGCCAGGCTGCGGCCCTCGCCAAGTTGCAATCCTTCGGCTTCGCTCGACACGATCCCCGCCGCGGCGCCGTCGCTGAACTGCAGCATCGCGAGCAGGGGCTCGGGCTGGTCGGCGAGGCTGAGGTGGAGTGTCGAAAGCTCGACGCTCACCACCAGCACCACCGCATCCGGCTCCGACCGCACGATATGCCGAGCGCTCCGCAGCGCGGTGACTCCGGCGTAGCACCCCATGAAACCGATCAGCACCCGCTCGACCGTCGCCGCCAGCCCCAGCCGCCGCGCGACGATCTGGTCGATCCCCGGGGCGACGAAACCGGTGCAGCTCGCGACCACCAGATGCGTGACCCGCGCCGGTTCGAAGGCGTCGCCCAAGCCCGCGATGGCGGTCAGCGCCAGCTCGGGCGCATGCTTGGCATAAGCGGCCATCCGTGCCGAGGTCGGCGGCAATCCCGGTACATCGTAAAATCCGCCCGGCGCCACCGGCGATCCGCCGTCGGCGGTTGGCGGCAGCACCGACCAGCGATGATCGATCCCCGACCGCCCCGCCATCCGCGAAAAGATGGCGCGCACCCGCTCGTCGGCCAGCCGCTGGGTCGCCCAGTCGATGAAGGCTTGATGGATGTCATGGTCAGGCGTCGCGGTGGAAAGCGCGTTGAGCCAGGCGGTCGGCGGCTTCATCGTCATGGCGCTCATGTGGAGCAAAAGCGGGGGGCAGGCCAGCGGATTAGCGCCGGCGCGGCTTTACCGCGGCTTAACCATGGATCGGCTATCGGAAAGGCGTGAAATTGCGCCTTTTCTTCCTTCTCGGCCTGATGTTCGCCGCGCCCTCCGCGGCTTCGGCGCAGTGCATGCTGTGCGGCGAGCAAGGCGCGGCGAGCGGCGGCGCGAGTCGCAAGGCCGAAACCCCGCTGCGGGTCGAGGTCGAAACCCAGCTCGACATGGGCCGCGTCGCGGTCGGCGCGGGTGGCGGAGAGGTCGAACTCGACCCGCTCTCGGGCGCGCGCCGCCTGCGCGGCGACGTCGTCGATCTCGGCGGTTTCGCGGTCACCGGGGTGGTCACCGTGACCGGCGAACCCGGCGCCGAGGTCCGCGTCATCCTGCCGACCAGCGTCGATCTCGAAAGCGATCGCGGCCGCAGCGCGCGCGTGTCGGGCCTTATCACCGACCTCAGGGCCGCTCCGCGCCTCGGCCCCGATGGCCGCCTGCAGTTTCGCTTCGGCGGCCGGCTGCAGATCGCCGGCCTCGACGACGGCGACTATCGCGGGCGGATTCCGGTGACGGTGGAGTATCAATAGCGTTCGATTGCCAACGGCTATGTCTGCTTTGGGGTGGGAAGCGGACGTTCTTTAAGCCGTCGCCTCCGCGAAGGCGGGGGCGACGTCTGGTTTCGCCCGAAACCGGACCCACTCGCGCCAGCCGGTACACGCTTTGCGCCGAGACCCAATATTGGCGGTACCAATCGCCGCAGGGTGACGCTAGGGATCAGCGCAATGGGCGCGCGTCTGTGGAATCGAACTGAGGGGACAAACTAATGGACAGCGGCAGCAAGATACAATTCTCGGATCGCGAGGCCCTGCTCTATCATAATTACGGCCGGCCCGGAAAAATCGAGATCGTCGCGTCGAAACCGATGGCGACGCAGCGCGACCTGAGCCTGGCCTATTCACCCGGTGTCGCGGTGCCGGTGAAGGCGATCGCCGAGGATCCGGCCACCGCCTATGACTATACGATCAAGGGCAATCTGGTCGCGGTGATCTCGAACGGCACCGCGATCCTCGGCCTCGGGAATCTTGGCGCGCTCGCCTCGAAGCCCGTGATGGAAGGCAAGGCGGTGCTGTTCAAGCGCTTCGCCGACGTCGATTCGATCGACCTCGAGGTCGACACCGAAGACCCCCAGCGCTTCATCGAGGCGGTCGAGCTGCTCGAGCCGAGCTTTGGCGGCATCAACCTCGAGGATATCGCGGCGCCGAACTGCTTCATCATCGAGCAGGCGCTGAAGGAAAAGATGAACATCCCGGTGTTCCATGACGACCAGCATGGCACCGCGATCATCACCGCCGCCGGGCTGATCAACGCCTGCCACCTGACCGGGCGCGACCTCGACACGGTGAAGGTCGTCGTCAATGGCGCCGGCGCCGCCGCGATCGCCTGTACCGCGCTGATCAAGGCGATGGGCGTGCGGCATGAAAATGTCATCATGTGCGACCGCAAGGGCACCATCTATCAGGGCCGCGCCGAAGGCATGGACCAGTGGAAGTCGGCGCATGCGGTGCCGACCGAGACTCGCACGCTGACCGAGGCGCTGGTCGGCGCCGACGTCTTTCTCGGCCTGTCGGCGGCGGGCGCGCTGAAGCCCGAGATGGTCAAGGACATGAAGCCGGCCCCGATCATCTTCGCGATGGCGAACCCCGATCCCGAAATCTCGCCGCCCGACGCGCGTGCCGCGCGCCCCGACGCGATCATCGCCACCGGGCGGTCGGACTATCCGAACCAGGTCAACAATGTCCTGTGCTTCCCCTTCATCTTCCGCGGCGCGCTCGACGTGCGCGCGACCGCGATCAACGAGGAGATGAAGATCGCCGCCGCCTATGCCATCGCCGACCTCGCGCGCCAGCAGGTGCCCGAGGAAGTGGCGGCGGCCTATGGCGGGCGCGCGTCGAGCTTTGGCCCCGAATATATCATCCCCTCGCCCTTCGACCCGCGGCTGATGGAAATCGTGCCCGCCGCGGTCGCCAAGGCGGCGATGGATACCGGCGTCGCGCAGCGGCCGATCGAGGATATGGCCGCCTATCGCAACTCGCTGAAAGCGCGGCTCAACCCGACGACGTCGGTGCTGACGCTCGCCTATGAGGCCGCACGCGCCAATCCGAAGCGGGTCGTGTTCGCCGAGGGTGAAGAAGAGGTTGTATTGCGCGCCGCGATCCAGTTCCGCGACGGCGGTTACGGCATCCCGGTGCTCGTCGGGCGCGAAGGGTTGCACGACAAGCTGCGCGACATGGGGGTCGCAGACCCCGAAAGCTTCGAGGTCCACAACAGCGTCAATTCGCCGCATGTGCCGCAAATGGTCGACATGCTGTACGAACGGCTGCAGCGGCGCGGTTACCTGCGCCGCGACGTCGAGCGCATGGTCAACCGCGACCGCAACATCTTCGGCTCGCTGCTGCTCCAGCTGGGGCTGGGCGATGCGATGATCACCGGTACCACCCGCACCTATTCGCAGTCGATGCGCGAAGTGCGGCGCGTGATCGACCCCGCCGAAGGCCAGACCAATTTCGGCATCCACGTCCTGGTCGGCCAGCACCATACGGTGTTCATGGCCGACACCACGGTCAACGAACGCCCGAGCGCGCAGCAACTCGCCGACATCGCCGAACGCACCGCGCAGGTCGCGCGGCGCATGGGGCACGAGCCGCGCGTCGCCTTCCTGTCCTATTCGACCTTCGGCAACCCGCCGGGATCGTGGCTCGACAATATCCGCGACGCGGTGGCGATCCTCGACGAACGCAAGCCGGGATTCGAATATGAAGGCGAAATGTCGCCCGACGTCGCGCTCAACCCCAAGGTGATGGCGAATTATCCCTTCTGCCGCCTGTCGGGACCCGCGAACGTGCTGGTCATGCCGGGGCTGCAATCGGGCAATCTGTCGGCCAAGCTGCTGCGCGAACTTGGCGGCAGCGCGGTGATCGGCCCGATGCTGGTCGGCATGGAAAAGCCGGTGCAGGTCGCGACGATGGCGTCGACCGCGTCGGACCTGGTGACGCTGGCGGTGCTCGCGGCGGGCGGGATCGCCGAGTAACGATCGAACGTTCGTCGTTGCGCGCGAAACGAAGCAATCCAGGGCGGTTAGCGCCGTCTCTGGATTGCCGCCTCGCTCCGCGCCTCGCGATAACGCGCTGTTACGGTCCCGAAGGGCCGCCGCTGCCGCCCATGCCCGGGGCGCCGACCGCACCGATATTGCCGAAGATATCCTGGAAGAAGCTGCGCTCGCGGCCCAGCGTCGGGGTCTTGTCGCCTTCGGGGCTGATCCGGCTCACCAGCTCGATTCCGGTGCGATCGACCGCGGCGACGTTGCCGGTGGCGTCGAAGCGCACGCGCAGCACCTGCTGCGCCACCGGGCGCGGGTTGGCGAAGGCGAGCTGGCGCGTCTCACGCGACACATAATAATATTCATTGTTGCTGAACTGGCCGACGAAGGTCGGGCGGCCGAGCGTCTTTTCGACCGATTCGCGGTTGTCGACGCCGGGCGTGATCGCATCGGTCAGCACGGGGTCGACGACATAACCCTGCCGGCCCTTGAGCTGCGCGCAACCGCTGGTCGTCAGCGCCAGCGCGAGGCCGGCGACGATCAGGCGCGTCCGCGGCGCGGAAAAAATCGTGGTGAAGTGCGGCATCAAAAATCTCCGTTGCGCATGCCTGCCGCTCGCCCCCGCGACCGCGCTTGTTACCCGCGCCTCTTAAGCGCAAGCGGGTGCTGCATACAAGGCCTATGGCGCGCCGCTTGTGGCGCGGCAAAGCTTGCTGCAGCCTGACCGGCGGGCCTTTTCGGCGGGCGCAAATGCGCCTAAGCGGAGCGCATGATCTCGTTCCGCAAACTCTTCACGCCCGATCCCGACCCGCGCGAGGCGCGCCGCCCCTTGTGGAACGCCGTGGTCGCGGCCGCGCGCGCGCCGCACTGGTACCAGGCCGGCGGCGTCCCCGACACGCTCGACGGGCGGTTCGACATGATCGGGCTGGTGATGGCGCTCGTCCTCCACCGCATCGACGAAGATCCGGCTCAGGCGCTGGCGGGGGTCCATCTTACCGAATTGTTCGTGACCGACATGGACGGCCAGATGCGCCAGATCGGTTTCGGCGACATGGTCGTCGGCAAGCAGATCGGGCGGATGGTCGGCGCACTCGGCGGCCGGCTCGGCGCCTATCGTGCGCCCGACGGGTCGGACGACCTGCGCGCGGCGCTGGTCCGCAACCTGTGGCGCGGCAACGAGCCCGGCGCGAGCGAACTCGCGCATGTCATGGCTGGGACCGCGGCGCTGCGGACCGCGCTCGCCGCGATGCCGGTCACCGAACTGATCGTCGCCGACCGCCTGCCGGACGCGGCATGAGCAGCGAATTTTCGCATATCGTAACGCTCGCCGAGGTCGGACTCGGCAGGACGGTAACGTTCGAGGCCGACACCGCGGCGCGCGGGGCGATCGCCAAGCGGCTCGCCCTCGTCGAACTCGACCGGTTCGCGGTGACCGTCGAGGTGCGCGCGGTCGCGGGCGGGATCGGGCTGCGCGGCGAAGTGCGCGCGGCGCTGGTGCAAAGCTGCGCCGCGACCGATCTGCCGGTACCGGCGACGATCGCGGAACCCTTCGACCTCAAATTTCTGCGCGACCTGCGGCCGGACGACGACGAAGAGGTCGAGGTCGAACTGGGCGCCGAGGATATCGACGTGCTGCCGCTCGAACATGACCGCGTCGACCTGGGCGAAGTCGCGGTGCAGACGCTGTCGCTCGCGCTCGATCCGTTTCCGCGCCATCCCGACGCCGACCGCATCCTCGCCGAAAAGGGCGTGCTGAGCGAGGAGCAGGCCGGACCGTTCGCCGCGCTCGCGGCGCTCAAGGGCAAGCCCAAGAGCTGAGGCGTCACTCGGGGGCTTCGTTTTCCTTCGCCGCCTCGTCGGGCTTCGGCGGATCGGCGAGCAGGTCCGCCATCGCGTCGTCGAGGCCCGATTCGGTTTTTTCGGACGGCGCGGGCTTGTCACCCTCGCCCGCTTCGTCCGCCGCCGCCTTTTCGGCGCGGGTCGGCGGCAGGCTGCCGCCGAGCGCCTTGGCGAGGCCGATCAGCTGTTCGCCGATCACCTTGTCGACCGCAGGGGCGATTTCGGGGACCTTGAAGCGCATATAGCCGCCGACAATATAGTCGAAGCGGATCGCCGCGCCGGTCGGGGTTTCCTTGATCTGGATCGTCAGCGTGCCGGTCAGCGCCTCGCCCTGCAGCGGGCCGAAGGCGCCCGACAGGCGGAGCATTTCATCGGGCTTGGCGAAAAGGATGCGCGCGTGCTGGACGCTGCCGAGGCCCTTTCCGGTGTCGGGCAATTTTTCGCAGAAGCAGCCGCCGGCCTGCGAATCGAGCCAGAAATTAGCGGGATCGCCCGACCAGCTATGGTCCTTCGACCACCATTTCTGGGGCATGCGGAGCATTTTCCAAACATCTTCGGGGGTCGCGGCGACCTGCGCGGTGTGCGCGACGGTGAAGCCGATCTCGCTCTGGTCGATGACCTTGGCCTGTGCCGGAGCCCCGGCGAGTACGGCAACCGGCAGAAAGGCCGCAGCCAGCATGATTTTCAGATTCATCGCCCATCCCCCGCCACCACCGGGCTTCGTCATGGCGAGCGAAGCGAAGCAATCCGGGCGGCCTGTTGCCGCTCTGGATTGCCACGGGGCTGCGCCCCTCGCAATGACGATGTTGACGCGGACTAGGACGCTGTGGCGGAGTTGAGAATCAACTCGATCGCGTCGTTGACGACATCGATATCGGCCATGCCGTCGACGTGGGCCACGATGCCGCGCGCTTCGTAGATCGGCAGGATCGGCGCGGTCTTGGCGCGATACTCGGCCATGCGCGTGCGCACCGTTTCCTCGTTATCGTCGGGACGACGCTTGAAGTCATGCCCGCCGCACTGGTCGCAGGTGTCCGCGACCTTCGGCAGCTTGTAGCGGTCGTGATAGCCGGCGCCGCAGGTGGCGCAGGAGAAGCGGCCGGTGATGCGATCGACGAGCGCATCCTCTTCGACCAGCAGTTCGATGACATGGTCGAGCTTGCGCCCGCGCACGTCGAGGATTTCGTCGAGCGCATCGGCCTGCGCCGCGGTGCGCGGATAGCCATCGAATATCACCGACACATCGCCGCCGAGCTGGTCGAGGCGTTCGCCGATCAGGCCCGAGACGATTTCGTCCGAGACGAGCTCGCCCGCATCCATCACCGCCTTGGCCTGGACGCCGATCGGCGTTCCCGCCTTGACCGCCGCACGCAGCATGTCGCCGGTCGAGAGCTGGACCATGCCATGCTCGTCCTCCAGCCGCGAGGCCTGCGTTCCCTTGCCCGCTCCCGGCGGACCCAGCAAAATGATATTGAGCGTCATGAAGGCCCCTGTTTCCCTGCCCTGTTCGAAACTCGCGTAGCGGGCGTATCAGCGCCGCGCAACGCCGCCTTTCAATTTGGCCTTCTTGATCAGGTCGCCATATTGATGCGCGAGCATGTGGCTCTGGATCTGGGTAATGGTGTCGATGGTGACGTTGACGATGATCAGCAGGCTGGTGCCCCCGAGCTGGAAGGGCAGGCCCGACCGCGCGATGAAATATTCGGGGATCAGGCAGATCGCCGCCAGATACGCCGCCCCGATCACGGTGATGCGCGTCAGCACATGGTCGAGATAGGCGGCGGTGTTCTTGCCCGGGCGGATGCCGGGGATGAAGCCGTTCTGGCGCTTCAGATTGTCGGCGGTTTCTTCCGGATTGAAGACAACCGCGACATAGAAGAAGCAGAAGAAGACGATGCCCGCGGCATAGAGCGCCATGTACAGCGGCTGGCCGTGCGCGAGATACTGGTTGATCGTGATCAGGAAATCGCCGGTCGCGGTATCGCCCTGAACATTATTGCCCATGAACTGGGTGATCGTCAGCGGCATCAACAGCAGCGACGAGGCGAAGATCGGCGGGATCACGCCGGCGGTGTTGACCTTGAGCGGCAGATGGCTGCGGTCGGCCTGCATCCCGCCGCGCTGGGTCGCACGCTTTGGATATTGTACGAGCACCCTTCGCTGCGCCCGTTCCATGAAGCTGATGAAGGCGATGATCGCGATCGCGCCGATGATCACGGCGAGCACGGTGCCGCCGCCCATCGAGCCTTCGCGGACCTGGCTGAACATCTGGGCGAAGCTGCGCGGCAGCTGGGCAAGGATGCCCGCCATGATGATCAGCGAGACGCCGTTGCCGATGCCGCGGCTGGTGATCTGTTCACCGAGCCACATCAGGAAAAGGGTTCCGCCGACGACGCTGATCACCGTGGTGATGCGGAACAGCATGCCGGGGTCGAGGACGACGGTGATGCCTTGCGCGCCGGTCGACGCCTCGGCGGTCAGCGCGAGGAAATAGGCCTGAATCGCGGTGAGCACGACGGTGCCGTAGCGGGTATATTGGTTGAGCTTCTTGCGCCCGCTTTCGCCCTCTTTCTTGAGCGCGGCGAGACTGGGGGCCAGCGCCGAGGCGAGCTGAACGACGATCGAAGCCGTGATATAGGGCATGACGCCGAGCGCGATGATGCTGAGGCGCTCAAGGCTGCCGCCCGAGAAGGTGTTGAAGATGTCGAGGACGCCGCCCGAGGCCGCCTGCTTATAGGCCTGCGCCAGCGCGACGGGGTCGACCCCGGGGAGCGGCACGAAGGACAGGAAGCGGAAGACGATCAGCGCGCCGATCGTGAACCAGATGCGGTTCTTGAGTTCGGTCGCCTGGCCGAACTTCGAAAAGTTCAGGTTGGAAGCAAGCTGGTCGGCGCGAGAGGCCATGGGTATTTTTCCTCGGATTTCCGGACCGCGCCCCCCGCGACCCGGCGCCTATGTGCGTTCGGTGGTCGTGAAGCGCAAGGGGAAAGGCCCGATTCAAATGCGTCGGGGGCGGCGTGGCCTGTTGCCGCGCCGCCCCCGAAAATCATCAGGCCTTCTTGGCGGCCGCCGCAGCCTTGCGCTGGGCCCGCTTGCCGTCGCCTTCGGGCTTGGCTTCGGGCAGGTCGACCTTGCCGCCGGCCTTTTCGACCGCCTCGATCGCGCCCTTCGACGCGCCGGCAACCGCGAAGTTCAGCTTGGTCGTCAGTTCACCCTTGGCGAGGAGGCGAACGCCGTCCTTGCCGCCGCGGGCAACGCCGGCGGCCTTGAGCGCCGCGTGATCCACCACGGCCTTGGCGTCGAGCTTCTTCGTGTCGATCAGCTTCTGGATCATGCCCAGATTGACGATCGCGAAGTCCTTGCCGAAGATATTGTTGAAGCCGCGCTTCGGGATGCGCATGTGGAGCGGCATCTGGCCGCCTTCGAACCCGTTGATCGCGACGCCGCTGCGCGCCTTCTGGCCCTTCTGGCCGCGGCCGGCGGTCTTGCCCTTGCCCGAGCCAATGCCGCGTCCGACGCGCATCCGGCCCTTGCGGGCGCCGGCGTTGTCGCTGAGTTCGTTAAGCTTGATCGTCATGATTGCACTCGCTTTCGCTTTGTTCGCGCTGTGGACTGGCCGCCGGGGCGGGATCAGTCCGGTTCGATTTCACTCGATGGCTGAAAGCCGGGGTAGGCCCCGGCCTTGTCCATCACGATGGCCTGGGCGACATAGCCGCGGCCATCGACACTAGTGATCGACGGGCTGCCGTGAAGCTGCCACCCCCGGTTGAGCAGACCTTCGACGCGAGCGCAGAACGCGCTGTCGTCGGGACCGGTCAACAGGCGGTACAGCTTCACCGGCTTTTAGCCCTCGATCACTTCCACCATGTGCGGAAGTTTGCGGATCATGCCGCGCACTTCCGGGGTGTCGATCAGTTCGACCTCGCGATGCATCTTGCCCAGGCCGAGGCCGGTCAGGATCGCACGCTGGCTCTTGGGGCGACGGATCGGCGAGCCGATCTGGCGGATCTTGATCTTCTTGTCAGCCATGGTCTTACTCCGTCACCGCCGCGGCTTCGGCCTCGGCAGTGCGATCGGATGCACCGCCGCGCTTGATGAGGTCCGACACCTTCTTGCCGCGACGCTGCGCGACCGACTTGGGGCTGGTCTGCTCGCCGAGCGCTTCGAAGGTGGCGCGGATCATGTTGTAGGGGTTCGAGGTGCCGTTCGACTTGGTCACCACGTCGGCGACGCCGAGCGATTCGAACACGGCGCGCATCGGACCACCGGCGATGATGCCGGTACCCGCGGGCGCCGAGCGCAGCGTGACCATGCCGGCACCGAAATGGCCGAGGCCATCATGGTGCAGCGTGCGGCCGTCGCGCAGCGGAACGCGAATCATCGCCTTCTTGGCAGCGGCGGTCGCCTTCGAAATGGCTTCGGGCACTTCGCGCGCCTTGCCATGACCGAAACCGGCGCGGCCCTTGCCGTCGCCGACGACGACGAGCGCGGCGAAACCGAAGCGCTTGCCGCCCTTCACGGTCTTCGAGACACGGTTGATGTGGACGAGCTTTTCGATCAGCTCTTCGCCGCCATCATCGTCGCGCGGACGACGATCGTCGCGGCGACCACGGCCGCCGCCATCACGACCGCCACGATTGCCGCCCGGTCCGCCGGCGCCGCCGCCACGACCGCGGCGCGGAGCCTGGGTGGTGGTTTCGGTCGCCGCTTCGGGCGCTGCGCCTTCGACGTTCTGTACTTCGTCAGCCATATTAGAACTCCAATCCGCCTTCGCGAGCCGCGTCGGCCAGCGCCTTGATGCGCCCGTGGAACAGGAAACCGCCGCGGTCGAACACGACCTGCGTCACGCCGGCCTTTTTCGCGGCAGCGGCGAGGCGCTTGCCGACGTCGGCAGCCGCCGCGGTGGTCGCGCCGGTCTTGCCGCGGACATCCTTGTCGAGCGTCGAAGCCGAAGCCAGCGTTGCGCCGGCAGCGTCGTCGATGAGCTGCGCATAGATGTGACGGCCCGAACGGTGCACCGACAGGCGGGCGCGCCCACCGGCGCGCTTGCGAAGGGCGGTACGAACGCGTTGGCGGCGTTTTTCGAATTGGGTAAGATGTGCCATGGCTTACTTCTTCTTGCCTTCTTTGCGGAAGATGTACTCGCCGCGATATTTGATGCCCTTGCCCTTATAGGGTTCGGGCTTGCGCCAACGGCGGATTTCCGCCGCGACCTGACCGACCTGCTGCTTGTCGATGCCGGTGATCTCGATCGTCGTGTTGTCCGGCGTCTTGATCTCGATCCCCTCGGGGATCGTGAAATCGACATCGTGGCTGTAACCGAGCTGCAGCTTCAACATCTTGCCCTGGGCGTTGGCACGATAGCCGACACCGGTGATTTCGAGCACCTTGGTGAAGCCATCGGTGACGCCGGTGACGAGGTTCTGGACCAGCGTGCGCTGCATGCCCCAGAAGGCGCGCGCCTGCTTGGTGGCGTTGGCGGGCTGGACCGAAATCTCGCCTTCCTTGACCTCATAGGCGATGTCGTCGGCGAGCGCGAGGGCCAGGGTGCCCTTGGGGCCCTTGACCGACAGCTGGCCGCCGTCGATGCTGGCCGTGACCCCCGAAGGGATGGCGACCACTTTTTTACCAATACGCGACATCAGAACACCTCCGCCAGCACTTCGCCGCCGACATTATGTTCGCGGGCCTCGGCATCCGAGAGGACGCCGCGCGGGGTCGACACGATGGTGATGCCCAGGCCGTTGCGCACGATCGGCAGTTCTTTCGAACCCGAATAGATGCGGCGGCCCGGCTTCGAGACGCGCGCCACGTGGCGGATCGCCGGCTGGCCTTCGAAATATTTCAGCTCGATGCGGATGCCCTTGTGCTGGCCCTTGGCGCCCAGCGCTTCTTCGCTGTAGCCGCGGATATAGCCTTCGCGCTGAAGAACATCGAGAACACGGACGCGCAGGGTCGAGGCCGGCGTCAGGACGCTGTCCTTCTTCGCCTGCTGGCCGTTGCGGATGCGGGTGAGCATATCACCCAGAGGATCGGTCATTGCCATCTTGCGTCTTCCTTACCAGCTCGACTTCACAACGCCGGGGATCAGGCCCTTGTTGGCCAGATCGCGGAGCTGGATACGGCAAAGCCGGAACTTGCGATAATATGCGCGCGGACGACCGGTCATCTCGCAGCGGTTGCGGATGCGGGTCGGGTTTCCGTTGCGCGGAACTTCCGCCATCTTGAGGCGCGCGATCAGTCGCTCGCCATCGTCAAGCGACGTGTCCGCCGCAATCGCCTTCAGCTTCGCATAACGGCCGGCGTACTTCTTCACCAGCTGCTTGCGACGCTCATTCTTGTTCACGGAACTCAGTTTCGCCATGACTTAAGTTCTCTTTCCTTCTTGAAAGAGCCTGCCTGGTCCCAGAGGGATCAGGCGGCTTCCTTTTCCTGCGCTTCGATCGGGAAGGGGAAGCCGAACAGCTTGAGCAGTTCGCGGGCTTCTTCGTCCGTACGGGCGGTGGTGGTGACGATCACGTCCATGCCGCGCACCTGGTCGATGCGGTCATAGTTGATCTCGGGGAAGATGATCTGCTCTTTCAGACCCATGGCATAGTTGCCACGGCCGTCGAAGCTGGTCGCCGACACGCCGCGGAAATCGCGGATACGCGGCATTGCGATGGTGATCAGCCGGTCGAGGAATTCGTACATGCGTTCGCGGCGCAAGGTCACCTTGCAGCCGATCGGCATGCCTTCGCGCAGCTTAAACTGTGCGATCGACTTCTTCGCCTTGGTCACGACAGGCTTCTGGCCGGCGATCAGCTCCATTTCAGCAGCTGCCGATTCGACCTTCTTCTTGTCCTGCGTGGCTTCGCCGACACCCATGTTGAGCGTGATCTTTTCGATCTTCGGCACTTCCATCGCGTTCTTGTAACCGAATTTCTCGGTCATCGCCTTGACGATCACGTCGTCGTAGCGGGTGCGCATGCGCGGGGTGTAATTGTCAGCCACTGATCGTCTCCCCGGACTTCACGGCCACGCGGACCTTCTTGCCGTCCTTGGTTTCAAAGCGCACGCGGGTCGGCTTGCCCGACTTGGGGTCGGCCAGTGCGACCTTGCTCGCGTGCAGCGGCGCTTCCTTGCGTTCCAGGCCACCCTGCGGGTTGGTCTGGCTCGGCTTGCGGTGCCGCGTGATGATGTTGACGCCCGCGACGACCAGCTTGCCGTCTTTCGGCAGGCTCTGCGTCACTTCACCGGTCTTGCCCTTGTCCTTGCCGGACAGGATGACAACCGTGTCGCCCTTCTTGATCTTCGCCATACTCATGGTCAGAGCACCTCCGGCGCCAGGCTGATGATCTTCATATAGCCACGGCCGCGCAGTTCGCGGACGACGGGGCCGAAGATACGGGTGCCGATCGGCTCCTCGTTCTTGTTGACGAGCACGGCGGCGTTGCTGTCGAAGCGGATCACCGAACCGTCGGCGCGGCGCACATCCTTCGCGGTGCGGACGATGACGGCGCGATGCACGTCGCCCTTCTTCACCTTGCCGCGCGGCTGGGCTTCCTTGATCGACACGACGATGACATCGCCGACGCCGGCGACACGGCGCTTCGACCCGCCCAGCACCTTGATGCACTGGACGCGCTTCGCGCCGCTGTTGTCGGCGACTTCCAATTGTGACTGCATCTGGATCATCGATGCATTTCCTTCTTGTTTGGCCTACCGGGCAATCCCGGCGGTTCCGTGAAAACCAGCTTAGGCGTCGGCAGCCGTTTTGGGCTTGCTGTGGGTGTCGACCTTGTCGAGCACCTTCCACGTCTTCAGCTTCGAAATCGGCTTCGTTTCCTCGATGCGGACGGTTTCACCAGCCTTGATGCTGTTGTCCTCATCATGGGCGTGATACTTCTTCGAACGACGGATGATCTTGCCGTACAGAGGGTGCTTCACCTTCCGCTCGACTTTCACCACGACGGTCTTGTCGCCCTTGTCGGACACCACGGTGCCGGTCAGAATGCGCTTCGGCATCGATAGTCTCCTTACTTCGCAGCCGAGCGCGTGCGCTCGGTCTGCTGCGTCTTGATGCGGGCGATCGAGCGCCGCACTTCCTTGACGCGCGATGCCTTTTCAAGCTGGCCGGTGGCCGCCTGGAAACGCAGGTTGAACGCCTCACGCTTCAGTTCGCCAAGCTGTTCGGCGAGCTGGTCGTCGGTCTTGGCCTTGAAATCTTCGGTCTTGGCCATGTCCTTAACCCTCCAGGTGGGTCGTGTCGCCGAGGCGGGCAACGACCTTGGTCTTGATCGGCAGCTTCATCGCGGCGCGTTCGAACGCCAGCGCGGCCACGGGGCCCGGAACGCCGTCGAGTTCGAACAGGATGCGGCCCGGCTTCACGCGCGCGGCCCAGAATTCCGGCGAACCCTTGCCCTTGCCCATACGGACTTCGGCCGGCTTCGACGACACGGGGACGTCGGGGAAGATGCGGATCCACAAACGGCCCTGACGCTTGATCGCACGGCTGATCGCACGGCGAGCCGCTTCGATCTGGCGCGCGGTGATGCGCTCGGGTTCCATCGCCTTCAGCCCGTAGGAGCCGAAATTCAGGCTGGTGCCACCCTTGGCATTGCCATGGATGCGGCCCTTGAAAGCCTTGCGGAACTTGGTTTTTTTCGGTTGCAGCATGTCAGCAGTCCTTAGCGGCGATCATCGCGCGCCGGGCGCACGCCCGACGTCTGCGCGTCGAGCATCAACCGGTCGGTCGCCATCGGGTCATGACCCAGGATTTCGCCCTTGAAGATCCACACCTTGATCCCGCACACGCCATAGGCGGTGTGCGCGGTTGCTTCGGCATAATCGACGTTCGCGCGCAGCGTGTGCAGCGGCACCCGGCCTTCGCGGTACCATTCGGTGCGCGCGATTTCCGCGCCGCCCAGACGGCCGGCGCAGTTGATGCGGATGCCCTCTGCGCCGAGACGCATCGCCGACTGCACCGCGCGCTTCATCGCACGGCGGAACGCCACGCGGCGCTCGAGCTGGTCGGCAATGCCCTGGCCAACGAGCTTGGCGTCGACTTCGGGCTTGCGGATTTCGACGATGTTCAGCGACACGTCGCTGCCGGTCAGTTCGCCGAGCTGCTTGCGCAGCTTTTCGATGTCGGCGCCCTTCTTGCCGATGATGACGCCCGGACGAGCGGCATAGATCGACACGCGGCACAGCTTGGCGGGACGCTCGATCACCACCTTCGAGATCGCGGCCTGCGGCAGCGTCTTGAAGATGAAGTTGCGGATCTTCAGATCCTCAACGAGCATACGGCCATAGTCCTGCCCTTCGGCGAACCAGCGGCTGTCCCAGGTGCGGTTGACCTGCAGGCGCAGGCCGATCGGATTGCTCTTCTGGCCCATGTTACGCCTCTTCTTCCTGTTCGCGCACGACGATGCGGATGCGGCTGAACGGCTTGACGATCCGGGTCGACTTGCCGCGACCGCGTGCGTGCCAGCGCTTCATCGAGATCGACTTGCCGACGCTGGCTTCCTGGATGACCAGCGCATCGACGTCGAGGTTGTGGTTGTTTTCCGCGTTGGCGACGGCGCTGGCGAGAACCTTGCGCACGTCGACCGCCATCGCCTTCTTCGAGAAAGCGAGGACGTTCATCGCGTCTTCGACCTTGCGACCGCGGATCAGCGCAGCGACGAGGTTCAGCTTCTGCGCCGAGCCACGAATCTGCGTGCCGACCGACAGCGCCTCGTTATCCGCAACGCGGCGGGGGGATTTTGCCTTGCCCATTAGCGTTTGCCCTTCTTGTCGGCCGCGTGGCCGGGGAAGAAGCGCGTCGGCGCAAATTCACCCAGCTTCATGCCGACCATGTCTTCGTTGACCGACACCGGCACGAACTTGCGGCCGTTGTAGACGTTGAAGGTCAGCCCGACGAACTGCGGCAGGATGGTGGACCGACGCGACCAGGTCTTGATCGGGGCAGAGCTGCCACCGTCCTGGGCCGTTTCGGCTTTCTTGAGGAGATGAAGGTCGACAAACGGACCCTTCCAGACCGAGCGAGCCATGGCTTACCTCTTCTTCTTGGCGTGACGCGACCGGATGATCATCTTGTCGGTCGACTTGTTTTGACGGGTACGAGCACCCTTGGTCGGCTTACCCCACGGGGTAACCGGATGACGGCCGCCCGAGGTACGGCCTTCGCCGCCGCCGTGCGGGTGATCGACCGGGTTCTTGGCCACGCCGCGGGTCAGCGGACGCTTGCCGAGCCAGCGACCACGGCCAGCCTTGCCGAGGTTGGTGTTCTGGTTGTCGGGGTTCGACACCGCGCCGACCGTGCCCATGCACTCGCCGCGGATGTAACGCTGCTCGCCCGAACCGAGACGCACGATGACGAGACCGCGGTCACGACCGACGACCTGGGCATAGGTGCCGGCCGAACGGGCAATCTGGCCGCCCTTGCCCGGCTTCATCTCGATGTTGTGGACGATCGTGCCAACCGGCATCTGCGACAATTCCATCGCATTGCCCGGCTTCACGTCGGTCTTCTTGCCCGCGACAACGACGTCGCCGACCGCCAAGCGCTGCGGCGCCAGGATATAGGTCTGCTCGCCGTCTTCGTACTTCACCAGCGCGATGAAGGCCGTACGGTTGGGGTCATATTCCAGACGCTCGACGGTAGCCGGCATGTCCCACTTGCGACGCTTGAAGTCGATGAAGCGGTACTTCTGCTTGTGGCCGCCCGCGATGCCGCGCGAGGTCACATGACCCTTGTTGTTGCGGCCGCCGGTCTTGTTCTTGCCTTCGGTCAGCGCCTTGACGGGCTTGCCCTTCCACAGCGACGATTTGTCGACGAGGATCAGGCCGCGCTGCGCAGGGCTGGTCGGATTATAGGATTTAAGTGCCATTGTTCTTGCCTCTTCCTACAATCAGACGCCGGTGGTGACGTCGATCGACTGGCCTTCGGCCAGGCGAACGATCGCCTTCTTCACGTCGCTGCGGGTGTAGGGCTTGCCCTTCCAGCGCTTGGTCTTGCCCTTGGTGATGAGCGTGTTGACGCCGATCACCTTGACATCGAACAGCGCCTCGACGGCGGCCTTGATGGCGGGCTTGGTCGCATCGTTCGCAACCTTGAACACCACCGCGTTATTCTCGCTGAGCAGGGTCGACTTTTCGGTGATCACCGGAGCGAGGATCACGTCATAGTGACGCGCGTCGACAGTTTTTGCCTTAGCCATGGAAACGGGCCTCCAGCTTTTCGACCGCCGCGCGGGTCAGGACCAGCGTGTCGGCACGGATGATGTCATAGACGTTGGCACCCGCCGCCGGCATCGAGTCGATACCGATGAGGTTGGCCGACGCCATGGCGAAGCTTTCATGGACCGCATCGCCGTCGATGAAGAGTGCGCGGTTGCCGAGTTCGAACTTGCCGAGCTGGCCGGCGAGCGCCTTGGTCTTGGCATCCTTGAGCTCGAGCGTGTCGAGAACGACGATCTTGCCGCCCTTCGCCTTGTCGCTGAGCGCCATCTTGAGGCCAAGCGCGCGAATCTTCTTGTTCAGCGAGTGACCGAAGGTGCGGGCCCGGGGACCGTGCGCCTTGCCGCCGCCGATGAAGATCGGTGCCTTGCGATCGCCGTGACGGGCGGTACCGCCGCCCTTCTGGCGACCGAACTTCTTGCCGGTGCGGGCGACGTCGCTGCGTTCGCGGGCGGCGCGAGCCGGACCACGGCGCTTTTCGAGCTGCCACGAAACGACGCGGTGCAGGATGTCGGCGCGCGGATCGACGCCGAAGACGTCGTCGTTGAGGTCGATATCGGTGCCGGCCTTGCCGTCGATGGTCTGAACCTTGACCTTCATGATCAGGACTCCTGCGCGCCGTCGGTGGTCGCGGTGTCGGTGACGACGGTCTCTTCGACCGGCGTTTCGACCGGCGCGTCTGCCGGGGCTTCCTGGTTGCTGTTGGCCGCGCTCTTGATGCCCGCCGGATAGGGGGCCTCGGGGTGGCGCGGCAGCTTGACCGCATCGCGGACCATCAGCCAGCCGCCCTTCGAGCCAGGGACCGAGCCCTTGACGAAGAGAAGGCCGCGCTCGACGTCGGTGCGGACGATTTCGAGATTCTGCTGGGTGCGGTTGCGCGCGCCCATGTGGCCGGCCATCTTCTTGTTCTTGAAGACGCGGCCCGGATCCTGGCGATTACCCGTCGAACCATGGGCACGGTGGCTGATCGACACGCCGTGCGTGGCGCGCATGCCTCCGAAACCCCAGCGCTTCATCGCACCGGCAAAACCTTTGCCCTGCGTGACGCCCTGGATGTCCACGATCTGGCCGGCGACGAAATGGTCGGCCGACAGTTCGGCACCGACATCGAGCGTCGCGTCGTCAGCGACGCGGAATTCGACGACCTTCGCCTTGGGTTCGACTTCGGCCTTGCCGAAAGCGCCGCGCTGGGGCTTGGCGACGTTCTTCGCCTTCGCCGAGCCGGCACCGAGTTGGACGGCAACATAGCCGTCGCGTTCTTGTTCGCGCACGGAGATAACCTGACAGCCTTCGAGGCTCAGGACGGTGACGGGCACGTGGCGGCCGTCGTCCTGAAACAGGCGGGTCATCCCCATTTTTTTCGCGATCACGCCAGTCCGCATGATCAATACTCCTCAACAGAGGCCGGGCGGACCATTCCGCACGGCTTGCGGGAAGCCATCAAGCCAAGCCCGACGACTACCCTCCCAGCCCATAATTTCGATGCATCGCCCCGTCCGGGCTGAGGTGCCGCCATCCCGAAGGACCTGCGGCGAGACGGGGGACGCAGCCCGGACCCTGGCGCTTCCAGCGGAAGCGGTCCGGCGGTATCCACCCTATCGTCGGTCCGGATCGCTCCGGACGATGCAGGCGGCGAACCGCCTGCCGATAGAGACCCCGGTCTTCACCGGGGCTTCGCTGGCCTTAGGCCAGCTTGATTTCAACGTTCACGCCCGCGGCGAGGTCGAGCTTCATCAGCGCATCGACCGTCTGCGGGGTCGGCTGCACGATGTCGAGCAGCCGCTTGTGGGTACGGACCTCGAACTGCTCGCGCGACTTTTTGTCGACATGCGGACCGCGGTTCACGGTGAACTTTTCGATGCGCGTCGGCAGCGGGATCGGGCCGCGAATAAGCGCTCCGGTACGACGCGCCGTGTCGGCGATGTCGGTGGTGGCCTGATCGAGCACGCGGTGATCAAAGGCCTTGAGGCGAATGCGAATATTCTGCGTTTCCATGACTATTCCAGTCGAATCCCGTCTGACGATGCGAAAGAGCCGAAATGGCCTGCTCCGGCTCCCGCAGGGAAGCCGGATCGGCCATCTAAATTCCTAGTGCTACGAGCCGCGCGAATCGCTTCCGAATCGCGCGGCTCGCGGCCCTATATTACTTTGTGATGGTCGCGACAACCCCTGCGCCGACCGTGCGGCCACCTTCGCGAATCGCGAAGCGCAGACCCGGGTCCATGGCGATCGGGGCGATCAGCTTGACGGCGAGCTGGACGTTGTCGCCGGGCATGACCATCTCGGTGCCCTCGGGGAGGATGACCTCGCCGGTGACGTCCGTGGTGCGGAAGTAGAACTGCGGACGATAGTTCGCAAAGAAGGGCGTGTGACGGCCGCCCTCGTCCTTCGACAGGACATAGACTTCCGAGGTGAACTCGGTGTGCGGCTTGATCGTGCCGGGCTTGCAGAGAACCTGGCCACGCTCGACTTCTTCACGGCCGACGCCACGGATCAGCGCACCAACGTTGTCGCCAGCCTGGCCCTGGTCGAGCAGCTTGCGGAACATTTCGACGCCGGTCACGACGGTCTTCTTGGTGTCCTTGATGCCGACGATTTCGACTTCTTCGCCGACCTTGACGATGCCGGTTTCGATACGGCCGGTGACGACGGTACCGCGACCCGAGATCGAGAACACGTCTTCGATCGGCATCAGGAAGGGCTTGTCGAGCGGACGTTCCGGCTGCGGGATCCACGCATCGACGGCTTCCATCAGCTTCAGGATCGCGTCCTTGCCAATGGCGTCGTCGCGACCTTCGAGGGCGGCGAGCGCCGAACCCGGGATGATCGGAATATTGTCGCCGTCGAAGTCGCGCTTCGAAAGCTCTTCGCGGATTTCGAGTTCGACGAGCTCGAGCAGCTCGGGATCGTCCAGCTGGTCGACCTTGTTAAGGAAGACGACCATGGTGGGAACGCCAACCTGCTTCGCGAGCAGGATGTGCTCCTTGGTCTGCGGCATCGGGCCGTCAGCGGCCGACACGACGAGGATCGCGCCGTCCATCTGGGCAGCACCGGTGATCATGTTCTTCACATAGTCGGCGTGGCCCGGGCAATCGACGTGCGCATAGTGGCGGGCGCCGGTTTCATATTCGACGTGGGCGGTCGAGATGGTGATGCCGCGTTCGCGCTCTTCGGGCGCCTTGTCGATGTTCGCGAAGTCGACGGCGACGCCGCCCGACGTTTCGGCGAGCACCTTGGTGATCGCCGCGGTCAGCGAGGTCTTGCCATGGTCGACGTGACCGATGGTGCCGATGTTGCAGTGCGGCTTCGTCCGCTCAAATTTAGCCTTGGCCATGATTTAAGAACCTTCTTGTTCGATAGTTGAATTGATCAGTCTTGGACGAGCCTGCTGAATCAGGCGCCGCCCTTAGAGGGCTTTGCCGCGCGGCGCAAGTCCGCGCGGCTTAGACCCGTCAGGCCATCTTGGCCTTCACCTCTTCGGCGACGTTGGTCGGCACTTCCTCATAATGCGAGAATTGCATCGAGTAGCTGGCGCGTCCCTGGCTGAAGCTGCGCAGCTGATTGACGTAGCCGAACATGTTCGCGAGCGGAACAATCGCCTCGACGACCTGGGCGATGCCCCGGCTGTCGGTGCCCTGGATCTGGCCGCGGCGGCTGTTGAGATCGCCGATCACGTCACCCATGAACTCTTCCGGGGTAACAACCTCGACCTTCATCACCGGTTCGAGCAGCTTGATGCCGGCCTTTGCCGCCACTTCGCGCATCGCCGCACGGCCCGCGATTTCGAACGCCAGCGCCGACGAGTCGACGTCGTGATACGCGCCGTCCGTGAGCTTGATTTCGAAGTCGATGATCGGGAAGCCGATCATGTGACCATTGTCGGCCGATTCGCGCATGCCCTTTTCGACCGACGGGATATATTCGCGCGGAATATTGCCGCCCTTGATCTCGTCGATGAAGGTGATGCCCGAACCGCGTTCGCCGGGGGCGACGCTGACCTTGACGCGGCCGAACTGGCCCGAACCACCCGACTGCTTCTTGTGGGTGTAGTCGACGTCGACCGGCTTCGCGAGCGATTCGCGGTACGCCACCTGCGGCGCGCCGACATTCGCTTCGACCTTGAACTCGCGCTTCATGCGATCGACGAGGATGTCGAGGTGAAGCTCGCCCATGCCCTTGATGATCGTCTGACCCGATTCATGGTCGGTCGAGACGCGGAACGAGGGATCCTCGGCGGCCAAGCGGTTGAGCGCGATGCCCATACGTTCCTGGTCGGCCTTGGTCTTCGGTTCCACCGACAGCTCGATGACCGGCTCGGGGAATTCCATCCGCTCGAGGATGATCGGCGCGCCGGTGGCGCAGAGCGTATCCCCGGTGGTGGTTTCCTTGAGGCCGGCGAGCGCGACGATGTCGCCCGCATAGGCTTCTTCGATGTCTTCGCGGCTGTTCGCATGCATCAGCAGCATACGACCGACCTTTTCCTTCTTGTCCTTCACCGAGTTCAGGTACGTGCCCTTGTTCAGGGTCCCCGAATAGATGCGGGCGAAGGTGAGCGAGCCGACGAACGGATCGTTCATGATCTTGAAGGCGAGCAGCGACAGCGGCGCGTCATCGGCGGCCGGACGCGAATCGGGCGTCGTGCCGTCGAGCTTGAGCCCCTGAACGTCGGGAATGTCGAGCGGCGAAGGCAGATAGTCGACGACCGCGTCGAGCAGCGTCTGGACACCCTTGTTCTTGAACGCGGAGCCGCAGAGGACCGGAACGAACGCCTGCGCCAGCGTGCCCTTGCGGATCAGCGCCTTGAGCTGCGCGACCTCGGGGAGCGTGCCTTCGAGATAGGCTTCCATCGCGTCGTCGTCCTGTTCGACGGCGAGCTCGATCAGCTTTTCGCGATATTCGGCGGCCTTGTCGGCGAGGTCGGCGGGGATTTCCTCATAGAAGAATTCGGCGCCGAGGCTTTCGTCCTTCCAGATGATCGCCCGCTCGTTGACCAGGTCGACGAGACCCTTGAAGTCGCCTTCGGCGCCGATGGGCAGATAGAGGACAGCCGGGGTCGCACCGAGGCGATCGATGATCGTCTGGACGCAATAATAGAAATCGGCGCCGGTGCGGTCGAGCTTGTTGACGAAGCACATGCGCGGGACTTTGTACTTGTCAGCCTGACGCCACACGGTTTCCGACTGCGGCTCGACGCCGGCAACGCCGTCGAACGCGGTGATCGCGCCGTCGAGCACGCGCAGCGAACGTTCGACTTCGATGGTGAAGTCGACGTGGCCGGGGGTGTCGATGATGTTCAGGCGATGCTCGGGGCCCTGACCTTCGTCGGCTTTCCAGAGGCAGGTGGTCGCAGCCGACGTGATCGTGATGCCACGTTCCTGTTCCTGCTCCATCCAGTCCATCGTCGCGGCGCCGTCATGGACTTCGCCGATCTTGTAGGACTTGCCGGTGTAGTAAAGAATACGCTCGGTCGTCGTGGTCTTGCCGGCGTCGATGTGCGCCATGATACCAAAATTGCGATAATTTTCGAGCGGATGGCTGCGGGCCATGGTCTTGTCCTTGAATTTGGGGGGAGGCCGCGAGGGCCACCCCCGATATAGGAAGGATTGTTACGAATGCGAGACGCCTGGCCACGAGGGCGGTGGCATCCCGCGTTCGATTACCAGCGGTAGTGGCTGAAAGCGCGGTTGGCTTCGGCCATGCGGTGCGTGTCTTCGCGCTTCTTCACCGCGTTGCCGCGGTTGTTCGAGGCGTCGAGCAGCTCACCCGACAGGCGCGCGGCCATCGTCGTTTCGCTGCGGTTGCGCGCGGCGGTGATCAGCCAGCGGATCGCGAGCGCCTGGGCACGGTCCGGACGGACTTCGACCGGAACCTGATAGGTCGCACCGCCGACGCGGCGGCTGCGGACTTCGATGTTCGGACGGATATTCGCCAGCGCTTCGTGGAACACGCCGATCGGTTCCTTCTTGGCACGGGCTTCGACCGATTCGAGGGCGCCATAGACGATGCCTTCGGCGGTGGACTTCTTCCCGTCCAGCATGACGCTGTTCATGAATTTCGACAGCACCACATCACCGAAACGGGGATCGGGCAGGATTTCGCGGCGTTCAGGACGACGACGACGAGCCATAGGTAATTCCTTTGTACAACAGCATCCCGGCGCCAAGCGCAGCGGGATGATCAAAAGCCGAAAAAGCGGTCCTTACTTCGGACGCTTCGCACCGTATTTCGAACGGCTCTGCTTGCGGTCCTTCACACCCTGCGTATCGAGCACGCCGCGCAGGACGTGGTAACGCACACCGGGAAGATCGCGGACACGACCGCCGCGGATCAGCACAACGCTGTGTTCCTGGAGGTTGTGGCCTTCGCCGGGGATGTAAGTGATGACTTCGCGCTGGTTGGTCAGGCGGACCTTGGCAACCTTGCGGAGCGCCGAGTTCGGCTTTTTCGGGGTGGTCGTATAGACTCGGGTGCAAACGCCGCGCTTCTGCGGGTTTGCGTCCATCGCCGGGACCTTGGACTTCACCTTCTGGGGAGTCCGGCCCTTGCGGACCAGCTGGTTGATCGTGGGCATGAATGCTTCACCTTTAAATGTCCGCCCATCAAAGCGAACGGTTACTGTGCTGCGGTGGATGAAACATCGACCGGACCCCACGGAAAACCGCGGAAAACGGGCGACCTTGTAACAGCAAAAGACCCCGGCGGATCACAAGGATCTTCCGGAGGCTCCATCCGCGCCAGCAATGTTCAAGCGCTGTTGTAACCGGAAGTGGCGGTTAAGCGCCGCTTTCGATCGACGCGGCCCCTAGCGGCGATTCCCCTGAGGGTCAAGGGGTGAGCAAGATTGTTGCGCCGGGCGGGGCGGGCTATCGGGTGGCGATGCCGCCCGTCCGCCACGCCAGCTTCGCCGCGCATGTCGCGCCCGACACCCGCCTGCTGATCCTCGGCAGCCTGCCCGGCGCCCGCTCGCTCGCCGAACGGCGCTATTATGCGCATCCGACGAACCAGTTCTGGCGCCTCGTGGGCGAGGTGGTCGACCGGCCGCTGGCGACGATGGGTTATGACGCGCGACTCGCGGCGCTGCGTGAAGCGCGTGTCGGCCTGTGGGACGTGATCCGCACCGCCGAACGGCGGTCGAGCAGCGACAGCGAGATTCGCGGGGTCGAAGCGCACGATCTGGCGGCGCTGGTCGCAACGCTGCCCGAATTGCGGACGGTCGCGTTCAACGGCGGCAAGGCAGCGGCGATCGGGCGGCGGCAGTTGCCGGTGCTGGACGCTGTGGCGGTGATCGATCTGCCGTCGAGCAGCGCAGCGAATACGACTCGCTATGCGGTGAAGCTGGAGCGATGGCTGCCGTTGAAAGCCGCGATCACCGGCTGAAGCCTAGCCCTTACAAGCGAAACGAAGCCAGCCTGGAACGGTCCACGCCGCATCATAGCCCGCGCGCCGCCGCCTCGGAGACGGCTGCCGCGCGTTCGGCGGCGGCGGCAACGCCATCGGCGTCATCTTCGGCATGGGCCTGTCGTTCACGCTCGAGAAGTTCGGCCAATTCGTCGGCTCGGTCGGGATCCTCCGCCATCGCCCGTGCATCGGCGCGGACCCGCTCTTCCTCGCGGATCGCATCATATTCGGACCGGATATGCCGATCAAGCACCGCAGCAACCAGAAGGTCGCGGACCAGACTAACAAATCTCGTCCCGCGTTCGGGCTCGGCCACCGCGCCGCCGTCGCCTCCCGCGATGGAATAATCGACGTCGGTCCGGAAGGTCGTGCCCTTCAGGTCGACGCCTTCCGCTTTGGCAAGAGCCTGGATGTCGCCCTTGCCCAGCATCGCAGCGACATTGTCCGCTTTGGTCAGGACATCCTCCGGCACGGTGATCGACAGCCGCCCCGCACAGCGCCGCGCCGCGTGGGGACCCTTTTCGATCACCCGCGCCTTCGTGACACTCAATTCAAAACGATCGGCGACGGATCGAAAAGCCGACAGCGTCGCGCCCGACCCGCGCATGCGGTGATCGGCCATTTGCTGCGCGCCGGTGATCGCTTTTTCGGTGATGCCCTTGGTAAGCGCCGCAATCACCGCATCGCCCTGGCATGCCGCATCGGGGTTTTCCGCCCAGGCGGCGATCGAAAGAAGGGCCAGCGCCGCCACGCTCCGGGTAAAATGCATCGACCTGCCTTCGCTGTTGGACAAGGCCCGATCTAAACACCCCACCCGTTAAGATCATTCTACCACCGTCCCCCGCGCCATCACGAAATCGACCTTTTTGAGCACCCGCACATCGGCGATCGGGTCGCTGGCGACCGCGATGATGTCGGCGCTCTTGCCCGGCGTGATGGTGCCGATCTCGTTCGAGAGGCCGAGCAGGTCGGCGGCATTGACCGTCGCGGCCTTGAGCGCCTCAGTGGGCGTCATGCCATGCTGGACCATCAGTTCGAATTCGTCGCCGTTGCGGCCGTGCTTCGAGACGCCGGCGTCGGTGCCGAAGGCGATGCGCACGCCGCGCGGGACAAGCTGTTCGAGGCTCTTGCCGGTGATCGAAATGCGCCATTGGATCTTCGCCAGCACGTCGGGCTCATAGGCCGCGGCATTGGCGGCGATGCGTTCCTTGTACCCGTTCACGGTCGACAATGTCGGGACATAATAGGTCTTCGATTTTGCCCACAGCGCGATCGTCGCCTCGTCGAGGATTGTGCCATGTTCGATCGAATCGGCGCCGGCGACGAGCGCGAGGCGGATGCCGTCGGCGCCATGCGCGTGGACCGCGACCTTTTTCCCGAACATATGTGCCGTATCGACGATCGCCTGCGCCTCGTCGTCGAACATCTGCTTGCCGAGGCCGGCGCCGATGCGGCTGTTGACCCCGCCGGTCGAGGCGAATTTGATCGCGTCGGCACCGCGCCCGACCTGATGACGCACCGCGCGGCGGCAATCGTCGGCGCCGTTGCAGGTGTTGCCCGCGCCCGCGAAAAAGGACTTGAGCTCGTCGCGATAACCGAGCGAACCGTCCATATGCCCGGCGCTGCCCGAGATCGCATTGCCGGCATCGACGATGCGCGGCCCCTGCACCTTGCCCGCGGCGATCGCATCCCTGAGAGCGAGCGTCGCGCCGTCGCCGTCGCCGAGGTTGCGCACCGTGGTGAAGCCCGCGCGCAGTGTCTTCATGCCGTTGACCTCGGCATTGAAGGCCTGCGCGGCGGGGCTGAGGGTGATTTCTTCCAGCTGCCCGGCGAGACCACCGGCGTCGCTGGTGAGATGGACATGGCTGTCGATCAGCCCGGGGAGGACATATTTGTCGCTAAGGTCGATCAGGGTCGCGCCAGCGTCGGCGGGCTGGTGGCCGTCGGCGATCGAGACGATCCGGCCGTTCTCGATGATGATCGTCGCGGCTCTCTTCGCGGGCTTGCCCGGTTCGGCGATCAGATGGCCGGCGTGGATGACCGTGCGGGCGGTCTGCGCGGCGGCGGGCGCGGCGAGCGCCGTGCCGAGCAGCAGGAGCGGGAGGAAGGTCTTGTTCATGCAGCGTCCCCTGTCGTCTGATGATGTCGTCACCGCGGGCCTGACCCGGGGTCCCGCCGGTTTGAAGGCCAAGCGGGACCCTGGGTCAAGCCCGGGGTGCCGAAGGGGGAGGGTGGCTTGCCCGCGACGCGCCCGATCGTTAAGCGCCGCCACATGACCGAGCGCCTCGCCGATATCGATACGTGGATCTTCGATCTCGACAACACGCTCTACCCGCCGTCGGCGCAGCTGTTCGACCTGATCGACGCGCGCATGGGCGCGTTCATCATGCGGCTGCTGGGCGTCGACGCCATCGAGGCGCGGCGGGTGCAGAAGCAATATTTCCACGACCATGGCACGACGATGGCCGGGCTGATGCGCCATCATGGCGTTCATCCCGAGGATTTCCTGGTCGACGTCCATGCTATCGCGCTCGACCGCATCGCGCCGGACGCGCGGCTGCGCGCGGGACTCGAGCGGCTGCCCGGACGACGGCTGATCTTCACCAACGCCGATGCCGATTATGCAGCGCGGGTGCTGGCGGCGCGCGGCATCGCCGACCTGTTCGACGGCGTCTGCGACATTCGCGCCACGCGCTACACGCCCAAGCCCGATCCGGCCGCCTATCGGATGATGGTCGACCATCTGGGCATCGACCCCAAACGCAGCCTGTTCGTCGAGGATATGGCGCGCAACCTGACCCCGGCGAAGGCGCTGGGGATGACCACCGTGTGGCTGGACAATGGCAGCGAAAGCGGCCATCGCGACCACCTGCCGGACCAGGTCGATTTCCATGTGAACGACATTTCGGACTGGCTCGACACTTTGCCGACACCCTGGGGGATTTCATGACGACCGACCTGCAATCGACCATCGAAGCCGCCTGGGATGCGCGCGACACTTTGGGCCTGACGACGCAGGGCGCGGTGCGCGAGGCGGTCGAGACCGCGCTCGCGGGGCTCGACGACGGCCGCTATCGCGTCGCGACACGCGACGCCGGCGGCACCTGGCAGGTGAACCAGTGGTTGAAGAAGGCGGTGCTGCTGTCCTTCCGCCTCAACGACATGGAGGTCATCGAGGGCGGCGCCGGCGGCGCGACCTGGTGGGACAAGGTGCCGTCGAAATTCGCCGGCTGGGGCGAGAACCGTTTTCGCGATGCGGGCTTCCGCGCCGTCCCCGGCTCGATCGTCCGCCGCGGCGCCTTCATCAGCAAGGGCGCGGTGCTGATGCCGAGCTTCGTCAATATCGGCGCCTATGTCGGCGAGGGGTCGATGGTTGACGCCTGGGCGACGGTCGGCAGCTGCGCGCAGATCGGCGCCAACGTCCATCTGTCGGGCGGTGCGGGGATCGGCGGCGTATTGGAACCGCTGCAGGCGGGACCGGTGGTGATTGAGGACGGCGCCTTCATCGGCGCGCGCGCCGAGGTCGCCGAGGGCGTGATCGTGCGCGAGGGCGCGGTGCTGTCGATGGGCGTCTACCTCGGTGCCTCGACCAAGATCATCGACCGCGCGACGGGCGAAATCTTCATCGGCGAAGTCCCCGCATATTCGGTCGTCGTGCCGGGATCGCTGCCCGGCAAGCCACTGCCCGACGGCACGCCGGGGCCGTCGCTCTATTGCGCGGTGATCGTCAAGCGCGTCGATGCCAAGACGCGCGCCAAGACCGGGATCAACGAGCTGCTGCGCGACTGATCGCCGCGGGCGACAGGCAGGGGACCTGATCGGCGGTCCAGTCGATATCATAGGTCGCCGGAACGACCTTGCGGTCCGGATTCGGACTGGCACCGCCATTGGGGCTGTAGAAGATCCACGCCATGCTGTTGTCGAAGGCGGCGATACGGCCATTGTCCTGCCGCGCGCTGGCAGCGTCGATTTCGGGGCTGTCGACGCGCCGCCCGCGGATCATACGGACCGATCCGTCGCGAACATCGAACGCGCGATAATAGTTCATGCCGAAGATGTGCGTGTCGAAACCCGACTTGTGCGTCCAGTGTGCCGGATCGGTGCCCGACGGCAGCCGGACCGTCGTCACCCGGCAATCGAATTCGGGCTTGGCATAATATGGCAGCCCCTGGTCCTGGTCGGGCGGCCGGACGCGCTTCGCGGGCGGGTTGAAGCCGCCGCCGGGCAGCGAGTAGCTTCGCCCGAAACGCGAATCCTTGTCCCAGTCGACATCCCAGCTGCCGCGAATGGTCAGAATGCTGGCGCCGGCCTTTTGATCGTAGCGCCATTTCACCTCGTCAACCGACTGCCAAGTGCTGCCGACAATCTGCTGGCGCATCCCGGCCAGCAACTGGTCGGACGTGACGCTGGATAATTGGGCCTGCTGCTGCAAACCCGCTATGCCGCGTGTGATCGTGGTGTTCGTCACCTGCGCCGGCACGTCGAAACCCGCGCGCGCGTCGATTTCATAGAGGGTGATCTCGTCGGGCGTCGCAGCGGGTTTCCAGGCGCGCTGCTCGATCGCGTTCCCCTTCGCGCTGAGCGGCAGGACCCAGCGATAGGCGATGACGGGATCGGTCGTCGGAACGGCGACAGGCGGCAGCGTGCCGTCGAGCCAATAGCTGGTCCCGTCGATCCGCGCGCGAACCAGGACATGGTCGAACAGGGCCGGATTGGCGAGCCGCGCATCGAGGCCGTCGTCGGCGCCCTGGTTGTTCACGAGCACCGGCTCGGCCTCGATCCCCAGTTCGGCAAGCAGCCCAAGCAGCAAGGCCGTCTTGCCCTTGCAGTCGCCATATCGCCGTTGCCAGGTCTCGTCCGCGCTGGCGGGGGTCAGATTCCCAGTGCCCAGCCCGACATAGATGTAGCGGACATCCTGCTGAACCAGCTTGAGCGCCGCAGCTGCACGGTCGGTCGGCTGCACATGCGCCGCCGCAATCCGGCGCGCTTCAGCCTTGAGCGGCGATCCCTCTGGAATATGCGCCGCCTTGGCGAAAAGCGGAGAAAAGTGCCGCGACACGGCCGACCAATCGGCGAAATCGCTATATTCGACGACGCGTTGCCACTGGAAACGCGGGGGCGCATCCTTCGCCGGCGTCTTGATCGGGGGGTTGTCGAACGGGAAGTCTATCCCGCTGGCGCCGGAGTGCGCGACCGCGGTCATGTCCGGCGTCATCCGGATTCGCGGCTTGAACCCCTCCTCCCAGCTGAGTCCGAGCCGGGTGCGCCCGGGCGGCGGACTGTCGACGATGAACAGCAAACCCGAATCATTCTTCGCCAGCGTCGGGTCGTCTGCACGCGTCGTCAGGCCGACTTCGATTTCATCGCCGACGCGCAGGTCCGGTATGCGCAACACCGCCGTCAGCACGCCGTCGAGTTGGGCGGCTTCGAGCTGGTCCTCACGGCGCAAGATCTCGAACGAGGTGTTTTCGAGGACGTCAATCGCCTCGTCGCCGCGGTGCAGCTTGATCAGATGCACGACCGGTGGACCCGAAACAGGCTTCCAACTGATCGAGATATTGCCGAGTTGCAGTGCGTTGGAATGCAGGATGCGGGTTCGATAGCCGACATATTGCGCCTGCCCCCGGGCATCGAGATGCGCCAGCACATCCTGGCGCCGCACGAAGAGCAGCCCGCCGGCGTCCTCGGGGACGGGCATCAATTCGGACGGAACAACCCAGTCGGGCACCGGCCCGCGCTCGATCTGATCATCCTCGGCATTCGCCGGCGCCTGCGCGAGCGCAGCCACCAGCAGCATCGACCCAAAAATCCGCACCTTCACCCCCGCAATTTGCTGACATCATGTCGCAAATTTCGCCGGACGCAAGACCACATGGCGCGCCGCGCGGTCGTGTCGCTCGTCGAACAGCACGGGGCGTTGGTAGACATTGTAACGAAACTTCATTATTGCGAACTATTCGCACAAGGGACGGGCTGCACTTCGATCGCGGCGCGGTTGGGGGAAGTCATGTCGGCCTTTATTTGTCGAGCGTCGTTCGCGGCGATGCTGTTGGCGTCGGCCGCACCCGTCTGGGCGCAGGAACCGACCGGCGACGCGCCCGCCGCGATCCCCGCGCCGGTCGGCAGCGCCGAGCGTTACAACCCCGCCGACTTCACCCGCTTTGCCCCGCGCACCGCGCTCGACATGGTCGAGAAGGTCCCCGGCTTCCTGATCGTCACCGGCACCAATGGCGGCGATCGCGGGCTGGGGCAGGCGACCGAGAACGTGCTGATCAACGGCGAGCGCATCGCAAGCAAGACGACCGACGCGCGCACCGCGCTGGCACGGATCACCGCGACGCAGGTCGCCTATATCGACATCGTCGACGGTGCGAGCCTGAACGTGCCCGGGCTGACCGGGCGGGTCGCCAATGTCGTGCTGGTCGCGGGCGCAGGGGCCGGCGGCGGGTTCAAGACGACGATCCGCTGGCAGCCCGAATGGCGCCCGCGGATCGAGGACAATTGGCTGAACGGCGAGATTTCGACGACGGGCAAGCTGAACGGTACGCAGGTCACACTGAGCCTGAAGAATGAGGCGAATCGCAGCGGCCATTGGGGTCCCGAGCAGCGGTTCGACGGCAATGGCGACCTGATGTTCGTGCGCGACGAATTCGGCGCCTATGACGGCGACCGGCCGCGGCTGTCGGCGGCGCTCGCGCGTACGACCGCGAACGGCAACAAGTGGAATTTCAACCTTGGCGGCCAGCTGCAGAATCTGCGCGAATCGGTGCGTGGCACATCGGTGCAGCCGGGCTTCGGGCGCGTATCGGAAGATTTCCGCTTTACCGAAGACGAGCATAATTTCGATATCGGCGGCGACTATGAAATGGGGCTGGGCAAGGGCCGACTCAAGCTGATCAGCCTTTATCGGTTCGAGCATAGTCCGTTCGTCGATACGTTCATCGTCGATCGCGCGATCGGCGGCCGGTCGGGCGAGCGTTTCAGCCAGACCGCCGATGAAGGCGAATCGATCCTGCGCGGCGAATATAGCTGGCGCACTGCGGGCGGCACCGACTGGCAGATCGCGCTGGAGGGCGCCTATAACACCCTCGACGTCGATGCCGAATTTGCGAAGTTGCAGCCCGATGGCAGCTTTCTGCCGGTCGCCTTTGGCGGCGAGCGGACCAAGGTCGAGGAAAAGCGCAGCGAAGCCTCGCTCACCTGGGGCCGCGCGCTCGCGCCGAACCTGACCGCCCAGCTGAACCTTGCCGCCGAATATAGCGAACTGACCTCATCGGGGCCCGGCGGGCTGACGCGCAGCTTCATCCGGCCGAAGGGCAAGTTCGCGCTGGCGTGGAAGGTGGGGCCGAAGACCACCATCAACTGGTTCGTCCAGCGCCGCGTCGACCAGCTCAACTTCTTCGACTTCGCCAGCTCGGTCGACGTCGCGAACGGGCAGGGCAATGGCGGCAACGGCCAGCTCGTCCCGCCGATCGTCAACCGCAGCGAGCTGGAATTCGTGCAGGACATGGGACGCTGGGGCAACGCGTCGGTCGCTTTCGCCTATGGCTATGCGCAGGACCTGGTCGATCAGGTGCCGCTGTCGCCGACCGAAGAGGGGCGCGGCAATCTGCCGGGGGCGCACCTCTATCGCGTCACCACCAAGGGCACGTTGCTGCTCGACCCGCTGGGGTGGAAGGGCGCGCGGATCAACGCCGATGTGACCTGGCGCCGAAACCGTGTGCGCGACCCGCTGACCGACCAGTGGCGCGATCAGAGCTTCGGGCAGGACTATGTCGCCGATCTCAGCCTGCGCCACGACGTGCCAGGCACCAATTTCGCCTGGGGCGGCGGTTATTTCGACGAGCGCTTCAGCCCCGGGCTGCGGCTCGACGCGGTCGAGAAGGAATATACGGTCGGGCCCTTCGTCACCGCCTTTGTCGAGCACAAGAATGTCGCGGGCTTCACGGTGAAGCTGTCGTACCGCAACCTTGCGGGGATGAAGGACGGCTTCGACCGCACCGTCTTCGTCGAACGGCGCGACGGGCCGATCGCGTTCAGCGAGAGCCGCCAGCGCAAGTTCGGGCAATATGTCCAGCTGACGGTGACCGGGACGCTTTAACCGAGTCCCTCCCCGTCATTACGAGCGAAGCGAAGCAATCCAGCCTGGTCCTGTGCCACTCTGGATTGCCGCGTCGCTTCGCTCCTCGCAATGACGAGGTCGATTATTTCTCGCTCAGATAATAGCGTTCGCGCGCGGTCAGGTCGTCGTTCAGTTCGTAGACGATCGGCTGGCCGGTCGGGATTTCGAGCCCGGTGATGTCGGCGTCCGAAATGCCCGACAGATGTTTCACGAGCGCGCGCAGGCTGTTGCCGTGCGCCGAGATCAGCACCGTCTTGCCCGCCGCGAGCTGCGGTTCGATTTCGGCCTGATAATAGGGCAGGACACGCGCGATCGTGTCTTTCAGGCTTTCGGTCGCGGGGATGGCGATGCCGGCATAACGCGGATCGCTCGCGAGGTCGTAGGGCGAGCCGGCGTCGAGCGGCGGCGGCGGGATGTCGAAGCTGCGGCGCCAGATCTTGACCTGTTCATCGCCATGCTTTGCCGCGGTTTCGGCCTTGTCGAGCCCGGTGAGGCCGCCATAGTGGCGCTCGTTGAGACGCCAATCCTTGGTCACCGGCAGCCACAAGCGCCCCATCGCCTCGAGCGCGAGGTTGAGCGTCTTGATCGCGCGCGACTGCACCGAGGTGAAGGAAAGGTCGGGGGCGATACCCTTTTCCTTCATCAGCTCGCCCGCGGCCCATGCCTCGGCGGCGCCCTTTTCGGTGACATCGACGTCCCACCAGCCGGTGAAGCGATTTTCGAGGTTCCACTGCGACTGGCCGTGGCGGATGAGGATGAGCTGCGGCATGGATGGTCCTTCTAGCGACGATTCGCCGCCCCCTTAGCGTGGCTTTCGGACGAAGGCCAACGCCCCTCTTGAAATGGTTTCGCCCGCCACCAGATTCGGATCATCCGGTCGCCAGGAAGGGACCGGGTGGCGATCGCGGCACGCGCCGCGGTCCCTGACTTCGCTTATCAAAGGAAGAAAGACCCATGCGCAACAGCTTCGACTGGACCCCCTATCGCCGTTCGACCGTCGGTTTCGACCGCCTGTTCGAATTTCTGGAAACGAGCGGTTCGGGCGCCGAAAATTATCCGCCGTTCGACATCGAGAAGGTTGCCGACGATCATTTCCGCATCACCGTGGCGGTCGCGGGTTTCAAGTCGGGCGAGATCGATATCACCGCGCAGCAGAATATGCTGACCGTCAGCGGCCGCAAGGCGACGCCGGGTGAGGGCGACGGCCGTCAGCTGCTGTACAGCGGCATCGCGACGCGCGCCTTTGAACGCCGCTTCCAGCTCGCCGATTTCGTGCGGGTGAGCGAGGCCGACCTCGCCGACGGCCTGCTGACCATCGACCTGGTCCGCGAAGTGCCCGAGGCGATGAAGCCGCACAAGATCGCGATCGGCGGCGCGCAGCCGGTGATCGAGGACAAGAAGGCCGCGTAACGCGCCCGATTGTCCAAACCCCTCGGGGTTATGAGCGGGGTCCGGAGTTCCTTCCGGACCCCGTTTTCATTTGGGCATTGGCCTCGCCGGGTTGTGGTGTGGCGCAAGTGTCGCGTTTTTGTTTCGCGCAAAAACGCAAAGACGCAAAGAGGTCGTGCCTGCCGCGAAGCGGCCTTTTCCCACAACGCAGCGCCAAACGCATCGCCCAAGAAGAAAAGGGTCTATCGGCCCGGAGCGTCTTCTTCGTGTCTTTGCGTCTTTGCGCGAACCCCTTTCAAAGCGATCGTGTCATGAAACGACTGAACGGGTCGGGCCTGTAATCGGCGAAGGGTTCGCAGTCTTCGAAGCCGTAGCGCCGATAGAGCGCGAGCGCGGGTTCAAAGGCGGAGCTTGAGCCGGTTTCGAGGCTGAGCCTTTCGGCCCCGCGCCCGCGCGCTTCGGCGATGATATGGTCGAGCATAAGCGCCGCGACGCCCTGCCTGAGGAAAGCGTCATGCGTGCGCATCGACTTGACCTCGCCATGCCGGCCATCAAGCATCTTCAGCGCGCCGCATCCGGAAAGATCGTCGCCATGATGGATCGACCAGAAGGTCACATCGCCCGCACGCAGGCCATCGAAATCGAGGAAGTGGCAGCTGCCCGCCGGCGAATTCGCCAGCATGCCCGCGAAATGTTGTTCGAGCAGCGCGCGGATAGGGGCGCCCGACAGATCGTCCTCGACGATATGCCAGCCGCCCCCGTCGGGCATCACAGCATCTGGTCCAGCGTCGACAGGCAAGCGTGCGCAAGCAGCTTCGAGCGTTCGGGCGACCAGCCCTGCACCGGGTCGGGCAGGTCGCGATTGTCCTTGAACGGCATTTCGAGCGTCATCGACACCGCGCCGAACCGTTCGGCGAGCTGGGTCGTCGACATGCTGAGGTTGGCCTTGCCCGGCGCCGATTCGACATAGCCGAGGTCGACCTGAAAATCGGGCGTCGCGGCGGCGAGCGCAGCCTGGAACGCCTTATATTTGTCCTGCTGCTCGGGCTTAAGCGACGGGATGCCTTCGAAGCCCGCGAAGAAGACCGCCGGGATCGCTTCGTCGCCATGGACATCCATTGCCCAGTCGACGCCGGTCTCATCCATCGCATTGCGGACGCAGAGCACTTCGGGACTGCGTTCGGCGGTCGGTTCGTGCCATTCGCGGTTGAGATTCACGCCGGCGAAATTGGTACGCAAATGGCCGCGGCGCGACCCGTCGGGATTCATGTTGGGCACGATGTGAAAGCGACATTTGGCAAGCAGCGAGCGCGCGTGCGGATCGGCGGGATCGGTGAGCTTTTCGAGCGCGCCTTCGATCCACCATTCGGCCATGCTCTCGCCCGGATGTTGACGCGCATAGAGCCAGACCTGCGTGTCGCCAGTGCCCATTTCGAGGCAATCGATCGGCTGGCCTTCGAGGCTGTGGCCGAGGCGGCGATAGGTGACACCTTCGCATTCGGCCGCCCAGGCGATCAGGTCGTGGTGCCGCTCCATCGAATAGGGTGCGAAATAGGCGACCCACAGGATCGGGCTTTCGGCGGTGTGGCGGACGATCAGCGACCCGCCGTTGGCGGCCGCGTCATAATCGGTGTCGAGCCGGAACCAATGCTCACGGTCGGTGCTGGCGCACACCGCATAATCGGGCCAGCCGTCGGGATAGGCCGAGTTCGCCAAACCCGTGATGCTGAGTTCCAGCGCATCGCCGACGGCGCAACCGACGCGGAAATGGAACCACTGGAAGAAATCGGATTCGCGGTCCTTGCGGATCGAGAGCCGGGCGGTGGTGCCGGCGAGCGACTCCACGACGATATTGCCGCTGTCGAAAGCGGCGTCGATGCTGATGGTCATGGGACGCTGATAGTGCGTCCCGATTCGCCGGGGAAGTCCTTGAATAAGGCACCGGCCAATTTTGCCGCGGCGAGCGACGGCTGCGCGGCGGGCGCCTTGGCCGGGACGGCGGCGATCGCGCGGCCTTCCCACAAGGCGTTACCCGAAGCGGCATCGTCGATGCGCACCGACAGTTGCAGATCATAGATGCGGCGCGGTCCGCCGCCGAAGCTGAAACCGACGCCAAGCCCGACCCCCGAGCGATAGCCGCCCGTCGAACCGCCGACGCCGACCGACACCGGCGAGTTGCCGCCGCCGCTCACCCGTTCGCTGCGATCGAAACCGATACGCACGAGCAAGGGCGCGCTGTCGCCCGACCCCGCGGCGACAAGGCCCTGCCGCTGCAATTGCTGGTCGACTGCCGTGCGGTAGCTGTTCCACTCGATCGACGGCATGCCAGCGCCCGGACCGTCGACAGGCGCGGTCGCGATGGCGTAGCGGGTGCCGGGTGCCCAGCCGGGAACCGCGTTGTGAAAACGCGTGACTTCGACGGGCGGAACAACAGTTGCGCAACCGCCGAGAGCCAGCGCCGCTGCACCGAGCAGGGCGGCATTAAGATGAAGCTTCATGCGCCCACCATGCGCCAGCGAATCTGGATTGGCAATGAACGGGATGCGCGGGCGCACCCCGTGCCATCGTCAGCGATAGAAGATGTGATTATCGATCTGCGCGATGCGCGTCTTGCGCCAGCCGGGCGAGACGTGGCGGGCGTGGAAGAAGAGCGCGCCGGGCGCCTGGTTCTTCCAGCTGCCGTCGCGGGCGATCTGTGCGATCGCGACCGCGTTCGACCACAGGGTCGACGATTCGCGGATCGCCGGCATCTTGCCGCCGCGCACGAAGCTGAACTGGCTCGGCTGATGGACGACGCCGCACAGGCTGGTCGGGAAGCGGCCCGACTGCGCGCGGTTGATCACGACATGCGCGACCGCAAGCTGGCCGACGAGCGATTCGCCGCGCGATTCGAAATAGACCGCACCGGCAAGGCAGCGCAGTTCGGGATCGAGCGTCGCCGGACGCGACGTCGTGGCGACGAGCGCGGCCAGCGATTCGGCGGTCACCGGAGCCGGGATCGGTTCGACGGCGGGCCGGTCTTCGATGGTATCGGGGGTATCGACCGTCGTGTCGGTCGGCAGATCCGCCTTCTGGAGCAGTTCGGGCACATCGGCGCCGGGCAGGCTCAACACGGGCAGGCTGGCATCAAAAGCCAGATTCTTGGCGAAACCGGGTTCCGCAACGAACAGCATGGTGGCGACGGTCATGCCGACGGCGGCCACGCTGGCGACGTTCAAAATGCGACTCATAAAATCCGTCAAAAGGGCGGCTGACGGGCCAAAGAAAAACAGGCGGGGGACTTAGTTTCTGTACCCGCCTGCGGCCATCATCCGACTGCGTGTCCGAACCGTTTGCCGGGTCTCTCGACTTGAAGCCGATGCAACCCACGGGACGACCTACGCGTTAATCTGTCGGCGCCACTTATTGTGCGCCGCAACAATGTCAAGCCAGTTCGGCCCACTCGGCGACGAGTCGTGGCGCATCCGCGATGTCCAGTTCGACGATCCAGAGGTCGGGATCGGCTTTTTTGCGCCGGTCGAGATAAGCGGTGCGTGCCGCTTCATCATCGCCGGCCGATGCGCCGACATCTTCCCACATATAAGCGCCGGTCATGGAAAAACGCCGTTCGAGCAGCGGTCCGACCGCGCCGCGCGCGCGGCACTGGATCAATATCACCCCCGATTGGGCGTCGCCCGAGGCGAGAATCGTCGCGAAGCCGCCCGCCGCGTCGGTGCGGCGGAGCAGAAGATCGATCAGGAAGCGGCTGGTCAGCCGCGTCATGCGGGGGTTTCCGACAACGTCGAGGCGTCAGGCCGCGTCACGCGTTTCGCTGTCGGCGAGCAGCGCATATAGCGCTTCGTCGCTCTTCGCGCCGCGCAGCCGGTCGGCGATCGCCTCGTTGCGAAGCATGCGCGAGACGCCGGCGAGCGCCTTCAGATGGTCGGCGCCGGCATCGAGCGGCGAGAGCAGCACGAACAGCAGGTCGACCGGCAGGCCGTCGACGGCCTGGAAATCGATCGGCCGCGACAGCTGAAGGAACAGGCCGCGCACCCCGGTGAGATCGGCCATCTTGGCGTGCGGCAAAGCGATGCCGCGGCCAAAGCCGGTCGACCCCAACCGCTCGCGTTCGAGCAGGGCTTCGCTGACCTCGCCCGAATCGAGTCCGAGCGAACGCGCCGCGAGTTCGCCGACGAACGGGAACAGCGCCTTTTTCGAATCGAGCTGAACATGCGCGCGCACGGTCGCGGGATAAAGAAGGGAAGATAGGTTCATCTTTTTGGTCAAATCTCAAACAGCCCGGCCAGCGCCCAGGTCGCCCTGACGGCAATCGTTCGCGGATCGTCGTGACGGCCCCCGCCATGCCGGCCCCGGCACCTTTGGGTGTATCGTTGGGCGCGGCCCTTAGGCCGGATGGCGGAGAAAATCCAGTCCTATTGCGGTTCGACCCAGCCGATGGTGCCGTCGGTCCGGCGATAGACCATGTTGTGTGCGCCGGTCTTGCTGTTGACGAAGAGCAGCGCGTTGGTGTTCCTGAGGTCGAGCATCATCACCGCGTCGGAGACGCTGCTGCTGGGAATATCGACGCGCGTTTCGGCGATGATCGCGGGGGCGTCGCCCGCATCCTCTTCCTCGCTGCCGCTGTCGAAAACGATGTAGCTGGCATTGTCCTGGATCTCGTCGACCGTCGGCGAGGGTGCCCCCGACCCGTTGCGGTCCTTCAGCCGGCGCATGTAGCGGCGGAGCTGTTTTTCGATGCGTTCGGCCGCGCCCTCGAAAGCGACATGGGCGTCCTGCGCCTGGCCATGCCCCTTGAGTACGAGGCCCTGCATCACATGCGCGACGATGTCGCACTGAAAACTGTCGTGCGGCCCCTTGCCGAAGGTGGCGTGCGCGCCGATCGCGCGGGAGAAATATTTGTCGGCAATCGCGTTCATCCGATCCGACACGTGCGACTGCAGCGCTTCGCCGGTTTCGATCTGGTGGCCAGAGACGCGGATTTCCATTTTTCTTCTCCTTCTTGGCCGGCGCGATGGTCAGGGAATGGCCATCACACCGTATCGAGCCACAGCGGCTGGTTGAGCCCCGTGACAAATTCGGCATGGCGCGCCAGTTCGGCGGCCGATGCCATATGCGGGCGCGGTTCGCGCCATGGTTGGTCGGGTGAGGAAGATGCGGCGGCGGCTGCCGCCAGCGACGAGGCCACCTGCGCCGTCGGCCTGGCGGCGAGCCCGAGTCCGATCTGCCGCCCGCCGGTCATTTCGATATAGAGATGCGCGAGCAGTTCCGCGTCGAGCAACGCGCCATGCTTGACGCGGTGGCTGCGGTCGATGCCGTAACGCGTACACAGCGCATCGAGGCTGTGCTTGGCGCCGGGGTGAAGCTTGCGCGCCATCTGCACCGTGCAGCACATACGCGTCATGTCGAGCGCCGGACGCCCGGCGCGTGCGAGTTCGGCGTTGACGAAGCCGAAATCGAATACCGCATTATGCGCGACCAGCGGTGCATCGCCGAGAAATTCGAGCAGATCGTCGACGCGCGCCGCGAACAGCGGCTTGTCCGACAGGAAACCGATCGACAGCCCATGGACCGCTTCGGCGGCGGCGGGCATGTCGCGTTCGGGGTTGAAATAGGCGTGGAAGCTCTGACCGGTTTCGCGGCGGTCGACCAGTTCGATGCACCCGATTTCGACCAGCCTGTCCCCGGTTCTGGGGTCGAGCCCCGTGGTTTCCGTATCGAAGATAATCTCTCGCATCGAACCCGCAATATTGACCCTATCGGGCATGGAAACAAGAGGCGATGGCGCGAATCTGGCGATGCGTCGCGCTTTTCGGGCGACCCGTTTCGATGATGAAATCGGCGCGCGCGCGCTTGACGCGGTCGGGGACCTGGAGCCGGCGGATCGCCTTCAGCTTCGCGGCGGTCATGCCCGGCCGCCGCATCACACGCTTGCGCTGCATCCAGGCGGGGGCCGAGACGACGGCGATCGCGCCGACGCGTCGCCAGCCGCCCTTTTCGAACAACAGCGGGACATCGAGCACGACGACGTCGCGCGCGCGGTGCCGGGCGAGGAAGCGTTTCTGTGCCCGACCGACCGCGGGGTGGACGATCGCCTCGAGCGCGGCGAGTTCGTGCATATTGCCAAGCACTTGCGCGCCGAGCTTTTGCCGGTCCACGCCGTTCGACCCGGTGGTGCCGGGAAAGCGCGCCTCGATCGCGGCAACGAGCGCGCCGCCGGGACCCTGCAGTCGGTGCACCTCGGCATCGGCGTCGAACACAGGGATGCCCTCGGCGATGAACATCTTTGCCGCCGTCGATTTGCCCATGCCGATCGACCCGGTGAGGCCGAGAAGGAAGGGACGGCGGAGCCGCGACGCGGGATGCTTGTAGTGACTCATGCGGTGAGCAACGCGCGCAATTCTTCGTCACGTCCCTCGGGCGGCGCCTTGCCGAAGAAGAGCTCGAAGGCGAGTGCGGCCTGGCCGATCAGCATGTCGAGGCCATCGACCGTGTCGAGTCCGCGCGACTCGGCAGCGCGCAGTAGGCCGGTCTTGAGCGGCGCATAGACGAGATCATAGACGATCGCGTCGTCGGCGAGCGGCGACAGGTCGAGGTCGAGCGGCGGCTGGCCGGTCATGCCCAGGCTGCTGCTGTTCACCAGCAGCGCAGCCGGGGGCAGGGCGGCATCGAGCGCAACGACGTCGCCCTTGAGACCGAAGGTCGCGAGCAGGCCCATGGCTTTCAACGGACTGCGGTTGAGGATGGTGACCGGCCCGACCTTCGCGCGGGCGAGCGCAAACAGCACCGCCCGCGCCGCGCCGCCGGCACCGACGACGACGACCGGCGCGCCCTCGAGGTCGAGTTCGGCGAGCGGCGCATAGAAGCCCGCAGCATCGGTGTTGGTGCCGATCAGCGCGCCGCCCGGCTGGCGCACCACCGTGTTCATCGCGCCGATCGTGCCGCGCACATCGCCGGGATCGTCGACGAAATCCATCACCGCCAGCTTGTGCGGGATGGTGACGTTGCAGCCGCGCCAGTCGGGATCGTTACGGCGTTCGGCGATATAGGCGGCGAGATCGTCGGGCTTTACATGCGCACGGCGATAATCGCCGTTGAGGCCCAGCGCCTTGAGCCAGAAACCGTGGATCAGCGGCGACTTGCTGTGCGCGATCGGGTCGCCGATCACTTCGGCATAAGGAACGCCGCCGCTCATGATGGCGCCAGCCCGGTCGCGCGCAGCCACGACAACAGCGGAAGCATCGGCATGCCGATGATGGTCCAGGGATCGCCCTCGACCCGGTCGAACAATTGCACCCCCGCCCCCTCGATTTCGTAACAGCCGACGGTCCAGCGGATGCTGTCCCAGTTTTGCGCGACATAGTCGGCGATGAAGGCGTCCGACAAGGGGCGCATCCACAGTTTCGCTTCGCCGATCGCGCGCCACACCGGCGCCCCGTCGCGCGCGGCGACCGCGGCACTGAACAGGCGATGTCGGGTTCCCGACAGGCGGCGGAGATGGTCGGCGGCCTCCACCGGGCTCTCCGGCTTGCTCAGCATCGCGCCATCATCGAGTGCAAGGGTCGAATCGGCGCCGAGCACGGTGACGCCCGGAAGCCGCGACGAAATCTTGATCGCCTTCGCCTCGGCCAGCGCGTCGGCGATGTTGCGCGGGGTCTGGCCCGCGGCGTGCAGCGACGCGGTCAGCGCCTCCTCGTCGACATGCGCGGCGCTGGTTTCGAAGGTTAGCCCTGCAGCGCGGAGCATCGCGGCGCGGCCGCTGCTTTGCGAGGCGAGGAGCAAGGTCATGCCGCGCCGCGGTCCTCGACCAGCTTGATCACCGCGGCGGCGGTTTCCTCGATCGAGCGGCGCGTCACATCGATCACCGGCCAGCCATTGTCGGCGAACATGCGGCGCGCATAGGCGAGTTCGGCCTTGACGGTTTCATCGTCGACATAAGGCGTCTCGGGGGCCTGGTTGAGCGCGAGCAGCCGGTTACGGCGCACCTGCACCAGCCGGTCGAGCCCGGTGGTCAGCCCGACGACCAACGGTTTCTTGAGCTGATAGAGTGCGTCGGGGGGCGGTGATTCGGGGACGATCGGGATGTTGGCGGTCTTGAAACCGCGGTTGGCGAGATAGATGCTCGTCGGGGTTTTCGAGGTGCGCGACACGCCCGCGAGGACAATATCGGCCTGTTCCCAATTTTCCCAGCCGATCCCGTCGTCGTGCGCGACGGTGAACTGGATCGCCTCGACCCGCGCGAAATAAGCGGCGTCAAGCTGGTGCTGACGGCCGGGGCGCGCCTTGGCTTCCTGCCCCAGCATTTGCGACAGCGCATCGGTCACCGCGTCGAGCGCGGCGACGAGCGGGAGGTCGCGCGCCCGCGCGCGGCGTTCGAGGCTGACGCGCAGGTCGCCGTTGACGAGGGTGAACAGGATCATCCCCGGGCTCGCCTCGACCTCGGCCATGATCCGGTCGAGATGCGATTCCGAGCGCACCATCGGCCAGAAATGGCGGACCACTTCGACATCGTCGAACTGGGCGATCGCCGCCTTGGCGATATTTTCGAGCGTTTCGCCCGTGGAATCGGATATGAGGTGAAGGTGGAGCCGGCCCATCGCCGCACATGGCGCAAAGCCGCAGAAAAAGGCAAGCGATGAAGCGTTCGGGCCGGCTGTGGATAAGTTTCGGGACAAGTGGGGGGAGCAAATCGGCACGGTGGATTCATCCCTGGCGGCACCGATTCCACCCCACGGCTTGTCCACAGCGAAGGCATCTTATCCACAGGCTGTGAATTAGGGGGAAAGCCCGCCGCGACTCCTTGGCGAAGATCATCACCGCGTGAGTCAAGCTGTTGGCAAAAGCGGCGGCGCTGCCTAAAGCCGCGCTATTCGCACGCCAACAAACCACCACCATATTCTTATATATTATATTGGAAGAGAAAGAGGTCCGCGCCATGGCTTCCCGTAAGAGCTTGCTCGCGACGCTGCGCGGGGCGCGGCAAGACAGGCCGCCGCTCTGGCTGATGCGTCAGGCAGGACGCTATCTTCCCGAATATCGCGCCCTTCGCGAAACCAAGGGCGGTTTCCTCGAGCTGTGCTACGATCCCGAAGCCGCCGCGGAAGTGACACTGCAGCCGATCCGCCGTTTCGGCTTCGACGGTTCGATCCTGTTTTCGGACATCCTCGTCATCCCGCACGCATTGGGACAGGATCTGTGGTTCGAGGCCGGCGAAGGCCCACGGCTCGCCCCGCCGCTCGTCGACCATGCGCTGGCGTCGCTCGAGGCCGTGCCGCAACGGCTCGACCCCGTCTATGCCACCGTGGCGCGCGTCGCGGACGCCTTGCCGCCCGAGACGACCTTCCTGGGCTTTGCAGGGAGCCCGTGGACGGTCGCGACCTATATGATCGCAGGCGCGGGGTCGAAGGACCAGGCGGCGGCCCGGCGCATGGCGTTCGGCGATCCGGCGGCGTTCCAGGCGATCATCGACGCGATTGTCGACCTCAGCACCACCTATCTCTCCGGCCAGATCGAAAACGGGGTCGAGGCGGTGCAATTGTTCGACAGCTGGGCGGGCAGCCTCAGCCCTGCGCAATTCGAACGCTGGGTTATCGCGCCCAATGCCGAGATCGTGCGCCGGCTGAAGGCGCTGCATCCCGATACGCCGATCATCGGCTTTCCGAAGGGGGCCGGCGGTAAGCTGGCAGCCTATGCGAATGAAGTCGGCACCGATGCGGTCGGTCTCGACGAGACGGTCGATCCGGTGTGGGCCGATGCCGTTCTGCCACCCCATCTGCCGGTACAGGGCAATCTCGACCCGTTGGCGCTCGTCGCTGGCGGCGAAGCGCTCGATACGGCGATCGACCGCATCCTTGCGGCCTTCCGCCATCGTCCCCATATCTTCAATCTCGGCCATGGGATCGTGCCCGACACCCCGATCGCCCATGTCGAGCATCTGATCAAGCGCGTGCGAGGATAGGCATGGAACTGGCAGGTTTCCTGGGATTGGCAACCTTGTGGGTCAAGGCGGCGCATGTCATCTTCGTGATCTTCTTCATGGCCGGCCTGTTCATGATGCCGCGTTTTTTCGTCTATCATCACCAGTGTCCGGTGGGGTCCGAGGAAGATGCGAAATGGATCGAGCGTGAGGACCGGCTGCGCAGGATCATCCTCAACCCGGCGATCATGGTCGTGTGGATCCTGGGGCTGATGCTCGCCTTTAACGGTTCCTATTGGAACCAGGGCTGGTTTCTGGTCAAATTCGCGATCGTGATCGCGCTGTCGGGCTATCACGGCTGGATGATCGGCTATTTCAAGAAGCTCGCCAAGGGTGAGCGCCCCTTGACCGAGAAACAGCTTCGCATGCTGAATGAGGTGCCGGGCGTCGCGGCCGCGGTGATCGTCATTCTGGCAGTCGTTCGCCCCTTTTGATCCATCGGTGCGGCGCAGCGCCGATTGACTTGGACAAAAGCCGGTTATAGGGGCCGATCAACCCCGTTTCCTGCGGGCGGCGCTTCGATGCGCCGAACTATCTGTAACGGTTGTCCCACGACCGGATAGGCACCAGCCGGTGCGACGAAACTAGTCTCCATATCTTCTTATATTCATACCCGGAATCTATCCCATGCATCTTAAAGAACTCAAAACCAAATCGCCCGCCCAACTCGTCGAAATGGCCGAGGAACTGGGTGTCGAGGGCGCGTCGACGCTGCGCAAGCAGGACTTGATGTTCTCGATCCTGAAAGAACTCGCCGAAGAGGGCGAGGAAATCATCGGGTCGGGCACGATCGAGGTGCTTCCCGACAGCTTCGGCTTCCTGCGTTCGTCGGAGGCCAATTATCTGGCCGGTCCCGACGACATCTATGTTTCGCCGAACCAGGTTCGCAAACATGGCCTGCGCACCGGCGACACCGTCGAAGGCGAAATCCGTGCCCCGCGCGACGGTGAACGCTATTTTGCGCTGACCAAGCTGATCAGCGTCAATTTCGACGATCCCGATGTCGTCCGCCACCGCGTCAATTTCGACAACCTCACGCCGCTCTATCCGAACCAGAAGCTGTCGCTCGACAGTCTCGATCCAACGGTCAAGGACAAGTCGGCGCGGGTCATCGACCTCGTCAGCCCGCAGGGCAAGGGCCAGCGCGCGCTGATCGTCGCGCCGCCGCGTACGGGCAAGACGGTGCTGCTGCAGAATATCGCCAAGGCGATCACCGACAATCATCCCGAGGTCTACCTGATCGTCCTGCTGGTCGATGAGCGTCCCGAGGAAGTCACCGACATGCAGCGCAGCGTGAACGGCGAGGTCGTATCCTCGACCTTCGACGAACCCGCGACGCGCCACGTCCAGGTTGCCGAAATGGTGATCGAAAAGGCCAAGCGCCTCGTCGAGCACAAGAAGGATGTCGTCATCCTGCTCGACTCGATCACGCGCCTCGGCCGGGCCTACAACACCGTCGTCCCGTCGTCGGGCAAGGTGCTGACCGGCGGTGTCGACGCCAATGCGCTGCAGCGTCCGAAGCGCTTCTTCGGCGCGGCGCGCAACATCGAGGAAGGCGGTTCGCTGTCGATCATCGCGACCGCGCTGATCGATACCGGCAGCCGCATGGACGAGGTGATCTTCGAAGAATTCAAGGGCACGGGTAACTCCGAAATCGTCCTCGACCGCAAGGTCGCCGACAAGCGTATCTTCCCCAGCCTCGACGTCGGCAAGTCGGGCACGCGCAAGGAAGAATTGCTCGTCGAAAAGGACAAGCTGTCGAAAATGTGGGTGCTGCGCCGCATCCTCATGCAGATGGGTACCATCGACGCGATGGAATTCCTGCTCGACAAGATCAAGGATTCGAAGACCAACGAGGATTTCTTCGACAGCATGAACCAGTAAGTCGCCGGGGCGATGGCCGTGATCGAACACGCGCTGCTTCCCGTTCGTGCAGGCAGCGAAGCGGCGTTCGAGACGGCCGTCGTCGAAGCGCGGCCACTCATAGCCGCGTCCCCTGGGTTTATTTCGATGCAAATCCGCCGCCCGACAGGAACCGGACAGCCTTATCTGCTGTTGGTCGAATGGCGGTCGGTCGAGGATCACCGCGACGGGTTCCGCCAGTCCGATCGCTATCAGCAGTGGCGGGCATTGCTGCATCATTTTTATGACCCTATGCCAGAGGTCAGCTATTTCGGGGACATGCTGTGATATTCGATATTTTGACGCAAGCGGCGGCCGCCGCACAGGGCCTCGGTTCGCCGGCCGAAATGTGGCAGCATATTGTCAACGATTTCAGCAATATAACCTCTCCTGCGGCCTTTTCGACCTTTCTGACGGTGATTGGTCTTGATCTGGTGCTGGCGGCGGACAATGCGATCATCGTTGGCGCTCTTGCCGCTGGGCTTCCCGCCGAACAGCGCCGCAAGGTCATCATCATTGGCGTCGTTGCGGCGCTGATCTTGCGAATTCTCTTTGCATTGGTCGTTGTGCAACTCATGCAGGTCGTCGGTCTGATCTTTATCGGCGGACTGTTGTTGGTTTGGGTCGCATGGAAAATGTGGCGTGAAATCAATCACAACAGCGCCGTACATTCGGCCGGATCGCCCGAGATATCGGGTGATGAGACGTCTGGCATCAAACCGGCGAAAAGCTTTTGGGCTGCTGCCTGGGCTGTCGGCGTCGCCGACGTCTCGATGAGCCTCGACAATGTTCTGGCGGTGGCCGGTGCGGCAAAGGATCATCCGGGGATCATGATCGTCGGACTGATTTTTGCCGTGGCGTTGATGGGGGTAGCCGCCAATTATCTCGCGCGGTTGATCGAGCGATATAAATGGATCGCTTATATCGGCTTGGCTCTCGTCATCTATGTCGCCGTCAAGATGATGTACGAGGGTTGGATCAATCCGACCGTCGGTGTCGGGACATTGTTCGGCTAAGTCCCGTAACAGCAGTCATCGACACCAAGGGGGCGGCTCGACAGGGCGGCCCTCTTGTTCCTTGTTTCTTTCTCCTCATTTAAGACCCATGCCTCCCCTTCATCTCACCAAGGTCGCCGTTGGCTGCGCGCATGTCGAAACCTTTGCCCGGCGCGTCGCGGCGCGGGCCGACAAGGGCGAATTGCGCGTGCCGACGCGGATGCGGCCGAAGCGGCAGGACGAACTGATCGGCGGCGCGCTGCACTGGATCATCAAGCACCGCATCGTCGCGCGGCAGACGATCCTGCGTTTCGAGGATCGCAAGGATGGGCGGCTCGACATCGTGTGTTCGGACCAGCTCGAGATATTGCCGCCGACCTACCGCCGCGCGCATCAGGGCTGGCGCTATCTGGCCGGCGAGGATGCGCCTGCCGGCATCGGCGAAGGCGGAGAGGGCGACGGACTGCCGCCGCATCTCCAGCGCGAACTCGCGGCGCTGATGCTGCTCTAAAGCACGGCGCGGAAGCTGTCGGCGCGTGCCATCGCCCAATAGCGGGCGCTCGCGACCGAGTCCGGATCGTCCAGCAGCACGCCGCGCTCATAGAATTTATAGATGCGGTCGATCGAGTCCGAGCGCGCCGAATTGAGCCGTTCGTGGAGATGATGCGGCATGATCTGCCACGGCGTGTCGAGCCCCATCGCGCAGGTAATGTCCCATAGCGCGTTGACCGTCGCTGCCTGGAAGCGGCGCACGCGTTCGGCCTTGTCCTCGACCACCAGCCCGCGTTGGCGACCCGGGTCCTGCGTCGCGACCCCGGTCGGGCAGCGATCGGTGTGGCATTGCAGCGACTGGACGCAGCCGAGCGAGAACATGAAGGCGCGCGCGGCGTTCGACCAGTCGGCGCCGAGCGCGTTATTGACCGCGAGGCCGGCACCCGAATGGACCTTGCCCGATGCTGCGAGCTTGACCTCTCCCTTGAGCCCGCAGCCGACGAGCGCGTTGCGTACGAAGATCAGGCCTTCGCGCAGCGGCATGCCGACGCGGTTCGAGAATTCAACCGGCGCCGCGCCGGTCCCGCCCTCGGCGCCGTCGACGACGATATAATCGAGCCGAATGCCGGTTTCGATCATCGCCTTCATGACGGCATAGATTTCGTGCGGCTGGCCGACGCAGAGCTTGATCCCGACCGGCTTGCCGCCCGACAGGTCGCGCAGCTTCGCGGCCCATGCCAGCATCTCGACCGGAGTCGAAAAGGCCGAATGCGCGGCGGGTGAGATACAGTCATGGCCCTCGGGAACGCCGCGCGTCGCGGCGATCTCGGCGCTGACCTTCGGCCCAGGAAGGACGCCGCCATGGCCGGGCTTGGCGCCCTGGCTCAGCTTGATCTCGATCATCCGAACCTGGTCGTTTTGCGCGGTGTCGCGAAAGCGTTCGGGATCGAAATGACCAGCGTCGTCACGACAGCCGAAATAGCCGCTGCCCAGCTCCCACACGATGTCACCGCCATGCTTGCGATGATAGGGGCTGAAGCCGCCTTCACCGGTGTCGTGATAAAAGTCGCCCATCCTGGCACCAAGGTTCAGCGCCTCGATCGCATTGGCGCTGAGCGAGCCGAAGCTCATCGCGGATATGTTGAGCAGCGCGCTTTGATAGGGCTTTGAACATTGCGAGGTGCCGACATGGACGCGCGCGCCGCGATCGCCATGGGCGGTTGGCGCGATGCTGTGGCTCATCCACTCATATTCGTCCGAATAGACGTCGAGTTCGGTGCCGAAGGGATGCGAATCGAGATCACCCTTGGCACGCGCATAGACGAGGTCGCGTTCGGTGCGTGCGAAGGGGCGCCCGTCGAGCGGGCTTTCGACGATATAGGCGTAGAGGAAAGGCCGCAGCGCCTCGAACAGCCAGCGCATCCGCGCGATCAGCGGATAGTTGCGGCGGAGCGAGTGGTGGCGCTGGACCGCGTCGTAGAGCGCGATTCCGAGCAGCGGAACCCAGAGGATCAGCGTCCAGTGCGCCGGTCCCCACCAGGCGGCGAGCGCGATCGCGGCGGCGAGAATGGGGATGGCGATCCAGCGCGGAACCCGCACCATGACGTCAGCTCGCCTGCGCGGCGAGCATCGCGGCCATTTTCTCCCACACCTTGTTGATCGCCTTCAAGGGCCTCACCATCACCTTGAAATCGATGATCTTTCCGTCGTCGTTCCAGCGAATGATGTCGACGCCGTTGATTTGGATATCGTCGAGCGTCGTCGCGAATTCGAGCATCGCCTGATCGCCATCGACGATCTCGCGCAGATAACGGAAATCGTCGCCGCCAAGTGCGTGGCTCGCCGCGTGGAGATAGGCGAAGACCTTGTCCCGCCCCTCCTGCGGCGTGTGGACGACGGGTGAGTGGAAGACCGCATCCTCGGCGAGCATCGCACGCAGCGCCTGCGGATCGCCGCCGCCGGCCATATAGGCGTGCCAGGCGGTGACTCCGGCGTGCGCGCTCATGCCAGATGCTCGGCGAAGAAGGCCTTGGTGCGCCCATCGGCGAGCTGCGCGCCGGCCTCGTTGCGGCGATTGCCCATCGTCGCCGCGAAGCCATGGTCGAGGCCCTGATAATCATGGATCGTCACCTTCGGATGCGCGTCGAGCCCTTCGTGGATCACCTTTTGCGCGTCATGGTCGACGAGATGATCCTCGGTCGGGATATGGAGCATCAGCGGATGGGCGATCGCGTGGCTTTCATTCAGCATCTGGTCGATCATGACGCCATAATAGCCCACCGACGCATTCACGTCGGTGCGTGCGGCAACCATATAGGCGAGGCGGCCGCCGAGGCAGAAACCGACCGCGCCGACTTTCGACGCGCCCTGGCCGTGGAGCCAGCGGATCGCGGCCTCGATGTCCTTGACCCCGTCATTGGCGTCATATTGGCCGAAATAGCCGAAAGCTTCCTGCAATTCGGCTTCCACATCGGGGTTGAGTTCGACGCCGGGGGCGAAGCGCCAGAAGATGTCGGGCGCGATCGCCAGATAACCTTCGGCGGCCCAGTCATCGCATTTCTTACGGATGCCGGCGTTCACGCCGAAAATTTCGGGAATGACGATGATCGCGCGCGAGCTGTCGGCGTCGGGCCGCGCGACATAGGCGGGGATGTCCCCCTCGCCGTCGAGCGCGGGGATGCTGTTGTTGGTCGCGGACATGGGGGACTCTCCTGTGACTCTTGCTTCTTGGCGGTGAAAGCGCGAAGCTAGCGGGCGCAGCGGCGCGGCTCAAGCGCGGTTCGCGGTTTTTTCGGGGCGGAGACGGACGATGAAATTCAATATCGAGATCGATTGCACCCCCGAGGAAGCGCGGCGGCTCGTCGGCCTGCCCGATCTCGAGCCGCTGCACGCCATCTACCTCGGCCGCGTCAAGGAATTGATGGCGAAGGGGATCACTCCCGACATGGTCCAGTCGATGGTCAAGAGCTGGGTGCCGATGGGCGAAAGCGGACTCGGGCTGGTCCAATCGCTGATGAGCCAGTTCGGCGGCGGATTGATGGGCGGCGCGGGCAAATCGGCCGATAGCGTCGATGGCGACGACAAGCCGGCGCGGGGGCGCAAGAGCTGAACCAAGACGGAAGCAGCGACACGATCTTTGCGCTGTCGAGCGGGATGCCGCCGGCAGCGATCGCGGTCGTGCGCGTCAGCGGGCCGCGAGCGGGCGCATCCCTTGCGGCACTGGCGGGCCGATTGCCCGAGCCGCGGCGCGCGGTGCTGGCCGAGCTGAAAGATATGAACGGCGCCGCGCTCGATCGCGCGCTGGTCCTGTGGTTTCCCGGACCAGCGACCGCGACGGGGGAGGATCTGGCCGAGATGCACCTGCACGGTGGTCGTGCGGTGGTCGCGGTGGTGGAGGCGGCGCTCGCGGCGATGCCGGGGCTCCGCGCGGCCGAGGCGGGCGAGTTTACGCGGCGCGCATTTCTCAACGGGCGGATCGATTTGGCCGAAGCCGAGGGGCTTGCCGACCTGCTTGCGGCGGAGACCGAGAGCCAGCGGAAACAGGCCCTCGGGATGGCGAGCGGGCATGTGTCGCGCGCGGTCGAGGGCTGGCAGGACCGGTTGCTCGGGCTGATGGCGGCGGCGGAGGCCGAGCTGAACTTCGGTGATGAGGAGGATGTGCAACTTCACGATGATTGCGCACATCGCCTAGGCGAAGGGATGAAGATGCTCGCCGCCGAGCTCGATGGCTGGCTGGTCCGGCCTGGCGCGGAGGTGATCGCCGAGGGGCTGTCGGTCGTCATCGCGGGACCGCCCAATGCCGGGAAATCTACCCTTATCAATGCATTAGCCAAGCGCGAGCTGGCGATCGTGTCGCCGGTGGCGGGGACGACGCGCGATGTGATCGAAACCGCGCTGGCGCTCGACGGGATCGCGATGCGCTTTTCGGATACGGCGGGACTGCGCGCCGAAAGTGCCGACGCGATCGAGATGATCGGTATCGACCGCGCGAAGGCGGCGGTCGAGGCGGCGGATATCTTGCTGTGGCTGGGGCCGCCGAAGGAGGCGCCGGAGCATGCGCGCGGGATATTGATCGCGGCGCAGGCCGACCGCTGGCGCGGCGATGCCGCGGCGGAAGCGGAGGCCGCGCGCTGCGACCTGATATTGTCGGCGGCGACGGGTGAGGGGATGGACCGGCTTCACCGCATGATCGTCGAGATGGCGCGGACCTTGTTGCCGCGCGAGGGCGAGGCGGCGCTGCGCCGGCGCCAGCGCGAGGCGCTCGCCGAGGCGAAGGGCTGGATGGAGGTTGTGCCCGGGTCGCGCGAGGCGGGCGACCTGATCCTGCTCGCCGAACGATTGCGGCTCGCGGGCGGGACGCTCGACCGGATCACGGGACGGGCGGGGGTCGAGGAAATGCTCGATACGCTGTTCGGACGATTCTGCATCGGGAAGTGATGTTCCACGTGGAACAGCGATCTATTTCGCCGTCATCCCGGACTTGATCCGGGATCCACATATTCGACGCTGCGAGAATGGACCACGGATCAAGTCCGGGGGGACGAGGGGCGGTGACGGCTCTTCCATCGATGTATCTTGCGGCGCTCGATCGGTGGTCGAAGACCAGATGGATTTGACCGGCAGTTTCGGCTATGCGCCGCCACAATCATGCACAGCAGCGCAATATATGATGTCATCGTCGTCGGCGGCGGGCACGCCGGGACCGAGGCCGCCGCCGCCGCGGCGCGACTTGGCGCGTCGGTTGCGCTGGTCAGTTTCGATCCGGCGCTGATCGGGACGATGTCGTGCAATCCGGCGATCGGGGGGCTCGGCAAGGGGCATCTGATGCGCGAGGTCGATGCGCTCGACGGATGGATGGCGCGCGCGGCCGATGCCGCCGCGATCCATTACCGGATGCTCAACGCGTCGAAGGGCGCGGCGGTGCAGGGGCCGCGTATCCAGGCCGACCGGAAATTATACCGGCAGGCGATCCAGGACCTGCTCGCCGCCGAAGAGGGCATCACCGTTGTCGAAGGCGAAGCGGCGGCGCTGACCCTGTCCGACGATGGCGCGTCGGTCGCGGGGCTCGAACTCGGCGACGGGAGCAAGCTGGTGGCGGGGGCGGTGGTGCTTGCGACGGGGACCTTCCTCGGCGGTCGGCTGTTCCGTGGCGAGGAACGGATGGAGGGCGGCCGCATCGGCGAGGCCGGCGCGCATCGGCTGGCCGAACAGTTGCGCCGCGCAAATCTGCCGATGGCGCGGCTCAAGACCGGGACGCCGCCGCGGCTCGATGGACGGACGATCGACTGGGTGCGGCTCGATGAGCAGCCGTCGGACAGCGTCGAGGGCGCAAGCTGGACCTGTTCCACGTGGAACAGTGCGCGGACGGTGCCGCAGATTTTCTGCGCGATCACGCGCACCAATAGCGAGAGCCACGCGATCATCGCGGCGAATCTCGACCGCTCGCCGCTGTTCACCGGGGCGATCGGCGCGGCAGGGCCGCGTTATTGCCCGTCGATCGAGGACAAGATCCACCGCTTCGCCGACCGCGACGGGCATCAGGTGTTTCTCGAGCCCGAGGGACTCGATTCGGTGCTGGTCTATCCGAACGGCATTTCGACCTCGCTCCCCGCCGATGTGCAGCTGGCCATGCTGCGCACGATGGCGGGGCTTGAGACGGTCGAGATGGTCGTGCCGGGCTATGCGGTCGAATATGACCATATCGACCCGCGCGCGCTCGACCGGACGTTGCAGGTCCGCGCGATCGGTGGGCTGTGGTGCGCGGGGCAGATCAACGGCACCACCGGTTATGAGGAGGCGGCGGCACAGGGGTTGATCGCGGGGGCGAATGCGGCGCTTGCTGTGCAGGGGCGCGATCCGCTGATCCTCGACCGGTCCCTATCCTATATCGGGGTGATGGTCGACGATCTGGTGCTGCAGGGGGTGAGCGAGCCGTACCGGATGCTCACCGCGCGCGCCGAATATCGGCTGCGGCTGCGCGCCGACAATGCCGCGACGCGGCTGACCCCGAAGGGGATCGCGCTGGGGCTGGTGCGGCCGGCGATCGCGGCTTTGTTCGACGCGCGGATGGCCGTGCGCGCGCGGGCAGTGGCCTTGCTCGAAGCGCCGGTGACGAGTGCCGATTATGCGGCGATCGGGCTGGCGCTGCCCGGTGACGGCGCGGCGCGGCGGCGGATCGATCTGCTGCGCTTTCCCGAAGTGACGATGGTGATGTTGGCGCTGTTGGCGCCCGAACTGGCGGCGATCGACGAAAGGCTGCTCGCCGAGCTGGCCGAGGATGCGCATTATGCGCCGTATATCGCGCGACAGGAGGCCGAGTTGCGGTCGCTGGCGGCGAATGAGGCGATATTGCTCGACCCGGCGCTCGATTATGCCGCGATCGGCGGGCTGTCGCGCGAGATGGTCGAACGGCTGACCAAGGCGCAGCCCGAGACGCTGGGGCAGGCGGGTCGGATCGACGGCGTGACCCCGGCGGCGCTGACCGCGATCCTGGTGCATAGCAAGCGGCGCGCGGCTTGAAGCCGACCCGGTTAAAGTCCGCTTCGATAGACCGATTTCCTATTGGGAAATGCTTTCATTTCCGATGAGGTTCAATTCGAAGTCAGCGGTGGACGCGGCCGCCAGCAAACAGGAGATCGCGTCTTCTTCGTCCAGCCCGGTTGGTAGCCGTAGTTTGCTCGCCCATTCGGGACTGATGACGTGGGGACCATAGGATGATTGTAGTGCTCCTGCAGCAGCGGGACCACAGACGGCTTCCAATTGCCGGGAGAATGTCACCTCATCCATTTCTCCGGCGCGAAACCTTGGTACCTTATCTAGCAGGCCTCGCGCCGACAGCGACGCTGCGGCTCGTTCACGATAGGCGGTCATATATTGCGCCAGCCTTATTGCGTCGAAGCCCTTTTGTAGCTCGGGCGGCAATTCGACATCGTAAAAGCCAACAGCCCTGTCTATGCATGCCAGTTGTTCCTCGGTCGCTCCCTGAACGATGAGGGTAGGGGACTGTGAGAAGCCGCTCAGCTCGTCCAGGTCGTCGTCGTAGCGGACTTCGACGGCCCGTGCGCCGCACTGCACAATGTTCCGAGATGCAATTTCGGGGCTGGTGACCCCGAGATTCTCCGGCGGGTCGGCAAATGATGCAGACCATAAAATGAATATCGGGACTATGGTTGCCGAAATGCCCATGGGTGGAAAGATCGCACGGATGGTCGAGGTTCGCAATCGGCCGAATGCTTTGGAGCGTGAGGCTTTCAAAACATCGCGCAAGGGCGCTAAGGCGCAAAGCTGGATTCCCGCTTTCGCGGGAATGACGAATGAAGGTGGTGACTGGTGACTTCCCCTGACGGGATTTTGGCGAGTGAGGACGAGGCACGCGGCTGGATTGCGAAGGCTTTCTCGCCGACCGCCGCGCAATGGGCGCGGCTCGAGCGGTTTGCGGCGATGCTGGTGGACGAGAATGACCGGCAGAATCTGATCGCGGCGTCGACGATCCCGATTTTGTGGGTGCGGCATGTGGCCGACAGCGCGCAGTTGCTCGCGCTCGATCGGGATGGCGAGGGGCTTTGGGTCGATCTGGGGAGCGGGCCGGGGTTGCCGGGGTTGGTGGTCGCGATCCTGTCCGGGCGGCCGATGTTGCTCGTCGAATCGCGCAAGCGGCGGTGCGAATTCTTGCGCGATGTCGCGGGCGAGCTGGGGCTCGGGCATGTCGAGGTCGCCGAGGCGCCGCTGGAGAAGGTGGCAACGCGGCCCGCAGGGACGATCAGCGCGCGGGCCTTTGCGCCGCTCGACAGACTGATCGACTTATCCGCGCGTTTTTCCACCGAATCGACGCGCTGGCTGCTGCCAAAGGGGCGAAACGCGGTTAAGGAACTGGCGTTGCTGCCGCCGGCGTGGCAGAGAATGTTTCACGTGGAACAGAGCCGCACCGATGCCGATAGCCAGATTTTGGTGGGATCGGGCCAAATCGCGGCGCAACAGCGAGGAAAGCGATGATCCGCATTGCCGTGGCGAACCAGAAGGGCGGGGTCGGCAAGACGACGACCGCGATCAACCTGGCGACCGCGCTTGCGGCGACCGGCTGGCGCACGCTGATCATCGACCTCGATCCGCAGGGCAATGCCTCGACCGGGCTGGGCATCGGGCAGGCGCGGCGCACGCTGTCGAGCTATGACCTGCTGCGCGGCGAAGCGACGCTGGCCGAATGCGCGATCCCGACCGCGGTGCCGCGGCTCGACATCGTCACCGCGACGGTCGACCTGTCGGGCGCCGAGATCGAGCTGATCGAATATAAGGACCGGCTGCACAAGCTGCAGCAGGCGATGACCGACGCCGAAGCGGGGCAGTGGGACATCTGCCTGATCGATTGTCCGCCGTCGCTGGGGATGCTGACGCTCAACGCGCTGATCGCCGCCGAATCGCTGATCGTGCCGTTGCAATGCGAATTTTTCGCGCTCGAGGGGCTGAGCCAGCTGCTCACCACGGTCGAGCGGGTGCGCGGCAAATTCAACCAGCGGCTGACGATCCTGGGAGTCGCGCTGACGATGTTCGATCGCCGCAACCGGCTGACCGATCAGGTATCGGACGATGTCCGCGAAGTGCTCGGCCCGGTGGTGTTCGAAACGGTGATCCCGCGCAATGTGCGGCTGTCCGAGGCGCCGAGCCACGGGCTGCCGGCACTGATCTATGACCATCGCTGCGCCGGGTCGGCGGCCTATATCGCGCTGGCGCGCGAGCTGATCGATCGCCTGCCCAACGTCCGCAAGGCTGCATAAATGGCTGATAAACAAGACGAAACTGGCGTTTCTGGCGCGCTTCCGGTGAAGAAGCGGCCGTCGGGGCTGGGGCGCGGGCTGAACGCGCTGTTCGGCGATGCCGCGGTCGAGGCGCCGGTGCTCGCCAGCCCCGGCGGGGCGTCGCCCGCGCCGGCGAGCGGCGAATCGGTGCAGCATGTCGCGGTGAGCGACATTCGCCCGCTGCCTGGCCAGCCGCGCCGCCATTTCGACGAAAATGCGATTGCCGAACTCGCCGATTCGATCAGCGCGCGCGGGTTGCTGCAGCCGATCATCGTGCGCGCGGCGCCGGATGGGCACGGCTATCAGCTCGTCGCGGGCGAACGGCGCTGGCGCGCGGCGCAGCGCGCCGGGCTGCACCAGATTCCGGCCTTGGTGCGCGAACTCGACGATGCGGCGACTTACGAAATCGCGCTGGTCGAGAATATCCAGCGCCAGGACCTCAACGCGATCGAAGAGGCGGGGGCCTATCGCAAGCTGATCGAGGATTTCGGGCATAGCCAGGATGCGCTGGCACGGCTGGTCGGCAAGTCGCGCAGCCATGTCGCGAATCTGATGCGCCTGCTCGAGCTGCCGCGCGCGGTACAGGACCTCGTCGGCGACGGCAGCCTCGCGATGGGGCATGCGCGCGCGCTGATCGGCGCCGAGGGCGCCGAGGGCCTCGCGCGCAAGATCGTCAAGGACGGGCTGTCGGTGCGCGCGGTCGAGGCGCTGGTACGCGCCGGCAAGGGCGGCGGGCGCAAGGCGCCGCTCGAATATAAGAGCATGGACGGCAATCGCGATCCCGACATCGTCGCGGTCGAGCGGCATCTGTCCGAGCTGCTCGGTATCGGCGTCGGCATCCAATATGCCGGCGACGGCAAGGGGGCGTTGACGCTGAAGTTCGCGTCGCTCGACCAGCTCGACATGATCTGCCAGCGGCTCTCCGGCGAATCGATCTGATTGCTACCGAAGGCGTGAAGGGATTCGCGCAGAGGACGCGGAGTGCGCCGAGCAATCGGGCCGCTTAGCCGCTCTGCGTCCTTGGTGTCTTCTGCGCGAATCCGATTCTGCGGTTCGAATCGATTTTGTCGGACCGGGCTTAATTTGTACCGAAGCGGGCCGTTATAGGAAAAAGACGGTCCCCACCGTCCCGCTAATTTTGCGCCAAGACGCTGATTTCGCCTGCTTTCCACCGGAAATGCGGGCCAATCCCTAATGCGTCATTAACCATGGTTGTTGGGCAAAAGCTGAACCGGTCGTCGGTAGAAGGGCGACAGCGATGGGGTGGGATTTCCAATCGCTTCCGATTGACCAAGGGACCAAAAACTTATGCGCAACATTGCACTGAAGCGCGCCCTTATGGGTGCCGCTATTGCCGCTCTCGCCATGAACGCTTCGGCGGCACAGGCGGCATCGGCCACCGGGACGGCGAAGGCGAAGATCCTCCGCCAGATCACGCTCACCAACACCAGCGACCTGCAATATGCCACGGTCATCAGCGGCGCGACCGCTTCGACCGTCGTGGTGTCGACCGCCGGTGCCGCGACCTGCGGTTCGGGGCTGACCTGCACCGGCGCCACGACCGCCGCGAACTTCAACATCGCCGGCACCTCGGGTGCGGTGGTGCTGGTCGGCGGCGATTCGTCGGTGACGCTCAACGGTTCGCTCGGCGGCACGATGACCTCGTCGCTGTCCTATTCGGCGAGCAACGTCACGCTGAGCGCGACGGGCGGCAGCTTTCAGGTCGGCGGCACGCTGAGCGTCGGCGCCAACCAGACCGCGGGCGACTATTCGGGGACGTTCAACGTCACCGCCAACTACCAGTAAGTTTCGACAGGGTGGGGGGACCGGCGGGCCTTCGGGTTCGCCGGCCGCAAAAGGGTCGTCGGGGTACCAGCCCCCGGCGGCCCTTTTTGCTGATTTTTTTGACTGACGGTGGAGGAGCGGGCCGGTGCCGCGCTGCACAGCCAGCGCGAAACACCATGGTTAGCAAAATATCAACCATGTTGGCGCAACAGGGAGGGGACTGCCGGGCGGTGTGGGCCGACCGGTTTCCAAAATGGTGGGGACCATTTCCATGTTGCGATTTTTCAAGGATTTGTGCCTGTTTTCCGCGTTCGCGATCGGTGCGGCGGCGATGCCCGCGCACGCCGCGGGCGATCTGCTCGTCGCGCCGACCCGCGTCGTCCTCGACGGCTCGCGCGGCACCGAGGTGGTGCTGAACAATATCGGGTCCGAGCCCGCGACTTATCGCATCAGCCTCGAGATCAAGCGGATGACCGCGCTCGGCGGGCTCGACGAGATCGACGAGGGTGACGCGAATGACGCCGAAAAGGCGGCGCTGGCCATGATTAGCTTTAGCCCGCGCCGCGTCACCTTGCCGCCGAACCAGCCGCAGGTGATCCGCGTCGGGGTGCGGGTGCCCGAAGGGACGCCGCCCGGCGAATATCGCGCGCATATGCTGTTCCGCGCGGTGCCCGATGCGGCGCCCGCGGCCGACCCGGCGAAGCCCGCGACCAGCGGCGGCGTGTCGATCGCGCTCACCCCGATCTATGGCATCACCATCCCGGTGATCGTGCGCGTCGGCGACCTGGGGGCCGAGGCGTCGATCGGCGAGGCGCGGGTGGTCGATACCGTCGACGGGCCGGCCTTCGCCTTCGACCTCGCGCGCAGCGGCAACCGTTCGGTCTATGGCGATATCGAGGTGACGCGGCCCGGGGTCGCCGAGCCTTTGCTGCTCGCGCGCGGCATCGCGGTCTATCCCGAGGTCGGCCAGCGCCAGGTCCAGTTGCGCGTGCCCGCCGAGCTGGCGGCGAAGCTCAAGGGGCCGGTGCGCATCCGTTATAGCGAGGACCGCGAGGTCGGCGGCGGCACGATCGACGCGGTCGACCGGGTGGTGAAATGAGCATCGGGTAGTCGGCCGAGCGGGCGCGGCGATGCTTCGCGCGCTTCTGACACGAATTTTCCCGGTCCTCGCGGCCGGGCTGGCGCTGGTGGGGCTGGTCCCGGCCGGTGCCCATGCGGCTGAAAAAGCTGAAGTTTCGGACGGCTGGAAACCCAATGAGGACGACAGCTGGCTGTTCGACCTGCGCTCGGGCCAGTACCGGCTCGGCGACGGGGTGCGCGGCTATCAGACGCCGACGGGGATGTGCGTCGACCTGGCCGACATGGTGCTCGCGCTCGACCTGCCGATCCGCGTCGACAAGAAGTTGCGCCGCGCAACCGGCTGGGTGTTCGACGAGCGCCGCAGCCTGACGATCGACCGCGATGCGGGCGAGGTAAGGCTGGGGAGCCGCAGCTTCGCCATCGACACCACCGCGATCCGCGACACCGCGGCGGGCTGGTGCGTCGATGTGACGCAGCTCGCCGCCTGGTTCGAACTGCCGCTGGTCCCGGATATGTCGAACGCGGTGCTGCGTATCGATTCGAAAGAGAAATTGCCCTTCCAGCTCGCCGCCGAACGCCGCGCGCGCGGCGCCGGGCTGCGCCCGCAGCAGAGTTTCGACCTCGCGAGCCTGCCGCAGGCGGCGCGACCTTATGAAAACTGGGCGACGCCGTCGGTCGATGTCGTCGCCTCGGCGGGGTTCGTTAACGACAAGCGCGGCGGCTCCTATGTCCAGGCGCGCTACGAGGTTTTTGCGGCGGGCGAGGTGCTCGGGCAGAGTTTCGACGCGCGGCTGTCGTCGGACAATGAGGGGGTGCCCGACAGCCTGCGGATGCGGCTCTATCGCACCGATCCGCAGGGCAAGTTGCTTGGCCCGCTGAAGGCGACCCATTATGCGGTCGGCGATGTCAGCCTGCTATCGACCGGAATCGTCGCGGGTTCGTCGCCGGGGCGCGGTGCGGTGCTGACCAACCGCCCGGTCGAGCGCCCCGATGCGTTCGACAAGACGGATTTTCGGGGCGACCTGCCCGCGGGCTGGGATGCCGAGCTGTATCGCAACGGGCAATTGCTGGCCTTCACCAGCCCCAATGGCGACGGCCGCTACGAATTTCTCGATGTGCCGCTGCAATATGGCTCGAACCGCTTCGAGATCGTGCTGTACGGCCCACAGGGTCAGATACGGCGCGAGATCAAGCAGTTGCAGGTGGGGATCGATTCGATCCCACCGCAACAAACCTATTATTGGGCGGGTTTCGCCCAGGAAAATGCCGATTTGGTCGAATTCGGCAATCGGCGCCAGACCTTCCGCCGCGGCTGGCGCGGCACGATCGGGGTCGAGCGCGGGCTCGACACGCGCACGTCAATTGCTGGTTATGCGCACAGCCTGATGATCGAGAATGTCCGGCGCAACTATGGCGAAGTCGCGCTGCGCCGTTCGATCGGCCCGACCCTGCTCGAGGTATCGGGCGCCTATGCGGATGATGGGGGCGGCGCGCTGCGCGCGAGCTGGCTCGCGGCGTTCGGCGAGACCTATGTGCGCGCCGACGCGATGCGCGGCTTCGGCGGTTTCGTGTCGGACCGTTTCATCAACAATATCAACGGGCTGTATCAGATTTCGGTCGACCAGTCGGTCAAGCTCGGGCGCACCGTGCTGCCGCTGCATCTCGACCTGCGCCAGGTCGACCGGACGTCGGGGGTGCAGAGCCTCGAGGCCTCGGCGCGCGCCTCGGCGAGCTTTCGCGCGCTGACCTTCACCGGTCAGCTCGACTGGAGCCGCACGAAAGTGCCGATCGGTCCCGATCCGCCCGACAATCTCAGCGCGACCTTACTGGCAAATGCGCGCATCGGGCGCGTGCGTCTCCGCGGCGAGGCGCGCTTTGCGCTGTCGGGCGCGAGCGCCGATTCGCGGGCGACGGTGATCGCCGAATGGGCAGGCAAGGGCGACGCCGAGTGGCGCGCCGAACTCGGCTATGACAAGGGGCTCGACCGCGCGCGGGCGGGCCTGGGTTATACGCGCCGTTTCAACACGTTGCAGCTGACGGGTTTCGGCGAAGTGGCGAGCGACGGCTCGGTCGCCGCGTCGCTCGCGCTCGCCTTCAGCTTCGGACCCAAACCACAGGGTGGCGGCTGGCGCGTGTCGAGCGAGAAACTCGCGAGCCGCGGCCAGGTGACGGCCGAGGTGTGGATGGACGATAATGGCGACGGCATCCGCCAGCCGGGCGAGGCCGCGCTGCCCGACGTGCCGATCACTGCGGGCCATGCCTTTGTCGACGCCGCGACCGACAAGGGCGGGCGCGCGACGGTCGACGGGCTCGAACCCTTTCGCGCCGTGATGATCGGAATCGACGCCGGCAGCCTGCCCGACCCCTATGTCCAGCCCGCGCTGCCCGGCGTCGTCGTCACCCCGCGTCCGGGTGTCGCGACGCGGGTGATGCTACCGATGACCGCGGCGGGCGAGATCGAGGGGGTCGCGATCCGCGACGGCGGCAATGCGATCGAGGGACTGGGACTCGAACTCGTCGATGCCGAGGGCCGGGTGCGCGCGACGACGCTGACCGAGTTCGACGGATATTTCCTTTTCGAAAGCGTTGCTTACGGCCGCTACACGGTGCGTTTGGCGAAAGCGTCGGCGCAGTTGCTGCGGATCGATGGCGCGTTTGCCATCGGCGCATCGCCAGGCAAGGCGGCGCCGCGGATACGGCTGGGGACGCTGGCGCTGAAGCCGGTTCGCCGCGATCTGGCGGCGGCGAGCGACGGGGTGACCGGCGCGGGCAACAGCGCGCGCGGGCCGCCGGTTGCGGAGGACAAGGGTCCCGCGCGGGCGCCATCCGTCCCGTAATCGGGGCAGGCCGGTCGCCCCTTTGGTTCAGGACGGATCGATCGCGACATAGACCGCCCATGCCGCCGGATGCGCGAGCGATTGACCGCGCGTATCGCGCGAAGGATCGGCGGCAATCTCGCGCATCGCTTCGCGCAAGGCCGCCGCGATGTCGCCGTGCTTGTCCTTGAGCCGCGCGACCGCGGTGGTGGTCATCCGTTCGCCGACTTCGTCGTTGACCGGCGAGTAGGTCGCCAGCACGGCGCGCGCGCCGGCCAGAAGGAAAGCGCGCGTCAACCCGCTGAAACCGTCGCCACCCCTGGTGCCCGCCGCCGTGTCGCACGCCGACAGGATCACCAGCGCGGCGTTGAAGCGCAGTTCGGCGACCTCCGACGCCGTCAGCAGGCCGTCGTTCCTTGCGTCGGCGGGTTCGCCGCCCGTCCGGGCGCCCGGCGTCAGCGCCAGGGCGGGTTCGGCCAGCGTGCCGTCGAAACTGCCGCCGAGCAACGCGTGGGTGGCGAAAAGTACGATATTGCTGTCGCCCAGCGTCCCGTCGCGGCTGCTGCGCTCGATCCGCGCCTGGGTCGCATCGAGCTGGAGCAATTGCCGATCGGGCGGGGCGCCGAGGAGCTGGGCCATCGTCCGGATTTCGGCCGCGCTATGGTCGAGGCGCGGCAGCTTGGCGAGCATCGCGGGGTCGGCGACGCCGCCGCGGTAGAGGCTTTGTCGCGGCGCCATCAGGATATTCGCCGTCGCCGAACGAGCGGCGCTGTCCACGGCGATGCGGTCGGGCGATGCCTTCGGGGCGGGATCGGCGATGCCGCGGAAGGCGGGGTCGCCGACGCCATAGAATTTGCCCGGACCCCACGCCATGGCGCGGCCCCGGCGCGCTGTGCGCAGCGCGTCGACCGATGGCAGCACGACGATCGCGCGTTCGAGGCCCAGCCAGGCGGTCGCGCGCAACATGGCGGGATCGATGTCGCCGGCTGCGCCGCCTGCGGGCGGGCGCGACACGAGCGCCGCGAAATTGAGCGCGAGCAGCGGGCCTTCGGGGACGATGATCCAGCGGCCCTTGTCCTTGAGCAGCGCGGCGACGGCGGGATCGCCGAACAGCGCCTGATGCACGCGATAGGCGGCGCCGCGATCATAGTGGAGATAGTCGAACAGGTCTTCGCCCGGCACCCGTTCGGTCGCGCCGGAATTTTGCCGGTCGGACAATTGCCCGTGAAGGTCGACCACGACCTGCGCCAGATCGGCGCCGTCGATCGGGATTTCGGTCCAGGCCGATCCCGTGCGGGTCACCGCGAAGGCGATTCCGCGGCTCATCTCGCCGCGTGCATCGGGCATCCCGGGATAGAGGAGGATCAGCGCTTCATCCTCGCGCAGCAGCGCCGGCTTGCCCTCGCTGCCGGTCACTTCGGCCAGCGCCACCGGTTCGGGGCGGAGCGTCGCGAAGATGTCGGGCATTTGATCCTGCAGCCGGATCGTCGTTTCGGCGAGCATCTTGCCGGCGGCGGCGCGCTCTTCGAGCAGCCGGCCCCGGTCGGCGTCGCCCCCGGCGCCGCGCTGGGCCGCGCCGCCGATCGCCGCGTCGAGCGAAACGACCCGGTCGCGCGCCGCGACCCACGCGCCGAACAATTCACCTTTGCGGGCCCGTTCGGCCAGGGTGCGGGCCGCGGTTTCGCTGATCGCCGCGCTCGAAACCGAGGGGTGCGCGAGCTGGGCGACGGCGAACCCCGCCGCGCGACTGGCCGCATCGCCGCCTTGCGCGGGGTTCGCCCGGTCGGTCCAGTAGAGTTTCAGCAGGTCGCTCGCCTTGATGCTGATGAAATCGCTCAGGCTGCGCCGATAGTCGGCGTTCGCGCCCTCGGGGATCGCGGACAACTCGGCGCGATATCCGGCCAGGACATCCTCATAATAGGGCCTGGCTTCGCTCGGCCGGCGCTGGATCCACAAAGCGACCCCCAGATTCTGCGCGAGCCGCAGCGTTTCGCGGTGGCTGGGGCCGAACCGCGCCTTGGCGATGTCGACCGCATGCCGGCGGATCGGCAGGGCATCGTCGAACCGGTCGAGAATCTGCAATGTATTGCCGAGATTCTCGATCAGCGCGGGATTGTCGGGATCGCCCGCCAGCGCGCGGCGATAGATGGTTTCGGCTTCGGCCGCGGTATCGCGCCTTTGCTGCAACAGGCTGGCCAGTTCGAGTTCGAAGCTATTGCCCTGCCCGGGGCCCATCGCCGCGATGACGCGCCGCTGATAGGCGATCGCTTCGCTCAGGTCGCTGCGGAAAACATTGTTTTTCCAGCCCCGTTCGAGCGAGGTCGATTTGGCGAGATTCCACAGCGTCATCCAGTTGCGCTTGTCGCTGCTCGCCGGGTCGGCCTCCTGCCGGGCGAGCACCGCGCGATACAGCGCCTCGACCCGCGGCGGGTCGGCCCCGTACAGCCGCTGCGAATAGAGGATGATGTTGCTGAGATCGTTGGCATTGGCGGTAGAAAGGATCGCTTCGAAGATGTCGAGCTCGCGCGAAAACCAGCTCGCGGCATCCTTGGCGCGCAGCTGTGCCGTGAGGTTGTTGCCGAGCGCTTCATAGACGTCGACCAACGCGAGCCGATTCACGTCGGGCATCGTCTGGATCAGCGTGACCGCCTCCTGGCGCAGCGGCTCGGCATCGACCGGGCGGCCTGCGGCCTCGAAAGTTGCGGCGAGTGCGCCGGCGCTCGATGCGACGATCGCCGGATAGTCGGCGAAGTGCCGGCGCGCCAGCGCGAGCGCCTCGGTGGCGTCGGTGATGGCGGCGTCGGGCTTTGCCTGCTCGCGTCGCAGCCCTGCCTGCGCGGTCAGCGCGGCAAACAGCGTGGCGGGTTGCGCGCGCTTGCGGCCGATCGCGACGAGGCGTGCGATGATTTGCTCGTTCTCGGCGCGTCCTTCGGGGGTCTTGCCATTATAGGCGAAGTGACAGAGCAGCGACATGAGCGGGCGGGCGGTGGCCGGATGGTCGGGGCCGTAGGTGCGTTCGTAGAGCTGAAGCAGCGCGCGTCGCGGGGCTTCCAGCGCGGGCTGCCAGGTCGTGTTGCAGGCTCTGTCGATCCCGACCTGGCTTTCGAGCGTGGCGATCTGGTCCTGTTCGGCGAGGGTCGGCGCCGCGCGGTCGGGCGCGAGTTGCCGGGCGGCCTGTTCGGCCGGGATCATCGCCTCGCGCGGGACGAATTGCGCGGCCGACGGCGCAGCATATGTCGCAAGCGACACCGCAAGCCCCAGCAAAAGGCGGCGTCCGATCATGACCCTGCTTAGCGCCGGGCCAGAGCCGAGTAAACGGGCCGGAAACGCGGCCGCGCGGCGATATTCCCGCGCGATGTTAACCAATTTTTATCCATGATTGCCCACAGCAATCGCTGAGCATGAATTTGCCTGTGGGGAATCAAATTATGTCCGACGCATCCGCGCCGAAAAATCGTCCGACCAGCGCCGATGTCGCGATCATCGGGGCGGGGCCGGCGGGGCTGACCGCCGCCTATCTGCTGACCAAGGAAGGCTTTTCGGTCACCGTGATCGAGAAGGACCCGACCTATGTCGGCGGGATCAGCCGCACGGTCGAACATGAGGGATTCCGCTTCGATATCGGCGGTCACCGCTTTTTCTCGAAGAGCCAGGAAGTCGTCGACCTGTGGAACGAGATATTGCCCGACGATTTCATCCAGCGCCCGCGGATGAGCCGCATCTATTATGAAGGCAAATTCTACAGCTATCCGCTGCGCGCGTTCGAGGCGCTGTGGAATCTGGGGATCGTGCGTTCGACTTTGTGCATGGCGAGCTATGCGCAGGCGAAGCTGTTTCCGAACAAGAAAGTCCGCAGCTTCGAGGACTGGACGATCAACCAGTTCGGGCGGAAGCTCTATTCGATCTTTTTCAAGACCTATACCGAGAAGGTGTGGGGCATGCCGTGCGACGAAATGTCGGCCGACTGGGCGGCGCAGCGCATCAAGGGGCTGAGCCTTGGCGCCGCGGTGCTCGACGGGCTGAAGCGCAGCCTGGGGCTCAACAAGGCGCCGAATGACGGCATGGCGACCAAGACGTTGCTCGAAACCTTCCGCTATCCGCGGCTGGGGCCGGGCATGATGTGGGAAGCGGCGCGCGACAAGGTCGTCGCGGGCGGCAATTCGGTGCTGATGGGGCATAGCTTCAAGCAGGTGACGCAGGATCAGGTGTCGGGCCGTTGGCGGCTGACCGCGACCGGGCCCGACGGCGATGTTATGATCGATGCGAGGCATGTTATCAGTTCCGCGCCGATGCGCGAGCTCGCGGCGCGCATCCATCCGTTGCCGGCGTGCGCGCTCTCCGCCGCGCCGTCCCTGAAATATCGCGATTTCCTGACCGTCGCGCTCAAGATTCGCTCGGAGGACCTGTTCCCCGACAACTGGATCTATATCCACGACAGCAAGGTGCAGGTCGGCCGGGTGCAGAATTTCCGCAGCTGGTCGCCCGAAATGGTGCCCGATCCCGAACTCGCCTGCGTCGGCCTCGAATATTTCTGCTTCGAGGGCGACGGGCTGTGGGCGTCGAGCGACGAGGATCTGGTGGCGCTGGCGACGAAGGAAATGGCGATCCTCGGGCTGTGTGACCCCAAGGATGTGGTCGGCGGCGCGGTGGTGCGGCAGGAAAAGGCTTATCCGGTCTATGACGACCATTATGCCGCGCATGTCGAGACGATGCGGTCCGAACTCGAGGCGCGCTATCCGACGCTGCACATGGTCGGGCGCAACGGCATGCACCGTTACAACAACCAGGATCATGCGATGATGACCGCGATGCTGACGGTGCGCAATATCGTCGCCGGCGAGCGCATTTACGACATCTGGGGTGTCAATGAGGACGCCGAATATCATGAGAGCGGCACCGAGGGCGAGCAGGCGGCGCTGGCGTCGGTCCGCGACGTGCCGGCGCGCGTGAGCAAGGCCGCCTGATGCTCGGCGAGGCCGGCATCGGTCGTCTCGGGCAGCGGCTGCTCGCGCGGCTGCACCAGATCACCTATTTGCGCTATATCGGCGCGAGCGCGCTGGCGCTGGCGGCGGATATGGGGCTGTTCCTGCTGCTGCTCGCGGGCGGCTGGCATGCCGCCGCGGCATCGGCGATCAGCTATAGCGCCGGGATCGCCGTCCATTGGCTGATCTCGACGCGGCTGGTGTTCGTCGCGGGCGCGCGGACCCAAGGGGTCGAGCGTGCGCGGCAAAAGGCGTTGTTCCTCGGGTCGGCGCTGGCGGGACTCGGTATCACCGTCGGCATCGTGTGGATCGGCGACGCCTTCGGCCTCGACCCGCGGCTCGCCAAGCTCGCGGCGATCGCGATCAGTTTCCAGACCACCTATGTGCTGCGCAAGACGATCGTCTTTGCGCGCGGCTGACCCGCGATGACCGGTGCCTCCGCCCCGCGCCCGCTCGCGCGCGACCTGTGGCTTGCGGTCGCGCTGGCACTTGGCGTCATGGCAGTCATGCTGGCGATCTATTGGCCGGCGATCGCGACGATGGGCTTTCGCGACGGCGACGACGCGCTGCGGCTGGTGCAGGTGCGCGACCTGATCGCCGGTCAGTCCTGGTTCGACACGACGCAATATCGCATCAACCCACCATCGGGCGGCCTGATGCACTGGTCGCGGCTGATCGATGCGCAGATCGCCGCGCTGATCCTGATACTCGAACCGCTGATCGGCCGTGCCGCCGCCGAGCAATGGGTGGTCGCGCTCTATCCGCCGCTGTTGCTGTTGCCGCTGTTTCTGGCGATCGCACTGGTGCTACGGCGTCTGTCGGACGACCGCGCGGTGGTCGCGACCGGGCTGCTGCTCGCGGCCACGACGGTGACCTTCCTCCATTATTTCGTGCCGCTGCGCATCGATCATCACAATTGGCAGACGATCTTGTCGACGCTGATGCTGGCGATCGCACTCGGCGCCGCCGACCGGCGCCACGGGCTGCTCGCGGGGGCGGTGATGAGCCTGCACCTCGTCGTCTCGCTCGAGGCCTTGCCCTATCTGCTGCTGTTCGGCGGTATTTTTGCGCTCGCCTGGCTGCGCGACGCAGCCGCGGGCGCGCGGTTCCTGAGCTTCGTCGCGACCTTGGCGCTCGGCGCGCCGCTGCTGCTGCTCGCGACGCGCGGCTGGGACGGCGTGGCAGGCGACTGGTGCGACGCCTGGTCGCGCCCGTTCCAGAGCGGTGCCGCCGTGGCGGCGCTGATCCTGATCGGCGGGGCGCGGCTGGCGCCGGTGCGCCGCGACTGGCGCGTCCGGCTCGGGCTGATCGCGGTCGCCGGAGCGGCCGGTGCGGCGGTGTTTGCCTGGCAGAATCCGCTCTGCCTCGCGGGGCCGTTCGGGGCGCTCGAGCCGTTGGTGCGCGATTATTGGTATGTGAATGTGCTCGAAGGGCGACCGGTGTGGCGGCAGGCGGCGCCGGCGATGGCGCTGCTGCTGGCACCGTCGCTCGTCGGTCTGGCGCTGTGCTGGCGCATCTGGCGGAACGCCGCGCCGGGACCCGCGAAAGCACGCTGGGAGACGATGCTGATCGTGCTCGCGGCAAGTTGCCTGTTGTCGCTGCTGATCGCGCGGACCACCGCGGTCACCCATGTCTATGCGCTGCCCGCGCTTGCCCTCACCGGGGTGGCGCTCTGGCGTCATGGCCAGTCGCGACGTTCGCCGCTGGCACGGATCGGCGCGTCGCTGGCAGTGCTGCTCGTCGTGCCGCCGGTACTCGGCCAGATCGCGACTTCGGCGGTGGGTATGATCGCGCCGGCGCCGCGCACGGAGAAAAAGCCGGCCGCGTCGTGCCCGGCGCCCGCCGATCTGGCGCTGCTCGCGCGGCAGGCGACGGGACTCGTGCTGTCGGGGATCGATATCGGCCCGATGCTCCTCGTCGCCACGCCGCACGCCGTCGTCGCGACCGGGCATCACCGTAACCATGCGGCGATGAACCGGGTGATCGGGGCCTTTGCCGCACCCCCCGCCGATGCCGAAGCGATCGTCGCGGCTGCGCGCGCCGATTATCTGTTCGTCTGCCCGGGCCAGCCCGAAATGGAGAATGTCGCCAAGTCCTTCCCGGCCGGACTCGCCGCGGCGCTGGCGTCGGGACGCGTGCCGTCGTGGCTTGAACCCGTGCCGATGCCGCAGGGGTCGGCGGCGCGGCTCTATCGCGTCAGGCGGGGCGGAAGCTGAGCGCGGCGCCGTTCATGCAATAGCGCTTGCCCGTCGGTTTCGGGCCGTCGTTGAAGACGTGGCCGAGATGACCGCCGCAGCGGCGGCAATGGACTTCGGTCCGCGCATAGCCGAGCTCATGGTCGGTCGACAGGCCGATGGCGCCTTTCAGCGGCTCCCAGAAGCTTGGCCAACCGGTCTTGCTGTCATATTTGGTCTTGCTCGAATAGAGCGGCAGCGCGCAACCGGCGCAGCCGAAGGTGCCGGCGCGATGCTCGTTGTTGAGCGCGTTGGTGAAGGGGCGCTCTGTCCCCGCTTCGCGCAATATCCTGTACTGGAAGGGCGTCAGTCGCTTTTTCCACTCGGCCTCGCTGAGTTGCCAGCCCGGCTGCGCCTTCGGACGCGGCGAGGCCTTGGCAAAGAGCATCGGCGCGCCAATGAGCGCGCCGCCGAGCGCGATGCCGCCGATAATGTAACGCCGTTCGATCATGGCAGGGCTCCTCTACCCTGAATACGTTGGCGCCGGTGCGGAGGTTTCAACCCCCATCAATATTTTTCGAGCTGCACCGGCATATGGCGATAGCCGTGGACGAAGCTGGCGTGGACGCGTTCGGGCTCGGCGAGGACGTTCACGCGCAGGCGGCGCTTCTGCATTTCGCTGATCAGCGTCGTCAGCTGCAGCTCGGCGACACGCGCGCCGACGCAGCGGTGGATGCCGTAACCGAAGGCGAGGTGACGGCGCGCGTTTTCGCGGTCGACGATGATGCGGTCGCCGTCGGGGAAGACGCTCTCGTCGCGGTTCGCCGAGGCATACCAGAGCGCGATCTTGTCGCGCGCCTTGATCTGGTGGCCGAACAGCTCGGCATCCTCGGTCGCGGTGCGGCGCATATGCGCGAGCGGGGTCTGCCAGCGCAGGATTTCGTGCATCGCGTTGACCGCGAGTTCGGGGTCGTGATTCTTCTCGAGCTTCGCGCGCTCCTCGGGGAAGCTGTGCAGGCCATAGGCATAGGCCGACATCGAATTGCGCGTCGTGTCGTTGCCGCCGACGATCAGCAGGATGAGATTCCCCATGAACTCATTCTCGCTCATATGCTTCATCGCGTCGGACTGGAGCATGATCGAGATCAGGTCGTGCTTGCCTGGATTCTGCGCCTTGGCGTCCCATAACTGTTTGAAGGCGGCGCCCATTTCGAACGCCTTGCCGAGCCGGACCTGGCGCTTTTCGAGCGTGTCGAAGCTTTCGATATCGCCGAGTGCGTCAGACCAGCCGGTGAGCCGGTGGCGTTCTTCCCACGGAAAATCGAACAGGATCGCGAGCATGTCGGTGGTGAGTTCGATCGACAGCCGTTCGACCCAGTCGAAGGTCTCGCCGATCGGCAGCGTGTCGATCAGCGCCGCGGTGCGCGCCTGGGTGTCGGCGCGCATGCGCTCGATTTCCGACGGGCCGAAGGCGGGAGCGACGGTGCGGCGCTGCGCGGTATGTTGCGGCGGATCCATCGCGATGAACATCGGCATCGGGATCTCGCCCTCCTGCAGATGTTCGATGCCGTCGCCGGCGACGGTGATGCCGCCATATTCCCAGGAAGAGGAGAAGATTTTCGGCAAAGCCTCGATATGCTGGATCGGCTTGTAGGTGGTCACCGACCAATAGGGGCCGAATTTCGAATCCTCGCAGCGATAGATCGGCGATTCGGCGCGCAGCTGGCGCATCGGTTCCTGCCAGCGGTCCTCGCTCCACAATTCGGCGCGGGAGACGTCGAGCGGATTGGCGATTTCGGGGGCGATACGGACTTGGGTGGCCATGGGCTGCTCCTCTGGAGGGCCGTCTGACGCGGCCGATTCAGTTGCAGAATGCCACTATTTACAATTCTGTCAATGGCGGTCGAGCGACGTGGCCTGTGCCGCCACCGCCGCGGCCCGACCGGCCCGGCGCCAGAAGCGCCAGTCGCTGCGGCCGCTGAGGACGCCGGCGCGGAACAGGCGGACCGAGAGGAAGATGACGAGTGCGACCCAGATCGCCTGCCAGCCGAGCGCAGCCAAGTGGACGCCGATCGAGTCGTCGGTCGCGGCGCGGGCCGCCATCGCGAGCGGCGAGGAGAAGGGGAATATCTGCGCAAAGGTTGCAAGATTGCTGCCCGGCGCGCTCGCCGAGGCGGCGCACAGGCTGAACATGCCGACCTGGAAGATGGTGATTGGCAGGCTGAGCATCTGGATTTCGCGCACCGTCGCCGCCTGCGCGCCGACCCCGAGGAAGACCGCGCCGAGGAGCAGGAAGGACATCACGAAATAGGCGAAACCGATGCCGAGGAAGAAGGGCCAGCCGACGGCGGGCGCGGCGGTGAGGGTCGCCGCGGCCTTGCTGGCGCCGCCTGCGGCGGCGATCGCCGCCGGGTCCATCTGGGTCATCGCGACCAGCCCGCCGCCAACCGCCATCACCATCCAGAAGGCGATGAACAGCACCGCGACGCCGAGGAAGCCGAGCAATTTGCCAAGGAAGACGCTTTCGAGCGGCACCGCGGCGGCGAGGATTTCGATGACCTTGTTGCCCTTTTCCTCGGCGAGCGAACTCACCGTCTGCCCGGCGAGGAGCAGGGTGAGCAGGAAGATGGCGAACACCGCGCCGAACCCGAGCGATTGCTGGGCCGCAATGCTGGTGCCGCCGCTCGACAGATTTTCATAGGTCGGGGTTACCGGCGGCAGCGGGCCGGCGGCGCGGGCGCGCAGCACTTCGCCCGCGAGCAGCGCGAGATAGCGCCCCGAACTGCTGCCCGGTTCGCGCTCGACGATGCGCGGCGACGCCAGCGGGCCGCTGAGCACAGCATAGGTGTCGCTGCCCTTTTCGCGCGCGATCATCAGCGAGTCGCGGTTCGCGGGGCTTGCGACGCGCAGTTCGAGCAGCGCGGGTTCGCGCGGCATCGCAGCGCGCAGCCTTGTGTCGGCGGCGCGCAGCGCCTCGACATCGGCGGCGTCGGCGACCGCGACGATGCGGCCGGCGCCGCGCGCGCTGTCGGCGAGCTGCGACGCACCCATGCCGCCGACGAGTCCCATGCCGACCATGAACAAAGGCGCGAGCAGGAAGAGCAGGAAGGTCGGGGTGGCGACGATCGCGAGAAAGTCGCGCCGCGCAACGACGAGCATATTCTTGATAAAGGCGTTCATGCGCCGGCCTCCTCGCCGATGTCTCCGGCCGCGTCGGCGTCGAAGCTCGCGTCGACCTGGCGGACGATATGGACAAAGGCGTCGTGGAGCGCCGGGCGGCTGATCGAGAGGCCCGTGACGCCAAGATGGCTCGTCGTGATCCGCGACAGCAGCGGCTCGACGTCCCCGTCCTCGATCGCGAAATGCCAGGCCTCGCCGCGCAATTCGGCGCCGGCGGGGAGCAGCGCGGCGACGGCGTCGCGGCCGGCCTCGCTCCGCGGGGTGTAGCGGACCTGCATCGGCAGCAGCGCGCGCGCGTCGTCGACGGTGCCTTCGAAACGGCGTTGCGAGCGCGCGATGATCGCGAGCCGGTCGCACAGCCGTTCGGCATGCGCCATGACATGGGTCGAAAAGAGGATCGTCGCCCCGCGGTCGCGTTCGCGCCGCACGAGCATCTCCAGCCGTTCCTGATTGACCGGGTCGAGCCCCGAGAAAGGCTCGTCGAGCACGATGAGGTCGGGGGCGTGGACGATCGAGCCGATCAGCTGGATCATCTGCGCCATGCCCTTCGACATCTTGCGGATTTTTTCGTCGATGACGCGTTCGAGCCCGAGTTCGGTCATGAAGGTCGCGGCGCGGCGGCGCCCCTCCGACCAGTCGAGTCCGCGCAGCGCGCCCATGAAGGCGATCGCCTCGCGCGCCTTCATGCCGGGATAAAGTCCGCGTTCCTCGGGCAGGTAACCGATGCGGTGGCGCACCGACTGCGGCTTGTGACCGCCGAGCAGCCGGCTGGTGCCCTCGTCGGGGTCGATGATGCCGAGCATCATGCGCAGGCTGGTGGTCTTGCCCGCGCCATTGGGGCCGAGCACGCCATAGATGCTGCCCGCGGGGACCTGCAGCGACACATGGTCGACCGCCTTATAGGCCTCGAAATATTTGGTGAGGCCGACGGCCTCGACACTGAGATCGGTCAAATGCTGGTCCTGCGAAATGTCGGCACCGCCCCCTATGACATGCGAAGGCCGCTCGCGTATAGGGCGCCAATGGTTGCCGAAGCCTTGCCCTCTCTCGAACAGCGGCTCGAAGCGGTGGCGCGCGAGCATGGCTTCGTCGCGTTCGGCATCGCGCGCGCCGATGCCGCGCCGCAGACCGCGGCGCGGTTGACCCGGTGGCTGGCCGAGGGGTGTCACGGCGAGATGATCTGGATGGAAAGCCGCGCCACGCAGCGCGGATCGCCGCAGGGGCTGTGGCCCGAGGTCCGCTCGGTGATCGCGCTGGGGATGAGCTATGCGCCCGATGTCGATCCGCTGGCGCTCGCGGCGCACCCCGAGCGCGGGCGGATCTCGGTCTATGCGCAGGGCGGCGATTATCATGACGTCGTCAAGAAAGCGCTGAAGCATGTCGCGCGCTGGCTGGTCGCCGAAGCGGCGGACGCCGAGGTCAAGGTGTTCGTCGACACCGCGCCGGTGATGGAAAAGCCGCTGTCGGCGGCGGCGGGGCTCGGCTGGCAGGGCAAGCACACCAATTTGGTGAGCCGCCAACACGGCAGCTGGCTGTTCCTGGGGGCGATCTACACCACGCTCGACCTGGTGCCGGCGGTGCCGGGGCGCGATAGCTGCGGCAGTTGTTCGGCGTGCCAGGATGCCTGCCCGACACAGGCCTTTCCGGCACCGTACCGGCTCGATGCGCGGCGCTGCATCTCCTATTTCACGATCGAACATGCGGGGCCGATCCCGGTCGAATTCCGCCGCGCGCTGGGCAACCGCATCTATGGTTGCGACGACTGCCTCGCGGTCTGCCCGTGGAACAAATTCGCCGAAAGCGCGGCGCGCCACCGCGCCTTCCTGCCGCGCGCCGAGCTGGCCGCGCCGTCGCTGGGCGACCTGCTGGCGCTGGACGATGCCGAGTTCCGCCAGGTCTTCGCGGGATCGCCGATCAAGCGCATCGGACGCGGCCGCATGGTTCGCAACGCGGCGATCGCGGCGGGGAACAGCGGCGACCAGCGCTTCCGGCCCGCGCTCGAACGGTTAAAAAGCGACGAGTCCGCTGTGGTTGCCGAGGCGGCGGCGTGGGCGCTCTCCGAGCTGGCGTCCTGACGTCACCTTAGCGGCGCAGCGTCTCCGCGCAGCTGCCCAATTCGGCATTGCGCCCGTCGGGGGTGCGCGCGTCGACATGGGTCGCGACCGGCGCGGCGCCGGCGCGCGGGGCGTAGAAATAGATATCGATGACGCAGGCCGACCCTTCGAACTGCAGCTTGCGCGCGGCGCCTTCGGTGACGTCGAGGCGCGGTTTGCCGAACATCCGGCCGATGGCATCGGCGCTTTGGCCGATCAGGCTGTTGGTCTGGACGGGGCGCACGATGGTCGGCGGCGGCGCCGCGGCGACCGGCGGCGGGACGTTGCGCGGCGAGGGGACGGCGGCGGTGCAGCCGCCGAGCAGGGCGAACAGCAGGACGGCGGAAAGGCGGGTCATGGATGGTCCCTGTTTCGCAGGTGAATGAGGTGGACGGCCATAGCCGCGCCGAGGATGGGCGCCAACAGGTTGACGACGGGTACCACAAAGGCTGCGGCGGACAGAATGCCGAGCGCCCAGCGGTCGCCGCGCGCGAGCCGCGGCGCGTCGGGATGGCGGGCGAGCACCATCGCCTCTAGATCGCGGCCGAGCAGCGCGGCGTTGATCGCAAAGGCGAGCAGGGGCGCGCCGATCGCGGTGAACAACAAGGGGATATAGAGTGGCAGCGCGACCATGTTCACCAAGATCAGCCGGACGACCGAGACGAGGCCGAGGCGCAGGCTCTTGGCCAGGCTGACCGGCACCGCGCGCCGCGCCGCCTCGGGATAGCGGCGCCCCTCGACGTCGGCGACGATGCCGTCGGCGAACAGGCCGACGACGGCGATCGCGACGGCGCGGAACAGCAGCCAGCTCGCGCCGAGCAGCGCGAGGGCGATCAACAGGCCCGCCATGTCGAGCTCGACCTCGCCGAGCCATTGCCAGTGATAGAGCGCCCAGCGCGCCGCAAAGAAGATCGCGGCACCCACGGCCACGAAGATCAGCAGCGTCAGCGCGAGGCTTTGCGCGAGGACGCGAAGCACGCGCGGCTGCGGCAGGTCGCGAAACGCGAGGAGCAGGGCGTGGACGGCGCGGGCCATGACACGCGATGGCGCGGCGACGGGGGCGGCGTCAAGCGTCGCGCTTGCCTTGGCGCGTCGCCATCCCTAAAGCCGCGCGCAATCTTTTCCCATCACCGACTGGAATTTTCATGGCCTCCACCGCCCGTTTCGACGTCGTTGCCATCGGCAATGCCATCGTCGATGTCATCGCCCGCGCCGACGATGCGCTGATTACCGCCGAAGGACTGACCAAGGGCTCGATGCGGCTGATCGATGCCGACGAGGCCGAACGGCTCTACGCGGCGATGGGGCCGGCGATCGAGATGTCGGGCGGCAGCGCGGCGAATACGCTGGCGGGCATGGCGGCGCTCGGCGAACGCTGCGCCTTCATCGGCCAGGTCGCCGACGACCAGCTCGGCCATGTCTTCACCCATGACCTGCGCGCATTGGGCGTCGCTTATGAAACCCCGCCGCTCGCCGAGGGCGCGCCGACCGCGCGCTGCCTGATCCTCGTCACCCCCGACGGCCAGCGGACGATGAACACCTTCCTCGGCGCCAGCCACCTGCTCGAACAGGCGATGATCGACGAGGCGTGGATCGCCGATTCGGAAATCCTCTATCTCGAGGGTTATCTGTGGGATCCCGAGCTGTCGCGCGCCGCGATGCGCCGCGCGATCGACGTGTCGCGCGCGGCGGGGCGCAAGGTCGCCTTCACCCTGTCCGACGCCTTCATCATCGACCGCCATGGCGAGGATTTCCGCAACCTGATCGCCGAGGGGCTGTTCGACATCCTGTTCGCGAACGAGGTCGAGATCTGCGCGCTCGCCGAGACCGAGGATTTCGAGGCGGCGGTCGCCAAGATCGCGCCGCAGGTGCCGCTGCTGATCGTCACGCGCGGGGCGCATGGCGCGATCGCGCTGCAGGGCGGGACGCGTACCGAAGTCGGCGCCGAGCCGATCGAGACCGTCGTCGACACCACCGGTGCGGGCGACCTGTTCGCCGCCGGTTTCCTCGCGGGCCTCGCCGACGGCCGCAGCATTTCGGACTGCCTGACGATGGGCGCGGTGTGCGCGTGCGAGATCATCGCGCAGGTCGGCCCGCGCGCGCAGACCGACCTGAAGGCGAAGGTAGCCGCACGCCTCGGCTAGGAACTTCGCGGTCGTTGAAGCGTCCTATGCCCCATCACTGGCACAGGAGGCTTCACATGGCCGATGAAATCCATACCACGCGCGATCCCGACGGGACGACGCACACCACGACGATCGTCGATCGCGAACCGCGCCGCGGCGGCGGGATGGGCATGATGCTGATCCTGCTCGTCGCGCTCGCGGTCGCGGGCTTCGTCGCCTTCCAGTTCCTCGGCAATGAAAAGGCCGAAACCGGCGCGATCACCGAGGCCGCGCAAAAGGTCGGCGATGCCGCGCAGGATGTCGGCGACGCGGCGCAGAAGGCCGTCGACTGATCTTCAGCCGGCGACGGTTTCGGCCGTTGCCGGTTCGGGATGCTTCTTGAACAAGGCGCGATCGGCGGGGCCGAAACCGCGAGTCCAGATCAGCCAGCTATAGATTCCCAGGATGACGGGGACCCCGATCAGCAGTTCGGCCCATTCGGGGAGCTGCGTCGCGCCCCAGCCGAGCACCGCGGCGCCCGCGGTCGCCCACACCAGCGCCCAGCGCAGGCTGTTGACCGGGGTGCCGAGGATGCGCCCGAGCAGCCAGGCCTTGGCCACCGACGCGAAGCCCAGCGCGATCATCAGCGCGAGCGCGACAGCCGCGGCGTAGTAGAGCGGCGGCCAGCCCATCGCCTCGGCGGTCTTGATGAAGAGGATGCTGAGCGCCGCCTGCAGCGCGAGGGTGGCGAGGCTGATCAGCAGGTTGCGGTGGCGCGCGACATAGACGAGCGCCGCCTCGCTCACCACCGCGGTCGCGGCGACAACCTCGGCAGCGAGCAGGAAGGCGAGCGCGGTACTGCCACCGACGAAGGCGGGGCCGACGAGGCCCATTACCGCCTCGCCCGGGATGCCGAGCGCGAGCGCGACGCCCGCCTGCGCCGCGATGATCCAGAAACCGACCTGGCTGACCTGTGCCGCCACGGCGCCAAGGCGATTCTCGGCAAGGTTGCGGGTGATGACGGGGCCGAGGATCGGTTCGAAACTGGTCTTGAGCTTCTGCGGCAGCGAGGCGACCTGCTGCGCCATATAATAGATGCCGTAGATCGTCGGCGAGGTGAACTGGCCGAGGATGAACAGGTCGAGGCGGCGGGTGCCCCATTCGATTGCGTCGGCGGCGGCGAGCGGCGCATTGCGGCGCGCGACCGCCATCAGATGCACCGGATGCGGCTGCCACCCGCGCGGTCCGCCATAGTGGCGCAGCATCGGGTAGAGCGCGGTCAAAAAGGCGCCGATCATCGCGGCGGCGTAGGACAGCATCAGCCCGTCGCGCACCGACACGAACCAGAAACCGGCGGCGGCGATGCTGATCACCCAGGGTTCGACGACCGCGCGGGCGCGGACCGTCGCGCCGATGTCGAATTTATAGGCGCAGGCGGCGAGCGCGATGTCGGTGCCGGCGATCGCGAAGACGAGCCCGGCCATCCAGCGGTCGGTGCTGTCGATGCCGCCGGCGGGGAACATCAGTTGCGGAAAGGCGAGGAGCAGCGCCGACCCTGCGGCCGAGGCGAGCAGCGCGACGAACATGCCGTCCCACACGACCATGCGATGGTCGGCATCGGGCGCGCTCAGCTGTTCGGCGAGGCCGCGCTTGAGGCCGAGGGTGGCGAGTTGGGCGACGAGTTCGATGACGAGCACCGCGAAGGCGAAGCGCCCGACCGCTTCGGCGCCATACCAGCGGCCCGCGACGTAGAGGAAGGGCAGGCGCGCGACGAGGCGGAGGATGAAGCCGAAGAAATTGGTGCGACCGCCCTTGGCGAGCGCAGCGGTATCGGCGTCGCGCGGCGGATCGCCGGGTGAAGGGGAAGGCGACGCGCTGTCGGGGGCGGGCGCGGCCGCGCTGTCCGTCTGGGTCAAACCTGCGGTCCCCCTTGCTCCTCGCCCTGCCGCTTTCTAGCGCGGCAGGGGGGGAGTGGCAAATGTCGTCGCTGGCTCACCGGCCCTCGCGTCGCAGCGGGCGGCTGAGCAGCGCCTGAATGGCTTCGCCGGCGCGGATTTCGCCCGCGACGAGCCGCGCCACCGCGTCGGTGATCGGCATGTCGATGCCGTCGGCGCGCGCCGCGGCGGCGACCACCGGGGCGCTGAACGCGCCCTCGGCGACGGTGCGGCGATCGGCCATCAGCGCCTGCGCCTCGTCGCCGCGCCCGAGGCCCTGGCCGAGCGAGAAGTTGCGCGAATTGCTCGAGGTGCAGGTGAGCACGAGGTCGCCGAGTCCGGCGAGCCCGGCGAGGGTTTCGGCCCGCGCGCCGCGCGCAAGGCCGAAACGGGTCATTTCGGCGAAGCCGCGGCTGATCAGCGCGGCGCGGGCGTTGAGGCCGAGCCCGGCGCCGTCGACGATGCCGCAGGCGATCGCGAGGATATTCTTCACCGCGCCGCCGATCTCGGCCCCGATGACGTCGGCTGAGACATAGGGCCGGAAATGCGGGCGCGCGAGCGCGCGGGCGAGGTCGTCGGCGACCGCGGGGTCGGCGGCGGCGAGGGTGATCGCGGTCGGCAGCCCGGCGGCGACCTCGTGCGCGAAGGTCGGCCCCGACAAGACCGCGACCGCGCGGCCCGGCGCCACGTCGCGTGCGATGTCGACCGGGAAGGCGAAGCTTTCGGCCTCCATGCCCTTGCTGCACAGGATCAGCGGTGCATCGCCCGGCGGCAGCGCGGCGAGCACGGAACGCAGATAGGGAACGGGGACAACGATCAGCAGCGCGTCGCATACCGCCAGGTCGGCTAGGGTGCCGGTGGCACTGAGCGAGGGTGACAGCGCCGCGCCGGGCAGGAACAGCGTGTTGCGATGTTCGATGTTGACCGCCGCGACGACCTCGGCCTCGCGTGCCCAGAGCCGGACCGGGGCGCCATCGGCGGCGAGCAGTTGCGCGAGTGCGGTGCCCCAGGCGCCGCCACCGACCACGCCGAAGCTTTGATATGACGTCATGCTTTCACGAGTCATGCTTTTACTCCGGCGCCGCGCACGGCTTCGGCCTCGGGATCGAGCGGCCAGCGCGGGCGGGCGGCGGTGTCGAGCGGATCGGTGAGCCCCGCGGCGAAGCGTTCGGCGCCCGCCCAGGCGATCATCGCGCCATTGTCGGTACACAGCCACAAGGGCGGAGCGACGAAGGGCCTGTCGTGGCGTGCCGCCAGATCGGTCAGCGCGGCGCGGATCGCGCCGTTCGCGGCGACCCCGCCCGCGACGACGAACGCCGTCGCCTCGGGGCAGGCGGAAAGCGCGATGCGGCTGCGGTCGACCAGGCAGTCGACCACCGCCTGCTGGAAGGAAGCGGCGAGATCGGGGACGCTGTGCTGGCCCGACGCCGCCGCGCGCGACACCGCGCTCTTGAGCCCGGCAAAGGAGAAATGCGGTTCGGCGCTGCCGACGAGCGGGCGCGGTAGCGGCACGGCCTTGGGGTCGCCGTTTTTCGCGATGCGCTCGACCGCGGGTCCGCCCGGGTAACCGAGGCCGAGCAATTTGGCGGTCTTGTCGAAGGCTTCGCCCGCGGCATCGTCGATCGTGGTGGCAAGGCGGCGATAGTCGCCGACCCCGCGCACAAGCAGCAGCTGGCAATGGCCGCCCGACACGAGCAGCAGCAGATAGGGAAATTGCAGCGACGGATCGGCGAGGCGCGGGCTGAGCGCGTGGCCCTCGAGATGGTTGACCGCGATCAGCGGCTTGCCCGCGGCGTGGGCGAGCGCCTTGCCGGTGACGAGCCCGACCATGACGCCGCCGATCAGCCCCGGGCCGGCGGTGGCGGCGATCGCGTCGACGTCGGCGAGCGTCTTTCCGGCATCGGCGAGTACGCGTTCGACGATCGGCGCGAGGCGGTCGACATGCGCGCGCGCCGCGATCTCGGGCACGACCCCGCCGAAGGGGGCGTGATCCTCCTCCTGCCCGGCGACGCGGTGCGCGAGGACGCGCCTGTCGCTGTCGACGAGCGCTGCCGCGGTTTCGTCGCAGCTCGATTCGAGGCCGAGGATCAGAGTCATATTGTTGCGCGCCCCTTTACGCGCCCCTTGGCGGGCAGGGCAAGGGAGGCTAGCAGCAAGCCGATGAACAGGCTTCCCACTCCCGACGCTCCGCTGCGGATCGGCACCCGCGCCTCGCCGCTGGCGATGGCGCAGGCGCATATGGCGGCGGCGGCGCTCGCGCAGGCGCATGGCCTGACCGAAGATTCGCTCTTCCTGGTGCCGATGACCGCGACCGGCGACCGCATCCAGGACCGGGCGCTCGCCGAGGTCGGGGGCAAGGCGCTGTGGACGCGTGAGCTCGATGCGGCGCTCGATGCGGGGACGATCGACATCGCGGTGCACAGTCTGAAGGATGTCGAGACGCTTCGCGATCCGCGCTTCGCGCTCGTCGCGATGCTCGAACGCGCCGACCCGCGCGATCGGCTGGTGGTGCGCGAGGGAATCATGGCGGCGACCATCGACGCGTTGCCGACGGGCGCCAGGCTGGGGACGAGCAGCCCGCGCCGCGCGGCGCAGGTCAAGCGGCGCCGGAGCGACATCGAAACGCTGTTGCTGCGCGGCAATGTCCAGACCCGGCTCGCCAAGCTCGCGGCGGGCGATGTCGATGCGACCTTGCTCGCGGCGGCGGGGCTCGACCGGCTGGCGATGTTCGATATCGGTGTGGTGCAGGACGCCGCGACCCTGCTGCCCGCCGCGTCGCAGGGCGCGATCGGGATCGAATGCCGCAGCGACGACGATCGGGTGCGCGCGCTGCTCGCGGCGGTCGATCATGTTCCGACGCACCGCGCGGTGATGGCCGAGCGCGAATTTCTCGCGGCGCTCGGCGGCGATTGCCGCTCGCCGGTCGCGGCGCATGCGCGTTTCCTGGATGATGGCACGCTGCAGCTCGACGCCGAGCTCTATTCGGAGGATGGCGCCGAGCATGTCGTCGGGCATGCGGCGGTCGCGGGTCCCGACGCCGCGGCCGAACTGGCGCGCGACCTGCTCGGCCGCGCGCCCGATGCGGTGCGGCGCCTGTTCGGGGTATGATGCTGCCCGTCATCGTCACGCGTCCCGAACCGGGCAATGCGGCGACGGTGGCGCGGGCGCGGGCGGCCGGCCTCAACGCCTTTGCGATGCCCTTGTTCGCGGCGGTGCCGATCGAGTGGCGTCCGCCCGACGCGGGCGAATATGACGCGCTGCTGCTGACCAGCGCGCAGGCGGTGCGGCTGGCGGGGTCTGGACTGGACCGGCTCGTGTCGCTGCCGGTCCATGCCGTCGGCGCGGCGAGCGCGGCGGCGGCCGAGGCGGCCGGGTTGCGCGTCGCGGCGACGGGAACCCGCGACGCACAGGCCTTGATCGACGCCATGACGTCATCAGGAAAGCCCCGGATCCTGTGGCTTTGCGGGCGCGAGCGGTCCGATTTCGACGCGCGCGGTGCGCGGCTCGACGCCCTGCCCTGCTATGCCGTCGATCCGGTCGCGCCGCCCGCCGGCTGGGATCGGCTGACCGGCGATTCGGCGGTGATTCTGGCCCATTCGGCGCGCGGCGCGGCGCGGATCGCGACGCTGACCGAGGGGCGGCGCGGGCGCCTGTCGCTCGTCGCGATCGGCCCGGCGGTGGCCGAAGCCGCGGGCGAAGGCTGGGCGGCTGTTACCGTTACGGACCGTCCCGAAGACGCGGCAATGGTGACAGCGGCTTATGCTTTGTGCCAAAAGGCGCAAAAATAGGGTCGTTCGAAAGAGGTTTATGGCAATCGACAGCAGCGATACCCCCGTCCGCCCGGGCGAGGAAGGCGCGAGAAAAGGGCCGTCCTTGCGCAGTCTGGCGATCTCCGGACTGATCCTGCTCCTGATCGGGGTCGGCGGTGGTGGCTGGGCGATGAACCGCTGGCTGGCTGGTGGCGATAGCGCGCCGACGACCAAAGTCATCGATACCGCGACCCCCGGAGGGGTGCTCGCGGTGGTCGGCGCCGGTGAGGCGGCCGCTCCGACCGGCGGTGCGGCCGCGCCGATGATGGTCGCTCCGGTCGACGGGGCCAGCCCGCTGACCACACGCGTCGCCGAACTCGAACAGCGCCTATCGCGCATCACGCTCGAAGCCGCCTCGGCGTCGGGCAATGCGTCGCGCGCCGAGGGGCTGCTCGTCGCCTTTGCGGTGCGCCGCGCGCTCGATCGCGGGCTGTCGCTCGGTTATCTCGATGCGCAGCTGCGGCTACGCTTCGGCGACGACCAGCCCAATGCGGTGAAGACGATTATCGAAACCTCGCGCGACCCGATCACGCTCGAACAATTGCGCGCCGAACTCGACGCGATCGCCCCCGAACTGGTCGGGCGCAGCGGCGATAGCGGCAGCCTGTGGACCGGTTTCCGCCGCGAACTCAATGAATTGTTCGTCGTCCGCGAGGCCGGGACCCAGTCGCCGCGCGCCGCCGAACGGCTCGAACGGGCGCGGCGCTATCTGGCGAGCGGCATGGCCGACAAGGCGATCGCCGAGGTCGAGGCGATGCCTGGCGCCGCCAATGCCAACGCGTGGCTCATCGACGCGCGGCGCTATCACGAAGCGCGGCGCGCGCTTGACCTGATCGAGACCGCGGCGATATTGGAACCGCGCGACAGCCCGGCTGCCGCGATGGCCGGAAAAGCCCCGGCCGCCACCGCCCCCTAGCGCGCGTCCCGACAGGGGCGCTCGCCGTTAGAGAGAAAGCCCCGTCCCATGGCCCTCGCCGATCCGCAGCGCGTCGTCGCGCTCGACCCGCTCGATCCCCTGCTGCTCGACGCGCAGCTCAGCGACGAGGAGCGCATGGTGCGCGACACTGCGCGCGCCTATGCCGAGGGCGAGTTGTTGCCGCGCGTGACCTCGGCCTTCCTCGACGAGCGCTTCGACCGCGAGATCATGTCGGAAATGGGTGCGCTCGGCCTGCTCGGCGCGACGATCGACCCCGAATATGGCGGCGCTGGCCTGAGCTATGTCAGCTACGGCCTGATCGCGCGCGAGGTCGAACGCATCGATTCGGGATACCGGTCTGCCTGCTCGGTGCAGAGCAGCCTCGTGATCCACCCGATCAACGCCTATGGCAGCGAGGAGCAGAAGCGCAAATATCTGCCCGGGCTGACCTCGGGCGAGCTTGTCGGTTGCTTCGGGTTGACCGAGCCCGATGCCGGCAGCGACCCCGGCGGCATGCGTACCCGCGCCGAAAAGATCGCGGGCGGCTACCGCCTCAAGGGCGCGAAGATGTGGATCACCAATTCGCCGATCGCCGACGTCTTCGTCGTCTGGGCGAAGTCCGACGCGCACGACGGAGCGATTCGCGGCTTCGTCCTCGAAAAGGGCATGAAGGGCCTGTCGGCGCCGAAGATCGAGGGCAAGGTGAGCCTGCGCGCCTCGGTCACCGGCGAGATCGTGATGGATAGCGTCGAGGTCGGCGAGGATGCGCTGCTGCCGCATGTGTCGGGCCTCAAAGGCCCGTTCGGCTGCCTCAACCGCGCGCGCTACGGCATCGGTTGGGGCGCGATGGGTGCGGCCGAATTCTGCTACGAAGCGGCACGCAATTACACCGGCGAACGCAAGCAATTCGGTCGCCCGCTCGCGGCGAACCAGATCGTGCAATTGAAACTCGCGAACATGCTCACCGAAATCGCGCTTGGCCTGCAGACCGCGCTGCGCGTCGGGCGGCTGATCGACGAGGGGCATGTCGCCCCCGACATGATCAGCCTGCTCAAGCGCAACAATTGCGGCAAGGCGCTCGATATCGCGCGCGTCGCCCGCGATATGCACGGCGGCAACGGCATTTCGGCCGACTATCATGTCATCCGCCACGCGGTGAACCTCGAGACGGTCAACACCTATGAGGGCACGCACGACGTCCATGCGCTGATCCTGGGGCGCGCGATCACTGGCATTTCGGCCTTTGCCTAAGCCGCTGGAGGGCATCCGCGTCGTCGAACTGGCGCGGGTGCTCGCGGGGCCGTGGTGCGGGCAATTGCTCGCCGATCTGGGTGCCGAGGTGGTCAAGGTCGAGCGCCCGGGCGCCGGCGACGACACGCGGCTGTGGGGGCCGCCCTTCATCGCCGGCGCCGCAGGCGAGAATCTCGGCGCCGCTTATTATCACAGCACCAACCGCGGCAAGTCGGGGGTGGCGATCGACATCGCGACCGCCGAAGGGCAGGCCGCGGTGCGCGCGCTGATCGCCGATGCCGATGTCGTGATCGAGAATTACAAGCTCGGCGGGCTCGCCAAATATGGGCTCGATCCGGCGACGCTCCGGACCGATTTCCCCGAGTTGATCGTCTGCTCGATCACCGGTTTCGGCCAGACCGGACCCTATGCGCACCGCGCGGGCTATGATTTCATCATCCAGGCGATGGGCGGCGCGATGTCGCTGACCGGCGAGCCCGACGGCCCGCCGCAAAAGGCGGGGATCGCCTATGCCGACATCTTCACCGGCATGTATTCGACGGTGGCTATCCTCGCCGCCCTGCGACGCCGTGACGTCACAGGGGCGGGCGCGCATATCGACATGGCGCTGCTCGATTGCCAGGTCGGGGTGCTCGCCAATCAGGCAGCCAATTATCTCGCGAGCGGGGTGTCGCCGAAGCGCATGGGCAATGGCCATGCCAATGTCGTGCCCTATCAGGCCTTTGCCACCGCCGACGGCCAGCTGGTGATCGCGGTCGGCAACGACGGGCAGTTCAGGAAGCTGTGCGCGGTGCTCGGCGAGCCGGGCTGGGCCGACGACGCGCGTTTCGCGACCAATGCGGCGCGACTGGCGAACCGGGCGGCGCTGATTCCGCTGCTCGCGGCGAAGATCGCCGGCTGGGAGGCGCAGCCGCTGTCGCTCGCGCTCGAGGCCGAGGATGTGCCCGCAGGGCCGATCAACGACCTGGCGGGGGTGTTCGCCGACCCGCAGGTGCAGGCGCGCGGCCTGCGTTTCCGTCCCGAGGGCGCGTTCGTCGATGGCGTCGCGAGCCCGATCGTGATCGACGGCGAACGCATGGTCGCGCCGGGCGGCGCGCCGGTGCTCGCCCGATAAAAAAAAGGGGCGCCGTCGCCGGCGCCCCTTTCCCCCTTTTTCGCTTGAAACCGCCGGTCAGAATTTGACCGTGCCGGTGACGAACACCTGCCGCGGGTTGCCGTAGAAGGCGGTGACGACGCCCTCCTGGCCCAGGCTGGGTGTCACATTGCCGGCTGCTGTCAGGATCGGCACGCCCGTCGTCGGGTTGACGGCGACGAACTGATAGCCAGAGGTCTTATATTGTTTGTCCAGGATGTTCTTGGCGTGGAGACCGATCGAAAAGCCGTCGTCGCTCGACGACCAGACCAGATTCGCATCCCACAGGGCATAGCCTTTCTGGTCGAGGAAGGGGCTGGGGGTTTCGAACTGGGTGGTCTTGCTGCGGTAGGACAGCGTGGTCGACGCATTGATCGAGCCGAAAAAGCCCGGGAACTGCCCCGACAGCGTGCCCGACGCCGTCCATTCGGGGGTGTTCTGGATGCGCCGGAAATCGGCGACATCGACGCCGAGATTATTGATGAACTTCAGATATTTGCCGTCGATATAGCCGAGCGTCCCCGCCAGATTGATCGCCGATCCGTCACCCGCGAAATCGCGGGCCAGGGTGGCGGAGCTTTCGACTTCCACGCCCTGCAGGCGGGCCTTCGAGGCGTTGGTGGTGATGCCGGCAAAGGTTTCGAACACGCCGTCGCCATTATTGTCGACGCCGACCGATCCGGGAATCTGGACGTCCTTGTAATCGGCCCGGAAGGCGGTGACGGCCAGGCGCAGGCGGCGATCGAACAGTGAACCCTTATACCCCAGTTCATAGCTGTCGACGGTTTCGGGATCGAAGGTCAGGAAATCGAAGATCTCCTGATAGCTGCGCACCCCGTCGCGATTGGTGTCGGGTGCGCCCGTGGAGTTGCCGCGCGGGTCGAAGCCGCCGCCCTTGAAGCCGCTCGAATAGGACGCGTAGATCATGTGGTCGTCGGTGGGTTTGAACGAGACCGAGGCGCGCGGGGTAAATTTGGTGAACTTGCGCGATCCCTTGAAATCGGAATCGGTGACCAGCGCCACCGGCGCGACGCCGCCGAGCAGCGGATCGGGTCCAAAGATACGGCGCTGTTTCAGGATGCGCGCGTTACGCACGTCCGATGTGTAACGCCCGCCCAGCGAGACCGAAAGCTGATCGGTGACGTCATAGGTGAAATCGCCGAACACCGACCAGGTGGCGGTCTTGACCGTGCCGCCGGTGTAGGACGAGAATTGCGGGAGGCTGAGCAGGTTGCCCGTGGTGTAGAGCAGCACGTCGAAATTGGTGATCGCCTTGGCGTCGAGATAGTAGAAGCCGACGAGGCCGTTCAGCCTGTCGCTCTCATAGAGCAGCTGGAATTCCTGGCTGAGCTGTTCGTTCTTGTAGAAACCGGGGACGTCGACGTCGACGGCGGGCAGCGCGTCGAAATCGATCGGACCGAAGGTGGTGTCCTTGCGCCATGCGCTGATGCTACGCAGCGTGACCGTGTCCGACAGATTGGCCGAAACATTCATCGCGAGGCCGTAAGCCTCGATATCCTGCTTGGGCGTGATGAGGCCGCCGCGCGTGTCATAGACATCGTCGAGCACCGGCGTGCCCGTCTGAAGGCTGCGGATCAGGCGATGGCCGCCGCGCGGATCGGACTTGTCCTTGGTGTAGTCGCCCGAAATGCGGATCAGGACCGGTTCGCCATAGCCGCCGAATTCGACGGTGCCCCGCCCGGCCCAGACATCCTTGTTATAATTGTCGAGCCCGGTCGTCAGATTCTTGCCGAACCCGCCGCGCGACAACCGCGCAACCGACCCGCCGACACGGAGCAGGTCGCCAACCGGCGCGCTGACGGTGATCACGCCTTCGGCCTGATCATAGGTGCCATAGGCCGCGCGCAGCTTCAGCGAAAAATCCTGTGGCAGCGTTTTGGTGACATATTTGACCGCGCCGCCGATGGTGTTGCGCCCATAAAGCGTGCCCTGCGGGCCACGCAAAATCTCGATCCGCTCGACGTCATAGATGTCGAGCACCGCGGCCTGCGGGCGGTTGAGATAGACGTCGTCGAGATAGATGCCGACGCCGGCCTCGAATCCGCCGACCGGATCCTGCTGCCCGACGCCGCGAATGAAGGCGGTCAGCGTCGAATTGGTCGCGCGCGAATTTTCCAGCGTGACGTTGGGCGTTGTGTCGGAAATCGCGGTGATATCGGACGCACCCGACTGTTCCAGCGCCGCGCCCGAATAGGCGGTGACCGCGATCGGCACATCGAGCAGCGATTCTTCGCGGCGGCGCGCGGTGACGACGATGTCGCCGTCGCCTGTGTCGGCGCTCGCGCCTTCCTCCTGCGCGAAGGCGGCGGGGGTGAAGGCGAGCAGCGACAGCGCGCTCGTGGCAAGGCAGGCGGCGCGCAAGGCGCGGGCGGTGTGGCGCATGAAGTCTCTCCCAGTCGCGGCGGCCAATCGCCGCCTTTCGATTTTCTTGGGCCTGGTCTTGCCAAGCCGCGCCTCACCCAATAATGAAACATGAACCAAGTTTCAACTTGGAAAATTTATCGGCTGTCTTTTGACGGCGGGTGATGCGAAAAAGCCACGCTGCCGAGCGGTTCGAGCGACGGAACGGACGGTGCGGGGGAGGACGGGAAGGCAGATGATGGACGAGCCGCGAGGTTCCGCGCCCGGCAAGGGTGGCGAGGCGGGCAATCCCGACAAAACCCCGCGTACCGAGCGCGGGCGGCGGACGCTGCGCAAACTGCTTGACGCCGCGGCGATCGAGTTCGGCGAGCGGGGATTCCATGAGGCGTCGATCAGCGGCATCACGCGTCGCGCCGGCACCGCGCTCGGCAGTTTTTACACCTATTTCGATTCGAAGGATGAAATCTTCCAGGCGCTCGTCCGCTATATGAGCGAGCAGTTGCGCGACTATGTGACCCCGATCGTCCAGGCCGCGCCCGACGGCATCGCCGCCGAACGCATCGGGCTTGAATCCTTCCTGCGCTTCGTGCGCGACCACAAGGAAATCTATCGCATCATCGACGAGGCCGAATTCGTCGATTACGCCAGCTATCGCCGCCATTATGAAACCACCGTCGCACGCGTCCGCCAGCGGCTCGAGGCCGGCGCGGCGCGCGGCGAGATTCGCGCCGACGTCGGCGAAATCCACGCCTGGGCGATCGGCGGCATGAATGTCTTTCTCGGCATGCGATACGGGCTGTGGGACGAGGGCGTCGATATCGAGGAAATCGCGCGCGTCGCCAACGACCTGCTGGCGAACGGGCTGGCGAAGAAGGATTGATATCGTCGCCCCCGCGAAGGCGGGGGCCGTTGGAGGTTCATTCCTGCGTGACAGTGCAAGGCCGATAGCGGCCCCCCGCCTTCGCGGGGGCGACGGCCAGAAAGATCACGAGCGTGCGATCAAAAAGATCGCATGTTCGGCGCGCCAGCTGGCGGCGGCGTCGCTCGTCGGCTTGTCGCCCGACAGATACCAGGCGGCTTCGATGCCGATTCCCTTGGCGCCGATCAGGTCGCGGAAATCGCTGACCGTGACATGGTGGATGTTCGGCGTCTCGTACCAGGCGACGGGCAGCAGCCGCGTCACCGGCATCCGGCCACCCCACAAAAGTGCGAGCCGCACCCGCCAATGCGCGAAATTGGGGAAGCTGACAAAGGCACGCGGCGCGATGCGCAGTAGCTCGCCAACGACGAGGTCGGGGCGCTCGGTGGTCTGCAGCGTTTGCGAGAGGATCGCATAGTCGAAAGCGTTGTCGGGATAGTCGGCAAGGTCGCGGTTGGCGTCGCCCTGCACCACCGACTGGCCGCGCGCGATCGCCGCGGTGACGTTGGCGGGGTCGATCTCCAGCCCGCGCGCATCGACGCCCTTGTCGCGCAGCGCCTCCATCAGCTCGCCATCGCCGCAGCCGACGTCGAGCACGCGCGCCGATGACGGCACGGCGTCGGCAATGATCGCGAGGTCGGGACGCAGCGCCATCAGAAGCCGGCTCCCAGCGTGCCCGCGACGATACGGTCGAGCGCGGGCACGTCGAGCAGAAACGAGTCATGGCCATAGGGCGCCGACAGCTCGACGAAGCTCGCGGCGGCGCCGACGCTTTGCAGCGCCTGGACGATGCGGCGCGATTCGGCGGTCGGATAGAGCCAGTCGGTATCGAAGCTGACGAGGGTGAAGCGCACATCCTTCGCCTTGGCAAAGGCGCCCGCGAGGCGGCCGTCGTGCGGATCGGCGAGGTCGAAATAATCCATCGCGCGGGTGATGTAGAGATAGGCGTTGGCGTCGAAGCGATCGGTGAAGGCCAGCCCCTGATGCCGCAGGTAGGATTCGATCTGGAAATCGGCGTCGAAGCCGAAGCTCTTGATGTCGCGCGCCTGCAGCCGGCGGCCGAATTTCTCGGTCAGCCCTTCTTCGGACAAATAGGTGATGTGCGCCGCCATGCGCGCGACCGCGAGGCCTTTCGTGGGCATGCAGAATTTGTCGTAATAATTGCCGTCCTGCCAGTCGGGGTCGGCCATGATCGCCTGCCGCCCGACCTCGTGGAACGCGATATTCTGCGCCGAATGGCGCGCCGCGCTGGCGATCACCAGCGCGCGTTCGAGCCGTTCGGGATAGTGGGCCGCCCAGGCGAGCGTCTGCATGCCGCCCATCGAGCCGCCGACCACCGCATGGAGCCGGTCGATCCCGAGATGATCGAGCAGCATCGCCTGCGCGCGCACCATGTCGCCGATGGTGATCACCGGGAACGCCATGCCGAGCGGCGCGCCGGTCACCGGATCGGGGGTCGCGGGACCGCTCGACCCCATGCAGCTGCCGAGCACATTGGCGCAGATGACGTGGAAACGGTCGGTGTCGATGGGCTTGCCGGGGCCGACCATCCGCGCCCACCAGCCGGGCTTGCCCGTCGCGGGATGGTCGCTCGCAACATATTGGTCGCCGGTCAGCGCGTGACACAGCAGGACCGCGTTCGACTTGTCGGCGTTCAGCGCGCCATAGCTTTGCCAGGCGATCGTCACCGACGGCAGTGACTGGCCGCTGTCGAGCGGCAGCGGGGTCGGGATCGTCACGCTCTGGTGCGATATCTGGTGGAGCGCGCTCGCCATGATGCGCGCGGGGCTAAGCGGGTGTGCGGGGGCTGTCAACGTGCTGGACTCGCGACGCTCAGACGTTAAACGCCGCGGCATGACCGACACGACCCCGACCCTCACCCCCAAGCCGTGGATCAGCGGCATCGCCCCCTATGTGCCCGGCAAGTCGGCCGGCGCCGACGGTCGCCCGCTGATCAAGCTCAGCGCGAACGAAAATCCGCTCGGTACCGGCGCCAAGGCGCGCGAAGCCTTCGCCGCCGCGCAGACCGATGCCGATGCGCTGTCCCGCTATCCCGATCCGGGGTCGATGGTGTTGCGCGAGACGATCGCGGCGAAGTTCGGGCTCGATCCGGCGCGGATCATCTGCGGCAACGGGTCGGACGAATTGCTCCACCTCGCGGCGGGCACCTATGCCGGGGTGGGCGACGAGATCCTCTATGTGCGTTATGGTTTCGCGGTCTACGAGATCGCCGCGCGGCGCGTCGGGGCGGTGCCGGTAGAGGCCGACGACCGCGACTATGCGACCGATGTCGATGCTTTGCTCGCGGCGGTGACCGACAAGACGCGCGTCGTCTATCTCGCCAACCCGAACAATCCGACGGGTACGCTCGCGACGCGCGAAGAGGTCGCACGGCTCTACGCAGGGCTGCCGAAAGATGTGCTGTTCGTGATCGACCAGGCCTATAGCGAATATCTGTCGGCCGAAGAGGACGATGGCGGGCTCGAGCTGGCGAAGAGCGAGCCCAATGTTTTCGTGACGCGCACCTTTTCGAAGATTCACGGGCTGGCGGCCGAGCGGATCGGCTGGGGCTATGCTGCTGCCGACGTGATTTCGGCGCTGCACCGCATTCGCCTCCCGTTCAACGTCACGCGTGCGGGACAGGCGGCGGCGGTCGCGGCGCTCGGTGACGAGGAATTTGTGCGCCATAGCCGCGAGCATAATGCCGAATGGCGCGCCTGGCTGGCGGGCGAGATCGAAAGCCTCGGCAACCATGGCCTGCGTGTCGTGCCCTCGGCATGCAACTTCCTGCTCGTTCTGTTCGAAGGCGATGTCAGCGCCGAGACGGTGTACAACCGGTTGATGGACGCGGGTTATATCGTCCGCTGGCTGCCGGGGCAGGGGTTGCCGGGGGCGCTGCGCATGACGATCGGTACCGAAGACGAGACGCGCGGACTCGCGGCGGCGATCCGCGCCGCGGTCGAAGGCTGACGCGCATGGCGCGCAGCGTCGAGCGGGTCGCGATCGTCGGACTGGGGCTGATCGGCTCGTCGATCGCGCGCGCGATCAAGGACCGGCTGCCGGGCGTGATGGCGACCGGCCATGACGCCAGTGCCGATGTGTGCGACCAGGCGCGGACGCTTGGCCTGTGCGACCATATCGCCGATGCCGCCGACGCGGCGGTTGCCGGCGCCGACCTGGTCATTCTGGCGGTGCCGGTGGGGCGGATGGCCGACGCGGCAGCCGCGATCGCGCCGGGGCTGAAGGCCGAGGCGATCATCTCCGACGTCGGATCGTCGAAGGCGAGCGTTGCCGAGGCGCTGGCAAAGGCGCTGCCCGATCATGCCGTCATTCCGGCGCATCCGGTCGCGGGAACCGAGAACAGCGGCCCGGCGGCGGGTTTCGCGAGCCTGTTCGACGGACGCTGGTGCATCGTCACTCCCGGCGCCGACGCCCCCGCCGATGCGGTGGCTGCGCTCACGACTTTCTGGGAAGCGCTCGGCGCCAGGGTCGACGTCATGGACGCCGCGCACCATGATCTGGTGCTCGCGGTGACCAGTCATCTGCCCCACCTGATCGCCTATACGATCGTCGGCACCGCGAGCGAGCTCGAGGAGGTTACCGAGAGCGAGGTGATCAAATATTCGGCAGGCGGTTTTCGTGACTTCACCCGCATCGCGGCGAGCGATCCGGTGATGTGGCGCGACGTCTTCCTCGCCAACAAGGATGCGGTGCTCGCGACCTTGCAGCGCTTCAACGAGGATCTGACCGTGCTGCAACAGGCGATCCGCCGCGGCGACGGCGCGAAGCTCGAGGAGTGGTTCACGCGGACGCGCGCGATACGGCGGTCGATTATCGCACAGGGCCAGGATGATGCGGCGCCTGACTTTGGGCGGCGGCACTAGGCCAAGCGCTCAGCCTCCGAACGGCAATCAGGGGGCTTTGTAGCCTGCCAACAATGCTTCTGGCGGGTTCAACGCGTTGATCGCGCGCCAGACGCGCTCCTCGGCTTCCTCGCGCGGCAGGCCGGCGGGAATCGTCTCGCCGATCTTGTAGGTGATCGTGCCCGGCCATTTGACCCAGCGGCGCGGCGGATAGACGAGGCCGCTGTTCACCGCGACGGGGATGACGTCGATACCGAGCAGGCGGTACATGCCGGCGAAACCGGGGCGCAGCGGCGGTGCTTCGCCGTGCGGGACGCGTGTTCCCTCGGCGAACAGCACCAGCGGGCGTTCCGCGGCGAGCGCAGCCTTGGCCGCACCGAGCATCGCGCGCATCGCCTTGCCGCCGCCGTCGCGGTCGACGGGGATCAGGCCGTAAAACTGCGCCGCCTTGCCCCAGACGGGGATGTTGAACAGCTGTTCCTTGGCGAAGACCGCGGGGTGCTTGAACAGCCCGGGCTGTTCGATCGTTTCGAACGCGCCCTCATGCTTGAAGACGTAGAGGACGGGGATGTCGGGCATCGCGCCCTCGACGACGATGCGGTGGCCGAGGACGAAGCGGCAGAAGAGGCGGTGCCCCTTCGCCCAGACGCGCACGAACCAGATCGTCGCCTTGTGCGAGATCGGCAGCGAGATGACCGCGCCGATCGAGCTGAAGCTGCTGATCAGGAAGAACAGCATCCAGAAGAGGATCGAGCGGAAGAGGGCGACGGTGTAGCGCATCGGCGCCGCTCTTAAAGGCCCAGGAGCCCGCCCGCCAGCCCGGCGAGATATTTATGATATTCGCGGAACAGGGTCGCGAAGCTCGGCTGGCTGCGCACCGCGTCGGGGACGATCGTCACCTTGTCGCCGACCGCGCGGCCGAGTTCATATTCGGCGCGGCGCATATGCCAGTCGGTGGTGATCAACCGCACGCTCTTGTAGTTGCGCCGCGCAACCCAGGTCGCGACCTCGGTGGCGTTCGAGCGCGTATCCTCGGCCTCGAAGCCCAGCGCGATGCAGCAATCGAACAGTTCCTGCGGCCGTTTATACTCGGCGGCAAGCTCGCGCGGCTTCACCTCGCGCGCGACGCCGCTGATCAACAGGCGCTTGGCGTCCCCGGCTTCGAGCCGTTCGAGCGCGCGGTCGATGCGCCCCGGGCCGCCGGTCAGCACAACGATCGCGTCGGTCTTCTGGTCGCCGGCGGGCAGCGGCGGCAGCAGCGCGAACCACGCGAAGCCGAGCACCCAGGCCAGGAACAGGAGGGAAATGAGGCGCTTGATCATAAAATCTTCTTGAGCGCGGAGAGCAGGGTCAACCGCGCGGTCAGGGCTGCGAGCGCGATAGCCAATAGCGGCAGCGCCAGCAAGAGCGCCCAGCCCATCGGCCCCAGCGAGGCGGTCGCCGCCAGCCCCGATGTCACCCCTGACCATTGCCAGCCGATCAGCAGCATGATCGCCGCGGCGACGACGGTGCCGAGCGCGATGCCGTAGGCGGTGTCGATCGCGATGCGACGCTGGAACAGGCGGGTGATCTGGCGGTCGGTGGCGCCGATCAGGTGGAGCATCTCGATCGTCGCATAATGGGTGCCAAGCGCGGCGCGAGCGGTCATGATCACCACCGCGCCGCTGGCGAGGGTCATGAGCAGCACCATGCCAGCCGCGATCCAGGCGAGGCTGCGGATCAACCGCGCGACGGGGCCGAGCCATTCGGCGTGCGGGATGACGCGAGCACCGGGGGCGGCGCGCGCGACGAGCGCGCGGAGCTGCGCGAGCTGGCCCGCGCGCTCGCCGCCGACGAAGTCGATATCGACCAGCGCGGGCAGGGGGAGCGAGCGCAGCACCGGGTCGTCGCCGCCGGCGCTACCGAGCCATTGGCTTAGCGTCGCGAGCAATTCGTCCTGCCCGACGTTGCGCGCGGTGCGGACATAGGGTGCGGCAAGCGCCTGCCGGCGCAGTTCGGCGGCCTGCTCGGCGCGGGTGACGGGGTTGGCGGTAACGATCTGCACCGTCACCCGCCCCGCGATCGCGTCCCCGATGTTGTTCGCGGCGCGCGCCAGCCCGACCCCCGCACCCGCCGCGAGCAGGGTGAGCATCATCAGGATCGCGATCACCCACGGCGTCGGCCCCGACAGGCGGCGGTCGGGCAGCAGGCGGCGGTGCTGGACGGGAACGCGCGGAATGATCAAGACGTCACACCTTGTTCGCCGGCGGATAGCGCAGCGCCCCGGTCGGGTCGGCGAGCCGCCCCTTTTCCAGCCGCATCATCTGGGCATTGTCGATGCGGCTGATCAGGTGGATGTCGTGGGTCGCGACGACGACGGTTGTGCCGAGCCGGTTGAGCGCCTCGAACAATCCGAGCAGGCGCATCGCCATTTCAGGGTCGACGTTGCCCGTCGGTTCGTCGGCGACGAGCAGTTGCGGGCGGGCGATCACCGCGCGCGCGATCGCAACGCGCTGCTGCTCGCCGCCCGACAGCGTCGCCGGGCGCGCATGGGCACGGTCGTCGAGTCCGATCCAGCTCAGCATTTCGCCGACCGGACCCGACAGATCCTCTTCGCTGACCCCGGCGATGCGCAGCGGCAGCGCGATATTGTCGCGGGCGCTCAAATGCGGGATCAGCCGGAAGTCCTGAAACACCACCCCGATGCGGCGGCGAAAACCGGGCAGGCGCTGGCGCGGCATCGACACCAGATCCTCGCCGAACAGCCGCACCAGGCCACGGCTCGGGCGCTGCGCCAGATAGAGCATCTTCAAAAGCGAGGTCTTGCCCGCACCCGACGGGCCGGTGAGGAAATAGAAGCTGCCGGGTTGCAGGTTGAAGCTGATGTCGGCGAGGACCTCGGCGTCGGGGCCGTAGCGCAGCCCGACGCGGTCGAATTCGACCATCGCGCCGCCGGGGCGCGGGCCGGCGCTGTCCGTCATGGCGTCACCCCGGGGCGGCGCGCGCCCCGATCCGCGCTAGGCAAAGGTGCAGCGTCGGCGTCCATGATGCCGCCTGTTACATGGCTTTCCCACAGTGACAAGCGCCGAGTAGGCCGCCCGGAATGACGCGGCGCTTGCAACCCGCGAATCGGCGTGTTTAGAGGGATTCATGATCCTCGCCTGCCCGTCCTGTCACACCCGCTATGTCGTTCCCGATACGGCGATCGGCGCCAACGGCCGCACCGTGCGCTGCGCCAATTGCCGTCATAGCTGGTTCCAGGAACCCGCGGCGCCGGGCGAGATGCTGTTGACCGACGCGGCGGTTGCGGCACCCGATGCGCCCGCCGCACCGGCGGTGCCCGAGGCCCCCGTCGCGGTGCCGCCGCCGCCCGCCTCGCCGCCGCCGACACCCGCGATCGCGCGCGCGCCAGCCGAAACCCCGCCGTCCGCCGCGTTCGCCGCGCCCCCGGTCGAGCAGAAGGTTACGGTCACCGACGCCGAGGCGCCGCTGCCTTTCCGCCGCCCGCGCCGCAACCCGGCAAAGCGCTGGACGCTGATCGCCGCGGGCGCCGCCGCGCTGATGGTCGCCGCGACCGCGGGCCTTTATTATTTCGGGCTGCCGAGCTGGGCGCAGGGGCTGGGCATTCCCGGCCTCGCCGACGAACCCGACCTCGTCATCGAATTGCCGCCGAACCAGGATCATCGCGAACTGGCCGACGGGACGATCTATTTCGCCGCGTCGGGGGTGATCATCAACCCGACCGACCGCGAACAGCGCGTGCCGCCGATCCTCGCCGAGCTGCGCGATGCGCAGGGGACAATCGTTTACAGCTGGACGATCAAGCCGCCGGTGCGGATGCTGCCCCCGAACGAGAAGGTCAATTTCAGCGAGGCCAAGCTCGACATCCCGCGCCGCGCGTCGCAGCTGACGGTCAGCTGGGCGCTGCCGAAGAACTGACAAACGTCGTCATTAAGAGCGTAGCGAAGCAATCCATGGCGGTTACCGCCTGCTCTGGATTGCCGCGTCGCCGTCGGCTCCTCGCAATGACGAAGGTTATATCTCAGTATCTTACGTTGGCGTCACGCCGTCACAGCAACAGTGCGCCCCCCAACGACAGCAGGAAACTCGTCACCGTCGCGACGATGATCGGCGCGAAGCTGCGCCAGCCCTGGTCGAGCAGCAAATGCAACCGCGCCTTCATCGCGGTCGCGACGATCGCGAGCAGCAACAGCGCCTGCGCCGCGGTGGCCGCGCCGTCGGTGACCGGCTTGGGAATCGCGACGAGTGAATTGATCGCGGCGATGGCGAGGAAACCGAGGATGAACCAGGGCAGGCGCAGCGGGATGCGCGCCTTGCCCGCCGCATCATCCTTGCTGCGCGCCAGCCACAGCCCGACAAGCATCAGCATCGGCGCGAGCAGCGCGACGCGGGTCAGCTTGACGATCGTCGCGACCTCGCCGGCGGGCGCCGAGAAGGAAAATCCGCCGCCGATCGCCTGCGCGACGTCATGGATCGACGCGCCGATCAGGAATCCCGCCTGCGCGTCGGTCAGCCCGAGTTGCGCCGCGAGCACCGGATAGAGCGTCATCGCGAGCGCGCTGGCGACCGTGATGCCGACGAGGGTCAAAGTGAAGCGCGCCTGGTCGACGCGCTTGTCGCCGATCAGCGAATAGAGCGCGAGCGCCGCCGAGGCGCCGCAGATCGCGGTCGCGCCGCCCGCGAGAAGCGCGGCGTGGCGGTCCTGCCGGAACAGTCGCGCGCTGGCGACGGTGATGACGATCACCGCGATCATGATCGCGACCAGCAGCGCGAAGGGCAGCGGCCCGAGATCGACGAGCTGCGCGGCGGTGATGCGGGCGCCGACGAGGACGATGCCGATACGAAGCGCGGTCTGCGACATCAGGTCGAGTCCGGCGTGGGTGCGCTTGTCCTGCGACAGGAAGCTCAGTGCCAGCCCGATCAGCAGCCCCATCAGCACCAGCGGTACGGCATAATGGTCGGCGAGCCAAGCGGCGGCGAGGGCGGCGATCGCGGTGACGAGGACGCCGTGCAGATAGTCGCGCGCGCTGTGCCGCGCCGGCGGATGCGCCTCGAGCTGCATTTCGCCATAAAGGTCGGCGGCCATCGGCCAATTATGCTCGGATGCTTTCACCTGCGCTCCCCTGCGCCATCTTGGGTTCGCTTCGCACATCCGCGGCGCAGCGTCGATAGGCCATTGCTGGCGTGCCGCTCCCTTGCTAGAGGCCGCCGTCTGCGCACCCGTAGCTCAGCTGGATAGAGCGCTGCCCTCCGAAGGCAGAGGCCAGGGGTTCGAATCCCTTCGGGTGCGCCATTTCTCCCCATCGCAAAAATCGCGCACACGATTTCCTTCCCGCGCCAGCGGAATATCGGCGGCCGCGGTGCGGCGCGCCCCTAACGATGCCGCGATCGGATCGTGGCAGTATCGCTTTGACCTCGCGTGCTGGTAGCGCTACCAAATATGTGCGAACTGCGAACGATATGACAGTCGAAGGGAGAAACGGGGATGAAGAAGGCGATGGTCCTGATCGCGGCGATGACGTGCCTGTCGTTGCCCGCCGCCGGTCTGGCGGCGCCGCGCGGCCTGCCGGTCGGCCAGTGCATCAACATGGGCAACAGCCTCGAGCCGCCGACCGAAACGGGATGGGGCGGGCATGCGATCGCCGATGCGGATTTCGCCAATATCGCCGGGGCGGGTTTCAAGACGATCCGCCTGCCGGTGCGGTGGGACAGCCATGCCGCGAAGGACGCGCCCTATACGATCGAGCCCGCCTTCCTCGCGCGCGTGAAGCATGTCGTCGGCGCGGCGCAGGCGGCGGGGCTGAACGTCATACTCGACAGCCATAATTTCGAATCGATGCACAGCGACCCGATCGGCAGCGCCCCCCGCTTCGCAGGCATCTGGAAACAGATCGGGGTCGCCTTTGCCAGGGAACCGACCGCGACCCTGTGGTTCGAACTCGAGAATGAACCGCACGACAAATTCACCAACGCCAACCTGCTCGAAGCCTTGTCGCCGGCGCTCGCCACGGTGCGCGCGACCAATCCCGACCGACCGGTGATCATCGGCGGCGAATATTGGAGCGGGATCGATTCCCTCGCCACGCTCACGCTGCCCGACGATCCGAACGTCTATCCGACTTTTCACTATTATGAGCCGTTCCAGTTCACCCATCAGGGCGCCGAATGGGTCGATCCGTCGCCGCCGCTCGGTCGCGCCTATGGCATTGGTGACGATGCCGAACGGCTGGTGCGCGATGTCCAGAAGATTCGCGATTACACCGCGCGCACCGGACTGCTACCGTTCATGGGCGAGACGGGCGCGCATACGACGGTGCCGCTCGACCAGCGCGTGCAATATCATGCCGCGGTGACCAAGGCCTTCGCCCCGCTCGGCGTCGGCATGTGCATGTGGGCCTATACCAACACCTTTCCCTTTTATGACAGCGACAAGAAGGCGTGGCTGCCGGGACTGCGCGGCGCGATCGGGCTTCCCGATGCGACCACCGCGCCGGCATCCACCGCCGCGTCGCCGGCCCCTGTCGCGGCCGGCGAGCGGCAACCCACAGCCGAACTGCAGGCGCTCGACGACAGTCTGCCGGGCACCCTGATCAACGACCCGTCGGCGCTCGACTGGTCGACCTTTGGCACGATCATGAAGGCGAAGGCCGTCAAATCGGCGGACATCCCCGGCGGCGGCGCGGCGATGCAATTCACGCTGCAGTCGCTGGGCGTCGCGGCCTATGACGCCGGCGCCAATGTTCCGATCCGCACCGCGTTGCGCGGCAAGGGCGATTATGTCGCGGCCTTCTGGGCGCGCACGGTCAAGTCCGACGCGCCCGACGGCAAGGGGCGGATCGGCGTCCGCTTTCAGCAGAATGTCGCGCCCTATGCGGGGTTCGGCGACACCGTCCTGACCGTCGGGTCCGAATGGCAGCTCTACGAAATCGCCGCGACGGCCGATCGCGATGTGCCCAGGGGGCAGGCGGTGCTCGGACTCCAGTTGGCGGGTGCGCGACAGACGGTCGAGATCGGCCAGGTGATCATCGTCGAGGGCGCCAAATCGATCCGTCAGGCCGCGGCACCGGCGGCGCCCGCCGCTGACCCCGAACTGCCGCCGCAACTGGTGGGCAAGGGCGCCCTGCTCAACGATCCGGCGAACCGCGACTGGCTGCTCTATGGTGAGAAACAGGTGGCGAAGGCGACGACGACCAACGTCTATGGCCGCGTCGCGACCTTGCTGACGGTCAGCGCGGCGGGGGCCAACGCCTATGACGCGGGTGCCGCCGTCCCGCTGCGCGATGGAATCGCGGTCGGCGACCGGCTGCGCATAGCGATCCTCGCGCGCACCGTGTCGGCATCGACCCCCGACGGGCAGGGCAAGCTGGCGATCCGGCTGCAGCAGAATGGGGCGCCTTACGATGGCTTTGCCGACAATATATTGGTCGTCGGGCCGAACTGGCGGCTTTACCAGATCGGGACCACGGCATCGCTGGCGCTCGCCGCGGGCAAGGGGCAGCTCGCGCTGCACACCGCCGGGGCGGCGCAGGCGATCGAGATCGGCCCCGTCTATGTCTTGCGCGAAGGGACGCCTTCGGCTGGAATGGGGGAATGACGCCAGCGCCGCCGTTCGACACATTCCGATTGACGGCGGGCGCGGCGGAGCTGGTGCTGGCCCCCGCCGCCGGCGGCGCCATCCTGTCTTGGCGGGTCGACGGCCAGCCGATGCTCCACGACGCGCGGGCGGCGGCGGCACCGGGGTGGAGCCCGCTCGACATGGCGAGTTTCCCGCTCGTGCCTTTCTCGAACCGCATCGGCAGCGGCGCCTTTCTGTGGGATGGCGTCCGTCACCAACTGCCGCCAAGCGCCTTGCCCGACCGTCATGCGATCCACGGCGTCGGCTGGCGGCGGGCGTGGCGGGTGGTCGAAAGCGCCGCCGACCGCGCGCTGCTGCGTCATGACCATGACGCCAGTGTCGACTGGCCATGGCCCTATGCCGCCGAGCAGCGGTTTCGGCTGACCGCGTTCGGGCTGGAGATCGCGATGACCGCGACCAACGCCGCCGATCGCCCGGTGCCGCTGGCGTTCGGTCTGCACCCCTATTTCGACGCGGCGGGCGCGCATCTGCGATTTGCCGCGTCGCCGATCTGGCGGTCGGGCATCGACGGCTTGCCCGCGCGGTCCGAGCCGCCCGGGGCGGACAGCGATTTTCGCGCGGGCCTGGCGGTGGCGGCGACCGACCTCGACAATGGTTATGACGGCTGGGACGGGCGCGCCGCGATATGGTGGGCCGGTCGCCCCTATGCGCTGCGCATCACCTCCGACCTGCCGTGCGCCGTCGTCTATACCCCGGCATCGGCGGACTTCTTCTGCTTCGAGCCGGTGCCGCACAGCAACAATGCGCTGAACCTCGCGGGCGAAGGCCGCGCGATGCCGGTCGTGACGCCCGGCGAGGCCTTTTCCGCCCATGTCCGCTTCGAAGTCCTGCCCCGCGAGGCCGTCCAATGACCGATCCCATCCGCACCATCGTCATCGTCGGCGGCGGCACCGCCGGCTGGATGGCCGCCGTCGCCGCGGCGCGCTTTTTGAACGACGGCCAGCGGCGCATCCTGCTCGTCGAATCCGATGCGATCGGCACCGTCGGGGTCGGCGAGGCGACGATCCCGCCGATCCGCGATTTCAACCGCATGCTCGGCATCGACGAGGCCGAGTTCATCCGCGAAACCGGCGCGACTTTCAAACTGGGGATCGAATTCGTCGACTGGGGCGCGCTCGGCGAGCGCTATCTGCACCCCTTCGGCGATCCGGGGCATAATTTCGAGGGCATCGCCTTTCACCAATATTGGCTGAAGCACCGCCACGATCCGCGCATCGGGCCGTTCACCGACTATTTCATCACCGACGCCGCGGTGCGCCATCGCGGCTGTGCGCCGCAAAGCGGCGACCCGCGCTCGCCGCTCCACCAGATGGCGGCGGCCTATCATTTCGACGCCGCGCTTTACGCGGCCTATCTGCGCCGCCGCGCCGAGGCGCAGGGGGTCGAGCGCATCGAGGGGCGGATCACCGGCGTCGCGCGCGATGGCGGGACCGGCCATGTCGCGGCGTTACACCTCGCCGACGGGCGAGATGTCGCGGGCGATTTCTTCATCGACTGCTCGGGTTTCGTCAGCCTGCTTCTGGGCAAGGAAATGGGGGTCGCCTATCGCGACTGGTCGCGCTGGCTGCCGTGCGACCGCGCGCTCGCGGTGCCGTCGGCGCGAACCGATCCGCTGCCCCCGGCGACGCGCGCCACCGCGCATGGCTTCGGCTGGCAATGGCGCATCCCGCTCCAGCACCGCACCGGCAACGGCATCGTCTGGTCGAGCGCCCATGCCGGCGACGACGAAGCGCGCGACACGCTGCTCGCGAATCTGGACAGCGAGCCGCTCGCCGAACCGCGCGGGCTGCGCTTCACCGCGGGGGTGCGCGAACGCCTGTGGGAGGGCAATGTCGTTGCGCTCGGCCTCGCCGGCGGCTTCATCGAGCCGCTCGAATCGACGAGCATCCACCTGATTCAGACCGGGATCAACAAGCTGTTCTGGCTGTTCCCCGACAGGAGCTTCAGCGCGGTCGAGCGCGACGAATATAACCGGCTGATGATCGATCAATATGAATATGTCCGCGATTTCATCGTGCTGCATTACAAGGCGACCGCGCGCCGCGACACGCCCTTCTGGCGCGACATGGCGGCGATGGAGATCCCCGACAGCCTGGCGCAGAAGATCGAGCTGTTCCGCACCAAGGGCCGCATCCGCCGTTTCGACCACGACCTGTTCGGCGTCGCCAACTGGGCGGCGGTGATGCTGGGGCAGAATATCGTGCCCGACGGCTATGACCCGCTGGTCGATGCGACCGACGATGAGCGGATCGTCGCCGCGATGGAGCGGATCGCGTCGGTGTTCGACCAGCAGGCCCGCGCGATGCCGCCGCACGCCGACTATATCGCACGGCTGATCGCGCGTTAACGCGGCCCCACCAGCCCGCGCAGCACGAAGTTGCGGATCGTCTCGTCGCGCTCGGGCGACGCCGCGCCCTGCACGCCGCGTGCATGCGGCGGCAGATGATCGGCGGCCGCCGCGCCGTCGTCGCCGAAAATATAATGGTCGAACCAGGTACGCCACGCCGCGCGCTCGGCGGCGGGCAGGTCGCGGATTGCGAGCAGCGCATGGGCAAAGGCGAGCAGCGGCGAGCTTCCCGCGCGCGCGTCGAGCCAGTAATTGATCATCAGGTTGAGCGGTCCGGTGGCGCGGATATTGTGCCACCACAGCGACGGGATGAAGATCGCATCGCCGGGGCCGAGGGTTGCGACCTGTGCCGCCTCCATCGCGCCGGCGAAGCGCGGGTAACGCGCGAGGTCGGGGTCGTCGACCGCGACCATGCTCACCGGCTGCCCCGCCGGGGTCTTGTTGAGCGGGCCGAGGTAGAGGTTCGCCACCTGCTCGGGCGGAAACAGGACGAAGCGGCGGACACCCGACACGACAACGGCGACATTGTCCGACTGGTCGAAATGGGTCGCGATATGGCTGTCGTTGCCGATCCACATCCGCGGCGTCGCCCCCGGGGTGTCGAGGGGAAGGCGGTGGTCGGCCAGGAAGCCCGGCATGAAGTCGGCGGCGGCGACCGACCCGGCGTAAAAGCTCGGCGGGGCGGCCTGTTCGCGTGCCCACAGCAGCCGGTCGAGCAGCGGCCCGACGCGCGCCTGTTCGGTGCGGAAATTGAATCCCGCCATATCGTCGCGATAGAAATAATGGCCGGCCATGCCCGGCGGCGCGGTGAAGACGTTCATCGCCGCGCCCTCGCCATAGCCTTTGAGCAATTGCGCCATCGCATCGGGTCCGGCGCGGCCCGCGGCGACCGCGGGCCAGTGGGCGGCCAGCCCGCGCAGCACCAGCGGACGCGCACCCGCCTCGGCCAGCGCCGCCGCGGCATCGGGCGCCTCGACCGCGGCGACCGGCGCGGCGCTGGCCAGCCAGTCGCTCATGGGCAGGGGATCATGACATCCGCGGTCGAGGCGAGCCGGACGTCGGCGAGGCTGAAGCGCGCCGCGCCGTCGGTGGTCAGCCGGAAGGGAGTCTCGACCCTGGTCATGTCGGCGCCTTTGGCCGCAAAGCATTTGAGCGGCACGCCATAGCTGCGCCATTCGCCGAGCGGCGCGGTCGCCAGCGCGGCGAAGGGAATCGCGGTCCGGTTGAAGACCAGCATCGCCGTTTCTGCCGGGGGCTGGTCGACGCGCATCGTCGCGACCAGCAGCAAGTCGCCATTGCTTTCGCGCGTCAGTTCAACGGGCGCGTGGCTCGACACTTCGACCGTCGCGGGGCCGCCCGCGATCGCGAACTGCCGGGCGCCTTCCTGCACGATATGGTCGGTCGCGGTGACGGTGACCCGGCCGCCGAGCGCCTTGGCCGGGACGCTGCTGATCCGTGTCGTGTCGCTCGCGCCGTCCATCACGCGTAGCGACCAGGACGCAGCGGGGACGCCGCGCGCGAACCAGTTGGTGCCGCTGTCGCTGTCCGCGACCCCGGGGTCTTCGGACAATCGGGTCCATGCCCTGTCGTCCGCCAGTCCGAGCCCATAGCCGAAGGGGAACAGCACCGGTCCGTCGGCGCGCGCGGTGGCGGGCCAGGCGGTGGGCAATTTGCCGGTAAAGTCGAAGCGCGCTTTGCCGTCCTTGCCCGCGATCAGCAGGTCGGCGACGCCCCCGCCTTCGGAGCCCGGAAGCCACGCCGCGACAAAGGCGTCCGCCGTGTTGAGTTCGGGGTTCATGAACAGCGGGCGCCCGCTGATCATCACCGCGATGACCGGTACGCCCTGCGCCTTCAGTTTCTGCATCGTCGCGAACGGCGCGCGCAGTTCGGGGCGGAGCTGGAGCGTTTTCAGGTCGCCCTGGAATTCGGCATAGGGGGTCTCGCCGAACACGACGATCGCGGCGTCGGGCTTTTTCCGATAGGCGCCGTCGGGGGCCAGCTCGGCGCTGCCGCCCGCCGCCGTCACCGCATCGTCGATCCCTTTCCAGATCGATGTCGCGCCGGGGAAGTTGGCGTTGGTGACGTCGGTGCCCTGCCAGCTGATCGTCCAGCCGCCCGACTGGCGCCCGATATCGTCGGCGGCGTCCCCCGCGACCAGCACGTGGCTGCCCGGCTTGATCGGCAAAACGCCGCCCTGATCCTTCAGCAGCACCAGCGACTTGCGCACCGCCTCGCGCGCGATCGCGCGGTGGTCGGACGCACCGAGCAAATCCCATTGCCCGGCATAGCGCCGGCTCGACGGCTTGCCGGCCTCGAACAGCCCGAGCCGCATCTTGACGCGCAGGATGCGCGCGACCGCATCGTCGAGCCGCGCCATCGGCACCGTGCCGTCCTTCGCCTGCGCGACGAGCGAGGTCCACATCGCCTTCCAGCTGTCGGGCGCCATCACCATGTCGAGTCCGGCGTTGATTACCTGCGGACACGACGCATTGGTGCATCCGGCGACCTGGCCATGCGCGTTCCAGTCGCTGACGAGGAAGCCGTCAAAGCCCATATGGTCTTTCAGCAGGTCGGTGAGCAGCGACTTGTTGCCGGTGTTCTTGACCCCGTTCCAGCCCGAGAAGCTGACCATGATCGTCGCGACGCCCTCGCCGAGGGCGGGCACATAGGGCGCACCATGAACGTCGCGCAATTGCTCTTCGCTGATCCGCGCATCGCCCTGGTCGCGCCCGTCGAGCGTGCCGCCGTCGGCGAGGAAATGCTTGGTCGAGGCGATGACATAGGGACCCTTGAGCAAATCCTTGCCATCGGCGGGGCCCTGCAGCCCGCGCACCATGCGCCCGACATAGTCGCTGACCAGCGCGGGATCCGACGAATAGCCCTCATAGGCGCGGCCCCAGCGATAATCCTGCGGCACCGTCACCGTCGGGGCAAAGGTCCATTCCATGCCGGTGGTGCGGATCTCGAGCGCGGTCGCCTTCGCGATCCGTTCGATCAGGTCGGGATCGCGCGCCGCGCCCAGCCCGACATTGTGCGGGAACAGGGTCGCGCCGACGATATTGCTGTGGCCGTGGACCGCGTCGGTGCCCCAGATGATCGGGATCGCGACCCCGCCGCGGCTTGTGTCCACCGACGCCGCGTAAAATTCGTCGGCGAGCGCGAGCCATTTTTCGGGTGGTGCCAGATCGTCGCCCCAAGGCCCACTGCTGCCGCCGTTGAGGATCGATCCCAGATGATAGGTGCGCGCGTCTTCCGGTGTCGCGCTGCCGATATCGGCCTGGACGATCTGGCCGACCTTCTCCTCGATCGTCATGCGCGCGATCAGCGCCGCGATGCGCGCCTCGGTCGCGGCATCGCGCGGCAAAGGCCATTTCGGCGCGGGCCATTTTTCGGGGTGCGCCGTCGCCTCGGGCGGCGTCGGGGCGAGCAGCAACGGCTTTTCCCGTGCGGCCCCCTGCACCGCGCAGGCGGATGAAAGCAGGGGGAGCAGCCAGACATGCTTGCGCATCATGATCCTCTCATTGGGGTGCCGCGCGGGCGATGGTCGTTCGGACGATGTCCTCGGACAGCGCCAGCGCGGTTGGGTCGATGCGGCGCGGCGGCGGGCGCAGCGCCATCAGGCGTGCCAGCCACTGGCCGGGGGCGATCGGGTCGAGTTCGGCGGTTGCGATGCGACCGCGCGCGTCGAACGCCGTCAGCATCGCGATCAGGCTGTCGGATCGCGCGGTACCGTCGGGGGCGAGGCACAGGCTGCTCCAGTCGCCGAGCGCATCCTGCGCGATGGCGGTCCGCCTGACATATTCGCGCGTGTCGCGGCCTTGGCCGTCGGGGCGCGGCAGCAGCGCGATGACGCGCAATATGTCCTCGATCGCGTTGCCCAGCAGGCTGCCGTCGACGACCGGGACGCGGACCGCGGCCTCGCCGATCGCGACGGCATTGCCTTGCCAGCTTTGCACGAGACGACCGGGCGCGGGGCCGCCGCCGGGTGCGATCGTCGCGCGCCAGCGGCGCGTTTGCCAGTCGAGTCCGTCGGGCGTCGTCGCCAGCACCTCCTCGCCGACCGCCCCGCCGCCTCCGGGCGCGACGGCAAGCGTCAGCGCCGGAAGCCATGGCGACCAGCCGTGCCAGCCGATGTCCAGCGCCGACAGCAGGCGCGAGCATGGACCGGCGGCGTCGATGTAAAGATCGGCGGTCAGCGTTTCGCCCGCCGGAATGACGATGCCCTGGATGGCCTCGCCGTCGGTTTCGACCCGAATGCCGGCGGCGTCGCGCCGGACGATGTTCAGCGTCGCCGCCATGTCGCCGAGCAGGGCGGCATAAGCGGCGGCATCGAAACGCGCGCCGAAACCGCCCTCGTCGCCGCGCGCGTCGCGAAGCGCGAGCAGCATCGCGGCGAAATCGGGGGTGGCGTCGGTGGTTTCGGCGCGGTGGCGGAGCCAGATCTGATGGAGCGCGACGCCCTCGACGAAGGGAATCGCGGCGGTGGCCGCCTCGCGAACCGCGGTGCCATCCGCCGCGACATAGCGTCGCAGATGAACCGGTTCGGCCTTGGCGCGCCGGGCGAACAGCCGGGGGTCGAGCCCGACCTGGCGATGGAATTTGTGGATGACCGGCGTGGCCGCGCCGAGCCGGTCGATCCAGCTTTCCCGATTGGCCGGCAGCTGGACGAGCGTGACCGCCGCGCCCGGCAATGCCCGGCGCAGCGCGATCGCCGCCGCGAGGCCGACGATACCGTCGCCGATGACCAGCACCGACCGGGTTTGGGCGTGCGCGCCGGTCATGCCGCCTCCCACGCCCCCGCCGCTCGCAGATATTCGGCGTGGTCGGGCCACGCCGCGACGCGGCTCCGGATCGCGCCGTCGAGGTCCGCCAGCGACTGCGCGACGCGGTTCTGCGGCGGGATGTCGGCGCGCTGGTCGTATCCGCGCGGCATCACCCCCTGGCCGAGGTACACCGCGACCCAGCTCGCCTCGAGGAACAGGCCCTCGGTATAGCGTTCGACCCGCCCGCTGTCTTTCCACAGCGCCATCTTGCGTTCGAGTTCGGGGGGCAGCGCCATCGTGCGGACATGGTTCCAGAAGTCCGAATCGTCGCGCCGCGTCGCATGATAGTGGAGGATCAGGAAGTCGCGGATGCGGTCATATTCGCGGTCGACCAGCGCGTTGAAACTGTCGCGATCGCACGCGTCGATCCGGCGCTGCGGAAACAGCTCGACCAGCCGCGTGACCGCTTGCTGGACGAGGTGAATGCTCGTCGATTCGAGCGGTTCGAGGAAGCCGCTGGCGAGCCCGATCGCGACGACGTTGCGATCCCAGCTTTTCGTCCGCCGCCCGGCGCGAAAGCGCAGCACGCGCGGGTCGGCGAGCGGCTCGCCCTCGACCGCGCCGAGGATCGCGGCGCACGCCTCATCCTCCGACACATGATTGCTGGAAAAGACATAGCCGTTGCCGACGCGGTGCTGGAGCGGGATGCGCCAGCGCCAGCCGGCGGGCATCGCGGTCGCGCGCGTATAGGGTTCGATCGGACCGTCGGGCGAGGCGCAGGGCAGGGCGGCGGCGCGGTCGCACGGCAACCATTCGGACCAATCCTCCCATGGCGATTGCAGGGTTTCACCGATCAGCAGCGCGCGAAATCCCGAGCAGTCGATGAACAGGTCGCCTTCGATCACATCGCCGCGATCGGTGCGCAGCCGCGCGACATCGCCGCTCGCCGCGTCGCGTTCGACCGCGACGACCTTGCCCTCGGTGCGCCGGGTGCCATGCGCCTCGGCGAAGCGGCGCAGCATCGGCGCCATGCGGGTGGCGTCGAACTGATAGGCATAGCTGTAGCTGCTATCGAGGAGGTCGCCGCCCTCCGGGACCGGGGCGAAGCGTTTGCCGCGCGCCGCGACGATCGGCAGCGAGAAATCGTCGATCGGCGGGACCGCGCCCGCGGCCTGCATCCGCAGCCAATAATGGTGGAAACCGACCCCCGCTATGTCGGTACCATAAGCGCCGAAGGGGTGGATATAACGCTCGCCGATTGCACCGAAATCGACGAAGTCGATGCCGAGCTTGAAGGTCGCGCGGGTGGTGCGCATGAATTCCATCTCGTCGAGGCCGAGGCGGCGGATGAATTCGCGCAGATGCGGCAGGGTCGCTTCGCCGACCCCGACGATGCCGATTTCCTCGGACTCGATCAGCTCGATGTCGGCCTGTCCGGGCAGCAATTTGGCGAGCGCGGCGGCGGTCATCCAGCCGGCGGTGCCGCCGCCCAATATGACGACGCGGACGGGGGCGGGGGCGTTCAAGGCGCCGCGTCCGCGCGCGCGGCGTGCGGGCCGATCACCGCGCCGGTGAACAGGCCGGCGCCGACGGTCGCGAGGATCGACGCGTCGACCCCGGTCGCGAGTTGCTGCCAGTCGGCGCCGCCGTGCACGCGCCACCGCAGGTCGGCCTTGTCGCGTCTGATGCGGACCTGCAGGTCGATCGCCGCTGGCGCCTTGTCGGCGAGCGCGACGCGGCTCGTCATCACGCCGTCCGCCGGTTCGCCGGCGCTGGCGCGGCGGCGCGCGACGATCGCGTCGCCGTCCGCCAGCCGCTCGCGGCCGAGGAAGAGGAAATGATTCTCGTCGGTGAGCGCGAGCAGCCCGGCACGGTCGCCGACCGCCTGCGGCGCGAACGCGACGCTGGTCTCGATCACCGCGTCATGGTGGCGCAATCTTTTGCCGACGAAACTCGGCTGGTCGAGCGATCCCGCGGCGACCGGCCGCGCGGTCAGGTGCAGCGCGCCGCGCTGGTCCGACAGGCTCCACCAGTTTCGCCCGCGCGGCGTGCGCAGCATCATCCATTCGAGCGCCAGCCGGCTGTCGTCGAATTCGTCGCGCCAGTCGTCGAGGCTGTCGCCCGCGAACGCCGGCAGGGCGGGGCGCCTGGCGGTCGGCGGTATCGCCGCCCCCGGCGGCAATATCTCCGGCCAGCCGTCCTGCCATGTCACCGGCAACAGGAACGTCTCGCGCCCCAAATTGGTCTGCTGGCCCGTATAGGGGCGCGTCGCGAGGAACACCGCCCACCAGCTGCCGTCAGCGATCTGCACGAAGTCGGCATGGCCGGTCGCCTGCACCGGCCACGCGCGGCTCTCGGGCAGGTCGCGCTGGGTCAGGATCGGATTGTGCGGACCCGCGACATAGGGCCCGGTCACCGTCTCGGCGCGGTAGATCGTCTGGCTGTGCCGGTCGGCGGTGCCGCCCTCGGCCGCGGTCAGATAATAAAAGCGCCCGACCTTGTAGATATGCGGCCCCTCGGCCCAAACCGGCTTGTCGGCGGCCACGACGCCCTTGTCGACAAGCAGGGTGCGCGTCGTGGCCATCTTCATCGCGGCAAGGTCGATCTGCTGGATCCACAGCGCCCGGTGGCCGTCATATTCGGGCTCGCCGGGCGGCGCGTCATTATAGGCGATCCACGCGCGGCCATCGTCATCGACGAACAGCGACGGGTCGATCCCGCCGAATTCGAGCCAATGCGGGTCGGACCAGGGTCCGGCGGGATCGTCGGCGGTGATGATGAAATTGCCGTCGCAGTCGATGCAGGTGTTGACGATATAGAAACGGTCGCCGTGGTGGCTGATCGCCGGCGCGAACAGGCCGCGCGTCACCCCGACCTTGCCGATCGTCAGCTGGCCGGGCCGGTCGATCGCATTGCCGATCTGGCGCCAGTGGACGAGGTCGCGGCTGTGATAGACCGGCAGGCCCGGGAACCAGCTGAAGGTCGAATTGACCAGATAAAAATCGTCGCCGACCCGGACGACCGACGGGTCGGGCTGGAACCCCGGGAGCACCGGATTGGCGAATTCGCCGGGTTTCAGGGCAGATGATTCGGCATCGGGCGTGCCCGAATAGGCGACATAGTCGAAGCGAGCGACCGGCGCGGCGGCACCCTGCGCGGCGACCGGTGCGGTCGCCAGCGCCAACACCAGCGCTGGCGCCGGCCAAGCAATATTGCGCCAACCTGGCAACCCGTTCCTCCCGCCCCATGCGTCCGGTCGGGTATCCCTTCCTCGCGGCGCATGATTTTCTATCGCCAACCTTGACACGATCCCCTAGAGCGTGATGGTAGCGCTATCACAACAATGGCTGCGGGGAGGTTTCAGGTCAATGGGTTTTGCGTTGAAGGCCGTTTTGCCGTCCGATTGGCGCACCGCGCGCCTGCTCGGGCGAGTCGATTTTGGTGCGGGGCCGACCCCCGTGCTGATCGACGGCGGCACGCTCCATGACCTCACCCCCAGCGCCGCGACGGTATCGGCGGCGATCGCGCGGCGACAATGGCTGCCCGAACATGGAAATGTGTTGGCCGAACTCGACGCGGACGCCCCGACGCTGCCCGATGGCGCGACCTTGCTCAGCCCCATCGACCTGCAGTGCATCAAGGCGGCGGGGGTGACCTTCGCCGTCTCGGCGATCGAACGGGTGATCGAGGAACGCGCGCGCGGCGACGCCTCGCAGGCGGCGACCATCCGCGCCGGGCTGGAACAGCATGTCGGGCAGGGCATAAGATCGGTGGTTCCGGGCTCGCCGGAGGCTGCGGCGCTCAAGGCGGCGCTGATCGCCGAGGGCATGTGGTCGCAATATCTCGAGGTCGCGATCGGCCCCGATGCCGAGGTCTTCACCAAATCGGCGGTGCTATCGTCGGTCGGTTATGGCGCGCCGATCGGCGTGCGGTCGGATTCGAGCTGGAACAACCCCGAACCCGAGGTCGCGCTGATCATGGACGGCGCGGGTCAGGCGGTCGGTGCGACGCTCGGCAACGACGTGAACCTGCGCGATTTCGAGGGTCGCTCGGCGTTGCTGCTCGGCAAGGCGAAGGACAATAATGCCTCGGCCGCGCTCGGCCCCTTCATCCGCCTGTTCGACGATGGCTTCACCATCGACGATGTCCGGGGTGCCGAGGTCGACCTGCGTATCGAGGGCGCCGACGGCTATGTGCTGACCGGCCACAATCATATGGGGCAGATCAGCCGCGATCCGCTCGACCTCGCGGCGCAGGCGCGCAGCGAGCATCATTATCCCGACGGCTATGCGCTCTATCTCGGCACCTTGTTCGCACCGACCCAAGACCGCGACGTCGTCGGCGGCGGTTTCACCCACAAGGTCGGCGACCGGGTGACGATCTCGGCCGAACGACTAGGGACGCTGGAGAATATTGTCACCACATCGCGCGATGCCCCCGCCTGGACGCTGGGCATCGCGGCCCTGTTCCGCAATCTGGCGAGCCGCGGGCTCATCGATCGCATCTGAAGGATCCGACTGCACAATGACTTTGAAGCTTGGCCATTTGATAAACGGCGAACGCATCGGCGCCGACAGCGCCGCGCTGGAAAGCCTGAACCCGTCGAATACCGACGAGGTCGTGGCGCTGTTCCCGGCGGGTGACGCCGCCGCGGTCGATGCCGCGGTCGCCGCCGCGCGCGCCGCGCAGCCGGGCTGGGCCTATGCCTCACCCGAAGTCCGCGCCGACCTGCTCGACAAGGTCGCGGCGACGATCATGGCGCGTGCCGCCGAGCTTGGCGAACTGCTCGCGCGCGAGGAAGGGAAGACCAGCGCCGAGGGCATGGGCGAAGTGATGCGCGCCGCGCGCATCTTCCGCTATTTCGGCGGCGAGGCGCTGCGCCGTCACGGCCAGACGCTCGAATCGACGCGCCCCGGGCTCGACGTCGCGACCTATCGCGAGGCGGTCGGCGTCTATGGCCTTATCACGCCGTGGAATTTTCCGATCGCGATCCCGGCGTGGAAGGCCGCTCCCGCACTCGCCTTCGGCAATGCGGTGGTGATGAAGCCCGCCAATGTCACGCCGGCGACCGCAAGCGCGCTCGCCGACATCATCATGGAATGCGGCGCGCCGCCGGGAGTGTTCAACCTCGTTCTGGGGCAGGGCCAGGTCGGCGCAGCGATCGCCGATCATCCCGATGTCGACGCCATCTCCTTCACCGGCTCGCAGGGGGTCGGCGCCAAGGTCGGCATGGCCGCGATGATGCGGCAGGCGCGGGTGCAGCTGGAGATGGGCGGCAAGAACCCGCTCGTCATCCTCGCCGATGCCGACCTCGACAAGGCGGTGGGAATCGCCCTCGACGGCGGCTTTTTCCAGACCGGGCAGCGCTGCACCGCTTCGTCGCGGGTGATCGTCGAGGACGCGATCCACGACCGCTTCGTCGCGGCGCTGGCGGAAAAGGCCAAGGGGCTGCGCGTCGGCGCGGCGCTCGACCCCGAAACGCAGGTCGGTCCCGCCGCGAGCGAAGCGCAGTTCGAACAGAATCTGCGCTATGCGAAGATCGCCGTTGACGAAGGCGGGCGCTGTGTCACCGGCGGCGATGCGGTGAAGGGCGCGACGCCGGGCTATTATATGGCGCCGACGCTGATCGCCGATACCGATCCCGACATGCGGATCAACAACGAAGAGGTGTTCGGCCCGGTGGTCTCGACGGTGCGGGTCAAAGATTATGACGCCGCGCTCGAACTCGCCAACGCCGGCGAATTCGGGCTGTCGTCGGGCATCGTCACCAACAGCCAGAAACACGCCCGCCATTTCCGCAAACATGTCCGCGCCGGCATGGTGATGGTCAATCTGCCGACCGCCGGGGTCGATTATCATGTGCCGTTCGGCGGGACGCGAAAATCGAGCTATGGTGCGCGCGAACAGGGCTTTGCCGCGGTCGAATTCTACACCCAGATCAAAACGGTCTACACGGGGGATTGAGCGTGCTGACTCGGGCGACCATGATCGACACATCGGCGGCGAAATATCCCAGCCTCGCCGGTAAGCGCGTGCTGGTGACCGGCGGCGCGACCGGGATAGGCGAAGCGCTGGTGACCGGCTTTGCGGAACAGGGCGCGCATGTCGCCTTCCTCGATATGCAGGGCGACGCGGGCGCCGTGCTGGTCGAACGGCTGTCGGGCGCGGTCGCGGTGGCGCCGCGCTTCGCGCTGTGCGACCTCACCGACCTTGCCAGCCTCGGGCGCAATATCGCCGATCTTTCCGCCGAAATGGGCGATTTCGACATATTGCTCAACAATGCGGCGAGCGACGACCGCCATGCGATTGGCGACGTGACGCCGGCCTATTGGGACGAAAGGATCGCGGTCAACCTGCGCCACCTCTTCTTTGCGGCGCAGGCGGTGATCCCGGGGATGAAGGCCGCCGGGGGCGGATCGATCGTCAATTTCGGGTCGATCAGCTGGCATCTCGCGCTGCCCGACCTTGTCCTCTACCAGACCGCCAAGGCCGCGATCGAGGGCATGACGCGGTCGATGGCGCGCGAACTCGGCGCCGACAATATCCGCGTCAACACGATCATCCCCGGCAATGTCGAAACCCCGCGCCAGGCGCAATGGTACACTCCCGAGGGCGAGGCGGAAATTATTGCGGCGCAATGTCTGAAGGCGCGCATCCAGCCTGCCGATATCGCGGCGATGGCGCTGTTCCTCGCCTCCGACGACGCGCGTATGTGCACCGGTCACGATTATTGGGTCGACGCGGGCTGGCGCTGATGGCGATCGTGCCCGAACCGGTCGCCTTTCCCTCGACGTCGCTGGGCGAGGGGCCGGTCTGGGACGCCGCGCGCCAGCGCCTGTGGTTCGTCGACATCAAGCTGCGCCGGCTTTTCCGTTTCGATCCCGCGTCGTCGACACTCGACCAATGGGACGCACCGGGCGAAATCGGCTGGGCGCTGCCGGCGGAGGACGGGCGGCTGCTCTGCGGATTGCAGGACGGGCTGCACTGGTTCGACCCCGCGAGCGGCGCATTCGCCGCCTGGCTCGCGGTCGAGCCCGACATGCCGGGCAACCGCCTCAACGACGCGTGCACCGATGCCACCGGTGCGGTCTGGTTCGGGTCGATGGATAACGCGTGCGTTGCCGAAACCGGCAGCTTCTATCGCCTGGCGGCGGGGCATGTCGAGCAAGCCGGGCCGAGCAAGGTCGCGATCACCAACGGCCCCGCCATCGCGCCCGACGGGGCGACGATCTATTTCACCGACACGATGGCCGGGAAAATCTGGGCCGCGACGATCGGGGCGGACGGGATGCCCGGCGCGCTGCGACCATTTGTGACCTTCAGCGGCGATATGGGTCACCCCGACGGATCGATCACCGACGCCGCGGGCAATCTCTGGGTCGGCTGCTACGCCGGCTGGGCGGCGCGCTGTTTCAACCCGGCGGGCGAGGAGATTGCGAAGGTTGATTTCCCGACCGCCAACATCACCAAGCTCGCCTTTGGCGGCGCCGGCCTCGCGACGCTCTATGCGACCTCGGCGCATCAGGAAATGATCGACGCCGACCGCGCCGCGCAGCCGCTCGCGGGCGCCTTGTTCGCATTCCGTCCAAAGGTCGGTGGCCATCCGCTACCGCTGGTGCGCGCGTCGTGATCGGCCGCGCGCTGATCGCTTTGGTCGCGGCCTTCGTGGCTTTTCCTTCAGCGGCACAAGTCGCGCTGGCGCCCGCTTTTGCCGACCACGCCGTGATCCAGCGCGGCCAGCCGATCGCGGTCGCAGGCACCGCGGCGCCGGGCGAAAAGCTGACCGTCGAACTGGCCGGTAACAGGGCAACCGCGACCGCCGACCGCGACGGGGCGTGGCAGGCGCGCCTGGCCGCGCTTTCGGCGGGCGGCCCCTATGATCTAACCGTTCGCGGCGCCGACGGACGCGCGGTCGCGACGGCGAAAGACGTCATGCTCGGCGACGTCTGGCTCTGTTCGGGCCAGTCGAACATGGAATTGCCGGTGCGCCGCGCGCTCGATTTCGACAACCAGGCGGGCGGTTTTGTCGACTCCGGCCTGCGGCTGCTGACGGTCGAAAAGGCGACGGCGACGGTGCCGCAAACCCGCTTTTCCGCCGCGCCGTCGTGGCTGCCGGCGTCGGCCGACAGCGTCCCCGATTTTTCCGCCGCCTGTTACTATATGGCGCGTGACCTGCGCGCGGCGCGTGGGGTCGCGATCGGCGCGATCGACGCGACCTGGGGCGGCACGCAGATCCGGGCCTGGCTCGCCCCCGCGGCGACGCGCGCCATCTATGGTGAAGGCGAAGCCGACTTGCTGGCACTCTACACGCGCGATCCGCTTGCGGCGAACCAGGCGTTTTTTCCGCGCTGGGCCGACTGGTGGCGAAAACTCAGCGGCGATGCGGCGGGGAACGAACCGTGGAACCAGCCCGATCGCCTGACATGGACGCCCTTTCCATCGATGTCCTATTGGGACGAATGGAAGGGGACCGACTTCAAGGCCTTCAACGGTTATGTCTGGGCGCGGCGCAGCGTCACGTTGACCGCCGCACAGGCCGCCCAAGGCGCGACGCTCTCGCTCGGCGTCATCGACGACAGCGACGAGACTTTCATCAACGGCAAAGTGGTCGCCAATACATTCAGCTGGTCCGACGCACGCCATTATGCCGTTCCCGCCGGACACTGGCGCGCGGGCGTCAACGAGATCGTCGTGCTCGTCGGCGACAGCTGGGGCAATGGCGGGTTCCGGGGACCCGCCGACGTGCTCAAGCTGAGCTTCGCCGATGGCAGCACCATCCCGATCGGCGACGGCTGGTCCTACGCGATCGCGACGATGCAGGCGGGCGGCGCTCCGCGCCCGCCTTGGGACCAGATCGCCGGGCTGGGCCTGATCCACAATGCGATGGTCGCGCCGCTCGGCGCGATCCGCCTCGACGGCATCGCCTGGTATCAGGGCGAGGCCGATGTCGGCATACCGAAATATGACGCACGCCTCGCGGCGTTGATCGGCGGCTGGCGCCAGCAGTTCGGTCGCGCCGACCTGCCCGTGCTGGTCGTCGGCCTGGCTAATTTCGGCGCGCCGGCGGCGAAACCGACCGAGAGCGGCTGGGCGCTGCTCCGCGACGAACAGCGCCGCGCCGCCGATGCCGATACGACGGTGACGCTGGTCCCGGCGCTCGACCTCGGCGAACGGCTCGATATCCACCCCGCGAACAAGATCGAACTCGGACACCGGCTCGCCCGCGCGGCGGGCGGCCTGCCCTTGCCGCGCGTCACCGGTGCGTCGCGGCAGGGCGATGCGGTGGTTGTGCGGTTCGACGAGGTGACCGGGGCGCTGGCCAGCTGGAGTAGCGACGGGGCGATCGGCTTCGAGCTGTGCGACGCCGCCGCGGGCAGCTGCCGCTTCGCCGCCGCCGTTGCCGACGGCGCGACGGTGCGGGTCGCCGCCGACGGCCAGCCGGCGACGCGTGTCCGCTATGCCTGGGCCGATACGCCGATCGTCAACCTGTTCGACGGCGCGAACCTGCCCGTCACCAGCTTCGAGATCCCGATCCGCTGACCGCGCGTCAGTGATTGTGGCGCGGCAGCGTCTTCGACGTCTGGCGATATTTGAGCGCGAATTCCATCACCCCGCCCTCGCCAAGCTGGCCGGTCTTTTCGCGGAACAGCTCTTCCCACGGCGTATTGCTCGGCGGGATGTCGGGCAGACCGTCGGCCTTGCGCCGTTCGATCTCGTCGGCGTCGACCAGCATGTCGCAGGTGCCGGCGTTCAGATCGACCCGGATCATATCGCCATCGCGCAGCCACGCCAGCCCGCCCCCCGCCGCGCTTTCGGGCGAGGCGTTGAGGATCGACGGGCTGTCTGACGTTCCCGACTGGCGCCCGTCGCCCAAGGTGGGAAGCCATAATATGCCGCGCTGGATCAGCGCGTCGGGCGGTTGCATGTTGACCACCTCGGCCGACCCCGGCCAGCCGAGGATGCCCGACGAGCGCATCACCAGGATGCAATGTTCGTCGATGGCGAGCGCCGGGTCGTTGATCCGGTGATGATAGTCGTCCGACCCGTCGAACACGACCGCGCGTGCCTCGAACACGCCTTCGGCACCGGGGCGCGACAGGTAGCGGGTACGAAACTCATCCGAGATCACCGACGTCTTCATCACCGCGAAATCGAACAGATTGCCCTTGAGGGTCAGGAATCCCGCCTTGGCCTGCAAGGGATCGGCGAAGGGGCGGATCATCTCGCGGTCGCCGCTTTCGTGCCCCGCCAGATTGTCGGCGATGCTGCGCCCCGTCACCGTCAGGCAGTCGCCGATCAGCTTGCCCGCGTTCAGCAATTCCCACATCGCGGCGGGGACCCCGCCGGCGCGGTGGAAGCGTTCGCCCAGATATTGCCCCGCTGGCTGCATGTTGACCAGCAGCGGCAGGTCGTAACCATGGTCGGTCCAGACCTCGGGCTCCAGCTCGACCCCGGCGTGCCGCGCCATCGCGACGATATGCGGCTGGGCATTGCTCGACCCGCCGCACACGCTGACGGTGGCGATCGCGTTGAGGAACGCCTCGCGCGTCAAGATGCGCGACGGGCGCAGATCCTCATGCACCATTTCGACGATGCGGCGCCCGGTGCGATAGGCATATTGGCCGCGCTCGCGGTACGGCGCCGGGATCGCGGCGCAGCCGGTGAGCGACAGCCCCAGCGCCTCGGCGACCGCGTTCATCGTCGACGCGGTGCCCATCGAATTGCAATGGCCCAATGACGGCGCGCTCGACGTCGCGCGATCGAGGAATTCGGCCTCGTCGATCAGCCCCGCCGACAGCGCGCGGCGGCTGCGCCAGATCACCGTCCCCGATCCGACGAGTTCGCCGTCGTGCCAGCCGTCGAGCATCGGCCCGCCCGACAGCACGATTGCCGGGATGTCGACCGTGGTCGCCGCCATCACTTGCGACGGCGTCGTCTTGTCGCATCCGGTGGTGAGCACGACGGCGTCGAGCGGATAGCCGTTCAAAATCTCGACGAGTCCCAGATAGGCGAGGTTCCGGTCGAGCGCCGCGGTCGGGCGGCGGCAGTTTTCGAAGATCGGGTGGACCGGGAATTCGATCGGGATACCCCCCGCATCGCGAATCCCGTCGCGGACACGCCTGGCGAGGTCGACATGGACGCGGTTGCACGGGGACAGGTCGCTGCCCGATTGCGCGATGCCGATGATCGGCTTGCCCGACTGCAATTCCTCGGGGGTCGTGCCGTAATTCATGAAGCGCTCGAGATAGAGCGCGGTCATGTCCCAGCGGTCGGGATTGTCGAACCAGTCGCGTGACCGCAATCGGGGGGGCTGGTCGGGCGCCGTCACCGCCGCTCCACACCCTTTGCCGCGCGCGTCGCGAGGCTCGGCGCCGCGTCGGATTCGCGGCGGATCAACGCATAGGGCAGGGTCATCTGCTGTTCCTCGGCGCGCTCGCCCGCCTTGCGCGCGCGCATGATGGTGGCGATCGCGGCGACCGCCCAGGCGGTCATCTCGCGGATCGGCTGGCGGATCGTCGTCAGTTCGGGCCAGATCGTGCTCGCCATCGCGGTATCGTCGAAGCCGCAGACGGTGATGTCGTTCGGCACGTCGAGGTGGCGCCGGTGCGCGACCGCGACGGTCGCCGCCGCCATATCGTCGTTCGAGGCGAAAATGGCGGTCGGTCGCGGATCGACCGCGAGCAGCCGCTCGGCGCCATCCATTCCCGACCGATAGCTGAAACGCCCCTGCACGATCAGTTCGTCGAGGACGGCGAGTCCCGCGTCGGTCATCGCGGCGCGATATCCGTTCAAGCGGCGACCGCTGGCGACCTGTTCGGGATTGCCGATGATGAAACCGATGCGTTCATGCCCCAGGTCGATGATATGCTTGGTCATGTCGTACGCGGCCTGGAAATCGTCGATCATCACCGCGCCGTGCGACCCCGTCGCCTTGCCCGGCCCGACCGCGATCGCGATCGCATCGAGTTCGCTGACCAGGTCGAGCACGCTCTGGTCGTCGCACAAGGGCGGCGGCAGGATGAAGCCCTTGATGCCGCCCTGCGTCAGGTTGCGCATCAGCGCCTGCGCGTCGGCGACGTCGAGGCAGCTTTGCACGATCAGGTGGATATCGCTGCGCGTCGCTTCTTCGAGCGCGCCCATCAGAAATTCGCTGAGGTACGACGCCGACGGATTGTCGAAGAGCAGCGCGATCCGCAATTGCTCGCCGCCAGCGAGGCTGCGCGCGGCGCGGTTCGGCATGTAACGCAGCGCGGTGATCGCCTCCATCACCTGCTGCCGCGTCGCGGCGCGGACGTTGGAATCGCCGTTGATCACGCGGCTCACCGTCATCGGCGAACAGCCCGCCGCGGCGGCGACGTCGGAAATGGTCGGGGCCTTGCCCTGGCGGCGGCCCTGACGGGGCATGGTAGCGCTCTTTTGGCTCATGCCAGCGTCCCTAAATCTTCTTTTCCGCCCGCGCTAGGCGAATATCGGGCGGGGTGCGGCGCGCTCATATGCCGGGCGCCTCGGGGAAGCGTTGGGCGCGGTACCAATCGAGCGAATGCGCCGGCGCGGCATGGCCCGCGGGCAGCGGACGCCGCGACAGCGACTGGAAATAGGCGATCGAGGCGTCGCGCCACCAGCGCGCTTCGGCCTGCTGCACTGCGAGCAGTGCGGCGACCTCGGAATGGCGCCGCGCGTCCACCAGTCCGTGCAGGCCGTCCCACCGCGCCGCCATCGCATCGACCCCGGCGACGCCGCGGTCATAGCGCGTGACGAGTTCGTCCCATACCGTCCGCCCGGTGCTCAGCCGGTCGTCCCAGCGCTTGCGGTGAAACCACAGCAACCAGGGCAGGGCAGGGTCGCGCTGATCGGCGTAGCGCTTCGCCAGCGGGGCGCGATATTGGGCGAGCGCGTTGCTGCCGGTCGCGGTGCGATCGAACCCGATCCCGTCGGCATCGGCGCGGTGGTAATAGATCGGGTTCCAGTCGGGGCGGGCCAGATCGTCGACCCACGGCGCGGGTCCATAATGATGGTCGCTGCCCATCAGATGCGCGAGGCCGAGCGGGGTCATAGTGTCGACCACCGCCTGGCGGCTCGGCATCATCATCGCCGCGACGGCGTCGACCAGTTGCGGGTCGGCGGCGAAAGTCTGCGCCGCCCATTCGCGGGCGATGGCGTCGGACGACAGGGTGGGGTTCCATGCCAGCCGGCCAAAGGCATACCAGTTGGCCTGGTCGAAATGCGACCCGCTCCAGTTGCGGTCGGACCCGATATTGGCGACCCCTGCGATCAGGCTGGTCGCCGACCGCCCCTGTTCGGCGACGAGGTCCGCCAGCGTCATGCGCCCGTCCGCTCCCAGCCCTTCGGTATCGAGCGCCTCTTCGAACAGCGGCGCCAGATAGGCGAGGTGGGTCGAGAAGCCGAGATATTCCTTGGTGATCTGCAGCTCGAGCCCGAGCCGGGTTCGCGGCATCGCACCGAACAACGGGCTCACCGGCTCGCGCGGCTGGAAATCGAGCGGGCCGTTCTTGACCTGCACGACAACATTGGCATCGAACTGCCCGTCGAGCGGCTGAAAAGCGCGATAGGCCTGCATCGTGCGTTCGACCGCCGGGTCGGGATCGTAGACGAAGGCGCGCCAGATCACGACGCCGCGCTGGCCCACCGCGCGCGCCAGCATATTGGCGCCGTCGGCGTGGGTGCGGCCATAATCCTGCGGCCCCGGCTGGCCTTCGCTGTTGGCCTTGACCAGAAAGCCGCCGAAATCGGGGATGGCGGTGTAAATCTCGTCGGCCTTCGCCCGCCACCAGCGCTGGACGTCGGGGTCGAGCGGGTCGGCGGTGCCCAGCCCGCCCAGATCACGCGGCGCCGAAAAGCGTGCCGACAGGAAGACGCGGATGCCATAGGGGCGCAGCGTATCGGCGAGCGCTGCGGTCTTGGCGATGAAGCGCGGGGTCAGGAAGGTCGCGGGCGCGTTGACATTGTTCACCGCGACCGCGTTGATCCCGATCGAGGCGTTGGCACGCGCATAGTCGGTCAGCCGCGGATCGACATACCCCGGCAGGCGCCACCATTGAAAGATCGAGCGCCCCGCATAGCCGCGCTCGACGCTGCCATCGACATTGTCCCAATGGTCGAGCATGCGGATCGCGACGCGCGGGGCGTCGGACTGCGGCAGCTCGGCGAGCGGGGCCTGTTGCTGGATGTGGCGGAGCAGCGCGAAGCTGCCGTAGAGCAGGCCGATGTCGTCGTTGGCCGAAATGACGACGCGGCCACCGTCGCGGTCGATGCGATAGGCACCGGGCAGGGGGGGCACGCTGCGCTGCGGCAGTGCTGCGGCGCAGGGCTGGTCGAGCCGGCACAGGAGCAACGCCGCGTCATCCTCGCTGGCGATCGCGAGCGGGTGGCCCGCCCAGACGCCGAAGGCGCGGCCGAGTTCGGCGGTCCCGGCGTCGACTGTTGGGCTGGGTGGCGCATCGACCACAAGTGCGGGCGCGATGGCGGCAACCTTGGTCGCATAGGATGGGGTGAGCGGGCGATAGCGCAGCCACAGCTCATAGCCGTCCTCGGCCCGCGCGGAAGGCGCCGCGAGCAACAGCAGCGCGCATGCCGCAGACAGGGTCGCCCCGACGCTCCGCATCCTTGTTGTTCACCCTCCCTGACGTTTTGCCATGGCTTGACAGCCACTGCCGCTTTCTTTCATGGTAGCGCTAACAATAGGCGTGGGGAATCGATCCGCGCAAGCAAAAATGGGAGAGAGACGATCATGCGCATGACTTTGGCGGCCGCGCTGTTGGCCACGACGATGACGCTGCCGCTGGCGCAGGTCATGGGCCAGCAGGCCGCCCCCGCATCGGCCGCCTCGACCGCCAGGCCTCCCGCCAACGCTCCCTATCGCGACGCCAGCCTGCCCGTCGATGCGCGCGTCGCCGACCTGCTGGCGCGGATGACGCTCGAGGAAAAGGTCGGGCAGATCATCACGCTGTGGGACAGCAAGGCCGAGGTGCAGGACGCCGACACGACGTGGAACCCGGCAAAGGCGTCGCGGAAATATCCCAACGGCCTCGGCCAGATCGCCCGCCCGTCGGATCGCAGCGGGCCGAGCAGCCCGCGCACCAACAAATTGCGCTCGATCCCTGAAAGCGTCGACTATGTGAATGCGGTCCAGACATGGGCGACCAAGAATACGCGGCTCGGCATCCCGGTGCTGTTCCACGAAGAGGCGCTCCACGGCCTCGCGGCGCGCGACGCGACAAGCTTTCCCCAATCGATCGCCATGGCCTCGACCTGGGACCCCGACCTGATCCGCGAGGTGAACAGTGTCATCGCGCGCGAGGTCCGCGCGCGCGGCGTGCCGTTCGTGCTGTCGCCGGTCGTCGACGTCGCGCGCGACCCGCGCTGGGGGCGGATCGAGGAGACCTTCGGCGAGGATCCCTATCTGGTCAGCGAAATGGGGGTCGCGGCGGTGGAGGGACTGCAGGGCAAGGGCGGCCCCGGCCCCCTCGCACCGGGCAAGGTGTTCGCGACGCTCAAGCATATGACCGGCCATGGCCAGCCCGAAAGCGGCACCAACGTCGGCCCGGCGCCGATCGCCGAACGCACGCTGCGCGAGGATTTTTTCCCGCCGTTCGAGGCGGTGGTCAAGCGCACCGGCATCGAGGCGGTGATGGCGAGCTATAACGAGATCGACGGCGTCCCCAGCCACGTCAACAAATGGCTGCTCGGCGACGTGCTGCGCGGCGAATGGGGCTTCGGGGGCGCGGTGGTCAGCGACTATTATGCGATCGACGATCTGGTCAAGCTGCACAAGATCGCGGTCGATTTGCCCGATGCCGCGCGCCAGGCGCTCGCCGCCGGGGTCGACAGCGACCTGCCCAACGGTGCGGCGTACACGACGCTCGTCGACTCGGTGCGCGCGGGCAAGGTCAAGGAGGCCGACATCGACGCCGCGGTGACGCGGATGCTGCGGATCAAATTCCTCGCCGGATTGTTCGAAAATCCCTTCGCGACGATGAAGGCGACGACGGTCACCAACGATGCCGAGGCGATCGCCCTGGCGCGGCGCACCGCAGACAAGTCGCTGGTGCTGCTCAAGAATGACGGAGTCCTTCCGCTCGCCCTGCCGACGGCGGGCGCAGCCGCCAGGCCGACCATCGCGGTCATAGGTCCCAATGCCGCGGTGGCACGGCTCGGCGGCTATTACGGCATCCCGCCCAAGACGGTCTCGCCGCTCGACGGCATCAAGGCGCTCGTCGGCGACAAGGCGACGATCGTCTACAACGAAGGCGTCAAGATCACCGAGAATGACGATTGGTGGGCTGACGAGGTCAAGCTCGCCGATCCCGCCGCCAACCGCCAGCGCATCGCCGCGGCGGTCGAGGCGGCGCGCGGCGCCGATCATATATTGCTGTTCATCGGCGACACCGAACAGACGAGCCGCGAAGGCTGGGCCGACAGCCATCTCGGCGACCGGTCGGACATCGATATCGTCGGCGAGCAGGAGGAGTTGCTCGACGCGCTGAAGGCGCTCGGCAAGCCGGTGATCGTCGTCCTCGTTAACGGCCGCCCGCCCTCCTATCCCGGCGTCGTCGCCAAGGCCGATGCGATCCTCGAAACCTGGTATGGCGGCGAGCAGCAGGGGCATGCGATCGCCGACGCGCTGTTCGGGCGTAGCAATCCCGGCGGCAAACTGCCGGTGACGGTCGCACGCAACGTCGGACAGCTGCCCTTTTTCTACAACCACAAGCCGACCGCGCGGCGCGGCTATCTGTTCGACGACAAGGCGCCGCTGTTCCCGTTCGGTTACGGCCTCAGCTACACCAAATTCACCATCGGCGCGCCGCGCCTGTCGGCCCCGTCGATCGCCGCGGGGCAGCCGGTGACGGTGACAGTCGACGTCGCCAACAGCGGCGCGCGCGCGGGCGACGAGGTGGTGCAGGTGTATGTCCGCGACAGCATCAGCTCGGTCACCCGGCCGGTCAAGGAGCTCAAGGGCTTCCGGCGCGTCACGCTCAAGCCCGGCGAGACGAAGGCGGTGGCGATCACGCTGCCGCCCGCCGCCTTCCAGATGTGGAACGGCGCCATGAAGCGCGTCATCGAACCCGGCGATTTCGAAATCATGGTCGGCCCCAATTCGGCCGAGGTACAGAGCGTCAAGCTGGTGGTCACGCCGTGATCGATGCGGCGTTTAGTCGGCGCGAGGCGTTGGCGGGCCTGTCGGCGTTGTCGCTGACCGCCTGCGTGGGCGCCGCCGGGCTGACCACCGCCGCGCCGCCGGCCACCGGCGAAGGCCTGCACCGGATCGCGGCGCGCAAGGGACTGCTGTTCGGTTCGGCGATCGGCTATGGGGTGGAAGGGTCGGACAGTGGTTCGATCGGCAATCCGGCGTACCGAGCGGTCGTCGAGCGCGAGTGCGGGCTGGTCGTCGCCGAGAACGAGATGAAGTGGCAGGCGATCCGCCCAGGGCCGGACGCTTATGACTTCGCCGCGTTCGACGCGATCGTCCGCTACGCGAAATCGAAGGGCCTCGATATCCGTGGTCACACCCTGCTCTGGCATCGCCCGAAATGGATGCCCGAGTGGGTCAACACTTACGACTATGGCACCCGCCCCGCGACCGAGGCGGCGCGGCTGGTGACCAGTCATATCGAAACCGTGACGCGGCGCTATCGCGGCACCATCCACAGCTATGACGTCGTCAACGAATTGTTCGACGACCAGAGCGGCGCCTTCGTCGACACCTCGATGTCGACCGCGATGGGCGGCCATGAGGCGGTGGTCGACCTTGCCTTCCACACCGCGCGGCGCGAGCTGCCCGACGCCGAACTCGTCTATAACGACTATATGAGCTGGGAGCCGGGCCATGCGAACCATCGCGCCGCGGTGCTCCGCCTCCTCGAAGGATTCCGCAAGCGCGGCGTGCCGTGCGACGCGCTCGGCATCCAGTCGCATATCGAGATGCGGACGATCGACCGCGCGACGGGTATCGGCCCCTATGACCTGAAAGAATGGCGCGCCTTCTGCGACGACGTCACCGGCATGGGCTACCGCCTTTTGCTCACCGAATTCGACGTCAAGGACAATGGCCTGCCCGCCGACCATGCCGCGCGCGACGCCGGGGTCGCCAATTACACCCGCGCCTATCTGGAGGTGATGCTGTCCTATCCGCAGCTTCGCGACATATTGGCCTGGGGCATGGTCGACAAGTTCAGCTGGCTGCAGGGTTTTGCCCCGCGCGCCGACGGCCTGCCGCAGCGCTGTTGCCCCTATGGCGACGATTACCGGCCGCATCCGATGCGCGCCGCGCTCGCCGATCTGCTCGCCGGTGCCGCGCCGCGCGCTTGACCCGGCCGCGATAACCGCGACAACGGGCGCATGAACGCCGCGCCCGATTGCAGGCCCGCCGACGCCGCGGTCATCGACATCCTCGCGATCGGGGCCGAACAGGTGCCGCTGATCCGCATCGACGGCGTGACCACCGATCCGCAGGCGCTCGTCGCTTTCGCCGCCGACGCGGTGGCTTTCGCGCCGGTCACGGGCAATCTCTACCCCGGCCTGCGCGCGCCGATGCCGCTCGCCTATGTGCGCGCGATGGTGGCGCGGCTGGATCCGCTGATCCGCCGCGTCCATCGGCTGGGGCCTGTGCGGCTGGTCCGCGCCGAATGTTTCTTCTCGATCGTCACCACCCCGGCGACCGAGCTCGTCCCGCTCCAGACGGTGCCGCATATCGACACCTGCGACCCGCTGCATTTTGCGACCGTCCATTATCTCTGCCCGCCGCATTTCGGCGGCACCGCCTTTTTTCGCCAGCTGTCGACGGGGTTCGAGACGATATCGCCGACCCGCGAGGCGGCGTGGGACCACGCGCGCGACGCCGCGATGCCCGCGCCCGGGAGTCCCGCTTATCCTTCCCCCGATACGCCCGGCCATGTCCGCGTTGCCGCGATTGCGGCGGCGTTCGACCGGTTGATCCTCTATCGCAGCAACGCGCTGCATGCCGGCATCATCGATCCGGCGATCAACCATCCGGGCGATCCGCGCGCCGGCCGGCTCACCGCGACGATGTTCATCGCCTATCGGCCGGATTCGCTGTCGCGGACATAAGAAGGGCCGCCGCTTTCACAGAAAGCGGCGGCCCCCAAGCGAGGCGGGATGCGCCCCTAGAAGGTAAACCGCGCCAGGATCGTGAAGCGTCGGTCGCTCATATACCATTGGCGCGGGACATATTGGATATCGCCGGCGCCGTTGAGCACCGCCGCTTCGGTCTTGGTCTGCGAGTTCAGGATATTCACCGCCTGGATGCCCAGCTTGAACTGGTCGGTGACGGTGACCGTCGCCGAGGCGTCGAGCTGGCCATAGGCGCGCTGGAAGATCGGATCGAACGGCGTGATCACGTCGCGGATCGTCAGCAGATAGCGCGAGCGCCAATTGTACGAGGCGCGCAGCGACAGCGGGCCGATGTCGATGAACGGCGTGATGTTGATCGTATGCTTCGACAGCCCTTGGAGCGGGAAACTGTCGCCGGAAATCGCCGACTGGCGCCCCGCGGCGACATCGGGGTCGGTCGCCGACAGCGTCGTCTGCGGCACCCCCGACGATTTGACATAGGTATAGGTCGCCTGCAGCCCGAGTCCCGACAGAGGTCCCGGCAGGAAGTCGAAGACCTGCTGGTACGACACCTCGGCGCCGGTGACCTTGCCGGTGTCGGGCGAGTTGATCGCGGTCGTCAGCACCACCGGGAAGGTCGCGCCGTTGTTGGTCAGGTCGGTCGAAACCGTCGCGTTGGTCACGACATTGTGCAGCCGTTTGTGGAACATCGATAGCGTCACCTGTCCGACCTTGCTGAAATAATATTCGGCGGTGAGGTCGAAATTGTCCGATGTCGTCGGCAGCAGATTGGGATTGCCCGCCGTGACCGTCGACTGGATCGTGAAGCTGCCCGGGATCGCCGCGCCGCTACTGTCGACATTCTGGTTGGCGCTGAGACCCGTGACGTTGAAATAGTTGCGCGAGAAGCCGAAGGGCGGGGCGAAGACGCCCTTGAAATAGCCGGCGCGGAATTGCAGCCCGCCGCCGACTTCGAGCTTCAGGTTCACGCTCGGCAGGAAATAATCATAGTTGGTCTTGGCGTCGATCGGCAGCAGCGCGCCGTTCAGATAGTTGCGTGCCTGCTGGCGCACCGCCGGGGTGAAGGTACAGAAACCCGTCGCCGGCTGCCCGGCGTTCGCCGCATCGATGCAAGCCTGTTCGCTGGTGATCGACGTCGGGTTGTTGGCGAACTGCTGGAACCCCTGCGAGGTGCGCTTGGTGCGCGTATACCGCAGCCCGACATTGCCGGTGAAGCGCATCCCGCTGCCGAATTCGCTGTCGAACTTGATCATGCCGTAAAGCGCCAGATTCTTGTTCTGCTGCGGATTGATCTCGCCCGGCTGGAACGGCGTACCGGCGACATTGCCGCAGCGATCGGCCAGCGAGTTCCACCCCGCATTGATCGTCCGGCCGTCGATGCCGCAGGTGGTCGTCCCCTGCCATTCGCGCGCGATCGCATTGGCATAGGCGATATAGGCGGCGCGGTCCTTGACCGTGTTACCCGAATAGAAAAGGCGGCCCTGGCCCGCGATCGGGTTGTTGGCGGCGCCGCGGAAGAAATTGGGATAGAAGACCTCTTCATACCCCGGCAGCGGTGCCCCGCCATTGCCGCCGGTCACGTTGTCGACATTGTCGTCGAACCACACCGGGCCGCCATTGCCCCATTGCTCGCTGAGCACGCCCCAATTGTAGATCGAGAAACGCGCGGTCTGCTCGGTGTCGGCATAGCGTCCGCCGACCTGCAGCGATTTCAGGAAGCCGCTGTCGGGAAAGGACAGTTCGGCGTCGACGCGGAAGGCGTCCTCGCTGCCATCACTCTGTTCCAGATGGTCCATCGCCGAACGGTAGAAGCTGTTGAACGGATCGGTGAAGCTTTGGTGGCTGCCGGTGAAATAGGAGGGCGAATTGGCGGCGAAGCCGGGATTGCCCTGGCAGGGCGCGGGATCGCAATTCTGCGGCGGGATGAACTGCACGAATGGCAGGCCATGGCCATTGAGGTCGATCATCGCATCCTGATAGGTCGAGCCCCAAAGCGTATTGTCCTCGACGTCGCTTTTCGAATCGACATGCTGATAGTCGAGATTGATCGCGAGGTTTTCGCTGGGGGTCCAGCGCAAGTTCGCCGAATAATCGGTCGTCTTGATCCGTTCATAATGGTCGCGGCGGATATTGTTCGACTGCAGCCCCAATATGGGCGTGCGAATGTCACCCGTCGCATTTTGCTGGTCGGCGCGCCAGCCGGTCGGGCCGGTGATCACGCCATTTTCGAAGACGCCGCTGTCGTCGAATTCCAGCGAGGTGCCCGCGACGGCGCGCGAATCGCCATTGTTCGACACATTGTCGGTGGCGATTTCGATCGTATTCTCGCTCCACGCCTGACGCGCGTCGGACCGCAGGAACTGGAAGGTCGCCGCGAGCGTCCCGTCGTTGCTTTCCCACTGCGCGGCGGCCGAATAGCCATAGCGTTCGCGGTTGAAATTCTGGCGGCCGAGCACGGCGCCGCGCGGGAACAGCGCCGAGGGTCCCGCGGTCGCGCCGGCGAACGGTACGACGTCGGTGCGCGTCCCGTCCGAATAGGTGGTGCGCGGGCGGAAGCTGGAGATACCGATGCGATCGGCCTGCGAATAGAGTTGCGAATAGGAGGCGCTGGCGAGCAGGCCGATTTCGCCGATCCCGGTCGACCAGCGGTTGCTGATCAATCCCGAAAAGGTCGGCGCCGATTTCTTGACGAAATCGCCATAGTTGAGTTCGAGCGAGCCCGCGACGAGCAGGCCGCTCTGGTCGAAGGGCAGGCGGGTGCGCAGGTTGACGATGCCGCCGATGCCGCCTTCGATCAGGTCGGCCGACGGGGTCTTGTAGACGTCGACCCCGGCGAGCAGTTCCGACGGCACGTCGGCGAAGCTCAGCCCCGAACCGTTGCCGGCGCTGAACGCGTCGCGGCCGTTGAAGCGCGATCCGACATAGCTGAGGCCGCGGATGGTGACGCCCGATCCCTCGACCGAGAAATGGTCGGGATCGACGCCCGCCGAAAAGCGGTTGATGGTGACCCCGGGAATGCGCTGCAGCGCCTCGGTCACCGAGCGGTCGGGGAGCGCGCCGATATCTTCGGCGGTGATCGAATCGATGACGGTGTCGGCGTTTTCCTTGCGCCCCTGCGCGCTTTGCAGCGCGGCGCGGAAGCCGGTGACGACGATCTCGGGCGCGTTCGACGGGTCGGCGACCTCGTTGGTGTCGGTGTCCTGGGCAAAGGCCGGGGTAGCGATTATCGCGGAGGCGACGAGCGCCAGCGTCGAAACGCCCAGGCGAAGCCAGGGCGCGTTGTGATTCGTGAGCCGAACGTCACGAGAAAACGTCGTTACAACAGGCATTTAAACCCCTCCCATGTCATGGGCCTTTTCGGCCTCATCGGGTTGCGCTGCCGAAAAGGTAGCGCTACCATTTACCTGTCATATGATATAGGCCGGGTTTCGACAAGCGGTGATTTGCCTTAGCGACGAATAGCGACGATCGTGTGTGATAAAAATGCCGACGTTGAAGGGGGAGTGCGATGGAAGCGACCAGGATTCAATCGATCGTCATCGTCGGCGGCGGCACCGCCGGCTGGATGACCGCGGCGGCCCTCGCGCGGATATTGGGCCCCGATTATGCCAGCATCACCCTGGTTGAATCGGACGAGATCGGCACCGTCGGGGTCGGCGAGGCGACGATCCCGCAGATCAACATCTTCAACCGCATGCTCGGGATCGACGAGGACGACTTCGTCCGCCGTACCAAGGGCAGCTTCAAGCTCGGGATCGAATTCGTCGACTGGGGCGGCATCGGCCAGCGCTATTTCCATCCCTTCGGCAATATCGGGGTCGATATGGGCGGGGTGTCGTTCCATGCTTTCTGGCAGCGGCTGCGCGGCGAAGCCGAATTCGCCGACGTCGAGGATTTTTCGGTGATGGCCAAGGCGGCGCGCCATGGCAAGTTCATGCGCCCGACCACCGCCCCCGGCTCGCTGCTCTCGTCGATCGCCTATGCCTTTCATTTCGATGCCGGGCTTTACGCCCTTTATCTGCGTGAGCTGGCCGAGGGCAGCGGGGTCACCCGGATCGAGGGCAAAATCACCGGCGTCACGCGAAACGGCGAGAGCGGCCATATCGAAAATGTGACGATGCAGGACGGCCGCACGGTGGGTGGGCAGTTGTTCATCGACTGCTCGGGCTTTGCCGGCCTGCTCATCGGCCGCGAGCTCGAAGTGCCCTATATCGACTGGTCGGCGTTTCTGCCGTGCAACCGCGCGGTCGCGGTGCCGTGCGAACTCGGCGAAGACTTTTCCCCCTATACGCGCTCGACCGCGCGCTCGGCGGGCTGGCAGTGGCGCATCCCGCTCCAGCACCGTGTCGGCAACGGCCATGTCTATTGCAGCGACTATATCGGCGACGACGAGGCGGCGGCGGTGTTGCTCGCCAATCTGGGCGGCAAGCCGCTCGCCGATCCGCGCTTCCTGAAATTCACCACCGGCCACCGCGCGCGCTTCTGGGAAAAGAACTGCGTGTCGATCGGGCTGTCGGCGGGGTTCATGGAGCCGCTGGAATCGACGAGCATCTGGATGATCCAGACCGGCATCGCGCGCCTCCTGTCCAACTTCCCCGATGCCGGCTTCGAAGCCGCGAGCATCGACCGCTATAATCGCCTGATGGTCGAGGAGAGCGAGCTGGTGCGCGATTTCCTCGTGCTCCATTATCATGTCACGACGCGCGACGATTCGGACTTCTGGAACTATTGCCGGACGATGCCGATCCCCGACCGGCTCGCCGAAAAGATCCGCGTCTTTCAGAGCAGCGGGCGCGCCTTTCGCGAACATGAGGAGTTGTTCAACGACACCAGCTGGTTCGCGGTGATGGAGGGGCAGCGGCTCGGCGCGCGCCGTTACGATCCCGTCGCCGAACTGATGCCGATCGAACAGACGCGCGACCGGCTGCGCCAGATCAAGGCGGCGGTGACCGCATCGGTCGACCATATGCCGCGCCACCGCGACTATATCCGCGACCATTGCGCCGCATGAAAAAGGGGACCGGTCGCCCGGTCCCCTTTGAAGGCGTCGCTGGGACTCGCTCAGCCTTCCATGGCTTCGAGCTCCTTGCCCTTGGTCTCGACGATGAAGCGCTGGACCAGGAAGAAACTGATCACCGCGCAAATCGCATAGAAGCTGTAGCTCACCGCCAGCCCCAGCCCGACCGCCATGATCGGAAAGGTGAAGGAGATGAGGAAGTTGGCGAACCACTGAAAGAATCCGCACACGGCCAGCGCCGAGCCGCGGATCTGGTTCGGGAACATTTCGCCCAGCATCACCCACATGATCGGGCCCCAGCTGAGGTTGAAGAAGATCACGTAAAGATTGGCCGCGATCAGCGCGAGCGTGCCGAGCGACGACGAGAGCTGGAGCTTCCCGCCGGCGTCGAGCGTGCCGTTGGCAAAGGCATAGACGAGCGCGAACAGGGTCACCGCCATGCCCGCCGACCCGATCAGCAGCAGCGGCTTGCGGCCGATGCGATCGACGAGCAGGATCGTTCCGAAACAGGCGGCAATCGACACGATCCCCGACACGATGTTGATCTGCAGCGACTGGTCCTCGGTAAAACCGGCGAGCTGCCACAGCGTTGCACCATAATAGAAGATCACGTTGATCCCGACGAGCTGCTGGAACACCGCGAGCAACAGCCCGGCCCAGACGATCGGGCGCACCCCGCCCTTCACCGGATCGAATATGTCGGACAGGCGCGGGCGATGGTCGGCGCTGAAGCTGGCCCTGATCTCGTCGACCTTGGTCGCGGCGGCGGCGGCGCCGAACAGGCGGGTCAACACCTTGCCGGCCTCGTCGATCCGCCCCTTCGACACCAGATAGCGCGGGCTTTCGGGAATGAAGAACAGCGCCACGAGAAAGACCGCCGCTGGCACCGCCTGCATCAGGTACATCCAGCGCCACGCCTCGATCCCCGCCCAATAGGGCGCGGTCGATGCTCCGGCGCTGGCGGCGAGGAAATAATTGACGACGAAGGCGGCGGTCAGCCCGGTGATGATCATGATCTGTTGCACCGTCGTCATCCGGCCGCGGATATGGGCGGGGGCGACCTCGGAGATATAGGCCGGCGACAGCACGCTCGCGGCGCCCACCGCCATGCCGCCCATCATCCGGGCGACGACGAACAGCGGCTGGGCATGGGCAAAGCCCTGGATCAGCGCGCCGATGAGGAACAATATCGCCGACAGGATCATGACGTTGCGACGCCCGATCGCGTCGGCGAGCGTGCCGGCAAGAAAGGCGCCGACGAAGCAGCCGATCAACAGCGATCCGACGGTGAAACCGAGCCCCGCCTCGCTCAGGGAGAACGCCGACCGCAACCCGTCCTGGGTGCCGTTGACCGCCCCGCTGTCATATCCGAACAATAATCCGCCGATCGTCGCCACCGCGACGATCGCCGTAATGAGCGCCAGATTGGTCTGGCCTCGCGACGCTGTGTTCATTCACCTCTCCCAAGGTTCTGTTATGGTAGCGCTATCATGAAGGGCAAGCCGCGCGCGCGCAAGCCCCATTCACGCCGCGGCGGAACGCCTGTACGCGACGGCGACCGCGATAAAGCCGATTGCGAAAGCGCGGCATTGCTCTATGGGCTTGCGCCGCGGGGGCCTGGCCCCCGCAAGATCGCGCCGGTGCCCGAAAGGGCTTAAAACGGGAACACGGTGAGAAGGCCCGGCTCGGGCTTTCGACTCCGAGGCTGTCCCTGCAACTGTAAGCGGTGAGCGCGATGCACCGGTCCGGATCCTTGTCCGGGCCAGCCACTGGGGCAACCTGGGAAGGCGTGCATCAAGCTGTGACCCGCGAGCCAGGAGACCTGCCAGCGCACCGGTCGCTCTTGCCTTGGTCCAGGGGATGGTCATGGCACGGTAATCCTCCGTCTGAGCGACGACCTGTGCGGCTGGGGCCGCATCGGTGCGTGGCGACGGAGCGACTTGTGCCCGCCCTTCGCCTGCACCGACCGGTTCGCCGGTACGCCCCCGCCACTTCGCTCTGGCGCAAAGGGGGCTTATCCCATGTTGAAGACCGGTTTCATTTCCCTCCTCGCGCTGACGGCGGCGACGCCCGCCTTCGCGCAGTCCAATCCCGACGAAACATCGACCGACGCGAACGGTGATACCATTGTCGTCACCGCCAGCGGCGTCGAACAGAGCCGCACCGAAACGGGCCACACCATTTCCGTTATCACGCGCGACGATCTGGAAACATCGCAAGTGACGTCGATCAGCGACGCTTTAAACCTCGTGCCAGGCGTAGCTGTCGCACAAAGCGGACCCGTCGGATCGCAAACCAGCGTGTTTATCCGCGGCGCCGAAAGCAGCCAGACGCTGGTGCTGATCGATGGCGTGCGGATCAATGATCCTTCGACGCCCAATGGCGCGTTCGATTTCGGTGGATTGCTTACGGGCAATATCGACCGGGTCGAGGTGCTGCGCGGTGCCAATTCGGTCATCTGGGGCAGCCAGGCGATCGGTGGCGTCATCAGCGTGCAAACCGTCGCACCCACGGACACGCTGTCGGCCAATGCTTTCGCCGAATATGGCAGCCATGACACCGCCAAAGTCTTTGGCAATGTGTCGGGCAAGAGTGGGATCATCTCCGGCAGCGTCGGCGCCGGCTATTATCGCACCGACGGTATTTCGTCGCTCATCGGCGGCACCGAACGCGATGGGTACAGGAACTTTTCCGCCAACGGAAAGTTGCTCGTCGAATTCTCGCCTGCCCTCGCGCTCGATCTGCGCGGTTATTACAACAAGGGCCGGATTGAATATGACGACGCCTTTGCCTTTCCGGGCAACCCGGCAAATTCCATTCCCGAATCCGATAACGAACAGTTCGTCGGCTATGCCGGGTTGAACCACGACCTGCTCGACGGCAAGTGGAAGGGGCGCCTGTCGTACAGCCGTACCGACCTGACCCGCAAAGGCAGCGAGGATGGCGCGACCGGTCCTTTCAACTACAATGTTTTCACCGCGCGCGGCAAAGTCGACCGTTTTGCCTATGACGGCAATGTCGACTTCGGCATCGCGTCACTGGTTTTCGGCGGCGCCCATGAAGAGACGTTCGCCAGCACTTTCTATCCCTTGGGCGGTGACACCACACCCACCAGGTTCAAAAGCGACTATTCCAGCTTTTACGGACAGATTGGCGTACACCCGTTTGACGGCCTGGCGGTCAACGGCGGCGTGCGATACGAAGATCATTCACAATATGGCGACCACACAAGCTTTGGTGCCGACGCGGCCTATACGCCCAATGATGGCAAGACCATATTCCGCGCGAGCTATGCCGAAGGTTTTCGTGCGCCGACGTTGAGCGAGGCATTGCCGCCATTCGGCAACATCAATCTGAAACCGGAAACCTCCAAAGGCTTTGACGCCGGAATCGAGCACAGTTTTATCGATCGCAAAGTCACGGCGACCGCGACCTACTTCCATCGCAAAAGCAACGACCTCATCGCCTATAATCCCGCGACATTCCAATCGGAGAATATCGGGCGGGTGAAGTCGGAGGGCGTCGAGCTTGGACTTATCGTCCGGCCCAACGACAATCTGGACGTACGGGTGAATTACGCACTGGTCGATGCTACCACCCGCTCCCCGGGTGCCAATTTTGGCAACCAGCTTGCCCGCCGCCCAAGGGACAAAGCGAGTTTCGTCGCCGACTGGAAATCGCCTTGGGGCCTGAAACTGGGTGCAACGATTGCCCTGACCGGCGACAGTTTCGACAATATCAACAACAGCTTCGCCAATCGCCTCGACGGATACTGGCTGACCGCCGTGCGTGCGGCTTTCCCAATCACCGATCAGCTCGAAGTTTATGGCCGGATCGAAAATCTGTTCGATGAGGATTATGTGGTTGTCAAAGGCTATAATACTTACGGTCGCACAGCCGCCATTGGTATCCGCGTAAAAATCTGATGCAGGGGGTCGGCCTGGCGTCTGTGTTTGCCGCCGCGGTGCTGCTGGTTTCGACCGGCAGCGCCGTGGCGCCGCCCGACGCCGGGCCGCCGCCTTCTAAGCCACTGCGCGTCATGTCGACGAACCAGTGCACCGACCAGCTGGTGCTGGCGCTGCTGCCGCCCGAACGGATCGCGTCGGTGACCTGGCTGTCGCGCGATCCGTCGGGGTCGCTGATGGCCGAGGCGGCGCAGCGAGTCGGCATCAATCACGGCCTTGCCGAAGAGGTCGTCCAGCAACAACCCGATCTGATCGTCGCCGACCGTTTTTCGAAACCGACGACGCGGGCGATGCTCAAACGGCTCGGCTATCCGATGATCGAGGTCGACGACGCGACCAGCTTCGATGCGATCCGCGCCAATGTCCGGCAGGTCGCGCGGGCGGTCGGCGAAGTCGCGCGCGGCGAGGCGATGATCGCCCAAATGGACCGCGAGCTTGCCGAACTGGCTCGCGATCCCGGGCCGCCGCTGCGTGTCGTCGCGTGGGACGGCGGTGGTTTCAGCGCGAGCAAGGGGTCGCTCTATAACGCGGTGCTCGAAGCGGCGGGCGCGGTGAACATCGCCAACGAGCCGCCGGTGTCGCGCTATAATCGCCCCGACACCGAAGTGCTGCTCGTCGCCGCGCCGACCCTGCTCGTCAAGGGCGCCGGGGTCCGCCCCGAATATGGAATGCGCGAGAATATCGAGCGTCATCCGCTCGTTCGCCGCTATTGGGACGGCGCGCGGACGGTGGCGATTTCGCCGGCCTATTATGGCTGCGGCACCCCCAGGATCAGCGAAGCGGCGATCCGGCTGCGCGCCGAACTGCGCGCCGCGGCGAGCCGGGTCCGCACCCCGCTTCCCTTTGCCGGGGTTCATGCGCTGTGATGCGCTGGTTCGTCCCGCTGCTGCTCGTCCTGCTGCTGGCCGCGGGTTTCGTCTCGCTGCTCGCCGGAACGGTGTGGCTGACCCCCGAACAGGCGCTCGGCGGGTTGCTCGCGGGCCGCACCGACCTCGCGTCGCTGATCCTCATCGAAATCCGCCTGCCACGATTGATCCTCGGCCTGATGGTCGGCGCGATCCTCGGCCTGTCGGGTGCGGTGCTGCAGGGGCTGCTGCGCAACCCGCTCGCCGAACCCGGGCTGCTCGGGGTGTCGGCGGGGGCGTCGCTCGGCGCGGTGATCGCGATCTATTTCGGCTTCGCGGCGAGCTTCGCGATGGCGCCGCCCTTGTTCGGCCTCGTCGGCGGTTTCGTCACCGCGGGCACCGCGCTCGCCTTGTCGCGGCGCGGCGGCACATTGTCGCTGATCCTCGCCGGCGCCGCGGTCAGCAGCATCGCCGCCGCCGGGGTCAGCGTCGCGCTCAACGTCGCGCCCAACCCCTATGCGGCATACGAGATCATGGTCTGGCTGATGGGCTCGCTCGTCGACCGCAGCTGGGACCATGTCTGGCTCGCGGCGCCTTTCATCCTCGTTGGCGCTATGCTGTTGCTGCTCACCGGCCGCGCGCTCGACGCGCTGGCGCTCGGCGAGGCGCAGGCCGAAAGTCTCGGCATCCATGTCGCGCGCACCCGCCTGCTCGCGCTGCTCGGTACCGCGATGGGGGTCGGCGCGGCGACCTCGGTCGCGGGGGCGATCAGCTTCGTCGGGCTGATCGCGCCGCATATCGTTCGACCGCTCGTCGGGCACCGGCCCGGCCAGACGCTGGTCCCTGCTGCGCTCGTCGGCGCGCTGCTCGTGACCCTCGCCGATGTCGGCACAAGGCTGCTCGTCGTCGACGGCAAGATCCTCGCGCTCGGGGTGTTCATCAGCCTGTTCGGCGCGCCCTTTTTCCTGTGGCTCGTCCTTCATGTGCAAAGGCGCACCGCATGAGCGCGCTGACCTTCGCCGCAGTGGCCGCGAAACGCGATGCGCGCGTCGTGCTGCGCGACATAGACGCCGTTTTTGCGCCGGGCCGGCTGACTGCGGTGATCGGCCCCAATGGCGCCGGTAAAAGTACGCTCCTCGAAGTCGCGGCGGGGCTACGCGTGCCCGATGCCGGACGCGTCGAACTCGGCGGGCAATCGCTCGCGAGCATCGGTCGCCGGATGCTCGCGCGGCGCCGCGCCTATCTGCCGCAGCGCGCCGAGGTCGAATGGCCTATCAGCGTCGAGCGCGTCGTCGCGCTCGGCCTGACCCCGGTGCTGCCGAGCTTCGGCGATCTGCCAGCCGCGCTGCGCCCCGCGATCGATGACGCGCTCGCCGCCTGCGACCTCACCAGCTTGCGCGACCGCCCGGCGACCAGCCTGTCGGGCGGCGAACTCGCCCGCGCGATGCTGGCGCGCGCGATCGTCGGCGATCCCGAATTGCTGATCGTTGACGAGCCCACCGCGGGGCTCGACCCGCGTCATGCGCTCGACGCGGCGCGGCGGCTGCGCGCGCGTGCCGATGCCGGGCGCACCGTGATCATGGCGATCCACGACCTCGACCTCGCGCTGCGCCATGCCGACGATGTCGTCGCGATCAAGGACGGCGCGCTGCTCGCGGCGGGATCGGTCGCCGAGGTGATGACCGAGGATATGCTCGGCGCGCTTTACGAGGTGCGGGTGCGTATCACCCGCGATGCCGACGGTGCCGCGATCCGCTTTCGCGACTGAACCTCAGCGGCATTTCCCGAACCCGGCGCCGCGTACCGCGCGGCCGGGGGTGGCGCCGGTCGGCTCGCCGTCCTTGAGCACGGCAGCCCCGTTGACGAAGACGTCGCGCACACCGGTCGCATATTGGTGCGGCTTCTCGAACGTCGCATGGTCGGCGATCGCCCTGGGGTCGAAGATCACGACATCGGCATAATAGCCGGGCTTCAGCGCCCCGCGTTCGGCGATCCCGAGGTTGGTCGCGGGCAGGGTAGTCAGCCGGTACACCGCCTGTTCGAGCGGGATCAGCTTCTCGTCGCGGACGTAACGGCCGAGCAGCCGCGCGAAATTGCCATAGGTGCGCGGGTGCGACCCCGATTTCAGGAACACCCCCTCGGCCGATTGCGACGCGGCGTCGGACCCGAAGCTCATCCACGGCAGCTGGACCTGCTTGCGGACATTGTCCTCGGACATCAGGAAATAGACGGTGCCGACGCGCGACCCGTCCTCGACCACCAGGTCCATCGCGGTCTCTTCGGGGCTCTTCCCGCGCATCGCCGCGACTTCGGCGAGCGTTTTGCCGGTCAGCGGTTTGAGCTTATCGCTTTTGAAGCCCGACAGGATCATCTTGTCGGCGCCCGCGCCGTAAAAGAGATTTTCCCAGTCGCTCCCCGGCTTTCGCATTTCGGCGGCGACGCGGGCGCGGGTCGCGGGGTCCTTCAGCCGCTCGATCCACGCCTCGAGTCCGCCCGCCTGCACCCAGGTCGGCATCGCGGCGTCGAGCCCGGTCGCGCCGGCGGTATAGGTGTACATGTCGGCGGTGATCCGCTGGCCCGCGGCGCGCGCCGCTTCGACCTTGGCGACGACCGAATCATATTTCCCCCAATTGTCGCGGCCCGCCATCTTGAGGTGATAGATTTCGGCGGGGGCGCCCGAACGACGCGAAATCTCGATCAGTTCGTCGACCGCTTCCTCGAGCCGGTCGCCCTCGGATCGCATATGGCTGATATACATGCCGCCGCATTTCGCGGCCGCGCTGGTTAGCGCGACCAGTTCGTCGGTTTCGGCATAGGAGCCGGGGGCGTAGATGATCGAGCTGCCGACGCCGAGCGCGCCCTCGTCCATCGCCTGCCGCACGAGCGTCTGCATGCGCGCCAGCTGCTCGGGGGTCGGGTCGACATCGTCTTCGCCCAGTTCATGGATACGCACCGTCGCGGCGCCGACGAAGCTCGCGACATTGGGCGCGATGCCGCGCTTCTCCAGATACGTCAGATAATCGCCAAGGCTGGTCCACTCGATGGCATATTTGATATCGCCCTGGCGCTCGGTCTCCTGGACCTTCATCGCCGCGTTCATCGGCCCCATCGACCAGCCTTCGCCCATCACCTCCAGCGTCACGCCCTGGCGGAGATCGCTCTGGCTGCGCGGGTCGGCGATCAGCGATTCGGTCGCCCAGCTCAGCATGTTGATGAACCCCGGCGCGACCGCCATGCCGCTAGCGGACACCTCGCTGCGACCCTTGCCCTCGACCTTGCCGACCGCGACGATGCGGTCGTCCTTGATCGCCACGTCGCCGGTGAGGGGGGACTTGCCCGACCCGTCGTAGATCGTGCCGCCGCGGATCACGACGTCATAGGCGGGTTCGGCACTTGCGGCGGTCAGCGCGATCCAGCTCGCGACGAGGACGAGCGATCGTCCGATATTCTGCCTGCCCGCCATGTCCCGTCTCCTGTTCGCCGCCGAGGGCATATCCTGCCCGAGCAAGATGCACTTGGCCATGCGCATTATCGGGCTTGATCGCCGCCAGCCCGCGCGCCAAGGGTTTCGCAACAAAACCGATGGGAGGAAGCTTTGATCAAGACGCGCATTACCGAGAAGTTCGGCATCGAAACCCCGATCATCATGGGCGGCATGACCGGCGTGGGCTATGGCCCGCTCGTCGCCGCGGTCGCCAATGCGGGGGCCTTGGGCTTCATCACCGCGCATATGTATCCGACCGGCCAGGCCTTGTTCGACGAGATCGAGGCCACCCGCAAGCTGACCGACAAGCCCTTTGGCGTGAACCTCACCCTGCTGCCGTCGATCAACCCCATTCCCTATGACGAATATCGCGAGGCGATCATCGCCAGTGGCATCAGGATCGTCGAAACCGCGGGCCGCGCCCCGACCGACCACCTGCCGGCCTTCAAGGACGCCGGGGTCACGGTGATCCACAAATGCACCTCGGTGCGCCACTCGGTGTCGGCGGTGAAAAAGGGCGTCGACATGATCAGCATAGACGGCTTCGAATGCGCGGGTCACCCCGGCGAGGACGATGTCGGCCTCGTGGTGCTGCTGCCGGCGACGGTCGATGCACTGCCCGATACCCCGATCATCGCCTCGGGCGGCATGGCCGACGGGCGCAGCATCGTCGCCGCGCTGGCGCTCGGCGCCGATGCGGTCAACATGGGCACGCGCTTCTGCGCTACCGTCGAGGCCGTGATCCACCAGAATGTGAAGCAGCGCATCGTCGACGCGACCGAGACCGACACGGTGCTCGTCGGCCGCACGCTGCGCAACACCGCGCGCGTCGCGAAGAATGCGGTGTCGGTTGAGGTCGCCGAGATCCAGCGCGACCCGACCAAGACCTTCGAGGATGTGAAGCATCTGATGGCGGGCGTGCGCGGGCGCGAAAATGTGCTGCGCGACGGCGACGTCGATGGCGGCATCTGGACCAGCGGCCAGAGCCAGGCGCTGATCCACGACATCCCGACGTGCGCCCAGCTGGTCGCGAATATCATGCGTCAGGCCGAGGAAGTTCGGGCGAAGATCGCGGGGTAATATCCGCCGTCATTGCGAGCGAAGCGAAGCGATCCAGGACGGTCTACGCCACTCTGGATTGCCACGTCGCTTCGCTCCTCGCAATGGCGAAGCTCGGAATTAAACCGCCGGCTCCTGCCAGCCGCCGCCCAGCGCGAGGAACAGCGAGACGAGGTTCGTCGCGCGGGTCTGTTCGGACTGGGCGATGCTCGCGTTGATCGATGCCAGCGTCCGCTCGGCATCGAGCACGACCTGGAAATTCTCGCGTCCCGCCTGATAGCGCAGCCGCGCGATGCGGGCGGCGTCGCCGGCCTCGGCCGCCGCGCGGCGCAGCGCTGCGAGCCGGTCGAGTTCGCCCGCATAATTGGCGAGCGCGCTTTCGCTTTCCTGCAGCGCGGTCAGCCAGGTGCCGTCGAAACTCGCGAGCGCGCCATCGGCCCCGGCTTCGGCCTGTTTCAGCCGCGACCGCGCGACCTCCATGTTCGGGAAGCTCCACGAGATCAGCGGGCCGAGCGAGAAGCGGAAGCCGTCGGACTTGCCGAGTCCCGAGATCGAGCTGGCGGTCGAGCCGACCGAGCCGCCGAGGCTGATGCTCGGGTACAGATCGGCGGTCGCGACATTGACCCGCGCCGCCGCTGCGGCGAGCTGGCGCTCGGCGCGGCGGATGTCGGGGCGACGTGCCAGCAGCGAAGCGCCGTCGCCAACGGGGATCGGGCGGTTCAATTCGGGCGGTGCCTGGCAGGCGAGCACTGCCGCGGGCGCTTCGGCGGGCGGCTTGCCGGTGAGCACCGCGAGGCGATAGAGCGCGGCGGCGCGCTGCGCGGTCAGCGTCGGGATCGTCGCCCGTGTCTGTTCGAGCAGTGCGCCCGCCTGTCCGGTTTCGAGTCGCGTCGCGCGCCCGCCCTCGAACAGGCGGCGGGTGAGGTCGAAGGTCTGCTGCTGGATGCGCAGCGTGTCCTCGGCGACCGCGATCTGGCGGTTGAACGAACAGACGTCGGTGTAAGCGCGCGTCGTTTCGGCGGCGACGGTGATGCGGGTCAGGTCGAACGCCGCCTGTACCGCATCGGCGTCGGCGCGGCTGGCGCGGATCGCGCTTTCGACGCGGCCGAACAGGTCGACCTGATAGCCGATGTCGAGCCCGACGTCATAGCTGTCGCCCTCGATCGAGCCGGCGCCGAGCGGGTTCGCCTGGCGCGCATAGGTGCCGCCGGCGCCCACCGTCGTCGTCGGCAGGCGGCCGGCGCGCGATTCGCGCAGCACCGCGCGCGCCTGCGCCAGATTGGCGGCGGCGACGCGAAGATCGGTGTTCGCCGTGAGCGCTTCACCGACGAGCTGGTCGAGCAACGGGTCGCCGAACAGGCTCCACCATGGACCCGGCGGCTGTTCGCCGCTGAAGGCGGGCGACTTGCCGGCTTCGAGGAAGGGCGCCTGCGACGGCGCCGCGGGAACCGGCGAGACATAGCGGGGGCCGACGGTACAGGCCGACAGCGCCAGCATGCTCGCGGCGGCAAGGATCAGGTTGCGGGTCATTAGCGGGTCTCCGCCGGGCTGGTGTCCGGCTGTTTCTGCTTGCGGTCGCGGCGGGCGAAGGCGGTCGCCTTGTCGCCGAGCTTGCGGCAGAGGACATAGAAGAGCGGGGTGAAGATCAGTCCGAAGATCGTCACGCCGAGCATGCCAAAGGTCACCGCGGTGCCCAGCGCCTGCCGCATTTCCTGTCCCGGGCCGCTCGCGATCGCCAGCGGCACGACGCCGAAGATGAAGGCGAAGCTGGTCATCAGGATCGGGCGGAGGCGCGAGCGTGCGGCGTGGACCGCGGCGTCGATCGTGCTCATCCCGTCCTGTTCCTCGGCCTGTTTCGCGAACTCGACGATCAGGATCGCATTCTTCGCGGCGAGCGCGATGAGCACGACCAGACCGACCTGTGTCAGGATATTATTGTCCATCCCGCGCAGGTTGACGCCGAGCATCGCCGCGAGGATGCACATCGGCACGATCAGGATCACCGCGAGCGGTAGCGGCAGCGATTCATATTGCGCCGCGAGCACGAGGAAGACGAACACCACCGCGAGGCCGAAGATCAGCACCGCGCCGCCGCCCGCCGCCTTTTCCTGATAGGCGAGGCCGGTCCATTCATAGGCGAAGCCCGACGGCAATGTCTTGTCGGCAAGGCCCTCCATCGCGGCGAGCGCCGCACCCGACGACACGCCCGGCGCCGCCTGTCCCTGCAGTTCGACCGCGGGGAACAGGTTATAGCGCACGACGCGCGTCGGGCCGCTGTCGTCGCGGAAGGTCGCCACCGACGACAGGGGCACCATCTCGCCCGAGGTCGAGCGCACCTGCAGCCGTCCGACATCCTCGATGCTGGCGCGCGAGGTCGGTTCGGCCTGCGCGGTCACGCGGAAGGTGCGGCCAAGGAAGTTGAAGTCGTTGACGTATGTCGACGCCAGATAGGTACCGAGCGCGGCATAGACCTGGCTCGGATCGACACCCAGGATCTGCGCCTTGTCGCGGTCGACATCGGCGAAGATGCGCGGGCTTCCGGTGTTGAACAGCGAGAAGACCTGCTGCACATCCTTCATCTGCGCCGCGCCGCCCATCATGGCGCCGGTGGCCTGTTCGAGCTCCTTGTAGCTTTCGCCGCTGCGGGCCTGGATCATCATCGTGAAGCCGTTGCCGTTGCCCAGCCCCTGTACCGCAGGCGGCGCGATGACGAAGGCGTTCGCTTCGGGCAAGGCGTTGGCGAGCACGCCCGACAGTTGCTGCGACAGCGCGGTCGCGGAGAGCTTGCTGCCGCGCTCGCCCCAGTCGGTCAGGCGGATGAACATCGTGCCGGCGTTCGAGGCGGTCGAGAAACTCGATCCGTCGAGGCCCGAGAAGGTCGCGATGCTGGCGACGCCGCCCACTTTCTTCACTTCCTGCTGCGCGCGGGCGAGGACTTCGCTGGTGCGGTCGAGCGACGCGCCCGGCGGCAGCTGGACGACGCCGATCAGCACGCCCTGGTCCTGGTCGGGAATGAAGCCCGTCGGCGTGTCGGCGAGGCGCCAGCCGGTCGTCGCGAGCAGCACGGCATAGATGGCGAGCATCAGTCCGCCTTTGCGCACCAGCGTGGCGGTGGTGCGGCCATAGCGGTCGGACAATTTGTCGAAGCCGCTGTTGAACTTGTCGGCTGCGCGCCGGACGACGCGCATCACCGGGTTCTTTGGCTCTTCATGATGCTCTTCGTGCGGCTTGAGCAGCAGCGCCGCCATCGCGGGCGACAAGGTGAGCGAGGTGAGCAGCGAAAACACCGTCGCCGCCGCGATCGTCACCGCGAACTGCTGGTAGAAGATGCCGGGGATGCCGGGGACGAAGGCGGTCGGCACGAACACCGCGACGAGCACGAGCCCGATCGCGATCAGCGCCCCCGACACTTCCTCCATCGTCCGGTGCGCGGCTTCGCGCGGACTGAGGCCTTCACGGATATGCTTTTCGACCGCCTCGACGACGACGATCGCGTCGTCGACGACGATCCCGACCGCGAGCACCAGTGCGAAGAGCGACAGCGAGTTGATCGAGAAACCGAGCGCGAGCTGGACCGCGAAGGTGCCGACGAGCGCCACCGGAATGGCGACGATCGGGATGATCGCGGCGCGCCAGGTCTGCAGGAAGACGAGCACGACGAGCACGACGAGGAAGATCGCCTCGACGAGCGTTTCCTGCACCGCGGTCACCGACGCCTGGACATATTCGGTCGGGTTGAAGGGGATTTCATATTCGAGTCCCGGGGGGAAGTCGGCCGAGGCCTTCTTCACTTCCTCGAGCACGAGGTTCGCGGCGTTGAGCGCATTGGCACCCGGCTGCTGGATCACCGCCATGCCGACGCCTTCGCGGCCGTTGAACACGCCGCGCACGCCATAGTCCTGCGCGCCGAGCTCGACGCGCGCGACATCCTTCAGCCGCGTGATCGCGCCGTTCGTCGTGTCGGTCTTGATCACGACATTGGCGAACTGGTCGGGGGTGACGAGGCGGCCCGGGACTTCGACGGGCAGTTCGAACGCCGGATTGCCCTTGCCATAGGGCGGGGCGCCGACCGAACCGCCGGCGACCTGGACGTTCTGGCTTTGCAGCGCGGCGACGATTTCGGGCGCGGTCAGGTTGCGCGCGGCGGCCTTGTCGGGGTCGATCCACACGCGCATCGAATAATAGCCGCCGCCGAAGATCTGGACGCCGCCGACGCCTTCGAGGCGGAGCAGGCGGTCGCGCAGCGTCGAATTGGCGTAGTTGCCGACATAATCGGTATCGATCGCCGGATCGGTCGAGGTCAGCGCGACGATCATCAGGAAGCCCGATTCCTGCTTGTTCACCTGCACACCGATCTGGCGCACCTGTTCGGGCAGGCGCGGCTCGGCGAGCGCGACGCGGTTCTGGACCAGCACCTGCGCGGCATCGAGATCGGTGCCGGGTTCGAAAGTCACGGTGATCTGCGCGGCGCCCTGCGTCGAGCTGCTCTGGATATAGAGCATATTCTCGACGCCGTTGATCTCCTGCTCCAGCGTCGAGGCGACCGTTTCGGCGATCGTTTCGGACGAGGCACCGGGATAGGCGGCGGTGATGCTGATCGTCGGCGGCGCGATCTCCGGATATTGGGCGAGCGGAAGCTGCGGATAGGCGAAGGCGCCGATCAGCGTGATGAAGATCGCGATGACCGCCGCGAAGATCGGGCGGTCGACGAAGAAGCGGCTGATATTCACTTGCTGTTCGCCCCGCCCTTCGCGGCGGGCGCGGCCTTGGCCGTCAGCACCTTGCCGTCAGCCGCGATCGTCCCGGCCTGCACCTTGGCGGGCTGGCCCGGCCGCGCGCGCTGGAGGCCGCCGACGATGATGCGGTCCTTCGCGGTGACGCCGGTCTTGATCACGCGCAGCCCGTCGACGACGGGGCCGAGGGTGACCGGGCGCGCCTGCACCACATCCTTGGGGCCGATGACGTAAACGACGCGGCGCGCGCCGTCGGTGACGATCGCGGTGTCGGGCAGCAGGAAGGCCGGACGCGGCGCCGAGGCGGCGAGCTGGAGCTGGCCGAACAGGCCGGGGCGCAGCTTGCCGTCGGGGTTCTGGACGACCGCGCGGACGGCGATCGTGCCCGATCCGTTCGACAGCGCATTATCGACGAAATCGATGCGGCCGTTGATGGCATAATCGTCGGCGCCCTGCAGCTTGATGCGCACCGGGGCGTTCTGCAGCGTGTCGCCGCGCCGCTCATAGTCGAGCAGGCTGGCTTCGGAGCCCTGGAAGCTGAAATGGATGGGGCTGGTCGACACGATGGTGGTCAGGATCGTCTGGTCGGCGATCACCGAATTGCCCGGATCGACCAGGCGTTGCGACACGCGGCCCGAAATCGGCGCGACGACGCGGGTAAAGCCGACGTTGAGCGCCGAGGCGCGAATCGCGGCATTGGCGGCGGCGACATCGGCCTCGCCGGTGCGGACGGCGGAGCGGCGCTGTTCGACTTCTTCCTGGCTCGCGGCCTGCGATGCGGCGAGCGTCGTCGACCGTGCGAGTTCGGTGCGGGCGTTGGCAAGTGTCGCCTGCGCGCGGGCAAGCTGGGCGCGGGCCTGGTCGAGCGCGGCCTGGCTCGGGCGCGCGTCGATGGTGAACAGCAACTGCCCGGCGCGGACATATTGGCCGTCGGTGAAATGGGCGCGCTGCAGATAGCCCGAGGCGCGCGGCCGGACCTCGACGCTGTCGACGGCTTCGAAGCGGCCGACATAATCGTCCCATTCGGTCACGTCGCGCACCAGCGGCGCGGCGGCGGTCACGGGGAGCTGGGGCGGGCCGCCCTGGGCGTCGTCAGCACCCGAACAGGCGGCGAGCGTCAGCGACAGCAGAATCGAAAGCGCGATGGGAAAGCGCAAGGTCATAGCGTGTATCTTTTCTTTTTTCAGGGCGGTCCGGCATCGCGCGACAGGGAGGGGGGAGGCGCCACGCGATGCCAGACTTTGCCGCCTAATCTGGGTTAGCGATTAAGTCAACAGGTGTTGATTTATTTCTCAGCCGCGATAATAGGACGCCATGGAGAGAGAAATCATCGTCAAGAAACGTGACGCGGTCGCGACACGCGCCGCGATCCTTGCGGCGGCGCGCCAGCGTTTCCTGCGCGAAAGCTACGGCAGCGTCGGCCTGCGCGATATCGCGGGCGACGCGAAGGTCGATGTCGCACTGATCAGCCGCTATTTCGGCGGCAAGGAGGGGCTGTTCCGCGAAGTCGTCGCCGACGAGGAGAAGCCGAAGATCTTTTTCGAGCCGAAAAGCATCGACGAGCTCCCCGCTTTTCTGGCGCAGCTTGTCGTCGATGACGCCGACGAGGACCTCGAAAAGCGGATGGAGATGTTCATCATCATGCTCCGCTCGGCCTCCTCGCCGCAGGCCGGTGCGATCATCCGTGAGTTCGTCCATCGCGATGTCCTCGCCCCGCTCACCGAACTCATCGGCGGCGAACAGGGTGAACTGCGCGCGAATATGCTGCTCGCGATCCTGATGGGGGTCGGGGTGCTGCGTTCGATCATGATGGTCGACGGCTTCGCGGACGAGGAAGACGAGGAAGCCGTGATCGCCGAATGCGCCGAGCGCTTCCGCAGCCTGTTCGCGGCGGCGCTGACCTGCTGAATATTTCACGACAAGCATCAATGAAAATCCCGCGATTTGGGCAGGATGCGGACATCGCGCGGATGCCCGTGGCGAAGCCCGCGTGGTTGCTGCGGATGCACGACCTCGTCGGCACGGCATAGCTCGGGCTCGAAGGACCGGTCGCTGCCCAGCGTGTCGAGCAGCGCGGTGCGATCGACGATACGGTTCGCCATCAGATGGACGACGCCCTCCCTGCTCCGCTGCACCTCGCCCGCAACCTCCATCAGCCGCGACGCCATGACGGCACGGCGATAGTGCTCGAACTGGCGCGCCCAGAGCAGGACATTGACGATCCCGCCCTCATCCTCGAGCGTGATGAAGATCGCATTGCCCTTGCCGGGGCGCTGGCGGATCAGCACCACTCCGGCGGTGCGGACGAGCGCGCCATTCTTTGCCGCGCCGATCTGGAGGCAGCTCAAAACCCCTTCGCCGTCGAGACGCTGCCGCAAAAACGCCATCGGATGGCCTTTGAGCGACAGCCGCGTCGTCTGGTAATCGGTCAGCACATGTTCGACGAGCGGGGTGGGGGGCAGCGCGGCGTCCGCCTCGTTGCCGAGTTCGTTCGTTTCGGCGGCGCCGAACAAGGGCAGCACCCCCTGCCGCACCCGCCGCGCATCCCACAAGGCGGGGCGGCGCTCGAGTCCCATCGAATGACACGCATCGGCCTCGGCGAGCAGCCGTAGCGCACGCGATGGCAGGCCCGCGCGTCGCGCGAGTTCTTCGACGCTGGCAAACGGCGTCGTGCGGGCGTCGGTGATCTGTTCCGCCCACGCCTCGCGAAATCCGTCGACCTGCCGAAAGCCGAGCCTGAGCGCGAGGCTGCCATCATCGCGCCGTTCGAGGCTGTTGTCCCAGGTGCTGAAATTGACATCGACCGCGCGCACCTCGACCCCATGCTCGCGCGCATCGCGGACGAGCTGGGCGGGGGCGTAGAAACCCATCGGCTGAGCGTTCAAAATCCCGCAGGCGAAGACCGCGGGATGGTGGCATTTCAGCCAGGACGAGACATAGACGAGCTTGGCGAAAGACTGGGCATGGCTTTCGGGAAAGCCATAGCTGCCGAAACCCTCGATCTGCTTGAAACAGCGCGCGGCGAAGTCCGGCTCATAACCGCGGCGGACCATGCCCCCGATCATCTTTTCCTTATATTGATGGATCGTCCCGGCATTGCGGAAGGTTGCCATCGCACGCCGCAGGCCGTTGGCTTCGTCCGGCGTGAATTCGGCGGCGACGATGGCGAGTTTCATCGCCTGTTCCTGAAAAAGGGGGACGCCGCATGTCCTGCGAAGCAGATTATACAGTTCCTTGGGGTCGTGCGGCGGCGCAGGCGACGGATAGTCCACAGCTTCTTCGCCGCTGCGGCGCTTCAGATAGGGGTGGACCATATCGCCCTCGATCGGCCCCGGCCGGACGATCGCGACCTGGATGACGAGATCGTAGAACTCGCGCGGGCGCAGGCGGGGCAGCATATTGATCTGCGCGCGGCTCTCGACCTGGAACACCCCGATGCTGTCGCCCTCGCACAGCATGTCGTAAACGACCGGGTCTTCGGGCGGCACGCTCTTGAGGTCGTGATCGTCCAGATCGTGCAGCCGCATCAGGTCGAAGCATTTGCGGATGCAGGTCAGCATCCCGAGCGCGAGGACATCGACCTTCATCAGCTTGAGTTCGTCGATGTCGTCCTTGTCCCATTCGATGAAGGTGCGGTCTGCCATCGCGGCATTGTGGATCGGCACCGTCTCGTCGAGCCGATCCTCGGTCAGCACATAGCCGCCGACATGCTGCGACAGGTGGCGGGGGAAGGTCAGCAGCTGCGCGACGACCCATTGCAGCCGCGCGATATCGTCTTGCTCAGGGTCCAGCCCCGCTTCGACGAACCGCTCGATCGGCATCTCACTGCCCCAGCTGCCCCAAGTGGTGTCGGCAAGACGAGCAGTGACATCTTCGCTTAGCCCCAGCGCCTTACCCGCCTCTCGTACCGCGCTGCGCGGGCGATAGTGGATCACCGTCGCGGCGATGCCCGCGCGCCGACGCGTGTAGCGGCGATAGACATATTGCATCACCTCCTCGCGCCGCTCGTGCTCGAAATCGACGTCGATGTCGGGCGGCTCGCGCCGTTCTTCGGACAGGAAGCGGGTGAAGAGCAGGTTGTTGGCGATCGGATCGATCGAGGTGATTTCGAGCAAATAGCAGACGAGCGAATTGGCCGCCGACCCGCGGCCCTGGCAGAGAATGGGCGGCGCCTGCGTGCGTGCGAAGTTGACGATATCGTGGACGGTCAGGAAATAGCAGGCGAAGTTGCATTTGCCGATGAGAGTCAGTTCCTCATCGAGCACCTCCTGCCAGCGTCGGGGCAAGCCATCGGGATGCAGCTTGTTGGCGGCCTGCTTCACCATATGTTCGAGCCAGCTTTGCGGCTCCCACCCCTCGGGGACCGGCTCGTGCGGATATTCATATGTAAGGTCGCGGAGCGAAAAGGTGATGCGATCCAATATCCGGATGCTCTCGTCGACTGCCCCGGGACAGCTGCGGAAGAGGCGGCGCATTTCCTTGGGCGATTTCAGGTGACGCTCGCCATTGGCGCGCAGCAGGCGGCCGGCATCGTTCAGGGTCTTGCCCTCGCGAATGCAGGTGACGACATCGTGGAGCGGCCGTTGCTCGCGCGTCGCATAAAGCGCATCGTTGGTCGCGAGCAGCGGAATGCCGATGCGGCTGGCCAAAGCCTCCAACTGGGCGAGGCGTCGCCGATCCGCGCCGCCCTGCGACATCGTCGCGCCGAGCCATAAGGACCCCGGCGCGCGCCTCGCGAGGCGGCGCAGCAGAAATTCATCCTTCTCCGTCCCCATCGCGATCAGCAGCATATCCTCGCAATGGATCAGCAGATCCTTGAACTTGAGTATGCAGCTGCCCTTTTCGGCGCGGCGATTGCCGATGGTGAGCATGCGGGTCAGGCGGCCCCAGCCGTGGCGCGTGGTCGGATAGGCGATGATGTCGGGGGTGCCGTCGTCGAACACCAGCCGGGCGCCGACGACGATCTTGAGCGGCGGAAGTTCGACCCCCTCCTCGGCGGCCTCCTCGCCCAGCTTGCGTAATCCGGTCAGCGCCCGCACCACCCCGGCGACGCTGTTGCGATCGGCGATGCCGATGCCGGGCATGCCGAGCGCGATCGCCTCGGCGACCATGTCAGCGGGGTGCGAGGCGCCGCGTAGGAAGCTGTAATTGGTCGCCGCGACCAGCTCGGCAAAGGCGGGTGTCTCGCTCATGCGAACACCCCGTGGATATACCAGAGCGGATGCTCCTTCTCCTCATACAGCCCGTGACGGAACAGCCAGAAGCGGCGGCCTTGGGCATCTTCGACGCGGTAATAGTCGCGCGTCAGCCCGGCGTTGTCGCGGCGGTGCCACCATTCGGCGGCGATGCGTTCGGGGCCTTCATAGCGGCGCACCGCGTGGGTCGCCCGTCGCCAGCGGAACTGGTGCGGCGGGCCGTCGGGGACCTCGGCGATCACCTCGATCGGCTGCGGCGGGTCGAACAGATGGAAGGGCCGCGTCGGTGGTTCGCCGGGCTCGGGCATCTCCCACGGCAGCGGCGGCGGCGCGTCGATCGCGGGCAGCGCGAGCTGCGCCTGTTCGGGGATATGCGTGTCGGCGGCGATCAGGCGCCGGACGCGGACGCGGCCCAGCCGCGTCGTCATCCGGTCGACGAGTTCGTCCATCTTCGCATCGCGCACCGCGCCGCCTTCGAGCTTCAATTGCGTCGCGCCGAGCGCCTCGAGCCGCGGCACCGCGAGGCGGATCATGTCTAAACCGAAGCCGGGGTCGAGCGGGTCGGCGAGGCTGTCCATGCGCTCAGCGAAGAGGCGCATCACCAGCGCTGTGTCGCGCGTCGGGTGGCCGGTCTCGATCTCGATGCTGCGCGCGAGGCCGTCGCTGCGAAAGAAGGTCGCGCGGAAATGACGCCCGCCCTTGCCGCGCTCGCGCATTTGGGCGGCGGCTTCGTCGAGGAGTTCGGCCAGTATTTTGGTCGCATACGTCGTGCTACCGAGCGGCTCGGCAAAGCGGCGTTCGGTCGCGACGGGGGGCGGGGCGATGCGCGGGGCGAGCGGGCTCGGCGCGTCGCCGAGGATGCGGCGCAGCGCGGTGGCGGCCCCGGCGCCGAAGCGTGCGGCGATATTCGCCATCGGCCGGCTCGCGAGGTCGCCGATCGTCTTGAGCCCCGCGCGGATCAGCGCGGTGGTCGCTTCGGCTTCGAGTTCGAGCGCCGCCACGGGCAGGCGGCGGATCGCGCCGGCTTCGTCGGGTGCGGCGCGCGTCTGGTAGCGCGCGAGCGCGCGCGCCGCGTCGGCGGTCGGGCCGAGCGCGGGACGGACGGTCATGCCGAGCCGCGACAGGCGCATTTCCAGATCGTCGATCAGCGCCGCCTCGCCGCCGAACAGATGCTCGGCCCCGGCGATGTCGAGGATCAGGCCGTCGGGGGCGTCGATCGCCACCAGCGGGGTATAGCGATTGCAGCCGAGCGCGAGCCGGTCGAGCCAGGCGGTGTCGGCGACCGGGTCGTGGGCGATGACCAGCAGGTCGGGCACCCGCGCGCGCGCGTCGGCGAGCGGCATGCCGGGGGCGAGCCCGACCGCCTGCGCTGCGCGGTCGACGCTCGCAAGGCGGAGCGCACCGCGCGCCTTTTCGGCGAAGACGAGCGGGGCGTCAGGCGGCCGCGGCGCCGTGCGGCAAAGCCGCTCGGCGGGCAGCCACGGGAAGAACAACGCCAGATAGCGCCGCTTCGCCAAAGGCTTGTTCATCATGATGCCATTCCATTTGCCAGCGTCCGCCGGCGGCGCCGCCGCGCCAGCGCAGCAGTTCGAGGTCGAAGGCGGGAGCGCCCGGCGCATGGGCTTCCAGTTCGAGCGACGGCGCGGCGGCGACGCTCCAGCGCGTTTCGGCGACGCTTGCGCTGGGGACCGCGTTCAGCCGCAGCATCAGCAATGTGGTTCCCGCATCGCGCGCGCCGAGCGCGAGCCGCCGCCCCGCGGTCAGGTCGAGCAGCGGGAATTTGCCCCAGCTTTCGACGATCACCGCCGCCGATCCGGCGCAGCGGATCGCATCATTGGCGCAGGCGAGCAACAATTTGGGATCGGGCGCCTCAATCAGCAGCAGCCGGTCGGGATCGCCGCCAAGTTCGGCGATGCCGGGCGCATAGAGTTGCCCGCCGCGCCGCGCGGCGTCGGCGGTGCGCAGCCAGACCAGTGGCGCCGGGCCGGGCAGGCGCAGCGCGAGCAGCGCGGCGAAGGCGGCGGCGCTGGTCGCGTCGAGTGCGTCGGCGGCGAAGAATTCATGCACGCGCCCCGTCGCGAGTCCGCCGCCGAGCGCGGCGTCGAAACCCGCATGACCGCTCGTCAGCCGCCCCGCGATTGGCCCACGCGGTTCGGCCTCGCCGGTGATCCGGGCGAGACGCCGACGCAGGCCGGCGATATTAGGGTGCGACTCGTGGGGCATGTTGTTCCTGATTTGTTCTATTAGCGCTTTTGGCTGTGCGCTTGTCAAGGCGAGTCAGGGCTTGTGATTTCCATCGTCATTGCGAGCGAAGCGACGCGGCAATCCAGGGCGCGCGTAAACCGCTCTGGATTGCTTCGCTTCGCTCGCAATGACGAAAGAGGCTAATCCGGCACGAACAACCCCCGGCTCTCGCGCACCTCGGCGTCGAGCCAGTCGATGAAGGCGCGGATGCGTGGTTGCGGGGCGACGTCGCGGTGGAGCGCGAGCCAGAAGGCGCGCGCGATGACCTGCTCGGGTCGCACCCGCACCAGCGCCGGGTCGTTCGCGGCGAGGAAGCAAGGCAAAACCCCGACCCCGGCGCCGCCCGCGATCATCCGCCTTTGCGCGAGAATGCTCGACGAGCGCACCCCGGCACGCAGCCCCGGCTCGATCTCACCCAGATAGTCGAGTTCGGGGGCATAGAGGATGTCGGGCACATAGCCGATCACCGGCACCCCGGCGCGCGACAGCGGCGTCGCGGCGACCGCCGCTTGCCAGTCGGGTCGGTCGGCGGGGGCATAGAGGCCGAGGCTGTAGTCCGACAATTTGCGCGTGATCAGCGGGCCTTTTCTAGGCCGCGCGAGCAGCACCGCCATATCGGCCTCGCGCCGCGAGGGGTTGAGAAACCCCGACGAGGCGACGAGGTCGATCTCGAGCTCGGGATGCGCGGCGACGAAACCCGCCAGCCGCGGCGCGATGAAATTGCCCCCGAACCCTTCGGACACGCTGATCCGCAATTGCCCCGACAGCGCCGCACCGCCGTCGCCGGCCGAGCGGATGCGCGCCGCCGCCGCCGCCATCGCCTCGGCATGCGGGACGAGCGCGCGGCCGGCCGCCGTAAGCAGGAAACCGCCCGGCGCGCGTTCGAACAATGTCTGTTGCAAAGCGGCCTCAAGCGCGCTCAGCTGGCGGCTGACCGTCGTCGCGTCGACCTGCAGCGCCGCCCCGGCGCGCGCGAGCGTGCCCTGCTGCGCGACGGTCAGGAAATATTGCAGCTTATCCCAGTCCACAGCCTGCAAATATGCAGCATTGCCCTGCAAGTCTATCCCTTGCAATCGCGGCGCGCTTGGTCTGTGGAAGGCGCAACATTTTTGGGAGACAGACCATGCGACAGATCGACCATCTTATCGTCGGCGGCGCCGGTGGCAGCAGCCGCCGCAGCCCGATCTTCGACCCCAACAACGGCAATGTGCAGGCCGAGGTCGCTTTGGGCGACGCGGCGCTGCTCGACAAGGCGGTCGCCGCGGCGAAGGCGGCGCAGCCCGGCTGGGCCGCGACCAACCCGCAGCGCCGCGCGCGCGTGATGTTCGAGTTCAAGCGCCTCGTCGAAGCCAATATGGACGAACTCGCGCATCTGCTGTCGAGCGAACATGGCAAGGTGATCGCCGATTCGAAGGGCGACATTCAGCGCGGCCTTGAGGTCATCGAATTCTGCTGCGGCATCCCGCATGTGCTGAAGGGCGAATATACGCAGGGCGCGGGTCCGGGCATCGACGTCTATTCGATGCGCCAGCCGATCGGCATCGGCGCGGGCATCACCCCGTTCAACTTCCCCGCGATGATCCCGCTGTGGATGTCCGGCGTCGCGATCGCGACCGGCAACGCCTTCCTGATCAAGCCCAGCGAGCGCGATCCCAGCGTTCCGGTGCGCCTCGCTGAACTCTTCCTCGAAGCCGGCTTGCCCGCAGGCATCTGCCAGGTCGTCCATGGCGACAAGGAAATGGTCGACGCGATCCTCGATCATCCCGACATCGGCGCGGTCAGCTTCGTCGGCTCGTCGGACATCGCGCATTATGTCTACAATCGCGGCGTCGCCAACGGCAAGCGCGTCCAGGCGATGGGCGGCGCGAAGAACCATGGCATCGTCATGCCCGACGCCGACCTCGACCAGGTGGTGAACGACCTTGCCGGCGCCGCCTTCGGCTCGGCGGGCGAACGCTGCATGGCGCTTCCTGTGGTGGTCCCCGTCGGTGACGAGACCGCCGAGCGGCTCAAGGCCAAGCTGATCCCCGCGATCGAGGCGCTGCGCGTCGGCGTGTCGACCGATGCCGAGGCGCATTACGGCCCGGTGGTGACGCAGGCGCACAAGGAAAAGGTCGAGGGCTGGATCCAAAAATGCGCCGACGAGGGCGCCGAGCTGGTGGTCGATGGCCGCGGCTTTTCGCTGCAGGGGCATGAAAAGGGCTTCTTCATCGGCCCGACCCTGTTCGACCATGTCACCACCGACATGGAATCGTACAAGGAAGAGATTTTCGGCCCCGTGCTGCAGATCGTCCGCGCCCCCGATTTCGAAACCGCGCTGGCGCTGCCCTCGAAGCATCAATATGGCAATGGCGTCGCGATCTTCACGCGCAACGGCCATGCCGCGCGCGAATTCGCGGCGCGGGTCAACGTCGGCATGGTCGGCATCAACGTGCCGATCCCGGTGCCGGTCGCCTATCACAGCTTCGGCGGCTGGAAGCGTTCGGCGTTCGGTGACACCAACCAGCACGGCATGGAAGGCGTGAAATTCTGGACCAAGGTCAAGACGATCACCGCGCGCTGGCCCGACGGATCGCCCGACGGCGGCAATGCTTTCGTCATCCCGACGATGGGCTGACACTGCCTTGTTGCGGCGGCTGTTCCTGCCTCTGCTGATTCTGTTGCTGCTGCCGGTTCCGGCGGCGGCGCAGAAGATGATCGCGCTGTCGTTCGACGACGCGCCGCGGGGGCGCGGGGCTTTCTTCACGCCCGAGGAGCGCACCGCGCGCATCGTCGCCGAACTGAAAAAAGCGGAGGCGCCGCAGGCGGTCTTTTTCGTCAACCCGGCGGCGATCGGGCATGGCGACGGGGTCAATGGCGAGGCGCAGCTCGCCGCCTATGTCGCCGCCGGGCATGTCATCGCCAACCACAGCAATACCCACCCGCATCTGAGCGGCATGACGGCGGATGCCTATCTCGCCGACATCGATGCCGCCGAGGTCTGGCTCAAGGGCCGCCCCGGCTATCGCCCCTGGTTCCGCTTCCCCTTCCTTGACGAGGGCGGCAAAGACAAGGTCAAGCGTGATGCGCTGCGTGCGGGGCTCGCGGCGCGCGGCTTGCGCAATGGCTATGTCACCGCCGAATCGTCCGACTGGCATCTCGAATCGCTGGCGATCGCGGCGGCCAAGGCCGGCAAGCCGATCGACCGCGCGGCGCTCGGTGACCTCTATGTCACCTGGCATGTCGAGGCCGCCGACTATGCCGACGGGCTGATGCAGCAGGTGATCGGGCGCCAGCCGGTGCAGGTGATGCTGCTCCACGAAACCGACCTCGCCGCGCTCTATATCGGCGACCTCGTCCGGGCCTTGCGGGCGGCGGGCTGGACCGTGGTCAGCGCCGACACCGCCTATGCCGACCCGATCGGCACGCTGATGCCCGACGTGCCATCGGCGCAGGGCACGCTGACCGAGGCGCTGGCCTGGCAGGCCGGGCTGCCCGCACCGCGCTGGTATCGCTACAACGACCCCGCGCTCGCGACCGCCGAATTCAATGCCAAGGTGCTGCACGAAGGGGGCGGCGAATGAAACCGCTCCCGGCGCCCGCGCATTTCTCCTCGCGAAGGAGAATGACGATGAAAGCCTATCTGCTCCCCCTTGGTGTGTTGATGCTCGCCGCCTGCGGCGATGCGACCGACAAGGCCGCGCCCGAGGAAAAGGCCAGCGTCGCGCCCGCCGTTCCCGATGCGCCTGCCGAAACTTCGCCCGCAGCTCCGGCGGCGACCGCCACGGAAGACTATAAGCCCGATCCGGCGATCAAACCGCCCGCCGCGTTCGAAGCGGGCGTCGGTAGCGGCGACAAGGCGATTCCCGCCGCGATCCAGGGGCGCTGGGCGCTCGACGCGAGCGATTGTCCCAAGCGCCCGGGCACCGATCTGACCGCACTGGTGATCGACGCCGCGAACCTGCGCTTCCACGAATCGCACGGCGAACTGGCGCGGGTGCGCGAACGCGGCGCGACCCGTATCGTCGCCGACTATAAATTCAGCGGCGAGGGGATGGACTGGGATCGGCTGATGGTGCTCAGAGTGGCCGACGGCGGCAAGGCGCTCGTCCGTCGCGACTATGGCGATGGTGCCGCGCCGGACGCGATGCGCTATACGCGCTGCGCCGGATAATGGTTTTCAAAGGGAGACTCACGATGGACATTCGCCTGCTCGCAATCGCCGCCGTCCTGCCGCTTGCCGCCTGTGCGGGCAGCGATGCGCCCGTCGAATCGACCCCGCCGCCTGCCGAAGCGGCCTGCAAGGCCGATGCCGCGCAATCCTATGTCGGCCAGATCGCAACCCCCGATCTTGGCGGCGCGATCCTCAAGGCATCGGGCGCGCGCACGCTTCGCTGGGGCCCGCCGCGTTCGGCGATGACGATGGACTACCGCGTCGATCGCGTGAACGTCATGTATGACGACGCGTACAAGATCACGCAGGTCACCTGTGGCTGACGCGTCCCGGCGTAACCACTCTTCGGCGTCCCCGTTCGAACCCGTCTATGGCTACAGCCGTGCGGTTCGGGTGGGGAATCGCATCGACGTCGCCGGCTGCGCGCCGATCGAAGCCGACGGCTCGTCGACCCCCGGCGATGCCGGGGCGCAGGCCGCACGCTGCCTGACGATTATCGCCGAAGCACTCGCGGCGCTCGGCGGGTCGCCCGCCGACGTCGTGCGCACGCGCATGTACATCACTGACCCCGCCGACGCCGACCTCGTCGGGCGCGCGCATGGCGCGATGTTCGGCGACATCCGCCCGGCATCGACGATGCTCGTCATCCCCGCGCTGATCCGCCCCGAGTGGAAAGTCGAAATCGAAGCCGAAGCCATCCTTATCGAGAAGAGCGCATGACCGACCAGTTCCAGCTTACCGACGACCAGCTCGCCATCCAGGACATGGCGCGCAAGTTCACCGCCGATCGCATCACGCCCTTCGCCGCCGAATGGGACGAGAAAAGCCATTATCCCGTCGATGTGTGGAAGGCGGCGGGCGAACTGGGTTTCGGCGCGATTTATGTCGCGGAGGAATCGGGCGGCATCGGGCTCGGCCGGATGGAGGCGGCGCTGATCATGGAGGCGATGGCCTATGGCTGCCCCGCGACCAGCGCCTATGTGTCGATCCACAATATGGCAACGTGGATGATCGACCGCTTCGGCGGCGCCGAGATCAAGGCGCACTTCCTGCCCGACCTCGTCAGCATGGAGAAGATCGCCAGCTATTGCCTGACCGAACCGGGTTCGGGCTCCGACGCCGCGGCGCTCAAGACCACCGCGAAACGCGATGGCGACCATTATGTGCTCAACGGCACCAAGCAGTTCATCTCGGGCGCGGGGTATAACGACATCTATGTCTGCATGGTCCGCACCAGCGAGGAAAAGTCGAAGGGGATCAGCTGCCTCGTCATCGAAAAGGATACGCCGGGTTTGAGCTTCGGTGCGCCCGAGAAGAAGCTCGGCTGGAATGCATCGCCGACCGCGCAGGTGATCTTCGAGGATTGCCGCGTGCCGGTCGAAAATCTCGTCGGTGCCGAGGGCGACGGCTTCCGCTTCGCGATGGCGGGGCTCGACGGCGGGCGGCTCAACATCGGCGCCTGCTCGCTCGGCGGCGCGCAGCGCTGCCTCGACGAGGCGATCGCCTACACCAAGGACCGCCAGCAGTTCGGCCAGCCGATCGCCGATTTCCAGAACACCCAGTTCATGCTCGCCGACATGGCGACCGACCTCGAAGCCTCGCGCGCCTTGCTCTATCTCGCGGCGGCGAAGGTCACCGCGAACGCCCCCGACAAATCGCGCTTCTCGGCGATGGCGAAGCGGCTCGCGACCGATAACGGCAGCAAGATCGTCAACGACGCGCTGCAATTGTTCGGCGGTTATGGCTATTTGCGCGATTATCCGATCGAGCGCTTCTGGCGCGACCTGCGCGTCCATTCGATCCTCGAAGGCACCAACCAGGTCATGCGGATGATCGTCGGACGGGACCTGCTGCGGCAGTAGTTATCCCCTCTCCCGTCGGGAGAGGGTTGCGCAGACTTGCCAGCTTGCTGGCTGGTCGTAGCTGGGTGAGGGGCGGTGCGCCATCGACAGGGCGTAACCCCTCGTCCAACTCCGCCTAACCGCTTTCAGCGGTAAGGCTTCGATATCCTTCTCCCAATGGGAGAAGGTTTGTGAGGGTGAATGACCGAAGATATTCTCATCTCGACCGAAGGCGGCGCGGGCCGGCTGTCGCTCAACCGCCCCAAGGCGATCCACGCGCTCAATCTCGACATGGTGCATGCCATGACCGACGCACTCGTCGCGTGGAAAGACGATGCCGCGGTGCAGGCGGTGCTGCTCGATCATAGCGAAGGGCGCGGTTTCTGCGCCGGGGGCGATATCGCCTTCCTGCGCAACTCGGCGCTGACCGACGACGGCGTCTCGGGGCGCCGCTTCTTCCACGACGAATATCAGCTCAACCATCTGCTCTTCACTTATGGCAAGCCGGTGGTCGCCTTCATGGACGGCATCACCATGGGCGGCGGGGTCGGGATTTCGCTGCCCGCCCGCTATCGCGTCGCGACTGAGAACACACGCCTCGCGATGCCCGAAACCGGGATCGGCCTGTTCCCCGACGTCGGCGGCGGCTGGTATCTCTCGCGGCTCGAAGGCCGCGTGGGTCCCTTCCTCGCGCTCACCGGCGCACGGCTCGACGGCGCCGAATGCCTCGCGCTCGGTCTCGCGACCCATTATCTCCCGGCGGACAAGCTGACCGAGGCCAAGGCACGCATCGCCGAGCACCCCGACCGCATCGGCGGCATCTTGGGTGAGCTGTCGGTGACCCCGCCCGAGGCGAAGATCGCGGCGCAGATTCCCTTGATCAACCGGCTCTTCGCATCGGACCGGCTCGAAGATATCTTCGCCGCGCTCGAGGCCGACGACGGCGAATGGGCGGCGAAGGAACTCGCGGCGCTGCGCACCAAAAGCCCGCAGACATGCAAGGTCGCGCTGCGCCAGCTGGCAGACAGTCTCGATTTGCCCGATTTCGCCGCCAACATGGCGATGGAATATCGTATCGGCAGCCGCGTCCTGACCCGCCCCGACTTCGCCGAGGGCGTGCGCGCGGTGATCGTCGAGAAAGACAATGCCCCCCAATGGAATCCCGCGACGCCCGAAGGCGTCGGCGACGATCTGATCACCGCGATCTTCGCGCCGCTCCCCGAACAGGAAGAATGGAAACCGCTATGACCTACGAAACCATCCTCGTCGAACAAAAGGGCGCGGTGACGCTCGTCACGCTGAACCGTCCGCAGGCGCTGAACGCGCTGAACTCGGGCGTGCTCGACGACCTGATTGCGGCCTTCGCAGCGTTCGAAGCCGATGATAGCCAGCGCTGCGCGGTGCTCACCGGCTCGGGCGACAAGGCCTTTGCTGCGGGTGCCGACATCAAGGAAATGGCCGACAAGCCTGCCGCCGATTTCTACCTCGAGGACTTCTTCTCGAAATGGACGAGCGACTTCGTGAAGAAGGTCCGCAAGCCCTGGATCGCCGCGGTGAACGGCTTCGCATTGGGCGGCGGCTGCGAGCTCGCGATGATGGCCGATTTCATCATCGCCAGCGAAAAAGCGAAATTCGGCCAGCCCGAAATCAAGCTCGGTGTCGCCCCCGGCATGGGCGGATCGCAGCGGCTGACCCGCGCGGTCGGCAAGGCGAAGGCGATGGAAATGTGCCTCACCGGCCGGATGATGGACGCCGCCGAAGCCGAACGCTCGGGCCTCGTCGCGCGCGTCGTCGCGCATGAAGGCCTCGTCGACGAAGCGGTGAAGACCGCGACCACGATCGCCGCGATGCCGCCGATGGCCGCGATGGTGAACAAGGACATGGTCAACGCCGCGTTCGAAACGACGCTCGACCAGGGGTTGATCTACGAACGCCGCCTGTTCCAGATCCTCGCCGCGACCGAGGACAAGGCCGAAGGCATGGCCGCCTTCATCGAAAAGCGCGAAGGCGTGTGGAAGGGGCGGTGAGCCCGGTGCCCCTCCCGCTTGCGGGAGGGGTTAGGGGAGGGTCTGTTTCCTCTCCATCAGTGCAATATTCGGGACAGGCCCTCCCCCGGCCCCTCCCGCAAGCGGGAGGGGAGAGACAATGAAAATCGCATTCATCGGACTCGGCAATATGGGCGGCGGCATGGCTGCCAATCTCGCCAAGGCGGGCCACGAGGTCCGCGCCTTCGACCTCAGCGAGGAAGCGCTCGCCCGCGCGGTCGAGGCAGGCTGCACCCGCGCCGCATCGGCGGCCGAAGCCGTCACCGGCGCCGAGGCGGTCGTGACGATGCTTCCCGCGGGCAAGCATGTCGCGGGCGTCTATGAAGCCGACGTCTTCCCCAACGCCGCGCCGGGCACCTTGCTGCTCGACTGCTCGACGATCGACGTCGCGACCGCGCGTTCGAACATCGAAGCCGCCACCGCCAAGGGCCTCGTTGCGGTCGACGCGCCGGTGTCGGGCGGCATCGCCGCCGCCAATGCCGGCACGCTGACCTTCATGGTCGGCGGCACCGGCGAGGGCTTCGCGCGCGCCGAACCGATCCTTGCCAGGATGGGCAAGGCGGTGATCCATGCCGGCGACGCGGGCGCGGGGCAGGGGGCGAAGATCTGCAACAACATGCTGCTCGGCGCCTCGATGATCGCGACGTGCGAAACGCTTGCGCTCGCGCAGAAGCTCGGACTCGATCCGCAGAAATTCTTCGACATCGCCAGCGTGTCGTCGGGGCAGTGCTGGTCGCTGACCAGCTACGCACCGCTTCCCGGCGTCGGCCCGGTGACCCCTGCCGACAACGGCTATGCGGGCGGCTTCGCCGCGGTTCTGATGCTCAAGGATTTGCGTCTCGCGATGGAGGCGGCGGCGAGCGTCGACGCCGATGTTCCGATGGGATCGAAGGCGCGCGAACTCTATGAGGCGTTTGTCGAGGCCGACAAGGACGGCCGCGACTTTTCGGCGATCATCCAGACGCTCTAACCCAGCCAATCCAAACCCCACTCCGTTTGCATCGAGCGAAGTCGAGATGCGTCTGGCGCGGTGCTGGCGTGTCTCGACTTCGCTCGACACAAACGGGAGGTTGGGATGACGGCTGCTAGTAGAAATCCGCGGTCTCGCCGCCATCCTTCCGTTCGCCGCGATGCACCTGCGTCGGTGCCTTGCGGTCGCCCGTGCGGACTTCCAGCCGCCCATCGACCCGCCGCACTTCCGCCGGCGCGATGATCCGCGCCCGCGCGATGCCGACCGCGCTCGCTTGCGGCGTCGCGACCGGCGCCGAGGCGGCCGTGCTTCCGGTGAGCATCAGGATGGCGAGCAGGGACATGGCATTCATGCTCTGCCCTAACGGCAGGTCTTGCCAGCGCTTTAACCCTGAATCGCAAGTCTTCGCTCATGCCTGCGGCGGCTCCCGGGCAAAAGAAAGGCCGCCTGCCCCGCGGTGGGACAGACGGCCTGCCTTTCGTGAGCGAAGGGGTTTTAGAAGCCGCTCTTCGCCTCGGCCTTTTCCTTGAGCAGCGGGGCGACTGCGAAACCATGCTTCTCGAGCGCCGCGACGATCTTGTCGGTGCCTTCCAGTCCCGCCCAGAACATCGGGCCGCCGCGATAGACCGGCCAGCCATAGCCATAGATCCACACGACATCGATGTCCGACGCGCGCTGCGCCTTGCCTTCAGCCAGGATCAGCGCGCCTTCGTTGACCATCGGGTATAGCGTGCGCTCGATGATTTCCTGGTCGCTGATCTCGCGCTTCGCCTTGTTCGACTGCTGGCGGAAATCCTCGATGATCTCGGCGACTTCGGCGCTCGGGGTCGGGTTGCGCTTCTCGTCATAGTCGTAGAAGCCCTTGCCGGTCTTCTGCCCCCAGCGGCCCTTGGCGGCGAGCGCGTCGCGGATGCTTTCGATGCGCGTCGGGTCGCGGTGCCAGCCGATGTCGACGCCGGCGAGATCGCTCATCTGGAACGGGCCCATCGGCATGCCGAAATCGACATGGACCTTGTCGATCTGCTGCGGCGTCGCGCCTTCCATCAGCAGGTTCATCGCCTCGACCTGGCGCGGCTTGAGCATGCGGTTGCCGATGAAGCCGTCGCACACCCCAGCGACCACCGCGACCTTGCCGATCTTCTTGCCGATCGCCATCGCGGTGGCCAGAGCGTCGGGCGCGGTCTTGTCGCCGCGCACCACTTCGAGCAGCTTCATGACATTGGCGGGCGAGAAGAAGTGCATACCGAGCACGTCGCCCGGGCGGCTCGTCGCGGTCGCGATCTCGTCGATGTCGAGGTAGCTGGTGTTCGACGCGAGGATTGCGCCGGGCTTGGCGATCGTATCGAGCTTCGCGAAGATTTCCTTCTTCACGTCCATATTCTCATAGACCGCCTCGATGATCAGGTCGCAGTCGGCGAGATCGTCGAGGTTGAGCGTCGGGGTCAATATGCCCATCATTTGCTCGACCTGCTCGGGCTTGAAGCGACCCTTGGCAGCCGAAGCCTCGTAATTTTTGCGGATCACGCCGGTGCCGCGGTCGAGCGCTTCCTGCTGCATCTCGACGATGGTGACGGGAATGCCCTTCTGGAGGAAGTTCATGCTGATGCCGCCGCCCATCGTGCCGGCGCCGATCACGCCGACCTTCTTGATGTCGCGCAGCGCGGTGTCCTTGGGCAGGCCGTCGATCTTCGCGGCCTGGCGTTCGGCGAAGAAGATGTGGCGCTGCGCCGCCGACTGGCTGCCGAACATCAGCTTGGTGAATTCTTGGCGCTCGAAGGCGAGGCCCTCGTCGAACGGCAGCCGCGTCGCGGCCTCCACACAGGCGAGGTTCGCATAGGGCGCGTCGAACCCGCGCCATTTTTTGGCGTTGGCGGTCTTGAGCTGTTCGATGATCGCGACGTCGCCGAACACGGCGCGTTCGCGCGTCGGGCGCGGGCCGTCGGCGATCTTGGTACGCGCAAAGGCGATCGCGTCGGCGGCGAGGCTGTCCTCGCCCGCGAGCGCGTCGACGAGGCCGAGTTCCTTCGCCTTGGCGGCAGGCAGCGGATCGCCGGACGACACCATCGTCGCGGCGGCTTCGACGCCGACGACGCGCGGCAGGCGCTGGGTGCCGCCGGCACCGGGCAGCAGGCCGAGCTTGACCTCGGGCACGCCGAGCTTCGCCGAGGGCACCGCGACGCGGTAATGGCAGACGAGCGCGGTTTCGAGCCCGCCACCGAGCGCGGTGCCGTGGATCGCGGCGACGACCGGTTTGGTCGCCTGTTCGATGCTGTTGAGCACCGCGTTGAAATCGGGACCGCGCGGCGCCTTGCCGAATTCGCTGATGTCGGCGCCGGCGATGAAGGTGCTGCCGTCGCAGCGCAGCACGATCGCCTCGACGCTGTCGTCGGCGAGCGCGGTCGCGAAGTGATTGGCGAGGCCCTCGCGGACGTGCCAGCTCAGCGCGTTGACCGGCGGGTTGTTGACGATGACGACGGCGACATTGCCGTCCTTCTCCAGCGTGACGCTGTTCGGGGTTTCTTCGGACATTTCAGGCTCCTTGAATGGGGATCAGTCGTTGAGCGCGGCGTGGATCAAGGTCTTGACCTCGCGCCGCACGGGATAGGTGGAAGAGGGCATGAGCTGGGTCATGAAGACCATCGCGATTTCTTCGACCGGATCGACGAAGAAGCCGGTCGAGAACATGCCGCCCCAATAATAATCGCCGACCGACCCGGGGGTCAGCGTCTGCGCCGGCTGCTCGGTCACCGCGAAGCCGAGCCCGAAGCCGACCCCGGCATTTTCGGCCTCCGAAAAGATGCCGACGCTATGCTGGACGAGGTCGCCGCCGCCGACGAGATGGTTCGCGGTCATCAGCGCCAGCGTCTTGCGGCTGATGATCCGCGTGCCGTCGAGTTGCCCGCCGCCGAGCAGCATCAGGCAGAAACGATGATAGTCGGCGAGCGTCGAGACCAGCCCGCCGCCGCCCGAATGGAAGCTGCGATCCTTCGCCCAGCGGCTCTTGTCGCCGCTGTCGAACGCTTTCATCTTCGCCTGCGGGTCGAACATATAGCAGTCGGTCAACCGATGCTGCTGGTCGGCGGGGACCTTGAAGCCGGTGTCGACCATGGCGAGCGGGCCGAAGATGCGCTCCTGCAGCACCTGCGCGAACGGCTTGCCCTCGATGCGTTCGACCACCGCGCCGAGCACGTCGGTCGCCATCGAATAGTTCCAGTGCGCGCCGGGGTCGAACTGCAGCGGGATTTTCGCGAGCCCCGCGATGAAGCTGTCCATCGTATAATCGGCGTCGAAATCGTCGATTCGCGCCTTGCGGTACGCGGCGTCTACGGGGGTGCGCTCCTGAAACCCGTAAGTCAGCCCGGCGGTGTGGCGCAGCAGGTCGACCATGCGGATCGGCTGCGTCGGCGGCCGGGTCAGGAAGGGCACATTGCCCCCGCCCGCGACGAAGACGCCAGTGTCCTTGAACTCGGGGCAAAATTTGGTCAGCGGATCGCTCAGCGCGACCTTGCCCTCCTCGACCAGCATCATGAAGGCGATGCTGGTGATCGGCTTGGTCATGCTTGCGATGCGAAAGATCGCGTCTTCCTTCAGCGCTTCGCCCGGCCGGCCCTCGCCGACGAGCGACAGATGCGCGATCTCGCCGCCGCGCGACACGAGGGTCGCGGCGTGCGGCAGGCGCCCGGCATCGACATATTTGGCCTTGAGGAAGGCGGGGATGCGGTCCAGCCGCGCGGCGTCGAAACCCTGATTCTTCGAACCACTCACGAAACACGAACTCCTTCGAGGATGGCGGCGGCCTCGGCGAGCAAGGCCGGGTCGATCGCCAGATCGGCGGCCTTGGCGGTCTCGCGCAACTGTTCGGGGCGGCTTGCGCCGACAATCGCGCTGGTGATGCCCGGCTGCGCAAGCACCCAGGCGATCGCAAGCTGCGCCATCGAACAGCCCGCCTTGTCGGCGATCGGCTTCAGGCCCTGCACCGCTTCGAGCACCGGGTCGGTCATATAGAGCTTCATGAAGGCCGCATCGTCGCCCGCCGCGCGGGTGCCCGCGGGCGGGGCCGCGCCGGGCGCATATTTGCCGCTGAGCACGCCCATCGCGAGGGGCGACCAGACGATCTGCCCGATGCCGTTCGCGATGCTGACCGGGATCACCTTCGCTTCGGCGCGGCGATAGATCAGGCTGTACTGCGGCTGGCTCGAAACGAATTTGACGCATGGCGGGGCAAGCGCGACCGCTGCCTCGATCTGCTCGGGCGACCATTCGGAAAAGCCGATCGCGCGCGCCTTGCCGCTGCGCACGACCTCGCTCAGCGCTTCCATCGTCTCCTCGAGCGGGGTGTCGGGATCGTAACGATGGCATTGGTAGAGGTCGATATAGTCGGTCTGGAGCCGCGTCAGGCTCGCATCGATCTGCTTCGCCACCTGCGCCGCCGACAAACCCTTGTCGGTCTCGGTCATCGGGAAGAAGAGCTTGGTCGCGAGCACATAGCTGTCGCGCGGCCGCTCCTTCAGCACGTCGCCGAGGAAGCTCTCGGCCGCGCCGCGGCCATAGATGTTCGAGGTGTCGATGAAGTTGATCCCGACATCGAAGGCCGCATCGACGCAGGCGCGCCCCGCGCTGTCGTCGACCCCGACCCCATAGGTCAGCCAGCTGCCGAGGCAGATCGCCGAAACCTCGATGCCGCTGTCGCCAAGCTGCCGATACTGCATCTCGTCTCTCCTCAGTGCGAGGTCTGGCCCAATAGCTGGCGCGTCACCGGGTGCGAGCTGGTGAGCCCGCCATCGACCGCGATCGCCTGTCCGTTGACATAGCTCGCCTGGTCGCTGGCGAGGAAGAGCGCGACATTGGCGAGTTCCTCGGGCTGCGCGGCGCGCTTGAGCGGATTGAGCTGGCCGAGCTTGTGCGTAACTTCCTTGGCCTTGGCATAGTCGAAGGTCGGCTTGGTCATGCCGGTCTCGGTGAGGCCGGGGCAGATCGCGTTGACGCGCACGCCGCTGGTGGTCAGCTGTTGCGCGGCGGTCTTGGCGAGGTTGATCACCCCCGCCTTCGACGCCGAATAGGCGCCGGGGCCGGCGCCCGAATTGATCCCCGCGACGCTCGCGGTCAGGACGATCGCGCCGCCGCGGCCCTGGTCGACCATCGCCTTGCCGGCATGCTTCACCATCAACGCCGGGCCGATCAGGTTGACGCGCAGCGTCTCGGCCCAGGCGGCCGGATCGAAATCGAAAATACCGCCCATGTCGCCGATAATACCGGCGTTGGCGAAGGCCACGTCGAGTCCGCCGAAGCTGTCCTTCGCGGTCGCGACCAGCTTTTCGACATCGGCCTCGACGCCCGCGTCGATTTCGAGCGCGACGACCTCGCCGCCCGCGTCCTTCACCAACTGCGCCGTATCATGCACCGCTGCGGTCTTGTCGCCGAGCACCAGCTTCGCGCCCTCGGCGGCGAAGCGCAGCGCGCTCGCGCGTCCGATACCCGAACCGGCGCCGGTGATGATCGCGATCTTGCCGTCCAATGCGCCCATCTTATCCTCCGCTCGAAGTGTTGCCGCCGTCGATGACGATCGTCTGGCCGGTGGTGAAGCCGCCGGCACGGCTGGCGAGGAACACCGCCGCCCCGGCGATTTCCTCGGGCTCGCCGATCCGGCGCAGCGACGATCGCCGCGTCGAAACTTCCAGATTCTCGGGATTTTCCCACAAAGCGCGGGCGAAATCGGTCTTGATCAGCCCCGGCGCGATGCAATTGACGCGCACGCCCTGCGGCCCGAATTCGTCGGCCAAATTGCGCGCCATCTGCATGTCGGCGGCTTTCGAAATCGCATAGGCGCCGAGGATCGACGAGCCTTTGAGGCCGCCGATCGAGCTAATGATCGTGATCGACCCCTTGCCCGCCGCCAGCATCGCGGGCGCACACATATGCGCCAGCCAATGGTTCGACAGGATGTTGTTTTCCATGATCTTGCGGAACTGGTCGTCGCTGATTCCCGCCGACGGCCCGTAATAGGGGTTCGACGCGGCGTTGCAGACGAGCGCGGTGACCGGGCCGAAGGCCGCGACGGTCTCGTCGGCCAGATTCTGCAGCCCGTCCTTCGACGAGATATTGGCGGCGATCGCGATCGCGGTGCCTTCGCCATATTGCGCGTTGAGTTCGGCCGCGACCGCGTCGCACGCGTCCTGCTTGCGGCTCGAAATCACGACCTTGGCGCCGTGGAAGGCCATCGCCTCGGCGATGGCCTTGCCGATGCCGCGCGACGATCCGGTGATCAGCGCGACCTCGCCGGTCATGTCGAACAGGTTCATGCGCCCGCCTTCTTTGCGAAATCCCACGCCCTTTCGGCGAGCGGGCGGACGCGCTCGGACATGTCCCTGGCATGCTGCGACGAGGCGGTGCCGTCGATCACGCGCTTCTTGATGCCCTGGATGATGCCCGCGAGGCGGAAGAAATTATAGGCGAAATACCAGTTCATGTCGGGCACCCCGTCGCGGCCCGTCGCGGCGCAATAACGGGTGACCATTTCGCCCAGTTCGGGAATGCCCAGGCCCACGCGGTCGAGATCCTCGACCCCCGACCGGCCGCCATTTTCGGTGACCCACGCCATCGCGACATAGGTGAAATCGGCGAGCGGATCGCCCAGCGTCGACAGCTCCCAATCGAGCACCGCGAGCACTTCGGGGCGGTCCTTGGCAAAGATCATATTGTCGATGCGGTAATCGCCATGAACGACGCTGGTGCGCGTCTGTTCGGGCAGCGTCGCGGGCAGCCACGCAATCAGCCGCTCCATCTCGTCCATCGTCTCGGTTTCGGAGAGGCGGTACTGCTTGGTCCAGCGGTCGACCTGGCGGCCGAAATAATTGCCCGGCTTGCCATAGTCCGACAGCCCCGCCGCCTCGACATCGACATTGTGCAGCGCGGCGAGCGTATCGATCATCGCCTCGTAAGTGGCGCGGCGATTCTCCGGCGTCGACCCCGGCATCGCGCCGTCCCAGATCGTCTGGCCATCGACCATGCCCATGACATAGAACCAGCTGCCGACGACGCTGTCATCGGTGCACAGGCCATATTGGCGCGCGACGGGGAAACCGGCCTTATGGAGCCCCGCTTGCACCTTATATTCGCGGTCGACCGCGTGCGCCGAGGGCAGCAGCTGGCCATAGGGCTTGCGGCGGAGGACATAATTGCCCGACGGCGCCGAAATCTTGTAGGTCGGGTTCGACTGGCCGCCGGCAAATTTGCCCTGCGTCAGCGGGCCCTCGAAGCCCTCTACATTCGCCTCCATCCATGCGGTCAGCTTCGCCTCGTCGAGGATATCGGCGCCCTCGGGCGCGACGGTGCCGCTGAAGGCCTTTTGTGCGTCCAATGTCATTGGTCGAATACGATCACCGAACGGGCGGCGTCGCCTTTCTTCATCTTGTCGAACCCTTCGTTGATCTGCGCGAGCGGGATCGTCTCGGCGACGATGCTGTCGAGGTCGAGCAGTCCGCGCAGGTAGAAATCGACGAGGCGCGGAATATCGACGGGGAAGCGGTTGCCGCCCATGATCGCGCCCTGCAGTTTCTTGCCGCTGAGCAGGTCCATCGCCGACAGGCCGACCTTCTCGCTGAGCGGCATCATGCCGAGGATCGTCGCGGTTCCGCCGCGGCGCAGCGACGCGACCGCGAGGCTGGCCGAGGCCGGGCGCCCGACCGCTTCGATTGCATGGTCGACGCCGCCCTTGGTCAGCTCCAGAATTTGCTTCGCGGCATCGTCGGCGAGGGCGTCGACGACGTCGGTGGCGCCGAGCTTGATCGCCAGCGCGCGCTTTTCGGGCACCGGATCGGCGGCGACGATCCGCCCCGCGCCGGCAATCTTCGCGGCGTTGATCGTCGCGAGGCCGACGCCGCCGCAGCCGACGACCGCGACGGTCTCGCCCGGGGTCACCTTGCACGCGTTGAAGATCGTTCCCGCGCCGGTGGTCACCGCGCAGCCGATCACCGCGGCGCGGTCGAGCGGCATGTCGGGGTCGATGCGCACGCAGGCATGTTCGTGGACCAGCATCGTCTCGGCAAAGGCGCTGAGGTTGAGCATTTGGTTGACGATGCTGCCGTCGGGGCGCGTGATGCGCGGCGGCTGACCGGGGGCGCGGCGGGTGTCGCCGCCCATGCACAAGGACATGCGGCCGCTGACGCAGAATTCGCAATGGCCGCAAAAGGCCGACAGGCAAGTCACCACCGCGTCGCCGACCTTGACCGTGCGCACTTCGCTGCCGACCGCCTCGACGATACCGGCGGCCTCATGGCCGGGGATCGCGGGCAGCGGGTGCGGATAGGCGCCGTCGATGAAGTGCAGGTCCGAATGGCAGAGGCCGCACGCGGCGGTGCGGATGCGGACCTCGTGCGGGCCGCAATCGGCGATCTGGACGGTCTCGATCTGCAGCGGCTTGCCGGGTTCGATCAGGATGGCGGCTTTGGTCATCTAAAGCTCCATATCATCCCCCTCCCGCTTGCGGGAGGGGATAGGGGAGGGCGTGTCGGTCGCGATGCGGGGGAGGAACAGGCCCTCCCCCAATCCCTCGCGCAAGCGGGAGGAAAGTTTAGCGCGACACGCCGATGTCGCCCGACGAGAAACCCGGCTCGCTCGCTTCGCTATGCTTGGCGAATTCGATCCGCGCCACCGCGCGCTCATGCACTTCGTCGGGACCATCGGCGAGCCGCAGCGTGCGCTGATGCGCATAGGCCTTGGCGAGCCCGAAATCTTCCGACACGCCCGCGCCGCCATGCGCCTGGATCGCGTCGTCGATGATCTTCAGCGCCATGTTCGGTGCCTGGACCTTGATCATCGCGATCTCGGCCGCGGCCGACTTGTTGCCGACCTTGTCCATCATGTCTGCGGCCTTGAGGCACAGCAGGCGGGTCATTTCGATGTCGATGCGCGCGCGCGCCAGGCGATGTTCCCAGATGCTGTATTCGGCGACCTTCTTGCCGAATGCGACGCGCGACTGGAGGCGCTTGGCCATCTTCGAAATCGCCTCCTCGGCGACGCCGATCGTGCGCATGCAATGGTGGATGCGGCCCGGCCCGAGGCGGCCTTGCGCGATCTCGAAGCCACGGCCCTCGCCGAGCAGCATCGCCTCTTCGGCGTTGACCCGGACGTCCTTCAGCTCGATTTCCATATGGCCGTGCGGCGCATCGTCGTAACCGAAGACGGGCAGGTGGCGCAAAATGTTCACCCCCGGGGCGTCGAGCGGCATCAGCACCATCGACTGCTGCGCGTGGCGCTTGGCGGCGAAATCGGTCTTGCCCATCACGATCGCGATGTTGCAGCGCGGGTCGCCGGCGCCCGACGACCACCATTTGGTGCCGTTGATGACATAATCGTCGCCGTCGCGCTCGATGCGTGTCTCGATGTTGGTTGCGTCGGAAGACGCCACTTTCGGTTCGGTCATCAGGAAGGCCGAACGGATCTGGCCGTTCATCAGCGGCAGCAGATATTTTTCCTTCTGCGCGCGCGTCCCGTAACGGTGGAACACCTCCATGTTGCCGGTGTCGGGCGCCGAGCAGTTGAACACTTCGCTGGCGAAACCGACGCGGCCCATTTCCTCGGCGCACAGCGCATATTCGAGGTTGGTGAGGCCGGGGCCTTCGAACTCGATCGTTTCGTCGACATGGTGGTGCGCGGCGCTGCGCGGCGGCATGAACAGGTTCCAGATGCCAGCCTCTTTCGCCTCGGCCTTCAGATCCTCGACGACCTGGATCACTTTCCAGCGGTCGCCTTCCTTGTCCTGCTTGTCATAGGTGGGGACGGCGGGACGCACCTTGCGCTCGATGAAATCGCGTACGCGGTCGCGCCAATAGACCTGCCGGTCGGTGAGATCGAAATCCATGCTCGCATCCTTCCCTTTACGTTTACGTAAGCCCATGGACCGATTCGGCCCCGCTTGCCAAGCCCTGCGGCCTGAAAATTACACCCTTTCGCCGCGCCGCGAACTTTTCCGTTACGGATGTGGTCTTGCCGCTTCCGCCGCTTCTGCCATCGCCGCGACACGGGCTTCATGATCGGCACGCGAAATCGGGAATCGCGAGATGAACCAGATGCTGGCGATGGCGAAGAGGACAAGCACGGCCAGGAAATAGACCGCCAGATTGTCGAGGATCGACTGGTCGACCTGACCCGGCGTCGCCTTGGCCGGAAAATTCGCCGCCCCGATGATCTGCCCGGTCAGGAACAGGCCGATGCCGGTCGCGCATTTCTGGACGAAGAAATAGGCCGAGAAGAAAATGCCTTCGGACCGCTCACCTGTTTTTTCCTGCGACGCCTCGACGATGTCCGATGCCATCGACTGGGCGAGCATCATCGACGCGACCGAAAAGGCGTTCGAGATGGTGATCAGCGCGAACAGCGTCGGGATCAGCGCCGATGCGCCATTGTCGGGGAACAGGCCGATGAAGCGCAGCAGATAGGGGGAAACCCCGAAACACAGCGCGAGCACGCCCGCCGCCACCGCGCCGGTTCGCTTCTCCATCCGTTTCTGGAGCAGCCCGACGACGAGGAAGGCGCCGACCACGCCGACGAAGAGTGTCGCCGAATAGGCGATGAAGCCCGCCTGCGGCATCAGCCAATAATAAGTGAGGAGATAGGCGGTGATCGAAAAGGTCAGGCCCTGGTTGACGAAGGCGAAGACCGAGCTGCCAAGCAACACAAGGAAAGCCTTGTTCGACAGGATGGTCTTGATCTTGCGCAGCGTCTGTCCCAGCGGCAGGTGCGTCGGCGGCGCCGCGTCGGGGTGGGCGAGGCGGCGGTGGGTGGTCAAGGCCGACACGCTGGTCGCAAGGATCATCAGCACCGCGCCGGTCCAGCCATAGAGCTGATAGCCATCGAGATTGAGCTGGCCGACGGGGTATTTTTCGCTCGGGACAAGGAAAAAACCGAAGGCCAGCGTCAGCATGACGAGCCCGCCGGCCCAGCCGAAGACGAAGCGCCAGCGCGTCAGCGAGGTCCTTTCGTCATAATCGCTGGTCAGCGCCGGGACGACCGACAGCGCGGGGATTTCATAACAGGACACCGCGGCGCGCATCAGGAAGGCGAAAAGCAGCAGATAGCCATAGAGCCACTGCTGATCGAGCGACGGCGGGTGCCACAGCATGATCCAGGCGAACGCCATCGGCAGGATCGCCGCATACATCCACGGGTGCCTCTTGCCCCAGCGGCTGTGCGTCTTGTCGCTCCAGTAACCGACCATCGGGTCGATGATCGCATCCATGAACAGCGCGAGCAGCAAGATAAGCCCGACGATCCGCGCATCGAGCCCGAGAACCTGATTGTAGAGCAGCATGAGGAGGGTGGCGAAGCCATTGTCCTTCACGCCATAGGCAATCGACCCGAAGCCGTTGCCGAGCTTGATGTGCAGGGGCAGCTTTCCGGAGGGCGGTAGCGCGCTCGCCGTTGCGCTCACGCGGGTGCTCCCGCCTTCGCCGCCTCCTCCATCGCTGTCAGGGCGTCGAACATCCCGGGCGCTTCGGGGTCCCAGGCGTGGCGCTGACCGATCGTCAGCCCGCCGTCGACGAGCATATGGGTGCCGGTCATGAAGCTCGATTCCTCGCTCGCCAGATAGGCGACCGCGTTTGCGATATCCTCGGGCTGGCCGCCGCGCGCGACGGGCTGCGCCTGCGCACTCATCCCTGCGATGATCGCATTGGCCTCGCTCTTCATCGCGTCGGGCACGTCGAGCGAGGCGGTGAAGATATTGGTGTTGATGAAGCCCGGACAGATCGCGTTGACGCGGATGCCATAGCGCGCGAGGTCGGTCGCCGCGACCTTGGTCAGGTGGAGCACGCCCGCCTTCGCCACGGCATAGGCGGTCGGCGAATAGCCCGCGCCGAGCGCTGCGACGCTGGCGGTGTTGACGATCGCCGCGCCCTTGCGGCCCTTCATATGCGGGCTGGCGTAGCGAATCCCCATCGCCACCGATTTCAGCACCAGGTCCATCGTGCGGTCCCAGCCCTCGGGGGTGATTTCGTCGATCGGCGCGCGATCGCCGCCCGCGGCGGCGTTGTTGAACACGATGTCGATGCCGCCCGCCTTCGCGGCGGCGGCATCCATCAGCGCTTCGATGTCCGAGGGTTGCGTGACGTCGCAGCGGACGAAATCGATCTTGCCGTTCGACTGTTCGGCCAGCGCTTGTCCGCCCTTTTCGTCGATGTCGGCGGCGAAGACATGTGCGCCCTCGCCGGCGAGTTTCAGCACCGCAGCCTTGCCGATGCCCGATGCTGCGCCGGTGACGACGGCGACCTTGCCTGCGAATCGCATATCCTGCTCCCGTTTTATTTTGCGACCTAAGCTTAGGCGCGTGGAAAGGCGCGTCAACGCCCGGCAATCGGACGCTACGGTGCCGTAACGGCAGGTCGCGGGTCCCAAGTTGACGCTTGCGTAAACTAGCGAAGCGGACGTAGATTTGGCGGCAGAAGAGGAGCCCGAAGGATGAGCGAACTGGACGCTTTCCGCACCGACGTGCGGGAATGGCTGGAGGCGAACTGCCCCGCCGAAATGCGCGAACCGATCCGTGACGAGGATGACGTCTGCTGGGGCGGGCGCAACTTCAAGTTCAAGAACGCGGCGCAGAAGCAATGGCTCGATGCCTGTGTTTCCAAAGGCTACACCGTCCCCGACTGGCCCAAACCCTATGGCGGCGCCGGGCTGACGCCCGAGCAGACCAAGGTCTTCAAACAGGAAATGAAGCGCATCCATGCGCGCTCGCCGCTCGACAGCTTCGGCATCTGGATGCTCGGCCCCGCGCTGCTGCAATTCGGCACCGAAGAGCAGAAGGTCGAGTATCTGAACCCGATCGCGCGCGGCGAAATCCGCTGGTGCCAGGGCTATTCCGAACCCGGCTCGGGCAGCGACCTCGTCAGTCTGCAGACCTTCGGCGAAGACAAGGGCGATCATTGGGTCGTCAATGGGTCGAAGATCTGGACGAGCTATGCCGACAAGGCCGACTGGATTTTCTGCCTCGTCCGCACCGACAAGGCGAACAAATATCAGGGCATCACCTTCATGCTCTTCGACATGGCGAGCAAGGGCGTCACGACGAAGCCGATCCTGCTGATCTCGGGCAACAGCCCTTTCTGCGAAACCTTCTTCGACGATGTCGAGGTGCCGAAGACGCAGTTCATCGGCGAGATCAACCGCGGCTGGGACGTCGCCAAATATCTGCTCGGCCACGAACGCGAGATGATCTCGGGCGGCGGCGCCGGCGGCGACATGGTCAGCATCGGCGGCGCCTTTGCCAAGGCCTTCGGCAAGAATGCCGCGGGCGAACTCGACGACCCGATCCTGCGCGCCGAAATGGCGGCGTTCGACGTCGATGTCTTTGCCTATCGCGCAATGGGCGAGCGCTTCATGGACATGTGGAAGACCGGCCGCGCGCATCCCGCCTCGTCGAACATGATGAAATATGTCGGGACCGAGCTCAACAAGCGCCGCCACGAACTCGTCATGTCGGGGGGTGGCAGCGAAGCGCTCGAATGGGACAGCGAAGAGACCAAGGGCGGCGCGCGCGCGCGCGGCTGGCTGCGTACCAAGGCCAATTCGATCGAAGGCGGGACGAGCGAAGTCATGCTCAACGTCATCGCCAAGCGTATCCTCGACCTGCCCGGAGCCTGACCCATGCCTTTGTATCACAATGAAGACCAGGCGATGCTCAAGGACAGCGTCGCGCCCTTCGTCGCCGAACAGGCGCCGGTTTCGCACCTGCGCAAGCTGCGCGATACCGCCGACGCCACCGGCTTTTCGCGCGACCTCTGGGCGCAGTTCACCGACATGGGCCTGCCCGGCATGCTCGTTCCCGAGGCGCATGGCGGGCTCGGCATGGGGCATATGGAGGCGGGCATCGTGCTCGAGGAAATCGGCCGCAACCTGACCCCGTCGCCCTTCCTGTCGACGAGCGTCGGCGCGGTCGCCGCGCTGGCGAAGGCCGGCGGCACGCAGGCCGAGCGCTGGCTCCCCGCGATCGCCAGCGGCGAAGCGATCATCGCACTCGCGATCGACGAGGGCGCCAAGCACCGCCCCGACCGCATCGCGACCAGCGCGACGCGCTCGGGCAACGGCTTCCGCCTCGACGGCAAGAAAAGCTTCGTCCTCCACGGCCATGTCGCCGACATGAGCATCGTCGCGGCGAAGACCGACGGCGGCATCACGCTGTTCGCGGTGCCCAAGGATGCCAAGGGCGTCACCGTCGATCCGCGCCGCCTCGTCGACTCGAGCCTCGCCAGCCATGTCACGCTCGACGGTGTCGAACTCGATGCCGACGCGGTGATCGGTGAGGTCGATGCCGGCGGCGACATCCTCGACGCGCTGCTTGCCGCGACCCGCACCGGTGCCGCCGCCGAAATGGTCGGCGTCGGGCAGGGGGCGATGGATATGACCGTCACCTACCTCAAGGAACGCAAGCAGTTCGGCAAGCTGATCGGCGAGTTCCAGGGACTCCAGCACCGCGCCGCGCACCTCTATGGCGAGATGGAAGTCGCGCGCGCCACGGTGATGAAGGCGCAGGAACTGCTCGATCAGGGCAGCGAGGGCGCCAGGCTGATGGTCTCGGTCGCCAAGGCCAAGGCCGGCCGCGCCGCCAACCTCGCGGTACGCGAGGGCGTCCAGATGCACGGCGGCATCGGCATGACCGACGAATATGACATCGGCCTCTACATGAAACGCGACCGCGCTTTGGCGGAGTATATGGGCGATGTGCATTACCACATCGACCAGGTGGCGCGGATGAACGGCTACTGATCTCACCCCTCCCGCAAGCGGGAGGGGCAGCGAGACTTGCGAACTCGTTCGCTAGTCGCAGCGGGGAGGGCATCGAGCCCACAGGCCCCACCCCAACCCTCTCCTGAAGGGGAGGGAGCAAAAGGATGAGACAATGAATCTCCAGGACATGTTCGGCCTCGACGGCCGCATCGCGCTCGTCACCGGCGGCTCGCGCGGCATCGGCAAGATGATCGTCGAGGGCTATCTCGCCGCTGGCGCCGCGCGCGTCTATATCTCGGCGCGCAAGAGTGCGCAGATCGAGGAAGCCGTCGCCGATTTCGAGACGCGCTATCCGGGCAAGGTCATCGGGCTTCCGGTGGACCTCTCGACCGTCGAGGGCTGCCGCGCGCTCGCCAAGGAACTCGAAGCGCGCGAGGAACGCCTCGACATCCTCGTCAACAATGCCGGCGCGGCCTGGGGCGAACCCTTCGAGGGTTTCCCCGAGGCGGGCTGGGACAAGGTGATGGACATCAACGTCAAATCGCCCTTCTTCCTGACGCAGGGGCTCCACGGGCTGCTCAAGGCCGGCGGCACCGCGGCGCGGCCCTCGAAGGTCATCAACATCGGCTCGATCGACGGCCAGCGGCTCAACCCCTGGGAAACTTACAGCTATCATGCGTCGAAGGCGGCGATCCTCTACCTCACCAAGCGCCTCGCGGCGCGGCTGGTTTCGGATCATATCCTCGTCACCGCGATCGCCCCCGGCGCCTTCCAGTCGGACATGAACAAGGCCGCGCGCGACCATGGCGACGCGGTGGCGCAGAGCATCCCGGTCAAGCGCATCGGCGTGCCCGAGGATATGGCGGGCGCTGCGATCTTCCTCGCCTCGAAGGCGGGCGACTATGTCGTCGGCGACACGATCACCGTCGACGGCGGGCTGGTCCATGGCAATGTCGGCACGAGCATCGACGCCTGATCTTCTTATCGTCATGCCGGGCTTGACCCGGCACCCGCCTTTTTCCTGCAAGAATAAGGCAGGCCCCGGATCAAGTCCGGGGTGACGAAATGAGAGGAAATTGACTCACCCCGAACCTTGGTGTATTATATAACTAATGCACCAAGGAGATGGCCCATGCGTTTCGCGTTCCTCATTCCCCCGATGATGCTCCTCGCCGCCTGCGGGCAGGACGAAAAGCCGAAGAATTCGCCCGAACTGACGATCAACGCCGACGGCGACGGCGGCGCGGTCCACATCACCTCGGGCAAGGACGGCGGCAAGCTCAAGATCGACGGCACCGGGGTCAATATCGACCTCGACATCCCCGATATCGCCGACCTCGACATCAACAGCGATTTCGACATCGATGGGGTGAAGCTGTTCCCGGGCAGCCAGATCACCACGATGGACATCAACGCCAATGACAAGAATGGCGCCAATGACGCGGTGGTGAAGTTCGGCTTCACCTCGCCCGCGACCCCGGCGAAGGCGGCCGACTGGATGGCGGGTGAATTCGCGAAAAAATCGATCAAGGTCAGCCGCACCGGCGACACGCTCGCGGGCACGGACAAGGACGGCGACGCCTTCACCGTCGCCTTCGCCCCTGACGGCGCGAACGCCAAGGGCGAGGTGCGGATCGTTTCGAAATAGGGTGCGCGTTACCATGCCGCGTCATTGCGAGGAGTCCCGGACTTGATCCGGGGCGACGCGGCAATCCAGAGCGGTTTACTCCTACTCTGGATTGCTTCGCTACGCTCGCAATGACGAAGGTTCTAAAGCCTAACCGCTATTCCTGAGCGCCGTCGCGATCGCGTTGATCGTCAGCTGGATGCCCTCGGCGATCCGGGCATCGGTCTCGGCCGCGCGGTGGCGCTTCATCAGCTCGATCTGGAGCAGGTTGAGCGGCTCGATATACGGCAGCCGCAACCGGATCGACGCCTCGAGCGCCGGATTCTTCTCAAGCAACCGCGTCTGGCCGGTAATTTCGAGCAGGCCGTCGTGCGCGCGGTTCCAGCCGTCCTTGATCCGCCCGAAGATCGCGTCGTGCCCGTCGATATGGCTCGCCAGCCCCGCATAATGCGCCGCGATCCCCATGTCGGATTTCGCGAGCACCATCTCCATATTGCCGAGCAGCGCACCAAAGAAGGGCCAGCTCGCCGCCATATCCTTGAGCAGCACCTTGTCGGCGAACCCCGAAAACGCCTCGCCCGTCCCGTACCAGCCGGGCAGCATGACGCGCGCCTGCGCCCAGCTGAACACCCAGGGGATCGCGCGCAAATCCTCGATCGCGGTCGACTTGGTGCGGCTCGACGGCCGCGACCCGATCTTCAGCGTCGCGATCTCGGCGATCGGGGTCATCGCGCGAAAGAAATCCTTGAAGGTCGGGGTGTCGTAGACCAGCCCGCGATAGGCGGCGAAGGCGCCGTCCGACACCGCGTCCATCGCGGCGGTAAAGCGCACGCAGTCGGCCGCTCCCAATATCTCGGGCTCGAGGCTGGCGAGCAGGCTCGCCGACACCATCGATTCGAGGTTGGTCGCCGCGCTGTCCGTCGTGCCATATTTCGCGCCGATCACCTCGCCCTGTTCGGTGATGCGGATGCGCCCCTGCACCGTGCCGGCAGGCTGGGCGCGGATCGCGGCAAAGGCACTGCCGCCGCCGCGCCCGACCGCGCCGCCGCGGCCGTGGAACAATTGCATCGAGGGTCCAGCGGCGGCGAAGACCGGGGTCAAAGCCTGCGACGCCTGGTGCAGCCCCCAGGTCGAGGTCAGATAGCCGCCGTCCTTGTTCGAATCCGAATAGCCGATCATCACTTCCTGATGCCCGCGCAGAGCCACTTGCGGGCCGATTTCGGGCATCGCGAAGTATCGCGCCATGATCGCCGGCGCCTTGTCGAGGTCGGCGATCGTCTCGAACAGCGGCACGACCATCAAATTGCTCTTGCCCGCCGCTTCGCCGCTCCGCCACAGCCCGGCTTCGCGCGCCAGCACATGGACTTCGAGCAGGTCCGACAAGGTCTGCGCCATGCTGATGATCCACTGGCAGATCGCATCGGGACCCAGCCGCGCGCGGACATCGGCGGCGGCGCGGACGATCGCCAGTTCGCTTTCGGTCTCCTCGCTCCACTCGTGCCACGACGCCGCGAGCGGCCGGTCGCTCGCCAGCTCGGCGGTGAGCAGCGCAACGCGCGCCTCTTCATCGAGCGCCGCATAATCGTCGCACACCCCCGCGACGCGCAGCACTTCGCCGAGCACGCGTTCGTGGACCGCGCTGTTCTGCCGCATGTCGAGCGTCGCGAGGTGGAAGCCGAAGACTTCGACCGCGCGGATCAGCCGCCCCAGCGCGCCGATCCCGCCCAGCTGGCCTTCGCCGCTCGCCTCCAGCCCGTCCGCCAGCGTGACAAGATCGCGGCGGAAATCGCCGGGGGTGGCATAGGGTTCGCCGGTCAGCGCCGACGGGCGCAGCGCGGGCTTGCCGGTGATCGCGGTGAAGGTCGCGCAGAGCCGGGCATAAATTCCCGACAGCGCGCGGCGATAGGGTTCGTCGCGGCGGCTCGGCGCGGTGTCGCCGCTCGTCTCGGCCAGCGCCTCGACCGCTTCGGGCACGGGGGCAAGTCCCGCCGACACCGACAGTTCGGCGCCGAGCGCGTGGACCGCGTCGCTATAATGGCCGAGCACCGCGGCGGCGTTGCGCGCGGTCGCTTCGCGCAGCGTCCCTGCGGTGACGAAGGGATTGCCGTCGCGGTCGCCGCCGATCCAGCTGCCGACGCGCAGGAAACTCGCGGGACGCTGCCCCAGCTCCTTCTCCCAGCGCGCATAAAGTTTGGGCAGCACCGGCAGAAACACGTCGCGCAGGTAAGTCAGCGCATTGTCGATCTCGTCGGCGACGAACAATTTCTCGGTGCGCAGCGGCCGTGTCTGCCACAACAGCACGATCTGGCGGCGGATCGCGTCCTCGACGATATCGCCCTCGGCGGTCTCCTCGGCGCCCGCATCGCGCAGCAGCATCAGTTCGGCGATGCGGTTCTTGTGGTCGAGCATCGACTTGCGTCGCACCTCGGTCGGGTGCGCGGTCAGCACCGGCGCGACCAGCGCGGCGCTCATCAACTGCGCGACCGCGTCGCTATCGATCCCGCCGTCCTTCAGTCGCGCCAGCGCCGCCGCGACCGTCGCCTCGGGCTCGGCCGCGATCCCTTGCCGGTCCTCGGCAAGGTTGGCGAGCATCGAGAAGAGCATGAAACCGCGGACAAAGGCGATCGTGTCGTCGAGGCTGAGCGCATCGAGCCCGGTGTCGATCGCCTCGGCCCCGTCGATCCCGCGGTGCCGGTCGACGCTGACCGAGCGGATATATTCGGTCTGTCGATACAATTTCTCGCCGCCATAGGCGCGAATGACGTCGCCCAATATCCGCCCCAGATAGCGGATGTCGGGATTTTGCGAGATCTGGATCGGAGGCCCCATGAGTGCGGATGCTGCACCTGCGAAGGCGCAGGGTCAAGCATGGTGGTGCGGAGCATAGCTATGCGGGATCTGTCGAATAAGCGCCTGCGCTTGGCGCTTCCGTCCAATACAAAGGGCCGCCACAACCGCCATGATGCTGGCGGGGCGAATTCCAAGGCGGATGGGGTCATGGACGGCGAGCGGCGGGAATATGCGGCAATCGGCATTTTGATGCTGATATTGGGGGCTAGCAGCCTCATGCTGCTGCTGTCCTGCATCGCGATGGCGCGGTTCACCATCACCGGCGAGCATGGCATTGGCTGGCTGTTCAATCTGATCGTCGCCAACGGCGGTGCCGGAATCACCGGCAAGGCGCTGGCTGCCATCCTCGCGGTCGGTGCCGCCTATGTCGCCGACCCCGATCGCCGCCCGCTGATATTCTGGGTCACCGTCGTCCTGTGCGTCGTCGCGCTCGCCTCGGCGATGACCATGCTGGTGTTGCTTGGCGACGAAACGCTCGCGCGGCACCTCTATGACTGGGCGCCATCGGGAATCGACGAAGCGACGGCCTATGGCAAGGCGGCGAACCTGATGCTGGGCGGGTTCATCGCGTGGGTGCTCGGAGTGCTGTCGGTTCAGGTCGGGTTGAAGCTGAGCTGACGCGGCGCAGGGCAAGACGATCGGGAGGAGAGCGAATGAAACGCGCTACGGGATTCATGCCTCTGCTGGCTGCGGTCGCCGCATGGTGTCCCACAGCGATCGCGCAGACGCCGGGCGGGCCGGTGACGGTGACGTTCGGCTGGCCCGCCACGGATCGGCCGCAGCAGATCATCCTGCCGAACGAAGGCACGCAGCTGGCGCTCGCGGGCGTCGAGCAGGCATCGACCCAGCTGACGCGGCCGGCGGTCGGCGAACGGCGCTATGCCGTCGAAGTTCTTTACGCCGACGGAACCAGCTATCCGCTGGAGTTACGGCTGCTGCCGATCAGCCGGCCCGCGACAATTCAGCTCTCGCGCAATCGGCCCGACAGTTGCTCGAACAACAACCTGCTTCCGTTCGAGGCGCATACCGCCAACACGATCAGTTCGATCAGGGCCGCCTTTTCGGTCCAGTTCATGCTGTCGCGCGCAACCGAAGCCAACAGCTGCGCCTCCTGGCCGCTCCGCGCTCAAAAAGCGCGGCACGACCGCTATTGTAACATGATGGCGGCATCCGAAATACTCGTGGTTCCGGAGGCCGTCCGTGCGCAATTCCGCTCCGACGCCCAGGGCCGAACTGCCTATCTGCAAGCGATCGACAAATGCGAACGCGACGAACTCGCGCGCAAGGCGGGCGTGCTTCAGGCCACGGTGACGGCCGACGCCAAGCCCAACCCGCTTAATGCCTATATCGCGAGTGCGGCCCTCAGCGAGGAAGCGGCGATGGCCGAAGCCGATCCCGCGGTGGACGCCCGGATCGTCTATTCGCAGATAACGCAGCCGGCGCTCGTGATACAAACCCGCGACATGCGCGCCATCGCTGTGCGCGAGGTGGGCGAGGCCGCGGTGCTCGCCGTCGATCAGTCGATTGCGGCCGCACCGCGCTGACGCGCGGGCTTTCGCTCAGCGCGTTTTCACCAGCACCAGCGTTCCCAGGTCGATCCGCGGCCGGCCGTCGAAGGTCACGCCATTGTGCGTGTCGGTGATGAACATCAGCCTGCCCGAGGCGTCGGTGATCCGCGCCGAGACCGAATAGCGGCCGCGCGGGTCGAGGCGGCGCTCGTCGACCGTCAGCGAGAAAGCGAAGGGCACCTGCCGGCCGTCGGCGGTGAACGACTGCTGCGCGATCGTCTTCGACGGTGCGTCCATCAGGCTGACGTCGGCGAGCGTGACCTCGACCTGCGCGGTCGGCGGCAGCGCCATGCGCTCGCGATAGGTGATGCTGCCGGTGACCGACACCGGCTGTTCGGACGGCATGATCGTCGCGCAGGCGGCGAGCGGCAGGGCGGCGAGGGCGAGCGCGAGGTTGCGGGTGAAGCGCGCCATGAGGTTTCTCCTGTTTTCGATCGATGCGGCCCGCTAGCGCCGCCCCGCTGAACCTACGCTGTCCGCTTCGTTATGTTCCCGTCATCCTTCGAGTTCGACGTCCCAGTACAGCCAGTCGATCCAGCTCGTGTGCAGATAGTTCGGCGGGAAACAGCGGCCATTGTCCTGCAGCTGCCACGACGTCGGGCGCCAGGGCTGGCGGTGGATCGGCATATGCGCCTGTTGCGGGGTGCGCCCGCCCTTCTTCAGATTGCACGGCGCGCAGGCGGTGGTGACATTCTCCCACGTCGTGCGCCCGCCGAGGCGGCGCGGGACGACATGATCGAAGGTCAGATCCTTGCCCGACCCGCAATATTGGCACGCGAAGCGGTCGCGCAGGAACAGGTTGAAGCGCGTGAACGCCGGATGCTGCGACGGCTTCACATATTGCCGCAGCGCGATGACGCTCGGGATCGGCATCGTCCGCGTCGGCGAATGGATTTCGCGCTCGTAATTTTCGACGATCGTCACGCGGTCGAGAAACACCGCCTTGACCGCGGTCTGCCACGGCCACAGGCTGAGCGGGTAATAGCTGAGCGGCGTATAGTCGGCGTTCAAAACAAGCGCGGGGCAACTATCGGGATGCCGGGCAAGATCGGGATGGAACATGGCTTGGTAACGCAGCCCCCTTTGCTTCTCGGGTTGGCGCGCCACTGCCTTCCTCAAGTGACAAGGTCATTACATGACGTATCAGAATCTGACGTCAAGGGGGCATCGTCCGCAACATATGGGAAGGTTTCCCCGAGAGTCCCACATGATGTGGAAAATCCGGTTTAAACCATGCTGACCCGTTTCGCCCCCAGCCCGACCGGCGAGCTTCACCTTGGCCACGCCTATAGCGCCGTCCTCGCGTTCGACGCCGCGCGGCGCGCCGGCGGCGCCTTCCATATCCGCATCGACGATATCGACGGCAGCCGCTCGCGCGAGGCCTATGTCGCGGCGTCGCTCGCCGACCTCGCCTGGCTCGGCCTCGCCTGGGACGGCGCACCGCTGCGCCAGTCGGAAAGGCTCGGGGCCTATCGGGCGGCGCTCGACGATCTGGTCGCCCGCGATCTCCTCTACCCCTGCTTCTGCACCCGCGCCGATATCGCCGCGAGCCTCGCGGCGCCGCACGGGCCATCCGGAGCGATCTACCCCGGCACCTGCCGCCACCTGACCGAAGCCGAACGGGCAAGCCGCGCCAGCGAACCGCATTGCTGGCGGCTCGACATGGCGAAAGCCGCCGATGTCGCGGGCGAACTTCATTGGGAAGAGCAGGGGAAAGGCCCCCGGCTGGCCGACTCCCGCGCACATGGCGATGTCGTGCTTGCGCGCAAGGATGCCCCCGCCAGCTACCATCTCGCCAGCACCGTCGACGACGCGATGATGGGGGTGACGCACATCGTCCGCGGCGCCGATCTGATCGCCGCGACCGACGTCCACCGGCTGCTCCAGGCGCTGCTCGGCCTGCCGACCCCGCTCTATCGCCACCACGCGCTCGTCTGCGGCCCCGACGGCAAACGGCTGGCGAAGCGCGACGCCGCGGCGACGCTCGCGACGCTGCGCGCCGACGGCGCCGACGGACACGCGCTCGCCGCCGATCTGCTCGGTGGACGGCTTCCCACTGGCTATTCGCTGCAAATGCCCTAGATAGACGGCATGTCCATCCTGCTCATCCTCGGCGTCGTTGTGGCGGCCGGCTTCGTCCTCTTCTCGCTCGCGCGCGGGCTCTTCTATTTCTCGCAAGGCCACCGCGCCGCGATGGACGGCACGGCGCACGAGAATCAGGTCATGCAGAACAAGATGATGATGTCGCGCGTGAAGTGGCAGGCGATCACGATCATCCTGATCGTGCTGATCGGCCTGCTCGCCGCGGGGCAATAGGCGTCCGCGCCCGCGTCCGATGGTCAAGCTCAACAAGATCTACACGCGCACCGGCGACGACGGCACCACCGGGCTCGTCGACGGTTCGCGCATCGCCAAGTCCGACGCGCTGATGGCGGCGATCGGCGACGTCGACGAAGCGAACAGTGCGGTCGGCATCGCCGCCGCCGCGCTTGATGCCGCCAGCGACGAAGCCGCGATGCTGTCGCGCATCCAGAACGAGCTGTTCGACCTCGGCGCCGACCTCGCAACCCCCGCCGATATCCAGTTCGGTTTCGGTCCGCACGCGATGGCGCTGCGCATCGTGCCCACGCAAATCGCGCGGCTCGAGGACGAGATCGACGCGATGAACGAGCATCTCGGCGCGCTCAAGAGCTTCATCCTGCCCGGCGGCACCGAGGCGGCGGCACGCCTCCACCTCGCGCGCGCCATCGCGCGCCGCGCCGAACGCGCGGCCGTTGCCGCGGGGGCGACCCGCGACCTCAACCCGCTCGCGCTCACCTATCTCAACCGCCTCTCGGACCATCTGTTCGTGCTGACGCGCCACCTCAACGCCGCGGCCGGCGGTGACATCCTCTGGAAGCCCGGCGCGACGCGCTGACAGCGAACAATATCGATGCGCGCAGAGGCGCAGAGATCGCAGAGAAAGTGAAGAACGGGCGGCGAAGCCGCCAATCTTTTGTCTCCGCGCCTCCGCGTGAACATCTTGTCTCTGCGATCTCTGCGCCTCCGCGCGAATCCTTCCGGCGTTGCTGCGTAAGCACGCTTCGAACGACGAGCATGTCGTTCCCTAAATGTTCTAGACAAGCCGCCGCCTCGTAACCATATTCCCCTCCACCGCGAAACCGAATCGGACCTCGGGGGATTATCCACTTATGGCCAGCCAGACAGATGCATTGCCCCTCACCGCCGGCACCGACGACGCGCTGGCGCTGACACGGCGATTCGCCGCGACGCGCCGCCTGTCGCTCGATCTCGTCGCGACGCTGTCCGACGCCGACGCCAGCGCGCAGTCGATGCCCGACGCGTCGCCCGCCAAATGGCACCTCGCGCATACGAGCTGGTTCTTCGAAACCTTCGTGCTGCGCGACCATGTGCCGGGCTATGCCTTGTTCGACGCGCGCTACCCCTTTCTTTTCAACAGCTATTATGACGCCGAGGGGCCGCGCCACGCGCGGCCGCAGCGCGGGCTGCTGACGCGTCCGTCGCTCGACGAAATCCGCGTCTGGCGCGCCCATGTCGACACCGCGGTGCAGAGCGCGCTGCCCGACCTGCCGCGCGCCGCGCTGGCGCTGGTCGAACTCGGCCTCCATCACGAACAACAGCATCAGGAATTGCTGCTCACCGACCTGAAGCATCTTTTCGCGCAAAACCCGCTCGGCCCCGCCGCATGGGAAAAAAGTGCAATCGCGAATGAAGTTGCGCAGTTTTCTGCGCCTTCTGCCGCATCGGGCGACGCCGGCGCGATCCGCTGGGTGAAGGGTGCCGAGGGCGTGGTTTCGGTCGGTCACGGCGGCGACGATTTTGCATTCGACTGTGAAGTTCCGCAGTTTTCGGCGCTTCTCACCCCGCACGCGTTGGCCAGCCGCCCCGTCACCAATGGCGAATGGCAACAATTTATCGCCGACGGCGGCTATCACACCGCGTCGCTCTGGCTCAGCGACGGCTGGGCGTGGGTGCAGCGCGAGGATGTCGAGGCGCCCGCCTACTGGCGCGACGGGCGGCAGTTCACGCTTTCGGGCTGGCGCGATATCGACCCGCACGCGCCCGTCACCCATATCAGCTTTTTCGAGGCCGACGCTTTCGCCAGCTGGGCCGGTGCGCGGCTGCCGACCGAAATCGAGTGGGAGGCCGCCGCCGCGGTGCTCGACCCCGCATCGGGCGACCAGCTCGACGGCGCCGGGCCCGTCCAGCCATCCGCCGGACCCGCCGCTGACATCGGCCTGCAACAGATGTTCGGCAGCGTGTGGGAATGGACCGGCAGCGCCTATCGCCCCTATCCCGGCTTCCGCGCCGCGCCCGGCGCGGTCGGCGAATATAATGGCAAGTTCATGAGCGGCCAGTTCGTCTTGCGCGGCGGCAGCGTCGCGACCCCGCGCGGCCATCTGCGCGCCTCCTACCGCAATTTCTTCTACCCCCACCAGCGCTGGCAGTTCACCGGCGTGCGGCTAGCCAAGGATCTCTGACATGGGTGTCGTTCGCAATCTCCGCCAGGTCGATGCCGATGCCGCCGGGATCGATATCGCCTTTCGCGCCGACGTCCATGCGGGCCTGTCGCAGGCGCAAAAGGCGGTGCCTGCGCGCTGGTTCTACGACGCGACGGGATCGGCGTTGTTCGAGGATATCACGACGCTCCCCGAATATTATCCGACCCGCAGCGAGACCGACCTGCTCAAACGCCATGCCGGCGAAATGGCGGCGGCGATCGGCCCCGACCGCGCGGTGGTCGAATTGGGATCGGGCAGCTCGACCAAGACGCCGCTGCTGCTCGAAGCGATCCGGCCCGCGGCCTATGTCCCGGTCGATATTTCGGGCGATTTCCTGCGCGAAAGTTCGGACGCGCTCGCCGCGCGCTTCCCGGGGCTCGCCATCTATCCGGTCGAGGCCGATTTCACCCAGCGCGTCGCCTTGCCGCGCGAAATCTGCCCGCTGCCAAAGCTGGGGTTCTTTCCCGGCTCGACGATCGGCAACATGGTCGCGCGCACCGCGATCGACCTGCTCCGCAACTGGCGCGAGGCGCTCGGCGACGGCTCGCTGCTGCTGATCGGTATCGACCGGATCAAGGATATCGCGGTCCTTGAACGCGCTTATGACGATCCGGCGGGGGTGACCGCGGCGTTCAACCTCAACCTGCTCACCCGCATCAACCGCGAACTCGGCGGCACGATCCCGGTCGACAATTTCCTCCACCGCGCCGTCTGGGACGACGTCCATGCGCGGATCGAAATGCACCTCGTCGCCGCCTGCGACATGGACTTCACCGTCGACGGCCGCCGTTATCATATGGCGAAGGGCGAGACGATCCACAGCGAGAACAGCCATAAATACGGAGCCCGCGACGCGAACCTGCTGCTCCGCGCCAGCGGCTGGACCCCCGTCGCGACGTGGGACGATGCCGATCCCGCCTTTGCCCTGATCCTTGCCGAAGCGACCGCCTTCCGCTCGGCCCCCTGACGCTCCATCCCTTGACGCGCCAGCCCGAAGCCGTAGGGCACGCGCATATTTTCAGCGAAAGGGCGGATCATGATCGTAGGTGTTATCGGCGCGGGCCAGATGGGCGCGGGCATCGCGCAGGTTTCGGCGGGCGCTGGCCATGACGTACTGCTCTCCGACATCGACCTCGCGCGCGCCGAAGCGGGCAAGGCGGGCATCGCCAAGGGCCTCGGTCGCCTCGTCACCAAGGAAAAGATGAGCCAGGGCGACGCCGACGCGCTGCTCGCCCGCATCACCCCGGTCGCCGATCATGGCGCTTTCGCCCCCGCCGACCTCGTGATCGAGGCGGCGACCGAGCGCGAGGAGATCAAGCGCGCGATCTTCGCCAGCGTCGGTCCGCATCTCTCCGCCACCGCGATCCTCGCCAGCAACACCAGCTCGATCCCGATCACTCGCCTCGCGCAGGCGGCGCCCGACCCGGCGCGTTTCATCGGGGTGCATTTCTTCAACCCGGTCCCCGTCATGGGGCTGATCGAACTGATCCGCGGCCTCGCGACCAGCGACGACACGCTCGCCACGGTCGAGGCCTATGGCCGCGGGCTTGGCAAGGAAATCGTCCACGCCAACGACGCGCCGGGCTTCATCGTCAACCGCGTGCTGATGCCGCTGATCAATGAAGCCATTTTTGCGCTCGGTGAGGGTGTCGCGACGATGCAGGACATCGACGCCGGCTGCCGTCTCGGCCTCAACCATCCGATGGGGCCGATCACGCTTGCCGACTTCATCGGCCTCGACACCTGCCTCGAAATCATTCGCGTGCTGCAGAGCGGTACCGGCGACCCCAAATTCCGCCCGGCGCCTTTGCTCGTCCAATATGTCGAGGCGGGCTGGGTCGGCAAAAAGGCCGGGCGCGGTTTCTACGACTGGACCGGCGAGGCGCCGGTTCCGACGCGCTGAGCCTCCGGGACCGTCCTTGTTGCGGCTGGACGCGGCCTGGTGCGTCGCGCAATAACGGGTCGGGAGCCGAATGTCGTTTGAGGCGTTAGCGGACTAATGGTGCGTCATAGCAGGAGCCTGATATGCAACGGAAATCCTTAGTCCTCCTCGCCCTTTCCGGTCTCGTCTTCGCGCCGTCGGCGCACGCCCAGAAAGGCGCGCCCGAGGATTCGACGATCAAGGATACCGCCAATTCGGTGACCGAGCCGTTCGACGGCAAGGAAGTCCCGGAAAAATTGCTGGCGATTCAGGGAGCGCCCTATTCGCTCGCGGGCATGGGCAAATGCGCGGCGATCGTTCAGGAAATCACCGAACTCGATGCGGTACTCGGCCCCGATGTCAACGAACAGGTCGACGAGAGCCGGGCCAAGAAGCGCGAGCAGACCGCCGGCCGCGTCGCGGGTAATGTGGCGGGATCGATCATTCCGTTTCGCGGTCTCATCGGCGAGGTCACCGGCGCCAACGCCGAACGGCGGCGCTATGCGGCGGCGGTCTATGCCGGAACGGTGCGTCGCGGCTTTCTGAAAGGCGTCGGACTCGAGCGCGGCTGCAAGGCGCCGGCGCGGCCATAAGCCCGAAACCGGGGGCAAGAGGGGGAGAGAAAATCATGCAGGTCGGCACCATCCGTCCGTTCACGATCGACGTGCCGCAATCGGCGCTCGACGACCTCAAGGCGCGGCTCGCGAACGCGCGCTGGCCCGAAAAGGAAACGGTCGACGACTGGGACCAGGGCGTGCCGCTCGCCTATGCGCAGGACCTCGCGGCCTATTGGCGCGACGAATATGATTGGCGCAATGTCGAGGCGCGGCTCAACGCCTGGCCCAATTATCTGGTCGAGATCGACGGCCTCGACATCCATTATCTCCATATCCGCTCGACCAATCCCGCCGCGCGCCCGCTCGTGCTGACCCATGGCTGGCCGGGGTCGGTGATCGAGTTCCTCGACGTCGTCGAACCGCTATCGGCCGACTATCATCTCGTCATCCCGTCGCTCCCCGGCTACGGCTTTTCGGGCAAGCCCGGCGAAGCCAAATGGAGCGTCGAACATATCGCGGCGGCGTGGGACGCGCTGATGGTCGCGCTAGGTTACACCCGCTATTTCGCGCAGGGCGGCGACTGGGGCAGCGCGGTGACCTGCGCGATCGGCGGCAATCACGCCGATCATTGCGCCGGCATCCACGTCAACATGATCGTCGGCCAGCCTGACCCCGCCACGATGGCCGACCTCACCGACGACGAGAAGGCCTATCTCGCGCGCTTCCAATGGTACCGGACCAAGGACAACGGCTATTCGACCCAGCATGCAACCCGGCCGCAGACGGTCGGTTACGGCCTCGCCGATTCGCCGGTCGGGCAGATGTGCTGGATCGTCGAAAAATGCCACGGCTGGACCGACTGCGGTCACCAGCCCGGCGGCCAGTCGATCGGCGGTCATCCCGAAAAGGCGCTCAGCAAGGACGCGATGCTCGACACCGTCAGCCTCTATTGGTTGACAAACAGCGCCGCCTCGTCGGCGCGGCTTTATTGGCACAGCTTCGCGCAATTCGGCTTCGGCGAAATCCATGTCCCGACCGGGTGTAGTCTGTTCCCGCTCGAAATCATGCGCCTGTCGCGGCGCTGGGCCGAGGGCCGCTACAAGAATATCGTCTACTGGAACGAACTCGACCGCGGCGGCCATTTCGCTGCATGGGAGCAGCCCGATCTGTTCGCCGCTGAGGTCCGCGCTGCCTTTGGCGCGATGACCCTATAGCGGAGTCATCACGACCTGGCAGCGTTCGGCCGCGCTGCGCACCGCGGTGTTCCAGGTCACCTCGTTGCCGTTGCGCGCGAGCCGCGCCCCGGTCTTGTTTTCATAGACCGACCCGCCGGTCGACGGCGTCTGTTTCAGCACCAGCGTCCGCATCCCGTTGACGCGCACGATCGCGCCATTGCCGGTATAGTTGACGTTGAGCCGGGTGCCGCCGCTGCAGGCATAGCTGGTGCCGGTCTGGCGCGGGACCGAGGCGCAACCGCCGAGCGCAGTCCCGGCTGCGGCCAGCAGGATGATTGTCCGTTTCATGGCTTTCCCCTTCAATAACCCGAGCGGACGCAGAGCACGTCGGCCAGATATTCGCGGCGATTGATGGTTTCCATATGCTCGCGTGCCGACCCGTTCCACCCGATCGAGCGGCACCAGGTGTCGGCGGCGCGCGCGGCGCAGGCGGCGGTCGCCGACCCGTTGGCGCAGGCGAGGACGCGATAGCCGTTCGTCGATGGCTGGGTATGGAATTCGGCGAAACTGCCGCGGGCGCTCTGGTCGTTCGCGGGCGGATTCGGGTTCCAGCCGCCTCCGCCGACCGGGCGGATCGACTGGACGGTCATCCCGCGCAGCACGCTGCCCAGCATCGGCGTATCGCGGTCGACGGTGCGGCAATTGCCCCGATAGCGTGTCTTTTCGCACAGCTCCCAGCGGCCGCTGGCGACGCGGATCGAATTGACCGGCCAGGCGAGGCCGAGATCGGTCTTCGCCTCGCCGATGAACACCGCCGGGCCGCGATAGGCCGCATCGCGATAGATGGTCGCCTCGGGCGGGCGATAGAGCCGTTCTTCGGGGGTTTGCGCGGTCGAGGTGGCGAGCAGCCCCCCGGTCAGCGCCGCCGCGACGGCGCCGATGATGGACAGACGATGCACGGCTTTCATACGTTCTCCCCTGCTGTGACTGCGACCCGGAGATTCGTTCGAGGCCGAGATTACAGCATGGGAAAAGGCCGCGCAAACATCATCGCTGCCAGAGCGGTGCTAAGCCTGCATCGTTACTCACGAAATCAGGGTTTGGCGGCGGGGGCCGGCGCGACCTCCGGTGCCGGCGTCGCCGCGGGGGCCGTCACCGGCGCGGCCGGTACGGGTTCCGGCGTGGTCAGCGGCGGCGTGACGCTCAGGATCAGGCCAGCGAGCGCCGCCGACATCAGGTTCGACAGGCTACCCGCCAGCAGCGCCTTTAGCCCCAGCTTGGCGATCATCGGGCGCTGGTTCGGGGCCAGGCTGCCGGTCACCGCCATCTGGATCGCGATCGAGCTGAAATTGGCGAAACCGCACAGCGCAAAGGTGCCGATGGCGATCGACGCCGGCGACAACCCGCCGGCCTTTTGCATATTGCCGAGATCGATGAAGGCGACGAATTCGTTGAGCACGATCTTGCTGCCGAACAGCGCGCCGACGGCATCCGATTCGGACCAGGGCACGCCCATCAGCCACATCACGGGGCGGAAGATCTGGCCGATGATCGACTGGAACGACAGGCCGTCGATATGGAACCAGCCGCCGATCCCGGCGAGCAGCCCATTGGCGAGCGCGACCAGCGCGACGAAGGCGAGCACCATCGCGCCGACCGCGACCGCGAGTTTCACGCCGGTCTGCGCACCCTGCGCCGCCGCCATGATGATGTTCGCCGGCTTTTCCTCGTCGTGGCTCGCCTCGGGCATGACGATCGGTTCGATGCCGATATCCTTGGGATCGTCGGGCATGATGATCTTGGCCATTAAAATGCCGCCCGGCGCCGACATGAAGCTCGCGGCGAGCAGATAGGGGAGCAGATGCTCGCCGATCATGCCGGCATAGGCGCCGAGGATGGTGCCCGCGACACCCGCCATGCCGACGGTCATGATCGTGAACAGCTGCGACGGGGTCAGCCCGGCGAGATAGGGACGGATGACGAGCGGGCTTTCGCTCTGCCCGACGAAGATATTCGCCGCCGCGCCCAGGCTTTCGACCTTGGTCACCCCGGTGATCTTCTGGATGCCGCCGCCGACCCATTTGATGATCTGTTGCATCACGCCCAGATAATAAAGGACCGAGATCAGCGACGCGAAGAAGACGATCACGGGCAGCGCGCCGATCGCGAACACCGCCTTGCCATAGGGCGGCTGGGTCAGCACCTCGCCGAACAGGAATTTGGTGCCCTCGTCGGCATAGCTCAGCAGGTTCGACACCCCGGTCGACATCGCGCCGATGATCGCGCGGCCCCATGGCGTGCCGAGCACGAGCAGCGCAAAACCGGCCTGGAGCAGGAAGGCGGGGACGACGACGCGCGGGCGAATCCAGCGGCGGTTCGACGAAAACAGCACGGCGATCGCAAGCAGTGCGACGATGCCGAGCAGACCGATCAGGCGTTCCATAATGTTGATGCGTCCCCCGCAAGTTTATTGCGCCTGTCTAGCGGGCTGGGCGGCGGGGGCAAGGGGCGGCGATCACAGCCTGCCGCAGCGATGACGCTTGGCGCGGGTGAATTTCCTTTATAGACATGCGGCTATTGTCTTGGGGGGTCGCATGTTTCGTTCGATGATGGCGATGGTTCTGCTCGCCGTTTCGCCGTCGGTTCTGGCTCAGGACGGGGGTAGTGCCGCGGTTCCCGCGTCTGCCGCAAAACCGATCGAGCCGCTGCCGACCGCGACCTTCGCGCGCCTGCCCTTTATCGAAAGCGCCGAACTTTCGCCCGATGGTCGGCACCTCGCGGGATTGTTCGCGATCAAGGGCGAACAGCGCATTGGCATCATTCCGATCGGTGGCGACGCCAGCCAGGCGATGTTTGTCGGCGTGCCCGACCTGACCGAGATCGACTGGCTGCAATGGGTCGGCGACGACAATATCATCGTCGGCCTGCGGGCGCTGCTGCCGGTCGAGACGGACAATTGGTACATCTCGCGCCTGATCAGCATCAACCGCACCACTGGCAAGCCGACCCGCCTGCTCTGGGATCTCAAGGGACAGGATGCATCGAGCGTTGTCTGGATTCCGACCGACGGCAGCACCGAAATCCTCGTGGCCGGGCAGAATTCCATCTATGAAGGCGAGGATTTCTGGCCTGCCGTCTACCGCGTCGATGTCGCTACCGGCCGCAGGAAGACCGAGGTCACTGCGCGGGGCAGCGTCCTCGAGTGGGGCGCCGACCATCTCGGACGGGTCCGCTACGGCATCGGCTATCGCGACCAGACGACCAAATCGACCTTGCTCTATCGCGGCGACGGCAAGTCGCTGTTCCGCACGATCGACAGCGCCTCGCTGCGTGACGAGGAGCGGCTGTCGGTTCCCTTCGTCTTCGTTCCCGGCACCGACAATGGGCTGGTCTATGCCGATGCCCCCGACGGGCGCACGGTGATCGCCGAAACCGATCTGGCGACGGGCAAGCAGCTACGGATTGCGCATCAGGTCGACGGCGCCGATATCGAGGGCGCGATCCGGTCGCCCGACGGGTCGCGGCTGATCGGCTTCTACACCTCCGACGATGCGAAACCGATCCAGTGGATCGACCCCGTGATGGCGACGCACCAGAAGGAGCTGGACGCGGCATCGCCGCAGTCGAAGGTCCGCATCGAAAGCTATAGCCGCGACCTGACGAAGCTGCTGGTGCGGATCAGTACTCCCGACAATCCGGGGCTCTTCTATTATTTCGATTCCGCCGCGGGCGACCTGTCGAAACTGGCGTCGGTGAACGAGGCGATCGGCGGCAGGCGGTTGTCGCGTTCGAAGCTCGTCCAGTACAAGGCGCGCGACGGGCTGGAGATCGAGGGCGTGCTGACGATGCCGCGCGGTCGCGCGAAAGAGAAACTGCCCTTCATCGTCATGCCGCACGGCGGCCCCTGGTCGCACGACACGCTGAGTTACGACTATTGGGCGCAGTTCCTCGCCGAGCGCGGCTATGCGGTGCTCCAGCCCAATTTCCGCGGTTCGACCGGCTATGGCGAGACCTTCCTGAAGGCCGGGCAAGGCCAGCTCGGCTTCGCGATGCAGGACGATGTCACCGACGGCGTGCGCTGGGCGGTCGCCGAGGGGATCGCCGACCCAAAGCGCGTCTGCATCGTCGGCGCCTCCTACGGCGGATATGCGGCGATGTGGGGGATCGCCAAGGATCCCGATCAATATCGCTGCGCCGTGTCGATCAACGGCGTGTCAAACCTGCGGCGCGAGGTCAATGATTTCGGCGGCAAGGTCCGCTCGCGCCTCTATCGCGACCAGTGGCAGAAGATGACCCCCGATTTCGCCGCCGTGTCGCCGATCAACGCAATCGACCGGATCAAGACGCCGCTGTTGCTGGTCCATGGCAAGAAGGATGTCACCGTCGACCATGTCCAGTCGGCCAAGATGTACAGCGCAATGAGCAAGGCGGGCAAATCGGTCGAATTCGTCTCGATCCCGCTCGCCGACCATTATTTCACCCGCGAGGCCGACCGGACCACCTTGCTGACGTCGATCGAGGCCTTTCTTGCCAAGCATAATCCGCCCGATTGACCGGCATCTTTCCAGCGCCCTCAAAACCGACTATCGCGCGCCGATGACCGACACTTCTTCGACGGCGTTGCCGCGCACGCTCTCGCCCTCGCTCTTCCTCTTCACCATCATCTATGGCGGCATGGTCGTGCTCGCCGGTGTGCTGGGCAACAAGCAGGTCGCGCTCGGCGACTGGCTGGCGGTCGAGGCGGGAATTTTCCCCTTCCTGCTGCTCGTCGCCCTGTCGAGCAGCGTATCTGAACTTCATGGGCAGACTGTGGCGAACCGGCTGGTGCTGTGGGGCTTCGTGCCACTCGTGCTGTCGATCCTGCTCACCGCGCTGGTGTTGTCGCTACCGGCGTCGCCCGAAATGGACCCCGCGCGGCTGGCCGCTTTTGAAACGGTGCTTGGGCAGAGTCCGCGGCTGATGGCGGCGGGCATCGTTGCCTATGGCACGTCGCAGTTCCTGAACGTCACGATCTTCAGCCGTCTGCGCGGCCGTGAAGGCGCTGGAACGGGGTCGACGTGGCTCGCGATCCGCGGCGCGATCGCCAGCGCGCTCAGCCAGATCGTCGACACGTTGCTGTTCGTCACTATCGCTTTTTCGGGGGTTTTTCCCATCGCGAACCTGATGGGCGGGCAGATGCTGGCCAAGGTCACGCTGTCGATCCTCGTCATCCCCTTCGTGATCACCGGCCTCGTTGCGCTGGGTCGCAATCTCGATAGCAAGCCCACCGCATGAGCCACGCCCCCGACCCCGCGATGCTCGCGAAAGCCGAAACGCTCGTCGAGGCCTTGCCCTATCTGCAGCGCTATGCTGGCCAGACCTTCGTGATCAAATATGGCGGCCATGCGATGGGCGATGCCGAGGCGCAGCGTGATTTCGCCGAAGATGTCGTGCTGCTCAAGGCGGTCGGGATCAACCCGGTGGTCGTCCATGGCGGCGGGCCGCAGATCGGCGCGATGCTCAAGCAGCTCGGGATCGAATCGACCTTCGTCGGTGGCCTGCGCGTCACCGACGCCGCGACCGCCGAGGTCGCCGAAATGGTCCTCGCGGGCAAGATCAACAAGGAAATCGTCAGCTGGATCGCCGCCCTCGGCGGCCGGGCGGTCGGCATTTCGGGCAAGGACGCCAATCTCGTGCTCGCCGAAAAGGTCAAGCGCACCGAACCCGACCCCAATTCGGGAATCGAGCGCCATGTCGACCTGGGTTTCGTCGGCGAGCCCGTCGCAGTCGATCCGACGATCCTGCAGAACCTGACCAAGGACAATTTCATCCCCATCGTCGCCCCGGTGGCGCTCGGCGCCGATGGCGCGACCTACAACATCAACGCAGACACCATGGCGGGCGCGATCGCCGGGGCGTTGGGTGCCAAGCGCTTCTTCCTGCTCACCGACGTTGCCGGGGTGCTCGACAAGGACAAGAATCTGCTCACCGACCTCGACCGCGTCGCGATCGAGGCGCTGAAGGCGGACGAGACGATCACCGGCGGGATGATCCCGAAGGTCGAAACCTGCGTCGCGGCTGTCGATGCCGGGGTCGAGGCGGCGGTCATCCTCGACGGGCGGGTGCCGCACGCGATGCTGCTCGAAATTTTCACCGCCCGGGGTGCAGGCACGCTGATTCATCGCTAAGACGGGGGCCCGCGCGGCTCCCCCGGAGACTATCCCTTGTATTTCATGTTCCTCGAGATCCTGTCGATCCTTCTCAACATCCTGTGGTGGATCATCATCGTCCAGGCGGTGATGTCGTGGCTGCTCGCCTTCAACGTCATCAACACCCACAATGAATTCGTGCGCCAGCTCTGGTACGTCCTCGAACGGATCACCGAGCCGCTCTATCGCCCGATCCGCCGCATCATGCCCGATTTCGGCGGCATCGACCTGACCCCGATGGTCGTGCTGATCCTGCTGATCATCATCCGCGGACCGGTGATGTCCTATCTGGTGCAACTCGGCATCAGTTCCGGGCTGGCCTGATCGATGGCGGCAGTGATCGACGGCAAGGCTTTCGCCGCCGGGCTGCGCGCGCGAATCGCCGGTGCGGTGCCGGCGTTCGAGGTCGCTGCGGGCCGCGCCCCCGGCCTCGCGGTCGTGCTCGTCGGCGACGATCCGGCGAGCGCGGTCTATGTCGGGTCGAAGGGCAAGGCAACGGTCGCCGCCGGCATGGCGAGCTTCGAACATCGCCTGCCCGCGACCGCGACGCAGGCCGAGGTCGAGGCGCTGCTCGCGGCGCTTAACGCCGATGAAGCCGTCGACGGCATCCTGCTCCAGTTGCCGCTTCCCGGCCATCTCGACGAACAGGCGGCGGTCGCGACGATCGATCCCGACAAGGATGTCGACGGGCTGACCCCGGTCAGCGCCGGACGTCTCGCGCTCGGCATCCCCGGCATGGTGCCCTGCACCCCCTACGGCTGTCTGCTCCTGCTTCAGGACCGGTTCGGCGATCTGTCGGGCAAGGACGCGATCGTCGTCGGCCGCTCGATCCTCGTCGGCAAGCCGATGGCGCAATTGCTGCTCGGCGCGAACTGCACCGTCACCATCGCGCACAGCCGGACCCGCGATCTGGCCGATGCGGTGCGCCGCGCCGATATCGTCGTCGCCGCGGTCGGCCGTGCCGAAATGGTGAAGGGTGACTGGATCAAGCCCGGTGCGGTGGTCATCGATGTGGGCATCAACCGGCTCGCGCCCGCCGACGGCGAAACCAAGGGGCGGCTGGTCGGCGACGTCGACTATGCGCAGGTTTCGGCGGTCGCCGATGCGATCACCCCGGTTCCGGGCGGTGTCGGACCGATGACCATCGCCTGCCTGCTCCGCAACACGCTCGTCGCCGCGCATCGCCGCGCCGGCCTTGCCGATCCGGAGGGTTTCTGATGCGCCGCATGACCGCCGCCGCCTTTGCATTGCTTCTGGTGGCGGGGTGCGCGGGTCAGCCCGACGATATCCGCAACCGCCCGCTCGGCCCCAATCCCAGCGGCTTCGTCGCCGCCGAGATCGGCTTTACCCGGCTCGCGCAGGAAAAGGGGCAGTGGACGGCGTTTCGTGAAACCTCGGCGCCCGATGCGACGATGTTCGTGCCGCAGCGGGTGAAGGCGCGCGACTGGCTGCGGACGCAAAAGGACCCCGCCGAGGCGGTGAAGTGGCAGCCGCACGCCGTCTATGTCAGCTGCGACGGCAATGTCGGGGTGACCACCGGCGCCTGGCAGAAGGGGCCGGCGAACGGCTATTTCAGCACCGTCTGGCTGCGCGATCCCAAGAGCGGCAAGACGCTGTGGACGCTCGACCATGGCGACACGCTGGCGACCCCGCGCGCGGCGCCCGAATTCATCGAGACCAAGCAGGCGGTCTGCGGCGCGCGTCCCGGCGTCGCGGTCGACGGCGGCAACGAAGGTGAGGACCGCGCGGTCGGCCTGTCGCCTGACCAGACGCTCAGCTGGACCTCGGTCGTCAGCCCCGACGGCGCGCGCCGCGTTACCGTGCGGCTGTGGGACGGCAGCGCGATGACGCCGGTGATCGACGACCGGGTCGCGGCCCCGACACCGCAGAAGCCCTGACGATGCTCGACCTCTTCATCTCGGCCTTCGTCACCCTGTTCGTGGTGATCGACCCGCCGGGGTGCGCGCCGATCTATGCCAGCCTGACGACGGGCGCGAACGCGGTGCAGCGGCGTTCGATGGCGATCCGCGCGACGATCATCGCGGGCGGGATCCTGGTCTTCTTCGCGATGTTCGGCGAGGCTTTGCTCAGCTTCCTGCACATCGACCTCGACAGTTTCCGCATCGCTGGCGGCCTGATGCTGTTCATCATCGCGATCGACATGGTGTTCGAAAAGCGCACCGAACGCCGCGAGCAGCGCGCCGAAAAGGTCAAGGCGACCCCCGAGGTCGAGGATGTGTCGGTGTTCCCGATGGCGATGCCGATGCTGGCGGGGCCGGGGTCGATTGCCTCGGTGATGCTGCTGGTGTCGCAGAACAATGGCCTCGACCGCGCCTTCGTGATCTTTGGCGCGCTGCTGCTCGTGCTGCTGCTGACGCTCGCCGCCCTGCTCGCGGCGGGGCCATTGATGCGGCTGATCGGCAACAAGGGCGAGGCGGTGATCACCCGCCTGCTCGGCGTGCTGCTCGCCGCGCTGGCGGCGCAATTCGTCATCGACGGGGTCAAGGCCAGCTTCAACCTGGGTTGAGCGACGGAAAAGGGCGCCGCCTTGTCGGCGACGCCCTCCTTCCATCCACTGGAATCGGTGTTTACCGCGCGCTGTTCACGTCGTTCTGGGTCACCGGCGCGATGCGGATTTCGACGCGGCGGTTGCACTGATAATCGGCCTCGCTGCGTTCGGGCGCGCATTTGAGCTGCGATTCGCCATAACCCATCGTCGCCATGCGGGCGCGCTGGATGCCGCGGCCGCCGAGATAGTCGGCGACCGACGAGGCGCGGCGTTCGGACAGGCCCTGGTTATAGCTGTCGCTGCCGGTCGAATCGGTGTGGCCATAGACGTCGATATAGGTGCTCGGATATTCGGCGAGGGTCGAGGCGACGCTGTCGAGGGCGCTGCGGAACTGCGATTTCACCAGCGCGCTGTTATAATCGAAGGTCACGTCGCCGGGCATGTTGAGCACCAGTTGGTCGCCCTGGCGCTCGACGTCGATGCCGGTGCCGGCGGTGCGTTCGCGCAGCTTCTTTTCCTGCTGGTCCATATAATAGCCGACGCCCGCGCCGGCGACCGCGCCGATCCCCGCGCCGACGATTTCCTCGGTGCGGCTGTGCTTGCCGCCGATCAGGTCGCCGAGCAGATAGCCGCCGAGCGCGCCGCCGACGCCGCCGATCGCGGCCTTCGAGATCTTCTTTTCGCCGGTCACCGGGTCGGTGACGCAGGCCGACAGGCCGATGGCGGCGATGCCCGCCAGTGCGGCCAGTTTGATGGTCTTGATATTCATGATGCGCTCCCTTTTATGCGCGGACGGCTGATCGCCGACGTTGCTGTCGCTGTGCCGATAACCTCCGGCCGCGCCTCTGGTTCCATTCATCGCCTGAACCCCCGCTGAGCCGGGCGCGGCGCGCCCATTGTGCAGCGCGGCACCTTTCGCCTATAGGGTGGCCATGACCGAAGCTGACAGGGGCCAGGCGCGACCGCGCCGGACACATAACTGATGACCCCTTTTCCCTGGTCGGACGTGGCGATCATCGCCTTGCTGATCCTTCTCAACGGCATTTTTGCGCTATCCGAACTCGCGATCGTCTCGGCGCGCGGCCCGCGTCTGCAGGCGGCGCAAAAGCGCGGCAGTCGCGGGGCGGCGGTGGCACGCCAACTCGCCGCCGATCCCGGACGCTTTCTGTCGACCGTCCAGGTCGGCATCACGCTGATCGGCATCCTCGCCGGCGCCTATTCGGGCGCCAGCCTCGGTGGGCCAGTCGGCGAACGGCTGCAGGCCTGGTTCGGGCTCGACGACGAAACCGCGCTGACCGCGGGTTTCGCGGTCGTCATCGCGGTCACCACCTATTTCTCGCTGATCGCGGGCGAACTGGTGCCCAAGCAGTTCGCGCTCCGCGCGCCCGAGCCGATCGCGATCTTCATGGCGCGGCCGATGCTGTGGCTGTCGAAAATTGCCGCGCCGCTCGTCTGGCTGCTCAACAACAGCTCGGGACTCGTTTTCCGCCTGCTCGGCCTCAGCCGCGAATCCGAAGACCGGGTGACCGCGGAGGAACTTCACCTGATCGTCGCCGAGGCGTCGAAATCGGGGGTGATCGAGGAAAGCGAACGCGCGATCATCTCGGGCGTCGTGCGCCTTGCCGACCGCCCGGTGCGTGAGGTGATGACCCCGCGAATCGACGTCGACTGGATCGATATCGCCTCGGACGCCGACGCGGTGCGCGCCAAGCTGCTCGAAAGCCCGCACACGCGGCTGCCGGTGGCGCGCGGGTCGGTCGACGACATCATCGGCGTCGTCCAGGCGCGCGACATCGCCGGCGCGCTGTTCCGCGGCGAGACGCTCGACCTCGAAAAGCTCACGCGCCGCGCGACGGTGATCCACGACCAGATCGACGCGATGGACGCGCTCGAAAACCTGCGCGCCGCCGAAGTGCCGGTGCTGCTCGTCCATGACGAATATGGCCATTTCGAAGGACTGGTGACCCCCGCCGACCTGCTCTCGGCGATCGCGGGCGAATTCGCGTCGGACCAGGATATCGGCAGCGAACCCTTCGTGGTCGAACGCGACGACGGCAGCCTGCTGATCGCGGGGTCGATGCCCGCCGACCAGATGGCCGAACGGTTGGGGATCGAACTCGGCGAGGACCGCGACTATGCGACCGCCGCCGGCCATGCGCTCGCGATATTGAAGCATCTGCCCAAGGAAGGCGAGACATTCACCGATCGCGGCTGGCGCTTCGAGATCGTCGACATGGACGGGCGCAAGATCGACAAGCTGCTCGTCAGCGAGATCGTCAAGCCGAAGGGCGACGAGGCGGAGTGAGGCGCGGCCGTTTCGGACCTTAAAGCGACAAAAGATACGGACACACGCCGTCATATTGTCTCCTTTGTCGCTTTAGCGGCATGCGGCGGCACGGTTTCGTCGCGGAGTGCGGCATGGACGACCGCCATGTCGGGGCCGCCGCTGACTTCGATCGCGCCGCCCTTCAAGACGCGGACGGTCGTCACGCCGTTGATCGCGCGGTCGATCGCGATGCTATATTGATAGGTGCGCCCCATCGATATCGCGCGATCCCAGGACGCCGCGAAAGACGCGCTGCCGGGCCGGTCGCGCAGGCGATAGGCTGAGGCACGGCCCATGCCGACGGCGCGCGCCGCCTTGCCCACCGACCCCATCGCCTCCAGCGCGCGAATGAAGCGCGCTTGCGTATCGGGCGTCCAGCCGTCGGCGCGATGGCGTTGTTGCGGCACCGGCACGAAGGCGAGGCAGCTGTCGGCTAGCAACAGGGTGGATGGCGGGGAAGGCGAGGGTTCCATCCACCAGTTTGGAACATAGCGAACTAATTTAGGAAAGGATTATTTTCGGCGGCGGCGAAGGGTCGGCTTTGGGGTGGGAAGCGGATGTCCGATCATCGGGACTTTGCTTTGCTAACAAGTGCATCCTTGCTGTTTCACGGCCACCAACCTAGCTTTCCAACCCGGCATCTATCGCGAGGTCATGCTCATGAAGCTACGCTGGTCTGCCTTTACCTTGGCGTTTATCTCTGGAGTCATCGCTGTGCCCGCTAGTGCCGACATGTCCGCGCTCTATGAAGTCCAATCGGAGGACGAGTTCGAGCAGAAGCTCGACATGGCCATGACAATTGAAATCAATGAAGCTGGCGATGCCCGGCTGCACATTTCCGGAAAGTCCGATTACTTCCTCATCCGTGACGGGGAGGTTTACGCGATCAGTCGCGGTATCGATGGGCCTTACGCCAAGAAGCTGAATGACCTTGAAGCAGTGATTGCGGATGCCGGGCAGGCTGGAGGGATATCGCTCGATTTGGTCGATCAGTTCACCAAGATCGATTTGGTTGAGAAGGGTGCGGTGAATGTCGGAAAGTGGAAGGGGCGCGGCTACGCCGAACGCGGTTCGAACAGGAAGGTTGGGCCAGTCGATCTGATCATCTCGGACGATGAGTATCTAAGCCCCATCGGCAGCGCTTTCGCCCGCTTGGTCAAAGGTCGCTTCGGAACGCTCAGAGCTTTGTCACTTACCAACCTTTTCGGGTTCGGTGTTTACGACCCGAAGGTGCGCGAACTTCTCGCGAGCGGCACTCCTCTCCGCCTCAAGGGGCTCGAGCTGTCAGAGGTGTCCGACGCAACCGTTGATCCGGAGAGGTTCGAGCTGCCTGCCCGAGTTCTAAGTCCCGACGAAATCCGCAGGCAACACGAGCCATTCGAGTGGGCTCCGACTTTTGACCGGCAACCGAGGGGCTGAAGCTACCGCGGCACGCTTGCATGCGACCGGGTAAGGATAATCGCTTCCTGGTAGGCTTGGTGCCGAGGTCGAACGTCCGCAATCGGTCGAAATCCGTCGTTACAGTTCGCCGCCCAGCGCGCCATATTTCGCCTCGAACCCGGCTTTGTCGCCGCGCGCCAGATAGCCCGCCTGGTCGACGAAATTGTCGCGCGCGATGCGGCCTTGGAAGGCGCCGAGCTGGGGGTCGATCGCGGCGATATCGGCGTCGGTCCAATCGGCGATCTGCTGGAAGCTGCTGACGCCGAGGCCGTTCAGCAGGCCGGCGAGTTTGGGGCCGAGTCCCTTGATCAGCTGGAGATTATCGGCCTTCGCGACAGCCGGAGCCGGAGCCGGAGCCGGAGCCGGAGCCGGTTCAGGGGCTGGAGCGGGGGCCGCTTCGGCGGTCGCCTCGACAGCCGGCGGCGGGGTTACCGGTTCGGCCGGTGCCGCCGGTGCTTCGGTCTCGGGTACCGGTTCGACGACCGGTTCGGGCGCAGGGGGCGGGGGAGGCGGAGGGGCTGCGACCGGGGGCGCGGGCACCGGCGCCGGTTCCTTCGGCTTGAAGCGTGCGGGCTCGGCGGCGACGATCTCGGGCTTCACCGCTTCGAGCGGCTTCTTCGGTTCGGCGGGCGGGGCAACGGTCGGCGCGACATCCTCGGCCTTTTTGCGGCCGAACAGGAACCATAGCAGCACGACCGCGACGACGAGTCCGACGACCGCGATGACATAATTTTCCTGAAGCCACACCATGATAGTCTCCCTGTGTTGCGGTCAGCCTATGCGCGCGCGTCCGCGCCGTCCAGCACCGCCTATTTCGCTTCGCGCGCGACTTCGCGCCAGCCGATGTCGCGGCGGCAGAAGCCGGTTGCGAAATCGAGCTTGTCGACGGCGGCATAGGCCCGCGCCTGCGCCTCGGTGACGGTGCGGCCGGTCGCGGTGACGCTCAGCACGCGCCCGCCCGCCGCGACGATGGTTTCGCCTTCGCGCGCGGTGCCGGCGTGGAAGACGCGCGTGCCGCCGCTTTCGGCGTCGGCGATGCCATGGATGACGCCGCCCTTTGCGGGGGTCGCCGGATAGCCGTTCGCCGCCATCACCACGGTCAGCGCATAGTCGCTCGTGAAAGCGGGCGGGGTCGCCCCGGCCAGCGCGGCGGTCGCGGCGGCATGGAGCAGCGCGGCGAGGTCGCCGGTGTAACGCATCATCAGCACCTGGCATTCGGGGTCGCCGAAACGCGCGTTATATTCGATCAGCCTCGGCCCCGTGTCGGTGAGCATCAGCCCCGCGAACAGCACCCCGATATAGGGCGTGCCCTCGGCGGCGAGCGTCGCCACGGTCGGGCGGATGATGCGGTCCATCACCGCCGCTTCGAGGTCGGGGGTGAGGACCGGTGCGGGGCTGTACGCGCCCATGCCGCCGGTGTTCGGACCGACGTCGCCGTCGCCGACGCGTTTGTGGTCCTGCGCGCTGCCGAACGCCATGACGTCGGTGCCGTCGGACAGCGCGAAAAAGCTTGCCTCCTCGCCGGTCATGAATTCCTCGATCACCACCTCGGCACCCGCGCCGCCGAAGGCGCCGTCGAACATGTCGTCGATGGCGGCGGCGGCGTCTTCGGCGGTCTCGGCGATGATCACGCCCTTGCCCGCGGCGAGGCCGTCGGCCTTGATCACGACCGGGATGTCGAAGCCTTCGAGCACCGCATGCGCTTCCTCGGCGCTGGTGCAGCGGGCATAAGCGGCGGTCGGGATCGACGCGCGGGCGCACAGGTCCTTGGTGAAGCCCTTGCTGCCTTCGAGCCGCGCCGCCGCGGCGCCGGGGCCGAAGGTCGCGATGCCAAGCGCGCGCAGCCGGTCGGCGAGGCCGGCGACGAGCGGCGCCTCGGGACCGACGACGACGAAGTCGATCGCGTGGGCGGTGCAGAAGGCGGTAAGACCATCGAGATCGTCGACGCCGATTGCGACGCATTCGGCATGGGCCTCGATCCCCGGGCTGCCGGGCGCGGCATAGAGCTTGGCGCACGACGGCGATTGTGCCAGTTGCCAGCTCAGCGCATGTTCGCGGCCACCCGAGCCGACCAGCAGGATATTCATGGCAGTCCCTTTTCCCGATCCGGCGTCCGAAACCGACCCCGCGGCGCGGCTGTTAGCCGAGGCGGCGCCCGGCGACAATGTGCCGCCGCTATCGGTCAGCCAATTGTCGGCGGCGATCAAGCGCACGGTCGAGGACGGCTTTGCGCGGGTTCGGGTCAGGGGCGAGCTGTCGGGTGCCAAGCGCGCGGCGTCGGGGCATTTTTATGCCGCGCTGAAAGACGATAATGCGCTGATCGACATGGTGATGTGGAAGGGGCAGGCGGCGCGCCTCGCCTTCCGGCCCGAGGACGGGATCGAGGTGATCGCGACCGGCAAGCTCACCACCTATCCGGGGCGCTCCAAATATCAGCTGGTGGTCGACACGCTCGAGGTCGCGGGCGAGGGCGCGCTGATGCTGCTCTTCGAGAAATTGAAGGCGCGGCTCGGCGAAGAGGGATTGTTCGACCAGGACAGCAAGCAGTCCCTGCCGCGCCTGCCGCGTGTAATCGGTGTGGTGACCTCGCCGACCGGCGCGGTGATCCGCGACATTCTCCACCGCCTCGCCGACCGGTTCCCGATGCATGTCATCGTCTGGCCGGTACTGGTGCAGGGCGACGGCGCCGCGGCGCAGGTCGCGAACGCCATCCGCGGCTTCGACGCGATCGCGCCCGGCGGGCCGGTGCCGCGCCCCGACCTCGTCATCGTCGCGCGCGGCGGCGGCTCGATCGAGGATCTGTGGGCGTTTAACGAGGAAGTCGTCGTGCGGGCGATCGCCGACTGCCGGATCCCGACGATCAGCGCCGTGGGGCACGAAACCGATACGACGCTTGCGGACTATGCCGCCGACCGCCGCGCGCCGACGCCGACGGCGGCCGCCGAGATGGCGGTGCCGGTGCGCGCCGAATTGCAGGAACTGCTGCTCCAGCGCGCGGGACGGATGATCGCGGCGGCGAACCGGCATCAGGCGCTGGCGGGCGAGCGGCTGACCGCGCTGGCGCGGCATTTGCCGCGCCGCGAGGCGCTCTATGCGCCGCAGCGCCAGCGGCTCGACGATTCGGGCGACCGGCTCGACCGCAGCCAGCGCCACCGGCTGGCGGTGATCGCCGAGCGGCTCGCGACGCGGTCGGGCGCGCTCCGGTCTTCGCTGCTGGCGCGGCGCTGGGACCGCGACCGGGCGCGGATCGAAGGACTGGGGCGATTGCTCGACAGCCTCGACCCGCGCGCGCTGCTGTCGCGCGGCTATGCGATGGTGCGCGATACCGGCGGCGCGATCGTCACGACCGCGGCGAAGGCCGAGCAGGCGGGGCATCTGCGGCTGCAGTTCGCCGACGGCGAATTGCCGGTGCAGGTGGCGGGCGGCGATGCCGCTCCGCCTCTTCCGGCCGCGGCCAAACCGGCGCGCAAGCCGTCGCCGGACGCGCCGAAACGGGGGCAGGGCGAGCTTTTCTGACGTCGCCGGGGCTGGCCGGGCACGCCGAAGCTGCTATGGTCGGCGCGAATATCGTCACCGAATGGACCCCCGACCATGTTGATCGCCAGCCGCAACCGCCTCGCCCGCCTGCAGTTCGGGCCCAACGGCTTTCGGATATTGTCGCCGGGCGATCATGTGCTGTGCGCGGTGACCGGGGTGCCGATCGGGCTCGACGAGCTGCGCTACTGGTCGGTCGCACGGCAGGAGCCCTATGCGAGCGCGGCGATTTCGGTGCAGGCGGCGCTCGAATCCAGGGCATGAGGCGCCACCGACGCTGGCGGCGCTATGGTGCCGCGCTGCCGCTGCTGATCGTTGCGGGAAGCTGCGTCCCCCCGGCCAGCGAGTCGGCTGCGCTGCCGCCGCCTCCGCCGCGGGTCGAGGCCGTCGCGCCGCCGCAGCCGGTGGTGGTCGGCCCGATCGCGCCGCTCCGCCGCGATTTCACGCTGCGGGGCACGGCCGAGCAGGGCGGCGCCATGGTCGGGCAGGCGCCGAGCGGAATCGCGGCGCTGACGCTCGACGGCAGGCCGGTTGCGACGACCGACGACGGCGCCTTCCTGATCGCCTTCGACCGCGATGCCGCTGCGACGGCGCGGCTCGTCGCGACCTTCGCCGACGGCCACACGATCGAACGCGGGCTAAGCGTCGCGCCCGGCAACTGGCGGATCGAGAATATCAACGCCCCCTATCGCGGCGGCGCGTCGAGCGACGCCGAGTTCGAGCGCCGCCGCCCCGCCGAACTGGCGCAGATCGCCGAGGCGCGCCGCGTCGATCACGCCTCGGACGGCTGGCGCCAGCGCTTCATCTGGCCGGTGACCGGACGGCGATCGGGCTTCTTCGGCTCGCAGCGCGTCTATCAGGGCAAGCCGGGCAGTTATCACAGCGGCGCCGATATCGCGGTGCCGGCGGGCACGCCGTTCGTCGCGCCCGCCGACGGGGTCGTCGTCCTCGCGGCGGGGTCGCCCTTCACGCTCGAGGGCAATCTGCTGATCGTCGATCACGGCATGGGGCTGAACAGCGCCTTTCTCCACTGTCAGCGGCTCGACGTGAAGGTCGGCGACCGCGTCGTCCAGGGGCAGCGGCTGGGCACGGTGGGGCAAACCGGCCGCGCGACGGGTCCGCATATGCACTGGGGCATGAAATGGCGCGATGCGCGCCTCGATCCGGGCAAGCTCGCGGGGCCGATGGGGAACTGAGGCCGCGGGCGATTTCGTAACCGGCGTAACTTTATGTCGCATAACATGCTGCGACGCATCATAGAATTTCGCGCGCCCTCGCACTTGTTGCAAATACGTCACAATGGCCGGTGAAACCGCCGGAAGCGCCGGAAATTCCCTTTACTCCACATGAATGAAGGATCATCCCGCACGCTATCGGGGCATCTGTGCGCTGGCGTTTTGCCGGCGCAATGGGGGTCCGGGTATCTTATCCATCAGTAGCAAGGGACTGCACTGTGAAGAAAACCCAATATTCCAAGCTGAAACTGGGCGCCGCACCGCTGGTGCTGAGCGTTGCGCTCGTTTCGGTTCCTGCCTTCGCGCAGGACGCAGAAGACGGTGCGGCGGCCGAAAAGGAAATCGTCGTCACCGGTTCGCTGATCCGCAACCCGAACCTCGAGCAGTCGACGCCGGTCAACGTGACCACGTCGGACACGATCGAGCTGAAGCAGTCGAACACCGCGGAAGAAGTTCTGCGCGAACTGCCGGGCGTCGTCGCCAACATCGGTTCGGCCGTCAACAACGGCAACGGCGGCGCTTCGTACGTCGATCTTCGTGGCCTCGGCTCGACCCGCAACATCGTGCTGCTGAACGGCAACCGCGTCGCGCCGTCGGACGTCAACGGCCGCGTCGACCTTAACAACATCCCGCTGGCCCTGATCGAGCGCGTCGACGCGCTGACCGGCGCCGCGGTGACCACCTATGGTGCCGACGCCATCACCGGCGTCGTCAACTTCATCACCAAGCGCGATTTCGCCGGTCTGGAAGTCACGGCTTCGGAGCAGATCACCGAGCAGGGTGACGGCAACGTCTTCCGCGTCGACGCCACCATCGGTGCGAACTTCGACGATGGCCGCGGCAACGCCGTGCTGAGCATCGGTTACCAGCAGGCCGACCCCGTCTATCAGGGCGCGCGTCCGTTCTCGGTCAACCAGGTCGACAGCTATACCGGCGGCACTGGCGGTTCGGGCACCTCGGTCCCGTCGCGCTTCTCGGGCACGCGTCCGTTGCTTGCGGGCGGCACGCCGAACATCACGCCTGAATCGGTCTTCGTCGGTCGCAACCCCGATGATACGCCGATCTATGCTGCCAATCCCGGCGGTGCAGCCAATGGCGGCGTCCGTCAGGTGAATGCCGCTGGCCAGGCCGTCGGCACGTTCCAGACCTTCAACTTCAACCCGTTCAACATCTTCCAGACGCCGTTCGAGCGCTTCAATATCTATGGCCAGGCCAATTATGAAGTGTCCGATGCGGTTGAGGTCTACACGCGCGGCATGTTCTCGAAGCAGACCGTTTCGACGATCATCGCGCCGTCGGGTTCGTTCGGCGGTTCGGTTCCGATCAACCTCAACAACCCGTTCCTGCCGGCATCGCTGCGGGCTCAGCTTTGCGCGTTTGACGTCAACAGCCGCCCCGACATCTATACGGCGCGTTTTTCGGTTGACGAATGTGCGGCCGCCGCAACGGCGACTGGTCGTTCGGACCCGAATTATCGTGAAATCGGTCTGAACAGTGTCCTCGTGCCGTTCGACGTCAACAACGACGGCGTTGTTAGCGACGGCGAAGGCTATCAGTCGAATCCGGCGGCAACGCTGAATCGCCGCACGCCGGAAGTCGGTCCGCGTATCAGCGACTATCAGACGACCTTCTTCGACTATCGCATCGGCGCCCGTGGCGGCATCACCGACACGCTCGACTGGAGCATCGAGGGTGCCTATGGCGAATCGGAAAATATCCAGACGATCCAGGGCTACACGCTGCAGTCGCGCTTCCGCGAAGCCGCACTGTCGAACGACGGCGTGACCTGCCAGAGCGGCAACGCGGCCTGCGTTCCCGTCAATCTGTTCGGCCCCGAAGGCTCGATCACGCCTGCGATGGCCGATTATCTCCAGGAAAACAGCACGTCGGTGAACCGCACGTCGCTGGCACAGGTCCGCGCGATCATCTCGGGCGACCTGGGCTTCGCTTCGCCGGGTGCCGTCCAGCCGATCGGCTTCGCGATCGGCGGTGAATATCGCAAGTACAAGGCGCAGCAGCAATCGGACCTTCTCGCCAAGACGGCGGGTGAACTCGGCGGCGCCGGCGGTGCGGCTCCCGACATCGACGGCGGCTATGACGTTTATGAGGCCTATGCCGAAATCGTCGCGCCGCTGATCGAGGACAAGCCTTTCTTCGAAAGCCTGACCCTCGAAGCCGGTATCCGTTATTCGGATTACAGCATCAACGGCGCCGGCGGGTACAACACCACCACCTGGAAAGCCGGCGGCAGCTGGGAACCGGGTGCGGGCGTCAAGTTCCGTGGTAACTACAGCCGCGCTGTGCGTGCGCCGAACATCGGCGAACTGTTCACGCCGACGAGCGTCGGTTTGACCAACCTCGGCATTGATCCGTGCGCTGGCACGGGTCCGACGTTGCCGGCGAACGCCAACCTGCGCGCTGTCTGTATCGCACAGGGCGCTCCGGCCGGCACGATCGGTTCGATCACCAACCCGACCGCAGCTCAGGCGAACATCACCACCGGTGGTAACCTGAACCTGCAGCCGGAAAAGGCCGATACCTGGACCTTGGGTGTGGTGTGGCAGCCCGACTTCCTGCCGCGTTTCAACATGTCGATCGACTACTACAACATCAAGATCAACGACGTGTTGGGCACGCCGCTGCCGGGTGACATCATCAGCGCCTGCTTCGATAACCTCACCGCGGGCAGCGCCACCGATCCGGCTTGTACGGCAATTCGCCGTAACCCGCTGACCGGTGGTCTCGACGGCGATCCGGCGACCACGCCGGGCCTGTTCGGTACGACCAACAACCTCGGTCGCCTGTACACCGACGGCGTCGACCTGCTGCTGAACTATAACGCCGATCTGGGCTTCGCCAGCCTCGACTGGTCGTTCGTCGGCAACTGGACGCGTCACTCGAAGTTCAAGGCCAATGCCGCTGATCCGGAAAGCTTGAACCGCGAATGCGTTGGCTACTACAGCGTGAACTGCTCGTTCACCGGTTCGATCCAGCCCGAGCTCCAGTTCTCGAACCGCTTCACGCTGGGCTTCGACAAGGTCGACCTTTCGTTGCTGTGGCGCTGGCAGGATAGCGTTTCGTTCGAGCCGGAGCAGTTGAAGGACGATCTCGACTTCGCGCTTAAAAATCCGGGCGACTGTCCGAATCCGGAAACGACCGACACCGGCGGTTGCATGGTCAATCCCGAGTTCCGCAAGATCAAGGCGAAGCATTATTTCGACCTGACCGCGCGGTTCAACGTCAGCGAAAACCTGACCTTCACGGCGACGGTGCAGAACATGCTCAACCAGAAGCCGCCGATCGTCGGCAACTCGCTGGGTTCGACCACGTACAACAGCGGCAACACCTATCCGTCGACCTACGACGCGCTGGGCCGCCGCTACGCGGTGTCGGCGAAGCTGAAGTTCTAGTCTTCTTCAGCCAAGCACAGGAATCGGGGGCGGACAGCAATGTCCGCCCCTTTTTCTTTGCCTGCGGTAATCCGCACGAACCGGTGGCTGAGGTGACGCCGTGGCGTCAGGCGATGGCGAGCCTGCGCGGCAAGGCCAGCGGGATGCCGGCCTGTTCGGCGACGACGGCCGCCCAGCCGGCGACCTGCTCGATCTCTTCGCCATAGGCGGCCTCCGCCGCCGCAAGGTCGCGTTGACGCTCGCCGGGCGCGAAGGGGGCGCCCGACTTGCTGTTGCGGGCAAGCGCGGGATGGACCGCGATGTGCGCCGGGTCCGCGGCGAGTCCGAAATGGCGCGCGGCGCCGAGCACCGCCGCGGCGGGGTCGGCGGTCAGCGTCTCGCTGTCGAGCGTCGCGATGCGATCGGGCGCCCATGCCGCGAGCGCGGCAAAGGCCTGTTGCTGGGCGAGCCAGCCGACCGCGGCGATTTGCAGGTCGGACTGGCGGAAATAGTCGCGCGGCTCGAACCCGAGTGCGACGAACCCGTCGGCGAGGTAATTTTCGAGCAGTTCGCGGCACCACAGCCGGCACCACATGCCCTTGCGTGCGACCGACAACAGAAAGGCGCGGAGCGGCGCGTGGAGCAGGATCGCGCGCGCCTGCGGGCGAAGCGTCAACGCGCCACGCGCCAGCGGATTGAAGATGTTCGATGGCTTCACCACCACCGCCTCTCCCGGACGGAAAGGGCGGCCGAGCATCGCCATCGCGTCGTCCATCACCCGGCCATGCTCTTGCGGCGCGGCGCCGCGCCGTCGCCAGCCGACCATGTCGTTGAGCAGGACCGGCTCGGAGAGGCCGGTCGCGACCCCCGGCTGGTCGAGCGCCTGGACGAGCATCGTCGAGGCGCAATAGGCCGAATGGAAAAGAAAATGCAGCGGCGCCGGGGCGTTCGCTGTCGCCGCGCGGCAGTCCTTCCGCGCCAGCACGACCGCCGCCGCGTCCTCGCCGAGGCAGGCATCGGTCAGGAAGGGAACGACCGCCCGCGCTTCGCGTCCGACGCGGCGAAAATGAAAGGTGTCGTGGCCGGGATCGTAGCGGTGCGCCAGCCATTCGGCATCGCCGATAATGGCGGTCACGGAAGGCGCGGCGGTCATCAATCGACCTTGCCGATTGCATCCGCCGATGGCAAGCATGGCCATGACCAGCTCTTCTCAGCCTGCATCGGCCGTCGAGGCCAACCGGTTGGGCATCGCGGCGCTTCAGGCGAGCGATCCCGCTGCCGCCGTGACCCATTTTTCCGCCGCCGCCGCCGCCGACCCGCAATCGGGCGCGCTGCAACGCAACCTCGCGTCGGCCTGGCGTGCGCTCGGCGACGACGGGCGCGAACTGGCGGCGCTCGATGCCGCGCTGGCGGTCGACCGGCGCGACCTGATGGCATGGGTTCGCAAGGCCGAGCGGCACGAGGCGCGCGGCGAACTTGGCGCGGCGCTCGGCGCGTGGAGCGCGGCGACCGCGCTCGGCGGCCAGCTCGATCCGATGCCGCCGCCGCTCGCACCGCTGCTGGCGCACGGCCAGGCCTTTATCGCGGGGGCGACCGACACGATGTTCGCTGCCGTCACCGGCGCGCTCGCGCCGATGCACGGCGACCTGTCCGAGACTGAGGCGCGCCGCAGCAATGCCTTTGTAACGAGTGCGCTCGGGCGGCGGCGCATCTATCGAAACGAATGCGCGGGGCTCTATTATCCGTTCCTGCCCGCCGACGAATTTTTCGACCGCGACCATTTTTCCTGGTTTGCGGACGTCGAGGCGCAGACCGATGCGATCCGTGCCGAACTCGCGGCGCTGCTCGACGATCCCGGCGATGCGCTGCGTCCCTATGTGCGGATGGAGGCGGGAACGCCGACATCGATCTGGTCGCCGCTCGACAACCGGCTCGATTGGGGGGCGTGCTTCCTGTGGGAATATGGCGAGCCGAATCCGGCGGTACTCGACCGCTGCCCGGCGACCGCGGCGGCGTTCGCCGCGGTACCGGGCGCGCATATTCCGGGCCGATCGCCGAGCGCCTTTTTTTCGCTGCTGAAACCCCACACACGAATCCCCGCGCACACCGGGGTGACCAACACCCGGGCGATCGTCCATTTGCCGCTCATGGTACCGCCGGGCTGCGGTTTCCGGGTCGGGGGCGAGACGCGGGCGTGGGAGGAGGGCAAGGCCTTCGCCTTCGACGACACGATCGAACATGAGGCGTGGAACGACAGCGACGATCTGCGCGCGGTGCTGATCTTCGACGTCTGGAACCCGCATCTGACCCCGCGCGAGCAGGAGCTTTTGACCCGCTATTTCGCCGCCGCGGACGCGACGGGCTTCGCCATTCCGCGCTGAACCGGCGCCCGCTCGCGGCCATGGTTTCGACTGGAGATTCCGCTTGGCGAAGGGGTGCACGCCGACATATGATATCGCCTGGATGCCGCCGGCCCGCCCGGCGGCGAGGAGGATATTCGATGCGTAAATATGTGACCCTGTTTGCCGCGTTGCTGGTTGCGGCTCCGGTCGCCCAGGCGGCCGAAGACGACCGCGCGCCGCCGACCAAGGCGCCCTCGGCGATGACGCCGACCGAGATCAAGGCGTATAACGAGGGGCTGGCGCAGACCCATCCCTATTATATCAAATGCCGCAAGACGCTCGAAATCGGTTCGCTCGTGAAGAAGAACCGGGTGTGCTACACCAACGAGAAGTGGAAGGAAGTGTCGGCGAAGGGCAACCAGGATGCGCGCGACACCGCCGAGGCGATGACGAGCAAGGCGGCGGGCGGTTCGAACTGACGCAGCCGATGGGGAGATGATGATGCGTGCGCGTCCCATATTATCCATATCGTTGATGCTGGCTGCCCCGGCTGCGGCATCGGCGAGCGACGACATGCCCCTCGCGCGGACCCCTTCGGAAATGACCGGGGCCGAAATCGATGCGCATAATGAAGGGCTGGCGTTTGCCGATCCCAATTATATCAAATGCCGCAAGATCGAGGAAATCGGCTCGCTGGTGAAGAAGTTGCGGGTGTGCAACACGAATGCACAGTGGCGACGGATCGTCGACAAGGGCAATCAGGATGCCCGCGATACGATGGAGACGCTCGCACGCGGCTGGACAAATCCGCAGGAACCCGCCGACCAGTTGGTCATCATTCCCAGACGCCCGCAATAGGCGCGGCGGACGAACCCCGTTGAAGGAAAGGCGGTCTCGATGTTGACGATATTGACAGCGCTTGCACTGGCTGTGTCGGCCGCGGCTCCCGATCCCGCTGCCGATCGCGCGCCGCCGACGCGGAAGCCGTCGGAGATGACGCCGACCGAGATCAAGGCGTATAACGTCGGACTCGCGCCGGCCCATCCCTATTTCATCAAATGCCGCAAGACGCTCGAGATCGGCTCACTGGTGAAGAAGAACCGCGTCTGCCACACCAATGAACAGTGGAAGGCGGTGTGGGCGAAGGAAAATCAGGATGCCCGCCAAACCGCCGAAGCGATGACGCGCGCACCGGTCAACCACAGCAACTAAATTATCGCGGCACGTAATGCACGGTCGATGCGCGCCACTATCCGCGCGTCTGACGACCGTTCGTCGAAGCCCCACGTCGCTTGGCCGGACCATGCTTGTTTTGGCACGTGGCCCCTGCATGTTGGTTTTGCACCGGGGATTCACCGAAATAACAGAAAATTAAGGATAATCCTTCAGTGCACGATGTGGGGTGGGTCGTGCCGGATGACGGAGCGCGCTGCCTGTTGGCGCGCGCCGCCCCCTGCCATGGCTCACCTTTTGTTGATGACAAAAAGGGAGTCCCATCCGTGAAAAATCTCGTCGTTCTGGCAAGCCTGCGCCGCGGTGCCGCGCCATTGGCCCTCGGCCTGGCGCTTTGTGCCGCCCCCGCCTTCGCGCAGGAAGCGCCCGCCGATGATGCCGTCGCCGACGCCGCGGCCGACGATGGCGAGGCCATCGTGGTCACCGGGTCGCGCATCGCGCGGCCCGAAGCCGATTCGCCCAATCCGGTCACTTCGATCAGCAGCGAGACGATCCAGCAATCAGGCCTTACCAACCTCACCGATCTGCTCGTCCAGAATCCGGCGCTGCTCGGATCGAGCACGACCGCCGATGCCGGCGGATCGACCGCGCTGTTCGGCGGGGTCGGGGTCAATTTGCTCAACCTGCGCAACCTCGGCACCGAACGCACGCTCGTGCTCGTCAACGGCCGCCGCCATATTTCGGGGATCACCGGCACCTCGTCGGTCGACATCAACACCATCCCCAACGCGCTGATCGACCGGATCGACGTGCTCACCGGCGGCGTGTCGGCGGTGTACGGCGCCGATGGCGTGTCGGGCGTCGTCAACTTCGTGCTCAAGCGCGATTTCGAGGGCATCGACGCGCGCTTCCAGACGGGCATTTCGTCACGCGGCGACGCGAACAACATCTATGGCGCGCTGACCGTGGGCACCAATTTCTCGGAAGATCGCGGCAATGTCGCGCTGTCCTACGAATATAACCGCGATTCGCGGGTGCCCGCCGATGCGCGCAAGACCGGGCGCAACCTCGGCCTGTTCAGCTTCCGCCGCAACCTCGCCGATTTCCCCGACGTCCCGAACATCGTCGACCGCATCCTTTACAACGACATCCGCTATGCCGACAGCGCGCCGGGCGGCGCGGTCGATGTCGATATCGACTTTTCGCCCGACTTCACCGGCGCGGGCAAGATTTACGACCTTGGAACCGCGATCCCCGGTTCGGGCGGCGTGGTGCAGGGCGGCGACAGCACCCCGATCGCGGGCTATCAGGGCGACCTCCAGCCCAAGACCGAGAAGCATAATATCAACCTGCTCGGCAGCTACGAGTTCAGCGACGCGCTGCGCTTCTTCGTCGAGGGCAAGTACGTCAAAACGAAGAACTTCTCCTTCGCGCAGCCGTCGTTCGACTTCTTCACGACGGTGCAGGCCGACAACCCGTTCATTCCCGCTGCGATCCGGAACGCGATCGTGCCCGATGCGCTGTCGCTCGGAATCTTCGGCGAAGCTGGCTTCCTTCCCGATGGCGTTCTTGTCAGTCGCGACAATTTCGACCTCGGGGTGCGCGGCGAATATGCCGAGCGCGACACCTATCGCGGGGTGCTCGGCTTCGACGGCCGGCTCACCGACAATCTCACCTATGAGGTGAGCTATGTCTACGGCCAGACCAAGACGCAGTTCCTGAGCACCAATTACCGCCTGCGCGACCGATATTTCGCGGCGCTCGATGCGGTCGACCAGGGCGCGTTCACGACCGGAACGCCGAACGGCAATATCGTCTGCCGCTCGACACTCGATCCGACCGCGCCGCTGAACGACCCCAATGGGATCATCATCGGCGCCAACACGACGCCGATCACCTTCACCCCCGGCGCGAACAGCGGCTGCGTGCCGCTGAACATCTTCGGCGAAGGTTCGCCGAGCAAGGCGGCGCTCGACTGGATCAACGTCGACCTCGCCAACCGCGTCAAAGTACAGCAGCATGTGGTCAGCGCCTCGGTATCGGGCGACACCGGTGCGGTGTTCGAACTGCCTGGCGGCCCGATCGGCTTTGCATTGGGCGCCGAATATCGGAAGGAAAAGTCGAACTTCGTCCCCGACGCTTTCCTCGTCCAGGATGCGCTCGCCGATCTGGCGGCGCAATTCCCCGAAAGCGGGAGCTTCGACGTTAAGGAAGCCTTTGCCGAAATCAATATCCCAGTGCTGCGCGGCATGCCGTTCGCCGATATCCTGCAGTTCGGTGCGGCGATCCGTGTGTCGGATTATTCGACGATCGGCAGCACGACGACGTGGAAGGTCGACGGCACCTGGGGACCGGTGCGCGACATCCGCTTCCGTGGCACCTATTCGGAGGCCGTGCGCGCGCCGAACCTGACCGAATTGTTCGCGCCGCAGAACGGGACCTTCTCGTTCATCGACGATCCGTGCGATCCGACCAACCTCGCCGAAGGCACGTCGTTCCGCGTCGCCAACTGCAACGCGACGCTGACCGCGCTCGGCATCGATCCCGCGACCTTCAATCCTACGAACGATCCGCAGGCGACGGCGTCGCTGCCGGGCCGGACGATCGGCACGCCCTTCCTCAACGAGGAAACGGCGAAGACCTGGACCGCGGGGGTGGTGCTGCGGCCGACCTTCATTCCGGGGCTGGTCGCGACCTTCGACTGGTATGACATCAAGATCGCCAATGCGATCACGACGGCGACCGCGCAGGACCTCACCAACGCCTGCGTCGATCAGCCAACGCTCGACAACCAGTTCTGCGACCTGATCACCCGCGATCCGTCGACCGGGTTCGTTTCGGACTATCTGCTGCGGCCGCTCAACGTGTCGCAGTTCGCGACGTCGGGCGCCGACTTCACGATCAACTATGCCTTCCGGCCGAGCGACAGCCTTGGCCAGTTCAATCTGCGGCTCGCGGGCGGCTATCTCGATAGCCTGACCTTCATCTCGACCCCGGGGGCCGAGGTCGACAACGACCGGACCGAGGCGTTCGCGCCGAAATGGAACGGCACGCTCGACATCACCTGGGTGAAGGACAATTGGTCGCTGAACTATGGCGTCAACTATTTCAGCAAGACGCGGCGCTTCACCACCGAGCAGATCGAGGCGAACCCCGATCTCGTCGATCCGAAATACATCTTCTATCGCGAGAAATGGGAACATGACGTCCAGCTCGGCTTCAAGACCGACGACGAGCGTTTCCAATTCTATGCCGGCGTGAACAATATCTTCGGTCGCGATCCCGATGTCGGCGAGCTCAACTATCCGTCGAGCTTCCGCGGGCGTTACGTCTATGCGGGGGTGAAGGTGAACCTTGCGAGCCTCGGCCTCTAGGGCCGGTCTCGGATCAAAAGAAAAGGGCGGCATTTCTGCCGCCCTTTTTTGTTACGCTGCGGTCAGCTTGAGAGCGCCGTCGCCTTCGTCGACTTTGATCGTCGAGCCGTCCTTGACCTCGCCCTTCAGGATCAGGTCGGCGAGCGGGTCCTGCAGATATTTCTGCACCGCACGCTTGAGCGGCCTTGCGCCATAGACGGGGTCGTAGCCGACTCGGCCGAGCCAGGCGCGCGCGGCGTCGCTGAGGTCGAGCGTCACCTTGCGATCATTGAGCAGCTTCTGGACGCGCGCGACCTGGATGTCGACGATGCCGCCCATATGCTGCTGCGCGAGGCGGTTGAAGAGCACGATCTCGTCGAGCCGGTTCAGGAACTCGGGCCGGAAATGCGCACGCACGACCTCCATCACCGCGGGTTCGGCCTGTTCGATCGGCGCGTCGTCGGGGAGCGCCGCGATCGCCTGGCTGCCTAGGTTCGAGGTCAGGATGATGAGCGTATTGGTGAAATCGACCGTGCGGCCCTGCCCGTCGGTGAGGCGCCCGTCATCGAGCACCTGGAGCAGGATGTTGAACACGTCGGGGTGCGCTTTCTCCACCTCGTCGAACAGCACGACCTGATAGGGCCGGCGGCGCACGGCTTCGGTGAGCGTGCCGCCCTCTTCATAACCGACATAGCCCGGCGGCGCGCCGACGAGCCGCGCGACGCTGTGCTTCTCCATGAATTCGGACATGTCGATGCGGACCATCGCATTGTCGTCGTCGAACAGGAAGCGCGCGAGCGCCTTGGTGAGCTCGGTCTTGCCGACGCCCGTCGGGCCGAGGAAGAGGAAGCTGCCGAGCGGGCGGTTGGGATCCTGAAGCCCCGCACGCGCGCGGCGCACCGCGGTCGAGACGGCGCGCACCGCATCGTCCTGGCCGATCACGCGCTTTTCGAGTGTCGATTCCATCGCGAGCAATTTCTCGCGCTCGCCTTCCATCATCCGGTCGACGGGGATGCCGGTCCATTTGCTGACCACCGCGGCGATATCGTCGGCGGTGACTTCCTCGCGCAGCATCGCATTGCCCGCCGCGGCCTGCGCCGCTTCGAGCTGCTTCTCGAGGCCTGGGATGGTGCCGTAGCTGAGCTCGCCCGCCTTCGCGAGGTCGCCCGCGCGCTGCGCCTGGTCGAGCGCCGAACGCGCGGCGTCGAGCTCTTCCTTGATCTTGGCCTCGGCGTGGATCTTGTCCTTTTCGGCGTGCCACTTCTGGGTGATCTCGGCCGACTGCTGCTCGAGATTGGCGAGTTCGGACTGCAAAGTCGTGAGCCGGTCCTTCGACGCGGCGTCGCTTTCCTTGCCGAGCGCCGATTCCTCGATCTTCATCTGGATGATGCGGCGATCGAGGTTTTCGATCTCCTCGGGCTTCGATTCGACCTCCATGCGGATACGGCTCGCCGCCTCGTCCATCAGGTCGATCGCCTTGTCGGGCAGGAAGCGGTCGGAGATATAGCGGTTCGACAGCGTCGCGGCGGCAACGATCGCGCCGTCGGTGATCCGCACGCCATGGTGCAGCTCGTACTTCTCTTTGATGCCGCGCAGGATCGAGATCGAATCCTCGACCGTCGGCTCGCCGACGAAGACCGGCTGGAAGCGCCGCTGGAGCGCGGGGTCCTTTTCGACATGCTTGCGATATTCGTCGAGCGTCGTCGCGCCGATGCAGTGGAGTTCGCCCCGCGCGAGCGCGGGCTTCAGGAGGTTCGAGGCGTCCATCGCACCCTCGCCCTTGCCCGCGCCGACCAGCGTGTGCATCTCGTCGATGAAGAGGATGATCTCGCCCTCGGCGGCCTTGACGTCGTCGAGCACGCCCTTGAGGCGCTCCTCGAACTCGCCGCGATATTTGGCGCCGGCGATCAGCGCGCCCATGTCGAGCGACAGCAGGCGGCGGTCCTTCAAACTGTCGGGCACGTCGCCGTTTACGATGCGCAGCGCGAGGCCTTCGGCGATCGCGGTCTTGCCTACCCCGGCTTCGCCGATCAGCACCGGGTTGTTCTTGGTCCGGCGCGCGAGAATCTGGATCGTGCGGCGGATCTCCTCGTCGCGGCCGATGACCGGATCGAGCTTGCCCTCGCGCGCGACTTCGGTGAGGTCGCGGGCGAATTTCTTGAGCGCTTCGTAGCGGTCTTCGCTGCTCGCCGTGTCGGCGGTGCGCCCGCCGCGCAGGTCATTGATCGCGGCGTTGAGCGCGTCCGCCTTCACGCCCGCGTCGGCGAAGGCTTTGGCGACCGGCGTGCCCGCCGCCAGTACCATCGCGAGCAGCAGCCGCTCGACGGTGACGAAGCCGTCGCCGGCCTTGGTTGCGACCTGCTCGGCCTGGTCGAGCAGGCGCACGGCATCATTGTCGAGGCCCGGGGTCGCCTGCGCGCCCGACCCCGACACCGCGGGCACCTTGGCGAGCAGCGCGTCCACGCCCTGTACGGCGCGCGCGGCATCGCCGCCGCTCTTGGCGATCAGCCCGGCGGCCATGCCCTGATTGTCTTCGAGCAGTGCTTTCGCGACATGCTCGGGCGAAATCCGCTGGTGGTTCATGCGGATCGCGATCGTCTGCGCCGCCTGCAAAAAGCCCTTGGCGCGGTCGGTAAATTTTTCGAGGTTCATTCAGAAATCCCCTTTCTCGTCGCCAGAGATAGTGTTGCTATTTGGCAACACAAGGGGCGATCACCCGGTTCGCGCCGCCCTGAAAAGGGTTCACGCGGAGGCGCGGAGACGCGGAGAAGAAAAGAGAGAAGATTCGCGCAGAGGCGCAGAGGACGCAGAGGAGAGAGAAATAGGGGCGCCGCCGCTGTCATTCTCATTTTCTCTCCGCGTCTCCGCGTCTCCGCGTGAACCATATTCTCTGCGCTTTCTGCGGCTCTGTGCGAATCCTTACTGCCCTTCGCGCGCGAGCTGGTCGAGCAAGCGCACGCCGAAGCCGGACATGCCCTTGGGCACCAGCGGCGAGGCGCTGTCGGCCTGGTTCACGCCCGCGATGTCGAGATGCGCCCAAGGCGTCGTCTCGGCGACGAAATAACCGATGAAATGCGCGCCGATGCTGGCGCCCGGGCCCGCGCCGGGCGCGATGTTGCGTACGTCGGCGATGTCCGATTCGATCTTCTTCGCGTAATTTTTGTGGAGCGGCATGCGCCAGAGTTCTTCGCCGCTCGCGCTGCCCGCCGTAAGCAGTTGCGCGGCGAGCGTCTCGTCGCGCGCGAACAGCCCGGCATATTGGTTGTCGAGCGCGCCTACGATCGATCCGGTCAGCGTCGCGATATTGACGATCGCGCGCGGCTTGTACTTGTCGGCGACATATTCATTGGCGTCGGCGAGCACGAGCCGCCCTTCGGCATCGGCGTTGAGCATCTCGATCGTCTTGCCCGACATGGTGCGCACGACGTCGCCGGGGCGCTGGGCGTTGCCGTCGGGCATATTCTCGGCGAGCGCCGCGACCGCGACGACATGCACCGGCGCCTTCGATTTGGCGAGCGACAGCACGGCGCCCATCGTCGATGCGGCGCCCGACATGTCGCCCTTCATGTCCCACATGCCGCTGCCCGGTTTCAGCGAAATGCCGCCCGAATCGAAGGTGATGCCCTTGCCGACGAAAGCGAGCGGCGCGGCGTCGCTGCTGCCGCCGCGATAGCGCACCGCGAGCAGGCGCGAGCCGCGCGGGCTGCCCTGACCGACGCCGACGAGCGTCCCCATGCCGAGTTTGCGCATCGCCGCCTCGTCGAGCACCTCGACCGTAATCCCGGGGACGCCGGCAAAGGCCTGGCGCACTTCGGCGATGAAGCTTTCGGGATAGACGACATTGGCGGGCTCGTTGGCGAGGTCGCGCGACAGGCGGACGCCGTCGGCGAGCGGCCGCCAGCGCGCGGCGAAGGCCGATCCGGCGGCGGCGCTGTCGCCGCCGACGATCGTTACGGTGTCGGCGGGGGGCGTTTTGCGGTCGACGGTCTTGTAGCGGTCGAAGCGGTACTGGCCGAGCGCAAAGCCATAGCCCGCCTCGGCGCCCTGCGCCCCGGTGAACGCGCCGGTCAGCGTCACCGGCTGCGCGTCGGACTTGAGTTCCTGCGCCGCTTTGCCGCTCGCCTCGGCGAGCGCGAGCATCGTCGGCGCGGTGCCGGTGCCGACGAGCAGGATGCGGCTGTGCGCGCCGATCCCGCGCAGCGACAGCGTGGCGTTGGCTTTGCCGTCGAACTTCGCATTGGCGATCGCGGATTCGATCGCGGCGCGTTCGCCCGCGCCGACGCCGACCGCGTCGAGCGCTGGCAGGGTCGCGTCGGCCATCAGCACCACCAGTACGCCCTTGGCGGGCGCGCTCGCGGCGAAGCCGATCGGGCGCTCGGCGCTGTTGGCGACACTGCCGGGGACGACGCCCGAGCCGGTCACGTCCTGCGCCAAGGCGGCGGGGGCCGTCAAAGGCGCGAGCGAGAGGCAGGCGGCGAGCAGCAGGCTTTTGGTACGCATCAAACGGAAACTCCCTGTTATTCCATCACTATCGGTCCGTTTCTTGACCTAGCACGCGCGGCCCGACCTGCAATTGCCTCTCGACGAACGACAGACGCTTGCCATCGAACCTGCACGCGGTCAGACAGTCGCGTTCGTGAGCCGACGCAAAAGGGACCGAGATGCTGCGCAAACTGGGAATCGGGCTGCTGGTCCTGCTGCTGTTGACCGTGATTTCGCTGGCGGTCTGGGAGCCGCTGACCGCTAAGGCACCCGCCGCGCCGAGCTTCAAGCCGACCGACGTCAGGATCGCGCGCGACAAGTTCGGCGTCCCGCACATCTTCGGCAAGACCGATGCCGATGTCGCCTATGGCGTCGCCTATGCCCATGCCGAGGATGATTTTGCGACGCTGCAGGAAGTGCTCGCGATGACGCGCGGGCGCGCCGGGGCGATGCTCGGGCAGGATGGCGCCAAGATCGACTATGCTGCGGCGCTGCTCGATATCCGCACGACCACCGCGCGCGACTGGCCGCGGCTGCCGAAGGATGTGCAGGCGCTGTTCACCGCTTATGCGGCCGGGCTCAATCGCTACGCCGACAAGCATCCGGACGAAGTGCGGCTGTCGAAGCTGTTCCCGGTGACCGGCGAGGATGTCGTCGCGGGTTTCGTGCTGCGCTCACCCTTTTTCTTCGGGCTCGATTCGACGCTCGGCTCGCTCGTCGAAGGCAAGGAGATGGGGCGGGAGGGCGGCCCCGAACTCGACGCCACCGGCAAGATCGTACCGCGCAAGGACACGCCGCTCGGCAGCGATCCCGCCGCCAACGGGTCGAACGCGATGGCGGTCGCGCCAGCCCGTTCGACGGACGGCGCGACGCGGCTCGTCTCCAACTCGCACCAGCCCTGGACCGGCGGGGTCGCCTGGTACGAACTGGTGGTGCATAGTGAGGAGGGCTGGGATTTTGCGGGCGCGAACTTCCCCGGCTCGCCATACCCCTTCCTCGGCCACAACAAATATCTCGGCTGGACCAACACGGTGAACCGGCCCGATCTGATCGACATCTATCAGCTCGTGCTCGACGAGAGCGGCGAGAATTATCGCTTCGACGGCCAGTGGCGCCCGCTCGAGGCGAGGCGGGTGTGGCTCAAGGTCAAGTTCGGCCCCTTCGTGCTGCCGGTGCCGCGCATGGTCTATCGCTCGGTCCATGGCCCGGTGATCAGGAACGCCCAGGGCGCCTTCGCGATCCGCTACGCCGGGATCGACCAGGCGAATATGGTCACCCAATATTATAGGCTCAACAAGGCGAAGAATTTCGCCGAATGGCGCGCCGCGATGGCGGGGCAGGGCGTGCCCGCGACCAATTTCATCTATGCCGACGCCGCAGGCAATATCGGGATGTTCTACAACGCGATGTTCCCCGACCGGCCGGCGGGCTATAATTGGCGCGGCATATTGCCGGGCGATCGCTCGACCGATCTGTGGACCAAGACGCTGCCGTTCGACCGCGTCCCGGCGCTGGTCAATCCGGCGTCGGGTTATGTGATGAACGCTAACAACACGCCGTGGGTCGCGGCGGGTCCGGGCGACGAACTCGACGCGGCGGCTTTCTCGCCGCTGCTCGGGATCGAGGACGATATGAGCAACCGCGCGTCGCGGTTGATCGACCTGTTCGAGGCGTCGGGACAGATCGACGAGGCGCGGTTGAAGGCGATCAAATATGACACGGCCTACGCGCGGACCGGTTACGCCAAGGCGTGGATCGACCGCATCCTCGCACTGAACCTGAAGGGCGATGCCGAACTCGCGCAGGCGCAGGCCTTGCTGCGCGCATGGGACTGGAACCTCGATGGCAAGGGGCAGGGCGATGCGCTGGCGCTGATGGTGCTGCGTCCCGCGAACCGGGTGCATTACCAGCGGCTCGCCGAACGCCCCGACCCGCGCGAGACGCTGAAGGAAGCCGCCGACCATCTGCAGAAGCATTTCGGCACCCTCGATCCGAAGCTCGGCACCGTGCTGCGGCTGCGCCATGGTGAGGGCGATCACCGTGTCGACCTGCCGCTCGACGGCGGCAACGACACGATCCGCGCCTCGACGCTGTGGGATGTCGAGCCCGACGGCCGGCTCAAGGTCCGTCACGGCGACAGCTTCATCATGTTCGTGACCTGGGGCAAGGACGGCAAGCTCAAGTCCGAATCGATCCAGCCGTTCGGATCGGCGACGACGCGCCCGGACAGCCCGCATTATAACGATCAGGCGCCGCTGTTCGTGCGGCACCAGCTCAAGCCGGTGCTGTTCGACCCCGCGGCGCTGTGGGCGACGAAGCCGCGCGTCTATCGCCCTTGAACCGGCACGCGCGCTGTCCTAAACCGTTGATACAGTGCCGTCCGGCACCCCGGTCGCATGCAGGCCGAACCCGCGCCTGCTCCTGATTTCAAGAGGATTTTCATGCCCCGTTTTCACCGCTTCGCTGTTGCCCTTGCCCTGTCGACCTCGCTCGTCGCCGCCGGCCCCGCACTCGCCAAGGCCAAGGCGGCCGACCCCGCGCCGATCGCCGACCTCGTCAAGGCGGTCGACATTCCCTATCAGGCGTTCACCCTCGACAATGGCCTGCGCGTCATCGTCCACGAAGACCGCAAGGCGCCGGTGATCGCGGTGTCGGTGTGGTACCGTGTCGGGTCGAAGCACGAACCCAAGGGCAAGACGGGCTTCGCGCATCTGTTCGAACATCTGATGTTCAACGGGTCGGAAAATTCGCCGGGCGATTTCTTCGAACCGCTGCAGCAGGTCGGTGCCACCGACGAGAATGGCACGACCAACGTCGACCGCACCAATTATTTCGAGACGGTGCCGACCGGCGCGCTCGACATGGCGCTATTCCTCGAAAGCGATCGCATGGGGCATCTGCTCGGCGCGGTGACGCAGGAGAAGCTCGATAACCAGCGCGGCGTCGTCCAGAACGAAAAGCGCCAGGGCGACAATAATCCCTATGGCCTGCTGCGTTACGAGATTTTCGAAAATCTCTTCCCGACCGGCCATCCCTATCACCACAGCACGATCGGCTCGATGGGCGACCTCAATTCGGCAAGCCTCGACGACGTGAAAAAGTGGTTCACCGACAATTATGGCCCGAACAATGCGGTGCTGGTGCTCGCGGGCGACATCGACGTCGCGACCGCCAAGACCAAGGTGCAGCAGTGGTTTGGCGATATTCCCAAGGGTCCCGAAGTGAAGGCGCCGGCGACGTCGGTCCCGACGCTGCCCGCGCCGCTCGCCAAGGAGGTCAAGGACCTCGTCCCGACGACACGCATCTATCGCATGTGGGCGATTCCCGGCCTCAACGATGCCGACTCGATCCCGCTGCAGATGGCGATGTCGGTGCTCGGCGGGCTGTCGTCGTCGCGGCTCGACAATGCGCTGGTGCGCAAGGACCCGGTCGCGGTCAGCGTCTCGGCCTTCGCCCAGCCGTTCGAGGATGCCGGCATCCTGCTCGTCCAGGCCGATGTGAAGCCTGGCGTCGACACCGCCCTCGTCGGGCAGCGCCTTGACGAAGAGGTCGCCAAATTCCTCGCGAGCGGCCCGACCGCCGACGAGTTGCAGCGTGCGGCGGCGAGTTATCTGGGGTCGGCGATCTCGGGGCTCGAATCGGTCGGCGGCTTCGGCGGCAAGGCCGTCGCGCTCGCCGAGGGCGCGCTCTATTCGAACGATCCGGGCTATTACAAGGTCGAGCTCGACCGCATGGCGAAGGCGACCCCCGAGCAGGTGAAGGCGGTTGCCAACAAATGGCTGTCGCGCCCGGCCTTTTCGCTGACCTATGTTCCCGGCGAACGCACCGAGGGCGGCGAGAATCGCGGCGGTGCGGTAACCGGCAAGGTCACGGCGGCGGTCGAACCCGACCGCTATTGGAACCCCGCGCTCGGCGATGTCGGTCCCGACACCGGCTTCGGCACCTCGATCGCCGACCGGTCGCAGCTGCCGGCGGTCGCCAACCTGACCGCGCTCGACTTCCCGACGATCGAACGCGCCAAGCTCAAGAATGGCATCGAGGTCGTCTTCGCCAAGCGCACGGCGGTGCCGACGGTCAATGTCGCGGTCAGCTTCGACGCCGGCTATGCCGCCGATCCGCATGATGCGCTCGGCACCCAGTCGCTGATGCTCAGCCTGATGGACGAGGGCACCAAGAGCCTCGATTCGATCGCCTTTGCCGAAGCCAAGGAGCGGCTCGGCGCACAGATCGACGGATCGGCCAACGCCGACGAAACGGTGTTCGAACTGTTCGCGCTGAAGCCGAACCTCGCGCCGTCGCTGACCCTGCTCGCCGACTATATCCGCAATCCCGCCTTCGACGCGAAGGAACTTGAGCGGGTGCGCGCGCAGCAGCTCAACCGGCTGAAGGCCGAACTCAACAATCCCAACGCGATCGCGTCGCGCGTGCTGATGCCGGTGCTGTACGGCGCCGACCATCCCTATGGCATTCCGCCGTCGGGGCTTGGCGATGCGAAGGCGGTGACCGCTGCGACGCAGGGCCAGCTCGCATCGTTCCATTCGACCTGGATCCGCCCGGACACGGCGCGCATCTTCGTGGTCGGCGACACGACGCTGAAAGAGGTGACCAAGCAGCTCGAAACAGCCTTCGGCAATTGGAAGGCGCCCGCGACGGCGAAGCCGACCAAGCATTTCGAGGTCGCGATCCCGGCGCCGCAGCCGCGCATCCTGCTCTTCGACCGCCCCAAATCGCCGCAGTCGGTGATTCTCGCGGGCAAGGTGCTCGATGCCAAAGGCACCGACAAGCTGGAGGTGCTGCGTTCGGCGAACGATATTTTTGGAGGCAGTTTCCTCTCGCGCTTCAACACCAATTTGCGCGAGACCAAGGGCTGGTCCTATGGCGTGCGGACCCGGGTTTCGAGCGACAAGGACCGGATCGCCTGGATCGCCGCGGCGCCGGTGCAGGCCGATCGCACCGGCGATTCGATCAAGGAACTGCAAAGCGACCTCAAATCCTTCCTCGGCGACAAGGGCGTCACCGCGGAAGAGTTGCAGCGCACGACCAACGGCAATGTCCGCGAACTGCCGGGCAGCTTCGAAACTTCGGGCGATGTGCTCGGCGGGCTGCGCGCGATCGTCAAATATGGCCGTCCGGACAATTATTACGAAACCCTGCCCGCGACCTATGAAGCGATGACGACCGCCGAGATCGACGGAGCGGCGCGCAAGGCGCTGAGCACCGAGGGCCTCGTCTATGTCGTCGTCGGCGATGCCGCGACGGTCAAACCACAGCTTGACGGATTGGGTCTGCCGGTGGAAACGGTGACTCTCGATAACTAACATCAGTTTCAGTAAGGAGAGCCCAGATGTCCCAAGTCGATGGCAGCTATGATTGCGTGACCAAGTCGCCGATGGGCGACCAGAAGTCGGTCTTCACCGTCACCAGCGACGGCGCGACCTTCACCGGCCAGAATGCCGGTGCGATGGGCGCGCTCGATGTGGAAAATGGCAAGGTCGATGGCAACAAGCTGACCTGGACCATGAACATGAAGGTGCCGATGCCGATGACGCTCGAAGCCGAAGCGACGATCGACGGTGACACGCTGACCGGCACGATCAAGGCCGGCCCTTTCGGTTCGATGGCGATGACCGGCACCCGCCAGGGCTGATCGCCGCAACGCCTGGAAACAGACGAAGGGCCGCCTCCACCCGGAGGCGGCCCTTTTCTTTGCATAGCTTTGCCGGGCCGGAGGGGGTGGCCAAACTGCGGGGGCGAGCGCATAGCGCTGCTGCAATGCACAATAATCCCTCCGCCCCCCCGCCCGAAACTTCGCGTCCCCTTCCCGGCCAACGCGAGATGGTTGTGATGATGGCGATGGTGATGGCGCTCAATGCGCTCGCCATCGACTCGATGCTTCCCGCCCTGCCCGCGATCGGCGAAGGGCTGGGGGTGACGGTCGCCAACGACCGGCAATATGTGATCTCGACCTATCTGCTCGGCATCGGCTTCGGCTCGCTCCTCTATGGTCCGCTGTCCGATCGCTTCGGGCGCAAAGGCGTGCTGGTGCCCGCGCTCTTTGCCTATGTCGCTTTTTCGATCGGCTGCGGCCTCGCGACCAGTTTTCCGATGCTGCTCACGCTGCGTTTCGGACATGGCGTCGTCAGCGCTGCGCTCGGCGTGATTGTCGTCGCGGTGATTCGCGATCTTTTTTCGGGCGATGCGATGGCCAAAAGGCTGTCGATGATCTTCCTCGTCTTCATGATCGTGCCCGCGATCGCGCCGACGATGGGCGCGGGGGTCGCCGCCGTCGCGGGCTGGCGTTCGATCTTCATCGTCCTCGCGGTGATGGGCGTCGTGATGCTGTTCTGGCTGCGGCGGCTGCCCGAAACGCTCGACCCCGCCGACGTCCGTCCGCTCGACCTGCGGACCATGATCGCGGGCTGGGCGACGGTGACGCGTCATCGCCGCGCTGCGGGTTACATGTTCGCATCGGGCATGATGCAGGGATCGCTCTATGGCTATCTCAACAGCAGCGAACAGATCATCGCCGACGTGTTCCAGGCACGGAACCTGTTCCCGCTGGTTTTCGCGTTCGTTGCAACGGGCATCGCGATCGCCAATTTTTCCAACGCGGCGATCGTCGAGCGTTTCGGGGCGCGGCGCGTGTCGCAATGCGCGGTCTTCGCCTTCATGGCGACAGCGAGCATACAGATATTGGTGGCGCTCAGCGGCGGTGAGACCTTGTGGATGTTCACCGCGCTGATGATGGTCAATGTCGGTCTGATCGGTTTTATCGGCAGCAATTTCGGCTCGATCGCGATGGAGGATTTCGGCCATATGGCGGGCGTGGCCTCCTCCTATCAGAGCTTTGCCAAGACTCTGCTCGCGGCGACGGTCGGCGCGCTGATCGGCCAGCAATATGACGGCACGACGCTGCCGCTCGCTTATGCCTTCCTGATGTCGGGGGTGTTGGGTCTGGCGCTGGTTTATTGGGCCGAGCGCGGCAAGCTGTTCACCCGGCCGGGAACGGCGCCGAAAAGTCCGTTCTGACAAAAGCGAAGGGGCCGCCCCGGCATCGCCGGGACGGCCCCTTTCAATTCGATTCTGGCCGTGTGCGTCAGTTGATCGGCGCGTGCGGTTCCAGATCGTCCTCATGCACCTCGACGATACCGCGGCCAAGATGGCTGCGGCTGCGGCTGTAGAGGAAGTAGATCAGCAGCCCGATCGCACCCCAGATCGGCAGCACGAGCATCGCGTCGAGCGGCAGGTTGAAGAACAGGAACACCGTGCCGGCGATGGTGGCGGGGCCGATCAGCCACAGCGCGGGCGTCCTAAACGCACGCGGCGTGTCGGCGGCGGTCTTGCGCAGGATCATCACCGCGACGGCGACCATCATGAACGCATAGAGCGTGCCGGCATTGGCGATGTCGGCGAGCTTGCCGACCGGCAGGAAAGCGGCGGCGAAGGCCACAGCCGCACCGGTGATCGCGGTGATGATGTGCGGGGTCTTCCACTTGGGATGGACCTTGCTCCACGATTCGGGGAGCAGGCCGTCGCGGCTCATCACGAAAGCGACGCGGGTCTGGCCGAACAGCAGGATCAGGATGACCGACGGCAGCGCGACGAAGGCGGCGATACCGAGCATGTTGCCGACGCCCGACCAGCCGATCTGGCGCAGCACATGCGCGAGCGCTTCGTTCGAGCAGACGAGCGGCAGCTGGTCGGCGGCGAAGGTCGCGCACTGGCGTGCCAGTTCTTCCGAGCCGGCGGGGAAGGGGATGCCGTTCGGGCCCATGATCGGCTGACCACCGACGGTGCCGATCGCGCCGGCGGCGACGAGGATGTAGAAGACGGTGCAGAAGAGCAGCGAGCCGATCAGGCCGATCGGCACGTTGCGCTGCGGGTTCTTGGTTTCTTCGGCGGCGGTCGAGACCGCGTCGAAGCCGACATAGGCGAAGAAGATCGTCGCCGCCGCGCCAACCGCGCCGAGGCCCGAACCGAAGCCGCCGAAGACGCCGGCGGGCAGGAAGGGATTGAACTTGTCGGTCGAGAAATAGTCGCTGGGCAGCGTCAGCACGATGAAGGCGGTGAGTGCGGTGACCTTGATCGCGACGAGGATCGCGTTGACCCGCGCGCTTTCGGTCGTGCCGATCATCAGCAGCCAGGTGACGAGCAGGGCGATGACCACGGCGGGCAGGTTGATGAACCCGCCTTCGATCCCGCCGAGCGCCAGTGGCGCGCCGGCGAGGTAGGATGGCAGCTGTATCCCGAGGAACTCGTTCAATATCGTTCCGGTGAAATAGCCGGACCACCCGACCGACACCGCGGACGCTGCGACCGCATATTCGAGGACAAGGGCCCAGCCGACGGTCCAGGCGAGAACCTCGCCCATCGTCGCATAGGTGTAGGTATAGGCGGAACCCGCGACGGGGATCATCGCGGCGATTTCAGCGTAGCAGAGCGCGGCGACGATACAGATCAGCCCGGCGATGGCGAAGGCGAGCATCAGGCCTGGCCCGGCTTTTTGCGCGCCGGCCGAGGTCAGCACGAAAATGCCGGTGCCGATGACGCAGCCGATGCCGAACAGGGTGAGCTGAAAAGCACCGAGCGTTCGATGCAGCGACTTTTTCTCGGCGGTGGCCAAGATGGCGTCGAGCGGTTTGACGCGACCAAATATCATCCAAAATTCCCCTTTGGGACCCGGTGTGGGCCTCTCATGGCGGGGTAGAGTAAACGCTCCTCCCGTCAGCGCAACTTAATTTCACGGGGCCGAAAGACGGATTCGGGTGGGTCCAACCCGGTTTATCGCACCGTGAAACGCACGCGGTCGACCATGCGGCCGCCGGGGTCGACGAGCGCGAGCATATGACTGCCGGGGCGTGGTAAAATCTGTTGCCCGGCGTCGGCGTCGCCGAGCATCACCTTGTCGAGGATCAGGCGATAGCCGGTGACTTCGCCGCTGACCGCGATGCCGAGCCGCTGGCGATCGAGCGGGATGTCGGGGTCGAGTGCATAGACGCTGCCGCTGACCGGGCTGGTGATGCGCGGGCGCCGCGCGGCGGCGGGGGCGGCGGCCATTTCGGCCTGGCCGGTGCCGCGGATGAAATATTCGCGGCGCGGCGGCTCGCGGGTGCCGGGGAGCGCGATCTGGCGGGCCTCGACATCGGCGGGCATCGCGGGGGCCTTGCCGGGGTTTCCGGCGTGGAGCGCCATCATCACGTCGCGCCAGACGGGCGCGGCGCCCGAGGTGCCCGATACGGCGCGCATCGAATCGCCCTCGAGATTGCCGACCCACACCGCGACGGTGAAGCGGTCGGACCAGCCGATGCACCAATTGTCGCGCATGCCCTTTGACGTGCCGGTCTTCGCGGCGGCCCAGAAGGGGAGGCGGAGCGCGCTGTCGGCACCGAAGGCGTCGGTGCGGGCCGAGGCGTCGGCGAGGATGTCGCCGACGATGAAGGCGGCGGCGGGGGAGACGATGGCCCGCGGAACTTCACGATCATCGCGCATATCGACGAAGTGCACGGGGGACCAGTTGCCGTGATTTGCGAATGTTCTGAAGGCGTTGGCCTGTTCGACCAGCGAAACTTCGGCGGAACCCAGCGCCAGCGAAAATCCGTAATATTCGCCGTCCTCGACGAGGCCGTGATAGCCGAGCGCCCACAGGCGGTCGCGGAACTGCTGGACGTCGTCGATGAGCAGGGTGCGGACGGCGGGGACGTTGAGCGACGAGGCGAGCGCGTGGCGGACGCTGACCGGCCCCTTGAAGCTATGGTCGTAATTCTTGGGCACATAAAGGCCCGAGGCGGTGTCGAGTTGGACCGGGCTGTCGTCGAGGATCGAGGCGGCGGTGAGCCAGCGATGCTCGATCACCTGCGCATAGAGATGCGGCTTGAGGGTCGAGCCGGCCTGGCGCCGCGCATTGGCGCCGTCGACCTGCGCCGCGGTTGATTTTAAACCGACGCCGCCGACATAGGCGAGCACGTCGCCGGTGGCGTTGTCGAGCACGACGACCGCGCCGTCGCGGACGCGGTCGGCACCAAGGCCCGCGAGCTGGCGCTTGAGCGCGACGATCGCGGCCTCCTGGATGCGGCGGTCGATCGTGGTGGTGACGCGTTTGCCGGGCTTGTCGAGCAGGCGGACCGCGAGGTGCGGCGCGAGCGCGGGGTCGAGCTGCGCGATGCGCTCGCCCGAGACGAGCGTCGCGGCGGCGGCGCGGATCGCGGTGCAGTCTTTCGCGGCGGCGACGCGGCAGGCGCGTTGCCCGAGCGTTTCGGCCCCCGCGGCGGGGTTGGGGAGCAGGCCGGCGAACAGCGCGGCGTCGGTGCGGTCCATGTCGGCGGGGCTTTTGCCGAACAGCGCGCGGGCGCCGGCGCCGATGCCCTGCGTCTCGCCGCGCAAGGGCACGAGATTGAAATAGGCCTCGAGCATCTGCTCGCGGCTCCAGTGCGCGGCGAGCTCCTGCCCGGCGCGCATCTGGCGGATCTTGTTCAGCCAACCGCGCTGGCCGGGGAGCGCGAGGTCGGGGGCGAGGAAGCCCGCGAGCTGCATCGGCAGCGTCGACGCGCCGCGCGAGCGCCCGCCGGTCCAGCGGGTCTTTGCGGCGCTGGCGATGGCGAGCCAGTCGACGCCGCCGTGCGACCAATAGCGCTTGTCCTCGCTGGTGACGACGGCGGCGCGGACGGCGGGCGCGATGTCCTTCAGCGGCACCCACGCCATGCGGCGGCGTTCGAAATCGACGCGCTCGCTGTCGAGCAGTCGGCCGTCGCGGTCGTAGAGCCAGGCTTCGCTGGGTTTCCAGTCGGCGCGGACGTCCTCGTAGTCGGGCATCGCGGGGGGCTTGGTGAGGAGGTGCGCGGCGGTGACGAGGATGAGGAGGGCGAGCGCGGTCCAAGCGAGGGCGTCGAACCAGCGCCGTTTGGGGGGGGCGGGCCCAGTCATCGCCTTTGCGCGCAGTTGCAGGTCATTCCATCACTCACCTCGTCATTGCGAGCGAAGCGAAGCAATCCAGGGTGTGGCAAGCCGCTCTGGATTGCTTCGCTCCGCTCGCAATGACGGAGTTTTGAAGGCGGGCGCCGAGGCCATCAATTCGCCGCAGCCGCCACGGTCAGCGGGGCGTTCGGCCACTGGCCGCGGATCGCGGGCGAGTACATCGCCTCGACGCGCGTCTGCGGCATGTTGAAGCGGCCCGAGCCATTGAGGCGCACGACATATTCAACCGCGTGGGTGCCCGCGGGCATCCAGCCGAAGTAACCGCGCCAGCTGTCCTTGCCGCGTTCGACATAGCTCGGCCAGACGCCCTCGCCCCCGGCCTGCGCCGCGAGCATCTGCGACTGGCCGCCGAGATTGCCGACGATCGTCGCGCCCGGCGGGATCGGGTCGTTGACGACGACCCAGGTCCGTCCGGCGGCGGCGATGACCTCGATCCGCACCTTGATCACGTCGCCGCGGACGAGGCGGTTCGGGTCGGCGGCCTTGACCACGCTGACCGAGCGCTTGATCCGGTACCCGGCGTTGAGCGGCTCCCTGAGCGGCACGGCGGCCTTGACGCTGACCACCGCCCAGGGCGTGCCGGTGCCCTGGTGTTGCAGCGCCATCTTGCCGGTGACGAGCGGCACGCGGAGCGGGCTGGTTGTATCAGGAAGCGGCCAGCTTTGCGCCGCGCTCGCATCGGCGAGGCTGATGCGGGTGACGCCGGTGATCGCCGCCGCCGGATAAAGGGTGGCGAAGCGGCGGACGACGGTCGCGCCCCAGGCGTTGGCGGGGGTGGTGTCCCAATGGCCCCTGCGCTGGCGCTGCGCGACGCCGACCATCAGCTTGCCCGCGTCATCCTCCCAGCCCTTGCGGCCGAGCACCGCGTCGAGCGCCTTGATCGCCATTTCGTCGCCGCTGACCATCATCCACCAGGGCGCCTTGGCATCGTCGACGAGATCGACGCGGGTGCCTTCGTAGACGAGGCGCTTGCGCAGCTCGGCCTCGGCGGCGGTGCGCAGCGCCGGGGCGTTGCGGACGTTGGGGGTGCGTTCGATCGCGACCAGCCAGTCGGCGAGGGTGCCGGTGGCCATGTCGACCGGCGCCATGTCGATCGCCGCGACGAGCTTGGGGCTCGACGCATCGTTGCGGGCGAGCGCCGCCAGCGCGGCGACGCGGACCGGGCGGATGTCATAGGGGCCGTAACCCTTGCGGGTCAGGCGACCTTCGACGATCGCCTGCAGCGCCTTGATCATCTTCGCTTTCGAATCCTCGGGGATGGCGAAGCCGTTGGCGGCGGTCACCGCGAGCACATAGGCGGTCAGCTCCGGCGACCCTTCGAGCCGGTCGTTGGGCCAGTAACGCAGCAGCCCGTCCTTATCGAGATAGGTCGGGATCGCCCCCGCCAGCGCCTGCCAGCGGCCGACATCGCCGAGCGCGACGGCGCGCGAGGTTGATTGTTCGAAGCAGTTATACGGGTAGACACCCATATAATCGCGCACGCCCGACAGCGGCGGGGCGAGGGTGCCCGCGAGCGCGATGTCGATATAACCGCCGGTGAGCGCGCCTTCGGGAATGCCTACGGCCAAGCTGGTGTCGGGGCCGACACGGAACAGGCTGGCGGCCCAGGTTTCGACCGGTACCGCGGGTTCGACGACCTGCTGGAAGACCAGCCGGTCGCGCGACTTGCCGCCCTTTGCCGACGCCTCGACGGTCCATTCGATCGGGCCGACGAGGTCGGGCGCGGTCATCTGCCAGCTGATCGGCACCGCGCCGCCCGCGGGGATGGTGACGGTGAGCGGCGGCGCGGTGGCGACGGCGGGCGACAGCGTCGCGGTCGCGGTGACCTCCATCGCCTTGTCGGTGCCGTTGCGGAGCGTGAAGCGCGCGTCATAGGCGTCGCCGGTGCGGACGAGCTCGGGAAGCCCGGCGAAGACGCCGAGATCCTGCACGGTCCGGACGCTCGTCTCGCCGGTACCGAAGAGCTGCGACCCGTTGGTCGCGATCGCGACGAGGCGGAAGCCCGACAGATTGTCGCTGAGCGGCACGTCGACGGTGGCGCGGCCCTTGGCATCGAGCGGGACACGGCCCTTCCACAGCAGCACCGGACGGAAGTCCTCGCGGGTCAGGCCGCTGAGGTCGCCGCCGCCGCCGCCGCCCGGTTCGAGCGCCTTGCGGCCATAATGGCGTTTGCCGACGACCTGCATCTGCGCGGTCGAGGTCAGCACGTCGAGGGTGCGTTCGCCCATCATCGCGTCGATCAGCTTCCAGCTTTCGTTCGGCGCGAGCTGGAGCAAAGCCTCATCGACCGCGGCGAAGGCGACGTCGGCATTGGCGGGCGCCTTGCCGTCGGGACCTTTGACTTCGATCGCGACCTTGGCGGTTTCGCGGACGGCGTAGGTCGCCTTGTCGGCCTTGACCTTGACGCCGAGCTGATGGCCTTCCCAGCCGACCTTGATCCGCGCGATGCCCATGCGATAGCTGGGTTTGGCGAGGTCGACGAGCGCGGTCGCGGGGGCGCCCTCGCTATTTTCGATCTTGAAGCCCGCAGCGCGTTTCAGCTTGCGGAACCAGCTTTCGTCGCCGGTGACGCGGCCGCGCACCGCCATCACCGAGACATAGACGTCGGGAGCGTAGCTGGCGGGCAGCTTGACGTCGACCACCGGGTTGGTGCCCTTGAGCGGCACGACGAAGCTCGACAGCACGCCCTCGCGTTCGACGGTGACCAGCGCGGTCGCCTCGCGGAAGGGCATGCGAACCTGGAAGCGCGCGGTGTCGCCCGCGGCGTAACGCGGCTTTTCGGCGATCACGTCCATGCGGTCGCCATTGTCGCCGCCGAACCACCAGTCGTCGTCGCCCGCGAGCCAGACCGAGCGGACGGCGCGTGCCTCGTTGCCGTCGGCGTCGACGGTGGTCGCGACGACGGTGACCTCGCCCGAAATGCCGGGCGCCATCGCGCAGTGCGCGCGACCGAGTTTGTCGGTCGATGCCGAGCAGGTCGCGTCGAGGCGCCGCGTGCGCATCTGGTTGTCATAGGCGTAGAAGCCGCCGATCAGGCGACGCCGGGCGGTGATGATCTCGCGGCTGTAGACCGCCACCGAGACGCGCTGGCCCGACAGCGGCTTGCCGTCGAGGTCGAGCGCGATGAAATTGAGGCGCAGGTCGTTGTCGCGCATCAGCCAGCCGTCGGTCTTGAGCCCGAGGCGAACCGCCGAAGGGAAGAGGGTGATGCGGCGGCTGGAGGTCAAGGTCTCGCCATTGGCGTCCTCATAATCCATCTCGACCGCCATTTGCGTCGGTTCGGTGATCGGCTGGTCGACCATGACATTGGTCGTCGCGCTGCCGTTGGCGTCGAGGACGAGCGGCACCGAGCGCGCGAGCGGCAGGTCGGCGGCGGGTTCCTCGCCGCTGTCGTCGAGCTGGATCGTGCCTTCCTTGACCGGCTGACCGTCGAAGTCCCAGTCGCGATAATCCTCGGGCGGCGACCAGCTGGGCGAGAAGCTGGTGCGCATCTCGACCGGCAGGTTGGGCGCGGGGCCGCCCGACAGATAGCCGACGAACAGCGACAGCGGAATTTGCGTCGGACGCACCGGCGGCAGTTTCGGCCCGGTGACGGTAGCCTTCATCGTCGGCAGGCGATATTCGTCGACCTTGATCGATTGCGACGACCAGATCGTCTTGTCCTCGCCATCCTTGTCCTTGGTGACGAAGACGAGGTCGTAATCGCCCATCGGCGCCGAGGCGGGGACGTTCCAGACATTCTCGCCGCTGCCCGACGCGTCGATGCTGAACGGCATGGTGAATTCGGTGTCCGAGCCGCGGTGAACGAGGCGCAGCTTGCCCGCGATCGGTTTGGGCGCGGCGAAGCCGGTGCCGACCGGGCGGCGCAGGACATGCTTCATGTTGACGCTCTCGCCCGCCTTGACCAGCGCGCGGTCGAAGATGGTGTGAAGGATGTCGTCGCGTTCGGACCAGCCATAAGGCAGGTCGAAGTCATAGGGGCGGATGCCGTCGCCCCAGTCGGTGAGGGTGAAGCTGAAATCGTCGCCGCTGCGCGCGCTGACCATCAGCGCATGGCCCTCGCTGACCGCCATGTCGGGCTTTTCTTCGCAGCTCGCATAGGTTTCGGGTTGCGGCAGGCCGTTCGGGAAGGCGAGGCGGCCCGCCTTGTCGGCGGTGCCGCGCGCGAGCTGGCGCCCGGTGCAGCTGTCGGTGACGCGGATCTCGGCGCCGGGCACGGGCAGGCCGGTGTCGAGCGAGGTCACCCAGGCGAGCGAATTTTCGCGGCCCCATTTGAAATGCACCGCCATGTTGGTGACGAGTGCGGCGGTCGCGACATAACGGGTGGACTTGCGGCCGAGCAGCGCGGCGCCGAGTTCGGGGCTGGCGATCTCGACGACATGGAAACCCTTTTCACCGAGCGGGATGCCGACGACCTCGAACTCCTTGCCGCCGGCGGGCGGGCTCAGCACCATGTCGCGGCGCTCGCCCCCCGCAGGAGCGCCGTCGAACACCGACTTGCTGCCGGTGTAGTTGACGGTGACTTCCTTGCCGGTCGCGTCGCGTTCCTCGCGATAATCGCTGTTGTCGGCCTCGTCGACGCGCTTCAGCCATCGGGCGATCGCGGCATCGTCGTCGCCGACCTTCAGTATATTGGCGGGCATCTTGAGGTTCGCCTGGACCAGCGAAGCCTCGACCCCGCGCACGGTGACGGGCAGCACGCCGCCCTCGCCGGCCTCGAGGATGCCGAATTCCGCGGCGAACTTGACCAGCGGCGGGGCGCGGTCGATGTGGAATTTCAACGGGAAATTCGACTGGTTCTGCAGCTTGCGGCCGCTCTGGTCGGTGACGTCGGCGGGCAGGATCAGCGTCGCGTCGACATTCTGCGGCAACGGCCCCTTGAAGCGGACATAGGTGACATGCGCGTCATTCTTGTCGTCGTCGTCGAGCTTGGGCGTCAGCTTTTTGCCGTCGGCGGTGGTGAGCGTCGCGGCGAGCGCGGTGTCGCGCGCGACCGGCGACGCGAAGCTGAGCGTGATGTCCTTGATCGGGTTGCAGCCCGCCTGCGGGTTGATCCGGCTGCACGACATTTTCGCGGTGAAGGCGGGGCGGACGTCGTAGTCGAAGCGCTGGTCGCGGCCGGCGGTGCGGCTGGGCGCACCCGCCTGCTGGATGCGCGCGTCCCAGACGAGCGCCATCTCGCGGCCGGGGGGCAGCGGGCGGCGGCATTTGACGGGCACGATGCGTTCGAGCGCGGCGGCGCGGTCGGGCCCCGCGGCGAGCCGCAGCGGGAGATTGCCATTATAGGCGAATTCCTGGCGGTCCCAATTGTTGTTGCCGAGGCCGTCGAGGATTTCGCTCGCGGTGTCGGACCCCAGCACGTCGACCGGAATCTTCTCGCCGATGCCGTCGACCGCGCAATAGGCGAAGCGGCCGACCGAGGCGCGGTCGGCGGCGACATTGGTCGCGACGAGGAAGATCTGATCCTCCTCGACCCCATCGTAAGTGCCGCCGACGAGCACCGCGCGCGCCGAGGGGCCGCCGCTGTCGATCTCGAAACGGCTGTTGCCGCCGACCGAAACGCCGCTTGCCGTCTTGAGCGTCGGGAGCAGCTCGACGTGGCAGCTCATGCCGCCGGGCAGCGATTTTTCGAATTCGAGCACCCAGGTGCGCGTGTCGACCCAGCGGCCGGTCGCGGGCAGCTTGCAGTCGTTGGTCGCCGGGGCCTTGGCGCGCGGATCGCCCAGCGGCACGATGTCTTCGGAAAAGCGCAGGGTGAAGCGGCTGATCGTGCCGTCGCCGGTGCCGGCGCTGCCGGGGGTGGCGAGGATGACCTGCGGGATGGTGTCGCCGCTCGCGGCGGCGACCGCCATGGCGAGCGGGAGCATCAGCGCGAGACGGGCCTTCGCCGCGAATCGCACCCCGAGTCCTTGCCAAAAACGCGCCATCGCTGCCTCCCAAAGACCCAGCGTCTTATGTGCCGAAACGCGGGCGAATAGTCAACGGTTCGCCGACGAAATGAAACGGGTCGTCGCAGATTTTGGCGCGACCAGGCGTTTGGCCGACTCAGCGGGCCAGCATCGGACCCAATTTTTGTCCTGCAAAAATATGGACATGCAGATGCGGAACCTCCTGATGGCTATCGAAGCCGACATTGGCGAGCAGGCGATAGCCCGGCGCGACGAGGCCCGCATCGCGCGCGACCTGGCCGACCGCGCGGATAAAGCCTGCGATTTCGGCGTCGCTGCCGCGCGCGGAGAAATCGTCCCAGCTGACATAGGGACCCTTGGGGATGACGAGGATGTGCAGCGGCGCCTGCGGATTGATGTCGTGGAAGGCGAGGCTGAAGTCGTCTTCATGGACTTTCGTACACGGCAGCTCGCCGCGCAGGATGCGCGCGAAGATGTTGGTCTCGTCATAGGGGAGGGTGGCGTCGATCGGCATGGAGAGCTCCTAGCGGGGGCGGGCGGCCTTTTCGGCGTGGCCCGAGGTGCCGTGGCGGCGGGTGAGTTCGGTCGCGATGGCGCCCCAGCCGAGGCCGCGGTCGGCGAGCAGGATCGCGAGATGGAAGAGGAGGTCGCTTGCTTCGCCGACCAGCGCGGCGTCGTCCTCGCTGACCGCCGCGATCACGGTTTCGACCGCCTCCTCGCCCAGCTTTTGCGCGATCTTGCGGCGTCCCTTGGCGGCGAGGCTGGCGACATAGCTGGCTTCGGCGTCGCCCGCGGCGAGCCGTGCCTTCACCACCGCCTCGAGCTGATCCAGTGCTTCGCCGATCGCCATCAAATGATCCCCTGTCTGCGCGCCGTGCCTAGCGATGGAATAGCCGCTGGACAAGGCGCGCCGGCTCCGGTCAAAGGCCGCATGGCCGAGGTCAAGCTTCATCCCGACTGGCTCGCCCGCATCGGCGGCGAGTTCGATTTGCCCTATATGGGCGAGCTGAAGGCGTATCTCGCCGCCGAGCGCGCGAAGGGCAAGACCATCTATCCCAAACCCCGCGACTGGTTCGCGGCGCTCGACGCGACGCCGCCAAGGCAAGTCCGCGTCGTGATATTGGGGCAGGATCCTTATCATGGACCCGACCAGGCGCACGGGCTGTGCTTCTCGGTCCAGCCGGGGGTGCGGACGCCGCCGAGCCTCGTCAACATCTACAAGGAGATGCGCGACGACCTCGGCATCGCGCCGGCGCGGCATGGCTATCTCAAAAGCTGGGCGGCGCAGGGCGTGCTGCTGCTCAACAATGTGCTGACGGTCGAGGCGGGCATGGCGGCGTCGCACCAGAAACGCGGCTGGGAGCGCTTCACCGACGCCGCGGTCGCGGCGGTCGCCGCCGATCCGGCGCCCAAGGTCTTCATCCTGTGGGGCAGCCATGCGCAGCGCAAGGCCGCCGACGTGCCGGGGCTGGGCGCAGACAGCCCGCACCTGATCCTGCGCGCGCCGCACCCCTCGCCGCTGTCGGCGCACAACGGCTTCTTCGGGTCGAAGCCGTTCAGCCAGGCCAATGCATTCCTCGCCGCGAAGGGGCGCGGCACGATCGACTGGCAATTGCCCGAGACGCCGGACGCCGAATGAGCATATTGGCCGACCCGATGACGCTGGCGATTTTGATCGTCGCGGTGATTCTGCTCGGTATGGCGAAGGGCGGGCTCGCCGGGGTCGGTGCCTTGGCGACGCCGCTCGCTGCGCTCGTCCTGCCGCCGGCGACCGCCGCGGCGCTGCTGCTGCCGATCCTGATCGTGCAGGATGTCGTCAGCGTCTGGGCGTTTCGCCAGACCTGGGACGGGTGGATCATCGGCTGGATGCTGCCCGGCGCGGCGGTCGGGGTGGCGGCGGGATGGTATTATGCCGAGCGCGTCAACGAAGCGCAGCTGATGGCGGCGCTGGGGGCGATCACGCTGGCGTTCGGGCTGTACCGGCTGTGGGTCGAACGGGGCGGGCGTATCGTCGCGGCGTCGCAGTCGCCGGGCTGGGTCGGCACGCTGTTCGGGACGGCGATGGGGTTCGTCAGCCAGATCGCGCATGCCGGCGGCCCGCCGTTCCAGATGTGGGTGACCCCGCGCAAGCTGCCGCACCTGACCTTCATCGGCACCAGCGCGATCCTGTTCGCGATCGTCAACTGGATGAAGGTGCCCGCATACCTGGCTTTGGGTGCCTTTCCGCACGAGGTGGTGGTCGCGGCGCTGCTGCTGATGCCGCTCGCGATCGTCAGCACGCTGCTCACGGTGCGTTGGCTCAAGCGGATGGATCCGGCGCGCTTCTATGTCGTGATCTACGCGCTGATGGTGCTGCTCGGCGCAAAATTGCTGTGGGACGGGGTCCACGGATGACCGCGCGCGCCGGAAACAGGCGACGCGCGGGCGTCTTGCGCCTAGGGTCGTGGGCGACGGGCACAGGCGTCCGTCGCCTCCAAGGTATTGACCATGGCCAAGAGCCAGAAGAAATCGAGCCGCGAAACCCGCAAACCCAAGGCCGAAAAGCCGAAAAAGCCCAACGCCAGCAACCCGTCGACCAAGACCGGGGTGGTCGCCGGACTCGACAATATGAAGAAATAAGGCCGCGGCACCGGCGGGTGGGGGCGGCGCGATGACGTCGCCCGTCATCCTCGTCGACGCCGATGCCTGTCCGGTAAAGGACGAAATCTACCGTGTCGCCTGGCGGCACGAGGTTGCGGTCAAGGTCGTCAGCAACAGCCGCCTGCGCGTACCCGACCATCCGCTGATCGAGCGCATTACCGTGTCGGACGGCTTCGACGCCGCCGACGACTGGATCGCCGAGGCGACGACGCCGCGCAGCATCGTCGTCACGTCCGACATATTGCTCGCCGACCGGGCGCTGAAGGCGGGAGCGACGGTGCTCGCGCCGACGGGCAAGCCCTTCACGCTCGCGTCGATCGGCCCCGCGATCGCGACGCGCGCGATCATGGCCGACCTGCGCGCCGGGATGGGCGACGGCATGGGCGGGCCGCCGCCCTTTTCAAAGGCCGACCGCTCGGCCTTTCTGCAGGCGCTCGACACCGCGCTGGTGAAGCTCAAACGCGGCTAATTCGCGGCTAGGGTTCGCCGGCGAAGAAGAATCCGAAGATTTTCCTTCTTCCTTTCCAAAGCGTTGTGAACATTTTTCGGGGCCAGTGATGTGCGTCACGGCCGGCCGGCGCGCGCGCCGCCATAAGCCGGCCATCGGGAACGCCCCGAGCCAGTTTTGAAACACGACACCCAAGTTCGACCCCGTTCGAAAGGACTATAAGATGACCAAGACCCTGATCCTCGCCCCTGTTCTCGCGCTCACCGTCGCCCTCTCGGCGACCCCGGCGATGGCGCAGTCGGCGCAGCCCGCCGCCGGCGGCATGACGATTTCGAACGGCCCCGTGAACGCGCTGATCGGCCTGCTGCTCCCCGCGGTGCAGAAGGTCCGCGAAGCCGCCGCCCGCATCCGGTGACACCCCCAGGACCCGGCCGGCAATTGGGCCGGCCGGGGGCGGGCCGTCACCAGAATATTTTCGTCCCCGGATCGGCCCTCCGCCCGGTCCGGGTCCAAGGAAGCCCTTCCGCCGACGCGACCCCGGCGGGAGGGCTTTTCCTTGCATGGCCTCGCTCGATCCGGTCCGCCCCCGTCTGTTCCCCGGCCCCGCGAGGTTCGAGGCCGGGGAAACGAAGCGCTTCGCGCGGCGCGACGCGCATGGGGTTGTGGCCGTCAATGTGACGGGATGGGCGTTTGTTGGCGAACCTGCGGCGGTTGCTGTCGACCGATCGCGGCATAAATCCTCCCTGTGGCGCAGCCATGGGGAGGGGGACCGCCGCGAAGCGGTGGTGGAGGGGCCGCGGCCTTGCGTCAGCCTTTGACCGCGTCAGCCCCTCCGTCAGCGCTTCGCGCTGCCACCTCCCCATCGCTGCGCGACAGGGAGGAGCGGCAAGGTCCGCTTCCCATCCCAATGCCGCTGTTGGACCCGCCGGCTTGACCCTCGCCGTCAACGCTATCATCCTCGCCCCATGCCCCGGCTCTACACCAGCTTCGCGACCTTCTGGCCCTTTTACCTGCGCGAGCACAGCAAGGCGTCGACGCGCGCGCTCCATTATGTCGGGACCAGCCTGGTCGTGCTGATCGCGATCGCCGCGGTCGTCACCGGGCGCTGGATGGGGCTGGTCGCGCTGCCGCTTGCGGGCTATTTCTTTGCGTGGGTGGCGCACTATGGGGTCGAGAAGAACCGGCCGGCGACCTTCACCTATCCGTTGTGGAGCCTCGCCGCCGATTTCCGGATGTGGGCGCTGTGGCTGACCGGACGATTGGGACCCGAACTCGACAAGGCGGGGGTGGTACGGGGGCGCCGCTGAAGCTTCATCATCTTATAATCGCGGACGATCTTGCGGTTGCGCAGGCTTGGGCGCATCGTCGCTGCGGGTCGCGCGATATCGGCAGGGAGATTTCGGATGGACAAGAGTGTGAAGGGTGTGATCGCCGCGGCGCTGGGCACATTGCTGCTCGCCGGCTGCGGCGGCGGCGCGAAAGAGGACGCCACGGGCGGCGGCGAGGCGAAGGCGGCCGCGGTGGACGGCTGGGATGCGAGCGATGCCTGCGCGCTGCTCGACAAGGCGGCGGTGGGCGACGCGCTCAAGGACAAGGTCACCGAAACGAGCCTTGGCCTCGTCAACAAGGCCGAGGGCGCCAATGCCGCGACGTCGGAATGCACCTATCGCCTGGCAAGCGGCGGCAGCGCGACGCTGATGACGCGCAAATCGCCGATCGCCGACAATACGCCCGAGGCGATCGCGCTGGCGAAATCGACGACCGCGAAAACGATGGCGGCCTTTTCGGACAAGAAGATCGAGGATGTGCCGGGGCTAGGCAAGGGCGCCTTTTTCGTGCCCGGGATCAACCAGCTCAACGTCTTCCTCGACGACAGCCGCTTCGTCATCCTGACGGTCGGCAGCGCGCCGAACGACAGCGCCAGGGCGACGGCGGTATCGCTGGTCGGCAAGATCAAGCCATAGGCGCGTGGCGGGGCGCCGCCGCTTCTTCGACGAAAAGGCGTGGCAGCGCGCGGGGGCGTGGCTTAAGCTGCTTAGCGTTCGGGCCGAACCCCCGAGTCCCGCCCCTTTTCCGTCCGACCAAGGAGACATGTCATGACCGTCAATCGCGCATCCGCCCGCTACGAAGGTTTCGGCAAGGAGGGCAAGGGGGCGATCACGACAAAATCGGGGGTGCTCGACAAGCAGCCCTATGGGTTCGGCACGCGCTTCGAAGGCGTGCCGGGGACCAATCCCGAGGAGTTGATCGCGGCGGCGCACGCGGCCTGTTTCACCATGGCATTGTCGTTCGGGCTGGCGCGCGCGGGCTATAGCGGCGACAGCCTCGAGACGAGCGCCGCGGTGACGCTCGATCCGGTCGAGGGCGGGTTCGAGATTTCGAGTTCGGCGCTGACGCTGACTGCCAAGGTGCCGGGCATTTCGGCCGAGGAGTTCGCGAAAATCGCCAAAGAGGCCGAAATGAACTGCCCGGTGTCGAAGTTGCTCGATTGCGAGATCACGCTCGAACATAGCCTCGAAAACTAGGCGGCCCGCCGGATCGGCGGCAGTTCGTCGGCCATGAAGTCGAATAGCCCCTGCGCCGGCGGCGGCAGCGTCCAGCCCTGCAACCGACGGTGGCGCCGATGCCCGACATGGCTTTCGATGAGGACGAGTTCGTGCGGGGTCCAGGTCCACGCGAGCGGGGCCGGATCGAAGTCGGCCTTGCCGTAGCCGAGCGTGATATGCGGGCGGAGACCCGATTTTCGATGCAGGGGCGCGATGCCTTCGCGCGCGAGGCGGGCGATCACCGCTTCATATTGGGCGCGTATCGCCCCGATATCGCCCGCCGTGACGAGTTCGGCCCCCGCCTCGCGGGCGACGATGCGGCCAAAGGGTATCGCGGCGGCGGCCGGCAAGCCGGCGGCCAAGGCACGCTCGACCTGCTGGCGCAAAAAGGGGTGCGGCAGCGCGGTTTCGGCGATCGTGCAGAGGGTCAGATGATAGCGATGCGGGCTGAGGCCGACGAACAGATCGCGCGAAACCGGCGGCAGATGCCGTGCGAGCCATCCGGCGCGGTCGGCGGCCACCTGGTAGCCCAGAAAATAGCGGAAATTGGGTGCCATGAGACGTCTCCGAATCGAATCAATGTTCTTATTATGTTCTCTACCTGCCGAAGAGTCGAATCCGGAATGCTTCGTCGACTTGCGCACGGCGCGGCGATAGGAGGGCGCACGCAATGACGGGAGTGACATGATGCGGCGTGGTCGGTGGGTGATGGCGGGGTTGATGCTCGGGCTGGCGGGATGCGGCGGCGCATCCGAGCCGCCGCCGGCGAACGGGAAGGCGGTGCTGCCCGATGGCCCGGTTGCCGAGACGACCGCGATCGATGCCGCGAGCCTGCCCGAAGGGGTGCGCGCCGCGGTGCTGTCGCGCGTGCCCGACATGACGATCGCGGGCGCGACGCGCAAGGCACGCGGCGGCATGGTCTTTTACGACGTCGAAGGATCGCGCGACGACGGCAGCGATATCGAAATCGACGTGATCGAGGAAAATGGCGCCTATCGCGTCGTCGAAATCCAGCGCGATATCGCCTGGTCCGACGTCCCCCCCGCGGTGCGCGCGGCGGCCGATGTCGCGCCCGATCGGTTCGCGCCGGCGCGGGTGATCGAAAGCACGCAGGCCGATGGCGGCGTGGTCTATGAACTGTTCGCGCCCGACGGCCCCGATGAACCCGCGGCCGAGATCGACTGGAAGAATGGCGAGGCGACACTGCGGAGCGAACGCAACGTCTATTGAAGCGGCGCGGCGGGTGTGGACGATTGTCAGCGCGCGGCTTTTGCGACACGGTGGTGCCGAAGGACGGGGCGATGAGCGGATATAAGATAAGCTTTGGCATCGGCGGGATGGAGCCGGCGGCCGCGCCGGCAGCGCCGGCGGCGGATAGCGCGGCGCCGGTGATCGAATTCCTTTGCGATCCCGAACTTGCCGGCAAGATTCCGCCGCCCGAACGCGCGATCCGCTTTGCGCCCGACTGGTTCAAGCGGCTGAACCGCGAAATGGGCATGAGCTATGAAAACGGCTTGCCCGCGATGACCGCCAAGGCGTGCCTGCCGATGACCGACGCCTTTTCGCTGGGGTTCGTGATTCCGCTGCCTTTCGACGTGCTGATCGTCGTGCCCGAGGACCGGGTGTCGATCCAGATGGGCTGGGCCGAGGGGGTGCCGTTCGCGCCGCTCGAACAGCATCATCCGGGCCAGATCGGGGCGCCCGAACCGCCGTTCGAAAGCGTGATGCCGCTGAAGTTCATCAATCCCTGGCGGATCAAGGTGCCGGGCGGCTATTCGGTGCTGTTCGTCCAGCCGCTGAGCCGGCCCGACCTGCCCTTCACCTGTTTTTCGGGCTTCGTCGATTGCGATCGTTTCGACACCACGGTGAACCTGCCCTTCGCCTGGACCGGGCCGGTCGGCGAGCATGTGCTGCCCGCGGGGACGCCGATCGCGCAGCTGATCCCGATCCGCCGCGATACCCTGATCAAACAGGATCGTGCGCGCGCCTCGACGACCGAGGAACTCGCCGAGCAGGCGGTGGCGCACGGCAAGAAATATGGCGAGCAATCGACCTATATGCGCGAGTGGCGGGTCAAGAAATAGCGGCGCGATCGGCGCTTGATCTCAACCGGGGTTGAGCTTTCATAAGGCGGGTTCCCGATTCGCCGACCGGAGATTTTTCAATGCCCCATGATGTTCCAGCCGCCGTCGATCTGCCGCGTTACTGCGCGCGCATCGGCTATGACGGCCCGCTCGCCCCGACATGGGAGGTGCTCGCGGCGCTGCAGGCGGCGCATATCGCGGCGATCCCGTTCGAGGCGCTGGGTCCGCTGACCGGCAAGGGGGTCGACCTCGATCCCGCGGCGGTCGATGCCAAGCTGATCGATGGCGGGCGCGGCGGCTATTGTTTCGAACAGAACAGCCTGTTCCTGCGCGTGCTGCGCGCGATCGGTTTCGATGCCGAGGGCCGGATCGCGCGGGTGCGCTGGATGCTGCCCGACGACGCCCCGCCGACCCCGCGCACCCACCAGATGACGCGCGTGATGCTCGGCGGCCAGGCGTGGCTGGTCGACGTCGGTTTCGGATCGGCGGTGCCGCTGGGGCCGCTCGCGATGGACACCGCAGAGGTCCAGCCGACCCTGCACGAGCGCTATCGCATCGTGCCGCTGGGCGCGGTGTCGCGGCTCGAGGCCGACCTTGGCGGGACCTGGACGGCGCTCTACGACTTCGAGCATCATGCGCCGCCCGCGATCGATTATGAGGTCGGCAACTGGTACACCGCGACGCACCCGGCGTCGCATTTCACCCACCAGCTGATGGTCGCGCGAACGACCGCGGAGGCGCGTTACGCGCTGGGCAACAACCGGCTGACGATCCGCCGGCCGGGCCACGAGGCCGAGCAGCATATCCTGTCGGCGGACGGAATCGCGGCGGCGCTGTCGGAGCATTTCGGGCTGACGGTCGAGCCGGGCTGGCGCGCGGCGATCGAGCGCGCGGCGGCGGTCGAGGTCGTCGAGCCGGCCTAGCCGCAGCCCGTCCCGTCCTGCCGCGCTGCCCAGCCGATCGCGCCGTCGAGCATGGCGAGGTGCGCGGGGTCGCTCCATGCCGCGGCCTGGTGGCCGAGCGCCGAATAGAAGATGCGCGCGCGGCCTTCGCAGCGCCACCAGATCAGCGCGTGGCCGGTGTCCATCTTGAGCTTTGGCTCGAGCCGCATCCCGCTCTCGTCGAGCTGCGCGAGGATATGCGCGTCGGCGGCGGGTTCGGCGTCCCAGCTGTAATATTCGTCGGTCCAGCGCCAGCGCGCCGGCAGCGCGCGTGTCGCGGGGTGGCTGCGGTCGAGCGCCACGATGTCGGCGGCCTGGAACTGGTCGGCGCCGCCGGGGTGGCCGATGAAATTGCCGTTGCCGCGCACCCGCACGAACCAGCCCGGATGGCTGCCGTCGCCCGCGCTGTGCAGCCCGACGAAGCCGCCACCGCGCGAGAGAAAGGCCTGGAAAGCGGCGCGCTGGTCGGGGGTGGTGATGTCGCCGCTGGCGTTGGCGAAGACGATGACGTCGAATTTCGCAAGGTCGCGCGGGTTGAACACCGCGGCATTTTCGGTCGCGAAGCTGCTCCAGCCGCGCGCCTTGGCGAGGCCTTCGATCGCGGGCACCGCCTCTGCGATACTGTCGTGGCGATAGCCGTTGGTCTTGCTGACGATCAGCACCGCGGGGTGCGTGAGCTCGGGGACGACGGGGGGCACGCTGTCGAGGGTCGGCGCCGGGCGGCGCGGGTCGGGGGCGGCAGGCGCGGCTTGCAGGACCAGCAGCAGCGCGGCGGCGAGCCAGGCGGCGATCATCGGCACTCTCCCGTATTTTTGCGCAGCTTACACGCTTCGGCGCGTGCGGCGAGGGGGGAGCGGCGCGTGCATTGCTATTCATCGCCGGGCGGTGGCGAGGCCGGACGCTCCCGTCGTTAAAAGCGCCCGGGTTGCGGCTTGACGCCGGCGGGCGGGTGGGGGATGCCGGGCCGGAGGGGGAGACTATCATGCTGAACGATCTGCCGGATATCTTGTTGCGGCATCGCCGCGCCGTGGGATTGGCGGCGATCCTGCTGTCGATCCTGACCTGGACGGTCGACCTGACCGACCTTGTCTATCACTGCCCCTATTGCCGGGTGCAGCGCACGATGATCGGCGTGCTGGGCGTGCTGCTGATCCTGCCCAACCCGGCGCACTGGCTGGTGCGATATTTGTCGGCGATCTTCGCTTTGTTCGGCCTCGCGGTCGCCTGCACGCAGCATTTTCGCGGCTGGGCGAAGATCATGGGCGGCGAGTTCAGCTGGGGCGAGCAATGGTATGTCAACGCGTGGATGCTGTCGGGGTTCGCGATCTTCATCCTGACCGCGTTGCTGCTGCTGATCTGGCGCTGGCGGCCGGCGGTCGCCGTTGTGGACGAGAGCTGACCCCGCCTATTCGCGGTCGTCGGACGCGTCGAGCCGCACCGTCCAGCGCGGTGGGGCGCCGGGGTCGCGGACGATGTCGGGCGAAGGGACCATGTCGTCGCCGGTCTCGATCCAGCCGCGCCCGTCGCATTTGGGGCAGGCGTGGCGGATCGAGCGGTGGCTGACGAGGTCGATCTGCGTGTTCCACTGGCCGTAACCGGCGCAGACCGGGCAAAGCTTGTCGAGGTCGCCGCTGCGGTGGCGCCGCGAAATGCCGTCGAGCGCGTGCGGGTCGGCGGGGCCGGTGCAATGGACGATGTTCGAGGGGTGCGACATGGGACAGCCTTTGCGTGGAGCGAGGATAGGCTCCGCGGCGGCGCATGGCAATGCGGGGTCCGGTGCGTCCGCAAGCGGGAGAGAATAGGTCCCTTTTGGATGATGTCCGTGATGCGGCATCGGCGGTGGCGGTTTAGTTTCGTCCCGTTGGGCCTTCGACCGGGCGGCCGTTCGGTCGTGCACGATGCGCGGGAAAGGGGGGAATGACCATGACATCATTGAGAGCCGGGATTCTGGCCGTCGCGCTTCTGAGCGGGGTTGGCGCGCATGCGGCGACCTATCGCGAAGTCGAGGTCGATCGCCAGCATGTGAAGGCAGTGGTGACCGTGGACAAGGAAGAGGTTGTGGCCATCGAGGCCACGATATCGGTCATGACCAATGCGGGCGACAACGCGACGACGGTGTTTGCGATCCGGGTCGACGGCGTGGAATGCGCGCGAAAGACGTATAGCTGGCACAATAATCTCGCCACCTTTCCGCTCGGCTGTTCGGTGACGCTGAAACCCGGCGCGCACGGTATTCAGGCGGTCGAAATCACCAACCACAATGCCACCGCGCAAGGCGTCACTCTGCGGGTTTCGAGCGCCATGGTTTCGATACCCGAGTCCGTGGTGTTCTGAAGGCGCCGCCGGAGCGGTGTCGTTTCGGGGCGCTTCGGACGGACGATTGTCGACGCCGCGCGCGCATCGGCTATGCCCGCCGTTCGATCTACTGAAATCCGTCAGCCCGCACCCTCGCCAAGCGGCCAGCGGCCATGTTCGACATGGGTGGTCTTGCCGACGATGCTTTCCGTCAGGATGATCTCGTCGACCGTCCAGCCGATCGGCGGCAATTTCAGCGCGTTCAATGTCTGGGACCCCAGCCGGTCGCCGCGATAGTTGATCGTGATATGCGGTTCGGGGGTGGTGCCGTCCATGATCGGCGCCTTTTCGCGCAGCAGATGATTGACCAGCGCCTTCTGGAACGCCCGCGCCTCGGCCAGCGGCTCGCGCGTGCGCAGCGTCACCGCCTTGCGGTTCTCGATCCGGTCGAAGCGGAGCGGGAAGGGCGGCGCGGCGAAGCCGTCCAGCGCGGCGATGGTCGCGGGCAGCCACTCAGGCGGCGCATAGTGCAGGTCGTAGAGCGAGATGAGCGTGACATGGAAAAGGTCGGGGCCGCGCCCGGGGTCGTTGCGCGGCAGCGCGGCGATCGCCGTCTGCACCTCCGGCGGCGGCTTGGCCATGACGTAGAGGGGGTTTCGGGCGCGCATCGGTGTGAGTGTAATGACCCCAATTCGTCAACCGATTGGTTTAAGCGCTTCGATAGGGCTGAACCCACTAGTGCGCTTAAAGCTCATTTGGTGATTGAAATTTTTCATCGAGTCCGAGGGATCGATTGACGAAAGCCGTAGCGTTTTGAAGGTTTCGCGGACGATCTGCACCGAGAGAATGGGCATATCTGATAAATGCCCGGTAGATTTGTCGAGCATTTTTGCACAACAGGTAACGAATATCTCGTTGCGTGGAAGGACGCTGAACAGGTCGCCAGCAACTTTCAGCGCGACGCTACAAACATAATCCTGATAAAGTTCGTACCGCTCTCCGACCGGCATTTTTGTTTCGGACAACCGGCCGCTCTGAAGCTGCTTGCGGCGGAACGTTGGAACCACGTCGTCATCGTGGACATGCGCAATGGCGTGCAAGAAATTCTCCGAGATGGAAAATGACATGCTCGTTCCAATCAGACCCTCATCCTTCCACGAGGTCATTTCGCCGATCACATCTCTCTGCGCGGCAATATCTCCTGCCAGCATCCGAGTAGCCAACGCTCTGTCTGTCTCCCACTCAGAATGTGCCTGCTTATGTTGCTCGACCGATCTCAGAAACTCCTGTTCGTCAAATCTTTGTGCATCGCCGATAGCGTCAACCAGCTTCTGCTGCCTCTTTTGCGATCCGCCTGACACGAAGTCGAACAGTCGGGGACGGAATAGGTCGAGTTTTTCTTGGGCTGCATCTTCATTCTTGCGTTGCCTCACTGGTGACGGCGGAGCTGCTTGGCGCTTGAGGGCATGCCAATCGATATGGTCGATCGTATTGACGTGTAGCGATACGATGTCCCGCAGATGCGTTCGCCAGTCGTCAACGGCGTCTTCAGCGTTGGCTGCGACTTGCGCTTGCTGCTGAGCCTTCCACTTGCGGTCTGCTTCACGATTGGCGCGGCGTGAAGCCGCTTCCATGGCCCTAAGAGTTCCTCGCCACCCCATGCCGCCTCCCAACTGCTTTATCCTGATGCTATTTGTATGCTCTATTGCCGAAATAGCCTCAACATCCATTTCAAATGGAGCAATGATGCCCTCGATGTTAAAGTCGAATCATGAGTAGCGAAAACATTACGTTCGTGTGCCAACGCGCATGGGAGGCGCAGGATCTTTCTAACTGCAAGCCGCTAGGGCTTGATGCCGCGACTTGGATCGCAGCTCTGACAGCTCTTGTAACTGCTTCGGTGTTTTTTGTTCGCTGGGTAATACGCCGGAAGCGAGGTGCTAACTTAGATAGCCACAAAGTCAGTAGAGGCCTTTGGCGAAGTCGATTTCGCAATCTTTGTCGTTCCATCAAACCAATCATGGACGAAAATTATAGGATATTCTCCCGTTTCGGACCTAATAGCGGTCGTGGCAACGGATTGCCCAAAATCGTTCGACTGGATCTCGGTATTTGGTATCAAATGCGTGAAACGATAGTCGAGAACAATGCTCAGATTCGGTCGCTAATAACAGATAATCTGTCGGAGGTTCCGGTTGAATACCGCCCGATCTTTCATCGTTGGCTGGATCATATTGACGCGTTCCGAGCTCACGTGCTGGATGACGAAGCAGATTACAGGGAGCATCAGTTTCCAAGAGAAGCGTCAGATATCGTAAATCTTCATGCATGATATAACGCAAATCAGATATTGGCTCCATAACGAAAAAGAAGAAAATTTTCATTTGATTGATAAATGTATATTATTTGGCTCAATTTTGAAAAGTTTTTATATAAACGACGTTGACGTTATTATGGTTTTTAGAGAATGGCATGCTAGGGAAGTAGTTTCTAGATTAAAGTCAGATTTCTATAATCGATTTGGCCTGCGGCTTCACATTCAACTATTTCATATATCCCAATCTGATCATATCGAATCTTTTGTATCTAGAGCATCCGCTACGGAGGAAGTTAAGTGACGAAAGACCTATATTACACGATTCCGCAGTATTTTATAGAAAGGATGCATGAGCATGATGCCGTTCTTTCTGTAGAAGATATCAGCACTGATGAACATTTTCTCTATCGTATTCGTCGTCAGCGGTATGGATATGTGCTGGTTTGGTTGTCTGATTCTTATAAATTCACCGACATGGACTATATAAATCGACCAGCAGAGCTAGGGAGTGGAGACTTTATCGTCATTGCAAAGCCGGAAGGAGGTGGCGGAGCATCGCAACACTTGGTCAATGCGGCGGAGATCGGAGTGGGTAAACTCGCAGACTTAATGGGCGCGCTAAATAGGCGCGACATGTGGAATTATGTCGCGCCTACCTGGGAAGAAAAACAAGAAAGAAAACGTCGCTTTGAAGCGCGCAAGCAGAAATTTTAAAAACGTCACCATCGGTTGCGGGCGACGTTCTTTTCAATCATGCTCCCTACCACCCGCACCCATATACAGCTCGCGCCCGGTTTCCTCATAAACCTCGCTCATTTTCGCCATGCCCTTCTCGGCCTCTTCGGCGGCGATGAAGCCGGCGCTGTCCTGATTTTGCAACTTCGCGAATTCGCGCACCTCCTGGCTGATCTTCATCGAGCAGAATTTCGGGCCGCACATGCTGCAGAAATGCGCGGTCTTGGCGCCTTCGGCCGGGAGCGTCTGGTCGTGATATTGCTCCGCCGTGTCGGGGTCGAGCGACAGGTTGAACTGGTCGCGCCAGCGGAATTCGAAGCGGGCTTTCGATAGCGCGTCGTCGCGGACCTGGGCGGCGGGGTGGCCCTTGGCGAGGTCGGCGGCGTGCGCGGCGAGCTTGTAGGTCACGACGCCGACCTTCACATCGTCGCGGTCGGGAAGGCCCAGATGCTCCTTGGGCGTGACGTAGCAAAGCATCGCGGTGCCGTACCAGCCGATCTGCGCGGCGCCGATGCCGCTGGTGATATGGTCGTAACCCGGCGCGATGTCCGTGGTGAGCGGCCCGAGCGTGTAGAAGGGCGCCTCGCCGCACGCTTCGAGCTGCTTTTCCATATTCTCCTTGATCTTGTGCATCGGGACATGGCCCGGGCCCTCGATCATCACCTGTACGTCCTGTGCCCAGGCGCGCTTGGTGAGCTCGCCCAGCGTGTAGAGCTCGGCGAACTGCGCCTCGTCGTTCGCGTCGTAGATGCTGCCGGGACGCAGGCCGTCGCCGAGGCTGTAGGCGACGTCATAGGCCTTCATGATCTCGGTGATCTCGTCGAAGCGTTCGTAGAGGAAGCTTTCCTTGTGATGCGCGAGGCACCATTTCGCCATGATGCTGCCGCCGCGCGACACGATGCCGGTCATGCGCTTTGCCGCGAGCGGCACGTAAGGCAGCCGGACGCCGGCGTGGATGGTGAAATAATCGACGCCCTGTTCGGCCTGCTCGATCAGCGTGTCGGCGAAGATTTCCCAGGTCAGGTCCTCGGCGATGCCGCCGACCTTTTCGAGCGCCTGATAGATGGGGACGGTGCCGATCGGGACGGGCGAATTGCGGATGATCCATTCGCGCGTGTCGTGGATGTTGCGCCCGGTCGACAGGTCCATGACGGTGTCGGCGCCCCAGCGGATCGACCAGACCATCTTGTCGACCTCGGCCGCGACGTCGGATGCGACCGCGCTGTTGCCGATATTGGCGTTGATCTTGACGAGGAAGTTGCGGCCGATCGCCATCGGCTCGCTTTCGGGGTGGTTGATGTTGCTGGGGATGATCGCGCGGCCGCGCGCGACCTCGTCGCGGACGAATTCGGGGGTGACATAGTCGGGGATGCTCGCGCCGAAGCTTTCGCCGTCGCGCTTGTACTCGGACAGGCGCGCGCGGCCGAGATTTTCGCGCTCGGCGACATATTCCATCTCGGGCGTGATGATGCCGCGGCGGGCGTAGTGCATCTGGCTGACGTTCTGGCCGGGTTTGGCGCGCAGCACCTGGCGGCGGACGTTGGGGAAGGCGGGGACGCCGCCGCTGCGGTCGGGGCCGAGCTGGCCATTGTCCTCGGGCTTCACTTCGCGCTGCGTCACTTCCTCGACGTCGCCGCGATTGCGGATCCAGTCGCGGCGGAGTTCGGGGAGGCCGGCGTTGATGTCGATCGTGGCGTTGGCGTCGGTGTAGGGGCCGCTGGTGTCGTAGACGCGGACGGGCGGCTCGCCCGAATGCGGGTCGAGGTCGATCTCGCGCATCGCGACGCGGATGCCGCTGCCGGTCTGGGTCGCGACGTGGATCTTGCGGCTGCCGCGGATCGGGCCGGTGGTGACGCCGATGGGGGTGGGGGTTTCGAATTTCGCGTCGATGTCGGCCATGTGCAGTCGCTCCGTTGTGATCGGAGCGAGAACGGATTCCGCGAGTGGAACGCCGACCCTCCCTCCGCCCGTATTACCGGGATCAGGTTCGACGGGTCGCGGGATGTTCCGCTCTCAACCTGTTTCCACACACAGGCTCCCCGGGGATGGGGCGGACTATAGGCGGGGCGGGCGTGAAGGGAAAGCGCTTTAGCCGCCGGCCGCACCGTCGGGCAGTGCGGAGACTAGCTCTTGCGCCGATACCGATAATGGGGGAGGGCGGAGCGATGATTGAGGTTGGCTCGACCCAAAAGCTCACCGAATTGCTGCTTTCAGTGCCGCATGAGTGGGCGCAGGCTCTGGTGGCGCGAACGGCGCTCCGCATAATTCCATTTGCGTTCCCATCCAACGCCGATGAAATTTGGGATGAAGATTCGGCGCTATCGCTTCTGCGCTGCGCTATTGTCGGATGGACGGCGGCCAAGCATACGTCGTGGGACTGTCGCGAAGCTGCTCGACGGGCTTACGAGGCATTTCAGCGCTCGCCAATCTACCGGGCGCAGGGCGAAGCCAGATATTCCCAGATTGACGGCTTCCACGATGCGATGGGTACGGCTTATGCCGTCGCCTGCAACGCCATGGTGGCGTCCGCGCCAGCGGGAATGGATCATGGCTATGCAGTTGGATATGGCCAAGGGTTCATAGGTGCGGCCCACCTTGCCACGGATTTGCATAGCATTTGGGCGGCCCTATGGGGCGACGAGAACTGGCTTCAAGTCCAATCCAGTCCCATAGATGCTCCGGAGCTTCTGGCGTCGGCGCCGATTTGGCTTTTTCTGAACGACGACGCTGGCTGGCGGCGTGCTTGGTTTGTAGCCGGAGCCAGTCTGAAAACGTTGCATCCAAGCTATGAGGTTTGGACGGATTGGCTTGAACGACGATTGTTAGGCAACGCTTCCGGCTTCGAAATCCCCGGGGATCAAGATTCATCTGAAGATCGGGCGATTCTAGATCGCTTGATCCAAGCGACCGACGAGGATTTCTGGAACCATGGTGCGGCGTATGTGAATGTCACGCTGCAGGGCTGGATCGACGAGGCGAGGGCACGGGCGACCCCACTGCCCAAAGACGAAGCCGCGGCCTTGCCCGAGCAGGCCCGCCACGCCGTCCGCTTTCGGACCGCCGCCGACGGCCGGATCGCGATCGACGCGGCGGCTCTGGCCGACACTTTGCGCACCGATGCCGAGGCGCGCGATCGGCATGCCGAGGCGGCGGCGCTGGCGCGGGCGATGCTGGCGGAGTGTCAGGGCAGCAATGCGGGCGCGCGGATGATCGCGATGCTCGAAGCCTATCTGGAGGCTGCGGGCGACGGCATAGAAACGATGCGGCCCAGCCTGTTCGTCCAGCGCGGCGAGCGGCTGCGGCAGGAACTGGCGGGCTATGCGCGTCCCGACACGATGCTGGCGCCGCTGGCCGACGCGGTGCTGCTCGACGGCCAGAGCTGGCGTTCGGCGCATAATATGGCGGTGGGGCTCGATCCGGTGCTGATGGCGCTCGATACCGCGCAGCGCGGTCCTGACGCCCAGCCGGCGCCGCTGGAGCCCGACGCGATCCGGACCCTGGCGCGCGCTGCCGACGCTGCTGGGGCATTGGTCGAAGGCGTTGCCGCGGTGGTGATCGAGGCCGCCGATCTGGCGCCCGCCGTCCCCGACCCCGCCGACCGGCGGACGCGATGGAGCAGCGACACCGCGCAGAATCTGGTGATCGAGGCGTTTGCGGTGGCGCTGAACCATCCGCGCACGACGCTGGCCGGAATCGCGGCGACCGCGGTGGTCGCTCCCCAAATAAGTGCCGCTGCGGTCGTCGTCGGCGTGGCCACGAGCGCCTTGCCCGCGACGCAATTCCTTATTGCTAACCGGCATTGGATCGAGACCCGGCTCGGCAACACGCCGACTTGGCAGTCGCTGTTCGTTCAGCTGTGCAACCGGCTGGAGGCGCATACGCCTTTCCGGCCGAAAGATCGCGACGACGGCATCTGATGCGTCACGCGCCGGGGCACCAGCCCGGCGGGGCGAGGGTGAAGCCGGCGAAGTCGAAGCCGGGGACGACGAGGCAGCTGACCAGCGCCCAGCCGTGCGGGGCGAAAGCGGCCTGCCAGTGGTGCGCGGGGACGCGGATCTGCGGTTGTTCGCCTGCGAGCGCGTCGGGGCCGAGGCGGTGGAGGGCGGGGTTGTCGGCGTCGGTCGCGGCGAGCGACAGGGTGAGCGGCGATCCCGCATGCCACAGCCAGATTTCCTCGGCATCGACCTTGTGCCAGTGCGAGCTTTGTCCGGCTTCGAGCAGGAAATGGATCGCGGTGCCGCTCGCGCGGCCGTCGGGACCGGGCGGGCCGCGCCAGGTCTCGCGGTACCAGCCACCCTCGGGATGCGGGGCGAGGTTGAGCTTGGCGATAAGGGCGCGGGGGTCGGTCATCATTTCTCCGTCAAATATTCGGCCGTCTTCGTCGTGCCTTTGTGCCTCTGTGTGAGACAAGGATAATCTCACACAAAGGCGCAAAGGCACGAAGGAGGGCGAAACGGGCCGCGACCGTGCGTCCGCTGGACTCGCTCGGCAAGCGTGGCATAGTCGCCTTCGCGAGACCCGCGCCGAGCGGGCGGCGGGAGCTGGTGCGATGATGGGCTTGTCGAAACCCGGTGTCAGGTGGCGCGTGCTGGCTCCGGTCATCGCGCTCGCGGCGGCATCGCTCGCCGTGCCGTCGTCGGCGATCGTCGCGACGCCCGCGCCGCGGGTGTGCGCGGCCTTTTCGAGCGCCGATGCGGTGGTTGTCGGCCATCTTTCCGATGAGCGGGTCGGGTGGGAGTGGACGAGCTGGGCGCTGCGCGTCGAGCGGCGCTACAAGGGGTCGGTCCCGGCGCGCGTCCGCATTTATACGCCGAACGACAGCGGGCGCGGGACGCCCGACGATGGACGGCGCAATATCCTGTTCCTGACGCGCGAGAACGGTCGGCTGACGATCGGCGGGAGCGATCCGAATGGCGGCGGCGCGGCGGTCGAAGCCGAGGTGCGCGCGCTCGCCGCGAAACCGCGGCGCGGCCCCGGCACGATCGCGCTGCTCGTCGCGAACGAACAGGGCGATGCGATGCGCGGGGTTCGCGTGCGGCTGCGTCATGCGGGCGGCGAGCGCGAGCGGACCGTGCGCACCGATACGGCGGGCAAGGCGCTGCTCCGCGCCGCGCCGGGGCGATGGACCGCGGAGGTTGCCGACCCCGGCTGGACGAGCCGCTTCAGCCTCTACACCTATCAGCGCGCCGACGGTTTCGACCTGGCGCCGGGCGGATGCGCCGACTTGCGGTTGGAGCCGATACGGTTAGGGTCGGACCGAAAAACATAAAGGGAGAGAGATATGGCTTCGGTACTCGAAGACGCGCGGGCGATCGCGCCGGTCGATGTCAGCGACCTCGCGCTTTATACGGACGACACATGGCGCGAACCCTTTGCCCATCTGCGCGCCGCGATGCCGGTGAGCTGGTGTCCCGACAGTCCCTATGGCGGTTACTGGTCGGTGGTCAGCCATGCGCTGGTGCAGGCGGTCGAGCTGAACCCGACGGTCTTTTCTTCGTCGTGGGAGAATGGCAATATCGTCATCGCCGACCCGCCGCCGCAGTCGAACCTGCCCAACTTCATCGCCGCCGACCCGCCGGTGCACACCGCGCAGCGCAAGGTGATCGCCCCCGCGTTCAACCCGAGCCAGATGGCCGAGCGCGAGAAGGTGGTGCGCCAGCGCACGCGCGAATTGTTCGACGCGCTGCCGGTGGGCGAGACGTTCGACTGGGTCGAAAGCGTGTCGGTGCCGCTGACGATCGGCATGCTGTGCATATTGTTCGATTTCCCGTGGGAAGAGCGGCACGACCTCAAGCGCTGGTCGGACTATGGCGGCAATGTCTCGCCCGAGACCGCGACCGAGGAATATCGCGCGCAGTGGATGGCCGAGATGACCGCGATGCTCGCGCGCTTCGACGCCGAATTCGCCAAGCGCAAGGCGATGCCGCCGAGCGACGATTTGCTGTCGCGGATGGTGCACAGCGAGGCGATGGGCAGCCTGAACCCGATGGAGCGGCTCGCCAATATCGCGCTGCTGATCGTCGGCGGCAACGACACGACGCGCAATTCGATGAGCGGGCTGGTCGAGGCGCTGCATCGCTATCCGGGCGAGCTCGAGCGGCTGCGCGCCGACGCGTCGCTGATCCCCAATGCGGCGCAGGAGATCATCCGCTGGCAGTCGCCGGTGACGCATATGCGGCGCACCTGCACCGAAGATGTCGAACTGGGCGGGCAAAACTTGCGCAAGGGCGAGAAGGTGATCCTCTGGTACATCTCGGCGAACCGCGACGAGAGCGTGTTTCCCGACGCCGAGCGCTTCGACGTGCGCCGCGACAATGCGCGGCGGCATGTCGCGTTCGGGCACGGCATCCACCGCTGCGTCGGGGCGCGGCTCGCCGAAATCCAGCTGTGCACGCTGATCGAGGAGATCGTCGACCGCGGTATCCGGATCGAGCCGCAGGGCGAGGCCGAGCGGCTGGCGAGCCCGTTCCTGCACGGATTCGTCCATATGCCGGTGCGGATCGTGCCCGGCTGACGCTTCACTTTCCAAATTGGAAAATTATCACTTGCCGAATCGGAAAGTGACGCCTATTGCTTTCCATATTGGAAAGTAAAGGAGGTCTGTGATGAACCCGATCGAAGCCCAGGCGGCGCTCGACTCGATGGCCGAGGCGCGGCGCGAACTGGCGCGCAGCGGGCCGAAATATCCGCTGTGGCGGCACGCCGCCTTTGCCGCGGTGATGGCGGCGCTGGTGCTGGGGCAGGGGTTCGGCCAACCGTGGTCGTTGCTGTTGATGGTGTTCCCGATGGCGGCGGTCGCCTGGCTCGTCACCGACGATCGCAAACGCTATGGGGTCTTCGTCAACGGCTATCGCAAGGGGCGGACGCTGCCGCTGACGCTCACGCTTGTCGCGTTGATGCTCGGCGCGATGGGTGGTGAGATTTACGCGCGATCCTATGGTCTCGGCTTGCTCGTGAAGTTGGGGATCGCGGGCTTCGCCTTTGTCGTGGCGCTGGCGATGAGCCTGTGGTGGACGCGCGTCTATGACCGCGAACTGTTGAAGGGCGCGTGACGATGGACGGCATCGACATGTTGCTGCACGCGCCGGCGCGGTTGCAGATCGCGGCGCTGCTCAGCACGGTCAGCGATATGGAATTCGCCAGGCTGCGCGAACTGGTCAAGGTCAGCGATTCGGTGCTTTCGAAGCATCTCTCGGCGCTGAGCGATGCCGGCTATGTCCGGCTGAAGAAGGCGTCCGAGGGCGGGCGGCAACGCACTTGGGCCTCGCTGACCCGCGAAGGCGGAAAGGCGCTGGACCGCCACGTCGCGGCGCTGCGCGCGATCGTCGCCCATTTGCCGGCGGCCGCCGACTAGCCGCCGCCGGCTCCATTGCAGGATTGTAATGTTACGGACGCGCTGCCGCCATGATGGCTGTGCGATAGATGCCACCCTCTCCACAGGATGAAGGAAGGCTTATCATGCAGATGACCAAACTCGCGGCAATCGGCGCGGCAGCCCTGTTGGCGCTGTCGGGCACGGCCGCAACCGCGCAGAATGCGACACCTTTTTGCTCGAAGTCGGTGACCGACAATTGCATGCAACGCGAAGGCCATGCCGTCGCCGCGCATCGCGCGCCGGCGAGGCATCATGCCGCAGCCAAGCATCGCGTCGCGACGAAGCATCACGCCGTGAAGCACCACGCCGCGAAGCATCATGTCGCGAAGCATCGCGTCGCCGCGAAGCATAGCGCCGCGCCGCATCGCGCGGTCGCGGCAAAGGCCGTGCCGGCGCCCGCGCACAAGATGTGACCGTCGCCCGCGCGCCGCCGATCGAGCAGCGCGCGGGTCGCGTCGCGATCACGCCGCGGCGACGCTTTCGCGCGCGCCCGCCTGCCAGCGGGCGGCGGCCGCGGCGACGCGCCGGCCAAGCGAATGGGCGGTGGCGCGGTCGCCGGCTTTCGGGGTGACCTCGGCGCTGTCGTTCGCCGCCTGCGCCATCGCGCCGAGGAAGCTGCCGAGGCGGTTTTCGACGTCGGTCGCGGCGCTGGTGTCGTCGTTGTTGCCCGGATTCTGGCCGGTGCCGATCCACAGCATCGCGTGCTGCGCCGCGAAGATGGCGAGCGTCGTCAGCGTGTTGAGCTTATCGCCCGAGGGCGAGCCCGAGACGGTGAAGGCGGCGGCGAGCTTGTCCTTCCACTGCTTGGTGAAATAGACGGCGGCGCTGGCGTCCATGAACGCCTTCATCGGCGCCGAAACGGTGCCCATATAGGTCGGGGTACCGAAGATGAGCGCGTCCGATTCGGCGGCGATGGCGAAGAATTCGTCGAAGTTCGTCTGGCCGGGCTCGATCGCGAGCAGAACCGGGGTGGCGCCCGCGGCTTCGACGCCGCGCGCGACGTCGGCGGCGAGGACCGCGGTGTGGCCGAAGCCCGAATGATGGATGATCGCTACCTGGGTCATGTCTGTCGTCCTTTGCTGATGCCGGGAAGGGTCCCGGCGGCTTGCGCAACGGGAGATGATAGGGTAGGAACCAAAAGTGAAGTACGCACCTTGAGGTAACTATCGATATGAGTGTTCCGGACTGGGTAGGCAAAGTCGATCCGTGCGACGCGAATTGCCCGTCGCGCGAGATTCTCGACCTCGTCGGCGACCGCTGGAGCCTGCTGATCCTGTTGGTGATCGCGCAGGGCCACAGCCGCAACGGCGAGCTGAAACGGCGGGTCGGCGGGATCAGCCAGAAGATGCTGACGCAGACGTTGCGGGCGTTGGAGGCCAATGGGCTGGTCGAGCGGCACGATTTCATGACGGTGCCGCCGCATGTCGAATATCATCTGACCCCGCTCGGGGTGTCGCTCGGCGACGCGATGACGCCCTTTTTCGAATGGATCGAGCGCCAGTTCGGCGCGGTGCAGGCGGCGCGCGCGGCGTTCGCGGCGCGGCTGGCGGTGGCGGCATGACCCGGCCCGACCTGTCCGATGCCGACGCGCGCGCCGCCTATCGCAGCGAATTGCGCGGCATCGCCCGCGCCCCGCGCATGCTGGGCCTGATCTTCGTCTTCGCCTCGCTGGGGTTATGGGCCTGGCCGCAGAACGGCGGGCCGCTGGTGCTGGGGCCGCTGCCGACCGAGACCTGGGGATGGATCTGCTTCGGCATCGGCTGGGCGGTGCTCTTGTGGGTGATCGTCGCGCGCACGCGCCACAACAAGGAACGGTTGGGCGGCCCCGACGCCTAGCGCAGGAACGGCCCGCGCGCCCGCACCCGTGCCTGTCGTGCGGGGACCCCGGCCAGTTCGCGAAATTCGCGCGCCATATGCGCCTGGTCGGCGAACCCGCCGTCGGCGGCGTGGCCCGCGAGGCTCGTTTCGCCGGGGAGCGTCTCGAAGGCTTTCTGGAAGCGCAGCAGGCGCAGATAGGCGCGCGGCGCCACCCCGACATGCGCCGCGAACCAGCGCTGGAGCGCGCGCGGCGCCATGCCGGTGGTGGCGTTCATCGCGGCGACGGTCGGCGCGCCGATGATGGCGAGGCCGAGGACGCCAAGGTCCGTAGCGGCGGACAATCGCCGTTCGATGGCCTCAAAATCGGCGGCGGGACAGGCTTGCCACCGGCCGGTGATCTGGGCGAGCGGGGCGCCGCCGAGCGCGGTCCAAGCCCAGGGCCAGAGGCGTAGCGCCTCGAAAGCGGCGTCGCCGCTGATCGTGAACGCCTGCGGCCGGTCGACCAGCCCGACGACGAAATCCGTCGGCTGGTCGCCGTCCCAGCGCGACCGGCCACGGGTGCGGCGGATCAGCTCGATGCAGCCGTCGGGGGTCGCCTGCTGGGCGATCCACGCGTCGGGGTCGCCGCCGCCCGCGAGCGTCCAGCGTGCCTTGACCAGCCCGGCGAGCGTGGGGGGCGGGGCGAACTCGCGATAGTCCATGCGCGCTTTAGACGCTTTTTGTCGCATCGGTTCAAGACGCGCGGCGGCGGCGGCGGCAGACGGGGTCAGCGCCGAGTTGCGGCGGGGAGGAAGCGATGATGAAAAGCATGACGGCGGCGATGGCGGCGATGTTGCTGATGGCGGCGGCCCCGGGTTCGGCCCCGGCCGCCACGGTCGGCGATCTCGCGTGGATGGCGGGGGCGTGGGTCAGGGACGCGGGCGATGAATGGAGCGAGGAGAGCTGGTCGGACCCGCGCGGCGGGGTCATGATCGGCCACAGCCTGTCGGGGGCGGGCGACAAGGCGCAGGCGTTCGAATTCCTGATGCTGCAGCCGGGCACCGACGGCACGCCGACCTATATCGCGCGGCCCGGCGGCGGTTCGGCGGTGGCGTTCGCGCTGGCCGAGCATGGCGCGGCGCATGCGACCTTCGATAATGCCGCGCATGATTATCCGCAGCGCATCACCTATGCGCGCGACGGCGAAACGCTGACCGCGACGATCTCGCTGATCGACGGGTCGAAGGCGATGCGCTGGACCTACAAGCGGCGGTAGCTGAATCCTCCCTGTCGCGAAGCGATGGGGAGGTGGCAGCGCGAAGCGCTGACGGAGGGGCTATGACGTGGCGTTGCGGCCCCTCCACCATCGCCTTCGGCGACGGTCCCCCTCCCCATGGCTTCGCCACAGGGAGGATTTTAGACCGTCCGCCTTGCGAGCCAGACCCCTGCGACCATCAGTCCGATGCCCGCGATGCGCTTCAGGTCGATCGCCGAGCGCATCGCGCCGAACAGGCCGAAATGGTCGATCGTCGCGGCGCTGACCAGCTGGCCGACGAGGACGAAGAAGATCGCATTGCCGACCCCGAACTTCGGCGCGATGAAGGTCACCGCGATCACATAGAAAGCGACGAACAGCCCGCCGAAGTAGAATTGCGGCGGGATATCCGACGTGAAGCGAATCTGCCCGACCGAGCCGGTCATCAACGCACCGGCCGTCGCGATGAGGAAGGCGAGCCCGAACAGGATCATCGACGCCGCCATCGGGCTGCCGAGCCGCGTACCGAGCCCGCCGTTGAGCGCGGCCAGGATCGGGATGCCGATGCCGGTGAGCAGCATGATCAGCGCGAAGGCGGGGGCGCTGTTGTTCGCGGTCATGGCTTGGCCGCCTTCGCCGCCTGCGCGGCGCGGTAATCGCGGACGGGCAGGCCGCCGATGCCCCAATTTTCGAGCTCGACCTCGTCGATCGTGACGACGGTGGTCGCGGGGTTCTTGGCGAGCACGCGCTGGAGCAGGTCGGTGACGCCGGCGATCAGTTCGGCTTTCTGCTCGGGCGTCGCGCCCTCGCGGGTGATCTTGATGTTCACATAGGGCATGATCTTGTCCTTTCAGGCGAAGGGGGTCGCGAACTCGATACGGAGTCCGCCGGGCATCGCACAGATGAAATGATGCGTCGCCGCGCCCTCGCGGATCGGTTCGGGGGCGAATTCGATCCGGACGCCGGGGTGACCTTCGACGCGCGCGAAGACGGTGCGCAGCGTGGGCAGATCGGCGACCTGCAGCGCGAGATGGTGCAGGCCGACATTGGCGCGGCGGTCGAAGGGCGTCGCCGATGCGGGATCGGCGACCTGCCACAGGGTGAGCAAGATGGTGCCGTCGGAGACGAAGATCGCGGGATAGTCGGGGCGTTCGGCGGCGACCGTGAAGCCGAGCGCGTCGACGAAGAAGTCGCGCGCCTCGGCGATGTCGCGCACCGCGAGGCCGATATGGTGGGCGCCCAAAGTGAGCGGGCGCGGCGAGGCTGTCGTCATTGTTCTTCCTTTGCGGAACGAAGCGCGGCGATTTCGGCGCGCAGCTGGTTGAGTTCGGCGGCCATCGGCTGGATCGCCGCCGAAATTTCGGCCTCGGTGAAGCGCGGGGTGATATGCTGCGAGCAATTCCATTCCCAGCCGACGACGTCGATCAGGAAGGCGCGCTCGGGCACCGCGCGATAGCCGGTGGGCATCAGCGAGGTGACCAGCTCGGGATCGTCGGCCAGCTCGACGCTGTGCGCATGGCCGATCAGCTTCAACCGGTCCTTGTTCGGATAGTCCATCAGGAACAGCGAGACGCGGTCGTCGTGCAGCAGGTTGGCGGTGCTGATATATTGCTTGTTGCCGCGATAGTCGGCGAAGCCGACCCGGTTGCCCGCGACAGGGCGCAGGAAACCGGCGGGGCCGCCGCGATGCTGCATATAGGGCCAGCCGTCGGCGGTGACGCTGGCCATGTAGAAGCTGTCGCGCAGGGCCATGAACGAGATTTCCTTGTCGGTCAGCGCATCGGGCGTGCCGTCGGCGCCCGCGTCGAGCTTGGCATAGGCGGCGCGCGAGCCGTGGATTTCCTGCAGCTTGCGGACGTCTTCGTTGAAGAGGGTGGTCCGGTAATTGCGTGCCATCGGTCGCCTCCTTTCGCCGCGCCGATCTAGGTCGTTGCCTGAATGGCGATAATCGGCGAAGATTGCAGAACTTCATTCCGGAAAATGGAATAATCGATGGACCGCTTGCTGACGCTGGAGATGTTCGTCGCCGTCGCGGGCGAGGGCGGCTTCGCCGCCGCGGCGCGCAAGCTGGGCCATTCGCCGCCCGCGGTGACGCGCGGCATCGCCGCGCTCGAGGACAGGCTGGGGACGAGCCTGTTCCACCGCTCGACCCGCGCGGTGGTGCTGACCGACGCCGGCGCGGCGTTTCTCGGCGAAGCGCGGCGCATCCTCGGCGACCTCGCGGGCGCCGAGCGCGCGGTGCGCGGTGCGGCGGCCGAACCGCGCGGCCAGCTGTACCTGACCGCGCCGGTGATGTTCGGGCGGCTGCATATGCTGCCGGTGGTGAGTGCCCTGCTCGCCGAACATGATGCGCTGACCGCGCGGATGATGCTGGTCGACCGCAACGTCCGGATCGTCGAGGAGGGGATCGACGTCGCGCTGCGCATCGGGCCGCTCGCCGATTCGGCGCTGAAAGCGGTGCGCATCGGCGCGGTGCGGCAGATGCTGGTCGCGAGCCCCGCCTATCTCGCGCGGCAGGGCGCCCCGGCGGTGGTCGGCGACCTCGCCGATCACGCGCTGATCGCGATGGACGGGCCGCGCGCAGGGGGCGAATGGCAGTTCGCCGGCACGCGGCTGAAGCTCGAGGCGCGGCCACGGCTGGTGGTCAACACGGTCGACGGCGCGATGGCGGCGGCCGAAGCGGGGGTGGGGATCGCGAACCTGCTGAGTTACCAGGTGATGGACGCGGTCGACGCCGGGCGGCTGATATCCTTGCTCGCCGGTGATCAGCCGCCCGCGCTGCCCGTCCACCTGCTGTTCGAACCGTCGCGCGCCGCGCTGCCGTCGGTGCGGCTGTTCGTCGCGGCGATGAAGGCGCGGCTGCGGATGGCGGGGCTGGCCTGACGCGTCAGCCGATCATCGTGAAGGCGATCCAAACCCCGCCGACCAGCGCGAACAGCGAGCCGAGGCCGACAAACAGGCCGATGAAGCAGCCGTTGCGCATCGGCGCCCATATCATGACGTCATGGGGATCGTCGGGGTTGTAGCGGACGCGCATGATGCTGCCGACCGCTTTGGGGTGGTTGGTCGACAGGCTGTCGGGAATTTGTTTCGTGACGCCCGCGAGCCGATATTCGATCGTCGCGGTGTGCATCAGCGTGCGGTCGCCGTCGCTGTCGCTGCTCCAATGGCTGTCATGGCCGACGATCCGGCCCTCGACCTCGTGCCAGCGGCGGCCGCGCATTTCCTTTTTGGCCATGGCGAGGCCGATGCTCGCGAACAGCAGGCCGATCCCCGCGAAGAACCACGGGATCAGGCGCAATATCTGGTCTTCTGCCACTTCGCTTCCCCCCGGAACGAAGATGGGGACGGACGGGTCCCCGTCTAGAATTGATAGGCGAGGCCGATGCCGCCGAGCCACTGGTCGGCGCTGCCCGCGTCGGCGACGATCGGCGAATCGGCGTAGCGGCCGAGCATCCGGCCATATTGGGCGCCGCCGATCAGCACGAAGCCTTTGCGCAAATCGCCCGACAGGCCATAGGCGCCCGCGAGGCCGATCGTATATTTGCCCGCGGTGACCTTGTTCCCCGCGCCGGTATAGACGGGCAGGCCGCTCGCGGCGCTGCCGACCGGGTCGACGTCGAAATAATAGCGGCCAAAACCCTTGCCATAGATGTTCACCGACGCCGACATGCCGATGAAGGCCCGTTTCGACAGCGGGGTGCCATAATCGATGGTCGGCGAGACGACCCAGCTGCCGTGCTTGCCCGAAATGTCGGCGAGCCCGACGACGCGGAAACCGACCTGGTCGTAACCGCTGGTGACGATGCCGGTGTGGGTGACGCCCGCCGACAGGCCGAGTTCGACCGCCATCTTCTTTTCGCCGAGCGCCTCGACCTGGGCATCCTTGATGCGGCCGGTGCGGTCGCTGCGCAGGTTGATGATCGGGCCGAATTTCAGGTCGGTCTTTTGCCCGCGCTTCTGGCGGATCAGGTCGACCTGCAAATTGGTGCCGCGGGTCGAGAAGGAAAAGCCGCTGAGCCGGCCGCGCACGTAGAAGGCGGGCAGGACGACGCGGTCGTCGGAGCCGTTGTAACTCGGCGCGGTGATCACCCCGCCGGCGACCGAAATATAGTCGCGCGACCATTTGCGGTCGCTGTCGTCGCCTTCGGGCGAGGCGGCGGGGAGCAGAATCGCCTCGTCGATGTCGCGGTCCTGCAGATAGGCGGTGGGCGTGGTGCGGGGCGCCGGGCGGCCGGGCGCGATCTCGGCGCTCAGGCCTGCGAGGTCATAGCCGAGCGCGGGGCCGTCCATCGCCTGGGCAGGGGCGGCGCCGCAAAGCAGCAGCGCCGGAAGCGCAAGGCGGGGGAGAAAGGCGGGCATCGGCATAAAGCGTTAGGTTCCTATGGTCTTGCCCCTCGTGCAGGGGGTGTATGCGAAGGATGGGGGCTTGGAAAGACAGAGACTTGCCGACGGGGGATTTAGTTCCCATGCAGCGTGTCATGGCCTGCAATCATTACAATCCCGCGCCCGATGTTGCGCGGCGCGACATAGGCGCCGACGCCATGGCTGTCCCGTTGTTCCGTCGTGACGTCACCGAAAGAACATGGGCATGAGCCGGATCCCGCGGTTCGTCGGCTATGCGCTGATGGCTGGCGCCGCCGGGCTTGCGCTGCTCGAGCGGCGCGGCATGGTCGCCAGCGTCGGGCCGCTGCCGGTCATCGCGGTCGTGCTGTTGCTCGGTATGGTCGGGGTGATGCTGGTGTTCACCGACCTGATGGTGCGTGGGCTCTATGCGCAGGTCGACGTCGCGAAACGGGCGGGGCCGCCGGCTGATGGCGCCGAGGACACCGACGCCAAATAGGATGCAGGGCAGGACCGCCCTCTCTGGGGAATGGCGGTCTTTTGGCAGCCGCGCAGCGGCTGACGGAGGGGCCGACGCGGTCAGGCGGCGTACAGCGTCGCCGGGTCAGTTCGGCGCCGGGCAGCGCGAGCGGTCGCCCTTGTTGCAGGCGTCGATGTCCGCATTGGCCTTGGCGACGCGCGCGACCTCGGCCTGGTGCGCGGCGACGGCGGCGCGATAGTCGGCCTGCTGCTTTTCATAATCGGCCTGTTTCTTGTTGAAGTCGGCCTGTTTGCGTTCGAAATCGGCGACCTTTTCGGCCTGGATACGCCGCGCCTCGGTGTCGGCCTTGAGCCAGGCGGCGGCGGCGGCATTCTGCTCTTCGTTGAGATGGCCCGTTTCGGACGGGGGAATGTCGACGGCCACCGGGCCGACGGGTTTTGCCGGTGTCGCAGCGACCGGTTTCGTGGCCGCAGGGGCCGGCCTGGCGGTCGAACCGCCGCGGCTTGCCATATGCTGGCCGCGCAGCCGGTCCGACTGGCCGGCGTCGCAACTGCTCGGCTGCTTGCCGTTCCAGTTGTTGCAGCCGTTGACGAAGGTCACCGGCTGGTCGGGGTCGAGTTCGTCATATTCGTCGGCGTCGACGTCATAATAGGCGTTATAGCCGACCGGGCCGTTCAGCACGCCGCGGTCGGCGGTGCCGATGAAGCGTTTGGAGAAAAAGTCGCCGGTCTCGTCGAGGTCGATGTAGAGCGTGCCGGGTCCGCTGATCAGCCCGTCGGCGTTGCAGCCGCCCTTCCATTCGATCAGCGCCACGCCGCCGGACCCGTAACGTTCCTTGACGGTTTTCGTCCCCGCCGCGTCGAGCCCCATCGCACCGTGATTGACGATCATCATGCACTGGCCGGCGCCGTTTTTGACCTTTTTCAGCGACCAGCTGGCGCCGGCATAGGGGCCGGCAAAGGCATCGTCGGCGCCGCTCTGCGCCACGGCGATCACCGGCGTCAGGAGCAGCGCCGCCGCCGCGGCGCCGGCCGCGCCGATCATCGAAACCCGTGTCTTTCCCGTCGTCATGTCCCGATCCTTTTCGCCGCGCCGCGTCGGCGGATGCTGCCGCAAATCTGAGGCGATCGGCGCGCGAAATGCAACTCGAAACAATTTGGTGCGCCCCGCGTGCGCGGTGGACGGAGGCCCCCGGCGCGCGCCCTTTTCGTTCGACACTATCGGCACTTGCCAGTATGACCGGGCGATGACCGATCGCCCGCAAACACCGCTGCTCGACACGGTGGATGTCCCCGCCGACCTCCGCAAGCTGAAGCCCGAAGACCTCCGCCAGTTCGCCGACGAACTGCGCGCCGAGATGATTTCGGCGGTCGGGACGACGGGCGGGCATCTGGGCTCGGGGCTTGGCGTCGTCGAGCTGACCACCGCGCTCCATTATGTGTTCGAGACGCCGCGCGACAAGATCGTCTGGGACGTCGGCCACCAATGCTATCCGCACAAGATCATCACCGGGCGCCGCGATCGCATCCGCACCCTGCGCACCGGCGGCGGGTTGTCGGGCTTCACCAAGCGTAGCGAGAGCGAGTATGACCCGTTCGGCGCCGCGCATAGCTCGACCTCGATCAGTGCCGCGCTCGGCTTTGCGATCGCCAACAAGCTGAAGGATCAGCCGGGCCGCGCGATCGCGGTGATCGGCGACGGGTCGATGTCGGCGGGCATGGCCTATGAGGCGATGAACAACGCCGCCGCGGCGGGCAACCGGCTGATCGTCATCCTCAACGACAACGACATGTCGATCGCGCCGCCGGTTGGGGGGCTCAGCGCGTACCTCGCCAAGCTGGTATCGTCGCGGCCGTTCGTCGAGCTGCGCGAGATCGCGCGGCGCTTTGCGCGCAAGCTGCCCGAGCCGCTGCACAAGGCGGCGAAGAAGACCGACGAATATGCGCGCGGCATGGCGATGGGCGGGACGCTGTTCGAGGAACTCGGCTTTTATTATGTCGGGCCGATCGACGGTCACAATCTCGACCATCTGATCCCGGTGCTGGAGAATGTGCGCGACAGCGACCATGGCCCGGTGCTGATCCATGCGGTGACGGTGAAGGGCAAGGGCTATGCCCCTGCCGAGGCCGCTGCCGACAAATATCATGGCGTCCAGAAATTCGACGTGATCACCGGCGAGCAGGCGAAGGCGCCGCCGGGACCGCCGGCGTATCAGAATGTGTTCGGCGAAACGCTGGCGAAGCTCGCCGACACCGACCCGCGCATCGTCGCGATCACCGCGGCGATGCCGTCGGGCACGGGGGTCGATAAATTCGCCAAGGCGCATCCGACCCGGACCTTCGACGTCGGCATCGCCGAACAGCATGCGGTGACCTTTGCCGCCGGATTGGCGGCGCAGGGGATGCGGCCGTTCTGCGCCATCTATTCGACCTTCCTCCAGCGCGCTTATGATCAGGTCGTCCATGACGTCGCGATCCAGAATTTGCCGGTGCGTTTCGCGATCGATCGCGCGGGGCTGGTCGGCGCCGACGGATCGACCCATGCGGGGTCGTTCGACGTCACCTATCTGGCGACCTTGCCCAATTTTGTCGTGATGGCGGCGGCCGACGAGGCCGAACTGGTCCATATGACCTATACCGCCGCCGAATATGACGATGGGCCGATCGCGTTCCGCTATCCGCGCGGCAATGGCACCGGGGTGGCGTTGCCCGAAGTTCCCCAAAAGCTGGAGATCGGCAAGGGGCGCGTCGTGCGCAGTGGCAAGACCGTCGCGATTCTGTCGCTCGGCACAAGGCTCGCCGAGGCGCTGAAGGCGGCGGACACGCTCGAAGCGCGCGGGCTGTCGACCAGCGTCATCGACCTGCGCTTCGCCAAGCCGCTCGACGAGGAACTGATCCGCAAGACGCTCGCGAACCATGAGGTGTGCGTGACGATCGAAGAGAATAGTGTCGGCGGGCTCGGCGCGCATGTGCTGACGCTGGCGAGCGACGAGGGGCTGATCGACGCGGGGCTGAAGCTGCGCACGATGCGTCTGCCCGACGCCTTCCAGGACCAGGATTCGCCCGACAAACAATATGACGCGGCGGGGCTGAACGCGCCGCAGATCGTCGACACGGTGCTGAAGGCGCTGCGCCACAACAGCGCGGGCGTCGAGGAGGCGGGGGTCCGGGCTTGAGCGGCTGGTGGTTCGCCGCCGGCTGCGTCGCCCTGTTCCTGATCTATTCGCTCATCGCCGCGCGCCGTGACAAACGGCAGGCGGCGGCGCTGGCGGCCCGGCGCGACAATGTCGGGCGCGAACGGTTCATTGCCATGCTGGCCGGCGATTGCGAGCGCGACGTGGCGGAGTTCCTCTGGGACGAGTTGCTGCCCGAATGGGCCTATTGGCCGGTGGGGCTGACCCCGCATCCCGACGACGATTTCCTCAAAGACCTGCCGATCGACGATGAGGAGCCGCAGGACTGGCTCGAGCATTATTGCAACAGCCGCGGCCTCGACTGGAAACGCTGGGCGAATTGGGACCGGAGCCAGCCGACAACGGTCCGCAATTTCGCGCGCTGGCTTTCCAAAGGGCAAGCGTCGCCGGTCGAGGATGCCGCATGAACTTCTTCAACCTCCTGCAATCGCTCGACGAGCTTCTGTACGAGGTGATGTCGTGGCTGGTCTTCTATCCGGTCACCCTGTGGCGGGTGCTCGTGCACCCGCTCAAGATGATGGATTATTCGGACGTCGAGCAGGGCGATGTGTCCGACCAGCAATATACCGACACGCTGAGCCCGCCGCTGTTCCTGCTGCTATCGCTGATCATCGTCCACGCCGCCGAGATCGCGCTGGTCGGCAACGACGCGGTGGTGGCGAGCAAGGTCGGGCTGTCGGCGCTGGTCAGCACGAATACCGACCTGATCCTCCTGCGCATCGTGCTGTACAGCCTGTTCCCGGTGATGATGGCGACGCGGATGGTGCGCGCGCAGGGGCTGCAGGTCGATCGCGCCACGCTGCGCGCCCCCTTTTACAGCCAATGCTATGTCGCCGCGGTACTCGCGATGATGCTGGGAACCGCGGTGATCCTGATCAAGCAGGGCCATGACTGGTCGGTGCTCGCGGGCGGCGCGCTGGCGCTGTTCGGGCTTTTGTGGTTCGGTTTCCTGCAGACCGCCTGGTTCAACCAGCATCTGGTGTGCGGGCGTCTGAAAGCCTTCGGCCATGCCTCGCGCGCGATGGTCGAAAGCCTGGCCGCGATGTTCATCCTGTCGAGCCTGTTCAGCTGATCGATACCGGATTTTCTTCGTGCCTTTGTGTGAGATTTCGAGGGGCGCGCTGCTGTTCGGGTGAGCCGAAAGGCCGGCTCGATTTTAGTTTCGCGCAGAGGCGCAGAGTCCGCAGAGAAAAGGGGATGAAAAAGGGCGGCTAAAGCCGCCCAATTCCTATCTCTGCGTTCTCTGCGCGAAAATCTTGGAGCCTTACGCTCCCGGAATCGCCGCCTGCGCGTCGCGGCCGTCGCCTTCGGGCGAGACGAGGATGTCGCGGGTGACGAGACCCTTGTCGACGACCTCGGTGGTCGGGCTGCCGACCTGGCTGCGGATGCCGGGGTCGGCGCGGGCGCCGTCGGCGCTGCCGATGACGGCGCTTTCGGTCGTGCTGCGCGGGGCGGGGCCGCCGAAAAGGGTGCGGAGCGTCTGTTCGGCGGTGGTTTCGCCGCCGGGACGTGCCGCGCCCGGCGCGGGCGGGACGAGCGAATAGTCGGGCGGCACGATCAGCGGTGCCTGGCGCGACACGCGCATTTCGTCGGGACGGTCGCGGCTGAACAGATTGTTCGACCCGCAGGCCGACAGCGTCGATGCGGCCAGGGCGGCGGCAAGAATGGCGGTGGTCCGGTTCACTTGAAAATCACTCCTGTACGCCCCGTTTAATCGGCGGCGGGCTGGTCGCCCGCCTTCGGGGCCTTTTCGCCCAAGAGCAGCGCGCGCGCAACCAGCAAAAGCACCCCGATGGTGATGCAGGCATCGGCGACGTTGAAGATGAGGAAGGGGCGGAAATCGCCGAAATGCAGGTCGGCGAAGTCGACGACATAGCCGAAGCGGACGCGGTCGACGATATTGCCGAGCGCGCCGCCGAAGATCAGCGCGAGCGCGAAGACGTCTCCTCGCGCCTTTTCGCGGGTCATCCAGATCAACACCGCGCTGGCCACCGCGGCGGTGACCGCGACGAGGATCCAGCGCATCGTCTCGCCCCCGTCGGCGAACAAAGACAGCGAGATGCCGGTATTTTCCGCCCAGGTCAGGCGGAAGATCGGCAAGATGTCGATCACGCGCTTCGCCTCGAGCGAGAGCGGGGTGATGACGATCCACTTGCTGATCTGGTCGAGCAGGAAGGCGACGGCGGCGATGATCAGGCCGAACTTCAGGTGCGGCGAACGGGTGCTGGACATGGCTTAGCTCAATACCGTGTCGCAGCGATTGCACAAGGCGCCGTCCTCGACGACCTCGGGCAGGTGGCGCCAGCAGCGGCCGCATTTATGGTCGGTGGTGGGGGTGACCGTCACTGTGTCGCCGCCATAGGTGACCGCGGCGGTGATGGCGATTTCGGCCATGGCTTCGGCGCTCAGATTCGGCACCTCGGGCATCGAGACCCGTGCTTCGAGACTGGAGCGGACGATTTTTTCGCGGCGCAGCGGTTCGATCGCTTCGGTCACCGTGCGGCGTGCTTCGCGGATATCGAGCCACCATCCGTCGCGATCGTCATCGTACCAGCTGTCGGCGATTTCCGGCCATTCGAGCAGGTGGACGCTGCCGCCGTCGGGGTAGCGCGTGCCCCACACTTCTTCGGCGGTGAACACGAGTACCGGCGCGGCGTAGCGGACGAGCGCGTGGAACAGGATGTCGAGCACGCTGCGATAGGCGCGGCGCGTGTCGGTGCCGAGCGGCGCCGCGGGGCCGAGGTCGCAGTAGAGGACGTCCTTGCGGATGTCGAAATAGAAGGCCGACAGATCCTCGTTGCAAAAGTCGGTCAGCAACCGCGTGTATGTGTTGAAGTCGAAATCATCGACCGCCTGCTTGAGCTGGCTATCCAGCATCGACAGCCGGCTGAGGATGTGCCGTTCCAACTCGGGCAAGGATGCGTAGTTTTTGAGCTCTTCCTCCTCGCTGAACCCGTCGAGCGCGCCGAGCAGGTAGCGGAAGGTGTTGCGCAGCTTGCGATACTGGTCGGCGACGCCCTTGAGGATTTCGTCGCCGATGCGGTGGTCCTCGGTGAAATCGACCGACAGTGCCCACAGGCGGATGATGTCGGCGCCGTTGGTCTGCATCACCTTGACCGGATCGGTGGTGTTGCCGACCGATTTCGACTGTTTGAGGCCCTTGCTGTCCATCGTGAAGCCGTGGGTGAGCACCGCCTTGTACGGCGCCTGCCCGCGCGTGCCGCAGCTTTCGAGCAGCGACGACTGGAACCAGCCGCGATGCTGGTCGCTGCCCTCGAGATAGAGGTCGGCGCTGTGAGTGCCGCCGTCGTGGCGGACGAGCGCGGGCCAGCGGCCGCTTTCGAGTACGAAGGCGTGGGTGCAGCCCGAATCGAACCAGACGTCGAGAATGTCGACGATGCGTTCGTAATCGGCGGCGTCATAGGCGTCGCCCAGATACTCCTGCGCACGCGCGTCGCTCCATGCGTCGACGCCGCCCGCCTTCACCGCCGCGATGATGCGGTCGTTGACTTGCGGGTCGTTGAGATAGTGGCCGGTCTTGCGGTCGACGAAGAGCGTGATCGGCACGCCCCAAGCGCGCTGGCGCGACAGCACCCAGTCGGGGCGGTCCTTGACCATCGACCCGATGCGGTTGCGGCCCTTTTCGGGGACGAAGCGCGTGTCGTCGATCGCCTGCATCGCGGCCTGCCGCAGCGTTGGCGCGGCGCACAGGTCCTCCTCGGCGGGGTTGATCGCGCCGCCTTCGGATTCCCAGCGCTGTTCGCGCGGCGCCTTGGGTTCGATATGCGTCATCACCCGGTCCATCGGCACGAACCATTGCGGGGTGCAGCGATAGATGACCTTCGCCTTCGAGCGCCAGCTGTGCGGGTAGCTATGCTGGTAATCGGCGCTGGCGGCAAGGAGGCCACCGGATTCGCGCAGGTCGGTGCAGATCGGGCCGTCGGGGGCGTTGAACTTGGGGTTGATGACGCTGCCCTGGCCGCCGAGCCAGCCCCAATCCTCACGATATTTGCCGTCGCCCTCGACCGCGAACACGGGGTCGATGCCGTTCGCCTTGCACAGGTCGAAATCATCCTCGCCATGGTCGGGCGACATATGGACGAGCCCGGTGCCGCTGTCGGTGGTGACGAAATCGCCCGCGAGGAAGGGCCGCGGGCGCGCGAAGAAGCCGCCGAGCGCGTGCATCGGATGGCGCGCGACGGTGCCGGCGAGGTCGGCGCCGCGTACGTTGCAGAAGCCGCCATCGAGCACGGACGTTTCGAAAAGGAAATCGTCAAACTCAACAATCGGATCTTCCGCGGGCCAGTCAGCCGCAGACGGCAGCATTCGAACGTGGCGCTCGATGCGCGCGCGAAATGCCTCGTAGAGTTCTTTCGCGATGAGAACCCGTTTGCCATTCAAATGGGGCGCGTCGACGTGAGCGGTGATCTCATAAAGACAATATTCGACCTCCGGCCCATAGGCCAAGGCCTGGTTGACCGGGATCGTCCACGGCGTGGTCGTCCAGATCACCGCATAAGCGCCGACCAGCTCGGGAACCGGGCTCTCAACAATCTCGAACGCGACGTCGATCTGGGTCGAGACGATATCCTCATATTCGACCTCGGCCTCGGCGAGCGCGGTCTTTTCGACCGGCGACCACATCACCGGCTTGGCGCCGCGATAGAGCATGTCGTTGGCGGCGAATTTGAGCAGCTCGCGCACGATGGTGGCTTCGGCCTCATAATCCATCGTGAGGTAGGGATGGTCCCAGTCGCCGCCGATGCCGAGGCGCTTCAGCTGCTCGCGCTGGGTATCGACCCAATGCTGCGCATAGGCGCGGCATTCGGCGCGGAATTCCTCGACCGGAACCTCGTCCTTGTTGAGCTTTTTCTTGCGATATTGCTCTTCGACCTTCCACTCGATCGGCAGGCCGTGGCAGTCCCAGCCGGGGACGTAAGGCGCGTCCTTGCCCTTCAGCGTCTGGGTGCGGACGACCATGTCCTTGAGGATATGGTTGAGCGCATGGCCGATGTGCATGTCGCCATTGGCGTAGGGCGGGCCGTCGTGGAGGATGAACTGGTCGCGGCCCTTGCGGCTTTCGCGAATCTGGCCTTCCAGATTGCCCTCGACCCATTTCGCCAGAATCAGCGGTTCCTTCTGCGGCAGGCCGGCCTTCATCGGGAAGTCGGTCTTGGGCAAGAAGACGGTGTCGCGATAGTCGCGGGTTTCGGCGGTGGGCGTGCTGTCGGTCATGGGGGCGGCGCTTAGCGCAGATTCGCGTGGGAGCAAAGACAATGGGCGCTGGCATCTTGAGGAAGAAGGGGTTCACGCGAAGACGCGAAGACGCGAAAGAAAAAGTTTCGCGCAGAGAGCGCAGAGAGCGCAGAGAAATAGCGAGAAAGGGCGGCGAAGCCGCCAATCATTCTTCTTCGCGCCTTCGCGGCTTCGCTTGAACCGTTTTTCTCTGCGTCCTCTGCGTCTCTGCGCGCATTGTCTGCCTTAGAGGTGCGCGAGCAGGTCCCGCGCCGCGTCGCAATCCGCCGCGATCTGCGCCATCAGCGCGTCCATGCCGTCGAATTTCGCTTCCGGACGGAGGAAGGCGTGGAAGGCGACGTCGATTTCCTGGCCGTACAGGTCTTCGGCGAAATCGAAGAAATGCGGTTCGAGCAGCTCCTTCGGCGGGTCGAAGCTGGGGCGGATGCCGAGGTTCGCGGCGCCTTTCAGCACGCGGCCGTCGGGCAGCCGCCCGGTGACGGCGTAGATGCCGTAGCGCGGGCGGAGATAAGACCCCATGTCGATATTGGCGGTCGGGAAGCCAAGCAGGCGGCCGTTCTTGTCGCCGTGCTGGACGATTCCGCGCACTATGAACGGCCGGGTGAGCAGGCGCGCGGCGGTGGCGCAATCGCCCGCGTGCAGCGCGTCGCGGATACGGCTCGACGAGATGACCTCGTCGGCGTCGTCGACCGGCGAGACCATTTCGGTGAAGAAGCCAAGGCGGCGGGCGTGGTCGGCAAGCGTCACGACATCGCCGCCGCGGCCCTTGCCGAAGACGAAGTCGGCGCCGGTGACCACGCCCTTGGCGCCATAGCGGTCGAGTAAGAGCTCGGTGATGAAATCCTCCGCCGTCGTGCCCGCGAGCGCGGCGTCGAAGGGCAGCACGAGCATCGCCTCGGCGCCCGCCTCGGCGAACAATTCCTGCCGCTGATCGAGCGCGGTGAGGCGGAAGGGAGCGGCGTCGGGTTTGAAGAAGCGCACCGGATGCGGGTCGAAGGTCGCGACGATCGCCGGGCGGCCCTCGTCCTGCGCATGGCGGACGGCGCGGCCGACGACCGCCTGATGCCCGGCGTGGAAGCCGTCGAAATTGCCGAGCGCGATGACGCCGCCGCGCAAATCGCCCTCGATCCGCTGGTGGCCGTCGAGGCGGATCATAGCGCGGGCGGGGTGAGCGGGACGAGTCCCGCGCTGAGTACGCGGATCGCGTTGCCGCCCATCGCGGCGCGAATTTCGTCGTCGGTGAAGCCCGCGTCGATCAGCGCCTGCGTCACCTGGACGAGGTGCGAGGTGTCGAAGCGGACGGTGGTCGCGCCGTCATAGTCGCTGCCGAGCGCGACATATTGGATGCCGACGAGGTCGCGGACATGCTTCATCGCCTTCGCGATGCTCGCGGGCGAGGTGTCGCAGACGGCGGCGTCCCAATAGCCGATGCCGATCAGCCCGCCGGTCGCCGCGACGCCGCGGATCTGCGCGTCGTCGAGATTGCGGTTGACCTGGCACGTCGCCTGCACCCCGCCATGGCTGGAGACGACCGGGCGGCGCGCCATTTTGAGGATGTCGGCGACGCACGCCTTGCTGCAATGCGCGACATCGACGATCATGCCCTTGGCTTCCATCGCCGTGACGACCCGGCGCCCGAACGCGGTCAGCCCGCCCTTCTTGAGCCCGTGCATCGACCCCGCGAGGTCGTTGTCGAAGAAATGGGTGAGCCCCGCCATGCGGAAACCCGCGGCGTAGAGCTTGTCGAGATTGGCGATGTCGCCTTCGAGGACATGCAGCCCCTCGACGCTGAGCATGACGCCCCGGCCGGTCGGATGGTCGGGGATCACCTCCTTGTTCAGCCCGTCGAGGCCGCCGGGCGCGGTCACGAGATACCATGGCGGGCGATTGCCGATCGCCTCCTGTTGCTCGGCCAGCGCGCGTTTCAGCTTTTCCGAATGCCAGAGCGAGCGCTCGAGCAGCGAATTCCACGTCCGCACCGGCTGGAGCTGCGCGATGACGAGGCCGGTGATATTGTCGGTGTCGGCGCCATTGGCGTCGTAATTCTGGCCCTTGGGCGATTTGGTGGTGCTCGCCAGGACCTGCAGCGCGACATTGCCCTCTTCGAGCCGAGGAAAATCCATATGGCCACGATCCGCGCGGTCGAGGATGCTGCGTTTCCACAGCAAGGTGTCGCTGTGCAGGTCGACGATCGTCAGCGTCTGGTGCAGCGTCTTGGCGCGTTCGCTGACGACTGGCAGCGGTTTGCCGTCGATCTTGTTCATGCCGCGCTCGAGAATGCCGGGGGCGAGGGCGAAGAAAGCGAGCGCGGCGAGCGCGACGACGAGCAATAGGCCGGTAAGCCAGCGACGCATCAGCGCTTCCTCGTGAAGGTGACGAAACTATAGGCGGGGCGGCCCGCGTCGTCGGCGGGATGATTTTCGCGCGCCGCTTCGTGCCAGTCGGCGGGGTCGGGATAGGGGATGCTCGCGTCGCCCGACGGTTCGAGCGCGACTTCGGTGAGCTCGATGCGGTCGGCGAGGGGCAGGAACATCGCATGGATTTCGGCGCCGCCGATCACCATCACCTGCGGCGCGTTGGCGCTGCGCAGCGCCGCCTCGACCGATGCGACGGGTTCGGCGCCGTCCTCCTGCCAGTCGGGGTCGCGGGTGAGGACGATGTGGCGGCGGCCCTCGAGAATCGCGGGCAGGCTGTCGAAGGTCTTGCGCCCCATGATCATCGGGCGGCCCATGGTGAGCTGCTTGAAGCGGCGGAGATCGGCGGGCAGGTGCCAGGGCATCTTGCCATCGGCGCCGATGACGCCGTTCGTCGCGCGCGCGACGATCAGGGTGATTTCGGGGTGGTTCATGCGGGTTCCGTGCCGACCCAGGTCGCGTGGCCGAGCTTGCGCCCGGCGCGGACTTCGGCCTTGCCATAATGGTGGAGGTGGCAGCCGGGTTCGGCGAGCAAGGCGGGCGCGTCGTTTATGCCGGCGCCGATCAGATTGCGCATGACGACGGGCAGCCGCGGGCTGGCGGTGTCGCCGAGCGGCAGCCCGGCGATCGCGCGGATGTGGTTTTCGAACTGGCTCGTCACCGCGCCCTCGATGGTCCAATGGCCGCTGTTGTGGACGCGCGGCGCCATCTCGTTGAAGACCGGGCCCTTGTCGGTCGCGAAAAACTCGCCGGTGAGGACCCCGACATAATCGAGTTCGGCGGCGATCGCCGCCATCAGGTCGCGGGCTTCGGCCTGCTGGTCGAGGACGATCGGTGGCGGCGGCACGGTCGAGGTGGCGAGGATGCCGTCCTCATGGACATTGACCGGGCTGTCCCAGAAGCGTGTTTCGCCATCGATGCCGCGCACCATCAGCACCGAAAATTCATGGTCGAAGGCGACGAAGCCTTCGAGCACCGCGGCGTGACGGTCGATCGCGTCCCACGCGGCGTCGGCGTCTTCGGGGGTGGCGAGGCGCGCCTGACCCTTGCCGTCATAGCCCATGCGCACGGTCTTGAGGATCGCGGGGGTGCCGATCGCGGCGACCGCGGTATCGAGCGCGGCGCGGTCGGGGGCCGCCGCGAAGGGGGCGGGGCGGCCGCCAAGGCCCGCGACGAAGTTTTTCTCGATCAGCCGGTCCTGCGCGATTTCGAGCGCGTCGGCGCCGGCGCGCACCGCGACATGGCCCGACAGGAACCGCAGCGTGTCGACCGGGACATTTTCGAATTCGAAGGTGACGACGTCGCAATGCGCCGCGAAGGCGGCGAGGCGCGATTCGTCGTCCCACGCGGCTTGCGTGTGCTGCGCCGCGACCTGTGCGGCGACGCTTTCGGCGTCGGGGGCATAGATATGCGTCTTGTAGCCGAGCTGCGCGGCGGCGACGGCGAGCATGCGGCCGAGCTGGCCGCCGCCCAATATGCCGATGGTCGAACCGGGTGGCAGCAAGCGCTCAGCCCTCGCGCACAGGGATCGGGGCGACGCCTTCGGACTGCGCGGCACGCCAGGCGTCGAGCTTTGCCGCGAGGCCGGCATCGGTGTTCGCGAGCAGCGCGGCGGCGAACAGCCCGGCGTTGGTCGCCCCGGCCTTGCCGATCGCGAAGGTCGCGACCGGAATGCCGCCGGGCATCTGGACGATCGAATAGAGGCTGTCGACGCCGTTCAAGGCCGCCGACTGGACGGGGACGCCGAGCACCGGCACGCGCGTCATCGACGCGACCATGCCGGGCAGGTGCGCGGCGCCGCCGGCGCCCGCGATGATCGCTTTCAGCCCGCGCGTCGCGGCGCTTTTGGCATAGGAAACAAGGCGGTCGGGGGTGCGGTGGGCCGAGACGATCTGGACCTCGTGGGCGATGCCGAAGGTTTCGAGGATGTGGACGGCGTGCGCCATCGTCGGCCAGTCCGACTGGCTGCCCATGATCACGCCAACGCTTGGCGCCGTGTCGCCCATCCCTCTGTCTCCCTGCCCGGGCGAGTCATCGCCGCGCCCCTCCCCTAGCGGGTCGAAATGATGCGGGCAACGCCATCAAATCGCGGGCTCCGTTTACCGATTGGTATCAAGTCCGTTCTAGGATCGCCCGTCACGAGAGACTGTCGGCATCCGGCCGGCGGCACGGGTTCGCTTCGGGGACGTTTGGGATGGACAGCATAGGGGGGGCACGGATCGCGGTCGATCACCTGACCGCCGTACCCGTCGACTCCATCGAGGACCAGTTGCGCGACGTTCGGCGCGAACGCGACGCGTTGCGCCGCGAAAATCGCGTCCTCAAGATCGCGGTCGCCGAACTCGAGCGCGTGTCGGAACGCGACACGCTGACCCCCTTGTTCAACCGCCGCTATTTCCTGACCGCGATCCACCAGCGCATCGCGCGCTTCGAACGCCATGCCGAGACCGCCGCGGTGGTCTTCGCCGACGTCAACCAGCTCAAATTCATCAACGACAGCTTCGGCCATGCCGCGGGCGATTTCGCGCTGATCCAGATTGCCGATCGGTTGCTGTCCTCGATCCGCGCGACCGATGTCGCGGCGCGCATCGGCGGCGACGAGTTCGGGCTGATTCTCGACCAGTCGACCGAGGAAGGCGCGCGGGCGCAGGTGACGCGGCTGTGCGATATGCTGATGGCGGCCCCCGCCGTCTATGACGGGCGCGAGATCGCGCTGTCGGCGTGCTTCGGGGTCGCGATGCTCCAGCCCGACATGACTGAATCGGACATCCTCGCGGCGGCCGACCGCGACATGTATCGCTGCAAGCAGGGGCAGGATGGCCCCGCCGGCCATCGCTAACCGTCCATTAACCAAATGAGCGCATCGTCACACCCTTGAGGACCAGGGGGTGTCAGATGTTGCATCACAACGACCCGAGCCACGATATCCAGCGCCGGATCACCGGGCAGATCGGCGCGCTCGCCGAGGCGCTGCCGCATTGCGCGCTGACCCAGATCGTCCAGGGGGTCGACGACATCCGTTGCCTGGCGCGGGATCATGGCTTTGCTGCGGTCGAGACGCTGGCGAGCCGGCTCGAATCGGCGGTCGCCGCGGGCGGCTATCGCGCCGCGATCCTGACCTATCTCGACGCGATGAGCGACGCCGCGAGCGTACCGCGCGGGCCGATGGCGCCCGCCGCGCAGGAAGCCTGGCTGGCGTCGGTCGCGATGCGCCTCGGGCACTGATTCCAACGCTTCGGGACCGAATTTCATGGATGCGATCATGCTGGCGCTCGTCGCGGTGGCGCTGGCCAACGCCGACGGACGGACGGGAGTTTTCCTGTCGCGCCTGCTCGCCGCGCGCGACGACCGGCGGCTGGTGTTCGGGATCGCGGTCGGCGTGTTCGTCGTCAATGCGGTGATCGCGGCGGTCGCCGGATCGATCGCCAACCGGATGATCGGGCAAGGCATCGTCGCGCTGCTCGTCGCCTTCGCGCTGCTGTCGGCGGCGGTGGCGCTCGCGTGGCGCGGGCGGCGGACGCTCGCCGACGATCGCGTGCTGACCGCGCCGGTACCGCTGCTCGCGGCGCGGATGCTGTTGATCCAGTTCGGCGACCGCAGCCATTTCCTGATCGGCGCGCTCGCGGCGACGAGCGGCGCGGGGCATTGGGCCGCGGCGGGCGGGCTGGCCGGATGGACGATCGCGATGCTGCCCTTCCTGGCTTTTGGACCCGCGCTCGCCGACCGGCTGGGCGCGAAGATCGTGCGCTGGGCGGCGGCGCTCATTCTGGCGATCTGGGGGCTGCGCAGCGCGATGACGGCGTTCGGGATGCTCGGCCAGTAATCGATTTTATCGATCATTCAGCGTGAAAGGCTGCGTGGGACCCTGTGCTTTCCGATCCCTATATTGCGGGAACAGGAAAGGAGGGTGTCATGCCCGACCATAATCAGCCCGCCGTCGCCGATGCGCTTAACGCGCTGCTCGCCGACAGTTTCGCGCTCTATCTCAAGACGAAGAATTATCACTGGCACGTCCAAGGGCCGCATTTTCGCGAATTGCACCTGCTGTTCGACGAACAGGCGACGCAGATACTCGCCACCACCGATCTGATCGCCGAGCGCGTGCGCAAGAATGGCGCCGCGACCTTGCGTTCGATCGGCGACGTCGGCCGCCGCCAGTTGATCCGCGACGACGATGCCGCGGGCGTCGATGCCGAAACGATGGTCCGCACGCTGGCCGCCGACAACAAGACCCTGCTGGCGCAGATCAAGGAGGTCAAGGCGGCGGCGGAAAAGGCCGGCGATATCGCGACGAGCGGCCTGGTCGACGCCTGGGCCGACGAGACCGAGCAGCGGGTGTGGTTCCTGGAGGCAACCGCGGGCTATTGAGCGGCAACTATCGACGCTTGATAGCCGACACAGCTTTAATCCGTTCGTGTCGGGCGAAGTCGGGGCACCCTGAAGGCATGCATTACTGCAGGGTGTCTCGACTTCGCTCGACACGAATGGAGATGGGGGGCTCGCGCCGTAAGATATGTGCCGCCACGCCCCCAACGAAAAAGGGCGGCCTCTCGGCCGCCCTTTTCCTTATCCGTTCGGACCGTAATCAGTCCTGGTGCGGCTGGATGTTCACCGCGGCGAACTTGCCGCGATCGTCGACTTCGATGTCGAAAGCGACGCGGTCGCCTTCCTCGAGGCCGGTCATGCCGGCGCGCTGCACCGCGCTGATGTGGACGAAGGCATCGGCCTGTCCGTCGTCACGCGCGATAAAGCCGAAGCCCTTGGTGGTGTTGAAGAACTTCACCGTGCCCGAGGTGCGTTCGCCGGTCAGTTGACGCCGGCCGCGGGCGCCGCCCGGTGCGGGACGGTCGCCGCCGAAGCCGCCGCGGTCACCGCGATCGTCGCGGCGCGGGGCGCTGTCCTCGATCGGCATCGGTTCGCCTTCGATCTTCAGGTCGATCGCCGACACCTTGCCGTTGCGTTCGACGAGGGTGAAGCCGAGCGGCTGGCCCGAGGCCAGGCCCTGCAGGCCCGCCTGTTCGACCGCGCTGATGTGCACGAACACATCCTCGCCGCCGTCGTCGCGCGCGACGAAGCCGAAGCCCTTCGACGGGTTGAAGAATTTGACGGTGCCATTGCCTTCGCCGACGACCTGCGCCGGCATGCCGCCGCCGCGTCCGCCGCCGAAGCCACCACCGCCGCCACGATCGCCGCCGCCGAAGCCGCCGCGATCACCGCCGCCGAAACCGCCCCCACGGTCCCCGCCGCCGCCACTGCGATCGCCGAAGCCGCCGCGCGACGCGCCGCCGCCATAGCTGTCACCGCCATAGGGCGCCGGTTCGAAGCTGTCGAAATTGCCGAAATCATCGCGCTTACCGCGCCCCCGATGGCCACGGCGGTCTTTGTTGAAACTCATTGTCTGATAGTCGCTTTCGGTCGTCCACGCTCCGTTACCACCGGCTCCTTGCGCCGGACGGAGACGCAGTTCACCCTTGGCACAGACTCGCCCCGTGCCGCTAACGGCGCAATATATAACCTAAATGAACGGCCGCTGCGAACAGAAAATTCGCGGGCTTCGTCGCGATGCGGGCAGCGTCCGTCGCACCCGCCCGGCGCGCCCGCGGCGCGGGCAAAACCAGTCATTGAGCCGCAAGGCGGCTTGGCCTAAGGCGAGGCCATGACAGTCTATTTCCATGAAGAGGATCTGCCCGAGGGCGTGCTGGGTCCAGGTGCGGTTGCGATCGATACCGAGACGATGGGGCTCAACCCGCTGCGCGACCGGCTGTGCCTGGTTCAGATCAGCGACGGTTCGGGCGACGAGCATCTCGTCCGCTTCGGTCCCGGCAGCGCCTATGACGCGCCGGTGCTGAAGGCGATATTGACCGATACCAACCGGTTGAAATTGTTCCATTTCGCGCGTTTCGACATCGCCGCGCTGCAGCAGGCGCTCGGCGTCGTGACCGCGCCGGTCTATTGCACCAAGATCGCCTCGCGGCTGATCCGCACCTACACCGACCGCCACGGGCTGAAGGAGCTGGTCCGCGAATTGCTGGGCCAGGAGGTGTCGAAACAGCAGCAGTCGAGCGACTGGGGTGCCGCAACGCTGAGCGACGCGCAGCGCGACTATGCCGCGAGCGACGTGCGCTTCCTCCACGCGATGAAGGAGATCCTCGACGCGCGGCTGGTCCGCGAGGGACGCATGGAACTGGCGCAATCCTGTTTCGACTTCCTGCCGACGCGCGCGGCGCTCGACCTCGCGGGTTGGCCCGAGGCCGATATTTTCGCGCACAGCTGAGGGGGCGATTCGCATGTCCGCCCGCGCCGATCATGATCGCACGATGCGCCAGTTGTGGGCGACCAGCGGGTCGAGCCACGACCGTGTCGTGCGCATCCTGCGCTTCGGCCTGCCGCTGGTGATCGGCGTCGTCGCCGCGGTGATGATTTTTTCGCCCTTCACCCAGCGGACCGAGGTCAGCTTCCTGCTCGCCAAGGACAAGGTCGAGGTGGCGCAGGAGCGGATGAAGGTGACCCGCGCCGAATATCGCGGGCAGGACACCAAGGGCCAGCCCTTCGCGCTCGTCGCGGGCAGCGCGGTCCAGAAAAGCTCGGCCGAACCGATCGTGCGGATGGAGCAATTGTCGGGCGCGATCAACCTCGCCGACGGGCCTGCGACGATCGCGGCGGCGGCAGGGCAATATAATATGGACACCGAACAGGTCGCGGTGCCCGGCGCGGTGCGCGTGCGCAGCGCCGACGGATACCGGATCGACGCGAGCAATGTCGCGATCGATTTGAAGTCGCGCAGCCTGACGGGCCGCGGCGGGGTCAATGGCACATTGAACATCGGCAATTTTTCGGCCAACGCGCTGTCGGCCGATCTCGACACGCGCGTCGTCCGCCTGTCGGGCAATGCCCGGCTGAGGATCAATCAGGGAGTGCTGAAATGACCGCAACGCCGCGCCTGGGGGGATTGCGCAGCCTGATCTTGGCGGGCGCGAGCTTCGCGCTGACCAGCCTCGCGATCCTGTCGGGCGGCAGCGGCGGCTCGGCCGCGCAGGCCCAGGCGCTCGCCAACCACAACAGCAACGCCCCCGTCGATTTCAGCGCCGGCAGCATCGAGGTGCAGGACCGGTCCGACCGCGTCGTGCTGTCGGGTGGGGTGCGGGTGACGCAGGCGGGCATGACCGTGACCTCGCAGCGCATGACCGTCGCTTATTCGCGGCAGGGCGGCACCGACGTCAACCGGCTCGACGCGACCGGCGGCGTCGTGGTGACCAAGGGCGACGAGCGCGCAACAGGCAATGTCGCGATCTACGACCTCGACAAGCGGCTGATCACGATGGTCGGCAATGTCCAGCTGACCCAGCGCGGCAACCGCCTGAACGGCGGGCGGCTGGTGATCGACCTCAATTCGGGGCGCGCGACGGTCGATGGGCGCGGCGCGACGCGCGGACCCGACGGCAATGTCGTCCCGGGTGCGGGCGGGCGCGTGACCGGCACCTTCACCGTTCCCGAACGCAAGCAGTAACGGCCTCTAAGTCAAGACGAATTCCGACCCGCGCGGCGAGCGCGGCTCATCACTTTCGCCCGTTACTTGCGATATCCCGGTTTCGTGTCACTATTCCCCTGTAATTTTTCAGAAGTGGGGGAGGCGAGTCGTGTCGATTTCCGAAAGCTTTCTTGATACGATATTCACCGTGACCGATCCCGATGCGCGGTTGCGCAAGCCGGGCGCGCTGTTCGAGTTCGAAACATGGCGGGCGGGCGACGCGCTGCCCGCCGGCGCCGCGGTCGGCGGGTTCAAGACGATCCCCAAGAACAGCAAGGTGAAGGTCGAGCAGATCAAGATCGAACCGTCGGGGAGCCAGTCGAAGATCGTCTTCGCGCTGGTCGTGCCGGCGGCGGGCGGCGCGGCGCTGGGGTGGACCTCGACGCGCAATTTCAGCGGCAGTTTTCGCAACGTCACGCTGGGCAAGATCGCTCCCGCGCCGGGAGCGGGGCAGTTCGGACCCAATGCGGCGTGGAAGGGCGGCGCCTATCAGGGCCAGATCACGCTGGTCCAGATCGTCGACCGGACGCTTGAGATCGAATATCTGTCGGAGGCGATCGTCGAGCCCTATCAGAAGATGGTCGCGGCGGCGGCGGCGGACGGCATCGCGATCCTGCTGAATTCGGGCTTTCGCACCTATGCCAACCAGAAATATCTCTATGAGGGCTATGTCGCGGGACGGCCGGGGTTCAACAAGGCCGCTAAGCCCGGGTCGTCGAACCACCAGCACGGCATCGCGCTCGACATCGACACCGCCGGGGGACTCGGCAGCCCGACCTATGACTGGCTGGCGAAGCATGCGACGCGCTTCGGTTTCATCCGCACCGTGCCGAGCGAGGCCTGGCATTGGGAGCATCGTCCCGCGGCGGCGGCGACGGCGCGCGCGGCGGGCAAGCACCAGCTCTGATCCGCGGCCGCGATTCACGGGAAAGGGCGCGCTAACCTTTTCCGTCAACGCGGCCGATACCATGGCGCGGCAAGGTGGCGGCGGGACCAGACCATATGCGGCACCGGGGGGTGCGACGCCGCGCAGTAAAAGGCGCCCCGCCCATGCGGTTCTCCCCGATTGTCACGCCGCGCCGCCCGCTGTTCGGCCGGCGGCTGACCACCATCGAAACCCCCGAACTTGCCGGCCCGACCAGCGAGGAACGGCGGCTGATCGACCGCCTGCTGCGGCGGGCGGGATATCGCGATTCGCGGTAGAAGAAGAAAATCTCACGCAAAGGCGCAAAGGCGCAAAGAAAAAGGGTCTCACACAAAGACACAAAGATGTCGCGCCTGGTCGGCTGGCGTCGGCTCGTCGCCGCAGGCGACATTTTCAAAGGCGCTTCGCGCGATCCTCGCGCCGCGCCCGTGGCGTGCGCTGCCCTCTTCGCGCCTTTGCGCCTTCGCGTGAGATATTCATGGCGCAGCGCGCGGAGGCATAAGTCAGCCTGTCGTCACCAACCCCGCTTGGCGTTGGGCGGCGTCCACCCTACATGGGGCGCCGATGCCGCCCGATACGCAAACTTCCGCCGATGCGGCCAAGGAACCGCCGGTGCTGGACACGCTGCGGCGCTTCCTGCCCTATCTGTGGCCCGCCGGGCACACCGAGCATAAGGTCCGCATCATCGCCGCGGGGCTCATCGTGCTCGCGTCGAAGGGCGTCCAGCTGTCGATGGGCTTCCTCTATGGCGCCGCGATCGACAAGATGGCGCCGGGGATGGAGCAGGGCGTCGCGCTCGCGATTGGGCTGGTGCTTGCTTATGCCGGGGCGCGTTTTGCCGGGGTGTTGTTCGACAATATGCGCAACGTCGTGTTCGAACGCGTCGGGCAGGATGCGACGCGCGAGCTGGCGATCGCGACCTTCACCCATCTCCACGCGCTGAGCCTGCGCTTCCACCTCGCGCGGCGCACCGGCGAGGTCACCAAGGTGATCGAGCGTGGGACCAAGAGCATCGACACGATGCTCTATTTCCTGTTGTTCAACATCGCGCCGACGATCGTCGAGCTGCTCGCGGTGCTGATCATCTTCTGGACCAAGTTCAGCTTTGGTCTCGCCAGCGCGACCGCGCTGATGGTGATCGTCTACATCATCTTCACGCGGCGGGTGACCGACTGGCGTAACGCGCTGCGCGTCCGGATGAACGACCTCGATACCCTCACCGTCGGGCGCAGCGTCGACAGCCTGCTCAATTACGAGACGGTCAAATATTTCGGCGCCGAGGAGCGCGAGGCGGCGCGCTATCGCGACGTCGCCGACCAATATGCCAAGGCCGCGGTGAAGAGCGAGAACAGCCTCGCCTGGCTCAACATCGGGCAGAGTTTTGTCACCAACGCCGCGATGGCGGGGGCGATGGCGTACACCGTCTGGGGCTGGTCGAAGGGGCAATATCAGGTCGGCGACGTGGTGCTGGTCAACACCTTGCTCGCGCAGCTGTTCCGCCCGCTCGACATGCTGGGCATGGTTTACCGGGTTATCCGCCAGGGGCTGATCGACATGGAGGCGATGTTCCGCCTGATCGATACGCCGAGCGAGGTCCGCGACGCCGAGGGCGCCTGGCCGCTGGTGGTGAACGGCGGCGCGGTGGCGTTCGAGAATGTGGTGTTCGGTTACGAACCCGACCGCACGATATTGAACGGCGTCAGCTTCGCGGTCGGCGCGGGCGAGACGCTGGCGATCGTCGGGCCGTCGGGCGCGGGCAAGTCGACGATCGCGCGGCTGCTCTTCCGTTTCTATGACCCGCAGGGCGGGCGGATCACCATCGACGATCAGGATATCGCCAAGGTCACGCAGAAAAGCCTGCGCGCCGAGATCGGCATCGTCCCGCAGGATACGGTGCTGTTCAACGACAGCATCGGCTATAACATCGCCTATGGCCGCGAGGATGCGAGCGCCGACGACATCACGGCGGCGGCCGAGGGCGCGGCGATCGACACCTTCATCGGCATCCTGCCGCAGGGTTATGACACCGAGGTCGGCGAGCGCGGGCTGAAGCTGTCGGGCGGCGAGAAACAGCGCGTCGCGATCGCGCGCACGCTGCTCAAGAACCCGCCCGTGCTGATCCTCGACGAAGCGACCAGCGCGCTCGACAGCCGCACCGAGGCGGCGATCCAGGACACACTCGACCGCATCGCCGAACGCCGCACGACGCTGGTGATCGCGCACCGCCTGTCGACGGTGACGGGGGCGGACCGGATCATCGTGCTCGACAAGGGACGGGTGGCGGAGACGGGGACGCACGAGCAATTGCTGCGCATGCGCGGGCTCTATGCCGATATGTGGGCGCGGCAGCAGGCGGAGAAGGAGGAGGGGACGGTTTAGGCCGCATCCCAACATTTCGACGATGTTCGAAATATAGCTTGACGCCCATCGATCGTTTCCATATTTCGACGATTATCGAATCATGGAGGCCGGGATGGAATCGGACAATGTTGTTCGCGCGCTCGGCGCGCTGGCGCAGGAGCATCGGCTCGCGCTGTTTCGCCTGCTCGTGCAGGCTGGTCCCGAGGGGCTCGCGGCGGGCGCGATCGCCGAGGCGCTGGGGGTGCCCGCGTCGTCGCTCTCCTTTCACCTCGCGCAACTGTCGAACGCCGGGCTGATCGGACAGCGGCGCGCGGGGCGCTCGCTGATCTACACCGCCGATTATGTCGCGATGAACGCGCTCGTCGGCTTTCTCACCGAAAATTGCTGCGGCGGCGGGGCGGTCTGCGCGCCCGCGCGCGACGTGCAGCCGCAAGACGAAAGGAAAAGCGCATGAGCCGGTTTCACATGCATGTCGGGGTCGCCGATCTGGGCAAGTCGATCGCCTTTTATTCGGGACTGTTCGGCGCGGCGCCGAGCGTGAGCAAGCCCGATTATGCGAAGTGGATGCTCGACGATCCGCGGATCAATTTCGCGATCTCGGTGCGCGATGGCGCGCATCGCGGGATCGAGCATGTCGGGCTGCAGGTTGAAGACGAAGCCGAACTGGCGGTGGTCTATGGGCGGCTGAAGGACGCGGGCGCGCCGGTGCTCGAAGAGGGCGCGACGACCTGCTGCTACGCCAAATCCGAAAAGAGCTGGATCGCCGACCCGGACGGGGTGGTGTGGGAAGCCTTTCTGACCAATGGCGCGGCGACCATCTACGGCGACAGCCCTGATTTCGCGCCGCTGGCGTCGCCCGCTGCCGCCGAAGGCGCTTGCTGCGTCCCCGCAGCGACTAAAGCGCCTGCGGCCAGCGGCTGCTGCTGACGCCATGGCGGGGGAAGGGCTGGCGGTGCTCGTGCTGTGCACTGGCAATTCGGCGCGGAGCATCTTGGGCGAGGCGCTGATCGGCCGGCGCGGCGCAGGACGGCTTCGCGCTTTTAGCGCGGGCAGCCGACCCAAGGGCGCGCCGTATCCGGCAGCGCTGCGGTTGCTCGCGGCAGAGGGCTTCGACGTGGCGGCCTTTCGCTCGAAGAGCTGGGACGAATTCGCCGCGCCGAGCGCGCCGCGCATCGACGTCGCAATCACCGTGTGCGGCAATGCCGCGGGCGAGGTCTGTCCCTTGTTCATCGGCGCGCCGGTGCGGGCGCATTGGGGGCTGGCCGATCCCGCCGACGTCGAGGGCGGTGAAGCGGCCGAGGATGCCGCCTTTGCCGAGACCTGGCGGCTGCTCGACATGCGCGTGCGCGCGCTGCTCGCGCTGCCGCTCGAAACGATGGACGCGGCGGCGCTGCGCGGCGCGTTGAACGACATCGGCCGGATGGAAGGCGCGGCGTGAGGCGCGCCGTCGCGGCCGAAGCGGTCGGCAGCTTCTTCCTGTTCGCGACCGTGGTCGGGTCGGGAATAATGGCCGAGGCGCTGTCGGCTGGGAACATGGGGATTGCCTTGCTCGCCAATGCGCTCGCGACTGGGGCGATATTGTTCGTGCTAATCGCGACGCTCGGGCCCGTTTCGGGAGCGCATTTCAATCCCGCCGTCACGCTGGTGAGGATGCTCGATCGTGCGACCGCGCCTCGAACCGCGCTGCTTTTTGTCGGAGCGCAACTCGCCGGCGGCGTCGCGGGTGTGTGGTCGGCGCATCTGATGTTCGACCTGCCGATCATGCAAATTTCGCAGCATTCCCGCACCGGAGCGGGGCAATGGACGGGGGAGCTTGTTGCGACTTTCGGACTGATCCTGACGATCATGGGGACGGTGCGGCACCGGCCCGGGTGGATCGCGCCGGCGGTGGCGCTCTATATCACCGCCGCCTATTGGTTCACCTCGTCGACCAGCTTTGCCAATCCCGCCATTACCGTCGCGCGCAGCCTTTCTGACAGTTTTGCTGGCATCGCACCGGTCGATGTCCCGGGGTTCGTGGCGGCGCAACTGGCGGGCGCGCTCGCGGGATGGTTGTTGGGTCGCTGGCTTTTCGGAGCCGACGCGACGGTCGGAAGCTGAGGGCGGCCCGATCAGCCCCCCACCGTCAACAATATTTACAAATTTGTAAGCAATTACCGCCATTTCGGCAGCAATCGTCCCGCCCTGTCCGCGGGCCGTTTTGCGTCAAGAGGTGGGGATTTTGATCAGGCTGGCCATGTGCATCGCGATCGAGCACGATCCGTGGCTCGTCGCGCTCGCCGTCGCGATCTGCGGCGTCGGTGCCTTTGCCATCGTGCAGATGTTCGAACGCGCGCGCGATGCGGAGCGGGCGCAGGGGATCGCATGGGCGTTCCTCGTCGCCGTCGCCGCCAGCGCGACGATCTGGTGCACCCATTTTGTCGCGATGCTCGCCTTTGAAGCGAAAGCCCCCGTCACTCTCGATCCGGTGTTGACGATCGCCTCGCTGATGGTCGCAATAGTCGGCTCGTTCATCGGTTTCGCGGTCGCCGCGTGGGGCCGCGACGATATTTTTGGCGCGATCGGCGGCGCGCTGTTCGGCGGCGCGATCGCCGCGATGCACTTTACCGGCATGACCGCCTATCGCGTCGACGGCATCGTCGCCTGGGACCGGAATTATATCGCCGCCGCGGTGATCAGCGGCATGGTCTTCGCCGCGGCCGCGCTGACCGTGCTGCGCACGCGGCGCGCGATGCGCCATCGGGTCCTGCTCGCCACGACGCTGATCGTGCTCGCGATCGCCTCGCTGCATTTCCTCGCGATGACGGCGATGCGCATCACCCCGATGGCGCTCGACCAAACACCGCTGCGTCCGGCCGAGTTCAATGCGCTGGCGCTCGCGACAGTGCTCGTCGGCGGCATCGTCATCGCCGCGGGCGTGTTCGCCGCGATGCTCGACCGGCAGACGCGCTCGGAGGCGATGCGCGAGCTGACCCATATGGCGATGAACGACGCGCTGACCGGCCTGCCCAACCGCACCGCCTTTCGTGCCGAACTGGCGCGGCAGATCGGCGCCGCGATCGTCAATGGCGAGCGCGTCGGTCTCTGCGCGATCGACCTCGACCGCTTCAAGGAAATCAACGACGTCCACGGCCACAAGGCCGGCGACGAGGTGCTCGCGCGCATCGCGCAGCGGATGCGCGATGCGCTCGGCCATAATGAATTTGTCGCGCGGCTGGGCGGCGACGAGTTCGTCGCGCTGACGCGTTTCACCGATCGCGCGCAGCTGACGGCGTTCGCGGCGCGGCTCGATGCCGAGCTGAAGGCCCCGCTGATTCTGGCGGATTTCGAGGCGCGGCTGGGCGCGAGCATCGGCATCGCGGTCTTCCCCGACGATGCCGCGACCGCCGAGGTGCTGGCGAACAATGCCGACCTCGCGATGTACCGCGCCAAGGCCGACGCCGCGCCGGTGCCGTGCCATTATGATTCGCAGCTCGACGAGGCGATCCGCGACCAGCGCGAACTCGCCGCCGACCTGCGCCGCGCGATCGACCGCGACGAACTCGACGTCCATTACCAGGTCCAGACATCGGTCACGAGCGGGGCGGTCACCGGCTATGAGGCGCTGCTGCGCTGGACCCATCCGCAACGCGGCGCGATCCCGCCCGCGGTGTTCATTCCGATCGCCGAATCGAACGGCTTCATCCTCGCGCTCGGCGAATGGGTGCTGCGCCGCGCCTGCGCCGATGCGGCGGCCTGGCCGCACCAGTCGAAGGTCGCGGTCAATGTGTCGCCGCTCCAGCTCGCGCACGCCGACCTGCCGCGCCTGTTCCACCAGATATTGCTCGACACCCGCCTGCCGCCGCGGCGGCTGGAGATCGAGCTGACCGAGACCGCGATCATCGCCGACCGCGACCGCGCGCTGCACGTGCTGCGCCAGATCAAGGCGCTGGGCATCGGGGTCGCGCTCGACGATTTCGGCACCGGCTATTCGTCGCTCGAAACGCTGCGCGCCTTTCCGTTCGACAAGATCAAGCTCGACCGCTTCTTCGCCGCCGAGCTGGAAGGCAATATCCAGTCGACGGCGATTTTGCGAGCGGTGCTGGCGCTGGGCAAAAGCCTGTCGATCCCGATCCTGGCGGAGGGGATCGAGACGCGCGAACAGCTCGAGGTGCTGCGCCGCGAGGGCTGCGACGAGGCGCAGGGTTTCCTGATCGGCCGCCCGGGCCGCGGGGTCGCGCTGGCAGATGCGGGCGGAGGCGTGGGCGCACAGGCCGCCTGACGGGTCGCCCGTCACGTTTTTTGCGCCGCACAACTTGACCCGCCGTGCCCGCGCCCCGTACGCAAGGAGCATGCCGCACGACACTTCTTTGATCGGAACCGTGGTCGCGGGCTTGGGGGTCGCCTTTTTGATGGGCGCGCTGGCGCACCGGCTGCGCATTTCGCCGATCGCGGGCTATCTGCTCGCCGGGGTGATGGTCGGGCCGTTCACCCCGGGTTTCGTTGCCGACACCGGGCTTGCGATGCAGCTCGCCGAGATCGGCGTGATCCTGCTGATGTTCGGGGTCGGCCTGCATTTTTCGCTGAAAGACCTGTTGTCGGTGCGCAAGATCGCGGTGCCGGGGGCGGTGCTGCAGATCGCGGTGGCGACCGCGCTGGGGATGATGCTCGGGCTGTGGCTCGGCTGGTCGATCGAGGGCAGCGTGGTCTTCGGCCTCGCGCTGTCGGTCGCCTCGACGGTGGTGCTGCTGCGCGCGTTGCAGGCGCGCGACATGGTCGAGACCGAAAAGGGACGGATCGCGGTCGGCTGGCTGATCGTCGAGGACCTCGTCATGGTGCTCGCGCTGGTGCTGCTGCCCGCGATGTTCGGGGCGCGCGGCGACGAGGGAACGAGCGCGGGGCTGCTGCAATCGGCGGCGATCGTGCTGGTCAAGGTCGTCGGTTTCGCCGCCTTCATGTTCGTGATCGCGCGGCGGGTGCTGCCCTGGGTGCTGCACTGGGTCGCGCATTCGGGATCGCGCGAGCTGTTCCGGCTCGCGGTGCTGGCGATCGCGCTAGGGGTCGCGTTCGGCGCGGCGGTGATTTTCGACGTGAGCTTTGCGCTCGGCGCCTTCTTTGCCGGCATGATCCTCGGCGAGACGCAGCTGTCGCGCCGCGCCGCCGAGGAAACGCTGCCGCTGCGCGACGCGTTTGCGGTGCTGTTCTTCGTATCGGTCGGCATGCTCTTTGACCCCAAGGTGCTGATCGAGCAGCCGGGGCCGGTGATCGCGACGGTCGCGATCATCGTCATCGGCAAATCGGTCGCCGCCTATGCGCTCGTCCGCGCCTTCGGCCATGATTCGCGAACCGCGCTGACCGTATCGGTCAGCCTGGCGCAGATCGGCGAATTCTCCTTCATCCTCGCGGGACTGGGGGTCGGGCTCGAGGTGCTGCCCGAAACCGGGCGCGACCTGATATTGGCGGGGGCGCTGCTGTCGATCCTGTTCAATCCGATCCTGTTTAGCCTCGCGGTGCGGCGGATCCGCGCCGAGCAGCCCGATGCGGCGGAGGAGCCGGTCGAGGCCGAAGCGGCGCCCGCGCCGTGCAACGCCGGGGTGGTGCTGATCGGATATGGCCGCGTCGGCAGCCATATCGGCTCGCTGATCTGCGGCCGCGGTGAGGGGCTGACGGTGATCGAGGACCAGAAGGACATGGCGGCGGCGGCGAAGCAGGCCGGCGCGACGGTGATCGTCGGCGACGCAACCAAGGAAAGCGTCCTGCGGCAGGCGGGGATCGAGGACGCCTCGACCCTGCTGATCGCGATCCCCGAGGGGGTCGAGGCGGGGGCGATTGTGCGCCGCGCGCGGGCGATCAATCCCAAGCTGCTGATCGTCGCGCGCGCGCATTCGGACGAGGAGGTGACCGACCTGGTGCGGCGCGGCGCCGACCATGTCGTGATGGCCGAACGCGAGACCGCGTCGCGGATGGCCGAACGGGCGATGCTGGCGCGGGCTTAGCTTCGCGTCTCATCCTACCTTTGTCATCCCCGCGAAAGCGGGGACCCAGTGAGGGGTAAGTCGACTTACGCACTGGGTCCCCGCTTTCGCGGGGATGACGATATTTGAGGATCGATCCCGATATTGAGGAGGTCGGGGCTTCCCCCACTCCCCCAAACTTCCTATCGCCCCGGCATGACCGCCGACGCGCTGCTCCCCCTCCTGAAATCGACCTTCGGCTTCGACCATTTCCGTGGCCGTCAGGGCGAAGTCGTCGACCGCGTCATGGCGGGCGAGCGCACGCTCGCGGTGATGCCGACCGGCGCGGGCAAGTCGCTGACCTATCAGCTGCCCGCGGTCGCGCTGCCCGGCTGCGTCGTCGTCGTGTCGCCGCTGATCGCGCTGATGCACGACCAGCTGCGCGGGGCGCGGGCGGCGGGAATCCGCGCGGCGGCGCTGACCAGCGTCGATGCCGATTTCGCCGAGACGCGCCAGCGCTATCGCGACGGCGACCTCGACCTGCTTTATGTGGCGCCCGAACGCGCGACCGGCGAGGGGTTTCGCGCGCTGCTCGAGGCGCGCAGTCCGGCGCTGTTCGCGATCGACGAGGCGCATTGCGTCAGCGAATGGGGGCATGATTTCCGCCCCGACTACCGTCTGCTGCGGCCCTTGCTCGACGCTTTCCCGGCGGTGCCGCGGCTCGCGCTGACCGCGACAGCCGACAAGCATACGCGCGAGGATATCCTCGTCCAGCTCGGCATCCCCGCGGGCGGACTGATCCTCGCGGGGTTCGACCGGCCGAACATCCGCTATGCGATGCGCGGGCGCGTCACCCCGGCGCGCCAGCTCACCGATTTCATCACCGCCAATCCGGGTCCCGGCATCGTCTATTGCCCGACGCGCAGCGGGACCGAGAAGCTCGCGAGCCAGCTCGCTGCCGCTACCGGGCGCAAGGTCGCGGCCTATCATGCCGGGCTCGATCCCGAAATCCGGGCGCGGGTGCAGCATGATTTCGTCGCGTCGGAGGACGGCATCGTCACCGCGACGGTCGCCTTCGGCATGGGGATCGACAAGCCCGACGTGCGCTTCGTCGCGCACGCCGGGCTGCCGAAATCGATCGAGGCCTATTATCAGGAAACCGGCCGCGCCGGCCGCGACGGCGACCCCGCCGAGGCGCTGATGCTGTGGGGGGCGACCGACTTCGCGATGGCGCGGTCGCGATTGGACGAACTGCCCGAGGCGCGCGTCGCCGGCGAGCGCGCGCGCCTGAATGCGCTCGGTGCGCTGGTCGAGACACCGGCGTGCCGCCGCGCCCTGCTGCTCCGCCATTTCGGCGAGGACCCGCCCGAGCGCTGTGGGAATTGCGACAATTGCCTCGAACCGCCGAGCCGGATCGACGCGACCGAGCTGGCGCGCAAACTGCTCTCGGCGGTGTATCGCACCGGGCAGAGCTTCGGCATCGGCCATGTCGAGGCGGTGCTGACGGGGCGCAGCGACGAGCGCATCGTCAGCCGCGGCCACGACAAATTGTCGGTGTTCGGCATCGTCGCGGGCGAGGAGGCGCGGCTGATCAAGCCGCTGGTGCGCAGCCTGATGGCGCGCGAGGCGCTCGCCACGACCGAACATGGCGGGCTGATGCTCGGCCCAGCGGCGCGCCCGGTGCTGAAGGGCGAGGCCGAGGTGCTGATGGCCGAACCGCCGGTGAAACGCACGCGGCGCGAGCGCGGCGGCGCGGGCGGGGCGCCGAACCCGGTCGGCGACCCGCTGTTCGACGCGCTGCGCAGCGTCCGGCGCGAACTCGCGGCCGAGGCGGGGGTGCCGCCCTATGTCGTGTTCCACGACGCGGTGCTGCGCGCGATGGCGACCGAAAAGCCCGGCTCGCTGCACGCGATGGGGGCGATCCCGGGGGTCGGCGCAAAAAAGCTCGAGGCGTGGGGCGATGCGTTTCTGGCGGTTATCCGGCAGTTTTGATCCGCGCGCGGCGCGCCAGGCAAATCGAAACCGGCCTCTCGGCCCGATCCCATCGCGATTGACAGGGACCCGCGACCGCCGCATCAGGCGCGCAGGGTCGCGGCCGATGGAGCCTGCCATGCTGCGCTATGCCCTGCCGATATTTCCCGCCCTGTTGCTTGCTGTTCCCGCCGCTGCCGAAGAAACCCCGGTCGTCTATGGCGACGCGGCGCGTTGCGGGGTGCTCAACAGCCTGATGGGGGTGCTCGTCGAGGGCGATACCGAAGCGGTGCGGACGCGCGAGGCGATGGCGCTGACCTGGTTCGCGCTCGCCAGCGACCGATCGGGGTTGAGCGACGCCGAGCAGACCGCCGCCTTCGATACGGTGCACAAGGAAGAGGGCGAAGCCGTGGTCGCGCAGCCCGCCGAAGGCAGCGCGCGGGCCGATCACCTGATCGGCCGCATGACCGCGTGCGACAAGCTGCGCCGCGCCCATCTCGACGCCTATCGCGACATGGCCGAACTGCTCGCGCTCGCGGCACCCGAAAAATTCGCGGACGGCGCCGCGCTGGAACGGCAGGGCAGGGAACCGCCGCCGATCCCGCGCAAGGATTTGAGCTTCGGCGACGGCTGGACCTTTCAGTCGCGCGGCAACAGCTGCATCGCGACGCGGCCGCTGGCGAAGGATCTGACGCTCGCGCTGCGCTTCACCAATTTCAACGATGGCAATATCTGGCTGAGCGGCAAGGCGCTGCCACGCATCGACGAAGGCAAATCCGAGGCGCTGTCGGCGCAGCACGAGAAGGGCGCGAGTGCCGGCGAGGATGCCGAAGGCAATCCGCGCGATCGGTTCGATCCCGGCGTCGCCTACGCCAATTTCCCGGGCACCGCGATCTTCGTCGATGGCGCGGTGGCCGCGCGCTTCATCTATGGCGCGACCGAGGACGGCGCGACCGATTACAAGCTGGGGGCGCTGCAGGAATATTATTGGCCGACTCTGAAGGCCGGCCGGACGATGCAGGTCAAGGTGCTCGGCAAGGAAATGGGGGTGGTCCAGCTTGCCGCCGCGGGCGGGCTGTGGGCCGAAATGCAGACCTGCATCGACCAATATCCCGACGGCTAGGCACGATGGCGCCGCCGCGCGCCGTGAGCTAGCAGACGGCAATGGCGGCGCTGGACATAATCGACCCGATGATTCGCGGCGGCGCGATTGCACTGTTCGCGCTGTGGATCGCAATTTTGGTGCGCGACCATCGCGCCGCCCTGTCGGCGCGGGTCGCGATCGCGATGAACGTCGCAATCATCGCCTATCTGCTGGCGCGGCTGTTCCGACCGCATGGCGCGGCGCTTTTCCCCTATGTGCTGAGCGATGCCTTGTCGGTGATGGTGCCGGCCCTGTTCTGGCTGTTCGCGCGGCTGTGGTTCGACGACCGGCAGCGGATCGGCCGGCGCAGTTGGTTGCTGGTGCTGGCGTTCGGCGCGTTGCCGCTGATCCAGGTTGCGCTGATCGCGGCGACCGGGCGCTTCAGCTGGGAGATTTGGGGGGTGGTGCGGATCGGCATGTTCGCCTTTGCGGTTGCGGGCATGTGGATCGCCTGGCGCGGGCGCGCCAACGACCTGATCGAGGCACGGCGCGGATTCCGGCTCGGCGTCGTCGGGGCGATCGGCGGCTTCATCCTGCTCGTCACCTTTGTCGAGATGTTTCACAACCGCGACATGAGCCGGGACCTTGGCCGGTCGGTGACGCTCGTGGCGATCTTCGTCGCGACCTTCATCGTCTCGGTCGGGCTGTACCGGTTTCGCGCAGCCGAATTGTTCGCGGCGCCGGGAGCGTCGACGGAACCCGATGCGGTGGCGTCGCCCACCGCGCCCTCGCCGCTGGCGCAGCGGTTGCGCGCGGTGATGGCCGATGAGCGCGCCTATCGCGCCGAGGGCTTTTCGATCGCGATGCTCGCGGCACGGCTCGGCGAGCCGGAGTACCGCGTGCGGCGCGCGATCAACGGCGAGATGGGCTATCGCAACTTCACCGCCTTCCTGAACGGCTTCCGGCTCGACGAGGTCCGCGCCGCGCTCGCCGACCCGGCGCAGCGCGAGGTGCCGATCCTGACGATCGCGCTCGACGCGGGTTTCGGCTCGCTCGGGCCGTTCAACCGCGCGTTCCGCGACGCCGAGGCGATGACGCCGAGCGAATATCGCAGCGTCCGACTCGCCGATTCCAGAATCGGCTAGCCGTTTTCCGACATCGGGGAGCGGGGCATCTGCTGCCGTGCTGAAAGGCGGGCATCCAATCCAGACAGGATGCCCCGATGCTCGACGCCTTTCCGCCGCTCGCCAATCTGGTCCACAAAGGGCCGGTCGTCTTCGCCTTCGACTTCGGTCGCTACCTGGTCGCCGCCGCGCTGGTCGCGGCGATCGTCTGGGGATTGCGGCGGACCAGCCTCAGGACTCGCAAGATCCAGGCGCGCGAGGCGACGATGGCCGACAGGCGCCGCGAATTCGCGCAATCGGTGCAGACCGTCGCGGTCTATACGGTCGTGTCGGCGTTCATCATCTGGGGCGTCGATGCCGGGGTGCTGCACCGGTTCGAGGGCAGCTATGGCTGGGTCGGCGACCTCGCGCTGCTCGCCGCGATCATCGTCGCCCACGACGCCTATTTCTATTGGGTGCACCGCGCGATGCACCACCCGAAATTGTTCAGGATCTTCCACCGCGCGCATCACCGCTCGATCACCCCGACGCCCTGGGCGGCGTACAGTTTCGCGATTCCCGAGGCGTTCGTGATGATCGCCTTCGTGCCGATCTGGCTCTTCTTCGTGCCGACCCCGGGCTGGGTGATGCTGAGCTGGATATTGTTCCAGATCCTGCGCAACGCGATGGGGCATGCGGGGTTCGAGCTCCACCCGCGCTGGTGGCTGTCGACGCCGTGGACGCGCTGGATCAACACGACGACGCACCACGACCTCCACCACAATGGCGGCTTCAACAAGAATTACGGGCTCTATTTCACCTGGTGGGACAAGATGATGGGGACCGAGCATCCGCGTTACGCCGAGCGTTTTGCCGAGGTGGTGGCCGGCGACCGGGCGGTGGGCGCGAAACCCGCCGACTCAGGCGCAACAGCGGTGGCCGCCTGAACCGAAACCGCCTTCCCGGGCGAGGGGTTCGGGGAGAAGGCAGTGGGGCGCCGCGCAAGGGCGTCCCGCCTCACGGAGCCTGGGGGCGCGGCTCGCGCCCCCAGGCTTTCGCGCCTTTCGGTTTATCGGCGGGGGCGCTCCGGCGGCGAGATGACCGAGACGATGTCGCTGCGCAGTGTCCAGCCGAGCCGTTCGTAAAGCGCCTTGCCGTCGGCGGTGGCGACCAGCAGGCATGTGGTGACGCCCCGCGCAACGGCGCGGCGACCGAGTTCGGCCATGATCGCCGAGCCGAGCCCGCGGCGAGCGAACGCCGCTTCGGTGACGATCTGGTCATAGACGGCGGTGCCGCCATGGATGCCGAGAACGCCGCGCGCGGCGAGCGACCCGTCGCCATGCCTGGCCACCGCCTCAAAACGGTCGGCGCTTTCATCGACTTCGATCGCAAAGCCGGGCGTGGGCCGCGCCGCCGGCGTGATGGCGTCGGTCGCCATCAGCCACATCGCGTCGCGCGGCTGCCAGCGCGGCGGAATATGGGGGAGAATGGCGTCGCGCGGCGCGGCAATGTCGACATAGATATGGGACGCCGCGACAGCGGCGAACGCATCGGCGGCCGCCTCCCCCGACACATTCCCCAGAATGAAGCGGCCGGCCTGATCGGGCTTGCCGACATCGAACCACAGCGCCGGAGGGGTGGTCGCGGCAACTGGATGGCCATAGCCGCGCGCCGCGCAATAGCCGAAGGCCCATGTGAAATGATCGTCCATGGCATCGACCATAGGTAAAGCGCCGGGCAAGGAAAGCGGCAACGCAGCTTCCCGCTTGTCAGCGAGCGGGCGGCGGGAGTAGATCGGCGCCATGAGCGATTTTCGAACCCTGTCCGCCGACTATAGCGTCGCCCCCCAGATTACACTCGAGGACGTGGCCGAGGCCAAGGCCGCGGGCTTCGCGATGATCGTCAACAACCGGCCCGACGGCGAGGAACCCTCGGCACCGCAGGGCGACGATATAGCGCATGCCGCGGCGGCCGAGGGACTGGCCTATGCCGCGATCCCGGTCGGCCATGCTGGCTTCAGCCATCCGCAGCTCGACGCGCTCGACACCTTGCTCGGCGATGCGACGGGGCCGATCCTCGCGTATTGCCGGTCGGGCACGCGCTCGACGCATCTGTGGGCGCTGACCCGCGCGCGCGCCGGCGACGACGTCGATGCCATCGTCGAGGCAGCGGCGAATGCGGGGTATGACCTGAGCGGGCTGCGGCCGATGATGGACGCGCTCGCGGGCGACAAATGACGCTGACGGACCTCATCCAATTGGGCGCTTCGCTGGTCGCGGTGCTGTTCGTCGCCTGGCTGGTCAAGGCCATGGGACTGGGCGCCGATCCGCGCATCGCGGACGAGGCGCATGCGATCCGCCTCGCCGAAGAGGCCGAGGCGGGGTTCAGGGGCGTCGAGGTCGCGCGCGACCGGGCGGGTTTCGCGGCGATCGTCCGCGATGCCGGGGGGCGCCAGATGCTGGTCCGCGCGCATGGCAATCATTTCGCGGCGCGCCCGATCGACGCCAGCGTGACCGGTCGGCTCGACAAGGACTTTCTGATCCTGACCATGCCCGAACGCACCTTCGGCACGGTGACGCTGCAATTGGGGAAGGACGCGGGGATGTGGGCCAGCCGGATGCGCGAGATCGCCCGTGGATAAGCTTCCCGATCCCGTCGTCTATGCGGTGCCCGCCTTCATCCTGCTGCTGATCGCCGAGATGATCGTTTCGCTGCGCCGCGACAAAAGTCGCTACGAGGCGCGCGACACGCTGACCTCGCTGATGCTCGGCACGGTCAGCCAGGTCGCCGGTGCGCTCGTCGGTGCGGCGGTGGTCGGCATGTCGGTGTGGGTCTATCAGTTCCACCTGTTCGACATCGGCATCGATTTCCGGAGCTGGTGGTGGGCGTGGATTCTCTGCTTCTTCCTCGACGATCTGGCTTATTATGCCTTCCACCGCAGCGCGCACCGCGTCCGCTGGTTCTGGGCGAGCCATGTCATCCACCACAGCTCGCAGCATTATAATCTCTCGACCGCGCTCAGGCAGACATGGACGGGCTTTTTCAGCCTGACCTTCCTCTTCCGGCTGCCTTTGTTTCTGATCGGCTTTCCGCCCGCGATGGTGTTCTTCTGCGCGGGGCTGAACCTGATCTACCAGTTCTGGATCCATACCGAGGCGATCGGGCGGATGCCGAAATGGTTCGAGGCAGTGATGAACACCCCGTCGCACCACCGCGTCCATCACGGCGTCAACCCGCGCTACCTCGACGCCAATTATGCCGGGGTCTTCATCATCTGGGACAAGATGTTCGGCAGCTTCGTCGCCGAGCGCGACGACGAACCGGTGCGCTATGGCATCGTCAAGCAGCTCGGCAGCTTCAACATATTATGGGCCGCGGTCCATGAATGGGTCGGCATCGCCAAGGACGTCTGGCATGCGCCGTGGAAGCACAAGCTCGACTATATGTGGCGCGAGCCCGGCTGGAGCCACGACGGCAGCCGCGCGACGAGTGCGATGATCAAGGAACGCTGGGCGGCGGGGCGGCCGGTGGAAGAGCCGGCGGAGTAGGCATCCTCGCCCCCGCGAAGGCGGGGGCCGTTGTCGGCCTTGGTCATCGGCGAAGGCGTAAACTTCCAGCGGCCCCCGCCTTCGCGGGGCGACGACTAGGGTCTTGCTTCGCCCGCTAATGACATTCATGTAAGCACCCGACGACCGCCCGCAGGCGGCGCGAGGGGAGCGGCATATGGATCAGTTCGACATCATCGTCATCGGCGGCGGCAGCGCGGGGAGCGCGGCGGCGGGCCGGCTGGCCGAGGACGGCAAGCGGACGGTGTGCCTGGTCGAGGCGGGTGGGACGAACGATATCGTCCGCGTCAAGACCCCGGGCTTCATGCCCTTCATCCCCGAGGCGTCGAACTATCGCTACGACACCGTCCCGCAAAAGGGGCTGAATGGCCGCATCGGATATCAGCCGCGCGGGCGCGGCCTCGGCGGGTCGAGCGCGATCAACGCGATGGTCTATATTCGCGGCCACCAGTTCGATTACGACCAGTGGCAGGCACTTGGCGCGAGCGGCTGGAGCTATGCCGACGTGCTGCCATATTTCAAACGCAGCGAGGGCAATGAGCGCGGGGCGGACGATTTCCACGGGAGTGACGGCCCGCTCAATGTCATGGACCAGCGCTGGCCCAATGTGACGAGCCGGCGCTTCGTCGAAAGCGCGGCGGCGCTGCAACTGCCGCGCACCGCCGATTTCAACGGACCGAATAACGAAGGCTTTGGCCTCTATCAGACGACGCAAAAGGCGGGCGAGCGCTGGTCGGCGGCGCGCGCCTATGTCGAACCGCTGCGCGGGCGCGCCAATCTCGACATTCGCACCAAGGCGCTGGTCGAGAAGATCCTCGTCGAGGACGGGCGCGCGACCGGGGTCGTGATCCGGCGCGGTGGTAGCCGGGAGACGCTGCGCGCGCGGGGCGGGGTCATCCTGTCGGCGGGGGCCTTCAACAGCCCGCAGATCCTGATGCTGTCGGGGATCGGTCCCGGCGCGCATCTGCAGGAGCAGGGCATCGATGTGGTCGCCGACCGCGCCGCGGTGGGCGCCGATTTGCAGGATCATATCGATTATGTGTCGAGTTGGGAGACGCGCTCGACCGATCCCTTCGGCGACAGCCTCGGTGGCAGCTGGCGGATGCTCAAGGCGATTGTCGAGCACCGGCTGAAACGCACCGGCATCATGACGACCTGCTTCGCCGAAGCGGGCGGCTTCTGGAAATCGCACCCCGACCTGCCCGCGCCCGATATCCAATATCATTTCGTGCCCGCGATGCTCGAGGACCATGGCCGGACCAAGGTCAAGGGGCATGGCTTTTCGATCCACGCCTGCGTGCTCCGCCCGGAGAGCCGCGGCACGGTGCGCCTCGCATCACCGGACGCCGCCGCCGCGCCCGCGATCGATCCGGGCTTCCTGACCGATGACCGTGACATGGCGACGCTCCGCGCCGGGGTGCGGATGATGCACCGCATCGCCGCCGCGCCGCCGCTGTCGGACTATGCCGGCGCCGACCGGCATCCGGTGGACCTCGCCGACGATGCCGCGCTCGACGCGCTGATCCGCAGCCGAGCCGACACCGTCTATCATCCGGTCGGGACGTGCCGCATGGGCAGCGACGATGCTTCGGTGGTCGACCCGACGCTGAAGGCGAAGGGCCTCGACGCGCTGTGGGTCGCCGATGCGAGCATCATGCCGCGGCTGGTCAGCGGCAACACCAATGCGCCGAGCATCATGATCGGCGAACGCGCGGCGGATTTCGTGAAGGCGGCTTTGGCCTGACGTTCCCCGGCGAAAGCCGGGACCCGGAGAGCTGGCGCGGCGTCGCATGGACCCCGGCTTTCGCCGGGGAACCGGAGCGCTAAGCGCAAGCCTCCGCCAGCACCCGCCCCGTCTCCGTCAGCCCATAGAGACTGCTCGGCGGCCGTCCGTCGACCACATCGCGCACGACCAGCCCATGCTTGCCGAGCGCCGTCAGCCCCTGCGACAGCGCGCGCGGGGTTGCGGGGGAGAGCAGCCGCGACAGCGCGTTGAAGCGGGCGTGCCCGGCGTCGATGCCGGCGACCAGCGGCAGCCCCCAGCGCGTCGCCGCGCCGGGCGGCAGGCCGATTGCCGCCTGCGCCTCCGCGATCGTCGCGGCGCGCAGTGCGGCGGCGGCCCCGCTTTCGGTGAGGATATATTCGGGGCGCAGCGGGTGGCCGTGGCCGGGATTGCGCTGCACCCAGCCGATCGCCGCCGCCGCCTCGAGCGTGCGCGTCAGGCTATCGCGCGCGAGCGCGAGCCGCTTCACCAGTTCGACGAACCGCGCGCCCCGGTGCGCGGCGAGATCGGCGAGCAGCGGGACCAGCCAGCGGTGGCGGGTCAGCTGCGCGAGCAGGGGATCGGGAACGCTTGACGGCATTGGCTAGTAACTATACAAACCAGACTATTGAAGCAAGCGGATTGGGGCTTGGGTTCCAATTCATAAGCACCGTCATTGCGAGGAGCCGCAGGCGACGCGGCAATCCAGAGCGGGCGTCAGTCGCCCTGGATTGCTTCGCTTCGCTCGCAATGACGAAGTCCTGGCCAGATAGGGAGAAATGACAATGGCGTTGAAGATCGGGTCCGAACTCACCTGTTCGATGGGGGTCAAGGACATGACCGCGTCGATCGCCTGGTACGAACGGGTGATGCTGTGCGAATTGCTCTACCGCGCCGACGAGATCGGCTGGTGCGAGCTCAAATCGCCGATGGCGGGCGTGAGCATCGGGCTGAGCGAGGTCGAGACGGTGGTGCAGGGCGGCGGCGCGACCAACGTCTTCGAGGTCGAGGATATCGTCGCGGCCAAGGCGCATCTCGACGCCGAAGGGGTGCGGCAGGACGGCGATATCCAGCATATCCCGGGGCTGGTGAAGCTGCTCACCTTCTACGATCCCGACGGCAACGCCTTCATGTTCTCGCAGTCCGAGGCGGGCGCGGGCTGAACGCCCGATAGAGCAACACCCGCCGCATTGCTGCGGCGGGGGTTGCGATGGGCCCGTCTTCAAGCCCGGACCCGACTCGCTCATTCTTTCGTCCGAGCAGAAATCCGCAACGCGACGCGTGCGGCGATAGGTACGCGGGTGCTGGTTATTCGGGAGGATTCCGCCGCGGCGAATCGGGGGCTTTCGCAGCCGCCCCGTGCGCCGGCTGCGGCGCAGAAAAATTCCGCGCCGCGCTTTTCCGGGCTTTTGCGCGATGGCTTATGCTGCGCACAAAAAAAGAGGGCCGGGACTTGCGTCCCGGCCCAGCCTTTCAGGCTCTCCCCTCCTGAAACTCTTGATGGTTGAATGCCATATTAATGTCATGATGGAAAGGCCTAAATTTGCATCACCACTGCCTATTTATTGTGCGCCTGCGAAGGCGGGCCGCCGCGAACGGCAACCCGCCCCGATCGGTTAGAAACTCTGGCGCGCAGTGACGCCAAAGGTGCGCGGCTGGCCGACGGTATAGCCGAGACGCGCCCGGCCGCCGCGTTCGCGGTCGAACGAGAGCAGGGCGTTTTCGTCGAGCAGATTGTTGACATAGACGCTGAGCGACAGGCCGCTTTCGAAATCGACCCCGGCGCTGAGATTGACCAGCTGGTAATCGGGCAGTTCGAGGTCGACCGTCGTCGCGGCGTTCGCCGGGGCGCCGCCGAAAGGCAGGCCGTGGACGAAGGTGCGCGGGTTGTTTTCCTGATCCGCGGGCTGGGTGTAGCGCGCGCCGACATGCTGGAACGACGCCGCGAGATAGGCCGACGCGCTGTCCGAGACCGGGAATTCATAGCTGCCCGATGCCGACAGCTGGAACTTCGGGACCGAGGGCAGGCGGTTGCCTTCGCGGATGCCCGTCGCGGTGGCGAGTACGCCGGGCAGGGTGGTGTCGAACTCGGCCTCGATCAGGCTGCCCGACAGGTTGAGGTCGAGTCCGTCGATCGGGTTCACCCCGAGCTCGACCTCGACCCCCATCGAATGCGCCTTGGGGACGTTGAAGACGATGCGCGACGAGCAGCTGCCGGCGTCGAGCGTGACCTGGAGGTTGCGGATGTCGTTGTAGAAGGCGGCGGTGTTCAAGGTGAAGCCGCGGCCCTTCGACTTCACGCCGACTTCATAGTTCCACAAGGTCTCGTCGTCGTAATCCTGGAAGCCGCCGAACAGCGCCGCGTCGCTCGGCGAGCAGAGCGGCAGGTTGAGCGGATCGTTGACCCCGCCGAGGCGGAAACCCTTCGACGCCTGCGCATTGACGCTGACATTGTCGGCGACGTCGTAGCTCAGCAGCACGCGCGGACTGATGCCGTTCGAGCGCGTCTTGTCGCGGCGGCGGTCGCCGTTCGCGAACAATCCGCCGGTGACGAAGCGCCGCGTCTCGACGAAGTCGTAATAGCGGCCGCCGACCGTGACGTCGAAGGCGTCGGTGATCGAATAGGTGCCTTCGCCGAAGATCGCGAGCTGCTTGATCTTATAGGGCAGGTCGGCGTTGTACGGCGAGTTGGCGGGGAAACCGTTGGCGACCGCCGCCGAGGTGCCCGCGCCGAGCGTCGCATCGGTGAAGGCGTCATAACCGGGGGTGGGCAGACGCTGGCGATAGAAGCGGTCGGTGCTCGAATAGAAACCGCCGAACACCCATTGGAAGGCGCTGTCATAATCCGATGCGAGGCGGACTTCCTGCGTGAAGGTCTTAAGGTCGGTGGTGTCGACGAGGGCCGATGGCAGCAATACCCCGGCGGTCGGGAAACCGAGGTCGACCGAGACCGAACCGGTCAGCGCGCTCGCGTCGCGGCTGACGAGGATGTCGCGGTTGGTGTAGCTGGTCACCGAGGTGACCGAAACGCCGTCGAGCTTGGCGTTCATCACCAGGTCGGCGATCAGCGTCTTGTCCTCGAACGCTTCGCGCAGCAGCAGATATTGCTCGCGCTCGTCATAGGTCACCTGCGGGCGCGTGGTGGTGAAGCGGTTGCCATAGAGATTATAGATATCCTGGCGGTTGAAGCCGTCGGCGGTCACCTTTTGATAGACGATGCGTGGGGTGATGGTGACGTCGTCGACGGGTTCGAAGGTCACCGCGAGGCGCCCGCCATAACGTTCGCCGCTGTTGACGTCGTTGCCGCCCGCGGGGCCGACCGCGTTGATGAAGCCGCCGTAGCGCGTGTAATAGCCGACCGCGCGCACCGCCGCCTTGTCGCCGAGCGGGACGTTGATCGCGCCTTTCAGATGACCGCCGATATCGTCGCCGTCGACGAGGTTGAGGTTCGCCTCGACGCTGCCTTCGGTCACGCCGAGCTTGGGCTGGTTGGTGATGTAGCGGATCGTGCCGCCGACCGATCCCGACCCGAACAGCGTGCCCTGCGGCCCGCGCAGCGTTTCGACGCGGTTGAGGTCGAAAAGGTCGATGTCGGGGGTGAAGAGCGAGAGCGAGATGACGCTTTCGTCGAGATAGACGCCGACCTGTTCCTTGACGCCGGGCTGGTCGCGCACGACCTGTCCCGCCGACACGCCGCGGACCGACACCTGGCTCTGGCCGGGGCCGAGGTTTTGCACCGACAGGCCGGCGACGTTGCGCGACAGATCCTCGAGCGTCACCGCCCCCGACCTCTGGATGTCGGCGGCGGTCTGCGCGTTGATCGAAAAGGGGATGTCCTGAAGATTGGCGTCGCGCTTGGTCGCGGTGACGATGATGATGTTGCTGTCGTCTTCCTCGGCGGCGGCGTCCTGCGCGGCGGCGGGCGTAACGAAATTGGCCAGCGCGAGCGTCGAAAGCCCGGCCAGCAGCATAGTGCGAGCATGCATGATGTTTTCCTCTCTGAGCAGCGCGGGACTATCTTGTCCCGTCGCGGCGAGAGGAGTGCGCCTCTTGTCACAAATGCGCAATGGGGTCCGAATCGCGCGTAACAAAATGTCGGCGCGCTGTTGCATTGCTGCCACATGCCGACCCGCCAAGCCGCCTGGGTGCGTCGCCTCTAGGCCGCTGGGCCGCAAGCAAAAAAAGGCCGGAGACCTGGTCCGGGCCCGTGGCCGCCCCGGCCACCTCGACAAAAAAAGGCCGGGGACAAGCCCCGGCCAGTGGTTCGCAGGAGGAACCTGGGTTGGACCCCGCCGCCTTTTTGGAGGGGAGAGAGCGGCGGCGGGTGTCCAGTCTCGTCAATAATTATAGGCACGCTCACCATGTTCGCCGAGGTCGAGGCCTTCGCGCTCCACCTCTTCGCTGACGCGCAGGCCGGTCAGCGCCTTGGCGATATAGATCGCGATCGCGGTGCCGATGGTCGACCAGATGATGGTGGTGACGACCGCCATGACCTGCGTCGTGATCTGCGGGCCGAGGGCATAGTCTTCGCCCGCCGGGCCGCCGAGCGCGACCAGCATGGTGAAGGCGGTACCGATCGCGCCGACCATGCCGCCGATGCCGTGGATGCCGAAGGCGTCGAGCGAGTCGTCATAGCCGAGCTTGGCCTTGAGCTTGGTCACCGCGAAGTAGCAGACGACCGAGGCGACCGCGCCGAGCAGGATCGCACCGAACGGACCGGCGTTGCCGGCGGCCGGGGTGATCGCGACGAGGCCGGCGATGACGCCCGAGCAGAAGCCGAGCGCCGAAGGCTTGTGGCCGCTGACCTTTTCGGCGAGCATCCAGACGAGCGCGGCGGCGGCGGTGGCGACCATCGTGTTGATCATCGCGAGGCCCGCCGAGCCATTGGCTTCGAGTGCCGAGCCGGCGTTGAAGCCGAACCAGCCCACCCACAGCAGGCCGGTGCCGATCATCGTCATGGTCAGCGAGTGCGGCGCCATGATTTCCTTCTGGTAGCCGATGCGCTTGCCGAGGATGATCGCGGCGACCAGCGCCGAGACGCCGGCGTTGATGTGGACCACGGTGCCGCCGGCGAAGTCGAGCGCGGCCGGCGTGTCGGTGCCGAACATGCCGCCTTCGAAGAACAGGCCGCCGCCCGCCCACACCATGTGTGCGATCGGGAAATAGACGATGGTCAGCCAGATCGCGCCGAACACGAGCATGGCCGAGAATTTGAGGCGCTCGACGACCGAGCCGAGGACCAGCGCGAGGGTGATCGCGGCGAAGGTCATCTGGAACGAGATGAACACATATTCGCTGATCACTTCGTCGGTGAAGGTCGCGCCGGTCGACTCGGCGGTGACGCCCGACAGGAAGAATTTGCCCCAGCTGATAAAGGCGTTGCCCTCGGGTCCGAAGGCGAGGCCATAGCCGTAGCTGACCCAGATCAGCATCGCGAGGCAGGCGGCGGCGCCGACCTGCGTCATCGTCGACAGCATGTTCTTGGTGCGCGTCAGGCCGCCGTAGAAGAGCGCGAGGCCCGGCAGGATCATCAGCAGGACGAGGACGGTGGCGGTCATCATCCAGGCGTTATTGCCCGGGTTGGCGACTGCGGGTGCCGCTTCGGCGGCGGGAGCCGCGGCGGCGGCTGCCGCTTCCTGCGCCCACACGGGCAGCGCGGCGAACAGTGCGAGGCCCGCAGCCCCGGCGGTCGCCGCAAATTTGTTTGCGAACGTCATTGCTTCCCCCTTTATCATTACAGAGCCGCCTCGCCGGTCTCGCCGGTGCGGATGCGCACGGCCTGACCGACGTCGAGGACGAAAATCTTGCCGTCGCCGATCGACCCGGTTCCGGCGCTTTGCTGCAGCGTTTCGACGACCCGCGGTGCGAGCGCGTCGTCGCAGACGAGCTCGATCTTCACCTTCGGCACCATGTTGGTGGCATATTCCGCGCCGCGGTAGATTTCGGTCTGGCCTTTCTGACGACCGAAGCCTTTGACTTCGGTCACGGTCATTCCGGCAATGCCCAAGCCGGTGAGGGCTTCGCGCACCTCGTCGAGCTTGAACGGTTTGATGATAGCCAGGATCAGCTTCATGACGCCCCCTTGTGATTATTGGCAGATGTTGCACTGCAACAGCCGTGCCAAATTGCGCGGGCGGGGGTTGAGTTAACATTTTGTGACGAATTGGTGCGCGCAGGCGACCGATTGAGTCAGTGGAATGGGCAGGCGAGGCAGCGCGATGCCTAAATTATGGGCAGGGACGTAACCCGCCCGCCCTTAGGGGAGGGGCTTTTCCAGGCTAACCCGCCCGCTCGAAGCGCGCCCAGATCGGCAGATGGTCCGACGCGCGCGCCGCGAGCGCGCTGCGATGCACCCCGGCGTCGACCGCCTGCAGGTCGGGCGAGGCGAAGATGCGGTCGAGTTTCGCCACCGGGCGACGGCTGTGGAAGCTGTGGCCGGTGTCGACGAGCCGATGGCGTTCGCCGAAATCATGGAGGCAGCCGCCCTGGTTGCGCCATTCGTTGCAGTCGCCCATCAGGATCGTCGGCAGGTCCTCGCCCGCCGCGAGGTGATGGAGGATCGCGCGCGCCTGTTGCCGCCGCCGCAGCCCCGAAATGTCGAGATGCATGCCGACGACGCGCAGCCGCGTGTCGCCGATGCGCACCGTCGCCGCGACCGCGCCGCGCGGTTCGAGCGTCGGCAGATGGAGTGCGTGGCTCTCCTCGACTTCGGCGCCCTTGCGCACCAGCAGCGCATTGCCGTGCCAGCCGATGGCATAGGGACGCCCGCCGAGCAGGTCGACCGGCACATAGTCGCTATGCTCTTCGAACATATGCGGCGGGATCGCGCTGGCGCGGGTCCCGAAGCGGCGGTCGGCCTCCTGCAGTGCGACGATATCGGCGTCGAGTTCGCGCAGCACCGACAGCACCCGCCCCGGATCGCGGCGCCGGTCGAGACCGATGCCCTTACGCATATTGTAACTGGCGACCTTGATCATGGCGGGCATTTTCACAGGATTATGGACGTCTGAGCAAGGCTTAGGTTGCGTTCAACCGGCGCCGAACTCCGCCATCAAGGCCTGCGCCTCGACCAGATCGTCGTCGAGCACCATCACCCGCACCGGGATGAGCAGGCCGACGCTTTCGGCGATATTCATGCCGGCGTCGAAACACACGGCATGGACGCCGGCGCTTTCGAGCCGGCCACGCAGCAATTCGGCCTCGACCCCGTTCGGCAGGCGTACCAGCTCGACGAGCGCCATCAGGCCGGGTCGCCGGTGATGAAACGGTCCGTCGGGCGGGTCGGCAGGCCGTCGATGCTCCTGGTGCGTTCCTGGAATTTCTCGACCCACAGCACCGGGTCGGCCTGACGGTGATATTTCTGCAGCGTGTCGCGTTCGTGCTGCAATTCCATCATCGGCACGCCCCAGCCGCAACTGGTCTGCACGCTGTCGACGTCGATCACGAAGATCTGGCGGGTGCCGGGGATCAGGGTGAAAGAACTGGCGATCGTCTCCCATTCATCGTCCTGCGGCAGCACCGCGCGGCCGCGGCCATAGATGCGCAGGATCAGCGCGCTGCGGTCGAAGGCGCAGAACATGATGGTGATGCGCCCGTCGGCGGCGAGATGCGCGTGCGTCTCGTTGCCCGATCCGCCGAAATCGAGATAGGCGACCCGGTTTTCGGACAGCACCCGAAACGTGTCGGCATAGCCCTTGGGCGACAGGTTGATCCGCGCATCGGCGGCGGCGGTCGCGGTGAAGAAGACCGGTTGCTTCTCGATGAAAGCGATATGCTTGTCGGTCAGGCTGTCGGTGAAATCGGCCATGTCGGGGCTCCGCAAGATCGGTGTGGCGGGCTTATCACCAATTTTTGCCTTCCTCCACCGCCGCCTGCTCCTCGGGGCGTGTCGTGCGGCCGAGCACCGCGTTGCGATGCGGGAAGCGGCCGAAGCGGTCGACGATGTCGAAATGCTTCTGCGCATAGTCCTGGAACATCGGATCTGCGAGCTGGCCGAACAGGCGCAAGGATTCGCGCTGGTCGGCGAGGTCCTCGCTGTGCTGATAGGGGAGATAGGCGAACTGGCGCCGCGCGTCGGGCCAGGCCTTGTCCCAGCCGTGCGCGACGATGCCGCGCGCGATCGCGCGGGCGAGATCGTCGGTGGCAAAGGCATCGGCGGATCCGCGAAAGATATTGCGCGGCACCTGATCGAACAGGATCGCCGCGGCCAGCGCGGTGTCGGGGTCGGTCAGGAAGCTGGCGGCGGGCAGCGCGCGCAGCGCTTCGTGCCAGTCGCCGGCCAGCGCGCGGATGTCGGTGTCGAAATCCGGCCCGCCGCCATACCAGTCGTCCATGCCATGCGCGTCGAACCAGAAGGTCAGGAGTTGCGCCGGCCAGTCGGCGGGCGGGGCGGGGGCTTTCATTTCATCCGTCATTGCGAGCGAAGCGAAGCAATCCAGAGCCGTTTACGCAACCCTGGATTGCTTCGTCGCCTTCGGTTCCTCGCAATGACGGGGCTTTTTGGCGCTATTCGGCCTTGGGACGGCGGTACGGCACGAACTCGCCGAGCGACACGAAGCCGCTGTACATCTGGCTGGTGCGGTCGCGCAGCTGGACGGTGTCGATGCTGCACAGCTGGCTGCCGGTCAATTTGGTGACGAGAATATCGTCGTCGTCGAGCGATTCGGCGCCGCCCTTCGGCCGGTTGACCCAAAGGGTGCTACCGATGCGATAGACGATCGCGGTGCGGTCGATGATCGTGGTGCTGTTCGATCCGGTCAGCTGGATGCAGTTTTGCGGTTCGCCCGCGACGCGGCCGTCGAGCAATTTTTCGAGCTGCTGCTCGCCGGTCAGCTTTTCCTTCGCCGATGCGGCGGGCGCGGCGGCCACCGCGGCGGCGGCGATGATAGTGGCGATAAACGGACGCATGGTTCGACTCCTGTCATTCAACACACACCCTCTGCCGCCGATATAGGGCATCTCGTCTGAACGACAACTGACTCAGGCATGGTGACCTGGCCGGTCCCTCGCGCCTGCGGGAGGGACCGGCCAGGTCACGCGCGTGCGCTCAGCAGGCGCCGTCGGGCAGCGGAATGCCCAGCGGGCCCTTGCATTTCTTTTTCTTGGCGGGCGGTGCGGCCTCGCCGCTGCTGCTCCCGCTCGACGCGCCGCCGCCGCTCATGCCGCCGAAATCGGCGCCGACCATCAGCATCGTGTACGAGCGGAAGCGCACCTTCGCGGTCCAGTCGATGTTCCACACCCCCGTCGCGGGCTTGGGCGGATAGGAGAAGTTCGCCTCGGGGCCGAAGGCGTTGAGGTTGCCCATCATGAACTCGCCCGACGATTTCTTGACCTCGGCGGGGATCTGGCACGTCGTCTGCGATGGCGGCATCACGATCTTCTTGGTGATCAGGTTGGCGACCACCGAGGGCGGCAGCCAGTCCCACAGCCCGCCGCCGAATTCCTTGGTCGCGCTGCTCGTCCACCAGACGATATCGCCCACGTCGTTCTTGCCGCTTCCGTTACCCATGCCGCCGATCGTCCAGGCGGCATAACCGGTGGCGTTCTGCACCGGGTTCCAGCGGATCGTCACCGACCCGTCGGCCTGGTCGGCGGTCGAGGCCTGCAGCGCGGGCATATAATCCTGCGCGAGGGTGAAATTGATGTCGTTGCCGACATTGCTCGCGACGCGGTGCGCGCCGAGCAGGCTGCTGTCCTTGGACGGCATCTTGGTCGATTTGCCGTTCGGCCATTCCATATAGGATTTGCTGTTCGACGGCGACACTTCGCGGACGATCGGCACGGCGGTCGAGAAGAGGTTCGGCGGCACCTGTCCCGCCGCGACCTTGGCGAAATCGATGATCACCGGCTGCCCCGGCCCCGCCTTGGCGCCGCAGCCCCAATAGAGCAGCAGGCGCCCCTTCGGCCGTTCGAATTCGGTCGGGTAGGTGCCGTCCTTGCGCTCGGGCGCGATCAGCGGCACCGATTTGCCGAGCTTGGCCTGCGGCAGAAAAAAATGATCGCCCTTCGGCGGCGGCGCGGTCGGCAACTCGTTCGAGCCGAGGCGCAGGACCAGCTGGCGCGCCAACGCGCTGTCGGGGCCGCCGCCGAACATCATGCTCATCGCGCCGCCCATGCCGCCCTTGCCGCCGCCCATCGCGGCAAAGCCCGACATCGTCGCGGCGTCCATCTCATAGCGTTCCTTGGGACCGGTGGTCTTCTGCTGCGCCGCGACGGGCGCGGTCAGCATCGCGGCGATGACCGCGAGCGAGGTGAATTGGAAAGTCTTGCGCATAATTCCTCCCTGCGACCGGAGGTTCTGCCCCCGGGGAAAAGCTCATGCGACCCAATTTCTGCTTTATGTTTGAGAGGCGTATAGGCGCGAGATTGGCGAAGGCCAAGTGATGCGCGTCACAGAATCCCGTCATTGCGAGCGAAGCGAAGCAATCCAGAGCGGTGTACGCCTACTCTGGATTGCTTCGCTTCGCTCGCAATGACGGAGAGAGGGGCGTTAAGCCGTCCCGCCCACCGTCAGCCCGCTCACCAGCAGGGTCGGCTGGCCGACGCCCGCGGGGACGCTCTGGCCGCCCTTGCCGCACACACCGATGCCCTCGTCGAGCGCCATGTCGTTGCCGATTCCGGTGACCTTCGTGAGCACGCTCGGCCCGTCGCCGATCAGCGTCGCGCCCTTGATCGGGGCGCCGAGCTTGCCATTTTCGATCTTATACGCCTCGGTGCAGCTGAACACGAATTTGCCCGACACGATGTCGACCTGCCCGCCGCCCATGCTTTTGGCAAAAATGCCGTTCTTGACGCGGCTCAGCAGTTCGGCGGGATCGTCGTTTCCGCCTTTCATGAAGGTGTTGGTCATCCGCGGCATCGGCGCATGGGCAAAGCTTTCGCGGCGCCCGTTGCCGGTCGGCGCCATGCCCATCAGCCGCGCGTTGAGCCGGTCCTGCATATAGCCCTTGAGCATGCCATCCTCGATCAGCACCGTCTCGCTGGTCGGGGTGCCCTCGTCGTCGATGCTCAGCGAACCGCGCCGTTCGGCGAGGCTGCCGTCGTCGACGACGGTGACGCCTGCCGCCGCGACGCGCTCACCGATGCGTCCCGAAAAGGCGCTGGTGCCCTTGCGGTTGAAATCGCCCTCGAGCCCGTGGCCGATCGCTTCATGGAGCAGCACGCCGGGCCAGCCGGGACCGAGCAGCACGGTCATCTCGCCCGCCGGGGCGTCGACCGCCTCGAGATTGACGAGCGCCTGCGCCAGCGCCTCGTCGATCGCGCGGTTCCACTGCGCTTCCTCGAACAGATGGTCGTACATGTAACGACCGCCGAGACCGAAATAGCCGCTCTCGCGCCGACCATTCTCCTCGACCACGATCGACACGTTGAGGCGGACGAGCGGGCGGATGTCGGTCGCGAGGAAGCCGTCGGCGCGGACGATCTCGACCACCGACCAGCTGCCGGCGAGCGCGACCGAGACCTGCGCGATGCGCGGATCGCGCGCGCGGGCGGCGGCGTCGATCTGCTGGCACAGCGCGACCTTCTTGGCGAAGGGGATCAGGTCGAGCGGATTGGCCTCGCCATAAAGATGGCGGTTGGTCCGCGCGGGGGCGGCGGCGTGCGGCTGGTTCGCGGGGTCGAGCAGCGCGAGCGTCTCGGCGGCGCGGCGGATCGCCGGGGCGCTGATGTCGCTCGCGTGCGCGAACCCCGTCATCTCGCCCGATACCGCGCGCAGCCCGAAGCCCGCATCGGTCGAATAATCCGCCGTCTTGAGCCGCCCGTCGTCGAAGCCGAAGCTCTCGGTCGCGCGATATTGCAGGTAAAGCTCACCGTCATCGGCCTTGGCGAGCGCTTCCTTCGCGAGCTTCTGCGCAAGATCGGGATCGAGCGCATCGGCGCGATAGAGGAAGCGGCGGGGATCGGTGGGGCTTGTCATGAGGCCGATATAGGCGCGCGTCCGACGGTCCGCAAATGCTCATGGTCATTGCGAGCGCAGCGAAGCAATCTCCAGCTATCCGCCTTGCGCGATATCGATGGCTGGAGATTGCTTCGCTGCGCTCGCAATGACGGGAGGCTCAGAGATAATTGACCGTCAGCGTAAACGTCCCGCTGTAATCGCCCTCGGGCTGGTTCGCCGGGACGGTGAGCGTGCCGCCGATATAATAGGTCTGCACCCCGCTCGGCAGCAGGGTCGCGCCGAGCAGCGCGATGCCGCCGCCGCTGGTGCTCGCGGCGCGGACCAAAGTGGCGGTCATAGGCGTCGCGCCGCCGCCGGCCCGTGTCAGCGTCACCGACGTGCTGCCCGACACGGTGATCAGCAATATGCCGCCGGTGCCCTGGAACTGCGCGCGCTGCGCGTCGTTGCCGACCGCGGTGGCGCCGCCGCTGGTCGTGCGCGCGCCGGTGAGGGCGTTGACGCTGACGGTGCCGCCTGTGGCGCCGCTGATGATCGTCCCGAAATCGAGATCGTCGGTCTTGACGAGGCTGTTCGGCCGGACGACCGTCGCGGTCGTCGTCCCGGGCATGTCGGCGGCGTGCGCAGGCGCCGCCAGCGCGATCAGCGCTGCGGCGATGGCCGGGACGCGCGCGGCGGCCCGACGATGGCTGGTCCCTGGAATCCCCACGATTCTGCTCCTGTCTGGCACAGACTATGCCAGCGGGGTGTGAACCGATGATGCTTTGGCTTGGTAAAGGCGGCGTTTACGCCTTGCGCCGCCGCCAAGGGTCAACCCTTATCGGCGATCCCGCCGACGCTTACCCTTTATCGGCGATCCCGCCGATCAGCACGAAGCGCCGGTCGCAATAGCCGCAGTCGGCAAAGCCCTCATCGGTGTCGATCTCGAGCCAGACGCGCGGATGGCCGAGCGCGGCGTTGGCGAGGCCGTCGCCGGTGCCGTCGCAGGCGACGCGGGTCTTGGGCGTGCGGATGGTTTCGGGCGTGTTCTGGGTCATCGACGGCGCCCATAGCAAGCGCGCGCCAGCGCCGCAATCGGGTCTGCGCGGGCTATTGATAGTTGAAGGTGACTGAAAAGCTGCCGCTATAGTCGCCCTCGGCCTGGTTGGCGTTGACGCGCAGCCGGCCGCCGACCGCAAAGCCGACGATGCCATTGGTGCCGGTGATGCGAAAATTGTTGCCGTTGCCGATCTGCGACAGGCCGGTGAGCGCGCCGATCTCGAAATCGTCGACGCGCATAGCCTCGCCCGGGCCGGTCAGGGCGATCTGGTTCGATCCGGTCTTGATGACGACGCGATTGGCGCTGCCCTGACCCGCGAAGCGCGCCGGGCGCGCATCGCCCGACGCCGCGATCACCCCGCCCGAGGTCGTGACCGCGCCGGACGGGGCGACGGTGACAGTGCCGATCGTCGCCGACGGAATGATCGATCCGAAGTCGAGCTGTTCGATATTGGTCAGCGACATGGGTTCGAGCACCAGCGCGCTCGCCTGGCCCTGCGTCTGCTGCGCGGCCGCCGGCATCGTCCAGAGCGCCGCCATGACGGCACCGGCAAGCGCGCTCCCCCCGAAACGCGCCAGTGGTCCCCCGGTGCCGTCGCCCCACATACGGCGATCAGAGATAGTTCAAGGTGATGGTGAAGGTCCCGCTGTAATCGCCCGGCGCCTGATTGGCGTTGACGTCGAGCGTCGCGCCGACCGGGAAATTATAGTTGCCGAGCGTCGAGGCGATGCGAAAGCGCGTCGGGGTGGTCGACAGGATCGCGGTGGGCGTGCTGCCGATCTCGAAATTGCGCACGCGCATCTGCTGCCCGGGGCCGGTGATGAATATCTGGTTCGCGCCGAGCGAGATATTGACCTCGCGGTTGTACGAGCCGAGCCCGGCGAAACGCGCGGGTTCGCCGTCATTCCCGGCCAGCGTCGCGCCACCGGTCCGCGTCCGGGAGCCGTCGGGCAGGATGCGCACCGTCCCCGCCGCGTTCGACGCGATGATGTCGCCGAAATCGAGGTCGTTAACCTTGAAGAAGGAAAGGGGCCGCAGCACGATGGCTTCGGCTTCGCCCTGCGCGTTGTTCTGCGCGTGCGCCGACGGAGCGGCGAACGGCACAAAAGCGAGCGTCAGGGCGGCTAGGCCGCGCCGGCGAAGCGGCGGGCAGATGATGTGTCTGGTCCTCACATCACCCCTCATAAGGGCGATGTGACAAAATATGCTTACCCGCCATGGTAAAGATTTCCTTGCCGGAACACGGGCTTTCGCGAGCCGCGCGGCGCGGCTATGGAAGCGGCCATGACCGAAGCCGCCATCCGCATCGACGCCGTCTCCAAACTCTATGCCGGCGGCAAGCAGGCGCTCGACAATGTCAGTTTCGACGTGCCGCGCGGGCAGATTTTCGGGCTGCTCGGGCCGAACGGCGCGGGCAAGTCGACGCTCATCAACATCCTCGCCGGGCTGGTCAACAAGACCGCCGGGTCGGCCAGCATCTGGGGCTTCGACATCGACGCCGATCCCAGAAACGCCAAATATTCGATCGGCATCGTGCCGCAGGAAATCGTTTTCGACCCGTTTTTCACGCCGTTCGAGACGCTGGAGAATCAGGCCGGGCTCTATGGTGTGCCCAAGGCGAAGCGCATTTCGGACGAACTGCTCGACGCGGTCCACCTGAGCGACAAGCGCGACGCCTATGCGCGGACGCTGTCGGGCGGCATGAAGCGCCGCCTGCTCGTCGCCAAGGCGATGGTCCATTCGCCGCCGATTATCGTCCTCGACGAACCGACCGCCGGGGTCGATATCGAACTGCGGCAACAGCTCTGGTCCTATGTGAAGTCCTTGAACGATCGCGGCGTCACCGTGGTGCTGACGACGCACTATCTTGAAGAAGCCGAAGAGCTGTGCGACCGCATCGCGATCATTAACCACGGACGGCTGATCGCCAACAAGCCGACCCGCGAACTGGTCGACATGGCGCGCGAGAAGATCGTCGTCGTGACGCTCGACCAGGATATCACGGTGCTGCCGACGCACCCGGCGTTCGACAAGATCGAGCGCGAGGGGACACGCGGGCTGGCGATCAGCTACAACAAGGATCGCATGAACGCCGGCGAGGTGCTCGCCGCAGTCAACGCGATGGGCCACGGAATCGTCGACGTCTCGACCCGCGAAGCCGATCTGGAGGACGTGTTCCTCAACCTGACCCGCGCGGCGAATGGGTGAGGACGGCCTGCAGGCTTGTCCGATCTGCGGGGCTTCCGTGAAGGAAAATCCCCGCTACCCGGATTATGTCTGCGGCGATTGCTATGAGCGTATTGCCGATGACGCCGGTCGGCCGGTCAAATATCAAAATGCGTCTCCGGGCTATCCCAATCTGATCGAGAGCCTCACCGCAACTTATGCGGATGGCTCGCCCTATATGTCGCAGACCTGCTATATCGACGGCATTGCCTGTCGCGCTGACGAAGCGCGTTTTGGCGGGATTGTTGTTCGTCCTCTCAAGAAAAAAGGACCATGGGGATGACCGACACCCCCCCCCACGACGTCATCATCGTCGGCTCCGGCGCCGCGGGGCTCACCGCGGCGATCGCGCTCGCCGATCATTGCCGCGTGCTCGTGCTCGCCAAGGGCGAACTCACCGGCGGCTCGACCGCTTGGGCGCAGGGCGGGATCGCCGCGGTGCTCGATGCGGGCGACACCTTCGAAAATCATATCGAGGACACGATGGTCGCGGGCGCCGGGCTCAACCGGCGCGAGACGGTCGAGTTCGTCGTAGAGAATGCGCCGCACGCCATCGAGCGGCTCGTCGAGATGGGGGTGCCCTTCAACAAGGACAGCGACGCGCTGCACCTGACGCGCGAGGGTGGCCATTCGCACCGCCGCATCGTCCATGTCGACGACGCGACCGGCTGGGCGGTGCAGGCTGCCTTGCTCAAGACCGCCGAGGCGCATCCGAACATCACGCTGCTGCCCGGACAGGCGTGCATCGACCTGATTACCGGCCGCCACGAGGAACGTTACTCAGGATCGGGCCGCGTCTGGGGCGTTTATGCGCTCGATGAAAAGAGCGGTGAGGTCCATGCGCATGTCGGCCGCGCGACGATCCTTGCCAGCGGCGGCGCGGGGCGTGTCTACCAATTCTCGACCGCCCCCCGAGGCGCGACCGGCGACGGCATCGCGATGGCCTGGCGCGCGGGCGCGCGCGTCTCGAACATGGAAATGATGCAGTTCCACCCGACCTGCCTCTACAATCTCGAGGTCAAGAATTTCCTGATCACCGAGGCGGTGCGCGGCGAGGGCGGCATCCTCAAGCACCCGGTCACCGGCCACCGCTACATGCCCGATTATGACGCGCGCGCCGAACTCGCGCCGCGCGACGTCGTGGCGCGCGCCAATGACGACCAGATCAAGCGATCGGGGCTCGACTATGTCCATCTCGACATCAGCCACCTCGACCCCGATTTCGTCGCGGGGCATTTCCCGAACATCTATGAAAAGCTGCTGACGCTCGGCATCGACATGACGAAGGGGCCGATCCCGGTGGTGCCCGCGCAACATTATACCTGCGGCGGGGTGCTGATCGACCTCGACGGGCGCACCGACCTGCCGGGGCTGTATGCGGCGGGCGAATGCACCGAAAGCGGGCTGCACGGCGCCAACCGCCTCGCGTCGAACAGTCTGCTCGAATGTTTCGTCTTCGGCGAGGCGGCGGCGAAGGACATCGTCGCGCGCTGGGACCAGCTCGACACCCCGCCGCCGATCCGGCCATGGGATGAAAGCCGCGTCACCGATTCGGACGAAGAGGTGATCATCAAGCAGAACTGGACGGAAATCCGCCGCTTCATGTGGAACTATGTCGGCATCGTGCGCACCACCAAAAGGCTGGAACGTGCGCAGCACCGCATCAACATGATGACCCACGAGGTCGAGGATTATTACGGCCATTTCCGCGTCACCACCGACCTGATCGAACTGCGCAACCTGCTCCAATGCGCCGAACTGATCGTGAAGAGCGCGCTCCACCGCAAGGAAAGCCGCGGGTTGCATTATACGCTCGATTATCCGGACATGCTGCCGCAGGCGGTGGATACGGTGTTGGTGCCGTGAGCGATGGCTAGGGCGGCGTCCCCTTCAAGACTGCCGCCGCCCTATCTGCGGCGCGTGTCGCGGCGCGACGCTCAAGCGGACCCGGATGCGTCGCAGATCGACCCGGATCATTATCCTTTCAACATTCCGCTGTTCGCCGACCCGGCTTTCGAAATGACGTTCGAGCGGCCGGTGACCATCCTGGTCGGCGAGAATGGGTCCGGCAAATCCACCTTGCTCGAAGCGATCGCGGTTCTGGCGGGCTTCAGCGAGGGCGTTGGGGGCTATGGCCATAGGGCCGTGGGCGCCTCGAGCATCTCGGGCGGCGACGGCGGCGCCTTGGCGGACGCTCTTCGCGGCGGCTGGCTGCCCAAGGTGAGCCAGGGTTTCTTTTTCCGCGCCGAAACCTTCTTTTCGCTGGCCCGCTACGTCGACGAGGCGGCGCATGATGTCGGCGCGGCCCCGCCCGATTATCTGTCCTGGTCGCACGGCGAAGGCTTTCTGAATTTCTTCGACGAACGCGCTGATCGCCGAGGCATCTATATATTCGACGAACCCGAATCGGCGCTTTCGCCATCCCGGCAGTTCGATTTCCTGAAGTTACTTCGCCGAATTCAGCGCGCCGGCAATGCCCAGGTCATCATGGCGACGCATTCGCCGATCCTGATGGCGCTGCCCGATGCCGATTTGTGGCAGATCGATCGCTTCTCCGTCCAGCCGACGACGCTGGAAGAGACCGCGCATTACCGCCTTTACAACGAGTTCATCCGGTATCCTCACGAGACGGTCGAGGCGATGATCGAATAGGCGTCAGCCGCCGATCCCCAGCAACCGCCCAACAAAAATCAGCACGATCGCCCCGACCACCGAAGCGAAACACCCCGCGCCATGGAATTCGCGCTGGCCGCGTGAGGTGACGAGTCCCGCGAGCAAGGAGCCGCCGATGCCGAGCAGGATCGTCGCGATCCATCCCATCTCGACCGCGCCGGGGTAAAAGAACCGCGCCAGAGCGCCGATCAGCAGGCCGGTGATGATGGCGCCGATGATGTTGATCATGCCTCGAACCCTCCTTCCAGAAACCGCTCCGCCAGCGCCGCGTGCAGCGCCGCGCCGCGTGCCATGACCTTTTCGTCGAGGACCATGCGGTTCGAGTGCAGGCCGCAGCAGCTCCGCCAGTCGCTGCCCTGCTCGCTCGCGCCAAGCCAGAACATCGCGCCGGGCACCTTTTCGAGCACATAGGCGAAATCCTCGGCGCCCATTACCGGATGGTCCATCGTCATCCACGCCGCCTCGCCGAATGTCTCCTCGACGACGCGCTGGCCGAAGGCGGCGGCGCGGCTGTCGCAGACGGTGACGGGGAAACCCTCGACGATCTCCACTTCGGCGCTGCAGCCATGCGCCTCGGCGATCGCGGGGGCGAGGCGCTTCAACTCGGCGGCGACCGCGGCGCGGCGGTGAGGAGAGAGCGTGCGGATCGTGCCGAGCAGCTCGGCGGTTTCGGGAATGATATTGTTGGTCGTGCCCGCGCTGATCTTGGCGATCGTCACCACGGCGGGGTCGAAAACCGACACGCGGCGGGTGACCATCGTCTGGATCGCGGTGACGATCGAGCAGGCCACAGGAATGGGGTCGATCGCGTCGTGCGGCATCGAGGCATGGCCGCCGGCGCCCTTGACGATGATCGACAGCACGTCGGACGAGGCAAGCAGCGCTCCGGCACGCCCCGCGAACACGCCGTGCGGCGCATTGGGCATGATGTGCAGCGCGAAGGCCGCGTCGGGCAGCGGATCGATCAGCCCGTCGTCGAGCATGAAACGCGCGCCATGATGCCCTTCCTCGCCCGGCTGGAACATGAACATCACGGTGCCGGACAGGCGGTCGCGCGCGGCGCACAGCAGTTTCGCCGCACCGACGAGCATCGCGACATGGGTGTCGTGCCCGCAGGCATGCATCGCGCCGCTGGTTTCGGAGGTGAAGTCGAGTCCGGTGTCCTCGACCAGCGGCAACGCATCCATGTCGCCGCGCAGCAACACGGTGCGGCCGTTCGCGGGACCGCGCAGGATCGCGACCAGCCCGGTCGTCGACGGCCCCTCGCGAAATTCGAGCGGCAGCCCGGCGAGCGCATCCTTGATCTTCGCCAGCGTCTTGGGATTCTGCAGGCCGAGCTCGGGTTCGCGGTGGATCGCGCGGCGCAGGTCGACGAGGTCGGGAAGGATGGTGTCGGCCTCAGTCGGCCAGCTGTGCGTTGGATTGTCCATGTGGCGAGTGTGCCGCTGCGCGTGCCTCCTGTCGAGCCTCGGAGTCGCGTCGTACATCGGTGAGGACCCGCGTCACATTCTGCTTGATCGCCCAGCGCGCGATCGGTTCCCAATAGAGGCCGGGGTCGATGCGCAGGACATGGTCGGCGCGCGCGGTCAGCCGGGTGCGACCGCCGGGAAGCGGCACTAGGTCGAAGCGCGTCTCGCCGGTGTCGAAATAGCCGAACAGATGCGGGGTGTGGAGTTTCCTGTACGGGCTCATTTCCTCCATTGCGGGGGGCTGGCGGACGACGCGGAATGCCAGCGTGCGGCCGGGTTTCCAGACGGTGACGCGCTCGTCGGCGGTGCCGGTGGAAAAGGTGCCGATTCGGTGCGCGCCTTCGCCTTCGCCGGCGATGCGGCTCGCGACGGGATAGGCGAGGCCCGCGAGGCCGACGAGCCCGGGACTTTCGGCGACCGGGCGGTCGGCGGTCAGGCTGGCCCACACCGCCCCGGGCGGCGCGGCGATGGTGATGCTGGTGCGGGTGACGATCGGCAGCTCGGGCGGCATCGCGGCGTCGACCAGGAAGACCAAGGGCAGGGCCGCGACGCTGTAAAGCGGAGCCTGCGGTCCAAGCGGCTTCGCGACGCCGCGTCCGATGAGGCCGCCGACGATCGCGAGTCCCGCCGCGAGCGGCGCGATCAGCAGGATGCAGAGCAGGCCTTCGAGCGCGAGCATCAGCAAGGCGAGCGTGCCGAGCAGCCCCGCCAGCGCCACCGCGACGAGGGTTTCGCCGCGGCTGCGCAACGTGCCGCGGTTGACGATATAGCCGGTGATGACCCCGACCAGAAAGGGCGTGAGCACGAACAGGCCCCAGCCATAGGCGCCCATGGTCGCCCCGGACACCGCGACCGCGAGGACGATCAGCGCCATTCCCGCGACGGTTCCGCGCGCCAGCTGATGCGGCGTGGCGGGGTTGCCGACACGCTCGGGCGCGGGCGCTCCCGCGCGGCGGCGCCATAACAGGGTCAGGACGAATGCCGCGAAGATCTGGATCGTCGGCACCATCGTCAGCAGCGCCAGCCCTCCTCCGCGCCCGAGCCGGTCGGCGCGGCGCAGCGACAGGAAAACGAGCGCCGTCGATATCGCGAGGCAGAAGGCGAAGCCGCCGATCGCGACGAGCGGCGAAATCCCGGGCAGCATGGCGAGCTGGCGGATCGGAAAGAGCCAGAACATCCGGTCGAACGCCAGCGGGGCGGCGTGGCCGTAAAAGGCAAGCGCGACGAGGCCGTGTTGCGACAGGATCAGCGCTGCGGCGGCCAGCGCATAATGAATGGCATCGGGCAGTTCGGCGAGCAGGCGGTGCAGCAGGTTTTTCATCGCCCGCCGGCCCCCGCGAGCGTGGCGGCAGGCGCTGCGCCGGGCGCCACGACGCTCAGCCCACAGCGCGCGCCAAGCGTCGCGGGGGTCTGGACGTCCCACATCAGCCCGAGCCGCTCGCCCAGGCGGATGAAGGCGTAACCCCAGTCGCTCTGCCCGGGATGCAGCCCGATCCGCGCCGATCCTGGATAGGCGTGATGATTATTGTGCCACGCCTCGCCCATCGTCGGGATCGCCGCCCAGGGCACATCAAACGCCTGCACGCCATGCGCGTCGACGGTCCAGTGCTGCGGCCCGCGGTTGTGCGCGAGATGGCCGACGAGCCAATGGCCGTGATTGGCGACCGCGACCCGCGCGGCGACGCCCCAGATTACCCAGCCCCAGCCGCCGATCGCGAAGAATAGCAGCGCGACAGGCAAGTGCTGCCAGCGCCACGTCTTTTCCAGCCAGCCGTAAAAAGGGTCTCGGTCGAGTTCGCCGAAATCGAAGCGCGGCGGGTCGTCGAGGTCGAGGCGGCAGTAAATCTGCCACCAGGCATCGCGGACGATGTTTGTGCCATGGCGCAGGAAGGGGTGGCAATCGGCCTGCCGCTGCGCCCAGTCGCGCGTGTCGTGGGCGCGGACGATGCCATAGGGGCCTGCCATGCCGACGAAGGCGCCGAACCAGACGAGGGTGCGGGTCAGCCAGCGCGGCGCGGCGAAGCTGCCGTGGATCATCATCCGGTGGTACCCGACGCTGTGCCCCAGCAGCAGCGCGGCGCCGGTGGTGGCGAAGAAGAGCAGGATCGCCGAAGGGGTGAGGAAGAAGGGACCGGCGGCGAGCGCGACCAGCGCCATGCCGCCGTTCCAGACGATGCTCGGCAGGTCGGCGCGGACGGTGCCGGCACGCGGGTCGGGGCCGGACTCGTCGATCAGGAAGTTCACCGCATGGGGGTCCTGTTCGCTGCGCATCGCCCGACTCCTCTCATGCAAAGAATATAAGTAATTACTTAAATAAATTATTGCTTGTCAAGGGCGATCGGCTTGCCCATTTTGAGGCAATGGAACGGGTTTTTCAGGCATTGGCGTCGACGCCGCGGCGGCGGATTCTCGCCTATCTCGCGCATGCCGAACTCAGCGCGGGTGACATCGCGGCGCGCTTCGACATGAGCAAGCCCGCCGTGTCGCAGCACCTCTCGGTGCTCGAAAACGCCGGGCTGATCGTCAGCGAGAAGCGCGGCCAGTTCGTCTTCTATCGGCTCGTGCCCGATGCGCTGACCAATGTGCTCAACGGCTATGTTCAGGAAGTTTGCCCTGTTTCGCGTCCGCTGAAGGCCGAATCGCGCGCGCTGGCCGAGCAGCAGAAGGGCGAAGCGGCGGGCGACTAGCCACGACCACCGACGGGGGTGTCGCTGCCTAGACCAGCCGCATCAGGACCAGCTTTGCCGCCGCTTGCGCCCGATTGACCGCGTCGAGCTTGCGGCGCGCATTGTCGACATGGAAGCGCACGGTCGATTCGGCGAGTCCCAGGATCACCGAAATCTCCCAGTCGGTCTTGCCCTCGGCAACGAAGGCGAGGCAGTCGCGCTCGCGTTCGGTGAGCACGGGGTCGGGATCGTCGGCGAGGACGGTCGCTTCCAGGAGATATTCGGTGAGGAGCAGCCCAGCGAGTTGCACCGAGCGCCGGGCGGGGTCGGCGTCGCGATCGGAAAAGCCGATATGCGCCGACGCGATCGCGCCCTGCGGCCCATAGGATGTCGCGCACAGCGCCTCGCTCACATCCGCCTCGGCGAGGGCGTCCCAATAGGCGCCGAAGCGCGGATCGCCATGCGGCGCGAAATCGCCAAAGGCGTAGCGCGTCCGTCCCTCCATGATCGGTCGCAGCAACGGATTGCAGTCGAAACAGACATAGTTGAAGGCGGGGCTGCCGGGCCAATTTTCGGGCGCGATGCGGCGGACGACGCCGCCTGCGGCCCAGTGGCTCTTCGCGGTGAGGCGGGTCGTCGGCCGGCGATAGACGCGGGTCTGCAGATAGGTCACGCCGAGCGGCGCGGCGGCGGCGAAAAAGATGTCGCTGGCCTCGGCCGGAGATCTGTCCTGCCATGGGTCGACGATGTCCAGTATCTCGGCCGTAATCATCGCGTTCTCCGCGAATAGTGCCGCTCAATCGCGCAATGGACGGTTTTCCATCGTCGCGCATCGTCCGGCAACTCTCGAATCCGGGGGGTATTCATCGCCCGGTTCCGGCCAATAGATGCCTGATCCTCTATGCGGAGTCGAGATCATGACCGAATTAATCAGCGTCAATGTCTATCTGTCGAACTATGTTCATGGATCCGGAAACTACAAGATTTTCGTCGAGGGTCCGGGCGGAAATCAGGAGGCGCCGGGAGTCACGAGCGCGAACTTCAATCTGCAGAAGGACGGCCATTATTGGGCTTATGGCCAATATATCGGGGGCAACAGCACGCATGCGCGGCACGGGCATTCCTTCTTTGCCGGCAACAGCGCGATCAGCGTCGACATGAACCGCGACTAGGCGGCAAGGCGATGGCCAACCCCCTGTTCACTCCGCGCGGCCCGCCGCCGCCGTCCGCCGGACCCCAGCCGTTCCGCACCAAGGACGGCGAACTGAGCTTCCTCGTGCCCGAGGGGTGGCAGGCGACGGGGGCGATCCAGGTCGAACCGCCCGCGAACCGCTATGTCATCCTCGACGCCACCGGGCCCGACGATGCGTTGATCTTTTGCGGGCATCCCGACCTGCCGCAGCGCTATCTCGTTCCCGCACCGTGGCACGGGATGCTCCAGCCGGGGCGGCGCACCAAGTTCGGCGACGGGCCGACCGCGCAATGGCTGCTCCCGGCGCCGCTCGCGACGGCGCCGCAGATGGCGCAGCATCTCGCGACGCGGCGCTTCGGCGACCTCGTGCTGACCCATGTCGTGCCGCATCAGAAACTGCTCGACGACACGCGCAAGGGCGCCGCCGATGCCGGGGTCTTTCCGGGCTACATCGATGCCTGCGACGCCGGCTTTGCGTCGATCGACGGGCGCTTCGTCGGCCAGATCCAACTCGTCGTTTTCGGCGGCGGCAACCCCGGCGACACCTGGCAGGTCGAATATATATCGGGCTTCCGCTGCGTGCCCGACGCGCGCGGGGCGGTCGCCGCGCTGTTCGACGAGGTGATGGCCTCGATCGTCATCGGCGCCGAATGGCAACGCAAAAACCCCGACGAAGTGTCGCAGGATGCGCTCGACAGCTTCGATGCCAAGCATCGTGCCGCTGATGCTGCCGATCGCTATGCGCTTGTCACGCACCGCAATGCGGTGGACGCGATCCGCGACGGCATCCTCGGCGCGATCAAGGGGCGCAAGCCGGGGGGCGATCGTGGCAACCTCTGATATGGTCGATCCGCTCGCGCTGTTCGGCACGATCATGACCTTGTCGCGCGATGCCGCCGCCGAAGCGCGCGCCGAGCTCGGCAATTTGCAGGCGGCCTATCTCGATCAGGGCAATCCGGTGCCGGAGGCGCTGCTCGACCTGTGGCGCTGCCGCGTCGTTCATTGGGAAGCGCTGATCGCCGCCCTGGCGTCGCTGGCGCATGGCACGGCGCACGCACCCGCGGTCGATGCCGTCACCGCGCCGCTGCTGGCGTGGCTGGCGATGGTCAAACCCGACGCCCCGCCTGCCGGCGGCGGTGTAGCGCACAGAAGGGACGCATGATGACGACCGAACTGAAACTGTCGACCTTGTCGGTGGGCAAGCCGGAAGTGGGACACCCGCTCAACGGCGAGGTCGCGTTCGTCGCGCGGGAGCAGGCCAAGGGCTATGGCGTCATGGCGCGGGTGATGTTCAATTTCGACTTCGACGAAGGCGCATCCTTCACCGACATCGAAGCGACGGTGAAGCGCGAGGCCAAGCTATGGTTCCAACGCTGCGCCGACATGCTTTGAAGGGCTCGCTCAGTCTGCGCGTTCGATGAACGCCGGCGGGACATGATCGACCAGCCAGACGCCGTTGCTCGAAACGCGAAACTCGGCGCCCGCGGCGGCGAGTGCGGCGGCCGAAATCCTTAACAGGATCGGCTTCCCGCGCCGCGCGCCGACGATCAAGGCCGTGCGTTCGTCGGGCGACAGATGGACATGGTGCCGCGCCATCGGCTGCAAGCCCTCGGCCATGATCGCGGGCAGATATTTCTCGACCGTGCCGTGGAACAGAAATTCGGGCGGCGCGGTCACCGGCCAGCCGAGGTCGATCGGGATCGAATGCCCCTGCCGTGCGCGGATCAACTGGCCGTCGGGCGAGATTTCGAAGCGGCTCTTGTCGCTCTCGGCGACGACGCGTTGCAGGTCTTCTGCGGCGTGCGGCAACTCCGCGCGCGCCAGCGCCTCGATTACCGCGTCGACCTCGGCCCAGCCCGCCGGGTCGATGGCGATCCCGCCCGCGTCGGGCCGGTGTCGCAGCCAATAGGAAAGCGACTTCGACATTTTCTTGTCGTCCATGGCGCCTAACGCCTGCCGCCGAACAATTGCCGCCCCGCCAGGTCGAGCATGATCTCCTCGCTGCCGCCGCCGATCGCGTTGACGCGGACCTCGCGGTAGATGCGCTCGACTTTACTGCCGGTGATGTAACTCGCGCCGCCAAGCACCTGCGCCGCCTCGCGCGCGACGGACTCCAGCATCCGCGTCGCCTGCACCTTGAGCATCGCGAAGTCGGCGGGTCGGTCCTTGCCGTTCTTGACCTGCCAGGCGGCGAGGTCGACCCACGCCTGCGTCGCCTCGATCTGGCGCTCCATGTCGGCGAGCTTGATGCGGATCGACTGGTGGCCGACGAGCGGCTTGCCGAAGGTTTCGCGTTGCTGTGCCCACTCGGCCGCTTCGGCGAGAGCGACGCGCGCATAGGCGCAGCAGCCCATGGCCATGCCGAGCCGCTCGCTGTTGAAATTGCGCATGATGCCGATGAAGCCGCCATTCTCGGGCCCGATCAGATTTTCGGCGGGGACGCGGACGTCGCTGAAGTGAATCGCGGCGGTGTCGCTGCAGCGCCAGCCCATCTTGTCGAGCCTTGTGCGCTCGACGCCGGGCGCATCCATCTCGATCAGCAGCAGCGAGATGCCCACAGCACCCGGGCCGCCGGTACGCACCGCGCAGGTCAGCCAGTCGGCGCGCATGCCGCTGGTGATGAACATCTTGCCGCCGTTGACCACATAGTGATCGCCGTCGCGCACGGCCGTGGTCTTGAGGTTCGCGACGTCGCTGCCGCCGCCCGCCTCGGTGATACCGAGCGCGATGATCTTGTCGCCCGCGAGCACCGGCGGCGCGACGCGTTGCTTCAATTCCTCCGAGCCGAGCGCGAGGATCGGCGGCAGGCCGATACCATGCGTCATCAGCGACGCGCCGAGCCCGCCCGCGCCGACCGCGGCGAGCTCCTCGGTCAGCACCAGCCCGTGAAAATTGTCGAAGCCTTCCGAATGGCCACCATATTGCTCGGGATAGCGCAGCCCCAATATGCCCGCCTCGGCGGCCTTTTTGTGCAGCTCGCGCGGCAATTCGCCCTCGGCCTCCCAGCGGTCGATATGCGGTGCGATCTCGCGCTCGACGAACCGCCGCACGCTCTGCGCCAGCGCCTCATGGGTTTCGTCATAATAGGGCGAACGTGCGCGCCAGTCGTCGAAAGCTGTCATGGCGCGATGCTGCGCGGGGCTTACGTAAACGTCAAGCGACGTTTCCCTGACCGCGAAACTGCATAGCATATGCCTTCCCGTTATACGAGCCGTCTCGGGCTTGCACCGCGCCATCAACCCATTAGGGTCGCGCCATGAACAAGTCGCACCTGCTCGCCGGCCTCGCCGCCTTCGCCCTGATCTCCACCCCCGCCCTGGCCCAGAAGACCCCCGAGGCGATCGCCGAGGCGGCGCTCAAGAAGGCGCCGGTCTTCGACGGGCATAATGACGTGCCGTGGGAGCTGCGGGGCAGCGTCGGCAACGTCATCAACGATTTCGACTTCAACGACACCACCAGGCCCAAGCCCGACGGAAGTGTGATGCACACCGACATCCAGCGGCTGCGCAAGGGGCATGTCGGGGCGCAATTCTGGTCGGTCTATGTGCCGTCGAATACGAACGAGCAGCAGGCGGTGCAGCAGACGATCGAGCAGATCGATGTCGCGAAACGGCTGATCGCGCGCTACCCGAACGACCTCGGCTTCGCCCAGACCTCGGCCGAACTCGAAAGCCAGATGAAGGCGGGCAAGGTCGCGGGCATGCTCGGGGCGGAGGGCGGCCAGTCGATCGGCTCGTCGCTCGCGGTGCTGCGCCAGCTTTACGGCATGGGCGTGCGCTATATGACGCTGACCCACGGCAAGACCACGCCCTGGGCCGACAGCGCGACCGACGCGCCGCAGCACGACGGACTCACCGATTTCGGCAAGCAGGTCGTGCGCGAAATGAACCGCATCGGCATGATCGTCGACCTCAGCCATGTCAGCGAAGCGACGATGAAGGACGCGCTCGAGGTGTCGAAGGCGCCGGTGATGTTCAGCCATTCGGGGGTGCGCGCGGTCAACGACCACCCCCGCAACGTCCCCGACTCGGTGCTGCCCGCGGTGAAGGCGAACGGCGGCGTCGTGATGGTCGTGCTCTATGCGGCCTTCCTCGATCCCAAATTACGCGAACATGGCCTGTCGCGCACCGCCCAAAAGGCGCGGCTCGATGCGCAATATGTCGGCAACCCCGATGGCGCCGCCGCGGCGCTCAAGGCGTGGGACGCGGCGAACCCGCCGCCGCAGACGCCGATCGGCATCGCGGCCGACCATATCGACCATCTGAAGAAGACGATCGGCGTCGATCATATCGGCATCGGCGGCGATTATGACGGGATGGACGCGACCCCGGTCGGGCTGGAGGATGTCACCGGCTATCCGCGCCTGTTCGCCGAACTCGCGCGGCGCGGCTATACGCAGGCCGAGCTCGAGAAGATTTCGAGCGGCAACATGCTGCGCGTGCTGAAGGCGGTCGAGGCCTATGCCGCAAGCCAGAAGGGCCAGCCGCCGATCGAGACGCCCGTCGCGAAATAACGCCCCGTCGCCCCCGCGCAGGCGGGGGCCGCTATCGGCTTGGTCTTGCACCGCTGCGTAAACCGACAGCGGCCCCGGGCGACTGTCATTTCTTGGCGAACGGCCAGTCGGTCACCCCGCCCGCCCACAGCGCCCACCAGATGATCACCGGCTGCAGCGCGAGACGCGGGCCATGGTACCACCAGCTCAGCGTCTCGCCGCCGATCGCGACATGGGCGAACGCGTGGTGGAAATTCGCGGGCCAGACGCACAGCGCATAGAGAGCGAGGCCCCAGCCCGCCGCCTTGCGCACCTGCGGGATCATCAGCCCCGCCGCACCGGCGAGTTCGGCGACGCCGGTCGCGGCGACGACGTCGGCGGGAAAGGGCACCCAGGACGGGGTGATCGCCAGAAAAGGCGCGGGGGTCGCGAGGTGGCGATAGCCCGCATAGGCATAAGCGAGCGCGAGCAGCCAGCGCAGCGCGGTGCGGACCGGGCTTTCGGGCTTGCCTGGACTCATGTTTTTTCGTCTAGTCGTGCCATGAAGATCATTCCTGCCCGCCTGCTGTTCGCGCCGCTCGCTGCCCTGCTGCTGCTCGGCGCCTCGCCGGGCAAGACGCCGACCCCGGGCTTTGCCGCCCCGGCCTTCACCCTCACCACCTTCGACAAGCGCAAGGTGACGCTGGCCGAGATGAAGGGCAAGGTCGTCGTGATCAACTATTGGGCGACCTGGTGCGCGCCGTGCAAGGCCGAAATGCCGATGATGCACCGCTATTTCAAAGCCAATCAGGCGCGCGGGCTCGAGATGTTCGGGGTGACGACCGAGGACAGCGTTCCCAAGGCGCAGCTGAAGAAGGTCAGCGACGTGCTCTCCTATCCGCTGTCGAACCGAATGACCGGCAATTATGGGTCGATCGATAATGCTGTGCCCTCGACCTATATCATCGACCGCAAGGGCATCGTCCGCCACGCGAAGAAGGGTGCTTACACCGACCGCGAGTTCAAGGCGGCGCTCGACCCGCTGCTGGCGGAAGCGCCCTAGGTTCCCCACCCCCGTTCGTATCGAGCGAAGTCGAGATACGTTTGGCGGCTTATGCGGTCGCGTGTCTCGACTTCGCTCGACACGAGCGGAAAGAGAAGCCGACCCTACCGTCCGATCGCCGCCAGCATCGCTTCGACGCTGGTGAATTTTTCGCGCGGGTTGCCGTCTAGCGCGGCGGCGACTTCGGCGGCTTCGATCTTGCGCCAGTCGCGAAAGGTCACCGGCACGACATCGCGGCTCGCGAGCAAGGCGTCGAGTCCCGCGCGTCCCGCCTTGCCGCCGCCGCGTCCGACATCCTCGATCACCATTTCGGCGATGCGGATACCGTCGGGCTTGTTGGTGCCGATCGTCCCCGACGGCCCGCGCCGCGCCCAGCCGACGCAATAAAGGCCCGGCAGGATCCGCCCGTCGGTGTTGGCGAAGCGTCCGCGACCATGCTCATAGGGCACGCCCGGGATCGGCGGGGTCTGGTACCCGATGCAGCTCACCACCAGCCCTGCTTCGATCGTGTAGGTTTCGCCGGTCGCGACCGAGCGCAGTTCGGCGTCGAGTTTGGTGCGTTCGATGACGACACGCTGGACCTTGCCGTCCCCCTCGATCGCCACCGGCATCGCGAAGAAATCGAAATCGATCGTCACCGGCTTGGCGACGGGGTTGGCGCTGAAACTGCGCAAATGCGTCACCGACTTGCGCATCCCGGGTTCGAGCAGCGCATCGTCGCCCTCGGGCGGCAGGTCGGCGGGGTCGACGCGCGGGCTGGCGCGTTCGAGATGCCCGAGTTCGCCGAGTTCCTTGGGCGTCATCGCGATCTGGTGCGGCCCGCGGCGGCCGAGAATATGGATATGGCGCACCGCGCTGCCCGCCAGCGTCTCGCGCGCGTGCGCGACGATGTCGCTGCCGGCGAATTCACCCGGCGTCTTGGCGAGGATGCGCGCGACGTCCAATGCGACATTGCCGTTGCCGATCACCGCGACCCCGGCGGCGGTCAGCTGCGGGTCGAGGCCTGCGAAATCGGGGTGGCCATTGTACCAGCCGACGAAGGCCGCGCTGCCGATCACCCCGGGCAAATCGGCACCCGGAATGTCGAGCGGCCGGTCGTTCGGTGCCCCGGTCGCGAGCACGACCGCGTCGTAAAGCCCGACCAGCTCGTCGATCGTCACGTCGGTGCCGACCGAGACATGGCCGACGAAGCGGACATTGTCGGCGAGCGCGACGCCTTCGTAACGGCGCGACACTGCCTTGATCGACTGGTGGTCGGGCGCGACCCCGGTGCGGATCAGGCCATAGGGGACGGGCAGGCGGTCGATGACGTCGACGGCGATGTCCTCGGCTTTCTGCAAGGTTTCGGCGGTGTAATAGCCGGCCGGACCCGAACCGACGATCGCGACATGACGCATTCAGCCCACTCCTTCGGGGTGTCCGCATGGGTCAGCGGCCCCCTTGTCTTGTTATGCGGCGATGCTAGCGGCGATTTGCGACAGAGCAAGGGGCAGCGATCGACAGGCCGCAACGGCCTTGACAGCGGGCATGCGGAATCATAATGCGCCCGCCTCTGCTGCCCTGTCGTCTAATGGTAAGACTGCGGTTTCTGATACCGCCTATCGAGGTTCGAATCCTCGCGGGGCATCCAGAGCTTCAATAAACTATTGAAATGCTGGAGAAGCTCCTTCCTCCGTGCGTCTCCTTCCACATCTGCGATACATGCGCCAAACAGGTGGATCGCAAAATCGACTTGGACCGCTGCGTTGGCTGCAAAATGATTCGGCGCACCCTTGTACCAGAGGGTCTGCTTTGCGCCTCGATGTCGGGCGTTCGGCAGTTCCACAGCTAATCTGCAAAGCCGTCGTTCGTCTATTGTTTCCAGGGAGCCGCGGCGCACAGGTGCCGAACTTCCGCGCGGATCTCTGGGAAATGCATGCTATAGAATAGGGCTGAACGGTACGCGGTTTTGATCCCGCCTGGCATTCGGACGTCGCTATCGGTCTATATTGTTCGTCGTCAGCAATGCGTCGCGAACGGCGTTCCGTCCTGCCAGCAGAATGGCCGAGGCGGCGGCGAGCGCCGCCGTGGATACCGTGGCCAGTGACGCCGATAGCGACGCGAAGACATGGTCGCTAAGTAGCCCGATGACGAGTGGCCCGAACCCCATCCCCAGCACTGTCACGACGAGCAGATACAGCGCCATGGCCCGCCCGCGCATCGTCGCCGGCGCCAGCAGCTGCACCGTCGTCGCCTGGAGTCCGCCGAGCATCGAGGAGAGGAAGGCGCCGATCCCGAGCAGGACGAGCACCGTCGGCGTGTGGGGCAGCATATAGGCCGCCCCGAACGCCAGCGCCTGCGGCGGCAGGGTCGCGAGTACGAGCAGGATCGGGGCATGCACGATCCCGCGCCGCGTCATCCGGTCGGAGAGGAGGCCGCCGCTGAGGACGCCGACAAAGCCGCATAGCCCGACGATCACCCCGAGCGAGAGGCCGATGTCGGGCGCCGCCATGCCATGTTCGCGCGCGAGCAGCGCCGGTCCCCACAGCATCGGGATATAGCCGGCGATGACGATCGAGCCGAAGCCGAGGAAGACCGTCGCAAAGGCCCGGGCGTTCGTCCGGATCGTCGCGAGCAGCACGCCGAAGCCCGGAACCTCGGCCCGCGCCGCCGTCCGCGGCGCTTCGCGCATCGTCGTGAGCAGTAGCAGCGCGAGCGGCAGGCCAAGCAGCCCGACGGCGAGCATCGCGAGCCGCCAGTCGCTGACCGTTCCCAGCGCGCCGAGCGAGACGCTCGTCTCTGCGGCCCAATCGGCGAGCATGCCGCCGAAACCCATCGCCAGCCCGCCGCCGAGCACGACCCCCGACGAATAGAGCGCGATAGCGAAGGCGAGCCGCTCGGGCGGGAAGCGGTCGGCGATCGTCGAGAGCGCGGCGGGCGACAGCGTCGCCTCGCCGACCCCGACGAGCGCGCGCATGACCAGCAGGCCCCCGAAGCCGCCGATCAGTCCGCTCCCAGCGGTGGCCAAGCTCCAGCCGATAAGGCCGAGGACGATCAGGTTGCGCCGGTTGAAGCGGTCGGCGGCTGCGCCAAAGGGCAGGCCCAGCACGGTATAGAAGAGCACGAAGCCGAAGCCGACGAGCAGGCCGATTTCGGTATCGCCAAGATCGAATTCCGCGCGGATCGGTTCGGCAAGCAGACTGATGAGCACCCGGTCGAGGAAGGACAGGATATAGGTCAGCATCAGCAGCAGCACGACATAATAGCTGTAGCGCAGGTTCGGCGTCCCGGGCGCGGTGGCCCTCTGGTCCTGTTGCTGCAATTCTGGCTCCTTCAGCGCGCAAAGGCGGTTTGGGCGTTAGCGCGTGACGATCGCGACCGCCGACAGGCCCGGCGCGCCATAGACATGGCTGTATCCGACCTTGGGATCGCGCGGCACCTGGCGTGCGCCCGCGCGGCCACGCAGTTGCTGGACATTTTCATAGACCTGGCGGAGCCCCGACGCGCCGACCGGCTCGCCGCAGGCAAGGCAGCCGCCGTCGGTGTTGATCGGCAGCTTGCCGCCGATCTCGCTCCAGCCGTTGGCGAACCACTCCTCCTGCTCGCCGTCGGCGCAGAAGCCGTTCTCGGCCATGTGCATGATCTCGGCGCCGCTTTCGGTGTCCTGCAACTGCGCGACATCGACGTCACCGGGACCGATGCCCGCCTGTTCGAACGCGGCCTGGCTGGCGAGCACGGTGGGCTTACCGCCGGGCGGCGTGCGGATCGACGGCGCGAAGACCTCGAACGAACCTTCGGGGCGGGTGCGAAAGGCGATGCTGTCGATCCGCACGCCGTCGCTTCCGAGCTCGCGCAGCTTCTTTTCGCTGGCGAGGACGAGCGCGACCCCGCCCTCGGCGGGCGAGCAGAACATATATTTGGTCAGCGGATCGTTGACCATCGGCGCATTGAGGATCGTCTCGATGTCGACCGGCGAACGCCGCCAGGCATGGTCGCACAGCGCGCCGTTGCGGAACGCCTTTTCGGCGACCCGGCCGAGCGTCTCACGGCTGATGCCGTGCAGCTTCATGTAGCGCTGGATCTTGAGCGCGAAGAACTGCGTCGTCAGCATCATGCCGGTCTCGCCATACCATGCGGGAAGGCCGTAGTTCGACGGCTTGGCGTTGAAGGCGCCGCGTTCATGCTTGTCGAAGCCGACCGCAACCGCGACGTCGCACATTCCCGACGCGATAGCATTATGCGCCGCGGTCAGCGCGCTGCCTCCGGTCGCGCAGCCGTTGGCGACGTTGATGAAGGGCAGGCTGGTCAGCCCGAGGTCGTTGACCATGATGTCGGCCGACCCGGCGGCGATCGAGCCGCCGCTGGCGAAGCCGATGTCGGCCCATTCGATCCCCGCGTCGGCAAGCGCCTGACGCAGCGCAAAGACGCCCTGCGCGCGCCCCGACCGCCCCTCGGTCCGGCCAAAGGCATGGATGCCCGCGCCGATGATATGGACGTTCTCGCTCATGCGCGCTGCTCCGGACGAAAGGCAAAGGTGCTGCGATGGTCGTCGAAGGGGACGATCACGAGCTGCATCGGCATCCCGAGCTCCAGCCGGTCGATCGACGTTTCGACGATGCGGCTCTCGACGATCACTTCATTCGCCAACTCTATATAGCCGAGCAGAAAGGGCTCGAACGGCTCGGGACCGGCAAAGGGCGACTTGGGCTGAAACTCCTGGCTGGTCCACGACCAGAGGGTTCCGCTGGTCGCAAGCGCGACGCGTTCGAGCGGCTCCAGCGGCTCGTCGGGCAAGGGAAAGACGATTTCGCCATTGGCCTTCCGGCCGCCGATCAGGCGCGGTGGCGGGCCGTCGTCCCACAATCCTGCGGCGATCGGGGAAAGCCCCTGCGCGTTGTCCATATCCCCACCCATTCTCGTTGCGCCGGGCCTGATTACCTGTGCGGACGAATCATTTATATAACGCGCAATACATTTGCAACAAAATGGATGCGATGCCCGGCGGGCGTTGATTCAGGCTGCGGCGCCCGCGAGATTGCCTTCGCGGATGGCGGCGAGCAGAAAGCGCGGCGCGTTGGCATCACCCACCAGCGATACCGCGACGCCGCTCTCCTGCAGCGCCTCGGCAAGATCGCGGCTCGGCCGGTTGCGCGAGACGAAGACGACCGTGTCGGCCGGCACGCTGAGCGTCGCGTTGCTGTTCGCGGGCAGGAAGGTCGGCGCGATCACGACATGATCGGGGCCGATCGACAGCGCGCGCATCCGCGTGTGGAGCGTGAACTTGCCTTCGTGCAGCCGGCGCAGCGCGGGCTCGGTCATCAAGGCGCTTTCGACCAGCGGGGCGAAGGAAATATGCCGCGTGATAAAGGTGACCTCGGCGCCGCGTTCGGCGAGATATTCGGCGCAGGCGATCGCTTCATAATGGCCGCTGTCGTCGATCACGACCGCCGACTTTCCGGGGGCGCGGTTGGGCGACAGGAACAGGTCGTTCGACGACAGCACATGCGGCTGCGCGAAGCCCGTAATCGGCTCGCCCGGATTGGACAGCTGGATGCCGTCCATGCGCGGCATCGAACCCGTGGCGAGGATGACCTTGTCGGGCGCCTCGGCGAGAATGTCGTCGATATCGAGATAGCTGCTGGTGCGGACGTCGACGCCAAGGCGATAGACCTCGTCCTGCAGCCAGACGAGGATGTCGCGGATGCCGGCACGAGTCCGGGCGATGGCGGCGAGCTTGGCGCTACCGCCGAGGTCGGACTCGGCTTCGGCGAGCACGACCTGATGTCCGCGCAGCGCCGCAACGCGGGCGGCCTCCATCCCGGCGGGGCCGCCGCCGATGATCAGGATCTTCGCCGGCTGGTCGGCCGGCGCTAGCCGGTCGTCGCCCATCTTGAGCTCATAGCCCACCGCCGGATTGACGACACAGCCCATGCGGTTCGGGGGCGCCTGCAACTGGCCGATGCAGCCCTGGTTGCACCCAATGCACGGGCGGACCTGCTCGGGATGGCCGGCGAGCGTCTTTTCGACGAGATCCGGGTCGGCGATCGTCGCGCGGACCATCGCGACCATGTCGCCGTCGCCGGCGCGGATCGCCTGATCGGCCTCCTCGAGCGTGCGGTATCGCCCGACGACCATCGTCGGCACATTGAGCTGCGAGGTGATCGGGGTGGTGACGGGCATCTCGAACCCCATGGGTTCGTGCATCCCGCCGATCGTCTTGTCCATCGTCTGGAAGGTGCCCGACGAGATGCTGACATAATCGACGAGGCCCGCAGTCTCGGCCATTTGCGCGAGCGCCAGATTATCCTCGACGCCGACCCCGCCCTCCAGCATGTCGGGCGACAGGCGGATGCCGACAACGAAACCGGCGCCGACGCTGGCGCGGATCGCGGCGAGCGCCTCCATCGTGAAGCGCGCGCGATTTTCGAGCGATCCGCCATAATCGTCGGTGCGGTCATTGGCATAGGTCGACAGGAATTGCTGCGGCAGGAAACCGTGGCCGCAATGGAATTCGACCCCCTCGCAGCCCCATTGTTCGAGCTTCGCCGATGCCGCCGCATAGGCGCCGACCATAGAGTCGATCATCGTCTTGGTCATCGGCACGGGGGCAACGCCGCTGGTCACGCCCGGCTGGTCGCACGGCGCCCAAGGCGGCGATCCGTCGAGCGTGCGGCCATGCTGGCCGGCGTGGAACAACTGCTGGAACACGCGCATGCCGTTCGGGCGCAGCCGGTCCATCATGCGCGGATATTTTTCGGCGAGCGACGGGTCGATCATGTTGAGCGCCGCGAGCGACGAAGGATGCACCGACATCGCCTCGATCACGCTCAAGCCGACCCCGCCGCGCGCGCGCGCCTCGTGATAGGCGACCAGGTCGTCGCTCAGCGTGCCGCCGCCGATGGCGGTGGTGTGCGCGGAGCGAAAGACGCGGTTCTTGATCTCGACCGTGCCGATGCGGATCGGCGTCATAATATGCGTGAGGGCCATGGCTTTTCCGCTCCGTTCGATCAGGATGCCGGGTCGATGGCGACGATCATCTTCCCTTTGTTCTGGCCCGCGAAGAGCGACACGAAGGCGTGCGGGGCATTGTCGAGTCCGTCGACCACCGTTTCCTCCCACACCAGCTCGCCCGCCGCGAGGTGCCGCGCGAGATCGCCAAAGGCCTCCTTGCCGCGGTCGAACCACATGCCGACGTTGAGCCCGACGATCGTGATCCCCTTTTCGGAGATTTTGAAGAACTCGCCTGGACCCGCGCAATAATTGGGGGTGTTATATTGCGAGATGGCGCCGCACACGACGATGCGCCCCTTGGGCTTCATCGCGGTGATCGCAGCATCGAGCGTCGGGCCGCCGACATTGTCGAAATAATGGTCGATTCCGGCGGGACATTGCTTCGCCAGAAACGCCGTAAGGTCGGTGGTGGCATAATTGGCCACCGCATCAAGGTGCAGCACGTCCTTGAGCCAGGCAACCTTTTCGTCGGTGCCGGCGGTGGCGATTACGCGGCAGCCGCGCCGTTTGGCAAGCTGCGCCGCGACCGAGCCGACCGCGCCCGCGGCGCCAGAAACGAAGACGGTCTCGCCGGCCTTGGGCTCCAATATATATTCGATCCCCGCATAGGCGGTGAGCCCTGTCAGCCCCAACAGGCCGAGATACCAACTCGGGCGCCCGACGTCCGCCGCGACCGGCTGGACCGCAGCGGCATCGGCGACGAAGCGGTCGCGCCAGCCGAACTGGCTGGTCACCATCGTCCCGACGGGCAGCGCGGGAGCGCGTGAGGCCTCGACGATGCCGACGGCGCCGCCGGTCATCGCGTCGCCGACCGGCTTGGCGGCGCTGACGCCGTTCCGGTCGCTGAGCGCGAGGCGCATATAGGGGTCGACACTGATATAGCGATTGCGAACCTGTACCTGGCCTTCGCCCGGTTCGGGCAGTGGGCGTTCCTCGACCGCGAAATCGTCGACCGAAATATCCGCTCCCGGCCGCCGGGCCAGAACAACCATCCGCGCCTTTTCGTTCATCATATCATCCCGATCGATATTGGATGGCCCGCGCCAGGGGGCGCAGCGCCGATTGCCTTGTGCGGCGTCAGACGTCCCAGGCGACCGGCAGCTCGCCGATGCCGTTGAAGATCGGGATGCGGTGATCCTTCTTCATCGGGCCGTCGAAGCGCAAATTTGGCAGCCGTTCGAGGATGGTTTCGAGGAACAGCCGCGCCTCGATCCGCGACAGCGGCGCGCCGCGGCAGATGTGGATGCCATAGCCGAAGGCGAGATGCTTGCGGACGTCGGCGAGATCGCGGTCGAGGTCGAATTTTTCGGGGTTGGGGAACACTGTCGGGTCGAGGTTGGCGGCCGCCCACATCATCATCACCTTGGTGTCGGGCTGGATGGTCAGCGGTCCGACGGTGACTTCCTCATTATTGGTACGGAACAGCCCGTGGAGCGGTGATTCGACGCGCAGCGACTCTTCGATCGCGAGCGGGACGAGATCGGGATTCGCCTTCAGCTTCGCGAACTGCTCAGGCGAGCTCAGCAGCTGATAGAGCAGGCCCGACAGCAGGATCGTCGTCGTGCCGCTGCCCGCGGCGAGCAGGAAGTTGCAGAAGGCGAGAATCTTGTCGTCGGTGAGCCGGCGGCCTTCGATTTCGGTGGTGATGAAGCGGGTGAGCAGATTGTCGTCCGCCTGCGCTTCGCCCGACGCCAGCTTGCGCTTCACATCGGCCAGATGGTCCGACAGGAAGCTGTCGGCAAAGGCGTTGCGCGACGGCGGGCGCACCGGATTGGGCGCCAGCATCTGGCCGATCGAGCCGACGAAGCCCTCGCGATAGGCGTCGATCCCCTCATCGTCGATCGCCTTGCCGAACATGGCGAAAATCACCCAAAGCGGCAGTGGCTCCGAAATTTCCTTGTGAATGTCGCAGCGGCCGTTGGCGATGAAGCTGTCGATGCGCTCGTTGAGGAACGCCTTGATGCCGGGGATAAAGGATTCGAAATAGACCTTCGAAAAGGCCTTGCCGACCAGCCGCGCCTCGAACGTATGTTCGGGCGGGTCGACGCTGACGAGGACCCCGGGGGTCTCGGGCGACTGATATTGCAGCGCGGGGCCGAGCTTGCTGCTCCACAGCTTGGTGTTGGTGCAGGCTTTGACGATGTCCTGATGCTTGCCGATCGCGTAGAAATCGCCGGCCGAGGAATGCGCATAGGGGCATCCGCTCGCGTGCATCTGGGTATAGATGTCCTTGAAATTCTCGGCGAACGCCTCCGAATTCATGTCGACTTCGACGACGCCGTCGACCGGACAGGTTCTCGCCTCGCTCATTATGCTCGCTCTCCCTTTGCCGAAGGTTTCCGCCTTCGCACATCGCGTCTTTGCGCCCGTCAAAACTATCACGCGCTTCATTCTTGTCAAGGCGGCGCATGGCGCTTTCCCGACCCGCGGCGCGGAAGCAGCTTTCGGAAAAATGCAGGAAAAATCGCAGATTGAACGTACAATCCGCGGGTAAGCGCGCCGCCGGTCGGCGCCTGGCCGCTTCCGCTTTGCGCAGCGGACGGCTTGCATGCCCGAAAAAAATATATCATACACTACTTTTGTCGGAAGGCGTCGCAAATATGCGGGCCGGGCTGGCGGGGCACGCGGTCGCCGCGCTGTCCGCGGCAGCCGAGCATGTCGGGAGAGACGCATGAATTTCGAGCAATGCCGGCCACTGGTCACCGGCTCGTCGCGCGGTATCGGACGCGCCTTTGTCGATGCATTTCTCGATGCGGGCGTGCCGAAACTTTACGCCGGCGTTCGGAACGCGGAAGCGGCGGCGGCCGTCGCCGCGATCGACCCGCGCGTCCACCCCGTGGTCGTCGATACGACCCGGCCCGAGCAGGTCGAGCAGGCGGCGCGCGAGGCCGGCGACGTCACCGTGTTGGTGAACAATGCGGGCGTTCTCCATTATGCCGGCTTCCTGAGCGCGCCCGACCTCGACCAGGCGCGGCACGAGATGGAGGTCAATTATTTCGGCCCGCTCGCGATGGCGCGCGCGTTCGCACCCGCGCTGATCCGGTCGAAGGGCACGATCGTCAACATCCTGTCGATCGCCGCGCTCACCTATATGCCGCTTGTCGGTAGCTATAATGCGTCGAAGGCGGCGGCGCGTTCGATGACGCAAGGGCTGCGCGTCGATTTCGCCGGAGAGGGGGTCGCGGTCATGGCGGTCTATGCCGGCGGCTACGACACCGGGATGCATCTCGAAACCACCGACAAGACGCAGCTCAATCCGCCAAGCGTGCTGACCGGGGCGGTGCTCGACGCGTTGGCGAAGGGCGGGGTCGACGAACTTTTCCCCGACGCTGCGGCGCGCGGGCTGGCGCAGCGGTTGGGGCTGATCGCGGCTGCCTGAGAGTCATCGCGGACGGGAGGAACGGCAATGGCGGCTTTTGAGGGGCAGGTCGTGCTGGTTTCCGGCGGTGCGACCGGGCTGGGCGCGGCGACGGCGACCCTCGCGGCCGAGGCCGGTGCGCGCGTCGCGATCTTCGACGTCAACGAAGCCGACGGCCTAGCCGTCGCGCGCGCGACGGGTGGACGCTTCTGGCACGTCGATGTGGGTTCCGCCGACGAATGGACGGCGGCGGTCGCGGCGGTGACCGCCGAGCTGGGGCCGATCGGCTTTGCGCATCTGAACGCCGGCATCATGACCCGCCCGCTCGACGTGGCGCTGTCGGTGCCGCCGATCGAGGATTTCGCGCTCGGGCGCTACGAGGCGCTGCGCCGCGTCAATATCGACGGCGTGGTGTTCGGGTTGCAGGCGCTGCTGCCCGGCATGGCGCGGCACGGCGGCGGGGCGATCACGATCACCAGTTCGATGGGCGGTCTGGCGCCGATCCCCTTCGACCCGATCTATTCGCTGACCAAACATGCGTTGGTCGGGCTGGTGCGCAGCCTGGGCGCGGCGCATCCGTCAGGGCCCGTGCGCATCAACGCCATCTGCCCCGGCGGCTTTACGAGCGATCTGTTCCCGCCGCAACTGCACACGCCCGACAGCCTCACGCCGCAGGACGTGGCGATCGAGGTGCTCGATCTGCTCGCCAGCGGGGCGACCGGCGAAACGCGGCTGATGCTGAAGAAGGGCGTGCCGGCGCAGGCTGTGTCGCCGTCGCTCGGGCAATAGTCACTTAAGCTTTCGACAATGGCCGGAGCCTTGCCCGGGGGCGGGGTGGGCGTGTGCCGATACGCGGGCCGCGCCGACCGGCGCCTCGCCGCCGCGCCGGGCAAAGAAAAAGGCGCCTCCCGAAGGAGGCGCCGAGTTTGCCCTAGAGAGTTGCCCGGGGTTTCTGTCAGAAGCGGAAGGTCGCTTGCAGCGTCACGAGCCGCGGGACCGGCGAGTCCGCCATGATGTCGCCGGCGGTGCCGAGCGGCTTGTCGGTCGTCGCCGGCGGATGCCAATTGCTGTCGAACAGGTTGGTCGCGATCAGTGCGAACTGCCAGCTGTCGTCGAGCCGGCTGAGGCGCAGCGACGCATTGACGATCTCGTGCGATTCCTGACCCGGCGAATAGGGAATCTGCCAAGCGGGGGTCTTGTTGTAGATATAGCCGTCTACGGTAAAACCGACCGCCCAGTCGCTGCTGATCGGGGTTTCATAGCTGACCCCGACGATCGCCTGGAACGGCGCGGGGCCATAGCGCAGGCCCGTCATGTAGCGCGCCTTGCCGGTGCCGACCCCGGTCGAATAGCAGGCGCCGGGGGTCTTCGTCGTTCCGGGCGCCGCGACCGGAAGCACCGTCTGTCCGGCGTAGCATTGCGCGCCGTCGAAATCGGTGAACTTGAGGTCGGCATAGGAGGCCGCGAGACGCAGCGTCAGGTCCTGCGACGCGCGGAAGCGGATCTGGCCCTCGATTCCCTGGTTGCGCGACCCGCCGGCATTCTGGGTGAAGAAGGACGTCGTTGTCGCATCGAAGGTCTGCACCTGCAGCCCGTCATAATTGTAGCGATAGGCCGTGAGGTCGCCGGTCAGCTTTCCGCCCAGCAGCGACGCCTTGATCCCGACTTCGCCGCCCTCGACGGTTTCCTCGTCGAACAGGAACGGACGGTTCGGGTCGGGGAGCGTCGAATAATTGGCGACGGTCGACGGGTTCGATGCGCCGCCTGACAGATAGCCGGTCTTGTAGGCGCCATAGATGGTGACGTCGGGGGTCACCTTCCAGGTCAGCGTCGCTTCGGGCGACACATTCTCGCCCTCGAACTCGGGCTTGTAGCGGAAGCCGACGGGCGAGAAGGACGGCAGGCGGTTGAAGATGTTGCCGATATTCGTCGACTTTTCTTCGCGCGTCCAGCGGGCGCCGCCCGCAAGCTCGAGGTTGTCGAGGATCGACCAGCGGAGCTGGGCAAAGGCCGAATAGGTCTTGCCGCGGCTCTGGCCGGTCGAGATCAGCGTGTCGTAGATGCCGTTGAACTCGCCGGGGCCGGTGAACGGGCCCAGCGCCGCGATCTTGGTGCCTGCGACATATTGCCGCCGTTCGTTCTGGTAAAAGAGACCCGCCGAAAAATTGATCGGTCCGTCATAGTTGGAGACCGCACGGAATTCCTGCGAGAACTGCCAGCCCTTGTCGCGCTGCGTGTTCGTCGCCTGGCCAAAGACCGTATAATCGAAATTGTCGAACGCGCTGTTCTTATAGTCATAATAGCCGGTCACCGAGGTGAGGTCGATCGCGCCGACCGCGAGGTCGAGCGTCAGCGACGACAGCGACACGCGCGTCTTGCTGAACGGCTTTCCGTCCTCGGGGCCGTTGTAGAGGTTGCGCGTCACCTGCAGTGGCGGCAGTCCGTTCGACGTCACATTGTTGGCGACGCAGTCTCCGAACGGATCGCGGATGCCATAGGAGGTCGGCGCCGTGCCGCCGCAGTGGACGACCTCGCGCGTGCCCGATCCGCCACGGTTGCGTTCGGTCGAATAGAGCGACCGCAGCGTGACGGTGAAATTATCGGAGGGCTTCCACAGCGCTGTTCCGCGCACCGCGCTCGACTTGGTGCCGGGGCCCCATTCATATCCCGACCCCGGCAGGATCAGGCCCGCTTCGGCGGGGAACGGATCGGCGATCGGTTCGCCGACATAGCGCAGATAGCCGTCCTGCATCCGGCTGACGCGCCCTGCGACGCGCACCGCGAAATTGTCGCCGACGGGCAGCGTGAGCGCGCCTTCGATCGACGGCGTATTGGTCTTGAACTGATATTGCGCGGTTGCATAACCCTCGATCTCGCCGCCCAGCTTGGGCGTCGCACTGAGAATCGACACGACCCCCGCCGGGCTGTTGCGGCCGAAGAACAGCGCTTGCGGCCCCTTCAGCACTTCGATCCGTTCGAGGTCGAACTGCGCCATGGTGACGACGCGGCCGCGCGTCAGCTGGACGCCGTCGAAGTTCATCGCCACCGGCTGTTCGTTGCCAAGGTCGTTGGCGAGGTTGCCGACGCCGCGGATCGAAAAGCTGCCGCCGCTCGACGACGAGGGGGTGCGGGTCAGCTGGACGCCGACCACCTGATTGGCGATTTCGGAAAGGTCGCTGGTCGCATAGCGCTGCAGCGCCTCGCTCGACAGCGTGGCGGCCGCGACGGGGACGTCGATTAGCCGTTCCTGCGTCCGGCGCGCGGTGACGATGATCTCGTCGTCGCCTGCGGCACTGCGCTGGGCGGGCGCGGGCTTCGGCTCGCTATCCTGCGCCTGCGCGGCGACGGGACAGAGCGTTGCGATGGCGAGCAGCGAAGCGCCCCAGCCAAGCTTCCATTTCGACGCCCTGTCCATGGCGCCAGACAGATTTGACGGATTCGTCATGAATTGATCCTCCCTCTCCCAGTGCATCTTGCGTGCATCGCCTCCTAAATGGAGGACGTGTTATACAAATAGATGGTTGGATCGATTGTCAAGAGCGGAATCTCGGGAAATTCTGCAATAAATCCACGAAAACTGGGATTATTGAGAAATTATAACGATATGTATTTCGCGCGAAACCTGCGGTCGCGAAGGCCGTGCGGGCGAGGGAGGCGGAGGGAGGGCTTGGGCGGGTGGCCAACCCTCTCCACAGCCGGCTAGCGCTGCTCTTCGGGGATCGACAGGATCAGGCCATCCATGCCGTCGGTCACCTTGACCTGGCATGACAAGCGGCTGTTCTCGCGAACCTCGTTCGCGAGGTCGAGCATCGCTTCCTCGATGTCGGTGCGGGGCCCCGCCGCCTCTATCCAGTCGGCGTCCACATAGATGTGGCAGGTGGCGCAGGCGCACACGCCGCCGCAATCGGCCTCGATGCCGTTGACGCCATTGTTGATCGCGCCCTCCATCAGCGAAAGGCCGGCTTTGACGTCGACGATACGTTCGGAGCCGTCGGGTTCGATATAGGTGATTGTGGCCATGTATGATCCGTTGTTTCTGCTTCGTGACTGTGCGGGCCGGGTGGCGGTCAGGTCCGCCCGCGCCCGCGGTCGCTTCATTGCGCCAGCGGCTCGTTGTGGACCACGACGGCCTCGCCCGAAACGCTGTCGTCCTCGATGATCCGCCGCACTTCTTCAGCGATTTCCTCGGGCTGCAGCAGGCGGATTGATTCGAGGATCGGCTGGAGCCAGTCGGCGTCCTTGGCGACGATCGGGGTGTCGGTGACGGCGGGGCAGAGCGGGATCACGCGAATCCCGAACTCGGCGTGCAGCGGCTTGCACGATTCCGAATAGGCGAGAATACCCCGCTTGGACGCGGCATAGGCGGGGTCCTTGGGCAGCGGGCCGAGCGCCGCGGTCGATGCGGTGTTGATAATCACCCCCGGGACGGACCGGGCGCGCAGGAAGCCGACGCCCATCTTCGTGCCGATCATCATCGCGATCAGGTTGATCTGCATCGCGGCGATCATGCGGTCGATATTATCGTCGGGAAAATCGGGCGGGCCGCCCATGATGCCGGCATTATTGTGGATGATGTCGAGGCCGCCCGACCGTTCCTCGGCGCGCGCGTACATCGCGATCGCGGCGGCGGAATCCGACAGGTCGACCGTCTCGGTCAGCGCTTCGGCGCCAAGGCTGGCGACCTCTGCGGCGACGGCGGCCAGACCCTTTTCGTCGATGTCGGCAAGGATGATCGTGCGCGCGCCATTGCGGGCGAGCATCAGCGCGCAGGCGCGCCCGATGCCGCCGCTTGCCCCCGTGACCAATGCACACTTTCCCCGAATATCCATGTCACTCTCCCGAACGCGCCGCTGTTTTCAGGGAGGGGCCGGTCCGTCAGGTGCGGCCCAGCCCTTCTCTTCAACAATTTCTATATCGCGTGCTAATATCATTTCACCGATCGAGGCAAGCGGAAATGGAGGCGCTGTGGGTAAGCCTATTTCAGCGGTTCCATGACGACCAGCCCGGCGCCCGCGATGCGCCCGCCCTCGATCTCCATCACCGCCTCGTTGATCTGCTCGATCGTGTAGCGTTTGCCGATCGCTACCGAGGGACTGAAGTGCCCGGCGGCCATCCACTGGGTCAACGCGGCCATCGCGCGGTCGCGATCGAGCGGCTGGGTGCGCGCATCGGTCCATGCGAGTCCGGGATCGAGCGCGCCGGGGTCCGGCGAAATCTCTTCGCGGCAGTCGAAGCCGCGCCGCGCGCCGGCCGCGCCGAGATCGGTGCCGATGCTCAGGCACAGGCTCGCGCCTGCTGCTGCGGCCGCGGCATGGGCATGATCGGGCGCGACCGCGACAATGCTGGCAGCGCCGGCGGCGCGCAGCGTGGCGACCGTCGCGAGCGCCAATCCGCCGCTCCCGGCGACGACGACCGGTTCATCCGCTTCGGCTTCGCCGACCTGCGTCGCGAGCGTGGCGGCGACGGCCGCTGTTGCGCCAAGCAGCCCCAGGCTGTCGCGGTCGGTACCGACGTCGCGCGGGAAGGGCGCGACATGATGTTCATCGACAAGCGCATTGGTCGTCCAGGTCGAGACCGGACGATCGGCCCGCTCGGCGCCCTCGGATGTCGCCCCGATGACGACCTGATCCCCGACATTGACCCGCGTCACCGCCTCGCCGATCGCGGTGACGACGCCGGCCCCCTCGAGCCCCGGCACCAGCGGCTGCCAGTCGGACTCGTCGGACCGCGCGAGCAGCGCCACATCGGCAGCGGTGATCGCCGCGGCGAACATCTCGACCGCAACCTGATGCCCCGTCGGAGCCGGAACCTCGGCCTCCTCGATCGCCAGGAATCCGAAGGGTTGCAGTACCGCCATGCGCCCGAGGGTCATCAGTCTTGCTCCACGAAGCCGTCGAGAAGCTGGCGGACGCGCAGGCGTTCGGGGATGCGGTCGATGCCGATGATCCGGTCGAGCACCTCGGCCGAATTATAGAGGCGGCGCTCGTTATAGCCGATGCGCAGCCCCGGCAGCCCGGGCGAGGAGAGCGACAGGAACATCGGCTCCATGTTGCGGACATCCTCTTCCATGATCGTCATCGGGGTCTGCAGCACCGCCTGCCGCATCTGGTCGATCGCGGGGGTGTCCTCGCCCCAGTCGGGCACGAACGAGGTCCATTCGAAGAAGGTGTGCGCGGGATCGACCGGCCAGGCGGCGAGGATCGGGAGCCCGCGCGCCGAGGTCGGCGTCGTCAGATTGGGGAAGAGGCTGTAGGTCAGGACCGCGCCGTTGACGATCGACTGCACCGTCGTGATCAACGGCGTACCGGTGCCGATCAGCGATTCGCGCGCGCTGTCCGCCGCAGTTTCCCAGTCGGTCGGGCCCGCCATGCCCATCATTTCCTGCTGCCGCTTGGCGAAGGGCGTCACCATGCGCGAATGGCCGTGCGGGAACATCGCGTGGGTCACGCCGCGCTGGTCGAGCGAGACGACGCCGTCGTGATGATGGATGTGCTTGAAGTGGTAGACCTCCTGAAAGGCTTCGGTCGCGACCTTCCAGTTGGTCCGCAGCAGCACGGTGGCGCGCGAGAACATCCGGAGTTTCGCGCCCTCATATTGCGCCATCTGCGGCACGACCGGACCCAGCCATTCGGGCAGCGGGATGGCGTCGGGATCGCGATTGACGAAGACGAAGCCGTCCCAGACGTCGCAGCGATATTCGGTGAGCTGGCGCTGCGCGTGCGGCACGCTTTCGAGCGTCTGGCCGGTGGGCACCGCGACGAGCCGTCCGTCGAGGTCGTAGGTCCAGCCCTTGCGCTGGCATTGCAGGGTGCCGCCGGGCAGGTCGAAGTCGGGGAATTCGACCTGCATGAACATCCGCCCCGGCGCGTCGAAGGGCATTTCATGCTGGTGCGCGCCCGGGTCGGTCAGCGGCACCAGCGGCGCGTCGTTGGGACTCTGGTTGAGGAAGGCGCGGATTCGCCCCGCGGTGTCGCGGACGAGGACGATCGACGGCCCGCTATAGCCCCAGAGCTGATAGCTTGCCGGGCGCGGCAGTTGCTCGGCGCGGCCCGCATAGAGCCAGGTTCGCGCCCACATATGCTCCTGCTCGAGGTCGAAGAAGAGCTGTTCGGTGTAACGCCCCGCCGGAATCACCGGCAGCTCGGGGAAGCCTTCGGGCAGTCCCTCGCGATCGAATTCGGCCAGGATCTTGCCCTTGATCCGGTCCATGAGCGCCTGATCCATCGTCTCTGCTCCTCGCCCTGCTGTTCTGGTTCCTGCGCTGCCGAAATCGCGTCCGGTGCGCCATGTTTTCGCGATCACTATATGAAAAGGGGAATGCGTGCTAGAGTTTGTTCGGAGAATGCGATACGGCTGGTGTGAAAAGAACAGCCGTCGCTGTCGTTCGGGAGATGATCATTGTCGCTGACGCTGCCTGCCGCGCCCGTGGAAGACGCGGCTCTTTCCGGGAATTTCGAGGGCGGGGCCGACCTTTACGAACGCGAACTCAAGCAGATTTTTGCCCGATTCTGGATGCCGGTCGGCCGCGCCGAGGAACTGGCCGATGCCGGCGGCTATTTCACCTGGGACCGCACCCGCATCCCGACGGTCATGGTCCGGTCGGTCGATCAAAAGATCAGGGGCTATTACAACAGTTGCCGACACCGCGGCGCGCCCGTGGTGCGGACCCCGACCGGGCGCGCGCGCGCCTTTCGCTGCCAATATCACAGCTGGACCTACGACACGTTCGGCAAGCTGATGGCGATCCCCGACGAACGCGACTTCGGCAATATCGATCGCTGCGCGCATTCGCTGGTGCCGCTGCGTTTGGCCGAACTCGGCGGCTGGCTGTGGATCGACCAGAGCGGCGAGGCACCTGAGCTTGCCGGCGCGCTCGGAGCGCTGCACCCATGGCTCGAAGCACGCACGCACTACCGGCTGGCCGGACGCCGGACGCGCGTGGTCGATGCCAACTGGAAACGCGTCGTTGCGCATCTGGGCGCGCGCGTCGTCGGCGCGCAGTCGCATTTCCCGAATATCTGCTTCGTCGAAGCCGGCGGCGAACTGTCCATGATGGCGGCCTGGCCTCGCGACGAGCAGACGACCGAGGTCGAACTGGTCCTGTGCGCCGCGCCCGATGCCGCCGAGCCGTCGTCCGACGCGCTCGATCAGCGGCTCGACGAGGTGCTGGCGGCGTTTGCGCCGGGGCGCGGGGCTGCGGAGGGGGTGCTGTCGGGCGATTTCGCAGGCGCTTGGTCGCGCGCGCTGGCGCCCGAGGCCTAGGGCGAGGCAACGGCCTTGGCGATCGATGCTCCGGGCGGTCCGCCGCTGCGCGCCATGATGAAATTCTGGCCCGGCGCCGCAGTGCCGGCCTTGCCCGCGGGCGCCACCGCGCCGGGCGGCGAAGCATTCGACCGGGAGGTCGCGCTGCCGGGCGGCTTGGCACCGGGCGACGCTGCCGCTGCGCTGCTCGCGCTCGTGTCGGGTGCCGCGGTCGCATGCTTGCCGTCCGTGCAGAGGGCGCGTGATCATGCGGACCACGCGCCCGACGACCTGCCGCTGTGTCCGCCGCTGTCGCTCTGGCGCGCGCGCGACGGCTGGCTGCTCGTCCATACCGCGACGCGTGAAAGCTGGCGCAATTTCTGCGCCACCTTCCTCAACCGTTCGGCCTATCGCGATGTCGCGCCCGATTGCGCCTGGTCCGACGCGGAGATCAACCGGCTCGCGACGATCATCCTCGACACGCACAAGGCCGACGACGTGGTCGGAACCTGCCTGACCTATCAGGTCCCCGCCGCCGTCGTTCCCGGGTGGCACGACCGCGATCGCGGCCCCGCGGGCGGGGCGCTCGCCGAACGACTCGCCTGGGCGGCATTGGGGCCGTCCTGTCCAGCCACAGAAGAAGGGGTGCCAGATGAGCGATGACCGGAGTTTCGAGGGCAAGACGCTGTTGGTTACCGGCGCCAACCGGGGATTGGGGGCGGCGCTGGTCGAGGCCGCCTTCGCGCGGGGGGCCGCCAAAGTCTATTGCGGCGCGCGCGATGTCGCGAGCTTCGGATCGGCGCTCGATCGTTTCGGCGCACGTGCGGTTCCGGTCGCGCTCGACGTGACGGACGACGCGCAGGTCGCCGCCGCTGCGAAGCTCGGCGACATCGACATTGTGGTCAGCAATGCGGGCGTGACGCATATGGTGCCGCTGCTCGAAACGACGCTCGACGGCGCGCGCGCGACGATGGAGACCAACTTCTTCGGGCCGCTGCGGCTGGTCTATGCCTTCGGTCCGCACCTCGAAGCGCGCGGCGGCGGCTTCATTTCGATACTGTCGCTCGCCGCGCTCGTGCCCGCGCATGGCGCCGAACTGTACAGCGCCAGCAAGGCCGCCGGTACGATGCTCGGCCATGCGGTGCGCGGCGCGATGCCCAATGTCGCGGTCTCGCTCGCCTATCCGGGGCTGATGGACACCGACATGATGCGCAGTACCGACTTCGCGAAAACCTCGCCGCGGGAGATCGCGGCGAACATCCTCGACGGCTGGGCGAGCGGCGAAACCGCGCTGTTTCCCGACCTCCATTCGCAATATCTGCGCGACGCGTTCGTCGCCCGCCCGGCCGAAGTGCTGACCGACCCCTATGCGTTGATGCGCGATGCGCTGCTCCGCTATCTGGAAGCGAAGAGCTAGGCCGTCGCCCATTCCTCGGGCGCTTCGATCACCTCGCGCAGTTGCTGGAGCCAGCGCGCGCCGGTCGCGCCGTCGACGACGCGATGATCGCAGGTGAGCGTGGGCGCGATCACCGTCGCGACATAGGGCGCGCCGCCCGCCACGCGATACTCCTCGAAGGCGGCGCCGACCGACAGGATGCACGCCTGCGGCGGATTGATGATCGAGGTGAATTCGGTGACGCCGAACATGCCGAGGTTGGAAATGGTCATCGTGCCGCCCGAATATTCCTCGGGCAACAATCGCTTGCGGCGCGCGCGGGCCGCCATGTCCTTCATTTCGGCCGAGATGTCGGCGACCGATTTTTCCTCCGCCGCGCGGATGATCGGGGTGATCAGCCCGCCTTCGATCGCGACCGCAACCGCGATATCGGCGTGGGCGTGGAGCAATATGCCCTTAGGATGATAGCTGGCGTTGATCGCGGGGTAGCGGGCGATGGCGATCGCCGCGGCCTTGATGATCAGGTCGTTGAACGAGATCCGGTCGTCGGTGCGGCCGGCGTTGATCGCCGCGCGCACCGCCTGCAGCCGGTCGACCTCGATCTTCGATTTCAGGGAGAAATGGGGCACTTCGCCAAAGGACTCGGTCATCCTTCGCGCCATGGTGCGGCGGATGACGTCGAGCGGCTGGACGATATAGCTGTCATCCACGATGCCCTGTTTCCGGACCTCTTCGAGCAGCAGCGGATCGGCTTCGATCGATTGGCTCCAGGGCTTGTGGTCCAGCATCTTGGTCTCCCGTCCATATATAATATTGCAATTCGCTATATAATGTTGCGCGGCATGACAAGATGGCGCGCGCGAAACATGATTGAAACGCACTGGTGAACCGTGCGAAACGTCAGGGGTGATCGGCAGCAACGGGCCATGGCCGCACAGGATGTAAGATTCGCGGGACCATCCCGGCAGGAGAGAGAGCATGGAAGAATCCGTCGCCGGACGCCCGACCAAATATAAGAGCGACAGCATCATGGAACGGCGCGAGCGGATCCTGCGCGTCGCGCGCAAGATGATCGCCCAGTCGGGGGTCGCGGAGCTCAGCGTTCGCGAGCTGTGCGCGCGCGCGGGTATCGCGCAGAAGACGCTGTATAATGCCTTTGGCAGCAAGGATCATGTGATCACGCTGGCGGTCACCCAATATACCCAGGAATTCAACAATTCCGTCTATTACAAATTCCCGCGCAAGACGCTCGAAGGGCAGATCGAGCGGATGATCAAGGTCCATTCGCGCAACACGCAGCTGCGATCCTATACGACCGCGATCATGTCGGTTTACAATTCGGCGCAATCCGACCGCGCGCTGCGTAACGCGGTACGGCTGATGTCGACCAATGCGTACAAGCCCTTCGTCGAGATGCTCGACGAGGAAAAGGGGCTCCAGACCAAGGTCACGCCCGAGCATATCACCGCCTATCTGACGACGAACACCTATGCGACGCTGACCGACTGGTGCATCGGCGATATCGAGGATCAACTGCTCGTCGAACGGGTTTGCGAAGGCTTTTTGATGATCGTCGCGGCCTCGACGCGCGGCAGGCACAAGGCCGAGGCCGAGCAGTGGCTGCACGACCTCCGGAACAGCCGGCCGAGCTGGATGACCTTCCGCAAGATGGCCGAGGTCGAGCCTGGCGAATTGCGCGCCGCTTTCCTCCAGACCCACAAGGCCAAGCAGCAGGGACAGGGTGTCGCCGAGGCGGCGGGCGCGACGGCCGACAAGGCGGCTGGCGGCGACACGGCTGCGACGAAAGCCGGGAAGCGCGGTGCGGCGAAAACCGCGACCACCACCCGCCGGTCCCCTGCGAAAAAGGCGGCGAGCGAGCGTTGAGCCTTGCGATCGTCCGGAGTCGCCGAACGGTGAACAAGCCTCTGGTATAATAATATAGCGTGCGCTAATATTTCTCGAACCGGTACCGATGGTCCGGGCAAAATCGCACGCGTCCCGGTTGGCGCGCTCCGGCGGAGCGCGCCAACGGCGAAGAGGGCGCGGCATCGAGGGAGAGAGACATGGGCAGCAATGGCAGGGTTGCGGGCAAGGTTGCGATCGTCACCGGCGCGGCGTCGGGCATCGGGGCGGCGATCGCCGAACGGCTGGGCGAAGAGGGCGCGCGCGTCGTCGTCGCCGACATCGATGTCGAGGTGGGCGAAGCGCTGGCGGCGAAGCTGAGTGAAGGCGGCGTGCAAGCGGCCTTCGAACGGCTCGACGTGACCAGCGAGGCCGATTGGCAGCGCGTCGTCCACGACACGCTCGGCGGTTTTGGCGGGCTCGACATCCTGGTCAATTGCGCCGGGGTCGCGGTTGGCGGCCAGGAGCTGTTGCAGCATGATTTTGCGAACTGGCGGCGCATCCTCGCGATCAACCTCGACGGGGTATTTCTCGGGCTGCGCTATGGCGGCGCGGCGATCGTCGCCAACGGCGGCGGCGCCATCGTCAACATCAGTTCGGTCGCCAGCAAGGCGGCGGTGATCCGCGGTGCAGCCTATTGCGCGTCCAAGGCGGGGGTTGCGCAGCTCACCAAGGTCGCGGCGCTCGAATGGGCACCGCTCGGCGTTCGCGTCAATTCGGTCCACCCGGGCTATGTCGAAACGCCCCTCGTCGCCGAACTGATCCGGCAGGCGCCCGATGCCGATGCGATGCGCGCCGCGGCCATTGCACGGCATCCGATCGGGCGGCTGGGCCTGCCGCGGGAAATCGCGAATGCGGTGCTTTTCCTTGCGAGCGACGAGGCTGGGTTCGCGACCGGCGCCGAGCTGCTGGTCGACGGTGGCTACGTCTTGCCCTGAGCCAAAGGCGCGTCGCAATAATTTTATAACATATAATACTATTCACTTTGGCCCGGCGCGATGATAGCGACCGGCCATGTGATTCCCGGTTCAACGAAACCGGGCGGCGGTCGGCCGTGGCGGCGGACCGCGAAGGAGAGGAGAGACTATGGCGCTCGCGTCGCATCGGATGGTCGCAATCGCTGGAGACGGTCTGGCACTCGCCGACGACCGGATTTCGCTGAGCTGGACCGAGCTCGACGCGATGCTGAACCGGGTGGTGAACGGCCTGCTTGCGCACCCGCTGGGACCCGAGCGCCGCGTCGCGGTCTTCGCGGCCAATTCGAGCGAAGCGGTGGTCGCCTATCTGGCCTGCCTGCACGCCGGCGTTTCGGCGGTGCCGGTCAACCCGAACCTCAAGGCCGACGAACTGGCCTATGTCCTCCGCGAATCGGCGGCCGAAATCCTGTTCGTCGGTCCCGAGACGGTGGACCTCGGCGGTGAGGTGGCGCGCGCCGCCGGCGGCGTCGAACTGATCGGCTGGCGGTGCGATGCGAAGGCCGGGGCGACCGCGTGGGAGGCGTGGCTCGCGGCCCAGTCCGACGCGCCGGCGCCCGACGACATGCCGCCGCGCCGCTATCTGCAATTCACCTCGGGAACGACGGGCTTCCCCAAGGCGATCGACGCGGTCGACACCACATTGCCCCAGGCCGACACGGTCGCGGGCTTCTTCGCGATGCTGCGCGAGTGGACCGCCGAACGACCCGAAGGCACGCACCTGTGCCTCGGTCCGCTCTACTTCAACGCCTCGCTGACCTCGGTCCGCATCCTCGGCGCGGGCCATCCGCTCGTCGTGATGACCAAATTCGACGCCGAGCGGGCGCTCGAACTCATCGAGCGATATCGCATCGTCACGACGCTGATGGTGCCGACGCATTTCAAGCGCCTGCTTTCGCTGCCCGATTCGGTGCGCGCGCGCTTCGATGTCGGCTCGCTCAAGGTGGTGACGCACACCGGCGCCGCGTGCCCGCCCGAGGTCAAGCGCGCGATGATCGACTGGTTCGGCCCCGTCCTCGTCGAGGCCTATGGCGGCACCGAAAGCGGGACGACCAACCTTATCTATTCGGACGAGTGGCTGGCGCATCCGGGATCGGTCGGCAAGACGATCGCACCCTTCGAGCTCGAGATCTACAGCGAGGAGGGCGAGCGGCTCGGTCCCAATGTGCCGGGTCAGATCTTCTTTCGCGACACGCGCGGGCGCGGGATCGTCTATCGCGGCGATCCCGAAAAGACCCGTGCGGCGCACCGCGAACCGGGGGTCTTCACGCTCGGCGACGTCGGCTATTATGACGAGGAGGGTTTCCTCTACATCACCGACCGCGTGTCGGACATGATCGTCAGCGGCGGGGTGAACATCTATCCCGCCGAGATCGAGCATCTGCTGGTCGCGCATCCCGATATCGTCGACGCGGTCGTCATCGGCGTGCCCAACGCCGACCTTGGCGAAGAGGCGAAGGCGCTGGTCATTCCGCGCGACCCGGTGACGCCCCCCGAAGCCGAGGCGCTGCTTGCTTGGCTGCGCGGCCAGCTCGCTGCCTATAAATGCCCGCGGTCGATCGATTTCGTACCCGACGTCGGGCGCAATCCGGCGGGCAAGGTGAACAAGCGCCAGTTGCGCGCGCCCTATTGGCCGTCGGACAGGACGATCGGATGATGGTCGCCGACAGGCGCCGGATGGTCTCTTGCCTTCGCCATTTCTATAACGCATGATAGATTGTCAAAATGATGATTCCGGGTATCGCCGCCGTGCGCGGGGACCCGAAAGACGAGGGAGGATGAACGGATGGCCCAGCAACTGGACCAGGCCAATGATATCGACGGCGCGACTCTGATCGAGATTTTCCGCCGGTCGATGCGGGTCTACAAGACCGACGAACGGTTTCGGCAGATGCTGATGAGCGGCAAGCTGCGGCTCGTCTATTATCCGGTGCGCGGCCAGGAAGTGCTCTCGGCATCGATGATGAGCGCGCTCAACATCGACGATTATCTGGTGACCACCTATCGCGGCGTCCACGACCAGGTCGCGAAAGGCATTCCGCTCAAGGATCTGTGGGCCGAATTCACCGGCAAGGTGACCGGCACCTGCAAGGGCAAGGGCGGCCCGATGCACATCACCGATCCCGCCACGGGTGTGATGGTCACGACGGGCATCGTCGGCGCCGGCCTGCCGATCGCCAACGGACTGGCACTCGCTTCGCAGGAATCGGGCGATGGCCGCGTGACGGTGGTCTGCTTCGGCGATGGTGCGACCAACATCGGCGCGTTCCACGAGGCTCTGAACCTCGCCTCGCTGTGGAAGCTGCCGGTGATCTTCCTGTGCCAGAACAATCGTTACGGCGAACATACCGCCTATGCCGCCAGCACGTCGGCGAAACAGATCATCGACCGCGCGCCGGGCTACAGCATGGAGGCGGTGAAGGTCGACGGGAACAACCCCATCGAAATGTATAGCGCCGCCAAGGCCGCAGTCGACCGCGCCCGCGCCGGCGAGGGGCCGACGCTGATCGAGGCGATGACCTATCGCATGCTCGGGCACACCTTCGGCGCCGATTTTTCCTATGTTCCGAAGGAGCTGCAGGAAGAAGCGAAGGCTAATGACCCGATCCCGGCGTTTCGCACGCTGCTGCTCGATCGCGGGGTGAGCGAGGAAGAGATCGCGGCGATCGAGGCGACGATCGATGCCGAGCTCGACGCGGCGGTCGAACATGCGCTGTCCAGCGAATATCCGGGCCTCGAGGAATTGAGGATCGACGTGCTGAAAGAGGAGATCCGCGCGTGAGCAACACCGACAAGATCAGCTTCGCGCAGGCGATCAACCAGGCACTCGACGAGGCGATGGCGGCCGATCCCAAGGTCATGATCATGGGTGAGGACATTGCCGACGCACAGGGCGGCGGCGTCTTCAAGGCCACCAAGGGGCTGTCGACCAAATATGGCACCGGACGCGTCCGCACGACGCCGATCGCTGAACAGGCGATCATGGGCGCGGCGGTCGGCGCCGCGATCGCGGGCTATCGTCCCGTCGCCGAGATCATGTTCATGAACTTCCTGACCGTGTGCATGGACCAGCTCGTCAACCATGCGGCGAAGCTCCGCTTCATGTCGGGCGGCAAGACCTGGGTTCCGCTGACGGTGCGCTGCACCACCGGCGCCGGGGTCGGGTTTGGCGGCCAGCACAGCGACATGCTCGAAGCATGGTTCGCGCATGTTCCGGGCATGAAAGTGGTGTCGGCGTCCAATCCCGCCGAGGCCAAGGGGCTGCTGCTGTCGGCGATCGAAGACGATGACCCGACCTTGTTCATCGAGGACATCATGATGTACTCGCAGCAGGGCGAGGCGCCCGCGCCCGGTTTCAAGGTTCCGCTCGGCAAGGCGCGCGTCCGCCGCGAAGGCTCCGACGTCTCGGTCATCACCTATGGCCGCCCGGTGCGGCTGATGGACGAAATGGCCGAGAGGCTGGCGGGCGACGGCATCAACGTCGAGGTCATCGACCTGCGCACGATCGCGCCGTTCGACGAGGAAACCGTGCTCAACTCGGTCGCCAAGACCGGGCGCGCGGTGATCGTCCACGAAGCGATCAAGTCGTTCGGGACCGGGGCCGAAATCTCCTCGCGCATCCACGAAGAGCTGTTCAGTGACCTGAAGGCGCCGGTGCAGCGGATCGGGTCCAAATATTCCCCGGTGCCGTTCAGCCCGCCGCTCGAGCAGGCGTTCCTCTACAGCGAGGACGAGGTCACCACCGCGATCAAGCGGATCATGGGGTAAGGCGCGGCCCGGCGGGCCTGCTTCCCCGGCCTTTGGCGGGGAGCGGGCTGCCGGGTGGCGCATCCGCTTCAAAAGGAAAATAGGTGCCGATCCACTACCCCGACATATTGAGCGAAGCGAGCGAACGGCGCTCCTTCTCCTACACGACGAAGGACGCGATCCTCTACGCGCTGAGCATCGGAATGGGCGAGGACGCGGGCGGATTGCCCTTCGTGTACGAACCGGGGCTGCAACTCGTGCCCACGGCGGTGACCGTGCTCGGCGGTAGCATCATGCCGCCGCTGGCCGCCGGCCCGGGGCTGCGGAAGAGCAGCTTCGATTTTCCGAAGGTCGTCCACGGCGAGCAGGAGATTCTTATCTATCGCCCGCTGCGGCCCGCCGACACGCTGTTCACCAGCACGCGCACGATCAGCGTCGAAGACAAGGGCGAAGGGCGTGGCGCGGTCGTCGTGACCGAGACACGCTGGACCGATGAGGGCGGCGCCGATGTCGCGGCGCTGGTCAACACGATCTTCGCGCGCGGCGACGGGGGGTTCGGCGGACCACGCGCCGAACGTGTGCAGCAGGCCGACGAGCCGGCGCGCGCGCCCGACATCAGCGTGTCGATGCCGACGCGGCGCGACCAGGCGCTGCTCTATCGGCTGAACGGCGACGGCAACCCGCTCCACGCCGACCCGGCAGTCGCGATGCGCGTCGGGTTCCCGGGGCCGATCATGCACGGGCTCTGTACCTTCGGCATGACCTGCCGCGCGATTTTGCAGCATGTCGTGGGCGGCGATAGCAGCCGCATCTTCAGCCACGGCGCGCGTTTCACGGCGCCGCTGTTTCCCGGCGAAACGCTGCGCGTCGACCTGTGGGTCGATGACGATATCGTCGATTTCAGGGCAGTGGCGGTCGAGCGCGACGTGGCGGTCATCCGCAACGGCTGCACCGCGCTGCGGCCGGCCGCAGCGCGTTCCGAACCGGTGGCAGCCCCTGTCGGGGCGGCCGCACCGGGCCTTTCATGACATCATCATTTGGAGCGACTATGAAAACCGAAATCTGCATTCCCGGCCTCGGCGCTGGCATGTCCGAAGGCACGCTGGTCGAATGGCATGTCGACGATAGCGCCGACATCGTCGAGGGCGCGATCCTCTATACGCTCGAAAGCGAGAAGACCGCGCAGGACGTCGAAGCCCCCGTTTCGGGCAAGGTCCGGCGCATCGGCGTCGTCGGCGAGGTCTATCCCGTCGGCGAGGTTGTCGCCATCATCGAACATTGATCCGGCCAGCGCCGGATATCCGGTCCCGCGGGTCCGAATGGAGGAAATATCGTGCTTCCTGAAGTGGTAACAGGCGAGGAAACCGGCACCGAGTTTCCGACAACGATCGAATCCTTTCGCAAGGTTGGCGCCGACTTTCTGACGCGCGCCTTTCATGCGGTGGGCACGCTGCCGGCCGACGACCGGGTGACCGCGATCACGCGCGCCGACGAATTCGTCGGCGGCGGCATGGGGCGCAAATTGCTGCTCGATGTCGAATATGCGCGCGGCGACGGGCTCGCGCGGCAGCTGTTCGTCAAATTTCCGCTCGACGAGGGGCATCCGCAGCGCGAGATATTCACCTGGCCCATGCAGGCCGAGGTGCGCTTTTATCTGCTGTCGATCCAGACCCCGCTGCCGGTGCCGATCCCGACCGCCTTCTTTGCCGATTTCAACAGCGAGGCGCTGTGCGGCATCCTGATCACCGAGCGGATCGGCTATGGCGAGGGCGCTATCGAACCCGCGCTCGAGAAGTGCCAGGATTTCCGGCTCGACGACCAGTTCGACCGCTATCTCGTCGTCAGCCGTGCGAATGCGGCGCTCGCGGGCGAGCATCGCGCGGGCAAGCTGGGATCGACGATCGCTGAGAAGTTCCGCTTCCCGGGGCCGCGGCAGATCGGCGGCGAACGCTTCCCGCACGATCAGGCCAATGTCGACCTGCGTATCGAACGGCTGCGCGCCTATGCGAAAAAGGCGCCGCACCTGCTGCCCAAGAATTTCGCGACCGACGAATTTCTCGATCGCTTCGCGCGCGAGACGCGCCTCGTGATCGAGCATCAGGACAAGATCTATGGCTATCTGAACGCCGCGTCCGATTTCATCGCGCTGTGCCACTGGAACATCAACATCGACAATGCCTGGTTCTGGCGCGACGAACAGAACCGCCTCGGCGTCGGCTTCCTCGACTGGGGCAGCGCAGGACAGATGAACATCGCGCGCGCTTTCTGGGGCATGGCCTGCGCCGCCGAACTCGACCTGATGGACGCAAAGCGCGAGGCGCTGATGGAGGCGTTCGTTGACCAGTATCGCACCGCCGGCGGCCCGCCGATCAGCCTCGACGAATTCCGCTTCATGTACCGCCTCGCGATCAGCGTCGATGCCTTCCACTGGATGATCGACGCGCCGACGATCGTCGCGACGCACCTCCCCGATTATCCCACGGTGCGCGATCGCTTCGACCCGCGGCTGCAGAATGTCTTCCTCGCGCGCGCGCAGCAGCATATCCTGACCGTGATGCTCAACGAATTTTCGTCGGCGAATGTCGAGGATGCGATCGGCGAGCTGCTGACGCGCGTCGACGAACGCGAACGCGCGCCGGTCTGAGCGCGCGACTTTCCGGCCGCGCGCTCAGACCGTCCGCGTCACGCCTCTAAGGCTTCGCCCGCGGCGATGTAGCGGTCGATCATCAGGTGGAGCGCGCGAATCTTCTGCTCGGCATAGCGACCAAGATAGACGCGCCCGGTCTCCGACGCCTCGAGTCCTGCCTGGACCTGCGGCAGGTTGAGCATGTCCTGCTCGAAGACCGCGGCAAGCCCGGGCCCCAGAATGTCGTTCGCTAGCGTCATCGATTCGTCGAGCCCGATTTCAAAGGCGGGGGCGGGGCGCGGACGCTCGCCGCTCGCCGGAACGGGCTTCAGGATCATGATGTCCATGATCGCCTCGTTCGGCGACAGCCCGTTGGGCCGCCAGCGATAGACGATGTTCGAGACATGGCCGGCCCAGAAGGCCATGTTCGGAAAGACGTCGTAGAGGATTGAATCGAGCATCTCGCCGTCGGTCGCGTCGCTATAGTCCTTGCCCGTTTCGGCGGCGAGATTCTCGCGCGCCATCGCCGCGAGCGCCGAGCGCGCGGTCGCGCCTTCGGGCAACTGCGCGCCGCCGTCGACCGCGATGCGCGTGCGCGCGCCGGTCAGATGGCTGAAAATCTCCTGCTCGCTCAGCGGCGCGATAAAGGGGCTGGCGATCCCTGTGGCCGAGAATTGCCGCGATACATAATCGTTCGGACAGTCGAACTGGCTGTTGGCGTCTCCGATCCCGGGCAGGATCTGCGGATGGGTGGTGATGCTGTGGAAGGATTCGGCGAAGGCCTCCGACAGCGCCTTCCAGTTGCAGCGGCACTTTTTCTGGACCCAGATCGCGCGATAGCGGTTGGCGAAGTCGAAGCGTTCGAAGTCGGTCGCCAGCGGGGCTATGACGTCGAGCAGCGGCTTGACGCCGGGATCGAAGTTGACGAAGACGAAGCCGCCCCAGGTGTCGACGCGCGCTTCGGGAAGGCGGAATTCGGCGGGCTCGATGTGCGGGAAATCCCACGGGATCGGATTGCTCTTGTACGCCCCGTCGATCGCCCAGGTGAAGGCGTGGTAGGGGCATTTGATCTCGCTGCGGCATCCCTTGCCCGACACCAGCTTGCGCCCGCGGTGCAGGCAGACATTGTGCAGCGCCTTGATCGACCCGTCGTCCTGGCGGATGACGATCAGAGACTTGCCGACGACTTCATAGACGTGAAAATCGCCAGGCTTGGGGATGTCTTCTTCGCGGCACGCGAACTGCCAGGTCTTCAGCCAGACGTGGCGGACCTCCTTGGCGGCGAAGGCGGGGCTGCAATAGCGTTCGGTCGCAACGGTCATCGCGCCGTCGCCAAGCTGGCGGCCTTCGCGCATATAGGCGGGGATCGGGCGGTCCTCGCGTGCGAGCACGTCTTCATAGGAGTCGGCCGGATGCCGGTCGCCTCGGAAGTTCATCGCCTGATCGGTCATCATATGCTCCCGGATTGCTGCGCCGATCGACGGGGTCGCCAGCGTCTGTTCGCTGCCAAAGCTAGGTCGGGCGCGCAAGGTGAGTCAATTGATTTGTATAACGCGCTATCAAAATCAAAGAGTTTGGAGAGTGCGCTTCCCAAATCTTCCGGCATCCGCGATTCGTCGTGTCGGTTTTCTGCAAGCACGAACTTCTTTACCGGCATACCAGCGCGTTTCGGGCGCTTGCCTTGCCGCTGGTATCACCGATCTCCGCTGGTCGTTGGAAAGCGTTTTCGCCAACATCGAAGAGTTGGCACCGGCCCCCCGCAAAGCGTGCGCGGCCACTTGCTGGCACTGTTGAGGATCAAATGTCTGCTTCGCGCGATTTCCGCCTAGAAGCGGTCCGTCTCCAAACGGCCAACTGCGGCACGACGTCGCTAGCAACGTGCCGCAGCGTTGGCTTCAAAACCGGATCGTTGCGCTGACGCCATAGGTGCGCGGTTCGTTCGCGAGGACGCGATTCGCCGTGCTCCCCGGAAAGGCGCCGTTGTTGAGGCCGAGCGCGCCGCCGAGCGGCTGATAGACCGCGAGCGGGCGATAATGGGTGTTGGTGAGGTTGCTGCCGAAGATCGCGAGCGACCAGCGGTCGTCGGGGCCGTTCAGCGCCAGGCGAGCGCCGAGCAGGGCGTAGCCGTCGGCGATCGATTGCGGATTGGCGTCGTTGACGGTGCCGACATATTGGTCGGACACGAACGAGACATTGGCGTTCGCCGCCCAGGTCCAGCCGCTCGACCCGATGTCGCCGTTCCAGTCGACCGCGACATTGCCCGACCATGGCGGCGAAAAACTGTTGGGCTTGCCCGTCAGATCCTGCGTCCCGCCGATGCCCGGCAGGCCCGAAGCGCCTGTGAAATCGGTGAATTCGGAGTCGAGATAGGCGAGCGATCCCGAGAGCGAGAAACGGTCGCTCGGCGCGAGCCGCAGATCGAGTTCGAAACCTTGCTGGCGCAGATTGCCGGCGTTGCGGACGACGAAGCTGACCCCGTCGAAGGCGCGATCCTGAAAGCCCGCGATGTCCATGCGGAAAAAGGTGATGTTCGCGGTCAGCGCCCGGTCGAGCCAGCTCGTCTTGGCACCGAACTCGTAATTCTTGACCGTCTCGCGATCGAACACGCGCCGCGTCGAGATCAGATTGCCTTGGGGATCGAAGGTCGACAGCGAAGGTATGCCGCCGCCCGAATTATAGCCGCCCGACTTGTAGCCGGTCGAATGGGTGGCGAAGAGCATCACATCGTCGGACGGCTTGTAGTTGAGGCTGACGCGATAGGTGAAGCGGCTTTCGGAGAGGCCGGGATAGTCCAGCACTTCGGGCGCGCGGATCGTCTGGGTGAAGGGGCTGGAGAGCTGCGAATAGCTGCCGCGCTTGCGGTCGTTGGTCCAGCGCCCGCCGAGCGTCAGCGTCAGCGCGTCGGCGAGGTAGATGTTGCCCTGCGCATAGGCGGCGATGCTGCGGACCTTCTGGAACACATCCTGATCGGTCGCCGCGATGCCGCCGGTGCTGGCGTAATAGGCGGCGCAGGCGGTGCGCCCCGGCCCGGCGGGAACGAGGACGTTGCAATATTGCGTGTCCATATTGAGCTGCTCGCCGAGCGCAAATTTCTCTTCGAAATAGTAAAGACCGGCGACCATGTCGAAATGACCGTTCAGCCATTCACGTTCGGGCGAGATGAATTGCAGCTCGTGGTTCCAGCTCCCCGAATCGAACAGGCTGCGCCGCGTCGCAAGCGGGACGGGCAGGAAGACGATGTCGCCGTCGAGCTGGTCGTTCGTCCATTTGCGATAGCTGTTGACGAGGCGCAGCGTCGATCCGCCGGCGATGTCGAGCGAGGCGATGCTCGACACGCCCCAATTCTTGTCGAGCAGCCCCGAGGCGACCGACTGGTTCATCACCCGGTCGTTCAAATTGGTGTCGGAGCCGCCGCTGAACGCGGCGCGGAGGAAGGCGAGGCGCGCCGGGGCGACCGAGGCGGGGTCGAAGTCGAAATTGACGACGCCGTCGCCGTCGAGCCGCACATAATCGCCGCGCACGATCCATTCGAGATTGCCGAACTCGGCCTTGACGGTGCCGCGCACCGCGACGTCGTCGGACCCGCCATAGGTCCTGCCGTCGTAGCGGTTCTTCCACGGTCCGTCATACCATTGGCCCATCGCCGCGACGCGCGCCGCGACGTTTTCGCCGAGCGGAATATTGACGTGTCCCGACAGCTTGTAGCGATCGAACGATCCGGCTTCGGCCGAGACCGCGCCCGAAAATTCATTCTCGGGCAGCGCGCTGCGGATCGACAGCGCGCCGACGCTGGCGTTGCGGCCGAACAGGGTGCCCTGCGGCCCGCGCAGCACCTCGACCCCGTCGATGTCGAGGAAGGCGCCGAGGATCGAGCCCGAGCGCGGGACATAGACGCCGTCGACGAACACCGCGACGCTCGGCTCGATCAGGGTGTTGGCGAGGCTGCCGACGCCGCGGATGCCGATGCGCGTCGAGCCGGTGTTCGACGAGCGCACCGTCTGGAAATTGGTCGCGACCCGGCCGAGGTCCATCACGGTCAGCACATTGGCGCTTTCCATCGCCTCGCCGCTGACCGCTGCGATCGAGATCGGCACGTCCTGGATATTCTCGGCGCGCTTCTGCGCGGTGACGACGATCGTGTCGCCCACGTCGGCCGCGACGTCGGCGGGGGCCGTTTCCTGTGCGGCGGCTGGCGTGGCCGCGAGTGCGGCGGCGAAGGCGGCAAGGCTCGTGCAGGCAATCGTTTTCATATTTCCCTCCCAGGATGATCTATTGGCGATCTTTGATCGAAAGCTATCGGCGCTCGGACGGCGATATTTCACATTTCACGACAGGTTTTTTGCAATGCGCGTCACAGTGGCGCTATGGCGAGCCAGCCGAGCACCATCGCTGCGAGCAGCACGGTCTCGCCGACCATCAGCGCGACCGGCTTCCAGCCGACCTGCACCAGGTCGCCGAGCCGGGTCTTCATGCCGATCGCGGCGATCGCGGTGACGAGGCACCAGCTCGACAGCGTGTTTCCCGCCTCGGTGATCGTTGATGGCAGCGTGACGAAGCTGTTGAGCGCGACCAGTGCGACGAAGGCGACGACGAACCAGGGCAGCAGCGGCGGGCGTTCGGTCCCGGCCGCCCCCGCCTCGCGCCGGCTGATCTGTCCGGCGACGAGGATGACGGGCAGCAACATCGCGACGCGGAGCAGCTTGACGATCGTCGCGGTGTCGCCGGCATCGGGCGAGATCGCATAGCCCGCCCCGACGACCTGCGCGACGTCATGGATCGTCGCACCGATGAAGATGCCGGCGGCATGATCGCCCAGCCCCAGCGCGCGCGTGATCAGCGGATAGAGCACCATCGCGGTCGTCGACAGCGCCGATACTCCGATGACGGTGAACAGGGTCGCCTGCTCTTTCCGGTCGTTCGGGGGCAGCGCCGCCGACAGCGCCATCGCCGCCGAGGCGCCGCAGATCGCGGTCGCGCCGCCCGACAGGAAGCCGAACAGCGGGTTGAACCCCATCGCGCGCGCCGCGAGGGTCGCGATCAGGATCGTCGCGCCGACCAGTGTCACGACCATCACCACCGGACCCCAGCCGAGTGCCGAGACCTGATCCCAGCCGATGCGGAAGCCGAGCAGCGCGACCCCGATCCGCATCAGTCCCTTGGCGGCGAAGTCGATCCCCGCCTGTCCACGCGGCGCTTCGGTCACGAAGTTGAGCGCCATGCCGAGCAGCAACGCATAAAGCATGACCGGGGCGTCATAATGTTGGGACAGGAAGGTCGCGGTCGCGGCGACGACGAGCGCGATGGCAAGGCCCGGCGCCGGTGCGGCGACGCGCGTGACAAGGGATGGCATGAGGCGGGTTCCTAGGGTTGCGATGCGACCGTATCGAGGTCGGCGAGATAGCTGCGCCGCGCGGCGAGAAAGAGCAGCGCGGCGATGACGGCGGCGGCGGGCAGGAAACGCAGCGCGTCGAGCAGCCCGACCGTGTCGGCGATCCGCCCGGTCAGGATCGGCCCCGGTGCGAGTCCGAGCAGATTATGCGCGAGCGTCAGCGTCGCGAAGGCCGAACCGTGGAGCGCGGCGGGGGTCAGGTTCGCGACCATCGCGCCGGCGGGGCCGGTCGTCCCGGCGACAAGGAACATCGCGATACCGAGCAGCACGAGTTGCGGCAGCCCTGGCGGCAGCATCAGCGCGAAGCTGAGCGCGATCGCGCTGCCGAAGCCATAGCCCGAAGCGAGCAATATCTTGCGGTCGGGTCGGCCCTGCGCGGCGCGGTCGCTCGCCATGCCGCACAGCACCATGCCGCAGCCGCAGATCAGCAGGAACAGCGCCGCCATGCGCCCGGCCGCGTCGACCGGCATCGCATAATAGCGGTTGAAATAGCTCGGCAGCCAGGCCGGGAGTGCGCCGGCAGCAAAGAGCTGCACCCCGCTTGCGAGATAGGCGAGCCGCACACTGCGGTTGGCGAACAGCGCGCGCAGCGACGCGCGCGGGGCGGCCCCCGACCCATGGGCGGTGAGCGCGCCCGCCCCGGCGATCTCGGCGATCCGCTTCTCGCGAACCACCAACGGATAGAGGATCGCGAGCGCCAGGCCGCCGAGGCCGATGACGGCGAAGGCGGTCCGCCAGCCGTGGCTCGCGGCGATTTCGCCGCCGATCGCGACGCCGAGCACCTGGCCGAACAGCCCGCCGGCCATGAAGGCGGCCGACAGCGTCGCGCGCAGCCGCTGCGGAAAGACGCTGATCACGACCGCGATACCGACGCTGCCGTAGGCCGCCTCGCCGACCCCGACCATCACGCGGCCGAAGAGCATTTGCTCATAGCTCGCGGCGACCGCGCAGAAGAGCGTCGCAAAACTCCACAGCGCCGCCATCAACGCGAGGCTGCGCACCCGGCCCCAGCGATCGGCGGCGAGCGACAGTGGGAAGGTCAGCAGCCCGACCATCAGCGCCACGACCCCCGACAACAGCCCGAGCTCGGCATCGCTTAGGACCCATTCGGTCTTGAGCAGCGGAAAGACCGCGTTGAGCACCTGCCGCGCCATATAGTCCGAGATCAGGAGCCCGAAGCTCAGCGCGAAGACGATCCAGCCATAGAGCGTCGTATCGCGCGGGCCGCTCATCGCGACGCCGGGACTCGCCGCAGGTGCCATTACCGCCATAGCCGCCTCCCTTGCGTCGTTCGAGGATAGGCGGGCGATTGCATGTCAGTCCGCCCCGCCGTCGGCTATCGTCAGCCCGCGTGCTTTCATTTCCTCGACCAGCATCGGCGCGCCGAGCGCGACCGAGTGCAGCCCGAGCACCGCGACGGCTTCGAGCACTGCCATCACTTCCTCGGGTGTCGCGCCCTTGTCGAGCGCGGCGGCGATGTGGCGGCGCGTGCCCGGCGCATACATATGCGTGCACGAGGCATCGACCGCGATTGCAAGAAATTCGTAAATCTTGGGATCGAGAACCCCGCGCCGCAACGGCAAGGTGCCCGCGGCGAGGAAGGTTTCGAGCCATTCGGGGTCGAGCGCTGCCATCTCGTCCCACGCGGCGTTCCACTGGCCGCCCGCGCGCATCGCGTCGCTGATCGGGGTGGTGCTCACAACGTCGCAGCCCTGGCGTGATCGTCGAGCCGGTCGAGCAACCCGAACAGCGCGGGCCAGGGACCATAGCCTGCGGCCGGGTTGAGATGCCCGACCTCGCCGGCGTCGTGCAGCGCCGTACCCCATGCGTCGGCGAAGCTGACGACCCGGTCGAACGCTGCGAGCGGATCGTTGCGGCTCGCGACGGTGATGGCGGGGAAGGGGAGGGGCTTGCGCGGGATCGGGAACCAGCCGCCTTGCTTGAGCGCGGCTGGTTCGGGGTAGCCCGCGGGGAGCGGGGTCTCGATGTCGGCGGGGGTGACGAGCAGCGCCGCGCGGATCGTCCGCGTCGGCGCCAGCGCCCAATGCACCGTCGTCAGGCACCCGGCGCTATGCGCGACGATCACCACCTCGCCGGGTATGGCGCGAAGCGCGGCGTCGAGCGCCGCGACTTGCCCCGCGCGGCTCAGTCGGTCGGCGGCGAGCGGTTCGACCGTCACCGCGCCGGGGATCGCCCGTGCGGCATGGGTCTGCCAATGATCCTCGACATGATCCCGAAGCCCGGGAACGAAGAGGATCGTCGTGTCGCCGCCGAAGGCCATCGCCGCGCTCCCGCCTCAGGCCGCGTAGCGCAGCGGCAGCGCGCGCTGGCCGGGCTGGCGGTTGGGCGCCATGCCGAGCTTGGCGAGCGTTTCCTCGACCGAATTATATTGCACGCCGATCTTGTAGATTTCGCGCGCTTCCTTGCCGGTCGCGACCTCGCGGCCAAGCTCCCTGGCGATACGGACGATCTGCTCGACCCCCTGGACCGACGTCATCTTGTTGCCATGCTGGTCGTAGAGCGTGTCCTCGATGCCGCAGCGGACATGCTGGCCGAGGCACATCGCCATGACATTGACCGGCAGCACGTGGCGCATCAGCGATTCGAGCGTGACGGTCGAGCCGTCGGGGGCGCGGCGGATGAACTCCATGAAATTATTGGGGTTCGGCCCGTCAAAGCCGCCGCCGATGCCGACCCAGGTCAGGTTGAGCGGACCCTTGTACAGCCCGCGTCGCACGAGCCGCTCGACCGTTTCCATGTCGGGCATGCAGGTGAGCTGAAAATGCGGCTGGATGCCTGCCGCGGTCAGCCGGCGCAGATGCTCTTCGACCCACTGCGGTCCCGCCGGCACCACCATCTCGCGATAGGCCTGATACAGCGCCGGATTGGCGAGCGAGGTCTGGCCATATTCCTCTTCGGTCATCAGATCCATGATGTTCATCTGGGTCGTGTTGACCGCGATCGTCACCTGATCGGGCGCGGGCTTCAGGTCGGCGAGCATGTGACGCACCTCGTCCGACAGCCATTTCGCTTCGGCGCCGTCCTCGTCGCTTTCGGGGGCGAAGGAGATCGAGCCGCCGACCTGGATGATCATGTCGGGCACCCGCTCGCGCACCCCGGCGATCAGCTCGTTGAATTTCGACAGGCGCTTGCACCCCGAGCCATCCTCTTCGCGGACATGGAGGTGGAGAACGGTGGCGCCGGCGTTGTAGCAATCGACCGCCTTCTGGATATGCTCTTCCATGGTGAGCGGAATATCCTCGGGGAAATCGTCGGGATGCCATTCGGGGCCATAGGGCGCGACGGTGATGACCAGTTTGTCCTGCGTTTCGGGAAGCAGGCTGTCGTCGAGAAACTGCATATTCTCTCTCCTTGTCGATCGTTAAAAGGGGCGGTCGCCGACGATGCCCGCGCGCTCCATGCGGCGGATCGTGGGCGGGTAATCCATGACGGCATAATGCTGGGTCGAGCGGTTATCCCAGATCGCGACGCTGTTCGGCTGCCAGCGCCAGCGCACCTGATATTCGGGGATCGCGGCGCGGCCGATCAGGAAGGCGAGGAGCTGGTTCGCTCCCGGCGCATAATCCTGACCGTAGCGGACATTCTCGGCGGTGTGGAAATTGGTGAAATGCGTCGTGAAGCCGTTGACGAACAGGATCTTCTCGCCGGTTTCGGGATGGGTGCGGACGACCGGATGCTCGGCATCGGGAAAGCGCGCCTTCAGCGCATGACGCTGGTCCTCGCTCATCCGCGCGCCAAAGCTCGCCTCGATCGAATGGCGCGCCTTCAGCGGCGCGATGGTCGCCTTCACGGCGTCGGGCAGGTCGGCATAGGCCTTGGCCATATTCGCCCACATCGTGTCGCCGCCGACCGGCGGGCAGGTCACGCAGCGCAGCACCGCGCCGAGCGGCGGCGCCTCGCGCCAGGTCGCGTCGCAATGCCAGCTATTCTCATAATAGTCGGGCGGCGACGTCTCGTCCTTGTAGATCCGGACCAGCCCCGGGTGATCGGGGTCGCTGCCGACCACCGGGTGGTCCTCGAGCGCCCCGAAGCGGCTCGCGAAGGCGACATGATCGGCGCGGGCGATGTTCTGATCGCGCAGGAACAAGACCTTGTGGGCGAGCAGCGCGGCGCGGATTTCGCCGAACAGATCGTCGCTGCGCGCCGCTTCGGCGAGGTCGATGCCGCGGACTTCGGCACCGATATGGGTGGTGAGCTTCTCGATCTTCATCGTCCCTCTCCCTCAGAGCACGAAGATGGATGATCCAATCGTCTGGCCGGCTTCGAGTTCGCGATGCGCGGCGACACAGTCGTCCAAGGCGTAGCGCTGGCCGATCTCGACCTTGACGCGGCCTGCCGCCAGATGGCCGAACCACAGGTCCGACAGCTCGGCGCGCTCGGCGGGATCGGCATAATAATCGGCGAAGCCGGGGCGGGTGAAATAGACCGAGCCCTGCATCAGAAGCTGGAAGGCGTCGACCGGCGGGAAGGGCCCCGACGCGGTGCCACAGGCGACGAACACGCCGCGCCGCTTCAGCGATTTCAGCGAGCCTTCGAACGTGTCCTTGCCGACGCTGTCGAACACCGTCGTCACGCCTTCGCCGCCGGTCAATTCCCTGACCCGCGCCGCGACATCCTCGCGGCGGTAGAAGATGATTTCGTCGCAGCCGAGCGACAACGCCTTTTCGGCCTTGGCTTCGTTCGACACGGTGCCGATGACGCGCAGTCCCATCAGCTTGGCGAGCTGGACCGCGAGCAGCCCGACCCCTCCGGCGGCGGCGTGGAGCAGGATCGTGTCGCCCGCCTTCATGCGCGGATTGGTCTTGGCGAGCCAATAGGTCGCCGACAGGCCGCGCATCGTCGACGCGGCGGCGTCCTCGAACGAAATCGAATCGGGCAGCTTGAACAGCGGCGCCGCGGGCATGACGCGCGCCTCGCTATAGGCGCCGAGCGGGCTGCCGTTATAGGCGACGCGGTCGCCGGGCGCGAAGCCGGTGACGCCGTCGCCGACGGCCTCGATCACCCCGGCACCCTCGACGCCGATCCCGGCGGGAAGCGGTGCGGGATAATAGCCCGAGCGGAAATAGGTGTCGGCGAAGTTGCAGCCGACGGCGGCATGGCGGATGCGGACCTCGCCCGGACCGGGGTCGCCGACCGCGACATCCTCGACCCGCAGAACTTCGGGGCCACCAGTTTCATAAAAGCGAACGGCTTTTGCCATCTCATACTCTCCCGTTTCGTTGGGGGTAGAGCAGCGCTCCCTTGTACTTTTCACATTTCATGACATAATTTTGGCAATAGACGCCAATGGCGCGAGCGAAGGAGAGAAGCGTGGCCGAACTCGTCCGCGTTGCGGCGCTGACCGGCTATTTCCCGGCGATGCGGGGGCTGGGGGCCGACCCGCGGCCCCTGCTCCGCGAATGCGGCCTGTCGCCCGAATTGTTCGCGAATCCCGAACAATTGATCTCGGCGCGCGCCACGATGCGCCTGTTGGAACGCAGCGCCGAAGCGACCGGGTGCGAGACGCTCGGCCTTCGCATGGCCGAGGAGCGGGCGCTCGCCAATCTCGGTGTCGCCAGCCTGCTGATCGCGCACCAGCCGACGCTTCGCCTCGCGCTTCAGGCGATCACCGAATTTCGCAACCAGATCAACTCGACCCTCGTCCTGCATGTCGAACCCTTCGGTGAGGAGGTCGTGCTGCGCGAAGATTTCGCGCTGAGCAGTCCGGAACCGCATCGCCAGTCCTCCGATCTCGCGCTGGGCGTTCTCGCGCGCCTCTGCGCGAGCGTGCTGGGCGATGGCTGGTCGCCGCTCTCGGTGTGCTTTTCGCGCGCCAGGCCGCCGGTGCCCGAGATGCAGGTCTATCGGCGGCTGTTCCATTGCACGCTCACCTTCGACTGCGAGTTCAACGGTCTCGTGATCGCGGCGGCCGATCTCGACCGGCCGGCGGCGCGTGCCGATTCCGCGCTTGCCGGTCACGCGCGCGAATTGATCTCGTCGGTGATGAACCCCGCGATGCGCACCGCCTCGCAAGAGGTCGAGCAGCTGATCATGCTCCTGCTGCCTTCGGGGCGCGCGACGATCCAATATTGCGCCGAATCGATGGGAACGACGGTGCGGACGCTGCAGCGGATGCTCGACGCCGACGGGACGAGCTTCAGCGACCTTCTCAACCGGGCGCGCATGCAGCTTTCGACGCAATATCTCGCCAATCCGCGCACGCGGATCACCGATGTCGCCGAAATGCTCGGCTACGGATCGATCGGCGCTTACACCCGTTGGCATGGCCAGATGTTCGGCGTGTCGCCGCGTCAATGGCGCATTTCGGCGGTCCAGAGGCAACCCACGCCGTCCGCGTTTTGAACGGACGCGCCAGAACCGGACAGGCGGCAACCGGCCCATTGCTGACAGAGCTACCCGATGGCTTGAAAAAATTTGCCGGCCTTCGCGATTTTATCGATCTGGGCCTCCCGTATCGGAGCTTCGCGTTCGGTTCGGCGCGCATCGGCCGGGCGATGAGCACGGCGATGCGTCCCTAGCGGATAAGTCGGCCGATGATCGTGCGCAGCACGTCGGCGTCGAGCTTGCGCTGCGTCACCGCCGCATTCCATGCGAGCGACGACAGGATGACCAGCACTTCGTCGATGTCGAGCGGATGGTCCGTCTGGCGGGGAAGCGTATCCATCTTCTCCAGCGCGGCGCGGACGTGCGCCCGCCGTTCGCGCAGGCCGTTTTGTAGTCCCTCATAGACCTCGGGCTTGGCCTTATACTCGCCGATCAAAAAACCGATCGCGGGGGCGATGCGTGGATCGGAGTAGGATCGCTCGATCGATTGCGCGAACTCGAGCAGATATTCGACAGGGTCTTGCGAATGCGGCAGCGCATGGAATTCGAACGCCTCGTTGATTGCCTCGGCCAGCGCTTCGGCGGGGCTCGGATAGCGGCGATAGAAGGTCGCCCGGCTGATCCCTGCCCGCTCGCAAATCTCGTTGACCGTCACGCCCGAAAACCCGCGTTCGGACACGACGTCGAGCGTCTCCTTGAAAATCCGGCGGTCGACATCGGCCGAGCGCGGGCGTCCCATCTGCGGCTTGTCGGACGGCGTCGGATCTGCGGCAGAGGCTGTGGCGGGGCTTGGCATGCGGTCTTTTGGCGCAAGCGGGCTGGTAAGGGAAGGGTCAGTCGATGGCAGAATATATCTGCCGCTTGAGCCAGTCCTGGAAGCCATAAGCCGTCGCCGGCAACAACTGGGTCAGGAAGATCACCGTCAGGTCGCGCGCGGGATCGACCCACCAGACCGTCGTCGCCGCGCCGCTCCAAAAATGATCGCCATCGGCCGGAGCACCGGCGCGCTTTGCGTCGAGCGTCGTCGCGAGGCCGAACCCGAAACCCATGCCATCGGGCAGCAGCCGCGGGTCGCCGATCAGTGCGATGTCCTTCAACTCGGTGCCGCCGGGCAATTGGTTCGATGCCATCGCCGCGACCGATGCGGACGTCAGCAGGCCGTCTCCGCACAGGCGCAGCATCTCCGCGAAGCGCGCATAGTCATCCATGGTCGATAGCAATCCGCCGCCGCCCGATTCCATGCGCGGTGGCGCCAGAAACGGGCTGGACGCGGCGTCATCGACCAGGCGCAGCGGATCGTCGGCGGTGGCGATATAGCAGGCGCCCAGCCGCCCCGCTTTTTCGGGCGGAACAAAGAACCCCGTGTCGGCCATGCCGAGCGGGGCAAAAATCTCCCGCTCGAGGACGTTGCCGAGCGGCGCGCCCGCCGCGACCTCGACGATCGCGCCGACGACATCGGTCGCGGCCGAATACATCCAGCGCGTCCCGGGTTGATAGCGCAGCGGCAATTGTCCCAGGGCGTCGGCATAGGCGAGCAGTCCGTCTGCCGCCGCCGCGTCGGCTTGTGCATAGCGGAGCGCCACCGGATCCTCGACCTTCTGGCCGCCGATCAGCGCGAGCCGCGTGCCATAGGTCAGTCCGGCGGTGTGGGTCAGCAGATGGCGTAGCGTGACGGGGGTCGCGACCGCGACGGTCTCCATGGTCTCGCCCGATCCCGCGACCCAGACGCGCTGGTCCCGCCATGCCGGGAGAAAGTCGGAAACGGGCTGATCGAGGGCGACGGCGCCGCGTTCGACCAGTTGCATCAGCGCCGCCGATACGACCGGCTTGGTCATCGAATAGATGCGAACGATCGCGTCTTCGGACCAGGGGCGCTCGCGCGCAACATCCATCTGGCCGAGCCGGGCGTCGAAAATGCTCTCGCCCTTGACGAGGATGCGCAAATGTCCGCCCGGGAAGCGCCCCGTATCCAGAAATTCGGCCTCGATCACGCGCGCGACCGAGGCCAGTTCGTCAGAAAAGGGAGAGGTCAAAACCCCGCCCGCAACGTCACGCCATAGGTGCGCGGCGCGCCGAGGAAGGCGTTGATGCTGCCCGACTGGAAGGGGGCGTCAAAGGCGTTCTGCATATAGAGTTTGTCGGTGAGGTTGTTCGCCCACAGGTCGACGCCCCAGCGCTTGTCCTCGTCGCCGATGCCGATGCGGGCGTTGATCACCGCATAGCTTTTCTGGAGCTTGAGCGGGTTCAGGTCGCTGCCAGCATTATAGGAGGAGCTGTAACGCATATTGGCGTTCGAGCGCAGCACCAGCCCGCCGCCGAGCGGCAGTTCGTGCGTCGCCGACAGCGAGGCTGACCAGAGCGGCGCGAGGTTGAGCCGTTCGCCGGGCAGCCGCGCGGTCGATGGCGTCAGCGACAGCAGCGCGCGGTTCTTTTCCGAATAGCGCGTGTCGGCATAGGTCAGGCCGCCCTGCAGCGTGAAGCTGCGGCTCGGGCGCCACAAAATGTCGGCATCGATGCCCTTCGAGGTGACCTCGGGAACCGGGAAGACCGAGAAGAAAAAGCCGTTGAAGGCGTTGAGCTGATAGTCGGTGAAATCCTGATAGAAGGCCGCCGCATTCAGGAAGACCCGGCGGTCGGCGAGGGTCGATTTGAAGCCGATCTCGAACGAATCGACGAACTCGCCGGGGAAGCGGGTGTCGAGCACGGGCTGGAGCGAATTGGCGTTCCCCGCCGCATAGGGAAAGGCGACGCGATCGAGGTTGAACCCGCCCGATTTATAGCCGCGCGAATAGCTCGCATAGGTCATGAGTTCGCGCGAGAAACGATAGGCCAGCTTCGCGGTGCCGCTCAGCGCCTTTTCGGTTCGCTTCTGGCTGTTGGTCAGGCCGATGAAGTTCGAATTGAAGAAGGGATTGCACAGCGCGCCGATGATCGCGGCCGACCCGGTTGCCTGCCCGGCGTCGCACAAGGCGCCGCCGTCGGTCGCATCATAGTCCGCCACCGCCTTCTTGCGATCGATCGTGTAGCGCAGCCCCACCGTCAGTTCGAGCGCGTCGGTGATCTTGAGGCTGTTGTTGGTGAACAGCGCGAAGGTGTCGCCGGTCTGCTTGTAAACGTCGCGCGATCCGGTGCCCGGCGTCGCCAGATCGAGGATCGGCTTGAGAAAGGCGGGGTTGGCACCGCCCGAGAAGAGAAGGCTGAGGAAGGGCTGGAAGTCGCTGCCATAGAGCTGGGCAACGCGGCTATCGAGCAGTTCGTGCGCGTAAAAGGCGCCGACCGTATAATCGAGCCGCCCCGTGCTGCCGGTCGCGCGCAATTCCTGGCTGAACTGGCGGAAGCGATTCATCGTCCCGCCATTGGCCTGGCGATAAAGGATATCGGCGCCGCTATAGTCCGAATCCGATCCCGTCACCCAGCGCCAGTCGCGCCAGGCGGTGATCGAGGTGAGAATGGTATCGCCCAGATCATAATTCATCTCGAGGCTTAACCCGCCGTCGCGGATCTTCTGCGTCGTGTCGCGGTTCGAAAAGGCGAGGCGGCGATCGGGGTCGGCGGGCGAAAGGACGCCATTGCCGGCCCCCGCCAGCGCGTTGACGATCGCCGTCGTCGGCCCGTTGACGAGCTGGACGGCGACGCAGCAATTTTCGTCGCGGCGGGTGATGTCGCCGATCAGCCGCGCGTCGAAACCGGCCTCGTTGGTGAAATAGAGCTGGCCGCGCAGCGACCAGAAACGGCGGTCGGCATCATTGTCGCGGGTGCGCGGACCCTTGCCGGTGACGACGTCGTAAAAGCCGTCACGCTTGCGGTGGACCGCGAACAGGCTCGCGGCGAGGCGGTTGGCGACGATCGGGCCGCCGACCGAGACCGAACCGCCGACCTCGTCATAATTGCCGATCGTCGCTTCGGCGCGAACATAAGGCGTGAAGCTTGGTTTCGCGGTGACGACATTGATCACCCCGGCGGAGGTATTCTTGCCGAACAGCGTTCCCTGCGGCCCCTTGAGCACTTCGATCCGGTCGGTCTCGCCCAGATCGCCGAGCGCGACGCCGGTGCGCGGGCGATAGACGCCGTCGATCACGACGCCGACCGAGCTTTCTAGGCCGACATTGCCGCCCGCGGTGCCGACGCCGCGGATGAGCGCGGTCGACTGGGTTTCGTTCGCGGTCGAGACGACGGTGAGGCCGGGGGTGAGGACGGTCAGGTCCTTGATGTCGCGGATGCCGGCATCCTGCAGCAGCTGCGCATTGACGACGGTGACGACGATCGGGACGTCCTGCAGCGATTGTTCGCGCTTTTGCGCGGTGACGATGATTTCGTCGGCAAAATCATTGGCGGCCGCCGGCTGGGACGGCGCTTTCTGGGCCGTCTCCTGCGCCAAAGCGATCCCGGGCAGCATCGCGCTGCCAAGCATCAAGCCAATCATCCGAATCGTGCGACGCGCCATCATGGGTCCTCTCCCTCATTTGCCGGCTTTTTGCGGCAAGGGGAAACTCGCCCCTTGACCGCTCCTGCCGATCCATGCCTATATACGATACAATATGTACCGTAATGTCAAGGCGGTTTTGCAAGAGAGGTTCGACATGGCTTCAAATGGCGCGGCGCCACCGCAGGACAGGGGTTGTTCCGCCAACGGCGGGCGGACGCAGGGCGAGGATATCGTCCTCGAAACGATATTCGCGAATCATGTCGGTCCCCACCCAGTCGGGAAGAAAGGCCGCCTCGACATGATGGATCACGCGGCCGGCGTCGGCGTCGATCGTGTAACGGCCCGCATAACCGATATAGCCCGCCGCCGTGGCGGCCAGCAGGTTGGGCGCGACCTCGTCCAGCGCCGGGCGCGCGCTGCCGAGCGGGGTGCGGTGGCGCCGCATCAGATGCGCCGACATCCAGCCGTCGGCGGTATAGGTGCCGAGGCCATAGGGCTCGGCACCGAGCGGTTCGATGCAGGTGCCGTCGGAAAGCCGCGTGACATAATCGATCAGCTGCCAGCTCCCGACAAAATCTTCCTTCAACATACGATACTCCATGTTTCGTATATGCCTATCATGGGAGATCGATAGATGGCGAGTCCCTTTGATGCCTGGCGGCTCGATGGCCGTACCGCGTTCGTCACCGGCGCCGGCGGCGCGATTGGCGAAGCCGTGGCAATCGCCTTGGCCGAGGCCGGCGCGCATGTGCATTGCGCCGATATTCGCGAGGATGCTGCGCGCGCGGTCGCTGAGCGGGTGCGCGGCACCCCGGTGACGCTCGACGTGTCCGACGCGGTCGCGGTTCGCGCGGCGATCGATGCTGCGGCGGCACCGGGTATGTTGCGGATCGTCTGCAATCTCGCGGGGATCGCGGGGCGCTCGCAGCGCGTCGTCGATCTCGACGAAGACGCGTTTGACGCGATGTTCGAAGCGCATTTCGGAGGGGTCTTGAACGGTTGTCAGGCTGCGGTCCCGCACCTGCGCCGCGCGGGCGGCGGGGTGATCGTCAACATGAGTTCGGAGGCGATCGACATCGCGCCGGCCACCATCGCGAGCTATGCCGTCGCCAAGGTTTCGATTTCGGCGCTGACCAAGATCCTCGCTGCCGAGGTTGCGGGCGACGCCATTCGCGTCAACGCCGTGGCGCCGAGCTTCATCCCCAGCGACCTCAGCCTGATACGCTATGCCGACGATCCCGAGGGGCGCGACCGCTATCTCGACTGGTGGCGCGCCAAATCGCCGCTCGGCGGACTCTGCTCGGTCGACGATGTCGCGGCACAGATCCTCTATCTGGCCAGCGACGCCGCAAGCTATGTCACCGGCCAGACGCTGCGCACCAATGGCGGGATCTCGATGCCATGGTGAGTCATCCTGCTGCGACCGCCGCGTCGCCCACATCCGCAAACGGAATTTCCATGATCGATCGTCTGTCTCTCGCTGGCCGCCGCGCCATCGTTACCGGCGCCGGTGCGGGCATCGGCCGCGCCACCGCCACGCTCTTCGCCGCGGCGGGCGCGCATGTGCTGTGCGTTGATCGCGATCCCGATGCGGCCGCCGATGCGGCGGCGGCGATTGGCGGCACTGCGGTTGCGCTCGACGTCTCCGACCGCATCGCGGTCAAGCAACTGCTCGGCGATTTCGCGGCGGGGGGCGTCGATATCCTCGCCAATATCGCCGGGGTCGCGAGCTCGGGCGAGCGCATCGAAACGATGGATCGCGCCGCGTTCGACCGCATCTTCGCGGTCAATTTCAAGGGCACGCTCCACTGCATCCAGGCGGTGCTGCCCGCGATGATCGCGGCGCGCCGCGGCGCGATCGTCAACATGGTCTCATCGGCGATCGATCTCGCGATCCCGACCAACGCCAGCTATTCGATTTCGAAGGCCGCGGTCGCGATGCTCACCAAGGTGCTGGCCAACGAGGTCGGCCCCGACGGGATTCGCGTCAACGCTGTCGCGCCGGGGTTCGTGCCGACCGCCCTGTCGATGGAGGCGGCCGGCGGCGGCGCCGCCGATCGCGCCGCCTATCTCGACCGCTGGAGCAAGAGCGCGCCGCTGGGGCGCGTCGGTTCGCCCGAGGATATCGCGCAGCAATGCCTCTACCTCGTCTCCGATGCCGCGCGCTTCGTCACCGGCCAGGTTCTGCGCGCCAATGGCGGCACGACCATGCCCTGGTGACGCCCATCTTCCGGCCAGTTGACGCCCGGATGTATATACGATACACTATGTATCATAAATAGGAGAGGACATATGCGCATCGGATGTATCGGCGGCCGCGCCTGGCTTGTGACGGCCGAAGGGCAGGGTGTCGACATAGCGGCCGCCTCGGGCGGCAAGTTTCCGGTCGACCCCCAAGCCCTGTACGAAGCGTGGGACGAAGTGCGCGCATGGGCGCGGGGCGTGCCGGCCGACAGCTACGCTCCGGTCGATCCCGCCACGCTTCAGCTTCCGGTCCCGCGGCCGCGCCAGGTTTTCGCGATTGGCGCCAATTATCGCGCCCACGCCGCCGAAGCCGGGGTCGAACCGCCCGAGCAGCCCGTCATCTTCACCAAATTCCCGAGCTGCCTGACCGGCCCGAACGACGCCGTGGCGATTCGCCACGACCGCGTCGACTGGGAGGTCGAACTGGTCGTCGTGATGGGGCGCGAAGCACGCAATGTTCGCGCCGCCGATGCCTGGGACCATGTCGCCGGGTTGGCGACGGGGCAGGATATTTCCGAACGGTCGATCCAGCGCCTCGGCCCGATGCCGCAATTTTCGATGGCGAAGTCGTTGCCGGGTTTTGGCCCCGTCGGTCCGCTGGTGGTAACTCCCGACGAATTCGCCAACCCCGCCGATCTCGCGCTCGGCTGCGCGGTCAATGGCGTCACGATGCAGGCTTCGCGGACCAGCGACTTCATCTTCCCGGTCGGGGAACTGATCGAGTATATTTCGCACCTGATGCCCATGTACCCGGGCGACCTGATCTTCACCGGCACTCCCGAAGGTGTCGGCGCGACGCGCAAGCCACCGATCTTCCTGAAGCCCGGCGATGTTCTGACCAGCTGGGTCGAGGGCATCGGCACGCTCACCAACCCCATCACCGAGGAACCAAGCCGATGAAGGTCGCTCGCATCTCCCCCGACCGCACGATCGAAGTCGCGCAGATTGCTGAGCCGAACACGGCGCCGAACACGGTCAAGGTCCGCGTCGAGCGCTGCGGCATCTGCGGCACCGATCTGGTCGCCCGCACCAGTCCCAACCCGCGCTGGGCGGTGGGCAGCGTGCTGGGCCATGAAATCGTTGGCACCGTAGCAGAGGTGGGCGAGGCGGTAGCCGGCTGGGCGGCAGGCGACCGCGTCGCGCTCTATCATGGCAGCCCGTGCGGCCAGTGCGGGATGTGCTTGAGCGGGCGCGACTATCTGTGCCTAGACCATCTCGATTCGGCGCTCGGCCACGGCGTCGCGCAGGGGGGCTATGCCGAACATATCGTCGTCAGCCCCGCGCTGCTCCACAGCATCCCCGATGGTTTGAGCTTCGACCAGGCGGGCATCACCGAACCGCTCGCCATCGCCTTTCATGGCGTCAACAAGTCGAGCGCGAAACCGGGCGATGCTGTGTGCATATTGGGGGCAGGGCCGATCGGCGCGATGACCGCGGCGGCGCTCAAGGCGCGCGATATCACCGACGTCGTGTTCGTCGACCCCAACCCGGCGCGGCGCGCGCTGATGGAAAAATCGGGCTATCGCGCGGTCGATCTGGCGGCGGTGCAGCAGGACGGCGTCGCGGCGCTCGGCGAACGGCGCCCGACCGCGATCTTCGAATGCACCGGCCATGTCGATGCGGCGGGCCTCGCGGTCGACCTCATCGCGTACAACGGCCGCATCGTGCTGCAGGGGGTGCCCAAGGCGTCCGTCCTGCTCTCGCAATATTCGGTGGTGCAAAAGGAAGTCGAGATTGTCGGCTCGGCAAGCTGTACGCAGGCGGAAATGGAGGAGGCGATCGGCCATCTCGCCGCCGGGCGTGTGCGCGCCGAGGACATCGTCACCGCCGTCGTGCCGCTCGAGCGGGCGGACGCGATGTTCGATGCGTTGCTCGACCCCGCCGGCGATCAGCTGAAGGTGCTGATCGCGCCGAACATACCCGCGAACTGAGGAGAAGGCGGATGGGTATTGCAGAGCTCGGCCACACCGGCCTCCACGTCGAGGATCTCGACGTGATGCGCGATTTTTATGCCCGCGTTCTCGGGCTGACCGTGACCGACGAGGCGCCCGAACTCGGCGCGAGCTTCCTGTCGTCGCGCCCCGATGTCGAGCATCACGAGATCGTCCTCGCCAAGGGGCGCACCGCGCCGCGCGATGTGAAGCTGATCAACCAGATTTCGTGGCGCGTCGACGATCTGCCGTCGCTGCAATCGCTCTATCGTGCGATCTTGGATTATGGATCGCCGATCCGCATGGTGATCACCCATGGCAATGCGATCGGCGTCTATTTCTCCGACCCCGAAGGCAATCCGAACGAAATCTACTGGCAGACCGGCATCGATGTGCCGCAGCCCTTCGGCAAGCCGATCGATCTCAGCCTGACCCCCGAGGAGGTCGTCGCCGAGAATGAGCGACTGATCGCCGCCGGCGGCCCGACGCATTAGGCGGGATAATGGCCGCCGTCGCCTCGATCGGAACCGCCGCCGTGCCTGCGGGAAAATTGCCCGCCTCGGCGCGCGCCTGGGCGCTCTATGAGGGTGCGCGCACGCCCTATGTGCTGCTGATCAAGGTCTATATCTTCATCCCCTATCTCGCGACGATACTCGTCGGCGATCCGGTGCGCGGGCAGAGTCTCGTCGCCAAACTGGGGATGAGCTATGGATTGCTGGCGGCGCTGACCGCGCCGTTGCTCGGCGTCGCGATGGATCGCATCGGCCCTCGCAAACCCCTGCTCGCGGCGCTGACCGCCGTACTGGTCGCCTGCTGCGCCAGTCTTTGGTGGGCGACCCCCGATGGCCTTGGCCTCGCCGCCACCTGTGCGATCATCTTCGTTGCCGGTCTGATGTTCGCTTATACCGAAGTGCTCCACAACTCGCTGCTGCCTTTTGCCGCCCCGTCGGCGCAGACGTCGGCGACCTCGGGGACGGGGCTTGCGCTGGGCAGCGCGATTTCGGTGCTGCTCCTCATCTTCATCCTGTGGGGTTTCGTTCTGCCTGCCAAGATGGCGGCGTCGTGGCTGCCCGCGGCGCCCTTGTTCGGCCTGTCCACCGCGGCGCATGAACCCGAACGGATCGTCGGGCCGATCGTGGCGCTGATTTTCGCCTGCGGGGCGTTGCCGCTCTTCCTCATCGGGCGCGACGCGCCGCGCGGGATCGGCGGCGGGGTCGGCGACAGCTTTCGCCAGCTCAAGGCGACGATCAAAACGCTGCCGTCCAATCGCCCGATGGCGGTGTTCCTGTTGTCGCGCATGACCTACACCGACGGGCTGACCGCGATCCTCCTCTACACCGGCATCTACGCCGCCGGGGTGATGGGATGGGGGCCGCTCGAACTCACCGCCTTGGCCATTATCGTCAGCTGCTTCCTCGCCATCGGCGGCCTTGTGGGCGCGCGCCTCGATCGCGCCTTTGGTCCGCGGCGCGCGATCCAGATAGAGCTGGCGATCGTCATCATCGGTCAGATCCTGCTGATCGGCCTTGCCCCCGACCGCTTTCTCTATGCCCCCTTTGTCGCGGCGCCGCTTTGGGACGGCCCGATGTTCACCACATTGCCGGAGATGGCGTTCGTCGCGATCGCCTGCTTCAACGCGATCGGCACCTGCGGTTGCTATGCGTCGAGCCGCTCGATGCTGACCTCGCTCGCCACCCCCGCGACCGTCGGAAGCTGGTTCGGTCTTTACGCGCTCTCGGGCACGGTGACGATATGGCTCGGGTCCGCGCTGGTGGGCGCGGTCACCGCGATCTGGTCCAGTCAGCAAGCGGGCTTTGCGGCGTTGGTGGCGCTCTTGATCGCGGGGTGCCTTGGTATGGCGTTCGTGAACGACCCCGCTCGGCGGTAGATTTGCATCGCGAGACTTGTGCGCAGCCATTGCCCACGCCGGGGTAGCCCCAATGCGTGCTCCGTCCAGGGGTTATTCGGCGCCTTGCTCGGTGAGCAATATCGTGCAGGTCCGGCGGAACCACCTGTCGAGCGCCGCCTGATCGGGTTCCGCTCCCCGTTCGGCGCCCGCTGCCGTCCCGTTCGCGGCGACCTTGGCGTTCCACGCCGAGCCGGCTGCAAGCGACTGAATCGCAAGAAACAGATCCTCGACCTTTTGTTCCGCTACCCCCTGATCGAGCATCAATTTCTCGGCAAAGGCGAAAACGCGCGCGCCGAAGGTGCGCGGCTGGAGTTCGAGAATGAGCGAAATCGCGTTGGGGTGTTGCAGCAATGTCCTGTGATACGCCGCCGCCGCGTCGATCACCCAAGCCTGCCAATCGAGACCGGCGGTGATTTTCGGCGAGCGGATGTCGGCGACAATATGCTGCGCGACCGCGAGTTCGACCTCGCCCTTGCTCTTGAAATAATTGTAGATCGACCCTTGGGAATCGAGGTTGAGCTCGCGCGCGAGCCTGCGCATGTTCAGCGCCTGCGGGCCGTCGGCGTCGACGATCTTCAAGGCGGCGACGACGATCGATTCGCGGTCGGCGCGCGCCACCGAGGGGCGGCCGCGCTTCGACGCGGCCGCCCCTTCATTCTCGCCTGATCCCCGTAAATCTGTCACCGCCGATGCCCTATAGAGCGGCTGTGCGGAAGTCCATCCAGTGGCCGTGCGGCGTCCACCCCATGTGAAAGGGGATTTCGACCGTGGCGATCGGACCGCTGGCGACATCGGAGGTGTCGAAGAACAGATATTGCCCAAAGCCCTCGCAATAATGCGACAGTGGCACGATCAGCCAGCCATCGCCTTCGGCCGCATCGACCGAGCGCGGCACGAAGGTCGGTTCGAGGATTTCGACCGGCAGGCCAAATTCGAACTTGTACGAACTTTCCTGGTCGGCGACGACGTCGCGGACGACGAGGCGGTTCATTCGCATCCCGCCCTTGGCGCGGCGTTCGCCCGCGACCAGATAGGCCCAGCGATAGCCCTTGCCGTAAAAGCGTTCGTCGACCTTGGGCAGTTCGCACGGCCGGTCGTCGAGCCGTTCGCTCGTCACGCTGCCCTTCTCGAGGTCGATCGTCCAGCGCCCCAGCGTGCTCATGCCCAGCTCCCAGAAGCTCTTGAAGGCATCGCCGGGCTTGAACTGATCCTCGAAATGGAAGGGCGCGCGGTCGAAAATCGGCGCGTCGAGGATCAGCTTGCCGTCGCGTTCGTTGGCCGACATCGTGTGGAGGACATATTGCGTCTCCATATCGGCCTTGATCCAGCGGATCGTGCCGCGGGCCACGTCGCCGCGCGGTATCAGCGCGAGGATGATCGGAAGCTCGGGCTTCCATCCGAAAACCCCGAGTCCCTGCGCGACGCGATCGAAGCTGGCGATATAGGGCTGAAAGGGCACGACGACATAGCTCGGGGTCAGCCAGATGTCGTGCGCCACCGTATTATAGGGCGCATCGTCGAGATCGCGGGTGATGACGCTGCCGTCGGGGTTGACGACGTGAAGCGTCACGAACGGCGAGCGGTCGCGATAGGTCCATCCATAGACCTGGCCCGTGTCGTGATCCCATTTGGGGTGCGCGGTGAACGAGCTGTCGTCGGCATGGACCTTTTCGGCCATGCCCGCCGAGAGCTGACGCGACCAGGGAACGATGCCCCTGGTCTCGAGCGTGAGCGGATCGAGCGCGATCGGCGGGCAACCCTGCTCGCCCACCGCGATCATGTCGCGCCCGAAGGGAAAGGCGTTGATATTGTTGGTGCCCGACGGAATCGATTTCGTGATCTCGTCCTTGATCACCGGTGCGAAGCCGCCGCTCCAGTTGCGCCAATCGCCAAAGTCGCCGTCTTCCCAACGGAACAGCGCGCGGCCATGCGCCTCCTCGGCGGCATATTTTTGGGTCCGGATCCAGCGATTGGCGAAGCGGGCGCTGCCATTCTCGATGATCAGTGCCTGGATCATCCCGTCCATCGAGGTGACGCCCGAGGCGCCCTGAATCGATCGGCGGCGCATCGAAGGGCCACAGCGATAAAAGCCGCCCGCGATCGCCTTGGGAATCTCTCCCTGTGTCACGATGCAGTCGGGCACGTCGGCCTCGAAGCGCATGGGCGAAAAAACTCCGACGCGCCTGCGTGCAAGCTGGTCAACCATATGGCCTCTCCTTTAATTGAACATCGTTCTTTTTTCATATTGCATCGAGCGAGTCAATGAACTAAGTTCAATTTATCGAACCAGAGAGTCGGGCGAGGATAGATGACGCAAGAGTATCGACAAACGGGATGCCTGATCGGGCTGCTGGACGAGCGGGTCCGGCGGCTGCCCGATGCAAATTTCGTGACCTTCGCCGATACGGTCCTGTCCGCTGCCGCGCTGCAGGATCGGGTCCGGCGCGTGGCGGCGGGCCTCGCCGATCGGCAAATCGGTCGCGGCGACATCGTCGCCATTCTCGCGGCCTATCGTCTGCCCGTCCTCGATCATGTCTTTGCGCTGTCGTCGCTGGGCGCGATCTGCGCGCCGCTGAATGTTCATTTGCGCGGCGAGGCGCTGGCGCATCAGCTGATCGATTCGAATGCGCGGGCGGTGGTCGTCGATGCGGCGACCGCGCAGGTTGTCGAGCCGCTGATGGCCGATCTGCCCGGGGTCGAGCTCCTCATTCTCGTCGAGGGCGAGGTGTCCGCCTCCGCGCACCCCGAGAAATGGTGCCGCCATGAGGATCTGCTGGCGGCGCCGGAGGGGAGGGGGCCGGTCGAACTCGACTGGAACGACCCAGCGGCGATCCTCTATACTTCGGGGACGACTGGGGCGCCGAAGGGCTGCCTCATCAATCATCACGCGCTGCATCGCGGCGGCGCGATCATCGTCGAACCGCTGGGGCTTTCGCGCGACGACATCTATCTCACCGTCGCGCCGCTCTATCACGCCGCCGCCTTCATGACATTGGTATCGGCGCTGGTCGCCGATGCCGCGCTCGTTGTCGAAGCGGGGTTCAGCGCCAGCGGCTTCATGCGCCGCGCCGCCGAAACGGCCGCGACGCTGTCGCTTGGCGTCGGGTTTTTGGGCATGGCGCTGCTCGGCCAGCCCGCGGGCGCGCACGACCGGTCCCATAATCTTCGCCTCTGCGCTTTCGCCCCGCTCGCACCCGAAGTCCAACAGGCCTTCGAGGACCGTTTCGGCGCCCAGTGCCTCGGCGAGATGTACGGACAGACCGAATGCGCGGCGGTGGCGATGAGCAGCGTCGTCGGCGCGCGCAAACGCGACACCCACGGCCGTGTCCTGCCCGATATGGAGGTTCGGGCGATGAGCGAGATGGGCGAATTTCTGCCCGCCGGTGAACTCGGCGAACTTGTCGTACGGGCGCTGGCGCCGGGGGTCTTCTTCTCCGGCTATTGGAAGCAGAGCGCGGCGAGCGACGCCAAGATACGCGACGGGTGGCTGCGCACCGGCGACCTCGGCAAGGTCGATCGCGAGGGCTTTCTGACCTTTTTCGACCGCAAGGCCGACTTCATGCGCCGCCGCGGCGAAAATGTGTCGGCGTTTCAGGTCGAGCGCGCGCTGCTGCAGTATGAGGCGATCAGCGAGGCGGCCGTCTTCGGCGTCCATGTGGCGGGCGAAGTCGACGACATGATCCATGCGGTGGTGGTTGCGGCGGGGGCGCTGGATCCCGCCGACCTGCATCGCCACCTCGCGGCGGTCCTGCCCTATTTCGCCGTCCCGCGGTTCATCGAAAGCGCCGACGCGCTGCCGCGCAACGCCAGTGGCCGGGTCATGAAGCATCTTCTCAAGACCCGCGAGACGAAGGGGCCTGTCGTCGATTTCGAGGCGCTGGGTCTCATGGGTAAAGCGCGGCGGTCGACAGGCTGATCGCGCACCGACGATCTTCAGAAAATCAAACATCAGATGAGGGAGTGGAAATGACCAAGATTATTGGAATGCTGCGGCATGCCCGGACCGGAACCCGCCGCTGGACCGCCATGGGGGCCTCGGCAACCTGTCTCGCCGCCGCGCTGATCGCTCTGCCGGCACAGGCGCAGTCCGATACCGACGCCGCCGCCGAAGACGCCAGCGACAATGACATCATCGTCACCGCAACCAAGCGCGGCGATGGCGAGCGGCTCCAGGATGTGCCGATCGCGATCACCGCCTTTGCCAAGGCCGAACTCGACCGTTCGGAGTTTCGTGGGCTGGAAAGCATCGGCAATGTCGCGCCGAATGTGCAGCTCAATCCGATCGGCACGGTGAAGGGCACTGCCAATTTCACCATTCGCGGGCTGGGCACCAACAGCTCGATCCCGTCGCTCGATCCCACCGTCGGCGTGTTTGTCGACGGGGTCTATCTGGGCACATCGGCAGGGGTATTGCTCGACGGGTTCGATATCGAGGCGATCGAGCTGCTCCGCGGCCCGCAGGGCATCTTGTTCGGCAAGAATGTCACCGGCGGCGCCGTCGTCATCCGCACGACGACGCCCGGCAAGGATACCATCGTCGATGTCCGGGCGGGCATCGAAACGGGGCCGAACTACACGGCGTCGGCGGTCGTGTCGGGTCCGGTCGTGACCGACCTTTTGTCGATCAAGGCGGCGGGCTATTTCAACAAGGACGAAGGCTGGTTCGAAAATGAGGCCGACGGAAATAATTATGGCGGCAGCCGGACCGCGATCGGGCGTCTGGCCTTTGCGCTGACGCCGTCGCCGTCTTTGTCGCTCGTCGGCCGCTTCGAGATCGGCGACATCGACGCCAGGGACGAAACGCCGTCGCAGAACCGCGCGATCTATGATCCCGACAGCTTCGACGTGGCTGGAAGCCGCATCGGCGGCGCCGACATCCGCTATAAAAATGCCACGCTCGAAGCCAATCTCGACGTCGGTTTCGGTGACGGACGGATCACCAATATCTTTGGCTGGCGCAAGCTCGACACCGCATTCGGCCTCGACGTCGACTCGCTGCCGGGCCGGTTTTTCGAACAATATCAGATCATCGACCAGAAACAGTTCAGCAACGAGCTGCGCTACGCCGGGACCTTCGGCGACCTGTCGCTTCTCACCGGCGCTTACTGGTTCGAGCAGACGGTCGAGTATTTCGAGCAGCGCAAGTTCGGCAATGGCGCCGCGATCACCTCGACGACCGCCGGCGGCGGCACGCTCGACAGCACGACCTATGGCCTGTTCGGCAGCCTCGACTGGAAGGTCACGCCCGAAATCACGCTGAGCGCCGGTGCGCGCTATACCCGTGACGAGAAGAGCGCGATCGTCGCCGCGATCCGGCCGGGCGGGTGCGATTTCGACGCGCGCACCTGCACCTATGAATTTTCGGGCCAGGATGCGGTCAACGGACTCACGCCCAAATTCGGCATCGCCTGGCAACCCGACCGCGACACGCTGGTCTATGCCAATGTCAGCCGCGGCCTCCGCGGCGGCGGCTTCAATATTCGCAGCGCCGCGGTCAACGTGCTGCCCGGCCCGTTCGTCGACGAAAAAGTCTTGTCCTACGAACTCGGGACGAAGCTCGACCTCGCCGATCGTCGCTTGCGGTTGAACCTCGTTCTCTTCCGCACTGAGGTGAAGAAGATGCAGCGCGAGGTGAACACCGTCTCCCCGACGTCGGTCATCGTGCAGGTCATCGAGAACACCGCCGATGCGACGATCCAGGGTGTCGAGGCCGAAGCGGTGCTGCAGGCCGCCGAAGGGCTGACGATCAGCGGCAATGTCGGGATTACCAGCGGCGAATATAAGAAGATTTTCGCCGACATTAACCGCGACGGGGCCATCAATTCGGCCGATCTCAATCTGAAGATTCCGCGTCTCGTACCGCTGACGCTCGGCACGACGGTCGATTATCGCCGCGATACGCGCTTCGGGTCGATGGGCGTGCGCGCCAGCTATAACTACCGCGACGCAAGCTGGTTCAGCGACGCCAATGTCCCGGGCACCAAGCTTCAGGCCGCCAACATGATCGATGCCTCGCTGACATTCGACATCGAGCGGCTGAACCTCTCGGCGGCGCTTTATGCCAAGAACCTGCTCAACGAAGTCACCGAAGGCAGCATCACCGCGCTGCCCGCGGCGTTCGGCGGTCCGGGGGCGACCTATGCGCCGCTCAACAAGGGGCGCGTCTTCGGCGTCTCGCTGCGTTTCAACCTGAAATAAGGACTGGGCTCTCCCCATGAATGATCCAAACTCGCTGATCAAAGTCACGACAATCGGCCATGTCGCCGTGGTGACGATCGATCGCCCCGACAAACGCAACGCCCTTGTCCCCGAAATGATGGTGAAGCTGGCTGCAACCTGGGACCAGCTGGCGGCCAACCGAACGGTGCGCTGCGTCGTCCTTACCGGCGCCGGTGACCAGGCATTTTGCGCGGGCGGCGATCTCGACCGGCTGATTCCGCTCTATACCGGCGAACGCGAAGTCGAGGACGAGTGGGATCAGGCGCTCAAGGATGATCCGTCGATCTGGGATCGTGCGATGCTGCGCGGGGTCGGATTCCTCAAACCGGTGATCGTCGCGATCAATGGTCCGGCCTTTGCCGGGGGCGCGGAACTCGTCCTCGCTTCCGATATTCGCATCATGTCGGACCGGGCGAGCCTCGCCTTTACCGAAGTGCGACGCGGCATGATTGCGGGCGGCGGCGCTCTGTCGCGGCTGCACCGGCAGATCGGCTGGGCCAATGCGATGGAATTGATGCTCGTCGCCGAACCGTGCGACGCGCGGCGTGCGCGGGAGCTTGGCATCGTGAACGAGGTGGCGGCGCCCGCCGATCTCATGCGGGTTGCGCTCGAAATGGCAGAGCGTGTCGCCCTTGGTGCACCGGTCGCGCTCGAGAAAGCCAAGGAAGCCATGTTGCTGACGACGGGACTCCCGCTGCTGGAGGCGTTCGAAATCGAAACCAGGCTTACGGCAGTTGTTTCGGCGACGCAGGATGCACGCGAGGGGCCGCGCGCTTTCATGCAGAAACGGCGACCCGAATTCCAGGGCTGCTAAGCCGCTCGCGGCGCGGGGACATCACAGCCGGATTTGGCGAGGGGGGCATGCACTCTGTTGTTGCTCGGATGCGCTCGCGCGATCGCGCCCGCGGGCCGGGGACAGCATTCCCGTACCGGAGTCCATCCGGGCTGGCGGCGCCCCGTCAAGCGCCGCGCCCGCGTCGTGCCGCGATGCGGCGATGACCATCACCCCTTCGCGCAGCCTGGCGACCAATATGTCGGCGCGCGCCGCGTCGAGTTCGGCGACAAGCGCGACATGGAGGGTGTCGTCGGCGCGCCTGACGGTCATCGTCTCGGGGATCAGCGATCGCTGTGCGAACAGCCCGACAACGCGCAGGAGGGCTTGCGGGTCGTCCTGCACCCATATCTCGAATCGCTGGCTCAAGCCGCGATCCGGTCGACGCCGCCGATCAATCGTTCGGCCAGGCGGTCGGCGACCAGCGCGGGCGACCGGCGGTCGCGCGCCGCCGCCTCGAGCAGCGCCGCCACCCGCGGGCCGATCTGTGCGACGCGGGCGACGACATGGGCGCGATTTTCGCCCAGATATTCGGCCGACACGCTGATGATGCCGCCGGCATTGGCGACATAGTCGGGGACATAGGCGATGCCGCGCGCCAGCATCAGGTCGGTGACCTCGGGCGACGCCAGCTGGTTGTTGGCTCCGCCGCAGACGAGCTTCGCCTTCATCGCCGCGACGCTTTCGGGCGTCAGTGCGCCGCCGAGCGCGCAGGGGGCGAAGATGTCGGCCTCGACCCGATGAATGTCGGCGACATCGACGACGTGCGCGCCGAGGATCTTTTCCAGCCGATCGCGCCGCTCGGGATTGACGTCGGCGATCACCAGGTCGGCGCCGGCATCGGCAAGGCGGCGGCACAGTTCGCCGCCGACGTTACCGGTGCCCTGCACCGCGACGGTCAGCCCACGCAGGCTCGATCCGAAAGCGTGCGCCGCACCGGCTTCCATCGCGTCGAACACGCCCTGCGCGGTCCAGGGCGAGGGATCGCCGCCCGCGCGTCCACCCTCGGTGGCCAGCCCCGCGACGTGGCGCGTCTCCGCGGCGATGCTGTGCATGTCGGAAACGGTCGTGCCGACATCCTCGGCGGTCACATAGGAGCCGCCAAGCTCCGCGACCGCGCGGCCGAAGGCGCGGAACAGCGCCTCGCGGTCGAAATCGCCCGCCGGGCGTCGCAGCACCGCCTTGGCGCCGCCGAAGGGCAGGCCGGCCATCGCATTCTTGTAACTCATCCCCTCGGCCAGGCGGAAGGCGTCGGCGCCCGCGGCGGCAAGGTCGGGATAAGGCCAGAACCGGCAGCCGCCCGCGCCCGGACCCCGCACGGTCGAATGGATGACGATGACCCCGTCGAGCCCCGATGCGGGATCCTCGAGCCGGACGACCTCGGCGGCGGGCGTCATGCGGGAAACCTGTACGACCATGGGATACTCCTCCTTGCGCGCCGCTTATCGCGCGGCTGGCGGGGAGAAACTTGCCTCAATAGCGTACGAATGCCGCTATTACGGGATGGATTATCTCGAAATTGTCGATATGTGAGTAGATATGACTGATCTTGATCCCTTCGAGAAAAAAATCCTCCGCGAATTGCAGCAGGACGCGAGCCTCACCACCGCCGAACTCGCCGAGCGCGTCGGGCTGTCGGCGACGCCGTGCTGGCGGCGGATCAACCGGCTCGAACAGGAGGGCTATATCCGCGCCCGCGTCGCGCTGGTCGACCGGCGCAAGGTCGGGCTCAACGCGCATATCTTCGCGCAGGTGAAGCTCAACGCGCATGGCCGCGCCAATCTCGACGAATTTGGCGCCGCGATCCGCGATTTCCCCGAGGTGCTCGACTGTTTTGTGCTCATGGGCAGCACCGACTTCATGCTGCGCATCGTCGCGAAGGACATCGACGCGTACGAGAAATTCTTCTTCGACCGGCTGAGCAAGCTGCCGGGGGTGCAGGAAATCAATTCGACGGTGGCCTTGTCGGAGATCAAGTCGACCAGCGCGCTGCCGATCGCCTGATTCCTGCCGTTCGGGCGGCTACGTAAGATCCTCCCTGTCGCGTAGCGATGGGGAGGTGGCGGCGGCGAAGCCGCTGACGGAGGGGCCGACGCCGTCAGGCGTCGTGCAAGCTTTCGGCTCCTCCACCACCGCCTGCGGCGGCGGTCCCCCTCCCTATGGCTTGCGGCCACAGGGAAGCTTTGATGGCCACTCCCGCCCGAACCGGCCAAGCACCGTGCAAAAGCCTCGCCGTGCTTTCTGCGGCCAGTCGTGGCTTTCGCGCGGGCTGTCGCGGCGCTCTTGTCAATTAATTCAGTTGAATTATGTTGGGCGGATGTCGGGACGTAAGCCGAGTCGACCGATCCCGCCCTTTGAGACAAGAGAGGATCGTGCATGGCCACGCTGCCGCAGACCCCCGATATTTTCGAACAGGCCCGCTCGCTGGGCATCGCCATCTCGCCCGCGACGACGACGCTCGGCGCCGAAATCGCCGGACTCGACCTCGACCGGCCGCTGACCGATGCTGAGGCCGAGCTGCTCCATGCCGCCTGGCTACGCTTCAAGGTCGTGTTTTTCCGCGATCAGGACATCAGCCACGAAAGCCATGTCCGGCTCGGCACCATGTTCGGCGAACTCGAAGGCCATCCGGTGATCCCGCATGTCGAGGGCTATCCCGAAATCCTGCGCATCGAGGGCGTCGAGGGGGTGCAGCTCACCGCCGAAACCCTCGCGCCGTTTCAGGCCTATAACAAATGGCACACCGACGTGACCTTCCGCCAGCAACCGTCGATCGCCTCGATCCTGCGCGCGCGGGTGCTGCCGCCGCTCGGCGGCGACACGATGTGGGCCGACACCGCCGCGGCATACGCCGGGCTGCCGCAGCCCGTGAAGGACCGCATCGAGGGGCTCGAGGCCGAACATGACATCGTGCGCAGCTTCGGCGGCCGTGTGAGTGAGGAAAAGCGCGCCCAGCTCGCGCGCGACTTCCCGCCGGTGCGCCATCCGGTGGTGCGCACCCACCCCGAAACCGGTGAGAAGATCCTCTACGTCAACTACACCTTCACCAGCCGCATCGTCGATGTGCCCGAGGAGGAGAGCGACACGCTGCTCAAATTGCTGTTCGACCGGATCAAGGTGCCCGAATATCAGGTGCGTTTCCGCTGGACCCCCAACGCGATCGGCATCTGGGACAATCGTTCGACCCAGCATTATGCGGTCGGCGACTATTGGCCCGAATATCGCGCGCTCGAACGGGTGACCGTGTCGGGCGACGTGGTGACGCGGTGAAGTTCGACGGCACGATGCTCCTCGGGCCGCGTCCACGCTTTCGCACCGCGACCCGCGTCGCGATCGTCGGCGCCGGCTTTTCGGGCACCCTGCTCGCGATCAACCTGCTCGAACAGGATGACGTCGAGGTCCTGCTGATCGAGCGCGACCGGCGGCGCATGGGCGCCGGGGTCGCGTACAGCAGCCCCGATGCCGACCATCTGCTCAACGTCCGCGCCGGCAACATGAGCGCCTTTGCCGATCGCCCCGGCCATTTCTGCGACTGGCTCGCCGCGCGCGGGCTCGGCTGCGATAAGGCGTTCGTCAGCCGCGCGACCTATGGCCAATATCTGCGCGAAACGCTCGGGCTGGCGATGGAGAAATATGGCCGCCGGCTTCAACTGATCGATGACGAGGTGCTCGACATCGCCGAACATGGCGGCAAGGTCACCCTCGGCCTCGTCAACGGCGGGTTGATCGAGGCCGACAAGGTCGCGCTGGCGATCGGCAATTTGCCGCCGCACGACCATCCGGCGATCGCGCGCGGCGGGCTGACGCCGCTGCATTATGTCGGCGACCCGTGGACGGGGCCGCTCAGCGAGGGGCTGAAACCCGACCAGACGGTGCTGGTCGTCGGCACCGGGCTGACCGCGGTCGACGTCGTGCTGCGGCTCGTCTCCAGCGGGTTCGAAGGGCGGATCGTCGCGATGTCGCGCCGCGGCCTGCGCCCGCATCGCCATGTCGATGGCCTCGCGCCGGTGCGTCCGGTGCTCGCCAAACCCGCCCCCGAACTGTCCGACCTGGTGCGCTGGGCGCGCACCGCGGCGCAGCAGGGCGACTGGCGCCTGACGGTCGATTCGATCCGCCCGATCACCCAGATGATGTGGGCGTCGGCCGATGCCGACAAGCGCGCGCGCTTCCTGCGCCACCTGCGCCCCTTCTGGGATGTCCACCGCCACCGCCTCGCCCCCGCGGTCGCCGACCGCATCGACGCGCTGATCGCCGAGCGCCGCCTCGTCTTTCGCGCCGGCAAGATCGAGGAGGTCGCCGCCGGGCTCGACGGGGTCGCGGTGCACTGGCGCCCACGCGGCGAGGATCGCCGCCAGCGGCTCGACGTCGCGCGGATCGTCAACTGCACCGGGCCGCAGGGCGACCTGCTCCGCGCCACCGACCCGCTCGTCCGCCGCCTGCTCAAACAGGGGCTCATCCGTCCCGACGCGCTGCGCCTCGGGCTCGACATCGACCGCGATGGCCATGTCGTCGGCCGCGACGGGCGCCCGGCCGAGCATATCCTTGCGATCGGGCCGATGACGCGCGGCGATTTGTGGGAGGTCGTCGCGGTGCCCGACATCCGCAACCAGGTCAGCGCGCTCGCGCGGCGACTGGTCAACGCGCATTGGACCGGCGGCGAGGGGCTTTAGGGGCGCCTCTGGACTTTCGCGGGCGGCATATTATATACCGACCGTTATGGAACAGGATGTCATCTCCGCCCCGAAAGGCCGTCCGCGCGAATTCTGCGTCGACCAGGCGCTCGCCTCGGCGCTCCACGTCTTCTGGGCCAAGGGTTATGACGGCGCGTCGATGAACGATCTGACCGAGGCGATGGGCATCACCAAGCCCAGCCTCTACGCCGCCTTCGGCAACAAGGAAGCCTTGTTTCACAAGGCGTTGGATCTCTACGAGCAGGAAAAGCTCGAATATGGCCGCGCCGCGCTCGAACAGCCGACGGCGCGCAAGGTCGCCGAATATTATCTGCGCGGCGCGATCGAAATCCATGGCGGCGCCAGCGACCCCAAGGGGTGCATGGGGCTGATTTCGTCGCTCGCCTGCAGCCCCGAGGCCGAGTCGATCAAGGCCGACGTCGTGCGTCGCCGTGCCTCGTCGCAGCGCCTGCTCGTCGAACGCTTCGAACGCGCCAAGGCCGAGGGCGATATCCCCGCGCATGTCGATGCCGAGGGGCTGACCAGTGTCCTTTATGCGCTGATCCAGGGAATCACCGTCCAGGCCGGTGCCGGCGCGACCCGCGCCGAACTCGAACGGCTGGTCGACACCAGCATGACGCTCTGGCCCAGCGCCTGACATATGCGCGCCTGAACGGCGGATGAAAATTATTTCGTACCGGGCGGTATAAAACTCTTGACGCGGCACCGATTCCGATTATATACCGGATAGTACAGAAGGTGGCTGGGCGGTTCGACCGGCTGCGAGGACGCGAAGGGAACGCCGATGCGCAAACGGACATGTAGAACCGCCTAGGGACCGCCCGGGCACATAAGCAACATTCTCGCGATCGGGCGACGGACCCCGTTTTCACGCGGCGGACGAACCCTTTCGCTCATCCGAAATCTCCCCTCGCCGGGCGCAAGCGTCCCGGGGCTCCAGCCCCCTTGTGCCCGGCACCCCCATCCAAGGAGGACAATCATGGCCTATCTCGCCGTCAACGAAGCGCTCGACTTCGCCCTCGCCCCTTCGCGCGTCGCCGCGCTCTCCCCATCGGCACCGAAAGCCAAACCCGCGGGCTTTTCGGCGCTGGAATGGTCGGTCGTGATGCTTGCCCGCCACGACCGGCCATCGTCCTTGCGCGAACCCGGCCGGGTCGGCCGGCTGCTCGGCGCGATTTTCGGCGACAGCTACAACCGCCGCCTCGCCGACCCGAGGCTCGAGGCGCTGCGCCGCATGGCGGTGCTCACCTGGCACCATGGCTATGCGGTGACGACGGTGCAGATCGACGCCTTCCTCGGCGCGGGCTTCACCACCGACCATTATGACCTGCTCGGCCGGCGCGTCGCCGATGTGCTCAGCACCCGCCTCTTCCGAAAGTAACAAAAATGAACATGCTCTCCCCCTTCGACCGCGCGAAAGCGCGGGAGGTCGAACTCGTCCCCGGCACGGTCAAGAAACCGAGCCGCTGGCGTCGCGGGGCGCTGATCGGCCTGCCGATCGCGCTCGTCGTCGCCGGCGGCTACGGCCTCAGTCAGCGGGGCGGCCAGGCGATCGCCGCGCCGCCGGTGCCGATCGTCACCGTCGCAGCGCCTTTGGTCCGCGACATCACCGAATGGGACGATTATGTCGGCCGGTTCGAGGCGAGCCGCTCGGTCGAGGTGCGCCCGCGCATCTCGGGCCAGGTCACTGCGGTGCATTTCACCGACGGCGCGATTGTCCGCAAGGGCCAGCTGCTCTTCACCATCGACCCGCGGCCCTATGCCGCCGCGCTCGCCGAGGCGCGGGCCGACGCGGCCAGCGCGCGCAGCGACCTCGAACTGGCGCGCGTCAACCTCGCCCGCGCCAACCGCCTGATCGCCGACGAGGCGGTGTCGCAGAGCGATCTCGACCAGCTCAATGCCAGGGTGCGTGCCGCTTCGGCGGCGCTCGCGGCGGCCGATGCCCGGGTGCGCTCGCGGTCGCTCGACGTCGAATTCACCCAGGTACGCGCACCGATCGGCGGCCGGATCTCCGACCGCCGCGTCGATGCCGGCAACCTCGTCGCCGCGGGCGAGGGGCCGAGCGGCAGCCTGCTCACGACGATCAACGCGCTCGACCCGATCTACTTCAACTTCGACAGTTCGGAAGCGTTGTTCCTGAAAGCGCAGCGCGAGCGCCAGGCCGGCGGCGCCGCGGCGCAGCAGGTCGAGATCCGCCTGCAGGATGAAAGCGACTATCGCTGGACGGGCCGCGTCGATTTCGCCGACAATGCGATCAACGCCAATTCGGGCACGCTGCGCGTCCGCGCGGTGATCGACAATCCCGACTATTTCCTGACCCCCGGCATGTTCGGCAATATGCGTCTCGCGCAGGGCGGGACGGTGTCGGCCTTGCTCGTCCCCGACGCCGCGGTGCGCACCGATCAGGCGCGCAAGCAGCTGTTCGTCGTCGGCAAGGACGGGACGGTCGCAGCACGGCCGGTCGAGACCGGCCCGCTCGTCGCCGGGCTGCGCGTCATCCGCTCGGGCCTGAAGGCCGACGACCGGGTGATTGTGCAGGGCATCCAGTTCGCCCAGCCGGGCGCCAAGGTGACTGCCAAGCCGACGGTGATCCGGCCCAGGGCCGCCCCCGCCGCGCCCGCCGGCGCGGGGCAGTCGCCCGCCGCGTCGCAGGCCACGCTGGCGCCGTAATCCGGCCCGCCGCGTCGGCTTCGTCCGGCGCGGCACCGCCAAACCCGATTGACCATTTTGCCGGCCCCCTTCGGGCCGAGGAGGCTCGCCATGCGTCTCAGCCATTTCTTCATCCGCCGCCCGATCTTCGCGGGCGTGATCGCGATCATCATCACGATCGTTGGCGCCTTCGCCTATTTCGGGCTGCCGGTGTCGCAATTCCCCGCGGTCGTGCCGCCGACGGTGACGGTCAGCGCCAATTATCCGGGCGCCTCGGCCGAGACCGTCGCCGACACCGTCGCGGCGCCGATCGAGCAACAGATCAACGGCGTCGACAATATGCTCTATCAATCGTCGCAATCGACCGGCGACGGGCGGCTGACGATCACCGTCACCTTCAAGCTCGGCACCGACCTCGACACCGCGCAGGTGCTCGTCCAGAACCGCGTCGGGCTCGCCGATCCCAGCCTGCCCGAGGAAGTGCGGCGACAGGGCGTCGTCGTGCGCAAGACCTCGCCTTCGTGGTTGATGGCGGTCAACGTCCTCTCGCCCGACGGTTCGCTCGACCGCAGCTATGTCTCCAACTATGCGCTGACCCAGCTCAAGGACCGGCTGACCCGCGTCGACGGCATCGGCGACGTCCAGGTCTTCGGCGCGCGCGACTATGCGATGCGCGTGTGGATCGACCCCGGCCGCGCCGCTGCGCTGAACCTCACCGCAGGCGATATCGTCACGGCGCTGCGCGAACAGAATGTCCAGGTCGCCGCCGGCACCGTCGGCCAGCCGCCCTTCGACACCGGCGCCGCGCACCAGCTCAGTGTCGAGACGCAGGGCCGTTTCAAGACCGCCGACGAATTTGCGGGCATCATCGTCCGCACCGCGCCCGACGGCGCGATCACGCGGCTCAGCGACGTCGCGCGCGTCGAGCTGGGGGCCGAGGATTATGGGGTGAACGCCTATCTGTCGGGCCAGGATTCGATCATCATGGGTGTCACCCAGCGGCCGGGCACCAACGCGCTCGCCGCCGCCGAGGGGATCAAGGCCGAACTCGCCGAAGCGTCGAAGAGCTTCCCGAAGGGGCTCGAGTACAAGATCATCTGGAACCCGACCGAGTTCATCAGCGAATCGATGTCGGCGGTGCAGGCGACGCTGCTCGAGGCGATGCTGCTCGTCGTCCTCGTCATCCTCGTCTTCCTGCAAAGCTGGCGCGCCGCGATCATCCCGGTCATCGCCATCCCCGTGTCGCTGATCGGCACCTTCGCGGTGCTCGCCGCGCTCGGCTATTCGCTCAACACTTTGTCGATGTTCGGGCTGGTGCTCGCGATCGGGATCGTCGTCGACGACGCGATCGTCGTCGTCGAAAATGTCGAGCGCAATATGGAGCATGGCCTCAGCCCCCGCGAAGCCGCGCACACCTCGATGGACGAGGTGTCGGGCGCGCTCGTCGCGATCGTGCTCGTGCTCTGCGCGGTGTTCGTGCCGACAACCTTCCTCACCGGCATCACCGGCGAATTCTACCGCCAGTTCGCGGTGACGATCGCCACCGCGACCGTGATCTCGCTGATCCTCTCGCTCACCCTGTCGCCCGCGCTCGCCGCCATGCTGCTCCGCCCGCGCGCCACCGAAGCGCCCGCGTCGGGATGGCGGCGTTTCGCCTGGCTCGCGGGCGACCGCTTCAACCGCAGTTTCGACCGGCTGAGCGACCGGTATGCCGCGACCGTGCGCCGCGTCGTCGCCGCCCCGCGCAAGGCGTTCCTCACCTATGGCGCGCTGATCGCCGCGACCGCCGGGATATTCTGGGCGACGCCGGCGGGCTTCGTCCCCGCGCAGGACCAGGGCTATGCGCTGGCCGCGATCCAGCTCCCCCCGGGCAGCTCGATCCAGCAGACCGATGTGGTGCTCAAGAAGGTCGTGAAAAAGCTGCTCGAGGTGCCCGGCACCGAGGCGGCAGTGATGTTCGCCGGCTTCGACGGCGCCTCGGGCACCCAGGCGTCGAATGCCGGCGCCGCCTATGTCACCTTCAAGCCCTTCGCCGAGCGCGCGGGCACCGACCGCACCGAACGCAATATCGAGGATGATATGCGCGCGGCGCTTGCCGACGTGAACGACGCCTTCGTGTTCGTCATCCCGCCGCCGGTGATCCAAGGCATCGGCAATGGCGGCGGCTACCGCATGATCGTGCAGGACCGCAGCGACGCCGGCTATCAGGCGCTCGAACAGGCGGGCGGCCAGCTGATCGGCGAAGCGCATAAGCAAGGCGAACTCGCCAACGTCTTCACCCTCTACAACACCGCGACACCGCGCGTGTACGCCGACATCGACCGCGCCAAGTCCGACATGCTCGGGGTGCCGCCGGCGCGGGTGTTCGAGGCGCTGCAGGTCTATCTCGGCTCGGCGTACGTCAACGACTTCAACCTGCTCGGGCGCACCTTTCGCGTCACCGCACAGGCCGAGGCGGCGGCGCGCGACGATCCGTCGGACATCGCGCAGCTCAAGACGCGCTCGAACACCGGCGATATGGTACCGCTCGGCGCGGTCGCGACCTTCAGCGACCGGACCGGCCCCTATCGCGTCACCCGCTACAACCTCTTCCCCGCGGTCGAGGTCGATGGCGAGACCGCGCCCGGTTACTCGACCGGCCAGGCGATTTCGGTGATGGAAAAGGTCGCCGAGAAATTGCCCGCGGGCTTCTCGGCCGAATGGACCGATCTGGCGTTCCAGCAAAAGGCGGCGGGCAATGTCGCGGCGCTGATCTTCGCGCTGTCGGTGGTGTTCGTCTTCCTCGTGCTCGCCGCGCAGTTCGAAAGCCTGACGCTGCCGCTCGCGATCATCCTGATCGTGCCGATGACCCTGCTCGCCGCGATGGCGGGGGTGAACCTGCGCGGTCTCGACAACAATATCCTGACCCAGATCGGACTCATCGTGCTGATCGCGCTCGCGGCGAAGAACGCGATCCTGATCGTCGAATTCGCCAAGCAGGCCGAGGAACGCGGCGCGAGCATCGTCGAGGCCGCGGTCGCGGCGGCGCGCGCGCGTCTCCGCCCGATCCTGATGACCAGCTTCGCCTTCATCCTCGGCGTGGCGCCGCTCGTCTGGGCCTCGGGCCCCGGTTACGAGCTGCGCCAGGCGCTCGGCACTGCGGTCTTCTATGGGATGATCGGGGTCACCTTCTTCGGGCTGATCTACACGCCCAGCTTCTATGTCGTCTGCCGCACGCTCGGCGACCGCCTCGCCGCCCGCCGCGGCCGCGGCGGCCAGTCCGATCCCGTGCTCCAGCCCGCCGAATAAGGAGAAAGCCCATGCGCACCCTTTTGCTCTCCACCCTCTCCGCGCTGACCCTTGCAGCCTGCGCGGTCGGGCCGGACTTCGCCACACCCCCGTCCCCCGTGACGGCGTCCGGCCCCTTCCTCTCGGTCAAGGCCGGCGTCACCAGCACCGCCCCCGCCGACGCCGACTGGTGGCGGCTCTACAACGACCCGGTGCTCGACACCCTCGTCGCCGACGCGCTCGCGGCCAACACCGACGTCCGCGTCGCGGTGGCGCGCATCGCCAAGGCGCGCGCCAGCTTGCGCGAAGTGCGCGGCGACCGCCTGCCGAGCACCAACCTCGGCGCTGGCGCCACCTATGGCCGCGCCAGCGCCGGACAGGTTCCGGCGGGCGCCGACCGCGAGGGGTGGCAGGTCGATGCCGGCCTCACCGTCGGTTACGAGGTCGACCTGTTCGGCCGCGTCAGCCGCGGGGTCGAGGCCGCACGCGGCGACGTCGCGGCGGCCGAGGCCGATGCCGATGCGGTGCGCGTCACCGTCGTCGCCGAAACCGCGCGTGCCTACGCCGATGCCGCCTCTTCGGCCGAACGGCTGGGCGTGGCGGAAAAGATCGTCGCGTTGCTCGACCAGTCGGTGAAGCTCACCGCGCGCCGCGCCGAGGTCGGCCTCACGACCCGCCTCGACACCGCGCGCGTCGCCGCCTTGCGCGACCAGCGCCGCGCCGACATCCCCGCGATCGCCGCCGAGCGCGACGCCGCGCTCTTCCGCCTCGCGACCCTCACCGGCCGCACCCCCGCCGACCTGCCGCCGATCGCCGCGGCGCGCACCACGACGCTCCGCCTCGACCAGCCGATCCCGGTCGGCGACGGCGCCGCGTTGCTCGCAAGGCGCCCCGACGTCGCGGCTGCCGAACGCCGCCTCGCCGCCGCGACCGCGCGGATCGGGGTCGCGACCGCCGATCTTTACCCGAAGGTCACGCTCGGCGGCTCGATCGGCCAGACCAGCGGCGGTCTCGGCGACCTGTTCGGCGGCGGCCCGCTGCGCTGGCTGCTCGGCCCGCTGATCAACTGGAGCTTCGGCAATCAGGAGGCGATCCGCGGACGCATCGCGGGGGCCGAGGCCGATACCCAGGCCTCGCTCGCGACCTTCGACGGCACTGTCCTGCGCGCGCTCGAGGAAACCGAGACCGCGCTGTCTTCCTACGCGCATATGCTCGACCGCCGCACCGCGCTGCAATCGGCGCGCGACGAGGCCGGGATCGCGGTGAAGATCACCCGCGCGCAGCAGCGCGAAGGCGCGATCGACGGCCTCGCCGCGCTCGACGCCGAACGCACCTTCGCCGAAGCCGAGGGCGCGCTGGCGCTGGCCGACGCCCGCATCGCCGACGCGCAGGTCGATCTGTTCCGCGCGCTGGGCGGGCGGTGGACGAAAGGCTGACCTAACGCCCAAAAACGCCGTCATTGCGACCCCGGCGAAAGCCGGGGGAGGCAATCCAGAGCGGTTTACGCCTACACTGGATTGCTTCGTCGCCTCCGGCTCCTCGCAATGACGAGCAATTTTTCTCCAAACCCTGCATCCACGGCGCACCCTCGTGCCGTCTACCAGTTGACCGGCCCCAACAGCCGGTCCTTGCGGCGACCGCGACGCGGTTCGCGGCCGGCCTTCCGCTCTCCCCGGGGCGGTCCGGCTCAGCGGCCTTGCTCGCGGTCGCCGCCTGTGGTTTCACCATGCCTTCGGGCATGCAGGGAGAAAGACGATGTTCCATCTTTTGGCCGCGACCCAGGCCGCTGCTGTCGCAGCCCCGCCGGCCGTTCCGCCCGCCGCCGTCGCCGCACCCGTCGCGATGCCCGCGCAATCGATCAGCCCCGCCGACGTCGCCTCCTATATCGACCCGCGCGACATCGCGTCGTTCATGCCGCCGCCGCCGCCGACCACCGAGCTCGTTGCGGTCAGCGACAGCTTTTTCCGCCTGATGGAAAATATCACGATGGTCGCGCTGTTCGTCATCGGCTTTTTCCTGCTCGCACGGCTCATCCACGCGTGGATGCTCCACCGCTCGATCCGCCGCGCGCTCGAGGCGAAATCGGACGCGGTCGCGCCGCTGATCGACAAGCTCAACAAGCCCTATGAACATCTCGGCGCACCGAACGGCGCCGCCGCCACGCCGAATGGCGGCGACGATCGCAACGCGCTCGTGCTGCTCGCGATCGGCCTCGCCATGGCGGGCTTCGGGCTGATTCAGGGGCATGAGGAATTGATCCGTATCTCGGCCGGCGCCGCGCTCTTCCCCGCCTTCGTCGGTATCGCCCTGCTTGTCCGCCGCCGCCTCGCGCGCGCCGCGGCTGCCGAGGAACGGGCCGCTGCACAAGGATGAGGACGCTCGCGATGAAGATTGGGCCCTCAACCAGCGCGTTGCCGGGGGAGACCGTGCCGCTTTCCAGCTCCTCGTGCTGCGGCACGAGGGGCGGCTGCGCTCCTTCCTGTCGCGTGCCGCGGGCAGCGAGGCCGACGGCGACGACCTCGCGCAGGAGGCGTTTGTCCGCGCGTGGAGCCGGGCGGGCGATTATCGCGGGCAGGGCAGCTATGCGGCCTGGGTCATGGGGATCGGCTGGCGCCTGTTCCTCGACCAGCGGCGCACCGCGAAACGCCGCGAAGGGCTGGCCGCGCGCGATGAGGACGCCGCGACCAGCAGCAACCCGCACCCCGCGACCGACGCCGCGATCGACGCCGACCGGCTGCTCGCCGGCTTGTCGGCGCAGGAACGCGCCGCGCTCACCCTCTGCTTCGGCCATGGCTGGTCGCACGGCGAGGCCGCAGAGATCATGGCGGTGCCGCTCGGTACGCTCAAATCTTTGGTCTTGCGCGGCCGCGCCAAGGCGCAGAAACTGATCGGCGAAGGAGGCGCGGCATGACCGGGTCGGACGACATGGATGCGATGCCCGATGCGTTTCTGGCCGCGATGCTCGCGCCGCCGACGCGCCCCGGCGACCGCGCCTTCGCGGTGCAGGTCGACCGCGCGATCGACGCGCAGGCCGCCTATGCCCGCGCCCGCGCGCGCTTCTGGACCAGCTTTGCGTACGAGGCACTGGCCGTGGTGGCGCTGCTCGCGGCCTTTTGGCTCCTCTCGGGCACCGCCTTGCTCGCCCCGCTCGCCGGCCCCGCGCAATGGGGCCTCGCACCGCCGTTGCTGCTGATCCTGCTATTGTGGTTCGGCGGGACGCAAAGGCTGCGCGGGGCTTAGGGAAGGCTTCGGGCTGAAATTCCTCCCCATCGCTTCGCGACAGGGAGGATCTTTCGGTCCGCCAACCACCCCAACCCCTGCAAGCCTTCAGCCGGCGGGGGTTGGAAAGACCAGAAAAATCAGGCTTCGTCGTCGTCCTCGACCGGTTCGGGCGCGGCGGGGCGCGGCTTTCGGCCTGCGCGCGGAGCGGGGGTCGCGACCGGCAACCCGGCCTCGGCGGTCGCGCCGCCGATCAGCGCGTCGAGCGAGCCGCCGTCGAAACCGAGTTCCTTCATCAGCCCGTCGATCACCGGCGCCTGCGCGCGATAGGCGAGCGCCGCCGACACCGCATTGCTGGCGAGGTTGCCGCCGCCCCCACCGCCATGGTCGCCGGTGCCGCCGCCCGATCCGCCGCTCCCGCCGCCATTCTGCGTGATCCCGTCGACCTGGACGATCTTGATCGAATCGATCGCCTCCATCGGCTTGGCGGCTTCGCGCACCACCTCGGGCAGCACTTTCAGCAGCGCCATCTTGGTCTGCAGCGAAATCTGGTTCGACGACAAGATGTTCGCCGCCTCGTTGATCGCGCGCTGGCCCGCGGCCTCGACCTCGAACCGGACGCGCGCCGCCTCGGCACGCAATCTCTCGGCGTCGGCTTCGCCCTCGGCTTCGAAACGCAGCGCCGCCGCGCGGTTCGACGCGGCTTCTTTCTCCGCCTCGGCTTGCACCTTCACCGAAATCGCCTGCCGCTCGGCTTCCTTCGCCGCCTCGATCAGCTCGATCCGTTTGGACCGCTCGGCGATCTCGGTCTCGCGCGCGGTTGCCACCTGTTCCTCGGCGGCGACCGCGACGGCACGCGCCTCGTCCGCCTCGCCGCGCGCCTGGCTTTCCTCGCGGCTCTTGTTCTGGATCAGGATCTGCTGCTCCTGCCGCGCCAGCTCGACCGCCTGCTCCTGCGCGATGCGCGCTTCCTCGATCGCGCGATCGGCCTCGATCTGCTTGGCATCGACCAGCTGCTTGGCCTGGATGCGGGCACCCTCGGCCTCCTGGTTGCGCTGCGCCTGTTCGCGGGCGATCTCGGCGGCTTGGACGGCGCGGCGCATCTCGACCTCGCGCTCCTGCTCCAGCCGCGCGAATTCATTGTCGCGGCTGATCTCGAAGCTGCGCTTGTCGGCCTCAAGGTTCTTGGTCTCGATCTGAACGCGCGTATCCTGTTCGATGTCGTTGCGCGCCTTCTTGCGCAGCTCGATCTGCTCGGTCAGCTTGGTCAGGCCCTCGGCATCGAAGGCATTATTGGCGTTGAAATGCTCGATCGACGTCTGGTCGAGTCCGGTCAGCGACACCGATTCGAGTTCGAGTCCGTTCATCGACAAATCGTTCGAGCTGACCTGCTGCACCTTCTGCACAAAATCGGCGCGCTGTTCGTGCAACTGGTTCATCGTCATGCCCGCCGCGACCGAGCGCAGCGCGTCGACGAACTTGCCCTCGACCAGGTCTTTGAGCGCCTCGGGGTTCATCGTGCGCAGGCCCAAGGTCTGCGCCGCCATCCCGATCGCGCCGGCATCGGGCCGGACGCGGACGTAAAATTCGGCCTTCACGTCGATGCGCAGCCGGTCGAGCGTGATCAGCGCATCGACATTCTTGCGCTCGACCGCCAGCCGCACGGTGTTCATGTTCACCGGCATCGTTTCGTGGAGCACCGGCAGCACCAGCGCGCCGCCGTTCATGATCACGCGTTCGCCGCGAAATCCGGTGCGGACAAAAGCTATTTCTTTCGTCGCGCGGCGATAAAGCCGGGTGATGATCAGTCCCAGGATCAGCAGGACCGCAAGCCCGACGCCGGCGTAGATCGCAATTTCAATCATCATGGAATTTTACTGCCCCCAAAGCTTGTTTTCGGCCCCCAGAATCGGGGGCGCCATGGGGCAATCTTAAGGTCAGTCGAGGCGGGGTAAATAGAAATCGCCGTTTGAAAAGCCTTTGAATATTTCGCCGTCGCGCTTGACCAGCAAGATCGTCTCGCCGGTCTGGAATCGCTGGTCTGCGCTGTCGGGCTCGACCATGATCTGGTGCGGCTGGCCGTGACGGTCGGTGCATTTGGCGGGCGCCGGATTTCCCGGCGATGCGGTTCCGACGGTGATCGTCGCGCGCGTGCCGATCAATTCGTCGCGATCGATCGCGGTGGTCTCGATGCCCGGGAAGACGCGCGCGATCACCCGCGCCGCGGCGCCCGTCGGCGGGAGCGCGGCGACCGCGGCCACCGGCGCCGCCAACAGGCTGGTCGCGGGGCCGCCGGTCAGCGCCGTCAGCAGTTGCTGGAACCCCAGCCCCAGTGTCCCGAACAGCGCGAGGAAGACGACCAGCCACATCAGAAAGGGCACGCGCCCGATCCCCGCCCAGGCGAGTAGCGCCTCGGCCGCGCCGGCGTCGCCGTCATGGTCGCCGACATGCGCGCCATCGACATCGCCGACGACGCCCAGCGCCTGCACCGCGCCGATCAGCAACATCAATAACAGCGCGGCGCTGAAGATCACATTTTCGGAAGCGAAAAACTGGTCGAACATCCGGGACCTTGTGGCGCCGGCACTCGCGCTTGGCAAGCGATGCGCGCGTGCGGGCGCGGGTCAGCCGGCCAGCGCGACGGGGTCGTGCCGCGCGACTTCGATCCGGTCTCGCCCGGCACCTTTCGCCCGGTAAAGGGCCGCATCGGCGGCGGCGAACAACGACTCTGTCGCCGGGGGCGACGATCCGTCGATCAGGGCGATCCCGATGCTGGCGGTCAGGGTGATCGCGCGATCGTCGTCCACCTCGAACGGATCGTCACGCAGCGCGCCGAGGATGCCGGCGGCGATCCGGCTCGCCATGGCCCGGTTCGTCGCGGGCAGGAAGACGGCGAACTCCTCGCCCCCCATCCGGCCGAAATGGTCGCCGGCGCGCAGGCACGACCGGACGCGCCCGGAAAAGGACTGCAGCAACCGGTCGCCGGCGGCATGGCCGTGATTGTCGTTGATCGCCTTGAAATGATCGATGTCGATCATCAGGATCGCGGCGGGCTCGCGCGCATTGGCCAGCGAAGCCTGCACATCGTCCAGAAAGGCGCCGCGGGCGCGGGTCCCGGTCAGATGGTCATGCGCGGCGATATGGCGCAGCCGGCCGAGCAGCTCGTTGCGGTTTTCGGCGATGCAGGCGACGGTGACCGGCGCGATCGCGACCAGCGCGGCGCCGAGCCGGATCGAGATCATCATCATTTCCGCATCGACGCCGGTCCGGGAGGCGAGAACGATCAGCGCCCAATTGCCGTACAAGAGGGTCAGGATGGCGACGGTGAAGACGCGATAGGTCAAACCGCACCACAGCAGCGCCGGAACCGGAAAGGCGATCGCGCCGGGGCCGCCGACGATCGCCGCGAGCAGGCAGGACAGCGCCAGCGCGACGATTGGAAGGATGCGCGCCGTCGGCAGCGCGCGCAGTCCGTCGCGCACGGCGCCGGGCAGCGCGCCGAAAGGCGGCGCGGCCAGCAGCAGCGGCAGGATCGTCACATAGTTGACGAACTCGGTCGCGAACCAGAAGGACCATCCCGACAACAGCTGCCGCCCGAACAGCCAGGGGTTGGCGACCGCTCCGATCACGCCGGCCACGGCCGCCCCCGCGGCGACCGTCAGGACGAGGAACAGCATCGACGCAGGCTGCCGCAGCCGGATCATGTCGGCGGGCCGGCGCGCATAAATGGCGGCGGCGGTCGCGATGCCCGCCAGGTTCGCGCTGTTGAGCAGCAGCGCCTTGGGCAGGCTGGCCCCGGTCAGCAGGTCGGCCGCCAGATAGGCAGCGGCCGCCGCAAGCCAGCCCTGCCATGTCCGGCCCGCCGGGACACGGAGCAGGAAGGCGAGCATGATCGCATTGGCCGGCCACAAATTGGCAAGGAAACCGATCGGGCGCGTGTAGATGCCGAACAGGCTTGCCGCGAAGACCAGCGCGAACAGGATCAGCGCGGCACGGCCCCGGCTGCCCCTTGTCCCGGCATCATCGCGCGTTCGCGGTCCGTCTGTGATTTCGTCCAACTATGCCTCCCGAAACCCGGTTCCGGAAAGCCGATGCTATAGAGTCAGGGCGTTAACCGCCAGTAAGCCGCCTGGAATTTCAGAGGGGCGCGGGTCCGTCCTCGTCGCCGACACCCTGATATTTGAGCTGCAGATAGCGTTCGCGCGTCGCCAGCTTGTCGAGTTCGCCCGCCGCCAGGCTGCGCGCGGCATGGCCGATCTCGCTTTCCAGCGTCTTCAATCCGCCGACCAAAGTCTCGTCGGGTGTCCGCCCCGCATGCGCCTCGCCGCGCAGCCCGGCGGGAATCCGCTGATACCCCGCGACCAGCTCGGGCAGGTCCTCGCCGACGAGTTTGCGGATGTTCGACGCGGCGGGGCTCGACGCATCGAGCGTCTGGAGCTGCGGCGCGAGCAGGTCGAGCTGCACCCCGATGCCGTCGACCAGCGTCCGCGCCGGGGCGGGTAGCGCCGGACGCTGCGCTTCGAGCCAGATTTCGGTGCGGCCCGCGAGCTGCTTCAAATCGGTCTTGGGCAGGTCGGCCTGGCGCGGCTCGGGGAAGGGCGAGCGGCCGAACAGTATCGCGACCCCGATCAGCAGCACGGTGAGCGCGAGCAGGCCGACGAAGCCGAGCGGCTGGATCAGCAACCCGAACACCGCCGCGCCGAGCAACACGACCCCCGCAGCGACCAGTATCCGTCCCAGCTTCTTGTACAGATGCTGGCGGCGCAGCGCGACGCTCTTGGTCCCGATCGGCCGCCGCCGCTCGCGCGACCGTTCGATCGCGGCATTGCCGAGCGCGCTGATCTTGTCGACCTCGCTCATAGTCATCGCGGCTCCGCTCACGCTTCGAGCGAGGCGAGCGGGCTGTCGGCCCCGCCGACGCTCGCCTGCGCCTGGCTCGCGCCCTCGGCGCGCGCGATATAGCCCTTCGACTTGGCGACCTCGCCCTCGAGCGACTGGACCGTGGTCTTCATGCTGTCGAGCGCCTTGAGCTTGAAGGTGTCGATCGCATCCATCGTGTCATAGATGTTCTGGAAGGCGCGGCTGAGCGTCTCCATCGGGATCGTGCTCGACGCGGCCTGTTCGTGGATGCGCGCGGTGTTGTCCTTCAACATCTTCGACGTGCCGTCGATGATGTTCGCGGTGGTGGTGTTCAGCGCGGTGATCTGTTCGAGCACCAGCTTTTGGTTGGTCATCGCCTGCGCGACGGTGATCGCGGTCTTGAGCGCGCCGACGGTGGTCGTACTCGCGCGGTCGACCCCCTTCACCAGCTCGATATTGTTCTTCTTCACGAGGTCGAGCGCGAGGTAACCCTGCACCGTCACCGCCATCTGGGTCAGCAAATCCTGCGTCCGCTGCCGCGCATAGAAGAGCGCATTTTCGCGCAGCACCTTGGCTTTCGCGGGATTGGTGCCGTCGAGTTCCTCGGCCTTGGCCTCCAGCCGCGCGTCGAGGGTGCCCGCGATGTGGATCATCTGCTCGAGCTTGCCCATCGCCTCCCACAGCTTGCGGCGCTCGACGTCGATCGCGGCATTGTCCATCAACAGCTCGTCCTTGCCGTTCGACAAGGCGGTCAGCACGCCCGAGATATGCGACTGGGCGCTGCGATATTGCGCGAAATAATTGGTGACGCTGCTGCCGAAAATCTTGTCGAGAAAGCCGCGCTTCGACAGCAATTTGCCGTTCGCCGACGGGTCGAGCCGCTCGACGGTGTTGCGCAGTTCAATGAGGTTCATGCCGATGTCGCTGTCGCGGTCCATCGCCTTCACTGGCCGGTCGAGGAAGCGGTTCGACTGGTTCGCCGCCTCCAGCATTTCCTTGCGGCCCATATTGGTGATCTGGTCGATCCGCTGGCCGAATTCGGGGCTGTTCTCGTCCTGCGCGACCAGATCGTCGATAAAGCCGTCGACGCGCTCTTCCAGCTTCGATTTCTGCTCGGTCGACAGCGAGACGAGGCCCGCGGCCTTTTCGGGCGACACCACGGGCACCGGATCGGGCGGGGTCAGCTTCAGTTCGTCGGTTGCCGTCGCGGTTGCGGTCTGCTCGCTCATTCGTCTTCCTTTCGGGCCCCGTACCGCTTGCCTATATGGCACGCGGCACTGTGTTATTCAAGCATCACACTTCATTCGCGCTGCCCAGCACCGGCGCCAGCCAGGCCGACAGGATCAGCTGCGCCATATGATAGACAAGGATCGGCACCAGCACCATGCCCGCGACCGCGGGCGGAAACAGCGTCGCGGCGAGCGGCGCGCCGACCGCGATGCTTTTCTGCGCCCCCGAAAACAGCAGGGTGATCCGGTCGGGCCGCGCGAGCTTCAACAGCGCGCCGACCGCCCAGGCCCCGCCGAACGCCAGCGCCAGCAACACCCCGACGACGCCGAACACGATCGCGATCTCGCGCCCGTCGAGCAATTGCCAGATGCCCGCGACGACCGCGGCCGAAAAGGCGACATAGACCGCGATCGCGATCGCGGTGCGGTCCATGAAGGTCGCCAGCTCTTTGTGCGCCAGCACCCATGGCCGCAGCCAGCGCTGCACCAATTGTCCCGCTATGAAGGGCAGCAGCAATATCGCGACGATACGCAGCACCGCCTCGCCATGAATCTCCCCCGCGCTCCCCGCGAGTCCCGCGAACAGCAAGGGCGAGGCCGCGACCCCGATCAGGTTGAGCAGCGCCGCCGCGACGACGCTCGCCGCGACATTGCCGCCCGCCAGGCTGCTCGCGGCGGTCGCCGACTGGACGGTCGAGGGCAGGATGCCGAGGAACAGAAAGCCGAGCGCCAGCGTCGCGGGCAGGAAGGATGCGGTCGCCGCCTGCGCGGTGAGCCCGAACAGCGCCATGATCCCGAAACAGAAGGTCAGCGCGCCCCCCTGCAATTTCCAGTTGCGGATGCCGTGCAGCACCTCGTCACGCGGCAGGCGGACGCCGTTGAGAAAGAACAGGAATATGATCGCCGCGGTCGAAACCCACTGCGCCACCGGCACCATGCTTCCTCGCACCGGCAGCAGGCTGGCGAGCAGGATCGTCGCGAGGAGCAAGGGCACGAAGCGGTCGGGGAAGATGCGCGCGAGCATTCGGCGCGTGATGACGACGCCGCAGCGGCTTGGCAAGGTCCGATCAGAAGCGCGTCGACCAGTCGCTCGCCCACGCCGGTCCGTGGATCAGGAACCAGGTTTCGATCGCCTTGTCCCAGCCGGAGAGCACCAGCACCCCCGCGAGCAGCAGGCCGAAACCGAGCCATTGCTTGCCCCGGTTCGATGCCTTGCCCAGCCGGTCGCGCCCGCGCAGCAGCGCTTGCCGTCCGAGCAGGCCGATCGCGAGCAAGGGAATCGCGATGCCGATGCCGAACACCAGCATCACCGCGCCCGCCTGCGCCAGCTCCTGCCCCTGGCTCGCGAGCAACAGCGCGGCGCCGAGCGTCGGCCCGACGCACGGACTCCACACCGCGCCGAGCAACAGCCCGAGCCCGAATTGGCCGCCGACGCCGCGGCGCGGGCCGCCCTGGCTGCGGCGGTTCGCCCAATCGCCGATCGGCGTCAGCAGCCGCGTCATCGCGCGCTGCGCCGACGGGACAATCAGGATCAGGCCGAAACCGATGAGCAACCACGCCGACACACGGCGGAATGCCGTCGGGTCGATGCCGATCGACACGCCGACGGTCGCGATGAGCAGGCCCAGCGCGGCAAAACCGGTGGCGAGTCCGATCGCCAGCGCCGCCGGTCCCCAGCGATGTTCGCTGCTCGCCGCGCCCAGCACGATCGGCAGGATCGGCAGGATGCACGGCGACAAGATCGTTAGCACCCCGGCGAGAAAGGCGGCGCCCAGCGTCAGCAGCATGTCGGCAGGTCCATGATCGCGGTCCGGCGCGCCGCTCAGCGCGTTGAGGCGACGAGCCGCGCGATCTTCGAGGGGTCGGTTTCACCGAGCAGGCGGCCGGTCTCGGTCTTGCCCTTATACGCGATCAGCGTCGACTGGCGGGTGACGCCGAGCGGGCGCTGGACATCCTTCTGGCTGTCGAAATCGATCCGGAACACCACGACATTCCGGTTCGCGGGCAGCTTTTGCGCGGCGGCGATCCCCGGCTGCTGGCGTGCGCACACCGGGCACCAGGGCGCATGGACGTCGATCAGGATGCGCTGCCCCCTGGCGCGCGCCGCGTCGAATGCCGGCTGGGTGAATTTCACGAACGCCACCTCGCTCTTGTCGGCGGCAAAGGCCGGCGCGACATGCGCGATGCCCGCGCCCAGCGGCGCGGCGGCGATCAGGGCGGCGAGGATGATGTTGCGGGTCATGGCGGGGTCCTTGGATGGTGCGGGGGTTTGAGTCCCCTTGTTCGCGGCCGCGCCGCAAGAGGTTACAGCGCTATGCCAACCGAACACTCGGATCCCGCCGTTCGTCCCGAGCGTCGTCGAGGGACATTGGCGCGGCGCAAAGCTGTCCCGACTTCGCTCGACACGAACCGAAACGGGGTTAGACACGCCCCATGGCCAACCTCCTCATCCTCGCCGCGCTCGCCGAAGAGGCCGACGCCCTCTTCCTCGGCACCCGCACCCCGATCCACGGGGCCTTCCCCGTCCGCCGCCTCACAACCCACGGCCACCGCATCACCGTCGCCATCTGCGGCCTCGGCAAGGTCAACGCCGCGCTCGCCGCCGGGCTGTTCGCGGCCGACGCCGACATCCTCCTCATGTCGGGCACCTGCGGCGCGCTCGGCGCCGAACCCGGCCGCGCCTATTGGCTCGCCGAGGCGGTGCAGCATGATTATGGCGCGAACGAGCCCGGTCTTTTCCGCCGCTATCGCGCCGGCGACTGGCCGATGGGCGAAGCGGGCGAAGCGCATTTCGCCGCGATGGCCGACCCCGGCCTCGGCCTGCCGCATGCGCGCATCGCCAGCGGCGACAGCTTCGTCGCCTGCCCCGATGCCGCCGCCGATTTGAAGGCCAATCTCGGCGCGACGCTCGTCGATATGGAGGTCGGCGCGGTCGCACAGGTCGCGGCGCGCCTCGGCAAGCCCTGGGCCGCGATCAAGGCGGTCACCGACGATGCCAATGACACAAGCGGCGGCGATTTCCAGGCGAACCTCGTCCGCGCCGCGCGGGCTGCGGGGCAGGAGGTCGAGCGACTGGTCGCGATGCTGTGAGGCGCGCGCTGGTCGCCGCGCTGCTGTTGATCGTCGCCGCGGCCGCCGGCTGGGCGCTGCTCACCCGCTCGGTCGCCCCGATCATCGGCGTCGCGCCGCAAAAGGACGCCGATCTCTTCGCCGCCTGGCGCCTCGGCGCCGCGAAGAACGATGTCGTGGGAATCGAGGCCTATCTGAAAAGCCGGGGCGTCGCCGACGTCCTGCCGCTCGCCGACATCTTGCGCAGCGACGCGCGCTGGCGGCGCTGCAAGGCGGCCCAACCCTTCGCCGTCCCGCCGCGCGCGCTCTGGCCCGCGATGGTGCCGACCTTGCGCTATATCCGCGATGAACTGGTCCCCGTCACCGGGCCGGTGCGTATCGTGTCGGGTTATCGCGACCCCGTCGCCAACAGCTGTTTCAAGGGCGCGAAAGCGAGCCGCCACCTCCGCTTCGCGGCGCTCGACCTCGAACCGGTCGCGCCGCTGTCACGCGACGATCTGATCGCGCGCCTCTGCCCCCTCCACGCCCGCACCGGCGCGCGCTTCGACGTCGGTCTCGGCATCTACACGGTCACCCGCTTCCACATCGACGCCGCCGGCTATCGCCGCTGGGGCGCCGACTATCACGCGGCGTCGTCGCCGTGCCAGACTCTGACCGTTTCACCCCACCCGTCACCCCGGACTTGATCCGGGATGACGAACGGCGGCAAGCGGCCAAATAGCGCGCCGTGAAAATCGGGCTTCGGCAGGCGGCCAAGGCGCGGTAAGTCGGCGCATGCGAATCGAAGGCAATTATAAAGACGATGGCTATGCGACGATCCGGGGCCTGATCCCGCCGGAGGTCGCCGCGAACCTGTTCCGGCAGATCGAACTCGACCTGTCGGCCGCGGGCAAGAGTTTCGACACCTTTGCCAAGCCGCACCCGCTCTCCAAGAAGCAGACGATCGACATCTCCGGCCATTTCTACCGGCCGCTGACGACCTTTTTGTGGGGCCTGACGCCGATCGTCAGCGAACTGACCGGGGCGGACCTGCTGCCCAGCTACGACTATTTCCGCATCTATGGAAAGGACGACATCTGCCGGGTCCATTCGGATCGCCCCTCGTGCGAGCACAGCGTGTCGCTCACGCTCGTTTACAGCGACGCTGTACCCTGGTCGCTGGAGGTCGGGTCGGTGCCGGTGAAGGGTGAGGGGCCGTGCGTCGACGATTTCGGTGACGAACCCTTTACCGCGGTCGCGATGCAGCCCGGCGACGCCGTCCTCTATCGCGGCATCGACCTGCGCCACGGTCGCATGACGCCCAATCCCAACCAATGGTCGGCGCATCTGTTCCTGTTCTGGGTGGAGCGCGGTGGCCCGTTCGAGCAGCATGCCTTCGACGAGCAACGCCTGCGGTCGGAATTGAAGCGCGTCAGCAATCTCGACGTCTGAGCGCGGCGCCGGAACCCCGAACCCAGTCTGTGTCGGATGAAAGCGGACAGCCCGCCCACCCCTCACTCATAACTCAAATGCGTCGCCTTCCCGCGAAAGATCCAGTGCGACAGGATCGAATATCCCAAAATCACCGGCAGCACGAACAGCGCGCCGATCAGGATGATGCTCAGCGATTCGGGTGACGCCGCCGCCTGCCAGATGTCGAGCCGGTCGGCGATCAGATAGGGGTAGAAGCTATAGGCGATGCCGACGAAGCCCAGCGCGAACAAGATGCCCGCGGTCGCCAGCGGCACCCAACTCAGTTCGTCCTTTTCGCGCAAGGGTCGGCGCAGGAAGATCGCGAGCCCGGCGAACAGCGTCGCGGCGGCGATCGGGATCGGCAGCAGCGCGATGATCTCGGGCAGGCGGAACCAGCGCGCGAAGATGCGCTCCGACAGCAGGGGCGTCGCGATCGAGATGATCGCCATCGCCAGCGCGGTCAGCCACAAAGTCACCTCGGCCCAGCGCACCGCGCGCTTCTGCAAATCGCCCTCGACCTTGTAGACCAGCCAGCAGGCGCCGACGAACAGATAGCCCGCGACCAGCCCGAGCGCTGCGAGCAGGCAGAACAATACCGACGACAGGCTCTGGTCGAACCCCAGCACATAGGCGCCGAGCATATAGCCCTGGCAGAGCGCGGTGAGCAGCGAGCCATAAAAGAAGGCGGCGTCCCAGCGATGCTTCTGTTCGGGCGGTGCCTTGGCGCGGAATTCGAACGACACCCCGCGCAGGATCAGCGCGACCAGCATCAGCACGACGGGCAGGTACAGCTGGGTCAGGATCAACCCATGCGCGACCGGAAAGGCGACGAGCAGCAACCCGATACCGAGCACCAGCCAGGTCTCGTTCGCGTCCCAGAACGGCCCGATCGACGCCACCATCAGGTCGCGGTTCGCGTCCTTCTCCAGCCGCGTCAGCATGCCGACGCCGAGGTCATAACCGTCGAGGATGACATAGAGCAGGATCGACAGGCCCATGAGGCCCGCAAAGATCACCGGCAGCCACCAGGGATCGACGAACGGCGTCATGGCGTCACTCCCTCTTCGAGCGGTTCGGCGGGACCGGGCGCGGCGCCGGGGATCGGGAACATCGCCTTCGCGTCGGGCGCCGCCTTGCCGAGCCGCGCGAGGCGGTAGAGCACCGCGATATAGGCGGCGAGCAGCACCACATAGACCGTAAGATACAGCGTCAGCGAACTCGCGACCATCGCGCTGCCGACCGGTCCCACCGCGTCGGCGGTCCTGAGCACCCCGGTGACCAGCCAGGGCTGGCGTCCGATCTCGGTGACATACCAACCCGCGAGCGTCGCGACCCAGCCGGCGAAGGTCATCGCGACGAGCGCGCGCGCATACCAGCGCGGCAGGCCATCGACCCCGCGCCGCCAGACATTCCACGCGCCGAACCACGATATCGCCAGCATCAGCACCCCCAGCCCGACCATGATCCGGAATCCCCAGAACAAGGGCGCGACCGGGGGATGGTTGCCTTCATAATCGTTGAGCCCGGGAACGACGCCAGCGGCTTCATGCTTCAGGATGAGGCTCGCGCCCGACGGCACGGCGACTTCCAGATGGTTGGTGCGCGCTTTCTCGTCGGGGATCGCGAACAGCACGAGCGGGACATGGCTGCGCGTCTCCCAATTGGCCTCCATCGCCGCGATCTTTTGCGGCTGATGTTCGAGCGTGTTGAGCCCGTGCATGTCGCCGACGAAAATCTGCACCGGGATCAGCAGTGCGGCGGCATAGAGGGAGGCTTTCAGCGTGCGCCGCACCCCTTCGCCGCCGCCGTCGCGCAGCCAGCGCCACGCCGACATACCCGCGATCAGGAAGGATACGGTGAGTGCCGAGGCGAGCAGCATGTGCATCAGGCGGTACGGCATCGACGGGTTGAAGACGATCGCCCACCAGTCGGTCGCATGGACGACGCCATCGCGGATCTCATAGCCGACCGGGGTCTGCATCCAGCTGTTGAGCGCGATGATCCAGAAGGCCGACAGCGTCGTGCCGCCCGCGACCAGGCATGTGGCGAGCGTGTGCACCCAGTTCGGCACGCGGCTGAACCCGAACAGCATGATCCCCAGGAACACCGCCTCGAGGAAAAAGGCGGTCAGCACCTCATAAGCGAGCAACGGCCCCGCGACATTGCCGACCTTTTCCATATAGCCCGGCCAGTTGGTGCCGAATTGGAAACTCATCGTGATGCCCGAGACGACCCCCATCGCGAAACTCAGCGCGAAGACCTTCACCCACAGGCGGTACGCGTCCATCCACGCCGCGTTGCCGGTGCGGTTGTACGCGAGTTTGAAGCCGAGCAGCGCCCAGCCCAATGCGATCGTGATCGTCGGGAACAGGATATGGAAACTGATGTTCGCCGCGAACTGGATGCGCGCGAGGATCAGCGGGTCAAGTGCGTCCATCGTCGTCTGCTACCCCCCGTTTGTGTCGAGCGAAGCCTGTCCCGAGCCTGTCGAGGCGGTCGAGACACCCTTCCCGCGGCCAAGCATGCGGTCCTTGAACTCGAGCGCTTTTACCACACGCTCGCCGAGCCGCAAAAGCTGGAGCAGCCGTTCGGTATCGAGCCGCTCCATCTCGGCATACCAGTCGGTGAGCAGCTCGATCTGTTCGTGCATCGCCGCGATGCGTTCCTGCGCGAAGCGGTCGGCGGGGTCGGTCGCGGGCTCCATCAGCAGCGCGCGCAGCGTCGTCAGCGTCGGGTCGATCTCGCGCTTCTTGCGCTCCTCGACGAGGGTGCGGAAGATCGCCCACACGTCGCGCGGGGTCGCATAATAGTCGCGCCGGTCGCCGGGCAGGTGCTTCAATTGCACCAGCCGCCAGCTTGCGAGTTCTTTCAGCCCCATCGAGACGCTGCCGCGCGACAGCCCCAGCGCCTCGCTGATCTCCTCGGCATGGCGCGGACCGTCGGCGAGGAACAGCATCGCATAAATCTGTCCGACGGTGCGGTTGATCCCCCAGCGGCTCCCCATCTCGCCGAAATGCAGGACAAAAGCCTGCGCTAGCGGGGAGAGCCGAAACGGCGGCGATGGAGAGTCGGGGGCGGACGAGGGATCCACGCGACTCGTTATAGCGTGAATTTCTGAAGTTTCAATAGTTATTGAAACTTCTTCGGCGCGCGCCACGCTCCGCAACACCTTCGCCAACTTCGGCAATTTCGTTGCGCTGCAACAAGGCTTCTGCTAGGCGCGCGCCGATCGCGGCAGCCACTGCCGCTCCCTCACAATCAAGGCCTTTCCGCATGTCTTTGCGCAACATCGCCATCATCGCGCACGTCGATCACGGCAAAACCACCCTCGTCGACCAGCTCTTCCGTCAGTCGGGCACCTTCCGCGACAACCAGCGCGTCGAAGAGCGCGCGATGGACTCGAACGATCTCGAAAAGGAACGCGGGATCACCATTCTCGCGAAGTGCACCAGCGTCGAATGGGGCGAAGGCGCCGACCTGACGCGCATCAACATCGTCGACACCCCCGGCCACGCCGACTTCGGCGGCGAGGTCGAGCGTATCCTCTCGATGGTCGACGGCGTCATCCTGCTTGTTGACGCCGCCGAAGGCCCGATGCCGCAGACCAAGTTCGTCACCGGCAAGGCGCTCGCGCTCGGCCTCAAGCCGATCGTCGTCGTCAACAAGATCGACCGCAGCGACGCGCGCGCCGCCGAAGTGCTCGACGAGGTGTTCGAACTGTTCCTGACGCTCGAAGCCAATGACGAACAGCTCGACTTCCCGATCCTCTACGCCTCGGGCCGCGGCGGTTTCGCGTCGGACAGCCCCGACGCGCGCGAAGGCACGCTCGAGCCTTTGTTCAAGACGATCGTCAGCCATGTCCCGACCCCGGGCCTGCCCGAAGACGGTCCCTTCACCTTCCTCGCCACGCTGCTCGACCGCGATAACTTCATCGGCCGCATCCTGACCGGCCGCGTCCAGTCGGGCACGGTCAAGGTCAACCAGCCGATCCACGCGATCGACATGGACGGCAAGGTGATCGAAACCGGCCGCGCGTCGAAGCTGCTCGCCTTCCGCGGTCTGGAGCGCGTTCCCGTCGAGGAAGCGCGCGCGGGCGACATTGTCGCGATCGCCGGGCTTTCGCAGGCGACCGTCGCCAACACTATCGCCGACACCAGCGTCAGCGAACCGATCGCCGCGCAGCCGATCGATCCGCCGACGCTGTCGATGCGCTTTGCGGTGAACGATTCGCCGATGGCGGGCCGCGAGGGCAGCAAGGTCACGAGCCGCATGATCCGCGACCGCCTGTTCCGCGAAGCCGAAACCAATGTTGCGATCCGCATCACCGAAAGCGCCGACAAGGACAGCTTCGAAGTCGCGGGCCGCGGCGAGCTCCAGCTCGGCGTGCTCATCGAAACGATGCGCCGTGAAGGCTTCGAACTCGGCATCAGCCGCCCGCGCGTGCTGTACGGCGAGGACGAGGCCGGCAAACGCACCGAACCCTATGAAACCGTCGTCATCGACGTCGACGACGAGCATTCGGGCACGGTCGTCGAGAAGATGCAGGTCCGCAAGGCCGACCTCACCGACATGCGCCCCTCGGGCGGCGGTAAGACGCGCATCACCTTCTCGGGCCCGTCGCGCGGCCTGATCGGCTATCATGGCGAATTCCTGTCGGATACGCGCGGCACCGGCATCATGAACCGCCTGTTCGAGAAATATGGCCCGTACAAGGGCAATATCGCCGGCCGCCAGAACGGCGTGCTGATCTCGAACGGCAACGGCGACGCTGTCGCCTATGCGCTTGGCCCGCTCGAAGAGCGCGGCATCCTCTTCGTCTCGCCCGGCGAGGCGCTCTATGAGGGCATGATCATCGGCGAAAATGCCAAGCCCGACGATCTCGAGGTCAACCCGATGAAGTCGAAGCAGCTCACGAACTTCCGCTCGACGGGCAAGGACGACGCGATCCGCCTGACCCCGCCGAAACGCATGACGCTCGAACAGGCGATCGCCTATATCGACGACGACGAAATGGTCGAAGTGACCCCGAAGAACATCCGAATCCGCAAGGCGCTGCTTGACCCGCACGAGCGCAAAAAGGCCTCGCGCAAGAAGGAAATGGCATAAAATTCGCACCGGCGGCCCCTCAAAAGGCCGCCGGTTTTCTTTCGGGCGGCGGTGGCTTGCATCGCCTGCCGCTTTCGGGGAAGCTGCCGCCCTGGCTTGAAGGGGACCCCATGGCGATTGCGGTCGATACCACACCCGGCGACGGGACGAAGCTGACCCTGCCCGCGCGGCCCGAACCGCTGATCGTCGACCCGCGGGCGACCGCCGTCGTCGTGATCGACATGCAGAATGCCTATGCGTCGAAGGGCGGTTATGTCGACCTTGCGGGGTTCGACATTTCGGGCGCTGCGGGAGTGATCGGGCGGATCGTGCAGGTGCTCACCGTCGCGCGCGGCGCGGGCATGCCGGTGATCTATCTGCAAAATGGCTGGGACGCCGAATATGTCGAGGCGGGCGGGCCGGGGTCGCCGAACTGGCACAAGTCGAATGCGCTGAAGACGATGCGCGCGCGGCCCGAATTGCGGGGGCAGCTTCTGGCGCGCGGCGGGTGGGATTATGAGCTGGTGGAGGCGCTTGCGCCGCAGCCGGGCGACATCCGGCTACACAAGACGCGCTATTCGGCCTTCTTCAACTCACAGCTCGACAGCACCCTGCGGTCGCGCGGCATCCGCACGATCGTCTTCGTCGGGATTGCCAGCAATGTCTGCGTCGAATCGACGCTGCGCGATGCGTTCCACCTCGAATATTTTTCGGTGATGCTGGAAGACGCGACGCATCATCTGGGTCCGGACTATGTGCGCGACGCGACCGTCTATAATGTCGAAAAATTCTTTGGCTGGGTGAGCAATGTAGCCGATTTTTGCGGCAGCATCGGCCAACAACCCCGGGGAGAAGAATAGTGCCGTTCGAACCGATCAACCCGCCGCAATTCCCGACCCCGATCGCGCCCTATTCTGCGGGGGCGAAGGCCGGGAACACTGTCTATGTGTCGGGCGTCCTCGCGCTCGGCGAGGGCGGGGTGGTGCTCCATATCGGCGATGCGGCGGCGCAGACGCGGCATGTGCTCGATGTCATCAAGATCACGCTGGAGGCCGCCGGTGCGACGCTCGAGGATGTCGCGATGAACCATATCTTCCTCAAGGACTTCGCCGATTATGCGGCGTTCAATGCGGTCTATGCCGACTATTTCCCGGGCGCCAAGCCCGCGCGCTACTGCATCAAGGCCGAGCTGGTGAAGGCCGACTGCCTCGTCGAGATCGCGAGCGTCGCGCACATTGGCTGAGGCCGCGGGCCTCTATTTTGAACTTCACGGGGCGGAGGATGCGCCGCCGCTGATCCTGTCGCCGGGGCTGGGCGGATCGGCCAGCTATTGGGCGCCCAACCTCGCCGCACTTGCAGCGGATTACCGCGTCCTGCTCTACGACCATCGCGGGACGGGGCGCAGCCGTCGCGATTTGCCACCCACGACGTCGGTCGAAGACATGGCGGCCGATGTGATCGCGTTGATGGACGCGCTGGATATCGGGGAGGCGAGCTTCGTCGGCCACGCGCTTGGTGGCATGATCGGGATCGAACTGGCGATCATGACGACGCGGATCGACCGGCTCGTTGTCGTCAACGGCTGGCGCACGCTCGACCCGCATACCGCGCGCTGCTTCGACGTCCGGCTCAACCTGCTTTGGGGTAGCGGCCCCGCCGCCTTCCTCCATGCCCAGCCGCTGTTCCTCTATCCGCCCGACTGGATTTCGGCGCATGATGCCGAACTGGTCGCCGAGGCCGAACAGCAGCTCGCGCATTTTCCCGGCGCCGCGACGGTCGAAAAACGCATCGCGGCGGTGCGCGCCTATTCGCCCGCCCTGATCGACATGACCGCGACGCCGGCATGGCTCGTTATCGCGACGCGCGACGATATGCTCGTGCCGCTCGCCAGCGCGCTCGATGTCGCGGCGCCGGTCGGCTGGGCCGAAACGCACATCTTCGATTGGGGCGGCCACGCCTGCAACGTCACCGATCCCGAGACTTTCAACCGCGTCGTCCTCGATTTCCTCAGGAGATAAGCCATGCAAGTCGGCGTCTTTGTTCCCATCAACAACAATGGCTGGCTGATCAGCGAAAACGCGCCGCAATATATGCCGAGCTTCGACCTCAACAAACAAATCGCCCAGGCGGCCGAGCGGCACGGGCTCGATTTCCTGCTGTCGATGATCAAGCTGCGCGGCTTCGGCGGCAAGACCGAGTTCTGGGAATATGGGCTGGAAAGCTTCACGCTGATGGCGGGGCTCGCCGCGGTGACCGAGAAGATCAAGATCTATGCGACCTGCCCGACGCTCGTCATCCCGCCCGCCTTCGCGGCGCGGATGTGCAACACGATCGACAGCATCAGCCACGGGCGCTTCGGGCTCAATCTGATCACCGGCTGGCAGCGCCCCGAATATAGCCAGATGGGGCTGTGGCCGGGCGACGAGCATTTTCGCAACCGCTATCAGATGCTCGACGAATATGCCCGCATCCTGCGCGAATTATGGGAGACGGGGCGCAGCGATTTCAAGGGCGATTATTACCAGATGGACGATTGCCTCGTCCGCCCGACTCCGCAAGGCGACATGAAGATCATCTGCGCCGGCTCGTCGGACGAGGGGCTCGCCTTCTCGGCGCAATGGGCCGATTATGCCTTCTGCCTCGGCAAGGGGGTGAACACCCCGACCGCCTTCGCATCGAACAACGAGCGGCTCGCGGTCGCGACCGCGAAGACCGGGCGCGACGTATCGGTGTTCGTACTGGTGATGATCATCGCCGCCGAGACCGACGAGGAGGCGCATGCGAAATGGAAGTCGTACAACGACGGGGTCGATGTCGATGCGATCTCGTGGCTGATCGACCAGGGCGCCGCCGACAAGCATAATACAACGACCAACGTTCGCCAGCTCGCGGCGCCCGAAGGCGCGGTTAACATCAATATGGGGACGCTCGTCGGCAGCTATGCCAGCGTCGCGCGTATGCTCGACGAGATGGCCGAAGTGCCGAACACCGGCGGGGTGCTGCTGACCTTCGACGATTTTCTGGAGGGGGTCGAGGCGTTCGGGACGCGAATCCAGCCGCTGATGAAGAGCCGCGGCGGCTGACGGTCCATCTTTCCGCCACAAACGGGCAGCACATTCGGCGCGGGAGGAGTCGCCATGAAAACATCGATATGGATCATCGCGCTCGCGGCAAGCTGCGCCGCTCCACTGCATGCCCAGACGGTCGGCCCCGCGCCGCACATGAATGGAATCGGCCCGGTCGAAATGGGCGGTTTTGCGGGCGCGCGCATCCGCATCTCGCTGGGCGGAAGTGGACGCGAGAAGCCGATGATCCGCGCCGGCCTGACCATTGCGCCGATGCAGCATAGCGGCGGCAGCGATCTGCGCAGTCCCAATTGGCGGATCGGCGAGGGGCTGGAGTTCGGCTTTCGCGGCGACGATGCCGCACCGCAGCTTTCGCTCGCGGGGCTGCGGCTGACTCCGGCGCGCTATACCCCCGGCGGGCGGCCGGCGGACAAAAACCGCAACAATCTGTCGGGCGGCACGACGACGGCGCTGGTCGTGGTCGGCGTGCTTGTCGTGGTGGGCGGGGCGCTCGCGCTTTCGGCCAGCGGCGACCCCGATAACTGCACCGGCGGCGAGTGCAACAACAACTGATCGTCCGGCAATCTCGCCGTCGATCGGGCAGGCGCTGCCAGTTTGGCAATGATTTTCGACGCAAAACCGGTCGGCAAACACCCATGCCGGCCCCAATGGCAAATGCGGCTTAACCCTCTTTTCACGGGCAAGACCTAGGACGGGCTGCGAGGGACCACTCGAAACCGGGCGGCCCCTATGCATATGGTCCATGAAATGCGGCGACTGCGCGCCGAACATGCGGCCCTCGCCACCCTCTCGCGCTTCCTGATGGATATCGCCGCCGCGCCGCAGCCGCCGCGCCCGACCGAACTCGCCGCGGTGCGCGGCATGTTTCGCGACACGCTGGTGCGTCACCTGAAATGCGAGGACTGGGTCCTCTATCCGCGGCTTCTGGCGAGCGGCGATGCCGCCCTGAAGCGGCTGGCGGGCGAATTCGTCCACGAGACGGGGCATCTGGCCGAAGAATTCATGGCCTATGACGCGCGCTGGACGGCGGAAAATGTCGCCGGCGACTGGCCGGGTTTCTGCCGCGAAACCGAGGCGATACTCGACGCGATCGGAATGCGGATCGAACGCGAGGAGGCCGATCTTTATCCCGCCGCCGAGCGGCTCGACACAGGGCAGCGTCGCACCGCGCGCGTCTGACGGCCATTCCCCGGCCTAACGATCGCGGTTGGTCACCAGCGTAAAGGGCGCCCAGCTCGCCGGATGCGCCCAGTGCGGCTGCCATCCCTCGACCACCGACCCGTCGGCGCGCTTGCCGGTGCGCACCGCCTCCATCGCCAGCGCGAGCGCGGTCGCCGGGGTCGCGTCCTTGTTCGCGAGCGCTTCGACGGTGAGCGCCGCGGTGGCGTCGTCCGCGACGCGCCAATGGCTCGCCAGCAGATTGCCCGCCCCCGCATAGAGGAAGCTGCGCGCAAGGCTCGACAGCGATTCGCCGCTGGCGCCCGCCTCGACCCCGGGGGTCGCGGTGTTGCACGCCGACAGCACCACCCAGCGCGCCGATAAGGACAAGGCCGCCGCCTCGCTCGCCGTGAGCAGGCCGTCGTCGGTTGCGCTCGCCTTGCCCGGCGGGGTGAGAACGAGACCGGGCTCGGACCCGGTGCCCATTTCGCCGGGGAGCAGCCCGTGCGTCGCGAACACGACCGCGATCGCGCGGGGCAGTTCGCGGTCGGCCTTGACCGCCGTCTCGGTCGCGTCGCGGCCGAGGCGGACGCCGCCACCGCGAGCGATCGCCGCCGACAGCCTGGTCAGTTCGGTGACGGTGCCGGGCAGCGGGTCGAGTTTGCGGAGCTTGTCGACCGACGCCATCGTCTTGTCGCCGCTCGCCAGCGTCAGGCCGCCGCCGCGCACCCCGATGCCGCCACGCTTGCGCAGCGTCCCGTCGGCGCCGCGCGCGCCGGCCTTGCCGTTGCCGACGAGGGTCGGCGCGCCATAGGCGACCAGGTCGGGACGACGCGACGCGGGCAGCGCGCCGCTTTCGCGCGAGGCGAGCGCGAGCGCGCTGACCGAGGGCAGGGTGACGAAGCGATAATGTTTGGCGAGCCAGTCGGTCGCGGCAAGGTCGGCCTCGGCGCCGCTTTCGGCCTCGCCCTCCGGCTCGCTCGCGACCAGCGCGGCGAGCGGCAGCCCCGCCACCGGCCCGCTCGCGACGGTGTAGATGCGTCCGCCTTCGGGCAGCGCGGCCGCGACCGGCGCGATCAGGCGCTGGTAGAGGCGCCAGGCCGCCGCACGGTCGTAGCGCGGATAGCGTTTGTCGATCGGGCTGGGGCCGCCCTTGTCCTCGGCGGCGACCAGCGCGTCATAGTCGGGCAGCGAGCAGGTATTCTCGTCGATCCGGCATTTGAGCCGCGCGACGTCGGCGGCAACGGGTGCCGCGCCGTCGTCGAAGCGGTGCCACCGCGCGCCCTGCTTCGAAATTGCGAAAGCATAATGATGCCCCTCCGACGGCAGCAGCATCAGCACCGCCTCGTCGGGCTCAAGCAATGCCTGCACCGCTGCAACGTCGATTGCCTTGGGGGTGACCAGCGTCGCATAGTCGGGAAACTCGGCGGCGATGCGCGCGTCGAGCGGCGCGAGCCGCGCTGCCGCCGCATCGAGTTCGGAGCGGAGCGCTCCTGCCTTGGCCTCGTCCTTGCCGAGCGCCATGTCGCGATAGCGCTGGTTCAGCGACACCACCGCCTGCGCGGTGTCCTGTCGCTGGCGAACCAGTTCGCCGAGGGAGCCGGTGCCGGCCAGATTGCGCGCGGCGGCCTGGTTGATCGCGTCGCCGGCATCGGTGAGCGTCAGGTCCTGCGCCGCGAGAAAGGCCTGATCCATGGCGCTATCCTGATTGCGCGCGGCCCAGCCGGCGAACATCACCATGTCGAAGGCGCCCGATTGCGGGTTGCGTCGGGTACCGCGCGCGACCGCTTTTGCCAGCGCCGCCACGGCGGGATTGGCGTCGTCGGTGGCCAGCCCGGCCTCGCGCCGCTGACGAAGCCGGTCGGCGGCGTCGATCGCCGCCGTCAGCCCGTCGGCCTCGCGCCCCTTCACCTGCGCGCGGGCACGGGCGAGGGTGGTGAGCAGGATGATCGTATCGGTCTTCGCGTCGTACCAGCCGCCGCCGCGTTCGGCCGCGAGTTGGAGCGGCAACGCCTCCTCGAAATAGGGCAGCGATTCTTCGGCCTTGCCCTGCCCGAGCAGCGCGAGCGCGAAATTATAGCGCGATTTCTGGGTGCCGATGTCTTCGCGGCCCTGCAGCCGTTCGCCCTCGGTCGCGGCGATGCGCCCCGGACCCTCGGCGGCGGCGAAGCGACCGGCGATATTGCGGTAATAGCTGATCTGGTTGTTCGCGAACTGGCGCTGATAGTCGTTATATGCGGGACCCGCCAGCATGACGAGCAGTGCGTCGAAAGCGCGATCGGACTCCTCGTCGCGGCGCACCAAATTCAGGGCCTCGGCATAGCGCAGTTGCAGTTCCCAATTGTCGACCGTCATCCCCGCCGCCTCGAGCTCGGCATAGGTGTCGTCGAGCGCACGCGCGACCTCGGCATAGCGGCCCTGTTCGAGCAGTTCGCGGCCATAGATTTCGAGGCTGACGCGGGCGCTGCGGGCCGGGGATGTGGTCAGCAGGTCATGTTCGGCGGCGCGGCGATGGATCAACCGCGCATGCGCCAGCCGCTCTTCATAAGACAGGCCGAGGCTCATCCAGTCGAGGAAGAATAGCTCGCTCTCGACGTCCTTGGCGGCGGCGGCGCGGGTGGCATAGCCGCGCATCTTGTTCGTCACCCGCTGGTAATCGCCATCACCGGGGTCGCGGTCGTCGCGAAAATAGATCCACAGCCCCGTGTCGGCGCTGAACGCGTTCCGCTCCGACAAGCGGGTGCGATATTGGGCGACGAGGTCGACGAGCGCCAGCGCGGCCTGAACTTGCTCCTCGCCATTCGCCTTTTCGAACCGGGCGATCACGTCGGCGACCAGCGTGTTCGCCGCCTCGTCGCACGGGCCGCCGTTGTCGGCGGGGCAGGGGGGCGGTTCGACCGCGAAGGCGGGCAGGGTCGATGCCGCGAGCATCGCGGCGCTAAGGGCGAAACCCGCCCGGCGTATCGTCATGGTTCATTCCCCGATACGCGACCCGGACGTGCTCATGCCAAGCTTTGCCGCCGCTCGCAAGCGGAGGTGCGAAGATGACAGTCCTCGTCGTCATCTTGTCATCGCCGGGTCATGCCTGTGCCGCTGCGCCGCAATATCGCCTCCCTAAAGCCGCGGCGCATCCCGGCGCCATTTCGGCGCGGGCAGAGGGGACTATCGATGAACCAGATTATGAGCCGCCGCTTGCGCGCGGGCGCCGCGCTGATCGCCATGCTCGCGGCGACGCCGGCCTATGCCGCCGACGCGGCGGACGGCGCTGCCGTCGATGCCGGTGCGGCCGAAGAGATCGTCGTACTCGGCACCGGCCAGGCGCGCCAGGTGCAGGAACTGGGTGCCGCGGACATCGCGCTCGACGTCGCGGGGATCAGTCCGCTGAAGGCGATCGACAAGCTGCCGGGCGTGAATTTCCAGTCGGCCGATGCCTTCGGCGCCTATGAATGGTCGTCGCGCATCTCGATCCGCGGTTTCAGCCAGAACCAGCTCGGCTTCACGCTCGACGGCATTCCGCTCGGCGACATGAGCTATGGCAACCATAACGGTCTGCATATCAGCCGTGCGCTGATCAGCGAGAATGTCGGCCGGGTCGAGGTCGCGCAGGGTGCGGGCGCGCTCGCCGCCGCTTCTTCGAGCAACCTCGGGGGCACGATCGAATTTTTCTCGCGCGATCCCAAGGCCGACATGGGGGTCGAATTTTCGGGCACCTATGGCAGCGAAAATACCAAGCGCGGCTTCGTCCGCCTCGACAGCGGCGAAATCATGTCCGGCGGCCCGATGCTCGCGGTCAGCTATGCCTGGCAGGATGCCGACAAGTGGAAGGGCGACGGCGTCCAGCGCCAGCATCAGGTCAATGCACGCATCGTCCAGCCGGTCGGCGACGGCAAACTGTTCGGCTTCGTCAATTATTCGGACCGCGCCGAAAACGACTATCAGGACCTCAGCGCCGAAATGATCGGCCGTCTCGGCTATGACTGGGACAATTATGCCAAGGACTGGGACCTCGCGGTCCGCGTCGCGCAAGTCTATCAGAACCAGGTCACGCGCGCGGCGTTCAACGCCGGCGTCGCCAACGGCAGCCTGCCGCTGGGTGCGACCTATACCGCGCCCTATCCGGGCGCCGGCGAGACGTTCCCGGCGCCGATCCTGACCGTCGACGATGCCTATTATGACGCATCGGGGCTGCGCAAGGACTGGCTCGCGGGGATCGGCGGCGACGTGCCGGTCACCGACAACTGGACGCTGAAGGCGACCGGCTATTATCACAGCAATCGCGGCCGCGGCCTGTGGTTCACCCCCTATGTGACCACGCCGGGCGGCGCGCCGATGACGATCCGTACCACCGAATATGCGATCGAGCGCTATGGTGTCGTCGCGTCGAGCGAGTTCAAGATCGGTGCCAATACGCTCGATCTCGGCCTGTGGTACGAGGACAATGATTTCAACCAGGCGCGGCGCTTCTATGGCCTCGCCAACACCACCGGGGCGCCGAGCCGCGGCAGCCTGAAATTCCCCAAGGATCCGCTCGCGACCCAGTGGGAATTCGATTTCAAGACCGAAACGCTGCAATATCACGTCCAGGACACCCTCGACCTCGGGCAGGTCCAGATCAATGCGGGCTGGAAGGGACTCAAGGTCACCAACGAGGCTAGCCCGGTGGTGAGCGGCGGGCTAGCCTCGGGGCGCACGGTGGCGAAGGACTGGTTCCTGCCGCAGGCGGGTGTGCTGTTCCGCCTGAACGACGATAACGAGCTGTTCGCGAGCTACACGCAGAATATGCGCGCCTTCGAAAGCTCGGCGACGGGCGGGCCTTTCGCGACGACGCAGGCGGGCTTCGACGCGCTCGACCTGAAACCCGAAACCTCGACCACCTATGAACTCGGCTTCCGCACCAAGTCGCCCGTCTTTCAGGGCGTCGTCGCGGGCTATTATGTCGACTTCAAGGATCGCATCATCGCTTTCGCCAACGGTTCGGGCATCCAGGGCAATCCTGCGATCCTGCAGAATGTCGGCGACGTGCGGTCATGGGGCATCGAGGCGGCGGGGACCTTCCGGGTCACCCCCGACCTCTCGCTCTTCGGTTCCTACGCCTATAATGACTCCGAATATCAGGACGATGTCGTCAACGCCGCGAATGTCGTGATCGCGGCGACCGCGGGCAAGACGGTGGTCAATTCGCCCCGCCATCTCGCCAAGGGCGAGATCACGTGGGACAATGGCAATATCTTCGCCCGGGTCGGCGCCAACTATACGTCGAAGCGCTATTATTCGTTCGAGAATGACGCCGCTGTGGGCGGGTTCGTGATCGTCGACGCCAGCATCGGCTATCGCTTCACCGACGGGATGCTCGGCGGGCTGACGATCCAGGCCAATGCCACCAACCTGTTCGACAAGGCTTATGTCTCGACGATCGGCACCAACGGCTTCGCCAACCGCGGCGACAGCCAGACCCTGCTCGCGGGAGCGCCGCAGCAGTTCTTCGTGACGCTGAAGGGCGACTTCTGACGCGGCGCCGAAACGCCTTCCCGATTGACGATGATGGCGCGGCCCCGCTAGGGCCGCGCCATCTTTTTATGGGAATTGCTTTATGACCGATACGCCGCCCGACCATATGTCGACCAACCCGCGCTCGCCCCATTTCGACATGGAGGTGCTGCAACGCGGCATCGGCATCCGCTTCAAGGGCAAGGAGCGCACCGACGTCGAGGAATATTCGATCTCCGAAGGCTGGATCCGCGTCGCCGCGGGCAAGTCGAAGGACCGTTTCGGCCAGCCGATGACGATCAAGCTGTCTGGCGAGGTCGAAGCCTGGTTCGAGGATGTCGTCGCCGACAAGGCGGACGACGCCCCGTCCGAGGACTGAGACGCGCCGCGCCGGCCACCTGGGCGCCTGCTACAAACGAAAAAGCCCCGGCGCGAGCCGGGGCTTTTTCGTTTGTAGCGGTGGCGGGGCTTTACTGGCCGAGCGACGCGGCGACCATTGCGAGGCCGTTGCCCGGGGTCCAGTCGTTGCTGGCCCACACCGGAGCGTCGAAGCTCGGCGCCTTGCGCGGCGCGGCGCCCCGGCCGGGATAGATGAAGCCCTGCACCGGGTTGGCGCGCAGGCCGAGGTCGCCGATCGGGGCGTACCACACGCGGACCATGCTCCAGTCGCCGGCGCTGCTCACGTCGACGACGCGCACGTTGCGTTCGATCTGGCCGCGGCGGCCGTTGATCGGCGACCAATTGGCATGGTCGATCAGGATTTCGCGGTCGCCGACGATCTTCTTCACGACGGCGACATGGCCGATCGGCATGCCGCGCGTGCCGGCGAACGCCATGACCGCGCCTTCGCGCGGTTCGTCGCCGCGGTCATACTGGCCCGCAGCCTGCGCCCACCAGGTGCCGGCGTTGCCGCGGATATCGACGCCCGATTCGGCGCGGGCGAACGGAACGCACTGGAGGTAGTTGGCGGCGGCGGCGGGGGTGCTGGTCAGGGCGGCGGCAAGCATCATCAGGCATGCGACAATGGCTGCTGAAAAGCGGCTGGCTGACATGGAAAGCGACCCCCGTTTGGCTTGTGTTCAAGCGTTGGAGCGTCTCTGCCACGGCTTTTGCCGCAAACCACCCGCCGCGCGACGAACTGCATCGGACGCGGGGTGAACCGGGGAACCTTTTGAAAGGCCGTTCGATTCGTCGCCGGACTCGCTCGGCTCGCCGCGTCAGGCGGCGGCGCTGGCCTGGCTGGCGGCCGGACGGAACAGCGTCAGGACATCGGTCGCCGGCATCGGGCGGCCGTAATAATAGCCCTGGATGTTGCGGCAGCCGAGCGCGCGAATCGTTTCAACCTCTAGTTCAGTCTCCGCACCCTCCGCCGTCGTCGACATGCCGAGGCTGTCGGCGAGCGCGACGACGGCGCGGATGATCGCGATCGATTCGGTGATGCCCTTGGCGGCGCCAACGACGAAGCTGCGATCGACTTTGATCGTTGAAAATTGGGTCTTGCGCAGATAGCCGAGCGACGAATAGCCGGTACCGAAATCGTCGAGGCTGAGGCGGATGCCGAGTCCGATCAGCTGGTCGAGCAATTGCGCGGCGCCGCCGCCGTCGCGCAGGAACACGCTTTCGGTGACCTCGATCTCGAGCCGTTGCGGTGGCAGGCCACTTTGCGCGAGTGCCGAGACGACGACCGAAGCGAAGGCGGGGTCGGTCAGCTGTTCGGCCGACACGTTGACCGCAACCTTGAGGTTCGACGGCCAGCGCATCGCTTCGTGACACGCGGTACGCAGCACCCATTCGCCGATCGGTGAGATCAGGCGGCTGTCCTCGGCGAGCGGAATGAAGCGGCCGGGCGAAACATTGCCGAGCTTCTGGTTGTTCCAGCGAATCAGCGCTTCGAAGCCGTTCAGCATTCCGTCCTCGGCGGTGACGACCGGCTGGTAATAAAGTTCGAACTCGCGCCGTTCGAGCGCGCCGCGCAATTCCTGTTCCATCACGCGCCGTTCCTCGGCCTGGGCGTGGAGCGAGGCGACATAGGCGGCGACGACGTTGCCGCCCTTGTCCTTGGACTTGTAGAGCGCCAGGTCGGCGTTGCGGGTCAGCGTCTCGACCGTAGCGCCGTCCTGCGGCCCGACCGCGAAGCCGATGCTGGCACCGACGAACAACTGGTGATTGTCGACCACATAGGGGCGGCTGAGCGCCGCGATGATGCGCTGGCCCAGTGCTTCGGCATCGCTCGCGGTCGGCACATGGTGGAGGATGATGGCGAATTCGTCGCCGCCCAGCCGGCCGCAGGTCATGCCGCGGTCCATCATACCCTTCAGCCGCGCCGCGACCTGCGCCAGCAATTTGTCGCCGACGGGGTGGCCGAGCGTATCGTTGACCGCTTTGAAGCGGTCGAGGTCGAGCATCAGCATCGCGCAGCGCGTCTTGGCATCGATCGCATGGTTCAGCGCGCGCTCGAGATCCTCGTTGAGGCTGAGCCGGTTCGGCAAGCCGGTGAGGTTGTCGAAGCGCGCCATCTTGGCGATCTGTTCGGCCGAGGCGCGCTGTTCGGTGACGTCCGATCCGACCCCGCGAAAGCCCAGGAACTTGCCCGCTTCGTCGAGGCGCGGTGACGCCGACAATTCCCACCAGCGCGGCGCGCCGTCGATGGTGACGGGGACGATCAGGTTCGAAAAACTCTCGCGCCGCTTCATCCGCTCGGCCATGTCGTGCAGGCTCTTGGGGAAGTTCCCGGTCTCCCACGCATCGCCCGACAGCGCCTGCAGCAGCGGCAGGCCTTCGAGCTGGTCGGCGGGCGCTCCGATCGCGAAGGCGAGGCGCGGCGAGACATGGACGAGGCGGCGACTGTTGTCGGTCTGCCACAGCCAGTCGGCGGAGGTTTCCTCGAATTCGCGCAGCAGCAGGCTGACCGTCTCGGTTTTTTCGTGCAGTACCGCTTCGGCTCGGCGAAAGCGGATGTGGCTTTGCCCGAACCGAATGCAGAAGCCCGTGAGCATCGCGCCGGCGGCGATCGCGACCCCTGCGTGCGCGGGCGCGCCGGCGAAGACCAGCGCCCCGGCCGCCGACAGGCTGACCGGCATGATGAAGAGCAGGCATGCCATCGGCAGCGTGTGCGCGACGATCGCCAGCGTCAGCATCATCAGCAGCGCTACGGTCCACATCGACAGCAGGTGATCGAGCGAGGGGTGGAGGCCCTGGAGCCAGAAGGGCGCCGACCAGACGACGGCCGAATAGATGGCGTGCCGGTTGCAAAGGTTGAACTCGGCGGCGCCCGTGTGGTGGATTTCGCCCAGCGGCAGGCGGGAGACGACCTGCCAGGACCAGAGGCTGAACAGGATCGTCGCGATCGCCCAGCCGCCGACGACCGCCATTGGGACCGCGCTCACCATCGTCAATACGGCGACGATCGTCATGCCGAGCCCCATGACGAGGCGCAATTTTCCCTGGCCGCGCAACGGCGCGAGCTGCAGGCGCCGCAAATCGCCGATATCCTCGTCGCGCCGGTTCAGCCCGAGCAGCGCACGCGCAGGAATATCGTCGGTCGGAATCGGATCATTCGCCACCCTGGTCACGGGACCGTTCTAGCGAAAGCGGGTTACCCGAACGTAACCATGCGCGAACGGCTGATCGCTTTTTTGGTCCCCGTCAGGGACGAAAATCAGGCGGCGATCGCGAAGGGCTGGATTTCCCCGGCCAGATATTGCGCCCGCGCCTTCGACCGGCTGAGTTTGCCCGAACTGGTACGCGGCAGCGTGCGCGGCGGGATCAGCTCGATCAGGCAGTTCATCCCGGTGATCGCGCGGACGCGGTCGCGGATCGTCTCGCGCAGCAGCGCGCGCTCGGCGTCGTCGCTGGTGCGGCACTGGACGAGCACGGCGGGGGTTTCCTCGCCGCCCGGCGCGGTGATCGCGAAAGCGGCGATGTCACCCGATTTGAAGCCGGGCAATTGCTCGACCGCCCATTCGATATCCTGCGGCCAGTGATTCTTGCCGTTGATGATGATCATGTCCTTGGCACGGCCAACGATGTATATGTAACCATGGGATAAATATCCCATATCGCCGGTGTCGAGCCAGCCATCGACAAGGCAGGCGGCGGTCGCTTCGGGGTCGCGATAATAACCGGTCATCAGCGACGGGCCGCTGCACCACACCTTGCCGACGGTCTGGTCGGGCAGGCTGTTGCCCGCCTCGTCACGGACCTCGATCACCATGTCGCGTGCGGCGCGGCCGCAATTGACGATCGCACGGTAACGGGTCGGGCGGCCGGCGTCGTTGGCGGCGCCCGACAGCTCGGTCTCCTCGACCAGTTCGACGACGATGCCCTCGCCCGGCGGCATGATGCTGACCGCGAGCGTCGCTTCTGCGAGACCATAGCTCGGCAGGAAAGCGCTCGCCTTGAATCCGGCGTCGGCAAAGGCATCGACGAAGCTCTGCATCACGTCGGGGCGGATCATGTCGGCACCATTGCCCGCAACGCGCCAGCGCGACAGGTCGAAACGGTCGGCGACATGCGTCTGGCTCGACACGCGGCGCGCGCAGATGTCATAGCCGAAGGTCGGCGAATAGCTCAAAGTCGTGCCGCTATTGCGGCTGATCAGGTCGAGCCAGGCGAGCGGCCGGCGTGCGAAATCCTCGGTCTTCAGATAATCGACCGACACCTGGTTGGCGACCGGCGAAAGCAGGCAGCCGACGAGGCCCATGTCGTGATACCAGGGCAGCCACGAGACGCAGCGGTCGCTGTCGCGCACTTCCATGCCGTGCGAATGCGCGGCGAGATTGTTGAGCAAAGCGGCGTGGGTGACCGCGACGCCATGCGGGAAGCGCGTCGAGCCGCTGCTATATTGGAGGTAGCAGGTCTCGTTGCTGTTCTGCGCGGGCAGGGTGGTCTGCGGCGCGGGACGGGCGGCGAATTCGCTCCAGTCCATCGGTGCGACGCCCTGCTTCTCGGCGGCCTCGACCGCCATCGCGGCGATCTCGGGTGGGAAGAAGAGCATCGTCGGGTCGCAGCTGGTCAACTGAACGACGAGCTGGCCGACATAGCTGTCGCGCCCGCCGAAGCTGGTCGGCAGCGGCAGCGGCACCGGCCAGGCGCCGGCATAGATGGTGCCGAAGAACAGCGCGGCGAATTCGGCACCGGTCTCGGCGATCAGCGCGACGCGATCGCCGGGCTTCACGCCCGCGGCGATCAGGCGATACGCGGTCTGAAGCGAATCATGCTTCAGTTCGCTGTACGGATAGGGGCGCACCAGACGCCCACGCGGATCGTGGAAATTGAGGCCGCGGGTGCCGGTCGCGGCATAGTCGAGCGCTTCGCCGATCGTGGCGAAGTCCGAAAAACGGCGCGGCTGGAAACATTCGGTCGGCGTCGGCACGAGCGCGTCCGCCGAATCGGTGATGGTGTCGGTCATAGAAGCTCCGGCATCCCGCGAAGCGGGGCGCGCGGCAACAAGCATGTCATCTTTCTGTGTCATACGTGCTGCGCGATCCCTTTATCGTTGGAACAAATCGCCTATTTTCAGGCTTTGATGCCCGATATGGCGGCGCTGGTCGTTCTCAATCAGGCCCGACTGTGGCATAAACATGGCATATGGCCAACCGCCGCGCTTCCTCCGACCGGGCGAAGAGACCCCTCGACGCGACGCGGCTCGACGAGCTGGCGCTCGCCTATGTCGCGCGATTCGCCACCAGCCGCGCAAAATTGGCGCGCTATCTATCGAGAAAGATACGCGAATCAGACTGGGCCGACGCCATCGACGGACCCGCCGCCTGCGCGGCGGCGGTCGCGAAAATGGACCGGCTCGGCTTCGTCGACGACAAGCAATATGCCGGCATGCGCGCGGGCGCGATGACGCGGCGCGGGCTGGGAGTGCGGCGGGTGAAGGCGCAATTGTGGGTCGACGGCATCGATTCCACGGATTCGGTCGCGGCGGTCGCTGCCGCCGAGGGCGCGGCGCTGTCGTCGGCGCTCGGTTTCGCGCGCCGCCGCCGCTTGGGTCCCTATGCCCGGGAGGCGATCACCGACCCGGGGTTACGCGAGCGGCACGTCGCGGCCTTTGCCCGCGCCGGCCATTCGCTGGCGCTCGCGCGGCGTATCCTCGCTACCGCGCCGGGCGACGAGGCCGCGCTGGACGACGAAGCGGGGCTCGATTAGGAGCGGACGCTTACCGGGACGGCGAAAGGATAGGCCGATGCGTGCGTGGATGACCGCTGTTGCTCTTGTCATGGCCCTGCCGGTAACGGGCTGCGGCGGCGAATCGGACAGCGCGCAGGCCGGCTCGATCCCGCTCACGATCAAGGCCCCCGACAAGACGCATGTCTTCACCGTCGAGGTCGCGCGCACTCCGGAGGAACAGGCGAAGGGGCTGATGTTCCGTACCAGCCTGCCCGAAAACGGCGGCATGCTGTTTCCGTTCGAAAAGCCGCGCTTCGCGAGCTTCTGGATGAAGAACACGCTGATTCCGCTCGATATGGTCTTCATCCGCGCCGACGGCAGCATCGACCGCATCGCCGAAAACACCATCCCCGAAAATCTCGAGCCGGTGGTCAGCGGCGGCGAGGTGAGCGCGGTGCTCGAACTCGCGGGCGGCACGGCGGCGAAGCTGGGTATCGACGAGAGCGCCGTTGTTACCTGGAATGACAAATGATCCGGCGCGCTTGTCGCCATTGGCGCTTGCGAAACGGCGCTGCTTGCCTGTAAACGCGCGGCCATGGGCATGTTAGGCAAGATTTTCACCTGGTGGGACGGCGCGACCGTCGGCACGCTGCTGAACAGCTGGAAAACCGGCGAACAGGTCGGCGAGGACGGCCTTGGCAACCGCTATTTCCGCGCGCGCAAGGGCGACCGCCGCTGGGTCCTCTATAATGGTTCGAATGACGCGAGCCGGGTGCCGCCCGAATGGCATGGCTGGCTGCACGGCACGTTCGACGACCTGCCCGCCGACATGCTGCCAGCGCCGCGCGCTTGGGAACAGCAAGCGACGCCGAACCTGACCGGTACCGGCACCGCCTATCGCCCGGCGGGTGCGCTCGAACGCGGCGGCAAGCGCGCTGCCGCGACCGGCGATTATGAGGCCTGGCGCCCCGGCGCCGAGTGACCGACGCGATGGCGCGCCAGCTTCCGACCGCGCTGATCGCGCTTCTGGCCGCGACCGCGCTGACCGCCTGCGACGGCAAGCCGTCCAAGGCCGGGGGCAGCGCCACCGTCCCGACGATCGCCAAGTCCGAACGCGTGCCGGCCGAAGTCGGCGGGATCGAGGGCGCGACCCCGATGGCGAGCCGCGTCGCGGTGGTCGGCCTGCTCAACAAGCGCAACGGCCTCGTCCGCGATCTCGAGATGAAGCCCGGCGAATCGGCGCGCGTCGGCCGCGCGATCGTGCGGCTGCGCGCGTGCGAACAGACCGCACCGTGGGAAGATCCGCCCGAAACCGGGGCTTTCGTCCAGCTGACGGTGCAGGATCAGCGCGACGACAAATGGTATCGCGTCTTCTCGGGCTGGATTTTCCGCGAGCGGCCCGACCGCAACATCATCCAGCACCCGATCTACGACGTGTTCGTCAAAAGCTGTGCGATGACATATCCCGGCGGCGAACCCGTCGCGCGTCCCTCGGCCAAGGCCGCCCCCAAGGCGTCGAGCGCGCCCCAGTCCCCCGCGACGAACGGCGGCGAGGGTACGCCGGAAGCGGCAGCCCCGGCGCCCGCCGCCAAGGCCGCGCCGCCGTCGGTGCCCGCCCCGCCCGCCAACACCGAATAGAGCCGCGCCAGATAGTCGCGCTGCGGGATTTCGATCGCGCCGAGCGATTCGAGATGCGGGGTGATGAACTGGCAGTCGAGCAATTGCCAGCCGCCGGCGCGAAGCCGTGCGACGAGATGCGCGAGCGCGACCTTCGACGCGTCGCGGACGCGGCTGACCATCGATTCGCCGAAAAAGGCGCGGCCCAGCGTGACGCCGTACAGGCCGCCGACCAGTTCGCCCATTTGCCAGCATTCGACGCTGTGCGCATGGCCGAGGCGGAACAGCCGGTCGTAACTCGCCTTGATCACCGGGTTGATCCACGTCGTCGGCCGGTCGTCGGCGGGCTGGGCGCATAGCGCGACTATGTCGGCGAAGGCGCGATCGGTGGTGACGTGGAAACGTTCGCCTGTGATCGTCTTCTTCAGGCTACGCGAGAGGCGGAAGCCGTCGAGCGGCAGGATCGCGCGCAGCCGCGGCTCGACCCAATGGACCGACGGGTCGTCCGCCCCGTCGGCCATCGGAAAGAGTCCCTGCGCATAGGCGCTGAGCAGCAGCGCAGGGTCTATGGTCTCGATCGGCTTCAGCTTGCGGGCTTCACGAATTTCAGCGTCATGCGGTCCGATTCGCCGATCGCCAGATATTTTTCCCGGTCCTTGTCGCCCTCGCGCAAGCTGGGGGGCAGCGTCCACACCCCGCCGGGATAGTCATGCGTATCCTTGGGATTGGCGTTGATGTCGCTTTCGCCGACAAGCTTGAACCCCGCCGCCTCGGCAAAGGCGATGACCGACGAGCGCTTCATATAGCCGCTTTTTTCCTCGAGCGCCGAATCCATCGCTTCGGGCAGGCGATGTTCTTCGACGCCGAGCACGCCGCCGGGCTTCAGCATCGCGAAAATCTGCTTGAACGCGTTCGCCGTGTTATCGGCGCCGTCGAAGCGCCAGTTGTGGACGTTGCGAAAGGTCAGCACGACATCGGCGCTGCCGTCGGCGACCTTGGGATTGGTGCCGCCATTCGGGAATTCGGCGAGCTTGACCGCGCCATAGGTGCCCGCATCGCTTTCCTGCTTCGCCTTGACCCGGTTGAGACCCTTTTCCCACGGCGCGGCGACATAGAGGGTGCCGCCACCCGCCTTGGCCAGCGGCGCGAGGATTTCGGTGTACCAGCCGCCGCCGGGCCAAAGTTCGACGACCGTATCGCCGGGCTTCACGCCAAAGAAGGCGAGCGTTTCGGTCGGGTGGCGATAGGGGTCGCGCGCGACATTGGCCGGGGTGCGCGTCGGCGCGGCGACAGCGGTCGCGATCGCATCGCCGGGCCTGGCCGCGGCTTCGCTCGCGGCGGCGTTGTGCGCGGGGGCGCTGCACGCGGCCACGACGATCAGCGCTGCACTTGCAACGGCACGGAAATCACGCATATCGGACACCTCTCTCGGGGACGGGCCGGTTCTGCCGACCCTGTTGGGGGGGATGGTCATAGTGCGAAGGGAAGGCGTCAGATGCAAGTGTCCATGCTGTCGGTGAGCATCGGCGCGGCGCTGCTGTTCGGCGTCGCCGAATTCGCGGGGTGGCGGCGCAACAACCGCCGCGACGTCGACAAGGTCGGCTTCATGCCCTGGCGCGGCATCGCGCTCGTATCGGCGTGCGTCGCGCTGTTCGCCTTTGCCTTCTGGCTGATCCAGCGATGACCGCGCTGCCCGCGATCGACATCGCCCCGCTGCTCGCGATGGACGATGCCGCCGCGGTCGAACGCACCGCCGCCGCGATCGGCGCGGCGAGCGCCGACTATGGTTTTTTCTATGCCGAGGGCCATGGCATCTCCGATGCGCTGTTCGACCGGCTGGAGGCCGTAAGCCACCGTTTTTTCGCGCTGTCCGAGGCTGAGAAGGCCGAAATCGCGATGGCGCATGGCGGCACCGCATGGCGCGGCTGGTTCCCGCTCGGCGGCGAACTGACCTCGGGACGGCCCGACCGCAAGGAGGGACTGTATCTGGGCGAGGAACTCGGCGAAGGCGATCCGCGCGTTGCGGCTGGCTGGCCGCTGCACGGCGCCAATCTGTGGCCGACACGCCTACCCGAATTGCGCCCTGCGGTGGAAGAGTATCTGGCGGCATCGGTCGCCGCGGCCGAGGCGCTGATGCGCGGCATGGCGCTCGCGCTGGGGCTTTCCGCCGATCATTTCGCAAACGAACTGACGCGCCGACCGACCTTGCTCTTCCGTATCTTTCACTATCCGCCGGGCGGCGAAGCTGACGCTCTGGGCGTCGGCGAACATAGCGATTACGGCTTGCTGACCCTGCTCGGGCAGGACGCGCATGGTGGACTGGAGGTGCGCGCGGCGGACGGGGCGTGGATCGCAGTGCCGCCGCGCGGCCATGCCCTTGTCGTTAATATCGGCGATATGTTCGAACGGCTGACGCGTGGGCGCTTTCGGTCCGCGCCGCATCGGGTGATAAACGCATCGGGGCGGGAACGGCTGTCGTGGCCGCTTTTCTACGACCCCGATTTCGCAGCTTCGGTCGACCCGCTGCCGGTTCCCGCGACAACGCGGCTGTTGCCGCGCTGGGACGGCGCCGATGTCCATGCGGCGGGCGGCAGCTATGGCGACTATCTGATCGGCAAGGTCGGCAAGGTGTTTCCCGCACTCGCCGGGAAACAGCTCCGCGAACTGCCCTAGAGGCAGGCTTCCAGATAGGGCTGGTCGAAGCCATACTGGCGCGCCTTTTCCAGCGTGTAGGGGCGCAGGCCCATCGCGCGATATTCGCCGATGATCTTGCCGTCCTTGTCCTCGTCGAGATATTCGAACTTGAACAATTCCTGGGTGACGATGACGTCGCCTTCCATGCCGATCACCTCGGTGACGTTGGTGACGCGGCGCGACCCGTCGCGCAGGCGCTTGATCTGGATCACCATGTCGACCGAATCGGCGATCTGCTTGGAAATCGCTTCCTTCGGAATCTTCACGTCGCCCATCAGCACCATGTTCTCCATACGGCCCAGGCACTCGCGCGGGCTGTTGCTGTGCAGCGTACACATCGACCCGTCGTGACCGGTGTTCATCGCGGCGAGAAGGTCGAAACATTCGGCGCCGCGGACCTCACCCATGATGATGCGGTCGGGGCGCATACGCAGCGCGTTCTTGACGAGGTCGCCCATATGGATCGCGCCATTGCCCTCGAGGTTGGCGGGACGCGTTTCGAGCGGCAGCCAATGCGGCTGTTGCAGGCGAAGTTCTGCGGCATCCTCGATGGTCAGCACGCGCTCGCCGGGGTCGATCATCTTGGACAAGGCGTTGAGCATCGTCGTCTTGCCCGAACCCGTGCCGCCCGAGATGACGATGTTGAAGCGGCTGGCGCCGGCGATCTTCAGCGCGGTGCACATCTTCTGGCTCATCGCGCCCCACTGGCACAGCATGTCGAGCGTGATTGGCTTGGCCGAGAATTTACGAATCGAGATCGCGGTGCCGCGCAGACTGAGCGGGGGGACGATCACGTTGACGCGGCTGCCGTCCTTCAGGCGGGCGTCGGCGAGCGGCGTGGTCTGGTCGACGCGGCGGCCGACCATGTTGCAGATGCGCTGCGCGATCTGGAACAGATGCTGTTCGTCGCGAAACTGGATCGGGGCGATCATCAGTTGCCCCTTTTTTTCGATGTAGGTCTGGTACGGGCCGTTGACCATGATGTCCGAAATGTCGGGGTCGGACAGCAATTCCTCGAGCGGCCCGAAACCGAGCAATTCGTCGACGAGAACCTTTTCAAGCGCGAACTGTTCGCGGCGGTTGAGCGTGATCCGCAGTTCGGCGAGCACCTCGAGGATGATCGGACGGAATTCCTCGGTCAGCTCGTCCTTCGACAACGTCGCCGCGGCCTCGGGATCGACGCGTTCGAGCAGGCGCGGCAGCACCTGTTCCTTGATCTTGTGGACGCTCGCTTCGAAACCCTGCGCCTTTTCCGGCTCCATCGCCTCGGCGCTCGATCGCTGGTTCAGCCGGTCCATCGCCTCCATTTCGGGGCTGAGCGAAGACGGGGCCGATTCGGGCAGGGGAACGGCGTCGAGCGCGGGAAACTGGCCGCCGCCCGAGGAACCGGGCCCGCCCTGCATCGGCTTCGCCACGCCAAAGGCGGGGCGTCCTGCGGTACCGGGTCGGCGTCCGAATGCACTCATTGCTCTGTCCTGCTTCCGAATCATGTCCATGCGGTGTGTCGCGGCCGAAGCGTGCGAACCCCCAATCGACACGGTGAATAGATCGGAAACTTTGACATTCTCCTAATGCCGGGAAGGCATGGGCTACCCCTGACGCAACGACGCCCGCATCCGGGGGGATGCGGGCGTCGATCATTCCGAAAATGTCTGCGGCGGGTCAGCCGGCGGTGACGTGCTCGGCGAGGACGGTCAGCCCGGCTTCATTGACCTCGGCAAAGCCGCCTTCGACCTCGATCGTCTCGGGCGCAGCGCCCTGTGTCGTGTAGATGGTCAGCGGGCCGTTGCGCAGCGTCGCCATGAAGGGGGCATGGCCTTCGAGCACCGAAAAGTCGCCTTCGCTGCCCGGTACGGTGACCATATAGACATCGGCGGTCCGCTCGAGGCGGGCGGGGGTTACGAGTTCGAACTTCAGAGCCATTTTACTTCCTTAGACCCCTCCCGCTTGGGGGAGGGGCATAGGTTCCTTACGCGTCTTCGGCGAGCTTCGCGGCCTTGGCGACCGCTTCGTCGATGCCGCCGACCATGTAGAAGGCTGCTTCGGGCAGATGGTCATATTCGCCATCGACCACCGCCTTGAACGACTTCACCGTGTCTTCGATCGCCACGAACTTGCCGGGGATGTTGGTGAAGACTTCGGCGACGTGGAACGGCTGCGACAGGAAGCGCTGGATCTTGCGCGCGCGTGCGACGACCAGCTTATCTTCTTCCGAAAGCTCGTCCATGCCGAGAATCGCGATGATGTCCTGAAGCGACTTGTACTTCTGCAGCGTTTCCTGAACGCGGCGAGCGGTTTCGTAATGCTCCTGGCCGACGATCGCGGCGGTCAGCACGCGGCTGGTCGAATCGAGCGGATCGACCGCCGGATAGATGCCGAGTTCCGAAATCGCGCGATTGAGCGTCGTCGTCGCGTCCAAGTGAGCGAACGAGGTTGCCGGGGCAGGGTCGGTCAAGTCATCCGCGGGAACGTAGATGGCCTGCACCGAGGTGATCGAGCCCTTGTTGGTCGAGGTGATGCGTTCCTGCAGCGCGCCCATGTCGGTCGACAGCGTCGGCTGATAACCCACGGCCGACGGAATACGGCCGAGCAGCGCCGACACTTCCGAACCCGCCTGGGTAAAGCGGAAGATGTTGTCGACGAAGAACAGCACGTCTTGGCCTTCCTGGTCGCGGAAATATTCGGCGATCGTCAGGCCCGAGAGCGCGACGCGCGCGCGGGCGCCCGGGGGTTCGTTCATCTGGCCGAACACCAGCGCAACCTTCGATCCTTCGGGGGTCGGGTTGCCGTCGGCGTCCTTGGCGATAACGCCGGCGTCGAGGAATTCGTGGTACAGATCGTTGCCTTCGCGCGTGCGTTCACCGACGCCCGCGAACACCGACGTACCACCATGGCCCTTGGCGATGTTGTTGATCAGTTCCTGGATGAGCACGGTCTTGCCGACGCCCGCGCCGCCGAACAGGCCGATCTTGCCGCCCTTTGCATAAGGCGCGATCAGGTCGATGACCTTGATGCCGGTGACGAGGATGCTGCTTTCGGTCGACTGGTCGACGAACTCCGGAGCCTTGGCGTGGATCGGCGCGCGGCTCGCGGCGTTGACCGGACCGCGTTCGTCGATCGGCTCGCCAATGACGTTGAGGATGCGGCCGAGCGTCTGCGGGCCGACGGGAACGGTGATCTGCGCGCCGGTGTCGGTCACGGGCTGGCCGCGGGTCAGGCCGTCGGTTGCGTCCATCGCGATGGTGCGGACGGTGTTTTCGCCGAGGTGCTGCGCGACTTCGAGGACGAGGCGGTTGCCGTTGTTCTCGGTTTCGAGCGCGTTCAGAATCGCGGGCAGGGTGCCGGTGAACTGGACGTCGACGACGGCGCCGATGACCTGGGCGATGCGGCCCGTCGCGGTTCCGGTGCTCGCGGCCTTGGGAGCGGCCGCCTTCTTCGGCGCAGCAGCCTTGGGCGCGGCGGCCTTTTTGGCGGGAGCCTTCTTTTCAGCGGGTGCGGTAGCCATGGTCTTCTTCCTTGGGTTGATCGATTAGAGCGCTTCGGCGCCCGCGATGATTTCAATAAGTTCGGTGGTGATCGCCGCCTGACGCGTGCGGTTGTAGATGATCGTCAGCTTGTTGATCAGGTCGCCCGCGTTGCGCGTCGCATTGTCCATCGCGGTCATCGACGCGCCCTGTTCGGACGCAGCGTTTTCAAGCAGACCCTTGAAGATCTGGATCGTGATGTTGCGCGGCAGCAGGTCGGCGAGGATCGCTTCCTCGTCGGGCTCATATTCGACCGCCGCGCCGCTCGATGCCGGAACGTCGACCGGGGCGGGAACGGGGATCAGCTGCTGGCCGGTCGCTTCCTGAAGCAGGGCCGAGCGGAACTTCGAATAGAAGACATGCGCGACATCGAACGCGCCGGCTTCATAAAGTTCCATCACCTTCGCCGAAATCTCGTGCGCCTGATCGAAGCCGATGTCGCGGATGCCGGTGGTTTCGTAATTCTCGATGACCTGGCCGGGGAACAGGCGGTTAAGCACCGGACGGCCCTTGCGGCCGATCAGGTAGAAGAAGACCTTCTTGCCCTGTGCCTGCAGGTCTAGTGCCTTGTCGCGCGCCGCCTTGACGATGTTCGAGTTGAACGCGCCGGCGAGGCCGCGGTCGCTGTTGAGCACGACGAGCAGGTGGGTGTCGCTCTTGCCCGTGCCGGAGAGAAGTTTGGGCGCGCTGTCCGACACGCCAACCTTCGACGCCAGGCTGGCGACGACGCCTTCGAGGCGCGTCGCATAGGGACGCGCGGCTTCGGCGGCCGCCTGCGCCTTGCGCAGCTTGGCCGCCGCGACCATTTTCTTGGCCTTGGTGATCTTCTGGGTCGATTTGACCGAGTTGATCCGCCCTTTGAGTTCTTTCAGGTTTGCCATGAAGGCCCCTATATTTCGTCACCCCGGCCAAAGCCGGGAGGACGGAAACCTTTTAAGCGAAAATCTTGGCGAACGCTTCGAGCGCGGCAACCAGACCCTTCTTGGCGTCGTCGCCAAGGTCCTTGGTGTCGCGGATCGTCTTGAGCACGCCGGCATGGTCGCTGCGCAGATAGGCGATCATCGCCGCTTCGTAACGCGAGACGTCGGTGGTCGCGACGTTGTCGAGATAGCCGTTGGTGCCGGCGAAGATCGACGCGGTCTGCTCTTCGAACGGCATCGGCTGGAACTGCGGCTGCTTCAAAAGCTGCGTCAGGCGCGCGCCGCGGTTGAGCAGCTTCTGCGTCGACGCGTCGAGGTCAGACCCGAACTGCGCGAAGGCTTCCATTTCGCGATATTGCGCCAGCTCGAGCTTGATCGAGCCCGACACCTTCTTCATCGCCTTGGTCTGCGCGGCCGAGCCGACGCGGCTCACCGACAGGCCGACGTTGATCGCCGGGCGGATACCGGCGTTGAACAGGTTGGTTTCGAGGAAGATCTGGCCGTCGGTGATCGAAATCACGTTGGTCGGGATGTACGCCGAAACGTCGCCCGCCTGCGTTTCGATGATCGGCAGCGCGGTGAGCGAGCCCGAACCATTGTCGGCGTTCATCTTTGCAGAACGCTCGAGCAGGCGGCTGTGCAGGTAGAAGACGTCGCCGGGGTAAGCTTCGCGGCCCGGCGGACGGCGCAGCAGCAGCGACATCTGACGGTAAGCGACGGCCTGCTTCGACAGATCGTCATACACGATCACGGCATGCATGCCGTTGTCGCGGAAATATTCGCCCATCGTGCAGCCGGTGTACGGCGCGAGGAACTGCAGCGGAGCGGGTTCCGAGGCGGTCGCGGCGACGACGATCGAATATTCCATCGCGCCATTTTCTTCGAGCTGGCGGACGATCTGCGCGACGGTCGAGCGCTTCTGGCCGATCGCGACATAGATGCAATAGAGCTTCTTGCTCTCGTCATCGCCCGCGTTGGCTTCCTTCTGGTTGATGAAGGTATCGATCGCGACGGCGGTCTTGCCGGTCTGACGGTCGCCGATGATCAGTTCGCGCTGGCCGCGGCCGACGGGGACGAGGGCGTCGAGCGCCTTGAGGCCGGTCTGCACGGGTTCGTGAACCGAGGTGCGCGGGATGATGCCCGGCGCCTTGACTTCGACGCGCATGCGCTTCTCGGCCTTGATCGGGCCCTTGCCGTCGATCGGGTTGCCGAGGCCATCGACGACGCGGCCGAGCAGGCCCTTGCCGACGGGAACGTCGACGATCGTGCCGGTGCGCTTGACGGTGTCGCCTTCCTTGATCTCGGCGTCCGAGCCGAAGATCACGATGCCGACGTTGTCGGCTTCGAGGTTGAGCGCCATGCCCTGCACGCCGTTGGCGAATTCGACCATTTCACCGGCCTGGACGTTGTCGAGGCCGTGGACGCGGGCGATGCCGTCGCCGACCGACAGAACCTGACCGATTTCGCTGACCGTGGCATCGGTGCCGAAATTGGCGATCTGGTCCTTGATGACCTTGCTGATTTCAGCGGCGCGGATTTCCATTGTTTAGCCTTTCATCGCCTGTGCGAAGCTATTGAGACGGGTACGGATGCTGCCGTCGATCAGCTGGCTGCCCAGCTGGACGACGAGGCCGCCAAGGATGGCGGGATCGACGGTCGTGACGACGGCGACATCGCGGCCGACACGGGTTTTGAGGTTCGCGGTCAGCTCTTTGAGCTGACCGGCGGAAAGCGGATGCGCGCTGGTGACCTTGGCGGTCACTTCGCCGCGATGGTCGGCGACGATCGCGTCATAGGCGTCGATCATCTTGGGCAGATCGGCGAGACGGCGATTGTCGGCGAGCACGCCGAGGAATTTTGTCGTCAGCGAATCGAGCTTCATCGCCTTGGCCACCGCCGATATCGCATTGGCGGCATCGGTGCGGCCGACGACCGGGCTGGCGATCAGGTCCGACAGGTCGGCCGATTCGGCAAGGCCCGCGCGCAGCGTCGCGAGGCTGCCCGCGACCGCGTCGATCGCGTTCGATTCGCGGGCCAGATCGAACAAAGCGACCGCATAACGGCCCGCGAGGCCCGCCGTGATGTTGCCCTGAATGCCGCCGGAATTCTCCACGCGTGAAAGTCCTTTGTTGCTATCCCGTGGGGGGATGGGTCGCGCGGCTTTTGGCGGATATTCGAAGAATACCCCCGCAGCGAAGTCGCGGCGCGCCTAGCAACGATTTTGCTGCAATGCAAGGCGGGGGTTGGACTCATTGCGACCCTCTCGCCGCCCCTCCGGTCGCAAGCTTGTCGAAGAGCCGATCTTTCTTCAAAAGCACCGCCAACAGAGCAGGCTTGTGACAAGCGCGGCACGAACGGAAGAGGAGTGAGTCCATGGGCGAGATGATCCGGATGACGATGGACGATGGCGCCAAGATCGCAGTCTATCACGCCTCGCCCGAAGGCGAGCGGCGCGGCGGGCTGGTCCTCATCCAGGAAATCTTCGGGGTCACCGACCATATCCGCGAACTGTGCGACGAATATGCCGCCGACGGGTATGAGGTGCTGGCGCCCGCAATCTTCGACCGCGAGCATCCGGGGTTCGAGAGCGACTATTCGGGCGCGCAGTTCGAACGCGCGGTGCAGTTGGCACGCGAACTCCACCCCTTCGAACAAAGCCTGAAGGATGCGCAAACCTGCATCGATGGGCTGAAGGGAAAAGGACCGGTCTTCATCACCGGCTATTGCTACGGCGGCTCGGTCGCCTGGCGGATGGCGCAGATCAGCCCCGACCTCGCCGCCGCATCGGCCTATTACGGCAGCCTCGTCCCGACCCAGTTCGCCGACCAGGCGCCCGCTTGCGCCACCATCGCCCATTTCGGCCGCTTCGACGCGGGCATTCCGATGGAAGGGGTCGAGGCGCTGATCGCGAAGGACCATCCGACCGCGCAGATCTTCGTCTATGACGCCAACCACGGCTTCAACAGCGACCGCCGCAAGGATTATCACGAGCCGAGCAGCGAGCAGGCGCGCGAACGCACGCTGATGCTGTTCAAGGCGTGCGGGGGGTGAGGCTCGTCTTCCTCCACGGCCCCGCGGCGAGCGGCAAGCTGACCGTGGCGCGTGAACTTGCCGCGCTGACCGGACTGCCGCTGTTCCACAACCACCTCGTCGTCGATGCGCTGCTCGCGGTGTTTCCGTTCGGCAGCCCCGGATTCGTCGAACTGCGCGAGCGGATGTGGCTCGACGTCTTCGCCGCGGCTGCGGCCGAGGATCGCTCGCTGATCTTCACCTTCCACCCCGAGGCGAGCGTCGCGCCTGATTTGCCGCAGCGGGCGGTCGCGCTGGTCGAGGCCGCGGGCGGGCAGGTCGATTTCGTCGCGCTCGACTGCGCGCTCGAGGTGATCGCGGCGCGCGTCGAGGCGCCGGCGCGGCAGGCGTGCGGCAAATTGTCGTCGCTGGCGCTGCTGCGCGAACTCGAGGCGGCGGGTGCGTTCGATTATCCGCCGCTGCCCGCGCCCGCGATCGTGATCGACACCGGCGTGGTCGCACCGGGCGAGGCTGCGGCGCGAATCCGCACCGCGCTGGCGCTGGACAGCGCGTCGGGGTGAAGCTCGCGATCAACCTGCTGCTCTTTTTTCTCGTCTTCGCGCTCGCGGCGACGGCGATCCTTTATACGCAGCAGCGTCGGCTGCTCTTTCCCGCGCCCGCCCACTATCCACAGGCGGCGCCTGCGGGCTTTCGCCTCGTCCACACGCGAACCGACGATGGCCTGCGCCTGTCGGCTTTTTATCGTCCCGCCGCGCCGGGGCAGCGCACGATCCTCTTTTTCCACGGCAATGGCGACAATCTGTCCGGCGCGATTCAGGCGATGCGCGGGCCGGCGACGAAGGGGGCGGGACTGCTGCTCGCTGAATATCGCGGCTATGGCGGCAATCCGGGGTCGCCGGGCGAGGATGGGCTGTATCGCGACGGCGAGGCGGCGATGCGCTGGCTCGTCGATGCGGGCGTGGCGCCGCGCGACATCGTCGTCGTCGGCAATTCGATCGGGTCGGGGCCGGCGACCGAGATGGCGCTGCGCCACGATGTCGCGGCGCTGATGCTCGTATCGGGATTTTCGGACCTGCCCGCCGTGGTGCGCAGCCAGTTCGCCTTCATCCCCGGCTGGCTGGTGCGCGACCGCTTCGACAATGCCGCGAAGCTGCCGCGCGTGAAGGCGCCGGTCTTTCTGATGCACGGCGACGCCGACACTTTGGTCAAGCCCGACAACCTTGCCCGGCTGCGCGCGGCGCGGCCCGATGCGACCGTCGCGCTCGTTGCCGGCGCGGGGCACGAGCTTGCCTATGGCGCACCGGCCCAGGCGATCCTGACCGGCTGGGTCGATACGCTGCGCTGACCCGCGGCTAACCCGATCGTTACCAGTTCGCGCGATGATCGCCCTTTCGGGAGGTGACGATGGCGTTCGCTTTTGCCTTGATGCTGCTCGCGGGTGCCGATTTCGGGCTCGATCCGGCGTGGAAGCCGGTTGCCGATCCGCTCGCCCCGGCGCGCGCCGGAAAGATTCAGTGCCACGATCCCGATCCGGCCGCGCGGACCTGCCGCTTGATGACTTGGTTCGACACGCGCGCCGACGGTGGCGTCGCGGTGCGGCAACTGACCGCGCTCGCCAATGCGCCGACGCTCGCGGCCGAGGCGCGCTTCCGGCTGACCCGCGAGGGCGATGCGCTCTGCGGCGTGGTCGACGACGCTTATATGGCGGGCTTCCGCATCGTTAGCAGCCGGGCGCCGCATGCGCCGGTGAACGACAAACGGCTCATCCTCCTGTATCGCGATGCGCTCGTCGCGACCCTGTGGAAGCGCAAGACCTGCGCTTATGAATATGCTCGCGCCGACGACCCGATGCAGCAGGAGGTCGGCACCGTCGATGGCGAGTTCGCTGGCGAGTTGATGAGCCAATATCTGTGGATCGACCCCGGCGCTGGCTGGCGGCTCAAGGCGCCGGGTTGACCACTGCGCCCTTCGCCAGCTTCTGGCACGAATAGACCAGTCGCTCGTTCGGGCTCGCGGGCAGCACCGAACGGATCGCATCCTGCTGCGTGGCGAGCGCCGCGAGCTGGTCGGGCGCGACGCTGCAGCCCTTGATCTCGACCCCCGCACGCACCTCGCGGGCCTTCGCCATCGTCTCGGCATCAAGAAAATAGCGGTCGACGCGATAGTCGGTCCCGGCGCCGTCGATCGACGCGATCGTTACCGTCGGCTCCTCATTGGGGACCAGGATGCGCTGCCAGCGGCCGTCGCTGCCCTGCGCATATTGGGTGCGGCCGTTGACGCAGCCCGAGGTGCCGATCGCGACGGGAACGTCGGGGGTTTCGGACATGGTGATGCGGCTGCGGTCGGGGCGGATCGTGCAGAGTAGATTGCCCTCGGCGAGCGCGGCGGGGGCAGCCGCGCCGTCGGCCGCCTTCGGATCGGACGGCAGCTCGCCATGCGCGTCGGGGCGCGTCGCGAACAGGATCGCGGCGGCGAGCACCAGCACCCCGCCCGCAGCGCCGGCCATCTTGGCGTTGCGGACATTCTTCTGGCCGTGGAACATCAGCGCCGCCCCCGCCGACAGCGCGCCGATCACGAACAGCACGCCGGCGAGCGCCATGCGATTCTCGCGCGATGCCTGGGCCTCCTCGTCGGCGCGCGTTTCGCGCAGCTGGCGGTCGAGCGCTGCCGCCTCGTCCTTCGCCGCATTCGCCTCGGCCTTGGCGCGCGCGTCGGCATCGAGCGCGGCGCGGTCGCGCGCATCGGCCTCGGCGAGCGACAGGCACGGGGTGCCGATGCTGCCGAAGCTCTGGCTCGCGTCGGTCAGGAATCGCGTCAGTTCGCGGTTGGCGATCGCGAAGGAAAAAGGCGAATCGCCGTCGTCGGCGCGCGTCATTGCATTGTTGATGCCGACGATGCGGCCGCACTGGTCGAGCAGCGGCCCGCCCGAATTGCCGCGCGCGATCTTGGCGGTGTGGACGAGCATCGCGACCCCGTCGACGCCCTGGGTGTTCGACAGATTGCCCTCGCTGCGCACCGGGGTGCGCGGGGTGATATAATCGCCGGCGCCCTGCGCCGTCGCCGCGTCGACATTGCCCGGATATCCCAAGGCAACCACATCGGCGCCCGATTCGAACGGTCCCGAATAGATGGCGGCGGCGGGGACGCGCCCCTCGGTGATCTCGATCAGCGCGAGGTCGCGCTTGGTGTCGATCGCGATCAGCTTCGCCGCATAGCTTTTTTGTCCTTCCGACGGGACGACGCCCAGGGCGACATTATCGGGGTAGCGCGCCGCCGATTCGACGACATGCGCGTTGGTGACGATGCGGGTGGGAGAGATGGCGATGCCGCTGCCATGGCCGAAGCCGACGACCTCGCCGTCGACCATCGCGACGGTGACGACGCGCACGACGCTCCGCGACGTGGCGCTGATGTCGTCGGCGCGCGCGGGCAGGGTGAGGGACAGAAGGGCGAGCAGCAGCGCAAAGAGGCGGGTCATGCCGCGCAACCTAATCGGGTGGGGCGGGAAGGCAAGCGGGGCTAGATATATGGCCCCCACATCACCATCCACGCGCCGGCGCTGCCGGCAAGGATGATGACGCCGCTCACGGTCAGCAGCGCGGCAACGCCCTTTTTCGCGGCCATTGTCCCATGCGCCCCGGCACGCAGATAGAGTTCGGCGACGGCGAGCGGCAGCAGCGAATTGGCGAAGGCGAGGAAGATGTCGAACGGGCCGTCCATCGCCTTGCCGATCCCCGCGCCGCCGGTCGCGATGCCCCACACCATATAGCCGACACGCATGAACCACACCGCGCTCGCGACGACGAACAGCCGGATCGCCCAGCGCCGATGGTCGACGAAGCGGCGGGCGCGGGCGCTGCGCCATGCCATCGCGGCAAAGCCGAGGATGAGCAGCGCGTCGAGCGTGATGCCGATGCCGCCGGTCAGCGTCAGCCAGGTGCCGCGCCCCCATGTCATCCACAGCCCGCCGAGCGCGAGCGTCAGCGCGCTCACCAGATAGAGGCGCCCGTTCCAGCGATGAAGGACCGGCCAGCGGCTGCGGATCGCGGGCACCAGCTGGACCAGCCCGCCAAAGGTGATCAGCGCCGCCATCAGCACATGGACCGCGAAGAAGAGGTTGCCCGCGGTGTCGCCCGCGACGAACCCCATGATCAGCGGCTTGCTGTTCCAGGCCGCGAAATCGCCGGACAGCGTCGCCGGATAATAGAAGAGCAGGATGAAGGCAACGAACAGCATCTGTCCCGCCGCGATCGTCAGGTAGCAGAAGGTCGCGGCGCGGCCGAGCCAGTCGGCGCCGCGCGCCGGTTTGGTGGATGCGAAGGATGCGTCGATGGTCGCCATGCTGCAGACTCCCCTGTTTCGGCAGGGAGAGTGGTGGATCGATGTCAGTGTGTCAATGCTATAATACAGCAATACGGTCCATGGGCGAAAATGGTGGGTTTTGTTGGAAAGGCGATGTTCGCCTGTTCCACAACCGTCACCCCCGGCTTGACCCGGGGCCTGCCTGATCTTGAAGAAAAGGCGGGTCCCGGGTCAAGTCCGGGATGACGGAGGAGGGGGCAACGGCGGCAGAAATCCGCCCCAAAACTACCCCCTCCACTCATCCGACGCCCGCTGCGATGTTTGAACGCAAGCATCGGGACGCAGGCTTCGCGGCACGCGGGCATAGGGGTTTCAACGCAGTGAAAGGACCCCCATGACCTATCAGATCACCGGGCTCAGCCCCGATCCCTTCGTGCCCTATTTCGCGATGGACGATGCCGAACTGGCGGTGCACGGCGCCCGCCGCGTCACCGCGGGCGCCGACCGCGGCTTCCCGTGCCGCATCAGCCTGCAGGATGCGCGCGCTGGCGAGGGGCTGATCCTGCTCCACCATGTCAGCCACGATGTCGCGACGCCGTACCGCAGCGCTTATGCCATCTATGTGCGGCCCGGCGTCGAAGCGGCGACTTACGTCGATACCACGCCGCCGGTATTCGAAGGCCGTCCGCTTGCGCTCCGCGCCTTCGACGCTGGCGGCATGCTGCAGGACGCGCGGCTCGCGGGACCGGGCGAGGCCGACGCGGCGATCCGCGACCTGTTGGCGGGCGATGCCATCGCCTATATCGACGCGCATAATGCCGCGCACGGCTGCTTCGCCGCGCGGATCGAGAGGAACTGACCATGGCCTTCTCCACCATGACCGATGACGAGCGCTGGGACGCGGTGCAGGCGCGCGACAAGGCCTATGACGGCCGCTTCATCACCGGGGTGCTCACCACCGGCATCTATTGCCGCCCGAGCTGCGCCGCGCGCCATCCCCTGCGCCAGAACGTCCGCTTCTTCGCCGATGGCGCCGCGGCGAGGGCGACCGGCCTGCGCCCGTGCAAGCGTTGCCTGCCCGACGACGTCGCGCGTGACGAGGGTGCGGTGATCAAGGCGATCGCCGCGATCAAGGGCAGCGAGGAGCCGCTCGCACTCGCCGATCTCGCCGCGCGCACCGGCTATTCGCCGACCCATTTCCAGCGCGTCTTCACCCGCCACACCGGCCTGTCGCCCGCCGCTTACGCGCGCGCGCTGCGCGAGGAACGCGCGCGGCAGGCGCTCAGCGAGGGCGCCCGGGTGACCGACGCGATCTACGATGCGGGCTTTTCGGGGCCGTCGCGTTTCTATGACAATATGGAGGGACGCATGGGCATGACGGCGTCGGCTTGGGTCAACGGCGGCAAGGGCGCGACGATCCACTGGGCGGTGGTGCCGACCAGCCTCGGCGAGATGCTCGTCGCGGCGACGACAAAAGGCGTGTGCCGGCTGAGTTTCGCCGAGGGGCGCGAGGCGCTCGAGAAACGCTTCCCCGCCGCCGAGCTGATCGAAGGCGGCAGTGATTTCGCCGCGCTCCTGAAAGAGGTCGTCGACGCGGTCGAGGCGCCGGTGAACGGCTTCGATCATATCCCGATCGACGTGAAGGGCACCGCGTTCCAGGAAGCGGTGTGGCGCGAGCTCAGGACGATTCCGGCGGGCGAGACGCGCAGCTATGCCGACATCGCCGCCGCGGTCGGCAAGCCGAAGGCGGTGCGCGCGGCGGGCAGCGCCAATGGTGCGAACAATGTCGCGGTGCTCATTCCATGCCACCGTGTGCTACGCAGCGACGGAACGCTCGGCGGCTATGCCTATGGCCTGCCGATCAAGGAAGAATTGCTCAAGCGGGAGAGTTTCTGATGTCCGACAAAGTGGCTGAATTTCGCGCGCTCCATGTCCCCGGCGATCCGCTGATCCTCGTCAACATCTGGGACGCGGGGAGCGCGAAGGCGGTCGCCGCGGCGGGCGCCAAGGCGATCGCGACGGGCAGTTACGGCGTCGCGGGGGCGCAGGGCCGCGCCGATGGCGAGGATTTCCCGCTCGAAGATGTGTTCGAAAATCTGGCGCGCATCCTGTCGGTCACCGACCTGCCGGTCACGATCGACATGGAATCGGGTTATGGCGCCGACCCGGCGGCAGTCGGCGTCTCGGTCGCTCGCGCGCGCGAAGCCGGCGCGGCGGGGATCAACATGGAGGACCGGTTGCCCGGCGAGACCGCATTGCTGCCGATCGCGGAGGCCGCCGCGCGCTACCGCGCGGCCGCCGACACCGGCATTTTCGTCAACGCGCGCTGCGACACCTTTCGCGGCGCCGATGTCGCGCAGGATGGCGACACACTCGTCGCCGCGACGCTCGAACGCGCGCGCGCTTATGCCGATGCCGGCGCGGGATCGCTGTTCGTGCCCTTCCTGCTCGATCCGAAATGCATCGGCGCGATCTGCGACGCTTCGCCGCTGCCGGTGAACATCCTGCGCGGCAAGGGCGGCCCGACGCACAAGGACCTCGCCGGCCTCGGCGTCGCGCGGATCAGCCATGGGCACCAGCCATGGGCGGCGGCGATGGCGTGGCTCACCGCGCAGGCGCAGCAGGTATTGGGCGGCGCCGAACCCGATTATTGACGGGGCTGGTCCGTCGCTTCGGGCGGCGCTGCCTCCTCGGCCGCCGCGCCGGATCCACCGTTGCGGCGATCACGCATCGCTTCGAGCTGGTTCAGTAAGTCCTCGCCGCCGCCGCCGTGTGGGTCGAAGGCGACCGACTTTGCCAGCTTGATGGCCGGTTCGAAATCGCCCTTGTTGGCGAGAGAAAAGGCATATTCCATGCGCAGCTGGATATCCTCGGGCGCCAGCGAAAAGGCCTGCGCAAGCCCCTGGATGGCGATGTCGGGCGGCATTACGCCCTGATCGACGAAGCTTCGGAAATAGGCGTAGAGCGGTACCGGGTCGTCGGGATTGGTGCGATTGGCATGCGCGATCGGCTTGCGCACCTCGCGCCAGGCGGCGGCTGTGAAATCATTCTTCTTGTCCATGTCGAGCGCCAGCAGCCGGCCGAGCAGGACATTGGCGCGGACATGATCGGCGTCGAGCGCCAGCGCCTTGTCGGTCGCCGCCCGCACGGCGGCCAGATCGCGCTCTTCCTCGTCGATCTCCCATTCGGCCATCGCCAGCTCGAACCAGGCATTGGCATGGCCGGGGTGCAGTGCGGTCAGCCCCCGCAACTGGTCGCGCACCCTGGCAAGGCGTTCCTTGTCGCGGCTCGCGCTCATCCGTTCGAGCCGCAGATCGATCAGCGCATCTTCGGCCGCCACCAGCGGCGTGATCGCGATATTGCCGGGGATAGCGATCGGTTCGAGCGAGGTGCGATAGGTGAGCGGGCGCAGGGTGTAGCGATTGAGATCCTTGTCGAGCTGCGCGAGATCGCCGAACGCCCCGACCGCCGCCTTCTTCGCCTCCTCGCCGCGATTGATCGCCTCGATATATTTGGTGAGCTGCCCGGCGCGCGAGGCGTCGTTGTAGAGCATGTGCGTCAGGATCCACGAGCGTCCGTAATAGACGTCGACCTGGCCCGAATTGCGCATCGCGCCGGGCTGGACGAACAGCAGTTTCTCGGCCGGTATCTTCGGCATTTCGAGCAGGCCATAGGCGCGGCCATAGGCTGGCCGGCCGATTTCGGCCTTGCCCTCGCGGTTGAAATCGACGGTCGAATAATATTCGGCGAAGCCCTCGATGAACCATGCGGGGAAGGCCGCATGGACATAGCGTTTCATGAAATGATGGCCATATTCGTGAAACAGGGTCTGCTGCGATTGCGGGGTGCCCAGGCCGCCGCCCAGATCCTCGCGATGCGACACGGCAAAGCTGCCTTCGGGGTCGGGGCTGTAAAAACCGGCGATCGACGAACCGCGCTTGCCCGACATCAGTCGCCCGGCATCCTCGGCACGGGGCAGGAGGTAGATGGTCAGCCGGTTCGGCTCCTTGCCCCCCGGCACCTTGAAGCGAAAGCGCAGCGTCGCATCGAAGCGTTGCAGATTCTCCGCGAAATCGCGCAGCGACCGCTCATTGCCCTCGCTGTAGATGATGAAATTGTCGGTGTCGGCGCGCAGCCATTTGGCCTGTGCGCCCGTCGCCGCCAGCGCCGCGATCAGCGCCAGCGCCGCCATTGCCCCCTTATGCATGTCTCATCCCCCGGCACACCCCTCTGCCCGGCCATGCTGCCAAGCAGGCGGCGGGCTGTAAAGCCCTGGCCCGTCAAACGAAACTATAGGGGTCGATGTCGATCGCCAGCCGCGCCTTCGACGGCCAGTCGATCTGGCCGACCCACTCGCGGATCGTGCCTTGCAGGTCGAAGCTGCGCGGCGCGTGGAGCAACAGGCGGAAACGGTGGCGGCCGCGCAGCATCGCGAGCGGGGCGGGGGCGGGGCCATAGACGGCAAGACCCTCGGCGACCGGGGCTTTCTGCCCCAGCCGCTGCGCGACGCCGCGCGCGACTTCGATATCCTCCGACGAAATCACCAGCGCGGCGAAGCGGCCATAGGGCGGGGCGCCGGCATGCTTTCGCGCCGCGGCCTCGGCGGCATAGAAACCGTCGCGGTCGTTCGCGACCAGCGCCGCCATCACCGGCGCGTCGGGCACACGCGTCTGGATCAGCACTTCGCCGGGCTTCACGCCGCGCCCGGCGCGCCCCGCGACCTGCGCGATCTGCTGGAAGGTGCGTTCGGACGCGCGCAAATCGCCGCCGTCGAGGCCGAGGTCGGCGTCGACCACCCCGACGAGGGTGAGGTTCGGGAAATGATAGCCCTTGGTGACGAGCTGGGTGCCGATGATGATATCGACCAGCCCGCCCTCGACATTGTCGACGAATTCGGCGGCTTTGGCGGGCGACCAGAGCGTATCGCTGGTGACGATCGCGACGCGTGCCTCGGGGAAACGCAGGCGCACCTCGTCAGCGACGCGTTCGACGCCGGGGCCGCAGGCGACGAGACTGTCCTCGTCCTCACATTCGGGGCACAGCCGTGGTGGCGGCATGACATGGCCGCAATGATGGCAGGCGAGCCGGTGGACCAGCCGGTGCTCGACCATCCACGCGGTGCAGTTCGGGCACTGGATACGGTGGCCGCAGGTACGGCAGAGCGTCAACGGTGCGAAACCGCGGCGGTTCAAAAAGAGCAGGCTCTGCTCGCCCTTGTGCAGCCGGTCGGCGAGCGCGTCGACGAGCGGCGGCGCGAGCCAGGTGCCGCGGTCGGGCGGGTCCTGCCGCATGTCGATCGCCGCGAGATCGGGCAAAGTGGCGCCGCCGAAGCGCGCGGGCAGCTGGATATGGCGGTAGCGCCCCGCCTCGACCATCGCGAGGCTTTCGAGCGCGGGGGTCGCACTCGCGAGGACCACCGGCAGCCCTTCGAAATGCCCGCGCATCACCGCGACATCGCGCGCGTGATAATGGACGCCGTCTTCCTGCTTGAAGCTTGTTTCATGCGCTTCGTCGACGACGATCACGCCGAGCCGTGCATAGGGCAGGAACAGTGCCGAGCGCGCGCCGATGACGATGCGCGCGTCACCGTTCGCGATGGCATGCCAGGCGCGGCGGCGCTCGGCCGAGCGGAGGCCTGAATGCCACCCAACCGGCTCGCAGCCGAAGCGCGCCGCAAAGCGCGTCAACATCGGCTCGGTCAGCGCGATTTCGGGGAGTAGCACCAGCGCCTGCTTGCCCGCGTCGATCGCGGCGGCGATCGCCTCCATATAGACTTCGGTCTTGCCCGACCCGGTGACCCCGTCGAGCAGCAGGGTCTCGAATTTTTCGGCTGCCACCGCCGCGATCAGCCGCGCCGCCGCCGCGGTCTGTTCGTCCGATAGGTCGGGCGGCGCGAAGGCCGGATCGGGAGCGGGATAAGGCGCGTCGGCCGAAACCGCGACCGCCTCGAGCGCGCCGGTGTTCACCAGCCCGCGCACCACCGCCTCGCTGACCTCGGCAAGCGCAGCGAGTTCGCGCACCGTTCCTTGTGAGCGTCCGATCATGTCGAGCGCGACCGTCCGCTGCGGCGTCATCCGCTTGGGCAGCTCACCCGTCGCGCGATATTCGATGATCGGGCGCCGTGCATCGGCGAAGGCGACCCCGGGCAGCACCATGCGCAGCACCGACCCCGGCGGCGCGAGGTAATAGTCGCTCGTCCATTCGACGAGACGGCGGAGCGGCGCCTGGATTGGCGGCACCGGCACGACCTCGAACAGGTTACGCAACCGGTTGTCGCCGACGGCTTCCGGCGATCCGAAACTTTGGTCTTCCCACATCACCCCGCCGAGCTTGCGTGGTCCGAGCGGCGCGACGACGACGCTGCCGAGTTCGGCCTCCATGCCATAGGGCACCCGGTAGTCGAGCGGGCCGAGGGCGGCGGTAAGCAGGAGGACGCGGGCGCGGGTCATGGGACTGGGCAGGATATAGGGCGGCGGGTAAAATAGGAAAGCGGCGCGTCGAGAACCGTCGCCCCCGCGAAGGCGGGGGCCGCTATCGGCCTTGCGCAACATTTCCAGCGACCCCCGCCTTCGCGGGGGCGACGAGTTAAGTGGACGCCAGCGCGGCTTTCTTCGCCGTCCGTTTTACAGGCTTCGGACGCCTGAACCAGAAGCTCCACACCGCGAAGCTGCCGAGCATCGTCATCGCGAGGCCGGAGAGCGTCATCAATATCCGCCAACTCCAGCCGCCGACCTTCGACGCATGGATCGGGAAGGCCATGTTGAACGCCCGCGCGCCGCCGGGCATCGCCAGCGCATCGCGCGCGCCGAGCACTTCGCCCGTCGCGGCGTCGAACCACAATGTCGAACGGCCGTTGGGCAACCATTCGGCCTGCTGGCGCATCCGCAGCATGATCGCGTCGCCGGGCTTGCGCGGCAGCGACAGGATGCGGAACTCGGCATCGGGAAAGCGCCGCCGCGCTTCGGTCAGCATCGCGGCGTAATCGGGCTTCGCGGCGAGCGGGCCGCCGCTGTATTTCGGCGGCTCGATCGCCCTGGCGGCCTCGGCCGGCGATCCGAAGGGGGCGATCATCACCATCGCGAAGGGACGGAAGATCATCATCGTGCCGGTGACGACCGAGATCAGCAACAGCGGCGCCACGACCACGCCCAGGTCGCGATGCTGCATCACGATCGCGGGGCGGCTCATCCGCTTCGGCCACAGCCGCAGCCTGAAGGTCTTTCGCGTCCGCCACCACAGGACGACGCCTGAAATCACGAAGAACAGGCCGGCCAGCCCGGCGATGCCGATCACCCATTCGCCGCTGTCGCCCGCGAACAGATGATGATGGAAATCAAAGATCCACAGTTCGGGTCGCTCCCACTGGCTCGCCCAGCGTGTGACGACCTCGCCCGACTGGCTGGCATAGGCGCCCGCCTCCTTGCCGAGGCGGAGCTGGTGGAGCCCGAAGCGCTCGTCGGCATAGATGATGCCCTGTGCGCCGGGCATCGCCATCAGTCGCTCGGTCGTCGCGGCGACCGTGGGCAGGTCGCCGCGCAGCGCGTCGCCGGTGCCCGGCAGCCCGATCCACAGATGCTCATAGAGCAGGATCGTGCCCGACAGCCCGAGCAGCGCGAGGACGAGGCCGAGCAGGCCCCCGGCCCAGCGATGGAGGGTGTCGAGCAGCGCCATCATGTTAGAAGCGATAGTCCCAGCCAAGCGCGAAGGTTCGCCCGCGTCCCGCAAAGAAGGCGAGATTGTCGGTCGGCAGCCGCGTGTCGCTCGAATAGTCGATGTAGAATTTGTCGAACAGGTTCTGGACGCTCAGGCTGAGTCCGCCAAAGCCGGTCTGGTAACGGATGCTGGCATCGGTGAGGTTGTAGCCGCCGAAATTGTTGCGCTGGTCGGGGTTCGCCTTGCCGTGGAAGCTCTTGGACAGGAAGAATTGCGTCTGCACCAGCGCCGAGAGAGGCCCCTTGTTGTAGCTCGCGTTGAGGTTCAGGCGGTCGGGCGAGATGTTGGTGCCATCGAGGTCGGTGTCGACGATCCCATCGGGGTTCGCGCTGTCGCTGTCATACCGGCCCTGCAGATGCGCATAGCCGACGCCAAGCTTCAGCCCGTCGATCGGCATCGCGACGCGCAGGTTGAGTTCGAGCCCCTCGATTTCGACGCGTTGGCGCTGGACGTCGAAGATGCGGTCGGGCCGCGCGATGAGCAGCTGGCCCTTGTCGCTCGACGACCAGAAATAGGTCGCGCTGGCATCGAGCGGGCCGCGCTTCAACTCGATGCCGATCTCGCGGTTGTTCGACACGATCGGCGAGATGTCGAGGAAGCTGTCGAGGTCGACCCCGGTGCGGTTCACCGCGCGGGTGATGCGACCGATGTCGGGCACGGTGAAGCCTTCGGCGTAGCTCGCATAGGCGCGGATGCCCGCCCATGGCTCGACGATCAGGCCGCCGTTGATCAGCAGGTCCTGGAACTTGGGCTTGCCGCCCGCGACGTCGACGCCGCCATAGGTTGCGGTGCCGCAGTTGGTGGTGACGGTCGCCGAGCAGGCGACGAAGGTGGTCGAGGCGAGCGTGTGATAATCGTCGATTTCGATCTTCACATTTTCCCAGCGCACCCCGCCCGCGAGGCGGACGAGACCGTCGAACAATTTGAGGTTCGCCTGGCCGAAGGGCGCGAGGCTGCGGAAATCGCTCGGCGGTACCCAGACGCGCCCGGTGGCGATCAGAGCCTGCTCGGTCTTGTCGACGAGCGCGTCGAAACCGACCGTGACGGTCAGGTCCTCGAAGCCCGGGACCGCGCGTTCATAGCTGAGCTTGGCGCCCAGTTTGCGGCTGCGGTTCTGCGACTGGTCGAACAGCGTGCCGACGGGGGCGAGCGCGGGATCCTGAAAGGTCGCTTGCGTATTCACTTCGCCGCCGAAGGTGTCGCGGCTGCGGTTGAAGAAGATCTGGCTGACGAAATTGCCGCCGCCAAGGTCGGTGTCGGTCAGCGACAGCGCGACGCTTTCGGTGCGGTTCTGCGCCGCTTCGCCCGGCGGGGTGCCGCGCACCGCGCTGGTCGGCACGCCGGTCAGGCGGTTGCCTGCGAGCGCGACATAGTCGCCGTCGCCCTTGAGTTCGAAACGGCTGGCGGTCAGGTCGAGACGCGCCGACGACGAAAGTTCGTAGCCGAGGCGCGCGAACAGCGAGAGCGTTTGCGAATCCTGCGTCTCGCCTTGCGTCAGGTTGATACCGATACGGCGGCCGTCGCCGTCGTAAAAGGCGCCGCGCCTTTCGAATGCGGCGCCGACCGTCGCATCGAAGCGGCCGGCCTTATACTGGACGAGGCCCGCGACCTTGCCGCCCAGCCCGTCCTTGCTGAAGCCATCGTCGGCCGTGCCCTGCAGCAGGAAGCGACCACCGAGACCCTCGGTTCTCGGCGCGCCGACGGTGACCTGGTTGACGATACCGCCGGTGCCGCCGACCCCTTGCAGCGCGTTCGACCCATAGATCAGCTCGACGCGGTCGATGAAGAAGCCGTCGATGGTGAAGCCGTCGCGGCTGCCGTCGCGCATCGGGGTCGACTGCGGGATGCCGTTGATCGCATAGAGCGGCGAGCGGCCGCGCAGCGTCTCGCCCGCGCCCGAGAGTTTCTGGCGCGTCGGTGAGAAACTGGGGGTCAGGCTCGACACCGCGTCGGTGATCGATCCCGAAATCGCGATCTGCTGGTCGAGCGTGTCCTTGCCGATGATGTCGATGGTCAGCGGCAGGGCGTTCGGCGGCAAGATGGTGCGCGCCGCTGTGACGACGATCGTGTCTTCACCTGTCCCCTTGTCGGTCGCGGTGTCGTCCTGCGCGACGGCGGGGGACGACAGCATGGTGCAAGCCAGCATGGCGGCGGCAAATTTGCGATTCATTCTCAGCTCCTGTTTGCAAGAACCGCTAATGCGAATGATTTGCATAGGCAAGAGAAAAGCCCGAAGAATCGCTTGTCAGGCGGCTTTGTCGCCGGGCCGTGGAAAATTGGCCACACCAGGGAAAGCGCGCTATCAGCCTGACCATGCGCGAGAAGGAACTGCGTTTCGCCCTGATTTGCTACGGCGGCATCAGCCTCGCCGTCTATATGCACGGCATCACCAAGGAGGTGTGGCGGCTCGCCGCGGCGTCGCGCGCCTTCCACGACGGCGGTCCGCTCAGCGGCGTCGGGACTGTCTATCGCGACCTGCTCGCGTCCATCGCCGAACGCAGCACCATCCGCCTGCGCGTGCTCGCCGACATCGTCGCGGGCGCCAGCGCGGGCGGGATCAACGGTATCTTCCTCGCACGCGCACTCGCCACCGGCCAGTCGCTCGACCCGCTCACCGACCTGTGGCTCGACGATGCCGACGTCGATCATTTGATCGACCCCGACGCGCGGCCTTTGTCGGCGGCGACCAAATTCTGGGCGGTGCCGATCGCCGGCTGGATGATGAAGAAGCGCGGCAATGTCATCGACCGCACGGTGGGCGAAGGCGCGCAGGACGAGGTGCGCGCGAAGCTGTCGCGCTTCGTGCGGGCGCGCTGGTTCGAACCGCCCTTCGGTGGCGAGACCTTTTCGAACCTGCTCCTCGATGCCTTCGACGCGATGGACCAAGGGCCGCGCGGACCCGCGCTGGTGCCGGCGGGGCAGCCCGTCGACCTGTTCGTTTCGGTCACCGATTTTGCCGGCCACCGCGTCTCGCTGTCGCTCAACAGCCCGCCGCGCGTGACCGAGGACGAGCACCGCCTGATTCTCCATTTCCGTCAGGACAGCCGTGCCGGCAAGGCGCTCGACGACGTCCCCGGTCTCGCCGCCGCGGCGCGCGCGACCGCGAGTTTTCCCGGCGCGTTCCCGCCCTTCACCCTGCGCGAACTCGACAGCGTACTCGACAAGCGCGGGATCGCCTGGCCCGGCCGCGACGGCTTCATCCGCGCGCAGCTGCCCGCAGGCGGCGAGGCCGATCCCGCCGACCGCGTGCTGATCGACGGCTCGGTGCTCGCCAACGCGCCCTTCCGTCCCGCGATCGCCGCGCTTAAACAGCGCCCGGCGCGGCGCGAGATCGATCGCCGCTTCATCTATATCGACCCGAAACCCGATTATCGCTCGATCAGCTTCGGCAAGCCCGGCGAAACCGCGGAGGGCGATGCCCCGCGCCTGCCCGGTTTCCTGCCGACGATCCTCGGCGCGATGTCTGAAATCCCCCGCGAACAGCCGATCCGCGACAATGTCGAGGCGATCGAGGGCATGTCGCGCCGCATCCGCCGGATGCAACATATCCTCGACGCGATGAAGGTAGAGGTCGAAGAGCAAGTGGCCGCGCTTTTCGGCACCACCTTCTTCCTCGACACCCCGACCACCGCCCGGCTCGCCAAATGGCGCGCCAAGGCGCAGGAACAGGCGGCCGAACGCGCGGGCTTCGCCTTCTCGCCTTATGGCCATCTCAAGCTGTCGGCGATGGTCGAGGACCTGGTCGGCATCGTCGATCGCCTCGCCCCGCCCGAAGGCGACATCCATCGCCGCAATCGTCGCCAGCAGCTCTGGGACGAGGTGCGCGCACGCGGGCTCGACCGTATTTCGGGCAGGCGCGGCGCGGGGGCGAGCAATGACGCCGTCACCTTCTTCCGCACCCACGATCTCGGTTTCCGCGTGCGCCGCCTGCGCTTCCTCGCGCGCGAGCTCGACCGGGTGGTCGAGGCGCAGCGCGATACGCGCGACCCCGCGTGCGACGCGATGCGCGACACCATCTACGATGCACTCGGCGTCTATCTGGAGCGCGAGGGAGACAGCTGGTTCGCCGATCTCGATATCTCGGCCGACGCCGATGCCGGCCAGTGGATCGACGCCATCGCCGCGCGCCGCGACCTGATCGGCGCCGACGCTGCCGCCGACGCGCTGATCGCCGAGGGCCTCGGCGCCCTGCCCAAGGACGACCGGCGTGCACTGCTGCTCGCCTATCTCGGCTACCCCTTCTACGACATCGCGACGCTGCCGCTGCTACAGGGCGAGGGGTTCGACGAGTTCGACCCGATCAAGATCGACCGCATCTCGCCATCGGACGCCACCGCGATCCGTAACGGCGGCGCGGCGGCGATGCTCAAAGGGATCGAGTTTAACAGCTTCGGCGCCTTCTTCAGCCGCGCCTATCGCGAGAACGACTATCTCTGGGGCCGCCTCCACGGCGCCGACCGGCTGATCGACATCGTCGCGTCGAGCGTAACAGGCGATGCAGCGCTGCCCGCCGACGAGCTGAAGGCGATCAAACGGCGGGCGTTCCACGCGATTCTCGACGAGGAGGAGGAGCGGCTGCCCAAGGTCGCGGCGCTGATCGCGGAATTGCGGAAAGAAATCGGCTGACCACAAATGTCATCCCCGCGAAAGCGGGGATCCAGTGCGTGATTCGGCTTTCTTCACCCCTAGGTTCCCGCTTTCGCGGGAATGACAATGTTATGACATTCGCGGCGACCGCGGCGCGATCAATCTGTCAGATCGTCCCACATTTCCTTGATCCGCCCGAAAAAGCCCTGGCTCGCGGGGCATTCGTCGCCGGTCTCGGTCTCGCGGAATTCGGCGAGCAATTCCTTCTGCCGCGCGGTCAGCTTGGTCGGCGTCTCGACGTCGATCTGGACGACCAGGTCGCCATGGCCGCGCCCGTTCAGCACCGGCATGCCGGCGCCGCGCTGGCGCAATTGCTTGCCCGACTGGATGCCCGCCGGGATGCGGATGTCGTGCTTGGCGCCGTCGAGCCCCGGGATGCTGATCTCGCCGCCGAGCGCTGCGGTGGTGAAGCTGATCGGCGCGCGCGTGAACAGCGTCGTGCCCTCGCGTTCGAAGACCTTGTGCCGCGCCATGTGGAGGAAGATGTAGAGGTCGCCCGGCGCCGCGCCGCGCGCGCCGCTCTCGCCTTCGCCCGACAGGCGGATGCGCGTGCCTTCGTCGACCCCGGCGGGGACGTTGACGGTCAGCGTCTTGCGCCGATCGACCCGGCCTTCGCCATGGCAGGTGTTGCACGGGTCGGCGATGACTTCGCCCGCGCCCTGGCAATTGGGGCAGGTGCGCTCGACCATGAAAAAGCCTTGCTGCGCGCGGACCTTGCCGTGGCCGGCGCAGGTGGTGCAGCGGTTGGTCTGGGTGCCGGGCTTGGCGCCCGATCCGTCGCAGCTGTCGCAGCGCGCCGCGACATCGACCTGGATCTCGCGGGTGACGCCGGTGAAGGCGTCCTCGAGCCGGATTTCCATGTCGTAACGCAGGTCGGCGCCGCGCGCGGGGCCGCGTTGCTGGCGCCCGCCGCCGAAGGCCGAGCCAAAGATCGATTCGAAGATATCGCCGATATCGCCGAAATCGGCATTGCCGCCCGCGCCATGCGGCATGCTCTTGCCGAACCGGTCATAGGCGGCGCGCTTCTGCGGATCGCGCAGGCAGTCATAGGCCTCGCTGATCGCTTTGAAGCGGGCCTCGCTGTCGCCGCACCCCGGATTCTTGTCGGGGTGATATTTCATCGCGAGCTTGCGATAACTCGCCTTCAGCGTCGCGTCGTCGGCGGTGCGCTCGCATTCGAGCAGTTCGTAATAATCGATGTCGAGCGACATAACCCAAATGCCCCCTCAGCCCCGCCGCGCGTCTGGCGCGCGGCGGGGAGAGTTTCTTCTTACTTCTTGTCGTCTTCGACTTCCGAGAATTCGGCGTCGACGACATCTTCGTCGGCTTTCGGAGCCTCGCCATCGGCGCTGGGGGACGCCGCGGCCTGCTGCTCCTGCTCATAGATCGCCTGGCCGAGCTTCATCGCGACCTGCGCGAGCGCCGCCGACTTTTCGGTCATCGCGGTGGCGTCGCCGCCTTCGACCGCGGTCTTGGCTTCGGCAACCGCCGCCTCGATCTCGGCCTTCAGGCTCGCGTCGACCTTGTCACCATGCTCGCGCAGCTGGCTTTCGGTCGAGTGGATCAGGCTTTCGGCGTTGTTCTTCGCCTCGGCGGCCTCGCGGCGCACCTTGTCTTCCTCGGCGAACTGCTCGGCATCCTTGACCATCTGGTCGATGTCGGCGTCCGACAGGCCACCCGACGCCTGGATCTTGATCTGCTGTTCCTTGCCGGTGCCCTTGTCCTTGGCGTGGACCGACACGATGCCGTTGGCGTCGATGTCGAAGGTCACCTCGATCTGCGGCACGCCGCGCGGCGCCGGCGGGATGCCGACCAGGTCGAACTGGCCCAGCGCCTTGTTGTCGGCGGCCATTTCGCGCTCGCCCTGGAACACGCGGATCGTCACCGCCGACTGGTTGTCGTCGGCGGTCGAATAGACCTGCGACTTCTTGGTCGGGATGGTGGTGTTGCGGTCGATCATGCGCGTGAACACGCCGCCCAGCGTCTCGATGCCGAGGCTCAGCGGGGTGACGTCGAGCAGCAGCACGTCCTTGACGTCGCCCTGCAGCACGCCCGCCTGGATCGCGGCGCCGATCGCGACGACTTCATCGGGGTTAACGCCGGTGTGCGGTTCCTTGCCAAAGAAATCCTTCACGACCTCACGCACGCGCGGCATGCGCGTCATGCCGCCGACGAGCACGACCTCGTCGATCTCGCTCGCCGACACGCCGGCATCCTTGATCGCCTTCTTGCACGGCTCGAGGGTACGCTTGACCAGGTCTTCGACCAGTTTCTCCAGGTCGGCGCGGGTGATCGTCTTGACCAGATGCTTCGGACCGCTCGCGTCGGCGGTGATGAAGGGCAGGTTGACTTCGGTCGTCGCGGCCGACGACAGTTCGATCTTCGCCTTTTCGGCGGCTTCCTTCAGCCGCTGCAGCGCCAGCTTGTCGCCGCGCAGGTCGATGCCTTCGTCCTTCTTGAAGGTGTCGGCGAGGAATTCGACGACCTTCGAGTCGAAATCTTCACCGCCGAGGAAGGTGTCGCCGTTGGTCGACTTCACCTCGAACACGCCGTCGCCGACCTCCAGGATCGAGATGTCGAAAGTGCCGCCGCCAAGGTCATAGACCGCGATCGTCTTGTTCTCGGTCTTGTCGAGGCCATAGGCGAGCGCCGCCGCGGTCGGCTCGTTGATGATGCGCAGCACTTCGAGGCCGGCGATCTTGCCGGCGTCCTTGGTCGCCTGGCGCTGGGCGTCGTTGAAGTAAGCGGGAACGGTGATGACCGCTTGCTCGACCTTTTCACCCAGATAGGCTTCGGCGGTTTCCTTCATCTTCTGCAGGATGAACGCGCTGATCTGCGACGGCGAATAATCCTCGCCGCCGGCCTTGACCCACGCATCGCCGGTCGGACCCTTGACGATGGAATAGGGGACGAGTTCCATGTCCTTCTTGGTCATCGGATCGTCGAAGCGGCGGCCGATCAGGCGCTTCACCGCGTAAATGGTGTTTTCGGGATTGGTGACCGCCTGGCGCTTCGCGGGCTGGCCGATCAGCCGCTCGCCGTCCTTGGCGAAGGCGACGATCGACGGCGTCGTGCGCGTGCCTTCCACATTTTCGATAACCTTGGGTTTGCCACCCTCCATCACCGCCACGCAGCTGTTGGTGGTGCCGAGGTCGATCCCGATCACTTTGGCCATAGTTTTACACGTCCTTCATTGTCTCATTGGCGCCCTGAACAGGCACGCCTGGATAGGTTTCTGGCCGCGATATAGGTGCGCTAATCCTTGGCACAAGGACTCATTGGCCTTATCGGGGACAGGAAATTGCCCCTGTTTACGGAGACCCCCGATGAAGTTCTTTGCCCGCCGTCTCTTCCTCGGCGCCACGCTCGCCGCCACCGCGCTCACGCTGGCCGCGTGCGAGGAGAATATGGGCAAGGGGCCGGTGCTCCACATTTCGGGCGGTTCTATCGAAATGGGGGCGACGCCCGACCGGCCGGCGGTCGGTTATTTCACGGTGAAGGGCGGCGATGCGCCGGTCGAACTGGTCGCGGTGTCGGCCGACCTCGCGCAGCGCATCGAGATGCACGAGAGCGTCCGCGAAAACGGCATGATGACGATGAAGTCGATCGACCGCGCCCCGGTCCCGGCGCGCGGCACGCTGGAATTCAAGCAGGGCGGCAAGCATCTGATGATCTGGAACGTCAACCCGGCGGCGGTACGCGCGGGCAAATTGTCGCTCGTCTTCATGTTCACCAACAACGACCGGATCATCGTCGACCTGCCGATCAAGAACGCCTCGACCGCGGCCAGCGGCGGGGCGCCGATGGACCATGGCGCGATGGGTCATGGCGGCGAGGCTGCCGGCAAGGCGGCGGACGCGGCAAAGAAATAAGCGGGAATGGAGCGCGCCGGGCGCCGCCTGACCGACGGAGAGGTCGCGCTCGCGCGCAGCGTGTTCGGCGACGCGATCGATTATGACGCGGTGCGCATCCGGCACCGCAAATGGATCTTCTTCCAGCCGCGCCAGATCGTGATGGCGCCGATGGGGCATCTGCATTTCCACCCGCGCGGCGACGTCTATTGCGACGATTTTTCCTGTCCGGTCAGCGATGCGACGCGTGCCAAGGGGCTGTTCATCCACGAAATGACGCATGTCTGGCAGGCGCAGCAGCGCGGCCGCTGGTACCTCGTCTTCATGCGCCACCCCTTCGCGACCTATGACTACAGCCTCAAGCCCGGCTGGCCGCTGCATCGCTACGGGCTTGAACAACAGGCGGAGATCGTGCGCCATTACTGGATGCTGAGCGAGGGCATGACGATCGGCGGCGCGCCGGGGGTCGAAGCCTATCGCGCGATATTGCCCGCGGCATGGAAGGGGACCGCGTGAGCGATTTCGAGTTCGTCTTTGCGCTCTACAGCCTGCTGCTCGGCCTCTCGATGGTCGAACTGCTGAGCGGCCTCGGCCGTGCGCTCGAAACGCGCTTCGCGGCCGAAGAGAGCCGCGCGAAATTCGCGATCGGCTGGCTCACCCCCTTGCTCGCGATCTTCGTGATGCTCGACCTGCTGTCTTTCTGGCAGGCGGCGTGGACAGTGCGCGAGAGTATCGCGGTGTCGGGCCGCACGCTGATGGCGGTCGCCGCCTTTGCCAGCCTCTATTTCCTCGCCGCGCGGCTCGTCTTTCCCTCGCAGCCCGAGGGGTTCGCCAATCTCGACACCCATTATTTCCGCGTCCGCCGCATCGTCCTCGTGCTGCTGCTCGTGCTGCTCGGCGCGCAGCTTGCCTTCTATCTGTCGCATCCGGTGCTCGTCGCCGCGTTCAAACACCCGCTGGTGTGGGGGCTGACCTTCATCCTCGCCGGGCTGATGGTCGCGGCGATGTGGGTGAAGGGCGTCCGCGCCAGTATCGCGATTCTGTCGCTGCTCGTCGCGCGCTATGTCATCGTCTATCTGTTGTAAGGGGAGCCGCCGATGCCCGAAGTCCTCGACCGCTTCCGCTCCTCGACCTCGGGCTGGCTGCGCGGTACCCTGCTCGGCTGGCTGATCTGGTTGATGCTGCTGGCGGGCGGCATATTGACGCTCTGGCGCCTGCTCGACAGCACGGCGCCGGGCTGGTTCATGTACGCGCAAATATGGATGTATGTCGCGGCAATCGCGGTCGTCATTCTATACGTGCGCAACCTGATGGTCACATACGAACTGACCGAAGACCGGCTGATCCTGCGCAAGGGCATTTTCGTGAAGAGCATCGACGAGATCGAACTCTACCGCGTCAAGAATGTCCGCATGGATTTCACCCTCGTCAACCAATGGGCCGGGATCGGCACCATCAGCCTCGATTCGAGCGACGAGACGACGCGTGACGGCCCGCTGGTGATCCCGCACATCGAACGCGCCGCCGAGCGGCGCGAGGAACTGCGCCGTCTGGTCGACGCCGCGCGCCAGAAGCGCCGCGTCCGCGAACTCGACGTCGCGAGCGACCTGCTCTGACCTTGCCTTCTCTCCGGACGAACCCGCGTGCCGTCCCGCTGCTGCTCGTCGCCGCTTTGGCGGCCTGCGCCCCGGACGGATACAGCGAGGAGAAGCGCTATCCGCTGCCGATCGGCGAGCTGCGCGACCATCTGCTCAACCGCAACTATGTCCCCGGCAGTATCGAAGGCATGCCGGGCTGGCAGGTCGAAACCAGCCTCCTCGATGCCCGGATGATCGTCTGGCGCATCCACTTCGATGGAAAATGGGAATATAACTGCTTTACCCAGATGACGCCGGGCGATGCGGGCCGCGACGAGACGCTGGTCCGGACGCATTGCGTGACCCCCGCCAATGATCTGCCCGATACGCCGACGAGGGAGCGGACGATCGCCCTGTCGAAAATGATCGACCGGATCCTGACGTCGGTGACCAATCCTTTCGAAAAGAAACCGGGCCCCGAAGGTAGAAGCCTCTAGCCAAGCGCGCGCTGTTCGTCCTATGTTCCGCATATGGATATCGTTTCGTTGCTCGTTGCCCTTGTCGCCCTCATCCTCGGGGGGCTGATCGGCTGGCTGTTCGCCGGGCGGCAGGCGGGGGCGCTGAAGGCCGAGCGCGACGGGCTTTCGGAGCGCTTCAGGATCGCGGTGACCGATCTCGCGGCCGAGGCCGAGGCGCGCAAGGCTGCCGATCTGCAACTCGCCGGACTGGTCAGCGAACAGCGCGCGCGCGATGTGGCGCATGATGCGCAGATCGCGCAATTGAAGGACGCGCAGGCCGCGCTCACCGCGCAGTTCCGCGAGGTTGGACAGGCGATGCTCGATGGTGCGCAAAAGACGTTCCTCGAACGCGCCGACGCGCGTTTCAAGGAAAGCGAGACGACGGCGGGGCAGAATTTGAAGGCACTGCTCCAACCGGTCCACGAGCGGCTGGAAAAATATGAGGTCGAGGTGCGCAAGGTCGAGACCGAGCGCCAGAGTGCCTTCGGCCTACTCCACGGTCAGATCGAATCGATGCGCGCGGGCACCGAACGCGTGTCGAGCGAGGCCGCAAAACTGGTCAACGCGCTGCGCAACGCCCCCAAGGCGCGGGGCCGCTGGGGCGAACAGCAACTGCGCAACGTACTGGAGAGCTGCGGCCTGTCCGAACACGCCGATTTTCAGACCGAGGTCAGCGTCACCGATGGCGACGGCGGAAGGTTGCGCCCCGACGTCGTCGTGCGCGTGCCCGGCGGCCAGAATCTCGTCATCGACGCCAAGGTCTCGCTCAACGCCTATCAGGACGCGTTCGGCGCGGTCGACGAAGCCGAAAAGACGCTGCATCTCGCCGCGCACGCCGCGGCGATGAAGGCGCATGTCAACACCCTCGGCGCCAAATCCTATTGGAACCAGTTCGATGACACGCCCGATTTCGTCGTGATGTTCGTCCCCGGCGAACATTTCCTTGCGGCGGCGCTCGATCAGGATCCGGCGCTGTGGGACTATGCGTTCGAGCGCAAGGTGCTGCTCGCGACACCGACGAACCTGATCGCGATCGCACGCACCGTCGCGGCGGTGTGGCGGCAGGAAAAGCTCGCCAACCAGGCGCGCGAGATCGCTGCGCTCGGCAAGGAGCTTTACGCGCGCATGTCGGTGATGGGGTCGCATATCGCGCGCGTCGGCAAGAATCTCGACCAGGCGACCGGCGCCTACAACAGTTTTGTCGGCAGTTTCGAATCGCAGGTGCTGACACAGGCACGCCGCTTCGAGGCGCTCGATATCGAGACCGGCGACAAGGACATCCCGGTGCTGCCCGTGACCGAACAGACCGCCCGCCCGCTCGCGAAGCTGGCCAGCGCGCCGGCGGCGGTCAACGACGGCGAATAAGACGGCTTTCGCGCACCCACCTCAAATTCCGTTTGTGTCGAGCGAAGTCGAGACACCCCGAAGTAGAGCGCTGCAGATGGGTGTCTCGACTTCGCTCGACACAAACGGGGGTAGAGTTTGCGGTTCTAGATCACCCGCTTGAGCACCACCGTCCGCCCCTCGGCGCCGGTCAAAATCAGCGTGCCGTCGGATGGAAAGCTCAAACTCACCGGCCCGCGCATCAGATCGAAGAAGGCGTTCTCCTGCGTCATGCCCGCACCGGGACACGCCATTTCGGTCGCCATCAGCGGACCGGCGGTCAGCGTCTGTCCGTCGCGTTTATAACCGCCCGAAAAGCGGTTGCAGCCCGCGCTGCCGCTCAGCCTTGCGCCTTCGAAGACGAGCGACGTCGGCCGGTCGCCCGCGACCGCGACCCCGCCGATCGAGGCGAAGGTCCAGTTCGTGCCCGCGAGTTCGGCGGGCGGCAGCACCCCGCCGCCGCAGCCCTTCACCGTTTTGCCCTCGGCGGTCAGCGTCACCGTGTCGCGATAGCGACGGTCGCTCATCCCGTCGCTGCACGCGGCATGGGTGATATCGACGGTCAGCCGCGGCGTCACATAGCGCTCGCCGTTGAAGCTCGGCCGCGCGCCGGGGTTGGCGACGACAATCTTGGTGTCGCCGTAATCGCCGTCGTAGTTGAGCATCCCCGGCGTAATCTCGAGCGTCCAGCCGGGCTCGGTACCAAGCGCGAAATAGGCGGCGGCCGGCGGCGCGCCGGGTCCCTGCGGTGCCTCGGCGGCGGGCACGCAGGCGGTGAGAAGCAAAAGCGGGGCGAGGGCGGGCAGGGTGATCTTGGTCATGCGGACCTCCTGGACCGATCGGGCTGATCGACCGATGAACGAGACCCGCCCGCTATCGGTTCCGCCGCTGGTTCAATACCTCATAGGCCATGACTGCCGCCGCGACCGCGGCGTTCAAACTATCGGCCTTGCCGAGCATCGGCATCTTAACCCGCACGTCGGCGGCCGCGGCATAGTCCGCCGGCATCCCCTGCGATTCATTGCCGATCAGGATGAAGGTCGGTGCGGCATAGCGCACCGCCTGATAATCCTCCGCTCCGTCGAGCCAGGTCGCGACCAGCTGCCCGGGACCACCACGCAGCCAGGGCAGGAAGTCTTCCCACCGCGCCTGCACCAGTTGCTGGGTAAAGATCGCCCCCATGCTCGCGCGCACCGCCTCGACCGCATAGGGATCGGTGCTCTCGTCGAGCAGGATCAACCCGCCCGCGCCGACCGCGTCGCCGGTGCGCAGCATGGTACCGAGATTGCCCGGATCGCGCAGCCGTTCGGCGACGAGCCAGATCGGCGACGCGCCGCGGTCGATGTCGGCCAGCGACGTCTTCGGCTCGGCATAGATCGCGACGATCGCCTGCGGATTGTCCTTGCCCGACAGCTTCGACAGGATCGCCGGCGTGGTGTCGACCACCTCGCCGCCACACTCCAGCGTCGCGTCGATCAGCGCCTGCGCCAGCGGATGCGCCGCACCCTCTGGGCCTAAGAACAGCCATAGAGGCAGCACGCCTGCCTCGCGCGCCTCGGTCGCGATACGCAGCCCTTCGGCGAGGAACAGCCCCTCGGCGCGGCGATGGCGCTTCTCGCGCAGCAGACGCATCCGCTTGATCAGCGGATTGGACAGGCTTTCAATGGTGGAACGGCGGCCCGCTTGGGTCATGCCGTCAATCCTCGCCGAAGCTGTCCTTGACCAGCCCGACGAGCTTGAGCAGCGCCGCGTCGGCGCCGTCGCCGCTGGTGTGGATGGTGATCGAATCGCCCTTGGCGGCGCCCAGCATCATCAGCCCCATGATCGAGGTGCCGTTGACGCGGCTGCCGCCTTTTTCGACCTCGACCGACACGGTCTCGGGCAGGCGGCTGACGAAGGTGACGAACTTGGCGCTGGCGCGCGCGTGCAGACCGCGCTGGTTGGTGATTTCGACCGTCTCGCTGTTTTCGTTCATGAACCAACCCCCAGCATTTCGGACGCGACGGAGATATATTTCTGGCCCGCCTCTTTTGCGGCGATCACCGCCGGGCGGATGTCCATGGTCTTGCGCGCGCTTTCCAGCCGGATCAGCATCGGCAGGTTGACTCCGGCGATCACTTCGGTGCGCCCGGGCTCGAGCAGGCTGATCGCGAGGTTCGACGGGGTGCCGCCGAACAGGTCGGTCAGCATGATGACGCCGCGGCCCTCGTCGACCTTGCGGATCGCGTCGGCGATTTCCTTGCGCCGCATCTCCATATTGTCGTTGGGACCGATGCACACGGTGGCGATCGCGCGCTGCGGGCCGACGACATGCTCCATCGCGGTCACCATTTCCTCGGCGAGCCGGCCATGGGTCACGAGGACCATCCCGAGCAGCGGCAATGCTTTGTCAGTGGGCATGAAGTGCGAGACCCTTATGCTTGTTTGCCGCCGGACGCGGGAGATGCGGACGGGGGCTTGCCCTCAAGCCCATCTTGCGGGGCGGAGTCAAGGTTGCGGTGGGTGACCGTCGGCGCATGACCCGCCGACCGTAGCGTCTGGGCAACACGTTCGGCGACATGGACCGATCGGTGGCGCCCTCCGGTGCAACCGAACGCGATGGTGACATAGCTTTTGCCCTCGGCGCGGTAGCGCGGCAGCAGCGCCAGCAACAGTGCCTCGATCTGGCCGACGGTCGCCTCATAGGCGGGATCGGCCATGACATAAGCGGCGACATCGACGTCGAGTCCGGTACCGGGTTTCAGTTTCGGGTCCCAATGCGGGTTGCGCAGATAGCGCATGTCGAACACCAGGTCGGCGTTGCGCGGCAATCCGCGCGCGAAGCCGAAGCTCAGCACGCTCAGCACCGGCTCATCCTCGCCGCTGTCGCCGAAACGCTGGCGGATTTCCTGTTGCAGGTCGTTGCTGCTGTAATTGGTGGTGTCGACGACATGCTCGGCCCAGCGGCGCAGCGGCTCCATCATCTCGCGTTCGCGCGCGATGCCGTCGGCGGCGGGGCGGTCCTCGGCCATCGGGTGGCGGCGGCGCGTCTCCGAAAAGCGGCGTTCGAGTTCCGCGCCGGCGCAGTCGAGGAACAAAGTGTCGATGTCGCGCCCGCCCGCTTCGCGGAGTTGCTTCATCCGTTTGACCAGCGGCGCGGGTTTGAACCCGCGGCTGCGGCTGTCGATGCCGACCGCGAGCGGACGGCCTTCACGGCCTTGCCCGGCAGGGGCGTCGAGCAGCGCGTCGAGCAGCGCGACGGGCAGGTTGTCGACGACCTCCCAGCCGAGGTCCTCGAGTACTTTCAGCACCGTCGACTTGCCCGCCCCCGACAGGCCGGTGACGAGCAGCAGGCGCGGGTCGCGCGTCTCCTTCATGCCCCGACCCCCAGCCGGTCGAGCGCCATCAGGATCTTGATCGGTGCCGATGCCTCGAACCCCGAAATCAGCACTGCGGGCAATTCGACCCCCGCAACGACCTCGACCTGGTTCGCGGGCGGCATCCGCTCGGGCCGTTCGGACAGGCGCACCGCGATCGCGAGCGGAACCGGGCCGGTAAAGGGCTGCTCGACGATGCCGATGCCGCGCACCTCCAGCTTGCCGGCGAGCATCGCGGGCGGGCGGCACCACAGGCGGCCGCGGTCGAACCAGATGTCGCAGCGGTCGTCGGCGACCAGCCGCGCGCCGCGATCGATCAGCCGCAGTGCGAGGTCGGACTTGCCCTGTCCCGAATGGCCCAGAATCAAAATGCCGCGGCTCCCCGCCGCGACGCAACTCGCGTGGATATTGACGATCTGGGGAGCGGTCCGGCGCGGCAACATGGGGCGCAGGCTTACCGGCGTGTCAGCGGCGGGGCAAGGCGATTGGGTCGGGGCTTACGCCGCGTCGTCATTGCCCTCGGCGGCGGGAAGGGTGATCAGCAGGCTCGCGCCCGGCTGGCCGTCGTCGCGGTCGCGCGCGGCGATATGCCCGCTATGCCCCTCGACGATCGTTCGTGCGATCGCGAGGCCCAGCCCGCTGTGCCGCCCGAACGCCTCGCCGTCGGGGCGCTCGCTGTGGAACCGGCGGAAAATGGCCTCGCGCTGCGACGGTTCGATGCCCGGGCCGTCGTCGTCGACCCCGATATGGACGTCGTTGCCCAGCCGCGTCGCGCGCACGCAGACGAGGCCGCCGGGGGGCGAAAAGCTGATCGCATTGTCGATGACATTGTCGATCACGCGCTCGAGCCGATGGCCGTCGCCCATCACCAGCGTCGCGCCCTTGCGCGGGCGGGCAAAGGCGATCCGCGGATGCGGCAGGTCGGTGCCCTCCGCCCTGGCCGCCCGCGACGCGAGCATCGATTCGATCATCAGCCCCAGGTCGATCGGCTCGAAATTGGTGCGCGACAATTGCGCGTCGATGCGGCTCGCGTCGCTGATGTCGGTGACCAGCCGGTCGAGCCGCCGGACATCCTCGTCGGCGATTGCCAGAAGCTGCGCGCGTTGCTCGTCGGTCTGGACGCGCCGCAGCCCCTCGACCGCCGAGCGTACCGAGGCGATCGGGTTCTTCAGCTCGTGCGTCACATCGGCGGCGAAATGCTCGCCGGCGTCGATGCGTTCGCGCAGCGCCTGCGTCATGTCGCTCAGCGCGCGCGCCAGCGTCCCGATCTCGTCGCGGCGGCTCGGCAGGCGCGGCACCACGACCTCGCGCGCGCGGCCCAGGCGAACGCGGACCGCGGCGCGCGCGAGCTTGCGCAGCGGGCGGACGATCGTGCGCGCGAGGAAGAGCGAGAGCAGGATCGAGGTCATCAGCACCAGCGCGACCACGACCGCGAGCCGGAAACGTTCGGCGCGCACGGTGCGCGTGATGTCGCGCGCGTTCAATGTCATCAGCATGACCTGCGGGGTGTCGAGGTCGACGATCCGCGTCGCGCTGAGCAAGGGCGTGCGTTCGGGGGCGTAGCGGAAGCGGGTGGTGGCCTGGCCGCTCCGCATCGTCTCCGTGACCTCGGGCCAGGATGGGCCATGGTCGGTCGCGGGTTCTTCGAAATCGGGATAATTGGGTGCACCGACGATCCAGTCGATGCCGCGGTCCATCGCGCGCGCGGCGTCGCGTTTCCATGGCTGCAGGTCGGGATCGCGCAGCGTATAGGTCGGCGGACCATGATCAAAACTGTCGTCGAGCCGGTCGCCGCCGCGCGCATAGAAGCGCAGCCGCGATTCGGTCGCGCGCGTGAATTCGTCGATCAGGTGCCGGCGCTGGTCGGGGCGGGCCGCCTCCAGCGCCTCGTCGAGCATCGCGAGCTGCTCCTTCATCACCTCGATTCGCGTATCGACCAGCCGGCTGCGATAGGTGTCGAGATAGAAGAAGCCGCCCGCGAGCAGCGCGATCGCGACGATATTGACCGCCAGGATGCGCGTCGTCAGCGACCAGCGCGCCGACCAGACGAGCGGCTGGTCCTCGGCGTCGCGCGCGGGATCAGCTTTCGTCGGCAAACCGGTATCCCGCGCCGTAAAGCGTCGCGATCGCGTCGAACTCGGGGTCGACCTCGCGGAACTTGCGTCGCAGCCTTTTGATGTGGCTGTCGATCGTGCGGTCATCGATATAGACATCGTCCTGATAGGCGGCGTCCATCAACTGGTTGCGGCTGCGCACGATGCCGGGGCGGGCCGCCAGCGTTTCGAGGATCAAAAATTCGGTGACGGTCAACGTCACGTCCTTGCCGTCCCATTCGACCTTGTGGCGCGCCGGGTCCATGCGCAGGCGGCCGCGGGTGATCGGGTCGGCGACGGGCTCGTCCTCGTCGCCCGGCGCGTTCTTGTTGAGCTCGACGCGGCGCAGGATGGCGCGGATGCGCGCAATCACCAGCCGCTGCGAGAAGGGCTTGGCGATATAGTCGTCGGCGCCCATCGCGAGGCCGAGCGCCTCGTCGATCTCGTCGTCCTTGCTGGTCAGGAAGATGACGGGCAGCTGGCTCTTTTCGCGCAGCCGGCGCAGCAGTTCGAGTCCGTCCATGCGCGGCATCTTGACGTCGAAGACGGCGAGGTCGGGTGGATTGTCGATCAGCGGCTTCAGCGCCGCCTCGCCGTCCGAATAGACGCGCGTGACAAAACCCTCGGCCTGCAGCGCGATCGACAGGGATTGCAGGATGTTGCGGTCGTCGTCGACCAGCGCGATGGTTGCCGTCATGCTCTTTCCATATGGGCGGGCGTCCCGGCAACTAGCCGATCCGTGGCCTGGCCACAACCGCGCCGGCGCTCGGGTTCCGTAACGGCACCGGCATGGCGGCGCCGCCGATACCCAGCTTTAATCTTTTGACCTCATCCTTCATCCTCGCTAACGCGGCCGGGAATTTACGGAATCGGCGTCACGTCGGCACCCATGAAAATGCGGGCCTCCCCTTATGCTCGGCAGGCCTTGCATACCTATGCAGTGGGGCTGCGGCGCGGTTGGGAAAGGCAAGAACATGACGAAGATCATCATCGGCAATGGCGCCGTTGAAACGCAGGCCGCGGTTGCCGAAAACTGGGGCACGTCGGCGCTGATCGAGGATGCCATCCGTCATGGCGAAGGCCTGCTCGCCAAGGACGGCCCGCTGGTCGTCGCCACCGGCAAGCACACCGGGCGCAGCGCCAAGGACAAGTTCATCGTCCAGGACGACGAAACGCGCGACACCATCTGGTGGGGCAAGACCAATGTGCCGATGACCCCCGATCATTTCGCGGCGCTCAAGGCCGATTTCTTCGCGCATCTTGCCGATCGTCCCCGCCTGTTCCGCCAGCAGCTGTTCGGCGGTTCGCAGCCCGAACATCGCGTCGCGGTCCAGGTCGTCACCGAATTCGCCTGGCACAGCCAGTTCATCCGCACCCTGCTCGTCCGCCCGACCGCCGACGAACTGGCGGCCTTCGCGAGCGAATATACGATCATCGACCTGCCGAGCTTCCGCGCCGATCCGGCGAAGCATGGCACGCGCACCGAAACCGTCGTCGCGGTCAATTTCTCCGAAAAGCTCGTGCTGATCGGCGGCACGGCCTACGCCGGCGAGATGAAGAAGTCGGTGTTCGGCATCCTCAACTATCTGCTCCCGGTGAAGGGCGTGATGCCGATGCATTGTTCGGCGAACATCGGTCCGAACGGCGACACCGCGGTCTTCTTCGGCCTCAGCGGTACCGGCAAGACGACGCTGTCGGCCGACGCTTCGCGCACGCTGATCGGCGACGACGAGCATGGCTGGTCGGACACGGCGGTCTTCAACTTCGAGGGCGGCTGCTACGCCAAGATGATCCGCCTCTCGCCCGAGGCTGAGCCCGAGATTTTCGCGACCACCAAGCGCTTCGGCACGGTGCTCGAAAATGTCGTGATGGACCCCGCGACGCGTGAACTCGACTTCGACGATGCGACCCTCGCCGAGAACAGCCGCGGCAGCTACCCGATCGATTTCATTCCGAACACCTCGGAAAAGAACATGGGTCCGGTGCCGCAGACGGTCATCATGCTGACCGCCGACGCTTATGGCGTGTTGCCCCCGATCGCCAAGCTGACCCCCGACCAGGCGATGTATCACTTCCTCTCGGGCTATACCGCGCGCGTCGCCGGCACCGAAATCGGCGTGACCGAGCCCGAGGCGACCTTCTCGACCTGCTTCGGCGCGCCCTTCATGCCGCGCCACCCGTCGGTCTACGGCAATCTGCTCAAGGAACGCATCGCCAAGGGCGGCGTCCAGTGCTGGCTCGTCAACACCGGCTGGACCGGTGGCATGGCGACGATGGACGGCATCAAGCGCATGCCGATCAAGGCGACCCGCGCGCTGCTCAACGCCGCGCTCGACGGCAGCCTGAACGATGTCGAATTCCGCAAGGACCCCAATTTCGGCTTCATGGTTCCGGTTGCGGTTCCGGGCGTCGATTCGGGTCTGCTCGATCCGCGCGAGGCGTGGGCCGACAAGGCGGCCTATGACCGCACGGCGCAAACGCTCGTCGGCCAGTTCATCGACAATTTCGCGCAATTTGCCGAGCATGTCGACGAAGGCGTCCGTCAGGCCGCACCGCAGGCGGCTGTCGCAGCATAATTGACCCGGAAACTTCCGGGTGCTCATTCACCCGGAAGGACCGGACCGATGACCACCGACTATAAGCCGCGCCTTTTCGTGCGCGACGAAGACATACACGCGCTCGGCGAGGGGCTGCTCGCCTGCGCGCTGCCGCGCACCGCCTGGACGCACGAGGCGCATCTGGGCGCCTGCCTGTGGCTGCTGACCGAACGCCCCGAGATCGACATCGACGCCGAGATCGCCGGCATCATCCGCCGCTTCAACACCAGCGTCGGCGGCGTCAACGACGACACGCAGGGCTATCACGACAGCATCACCCGCGCCTATGTCGCGGGGGCACGGCTGTTCCTGTCGGAGACGGCGGAGACGGGACTGACGGCGCGCGTCAACGCGCTGCTGCTTTCGCCGATGGGCGCGCGCGACTGGCCGCTGCGCTTCTACAGCCGCGACCTGCTCTTTTCGGTGCCTGCGCGGCGGGGATATGTCACACCGGACCTCGCGCCGTTTCCTTCGGCGTGATAGCGTCGCACCGGCTTTGCCAAATAGGAGCGCATGACATGAGCATCTTGGACAATATTCTCGGCCAGATTTCAGGCAACGACACGGTGACCAACCTTGCGGCGAAGGTCGGCCTGTCCCCCGAGCATGTCGAATCGGCGATCGCGGCGCTCGCCAAGCAGCACCCGATGCAGGGCGACACCGCCGAGGGTGCCGCTGCAGCAACCGGCTTGCCGCTCGAAAAACTGCAGGAAATCGTCGGCCATATCGGCGGTGAAGGTTCGCTCGGCCGTTTCGCGACGATGCTCCAGCAGGACGGCGCTTCGGGCATCCTCGGCGCTCTCGACCGCGACGGCGACGGCAACCCGCTCAACGACCTCGGCGGCATCGCGGGGTCGCTGTTCGGGAAGAAATAAGGGTGCGCGCCGGGGTTAGAGGGCTATCCCCGGCGTCCAGCCGCTCGCCGCGAGAAAGGCGGCCGGGTCCTTCATCTCGATGATCTCGCGCAGCGCCGCCGCTTTGTCGGGCGCGCGGTTGTAATAGCTTTTGACGATTCGATAACCGACCCAATAGCCAAGGTCGCCGGGCCAGCCATCGCTGCCTTGCTTGTTATAGAGCCAGCGCGACCCGATGGCTTTCTCGTCCTTCTCGGCAAGGAAGGCGGTCTCCAATGCCTTCTCGCGCCCCTTGGCCCATTGGTGAAGCAGCGGATAGCCGACCGAACCGGACATCAGCTCGCCGACGAATTCGGCGACCCCTTCGCCCAGCGCTGCCCGCAACACCTTTTCTTCGGGGTCCTCGACTTGCGCAAGAGGTTGCTGCGCATGGACATATTCATGCGCGATGACGTGGACAAAGCGGTCTTCGTCGTCGGCTTCGATGAATGTTGCGGCACACAGGGCTTCCAGCCCGATGTAGAGGCCGTTGGCGTTCGCGGTCCCGGCGGTCGATGCGCGGCCGATCGCGATGGTGATCGGCGGAAACTTCGCTTGCGGATAAAGCGCGGCGAGCCTGTCGGTTGCGGCGATGAGGCGCGGGCGGACGCCGCCGAGCTTCGCCGCGCAGCCGCGCGCGTCGTCGAAGACCTGTCGCTTGTCGCGCAGCGCCGTCGCCAGCCGCTCGGGGGTGATCCGGCGCAGCGTCATAAACTCGGCGAACCCCGGCGTCGGCTCGGCAAGGTAGCGGGCCGCAAGCAGATCGGGCTGCCCGGCGATCGCGGGATCGTCGTAAAGCGCGAAAAAGCGCTCGACGTCCGATGTGATAATCGCGACCCGCGGCGGCGGGGCATCGGCGGCCTGTGCCGCGCCCGCCAGCAGTAGCGCCGCCAGGGCGGTGGCCGTCCGGCGCATCAGCCTTTCGCCCCCGCCACATATTCCGCGACATTCTGCGCCAGCACGTCGAGCGGCACATTGCCGCCTTTGACCACGACATCGTCGAAATCGCGCAGGTCGTATTTCGCACCGAGCGCCTTTTGCGCCAGCCCGCGCTGGCGGACGATTTCGCTATGCCCGACCTTGTATCCGCACGCCTGCCCGGCCCAGCTGCAATAGCGATCGACCTCGCTCGATACTTCGAGCGGGTTCGAGCCATTCTCCTTGACGAAAAACTCGACCCCCTGTTCGCGCGTCCAGCGCTTGGCGTGCAGTCCGGTGTCGACGACGAGGCGGCAGGCGCGGAAGGCGAGCGACTGGAGATACCCCAGCCGTCCGACCTCGAAATCGTCATAGAGACCGAGTTCGTCGGCGAGCTGTTCGGCGTAGAGCGCCCAGCCTTCGCTGTAGGCGTTGAACGCCAGCATCGTGCGGATCAGCGGCATCTGGTTGGCATATTCGCCCTGCCAGGCGTGGCCGGGGATCGCTTCGTGCATCGCGAGGTCAGGCAGCGAATATTTGCTATGCAACTCGGTCGTGCGCAGGTTGATCCAGAATTTCCCCGGGATCGTACCGTCGATCGACCCCGCGCCGCCATAGGCGGCCGGTGCCCCCGGCTCCTCGGCGAGCGGCAGTCGCTTCACCTCGACATTGCCCTTCACCAGCGTGCGGAAGGCGCGCGGCAGTTCGGCGCGGATCTTGCCGAGCCAGGTCTGGATATAGGCGACGATCTCGGCGCGCCCCGCGTCATTGTCGGGGAATTTATATTTGGGGTCCTTGGCGAGCGCGTTCATGCGGTCGCCGACCGAGCCTTGCGTATAGCCGATCTTGCGCAGGATCGGGTCCATCTGACCGTGCAGCGTGGCGAGCTCGTCGCGGCCCATCGCGTGAACCTCGTCGGGGGTCATCCGCGTCGTGGTGCTGGCGCGCAGGCCCCAGGCATACCATTCGTCGCCGCCCGGCCGCGCCCACATTCCCGCATCCATCGTCGCCTTGGGCCGCTGCGCCTTCATCTCGGCCAGCTGGCGTTCGAGCGCTGCGGCGACGGGGCCGGTGACGATCGCCTGTGCCCGATCCGTCCAGTCGCCCGCGATCTTCGCATCGCGGGTGCGGGTGGCGAGGCTGTCGACCATGCCGCCGCCCGCCTTGGCATCGGCAAGGCTCGCTTCCATCTGCTTGACCGCCTTGTCGATCAGGAAGGCGGGGGCAATCATGCCCTGGCCGCCAGCCGATTTCAGCCGCTCGGTCTCGCCATCGAGCACGCCCGGAAAGGCGTTCAGGCGCGACAGATAGGCTTCGGCGTCGCCAGTGCTCTTCACCGGATGATCGCTGTCGAGGAATTTGGGAACGTCGAGATAGGCACCGACATTCTGGATCACGACATAGGGGGTGTTGCGCCAGCCGCCGACCGCGACGTCGCCATAGGGCAGGGCAAAGCCGTCGAGCGCGACGCTGTACGCGCTGTCGACAACCGCCAGGCTGGTGCGTGTCTTATGGTCGAGGCCCGCCTTGTCGAAAGCGCGGACACGCGCGAGGTCGGCCTTCAGCGTCTCGGTGAGCGCCTTTACCCCCGTCGGCGAGCGGTCGCCGAGCTTGCCGCGTTCGGCGGCGCGCGCGCCGGTGTCGATGCCGAGCGAGGTCGCGCCCTCGGGCGACTGCGCGAGCAGATTGTCCGCGATCGAGGTCAGCAGCGCGTCCGCCGCGCTCGGGCGCGGGCCGGTGATGATCGTTTCGGCGACGGCGGAACCGGCAACGGCGAAGCTCGCGGTGCCGGCACCGAGCGCGGCGAGCGTGTGGCGGCGGCTGACGGGGGTGGAAAGACTGTCGTGCACTTGGCGGCTCCCTGCGACTTTGTTTCTTCTGAAACCTGTCTAGGCGGCGCCGCGCGGGGGTCAACGAAAAGGGGCCGGGAAAGCCGTTGGCTCGCCCGACCCCCGTCGAAAACTATGGTGCGTTTGTCAGTCGGTGAGGTCGGCGGGCACGGTGCCGCCGTTCGCGGCGAGTTCGCGCATGACCGCCTTGATCAGCCAGATGTTCATTTCGGCGCTGCCGTCGAGCGCGCCGGTATAGCCAAGCTCGGTCGCCAGTTCCTTGCGGTTGGCCAGGCTCGGGTCGAGGTCGAGCAGCTTCATCAAATCGACGATCGAGGTGCGCCAGTTGAGGTCCTGTCCGGCGTTGGCGGCCTGTGCGGTCAGGATCGCGACGACATCGACGTCGCTGATCGCCACCGGCGCGGCGGGGACGGGCTGCGCCGCCGTGGGGGCGCTGGTGGTTGCGGCGACGGGGGGAGCAGGCACGGCGGCCTCCGCCTTCTTGCCGAAAATCGCGTCTTTGATCGAACTGAAAATACCCATGGTGATGCTCCCACATTGATACGGCGGTGCGGAGTCGCACGCCCGCAGACTATGCTTGGGCATGGGGAAATGACAGCTCAATGAACGGCTCGTCCCCGGCCCGCGCGATGCTATGATAACGCCCGTCGGCGCCATTCGATCCGCGCGCCGAAGTGGGAGCATAACCTTATGAATCTGACCGATATCCTCGCCCAGGCCGGCGGCATCGAATCGATGGCGAAAGAATTGGGCGTCCCGCCCGGACTCGCGAAACAGGGCGCGGAGGCGCTGCTCCCGGCGATCCTCGGCGGTTTCAAGAAACAGGCGCAGGGCGGCGGCGGGATCGAAGGTCTCGGTGGGCTGCTCGCCGGCCTTGGCGGTGGAGGCCTGCTCGACGCGGTGCTCGCGCCGCAGGCGACCCCGGTCGAACAGGGCAATGACGTGCTCGGCCAGATCTTCGGGTCGAAGGATGTCAGCCGCTCGGTCGCCGGCGACGCGGCGGCGAAGACCGGCATCGATGCCGGCACGCTCAAGAAGATGCTGCCGATCCTCGCGATGCTCGTCGCGGGTTACATGGCGAAGCAGGGCGGCAACGAAGGCGGCGGCGGGTTGACGGGCGGTTTGGGCGGCATGCTCGGCAATGTGCTGGGTGGCGCATTGGGTGGTGGCGCGGCGCCTGCCTCGGGTAGCAGCGGCGGCGCGTTGGGCGGGCTTGGCAGCCTGCTCGACCTCGATGGCGACGGCAACCCGCTCGACGACATCATCGGCATGGCCGGCAAGCTCAGGGGCTAAAGCTCAAGCCCTCTCCCCTTCAGGGGAGGGGCTCAAGGCTCACGCCGCCATCAGGCGCAGTTCCTGACGAAAGTCCTCGTCCACCCCGATGCGGCTTCGCATCGGGGTGACGGCGCCATCGCTGTCGCCGTCCCCTTCCTCGAACAGCGCACACGCGGCTTCGCCGCCGCGCGCGAGGCTATAGCGCTGGGCGATCTGGCCGGTCGGCCGGAAGCCGAGCTTGCGCAGCACCGCGCCCGACGCCGGATTGTCGGTGAAGTGGCCGGCGGTCAGCCGGGGCAGGTTCATCGCGCGCGCGATGCGAATCAACTGGCGCCCCGCCTCGGTTGCGAAACCCAGCCCCCAATAGGGGCGGGCGATCCAGTAACCCATTTCCAGCGTGCCGTCTGGCGCGGGCGAAATGCCGCAGCCGCCGACGAGGCGCGGCGACCCGCCCGTGCGGTTGAAGATCAGGAAACGCGGCTCGGCGGGGTTGATCGGCTTGGCGAGGAATTCCATCGCCTGTTCCTCGCGGTACGGCCAGGGCGCGGTGGCGAGGTTGCGGACCACGCCTTCCTCGCCGATCGCCTTGGCGAGCGCCGGGGCATCTTCCTGCCAGCCGGGCCGCAGCAATAATCTTTCGGTTCTTGCGAACATCGTCTTCACTCCCATTTGCCTGTCGCCCTGGCGCCAGATGGTGACGCTTTGACGACAGGCGATGAAGAGGGAGATGATCGGCCCGATTTTCGCGCCCGTTCGCCGATGGTGGCGCCATGCGCCGGAAAACGGGCAAGAAAAAAGGGAGACCGGGGGTGACCCGTCTCCCTCTTTTCGAACTTTGTTTCCGCCGATGCGGAAAGGACCGTTCCGGGTCATCCCTTGATGGACGACCCTGGAAGATCGTCCTTATTCGGCGGCTTCCGCCATGGCGTCGACCGACACATATTTGCGGCCAAGCTTGCCATCGTGGAATCGGACATGGCCTTCGGCGGTCGCGAACAGGGTGTGATCCTTGCCCATGCCGACGTTGACGCCCGGATAGACGCGGGTACCGCGCTGACGCACGATGATGTTGCCGCCGATCACTTCCTGACCGCCGAACTTCTTCACGCCAAGGCGGCGGCCGGCTGAGTCGCGACCGTTGCGCGATGAACCGCCTGCTTTTTTATGTGCCATGACTGATGCTCCTTAGTTCGTTCGAGAGGCCGAGCCGCGTTGCCGCGCTCAGGCGTCCTTCTTGGGGGCTGCCTTCTTGGCAGCGGGCTTCTTGGCGGGCGCTTCGGCAGCGGCTTCGGCCTTCGGGGCAGCAGCCTTCTTGGGCGCGGCGTCCTTCGCGGGAGCAGCCTCTTCCTTCGGAGCGGCTTCCTTCTTCGGCGCGGCCTTCTTGGCTTCGCCGACGGCGAGGATGCGCAGCAGCGTCAGCGACTGACGGTGGCCGTTGCGGCGACGGTAGTTGTGCCGGCGGCGCTTCTTGAAGACGATGACCTTTTCGCCGCGCGTCTGGGCGATGATCTCGGCCGAAACGACGAGGCCGTCGGCGCTCTTCACTTCGCCGCCGTCACCGGCCAGCAGGATGTCGCCCAGCGACACGGTGTCGCCAGCTTCACCGGCGATCTTCTCGACGGCGATTTTGTCTCCGGCGGCGACGCGATACTGCTTGCCGCCCGTGCGCACGATTGCGAACATGGTCTTCCATCCAATCAAAAAACTAAATCACCCGCGCACCAGTCCCCTGCCAAGGCAGGCGATTTTTCCGGCATGCGGGAAAGTCAGGCCCACTAACGAGCCAAGCCCGAGCTGTCAACCGCATATTACCGTGCTTTTTGCGCGTTTTTCTCGCTATCGCGAGAATCGGCGCCGGCCCGCTCCCTCACCCGGCCTCCCATAGGCTACTATCGTCGGGGAGGCCGGGTGAGGGAGCGGGCCGGCGCCGCCCCCCGGCGTCGGCCGGGGAGAATATGACTCGCCGATTCGCCCCTTGCCGCCCGGCGCTCGCCCCCATATCAGGGGCGGCGATGAAGCGCTTCCTTCTTTTGCTCTCGATCGCCGCGGCGCCGCTGACCTTGTCGGCCTGCGCCGCGGCGCAGGCGCCCGCCGCCCCGTCGCTCGCCAAGCGCGCGGTCGAGGGACGGCTCAACGTCGCGCCGACCCCTGTCGTGGTGCCGCCGCCGGGCCCCTTGCCCGCCGATCTCGCCGGCCGCCTCGCGCGCTGGGAATCGGATGGCGCCGCCGGACAGCAGGCCTTCGCCGCCGAACGCGATGCCACGGCTCGGCTGGTCAATGCCGCCGCGGGGGCCGCGGTGGCGAGCGAGCGCTGGGTCGTTGCCGAACAGGCGATCTCGCGCCTCACCGCCGCGCGCGCGCCGATCACCGGCGCGCTCGCCGACATCGAACGCCTTTATATCGAACGCAGCGTCGACGAGGCGATCGACGGCCTGCCCGACATCTATGCCCTGCGCGACCGGTTGTCGGAGCAGGTGTCGGCGCAGGATGCGGTGATCGAGGCGCTGAACGCACAGCTGCCGGGGGAATAGGCGAACAATCCTCCCCATCGCTGCGCGACAGGGAGGATCGGTCCTCAATTCAACCCATGCTTCTTCAGCGCATGGCGGATCTGGTCGTAACTCAGCCCCAGCGCCTCGGCGGCGATCTTCTGGTTGAAGCGGCAGCGCGCCATCGTGTCGGACAATATCTGCTTTTCATAGGCGTCGACCGCCGCGCGCAAATCGCTGACCGTGCCCGACGGCGGCGCGACGGGCGCGGGCGCCGTGTCCGATAGCGCCATCGATGATTCGGCTTTCGCTGCGACCTTGCGCACCGCCGGCTGCCAGGGACTCGCGAAGGGATCGAAGCTCAAGGCGTCGACCGGCTTTTCGGGGTCCGCCCAGCGATAGATGGCGCGCTCGATCACGTTGCGCAGTTCGCGGACATTGCCCGGCCAGTCGTGTCCCTCCATCGCCGCGAGCGCGCGCGGACCAAAGCCCGGCCATTCGTCCCAGCCGAGCACCGCCGCCATCCGCTGTCCGAAATAGGTCGCAAGCACCTCGATATCGCCCTCGCGCGCGCGCAGCGGGGGCAGGGTGATGACCTCGAACGACAGCCGGTCGAGCAAATCGGCGCGGAACCGATTGTCGTCGACCAGTGCCGGCAGATGTTCGTTGGTCGCCGCGACGATGCGCACATCGACACGCAGCGGGCGCGACGATCCGACACGCGTCACCTCGCCATATTCGACCGCGCGCAGCAACCGTTCCTGCGCGCCCATCGACAGCGTCGCCAGTTCGTCGAGAAACAGCGTGCCGCCATCGGCTTCCTCGAAGCGTCCGGCGCGGGTGCGCGTCGCACCGGTGAAGGCGCCCGCCTCGTGCCCGAACAACTCCGATTCGATCAGCGTCTCGGGCATCGCGGCGCAGTTCATGATCACATAGGGCTTGTCCCACCGCGTCGACAGGCGGTGGAGGCGTTCGGCGATCAGTTCCTTGCCGGTGCCGCGTTCGCCGATCACCAGCACCGGGCGGTCGAGCGACGCGGCGAGGCTGGCGCGCTCGACCGAGTCCTGAAAGGCCGCCGACTGGCCGATGAATTGGCTTTCGCGTTCCATTCCCAATGATTGGCAAAATTTCCCGCTGATTGGCAAGTCAAATCGGCGCAAAAGGGCATTTCAGTGTGAAGTTGGGCTGTTTTGCGCCCTTCGCCGCAATTGGCACGCTCTCTGCATTACATCATACGAACCGGCGCAACTCGCACCGGTGCAGCGAAAAAGGGACTGACGATCATGAAGCCGATTTTTGCCCAAACCGCCACCTTCGCGCTCAGCGCGCTCGGCGCTCTGGCGATCCTCGTCGGCGTGATCGACCAGCCCCAAGTCGCCTTCGGCATCGCCGCTTCCCCGGGCGGGATGGCGATCGCGGCCGCTGCAGCAACCCCGGCGGTCGGCCAGATGGCTTGACCGGCACTGGTGCCGGGGCACTCTCCCCCCTTGCCCCGCCCCGGCACCAGCATTTTTTAAACACGCAAGACGTTTCGATCAGGAGTTTAGTCACATGGGTATTTTTTCACGCACCCGCGACATCATCGCCGCCAACGTCACCGACCTGCTCGACCGCGCGGAGGATCCCGAAAAGATGATCCGCCAGATCATCTTCGAGATGAACGAGACGCTCGTCGAAGTCCGCGCTTCCGCCGCCCGCACCATCGCGGACCAAAAGGAAATGCGCCGCCACATCACCAAGCTCGAAAGCCTGCAGGACAGCTGGAAGGAAAAGGCCGAACTCGCGCTGTCGAAGGACCGCGAAGACCTCGCCACCGCCGCGCTCGTCGAAAAGCAGAAGGCCGGCGACATGGCCGAGCGGCTGAAGAGCGAAATTTCGGTGCTCGACGACGCGCTCAAGGGTTATGAGAACGACATCGCCAAGCTGCAGAAGAAGCTCAGCGAAGCGCGTGCGCGCCAGTCGAACGTCTCGACCCGCCTCGAAAGCGCCGAGAATCGCTACAAGCTGCGCGAGATGACCAACGGCGACCGGGTCGAAGACGCCTTCTCGCGCTTCGAAATCCTCGAACGCCGCGTCGACGAGGCCGAAGGCCGTGCCGATGCGCTGGGTCTGGGCTACAAGAAGTCGCTCGACGAAGAGATCGCCGAACTCCAGGCCGCCGACAAGGTCGCCGACGAGCTCGCCGCGCTCAAGGCGGCCCAGGCCAACAAGAACTAAGGAGCCGGACCGATGGAAGAAGTGATTATCGTCCCGATCGTCATCGGCACTCTCTTCCTCGGTCTGCCCTGGCTCATCCTCCACTATGTGACCAAGTGGAAACAGGCCAAGACGCTGACCGGAGAAGATGAGCAGCTGCTCGACGAACTCTACGACACCGCCCGCCGGCTCGAAAACCGGCTCCACACCGTCGAACGCATCATCAGCGCCGACCATCCCGATTTCCGCCCCGCGGTTCGCAGCGATGAAGATCTGGCGCAACTCGAAAACCCGACCAGGAGGAACTGAGATGTCTGCCAGCCGCACCAAATTCTACCTCGACAAGCAGAACGCCAAATGGAGCGGTGTGTGTTCGGGGATCGCCGATTACAGCGGGGTCGATGTGCTCTGGGTCCGCGTCGGTGCCGTCCTCCTCACCCTGATGGGCGGCTTCCCCTGGACGCTGATCGCCTACTGGATGGTCGCCTGGATGGGCACGCCGAAACCCTTCGCGCTCTATGGCTCGAACGAGGAAGCGAAGTTCTGGCAGGGCGTGCGCTCGAACCCGACCGCGTCGACCCGCGACATCCGCTCGCGCTTCCGCGACATCGATCGCCGGCTCGCCGACATCGAACTCTACTACACCAGCCACAACCGTCGGCTCGCCGACGAGATCGACAGCCTGCGCTGAGCGCGATTGTCGGCAACAGGGAGAAGACAGATGAATTTCGGTGGTACCGGTTTCGTCCTCGCCATCATCGCCTTGTCGATCGGCGGCTGGATGTTCACCACCTGGACCCGCGCCAAGCACGGCTATCCGGTTGAAAATGAATGGGGTGGCACGGTTCATCGAACCGACCCCGACGCTGATCGAAAAATCGCGCTGCTCGAAGGCGACAATGCCAAGCTCGCCGAGAAGATCGTCCGGCTCGAAGACCGGATCTCGGTCCTCGAACGGATCGCAACCGAAACCAATGGTCAGTCGGCGCAACTCGCCGATCAGATCGACCGGCTGCGCTGAGGGGAAAAATCATGAATCTCGATGTACTCAACGCCATCGCCCCCGTCGCCGCCATCATCGGCATCACGACGGTCGGCGGCTGGGTCTTCACCACCTGGCTCCGCGTCAAGAACGGGTATCCGCTCGAGAATAGCTGGGGCAAGGCGGTCTATCCCAAGACCGGCGACGAGGCGATGGAACGCATCAAACTGGTCAGCCAGGAAAATGCCCAACTCCGCGCCGAACTGGGTTCGGTCAAGGACCGGCTCGCGGTGATCGAGCGCATCGTCACCGACGAGAGCGGCCGGCTGGCGAGCGAGATCGAGGCGCTGCGGCGCCCCGCGAATTGAGGAGTTGAACGATGAGCGGCGGATTTGTCCTGGGTTTCTTCTTCATCGTCGTCGGGCTGCCGGTGATCTTCGGGATCGGTTTTGCCGCCTATGAGCGCCACCTGAAGTTCAAGGAACGCCAGCTCCAGGCGATCACCAGCGAGACGGCTGAAAAGGCGGCGCAATATGCCGCGCACACCGAACGGTTGGAACAGCGGGTTCGCGTCCTCGAGCGCATCGTCACCGACAAGGGCGTCGATGTCTCGGACGAAATCGAAAAGCTGCGCGACGCGCCGCTCAACTAAAAAATATTCGAAAGGATCCCCCCATGAACCCCTTTGAAATGGTTATCGGCATCGTCCTCATCGTGACGATCGGCAGCATCATTCGCGCCAAGCACGGCATCCGCCGCGACAACCGGGGCAATGAATATTTCGTCGGCGCGCCCGCCAAGGACGATGCCGAGACCAAGGCGCTGCAGGCCGAGATTCGCACCCTCAAGGACCGCATCCAGGTGCTCGAACGCATCGCCACCGACAACAATCGCGCCGCCACCCTCGACGAGGAAATCGAACGGCTGCGCGACCGCTCGCAAATCTGATCGCCAGAACACCGATCGCCGATAAAGGAGCCAAGCTCATGGCCTTCATCACCCCCGACCTCACCGCTGCGGCGGTTGCGCTCACCGCCCTGACCATCGTCAGCATCGTGGCGCTGCGCGGCTGGCGCGACTGGATCCAGCTCAAGCGCGAGGAACTCGCCGCCGGCCACGCTCCGATGGCGCAGGACGCGCATGTCCCGCACGCCGGATCGCGGATCGAGATCGCCGACCTCAAGGAACGGCTGCGCAAATTGGAAGCGATCGCCGCGGGCGTGGATCTCTAACGATCCGTCGCCCCCGCGAAGGGTGCCGGGAGTCACGTGCCTCCCGACACGGCCGGTGGAGAGGTAGCGCAAGCCCGATTGCGGCCCCCGCCTTCGCGGGGGCGACGGGAAGCACCCTTCCCAGACCTCCCCAAATCTGTCAGGGCCGCCGCCATGCGCAGCCTCGACGATATTTTCGAAGAATATGACTTTCTCGACGGCGACGATCGCTATCGCCTGCTGATCGACCTCGGCCGCACCCTCGAGGCGATGCCCGATGCGCTCAAGACCGACGCCACGCTGGTGCGCGGCTGCTCGGCAAGCGTCTGGGTCTACCCCGTGCCCTCTGACGACGGCCGCCTCCACTTCCTTGCCGACAGCAATGCCGCGATCACCAAGGGTATCGTCGCGCTTGTCCTTGCCGCGGTGCAGGACCGGCCGGCGAGCGAGGTCGCCGCGATGGACGTCACCGCCGCGCTCGCCCCCTTCGACCTGACGCGCCAGCTGTCGTCGAACCGCACCCAGGGCGTCCCCAACATGATCGCGCTCGTCCAGGACACCGCCCGCCGCCTCGCCGGCGCCTGAGCGGGCCGTAGCGGGCGAGGGCGGACCTATCCGACCGTTCCCCGGCGAAGGCCGGGGTCCAGGGCGTGATAATGCAACGCCGCCTTTCCACCGCTCTGGGCCCCGGCCTTCGCCGGGGAACGGAAATGGCCGACCGGCCTCTCCCCACCGCAAAGCACCCAAAGAAAAAGGCGCGGGAGTTTCCTCCCGCGCCCCGATCTTTTGCCGTTGGTCGTACGATTAGAATTCGTACGACACACCAACCTTCAGGCGCCACACCGACGACGACACGTTGATGCCGTTGTCGTTGTTGAAGTCGGCCAGCCCGTTGACGTTCGAGATCACGTAACGGCCCTGATTGTCGACCGCAGCAACAGCCGGGTTGGCAGTGCCGGCAGCTCCGCGCCCAGCAGTTGCGATGTCCTGAAGCCCCGCAAAGTTGCGGCGACGCTGGACGTTCCAGTCCTGGTCGAGGAAGTTCAGGAAATTGTCCATCGTGGCATAGAGCTTGATCTTGTCATTCTTCCCGAACAGGCGGCCGGGACCCGGGATTTCCTGCGAGAAGCTGAGGTCGATGTCGAAATACCAGTCGTTAAGGCAGGTGTTGCGATCGATCGTCCGGCCACGATATTTCTGCGCGCATCCGATGCTCGAGATCACGCTGTTATAATCGTCGCGGTTCTGCGCCGCGGTGCGGAGGACCGCACCGGCCGAGCTCAGCGTGTCGAGGAATACAACGTTCGGATCGTTCGGACCGGTCGGAATATAAGCCAGCGCGTTGTCGCTGCCCGAAGCGTCGTCGTTGAACTGGGCCGAACCCTGGAAGGTCAGGCTGTACGGACGACCCGAACGGGCGACGAAGGTGACCGCGAAGCGCGTCGACAGATCCTCAAAGAACTCCTCGCGGAAGGCGAGGCGCGACGAGATATTGTGGCGGCTTTCATAAAAACCGCGGGTCGCGGCCGGATTATTGCGGTCGAACGCGGCAACGAGGTCATAGTTGGACCCCGCCGTCGAGTTGTACATGCTCCGGCGATCCTGCGAGTCGGTGTAGGCGTAGCCGATGTTGAAATCGACGCTGCCATTTTCGGTGAACAGTCCGCCGTTGAAATTCTTCGACAGGATGATCGACGCGTTGTGGCTCCGGAAACCGGCGCTGTTGGTCAGCTGCAGTTCGTCGTCGCGGCTGGTGTTGAAGCAGACCGCGTTGACATTCTGGTACACCGGACCCGGGTTCAGGCCGACCAGCTTCGCCGTACAGCCAACAACATTCGGATCGATCGAGCGATAGATCGGGCGACCGTCGACCGTATAGCCGTTGAGGCCGAGCGCCGGGTTCACCGTCTGCGACAGGTCGACGATCGTCAGCGGGTTCTTATACTTGCTGTAGATATAGTCGAGGTTGAGGTTCCAGCCGCTGAAGAAGCCTGAGGGGGCGAAGTTAAGTTCCGAATTGAAACCAATATTGGCGCGCAGCACCGTCGGCATCTTGATGTTCGGGCTGATCGACTGGGTGTCGCCAAGACCGCGGGCCGCGTTGGCTGACGCCGACTGCTGGAAGCAGGCCGGGACGCCGGTGAACTGACCGTTGACGACAACGTCGATCTGGCCGCCGGGGCCGACGAGGCCGGCGCAGGCCGCGTCGCGAGACGTGCCGGTGGCAAAGCCGCGGCCGTCATTCTGGAAAGCGTTGCCGAACCACACGACCGGATCGCCGCCCGAGAAGATGCCGACGCCCGTCGTCAGCTTCGGCCGGCCGAACACGGCGAAATCGTCCATGTCATAGGTCAGCGCGAGGCGCGGCATGATCACCGGCGCCAGGTTGCTGAAGCTGGTGTTGTTGGGAATGCCGTAGCGCTGCTGGAACACGGAGTTCAGCGCCGGGCGACCGCCATCATACCAGTCGGCGCGCACACCGATTACCGCGTTCAGGCGATCGGTAACTTCCCAGTCGTCCTGCGCGAAGATCGAGTAGATGCTGCGCTTGAAGGCCGCTGCGGCGTCGTTAACGTCGCCGGTCGCCGAGAAGTTGCCGAACGCGCCGACGGTCGTGCCGTTGACGACGTTGTTCGGGGTGGTGCTCGTCGAGTTGGCGGTCGTGCCGGGCGACAACAGGCCGGCGCGAAGGTCGTCGATATTCTTGAATACCAGCGTGCCGGTGGCATTTTGGACGAACAGGTTGAACAGGTTGGCCTGGTTCAGTTCAAAACCGACCTTCAGTTCATGACGGCCCGCGACGAGCTTCGCGACGGCGCGATACTGGTCGATATCGGTGCGCAGGTCGTTCGCCGAGCGCGAGTTGCCCGGACCGGCGAGAACCGTGCCATTGGGCGTGCCCGACGCATTCTGGATGCCGACGATGATACGCGGGATCGGGTTCGCCGACTGGGCTTCACCGCCGCCGATCGGATCTTGGCGGTCACGCACTTCCGAGCGCGAATAGCGCAGTTCGGTCGAGAAATTGTCGGTCCACTGCGAATAGAGGCGTCCCGAATAATAGTCCGACTTTGTACCGCTGGTGTAGAAGGTATTGAGGCCGATCGCCTGCGGCGAGGTGCCGGTGAACAGGTCGTCCGGGCGGGTCGACCCTTCCTCGAGACGCTGATAGGTCAGCTCGAGACGATGGTCGTCGTTGACCTGCCAGTCGAGGCGACCGAAGTAGCGATCGTTCGAGAAGGGACGGCTCTTGACCAGCGGGCCGGTCTCGACGCCATAGACGCTGCTCAGCACGTCCGAGATTTCCTGGAACTGCGCCGCAGTGATGCCGCGCTGCTCGTTCGGATAACCGGCGCCGACCGGGCCGTCGTCCTGCGACTGACCGGCTTCCTGATGCTCATAGGCGCCGAAGATGAACAGGCGGTCCTTGATGAGCGGACCGCCGGCCCACACGCCCCAACGCTTTTCGGGCTGGATCGGAGCGACCGACAGGCCGCGGACGCTATCGCCGCGCATGCCGTTGTCGGCATATTCGAAGAAACCGCCGAACTTGTAGTCGTTGGTACCACCCTTGGTCACGACGTTGATGGCACAGCCGGTGAACTGGCCATAGTCGACGTCGAACGGCGCGAACTGGATCTGCGTTTCGCGGACGGCGTCATAGGGAATCGGGGTCGACGAACGCGACGAGAAGCCGGTGTCGTTCAGACCGTAGATGTCGCCTTGGCTGATGCCGTCGACGGTGAAGGCGTTGCCGCGGTCGTTACCGCCGAGGCACGAGATGCGGTCCTGGCCCGAGCCGCCGTCATCGCGGTCGAGGCTGACGCGCGGATCGAGGCGGATGATGTCGCGGATGTCGCGGTTGAACGACGGCGCGCTTGCCAGCACCTCGGCGGTGAAGCTGGTGCCCGGGCCGACTTCGAGCTGCGTGACGCGGACGCGGGTGCCGGTGACGACGATCTCGCCGCCGCCCGATGCCAGCTGGAACCGAAGGTCGGTGTTGCCCTGCAGGGTGGTATAGATTTCGCTCAGCGACTGGCCTTCAAAGCCATCGGCATTGGCCGAAACCGAGTAAGGTCCGCCGGTGACGAGGCCGCTTGCGGTGAAGCGGCCGTCCGAACCGGCGACGATGGTGCGCGCGGCGCCGGTGCGGGTGTCGGTGATGACGACCGTCGCGCCGCTGACCGGCGCGCCGTTGTCGTCGCTGACCTGGCCCTGGATACCGGTCGTGATCTGCTGCGCCTGCGCAGGCACGGCGACGACGGTCGCCACGCTGATAGCCATCAGGCTAGCGGCGATCGAATAACGAAGTTTCATGAAAGTCCCCTTTGGTGTGCATTCGGCAGGCGCACGATCTTGGGGCGCGCCTCAACCTGCGAGCGCCCCTGAAGCCCGCATGTGGCACGATTGTGACAGCAAATGTGACAGTGCAAGCCGCGCGCGGCGGGCCGCGGGGCGTGGCAACGAAAAAGCGCGAATTTGCGTCGCGCCCTCCGACTTATCCACAAGCCGCAGTGCGTTTTTCCGGGTGACTGTTGCTGCAATGCAACATCGTCGGCGCGCGCCGATCCGGCGCGCGCCGCGACTCAGGCGGCGTCGCCGGCCTCTTTCGCCTTGTCGGCATAGACGCGAACCGGGTCCTTGCGGCCCTCGACGACATCCTTGTCGACGACGATCTCGACCACGTCGGTCAGGTCGGGCAGGTCGAACATCGTGTCGAGCAGGATCGCCTCGACGATCGAGCGCAGCCCGCGCGCGCCGGTCTTGCGTTCGATCGCCTTTTTGGCGACCGCGACCAGCGCGTCGTCGGTGAAGGTCAGCACGACCTCTTCGAGGTCGAACAGCTTGCGATACTGCTTCACCAGCGCATTCTTGGGCTCGCCCAGAATCTTGACCAGCGCGTCGATGTCGAGATCCTCGAGCGTCGCGATGACGGGCAGGCGGCCGACGAATTCGGGGATCAGGCCGAATTTCAGCAGATCCTCGGGTTCGATATTCTTCAGCACTTCGCCCATGCGGCGCTCGTCGGGGCCGGCGACATGCGCGCCGAAACCGATCGACTTGCCCTGCAGGCGGTCGCCGATGATCTTTTCAAGCCCGCTGAACGCGCCGCCCGCGATGAACAAGATGTTCGTCGTGTCGACCTGCAGGAATTCCTGCTGCGGATGCTTGCGTCCGCCCTGCGGCGGCACCGACGCGGTCGTGCCTTCCATCAGCTTGAGCAGCGCCTGCTGCACGCCTTCGCCCGACACGTCGCGGGTGATCGAGGGATTCTCGGCCTTGCGGCTGATCTTGTCGATCTCGTCGATATAGACGATGCCGCGCTGCGCCTTTTCGACATTATAATCGGACGACTGGAGCAGCTTGAGAATGATATTCTCGACATCCTCGCCGACGTAGCCGGCTTCGGTCAGCGTCGTCGCGTCGGCCATGGTGAAGGGCACGTCGAGGAAGCGCGCGAGCGTCTGTGCGAGCAGGGTCTTGCCGCTGCCGGTCGGGCCGACGAGCAGGATGTTCGACTTCGCCAGTTCGACCTCGTCGCCGCGGCCCGAATTGGCGAGGCGCTTGTAGTGATTGTGCACCGCGACCGACAGCACGCGCTTGGCGGTGTTCTGGCCGATGACATAATTGTCGAGATGCTGACAGATTTCGAGCGGGGTCGGCACCGCGCCGTCCTTGCGCGCGGCGACACCGCCCTTGATCTCCTCGCGGATGATGTCGTTGCACAGCTCGACGCATTCGTCGCAGATGAAGACGGTCGGCCCGGCGATCAGCTTGCGCACTTCATGCTGCGATTTGCCGCAGAAGGAGCAATAGAGGGTGCTCTTGCTGTCGGAGCCAGAGAGCTTGGTCATAAAATTCCTTTTGGGGTCGTGCGAAACGCCGCAAAACCCATGCTGGCGCCGCCCCCGCTGGAGGCGCCGCCGATCATCCTAGCCCCCGCCAACCCAATTACAATATGGCAATTGGGTGACATTGGCACAATGTCCCGGCTAGCGACTGGCGGCGAACGGGGCGTCAAGAAACGCGGTTACCACGTCCTTGCCGCCCGTTCGCCTGTGTCATTTCAGGGCGTCGGCCCTTCGCTCACTTCCTTGGGCGCGTCGTCGCCCGGGGCGCCGGGACGGCGGTCGAACACCTGGTCGACGAGGCCGAATTCCTTGGCCTCTTCGGCCTCGAGGAACGTGTCGCGGTCCATCGCCTTTTCAATGTCTTTCAAAGACTTGCCGGTGTACTTCACATACAGGTCGTTCATCCGCTTGCGGATGCGCAGGATCTCGCGGGCCTGGATCTCGATGTCCGACGCCATGCCGCGCGCCCCGCCCGAAGGCTGGTGGATCATGACGCGGGCGTTGGTCAGCGCGACGCGCATGCCGGGTTCGCCCGCGGCGAGCAGAAAGCTGCCCATCGATGCGGCCTGACCGACGCACACCGTGCCGACGCGCGGCCGGATATATTGCATCGTGTCGTGAATCGCCATGCCCGCCGTGACCACACCGCCCGGCGAGTTGATGTACATATAGATGTCCTTCTTCGGATTTTCCGATTCGAGGAACAACAGCTGGGCGGTGATCAGCGAGGCCATCTGATCCTCGACCTCGCCGGTGACGAAGATGATCCGTTCGCGCAGCAGGCGCGAGAAAATGTCGAAGCTGCGTTCGCCGCGGCTCGTCTGCTCGACGACGACGGGAACCAGGGCGGCGAGCGGGTCGATCATGGAAAATTCGTCCTTCGTTATTCGGGATGCCGCGTCAGGAATCGACGGGCTGGCCCCTCCGCTGCCTTACATCGGCGCCAAGCAGGACGGTTTCAAGGGGGCAAAAGGGGCGGACATCGTGCCGCCCCGGATCGCAATCAGTCGCCTTCGCCGGGTTCGGCGGAGAAGAGCTTCTCGAACTTGCCTTCGACGCCCTTATACTCGTCGGCGTCGGCGGGGCTGTCCTTCTTGACCGTGATGTTCGGCCATTCGGCGCTGAACTTGGTGTTGATTTCCAGCCATTTTTCCAGCCCGCTCTCGGTGTCGGGCAGGATCGCTTCGGCGGGACATTCGGGTTCGCACACGCCGCAGTCGATGCACTCGTTCGGGTTGATGACGAGCATATTCTCGCCTTCGTAGAAGCAGTCGACGGGGCACACCTCGACGCAGTCCATATATTTGCACCGGATGCAGGCGTCGGTGACGACATAGGTCATGGGTTGGCTCCCTCGGTCGGCGGCATCGCGCCGCCTGTTTGTTGCGATTCCCCGCCTCCTATGCCGCGCGGCGGCGACGCGTCAACGCTTTCGGGTAGTTGCGAATCACTCTCACTCGATAGGCGCGCCGCCGCCGTTTGACGGCACAGCTTTTCTGGTCGCGTCGATAGATTAGTTGCCGATGGCCGACGTGTCGCTGCCCAGCCGCACATAGCAGGCTTGCGCCTCGGATGCGGGGCCGCGGCGGTCGGGGAGGGCGAGCAGGCGGACCACCTCGATCCGCTCGCCGACCGGCAGCACCAGGACCTGCCCCGCGTGGACCGGGCACGAGGCGCGCGTCACGCGCCGCCCGTCGAGCCTTATGTGTCCCGCCGCGACGATCGCTTGTGCCAGACTGCGTGAACGCGCCAGGCGCAGATACCAGAGCAGCTTGTCGAGCCGGATGCTCCCCGTGGCGCTCGGGTGGGTCATTCAATCCTTCCGCGCATCCGCCAGCATCGCGGCGAGGCCCGCGAAGGGGCTGTGCGGTGACGGTCCGCGTCGTGCCGGGCGGTCGGGGCGATCCGGCCGTGGCGGCGGGGGCGGCGGCGCGCCGCCCGGTTTGCCCGTCTTGTGCCGCTTGTCCTTGCGCGGCTTGGCGGGCGCCACGACGGGCTGGCCGGTCTTCGCCGCCGCGTCGGGCCGCGCCGGGTGCGGGCGCCGGCCTTGCTTGCGGCGCGGCTTCTTGTCGCGGCCGCGATGTCCCGACCAGCGCCAGCGGTCGAGTTCGGGCTCGCCGACGCTGCGAAAGCCGAACGCCTGGAGCAGCCCGCGCCGCGCGCCGGTGTCGAGTCCCAGCGAGGTCGCCAGCGCCGGGTCGATCGCGAAGCCGGCGGGCGGCGGGGCCGCCGCGACCTCGTGTCCGCCATGATTCTCGTCATGCTCGTCGCCACCGGCGATCGGTGCCGGCGGCTTGGCATCGGCCTGCAACCGCGCGGCGTGCGCCTGGCGCGCCAGCCGCTCGGCCATGTCGATCCGCAGCCAGCCTTCGCCGCAGCGGCGGAACCCCGCGATGCCGAGTCCGACGACGGGGCCGTCCTTCTGCCACACCGCGCCATGCGGCGGCAGCACGGGCAGACGCCCACCCTGCTGCGCGGCGAGCAAGGCGGCGCGCCAGCGCACCGCCTCGGGTTTCAGCAGCAAGGGGTGGAACAGATCGAGCGAGCCGATCGTCAGCCCGATCTTGCGCAGCAACGGGCGTTCCTCGGTGCTCATCGCGGCGAGTTGCTCGTCGACGCCCGTGCGCGCAACAAAGCCGCCGCCATCGACAAGCGCGGCGAGCAGTGCGCGCACGCGCGGCGGGGTGAACAGGTCGCCGGCGGCTTCGCCCATCGCGGCGAGCGGGCCGGCGTGGCGTGCGAGCTGCGCCGCGACGAAGCGCTGCAACCGCTCGACGATCGCCTGCACCTGCGGCACTTCGAGCCGGCGCAACGCCGGTTCGATCAGGATCGCCGGCTGGACCAAAGTCGGCCCCTTGGCGAGCGTCGCGACGACATCGCCGTGCCAGGCGATTCGCGGCGTCTCGCCCGCCACGCTGACCAGCGCCAGCGCCGCCTCCTCGCTCTCGGCGAGCGCGGTCGCCCGCCGCGCCATCTCGGCGCGCAGATGTTTCTCGGCCGCCGCGAGCAGCAGCCGATGGTCGCTCGCACGCGCCTGCGCATCGACCTTGAACTGAAACCCTTTCAGTGTCCCGATCGCCTCGCCGTCGACCGCAACGGTGCCGTCGGCGCCGACCGCGACCGGCAGCGCGGCGTGGCGCTGCCCTGCATCGCGGATCAGCAGCGCGAGCCGCCGGTCGACGAAACGCTGCGCTAGGGCGGCGTGCAGCGCGTCGGACAGCCGCGTCTCGAGCACTTGCGTCTGCGCGGTCCAGCCCGCCGCATCGGCGATCCAGTCGCCGCGCTGGGCGATGAAACAGAGCGTGCGCACCGCCGCGATCCGGCTCGCGAGTTGATCGATGTCGCCCTCGACGATGTCGAGCCGTGCCAGCTTCTTCGCGAACCAGTCGGGGTCGATCATCCCGTCGCCGCTCGTCCGCCACTGCCACAGCTTGAACACGGTGCGGCTATGATGCTCGGCGCCCAATTGTTCGAAATCGGGCAGGCCGCAGGCGTCCCACAATCGCGCCACCGCATCGAAGTCGCCGCCGCGCGCACGGACCTCCATGTCTCCCGCCAGATGCTTGAGCACCGCCAGGTCGACCGCCTCGGGCGCCGCGCGCAGGCGGGGGTGCGACGGCGGCTGCGCGAGGTCGGCGAGCAACTGGTCGAGCGTCGCATAGCCCGGGTTGGGCTCGCGCCAGTAGACGCTCTGCAGCGGCGGGAAATGATGCCCCTCGATCGCGTGGATCTCCTCGGGGGTGAAGCCGCCCTGCGGCAGGCCGACGGTCCCGAATGTCCCGTCCTGCTGGTGCCGCCCGGCGCGTCCGGCGATCTGCGCCATTTCCGACACCGTCAGCCGCCGCAGCCGCCGCCCGTCGAATTTCTGCAGGCTCGCAAAGGCGACATGCTGGACGTCGAGGTTCAGCCCCATGCCGATCGCGTCGGTCGCGACGAGGTAATCGACTTCGCCGGCCTGGAACATTTCGACCTGCGCGTTGCGGGTGCGCGGGGACAGCGCCCCCATCACCACTGCGGCGCCGCCCGAAAAACGGCGCAGCATTTCGGCGATCGCATAAACCTCCTCGGCCGAGAAGGCGACGACCGCCGAGCGTTTGGGCAGCCGCGACAGCTTGCACGTCCCGGCATAGCTCAAGGTCGAAAAACGCGGCCGGGTGATGATCTCGGCCTCGGGCACCAGGTCGCGGACGAGGCCATGGATGCTCGCCGACCCCAGGATCATCGTCTCCTCGCGGCCGCGGGCGCGGAGCATCCGGTCGGTGAAGACGTGGCCGCGTTCGGGGTCGGCGCCAAGTTGCGCCTCGTCGATCCCGACGAAGGCGACGTCGCGCTCGATGGGCAGCGCTTCCATCGTGCCGAGCAGGTAGCGCGCGTCGGGCGGCATGATCCGCTCTTCGCCGGTGACCAGCGCGACCTGCGTCGGCCCCTTGATGTGGACGACGCGATCGTAAACCTCGCGCGCCAGCAGGCGAAGCGGAAAGCCGATCATGCCGCTCGAACGGGCGGTCAGGCGCTCGACCGCCAAATGGGTTTTGCCGGTGTTGGTGGGGCCAAGGACGGCCTTGACCGGGCTGGATGCGGGAGACGACATTTTCTTAATGGCCAAGCTGGCATGGCCCGCGTTGCGGTGCAACAGCGGATCGACGGATGGCGCCGTGAAAGGTCATTTTCTTTTGTTTCACGTCATATCCCACCTCGGCCACGGCTCGCCGCAAGCGCTTTCGTGCCCCGGCCCATTAAATTGACTTTAACGACCTTTCTTTACAGACGAGCAGTCGGAAACAACATCGGCGGCGTTCGCGCGGGAGGCGGGAGCGGCGATCCGAGTGGGGGTTGCAGTCTTGTTCCAGCGTCACGAACCCATCGCGGGCATGACCGGCAATGCCGCCGCGCTGTCGATGACGCAGGCGATATCCTTCGGACGCAACGGCGTCGTCGACCCCGCCCCCGACCTCAAATGGCATGAAGGCTGGCGCGACCGGCTCGCCAATCTCGACCTCGCGCCCGACCTCGGCGACGATATCGGGTCGCGGACATGGTGGCGCGGGCTCGCGACGCTGACCGCGCTGTGCGCCGCCGCCATTTCGACCTTTCCCGGCATCCAGCCGCTGCAGGCCGGCGGCGCCCCGGCGCTCGCCGCCGCCGATTTCAACGAAGCCCGGGCGCAGATGATCGTACCGCTCGCGCTCGGCGGCGACACCGGGCGGCACATGGCGGCGACCGACGCCGTCCGCCCGCTCACCCAGACCCCCGAACGGCCGCAAATCGAACTCACCGCCACGCTGGGCAGCGGCGACAGCTTCGCGCGCCTGCTCGAACGCTCGGGCGTTGGCAGCGCCGATGCGCAGGCGCTCGCGAGCCAGGTGTCGGGCGCGGTGCCGCTCGCCGACATCGCACCGGGCACGCGCATCGACCTGATCCTCGGCCGCCGCGCCGCGCGCACCATGCCGCGCCCGGTCGACGCGCTCGCGATGCGTGCACGCTTCGACCTGCGTATCGAGATGGAGCGCGTCGATGGCCGCCTCGTCATGCGCCGCATTCCGATCGCGGTCGACGCGACGCCGCTGCGCATCCGCGGCCGCGTCGGTGACAGCCTCTATCGCTCGGCGCGCGCCGCCGGCGCCCCGCCCGAGGCGATCCAGGCCTATCTCCGTGTCATCGGCAAACAGATTTCGGTCGCCAGCGATGTCCGTGCCGGCGACGAATATGACATCATCGTCGACTATCGCCGCGCCGAAACCGGCGAGAGCGAAGTCGGCAAATTGCTCTATGCCGGACTCGTGCGCGGCGGAAAGCAGAAGCTGTCGATGATCGAATGGAATGTCGACGGCCGGGTGCAATGGTTCGAGGCATCGGGCGCCGGCGAGACGCGCGGCGGCATGGTCCGCCCGACCAACGGCCGCCAGACCTCGGGCTTCGGCATGCGCCGCCACCCGATCCTCGGTTACAAGCGTATGCACAGCGGTGTCGATTTCGGCGGCGGCTATGGCGCCCCCATCTATGCGGTCAGCGACGGGGTCGTCTCGATCGCCGGACGCCATGGCGGCTTCGGCAATTTCGTCAAGCTCAGCCATGGCGGCGGCGTCGGTACCGGCTATGGCCATATGAGCCGCATCGCGGTTCGCCCCGGCCAGCGCGTCAACCGCGGCCAGGTGATCGGCTATATCGGTTCGACCGGCCTCTCGACCGGCCCGCACCTCCATTTCGAAGTCTATCGCAACGGCGTCGCGGTGAACCCCGCGACCGCCAGCTTCGTCACCCGCGCGCAGCTCGAGGGCAAGGCGCTCGCCGACTTCCGCGCCCGTATCCGCCAACTCACCGCCGTGACTCCGGGCGCCGCGCTGACCCCGGTGGCAGCGAAGCAGGCCGAAGCGCCGAAGCTCGGGAGCCTGTCCGACGTTGCATCGAAACGCGTCGGCGGCGGCATCTGACCAGCTTACCGCTCCCCCCGAAGGGGAGGGGCCTTAATAGCCAATATCCATTGGCCCTGTGCCATCACCCCGCTATGCACGCGCCATGACTCGCGCCACCTTTCCCGACCTCCGCCTGCGCCGGACCCGCCGCACCGCATGGAGCCGCGCCATGGTGCGCGAAAATCACCTCACCCCCGCCAACCTCATCTGGCCGCTGTTCGTTTGCGCCGGCGAGGACGTCGAGGAACCGATCGCCAGCCTGCCCGGCGTGTCGCGCTGGTCGGTCGACCTGATCGTCGAACGCGCGGGCGAGGCGATCGCCGCGGGCATCCCGTGCCTCGCGCTCTTTCCCTATACCGAGGCCGACCGGCGCAGCGAGGATGGCGCCGAGGCGCTCAATCCCGACAATCTCATGTGCCGCGCGGTGCGCGCGATCAAGGCGGCGCATGGCGACGCCATCGGCGTGCTCACCGACGTCGCGCTCGATCCTTACACCAGCCATGGGCAGGACGGGCTGGTCGACGATGACGGCCGCGTCCTTAACGACGAGACGGTCGAGGTGCTCGTCGGCCAGGCACTGAACCAGGCGCGCGCCGGTGCCGACATCATCGCCCCCAGCGACATGATGGACGGCCGCATCGGCGCGATCCGCGCCGCCCTCGAGGGCGAGGGTTTCGGCCATGTCCAGATCATGAGCTACGCCGCCAAATATGCCTCGGCCTTCTATGGGCCGTTCCGCGACGCGGTCGGTTCGCGCGGGCTGCTCAAGGGCGACAAAAAGGGCTATCAGATGGACCCCGCCAACGCCGAAGAGGCGCTGCGCGAGGTTGAAATGGACTTGGCCGAGGGCGCCGACAGCGTCATGGTCAAGCCCGGCCTGCCCTATCTCGATATCGTCCGCGCGGTGAAACAGCGCTTCGAAGTGCCCGTCTTCGCCTATCAGGTGTCGGGCGAATATGCGATGATCGAGGCCGCGGCGGCGGCCGGCGCGGGCGACCGCGACGCGCTCGTCCTCGAAACCCTGCTCGCCTTTCGCCGCGCCGGCGCCTCGGGCGTGCTCACCTATCATGCGCTCCACGCCGCGAGACTGCTTGGCGCATGATCCGCTCTGCCTGGGCCTTTCCGACTGAGCCTTTCCGTTTGAACAAGGGACCGACCCGATAATGACGGCAACACCGCGGCGCTGGCTTTTCGTGCTGACCATCCTGGTCGGCAGCTTCCTTCTCTTCCAGGTCCAGCCGATGGTCGCGCGCATGGTGCTGCCCAAATTGGGCGGCGCCCCGGCGGTGTGGAACAGCGCGATGCTGGTCTATCAGGCGCTGCTGCTCGGCGGCTATGCCTATGCGCATTGGCTCGGTCGCTTCCAGGTGCGGCGCCAGGCGATGATCCATGTCGCGCTGCTGCTGCTCGCCGCGCTGTGGCTGCCGATCGGCATCGCCGCCATCGCGCCGCCGGCGCCGGGGCAAGAGGCGCTGTGGGTGCCGTTGTTGCTGCTCGCCTCGATCGGCCCGGTGTTTTTCGCGGTCTCGGCGCAGGCGCCGCTGATCCAGCGGTGGTTCGCCGCGGACACCCGTGCGGGCGATCCCTATTATCTCTACGCCGCCTCGAACCTCGGCAGCTTCGCGGGGCTGATCTCCTACCCCGCGCTGGTCGAACCCAATCTGCCGCTCGCAGCGCAAAGCTGGGGCTGGACCGCCGGCTATGCACTGCTTGTCGGGCTCGTCGCTGCCGCTGGGGCGGCGCGCTGGCGCAGCCATGCGGTCGCGGCCGCGGATACCGCGCCCGTCGCCGACGAACCGCGCCCGACGCTGCGGCGCCAGCTCCACTGGCTGCTCATCGCCGCCGTACCGTCGGGGTTGATGCTGTCGACGACGACGCACCTCACCACCGACATCGTCGCCATGCCCTTGCTGTGGGTGCTGCCGCTCGGCCTCTATCTGCTCAGCTTCGTGGTCGCCTTTTCCAACGCCGACGCCCTCAAGCAGACCTTCCGCGTGCTCGCGCCCGCGGTGCTGCTGATCGCGGGCGGACAGGCGCTGCTCAGCACCGGCGGCGGGTCGATGCTCGTCGCGCTGATGAGCCTCGTCATGCTGTTCGTCGTCGCCACCGCGCTCCACGACTATCTCCACCATCTGCGTCCCGCGCCGCAGCATCTGACGCTCTTCTATCTCGTCATGTCGGCGGGCGGCGTGGTCGGCGGCCTCTTTGCGGCGCTGTTTGCGCCGTTGCTGTTCGACTGGGTCTATGAACATCCCTTGCTGGTGCTCGCGGCGGCCGCCTTGCTGCCGCTGCCCGCCTTCCTGCCGTGGAACGAATGGCTGAAGGTCCGGAGGCCTTTGCCCTTCGTCATCGTCATGCTGCTCGTCGCCGCCTTCGCCTGCTGGAATCTGGCGCAGGGCTGGGATGGCACCTTCCAGGGCAGCAATGGCCTTTGGGCGGGGCTGATCCTGCTCATCGGCCTGCTCGTCATCGGCTGGCGCTGGGCCTATGTCACCGCGCTCGCGCTGCTGATGCTGGGGGTCGGCGGGGTCGATACGCTCGAAAAGGGCGAGCATGGCATGCGGACGCGCAGTTATTTCGGCGTCTATACGGTCACCGACGACCCGCAAAATCATCAGCGGCGCCTTGCGCACGGCACCACGCTGCACGGGCTTCAGCGAACCGAGCCCGGACGCGAGATCGAACCCACCACTTACTATGGCCATCAGTCGGGGGTCGGGCTGACGCTCGACAAGGCCAACGAACTTGCCGGCCCCGATGCCGCGGTCGGCATCGTCGGGCTGGGGGCGGGCACGCTGTCCTGCTATCGCAAGCCCGGCCAGCAATGGACGATCTTCGAGATCGACCCGGTGATGGTCGACATCGCGCGCGACCCGTCGAAATTCACCTTCCTTTCGAACTGCGCGGGCGACACGCCGATCGTCATCGGTGACGCGCGGCTGCAGATCGAAAAACGGCCCCCGGCGCAGTTCGATATCCTTGTGATCGACGCCTTCTCGTCGGATGCGATCCCCCTCCATCTGCTGACCGAGGAAGCGATCGGCATTTATGCCCGCGCGCTCCAGCCCGACGGGGTGCTGCTCATCCATATCTCGAACCGGTTCTTCGATCTGGAACCCGTGCTCGCGGCTGAAGCCAAGGCGCGCGGGTGGACCGCCGCGATTCGCATGGATACCGCCGGGCAGGACGATCCGACGAGCGCGCTCACGGGGTCGAACTGGGTCGCCTTTACCGCGACGCCGCAGCGGATGGTGCAGTTGACCGGGGGCATCCGTCCGCGCGAAAAAGCGTTCGACAACGGCGTCTGGGTACCGCTCGAGGCACGCGGGGGATTTGCGCGATGGACGGATGATTATGCCTCGACTCTGCCGATCCTGATCTGGAAGAATATCATCGGAGGCCGCAGCGAATGACTCGAACCGACATCAGCATCATCACAGTCAACGGCAAGACGCCGCGGATCGACCCCAGCGCCTTCATCGCGCCCGGTTGCCGGATCATCGGCGACGTGACGATCGGCCCCGACGTCAGCATCTGGTATAATTGCGTGCTGCGCGCCGATGTCAGCCATATCGTCGTCGGCGCGCGCTCGAACATCCAGGACGGGACCGTCGTTCATTGCGACGGCCCGATGCCGCACCGCCTCGAAGGCTATCCGACGATCATCGGCGAGGATGTGCTGATCGGCCATCTCGCGATGGTCCATGGCTGCGTGCTGGCAGACCGGGCGTTCGTCGGGCTGAAAGCGACGGTGATGAACGGCTGCCGCATCGGCAGCGACGCGATGCTCGCCGCGGGCGCCTTGCTCACCGAGAATAAGGAAATCCCCGGCCGCGAACTCTGGGCGGGTTCGCCCGCGCGCCGCGTGCGCGAGATCGGCGACGAACAGGCCGCGGGCATGCAGGCCGGCGTCGCGCATTATGTGCTCAACGGCCGCATGCACAAGGCGGCGGTCGAGGGCTGAGTTTGCTTTTTGGTCCGCTGTGACGGTCCGCACAATGTTTCGGCAGGCAAGGCCTAAGCTGGGTCCATGGCGAGCGAATCGACGCTCGCCATCCCGCGATCCTTTTCTGACGAGGAACATTGAGATGACCAAGAAAGTCGATCCCAAGACCAAGCAGCCGAAGCCCGTCGAACTGAACGACGATCAGCTTTCGGAAGTCGCCGGCGGCAGAGCGCGGAAGGCCGCGCCGGCTGCACCGGCCGCGCCTGCGCCGATGATGTAATTCCACTCGCCGACGCGGCCCGGGCTTGCCTCGGGACGCGTCGGCGATCTGGAGGTCGTCTCGATCAGCCCAGGTTGGCGTTCACCATCGCATAGAGCATCGGGATCGACAGCAGGGTGTTGGTCCGCGAAAAGATCATCGCGGTCTTCGCCGAGGCCGCCTTGGTCGCATCGTCGGCCGCGACGATGCCCAGCGCCTTCTTCTGGTTCGGCCAGATCAGGAACCAGACGTTGAACGCCATGATCAGGCCGAGCCACATGCCGACGCCGATCAGCTTGTACGGCTCCTGCAGCGTCAGCGCGGGAACGAGATATTTGGCGTGACCCGCGATCGCGAGGCCCAGCACCACCGTCGCCGCCGCCGCCCAGCGGAACCAGAAAAGCGCGGCCGGCGCGATATGCTTCGACACGCCGGGCTTCAGTTCGGCCGGAATCTTGGGCATTGTCGGGATCTGGACGAAGTTGAAATAATAGAGCAGCCCGATCCACAGCACGCCGAAGAAGGTGTGCAGCCAGCGCATGATCGCATTGCCCGCAGCGATGCCGTCCTCGAAATTCTGGCCGTTGAGGCCGAGCATCAGGATGATCGCGAGCACCAGCCCCGCACCCAGCACGGCGTGCAGATTACCGAAAAATTTGTCCATGAAAGTCCCCCTCGCTTGTTATGAGGCGCGGCGCGACCCGGTGCCCGGGCAAGGCTATGCCAGCGACGGGGGCAAGGCTCAAGCTTGCTGCAAAGGATCCTCCCTGTCGCGAAGCGATGGGGGAGGGGGGGAGGGGCGGGCAACCTTGCGCCATAGCCCCTCCGTCAGCGGCTACGCCGCTGCCACCTCCCCATGGCTGCGCCACAGGGAGGATTAGCTGGTCAGCCCTTGTCCGTCGCCGCTTCCTCGGGCAGCGCGAGGCCGTTCTTGATCATCACCGGCAACTGGGTCAGCGTGAACAGGAAGGAGAGGGCGGTGATCCCCCACACCTTGATCGTCAGCCATGTGTCGAAGCTGAACTGGCCCCGCTGGATCAGCACATACATGATGTGATTGGCGACGCCGAGGGCGAGGAAGAACAGCCCCCAGTTTCGCGACAGCAGCATCCAGCCGCGTTCCGTGATCCCGTCGAGCGCCGACTGGAGCAGATATTTGAGCATCGGCTTGCCCGCGAAATAACCGCCGAGCAGCAGCGCGGCGAAGGCGCCATAGATGATCGTCGGCTTCATCACGATGAAGCTTTCGTCGTGGAAATAGACGGTCAGCGCGCCGAAACCGATGACGAGGATGCTCGACAGCCACAGCATCGGCGAAATCTTGCCCAGCTTCCACTTCGATATGATCATCGCGGCAACGATCGCGATCATGAAGGCGACGGTGCCCTTGATCGCCGCCGTGGTCGCGGCAAAGGCGCCGGTGCCGCCCGAACTCAGCTTGTAGACCGCGAAGAAGATCAGCAGCGGGGCAAAGTCGATCACGAAATTGAGCCAGCCATGCTTGGCGGGCGGCGGCGCGGGAATGGCCTCGGGGCCGGTCGGCAGTTGCTCGAGCGTGTCGCTCATCTGATATTTCCTGCAATGATGCCCGCGATCTCGTCGGCATCGAACGGACGAAGATCGTCGATGGTTTCGCCGATGCCGATCGCGTGAATGGGAAGCCCGTGGCGCTCGGCCGCGGCGACGAGCACGCCGCCGCGCGCGGTGCCGTCGAGCTTGGTCATGACGAGGCCGGTGACCCCCGCGACCTCGCGGAACACATCGATCTGCGCCAGCGCATTCTGCCCCGTCGTCGCATCGAGTACCAGCACGACATCGTGCGGCGCCGCGGGGTTGAGCCGCCCGAGCACGCGCTTGATCTTCTCGAGTTCGTCCATCAGCTCGCGTTTGTTCTGTAATCGCCCGGCGGTGTCGACGATCAAAACGTCGATACCCGTCGCGGTCGCCTGCTTCACCGCGTCGAACACGATCCCCGCGGCGTCGCCGCCCTCGGGACCCGCCATGATCGGCACGCCCAAGCGTTCGGCCCAGACCTTCAATTGGCCGATCGCGGCGGCGCGGAAGGTGTCGCCGGCGACCAGCATCACGCCATAATCCTGTTCCTGGAACAGATGCGCCAGCTTGGCGATGGTGGTGGTCTTGCCCGACCCGTTGACCCCGATCACCAATATGACCTGCGGGCGCGGAAAGGCGTCGATCTCCAGCGGTTCGGCGACCGGGCGCAGCACTGCGGCGATTTCCTCGGCGACGATACGGCGCAACTCCTCGGTCCCGCTCGCCACCGCATCGCGTCGCGCCGCCAGCCGCTCGCGGATCCGCCCCGCCATCGCGGGCCCCAGGTCGGCGGTGATCAGCGCCTCTTCTATGCGGTCGAGATCGTCCTCGTCGAGCCGCGCCTTGCCGGTCAGCCCCGCCAGATTCTCGCCCAGCTTCTCCGACGTGCGTTTGAGCCCGCCGAACAGCCGTTCGCTCCAGCTCGCGCCGCTCATGCTGCAATCTCCGCGGCCAGCCGGTCGCCGTCGCGCGCGCCGATCCGCACCGGCACGATGCTCCCCGGCACCGCGTCAGCGTCCAGCATCAGCCCCGCAAAATTCTCGCCATGGCCGCTCCGCCCGTCGCGTTCGACCAGCATATTCGTCCTCATTCCTGTCAGTCCGTCCATCCAGTCATGCCGCCGCCGCGCATTGGCTTCGCGCAGTATCGCCGCCCGTTCGCGTGCCACGGTCCGTCCAACCTGCGGCATCCGCGCGGCGGGGGTCCCGGCGCGCGCGCTATAGGGAAAGATATGGCCAAAGACGATGTCGCATTCGTCGATCAGCGCCAGGCTGTTCGCGAACATCGCGTCATCCTCGGTCGGGAAGCCCGCGATCAGGTCGGCGCCGATCGCAATCTCCGGTCGCGCCGCCTTGAGCCGCGCGACGAGGTCGACGACCTCGGCGCGCCGATGCCGCCGCTTCATCCGCGTCAGCACCATATCGTCGCCCGCCTGCAACGACAGGTGGACATGCGGCATAACCCGCGTTTCGCCGGCCAGCAGCGCGAACAGCGCATCGTCGATCCGGTTCGGGTCGAGCGACGACAGCCGCAGCCGTTCGATCGGCAGCGCCAGCAACGCCTCGATCAGCGCGGCGAGCGTGGTGCCGCTGTCGTCGCCATAGCTCGCCAGGTCGACCCCGGTCAGCACGATCTCGCGTTGCCCGCGCTCCAGCGCCATGCGCGCGCTTTCGACCACGGCATCGACGCTCGCCGATCGCGCCGCCCCGCGCGCGATCACCGTCGCGCAAAAGGTGCAGCTGTGCGAACAACCCGTCTGCACGCCGAGGAAGGCGCGGGCATGGTCGGCACCCGACAGGGCAGGGGAATAGCTCTTGCTGCGCGCGACCGGCGCCCCGGCGCCATAGCTCTCGGTCAACCCCTTGGCGTCGTTGCGCACCACCCGCGCACCCAGTGCCGCAAAGCGTTCGCCTTCCAGCTCCGCCGCGCAACCGGTCACCACCACATTCGCCTCGGGCCGCTCGCGCAGCGCGCGCCGCACCGCCTGGCGCGCCTGCCGCACCGCTTCGTCGGTCACCGCGCAGCTGTTGAAGATGACCGTATCGCGCGCACCGGCCGCCGTCGCCGCCGCGCGCACCGCCTCGCCTTCGGCGATGTTCAGCCGGCACCCGAAATTGACGACGTCAAGCCCGCCGTCCAAAACCGCAACGCTCATCCGAACTGCGCCCAGTCGGTCTCGCCCTCGAACACGCGCGTCGCGGCGCCGCTCATCACGATCGGCTCGCCGGGGCCCCAGCGGATGATCAGGTCGCCGCCGGGCAGCGACACCGTCACCGGCGACTGGACCTTGCCGGCACGGATCGCCGCGACCGCGGTCGCACAGGCGCCGGTGCCGCACGCCTGCGTCAGCCCGACGCCGCGCTCCCACACGCGCAGTTGCAGCCGGTCGGGACCGTCGAGGCTCGCGACATTGACGTTGACGCGTTCGGGGAACAGCGGATCGGTCTCGATCCGCGGCCCCAGCTCGCCCAGGCCCACCGCATCGGCCTCGGGCACGAAAAAGACGATGTGCGGGTTGCCGACATTGACCGCCGCGCCATGCTCCAGCTCGTCCCACGCCACCGGCATGTCGCGCGTGTCCATCGGCATCGCCAGCGGGATATGCTCCCAGTCGAATTCGGGTTCGCCCAGCACCACCTCGGCGCCGCCGTCGGCGGGCGTCACGCGCAGCATGCCGCCCAGGGTCTCGATCACCGCGGGTTGGCCGATCAGCGTCGCGACACAGCGCGTCGCATTGCCGCACGCCTCGACCTCGCCGCCGTCGGCGTTGAAGATGCGCATCTTCACATCGGCGTGCGTCGACGGTTCGAGCAGGATCAACTGGTCGCACCCGATGCCATGCCGCCGGTCGGCGATCGCATGCGCCCGCGCCGGGGTCATCGCGACGGGCGCCGCGCGCGCGTCGATCACGACAAAGTCGTTGCCCAGTCCGTGCATCTTGGTGAAGCGATCCGCCATATCCCGCGCATGTAAGGCGGCAGGGGCGTGAAGTCTAGCGAGGCGGGACTATTCCAAAGCCTCGTCATCGCGAGCGGAGCGAAGCAGTCCACGGCGCCCTTGCGCAACTCTGGATTGCCGCGTCGCCGTCGGCTCCTCGCAATGACGATTGGAGTGATGGAGGCGTTACGCCGACTTCCGCCGCTCGTCTTCGCTCGCGCCATCCTGTTCGGGCACCAGCGGCGAACGCAGCAGGCCGCGGTCGGCGAGCAGCTTCGCTGTTTCCGCTGCCGACACCGGCTTGCCATAATGCCAGCCCTGCGCCTTGGCGCAGCCGAGCCGGGTCAGTTCGATCGCGGTCGCCTCGTCCTCGACCCCCTCGGCGGTGATCGGCATCGCGAGGCTTTCGCCCAGCCGTACGATCGCGACGACGATCGCCTGCGCATCGGGGCTGCCCTGCATCGCGGCGATGAAGCTGCGGTCGATCTTGATCCGGTCGAACGGCAGTGCGCGCAGGTGCGACAGCGAGCTGTAGCCGGTGCCGAAATCGTCGAGGCTCAGCGACACGCCTTGGTTCTTGAGGCTGGTGACGATCGAGCGCACCAGCGGCAGATTCTCGAACAGCGAACTTTCGGTGATCTCGACCTCGAGCTGGCTCGCGGGGAATCCCGTCTCGACCAGCAGCTTGGTCAGCTTCTGGCTGAACCAGGGGTCCTTCAATTGCTGCGGCGAGATATTGACCGCCAGCGTGATCGACGGGTCCCACCCCTTGGCGATCTCCATCGCGTGGCGCACGACGCGCAACGACAGCTCGCCGATCAGCCCGCTGTCCTCGGCGACTGGGATGAACCGGTCGGGCTCGATCATGCCATGTTCGGGTGAATCCCATCGCATCAGCATCTCGAATCCGACCAGGCGGCCCGTCGCGATGTCGACCTGCGGCTCGAAAAAGGGGACGAATTCGTCGCGCGGCATGCCGCTGCGGATGCCGGTCTCGATCTGGTTGCGGACCTGTACCGCCATTTCCATGCCGGCCTCGAACCAGCAGAAGCGGTTCCGTCCCTCGTCCTTGCAATGATACATGGCGATGTCGGCCTGACGGACCAGCGTGTCCATCGTCGCGCTCGCCTCGGTCGCGAGCGCGAGCCCGATCGACGCGCCGATGCGGATCTGCTGCGCATCGTGGATCACCGGTTCTTCGAGCACGGTGACGAGCTGCGCCGCCAGCGCCTCGATATGCGCCTTGCCCGCCGGATCGAACATCAGCATCGCGACGAACTCGTCACCGCCCAGCCGCGCCATCAGCGCGCTCGGCGGCAGCACGCTGGCGATGCGCTCGGCGGCGACCTGCAACAGGCGGTCGCCCGCGGCGTGGCCATGGATGTCGTTGACCGTCTTGAAATGGTCGAGGTCGAGCAGGAACAGCGCCACATGGCGCTGCTCGCCTGCGGCCTCGACGACCAGCGCCTGCCCCTGTTCGAGCATCGCGCGGCGGTTGAGGAAATTGGTCAGCGGGTCGGTGTCTGCCAGATAGCGGGCGCGCTGTTCGGCCTCGGTGCGTTCGCGGATTTCGCGGTGGAGGTCGTTGTAGCGGCGCCAGCCGAACAGGATCAGCGCGATGTTGAGGATCAAGGTCGCGGCGAGCACCTGGTCGGCGCCGCCGCCGATGCCCGACAGCGCGCGAACGACCGATTGCATGACGCTGCTGCCGGTGCCGACGAACAGGATGATCGCGGCGACGACGATGCCGCCCGCGACGACATCGCGCTTCGCGCCGTCGGCGCGGTCGGGTTGTTTGGGCGCAGCGGCCGTCGCCATATTCGCATTTCCCCACAGACAGCCGGTCTTTTGCGCCCCAAGCGGTGAAATTTGCGTTAAGTGTGGGTCATTCCAATCCTCGGTATCGCTTCGCCACAGGGAGGAGCTGGCTTGCCTTTCTCCGCCCTTTCCCGTAAGGGCGCCCCGTTCCACCGCATTTTGCGGCGGGGCATACACGACATCCGCGACGGAAAACCTGTCCACGGATACCGCTGGTTGGCGAGGTTTCGCTCACCGGCGTGTTTTGCGTTGCGGGCGTCGTAGCAAGGATTTTGGCTGTGTTCGATAGTCTGAGCAACCGGCTTGGCGATGTTTTCGGAAAGCTCCGCGGTCGCGGTGCGCTGACCGAGGCCGACGTGCGCGCCGCGATGCGCGAAGTGCGAATCGCCCTGCTCGAGGCCGACGTCGCGCTGCCCGTCGTGCGCAGCTTCGTCGACCAGGTCACCGACCTCGCGATCGGTCACAATGTCCTGCGTTCGGTCACCCCGGGCCAGCAGGTGGTCAAGATCGTCAGCGACGCGCTGACCGAAATGCTCGGCTCCGAAACCGCCGAGCTCGACCTTGCGGTCACGCCGCCCGCGGTCATCATGATGGTCGGCCTCCAGGGTTCGGGTAAGACGACGACCACCGCGAAGATCGCGAAGCGCCTCAAGGAAAAAGAGCGCAAGAAGGTGCTGATGGCGTCGCTCGACGTCAATCGCCCTGCCGCGCAGGAACAGCTCGCCGTCCTCGGCGCCCAGATCGACGTCGCAACGCTGCCGATCGTCGCGGGTCAGCAGCCGGTCGAGATCGCGCAACGCGCGCTGCAGGCCGCGAAGCTTCAGGGTTTCGACGTGCTGATGCTCGATACGGCGGGCCGCCTCCATGTCGATCAGCAGCTGATGGACGAGATGCAGGCGGTGTCGCGCACCGCCAATCCAGCTGAAACCCTGCTCGTCGTCGACAGCCTGACCGGGCAGGATGCGGTGCAGGTCGCGCAGCGCTTCACCGATCAGGTGCCGCTTACCGGCGTCGTCTTGACCCGTATGGACGGCGACGCGCGCGGCGGTGCCGCGCTCTCGATGCGCGCGGTCACCGGCAAGCCGATCAAATTCGCGGGTACGGGTGAGAAACTCGACGGGCTCGAACTCTTCCAGCCCTCGCGCATCGCCGGCCGCATCCTCGGCATGGGCGACGTCGTCAGCCTCGTCGAGCGCGCCGCCGAAACGATCCAGGCCGAAGAGGCCGAGGCGATGGCGGCGAAGATGGCCAAGGGCGTCTTCGACCTCAACGACCTGCGGACCCAGCTCAATCAGATGCGCCGCATGGGCGGCCTCGGCGCGCTCGCCGGGATGATCCCGGGGATCAAGAAGGCGCAGGTCGCGATGGCGCAGGGCGGCGCCGACGACAAGATGCTCATCCACTTCGACGCGATCATGGGCTCGATGACCGCCAAGGAGCGCGCGAAGCCGGAAATCCTGACCGCGAAGCGCAAGATCCGCATCGCCAACGGCTCGGGCACCAATGTCCAGATGGTCAACAAGGTGCTCAAGATGCACCAGGAAATGGCGACCGCGATGAAGAAGATCCGCAAGATGGGCGGGCTGAAAGGCCTCGGCGCGCTGTTCGGCAAGGGCGGCATCCCGGGCATGGGCGGTGGCGGCATGGGGGGCGGAGGCGGTGGCCTCGGCGGCCTGCCCGGCCTCGGCGGCGGGGCGATCCCGCCCGAACTCGCCAATCTCATGAACAAGAAGAAGTGATTTTAACCGACAACCGAATTTGAATCAGAAAGAAGGAATTACATCATGGCTACCTCCATTCGCCTGTCGCGCGGCGGCTCCAAGAAGCGCCCTTATTACAAGATCGTCGTCGCCGATTCGCGCGCCCCGCGCGACGGCCGCTTCATCGAGCGCATCGGCAGCTACAACCCGCTGCTCGCCAAGGACAATCCCGAGCGCGTCAAGCTTGACGCCGAGCGCGCCAAGCATTGGCTGAGCGTCGGCGCCCAGCCGAGCGACCGCGTCGCCCGCTTCCTCGACGCCGCGGGTGTCCAGGAACGCGCCGCGCGCAACAATCCGAACAAGGCGGTCCCGGGCGAAAAGGCCAAGGAACGCGCCGAGGAAAAGGCTCAGAAGATCGCTGACGCCGAGGAAGCAGCCGCCGCCGCTGCTGCTGCTCCGGCTCCCGAGCCCGAAGTCGTCGAAGAAGCCGCTCCGGCTGCTGAAGAAGCGCCCGCCGCTGAAGAAGCCGCCGCTCCCGAGGCTGCTGAATCGGACGCGACCGGTTCGGTGAAGAGCGAAGCGACCGCCGAAGCCGTCGCCGACGCGGTGGCCGAAGATGTCCCCGCCGACGCGACCGCCGACGATGCCGCCGCGATGGCCGAACAGGCCGCCGAAGGCGGACCGGCCGAAGAAGCTCCGGCTGCTCCGGTCGCTGAGGAAGCGCCCGCAGAAGAAGCCGGCGAAGAAGAAGCCAAGGCCTGATCTTGGCTGACGCGAACCGCCCCGTCACCCTCGCCGCCATTGCCGGCGCGCATGGGGTGCGGGGCGAGGTGCGGCTCAAACTGTTCGGCGAAGGCGCGGAGACCCTCCGCGCCTTTTCCGCCTTCAGCGCGGGCGAGCGCATCCTGACCCTGAAATCGATCCGTCCTGCCAATCAGGGCGCGGTCGCGATGTTTGCCGAGGTCACCGACCGCAGCGGCGCCGAAGCGCTGCGTGGCACGTTGCTGACGGTCGCGCGTTCGGCGCTGCCGCCGCTGGGTGAGGGCGAATATTACCATCATGACCTCATCGGCCTGCCGTGCGTCTCGACCGACGGCGCCGCGATCGGCACCGTCGTCGCGGTCGATAATTTCGGTGCCGGCGACATTCTCGAGATCGAGAAGCCCGCTGAGGCAGGCAAGAAGCCGCAACGCTTCATGGTCCCGATGAACGCGCGGGCGGTGCCCGCATGGGATGCCGATAACGTGACCGTCGACGCCGCCTTCGTCGAATAGGCCCGGCGGCGCATTTTGCGCTTTCCTACATTATCGCGCTGTGCGAGCGTCGTTTTCGGTGCTTTTGCCGTGTCGGAACGCGGTTCGCGGCAACCTTCGGCACCGCCCGCGTAAGGGCACAAAGGGCACAAAATCATGCGCTGCATGCGGGGCTTTTGTGACTTTAAGCGAGATTGAAGCAAGTTTGGCGCGACAAACGGGGGAGACTGCCATGCGTTCGAGATCGCGAATCGCCCTTGCCGCCCTGTTCGCGGTGGCGTCGCCCGCCGCCGCGCATGACCCCGCCCCAAAGACCCTCGAGCAACTCGCTCCCGACATCGACGCGCGCTTTGCGACGTTTCAGACCGACGCCCACATTCCCGGGCTCGTCTATGGCGTCGTCCAGAACGGCAAGCTCGTCTATGTGAAGGGCCTCGGCGTGCAGGATCTCGACGCGCGGCGCCCGGTCACCCCCGACAGCCTGTTTCGCATCGCCTCGATGACCAAGGCGTTCACCGCGCTGTCGATCCTGAAATTGCGCGACGATGGCAAGCTCCGCCTCGACGACCTCGCCGAAACCTATGTGCCCCAGATGAAGGGCTGGACCTATCCGACGACGGACAGCCCGCGCATCCGGATCCGCGACCTGCTCCAGCATGTCGGTGGTTTCGTTACCGACGATCCCTGGGGCGACCGCCAGCAGGTGTTGCCGCAAGCCGAATTCACCAAAATGATCGCCGCGGGCGTGCCGTTCAGCCGTGCGCCGCAGAGCCAACATGAATATTCGAACTTCGGCTATGCGCTGCTCGGCCGCATCGTGGCCAAGGCCTCGGGCATGGCCTATACCGACTATGTCCGCAAAACGATCCTGACCCCGCTCGGCATGACCGCGAGCGGTTTCGACGCCCCCCATGCGCCGAAGGACACATATGCTCTCGGCTATCGCTGGGAGAATGACGCCTGGGCGCCCGAACCCGAAATGGTCGACGGCGCCTTCAACGCCATGGGCGGCCTGCAGGTCAGCGCCAACGACTATGCCAAATGGGTCGCCTTCCTGCTCTCGGCCTGGCCGGCGCGCGACGATCCCGACACCGGCCCGGTCCGGCGGTCGACGGTGCGCGAAATCGCGCAGGGGTCGAACTTCACTTCGGTCGTCAATCGCATCGGATCGAGCGGCGACGACGCGTGTAAGCAAAGCCTCGCCTATGGCATGGGCTGGCGCGTCGCGCAGGACTGCGACCTTGGCCTCACGCTCGCGCACGGCGGTGGCTATCCCGGCTATGGCAGCCATGTGATGCTGATGCCCGACACCGGCACGGGGGTTTTCGCGCTCGCCAACCGCACCTATGCCGGCCCGTCGGGTCCGGCGTGGGACACGGCCGTGGCGATGGACAAGGCGGGACTGCTCGTCCGCCGCGACACGCCGGTGTCGCCCGCGGTCGCCGACATGTTCGCCGCGACACGCGCTGCCTATGACGCGGGCAGTTTGAAACCGCTGGACGGCAAGCTCGCGATGAATTTCCTGCTCGACCGCTCGGCCGACAACTGGACCGCCGAACTGGCGAAGTTGAAGGATCAGGTCGGCGCCTGCCCGACCGCTGAGCCACTCGCGCCGCTGGGGGCGTTGTCTACGGCCTTTCGCCTCAATTGCGAAAAGGGCAAACTCGACGGCACCTTGCTGCTCGCTCCGACCAGCCCGGTCATGATCCAGGCGTGGCGTCTGCGGGTCGTGCCCGGCGACCACCCATGATCTTCATCCTGACCTTTGTCGTGTTGGTCCCGATCGCCGGGGCGGTCGTGAGTTGGTGGCTGCTGCGCCGGCTGTCGCCGCCGCTGGTCTGGCTGGCCGGCATGCTGACGGGCGTTGCCCCTGCCATCTTCTTCACAAATGCTCTCCTTGGCAGCGCGGGCGCAAACGACGATCCCGATCCGTTGCTGTTCCAGAAGATCGCGATTGGCGCGGCGGCGCTGGTCGTCTTGCTGACTCTCGCGGCGCTCCAATTCGCGGCCCGGCGTTCGGAATGACGTCCGGTCAGGCCGCCTCGATGAACACGACCCGGTCGCGCCCGCTTTCCTTGGCGGCGTACAGGTTGATGTCGGCCGACTTCATCGCCGCGCCGAAGCTCGTCTCGCGCGCGATATGGACAAGGCCCATCGATGCGGTCACCGGCCGTTTCAGCGTCGGCACCATCTGCGCGATATAGGCGCCGACGCGCTGGCGCAGCCGTTCGGCCTCGCCCGCGACCGCGCTCGCCTCGCAGCGGAACAGCAAGGCGAACTCCTCGCCGCCGATCCGCGCCGCCATCGCGCTGCCCGACCCCAGCGCCACCCCGGCGGCAAAGATCACCCGATCGCCGACGTCATGGCCGTGGCGGTCGTTGATCGCCTTGAAATGGTCGAGGTCGACGATCGCGATCGCGACCGGCGTCTCCTGTCCGTAACTCTCCTCGATCGCGCGCCGGTTGGGCAGACCGGTCAGCGGGTCGGTGTGCGCGATGACGCGCATCGCTTCGGCCTGGGCCTGCGCTTCGGTTCGTTCGCGGCGCAGACGGATCAGCCGGTCGAGAATGCCCAGCGCGGTGAGCATCACTTCCAATCCCAAAGCGGGAAACAGCAGGAACAGGAAGGATTCGAACGGTGTCTGCAGCACGATGTCGTGGAACAGGCTGACGCCATAGACGCCGCCGATGCCGCTCCACGCCGCCGCTTGATACCGCGCGGTGCGGCTGCCGCGCAGCAGCGCGATCGCCACCGTCGTGACGCCGAGCGTCAGCATCGTCACCAGCAACAGGCTGCGCAGCGTGAAATACAGCCCCGGCGGATCGGCCATCACCGTCACCGGCGTCGTCAGCAGGATCAGGAAGGGCGGCCATCCCAGCAGCCGATAGAGCCGCTTCGGGATCGTCCCCGGCTCCAGATAGGCGCGCAGGAACGGCCCCGATACCGCGACGCCCAGATCGAAGAACAAAGTGATCCAGACCTGCCGGGCAAAGCTGTCGGGGGTGAAAAAGCCCCCCATCGCCAGCGGCGACAGCCCGATCGCGAGCGCGAAATAGGCAAAGGCGCGAACGCTCTGCCAGATCAGAAACCGCTCGCGGAGCAGCGCATGGAAAGCGGCATTATAGGCGAGCGAGAACAGCAGCAGCCCGAGGAAGATGCCGGTCAGCACCCCGTCCCATGTCATCACCGTCGCGTCGGCGAACGAGGATTGCGCGTGCGCGGGCACCGCGGCGCCCCACAGCACCGCGCCCATCGTCAACGCCCGCGCCCATCGCGCCATCTTGTCCCCCTGGTCCGAGTGGGAGGAAATTAGGCGCCAAGCCGCTGATTTTTGGTTAACGGAGGGTTGTATTTTGGTGATTTGCGGAGGGAGGGGACGGGGTTGCGAGCGCTACGACGGCAGCCGCCGGCTACCATCCATGCCCATGAACGCACCCGGCGAAGGACCACCGGGGGCGTTCATGGGCATGGCCTGGTGAACAGGATCGTCAGCCGATCCCGATCCGGGCGCGAAGGTTCGCAGTGCGGTCGTCGCGGCGCCGGCGCAGCCGCGCGATCGCGCCTGCCAGCGAAGCAAAGCCGCGATCGATATCGGCGCTGAAACGCGGCTGCGCGTCGTTCCAGTTCCGCATCCAGAGTTCGTCCTGCATGGTTCGTCTCCTGTGTTTCGATGTTCTCCAGATGCGCCTTTGGCCGCTCCGTCGCCAACAAAAGCTTTGCATCATCTCATAAGGGCACCTTATGTAGCGCGATGCCCAAGCTGCCGCCCCTCGCCGCCGTCCGCACCTTCGAAGCCGCCGGTCGTCTGCAGAACTTCTCGCGCGCAGCAGAGGAACTGGGAATGACGCAGGCCGCGGTCAGCTATCAGGTCCGCCAATTGGAGGACCGTCTCGGCCGCGCGCTGTTCGTGCGTGAAAAGGGGCGGGTGCGGCTGTCCGAAACAGGGCAGCGGCTGCTCCCCGCTGTCTCGGGCGCCTTCGCCGCGATGGGCGACGCCTTCGCCGCTTTGGATGACGACGAGGCCGAGGTGCTGACGATCAGCGCCGCGACGACCTTCGGCGGCACCTGGCTCAGCGCGCGCATCGGCCGCTTCCAGCTTCGCCACCCCGATCTCGCGGTCCGTATGTCGATGGCCAACGAAATGGTCGATTTCGACGCTTCGAACGTCGATGTCGCGATCCGCGTCGGCGGCGGCGCCTGGCCGGGGCTACGCGCCGACTTTCTGTTCCGAAGCCATGTGACGCCGATCTGCTCGCCGGCGTTTCGCGACGCCAACGCGATCGCGGCGCCCGAAGACCTGCTCCGCGTCGATCGCCTCGCCCCCAACGATCCGTGGTGGGCGGGCTGGCTCGCCGCCGCCGGGGTCGGCACCCCGCCGCAGGAACGCCGCGGTATCGAACTCGACAGCCAGTTGCAGGAGGCGAGCGCGGTGCAGGGCGGCTATGGCATCGCGCTGATGACCCCGCTGCTGTGGCAACTCGAACTCGCCAGCGGCCGCATGGTCGCGCCGTTCGACACGCTCTACCAGCCCGGCGGCGCCAACTTTCTCGTCCACCGCGACAACCGCGTCGGGGTGCGCAAGATCGAACGCTTCCGCGAATGGCTGCACGAAGAGATGGAGATGGATCGCCACCTGCTGCCCGAGGCGCTATGGCAGCCGTTGCCATGACCTTCGCCGCCGTCCCCCTGACCCTCTATCCAAACATGTTCCCCGGCCCGCTCGGGCAAAGCATGGCGGGTCGCGCGCTTGAGGCCGGGGTGTGGTCGTGCGCGCCCGTCCAGATCCGCGACTTCGCGACCGACCGGCACCGCACCGTCGACGATACGCCGTCGGGTGGCGGCGCCGGCATGGTGCTGAAGGCCGACATATTGGCCGCCGCGCTCGACCATGCGGTGGCGGCGAACCCGGGCCTGCCGATCCTTGCGATGACCCCGCGCGGCGCACCGGTCACCCAGGCGCGGGTGCGCAGCCTCGCGGCGGGTCCCGGCGCGATCATCCTGTGCGGGCGGTTCGAGGGTTTCGACGAACGCATCTTCGACGCCCGCCCGATCGAACAGGTGTCGATGGGCGACATCATATTGTCGGGCGGCGAGATGGGGGCGCTGCTTTTGCTCGACGCTTGCATTCGCCTGATTCCCGGCGTAATGGGCGCGACTTCCAGTGGGGACGACGAATCGTTCGAGAACGGTTTGCTCGAATACCCCCACTATACCCGACCTGTCGAATGGGAAGGGCGCACGATCCCCGAAGTGCTGCGATCGGGGGATCATGCGAAGATCGCCGCCTGGCGGAAACAACAGGCGGAGGATCACACACGGTTACGCAGGCCGGACCTTTGGGAGCGTCATGTCGATGCTCGGGACCGACCTGCCTCTGGCGCGCGGCAGAAGAAGAAGGAATAGAGGCATGAACCTCATCCAGACGATCGAAGCCGAAGAAATTGCCAAGGCGGCAAAGACCATTCCGACCTTCCGTCCCGGCGACACGCTGAAAGTCGGCGTCAAGGTGGTCGAAGGCGAACGCACTCGCGTCCAGAATTTCGAAGGCGTGTGCATCGCACGCTCGAACAAGGGCATGGGCTCCAACTTCACCGTGCGCAAAATGTCGTTCGGCGAAGGTGTCGAGCGCGTGTTCCCGCTCTATTCGCCCAACATCGACAGCATTACCGTCATCCGCAAGGGTGCCGTGCGTCGTGCGAAGCTTTACTATCTTCGTGGCCGCACCGGCAAATCGGCGCGTATTGCGGAGCGCCGCGATTACCGGCCGGAAGCCAGCGAGGGCTAAGGGAGACTTTCCCAACCCCAAGCGAAAACAGCTTTCCAAAACGACCGGTTCCGCCAAAGCGCAGAGCCGGTCGTTTTTCATTTGGGCAACGCAAATTCATGCAGCAGTCCGCGTCCTTTCAGCCTTCACGGCGCGCTCTTATCGGCGCGGGGCTGTGCTTTGGCGCGTTCGGACTGTCGGGCGGGGCGCTGGCGGCGACCACCGCCGAGCGGCTGGTTGCTGCCGCCCGCAAGCAGGTTGGCGTGACGCTCGCCTATGACCCCGCTTACACCGTGCTGCCCTTCCCGAACGGCGACGTGGCGCGCGCCAAGGGCGTGTGCACCGACGTCCTGATCCGCGCCTATCGCGACGCGCTGGGGGTCGATCTGCAGGCCCTTGTAAACGCCGACATGAAGGCCGACTTCGGGGCCTATCCGAAAAACTGGGGGCTGCGCCGTCCCGACCGCAACATCGACCACCGCCGCGTGCCGAACCTCGCGACCTTTTGGACGCGCCAGCGCGCGCGGCTGCCCGTCTCGACCGATCCCGCCGGCTGGCGGCCGGGCGATATCTTTACCGCGATGACTGGCGGGCGCTTTCCGCACACCGGCATCGTTTCCGACCGAACTAACGCAGCGGGCCGCCCGCTGATCATCCACAATATCGGACGCGGCGCCCGCGAAGAGGATGCCTTGTTCGACCACCCGCTGACCGGCCATTTCCGCTGGAAGGTCTGACCATATTTCGAGTTTTACGCTGAGGAGTGTTTCAATGGGTTATCGTATCGTTGTCGCCGGCGCGACGGGCAATGTCGGGCGCGAAGTGCTCGCCATCCTGTTCGAACGCGAATTCCCCATCGACGAACTGGCGCTGGTCGCCTCGTCGCGCAGCCAGGGCCTCGACATCGAACTTGGCGATACCGGCAAGACCGCCAAATGCCAGAATATCGACAATTTCGACTGGACCGGCTGGGACATGGCGATCTTCGCGATCGGCAGCGACGCGACCAAGATCCACGCGCCGAAGGCGGCGGCGGCGGGCTGCGTCGTGATCGACAACTCGTCGCTCTATCGCATGGACCCCGACGTGCCGCTGATCGTGCCCGAGGTGAACCCCGACGCGATCGATGGCTATACCAAGCGCAACATCATCGCGAACCCGAACTGCTCGACTGCGCAGATGGTCGTCGCGCTCAAGCCGCTCCACGATGCCGCCACCATCAAGCGCGTCGTCGTCTCGACCTATCAATCGGTATCGGGCGCAGGCAAGGCGGGCATGGACGAACTGTGGAACCAGACGCGCCAGATCTTCGTCGGCGACGAAAAGGACATCCAGAAGTTCACCAAGCAGATCGCCTTCAACGTCATCCCGCACATCGACAGCTTCCTCGACGACGGCCAGACCAAGGAAGAGTGGAAGATGGTCGTCGAGACCAAGAAGATTCTCGATCCCAAGATCAAGGTGACGGCGACCTGCGTCCGCGTGCCGGTGTTCGTCGGCCACAGCGAGGCGATCAACATCGAGATGGAGAATGAGCTGTCGGCCGAGGATGCCCAGCGCATCCTGCGCGAAGCCCCCGGCGTCGTCCTTCACGACAAGCGCGAGGACGGCGGCTATATCACCCCCGTCGAATGCGTCGGCGACTTCGCGACTTTCGTCAGCCGCGTCCGCGATGATCCGACGGTGGATAACGGCCTGAATCTCTGGTGCGTCAGCGATAATTTGCGCAAGGGCGCCGCGCTCAACGCGGTGCAGATCGCCGAACTGCTCGGCCGCCGCCACCTCAAAAAGGGCTGAGCCTAATCCTCCCTGTCGCGTAGCGATGGGGAGGGGGACCGCCGCGAAGCGGTGGTGGAGGGGCCGAAACCTCACACGACGCCTGACGGCGTCGGCCCCTCCGTCAGCGCTTCGCGCTGCCACCTCCCCATGGCTTCGCCACAGGGAGGATCGCATTGCCGACCGCAAAGCGTTCGGGCTATGCCGCTGCCATGACCACCCCTTATCGCTTCACCCACGCCATTGTCCGCACCCCCGCCCCCTCGGCGATCCACGGCATCCGTGCCGACGGCGGCCCCGACCCGGACTTTCCGGCGCTTGCCGCGGAACATGACGCCTATGTCGCGACGCTCCGGGATTTCGGCCTCGCCGTCACCATCCTGCCCGCGCTCGACGCCTTCCCCGATGCTCTGTTCGTCGAGGATGTCGCGCTGACCTTCCCCGAGGGCGCGATCCTGCTCCGCCCCGGTGCGGCCACCCGCGCGGGCGAGGTCGCGTTTATTGGCGACGCGCTCGCCGCGCATCATCCCCGACGCCTCTCCATGACCGCCGGTCATGTCGATGGCGGCGACGTGCTCCGCCTCGCCGACCGCGTCGTCATCGGCCTCTCGGCGCGCACCGACCGCGCGGGCGCCGAGGAACTGGCGACGCTTCTCGCCGACCTCGGCTACAGCGTCGAAATCGCCGACACCCCGCCCGGCGTCCTGCATTTCAAGACCGGCTGCTCGCTGATCGACGCGGGTACCATCCTCGCCGTCCCAGCGCTCGCCGACTGCCCGCAATTCGCGGGACTGGAGGTCGTCGTGACCCCGCCGGGCGAGGAGGCGGCGGCGAACCTTCTCCGCATCAACGACACCATTCTCGTCGGCGATCGCTGGACCGCCACCCACGCGCTGCTCGCAGCGCGCGGTCACGCGATCCGTCCGCTTCCGACGACCCAGATCGCACGCATTGACGCGGGACTCAGTTGCATGTCGCTCCGCTGGTGATGGGGACCCAGGCCCGCCCACCAGTTTCCGTTCGTGTCGAGCGAAGTCGAGACACCCCGCAGGCGCGCACGAACGATGGGCATCTCGACTTCGCTCGATGCGAACGGATAAGGGGATGATCACTACCCTCCCGCGCGCCCAGAAACAGCTCTTGGCCCTTCTTGCCGCGCTGCTCCTCCTTGCCCAGATCGCGCAGCCCTATCCCGAGGTCGCGCTGCTCCAGCATATCCCGACGCTGGTCTTCCTGCTCGCGTCGCCCTGGCTGCTCCGCCGCTGGCCGCTTTCGACCGCGGCGCTCGCCTGCATCATCGCCTTCCTCGCGCTTCACACGCTCGGCGGCCGCTATGCCTACAGCAACGTTCCCTATGACGATTGGGCGCGCGCGCTCACCGGCACCACCCTGTCGGACGCCTTCGGCTGGACCCGCAACCATTATGATCGCCTCGTCCATTTCGCCTTCGGCGCGCTGTCGGTCGTCCCCGTCGCCGAGATCGCCCGCCGCTGGGGCGGACTGACCCCGCGCGGCGCCACCCTCGCCGTGCTCGCGTGGGTGCTCGCCATCTCGTGCCTCTACGAAATGTTCGAATGGCTGCTCACCATCGTCGCGGCGGGCGCGACCGCCGACCGCTATAACGGGCAGCAAGGCGACATCTGGGACGCGCAAAAGGATATGGCGCTCGCCACCCTCGGTGCGATACTGGTTCTCGTGATCCCCACCCGCGGCAGGAATTGAGCGATGCGCAACGTCATCACCCTCGTCATGATCGGCCTGCTTGCCGCGTGCAAGCCAGCCGCCGACAAGGCGCCGGTGGATGCCGACCCCGTCGCGCCGGCGGTCCCTGAGGCAAAGGCCGATGGACCGAGCGCTGCGACCACCGCGATCAGCCTCGACGGAGAGGGCCTGCGCTTCATCGACAAGAATAATGGCAAGACCAGCCTGCTCGCCTTCGGTGTGCCGCGCGCGCAGGCCGAAGAAGCGCTGGCGCGCGTCGCCGGTACCCTCGACGACCGCAGCACCAACGAGGAATGCGGCGCCGGCACGATGGAGTTCACCCGCTACGACGCGATGACCCTCAATTTTCAGGACGGCAGGTTCGTCGGCTGGTTCCTCGGCAACGAACCCGGCGCCGACTTATATTCGACGATGAGCGGCATCGCCATCGGCACCACCCGCGCCAAGGCCGCAGAGTCGGTCAAGCTCGTCGCGATCGAGGACAGCACGCTTGGCGAGGAGTTCACCCTTGGCGCGGGTCAGGACAGCGTTGGCGGTATGTTCGCCGCGCCCGGCGAAGCGGCGAAGATCGACGCGCTGTTCGCGGGGATGAACTGCTTCTTCCGCTAACCTGCCTTGTGGAGCAAGCTGCGCCATCCTTTCCCCTGAAAGGCCGAGGGCAAGGTCCGCTTTCTGCTTCAAAGCCAACTGTCACGCATTGCGTGCCATCAGCCCGCCGTCGACCGGGATCACCGCGCCGGTGATGTAGCTGGCGGCGGGGAGGACGAGGCTGAGCGTCATATGCGCGACTTCCTCGGGGTCGCCGTACCGACGCAGCGCGGTGCGGCGTTTGGCGAAGACGAGCTTGTCGGCCTCGGCCACCTTGTCGGTCATGCCGGTGTGGATCGGACCCGGGCAGATGCAGTTGACCGTGATGCCCTCTTTGCCGAGATCGACCGCGAGGCCGCGCGTCAGTCCGGTGACGCCGGTCTTGGCGGCGACATAGGGCGTATCGCCGGGTGTCGCGCCGAGGCCCTCGGTCGAGGCGATGTTGACGATACGCGCGGCGTCGCTTTGGCGAAGGAAGGGCAGTGCGGCGCGAACCATGCGCTGGTGCGCGGTGAGCAGGATCGCCACGGCGCGGTGCCAGATACCGTCATAATCGTCGGCATCGAGCGGGCAGAAGGCCGAGATGCCGGCGTTGTTGATCAAGATGTCGATGCCGCCGAAGTGCGCGACGATGTCGGCGACGACGGCCTTGATCGTCTCGCCGTCCGACACATCGAGCGCAAAGGCTTTGGCATTGGGGCCTGCTTCGGCCGCGACCGCCTCGCACGCTGCAAGGTTGAGGTCGGTGACCGCGACCTTCGCGCCTTCGCTCGCGAGCAGCAGCGCGGTAGCGCGGCCCATACCGCTCGCCGCGCCGGTGACGATCGCGACGCGGCCGGCGACCGAGCGTGAGCGGTTCGGAGCCGCGCTCACCGGAAGGGCGGTTCGTTGAAGGCGCGGAGTTTGCGGCTGTGGAGCTTGGCGCCCTCGTCGCGCATCGTCTCGCAGGCGCGGATACCGATCTGGAGATGCGCGGCGATCGCTTCTTCATAGAAGCGGTTCGCCTGGCCGGGCAGCTTGAGCTCGCCGTGGAGCGGCTTGTCGCTGACGCAGAGCAGGGTGCCATAGGGGACGCGGAAGCGGTAGCCCTGCGCGGCGATCGTCGCGCTTTCCATGTCGATACCAATCGCGCGCGACTGCGAGAAGCGCAGCGCGCTGTCGGTGTAGCGCAGCTCCCAGTTGCGGTCATCGGTGGTGACGACGGTGCCGGTGCGCATGCGTTTTTTCAGGTCGGCGCCGCTGGTGCCGGATACGGCTTCGGCGGCGCTGGCGAGCGCCTGCTGTACTTCGGCGATCGGCGGAATCGGGATTTCGGGGGGCAGGACCGCGTCGAGGATATGATCGTCGCGGAGGTACGCGTGGGCGAGGACATAGTCGCCGATGCGCTGGCTGGGGCGCAGCCCGCCGCAATGGCCGATCATCAGCCAGGCCTCGGGGCGCAGCACCGCGAGATGGTCGCAGATCGTCTTGGCGTTCGACGGCCCGACGCCGATGTTGACGAGGGTGATGCCGCCGCCGTCGGGCGCGATCAAATGATAGGCGGGCATCTGGTGCCGGCGCCAGGCGCTGTCGGCGACGAGCGCGCTCGCGTTGACGCCCGGCTGGTCGACATAGAGGCCCGCGGCGCCCGCGAGCGCGGTGTAGCGGCCCTGTCCGACCTGCGCCCCCGCCCAGGAGACGAACTCGTCGACATAGCGGTGGTAGTTGGTGAACAGGATATAACGCTGGAAATGCTCGGGCGCAGTGCCGGTGTAATGGCGGAGGCGCGCGAGGGAGAAGTCGGTGCGCAGCGCGTCGAACAGCGCGAGCGCCTGCGGCGCCGCGGGGTCGCTGCCGAACAGCCCGTCGGCAAGCTCGTCGCCGATGTCGGCGAGCTCGGTGGTCGGGAAATGACGCGCGAGTTCGAGCGGGGTGACGCGCCCCATGTCCGACCCGTCGCTGGCGTCGAGCACATAGGGAAAGGGGATTTGCTGCCCGGTGCGCGTCACCGACAGCTCGACGTCATAATGGCGGACGAGCAGGTTGAGCTGGTCGCGCAGATAATCGGCGAACAGGTCGGGGCGGGTGACCGTGGTGACGAACTCGCCCGCGCGCTCGAACTGGCCGAAGGCGAGATTATGGGCGGTCTGCCCCTCGCGCTGTTCGCCGGTCGTGACGAGGCGGAGCGCCGGATAGTCGAACAGCCCGGTCGCGGCGGCATCGGCCGGCGGCAGTGTGCCGTCGCGGACATAGGCGGCGATCGCCGATTTGAGATTGGAGACCGAGGTGCGGAACTTGTCCTGGAGCTCGGCGATGATCCCTTCGACGAGGGCGGCGGGATCGGCGATGTTCTGGTTTTGCGATGAGGATGTCATCGCGACGCTGTTGCACGAAAATGTGACAAAAGGGAAGGGGCGGCCCGCGAACAGGCCGCCCTCCCGTATTTTCTCAGAGCTGCTCGAGCATATGGTCGGCGCTCGACACCTTGAATTCGCCGGGGGCTTCGACGTTGAGCTGTTCGACGACGCCGTCGTTGACGATCATCGAGAAGCGCTGGCCGCGCTTGCCCATGCCAAAGGCCTGGCCGTCCATGGTGAGGCCGACCGCTTCGGCGAAATCGCCATTGCCGTCGGCGAGCATGGTGACGGAGCCGCCGGCGTCGCCATTCTTGCCCCAGGCGCCCATGACGAAGGCGTCGTTGACAGCGGTGCAGACGATCTCGTCGATGCCCTTGGCCTTCAGTTCCTCGGCCTTTTCGACGAAGCCCGGCAGGTGCTTGGCCGAACAGGTCGGGGTGAAGGCGCCGGGTACCGAGAAGAGCGCGACCTTGCGGCCCTTGAAATAATCGGCGGTGCTGACCCGTTCGGGTCCGCCTTCGGTCACCTTGACCAGCGTCGTTTCGGGCAGCTTGTCTCCGGTCTGGATCGTCATGTTTTCGTCCTCTCAGCGGGGGGAATCGGGAGCGCAGACATTGGGTGGCGACCGGCCCGAGTCAAGCGCGGCGGATAAATTCACGCGCGCGCTGGACCGGGCCGACGCGGGCGGGCATGGTGCGGTCATGGAAACGGCTCCCCCCTGGTTCACCGGCCAGCTGCTCCTCGCGCTGCCCGGCATCGGCGACCCCCGCTTCGAGCATATGGTGATCGCGATGATCAGCCATGACGAAGAGGGCGCGATGGGTATCGGCATATCGGACCCGATCGCGGGCATGACGGTGGGCGCGGTGCTCGACCAGCTCGAGATCGCGCACGATGGCGACCCGCTCGACCAGCCGGTGTTCCTCGGCGGCCCGGTGGAACAGTCGCGCGGTTTCGTTCTGCACAGCAAGGACTGGGGCGGCGAGGGCGCCATCGAGGTCGCGGGGCGCTGGACGATATCGAGCTCGCACGACATTTTGCGCGCGATCGGCGAAGGCCGCGGCCCGTCGCGTTGGCTGGTCGCGCTGGGCTATGCCGGATGGGCGGGCGGCCAGCTCGAGGACGAGATGGTGCGCCACGGCTGGCATGTGACGCCGGGCAGCGACGCCTTGCTGTTCGACACGCCGCCCGAAAAGCGCTGGCAGGCGGCCTTTGCGGAGGCCGGGGTCGATGCGCGCCTGCTGACGACCGAGGGCGGCGAGGCGTAAGCGAGACGTTCCCAAAACGCGTCGCCCCCGCGAAGGCGGGGGCGACGGATTTGTTTCAGCGTGCCAGCGCGAGCAGCGGGCGCCCTTCGTTGAGATTGGCGAGCGCGGTGCGGGCGGCCCAGCGCGAATCGACATAGCGGCCGTTGGCGAGTTCCAGATCGTAACGGATCGGGCTGTCGATCGCCGCGCTATAGGCGGTCGAGGCGTCTGCGGTGCGACCCAGGCGGGCATAAGCCGTGCCGAGATTGATCAGCCGCGACGGGTCGCGCGCATCGAGCGTCGTTTCGTCGGTCAGCTTGGCGACCGCGGCGCGATTGTCGCCGGCCTTGAGTTCGGCATAGGCTACCGGCAAGACTTGCGAATCGGCCTGCGGGCCGGTGACGACGATGATCGACTGGGCGGCGGCAGGGGTCGCGAAAGCAAGAGCGACGAGCGGCAGCAGAATTTTTTTCATCTTTGTATCTCCCCGTAACTTGGGATGATTTTCTGCCTGCTTCGCACAAAAGTCAATATTTTCAGCCATTTGTAACATAGCTGTCACAAAGTCCGATTATGCTGAACGCAAGGCGCATTATAAGTCAGAATTTTCAGAATCTTGGGCTTTGCGACGCGCTGTCACATAGGCGGCGGGGCGATTGTCACAATTGCGCCGGTCGAAATTTTTTTCGCGAGGCCGTGCGATTCCGCGCGTCCTGATTCGCGTCCGCACGTCGCCGGTGGATGGCCCCGGACTTGCGATATAAAGAAAAGTTTATATTTGATCCGGGCGGCGCTTTGGGCTAGGGCGCGCAACATAATTACGCGGTCGTTTGCGAGCGGGCGCACCCCATCTGACAGGAGAAATACCCATGGCCACTCTCGCCGCCGACACCCGTGACTATGTGGTCGCCGACATCGGCCTTGCCGATTTCGGGCGCAAGGAAATCAACATCGCCGAAACCGAAATGCCGGGCCTGATGGCGCTGCGCAGCGAATTCGGCGCGTCGCAGCCGCTGAAGGGTGCGAAAATCGTCGGGTCGCTGCACATGACGATCCAGACCGCAGTGCTGATCGAGACGCTGACCGCGCTCGGCGCCGAGGTCCGCTGGGCGACGTGCAACATCTTCTCGACCCAGGACCATGCCGCCGCCGCGATCGCCGCGTCGGGCGTGCCGGTGTTCGCGGTGAAGGGCGAAAGCCTCGCCGACTATTGGGACTATGTCGGCCGCATCTTCGACTGGGGCGTGGAAGACGGCACGACCTGCAATCTGATCCTCGACGATGGCGGCGACGCCACGATGTTCGCGCTGTGGGGCGCGAAGCTCGAAGCCGGGCAGGCGATGCCGGCGCCGGAGAATGAAGAAGAGATTGAAATGCAGCGCGCGCTGAAGGCGTTCGTTGCCGCCAACCCGGGCTACCTGACGAAGACGGTCAAGGCGATCAAGGGCGTGTCGGAAGAAACGACGACCGGCGTCCACCGCCTGTACCACATCGCCAAGAAGGGCGAGCTGCCCTTCCCCGCGATCAACGTCAACGACAGCGTCACCAAGTCGAAGTTCGACAACCTCTATGGCTGCAAGGAATCGCTGGTCGACGCGATCCGTCGCGGCACCGACGTGATGCTCGCGGGCAAGGTCGCCACCGTCGCCGGCTTCGGCGACGTCGGCAAGGGCTCGGCGCAGTCGCTCCGCAACGGCGGCGCGCGCGTCCTCGTCACCGAAATCGACCCGATCTGCGCGCTGCAGGCGGCGATGGAAGGTTTCGAGGTCGTGACGATGGACGAAGCCGTCAAGCGTTCGGACATCTTCGTCACCGCGACCGGCAACGCCGACGTCATCACCGCCGAGCATATGGCGGGCATGAAGAATATGGCGATCGTCTGCAACATCGGCCACTTCGACAGCGAGATCCAGATCGCGGCGCTCGCCAACTACAAGTGGACCGAAGTCAAGCCGCAGGTCGACCTCGTCGAATTCCCCGACGGCAAGCAGATCATCATCCTGTCGAAGGGGCGCCTCGTGAACCTCGGCAATGCGACCGGCCACCCGTCGTTCGTGATGTCGGCGAGCTTCACCAACCAGACGCTGGCGCAGATCGAACTGTGGACGCGCAGCGAGCAGTATAAGAACGACGTCTATGTCCTGCCCAAGCATCTCGACGAAAAGGTCGCGGCGCTGCACCTCGAAAAGCTGGGCGTGAAGCTCAGCCAGCTGAGCCAGAAGCAGGCCGACTATATCGGCGTGCCGGTCGAAGGTCCGTTCAAGCCCGATCATTATCGCTATTGATCGAAGACGGGGCATGCGCCCTGCCGTTCGGGCAATCCTCGTCATTGCGAGGAGCCGGGGGCGACGCGGCAATCCAGAGTGGGCGGTAACCGCCCTGGATCGCTTCGCTCCGCTCGCAATGACGACGTGATGAGACGAAAACTGTGGACGGCGCGCCCATCGGAAGGTGGGACGCGCCGTTCCGCTGTGACATGCGATTGAAACATGCACCCATCGCCTTTAGGGCTGGCTATCATGGCAAGGGCGTCGGTGGCGGAAAAGCGGGAGCGTGACGGAGGATGAGCGGCGCGCTGTCCCCGACCCTGACGTTCGCGCTCGGCGGCTTCGCGGCGCTGTGGCTGCTGCTCGGCATCTGGGCGGCGGGGCGCGGGCTGGCGATGCAGCGGCGATCGGCCTTTGCCGCGGCGCAGACCGAGCGGCTGGCGAGCCTGATCGAAGCTTCACCCTATCTGCCCGTCGTCGTGCGCGGCGACTGGCGCATCGAGGCGAGCGAGCGGCTCGGCCGCTGGCTGGGGCTCGAACGCGGCCCCCGCAATTTCGACGAATTGTGCGGGCTGGGCGCGGGCCTCGAAACCCCCGACCATGACGCGCTGCGGCAGGCGATCCTCGGCGCGCAGCGCGGCGCCAAACCCTTCACGATGAGCCTGCGCCCGCAAGGCGGCTCGCGCACGATTCTGGTCCATGGCGGTCCGGCTCCGGCGGCGATCGGCGGGTCGGGCAGCGTGCTGTTGTGGCTCGATGATGCGACCGAAAGCCTGTCGTCGCAGATCGCGCTCAAGTCCGAACGCGACGAGGCGATGGCGGCGTTCGAGGCGCTGTCGGGGCTGATCGAGGTCGCGCCCTTTCCGATGTGGTTCCGCGACCCGCGGCTCGAACTGGCGCTGGTCAACCAGGCCTATGTGAATGCGGTCGAGGCGAAGAGCGCCGATGTCGTGATCGACCAGGGGATCGAACTGCTCGAACCCGTCGCCGGGGTAAGCGCGGGCGAAGCGGCGCAGGCGGCGCGCACCGCCGGGGCGGCGCAAATGCGCACCGTGCCGGTGACGATCGCGGGCGAGCGGCGGATCATGCGCGTCGTCGACGTGCCGCTGACCCCGGCGGGCGGCAAGCCGATCGGGGTCGCGGGCTATGCGATCGACGTGCAGGAGCTGGAGAGCGAGCGCGGCGCGCACCGCCGCTTTGCCGAGACGCAGCGCGAATTGCTCGACCGGTTGTCGGCGGCGGTCGCGCAGTTCGGCCCCGACCAGGGCCTGATCTTCGCGAACCAGCCGTTCCGCCGCATGTTCGACCTCGACGCCGACGCGATCGCCGAAACGCCGGCCCTCGCGCGGCTGCTCGACGCCTGGCGCGACGCCGGGCGGACCCCCGAGGTGCGCGATTATCCCGAATGGCGGCAGGCGCATGTCGACTGGTTCGCGCAGGCGGAGGCGAGTGAGGAGGAGTGGCTGCTGCGCGACGGGACGCATCTGCGCGTCGTCGCCCAGCCGACCCCCGACGGCGGGTTGTTGCTGATCGCCGAGGACCGCACCGAGCAGGTCCAACTCGCCGGGGCGCGTGACACCTTGCTGCGCGTGCGCACCGCGACCTTCGACAATCTGTTCGAGGCGGTGGCGGTGTTCGCCCCCGACGGGCGGCTGCACCTGTGGAACCAACGATTCCGCCGCCTGTGGGGGGTCGACGAGCCGACGCTGGCGGCGCATCCGCGCGTCGATACGCTGATGGGTGGACTGGCCGACTGGCTGGCCAAGCCGAACCAGATCAGCATCGTGCAGGAGGTGATCCGTGCCGCGACGCTGGAGCGGACGCAGCGCGTCGGTGAGATCCGGTTCAAGGACGGGCGCCATTTCGACTTCGCCGCGATCCCGCTGCCCGACGGCAATGCCTTGCTGATCATGCTCGACGTCAGCGACAACCGGAAGATGGAATCTGCGCTGCGCGAACGCAATGAAGCGCTCGAGGCCGCCGACAAGGTCAAGACCGCCTTCCTGTCGCGGATGAGTTACGAGCTGCGCACGCCGCTGACCTCGATCGGCGGCTTTGGCGAGATGTTGCAGGCGGGTTATGCCGGCAAGCTCGCCGAAGGGCAGCAGGCCTATGTCGATGCGATCATGGAATCGGTTGGCGTTCTCGGGCGCCAGATCGACAATGTGCTCGACCTCGCGCAGGGTGAGGCGGGCACGCTCGCGGTCGAGCGCGCGCCGGTCGACGTCGCGGCGCTGCTCGCTGGCGCGCTGGCTGAGGCCAAACCCTTTGCCGCGGCCGAGGGGGTCGAACTGGTCGGCAATATCTCGGCGGCGCTCGGCAGCATCGAAGGCGACGCCGCGCGGCTGTCGCGGCTGGTCGCGGGGCTGCTCGACAACGCGGTCCGCTATACCGCGCCGAGCCGCAAGAAGGGCGGACGCGTACTCCTTCACGCCGATGGCGATGCGAAGGGTGTCGATATCATCGTGTCCGACAATGGCCCTGGGATGCCCGATGCGGTCGCGGCGGTGACCAAGGGCCAGCAGGCGGGGACCCAGAGCGGCGGCATCGGCCTCGCGCTTGCTCGCCAGCTCGTCGCCGCGCACGGCGGCACGATGGAGGTGGTGAGCGAAAAGGGCCAGGGGACGCTGGTCCGCGTAAGTCTGCCGCGCGGCGCATGAGCTTCCGTACCGACTACAGCCTCGCCGAAGCCGAGCGGATCGGTGCGGCGATCGGATTGGCGCTGATCCCCGGCGACGTCGTGCTGTTGTCGGGCGATCTCGGCGCGGGCAAGACGACGCTGGCGCGCGCGATGCTCAAGGCGCGCGGGCTGGCTGGCGAGGCGCCGAGCCCGACCTTTGCGATCGTCCAGCCCTATGCGCCGCCCGAGGTCGACTTGCCGATCGCGCATGTCGATCTCTACCGGATCGAGGACGAGGACGAGCTGATCGAACTCGGCCTCGACGACTATGTTCATGACGGCGCGCTGCTGATCGAATGGCCCGACCGGCTGGGCCAGACGGGCTGGGCCGGTGCGCTGGCACTGACGATTTCGGGAAGCGGCGACGCGCGCGTCTTGACAGCCGCGGTGCCGACGTCTTGGGGGAGCCGATGGCCGCTCCGATGATTCCGCCCCCCCATGCGCCCGCCTTCCTCGCCGCGCATGGCTGGGGCGACGCGCAGATATTGCCGCTTGCGGGCGATGCGTCGTTCCGGCGCTATTTCCGTGTCGTCGGCGAAGGCCGCCAAGCGGTGCTGATGGACGCGCCGCCACAACAGGAAGACTCGCGCCCGTTCATCGCGATCGCCGAATATCTGTGTGAGCAGGGGTTGAATGCGCCGACGATCATCGCGCGCGACCTGGAGCAGGGGCTGCTGCTGATCGAGGATTTCGGCGACGTCCGGCTGCGCGAAACCGTCGACGCGGCGCCGCAGGACGAGATGGCGCATTATGCCGGGGTGACCGATTTGCTCGTCCATTTGCACGCGCAACCACCGATGGCGGACCTGCCGGTGCATGGGCTCGATCAATGGATCGACGAGGTCATGCTGTTCGCCGACTGGTATTGCCCGGCGCTGGACCTCGACGTCGACCGCGACGCGTTTCGCGCGGCGTGGGAGGCGGCGCTGCTGCCGGTCGAAAACGACGGCCTGCCGCGTGTCACCGTGCTGCGCGATTTCCATGCCGAGAATATCATGCTCGTCGCCGGACAGACGGGCGTCGCGCATTACGGCCTGCTCGATTTCCAGGACGCGCTGATCGGTCATCCCGCCTATGATCTGGCCTCGGTGCTCGAGGATGCGCGGCGCGACGTGACCCCGGCGGTCGAGGCGGCGATGCTCGCGCGCTACCAGGGCGCCACCGGGACCGGCATCGAAAACGCCTATTGGGCGCTCGCGGCGCAGCGCAACACGCGCATTCTGGGCGTCTTCGTGCGGTTGTGGAAACGCGACGGCAAGCCGGGGTATCGCCAGTTCCAGCCGCGCATGTGGGGGCTGCTCGAACGCGACCTCGCGCACCCTGCGCTCGCCCCGGTGCGGGCCTGGTTCGACGAGAATATCCCCGCCGACAAGCGCGCGGCGGCGTGGGAAGAATTCGGGGCATGACCGCGAAGATCGAGAGCGCGATGGTGATGGCGGCGGGGCTGGGCAAACGCATGCGCCCCCTCACCGCCACCCGGCCCAAGCCGCTGGTCCGCGTCGCCGGCAAGCCGCTGATCGACCACAGCCTCGACCGGATCGAAGCCGCCGGGATTCCCCACGTAGTGGTCAACGTCCACTATCTAGCCGACGCCCTCGAAGCGCATCTCGCGGCGCAGAAGCGCAATTTCACCATCGCGATTTCGGACGAACGCGACTGGCTGCTCGAAACCGGCGGCGGCATGATGAAGGCGCTGCCGCAACTGACCGGCGACCCGATCCTGATCGTCAACAGCGACAATATCTGGACCGACGGGCCGCAGGACAGCATTGCGCAACTCGCGCGCCACTGGGATAGCGAACGCATGGACGCGCTGCTGCTGGTGATCCGCCAGGCAAGTGCGACGGGGCACGGCGGGCGCGGCGATTTCCATATGGACCCCAATGGGCAATTGTCGCGCCGCAAGCCCGGCCGTATCGCGCCCTTCGTCTATACCGGCGTCCAGCTGGTGTCGCGGCGGCTGCTCGTCGATGCGCCCGAAGGGCCGTTTTCGACCAACATCTTCTGGGACCGCGCGATCGCGGCGCGGCGGCTCTACGGCCTGTCGCACATGGGCCAATGGTTCGACGTCGGCACCCCGGCGAGCATCGGACCGACCGAAGCCGCGCTGACGGATGGCTGACGCCAAGCCGACGGTCTTTTCGATCCCGGTCCAGCGGGCCTTTTCCGACGCGCTCGTCGCCGGACTGATCGCGCGCTTCGCCGACGGTGCGCTGGGGCTCGCCGAGGGGCTGATCCTGTTGCCGAGCAACCGCGCACGCAGCGGGGTACAGGCGGCGTTCGTGCGCGCGGGCGGGCAAGGCCTGCTGATGCCGCGGCTTGTCGTGATCGGCGATGCCGACCTCGACGAAGAGGTTGCGCTGGCGCTCGACCCGATCGACGAGAGCGGCGCGCTGCCGCCGGCGATCGATGCGCTGCGGCGACGATTGATGCTCGCCGCGCTGATCGAGAAACACCGCCCGGCGGGCGAGGAGGCGATCACCGGCGCGGCGGCCTTCCAACTCGCCGAAGGGCTGGGGCGCGTGATCGATCAGCTCCATTATGAGGAGGTCGCGCCCGCGCGGCTCGGCGAGATCGCGGCGGTGCTCGGCGACCTCGCGCAGCATTGGCAGGCGTCGTGGGAGCGGCTGCGGCTGCTCGTCGAGCATTGGCCCGCCGAACTCAAGCGCGCGGGGATGATCGACCGCGCCGAGCGGCGCAACCGCCTGCTCGACCGGGTCAGCCACGGCTGGCGCGTCGCGCTGCCGGCGCGCTTCGTCGTCGCGGCGGGGATCACCACCGCCGCGCCGGCGATCGTCCGGCTGCTCCGCACCGTCGCCGACATGGAGCGCGGCATGGTCGTGCTGCCGGGGCTCGACCTCGGCATGGCGGAGGAAGAATGGGAAGCGCTGGGGCCGGTCGCCGCCGACCCCGATAATCCGGCGCGGCCGCTGGAGACGCATCCGCAATATCATCTGAAACTGCTGCTCGGGCGCATGGGCGTTGCGCGCGGCGAGGTGCGGACGTGGGAGGGCGTGTCGGCGTTCGACGGACCCGAGGCGCGCGCCGGTTTCGTGTCCTTGCTCTTCGCGCCCGCCGCCTACACCGCGCGCTGGCAGGACAAGACCGACCTTGGCGCCGAGATCGCCGGGCTGTCGGGCGCGGTGTTCGCCGACGACGGGCAGGAGGCGCAGGGCATCGCGCTGATGATGCGCGCCGCGGTCGAGACGCCGGGGCGCACCGCGGCGCTGGTCACCCCCGACCGAGCGCTGGCCGAACGCGTCGCGAGCGCGCTGGCGCGCTGGGACATTGCGGTCGACGACAGCGCGGGGCGGCCGCTGGCGAAGCTGCCGCCGGGAACCTTGCTGCTCGGGCTCGCCGAGCTGGCGGCGCGCTTCGACCCCGTGCGGCTGCTCACGGTGCTCGGCCACCCGCTGGTGCGCAAGGGCGAGGCGCGCTTGGCCTGGCTCGACCAGGTGCGGCGGCTCGACCTGCTGCTGCGCGAGCCGGGGCTGACCCCGGGCTGGGACGGGGTGTCGGTGCGCCTCGCGCTGCTCGCCGCCGACAGCAAGGCGCGCGGGCATGGCGCGGCGGCGGCGCTGCACGACTGGTGGGGCGAACTGGTCGCGGGGCTGGGTGTGCATCTTGCACCGCTCAGCGCCGGAACCGCGGTGCCGCCGACGACCCTGCTCGCTGCGCTGCAGGCGGCGCTCGGCTGGCTGACCGGCGACGCGGTGTGGGCGGGTCCGGCGGGGCGTCAGCTCGCCGACCTGTTCGACCGGTGGGTGCTGGCAAAAGGAGCGGGGCTGGCGCTCGTCGCGCCGAGCGATTTTCCCACGATGCTCGCCGACCTGCTCGGCGGCGAGAGCGTAAGGCCGCCCTATGGCGGGCATCCCCGGCTGTTTATCTGGGGGCTGCTCGAGGCGCGGCTGCAGCGCGCCGATGTGATGATATTGGGCGGGCTCGACGAAGGGCGCTGGCCGCCGGCGGTCACCCCCGATCCCTGGCTCGCGCCGGGCATCCGCCGTCTGCTCGGCCTCGGGGCGCCCGAGCGGCAGCAGGGCATGGCGGCGCACGATTTCGCCGGGGCGCTCGCCGCGGCCAAGGTGGTGGTGACGCGCGCTTTGCGCAGCGGCGGCGACCCCGCGGTCGCGTCGCGTTTCTGGCTGCGGTTGAGCGCACTCGCGGGCGACCTGCCCGAAGCGCAAATCGGCGGGCAAGTGGTCGCAGGGCTGGCCGCATTGCTCGATGTGCCCCCGGGCGATCCCGAACCCGCGCCGCGCCCCGAATTTTCGCCGCCTGCCGACGCGCGGCCCGATGCGATCAGCGTCACCGGGGTCGACCAGCTCGCGCGCGATCCCTTTGCCTTTTACGCGGCGAAGATCTTGCGGCTGAGCGCGCTCGATGCGCTGAGCCAGGGCCCCGACGCCAAATGGTTCGGGACGCGCGTGCATGCATTGCTCGAGGATTGGCAGCGCGCCGGGATGACCGAGGGGGCACTGGAAAAGGAACTGGCGGCGCTCTCCGCCGATCCGGCGCTCGATGCGCTGGCGCGCGCCTTCTGGTTGCCGCGCATAATACCGTCGCTGCGCTGGGCGGCGGAGCGCGTCTGGGCCGAACGCGACAAGCGCTGGCCGGTCGCAAGCGAGGTGAAGGGCGCGATTGTCGTCGATGGCATCCGGCTGCACGGCAAGGCCGACCGCATCGACCAGCTCGCCGACGGCAGCCTCGCGATTGTCGATTATAAGAGCGGTTCGGCGCCGTCGGGCACCGCGGCGGCGGCGGGTCTCGACAACCAGCTCGGCCTGCTCGGGCTGATCGCCGAGGCGGGGCAGGCCGACGGACTCGACGCGGCGCCGGTCGGAGCCCTTGAATATTGGAGCCTGAAGCGCGACCGCGCGAAGGGCGAAGAGGGCAAGGTGTCGGCGACGCATGGTTCGCGGCGCGAGCTGAAGAGTGCGGAAGAAGCTGTCGAACGCGCGGCCGAAGCGCTCGCCGACCTGACGACACGCTTCCTGCTCGGCGCCGAACCCTTCGTTCCCGGCGATGCCGCGAAGCGGTACAGCGATTTCGATCAGCTGATGCGGCGCGACGAGTGGTTCGGGCGCGACGACGGGGGCGCGGCATGACGCGGCTGTTCGATCTCGATCCCGGCCAGAGCGCCGCCGCGAACCCCGACGATCATGTCTGGCTCGGCGCGTCGGCGGGCACGGGCAAGACGCAGGTGCTGTCGGCGCGGGTGCTGCGGCTGATGCTTGGCGGCGTGTCGCCCGAGGCGATCCTGTGCATCACCTTCACCAAGGCGGGGGCCGCCGAAATGGCGCACCGCATCCACGAGCGGCTGGCCCTGTGGGTGCGCATGGACGACGGCGATTTGCGGCTCGACCTGCGCGCATTGGGCGCCGATTGGGACGCGGCGGGGATCATCGATCGCGCGCGCTCCTTGTTCGCGACGGTGATCGACAGCCCCGGCGGCGCGATCCGGGTCCAGACGATCCACAGTTTCTGCCAGACCCTGCTTGCGAGCTTTCCATTGGAAGCGAAAATCCTGCCGGGGTTCCGTCCGCTGGAGGATAACGAGGCGAGCGCGTTGCAGCGCGAGGTGCTGGGCAAATTGCTCGGGCAGAAGGATGGCGATGGCGATGGCGATGCGATGCGCGGCGTCGCGGCGATGCTGGCGCGGCGGATGGGGCAGGATGCCGCGATCGCTTTTCTGGTGCGCTGCGCGGGCAGTTTCGGTGCCGCCAACCAGCCGCGCCTGTCCCCGAAGGCGGGCGATGTGCGCGACGCGCTGGGGCTGCCGCAGGGCGATCCGGCGGCCTTTCAGATTGCGGCGCTCGAGCACGGGCTGGTTGCCGATGCCGATATCGCGGCGGTCGCCGCAAGCGGGCGGGCATGGGGCACCAAGACCGGCGAGGCGCGCGCCGAACTGATGGGCGACTGGTCGCGCGTCGATGTGGCGACGCGCGGCGCGATGCTTGTCGCGCTGCGCGGCTGCTTTGTCACCGGCACCGGCGACCTGCGCGCCGACTTCGCCAAGGAAACGGGCAAGATGCACGATTGCCTCGGCGCCGCGAGGCGGATCGTCGGGGCGGTCGATGCGCTGGTCGCGACTGCGGCGGCGATGGCGGTCGCCGACGACCTCACCGCCGCCTGGGATTTGGGGAGCCGCTTTGCCGAGGCCTATGCGCTCGCCAAGCGCGCAGCGGGGCTCGCCGATTTCGACGATCTGATCGGCATCGCGCTGCACCTGCTCGGGCGCGGCGATTTCGGCGACTGGGTGCGGTTCAAGCTCGACCAGCGTAACGACCATATTTTGGTCGACGAGGCGCAGGACACTAATGCGCGGCAGTGGGCGATCATCCTGTCATTGGCCGAGGAATTTTTTGCCGGGCAGGGCGCGAAGGACGAACGAGTCCGCACGATGTTCACCGTCGGCGACCGCAAGCAGGCGATTTTTGGTTTCCAGGGCACCGAGCCCGCGGCGTTCGAGGCGGCGCGGCTGCGCTTCAGTCAGCGCGCGGCTGAGGGCGAGCGGCCCTTCAAGGGTGTTGATCTGGTCACCAATTACCGATCGAGTCCCGCCGTGCTCGACGTGGTGGACCAATGGATCGCAGCAGGCGCGACCGAATTGATGGGGCTCGACAGCGGTGAAAAACAGCCGCTGCCTTTCAAGAGTGCGCATCCGGGGCGGGTCGAGCTGTGGCAGCCGCTGCCGGTGGGCAAGGCGCTCGATATCGCCGACGAGGAGGAGGCGGTCGAGGCCGAGAGTGAGGACGGCGAAGGCGCGCCGAGCGCCGACAGCCTCGCCGCCGCGAGCGATCCCGCGAGCCTGCGGCTGTCGCGCGCGATCGCCGACGAGGTGCAGGACTGGATCGCCAACGGCAAGGACGGGCGCAGCGTCGCGCCGGGCGATGTGCTGATCCTCGTGCGGCGGCGCCGCGACCTTGCGGCGCGGATCGTCGCGCGGCTCCAGTCGCGCCATGTGCCGGTCGCGGGCGTCGACCGCTTCGCGCTGACCCAGCCGCTCGCCGTGCAGGACCTGCTCGCGGCGATGCGCTTTGCGGTACAGCCGCTCGACGACCTCAACCTTTCGGCTTTGCTCGTCTCGCCTTTGTTTGGCTGGTCGCAGGAGGCCTTGTTCGGTTTTGCCCATGGGCGGACGTCGTCTTTATGGGCGGTCTTGCGGGACCGCCGCGACGAGGTTCCGGCAGAAACGATGACGGCGCTTGGCGAGCTGCTCGGCATGGCCGATTTCACCACGCCCTTCCGCTTCCTCGATCGGGTCCTGTCGGGGCCGATCGACGGGCGGCGCAAACTCTATGCGCGGCTGGGGCGCGAGGCGCGCGACCCGATCGACGAACTGCTCGCGCAGGCGCTGGCCTTTGAGCGGCTCGAGGTGCCGTCGCTGCTCGGCTTCCTGGCGCGGATCGACGCGAGCACCGCCGACATCAAGCGCCAGACCGAGGCGCGCAGCGACGTCGTGCGCGTGATGACCGTCCACGGGTCGAAGGGGTTGCAGGCGCCGATCGTCATCCTTGCCGATGCGACCGACGATCCGGCGTCGAAACGGCTGAGCTTCGACCTGTCGCTGAACGGCTGGGACAAATTGCCGGCCTTCGCGCTCGGCAAGGAGGAGCGTTACGGCAAGGTCGCCGAGGCGCATGATGCGAAGGCGCGTGCCGAGCTGCAGGAGCATTGGCGGCTGCTCTATGTCGCGATGACGCGCGCTGAAGAATTGCTGGTCGTCACGGGCATCACCAAGACCGCCGATCGGACGCTGCCCGATAACAATTGGCACGGCGCGGTCGATGCGGTGATGGAGGGCATGGGGCTCGGCTGGGAGGATGCCGGGCCGCGCTGGGGGCAGAAGCGCGTCCATGCGGTGCAGGCGAAGAAATGGGCGCGCCCGGCGAAGGCGAAGGGGCCGGTCGTCGCGCCGGTGGTCGTTCCCGACTGGGCGCAGCGACCCGCCCCCGATGAGGCGCGGCCGCCGCGACCGCTGGCGCCGTCGGCGCTGGGCGACGACGATGTCGCGGTGCCGCCGCAGGGGACGCTACGCGCCGATGCGGTGTCGCGCGGATTGCTCCTCCATTCGCTCTTCGAGCGGTTGCCGCCGGTCGCCCCGGCGCGGCGGCGCGCGGCGGCGCTGCACTGGCTGGGGGTGCAGGCGCCCGACCTCGATGCGGCAGCGCATGGCGCGCTGGTAGACGAGGTGCTGGCGGTGATTGAGGATCCGGAGCATGCCGTGATCTTCGGAACCGGATCGCTCGCCGAAGTGCCGCTGTCGGCGGTGGTCGAGGGCGCAGTGGTCGCGGGGATCGTCGACCGGCTGCTGGTGACGGGCGATCTGGTGACGGTTGTCGATTACAAGACCGGGCGGCATGTGCCGGCGTCGGCGGGCGAGGTCGCGCCGGCGTACCTTCGGCAGATGGCGGCCTATCGCGATGCGCTCGCGGTGATCTTCCCTGGGCGGCGGGTTGCGGCGGCCTTGCTCTACACCGCGGGGCCGACGCTGATCTCGCTCGACGATGCGGTGCTGGCGCCGCACAAGCCGGGCTTGCTGGCAACCAAGGCGAATTTGCCGGGTTGAGGACTTGAGCCGGACGCGCCGACTGCCTAGCTTGGGACCAAGCAGATTTTCAGGAGACCTTAGATGGGTACCAAAGCGATTACCGACGCTAGCTTCCAGGCCGACGTCCTCGACAGCGAGACGCCCGTGCTCGTCGATTTCTGGGCCGAATGGTGCGGCCCGTGCAAGATGATCGGCCCTTCGCTCGAAGAGATTTCGGACGAACTCGCGGGCAAGGTGGTGATCGCCAAGCTCAACATCGACGATCATCCCGATGCGCCGGGCAAATATGGCGTGCGCGGCATCCCGACGATGATCCTGTTCAAGAATGGCGAGATCGCCGACACGAAGGTCGGCGCGGCGCCGAAGAGCGCCCTCAAGGGCTGGCTCGAAAGCGCGCTCTAGACCTTTTCCGTCATTGCGAGGAGCGAAGCGACGCGGCAATCCAGAGTCGGCGTAAATGGCCCTGGATTGCTTCGCTCGCAATGACGAGTGTAAATATCCTCAGGTCAGCGGGATCATCACCTGTTCGGCATAGCCCGGGCGTTCCCTGATCCGCGCGTACCAGTCCTCGACATGCGGTAGCGAGGGCCGCTCGATGGCGAGCGAAAACCAAGTGTGGGTGTAGACGCCCATCGGAATGTCGCCGACACCGAAATCGTCCCCCGACAGCCAAGGCGCGCGCGCGAGCGCGGTGTCGAGGATCGCCATCTGTGCGGCGCAGCGCTTCGCCGAGGCGGCGATCGCGGCCGGGTCGCGATCCTCGGGCGCCTTGCGGACGAGATTGATGAAGGCGTCGCGCTGCGCGTCGGCATAGCCCGCCTGCCAGTCCATCCATTTGTCGCCCACCGCGCGCGCTGCGGGATCGGCCGGCCAGAAGCGCGTCCCGCCATGCTTTGCCGCGAGGTAGCGCAGGATCGCGTTCGATTCCCACAGCGTCACGTCGCCGTCGTCGATCGTCGGGATCAGCGCATTGGGATTTTTGGCGCGATAGGCGGCGTCCATGCCGAACGCGCCGCCGACGTCGTGGCGAACGAAATCGATGCCGAGTTCGACCGCGAACCAGGCGACCTTCTTCACATTGTGCGAATTGAGGCGGCCCCAGATCGTCAGCATGGCCTCAGCTCCGATAATCAGCGTTGATGCTGATGTAACCGTGCGTCAGGTCGCAGGTCCACACCGTCGCGCGGCCGTCGCCGAGGCCGAGGTCGGCGCCGATGCGCACCTCCAGACCTTTGAGATGTGCCGCGACGGGCGCTTCGTCATAGCCGTCGACGGGCAGGCCCTGTTTCGCAACCCAATGGTCGCCGAAGCGGATCGCGAGCCGGTCGCGGTCGGCGGGTTCGCCCGCCTTGCCCACCGCCATCACGACGCGGCCCCAGTTCGCGTCCTCGCCCGCGATCGCGGTCTTCACGAGCGGTGAGTTGGCGATGGCGAGCGCGACGCGCTTGGCGCTGTGATCGTCGGCCGCGCCGCTGACCTCGATCTCGATGAATTTCGACGCGCCTTCGCCGTCGCGCACGACTTGCTGCGCGAGGTCGAGCGAGACCTGCCGGATCGCCGCGTAGAGCGCGTCGGCGCCGGCGTCGTCCCATGATTGGAGGGGCACATTGCCCGCCTGACCGGTGGCGAAGAGCAGCACGGTGTCGCTGGTCGAGGTGTCGCTGTCGACGGTGATGCTGTTGAAGCTGGGGCCGGTCGCTTCGGTCAGCATCGCCTGCAGCAGCGCGGGCGCGACCGCAGCGTCGGTGAAGATGTAACCGAGCATCGTCGCCATGTCGGGTGCGATCATGCCCGATCCCTTGACGATGCCCGCGACCTGCACGGTGCGGTCGCCGATGACGGCGCTCGCGGCCGAGCCCTTGGCGAAGGTGTCGGTGGTGCAGATGGTTTCGGCGGCGGCTTCCCATGTGCAGGGTTCCGCGGTGAGCGCGGCATCGACCCCGGCGCGCGCCCTGTCCTTGGGCAGCGGCACGCCGATGACGCCGGTCGAGCTGACGAAGATGTCGGTCGGTGCGCAGCCGAGATGGTCGGCGACCTGGCCCATGATCTGTTCAACCGCCTCGCGCCCGCGATAGCCGGTGAAGGCGTTGCTGTTGCCGGCGTTGACGATAAGGGCGCGGGCCGAACCATCCTTGACCTGTTCGCGGCCGAGTTCGACTTCGGACGAGCAGCAGACATTGCGCGTGAAGACGCCCGCGACGGTCGTGCCCGGCGTGAGTTCGACATAAGTGAGGTCGCAGCGGTCCCAATTCTTGTACTGCGCGCGCGCGACGCGAAGGGTGACGCCGGCGATGGCGGGGAGCGCGGGAAAGGCGGCGGGGGCGAGCGGAGAGCGGCTGGTCATGATGGGGGTGCGTGTAGCTTTCCGGGAGGCAAAGAAAAACCCCTCCCCGACAGGGAGGGGTCTTCAATCCTCCCTGTCGCGAAGCGATGGGGAGGTGGCAGCCGCGTAGCGGCTGACGGAGGGGCCTTGGCGCAGGCGTCGCTGGCCCCTCCACCACCGCTTCGCGGCGGTCCCCCCTCCCCACGGCTTCGCCGCAGGGAGGATTTTTTCGACTTACGCCGGAATGCCGCTGATCGCCTTGATCTCCATGAAGTCCTTGAGGCCGAACAACCCGCCTTCGCGGCCGTTGCCCGACGCCTTGTAGCCGCCGAACGGCGCGCCCGGGGCGGGACCCCAATTGTTCACCGCGACCATGCCGGCGCGCAGTTTCGGAGCGACGTCGGCGGCCTTGGCGGGGTCGCCCGAGATCACCGCCGACAGGCCATATTCGGTGTCGTTGGCGACCGCGATCGCTTCGTCGAGCGTGTCATAGGCCATGACGGTGGCGACGGGGCCGAACACTTCCTCGTTGGCGATGCGCATGTTCGGGGTGACGCCCGAGAAGACGGTGGGCTTGATATAATAGCCGCGGTTGACGTTGGCCGGCAGGCCGGTGCCACCGGTTTCGAGCGTCGCGCCCTCGTCGATCGCCGACTGGATCAGGCCCTGGATCTTGTCGAATTGCGCCTTGTTGACGACGGGGCCGATGTGACCGCCTTCGGTCATCGGATCGCCGACCGAGGTGCCGTCGAACATCGCCTTGATGACCCCGATCGCTTCGGCCTCGCGCTCCTTCTGGACGAGGATGCGAGTCGGCGCGATGCAGCTCTGGCCGGTGTTGATCAGCACGCCCTGCACCGTCGGGGGCAGCACGGCGGCGAGGTCGGCGTCGGGCAGGACGAGGTTCGGCGACTTGCCGCCGAGTTCCTGATGGACGCGCTTGACCGTGTCGGCGGCTGCCTTCGCCACGAGGATGCCGGCGCGGGTCGAGCCGGTGAAGCTGACCATTTCGATGCCGGGGTGCGACGAGATCGCATTGCCCACGGTCGGGCCGTCACCCTGCACGAGGTTGAACACGCCCGGGGGTACGCCCGCAGCGTCGAGGATTTCGGCGAAGATGGTCGCGTTGCCCGGGCATTCTTCCGAGGGTTTCAGCACCATGCAGTTGCCACCGGCGAGCGCCGGGGCGACCTTGAGCGCGATCTGGTTGAGCGGCCAGTTCCACGGGGTGATCATGCCGACGACGCCCATCGGTTCATAGACGACGGTGTTGGCGCCATGCTGTTCCTTGAACTGGAAGTCCTTCAGCGCGGCGATGGTGCCGAGGAAACCGCCGAGTCCGGCGGGGGCCTGTGCGGCGGCGGCGAAGCTGACGGGTGCGCCCATTTCGGCGGCCATCGACTTGGCGAGGTCGGGGATGCGCTTCTTATATTCCTCGACGATGCGGTTCAGCAGGTCGAGCCGTTCCTCGCGGCTGGTCTGCGAGAAGCTGACGAAGGCCTTTTTCGCAGCTTCGACTGCGGCGTCGACGTCGGCGGCGGTGCCGAGCACGATCGTCGTCGTGGCTTCCTCGGTCGAAGGGCTGATGACCTGATGTTCCTTGCCGCCCTGGCTGTCGACCCACTGGCCGCCGATGTAATTTTGTTTCAGGTGCGTTTCGAAGTTGCTCATTTTCTCTCTCCCATCGGCGGTTCCGGATACGTATCGGATTGCTACCTAATGACGGCGGCGAATGAATCAAGCGCGGTCTGGCGCTAAATTTGGCGCGGTCAGCGCTTTTCGGCGGCGAGGCGCGACATCAGGATCGCTGCGCGGGTCGCCTGCCGCTCGATGCTCGGCAGGTCGACGGCCTCGCCCGGCGCATGGTCGCCGGTCGAATAGGGGCCGAGGCCCGCGAGCCCGTCGACATCGGCGGCGACGAAGCTGATGTCGCCGGCGCCGCGCTTGAGCGGATCGAGCGCCGCCATCTCGGCCAGCCCGAGGTCGCGGTTCACGCTGTTGAGCTTGCCCAGCAGCGCGCGGTTGCCGTCGGTCGGCGCCATCGGCGGGTAACCGCCGGGGTCAAAGCTCAGCTTCGCGCCGGTGCCGGGGGCGTGCTCGGCGACGATCGCCGCCATCTTTGCTTTCACCCGCGTCGCCTGTTCGGCGGACAAAGTGCGCAAATCGCCGCGTGCGATCGCGATCGGCGGAATGATGTTGGTCTTGCCGTTGGCGGTCGCGCGGATGCCGCCCGCGTCGAGGGTCGCGTCCTGCCCGCCCGCGATCAGCCCGACGTTGAAGGTCAGGTTCGGTTCGGGGAGTTCAGTGCGGAAACGCGCGATGATGCGGGTGAGTTCATAGATAGCGCCGTCGCCCGCCGCGGCGCTGAAGATGCCCGAGCTGTGCGCCGACTTGCCGGTCGCGGTGACGGTCCAGCTTTCCGACGAGCGCCGCGCGATCGATCCCATGTCGGCGCCGCCATCGCGCACCAGCCCCTCAAAATCGAGCGCGACGTCGCTGCGTTTGCCCGCTTCGACCAGGTCGGCGCGCGCTTTCTCGATCGGATCGCCGGCGTCTTCCTCGTCGCCGGTCATATGGATTTCGATATTGGCGTCCTTGAGCGTTCCCGCCGCCTTCATCGCGCGCAGCGCCGCGACGATGACGACCATGCCGCCCTTGTCGTCGCCCGCGCCGGGCCCTTCGCCCATATCGCCCTTGCGGGTGAAGGCCTGGAACGGCGAATCGGGTTCGAAAACGGTGTCGAGATGGGCGATGAGCAGGAGGCGTTTATTGCCCTGCTTGCCCTTGTGGACCGCGATCAGATGGCCGGCGCGCTTCGTTTCCGGCGTCGGTTTCCAGGTGACCGTGAAACCCAGCGGTTCGAGTTCGGCGCGCATCATCACCGCGACCTTTTCGACGCCGGCGAGGTTCAGCGAGCCGCTATTCTGGTTGACGAGCTTTTCGAGCAGCGCGATCGAGCGTTCCTGCTCGGCGGTGACCGTCTTCGCCATGGCCGCTTCGGCCTTCGACAATTTCGCCTGTGCCGCAGGGGCGAGCACGAGCGACGCGGCGAGGAAGGCGGCAAGCGGCAAGGATTTCATGAAGGAGGCTCCTGAGGGGGGAGCCGCATAGTGGCGTGCGATGTCCCGCGCCGCAAGTCCGCGTCAGGCGGGTTCCTTGACCTCGTCGAAATCCTTGAGCTTTTTCAGCGCCTCATAGGCGATCGCATGCAGCTTTGCGGTGTTGACCGCGAGGCCCTCGGTATCATGGCCCTTCAGCTCGTCGACGTGGAAGACGACCCGCGTCTTGTCGGGCGCCAGTTCCTCGAGGGTGAATTTGAGGCCGGTGGTCACTGCACCGTCGTCGATGCTGTAGAGGATGTGCATTTCGCGCGGGATTTCCATCGCGACCGCATATTTGATCTTGTAGGCGTCGGGGCGCTGTTTGGGGACGACCGCCGACCATTCGGGATCGCCCTTTTCGACCACCAGCTCGTAAAGCTTGGTCGAACCGCCGTTGGTGACCAGCGGCAGCCCGGTGTCGGTGCCGTCGCCGAACATTTTCTTGAACACTTCTTCGCGCGGCGCCGCGACGACTCGCGTCTGATTGACCAGCTCGAGCGCCTTGCCGCAGCCCGCGAGCAGCAGCAGTGCCGCGATCACCGTGATTTTCCGCATCATGGACTGTGCCCCCTGTTCGCCCTGCGCCCGATGTAGCAGCGGCGGGTTAGGAAAGCGTAAGCGTGGCCTGTAAAGAGTGTTTGACAGGCTGGTGTTGATCGCTGTAAAGAGCTCTTGACAGGCGAGAGGATGGTCGTTGGAAAATCGGGTGCGCGATCATCGCGAAGCGGCGGGGTGGAGCCAGGGCGAGCTGGCACGCCGGCTGCAGGTTTCGCGGCAGACGATCAACGCGGTCGAGACCGACAAATATGACCCCAGCCTGCCGCTCGCGCTGCGCATGGCGACCCTGTTCGGGGTCGAGGTGCGGGTGTTGTTTATCGATCACTGGACGCCGGAGAAGGAATGATGACGATGGCCCTGGCAAAGGATGGACGCGGCAAGTGGCGCAAGACGGCCATGAGCACGGCGATGGGCGCGCTGGTCGGCGCGGCGGCGATGTCGGGCGTGCTGGCGCTGGCGGGCACCGACCTGCTCGACGCGATGGGGCCGTCGCGAATCGCGCTCGCCGGGGTCGGGCTCGTCTATTTGCTGATGGCGGCGATGGTGGGGTTCGGCGTCGCGGCGCCGCGCGCCGGGGCCAAAGTGCTCAATGTCGCCGATGCCGACGAGCTGCGCGACGATCGCACCAACCTGCTCTTTTCGACCATCGTCATGGCGCTGCTCGGCGCGACGCTGGTGCTGCTCGCGGTCGCCCGCGGCCCCGATTTCGCGGCCGGCCTCGTCCCCGCCGGCGTCGCCTTCGCGGTGCTGGCGCTGATGCTGGCGGGCGGCGCACTGGTCAGCTGGCTGTGGCGCGACCGGTTCGACGAACTCGGCCGTCAACTCGGGCTCGAGGGTGCATCCTGGGCCTTTTATCTGAGCTGGATCGTCCTGTCGCTGTGGGGCGCCGCCGATTTCCTGGGTCTCGGCGTGCGGCTGACGCCGGTCGACGTGGTGACCATACCCGCCGCCGCGCTCTTGCTCGGATCGTTCGTCGCGATCGGGCGGCGGGGGATGATGGTCCGATAGGCCGGTCAGGGCTTGATCCCGTAGCCCGCATATTCGGCATCGATCCGCCCATGCTGTAGCCGGGCCAGCGCGAGGTCGGCCTGCGCGCCTTCGCGGTCGTTATCCCGCAGCCGGACAATCGCGCGCATGAACAGCGAGGCGGGCAGGTCGGGGCTGATCTTGAGCGCGGCATCGAGGTCGGCGCGCGCCTCCTCCATCCGCCCGAGGCGATAGAAGACCATCGCACGGCTATCGAGCACCGATGCCGGCGTGTCGGTGAGTTCGATCGCACGTGTGCAATCCTTGAGCGCGGTGTCGAGCTGGATCGACCGCGTGCCCTTGAGCCAGCACATCTGGTTGAGCAGGCTCGAATCGCCGGGCCGGTCGGCGAGCGCGGCGGTGAGCAGCGATATCCCCTCTTCGGCGCGGCCCGCCTTGCCGAGCAGGTCGGCCTTGGTCGTCGTCCAGCCGCGCTTGTCCTTGGCGAGCGACATCTGATCATCGGCGAGCGCGATCGCTTCGTCAAAGCGCTCCATCTCCCCCAAAGTCGCCACCTTCCACCCCAGCGCGTCTTCGGACGCCGGGTCGAGTGCCAGCGCCTCGTCGACGTCGACGAGCGCCTTTTCGAATTCGCCGAGCTGGAAATGAACGCTCGAGCGGCTGAGATAGGCACTCGCGTCGCCCTCGCGCCGGATCGCCTCGTCAAGGTCGGCCAGCGCGGCGCGCGGTTCGAAAATGTCGATGTTGAAGGTGGCGCGATTCAGATAGCCGGCGACCGCGTCGGGATCGTCGTCGATCGCCTTTTGATAGGCGGCGAGCAGCGGCCCGAGGCGCTTGTCCTTCTTGGCGGCGGCGATTTCCTCGGCGGGCGAAGGGAAGCCTGCGGGGGCGCGGAGGATGAATTCGCGCTGCTTGGCGGCGGCGACCTGCGCGCGTGCGGCGGGCAATTGGTTCGCCGCGATCTCGGCACCGCTGTTCCAGATCGTCTCGGTCTGATCGAGCCGGTTGCCGGCCAGCTTCGCCTCGCGCCGCATGCCGATGCCGGCGATCGTCAGGTCGGCGGCGGTATCGCCTTCGATCGTATAGCCGGGGCGCGGCGGCAGCTTTAGCGTGAGTTTCTGCACGATGAGGCTCGGCGCGGCCCCGGCGAGCGGGATGTCGCGCCATGCGGCGCGGGTGCGGTCGGCCTTGATCTCGAAATCGGCGACCAGCCCGTCGAGATTGACATAGGCGCGCGGCTCGTCGCGGGACCATGGCTGGCTGCCGATACCCGACGCGCGGATGGTCGCGATCCCCCGTGCCTCGTCGAATTCGATCGACCGGGTATGGATCGTACCGCCCTCGATGAAGCTGCCGAGCGCCCGGCGGGTAAGGCTGCGCAGTTGTTCCGGCGTCGTCTGATCCTTCATGCCGCCGATCCGCGCCGCGAGTTCGCCGCGCATCGTGAAGGAGAGGTCGAAAAGCGGCGGAAAGGCGAGGCCCGCCGACTGGTCATAGGTCAGGCTCAACGAAAAATCGGGCCGCGCCGGTTTCCGCACAGGCAAGGGCAGCAGGTCGTGCCCCGCCGCCGCGACCGGCAGGACGTAGCCGAAGGGCGGCACGTCGGCGAGGTCGTCGATATGGACGCCAGCGGTCGTGCCGTCGAGCCAATAGTCGGTGCCGTCGATCCGCGCCTGGACGACGACATGGTCGAAGGCGCCGAGCGCGGGCAGGCGGGTGGGTAGGAGGTTGCCGAGCTGCGAACTGACGAACGCGGGCTGCGCGTCGATGCCGAGCCGGTCGAGAACTGCGAGCAGCAGCAGCGTCTTGGCCTTGCAGTCGCCGTAGCGCAGCGTCCAGGTCTGCTCGGGCGTCTGTGGCACATAATTGCCGTTGGCGAGGCCGTTGTAGAGATAGCGGATTTCGTTCTGGACGAAAGCGAGCGCGGCGGCGGTCCGCGCCTTCGGGTCGCGGTTCGCCCGGGCGATCTTGTCGATCTCGGCGGCGAGCGTGCCGCCCTCCTTGATCGTGCCCTTTGTCGCATAGAGCGGCGCGGTGGTGCGCGACAGGTCGTTCCACGTGGCGAAGGTCGAAAATTCCAGGCCCGGCGACCGTTTGAAGCGCAGCGGCGCATCTTCGGGCATCTCGTCCTGCTTGATCACCGGCTGCGCCTGGGTGAGGCTATGATAGCCGCCCTGGTCCTGTTCGACCGGGGCGATGCCCTTGCCGAACGCCTTCCATTTGATCGGCAGGCCCTGCGGCCACAGTACGCGCACCGACCCTTGCGCGATCGACGCCGGCTTCGCCTCGACGTCGACCATCGCCTCGCTGTTGTCGGCCAGCACGTCGCTGCGCTCGACGATCGTCGCCGAGAAACGGACGATGTCGCCGACGCGCAGATCCTCGATCGCCGCGGTGCCGGTCAGCAGCCCGTCGATCGTCTTCTGCTCGAAATCCTTTTCGCGGCGCAGCACGGTGAGCTTGAGGCCCTGCGCGAGCAGGTCGATCGTCGCGCCGCCACGCACGATCTGGAGCCTGTGGACGATCAGGTCGTCGCGGTCGGGGTGCCAGACGAACTGCAGGTCATTCCAGTTGCGCAGCGCGTCGGCCGACTGGATGCGAAAGGCATGGTCGCTGAAGGTCGAGCGCTTGTCGGCCTCGATCAATATCTGTTGGTCGCTGAGCAGCCAGGGCGTCGCGGCATCGCCCGCGGGCAACGGTCCGCCGTTTTGCACCACCCATTCGGCGGGCGCCGAATAGAGCGGCGCGTCCGCCGCGAAAGCGGGCGCGGCGAGCGCCAGACAGGTCCCAGCAAGAAAAACGGCAATCGAACGCACGAACAATACTCCCCCTGATCGCGTTCATCTAGCTTGGATCATGGCGGTTACCAATGTCTTTGCAATGACGGGCGGCGGGAAAAGAAACGGCGAGATGAACTCTGTACCTCCTTAAGGTCACAAAGGCCCCCGGTCGGCGGCTTCATTCTGTGCCCTTTGTGCCCTTAACGGGCGCGGCGGGTTCGCGCAGCGCGGCGTGGACGAGCGCCATGTCGGGGCCTCCGGTCACATCGACGGCGCCGCCGCGAAGGATGCGTACCGTGGTGATGCCATTGAGCGCGCGGTCCATCGCATAGTCGAACATCCGCCCGCGCCCGAGATCGAGCGCCCGGTCCCAGGCGTGCGCGAAGCCGTCGGCACCGTCGCGATCACGCAATTTATAGGCCGAACGGCGGCTCATCCCGACGGCTTTCGCGGCGGCGCCGATGGACCCCATCGCCTCGAGCGCGCGGATGAAGCGTTCCTGCGTCAGCGGGGTCCAGCCATCGGCGCGGCGCCGTTGCTGCGGCACGGGGGCGAAGGCGAGGATAGTGCCCTCGAGAATGGTGGTTGGGCGAGTCGGGTCGGTCATCTGCCAGTTTGAAGCATGGCGGGGTAAATTAGGAAAGGGGGTAGGGCGGGTTGCGTGACGAAATAGGATTTCGGGGAGCGGGCGGCCGCGGGCCAGCCTCTTCGTGCCTTTGCGCCTTTAGGTGAACCAAATAAGGTCGGGGCTGTCGGCTTGGCCCTTTTGGAACGGTAGCGAGCGATCGATTGCTGCCTCATCTCTCACATTGTCATTCCCGCGAAAGCGGGAAGCCAGGGATGGGCCAGCTAACGGACGCTCTGGGTCCCCGCTTTCGCGGGGATGACAAAGTAAGAAAGCTGCAATGTCCGCTTCCCACCCCAACGCCGACATTCTCCGTTGCGCCGCTCGCACCACGAACAATAAGGGCGCCCGGTCCCCCCGAACCGGGCGCCCCCCTTGGCAACGCTGATCGCGTGGATCAGGCGCTGTAGTACATGTCGAACTCGACCGGGCTCGGGGTCTGTTCGACGCGATAGACCTCGTCCCACTTCAGTTCGACATAGGCTTCGATCTGGTCCTTGGTGAAGACGTCGCCCTTGAGCAGGAAGTCATGGTCGGCGAGCAGCGCGTCGAGCGCTTCGCGCAAGCTTCCGCAGACGGTCGGGACTTCGGCCAGTTCCTCGGGCGGCAGGTCGTAGAGATTCTTGTCCATCGGGTCGCCCGGGTGGATCTTGTTCTGAATGCCGTCGAGGCCCGCCATCAGCAGCGCCGAATAGCAGAGATAGGGGTTGGCCATCGCGTCGGGGAAGCGGAATTCGACGCGCTTCGACTTGGCGCCCGCACCATAGGGGATGCGGCACGAGGCCGAACGGTTGCGGCTCGAATAGGCGAGCAGCACCGGGGCTTCGAAGCCGGGGACGAGGCGCTTGTAGCTGTTCGTCGTCGGGTTGGTGAAGGCGTTCAAGGCCTTGGCATGCTTGACGACGCCGCCGATGAAATAGAGGCACATGTCGCTGAGGCCCGCATAGCCGTTGCCGGCGAAGAGCGGCTTGCCCTTTTCCCAGATCGAGATGTGCGTGTGCATGCCGCTGCCGTTGTCGTCCTTGATCGGCTTGGGCATGAAGGTCGCGGTCTTGCCATAAGCATGGGCGACCTGGTGGACGACATATTTGTAAATCTGCATGCGGTCGGCGGTTTCGGTCAGCGTGCCGAAGGTCAGGCCGAGCTCGTGCTGCGCCGCGGCGACCTCATGGTGGTGCTTGTCGCACGGCAGGCCGAGTTCGAGCATGGTCGAGACCATCTCGGCGCGGATGTCGACGGCGCTGTCGACCGGCGCGACGGGGAAATAGCCGCCCTTGGCGCGCGGACGGTGGCCGAGGTTGCCGCCTTCATAGCTGCGGCCGGTGTTGGTCGGCAGTTCGATATCGTCGATCTCGAAGCCCGACTTGTTGTAGCCGGTTTCGAAACGGACGTCGTCGAACATGAAGAATTCGGCTTCGGGGCCGACATAGACGGTGTCGCCGATGCCGGTCGAGGCGACATAGGCCTCGGCGCGCTTCGCGGTGGTGCGCGGGTCGCGGGCATAGCCTTCGCCGGTCGACGGTTCGACGATGTCGCAGAAGATCACGAGCATCGGGGTCGCCGAAAAGGGATCGTCATAGACCGCGTCGAGGTCGGGCATCAGGATCATGTCGGATTCGTTGATCGCCTTCCAGCCTTCGATCGACGAGCCGTCGAACATCAGCCCGTCTTCGAGTTCGTCCTCGCCGAGGACCGAGGCGACCATGGTGAGGTGCTGCCACTTGCCCTTGGGGTCGGTGAAGCGCAGGTCGACCCACTCGATGTCGTTTTCCTTGATCCGCGCGATGATATCCTTGGGCTTCGTAGCCATCGTCTATGCTTCCTTCTTGCGAAATGGTCCGGCGTGCCGGGGGTTTTCGGGTTTTCGAAAAGTGCGGAGAATTTAGAGCGCGTCCTCGTTGCGTTCGCCGGTCCGGATCCGCAGCGCGGTCTCGACCGGGATGACGAAGATTTTGCCATCGCCGATGCGGCCGGTCTGCGCGGCGGCTGCGATCGCCTCCACCACGCGTTCGGCCATCGAATCCTCGACGATGACTTCGAGCTTCACCTTGGGCAGAAAGTCGACGACATATTCGGCACCGCGATACAGTTCGGTGTGACCCTTCTGCCGACCGAAGCCCTTGGCCTCGGTGACGGTGATGCCGCTGACACCGACTTCGTGCAGCGCTTCCTTCACTTCGTCGAGCTTGAACGGCTTGATGATCGCCTCAATCTTCTTCACGCTTCTCGTCCCCCTTTGGGCTGGCCGCCGCCCCTTGCGCATCGAGCCGGATCAGGTCGGCCTGTCCGGTTCGCCGTCGAGTCGGTGCGGTGTCCCGCCATCTTGCACCAATCAAAAGCCGTGCCAATTGGCGAATCGCAGGGTTTCAGCAAGAATTTTGAAAGCATATTGCGCCGCTGCCCAAGGGGTGGGCAGCGGCGCAATCTTGCTGCCTAAAAAAGCGGCAGATCAGCGTCCCATCGGCGCTGCGGTGTCGGCGAGGTTGGCCTTGGTCCAGATCGAGCGGTCGACGACATAGGCGCGGATCGCCTCGGCATCGGCGGGCGTGAGCACCTTGGCGAAGCTGACCATGCCGTTGTCCTTGAGCGCCCCGTCGATGATCACGCCCTTCCACGCATCGGCATTGCCCAGCAGGCCCGAGACGCGCAGGTCGGGGGTGAAGCCGTTGCCGATCGCGCTGTCGCCGTGGCAGACCATGCAATAGCGCCCGAAATGCGCCTTGCCCGCCGCGACCTGCGCCGCGGTGCCGAACTGCGCCGGCGGGTTCCAGGCGAACGCCGCCGCCGCGGGCAGGGCGGGGAGCTTTGCGGTGCCGCCGATCTTCATGACGACGAGGCGCGGGATGTTCGGCACCTTGCGCGTGACGCCGCCGGCAACCCCGGCGACGAGCGGGAAGGCGCCGCCCTTGCTGGTCATGAACGCCACATATTGGACGCCGCCGACGCGGAAGGTCGAAGGCGCGCTGACGATCCCCGACTGCATGTCGAGGTCGAGCAACTGCTTGCCGGTGTCGGCGGTGTAGGCGCGGAAGCGGCCGGTGCTGGTGCCCTGGAAGACGAGGTTGCCCGCGGTGGTCATCGTGCCGCCGTTCCACGCCGCCGGATAATCGACCGCCCAGGCGACCTTGCCGGTGCGCGGGTCGAAGGCGACGAGGCGGCCGGTGGTCGCGGCGATTGCGGCGCGGAAGGCGGCCTTGTCGTCGGGCAGCATCGTCTTGTTGAGCGAGGTGCCGACGTTGAAGCCGAGCACCTTGCGCTTGTCGAGCTCGTCCATGTCCTGGAGATAGCCCTGCGGAATCTGCTGCGCCGGGATGTAGACGAGACCCGTCGCCGGGTTGTAGCTCATCGGGTGCCAGTTGTGCGCGCCGAGCGCCCCGGGGATCGCGATGAAGGGCTTGCCGGTCTTGTAGAAGCGCGCCTCGGGATTCTCGATCGGGCGGCCCGTCGCCATGTCGTAGCCGGTCGCCCAGTTGATCCCGTCGACGAAAGGCTTCGCATCGATCAGCTTGCCGCTGGTGCGGTCGATGGTGAAGAAAAAGCCGTTCTTCGGCGCATGGTACAGCACCTTGGTCGGTTTGCCGCCCACCGCCTGCTCGGCGAGGATGATCGGCTGGGTCGCGGTATAGTCCCAGGTTTCGGCCGGGGTTTCCTGATAATGCCATTTATATTTGCCGGTCGAGGCGTCGAGCGCGACGACCGAGGAGAGGAACCAGTTGTCGCCTTCGCCGTTCGAGCGCTCGCCGTGGTTCCATGGATTGCCGTTGCCGACGCCGAGGTAGATCTGGTCGAGATCCTTGTCGTAGACGATCGCGTCCCACACGGTGCCGCCGCCGCCCGACACCTTCCACTCGCCCTTGTCGGGCCAGGTCGCGTTGGCCTTGCTCGCGAAAATGTCGTCGCTGACCGCGCCGTCCGCCTTCTTCTCGGGGTTCGGTGCGGTGTAGAAGCGCCAGCGTTCCTTGCCGGTGTCGGCGTCATAGGCGGTGACATAGCCGCGCACCCCGAATTCGGCGCCGCCGTTGCCGATCAGTACCATGTCCTTCACGACGCGAGGGGCGCCGGTGATGGTGTAAGGCTTTGACGTGTCGAAGGTCTGCGTCGACCATAATTCCTTGCCGGTCTTGCGGTCGAGCGCGATCAGGCGGCCGTCGAGCGCGCCGACGAACAGCTTGTCGCCCCAGACCGCGACGCCGCGATTGACGACGTCGCAGCAGGCCGAAACCGCGCGTTCGCCGGGAACCTTGGGGTCGAATTTCCACAGCAATTTTCCGGTCGCGGCGTCCCAGGCGCTCACCTTCGACCAGGCGTGGGTCACATACATCACGCCATCGACGACGACCGGCGTGGCTTCCTGCCCGCGCGCATCGTCGAGGTCGGCGGTCCAGGCGACGCCGAGCTGGCCGACATTCTTGTCGTTGATGTCGGTGAGCGGGCTGAAGCGCTGTTCGTCGTAGCTGAAGCCGATGGCGCCCCAGTCGTCGCCATTGCCGCCGGTTTTGAGCAGGGTCTCGCTGGCCTGTTCCGCCGCGTCGAGCGATCCGCCGCCGCTTGCGCTCTCATTCTTCGATGCGTTGCATGCCGCCAGTGCCAGCAGCGCGCTGCCCAGCAGCGCGACCGAAAAGACCCGTTTCGCCATCCCATGCTCTCCCGTTCGACGCCTATGCTTGACGTTAACGTCAAGACTGCGCCCGAAGGGCGTAGCGTGCAAGCGGGAAAATGGGGGGCGGAGGGGGTGGGCGGCCTCTTGTCGTCACCCCGGGTTTGATCCGGGGTCCACGAAGGCCGGAGCGACGCTGGAAGTCATGGATCGCGGATCAAGTCCGGGATGACGAAATACAGATCGCCGGGCTGTTCAGCTTTGCCAGGGCGGGGCGTTCAGGCCCGTCGGGCTGGCGGTGAAAATCTCGCACCCCGTCTCGGTAATGCCGATGCTATGTTCGAACTGCGCCGAAAGCGAGCGGTCGCGGGTCACCGCGGTCCAGCCGTCGGCGAGCATCTTCACCGCATATTTGCCGGTGTTGATCATCGGTTCGATGGTGAAGAACATGCCGGGGCGCAGTTCGGGGCCGGTGCCGGGGCGGCCGGCGTGGACGACTTCGGGCGCGTCGTGGAACATCTGTCCCAGCCCATGGCCGCAGAAATCGCGGACGACCGAATAGCGATGCTTTTCGGCGTGGGTCTGGATCGCGTGCGCGACGTCGCCCATGCGGTTGCCGGGCTTCGCCTGCTCGATGCCGAGCATCAGGCATTCATAGGTGACCTCGACCAGCCGCTTCGCCTTGATCGGGACATCGCCGACCAGATACATGCGGCTGGTGTCGCCGTGCCAGCCGTCGATGATGCTGGTGACGTCGATGTTGACGATGTCGCCGTCGCGCACCGGCTTGTCGTCGGGGATGCCGTGGCAGACAACATGGTTGATGCTGGTGCAGCAGCTGTGGGTGAAGCCGCGGTATCCGAGCGTCGCCGGAATACCGCCACCGTCGAGCATCATCGTGCGAACGAGGTCGTCGATCGCACCGGTGGTCACCCCGGGCTGGACGAAGGGGACGAGCGCGTCGAGGATTTCGGCCGACAGCCGCCCCGCCTTGCGCATCCCGTCGAAGCCCGCCGCATCGTGCAGCTTGATCGTGCCGTCGCGCACGGGGGTGGTCGCGCCGGGCTCGCGGGTGGTCACGGAGACATAGTCGTACATGGGAGCGATATAGGCGATGCGGCGCCGAAATGCGAGAGCCGCCTCCCCGCGTCAAGACGCCCGGCTGAACAGCCCGAACAGTCCGCCGCGCGGTGCTTCCGGAATTGCGATCGCGTCGGGGTCGTCGCCGATCTTTTCGGCGCGCTGGCGCTGCCAGGCATAGAGCAGCATCTCATATTCATGGTCCGACAGTTCGTGCGACGGGCGGCCGTCGCCGAGGCCGGTGATGCTGTGGAACATCGCGTCCTGCGCGATGCTGAGATCGATGAACGCCTGCTGCTTGTCGGCGCGGAGCTGGCGGCGCGTGATCACGTTGCGGCGGTCGCGCCATTCGGCGATTTTCATTTCGGTTTCGGCCTGGAAGCGCGCCCGGTTCGCCTCGTCGCGCGCGTCGAGGATCGAGGCGATCTTGTCGTCGCCGGCGTGCGCGGTTTCGCACCAATAGCCGGCTTCATACCAGGGATCGACGTCGTGCGCGCCGCCGAGCAGCACCATCGGGCGGGGCAGGCCCTCGTTCGTCGCGTCGCGGACGAGCGCCTGATGGAAACGCAGGGTGATGAAATAGCGGCCGAGGCGATCGGCGACGACATCGACCGGCGCGGGTTCGCTGAAGGGGATGCGGCCGGGGGCATTGGCCGAGATCGCGCGATAGATGCGGCCGAGCCCGACGACGGTCAGGCTGTTGACGATGTCGCGAAACTCGCCCTGCCAGGGCGTGCTGGTGTCGGCGGCGGCGGCGTTGATGTCGGTAAGGTCGCCGTCGCCGAACGGAAAGGCCTCATCGTCGTAGAAATTGACTTCGAGCGGCCAGGCGTCGTCGTCGGGTTCGCAGTGCGCCGACAGGTCGACACCGATCGCGGTGACGGGGCCGGCGGCGGCGTGGCGTTCCTCGTCGCGCAGCACATCGGCGGCGAGTTCGTCCCAGCCGGTGACCCGCACCGCCGACAGCGGCCGCGCGAGGCAGAGCGAGGTGATCGGATGGACATGCGCGAGCAGTTCTTCGGTCAGGAAGGCGTCGAGCTCGTCGAAATTGCCGCTGCGCATCACGCTGTCGAACCAGCGGTCGAATTCGCGGAGCATATTCGCTTCGCCCAGCCATTGCTGCAATTGTGTCGTCATCGTCTGCCCCGGTCCCCCATTGTCAGGAGCGGCGGGCATAGCAGCAGGGGGTTGCGATCCGTTTAACGCGAACCAAGCATCAAGCGCCTCCCCTGCAGGGGAGGGGTTGGGGTGGAGGCCAGCGGCCTTGTGCAAGGTCGATGGCCCCCACTCGCTGTTACTACGGCCCGGCTACGCCGGTCCAAGTCTCGCTGCCCTCCCCTGAGGGGAGGGCGTTTTCGGTCGCTATTCGGCTTCCTTCTTCGCCTTGTCGGCTTTAGGCTTGGCTTTCGCCTTGCTCGCCTTGGGGGGCGCCGAGACGATTTCGAAGGTCAGCGGGTTGCCGACCTTGGCATCGTCGCCGGTCTTCATCTTCACCTTGACCTCGCCGCCATGGACGAGCTTGCCGAACAATAGCTCCTCGGCGAGCGGCTGCTTGATCTTTTCCTGGATCAGGCGGCCCATCGGACGCGCGCCGTACAGCTTGTCATAGCCCTTGCCGGTCAGCCATTCGCGCGCCGCTTCGTCGAGCTGGATATGGACGTTGCGGTCGGCGAGCTGCATTTCGAGCTGGAGGATGAACTTGTCGACGACGCGCGCGACCACTTCGGGCGGCAGATAGCCGAACGGCACGATCGCATCGAGGCGGTTGCGGAATTCGGGAGTGAAGAGATTCTTCACCGCTTCCTCCTGCACATCCTCGCGGGTGAAGGCGCCGAAGCCGATGCCTTCGCGCGCCATGTCGCTGGCGCCCGCATTGGTCGTCATGATCAGGATGACGTTGCGGAAGTCGACCGTCTTCCCGTGGTGATCGGTCAGCCGGCCATGATCCATCACCTGCAACAATATGTTGAACAGGTCGGGATGCGCCTTTTCGATCTCGTCGAGCAGCAGCACGCAATGCGGATTCTGGTCGATCGCATCGGTGAGCAGCCCGCCCTGATCATAACCGACATAGCCCGGAGGCGCACCGATCAGGCGCGACACACTGTGGCGCTCCATATATTCGGACATGTCGAAGCGCTGGAGCGGAATGCCCATGATCGACGCGAGCTGCTTGGCGACCTCGGTCTTGCCGACGCCGGTGGGGCCGCTGAACAGATAGTTGCCGATCGGCTTTTCGGGATCGCGCAGGCCCGCGCGGCTCAGCTTGATCGCCGACGACAGCACCTCGATCGCGGTGTTCTGGCCGAAGACGACGCGCTTCAGGTCGGTTTCGAGATTGGCGAGCGTCGCCTTGTCGTCGCTCGACACCGATTTGGGCGGGATGCGCGCCATCGTCGCGATGACCTGCTCGATCTCCTTCGCCGTAATCGTCTTTTTGCGCTTCGACGGAGCGACGAGCATCTGCATCGCGCCGACCTCGTCGATCACGTCGATCGCCTTGTCGGGCAATTTGCGGTCGTTGATGTAGCGCGCCGACAGGTCGACCGCGGCGTTGATCGCATCCTGCGTATAACGCACCTGGTGATGCGCCTCGAACGCGCTGCGCAGCCCGGCGAGGATTTTCTTGGTATCCTCGAGGCTCGGTTCGATCACGTCGATCTTCTGGAAGCGGCGCAGCAGCGCGCGATCCTTTTCGAAGTGATTGCGGAACTCCTTGTAGGTCGTCGAGCCGATGCAGCGGATCACGCCGCCCGACAGTGCGGGTTTCAAGAGATTCGACGCGTCCATCGCGCCGCCGCTGGTCGCGCCGGCGCCGATCACCGTGTGAATCTCGTCGATGAACAGGATCGCGTGAGGCAGCCCTTCGAGCTCGGTGACGACCTGTTTCAGCCGTTCCTCGAAATCGCCGCGATAACGCGTGCCCGCGAGCAAGGCGCCCATGTCGAGCGAATAGATGACCGCGGGCAGCAGCACCTCGGGCACGTCGCCTTCGATGATCTTGCGCGCGAGACCTTCGGCGATCGCGGTCTTGCCGACGCCGGGATCACCCACATAAAGCGGGTTGTTCTTCGACCGGCGGCAAAGGATCTGGATCGTGCGATCGACCTCGGCGGTGCGGCCGATCAGCGGATCGACCTTGCCGACCTTGGCCTTTTCGTTGAGGTTGACGGTGAACTGGTCGAGCGCGGTCTCTTTTTTGTTCTTCGCGTCTGCCTTGTCCTTCGTTTCTTCCTTTTCCTCGGGCTCGGCCTGCGGCGAGGGCTTGCCGCCCTTGCCGACGCCGTGGCTGAGGTAGGAGACCGCGTCGAGGCGCGTCAAATCCTGCTGCTGCAGGAAATAGACGGCATAGCTTTCGCGTTCGGAGAAGAGCGCGACGAGGACGTTGGCGCCGGTCACCTCATCCTTGCCCGACGACTGGACGTGCAGGATCGCGCGCTGGACGACGCGCTGGAATCCGCTCGTCGGCGACGGGTCGCTGTGTCCTTCGACCTTCAGGCTGTCGAGTTCGGTGTCGAGATAATGGACGACCGCCGATTGCAGGTCGTCGAGCGCGACGCCGCAGGCGCGCATCACTTCGGCGGCATGATCGTCGTCGATCAGCGCGTAGAGCAGATGCTCGAGCGTCGCATATTCGTGATGGCGCTCGGAAGCCGCCTTCAGCGCATTGTGCAGGGTCTTTTCGAGGCTCTCCGAAAAGGACGGCATAGGCTTATCTCCTTGGGGACAAGCCGGGGAGAGGCCCGCCCGATAGACACAAGGTGGCGACGCCGCCGCCAGCCTGCAAGGGAAAAGCGGTCGGTGCCACGAATTTGCGCAGATCGGGGTTGGAATATGGTTAACGCGGCGTTGGGGATTGGGGTGGGAAGCGGACCTTGCCGATCCTCCCTGTCGCGCAGCGATGGGGAGGTGGCAGCCCGTAGGGCTGACGGAGGGGCCGACGCCGTCAAAGACTGGCGCGCGGCCGCGGCCCCTCCACCACCGCTTCGCGGCGGTCCCCCTCCCCACGGCTTCGCCGCAGGGAGGATTTATGCCCGCAACCGGTGGTCAGCCGTCATCCTCACCCGCCCTGTCGACCATATCCATGAAATCGCGGGCCAGATCGCGCTCGCCCGCGTCCTTGAACGCGACATCGAGGTCGGGCGCGACGCCGAGCATGTGCATCAACGCCCACAAGGCAAAGCGGCGGCCGGGGTTGGTTTCGAGGCCGAAATCGACGCGCATGCGTTCGGTGCCCGCGGCGAGCGCCTCGGGGTGGATCGCCGCAAGGTCGGCGGTGCCGAAATAGCGGGTCAGCTGGTCGTTGAAATCCATGGCGCCTTATGGAGCGAGTCCGGGCCGCGCGGCTAGCTTTTCTTGAACAAGGCGTCGGCGCTCAGCTTGTGGCTCGTCGCAAAGCTGATCCGCGCGCGCGTCCGTTCGATCTCTTCCTGCAAGACGACGATGCGGTCGTTCAGTTCGTCGACCGACAAGGGGTCGAGCGGCTGCTTGGTCAGCGCCGCCAGCACATCGTCGCGGCGGCGGGGTTCGTTGTCGTCGTCCATCGCCCGGATCCTTTTGTCCTCATGCTGTTGATCGGCGGCGAAACTGTTGACCCGCCGCCCCGCGCTGTCAATAAGGCGCGCCTGTGGGAAGCAGGGGGACCAAGACGTGACCAGCGTGCCGGAAAGCATGACCGCCATCGCGATAAGCGCGCCGGGCGGCCCCGAAGTTTTGGTGCCCGAAACGCGCCCCGTGCCGCGACCGGGACCGGGCGAGGTGCTGATCCGCGTCGCCGCAGCGGGGGTCAACCGCCCCGACGTGCTGCAGCGCATGGGCTTTTATCCGCCGCCGCCGGGGGCATCGGACCTGCCGGGGCTGGAGGTCGCGGGGACGATCGTCGCGGTCGGGCCGGGGGGCGACCCCGAACAGCTGGGGCAGGCGGTGTGCGCGCTGATCGCGGGCGGCGGCTATGCCGAATATTGCACCGCGCCGACGGGCAGCTGTTTGCCGGTGCCGAACGGCTTTTCGATGGCCGAGGCCGCAGCGCTGCCCGAAACGGTGTTCACCGTGTGGCACAATCTGTTCGAACGCGCCTGGGTGATGGAGGGCGAGACGGTGCTGGTCCATGGCGGCACCAGCGGCATCGGCACCACCGCGATCGGGCTGTGTAAATTGTTTGGCATCAAGGTGATCGTGACCTGCGGCAGCGCCGACAAATGCGCCGCGGCGACCGCGCTCGGTGCCGACTTGGCGGTCGATTATTCGAACGACGACTATGTCGCGGCGGTCAAGGCGTTCACCGACGGCAAGGGCGTCAACGCCGTGCTCGACATGGTCGGCGGCGACTATGTGCCGCGCAATCTCGAATGCCTCGCCGACGACGGGCGCCATGTCACCATCGCTTTCCAGCGCGGGGCGAAGGTCGAGATCGACATCAGCCAGGTGATGCGCCGCCGCCTGACGATGACCGGATCGACGCTGCGCGCGCGCAGCGCCGACTTCAAGGCGGCGCTGGCCGACGAAATCCACCGCACATTGTGGCCGCGCCTGGCGGAGGGCGCGTGGAAGCCCGCGATGGACCAAGCCTTTCCGCTCGCCGAAGCCGCCGCGGCGCACGCGCGGATGCAGGCGGGCGCGCATGTCGGGAAGATCGTGCTGACGGTCGAATGAGGCCGCCGCGCCTGTGGTTGACATAGGCGCCGAGAGCCATCACCGGGCGTTCCGGGTGCGGGGGTATCGGTTCCGGAGGTGATTTTGGCTGCGCATTCGCTCTTTCTCGAAGACCTTGAAATCGGGCAGGTCTGGACTGGCGGTCCGATCGAGATGACCGAGGCGGACATCATCCGCTTCGCCCGCGAATATGACCCGCAGCCGATGCATGTCGATGCCGAGGCAGCGGCCAGGGGACGCTTTGGCGGCCTGATCGCCAGCGGCTGGCATGTCGCTGCGGTCGTGATGCGCGAATTCGTCGATTCGGCGCCCTTCGGCGACACGCCGCTGCTCGGCCTCAAGGTCGACGACCTGCAGTGGCGGAGCGCGGTGCGGCCGGGCGATCTGCTGTCGATCCGGCGCGAAATCATCGATGTTCGCCGGTCCGACAGCAAACCCGATCGAGGGGTCCTGACCATGTTGATGACCGTGACCAACCAGCACGGCGCGGTGGCGATGTCCTTTGTCAACCTGATCCAGATACCGGCGCGCCAGGCCACTTAGCCGCGCGGAAAGAGCCTTGGGGGCATTATGAGCGAGAGACCGATCCTTCACGAATATGCGGCGAGCGGCAATTGCTACAAGATCCGGCTGACCGCGGCGCTGCTCGCCTATCCGATCGAACGGCGCGAATATGACATCATCGCCGGCGAGACGCGGACGCCTGCGTTTCTCGCGAAGGTCAACCCGAACGGGCGCATCCCGGTGCTGCAGATCGGCGACAAATTCCTGCCCGAAAGCAATGCCGCCTGTTTCTGGCTCGCCGACGGCACACATCTGGTGCCGCACGATCGCTTCGCGCGCGCCGACATGCTGCACTGGATGTTCTGGGAGCAATATAATCACGAGCCCAATGTCGCGACGCTGCGCTTCTGGATGAAATGGATCGGCGAAGCGAATTTGAGCGATGTGCAGCGGGCATTGGTGCCGGTGAAGCAGGAAGCGGGGGCGGCGGCGTTGGCGTTGATGGACGAGTATCTGGCGGGGCGCGACTGGCTGGTTGGCGCGGGACTGACGCTCGCCGATATCGCGCTTTATGCCTACACCCATGTCGCAGAGGACAGCGGGTTTTTCGCACTGGCGGACTATCCGGGGGTGCAGGCGTGGATCGCGCGGGTCGAGGGCGAGCCGGGTTTCGTGGCGATGGGGGATTAGTGGGAAGGCCGTATCGGACGGTTGCGGATAAATCCCGTTCGACACGAACGGAAATGGAGAGTGGTCTGGAAACCGCTCCAAGTCCGACATCTGCCCCGCCAATCCCCGCACTTGCCCCTTTTTCGAAACCGGCATATAGCCGCTGCCAATGTCCGGCCGCCCCGCGAGGGGCGGCCCTTATTATTTGCGCTTTTGGAGAGCAGTCATGGTCAACCCCGACGCCACCCCGTTGATGCCGCATGCGACCGCCGCCTGGCTGGTCGACAACACCGGCCTCACCTTCGTCCAGATCGCCGATTATTGCGGCATCCACATCCTCGAAGTGCAGGCGATCGCCGACGAGACCGCGGCGACCAAATATACCGGTCGCGATCCCGTTCGCGCGCACGAACTGTCGATGGACGAGATCGAAAAGGGTCAGAACGACCCGAACTACAAGCTCAAGATGAGCAAGCAGGCGCAGGACACGATCCGCCGCACCCGCGGCCCGCGCTACACCCCGGTCAGCAAGCGCCAGGACAAGCCCGACGGCATCGCGTGGATCCTGAAGAACCATCCCGAGGTTTCGGACGGCGCGATCGGCAAGCTGATCGGCACCACCCGCAACACGATCGGCGCGATCCGCGACCGCAGCCACTGGAACAGCGCGAACATCGTCGCCAAGGACCCGGTGACGCTCGGCCTCTGTTCGCAGCGTGAACTCGACGCGCTGGTCGCCAAGGCTGCGAAGAAGGCCGGTATCGCCGCGCCGACCGACAATCGTTTCGAGGGCGACCGCGAGGCGCTGCTCGAGGAACTGCGCGCCGAGCGCATCGCCGCGAACGAGCTGCGCGCCGCCGAGGAAGCCAGCGAAGCCGCGCTTGCCGCCGCGAACGACGAAACGGCGGCATAAGGCGTGGCGTCGGTCAGTGACGAAGAGGGTATTCCGGCGGCCAGCGGTTCGCCGGACGCCTCGCTGACCCAGGACGACAGTTTCACCGCGACGAGCCGCGCCGGGTTGACCTATCCCTGGGGCGACGCCGCACCGGGAGTGGGCGAGACGATCCGCATCGCGCCGGGGATTCGCTGGGCGCGCATCCCGATGCCCGGCTCGCTCGGCCATATCAACAGCTGGCTGCTCGACGACGTTTCAAGTGACGGAGGGGACGGCGTCGCCGTGGTCGACACCGGCGTCTGCCTGACCATCTGTTCGGACGCGTGGAAGGCGCTTTACGCCGGCGCGCTTGCCGACACGCGGATCACCCGTGTCATTGGCACCCACCTGCACCCCGACCATATCGGCCTTGCCGGCTGGATCGCGAAGAAGAAGGGCGTCCAGCTGTGGATGACGCGCGGCGAAATGCTGACCGCGCGAATGATCGTTGGCGACACCAGCGACACGGCGCCCGACGAGGCGCTGGCGCAGTCGCGCGCCGCCGGTTGGGACGAGGCGGCGATCGAGCGGCAGAAGAGCGAGGGCTGGGGCCGCTTCGGCCTGATGGTCTATCCGCTGCCGCGCAGCTACCAGCGGATCAAGGACGGCGATGTGCTCGACATGGGCGCACACCAGTGGCGCGTCGTTGTCGGGTCGGGGCACAGCCCCGAACATGCGTGCCTGTGGAACGAGCGCGAGGGCGTGCTGGTGTCGGGCGACCAGGTGCTGCCGCGGATCAGTTCGAACGTGTCGATCAATATCACCGAACCCGGTGCCGATCCGCTGGGCGAATGGCTCGATTCGATCGACAAGCTGATCGCGACGGTGCCCGGCGACGTCCTGACCTGCCCCGCGCATGGCGAACCGTTCAAGGGATTGCACGTCCGGCTGATGGCGCTGCGCGACGAGCATCGCATGCGGCTCTATAATCTGGCCGAGGCGATCGCGAAGGCGCCGATGCGCGCGGTGGAGTCCTTCCCGCTGCTGTTCAACCGCCCGATCGGCCCGGACCAGCTGGGCATGGCGACCGGCGAGGCGCTCGCGCATCTGAAGCGGCTCGAGGTCGAAGGGCGCGTCCGGCGTGAGGATCGCGACGGGGTGTGGTGGTACCACGGCGTCGCGTGACCGCGCGCGGCGTTCTGATCGCCGCGCTGCTGGCGGCGACGACGCCGCATGTAATGGCGACCGAGCCCGCCGCCGCCCCAACCGCGACAGGCGAAACCACCGACGAGATCGTCGTCACCGCGCGCCGGTCGGGCGCCCCGATGTGGACGATCAAGACGCCGACGGGCGCGGTGATCCTGGTCGGCGAAATCCGCAACGTGCCGAAAGCGACGCCATGGCGTCCCGAGCGACTGGAGGGCGCGACCGAGCGCGCGCAGCGGGTCATCCTGGGGACCAAGGCGAAGGTGTCGCCGGGCGACATATTGCGGCTGATCTTCAAGGGTGGCGGACTGACCAAATTGCCCAAGGATCGCGTCGCCGCAGACTATCTCGACGTGGATCAGATCGCGCGGCTGCGGGCGCTCGAGGCGCGGTTCGATCAGGATTATGCGCAGAAGAATTTCCTGATGACCGCGTTCGATCTGCTCGCGAAGCGGCTCGCCTTCAACCGCGACACGGCCGACGACGCGTCCGATATCGTCCGCAAGGCGGCGAACCGCGCCGACATTCCGGCGCAGCCGGTGGGCGAGATGCGCGGCGAGGACATGCTCGACAATCTGTTCGCGGCGGCTCCCGAAACGCATATCCCCTGCCTCGACGCGGCGATGACGGCGACCGAGGCCGGCGGCGATATCGTCGCCGCGCGCGGGCAGGCGTGGACCGAGTTCGACGTGCCGGCGGTGATGGCCAACCCGCTCGAAAGGGCGCTCGGGCGCTGCTGGCCATGGACCAACGACGGCTTCGGCCCGGCGCTGCGCCAGCAGTGGGTCGGCGCGATCAATGATGCGGCGGCGAAGCCCGGCGTGACGCTGGCGGTGGTGCCGTTGCTGGTGCTCGCCGAACCCGACGGGGTGCTCGACCGGCTGCGGGCGCAGGGCCTGCCGATCGTCGGGCCGGCGTGGACCGCGCCTATTTCGGCCGGTGCATCACCCAGCTGAACGCCATCGCGTTGAAGATGGTGTAGAGGCCGTAGAGCAGAAGCCCGGTGAACCAGTTGCGCGTCGCGATCGCCATCGCGCCGACGAGCAGCAGGAACTCGAAGACATAGGTGATATTCGGGCCGACCTTGTCGGTGAACGGCCGGAGCATCTCCTGCAACAGCGGGTCGTCGCTTTCCATGAACGCGCGGTGCATCGCGAAATTGCCGATGCCGGCGCCGAAAATGGCGATGATCGCGATCCACATAGGTTTGCAAATGGGACAGCCGGGGTGGAAATGCCAGCGACTTTCGGGTTATAGGGCGCCATCGAACGTGCGCAGGCCCGCGCGATCGGTCGAACGAACCCGGCTTCTGCCCCCAAGCGAAGGACGTCTTCGGTGACCTCTCTCCCCCGACTGGCCGCGCTTTGCCTGCCGCTCGCCCTTGCGATTCTGCCCGCGCATGCGGCACAGGATCCCGCGATGCCGCTCCAGCCCGACCCGGCGCTCGCCGACCCGTTGCTGGTCGAACCGCTCCCGCTGATGCTGATGGATCCCGACCCGCCCTTGCCCGATGCGGTGCGCGCGATGATCGACGCCGCCTTCGCGAGCGGCGAGGACAGCGATGTCGAAGCGGTGGTCAGGCTCGCCCGCAGGACCAATCCGGGCAGCCGGGGCGAGATCGACGCGCTGATCGCCTATTACCGGAGCGCGAACCCCGCGGTGGTGCCGCCCGATCCGGTGAGCGACATGCTGACCGCGGCCATCGCGAGCGGCAAGGACGCCGATGTCGAAGCCGTCGCCAAGCTGGCGAAAGCGGCCAATCCCGACGACGCGGCGGAAATCGACGCGCGGGTCGTCGCCTATCGCGCCGAGCGGCAACGGCTGAAGGACGAAGCGGCGGCGGCGGTGCGCGCCAAATTGGCGGCGGCGAAATTCTGGGAAAACTGGAAGGGCGAGGGGCAGATCGGCGGATCGCTGAGCACTGGCAACACCAAATCGGCGGGGCTGAGCGCGGGGCTGGCGCTGGCGCGCAAGGGGATCGACTGGACGCACAAATTGCGGTTGCAGGCCGATTATCAGCGCACCAACGGCCGTACCTCGATCGAACGTTATCTCGGCGAGGTCGAGCCGCAATATCGGCTGAGCGACCGCGGCTTCGTCTATGGGCTGGGGCGCTGGGAGAAGGATCGCATCCTCGGCTATGACAGCCGCTGGAACCTGTCGGGCGGGCTCGGTTACAAGCTGATCGACAGCAAGTCGGTGGCACTCAGCCTGAAGGGCGGGCCGGCATGGCGACGCACCGATTTCGTGCGCGGCGACATCGACAATGAACTGACCGCGCTCGCCGGACTCGACTTCGGCTGGCAATTGTCACCGACGCTGCGGCTGACGCAGGTCGCCTCGACCGTCGTCGGCGAGGCAAACAGCTCGACCAGTTCGCTGACCTCGCTCAACGCCAAGCTGAGCGGAAAATTGTCGGCACGGATCGCCTATTCGGCACAGATCGATTCGAGCCCGCCGCCGGGGGTGGAGAGCGTCGATACGCAGACGCGATTCACGTTGGTGTACGGGTTTTAGATCAGCGTCATTGCGAGCGAAGCGAAGCAATCCAGGGCGGATTACGCCCACGCTGGATTGCCGCGTCGCTTTGCTCCTCGCAATGACGAAGAGCGAGAACGGCCAGCTAGTCGAACACCTCCGCCCCGCCGATCGTCTCGCCCTCCGCCAGCAACCCGACCCCCGGCACATGGTTGAACTCGATCCGGATGCCGTCGGGGTCCTCGAACAGGATTGAATAATAGCCGGGCGCCCAGGGTTCCTCCTGCGGGCCGTGGACCAAGACGATGTCGCCGCGATTCTTGAGGAATTCATGGATCGCATCGACCGCGGCGCGGTCGCGCAGGCGGAAGCAGGCGTGGTGGAGGCCGGGGGCGCCCTGGTCGAAGCGCTTGCCGGCGTTCTCGGGGCTGCCGGTGCGGATGCCGATCGCGGTGCGCCCGCCGACGCCATAGAGCATCGCGTCGCTGTCGAGTACGATCTTGAGATCGAGATAGGTGATGACGTCGCGCCAGAAAGCCGTCGAGCGGGCGAAGTCGCCTGCGGTCAGGATGACGTGCGCGACGCCGTTGAGGTCGGTCATTTGCCCCTCCCTATTTGATGGCGGCGAGGGTGTAGAGGAACTCGGCGAAGCCCATCGTCGCATCGACCAGCCCCGCGACCTTGGGGTTGGTCGAATCGATCAGATAATATTCGTTCGGCGCGTGCGCGCCGCCACCGTGGCCGGTGCCGAAATGGCCCGCCGGGATCGACACCGGCGGCGCGGTGAAGGTCGCGCCGGGCCAGCTGCCCGCGAGCCGCGCGTTGATGTTGGTCGCGATGCCGAGTTTTTTGTAGGTCGCGAGCTCGGTGCGGATGAGGCGGCTGTCCTCGGCGACCTCGGTCGGGTCGTAACCGCCCGACACGTTCATCTCGACGTCGGTGAAGCCATGTTTGTCGAGATGCGCGCGCAGCTTCTTTTCGGCCTCGGCGCGCGTCTGGTTGGGGACGAGGCGCAGGTCGAGCTTGGCGACCGCGCGGCCGGGCAGCACGGTCTTGCCGCCGGGGCCGGTGTAACCCGCGACCAGCCCCTCGATATTGACCGTCGGTTCCTGCGCTAGGCGGATCAGCGCGTCGTCATATTTGAGGTTGTCGATCCAGACATTGACCCCCAGCGCCTTTTTGTCGGCGGCTTCGTCGGCGGTCTTCGCGGCTTCGCGGATCAGCGTCTTTTCGCGGTCGGTGAGCGGGCGGACATTTTCGAACCAGCCTTCGATCGCGGGGGTGTTGCCGTCGGGAGTGACCAGCGTCTGTAGCGCCTGCACCAGCCGCCAGGCGGGCGAGTCGATCATCGCCTTGAGGCTGCTATGCACGTCGCCCTTCGGGCCGCGGCCCCATTTCTCGCCGCTCGCGACCAGTTCGAGTTCGATGATCCCCTTCGATCCCAGGTTGACGTCGACCGCGCCGGTCTTGTCCTGCGACGGGAAGGGGATGAAGATGCCGTCGCATTTCTTGAGCGCGGCAAGGACATTGGGCTTGGTCGCGACCTGGCGGAAATGCGGCGAGCCGATCTCTTCCTCGCCCTCGCAGATCAGCACGATGTTGACCGGCAGCGTCGCCTTGGCGGCACGGATCGCGTGGAGCGCGGCGAGGAAGGCCGATTCCGGGCCCTTCTGGTTGGTCGCGCCGCGCCCGACGATCGCGGTTCCGAGGCCTTCCTTGGCGACGAACTTGCCCTCGAGCGGCGGCGACGACCATTCGGCGGGATCGAACTGTTTGACGTCGTACATGAAATAGATGCCGAGGGTGCGTTTGGCGCCGACGTCGATCGTGCCGAAGACCCCGGGATGGCCGTCGGTGGGCACGATCTCGACATTGGTGAAGCCCGCGTCGCGCGCGAGCTCGGCCATATAGGCCGCGCCCTCGGGCATGTTGCGGTTCTCGGCGGCGATCGAGGGCAGCGCGATCCAGTCGCGCAGCCGCTTGATCGAGGCTTCCTTGCCCGCCTCCGCCGCCTTACGGATCTCGGCCATCGGGCCGGTCGCGGCGAGCGACGGCAGCGGGCGCATCAGCATGGCGCCGGCGCCGAGCATCGCGGTGCCGCGAATCACGTCGCGGCGGTTCAAGCGGTCGAAGGTGCGGAAATCCATGCTGCGTCCCCTATGCGGTTTGGCCCCGGGCAAGTCTGGACGAACTGGCGTGGAAGGCAAGCTGGCGATTGACGATCGGCGCGGGGCGAGCCTAGCCTGATCCGCAAGGGAGGGCCGAGCGATGGATTTTGCTGGCAAATGCGTCGTGATCACCGGCGGCGCGACGGGGATCGGTTTTGCACTGGCGAAGCGGCTCGGGGTCACGGGGGCGAAGCTGATATTGTGCGAACCGCGCGAGGCGAAGCTGGCCGAGGCCGTGGCGGCGCTGGCGGCGCTCGGCATCGATGCGCGTGCCTTCGTCGGCGACGTGACCGATGCGGCTTCGGTCGAGGCGCTCGCCGACTTCGCCTGGGCGACGCATGGCCGCGCCGATGCGATCATCGCCAACGCTGGGGTCGGCGGGCCGCGTGCATCGGTGATCGATTGCGATCCGGCGGCGGCGCGCGCCTTGTTCGAGGTCAATTTCTGGGGGGTGTGGAACTGTATCCGCAGCTTCGGGCGCCGTTTTCAGGCCGACGGGCTTCCGGCCGGGATTTATTCCACCGCGTCGGAAAATGCGCTGTTCAACGCGGTGCGCGTGAAGGGCGGGGCCTATGTCGCGAGCAAGCATGCGGTGCTGGGGCTGATGGATATGCTGCGGAACGAGGTGTCGTCCGCGATCGAGGTCGGCGTGATCATCCCCGGCTGGGTCAAGTCCGACATGACGCGCCATGCCGAGCCCGCGATGGATGCCGATGCCTTTGCGGCGCGGATCGTGCCGCAGATGGAGGCGGGGCAATTCTACCTCGTCAGCCACCCCTATAATGTCGTGCGGATGGAGGAGCGCTGGGCCGAGGCCTATGCGGCGTTCGCCGATTATGCGCCGCGCGAGGACGGCGACGAAGCGATGGACGTTCAAAGGGCCATCGAATCGGGGGCGCCGGTAAGGCGCCGCGATTAAGGCAGATCGCCCGCCGCCATTGGCGCGGCGTCACCCACCCATTCCCAGCAGCAGCGGCTTTGCGGGGTCAGCTTCAGCGCCGCATTCATCGCCTCGACCGCGCCATCAGGCAAGGCGCTGATCCACGCGCCCTGGTCGGTCCACAGCCAGCCGAGGCGGCGGCCCGTATCGACCTCGCCCGCGCGCGCATCAATCGCGTGCGCTATGTACGAACTCGCATATTTGACCGCCCCGGCATATTCGATCGCGAGCGGCGATCCGCCCGCCTGCATCGCGATGCGGACCGGCACCGGGCCGTCGTGCGGCGGCCAGTCGGCGTCGACGGTCAGCTCGGAGATCGACACGCCTGCGATCCGCGCGAGATCTTCGACCTGTTTGCGCAGATACGCGGGTTCCTGTTCCGTTTTGGAATCGAGCATGACTAGGTTGGCCATGAAGCGCTTGGGCCGGGTGCCGGGATGGTAATAATCGAGTTCCCAGAGCGCGGTGAGGATGGTGTCGGGCTTCACGCTCTCGTCCATGTCGGCGACGCCGGGAAAGAAGAGCGCGGGATCGGGGGTTTCGGGCGCGAAGAGGTCATGTGCGGCCAGGACTGCCACGGTCTTGCGCACCGCCGTTTTGCGCGCGGGCGAGAGGTCGGGCGGCGGCGCGCGCGGCACGATCGGCGGCTGCGGTGCAGCGCGGCGACGGGCCAGGCCGGCGAGGTCGCGGAGGAATGACAGGATCACCGCCGCGCCGCCGGTGATGAGGGCGCCCATGAGGATCGAGAAGAAGAGGCGCGTGCCCGTGCCGGCGCCCGCGCCGAAGGGGACGATCAGGAAGAACAGCACCGCCACCCCAAGGGCGACGGTGAAGCATATCGGGAAGCGGCTCATGGTGGCGCGGCGCTCACGCCTTCTCCAGCAACCCTTCGTCCTTGATTCGCCTTTGCCACAGCGCGGGGGCATTGACGTGGACGTTCTGGCCTTCGCTGTCGACCGCGACGGTCACCGGGAAGTCCTGCACCTCGAATTCGTAGATCGCCTCCATGCCGAGGTCGGCGAAGCCGACGACCTTGCTGCCCTTGATCGCGCGCGCGACGAGATAGGCGGCGCCGCCGACCGCCATCAGATAGGCGCTCTTGTGCTTCGCGATCGCCTGCGTCGCGGCGGGGCCGCGTTCGGCCTTGCCGACGCAGGCGAGCAGGCCCTGATCGAGCATCATGTCCATGAACTTGTCCATGCGCGTCGCGGTGGTGGGACCTGCGGGGCCGACGATTTCCTCGCCGACCGGATCGACCGGGCCGACATAATAGATGACGCGGTCCTTGAACGCGACGGGCAGCTCTTCGCCCTTCGCCAGCATCTCGGCGATGCGTTTGTGCGCGGCGTCGCGGCCGGTGAGCATCTTGCCGTTGAGGAGCAGGCGGTCGCCCTGCTTCCAGCTCGCGACGACTTCGGGCGTGAGATTGTCAAGGTCGACGCGGATCGCCGCCTGGTCGGGTTTCCAGTCGATCTGTGGATAATCGGCAAGCACCGGCGGTTCGAGAAACGCCGGGCCGCTGCCGTCGAGCGTGACATGCGCGTGGCGGGTCGCCGCGCAGTTGGGGATCATCGCCACCGGCTTCGACGCGGCGTGGGTCGGCCAGTCGGCGATCTTGACGTCGAGCACGGTGGCGAGGCCGCCGAGGCCCTGCGCGCCGATGCCGAGCGCATTGACCTTTTCATACAGCTCGATGCGCAGTTCCTCGGTCGGGTTCGACGGACCGCGCGCGAGCAGCTCGGTCATATCGATCGGGTCCATCAGCGACTGCTTCGCCAGCAGCATCGCCTTTTCGGCGGTGCCGCCGATGCCGATGCCGAGCATGCCTGGCGGGCACCAGCCGGCGCCCATCTGCGGCACCATTTCGAGCACCCAGTCGACGATGCTGTCGGACGGGTTCAGCATCTTGAACTTCGACTTGTTCTCGCTGCCGCCGCCCTTCGCGGCGACGTCGATCACGACCTTGGCGCCGGGGACCATTTCGACATTGAGCACAGAGGGCGTGTTGTCCTTGGTGTTGACGCGGCTGAACGCGGGATCGGCGAGGATCGAGGCGCGCAGTTTGTTCTCGGGATGGAGATAGGCGCGGCGCACGCCCTCATCGACGACCTGCTGCAGGCTGCGGGGTGAGTCGAGGCGGCAGTCCATGCCCCATTTGATGAACACGGTGACGATGCCGGTGTCCTGGCAGATCGGGCGATGCCCCTCGGCGCACATGCGGCTGTTCGACAGAATCTGCGCCATCGCGTCCTTCGCGGCGGGCGAGACTTCGCGTTCATAAGCGGCACCGAGCGCGCGGATATAGTCCATCGGGTGGAAATAGCTGATGTACTGGAGCGCGTCGGCGATGGTTTCGACGAGGTCGTCCTCGCGGATGATGACGGTGTTCATGGGTGCAGTCCCCTTTGCCCTGTGTCAGGATTCGCCCGTGTCCCTAGACCCGCCGCGCCGCGACGAAAAGAGGCTAAGGGTCCGTACTCCCTTACAGCACCGTCGAGGCGCCCAAATGGCGAACAGGTCGGACCGAAAGGTGCGCCGGGAAGGCTGGTTGCCTTTCCAAGCGGCTTTCGGTTCGAGATGGAAGCCATTTGGACGTCCCGAAGGGATTTGACCAAAATGGCCCATTGCTTCGTCGAGAAGTCTCGAAATATTGACATATGTCTTCGCCTTCTCTCCTCGCAGTGGGCCATTTTGCCTCAAACCTCGACGGTGCTGTAAGGGAGTACGGACCCTAAATATCTTCCTTTCGGCGCCCGAAATGGCGGCGCTTGCCGGGCGCCAGCGAAATTTCGGGTTCGTCGCGATCGGCGGCGCGGCGGTGCGGGGTTTCGGGATCGAAATTGACCAGCGGCTCGCGGCGAACCAGCGCGTAGCATGCGCCGATCGCCGCCATGACGAGCAGCGCGAACCAGCCGGCGCCGATCACCGCGGTCAGCGTCCAGCCGAAGGCGGCGGGGGCGATCAACGCCATGATCGTCGCGAGGGTGGGGATGAGGACAAGCGTGCCGGCGAACTGCCACCATCGCCCCATCTGCACCATGGCATAGCCGATCGCGACATTGGTCAGGGTGAGCGCGAGGAATTTGGCCGCGACCGGCCAGGGCAGGCTGGCCATGGCGGGCGAATAATCGCCCAGCGTGAAGGCCGCCTGGATGTCGAACAGCAGCCAATTCTCATAAGCGTCGCAGAGCGCGGCGAAAATCGGCAGGGCGACAGCGGCGAGCAGCCAGCGCAGCCGGAGTTCGCGCCACAGCGCGAAACAGCCGCTGCCGAGGAAGGCGGCGTAGAGCAGCATGAACAGATAGTCCTGCTCGTTGCCCGCGCGCATCGCGGCGAGGCGGGCGACCTGCAACGGATCGGCGCTGGTGCCGAAGACCGCGAACAGATCGGCCTCGCCGCGTGCGAATTCGAAGGCGATGACCGGCGCGCCATAGCCGGGGTGGATCGCCGCGGCATCGGCCGGGAAGACCCGCCCGAGGTGAAGGCCGAACAGGAGCATGGCGGCCCCCATCGCGACGGTCAGCACCCACCAGCGGGTCGGGGCGGGCGGGCGCGTGCGCTGCGCCTCGATCCAGCGATGGAGCCCCCCGCCAGCCATTTACGGGTCCGGCGGGGTGCGATCGGGGCGCCCTATTGGCACTCGGCGCATTTGCCGCGCACTTCGATCACCGGGCGTTCGGCGGCAAAGCCGGTCGCGTCGGCGGCGGCGCGGACGCCGTCGGACAATTTGTCGTTGTCGATATGAACGGCGGACCCGCAGCTGTCGCAGATCAGGAAGATGCAGTCGTGGAGGCAACCGGGATGGCTGTTGGCGACAAAGGCATTGGCGCTTTCGACCCGGCGGACGAGGTTGTTCGCCACGAACAGGTCGAGGATGCGATAGACGCTGTTCGGCGCGACGCGCTTGCCGCGGTTCTTCGACACGATGTCGGCGATTTCATAGGCGCTGGCGGGCTTGCCGATCTCGGCGACGGCGTCAAAAATCTGCGCGCGCATGTCGGTCCAGGCTTCGCCCGCAGCCTCGAGCGCGGTCTGCGCGGCACTGGCGAGCGAGGCGCCACTGGCCTCGACGTGCGGATGATCATGCTTGCCCATCGGCGTTTCCTTATGCGCGTGGCCGAAATGGCGCGCGCCAATCTGCCCAACTGGGCACAATGTAGGCTCTTTGCGGGGGTGCCGCAAGCGGCGGACCGGTCCGTTTCGGCGCGCTAGTGCCGCGCCCGCCGGTTGAGGTCGTGGCCGAGCGCGACGATCGCGACGCCGATCATCGTCGCCAGCACTTCGCTGCCGTCATGCGGCCGCGACAGCGCGCCGCCCATCATGCCCAGCCCGAAACTGCCGACCGCGAAGGGCATCATATAGCCATGGCTGAGCACACCCGAGACGAGCGTGATCAGCGCGAAGCCGATCGCGACGACGAGGCCGACTTCGTGGAACAGGTGATTGTCGAACATCACCCCGCCGACCGAGGCGATCGAGGCGAAAAAGACCGTCGTCGCGAGGCAGTGGACGAGGCACAGCCCCGACAGGCCCATCGCCAGCTGGTCGCCCGACAGCGAGGTCAGCGGCTTCGAATCGCGCGCAGCCCGAACCAGCGCGCCGAGGCGCGTCGTGGCATGGTCGTGGCTGGCGACGTGGGTCACCCGATTCTCCGTTGGGGCAATTGCGATGGTGGATATGGCATATCATGACAAAGGTTACAATGTCTCATTGTCACAAGTCGCGCCCTCCCGTCACTCCCGCCTTCGCGGGGGTGACGAAGAAAAAGGGTGGCGGCAAAATTCACGCCCCCTCTTCCGCCCGCAAGGCCTTGCGATCGAGCTTCCCGATCATCGTCTTGGGCAAATTCAGCCGCACCTCGACCGCGTTCACCCGCTCATGCTTGCCGAGCTGCGGGTTGAGCCAGGCGGCGAGCGCTTCGCCGGAGACGTCGAAGCCGTCCTCGAGCGTCACGAACGCCTTGGGCGCCTCGCCGCGATAGGCGTCGGGGACGCCGAGGACGATCGCTTCCTTGACCGCGGGATGTTCATAGAGATGCGCCTCGATGACGCTGGGGTAGACCTTGAAGCCGCCGACCGCGATCATGTCCTTCAGTCGGTCGACGATCCGGACATAGCCGTCTTCGTCGATCACCGCGACGTCGCCGGTGCGCAGCCAGCCGTCTTCGGTGAAGCTGTCGCCATCGGCGTCGGCGCGGTTCCAATAGCCGCGCATGATCTGCGGGCCCTTGACGACCAGTTCCCCCGGTTCGCCCGCCGGGGCGTCCTTCATAGGGTCTTCCTTGTCGACGAGACGGATGTGCGTCGCGGGCAGCGGCTGGCCGATCGTCCCCGCCTTGACCGGGCCGGCATAGGGGTTGGTCGAGACGACGCCCGAACTTTCGGTGAGGCCATAGCCCTCGACCAGCGAAGCGCCCGTGGCGGCGACGAATTTCTCGCGGAGCTCGGCGGGCATCGGCGCCCCCCCCGAAATGCAGACGCGCAGGCTGGAGAAGTCGGTCTTCGCGAGGTCGGGATGGTCGAGCAGCGCCTGATACATCGTCGGCACGCCGGGCAGCGCGGTCGTTTTTGTGCGGGTGATCGCCTCCAGCGCCTGTTTGGCATCGAAACGCGGCAGCATCGCGATCATGCCGCCGTTGAGCACCGTGCGGTTGAGGACGCAGGTGTTGGCGAAGACATGGAAGAAGGGGAGGACGCCGAGGATGCGGTCGTCGGCGTCGTGATCGGGGTCGATGCTGTTGACCTGCCGCGCGTTGGCGGTGAGATTCTGGTGGGTCAGCATCGCGCCCTTCGGCGTGCCGGTGGTGCCGCCGGTGTACTGGATCAGCGCGACGTCGGTTTCGGGATCGATCGTTGCGGGTTCGTAATGGCCGTCATTGGCGACCAGCGCCGAGAAGCGGGTGACGCGGCTGTCGTCGGGCAGCGCCGAGACCTCCTTGCGGCGCAGCATCCGGTAGAGCAGCGACTTGGCGCCGGGCAATCCGCCAGCGACCGACCCGACGATCAACTGTTTCAGGCTCGATCCGTCGAGCACCTTCAAGGCGGTCGGCAGCAGCGCGGTCGCGCTCATCGTAAAGAGGATTTCGGTACCCGAATCCTCGACCTGCGCCTCGAGTTCGGTCGCGGTGTAGAGCGGCGAGAAATTGACCACCGTCGCCCCGGCGGCGAGTGCGCCATAATAGGCCGCGACATAATGCGGGACGTTGGGGAGGAAGAGGCCGATGCGCGTGCCCTTGCCGATGCCGCGTTCCTGCAGGCCCCTGGCGACGCGGGCGACCCCGTGCGCGACCTCGTTGTAGCTGAAATGGCGTCCCATGAAATCGAGCATCGGCGCATCGCGGCGCTTCGCGACGCTTGCGGCGAGCATGTCGGGGAGCGAGAGCGGCGGGAAATCCTGGTCCCAGGGCGTGGGGTGGTTGTAATTCGTCGACCAGGAAAAACCGCTATCCATCTCTATGCCAGATCCTTTTGCTCGGGGGGAAGCTTCCTGACACTAGGGTAAGCAAGCCAGTGTCGCAACAGGGCCAGCTTGCGGCGCGGCGGCGCGGCGGCTAGGCAGGGGCGATATCGTCCGCACGCCATATTTCAGGGGGTTTCGATGCTGCATCCGTCTTTCCGGCTGATCGCGCCGCTCGCCATTATCGCGACCGCCATGGCGGTTCCGGCCGTCGCCAGGGACAAGGCGCCGCCGCCGCTTCCGACGCAGATTCAGGAACTTTACGCGTGCCGCGACATCGGCGATGCGGCGGCGCGCCTTGCCTGTTTCGACCGCGAGGTCGGCGAACTGTCGGCGGCCGACCAGGCGAAGGAAATCACCTTCACCGACCGCGAGACCGCCAAGAAGACGCGGCGCGGGCTGTTCGGCTTCTCCTTCCCCAAGCTCGGCGGGATTTTCGGCGGCGACGAGGACGAGATCAGGGAAATCGAAACGACGATCCGTTCCGCGAGCATCGACCGGTCGGGCAAATATACGCTGGTGATGGAGGACGATGCGGTGTGGGTGCAGATCGACACCACCAAATTGCCGCGCCAGCCGAAGCCGGGGCAGAAGGTCAAGATCAAGACCGCGACGATGGGCAGCTATTTCGCGACGATCGATGGCGGCCGCACCATCCGCATGAAGCGCGACCGCTGATCGTGGCGGACGGCGGGGGCGACCCGCCGGGACGGAGATGACCGACGCCGCCGCCTTGCCGCTCCCCGGCCCGGGATGCGCGCCCTTCGTCCTGCTCGACGATGCGCGCGTCGAGGATGCCGTGGCGGCGCGGCTGTTCGCCGATCCGGTCGAGATTTTGCACGCCGACGGCGCCGCCGAAATTCCCGCGCTGCTCGACGCGGTCGAGGCGGCGGCAGCGCGCGGGCTGCATGTCGCGGGCTATCTCGTCTATGAAGGCGGCAAGGGGCTGGCGCCGGCGTGGCGCGGCGGTGCGCCCGCAGGCGACGGCACGCCGCTCGGCTGGTTCGGCCTGTTCGAGCGGGTCGAGCGGATCGACGCCGATGCCGTACCGGCGCGGTTGCCCGATCCGGCGGCGAGCTGGATCGGCGCGGTCGAACCGGGAATCGCGCGCGCCGATTACGAGGCCGCGGTCGAAGCGGTGCTGGCTTATATCCGCGCCGGCGACATCTATCAGGCGAACCTGACCTTTCGGGCCGCGGTGCCGGTCATCGGTAATCCGCTCGCGGTCTATGCGCGGCTGCGGCGGACGGCACGCGCGGGCTATGGCGGCTTTATCTGGACCGGCGAACAGGCGATCGCGTCGCTGTCGCCCGAGCTGTTCTTCGGCTTGCGCGGACGCGAGGCGATGGCGCGACCGATGAAGGGGACGGCGGCGCGGCTGGCCGATGACGACGCCGATGCCCATGCCGCGCGCACGCTGGCCACCGACCCCAAGCAGCGCGCCGAAAACCTGATGATCGTCGACCTGATCCGCAACGACCTGTCGCGCGTCGCGCGGCCGGGGTCGGTCGCGGTGCCCGACCTGTTTCGCGTCGAAAGCTTTCCGACGATCCATCAACTGGTGTCCGACGTCACCGCGACCTTGCCCGCCGACAAGGGCGCGGTCGACGTGCTGCGCGCCGCCTTCCCGTGTGGATCGATCACCGGCGCGCCGAAGGTGCGCGCGATGGAGGTCATCGACGAACTGGAGGCGAGCCCGCGCGGGCTTTACACCGGCTCGATCGGCTTCATCGAGCCCGGCGGTGACGCGGCGTTCAACGTCGCGATCCGCACGCTTGTGTTTCCGGCCGCCTGTCCACCGCTATCCGGCTTGCAGGATGGCCCGATTCGCGCCACGCTGGGACTGGGATCGGGCATCGTCGCCGACAGCCTGCCGTCGGAGGAATGGCGGGAGTGTCTGGCCAAGGGGGAATTTGTGGGGGCAGCGCGCGAAAGTTTCGACCTGATCGAAACGATGCTTTTCGATCCTGTCGAGGGGGTGCAGCGGCTTGAGGGGCATCTGGCGCGGATGAAGGCGAGCGCGGCGGCGCTGGGCTTCACCTTCGACCGGCACGGCGCGCGCAACGTCCTGCAATCGGCGACGTTCCGCCTGCGCAGCGCGGCGCGAGTGCGGATGCGGCTGGCGCCGTCGGGCGCGCTCGCGGTCGAGGTGTCGCCGCTGCCGCGCCTCGCCGAACTGCCGGTCCCCGTCGCGGTACGGCCGGCGCCGATGGCTGCCGACGATTTCCGCCTCGTCCACAAGACCAGCCTGCGCGCCGCCTTCGACGCCGCACGCAGCGAGGCCGGAACGGCGGAGGTGGTGTTCGTCGACGAACCTGGCTTCGTCACCGAGGGCAGCTGGAGCAGCATCTTCGTCGAGCGCGCCGGGCAATTGCTCACCCCGCCACTGTCGCTCGGGCTGTTGCCCGGGGTGCTGCGCGCCGAACTGATCGAGAAAGGGCGCGCGGTCGAATCGCACCTGCGCCTCGCGGACCTTGCCGATGGCTTTTTCATCGGCAACAGCTTGCGCGGGCTGATCCCGGCGCGGCTGGCGGGCGAGGCTCAAACCCAGTCGCCGGGATGACGGGCGGAGTTTAGGCCTGCATAGGTAAATTATCCCCGCATCGCCTTGCGATTTGCGGGCGGAAGCTTTAGGCGCGGCCCCGCGCAATTTTCTGCCAAATCGCTCGCTTCCAGTGCCAATCAGGGGACGCTTTCCATGTCGACCTTTCCGCCCCATGTCTCGGCCGCGCTCGGCCGCATCCAGCCTTCGGCGACGCTCGCGATGACCGCGCGGGTGACCAAGCTGAAAGCGGAGGGCGTCGACGTCATCGGCCTGAGCGCCGGCGAACCCGATTTCGACACGCCCGATTTCGTCAAGGAAGCCGCGATCGAGGCGATCCGGGGCGGCCAGACCAAATATACGCTCGTCGATGGCACCGTCGCGCTGAAGGACGCGATCCGCGGGAAGTTCCGCCGCGACAACGGGCTCGATTTCGGACTCGACCAGATTTCGGTCAACGTCGGCGGCAAGCACACCCTGTTCAACGCGCTCGTCGCGACGGTCGATCCGGGCGACGAGGTGATCATCCCCGCGCCCTATTGGGTCAGCTATCCCGACATCGTCGCCTTCTGCGGCGGCACGCCGGTGATCGTCGAAGGAACGGCGGCACAAAACTATAAGATCACCCCGCAGCAGCTCGACAAGGCGATCACCAAAAAGACGCGCTGGGTGATGTTCAACTCGCCGTCGAACCCGTCGGGCGCCGCCTATTCGGGCGAGGAACTCGACGCGCTCGGCGAGGTGATCCGTCGCCACCCGCACGTCATGGTGATGACCGACGATATGTACGAGCATGTCTGGTACGCCGACTTCGCCTTCACCACCTTCGCGCAGCGTTGCCCTGACCTTGCCGATCGCATCCTGACGGTGAACGGCTGTTCAAAGGCCTATGCGATGACCGGCTGGCGCATCGGCTATGCCGCCGGCCCGGCGTGGATCATCAAGGCGATGGCCAAGCTGCAGTCGCAATCGACGTCGAATCCCTGCTCGATCGCGCAGGCCGCCGCCGCCGCCGCGCTCGGCGGGCCGCAGCAGTTCCTCGACGACCGCAACGCCGCGTTCCGGAAGCGCCGCGACAAGGTGGTCGCGATGCTCAACGACGCGCCCGGCCTCAACTGCCCGACCCCCGACGGCGCCTTTTACGTCTATCCCGACGCCAGCGGCTGCATCGGCAAGAAGACCCCCGACGGCAAGCTGATCGACACCGACGAGGCGCTGATCGACTATTTCCTCGACAGCGCCAAGGTCGCGGCGGTGCACGGCGGCGCGTTTGGTCTGTCGCCGGCGTTCCGCGTGTCCTATGCGACGTCGGAAGCGGTGCTGAAGGAGGCGTGCGTGCGCATCCAGCAGGCGTGCGCGGCGCTGAGCTGATTTTGCTCCCCTCCCGCAGGCGGGAGGGGCAGCTGTTTCTGAACCCCGGACAACCAGCCGGTTCACCGGAAAGTAAGGCCTGCCGCCTAAAGGTGACCCACGTCACTGCACGACGGCTCGGGGCGCGTCATATCGTTCGGTGTAACCAACAAGGCTTCGGCCACGAACGATAGATATGACAGGACAAACCGATGCTCTCCATGATTCGCTCCGACTGGTTTCCGACCATGCTCGCAGGCTTCGCCATCGGCGGGCTGCTCGTGATGATGCAGCAGCCGGCGCTCGCGATGACGCTGTGAAACCGATCCGGATGAATTTCGCCCGCCACGTCATCGTGGCGCTGGCGGGGGTCGTCATCTTCACCCATGTCTGGCCGGCGCAGGCGGAGACGGTGGTCAAGCTGCCCGCGGCGGCGGTCGATCCGGCGGTCAAGGCGAAGCGCGCGACCGCGGTGCTCGCCGGCGGCTGCTTCTGGGGCGTCGAGGGCGTGTTTTCGAACGTCAAGGGCGTCGTCTCGGTCGAATCGGGCTATCATGGCGGCAGCGCCGCGACCGCGAAATATGAGCTGACCCACGACGGCAAGTCGGGCCATGCCGAGGCGGTACGGATCGTCTATGACCCCACGCAGGTGAGCTATGGCACCCTGCTGCGCGTGCTGTTTTCGGTCGTCGCCGACCCGACGCTCAAGAATCGCCAGGGTCCCGACACGGGGACCCAATATCGCGCCGCGATCGTGCCGATGGACGCGACCCAGCGCCAGGTCGCGACCGCCTATCTGTCGCAGATCGGCAAGGGCAAATTTTTCGCCAAGCCGATCGTCGTGCCGGTCGAGACCTACAAGACCTTCTATCGCGCCGAGGCCGGTCATCAGGATTTCATGAAGCGGAATCCGTCGAACGGCTACATCGTCCGCTGGGACGCCCCGAAGCTCGCGGCGTTCAAGCGACTCTATCCCAATCTCGTGCGGGCCACCCCGGCCCCCTGATCCGGCGAAAGGTTCCGCCGCTCATCGTGCGCAAGGAATCGTTCGTCGCAAACCGCTGGTCGCCGCACACCCGGTGCGGGACGGGTGAAACCGGCCAAAAAGGCCGGGATAGAATGACGGTCGCAGTCGCTTCGGGGTTTGAATGAAAGTCGATTTTTCGGGCAAGGCGGCGTTCGCGGTTCTGATGGGAGCCATGGTGCTCGCGGGTTGCGTCAGCAGTGCTGCCGTGGTGCCAACGCCGCGCGCGGTGCCGCCGACCAAAAATCCCCCGGGCGCGGTCAGCGTGCCGATCGGGCCGCCGGTGCGCAGTTCGACGCCGACGCCGCAGCTTCCCGCTGACCCGGGCTTCCGCCGTGCACCGGCGGGTCTCGACGACCGAATCTTCCAGATCTGGAAAGCCTTTCCCGGCAAGACCGGAATCGCGGTGCAGCGGATCGACGGTGAATGGACGCTCGCCCAGCGCGGCGCCGAACTGTTTCCACAGCAGAGCGTATCGAAATTCTGGGTCACGCTGACCGTCCTCGACGCGGTCGACAACGGCCGGCTCAGCCTCGACCAGAAGGTTCGTATCGGCCCCGAGGATCTCACCGTCTTTCACCAGCCGATCGCGGCGCGCGTCCAGTCGCAGGGGGCGGTGACGATGACCGTCCGCGACCTCATCGAAACCGCGATCACCCACAGCGACAACACCGCGAACGACAGCCTGCTGCGCACCGTCGGCGGTCCCGACGCGATCCGGCGCTTCATCGACAAGAAGGATCTCGGCGCGATCCGCTTCGGTCCCGGCGAGCGGCTGCTGCAGGCCGGCACGGCGGGCCTCAAATGGCAGCAAAGCTATTCGAACGCGCGCAATTTCCAGACCGCGCGCGCGGCCTTGCCCGAGGCGACGCGCAAGGCGGCGATGGATGCCTATCGCGCCAATCCGCCCGACGGCGCCAGCCCCGTTGCGATTGCAGGCGCGCTCACCCGGCTGGCGCGCGGCACTTTGCTGTCGCCCGAATCGACCCAATATATGCTGGGCGTGATGAGCCGCACCAAGAGCGGGCCGCAGCGCTTGAAGGCCGGGCTGCCCGCTGGCTGGACCTTCCTCCACAAGACCGGTACCGGCCAGGATTACAAGGGCATGACCGTGGGGTATAACGACATCGGCATCGCGACTGCCCCCGACGGCACCCGTTATGCGATCGTGGTGATGATGGGCGAGGCGACGTCGCCGATCCCGGCGCGAATGGCGACGATGCAGGCGGTGTCGCGCGCGGTCGCTGAATTTCATGGAAGATAAAGCGATGAAAAAGCTGTTGCTGGGTCCGGTGCTGGTGGCGCTGACGCTGACGGGTTGCGCGACCCCCGAGACGCGGCTGCGCACGGGGCTCGTCGATGCCGGCCTGTCGCAGCGCGTCGCGGGCTGCATGGCCGAACGCATGGTCGACCGGCTGTCGCTGGTGCAACTGCGACGGATCGGCTCGCTCGCCAGCCTCAAGGACAAGAATGCCAGCGACCTGTCGCTCAATCAATTCCTGCACAAGGTCCGCGCGCTCAAGGATGCCGAGATATTGGCGGTGACGACGAGTTCGGCGGCGGTGTGCGCTTTTGGCTGAACCGCGATCGCCATCCCGGCCTGCGCCAGGATGACGAAGGGTAGGTTTGCTCGGCCCAGCGGAAAGAATCTCTTGTCGCCCCGGGGGTAGCCTTGCCTGCGAACTTGTGCTTAGGCGGCGCCAATTCTCCCCGCCCCAGACTCGAAAGGCCCGGCAGACCTCATGAACATCCACGAATATCAGGCGAAAGAACTGCTCGCAAAATTTGGCGTCGCCATCCCCAAGGGCATCGCCGCGATGAGTGTTGAAGAAGCCGTCGCCGCTGCGAAGCAGCTTCCCGGGCCGCTCTATGTCGTGAAATCGCAGATCCACGCGGGCGGCCGCGGCAAGGGCAAGTTCAAGGAACTCGGCCCCGACGCGAAGGGCGGCGTCCGTCTCGCCAAGACGATCGAAGAGGTCGAAGCGCACGCCAAAGACATGCTCGGCAACACGCTGGTGACCATCCAGACCGGCGAAGCCGGCAAGCAGGTCAACCGCCTCTACATCACCGACGGCGCCGACATTAAGCAGGAATTCTACCTTGCTCTGCTCGTCGATCGTGGCTCGAGCCGCGTCGCGGTCGTCGCCTCGACCGAGGGCGGCATGGACATCGAAACCGTCGCGCACGACACGCCGGAAAAGATCCACACCATCACCATCGACCCCGCCACGGGCCTGCAGCCGCACCACGGCCGCAGCGTCGCCGCGGCGCTCGGGCTGTCGGGCGACCTCGCCAAGCAGGCCGCGAAAGTGCTCGCCGGGCTTTATGACGCCTTCCTCGCGACCGACGCCGAGCAGATCGAAATCAACCCGCTCGCGGTGTGCGAAGGCGCGAATGGCGACGAACTGCTCGTCCTCGATGCCAAGGTCGCGTTCGACGGCAATGCGATGTTCCGCCACAAGGACCTCGCCGAGCTGCGCGACCTGACCGAGGAAGACCCGGCCGAGGTCGAGGCGTCGGAATATGACCTCGCCTACATCAAGCTCGACGGCAACATCGGCTGCATGGTGAACGGCGCGGGTCTGGCGATGTCGACGATGGACATCATCAAGCTCAACGGCGAATTCCCCGCCAACTTCCTCGACGTCGGCGGCGGCGCGAGCAAGGAAAAGGTCACCGCGGCGTTCAAGATCATCCTCAAGGACCCCGCCGTGAAGGGCATCCTCGTCAACATCTTCGGCGGCATCATGAAGTGCGACATCATCGCCGACGGCATCGTCGCGGCGGCGAAGGAAGTGAATCTGTCGGTGCCGCTGGTCGTCCGCCTCGAAGGCACGAACGTCCAGGAAGGCAAGGACATCCTGGCCAACTCGGGGCTGCCGATCGTCGCGGCCAACGATCTGGGCGACGCCGCACAGAAGATCGTCGCCGAGGTTCGGCGGGTCGCGTGAGAACCCGCACCCCCTCCACGAAGAGGGGGTGCGGGACTGCCGGTTGACGTTTACGTAAACGCCAATTATGGCGCAGTGCACAATTTTTGAGAGGAGCTTTAAAAGCCATGAAAATCCTCGTCCCCGTGAAGCGGGTGCTCGATTATAACGTCAAGCCGCGGGTCAAGTCCGACGGCACCGGCGTCGACCTGGCGAATGTCAAAATGTCGATGAACCCGTTCGACGAGATCGGGGTCGAAGAAGCGATCCGCCTGAAGGAAAAGGGCGTCGCGACCGAGATCGTCGCGGTTTCCGTCGGCCCGCAGAAGGCGCAGGAAACGCTGCGCACCGCGCTGGCGATGGGCGCCGATCGCGCGATCCTGGTGCAGACCGACGATGCGGTCGAGCCGCTCGCGATCGCCAAGATCCTGAAGGGCATCGCCGACGCGGAGCAGCCCGGCCTTGTCATCCTCGGCAAGCAGGCGATCGACGACGACAACAACCAGACCGGCCAGATGCTCGCAGCGCTCACCGGCTGGGCGCAGGGCACGTTCGCCAGCGCGGTCAATGTCGACGGCGACAGCGTCAACGTGACCCGCGAAGTCGACGGCGGCCTCGAGACGGTGAAGCTCAAGCTTCCCGCGATCGTCACCACCGATCTTCGCCTCAACGAGCCGCGTTATGCCTCGCTGCCGAACATCATGAAGGCGAAGTCGAAGCCGCTCGATACCAAGACCCCCGCCGATTACGGCGTCGACACGACGCCGCGCGTCAAGGTCGTCAAGGTTTCGGAGCCGCCGGTTCGCTCGGCCGGCGTCAAGGTCGCCGATGTCGATGAACTGGTTGCCAAGTTGAAAGCCATGGGAGTGCACTCATGAAAACGCTCGTTTGGGTCGAACATGACGGTTCGTCGGTAAAGGACGCCACGCTCGCGGTGATCACTGCCGCATCGAAGCTTGGCGAAGTCCATCTGCTGGTCGCCGGTAGCGGCGTCGATGGCGTCGCCAAGGAAGCCGCGCAGATCGCCGGCGTTGGCAAGGTGCATGTCGCCGACAACGCCGCCTTCGGACACAATCTGCCCGAAAATATCGCACCGCTGGTTGCCGAACTGATGGCAAGCCATGACGCGTTCCTCGCCCCCGCGACCACGACCGGCAAGAATATCGCGCCGCGCGTCGCCGCTTTGCTCGACGTGATGCAGATTTCGGAAATCCTGTCGGTCGAGGGCGACAAGAGCTTCACCCGTCCGATTTACGCCGGCAACGCGATCGCGACCGTCGAATCGAGCGACGCCAAGCTGGTCCTGACCGTGCGCGGCACCGCGTTCGACAAGGCCGCGACCTCGGGCGGTTCGGGTGCGATCGAAGCCGTCTCGGCGGGCGGCGACGCCGGCCTGTCGAGCTTCGTCGGCGCCGAAATCGCCAAGCAGGATCGCCCCGAACTGACCTCGGCGAAGATCATCGTGTCGGGCGGCCGTGCGCTGGGTTCGAGCGAAAAGTACGAAGAAGTCATCGTCCCGCTCGCCGACAAGCTCGGCGCTGCGCTCGGGGCTTCGCGCGCCGCTGTCGATGCGGGCTATGTCCCCAACGACTATCAGGTCGGCCAGACCGGCAAGATCGTCGCGCCGCAGGTCTATTTCGCGATCGGCATCTCGGGCGCGATCCAGCATCTCGCCGGCATGAAGGATTCGAAGACCATCGTCGCGATCAACAAGGACGAAGACGCCCCGATCTTCCAGGTCGCCGACTTCGGCCTCGTCGCCGACCTGTTCAGCGCCGTTCCGGAGCTGACCGGCAAGATCTGACGATGACCGGCGATCACCCCGGCGTGCCCGGTCTCGGCGATGCCCCCTTCAACGCGGGCGGCCGACGGGCAACGCGGAATGACGCGAATGACGAAGCGGTCGGGGGCGACGACGCCCTCGACCGCTCGTTGATTCTGGCGAGCGTCGCGCGCGACGCGCGGCTCGACAAGAAATTCCTGCTCCTGATCATCCTCGCTGCCGCGATCGCGACGCTTGGCCTGCTGCAAAGTTCGACCGCCGTGGTCATCGGCGCGATGCTCGTGTCGCCCCTGATGGGTCCGATCATGGGCCTCGGCTTTGGCCTGGCGACGATCGAAAGCCATTTGATCAAACGCTCGCTGGTCACGCTCGCGGCGGGCATGGCGGTGGCGATCCTCGTCGCCGCACTGATCATCTGGGTCTCGCCGATCGCCGACGTTACGCCCGAACTGCGGGCGCGGACCCAGCCGACGCTGCTCGACCTCGGTGTCGCGGTCGTTGGCGGTATCGCCGGTGTCTATGCGATCATGCGCAAGCTGTCGGGGGTGATGGTGGGAGTCGCGATCGCGACCGCGCTGGTGCCGCCGCTGTCGACGGTCGCGTTCGGACTGGTCACCGGACGAATGGATTTCGCGCTCGGCGCGTCGCTGCTTTTCCTGACCAACACGCTGGCGATCGCCTTTGCCGCGACGATCGTCGCCCGCCTCAATCATTTCGGTCCGTCGCTGACGCGGCAGCATACGGCGATGCAGGTCGTCGGTATCGTCGGGGCGCTCGGGGTTTTATCGATCCCGCTGGCGCTGTCGCTCAACTCGATCGTCCGCGAGATCGGCGCGCGCAATGCCGTGCAGAGCGAACTTGGCGGCCTGCTGGCAAAAGACGACCGGGTCGACAGCCTGAACGTGCGGATCGAGGATGACGCGGTCGCCGTCGACGGTGTGGTCCTTGTCGACCGCTATGCGTCGCAGCTCGACAGCGACCTCGCACGGAAGGTGCGCGCCAAGCTGAAACGTGACGTGCGCGTCAGCATCGTCCAGATCCGGCAGCAGAGTAATGCGGCGGCGCAGGTCGAGGAACAGCTCAACCGCCGCCTTTCGGCACTCGAGCAGCGCGAGGACGACAGCCGCAACATTATGGCCGGGCTGACCGTCGGCGAGCTGGTGCCGCGCGACCGGGTGCTGATCGACGCGCAGGCGCGCCGCGTCGTCGTCGCGCGCGACCGCGAGGCCGAAGGCGAACAGGTCGCCGCCGCGATCGACCGCATCATGGCGTCGGTGCAGGCGGGACACCCGCAATGGCTGATCCAAAATGGTGCGCTGACCGAGGCCGAGACGCCCGAAGAGCCGGCGGCGGCGCCCTGATCGGCTTGCAGACCTATTCAGCCGCAGCGCATGCTGACGAACGGGGTTCGATTCGATAGACAGAGCCGAAGGCTCGCCAAGCAGGGCCGTGGGAGATGGCTTTATGCGGACCGCGCGAATAGCACTGGCTCTGGCTGCGGCAGCAGTCGCGCTGGCGCCCGCCATATTGCCCGCACAGGCGCAGACCGCGACCCCATCGCTAGCCATCGACAAGGCCCGGGTCGACGCGGCGCTCCAGCGGATGATCGCCAGCGACCGTGCGGGCGGCGTCTCGGCGCTGATCTGGCAGGACGGGCGCGAGGTCTATTTCGGCACCGCCGGCATGGCCGACCGCGCCGCGAACCGTCCGATGCGCCGCGACACGATCGCGCAAATCTATTCGATGACCAAGCCGGTGACCGGCGTTGCGTTGATGCAGCTGTGGGAGGCGGGCAAGGTCCGCCTCGATGACCCGCTGTCCAAATATCTGCCCGAATATGCGAGCATGCGTGTCTATGCGGGCAAGGACGATGCGGGGCAGCCGCGCTATGTTGCCACCGAACGGCCGATCACGGTGCGCGACGTCCTCCGCCACACTGCTGGCTTTGCCTATGGCGCGGGGCCGACTCCAGCGCACGACGCCTATGTCGCCGCCGCGCCGCTCGCGCTCGACATCGACCTCTCCGAGGCGAACCGCCGCCTCGCGACCGTGCCTTTGCTGTACCAGCCGGGCAGCCAGTGGGAGTATAGTATCGCGGTCGATGTGCAGGCGGCGCTGGTCGAGAAGCTCTCGGGCCAGCGTTTCGCCGACTATGTCCGCACCCATATCTTCGAACCGCTGAAGATGACCGAGACCGCCTGGCGCCAGCCCGACACACGACTGCCGCGCTTTGCCGCCATGTACGAGAAGCGCGACGGCAAGATGGTGCAGCAAGATGCGGCGACCGCGCAGGTGCTGAACTTTCGCGATCACAAACTGACCCCCGGCGGCTTCGGCCTCGCCTCGACGCTCGACGATTACCAGCGTTTCGCGCGCATGCTGCTCAATGGCGGTAGCCTCGACGGTGCGCACATCCTCAAACCCTCGACGGTCAAGCTGATGGCGAGCGACCAACTCGACCCGGCGATCAAGGAGCGCTCGTGGTTGCCGAGCAAGGGCAATGTCGGGTTCGGTTTCGACTTCGCGGTGCGCAAGGGGCAGCCGCTGAGTGCCGACGAAAGCCGGGGCGCAACCGGCGAATTTTTCTGGGACGGCATGGCCTCGACCTTGTTCTGGGTCGATCCGGCGAACAAGCTGACCGCGGTCTTCTTCGTCCAGACTTTGCCCTATGACGGAACGCTGCATCGCGATTTCCGTGCGGCAGTCTATGGGCCGGCTTACAAGGGGCCCATGGGCGACTGATTGTCATCCGATTGTCATCGGCATAGCCTTGGGCGGACCCAAGGAGATTCTGCCATGGCCCAATCCGACAAGCGAGCGTTGATCGCCGAAGGCCTCGCCGCCGGCGACGATGATGCCGCGCTGCAGGCGCGGCTCGTCGGCGCAGGGGTGTCGGCGGCGTCGGCGAAGTACGAGATCGACCGGCTGGTGAAGGACCCGATGGCGGCGATGCTGCGGCGGCAGGCGGCGCGTATCGCGAAGCAGCGCTGGATCTTCGCGAACCAGGAACGGCTGGCGCGCGAGGCCGAGGGCGGCTTTGCGCTCGACCTGGTGGAGACGCCGGATGCCGATCATTTTTACCCGCACTATTATGAGAGCAACCGCCCGGCGAAACTCACCGGGCTGATCGACCATTGGCCGGCGTTGACGCGCTGGTCGCTCGACCATTTTGCGGCGCTCGCGGGCGATGCGGTCGTCGAGGCGCAGGTCGAGCGCGAGCGCGACCCCGATTACGAACTCGCCAAGGATGACCACCGCCGCCTCCTACGCTTCGGCGAATTCGTCGACTGGCTGCGCAAGGACGAGGCGAGCAACGACATCTATCTGACCGCCTACAACAGCGGCACCAACGCCGCGGCGCTCGGGCCGTTGTGGGACGATTTGGCGCCGATCGAACTGCTCGATACCGGTCGGACCCGCGACGGGTTTTTCTGGCTCGGCCCCCGGGGCACGCTCACCCCCTGGCACCACGACCTCACCAACAATCTGCTGGTGCAGGTACTGGGCCGCAAGCGGGTGCGGATGGCGCCGCCCTGGGCCTTTGCGCGGATGAAGAACAGCCGCCACTGCTTCTCCGACTGGGGCAACGAGCCGTTGCCCGCCGGGGCGGGCGATGCCGATACGCCGCCGGTGCTGGAAACGATCATCGGACCCGGCGAATCGATCTTCCTGCCCGTCGGCTGGTGGCATCAGGTCGAGGCGCTCGATTTGTCGGCGAGCATGAGTTTTACCAGCTTTCGTCGGCCGAATGTCCATGTAGAGGATTACGCATCCTATGGAGAAATAGCCTGATGTCCCTCGTCCTCATCACTCGCGACGACGGTGTCGCCACCGTCACCCTCGACCGCCCCGAAGCGATGAACGCGCTGTCGAAGGCGCTGCGCGCCGACCTCGCCGCCGCGATGCGCGAGGTTGCCGGCGACGACAGCATCCGCGCGATCGTGTTGACCGGGGCGGGGACACGCGCGTTCACCGCCGGACTCGACCTCAAGGAGCTCGGTGCCGATACCAGCAATCTCGGTGCCGCCAATGCGACCGGTGCCGACGAGAATCCGGTGAAGGCGATCGAGCTGTGCCCGCAGCCGGTGATCGGCGCGATCAACGGGGTCGCGATCACCGGCGGGTTCGAGGTCGCGCTGGCGTGCGACATTCGTATCGCATCGACCAACGCGCGCTTTGCCGACACCCATGCGCGGGTCGGCGTGATGCCCGGCTGGGGGCTGTCGCAGAAACTGTCGCGGTTGATCGGCATTGGCCGCGCGAAGGAATTGTCGCTGACCGGCAATTTCCTCGACGCGGAGACCGCGTGCACCTGGGGCCTCGTCAATCGGGTGGTCGCGCCCGACGACCTGCTGCCCGCCGCGCAGGCATTGGCGCGCGATATCGCGAGCGCCGACCCGGCGATGGTGCGCGCGTACAAGGCGTTGGTCGACGACGGCTATGCGCTGCCCTTCGGCGCGGCGATGGCGCTCGAGCAGGAGCGCTCGTCGGCGGCGAACCGCAGCGTCAGCGCCGACGAAGTCGAGGCGCGGCGGATCGCGGTGATGGAGCGCGGGCGCGAACGCGCGGGGTGACGCCCTCTACTGCGGAATTTTCCACATGATGCGGCCGAGGTAATAGCCCGTCACCGGTGCACCCGCTGCGTCGCGCGCGGGCTCGAATTTGGCGCGTCGCCGGATGAGCGGGCAAGTGCCGTCGTCGAGATTGGCAAAACCGCTGCTGCTCGCCACGCGGCACTCGCTGACATTCCCGTCGGTTCCGATCGTGACGAGGAAGCCGACCTCGCCTTCCTCCCGCGCGCGCATGGCCGATGAAGGATAGTCTGCGTTTGTCGCCCAGTAGCCCGGTACGTTTGCGGGCTTTGCCGACACGGGCGCTGCGCGCACGATCGACGTATCGACGCCCGCCTGCGCGAGGACTGCGTCATGGCAGCCGCCGAGTTGGCGAAAGGCCTCACCCGCTCCGGACCAACTCAGTTCGGCGTCGAACCTGCCGCTTGAAAACCGGAAATTCTGGTCATCCTTTACGAGCGGCGGGAGGTAAAAGTCATGCGCGTACCATTGCAGCAAGCGTTCTTTCCGGTTCGGTACGGTGCCGGTTTGCGCATCGAATTCGCGTGCGGCGTCCGATCCCGCCAGCGCCAGCTCGACTTTTCCGGGGCGGACGTCGCGCAGCGCCGTCGCGCTGGCGAGCGTGACCCGATAGGTCGCGAGCGAGAAGGTCGTCTGGAACTGGACGAGCAACCGTTCCTCGCCGACCGTGAATTCGCGCGACAGCGTGCATTGCGTCGGCTGCTGGTCGAGCCGCGCCGGTCCGGCTGGCTGCCACATTGTTGGCGCCGCGGTGGCGGTGCCCGTGACGGCCAGAGCGGATGCGGCGAATATTGTGAGGAGCATAGATCGCATGGCCCGATGTTCGCCATCGCCGGGCAAAGGTCAAGCGCCTGTTATCCGGGTGGTAACCGCATTTGGCTAAAGCGGCATGCGGAGGGCGATGCATGGCATTCACGAGCGACTATCAGCAGCGGCAGATCCGCGACGGTGAACTGCGCCGCTTCGACCGCTGGTTCGTCGAGACCGCGATGGGCCCCGCCTATCGCGGCCGCGACGGGCGGGTGCGCGGGGTGAAGGCCGAGGAGGTCGCGCGCTGGCGCGCCGACCTGGAGCAGCATATCGACGCGATGATCGCGGGGCTGCCGTTCCAGGCGATGTGGGCGGTCGGCGGCTTGCTGACGGTAGTCTTCCTCGGCGGCTGGCTGCTCGACCTGCTCGCGATCGAGCCGCGCTTTCATGGCCCCGCGATCGGCCTCGCGATCTTCATCGTCGAGGCCGGCACGATCGGGATCGAGGCGTGGGATTATATCGGCGGCTGGCGCGAGCGGCGCGACGCCATCGAGGCGGCGGTCGCGGCGCGCGCGCCGCTGCCGATCGATCCGCAGAATATCGCGAGCGGCCATAACTGGTATCAGATCGGGGTCTATGTCGTCATCGCGCCGGTGATCCTGCTCGCGATGTTCGGGCATCTGGGCGGCGACGGGATGATCGAGAGCATCCAATGGGGCTGGTTCCTCGCCGCGGTGCCGCTGGCGTGGGGGCTGCACTTCGCGGCGAAATGGCATGATCGGCGGACGAAGGGCCGCTTGCGGCGTTAAGGTCCGCCGCCGGATTGCGCGCGGCAAAACAGCGGTGTAGCATCGCGCCATGGGAAGCAGGATGGGAATGGTGGGCCTTGTCTCGCTGATCGTGGCGGCGCCGTCGATGGCGGCCGAAAGGGCACCGGTCGAACTCGCGCCGACGACCCCGTGGAATGTGCATTATGCCGACGATTATTGCCGGCTGGCGCGTTTTTTCGGCGAGGGCAAGCAGCGGGTCATCCTGTCGATGGAACAGGGCGAGCCGGGCGACGGCTTTCGGTTGACGCTGGCGGGGGCGATTCTCGACGGGCCAGGCGGCAAGGACGAAGCGTCGATCACATTCGGCGAGCTGGGCGAGCAGAAGCTCCAGTTTTTCCCGGGGACGGTTGGCGACGATATGCCGGCCTGGATTTTCAGCGGCAACATCCGGATCCGCCCCTATTCGACCGACGACGGCCGTTTTGCCGCCAAGCATGGCTATTATCCCGAGTCGGCGGGACCCATCAGCGAGGCCGACAAGGCCGCGGCGGCCAGCCTGCTGATCGGACGGCCGCTGCGCCAGCCGGTGCGGTTAAAGACGGGGCCGATGAAAGCCGCCTTTACCGCGATGAACAGCTGCACCGACGAGCTGCTCGAGCATTGGGGAATCGACGCGGCGCGGCACCGCGAACGGTCGCGGTCGGCGATGCCGGTCGGATCGCCGGGAAAATGGTTGAACAGCAACGACTATCCGCCTGCCATGCTCGCGAAGGGCCAACCGGGCCTTGTGCGTTTCCGGCTGTCGGTCGGAGCCGATGGGGTTCCCACCGCTTGCCATATCCAGCGCTCGACCAACGGCAAGCCATTCGACGATGCGGTGTGCAAGGGCGTGATGCGCCGTGCGCGCTTCGAGCCAGCGCTCGACAAGGACGGGCAGCCGCTGGCGTCCTATTATGTCAACGCGGTCCAGTTCCAGTTCTGACCGCCCGTGTAGGCGCACTTCGTTCGTTGAAAGCCGAAAACGGCTTGCGATGATCCGAAAAGCTTAGCATCGGAAAGTAATGACCGATCTCGACACCCTGCTCGCCGCTTTCATGACCCGCGCCGTCGGCCCCGGAACGCTCTCGGGCCTCGGCCGCCTGTCGGGGGGCGCGAACATGGAAAGCTGGGCGTTCGATTTCGCGGGCAAACCCTATGTGCTGCGCCGCGCGCCGTCGGCCGAATATATGGCGGACCGCCCCTATGGCCATGTCACCGAAGCGGCGCTGGTGATGGCCGCGCATGCCGCCGGGGTGAAGGCGCCCGAAGTCGTCGGCGTGCTGGCGGACGGCGACGGCATGGGCACCGGCTATGTGATGAAGCGCGTGATCGCCGAGGTGAACCCGGCGACGATTCTCGCGAGCCCGCCGCCATCGCTCGTCGCCGACCTGGGGCGCGAACTCGCGCGCATCCATGCGATCCCGGCCGAAACCATCCCCGACGCGATCCCGCATATGGACACCGCCGCGGCGCTCGCTGAATTGAAGGCGCGCTTCCTGACCTATGGCGGCGACCTGCCGGCGATCGCGCTCGCGATCAAATGGTGCGAGGATCATCTGCCCGAACCGGCGCCGCCGGTGCTCGTCCATGCCGACTATCGCATGGGCAATATCATGGTCGATGCCGATGGCCTTGCGGTCGTACTCGACTGGGAACTCGCGCATCGCGGCGACGCGCACGAGGACCTCGCTTTCGGCTGCATGACCGTGTGGCGTTTCGGCCGGCTCGACAACCCCGCCTTCGGGGTCGGCAGCCTCGAGGAATATTTCGCGGCCTATGAAGCCGCGGGCGGCACCCCCGTCGACCGCACCCGCTTTCGCTTCTGGCTGGTCTATCGGACGTTGTGGTGGGCACTCGGCTGCCTGCAGATGGGGCAGGCCTGGCGCAGCGGTGCCGACACCACGGTCGAGCGTGTCGTCGTCGGGCGGCGCACCGCCGAACAGGAACTCGACCTCGTGCTCCTGCTCGAAGAGGAAGCGCCCGAGGCCGAACGCGCGCGCGCGCTGCCGGCATCGCCGCCCGCCGCCGCCGCACCGGCGGGCGAGCCGACCAACCGCGAAATCGTGCAGGCGGTGCGCGACTGGATCGAGGGTGCGATCAAGCCGCGCGCCGAGGGCCATGCCAAGTTCGAGGCGGTGGTCGCGATGAACGCGCTGGGCATCGTGATGCGCGACCTCGATGCCGGGACACGCGCCGAGGATGCGGCCTTGTCCGCCGCCTTGATGGCGGGGACGACGACGCTCGCCGAACCCGGCCTGCTTGCGAAGTTGCGACGCGCAGCGATCGACAAATGCGCGGTCGACAGCCCCAAATATACCGCGCTCGGCGCGGCGCGCAACCTCTGGGGCGGATGAAGCAGCCTCTGCATTCGCGAGGGCGTGCGCGGCATCTGCTTGTGCTCGACCTTGATGAAACGCTGATCCACGCCAGCGAAGATCCGCTTCACCGCGTGGCCGATCATATCGTCTATGGCTATCACGTGTATCGGCGGCCGCATCTGGACGCGTTTCTGGCAAGCTGTTTTGAGCATTATTCGGTTGGGATCTGGTCGTCGGCGTCGGACGAATATGTCGAGGCGGTCGCCAAACTGATCGTTCCCGATCCGGGGCGGCTCGAATTCATTTGGGGTCGAAGCAAGGCAAGCTTCAGCCGGGTGCGACGCGACGATGATGACTACACCTTCTTCGATCCGTGGAACCACCGCCACTATCTGAAGCCGCTCGCCAAGCTCAAACGCTTCGGCTGGACGCTCGACCAGATGCTGATTGTCGACGACACCCCCGAAAAATGCGTCCGGAACTACGGCAACGCCATCTATCCGCGCGAATATGACGGGCGGGAAGATGACGACGAACTGCTGCTGCTCGCACATTATCTCGAACGGCTGAAAGACGCAGCCAACCTGCGGAAGCTCGAAAAGCGGCATTGGCGGGCGCAGGTCCAAGAAGATTAGTCTACGAAGCATTTTGCGCTTTTGCGGCTCGCCGAACGCTGGCAAGGCGGAGGCGACAGCCAAAGGAGAGAGACATGGATTTTGCCGTACCGGCCGATTTGCAGGCCTATCTGGACGAACTCGACGCCTTCATCGAGGCCGAGATCAAGCCGCTCGAACTCGCCGACGACAATATCCGTTTCTTTGACCATCGCCGTGAACATGCGCGGACCGACTGGGACAATCAGGGCCTGCCGCGCCACGACTGGGAACAATTGCTGAAGGCGGCCACGCGCAAGGCCGATGCCGCGGGCCACTGGCGCTTTTCGGCGCCGAAGAAGTACGGCGGCAAGGACGGGTCGAACCTGTGGATGGCGGTGATCCGCGAGCATTTCGCCGCGAAGGGCCTCGGCCTCCACAACGACCTGCAGAACGAACACAGCATCGTCGGCAATTTCCCCTTCGTCCAGATGTTCGAGCAATTCGCGACGAGCGAGGAGCAGAAGCAGGAGTTCATCCTCGGCGGCTTCGAGGGCAAGCGCCGTACCGCCTTCGGCCTGACCGAACCCGATCACGGGTCCGACGCGACGCATATGGAAACCCGCGCGGTGCGCGAGACCCGCGACGGGGTCGAGGGCTGGCTGATCAACGGGCGCAAGATGTGGATCACCGGCATGCATGTCGCGACCCACTGCGCGACCTTCTGCCGCACCGACGGGAATGATGGCGATGCGAAAGGCATCTCCTGCCTGCTGGTGCCCACCGGCACCCCGGGCATGACGGTCGACGAATATATGTGGACCTTCAACATGCCGACCGATCATCCGCGCATGACCTTCACCGACGTGTGGGTTCCCGACAGCGCGCGGCTCGGTCCCGTCGGCGGCGGGCTGTCGATCGCGCAGAGCTTCGTCCATCAGAACCGCATCCGGCAGGCCGCGTCATCGCTGGGTGCGGCGGTCTTCTGCATCGAGGAAAGCGTGCGCTACGCGCGCGAGCGCAAGCCGTTCGGCGAGGCGCTGGCGAAGAACCAGGCGATCCAGTTCCCGCTCGTCGAGCTCGCGACCCAAGCCGAAATGCTGCGCCTGCTGATCCGCAAGACCGCGTGGGACATGGACAATATGCCGCACAAGGAAATCGAGCGGAACCTGTCTGACAAGGTCAGCATGTGCAATTACTGGGCGAACCGCCTGTGCTGCGAAGCCGCCGACCGCGCGATGCAGGTGCATGGCGGCATCGGCTATTCGCGCCACAAACCGTTCGAGCATATCTATCGCCACCACCGCCGCTACCGGATCACCGAGGGCGCCGAGGAAATCCAGATGCGCAAGGTCGGCGCCTATCTGTTCGGCTATCTCGGACCGCGCCGGGAAACGCTGGGCAAAATCTGACCGGGCTATGGACTCTCCTCCTCCCGTTGCGGCATGATACGTCGCAAATCGAAACGGGAAGAGGAGAGAGCCATGGCCGAGGCCGATCGCAAGCCGGACGCAGCGCCGTTCCGCGTCTATCGGGGCATCGATGCCCCCGACCTCAACGAGACCGAGAAGATGACGCTCGCGGGGCTGACCCCGATCGTCGAGGCGGGCATCGGCCGCTGGGTCGCGGCCGGGGTGGGCGAGGGCAATGTCACCAAGGTGCTGTTCGCGCTGCCGCACATGAGCCTGACCTATGCCTGGTTCAAAAGCGGCTTCGCGCTGCCGCTGCACAGCCACGACGCCGACTGCCTCTATTATATCATCGCCGGATCGCTCAAACTCGGCACCGAGGAACTGGGCGCGGGCGACGGCTTCTTCGTCGGGCGCGACGTCCCCTATACCTACAAGCCCGGACCCGAGGGGGTCGAGGTGCTCGAGTTCCGCACCGTCGATGCGTTCGACATGAAATTCCAGGGGCGGACCGAGGCCTATTGGGACAAGGTCGTCGCGGGCATGGATGCGGCGCGCCCGAACTGGAGCGCCGAAAAGCCGCCGTCGCAGCACTGACGCGTCAGCGCTTGCGCACGAACTCCGCGCGCAGCACCAGCCCCTTGATGCCGTCGTGGCGGCAGTCGATTTCCTGCGCGTCGCCGGTCAGGCGGATCGACTTGATCACCGTGCCGACCTTGAGCGTCTGGCCCGCGCCTTTGACCGTCAAATCCTTGATCAGCGCCACGCTGTCACCGTCGGCGAGCAGATTGCCGACCGCGTCGCGCACCTCGGGACCTGCCGATGCGGCAGCATCGCGCGCCGCGATATCGCTTGCGGACATCCATTCGCCGCTCGCTTCGTCATAGACATAATCATCGTCGGCCATGTTGGTCCCTATTTCGGTTTGCGGAAGCGTAGCGCGAACTGGTCGGTCTTGCCGCGAATGGCGGGGTCGAAGACGTTCGTGGTGCGCGGATCCTCGGGGCGTTTATAGATGTCGCTCGTCGCATCAAGCCTGAAACCCGCCCGGGTCAGGGCTTCGATCACCGCGGCCTGGTCGATCCGGTGCAGGCTGTCGGACAAGGTCTTGCCGCTGCCGTCGGCGGCGCTGTGATCGACGACGACGAGCGTCCCGCCCGGCTTGAGCGCCGCGAACAGCGCCGCGCTCGCCCTGGCGCCGGTCCCTTCGGGGAAGGGTTTGAGGTAGAGGTCGTGGAAATTCTGCACCGTGATGATCGTGTCGAGCGGCACCGGAAAGGCGGGCGCGGCGAACGCCCCGCCGACCGGGTCGACATTGGCATAGGCGGCGTCGACCGCCGCCTGATCGTCGCCATATTGTTTCTTGAAGGCGATGAATTCGGCGGGCTGGAAGGCATAGACCTTGCCCTCGGGGCCGACCGCGGCGGCGAGCAGTCGCGTGACATACCCGCCGCCCATCACATAGTCGCCGACCGCCTCGCCCGGCGCGATCTGGGCGAAGGCAAGCAGTTCGGCGGGTTTGCGCGCCGCGTCGCGCTCGCGATCGGTCGCGGGGCGGGCGGGGTCGGCAAGCGCCGCGGCATAATTGGCGGTGGGCGGCGGCGCGGCGCCGTCGGCGGTGCATCCCGCGAGCAGCAGGGCGAGGGCGAAGGGGACGGCGAGCTTGCGGTTCATGGCATCGACTCCTTGCTGGTATCGCGCGACTCTAACGGCTCGCCGGGATGCTGGCGCGCGAAATCGGTCAGGGCAGCGCCGGCGGTCCGGCGCGCGGCCGGAGCTTGAGGCCCGCGAGCAGCGCCGCCGGATCTGGACAGCCGGGCGACGCGGCGACGCCGATGATCGGGTCGATCGCGACCGACAGGCCGAGCCGCGCCGCCTGCCGCTGATATTGGTCGCGCAGCACCGTGCCGGTGCGCGGGAAGTCGGTCCGCACGCCATCGCCATATAGATAGCGCACCGGACCGATGATGCGTGCGCGTTCGGCGAAAATGCTCTTTTCCGCCGCCTCGACGTCGAGTTGCTGGACGATCATCGTACAGGCGCCGCCGGCGGCGCGGATACGAAAGGGTGCCGCTTCCCACGGCCGGCTGCTCGTCAGGCCCGCCGTGGCGAGCCGCGTCTCGATCGCCGCCGCCAGCCGTTCGCGGTCGGGGTAGACGTTGCGCGGCAGCCACAGCAATTTCGCCGCGACAAGCGCCACGGCGAGCAGCGCCGCGCCGATCAGGATGCGATCAGCGCGCCGCAAAATCGGGGTGACGCGCGACGGCGGTGCCGACGATCGCGGCGGTGACGAGCAGCGAGGCCCAGCCGAACAACATCATCCCCGCGCCGCCGTGCAGATAGTCGTAGAGGTCGGGATGGCGTGCGATCGTCGCGAGGCGGATGCCGTTGACGACGATCGTGCCGAGCATCGCGAGCAGCGTGGCGATGACGAGACGGCGATCGAAGCGCAGTTCGAACAATTGCGCCAGCGTCACCGCGAGGACCCCGGCGAGCGAGAGATTGGTCAGCGACGAGCAGTTCTGGCCGACCGTGAAAGCCTGCGATCCCGCCTGGCCGAAGATGTTGCCGTCGGCATTGCCGCCCGCGAACAGCGCGGCGATTTGCGCATCGAAGGCGAGCAACTCGCTGCCGAGCAGCTTCAGGATCAGCGGACCCCAGAGCAGATGGGCGCTGAGAGCCAGTGCAACCAGTCCAATCCGCCGCGCGCCCGATGCCGGTTCGGAGCGCAGCGCCAGCCATGCGCCTGCGCCAAAGACCGCCGCCGCGCCGAGCGCGGGGAGCGGCAGCAGCGCCGCGCCGACCATCGCGGCGAGGACCGGCGCGTCGCCGCGATGGTCGGCCGATCGGCCATCATCGTCGCGCGCGATCGCGCATATCGCGAAGGCGGCGAACCAGACGATCGCGCTGACGCCGAATAATTCGAAAAGCGACGGGACGAGGCCGCGATGCGCGATCGCCGCGCCGATGCGCGTGGTCAGCGCCGATGCGATGACGATCAGCAGCGCGGCGGCGAAAACGACACTGCGCTCGATTCGTCGCGGCGAAACCGCCGCCGCTGCGGTCATCGCCGGTTTAGCGGCTGCGACGGCGCTTCAGGAACAGATAGCCCGCGGCGACGGCCGCCATCGCTGCGGCACCGACGCCGGCTTCGGGGCCGGGGGTCGGGGCAACGCCGGCAAAGGCGGCGGTCGGGATGGCAAGAAGAATGGTGACGGCCAATGCGCGCATGATCGAAGCCCCTCGGAAAAATAACGTCGTGCCGGAATCGTAGCGAGCGCTTGCCACGGCGGCAAGCGGCTTTACCGCTTGGCACGATGGAGCAGATATTCGCACGGGAGGTGATGGCGTGGGCGCCCTTTGCGATGGCCGGCGCTTTCGTTGCGGCTGCCTGCGCCGAGGCGCTGTTCGGCACGCGCGACGATGTGGGGGCGGGGTTGCGGCGCCCGGCGACCAATTTGCTGCTCGGTATCCTCGGCCTGTTGCTCGCCGCGCTCGTGCCGGTCAGCCTGATCGCCTTTGCCGCATGGGCCGGACGGGAAGGGACGGCGCCCCTGCCGCTACCGTCCGCGCCGCTCGCGCTCGCGGTGCTTGTGACGGTGTTGCTGCGCAGCCTGTCGGCCTATTGGGCGCACCGCGCCTCGCACCGCATCGGCTGGCTGTGGCGGCTGCATCGCGTCCATCACAGCGACACCGGGGTCGATGCGACGACGGGGTTCCGCCATCATCCGGTCGAGCAGTTCGTGTCGTTCCTGTGCGCGCTGCCGGCGATCTGGCTGTTCGCGCTGCCGCCGACGGCGGTCGCGATCGCCGAGCTCGTGCTGCTTGTCGCGGGCATCGCCGAGCACGCCAATATTCGTGCTAAGGGGCGTGCCTGGCGCGCCGCCACCTGGCTGTTCGCGACCCCCGCTGTCCACCTGATCCATCACAGCAGTCGGCAAGTGCAGACCGACAGCAATTATGGCTCGCTCTTTACCGTCTGGGATCGCCTCTTCGGCACCTGGCGCGATCCCCATGTCGAACGCGTCGAGACGCTGGGACTGGGACCCACGCATGATCGCGATGCCGACCGCTGGGACCGGCAGCTGCTTTCACCCTTCCTTCGCGATGTGCCGCCCGGCTGATTGTCCTCCGGTCGCGAGGCCTTGGCATATCGAATATCCGTGATAGGTTTCTCCCTGAAACGAAAAAATCGGGAGAGTGGACATGCATGATCTGGTGATTCGCGGCGGCACCGTCGTCGATGGAACGGGCGGCGACGCCTTTGTCGCGGACATCGCGATCGACGGCGACCGGATCGTCGCCGTGGGCGAAAACCTTGGCAAGGGCGCCAAGGAAATCGACGCCGCCGGCAAGGTCGTCACCCCCGGCTTCGTCGACGTCCACACCCATTATGACGGCCAGGCGACCTGGGATGCCGAAATGGCGCCGTCGAGCTGGCACGGCGTCACCACCGTCGTGATGGGCAATTGCGGCGTCGGCTTCGCCCCCGCCAAGCCCGACCGCCACGAATGGCTGATCAGCCTCATGGAAGGCGTCGAGGATATTCCGGGCACCGCGCTCGCCGAAGGCATGTCGTGGGATTGGGAGACCTTCCCCGAATATATGGACGCGCTCGAAAAGCTGCCGCGCACCGTCGACGTCGCGTGCCACGTCCCGCATGGCGCGGTGCGCGCCTATGTGCTCGGCGACCGTGAAAAGCCCGGCGCGATCCCGACCGAGGCGGACATCGCCGAAATGTCGCGCATCGTCGAGGAGGGCGTGCGCGCCGGCGCGCTCGGCTTTTCGACCAGCCGCACCGTACTCCACAAGTCGATCGACGGCGAACTCGTCCCCGGCACCACCGCGACCGCAGAGGAACTGGTCGCGATCGGCCGCGCGATGGGGCGCGTCGGTTACGGCGTGTTCGAAATGGCGAGCGACATGAAGCGCGAGTGGAACGAGTTCGAGTGGATGGGTGATTTGAGCCGCGAAACCGGCCTCCCGGTGACCTTCGCCGCGCTCCAGTCGATCGCCAAGGAACTGCCGCTCGAGGAGCAGATTGCGGAAATGCGCAAGCAGAACGCGACCGGCGCGAACATCGTCGCGCAGATCGCGCTGCGCGGCAATGGCGTCATCATGGCGTGGCAGGGTACCGTGCATCCGTTCCGCTTCAAGCCGGCGTGGAACGAAATCATCGACCTGCCGTGGGAGCAGCAGCTCGCGCATCTGAAGGACCCCGCGTTCCGCACCCGCATGACGCAGGAAGCCAATATCTGGCCCGAAAGCGATATCCTCGACTTTCTGAAGGTCGTCGCCGAGGGCTGGCCGGTCCATTTCGAGATGGACCCCGACTTCAACTATGAGCCGCGGATGGACGAAAGCATCGCGCATCGCGCTGCTGCGGCGGGGGTGACGCCGTCCGAATATGCCTATGACCTGCTGATGAAGGACGACGGCAAGGGCTTCATCTATTTCCCGATCCTCAACTACCGCGACGGCAATCTCAATTTCCTCGAGGACCTGCAGGCCGCCGACGATACGGTGAACAGCCTGTCCGACGGCGGCGCGCATTGCGGGACGATCTGCGACGCGGCGTCGCCGACCTTCATGCTCCAGCATTGGGTGCGCGACCGCAACGGCAACCGCATCGGGCTGGAACATGCGATCAAGCGCCAGTGCCGCGACACCGCGGTGCTGTACGGGCTGGAGGATCGCGGGGTGCTCGCGCCGGGCTATCTCGCCGACCTCAACGTCATTGACATGGACGCGATCAAGCTGGGCAAGCCCTGGCTTGCTTTCGACCTGCCCGCGGGCGGCAAGCGCCTGCTGCAAAAGGCCGACGGCTATGTCGCGACGATCAAGTCGGGCGAAGTGACCTTCCGCGACGGCGCGATGCAGGGGCCGACCCCCGGCGGCGTGATCCGCGGACCGCAGCGCGCCGAACTGGCGATGGCCGCCGAATGAGGCGCGCGTCGATCGGGGCAGGCGCGGCGCTCGCCGCCGCGCTGCTGCTCTCCGCGTGCGGCGGCGATGCCGCGCCCGCCAACAAGGCGCCGACCGCCAAGGATGCCGAGGCCTATCTGACCAAGCGCAAGGCGGCCGTCGGCGAAAAGGTGCTCAAGGCCGACCTCAGCGCGCAGGCCGATGGCAGCTTCGAAGGCAAGGCGACGATCCAGGCCGAGGGCGCGGCGCCGGAGGAATGGGATTGTTCGGTGCGGATCGCCGACGCGCTCGGCAGCGGTACGGCGAGCTACGGCTGCTTTCAGAAATAGCGCGGCGGAGCCGCTTTTCAGGAGATACTTCATGGTGAAGGCCATGCGCCTCGGCGCGCCCGCGTCGCTCGACAGTCTGGCGGTCGCCACCCTCGCCGATCCGGGCGATCCGGGTCCGGGCGAGATCCGCGTCCGGCTGGCGGCGTCGTCGCTCAACTTCCACGACTTTGCCGTCGTCGCCGGGATGATCCCGACCGCCGCCGGGCGCATCCCGATGTCCGATGGCGCAGGGACGGTCGAGGCGGTGGGTGAGGGCGTGACAGACTATCGGGTCGGCGACCCGGTCGTATCGCTCTTTTTCCCCGAATGGAATGACGGCGCACCGCCCGCCAGTGCCTTTGCCAAAGTGCCGGGCGACGGCATCGACGGTTATGCGCGCGAGGTGGTGGTGACCCCGCAGCACTGGTTCACCCGCGTGCCGCAGGGCTGGTCGGCGGCCGAGGCGGCTACGCTGACCTGCGCGGGCCTCACCGCATGGCGCGCGCTGTTCGTCGACGGGGCGACCCGGCCGGGCTCGACCGTGCTGATCCAGGGCAGCGGCGGGGTGTCGGTGTTCGCGCTGCAATTCGCCAAGGCGGCGGGCGCGAAGGTGATCGCGACCAGCTCGTCCGATGCGAAGCTCGACAAGCTGAAGGCGCTCGGCGCCGACGAACTGATCAACTACAAGGAAGAGCCGAAATGGGGCGCGAAGGCGCTCGAACTGACCGGCGGGCGCGGAGTCGACACGGTGGTCGAAATCGGCGGCGCGGGTACGCTCGACCAGTCGATGGTCGCGGCGCGCGTCGGCGGCCATGTCGCGCTGATCGGCGTGCTGGCCGGCATCGCCGGACCGGTGCAGACCGCGCTGCTGATGGGCAAGAATTTGCGGGTGCAAGGGCTGACCGTCGGCAGCCGTGCGCAGCAACTCGCGCTGATCGACGGCGTCGAGACGAATGGCATCCGGCCGGTGATCAGCGATCATTTCCCGCTGGAACGGCTCGGCGACGCCTTCCGTCACCAGATCGCCAACGCGCATTTCGGCAAGATTGTCGTCGATATCTAGCCGAGCGCGGCGAGCGCCCGCTCCACATCGGCGACGCCATTATAGGCATGGAACGATAGACGCAGGATCGTGCCGCGGAAATCGGCGCGAAGATCGTGCCGGTCGAGCGCCTCGGCAACGCGCGGCTGGTCGGTGCAGGTATCGATGCAGAGCGTCCCGCCGACAGCGCCTTCGGGCCAGCTCCACCCGGGGGTCTTCGGTTCCAGCGCGTCGCGTAGCATTGCTTGCAGCGTGCGATTGTGCGCGCCGATCGCATCGACGCCGATCGCCGCGATCTCGCCGATCCCCGCCGTCGACAGGATGAAGGGCGCGACATCGGGGGTGCCGCCCCACCAGCGCCGGGCGTCGGGGGCGTAGCGAAAGTCGGCGATGTCCATCTCGAAGGGATTTTCGTGGCTCCACCAGCCGCGCTCCATCGGGTCGAGCGCCGTCCGGTCGTGCGGGACAACCCACAGCCACGCCGCGCCGGGGCCGCCGCACAGCCATTTGACGCTGGTGCCGATCACGGCATCGGCGCCCCATGCGGCGGGGTTCACAGGGACGATGCCGACCGACTGTGCGCAGTCGGCGACGCAGCGTGCGCCGGCCGCCTTGGCGGCGCGCGCCACCGCCGCGATATCGGTCAGCGCGCCGCTGTTCGAACTGACATGCATCGCGACGACGAGCGCGACGCTGTCGTCGAGCGCTGCGGTCCAGCTCGCCGGATCGCGCACATCGGCGTCGGCGTGCAAATAGCGCGTCGTCCAGCCCGCCGCCGCCAGCCCGCTCGCGACATAGCCGATCGTCGGGAAGGCGCTCGGTGCGAGCAGGATCGTGCGGCGGTCGGTGGCCTGCCCAAGTGCCGACAGGTAACGCGATAGCGCCGCGCTGACATTGGTTGCCGGGCACAGGTCGCGCGCTTCGACGCCGATCAGGCCGCCAAGTGCGGCACGCCAGTCGTCGATCGCGGCGAGCCAGCCGGGCCAGGCCTCGCCGGTCTCGCGCCACGGATCGAGCAGCCGCGCCTGCAGCGCGTCGGCTGCGGCGCGCGGCTGGCAGCCGACGCTATGGCTTTTGAGATAGACGCTGCCGGGCGGCAGGTGGAAGCGCGCCGCGACCGCGGGCTGAAGCAGCGCGGGCGTCACAGCCCGCTCCCGTGCCCCGCCGCGCCGCCGCTGATGCTGTCGCGCTTGACGCCATATTCGGCGCCCCAGCGGTCGGTCATCTCGGCGCGGATGTCCCAGAGCTCGGGGAAGAAACGGTGGCGCGCGCCGGCGTTGAGCAGTTCGACCGGACGGCCTTTCAGTGACTTCGACCCCATGCCGATCGAACGGTGGATCAGGGTGATGTGATGGGCACGGAACAGCTGGAACAATTCGTCGAACTCGACCAGCGCCTCGGCAACCATATAAGCGTCGTCATGCTTGTAGCCGGTGTCGTAGACGTCGGCGACGCTGCGGCCCGTCGGGTCGAGATAGGCGGCCTTGTAGCGCGCCCATAACGGCTGTGGCAAAGTGAGGAGCAGCTGGAAACCCGGGCTTTCCTGCCCTGACCCGTTGCCGAGCTGGAGGCGGATCGACTGATAGTCGAAGGGACTCATCGTCTCGAGCAGCCCCAGCTGGTCGGTCATCATCCGCATGATGCGATTGACCCGGTCGAACAGGCTGAGCACGCGCATCGTCTCGCCCGCGGCCATATGGCCGTCGATCTCGGTGAGGGTGAAGGCCATCAGCTTCATCCACAATTCCTCGACCTGGTGGACGATCTGGAACTGCAATTCGTCGGGGGTGCAAAGTTCGGCGAGCGGTTTCTGGCAGAGCAGCAGGCGGTCGACCGCGAGATAGACCCCATAATCTTTCATGTCGGGGGTTTCGATGCGGCGGTGGGTTTCGGTCTTGTCGAGCATGGGCTTATCCCTTGCGAAAATGGCACGGAGGAACGGACGGCGCGCGTCGCGGCGCGCCGAAGGTGTTCAGCCGCGCGGCGCGACCCCCGCCGGGGGACGGCGCGGCGACCCCGACTGGCCGAGCCACAGCAAGGGCGCCGCGCGCTTCATCGCGCCAGCAGGTCCGAGGGCAGGGTCGGCTCGCCGATGATCAGCGCGAAGCGGCGCCAGATTTCGTCGCGGTCGGGTTCGCCGCGCTCGATATAGGCGCGGACGATTTCCTCGCCGAGTCCATAGTTGATCACATAGCTGCGATACTGGTCGGTGAAGCTGACCGACTGTTCGGCGCGCGCCGGCGAGACGAGTAGATATTTTTCGGTGAGCTGGACCGCCGTCGGCCGGTCGATGACGCCGTCGAGATATTGCTGGGCGATCGTCAGCCGCGCCCCGGTCAGCGCCTTCATCGCGTCGAGCAATTGCCAATAGCGGTCGTCCGACGGCGGCTCGATGCCCGCGAGCGGCATCAGCACGTCACGCTCGGTGTCGGGGCGCGTCTGGCCGGGGAAGGCGAGGTCGATGCCGTAGTTCGCGGTGCCCTCGGCGATCAGGCTCTGCGGGCTGTACAGCGGATAAACGCTATACTCGATCCAGCCGCGCCCTTTCACCATCTGCTCCTCGAGCTTCATGTTGAGGAGGTGGTGGCCGGGATAGCCCTCGTGGCAACCGAGGTCGAGCGCGCGCGACAGGCGGATCGGCAAGTCGGTGTTGACCTGGATGATGCTGTGATAGCCGCCCTGGTAATAATTATAGCCGCTCCAGCTCTTGCCGGTGACGAACTGCAATTCGAAACTGTCGCCCGGCGCCAGCGCGACATGCGCGACGGTGCGCCCGCGGCAGCGCGCGATGGCGGCCTCGAACACCCCCTGCAACCTGTCCTTGGGGATGGTGAAGCGGTCGAGATAGGCCTCGACCCGCGTCGCCAGCGCGCCTTCGCCGGGAACCAGCGCGTCGACCGAGGCGAGCGCCGCGTCATAGCTTTTGAGCGGCTTCAGAACCGGGCGCACCCCGAACAGGCGCTCGGCCTCTTCGGCAAAGGAGAAACGTGCGCCGCCCATCATCATCAGCCGCGTCTCGGCGGCGCGGAGCTGCGCCGCGAGGAAGGCGCGGCGCTGGCGCTCGATCGGGTCGGAGAGGTCGGGTGCGATCTCTTCGAGCTTGGCGATCAGCTGGCGGGTCGAGACGAGCAGCGCCTTCTGGTCGCGGGGCGCCGCGGTCGAGGCGTCGAGCAGGCTTTGCGGGCCATAATAGGCGTCGATATAACCCTTTTCATGTGTGCCGATTTCGAGGCTGAGCGAGACATAGGCGGTGGCGATGGCGTCGACCGTCTGACCCGCGAGCGTCGCGGCGGCGGGGTCGACCGTGGCGGCCGAGCGCACCGGCCAATCGGCGGCGGGCGCGGGCGGTGGGGGCAGGTCGGGTGATGCGGGCAGCCCGGGTGCCGATCCCGACGGCGGCGGCAGGGCGGTGAGGCCCGGAATGATCGTCGCCCGTTCTTCGCCATTGGCGTCGGGCCGGGCGGCCGGCGCGCCCGAAGGCGGCGGCAGCGCGGTCATGCCGCGCACGACCTCGACCCGGCGCACGTCGACTTCGGGCACCGCTGCTTCCGGCACCGGGGCCTTCGCGGCAGTGTCGGGCAGCGCGGGGTTGCGCTCCGGGCCGGCGGGGCTGTCCTGCGTCTTGCGTGCCTCGACCGTGCGCTTCATCTCGGGGTCGAGCGCATAGCAGCCCGACAGCGTCGAGGCGGTCAGCATGACGGCCAGAGGTAAGCGCAGGCGGTGCATCATGCGGAAATCGGCTCCGAGGTATCGCGGACGTCGCCGTCGCCGACGATTTCGTCATCGCAGCTGGCTTCGACCGCGCCATGCTGCGGGTGCAGCGGCGCGAAGCGCAGTACCGCATAACCGGCGAGCGCGGCAACCAGCGAACCCATCAATATGCCGATCTTGGCTTCCTCGATGAGCAGCGCATCGCCGGGGAAGGCGAGGCCGCCGATGAACAGGCTCATCGTGAAGCCGATACCGCACAGCAAGGACACGCCATAGATTTGCAGCCAGGTCGCGCCGCGCAGCTTGCCGGCGATGCCGAATTTCACGGCCAGCCAGACGCTGCCGAAGATGCCGATCTGCTTGCCCAAAAACAGCCCTGCGGCGATCCCAAGTGGGAGCGGAGCGAAAATCTGTTCGGCGGTGAGGCCCGAGATATCGACCCCGGCATTGGCGAAGCCGAACAAGGGCACGATCGCGAAGGCGACCCACGGGTGCAGCGCATGTTCGAGGCGATGGAGCGGCGAGGTCGCGCTGTCGGGGGCCCCGGGCGTCCGCTCGAACGGGATCGCCATCGCGGCTAGGACGCCGGCGATCGTCGCATGCACGCCCGAGAGCAGCATCGCGTACCAGAGCAGCACGAACAGCAGCAGATAGACGAGCAGGCTTTTGATCCCCATCCGGTTGCAGACGAACATCAGGGCGAAGACCGCTCCCGCCGCCGCGAGTGCGACGAGGTTGATCTTGGCGGTATAGAAAAGCGCGATGATCGCGACCGCGCCCATGTCGTCGACGATCGCGACGGTGACGAGGAACAGCTTGAGCGAGGTCGGCGCGCGCTTGCCGAGCAGCGCGAGCACGCCGATCGCGAAGGCGATGTCGGTCGCCGCCGGGATCGCCCAGCCTTGCGCGAGGCCCGGCGTGCCGCCGGCAAAGGCCATGTAGAGCAGCGCCGGCACCGCCATACCCGCCGCTGCGGCGATGAAGGGCAACCGCCGCCGGTCCCAGCTGGCGAGCCGGCCGTCGACGAACTCGCGCTTGATCTCGAGCCCGACGAGCAGGAAGAAGATCGCCATCAGTCCGTCGTTGATCCACAGATGGACCGTCATCGGGCCGAGCTTGTCGGACAGCACGGGGCCGGTCACCGCATGGATCGCGTGGGAATATGTCTCGCCGAAGGCCGAATTGGCGATCAGCATCGCCAGCGCCGCCGCGAAGATCAGCAACATCCCGCCCGCGCTCTCGCTTTCGAGGAAATCGCGCAGGGCGGAGGGACGTGTCGAGCGGCGGGTCATAGGGTGAGAGCGGCTTCTTCGGTGGATTGGAGGGGCCTCTCCTAGCGTGCGATGGCGGTCGCGTCACCCTTTACCCGCCGCGTGTTTTTGACTAGTTCCAGATGCTTGTGGTGCCTGACGCCACAGGGGGGCGGGGCATATGGGGCTGTCGACCGCAGGGCTGGAAATGCTGGTCGCGCTGGCCAGCCACGAACTGATGCTGTTCGCGTCGGTCGGCATATTGGTCATCGGTTTCGACGATCTGTTCTTCGACATATTGTGGTTCGTCACCCGTGACCGCGATGCCGCGCCGCGCTATCTGCGCGATCATCGGCCGCGGGCGCCGCTCGCGGGGCCGCTCGCGATCTTCGTTCCGGCCTGGGACGAGGCGAAGGTGCTGCCCGCGATGATCCGGCGGACGCTCGCCGCCTGGCAGGGCGAGGATTTCCGCATCTATCTCGGCTGTTATCCCAACGATGCGGCGACGCTGTTCGCGGTGTCGCCGCTGGTCGCGGGCGATCCGCGCCTCCGGCTGGTGATCGGCGATGCCGAAGGGCCGACGACCAAGGGCGACAACCTCAACCGGTTGTGGGCGGCGATGGGCAGCGACGAGCGGGTCGAGGACATATGGTTCGCGGGCATCGTGCTCCACGACGCCGAGGATATCGTCCACCGCGGCGAGCTCGCGCTCTACCGCGCCGAACTGACGCGCCATGCGATGGTGCAGATTCCGGTGCTGCCCCTGCTCGGGCTCGGGCAGCAATGGGTCGCGGGCCATTATGCCGACGAATTCGCCGAGGCGCATGGCAAGGATCTGGCGCTGCGCACGCGGATCGGTGCGCCGCTGCCCTCGGCCGGGGTTGGCTGCGCGCTGACGCGCCACGCGCTGACCCTGTTGTCGATCGAACGCGGCGGTCAGCCCTTTCGCGCCGACAGCCTGACCGAGGATTATGAGATCGGGATCCTCGTCGGCACCCATGGCCTTGGCACCGCGTTCGTCGCGGCCATCGACGACGCGGGCGACTGGATCGTGTCGCGCGGCGCTTTCCCCGAAACGATCGAGACCGCGGTGCGCCAGAAATCGCGCTGGATCGCGGGGATCGCGCTCGCGGGATGGGACCATCTCGGCTGGGCGGGGCCGCAGGACGGCGGCTGGCGTGCCCGCTGGATGCTGTGGCGCGATCGCCGTGCCCCGCTCGCGGCGCTTGTCCTGCTCGCCGCCTATGCCGCGCTGGTCGTCGGCGCGGCGGGCTGGATCGGCCATGCGCTCCTCGGCTGGCAGGCGCGTCCGCCGGGGGCGATGCTGCAATATCTGATGGGCCTGTCGGCGACATTGCTGCTCTGGCGGTTGGGCATGCGCGGCCATTTCGCGGCGCGCGCCTATGGCTGGCGGCAGGGGCTGCGGTCGATCCCGCGCGCCTTTGTCGCCAACATCGTCGCGATGCTCGCGGCGCGGCGCGCGGTCGCGGTCTATTGGCGCATGCTCCGGTCGGGGCGGGTGGTATGGGACAAGACACCGCATGGCGAGCGCGACGCGCTGCCGGTTCCGGCGCTGCCACCGGGGCGCAGCGGGTGACGGGCGTCATCATCGCCCGCCACACGCGTCGCGACGCGCGGTCGCTGCGTTTCCTGTTGCTCCTGCTCGGCGGTTGGACGCTGGTGCGGGTGATGGCGCACTGGAACCCAGCGATCCCGTCGTCGCCACCCGGGATGCCGCCTCCGCCCTGGGCGGGCGAGGCCATGCCTGCACCATGGGCGACCGCCGAAGCGACGCCCCGCGCCGTGCCGGCTTCGATGATCGCTGCGGGCGGACAGCAGAAAGAACGGATGTCGCGCCCGCTGCCGCAAACCCCGGTCGCGGATACGGACGCGGCCAGCGGCGAATGGGGCGGCGGCGACCGGCACAATCTGCGGCTCGCGCTGATGGCGCGATTGCTGCCGCCGCAAGTCGGCGGCGCCTCGGCCGCCGCCTTTCCGGCCGGTGCATCGGCGTGGGTGACCGCGCCGCTGCCGGCGCGTGCCGCGCCGCCCGGCCGCGGCCAGCCCTTCTGGATGCAGCGTCAGCTTGCCGGCTGGTCGCTCGGCAGCTGGGCCTATATGCGCAGCGGGTCGGGCGATGCGCCGCCCGGCGGCATCGCCGCGGCGAGCCAGCTCGGCGGCAGCCAGGCCGGCGCGCGGCTCGCTTTTGGTTTCGGCGACAGCGGGCGCGTGCGCGCCTATGGCCGCGCGACGCTCGCGCTCGCCGAAACGCGCCAGCGCGAACTCGCCTTCGGCCTTGCTTTCGCTCCGGCCCGGCACCTGCCGCTCGATGTCGCGATCGAGCAGCGTGTCGCGGCGGGAAGCGCCGGGCGCACCGCCCTCGCGGCGATGGTCAGCGGCGGGGTCGGCGATGTCGCCTTGCCGCGGCGTTTCCGGCTCGAAGCCTATGGACAGGCAGGCATCGTGGGGGCGCGGCGGCGCGACGGTTTTGCCGATGCGGCGGTCGTCGTCGACCGCGAAATCGCCCGGAACCCGCAGGCCAGCCTGCATCTCGGCGCGCTCGCGGCGGGGGCGGTACAGCCGGGCGCGGGGCGGGTCGATGTCGGCCCGCGGCTGACGCTGCGCCTGCCCGAAGTCGGCGAGGGCAGCCGCCTCGCGCTCGACTGGCGGCAGCGCGTGGCGGGCGATGCGAAGCCCGGCAGCGGTCTCGCGCTGACTCTCGCCGCCGACTTCTGATTTTTCCCGATTTTCCGTGCTGCGGCGATTCCCCATGGCATGAAACTGGTCTAGGGTCGGCGCAGCCGCTCCGTCCGGGGCGCATTTTCGCATTCGGGGCCCATGGATCTCTACCTTCCTGTCGCCAATTTGTCGGTCAATGCGCTGGTCATCATCCTGCTCGGCGGCGGGGTGGGGTTCCTGTCGGGCATGTTCGGCGTCGGCGGCGGTTTCCTGACCACGCCGCTGCTGATCTTCTATGGCATTCCGCCGACGGTCGCGGCGGCATCGGCGGCGACCCAGGTCACCGGCGCCAGCGTGTCGGGCGCGCTCGCGCATTTCGAACGCGACGGGATCGACCTGCGCATGGGCACGGTGCTCGTCGCGGGCGGGCTGATCGGCTCGCTGATCGGTGCGGCGCTGTTCGAGCTGCTCACCGCGTGGGGGCAGATCGATACGACGATCAACATCCTTTATGTCGCACTGCTCGGCTCGGTCGGGTCGTTCATGGCGCGCGAGGCGTGGGGGGCGCTGCGGGCGATGAAGGCGGGGGTGCCGGCCCCGGCGCGTAAGCGGCGGCACCATCCGATGGTCGCCAACCTGCCGCTGCGCTGGCGCTTCTATCGCTCGGGCCTCTATATTTCGCCGCTCGCGCCCTTGCTGCTCGGCATGGCCGTCGGCGTGCTGACGATGCTGCTCGGGGTCGGCGGCGGCTTCATCATGGTCCCGGCGATGATTTTTCTGCTCGGCATGGGAACGCAGGTCGTCGTCGGCACCTCGCTGTTCCAGATATTGTTCGTGACGATCGCGACGACGATGGTCCATGCGATGACCACCGGCGCGGTCGACATCGTGCTCGCCGGGCTGCTGCTGATCGGCAGCGTCACCGGGGCGCAGGTCGGCGCGCGTTTCGCGCAAAAGGTGAAGCCCGAATATCTGCGCATGGCGCTCGCGGTGATCGTGCTGCTCGTCGCGCTGCGCATGGCGGTCGACCTCTTCATCCGCCCCGAAGAAATCTACACGGTCCAGTGACCCGCGTCTGCGCCTTGCTGCTGTTGCTGGCTGCGACCTTCTTCGCGACCGGCCCGGCGCGCGCCGACGATCCGCGTCTTGTCCCCGACGTGTCGAGCCGCGCGATCGACATCCAGTACAGTTTCACCGGCGAGGAATTGCTGCTATTCGGCGCGATCCTCTATCCCGGCCAGCGCCTGCCCGACGACCGCGCCGACATCGTCGTCGTGCTGAAGGGGCCGGTGCGCCCGATCGTCCTGCGCGAAAAGAAACGCGTCGCGGGCATCTGGGTCAATGCGAACAGCATCCGCCTGCGTACCTCGCCCGGCTTCTACGCGATCGGCTCGTCGCGGCCGATCGATCAGCTGGTCGACGAGCGCACTGCGGCAATCTTCGAGCTCGGCCTTACCAACCTGTCGATGTCGCCGACGGGCTTTTCGGAGGCTGCCAAGCTCGAGCGTTTCGAAAACGGGCTGATCGACCTTTATCGCCGTCTCGGGCTTTTTTACGAGAATCCGGCGGCGGTGGAAATCAGCGAAGGCGTGTTGTACCGCGCGCGCATTCCGGTGCCGGCGCGGGTGCCGGTCGGAACCTATCGCGCCGAAACCTTCCTGATCAGCAAGGGGCGCGTGCTCGCGGTCGCGTCGCGCAACGTCGAGATCCGCAAGGCGGGTTTCGAACGCTTCGTGGCGCTTGCGGCGCAGCGCCACGGCTTTCTCTATGGGCTGGCCGCGGTCGCGCTGTCGCTGCTCCTCGGCTATGCGGCGTCGGCAGCCTTCAAGCGGCGCTAACCCCTCGATTTTGCCGATCATAAGCGCTTTCTTTACCATCAGATGCGATACCGGTGTCCGGGGTCACGAAACGACACAGGCGGGGCAGTTTTGATGGATATGCAAGGTGGCGGGTACAAGGCCGGGGAAGCTGCGCCGGTGCAGCACGTCCGGCTGGCTGGCGGCGTCGCGACCGCAGCGCCGGTCAACCCCGCCGCCGCACATCATCGCGACGACCTGTTGGTCGGCGAAGTCATTGATATTTCGGGCTCCGCTTCGCGCATCCTGCTCGACGTAGGGGCGCTGCAGCGTCTGTCGGATTCGGGCGATCCGGCGGTCGCCATGGCGGGCCAGGTCGGCGCGCAGATCAAGGTTCGCGTCGGCAATGTCTGGCTGCTCGCCAGCATTCGCGACCAGCAATTGCACGAGCGCAGCGAAGGGCTGATCCTTGCCTCGATCGACTTTCTGGGGGAAGGCGACGAAGAAAAGCTGACCGGCCGCATCCACAATTTCCGCCGCGGCGTCACCCGCTATCCGATTCCCGGCAGCCAAGCCTATGCGGCGACCAGCGCGGACCTCAAGCAAATCTATGCCGCCGACGACCGCGCGCATGTCGAGATCGGAACCGTCTATCCGACCAAGGATATTCGCGGGTCGCTCTATGTCGACGCGATGCTGGGCAAGCATTTCGCGCTGCTCGGATCGACCGGCACCGGCAAATCGACCAGCGCCGCGCTGATCCTCCACAAGATTTGCGAACAATCGCCGCAGGGCCATATCGTGATGATCGACCCGCACGGCGAATATTCGGCGGCGTTCAAGAACACCGGCGCGCTGTTCGACGTCGACAATCTCGCCATGCCCTATTGGCTGATGAACTTCGAAGAACATTGCGAGGTGTTCGTCACCAGCGAGGGCCGCGATCGCCAGGGCGACTGCGATGTGCTCGCCAAGTGCCTGCTGATGGCGCGGCAGAAGAACCGGCTGGCCGAGGGCATGACCAAGCTCACCGTCGATTCGCCGATCCCCTATCTCCTGTCCGACCTGCTCAACATATTGCAGAACGAGATGGGCCGGCTCGACAAGGCGTCGTCGAGCGCGCCCTTCATGCGGATCAAGGGCAAGATCGAGGAAATGCGCGCCGACCCGCGTTATAATTTCATGTTCTCGGGCATGCTCGTCGCCGACACGATGGCCAATTTCATCGGCAAGATTTTTCGCCTGCCGTCGGACGGCCGGCCGATTTCGATCATCGACGTGTCGGGGGTCCCCTCGGACATCACCGCCGTCGTCGTCGCGGTGCTGTCGCGGCTGACCTTCGACTATGCGATCTGGTCGCGCGGCGAGCCGCAGCGCCCGATCCTGCTCGTCTGCGAAGAGGCGCATCGTTATATTCCCGCCAAGGACGTCGGCCAGGGCCAGGCGGTGCGCAAGATCCTCGAACGCATCGCCAAGGAAGGCCGCAAATATGGCGTCTCGCTGGGCCTGATCACCCAGCGCCCGTCGGATCTGGCCGAAGGCGTGCTGTCGCAGTGCGGCACGATCATCTCGATGCGCCTCAACAACGAACGCGACCAGCATTTCGTCAAGGCGGCAATGCCCGAAGGCGCGCGCGGCTTCATCGATTCGATCCCCGCGCTGCGCAACCGCGAATGCATCATCTGCGGCGAAGGCGTCTCGATCCCGATCCGCGTCTATCTCGACACGCTCGAAGAGGACAAGCGCCCGGCGTCGAGCGATCCGCTCTTCTCGAAACTATGGCGCGAGACCGGCGGCGAGGCCGAGATTCTCGAGCGCGTCGTCAAGCGCTGGCGCAGCCAGGGACGATAAGCTTCCAAGCATCGTCATTGCGAGCGAAGCGAAGCAATCCAGGGCGGGTTACGCGACTCTGGATTGCCGCGTCGCCTTTGACTCCTCGCAATGACGAGGCTTTGTTGGTCGATGCCGCTTACGCCGCCGCGGGTTCCCACAATTCGATCGGATTGCCTTCGGGATCGAAAACGCGCGCAAAGCGGCCGAGGCTCGGGTCATCCCATTCGGGTTTGGTGATCACCTCGTCGCCCGCGGCGCGAAACGGGGCGAGCACGGCGTCGAGGTTGTCGACGCGCAGGTTGATCATATGCTGCCGGTCGGCTGGGAAATAGTCGCTGTCGGCCTTGAAGGGTTCGAAGACGAGCGGACCCGCCGCGACATTCCACACCCATTCATTTGGCGCGACGCTCTCGTCGGCGCTGCACCCGCCGCCGATGCCCAGGCGCTCGCGATACCAGGTCTTGAGCGCGGCGGGGTCTTTCGACCGGAAAAACAGCCCGCCGATGCCCTTCACATGTCCCATGACAAACCTCCCTGCGGATGATGGTGGCAGGCTAGGCCTAACGGGTCAGCGAATCCACTCTCCGCTCTTGTTATATTCCTCGCGGACCTGTCCCGACTGGTTGAGCCGCGGGTCGGCATAGGTTTTCGCGGGCGCGGCAGGTGTCGCCACCGGGGTGCCGATCGCGCGTTCGCCTTGCGCCATCGCCTGCGGCGTCGGCGCGGGGGCGACGTTGGGCAACGGCGCGAGCGTGCCGCTGCCTTCGGGAAGCAGGCCCGTCGGCGCGGCGCCCTGGCCCTTTAGGATCGCGAGCTGCTGGGCGACGGGCAGATAGGGGCCGGGCACCGGCTCGCGGCCGAGATACGGCGCGCGAAAGGCGTCGGGCATGCCCCAGCGGCCGCGCCAGCGGTGGAAGATATGCGCGCCGACGATGTTGGTCATCACCAGGCTCTTGCCCCAGCGCGGCCAGATCGCCTGCGTGTGATAATGAGTCGCGAGCCCGACCCCCGGGAAGACATAGCCGTTCAGCGCCGCCGATGCGATGCGGCTGGCGCGCAGCCAGTTGGCCTTGCTCGGCGCGCGCGCCATCGCGCCGTCGCAACTGAAGGTGAACTGGCACACCCCGGCGCGCTGCGATCCCTGGAACACGACGCCGCAGATCGTGTTGGGAAAGCTCGGGTGGCGGGCACGGTTGACGATGACCTGCGCGACGCCGCGCATGCCGTCGTCGCTTTCCGACGCGGCTTCGTAATAGATCGCCGAGGTCAGGCAATAATGGGCGCGTTCGCGGTCGAGCGCGGTGACGCCGCGAAACACATAGGGTTTGGCGGGCGGTCCGACGAAGGTCTCCTGGCGCAGCGTCGCGGGATCGACCCCGGGGGTCGCGGTCGCGTCGGCCCAGCCGACGCTGCCCGGATCGGGAAGCGTCGGATCGAGTTTCAGCGCGTCCTCATAGTCCCCGGCGTTCATGATCGCCCAGCGGGTGGGGTCGTAGACTTTGAAAGTCAGCGGGACGCTGACGCTATAGGGGCCGGGGACATAGGCGCGCAGTTGCCCGGTGGTCGCGACGAGTGCGAAACAGGCGAGCAGGCTGGCGAAGGCGAGGCCGATCCACCAGCGTCGCCGGGGTCCACGCGGCGCGGCGTCGCGCGCCGGGTCGAGCCAAGGCGATCGCGCCGAGAGGTTGAATTCGGGCTTCATGCGTCAAATGCGTCTCGTGCCCCCCTTCGCGACCGATTCGCGCGGGGTCCGGCAGCCTGTCTTATGCCGCGAGGTGCGAACAAAATGTTGCGCGGCGCCGAGGGTGTCCCGCACGGGGACAGGATTGTAACGCATGCTTATGCCCGGGCGGCGCGGTGCCGTGCCGCCGGTCAGCTTTCGCCGACCCCGAATTTCGCCATAACCTCGGCTCCGGTCAGCCGTTCGCGCGTCCCGGTGAACGCATAATGGGCCGGTTTTTCGTCGATGAAGATTTCTTCGACCATGGCGAAACCGTCGGCGCCGCCGAACAGCCCGGCGGTGAAGGAATAGCTCGCCTTCGGCTTATAGAAAAAGAACAGGTGCGTTCCGCATTGGCGACAAAAGCCGCGCTCGGCCCATTCGGAGGAGGCATAGCGGCCGATATGCTCGGCCCCCTCGATCTCGGGGTCGGTGACCATGCGCAGCGACAGCAGCGCGCTGCCGCCCCAACGCCGGCACATGCCGCAGTGACAGGCATCGACATGCGGTTCGGGCGGCGTCATCCGCACCGTCACCGCGCCGCACAGGCACTGGCCTTCGAGTTTGTTTGCCGCCGTCATATGGGCCTCCGTTCGCCGCGCTCGCGGTTTTTTAGCAAGCGTCATCCGAAAGGGGAATGCCGCCGGTCGTTAGCCGGTCGTTGACGCCGTCGGGCTATGGCATCGCCATGACCGGCACCGCCATTCCCAGCTATCGGCGCAGCGCGCGAACCGACTACCGCATGTGGCTGCTGCTCGCCTTCGGCCTCGCCTTTTTCTGGGCGGGGTCGGCGATCGATCCGGCGCATAATTGCAGCGCGGACGGCCGCGAGTGCGCGCCCTGGCTGGTGCCGTTGGCGCAGGGTTTCGGGGCGCTGGTCGGACTCGGCGCGGCGCTCAACATGCTCGCCAACCCGAACCGTGGCAGCTTCGTCGATCCCGCGACCGGCGATCTTGTCTGGTGGCAGGGACGGGTTGGCGCGTCGGGTGGCGACGAAGGGCGCATCCACCCCTCGCGCATCGGCAAGATCCGCATCGTGCGGCAGGACGAGAGCGATGACGCGGTGTCGCTTTATGATCTCGAGGGCGAACGGTTGTTCTGGTTCGATGCCGAGGTCATTCCCTGGCCTTATGAGCGCTGGGCCGAACGGCTCGCGGGGCAGTGGCCGCATATCGTGGTGGAAACAGAGGGCTGACCGGACGTGATCAGGGCCTGACGACGACCAGATCCGAAAAATCGATTGCCATCAACGCGTCGTCATCGTCGTATCGCGTCAGATTCGCATCGGTGTCGAGCCGGTAGATGATCAGGCCCAATTCGCGAAGCGTTCTCAGCATTGCCCGCGCCTTTTCCGCGTCCAGGATCGGGGGCACGAACTCCATCAGCATCTTCAGATTTTTCGACCGCGCCAATATCTCGCGCGCGCCGTCGATGATTTCGGGTTCATGACCCTCGGCGTCCATTTTCATGAAATCGATCCCGGGGCAGCCGTGCATGACAGCGTCGAGCGTGTCGACCGGCACCGCGACTTCGTGCGAGGCGCGTCCCGTTTCGCGTTCGGTATGTTCGACAAAGGCCGAGGAGATGTCGCGGATCGTCGAGGTCGCCTCATAGCCCGGAAAGACACGCAGCATCGCCTCCCCCTGACGATTCGATAGCGCGATGCGATGGCGGCGGGCGATACCGCCAAAACCATTGTTGTGCAGATTGTCGGACATCAGCGCATAGGCGGTCGGATTTGGCTCGAACGCCCAGAGCTGGCCACCCGGCTGCGCGCGCCACGCGCCGAGTACCGAATAAAAACCGGTGTTCGCCCCGACGTCGACGACGACGTCGCCGGGCTGGATCAAGGAAACGAGCAGTCGGCTGTTGTGCGGTTCGACCATCCCGAAGTGGAGGATGTTGGGCGTGACGATCATGTCGCGGGTCGACGCGAGAAAGCTATGCCCGGTCCACAATTGGGTCATCACGATTTCCCGCCCCATATAGACCCCCGACATCGGGTTGGCTTTGGGCGGAAGCGGCCCGAAATCGCTGGCTCCATCGATCAGGTCGGCAAAGGGCCGGGGCGCGGGCGAGCTGGCGTTTTGGGCTTGCATGTCGTTAGCATAACAGCTTGCGACATAGGAAGTCGCGGAAAAATGGTATGAAAATGGCGGTACCAAAAGGGCCGCGGTCGCTGGGTGGAATTACGAAAAGGCAAGGGGGGAAGGCGTTGATGGGCGCCGCCATTTGGTATGGCGATGCGGGGTTGGCTCCGGGCCTCCACAGCCGGCGGCATTCCCCCTTGCCCGAATCCCCCGCACCGCCTATATGCGCCCTACTTCTTGACATGGTTAGCCAGTTGGGACGTCGGGGCCGCGGGCCGCGGCGGCTATTCCCGCATGGTTTTCCGCCCAACCGTTTTGAAAGACCCGCTTGGCCGATCTCGACGTTCTCAATGCGATCATCGCCCCCGAAGCCGAAGCGCTCGGCCTTGCGCTGGTGCGCGTCGCCTTTTTTGGCGGCGAGAGCGATCCGACCCTGCAGGTGATGGCCGAACGGCCGGAGACGCGCCAGCTGACGATCGAGGATTGCGCCGAATTGTCGCGCCGCATCTCGGCCCAGCTCGACGCGCTCGAGGAAGCGGGCAAGGACCCGATCGAGGTGGCGTACCGCCTCGAAGTGTCGTCGCCCGGCATCGACCGGCCGCTGACCCGCCACAGCGACTTCGCCGACTGGGCGGGGCATGAGGCGAAGGTCACGCTCAAGGAAAAATTGAACGGGCGTCAGCGTTTCAACGGGCTGCTCGCCGGGATCGATGGCGATGACCTCGTCACCATCGTCGACAAGGAAGAGGTCGAGCACAAACTGCCGTTCGACGCGATCGACACGGCGAAGCTCGTCCTCACCGACAAATTGATTGCCGCAACCATCCCGCTGTCGCTCGACGGCGCGGACGAACTGGAAGAAGAAGGACAGGACTGATGGCCACTGCCATTTCCGCCAACCGCGCCGAGCTGCTCGCCATTGCCAATTCGGTGGCCAGCGAGAAGATGATCGACAAGGGCATCGTCATCGAGGCGATCGAGGAAGCGATCCAGCGCGCGGCGCGCGCGCGCTACGGCGCCGAGAACGACATCCGCGCCAAGCTCGACGTCCAGACCGGCGATCTTCGTTTGTGGCGCGTCGTCGAGGTCGTCGAGACCGTCGAGGATTATTTCAAGCAGGTCGATCTCACCGCCGGGCAGAAGCTGCAGAAGGACGCCCAGCTCGGCGACTTCATCGTCGACCCGCTGCCCGCAGTCGATCTGGGCCGCATCGACGCCCAGTCGGCGAAGCAGGTGATCTTCCAGAAGGTCCGCGAAGCCGACCGCGAACGCCAGTATGAAGAGTTCAAGGACCGCGCCAGCGAGCTGATCACCGGCGTCGTCAAATCGGTCGAATTCGGCCACATCGTCGTCAACCTCGGCCGCGCCGAAGGTGTCATCCGCCGCGACCAGCAGATCCCGCGCGAACTGATGCGCGTCGGCGACCGCGTTCGCGCGCTGATCCTGTCGGTGCGCCGCGAAAACCGCGGGCCGCAGATTTTCCTCAGCCGCGCACACCCCGACTTCATGAAAAAGCTTTTCGCGCAGGAAGTGCCCGAAATCTACGATGGCATCATCGAGATCAAGGCCGCCGCCCGCGACCCGGGCTCGCGCGCCAAGATCGGCGTCATCAGCTATGACGGCTCGATCGATCCCGTCGGCGCCTGCGTCGGCATGAAGGGCAGCCGCGTCCAGGCGGTCGTCCAGGAAATGCAGGGCGAAAAGATCGACATCATCCCCTGGTCCGAGGACACCGCGACCTTCGTCGTCAACGCGCTCCAGCCGGCGACGGTGCAGCGCGTCGTGATCGACGAGGACGACGGCCGCATCGAAGTCGTCGTTCCCGACGACCAGCTGTCGCTCGCCATCGGCCGCCGCGGCCAGAATGTCCGTCTCGCCAGCCAGCTGACCGGCAGCCAGATCGACATCATGACCGAGGCCGACGCGAGCGAGAAGCGCCAGCGCGAATTCGTCGAACGCTCGACGATGTTCCAGGAAGAGCTCGACGTCGACGAAACGCTCGCGCAGCTGCTCGTCGCCGAAGGCTTCGGCGAGCTCGAGGAAGTGGCCTATGTGTCGCTCGACGAGCTGGCGAGCATCGAAGGTTTCGACGACGAACTCGGCCAGGAACTGCAGAGCCGCGCCACCGAAGCTCTCGAACGCCGCGAAGAGGCAGCGCGCCAGGAACGCCGCGGCCTGGGCGTCGAGGACGATCTCGCCGAAATCCCGCACCTGACCGAAGCGATGCTCGTCGTGCTCGGCAAGGCCGGGATCAAGACGCTCGACGACCTCGCCGACCTCGCCACCGACGAACTGATCGCCAAGAAGCGTCAGGACAATCGCCGCGGTCCGGCGCGCGAGCGCACCGAGGACAAGGGCGGCGTGCTCGGCGAATATGGCCTGTCCGAAGAGCAGGGCAACGAGATCATCATGGCGGCGCGCGCGCACTGGTTCGAAGACGAACCCGCAACCGGGGAGGCCGCTGATGCGGACCCCGCACAATGATCAACTGAGCGAACCAGACCGCGCTGGTCGGCGCGGCCAGCATGTGCCCGAGCGGCGCTGCGTCATCACCGGCGAGGTTTCGCCGGCGGAGCGACTCGTGCGCCTCGCGCTCGGTCCCGACGGCAGCATCGCGCCCGACGTCCATGGCAAGGCGCCGGGGCGCGGCGCGTGGATCGGCGTCACCCGTGCTGAACTCGAAGCGGCGCAGGCAAAGGGCAAGCTGAAAAGCGGGCTCGCGCGTGCGTTGCACGAGGGCCAGTTCACCATCCCCGACGACCTCGGCGCGCGCATAGCGGCGCAGCTCGAACGCGCGACGCTCGACCGGCTGGGGCTCGAATCGCGCTCGGGCACCTTGCTGAGCGGCAATGAAAAGATCGAAACCGCGGCACGCAAGGGCCAGGTTCGCCTGCTCCTCCATGCCAGCGATGCGGGCGAGGACGGGCGCAAGAAACTGGCGCAGGCGTGGCGGGTCGGCGAGGACGATGAGGGCTCGGGCCGCGAGGGGCGGGTCTTGCCGGTGGACCGTGGCACCCTATCTATGGCATTGGGGCGCGAGAATGCGGTGCATCTGGCGATAACCGATGCCCGCGCTGCGGCGCGTGTGCTTGCGCATTTGAGCCGCTGGCAGTTTTTCACAGGATGGAGTAGGGACGCGGCCAACCGCGATTCCGACCCGCACAACCCGTCGTCCGACGATGGGGCAGAAATTGGGGCGGGGCCAGATGGCACCGCCGCTTCGGACGCGTTTTGAAGGAATGATGGTTTTCGATGAGTGACGAACAGGACAAACCGACCCTTACCCGCAAGCCCCTGGGGCTGAAGCGGACGGTCGAGGCCGGACAGGTGCAGCAGCAATTCAGCCACGGCCGCCGCAATACGGTGGTGGTCGAGGTGAAGCGTCGCCGCGTGCTCGGTCGTCCCGGCGAAGCCGCGCCCGAGCCGGTGGTCGAAGAGGTTCAGGCCGCTCCGGCGCCTGCGCCCGCCCCTGCGCCGGCCCCTGCGCCAGCTCCCCCCGCGCCGAAGCGTGCGAGCGAGAACGACAGCCTGATGTCGCGCCAGGAACGCCAGGCGCAGCTGCTGCGCGAGGCCGAAGAGGCGCGCATGAATTCGCAGGAAGAAACGCGCCGCCGCGAAGAGGCCGCGCGCGTCCGCGCCGCCGAGGAACAAAAGGCCCGCGCCGAAGCGCCGGTGGCCGAACCCGTCGCCGCGCCCGCGGTCGAAGCGGCGCCCGCCGTGGAAGCGCCCGTCGCCAAGGCCGAGGAAGTCGAAGCGGCACCCGCACCGGCACCCGCACCGGCAACCGCGCCCGCGCCGCGCGCCGCGCCGAGCGCGGCCCCCGCGCCGCGCCGCTTCACCCCGGTCGAGGCGCCGAAGCGTCCCGAACCCAAGCGCCCCGAACCCAAGGCGAACCGCGGCGCCGACAACCGCCGCCAGTCGGGCAAGCTGACCGTCACCCGCGCGCTGAACGACGACGAGGGCGCCCGCGCGCGCAGCCTCGCGGCGCTGAAGCGCGCCCGCGAAAAGGAAAAGCGCTCGCACACCACCTCGTCGGGCCCGCGCGAGAAGCAGGTCCGTGAAGTCGTCGTGCCCGAAAGCATCACGGTCGCCGAACTGGCCAACCGCATGGCCGAAAAGACCAGCGACCTGATCAAGGCGCTGTTCAAGATGGGCGTCCCGTCGGCCAGTACCGACACGATCGACCAAGACACCGCCGAACTGCTCGTCACCGAATTCGGGCACGAGATCACGCGCGTCAGCGAAGGCGATATCGACATCCGCCACGATGAGGATGTCGACGATGCCGATCATCTGAAGCCGCGCGCACCGGTCGTCACGATCATGGGCCATGTCGATCACGGCAAGACCTCGCTGCTCGACGCGCTGCGCGGGGCCAATGTGCAGGCCGGCGAAGCCGGCGGCATCACCCAGCATATCGGCGCCTATCAGGTGAAGACTCCCGACGGCAGCCTGGTGACCTTCCTCGACACTCCGGGTCACGAGGCGTTCACCGAAATGCGCCAGCGCGGCGCCAACGTCACCGACATCGTCATCCTGGTGGTCGCCGCCGACGACGGGCTCAAGCCGCAGTCGATCGAGGCGATCAAGCATGCGAAGGCGGCCGGCGTGCCGATCATCGTCGCGATCAACAAGGTCGACAAGGAAGGCGCCAACCCGCAACGCGTCCGCGAACGCCTGCTCGAACATGAGCTGGTGGTCGAGGAAATGGGCGGCGACGTGCAGAATGTCGAAGTGTCGGCGCTCAAGAAGACCGGCCTCGACAAATTGCTCGAAGCGATCGCGGTGCAGGCCGAGATCATGGAGCTCAAGGCCAATCCCGACCGCGCCGCCGAAGGCACGGTGATCGAGGCCAAGCTCGACAAGGGCCGCGGTCCGGTGGCGACGATTCTCGTTCGCCGCGGCACGCTCAAGGTCGGCGACATCTTCGTCTGCGGCGCCGAAAGCGGCCGCGTTCGCGCGCTGATCGACGACAAGGGGCAGCAGATCAAGACCGCCGGTCCGTCGATGCCGGTCGAGGTGCTCGGCCTCGGCGGTGTGCCGATGGCGGGCGACATCCTCACCGTCGTCGAGAACGAGGCGCGCGCGCGCGAAGTCGCGGCCTATCGCCAGGAACAGGCGACCCGCAAGCGTACCGTTCAGGCACCGGTCAGCCTCGAGGGCATGTTCGAGGCGCTGGCCGACAAGACCAATGTCATCCAGTATCCGGTGGTCATCAAAGGCGATGTGCAGGGCAGCGTCGAGGCGATCGTCAATGCGCTCAACAAGCTGTCGACCGACGAGATCCGCGTTCGCGTGCTCCATTCGGGTGCTGGCGCCATCACCGAAAGCGATGTGACGCTGGCGGCGGCGACCAAGGCGCCGATCATCGGCTTCAACGTCCGTCCGAACGCCAAGGCGCGCGAGATCGCCAAGCGCGAAAAAGTGCGCTTCCTCTATCACGACGTCATCTATCACCTGACCGACGAGATCCGGAAGGAAATGGCGGGCGAGCTGGGTCCGGAGCGGATCGAAACCGTCGTTGGGCGTGCCGAGGTCAAGGACGTCTTTCCGGCCGGCAAGCGCGACAAGGCTGCGGGTCTGCTCGTGCTCGAAGGCGTCATCCGCAAGGGGCTGCACGCACGCCTCACGCGCGCCGACGTCATCGTCTCGGCAACGACCATCGCGTCGCTGCGCCGCTTCAAGGACGACGTCGCCGAAGTGCGCGCCGGTCTGGAATGCGGTGTCGTGCTGTCGGATACCAACGACATCAAGGCCGGCGACAACCTCGAAGTGTTCGAAGTCGAGATGCGCGAACGGACGCTGTAACGGCGAGGTGGCATGGCCGGGGAAGGCAGGGACCAGCAGGACGGCGACGAGGCAGGGTGGGAGCGCGAGGCTCTCGGATTCCTCGGCGACGGCTGCTTGTTCGGGTGCCTTCCTCTCGGCGCGGGGCTGAGCGCGGTGTTTGTGGTGGCGGGGCACGGTCTTTGGCAGGCCGTGCATCCCTATTTCCTTGTGTGAGGCTCTCGATATCGCTCGTTACGTCGCCTTGTTCGGCAGCATCAACGTCGGCGGCAACCGGCTGAAGATGGTCGACCTGCGCTCGGCGTTCGAGGCCGAGGGCTTCAGCAATGTCGAGACCGTCGTGGCAAGCGGCAATGTGCTGTTCGACCATGATGCGCGGCCGACGCGCGGGCTTGAGGAAAAGCTTGGCCTGATGGTCGACGACCGCTTCGACATGACGAGCGCGGTGCTCGTGCGCGACCGGGACGAGCTGGCGTCGGCGATTTCGGACAATCCGTTCGCGGGCACGAACGAGGACAAGTTCGTCCATACGATGTTCCTGACCGACCAGCCGACCACGGCGCAGTTCGAGCAGCTGGTCGGCGATCATCTTGGCCGCGGGGGCGAGAAACTGGCGCTCGGCAAGCGCATGCTGTTCCTCGATTATGGCGACGGCGTCGCCGACAGCAAGCTGACCGGGGTTTTCATCGAAAGGCACTTGGGATGCAAAGGCACCGCGCGTAACATGCGCTCGATCGCACGGATCGTCGCGAAACTGGACGAAGAGGCAAAGGGTTAGGCGATGAAGACCGAAAAGGACAAAGGCCCCTCGGTCCGCGCGCTGCGCGTCGGCGAACAGGTGCGCCACCTGCTCAGCGAAATCCTCGCGCGCGGCGACGTCCATGACGATGTGCTCACCCGGCATCCGGTGAGCGTCACCGAAGTCCGCATGTCGCCCGACCTGCGCCACGCGACGGTGTTCATCAAATCTTTGCTCGGCAAGGAAGAGGAGGCGGTGCTCAAGGCGCTGCGCACCAACACCGCCTGGCTGCAAAAGAGCGTCGCCGAAAAGATGCGCATGAAATATGCCGCGAAGCTGAAATTCCTGAGCGACGAAAGCTTCGACGAGGCGAGTCATATCGAAAAATTGCTGCGCGATCCGAAGGTGGCACGGGATTTGGAGGACAGGGGCGCCGAATGAGGGCGCGCTGGATCGCCGTGGTGAGCGCGACTCTGATCGCGATCGCTGTGGCTCTCGGCGTGTCGTTGTCCGGCGGCGAGCAAGAATGGCATGTTGCGCGGGGTGCGCTCGATGCCGATTGCAACAACAGCGGCGCCAACCCCGACGGCAGCGTGCAGTTCATGGTCATGTGCCCGCGGTCGGCAACCTCGCCCGATGGGCGCTGGAAGATCGTTCAGACGCCGGCCACGGGCGGCGAGCGAGAAATCTACGACGTTCGGATCGAGGACGCGAGCGGGCGCATCATTGGTTCGATCCCCACACTCAATGACAGCATGCCGTTCGTGCTGCGATGGTCGCCGCGGCGCGACTGGTTTCTGATCAATCATTGGCTGGGGTCCGGCCTAGAGCAGCCCCGCGTGTTCGAGATTACGCCTTCCGGGGTAGTCGAGCATCGCCGCCATCTCGATGCAGGTCTGGCCCAAGCGCACCGCATTTCTCCGTGCCTTCCCATCGACAAGATGGAGGCATCGGGAAGCGGCATCAAATGGTCGCGCGACGGGCGGCGGCTCGCATGGGCCTATGTGACGCGCCCCGACATGTGCGTCTTTTATGGCGACATGTCGGGACCGATCCCCGCCGACCAGCAATGGACACCGTTCCTGATGATCTCGGATGTCGACACCGGCGCGGTCGTCGCGGATTCGATCCGCCTGCTGCCGGATGACGGCAAATGGGATTTCCCGGCCGATGGCCCCTATGCGGATTTCTGATGCTAAGGGCGCCTACTTGCCCTTCCCCGTCTTGATGCCCGCCGCCGCCTCCAGCTCGACCAGCGCTTCCTCCAGATAGTCGATCATGCGCTGCGCGTGCGGCACGCTGCGGCGGCACGCCGTGATGCCGAAGTCGATATTCTCGAAATTCGACACCTGGGTGATGTTCATCGCCATGCCGTCGACGGGGATGCTCGCGGGGTACATGCCGTCGAGGCGCGCGCCGTTCCAGTACATCTGCTCGCGCGGGCCGGGGACGTTGGAGATCGTCACCGAATAGGCCGGGAATTTGTCGGCGGTGCGGGTCAGCGCGGTGAGCATCATCGGAAAGCTGGTGATCGCGGTATAGAGCTGGATCTGCGACGCGGTCATCGCGCGCAGCTGCGCCTTCGCCGAGTTCATCGATTCCTGGATCGCCGCCATGCGCGTCGCCGGGTCGTCGATATGCGTCGCGAGGTTGGCGGTTACCGACGCCACCGAATTGCCCGAATCGATATCGTCCTTGGGCCGGATCGACACCGGCGCCATGGCTTTCAGCGGCTTGTCGGGCAGCTCGTTCAGCGACTGGAGATATTTGCGCATCGCGCCCGCGCACATGCCGAGCACCGCGTCGTTGATCGTGCCGTCATAGGCCTTGCCGACCCGCCGTACGCGTTCGAGCGACCAGCTCTGCGCGACGAAGCGGCGCGCACCGGTGATGTTGCGGTTGAAGCTGGTGCGGGGCACCCCGGCGAAGGGCGTGACGAGTCCTTCGCCGCCGAGCCCCACCATCGCCGCGACATATTGGTTGAGCGCCTTGGTCACCCCGACGCTGTTGCCCCATTGCTCCTTCAGGAAATCGCCGATCGCCGCGATGTCGGTCAGGCTGGGGCGCTGCGCCTTTTTTGGCTGCGGGAATTTGCGCTTATAGGCTTCATAGGCCTCGACCGAGAGCGGCGAGGCGGTGCGCCGTTCCTTGGGGTCGGGCGACAGCATCGAATTGTAGAAATGGATGCTCGCCGCGCCGTCCATCAGCGCGTGATGGATTTTCTTGAAGGTCGCGATCTGCCGGTTGGGCAGGCCCGAGATCAGCGTGATCTCCCACAGCGGCCGCGTTCGGTCGAGCAGCCCCGAATGGAGCCGCGAGGCGAGCTCGAACATCTCGCGATAGCGGCCGGGCTTGGGCAGTGCCGAGGCGCGGACATGGTAATGCATGTCGATGTCGCGGTCGGGTTCGAGCCGGATCGGCCCATATTGGCCGAGCGCGGTCAGCTTCAAGACTTCGCTGAACGGCCGCCGCAGGCCTTCGGACTGGCGGAGCAGCGCAAGCTGTTCGTTGAGCCAGTCGGTCTCGTCGACATCGTCGGGCAGGGTGTACAGGTTGATGCCGCCGATATGCATCGGCATCTCCCGGCTTTCCCCCACCAGAAACATCGCATCGCTGATCGGCATCAGGCGCATCGGCAGCTCTCCCCACTGTATGTGCTGCGTTTATTGTGCGCAGCATGGCAGGGGGGGCGGGCGAGTCAAGCGGACGGTCCATGCCATTTAGTTGACATCGTCAAATAAATGGCGCATCGGATCGCCATGCCATCGGTCAACCTTCCCCAGCCGGACGATCAGGCGCCGGCGCCCGACGCCGCCACTGCCGCGCTGCGCCGTTTCAACCGCTTCTACACGCGCTTCGCCGGGGTGCTCGGCCCCGGCTATATGGGCAGCGAGCTATCGCTGATCGAGGCGCGCATCCTCTATGAAATCGCGACGGGGCAGCCGATCGTCTCGAAGCGGATCGTCGAGACGCTGTCGGTCGACCCCGGCTATCTCAGCCGCATCCTGCGCCGATTTGCCCAACAGGGATGGATCGCGCGGACGCGCGGTGCCGACGCGCGCGAGCATCCGATCCGGCTGACCGCCGCGGGCGAGGCGCTGTTTTCGGACCTCGATCGCACCACCGCTGCGTCGACATCGGCAACGCTCGCGCATCTGTCGCGCGACGAGCAGGCAGGGCTTGCCGAGCGACTGGCATGGATCGAGGCACGGCTGGCGGGTACGCCGCTGCCGCCGCCGACGGTCCGCCTGTGGCGACCGGGCGACATGGGGCTGATCACCGCGCAACAGGCGGTCTATTATCGCCACGCCTATGGATGGGGCGATGCGATGGAGGTGCTGGTCGGTGAGATCACGAGCCGCTTCGTTCGCGATTTTCAGGCCGGCCGCGAACAATGCTGGGTCGCCGAACGGCATGGCGAACTGCTCGGCAGCGTCTTCCTCGTCGCCGAGTCGGACAGCGTGGCGCGGCTGCGCCTGCTCTATGTCGACGCCGCGGCGCGCGGCCATGGTCTCGGCCGCGATCTCGTCGGGCGCTGCATCGCTTTCGCGCGCGGCGCGGGCTATACCGAACTGGTGCTCTGGACACACACGGTCCTCGTACCGGCGCGCGCCATCTATGCGGATCTTGGTTTCACCATCGAAAAGGTCGAGACCCACGACGAATTCGGCAAGCCCGAACAGAGCGAGCATTGGCGTGTCGCGCTTTAGATCCTGATAACTGGTACAAGGCCGGCGCCCGCGCTATTGGGCGCCATGGCCAAGCTCTATTTCTACTATGCCAGCATGAACGCCGGCAAATCGACGACGCTGTTGCAAGCGGATTTCAACTATCGCGAGCGCGGCATGGAAACGATGCTGTGGACCGCGGCGCTCGACGACCGGTACGGCGCGGGGCAGGTGACGAGCCGCATCGGCTTGATGGCCGAGGCGCATAAATTCGACCCCGACAGCGACATCGGCGCCGCGGTGCTCTCCGAGAACCGCCAGCGCCCGCTCGCCTGCGTTCTCGTCGACGAGGCGCAATTCCTGACCAAGGCGCAGGTGTTCCAGCTCGCGACGCTCGCCGACGAGGCCAATATCCCGATCCTCTGCTACGGCCTGCGCACCGATTTTTCGGCCGAGCTCTTCCCCGGGTCTGCCGCCCTGCTCGGCATTGCCGACGCGCTCGTCGAGCTGAAGGCGGTGTGCGAATGCGGGCGCAAGGCGACGATGAACCTGCGCGTCGACGAAACCGGCCGCGCGGTGGTCGCGGGCGCGCAGACCGAGATCGGCGGCAACGACCGCTATGTCGCGATGTGCCGGCGCCATTTCATGGCGAAACGGCGCGAGGCCGCGGCGGCGTTGACCGATGCTTGACCGCCTCTATGTCGAACTCGCCGATGGCGATCTCAAACTCGTCAAGCTGGCCGAGGCGCATCGCGACGCGCTGCGCATTGCGTGCGCCGCCGATACCGATATCTGGCCGATCTATTCGTCGAGCTTCGGCCCCGGTCATTTCGATGCGAGCTTCGATGCGCTGATCGGCAAGGGCGGCCGCATGCCCTATGCGATCTTCGACGGCGACAGGCTCGTCGGCATGACCGCCTGGCTGCGCCCCGATATGTCCGCGCAGACGGTCGAGGTCGGCAACTCCTATATCCATCCGGATGCGCGGGGAACCGGCTTCAACGGGCGGGTGAAGCAGTTGATGCTCGACCATGCCTTCGCGGTCGGCATCCGCCGCATCGAGTTCCGCATCGACGAGCGCAACACGCGCAGCCAGGCCGCCGTCGCGAAACTGGGCTGCACCAAGGAGGGCACGCTGCGCTCGGAACGCATCACCTGGACCGGATATGTGCGCGACACCGCGCTCTGGTCGCTGCTCGCGGATGAGTGGGTGGTGCGCTAGGGTCAGCACCGGTTCAGACTCGGCCTGTTAGGGGGATGCCATCATGAAACAGAAACTCGCACTCTCCCTGGCCGCCTTGCTGCTCCCCCTTTCGGCAGCGGCGGCCGCCGAGCCGGAGGCGCCGCGCGAAATCGGCGTCGAGGCCAGTATCGCCTTTCCTGCTTATGGCACCGTCCGCAATTTCGAGGCTGACGGCGACGACGGCATCTGGATCGAGGACCAGCGCCGCGACTGGTATTATGCCAAGCTCACCGGCTATTGCCCCGATTTGGATTTCGTCCAGGCGATCGCGATCGATACGCGCGGCACCGCACGGCTCGACAAGTTCGGCGCGATCATCGTGGGCGGCCAGCGCTGCGCTTTCACCTCCTTCGTCACCGCCGAAAAGCCGCTGCCGCGCAAGCAGCGGTTGAAGCTGGCCAAGGAAGCGAAGGCCGCCGCGAAAGCCGCCGAGTCAAATTGACGCTGGCGGCGCCGCGCCATAGAGCGCGGCGATGAACGGCTGGATCATCCTCGACAAACCCCTGGGGCTCGGTTCGACGCAGGCGGTCGGCGCGGTCAAGCGCGTGTGCCGCGAGGCGGGACTGGGCAAAGTCAAGGTCGGCCATGGCGGGACGCTCGACCCGCTCGCGACCGGCGTGCTGCCGATCGCGCTCGGCGAGGCGACCAAGCTGTGCGGGCGGATGCTCGACGCGAGCAAGATCTACGACTTCACGATCCGCTTCGGCGTCCAGACCGACGGGCTCGATGCCGAGGGCGAAGTCGTCGCGACGAGCGACGTGCGGCCGACTTTGGCCGAAGTGGAAGCGGTGCTGCCGCGCTTCACCGGCCCGATCGAACAGGTGCCGCCAGCGTACAGCGCGATCAAGATCGACGGCCAGCGGGCGTATGACCTGGCGCGCAAGGGCGAAGCGGTCGAGATGAAGGCGCGGGGTGTTACGATCTATTCCCTTCGTCATGCCGGACTTGATCCGGCATCCATTGCGGCGACGGAAGCATGGACCCCGGGTCAAGTCCGGGGTGACGATGACGGGGGGGCGCGGCTTAAAGAAATCACCCTCACCGCGCATGTCTCCAAGGGCACCTATATCCGCAGCCTGGCGCGCGATATCGCGCATGCGGCCGGCACCGTCGGCCACGTTACGATGCTCCGCCGCACCAAGGCCGGACCGTTCGATCTGGAACAGGCGATTTCGCTGGACAAATTGAACGCGTTCGGCCAAGGCGCCGCGCAATCAGAAGTCATTCTGCCGCTCGAGGCAGGGCTGGTCGACATCCCGGCTCTGAACCTCTCCCCGGAAGCGGCAGGGGCGATCCGTCAGGGTCGTGTCTGGACCGGGGTAGCTACGGACGACGGGCTCTATTGGGGACGCGACGACGACAATCGTCCGATCGCCCTGATCGAGGCTTTGGCGGGAACGCTGAAGGTCGTGCGCGGCTTCAATCTTTAAGCCATGATGTTCGAGGAACAGATATATGTCGATTACCGCCGAGCGTAAAACCGAAGTCATCAATGACAATGCCCGCACCAAGGGCGATACCGGGTCGCCGGAAGTCCAGGTCGCGATCCTGACCGACCGCATCAACAACCTGACCGGTCACTTCAAGGCGAACCACAAGGACAATCACAGCCGCCGCGGGCTGCTGATGATGGTCAACAAGCGCCGCAGCCTCCTCGACTATCTGAAGAAGAAGGACGAGGCCCGCTATCAGGCGATCATCGCCAAGCTCGGCTTGCGTAAATAAGAGTTTCTGGCGGCCCCGGATTTCCGGGGCCGCTGTCATATTGGCTGTCCGCAAAAATGCGCGACGCCACTGGGCCGCTCCCGCATCCGGCGGGACCGCCATTGGGGCATAAAAGCGCCCCGCACCGCCCCGGGCCGGATTGCCCGGAACAGAGGCCCCGCCCGGCATAGGGCCCGGCGGGCAAAGGAAATCACATGTTTGACGTGAAAAAAGTATCGATCGAGTGGGGCGGTGAAACGCTGACCCTCGAAACGGGCAAGGTTGCCCGTCAGGCCGACGGCGCGGTTGTCGCGACGCTCGGCGAAACCGTCGTCCTGTGCGCGGTCACCGCTGCCAAGACGGTCAAGGAAGGGCAGGATTTTTTCCCGCTCACCGTCCATTATCAGGAAAAATATTCGGGCGCGGGCCGCATCCCCGGCGGCTTCTTCAAGCGCGAACGCGGTGCGACCGAAAAGGAAACCCTGGTTTCGCGTTTGACCGATCGTCCGATCCGTCCGCTGTTCCCCGAAGGTTTCTATAACGAGATCAACGTCATTGCCCAGGTCCTGAGCTATGACGGCCACAACGAGCCCGACATCCTCGCGATGGTCGCCGCGTCGGCCGCGCTGACCATTTCGGGCGTGCCCTTCATGGGCCCGATCGGCGCCGCGCGCGTCGGTTATGTCGATGGCGAATATATTCTGAACCCGACCGACGAACAGGTCGCCGCCGGCGACCTCGACCTCGTCGTCGCCGCCACCTACGATGCGGTGATGATGGTCGAGTCCGAAGCCAATGAGCTGTCGGAAGAGGTCATGCTCGGTGCCGTCCTGTTCGCGCACGACGCGTGCAAGGAGGTCGTCAAGGCGATCGTCAAGCTCGCCGAACAGGCTGCCAAGGATCCCTGGGACATGGCCGAACAGGCCGACCTGTCGGCCGCCAAGGACAAGCTGAAGAAGCTGATCGGCAAGGATATTGCCGCCGCTTACAAGCTGACCGACAAATCGGCCCGCTCGAACGCGCTCAACGAAGCGCGCGCCGCCGCCAAGGCCGCCTTCGCCGACGCGACCCCGCAGGACCAGATGGCCGCCGGCAAGCTGATGAAGAAGCTCGAGGCCGAAATCGTTCGCGGCGCCATCCTCAAGGACGGCAAGCGCATCGACGGCCGCACCACGACGCAGATTCGTCCGATCGTCGCCGAAACGCACTTCCTGCCCCGCGCGCATGGCTCGGCGCTGTTCACCCGTGGTGAAACGCAGACGATCGCGACCTGCACCTTGGGCACCAAGGAAAGCGAGCAGATGATCGACGGGCTCAACGGCCTGTCCTATTCGAACTTCATGCTGCACTATAACTTCCCGCCCTATTCGGTCGGCGAAGTCGGCCGTTTCGGGGCGCCCAGCCGCCGCGACATCGGCCATGGCAAGCTGGCATGGCGTGCGCTGCACGCGGTGCTGCCGACGAAGGACGAGTTCCCCTACACGATCCGCATCACCAGCGACATCACCGAGTCGAACGGCTCGTCGTCGATGGCGTCGGTGTGTGGTGGTTCACTCGCGATGATGGACGCCGGCGTGCCGATCAAGCGCCCCGTCTCGGGCATCGCGATGGGCCTGATCCTCGAAGGCAAGGATTATGCGATCCTGTCGGACATCCTCGGCGACGAAGATCATCTCGGCGACATGGATTTCAAGGTCGCGGGCACGTCCGAAGGCATCACCACGATGCAGATGGACATTAAGATTGCGGGCATCACCCGCGACATCTTCGAGGCCGCACTGAACCAGGCCAAGGAAGGCCGCGCACACATCCTCGGTGAAATGGCCAAGGCGCTCGGCGAAACCCGCAGCGAATTGTCGGCGCACGCCCCGCGCATCGAAACGATGCAGATCGACAAGTCGAAGATCCGCGACATCATCGGCACCGGCGGCAAGGTGATCCGCGAGATCGTCGCGACCACCGGCGCCAAGGTCGACATCGACGACGAAGGCCTGATCAAGATTTCGTCGAGCGACCTCGACCAGATCGAGGCGGCCCGCAAGTGGATCAGCGGCATCGTTGAGGAAGCCGAAGTCGGCAAGATCTATGACGGCAAGGTCGTCAATCTCGTCGATTTCGGGGCGTTCGTGAATTTCATGGGCGGCAAGGACGGTCTCGTCCACGTCAGCGAAATCGCCAACGAGCGCGTCGAGAAGGTCTCGGACGTCCTCAGCGAAGGCCAGGAAGTCAAGGTCAAGGTCCTCGAGATCGACCAGCGCGGCAAGGTTCGCCTGTCGATGCGCGTTGTCGATCAGGAAACCGGCGCCGAGCTCGAAGATACCCGCCCGGCGCGCGAACCCCGCGAGCCCCGCGGCGACCGTGGTCCGCGCCGTGACGGCGGCGACCGCGGTGATCGCGGCCCGCGTCGTGATGGCGGCGGCGGTCGCGACCGTGGTCCGCGTCGCGACGGCGGCGGCGAAGGTCGCAGCGATCGGGGCCCGCGCCGCGAACGCAGCGAAGGTCCGGAAGATCAGGGGCATGTGCCCGACTTCCTGAAGGACTAAGCGCTTCGGAGCAGGAACAAGGAAAGGGGCCGCGAGAGCGGCCCCTTTTTTGTTGGTCGCGTCGGTTCGCGGCGCCGATCGTCAGGTGCAATATACATCCTGCATCGCCTCGATCAGCACCACGAGTTTCTGCGCGACGGGCAGGGCGCGGGGCTCCTCGGCGACATCGGTGGCCTTGGCCAGATTGCCGCGCACCTGTTTCAGCTCCTTGCACTCGCTCTTCTTGGCGCTGCGGGTCGTGCTGTTGTCCTTCAGGTGGCTGAACAGGCTGCGATAAACGCGGCACACACCGATCAACTGCTGGCCCCAATAGGGGAATTGGAATCCCTGGCCGATCACCGTCCCCGTCACCCCGTCGCAAGCGCCATCGAGCTGCCCGGGGTTTACCGCGCCGATCGCCGCGACGATGCGTTCGCCGCGGTCGGCCCAATTGCGCCACCCCGCCGCCTTGTCGGCCGCGGAGGCCAGCACGGGCGATCCCGCCAGGACCAGTATCGCGGCCATCCGCATCGTCGAACGCAGAACCCCAAGCATCATTGCACAAACTCCCTCAAAAGATGGCGCCCGCTTGTCATTGTTCCGCTTGGCAGAATTGTAGGTTCCCGACAGCTCAGGGTCGCTTGGCCTTTCGATCGCCGAAGCGGCGAACGCCGGCAGCTTGCCCCACCCGGCCGCCTGTGCAATAGGCGCCGCCCCTCGCGACATCTCCGACCCCGCACAGGATAGATCATGGACAGCAATATGGCCGCGACCGCGCTCGGCCTCGATTTCGGGACGACCAACACCGTCGTCGCGCTCGCGGACGGGCAGGGTGGTTCGCGGCTCGTCGATTTTGCGGGCGAGGAAGCGACCGGCCCCGTGTTCCGCTCGGCGCTCTGTTTCTGGGAGGAAGAGCGCGCCTGGCAGGGGGTCGCGTCCGAGGCGGGGCCCTGGGCGATCGCCGAATATCTCCAGTCGCCGCTCGACAGCCGTTTCGTCCAGTCGTTCAAGAGCGTCGCGGCGAGCCCGCTGTTCGAGCGCGCGTTGATCTGGGGCAAGCCCTTTCGTTTCGAGGATATGGGGCGGCTGTTCCTCCAGCGGCTCGTCGCCCATGCCGGGGGCGCGCTCGACCAGCGCCCACGCCGCGTCATCGTCGGCCGCCCGGTCGAATATGCCGGTGCCCGAGCCGACCCGGCGCTCGCGCGCCAGCGCTACGACGCGATGCTCGCCGAGTTCGGCGTCGAGCTTTTCTACGTCCACGAACCGCTTGGCGCCGCGCACAGCTATGCGTCGCGGCTGACCGAACCCGCGACGATCCTCGTCGCCGACTTCGGCGGCGGCACCACCGACTTTTCGATCGTCCGCATCGCGGAGCCGGGCGCGCCGCGGCGCTGTGTGCCGCTCGCCTCGTCGGGGGTCGCGATCGCCGGCGACCGGTTCGATCGCCATATCGTCGACCGGCTGGTGCTGCCTTTGCTCGGCAAGGGCAGCCACTATCGTTCGTTCGACAAGATCCTCGACATCCCCGGCGGTTATTTCTCCGACTTTGCCGACTGGTCGCGCCTCGCGCTGATGCGCAACCGCCGCACGATCGACGAACTGCGCCGCCTGCAGCGCGACGCGCTCGAACCCGACCGGATCGAACGGATGATCGCGCTGATCGAGCATGAGCAGGGCTTTCCGCTCTACGACGCGGTGGGCCGGGTCAAGCGCGCGCTGTCGAGCGCGGAGGAGGCCGAGTTTCATTTCGCGGGCGGCGGGGTCGATATCACCGCCGCGATCCGCCGCGCCGATTTCGAAAGCTGGATCGCGGGCGACCTCCGCAGCATCGAAGCCGCGATGGATAGCGCGCTTGCCAAGGCGGGCGTCGAACCCGCCGCCGTCGATCGCATCTTTCTCACCGGGGGCTCGTCGCTGATCCCCGCGATCCGCGCGATCTTCGAACGCCGCTTCGGCGCCGAGCGCATCGCGACCGGCGGCGAACTCACCTCGATCGCCCACGGTCTCGCGCTGATCGGCGAGGAGCCAGACCCGGCCGAATGGGCTGCCTGACGCGCTTATTGCGCCGGCGCGGGCATCTCGAGTTCGGTTTTCAGGAACGTGACGATCTTCGGCCAGCTGTCCGCGCGCGCCGCGGCATTGCCCTCCTTGGACCCGCCCATCTGGCTCCAGTTCGCGCGCGCGGCGTCGTCCGTGAAGGGCGCCCCCATCACGCCGTGCCCGGCATCCTTGTAACGCAGCACGACGGTCGGCGGTCCGCCCGCCTTCGCCGCGCGCGCGACGATCTGGTCGGTCATCGGGCAGCTCGGCCATAATTTCTCGGCCTCGCCGCAGACCAGCATCAGCTTGCCCTTGAAATTCTCGACCGGGATGATCGCGGCGAGATTCTTGTCGAGGTCCTTGAGGCCGTTCTCGAACACCGGCATCAGTCCGCGCGCATCGGGCTGGCCCTTATAGGCAAGGTGGGGGAGGGGTTTGCCGTTGGCGCTCCACGATGAACTGAACGAGCCGAGCAGGTAATTCTCGCCCGACATCCCGTCCCACACGACGCTCGACGGCATGCCGAGCACCGCGGCGCGAATGCCCGGGGTGCGCGCCGCGACGAGCAGTCCCGCCTCGGCACCCTTCGAATAGCCGATAATGCCCAGCCGCGACGCATCGACCCCGGGCTGTTTCTTGAGCCAGTCGAGACCGCGCGTGAAATCCTCGAGCGGGATATTCTTGAGCTTCGCGGGCTTGCCCGGCGCGTTGTGATAGGCAAGCTGGAGCGTGCTGAAGCCTTGGGCCTGAAGCAGCAACGCCGCCGCCTGCATGTCCTTGCCCAGCCCGCCCTCGGACCCGCCGAGCAACAGGATCGCGGGGTGTGGAGCCGCCCCGGCGGCGGGATAATAATTGGCGAAGATGCCGTTCGCATTGATCCGCTGCCCGGTCGCGCCGGCGTCGGCGACCTTGGCGGGCGACGGTGCGCGGGTGAGCATATAGGCAAAACCGCCGCCGCCGACCACGACCAGGGCGCCGACGACGGCCGAAATGATCTTCCATTTGCGCTTCATCATCGACCCTTATCCGTTGCTCCATCGTCGATATGGATCGGCGGCACGGATAGCCAGAAGAAAAGGGGCCGCACGCGGCGGCCCCGTTCCGATCTCGCGAACGTGGGGATCAGCGCGCGAAGCGCTCGGCATAAGCGGTGCGCAACTGGGCCCAATTGTCCCAATGCGGTTTCGCCGCCGTGCCGCGCAGCTTTGCCTCCAGCACGTCGACATGCGCGTGCCAGCCGGCGCTGACGTTGAGCAGCACCGCCGGGTCCTCGACGCGCTTGTGGACCAACGTCAGCAGCACCTCGTCGCCCTTTTCGGAGAGGGTGAAGGTCACCCCGCCGGTGCTGCCCCAGCTGATGACCAGCTTGCGCGGCGGGTCGATCTCGATCACCTCGCACGTCATGCTGTGCTCGGCGCCCATGCCCTCGGGCCGCTCGCCCGGCGGATCGGTCAGCTCGTCGTTGCGCCAGGTCAGCGTCACCGGCGCGCCGACCTTTTCCTCCATAGCGCCCGCCGCAAGCCATTGGCGGCGCAGCGCGCCATCGATGATATAGGACCAGACGCGCTCGATCGGACCGGGCAGGACGCGCACGACCGTCAGCGTCGCGGGTTCGGTGAGCACGCCATAGGGGGCGTCGGCAAGCATGTCGGTCATCGTCAGTCTCCTTCTTTCCCGGGGAGGGGGTTCTTCGGCGGGGGCGGGGCGGCATCTTCGGCGCGCAGCAGCGCTTCCAAAGTATCGAGCTGGCTGGTCCAGAAGCGGCGATAGATGCCGAGCCACTGGTCGGCACCCATCAGCGGCGCCGGATCGAGGCTGCACATATGCGTCCGCCCGCGCACCTCGCGGCGGATCAGCCCTGCGGCTTCGAGCACCTTGATATGCTTCGACGCGGCGGCGAGCGACATGGCGAAGGGTTCGGCGAGTTCGCCGACCGAGCGCTCGCCCGCGGCGAGTTCGCCCAGCATCGCGCGCCGCGTCGCGTCGCCGAGCGCGTGAAAGATCGTGTCGAGAGTCTGCGAATCATGTTCAACCATGTGGTTAAATATGATTCGCAGATCCCAATTGTCAACCTGTTGGTTGAATATAGAATGGCATGCCCGTCAGCCGAGCGGTGCCACGGCGCGCGGTCGCCGGTCGGGACCCATGGCGACAAAGGCGAAATTGGCCTCGGTGACCTTGTTCGCTTCGTCGGAATGGCGGTCGCGTGCCCAGGCTTCGACCGCGACCTGCATCGACGTGCGCCCGACCTTGAGCAGCCGGGCATAGACCGACACCTCGTCGCCGACGAAGACCGGGCGGTGAAAGGTCATCCCCTCCACCGCGATCGTCACCGCCCGGCCGCGCGCATGGTGCGACGCGACCGAGGAGGCGGCGAGGTCCATCTGCGCCATCAACCAGCCGCCGAAGATATCGCCATAGACATTGGCGTTGGCGGGCATCGCGGTGACGCGGACCGCAGGGGAACCATCAGGCTGCATCATAGGCCCCCTTGACGCGCAGCCGCTGCGCCGCGGCGACCATCGCGATGAGGGCGGGGCGCACCTCGTCCCATTTGCGCGTCTTGAGCCCGCAATCGGGGTTCACCCAGATCTGCTCGGCGGGCAGCCGCCGGCTCGCGAGTTTCAGCAATTGCGTCATCTCGCCCTCGGCGGGGGTGCGCGGCGAATGGATGTCATAGACACCCGGGCCGATCTCGTTCGGATAGGCGTAGTCGGCGAAGACGTCGAGCAGCTCCATCTGCGAGCGCGCGGTCTCGATCGAGATAACGTCGGCGTCCATCGCGCCGATCGACGCGATGATGTCGTTGAACTCCGAATAGCACATATGGGTGTGGATCTGGGTGTCGTCGGCGACCCCCGACGCCGACAGCCGGAACGCCTCGACCGCCCAGTCGAGATAGGCCTGCCATTCGCCGCGGCGCAGCGGCAGGCCTTCGCGAAGGGCTGCTTCGTCGATCTGGATCACTGCCGCGCCTGCGCGCTCGAGGTCGAGCACCTCGTCGCGGATCGCGAGCGCGATCTGGCGGCAGCTCACCGCGCGCGGCTGGTCGTCGCGCACGAACGACCAGTTCAGAATCGTCACCGGACCGGTCAGCATGCCCTTCATCGGCCGGTCGGTCTGGTCCTGCGCATAGCGCCACCATTCGACCGTCATCGGCGCCGGGCGCGACACATCGCCATAGAGGATCGGCGGCCGCACGCAGCGCGAGCCATAGCTTTGCACCCAGCCACTCTGGGTGAAGGCGAATCCCGCCAGCTGCTCGCCGAAATATTGCACCATGTCGTTGCGCTCGAATTCGCCATGGACCAGCACGTCGATCCCGATTTCCTCCTGCCACTTGATCGCGGCGCGCGTTTCGACGCGCAGATATTGGGCATAGGCGGCATCGTCGATCTCGCCCTTGCTATGCGCCGATCGCGCCTTGCGAACCTCGGGGGTCTGCGGGAAGGAGCCGATCGTCGTCGTCGGAAAGGCGGGCAGGGCGAGCCGGTCGCGCTGCAACGCGCGGCGGTCGGCGAAGGGCGAGCGGCGCTCGACCATCGCCGCGTCGATCGCCGCCATGCGTTCCTGTACCGCCGGGTCGTGGATGCGCGGCGAACTGCGGCGCGTCCCGGCGGCGGCACGCGCAGCGGCAAGCGCGTCGGCCACTGTGTTCTCGCCTTCGTTGAGCGCCCTGGCGATCGTCGCCAGCTCGCCGATCTTCTGCACCGCAAAGGCCAGCCATTGCGCGATTTCGGGATCGAGCCGCTTTTCGAGCGCGAGGTCCACGGGCGTGTGGAGCAGCGAGCAGGACGGCGCGACGACGATATCGCGCGTCGCGGCGATCGGCGCGATGCGCGCCAGGATCGTATCGAGATCGGCGCGCCAGATATTGCGGCCGTCGATCACCCCCAGCGACAGCAGCATCGTCTTCGGCACGCGGGCGCAGATCGCGCCGAGCTGTTCGGGCGCGCGGACGAGGTCGATGTGCAAGCCGTCGACCGGCAATCCCGCGACGAGTCCGAGATTCTCGCCGAGGCCGCCGAAATAGGTGGTGAGCATCAGCTTGACCCCGGCGCCCGCCAGCCGCGCATAGGCGTCGGCGAAAGCGGCATGCTGGGCATGGTCGAGGTCGAGGACGAGGCAGGGTTCGTCGATCTGGACCCAGTCGGCGCCGGCATCGGCAAGCGCGGTCAGGATTTCCGTATAAATGGGAAGCAGGGCGGAGAGCAGCGACAGCGGCTCGACCCCGCGCCCTTTCGCCAGCATCAGGTAACTGACCGGACCCAGCAGCACCGGGCGGGTGTGATAGCCGAGCGCCTTGGCCTCGCGAAACTCATCGACCAGGCGCGTCGACGACAGTCGAAAGACCTGCCCCGCTTCGAGTTCGGGCACCATATAATGATAGTTGGTGTCGAACCATTTGGTCATTTCCTGCGCGGTCGCGTCGAGGCTGTGGGTGCAGCCTTGATGGCCGGCGCCGCCCTGCGTGCCGCGCGCCATCGCGAAATAGGTGTCGAGCCCGACCGCGGCGCCGTCCCACCGGAATCGCGCCGGAATCGCGCCGACCATCGCCGAGGTGTCGAGCACATGGTCGTAGAGCGAGAAATCGCCCGAGGGCAGGACATCGGCGCCCAGCGCGCGCTGGCGCGCCCAGGTCGCGGCGCGCAGCGCGGCGGCGCCTTCGCGCAATTCCTCTTCGTTCTTCTTGCCCGCCCAATAGCCTTCGAGCAGGAATTTCAGTTCGCGGCGCGGGCCGATGCGGGGAAAACCGAGCGTGGCGACGGTGATGGCCATGTCTTCAAACCTTGCGTTGGGCAAGGGACGGGCCGGACCACAAGCAACGGCCGATGCGTCCGGCAGGACAAGCCCGGGCGCAGCCATGCATGCGACCAGACCGGACACCCCGCCGGAGGACGTTATCTGACGAGGCAGGTCTCCTGGCTCACGGATCGACGCGGGGGTCTGGCCTTCCCGGTTCCTTGCCGAACCAGTGACACTTATCGACCACCGCTCACCGCTTACAGTTGCGGGGGCAGCGCCGGCCTTGCCCCGAAAGGCGCACCGGCTTCCCGTCTTAGCCCCATGTCCTGCCGGACGCGGGGAACCTCGACCAGCCTAGAATAGCTCCGACCGGCGAGCTGTCAATACGCATATAAAGATTTCTTTATATGTTGATCCGCGCACCACCCGCCGTTGCGAAGGGGGTCGCCAGCGTGATGGTTTTTCGCTTATGCTGGCGCGATGCTGACGATGATCCTTCCGGCGCTCGCGCTTGCGGCCCAGCCCGCCACGGTCCCGCCCCAGACGACGCAATTGCCGCCGCCGATTCCGCCCATCGCCGGCCCGGCCGCGCCGCTGGTCGAGGTCGATACGCGCCCCTTTGTCGCACTTACCACCGACCTCGGCACGATCGTTGTGCGGCTCGAGGACAAGCGCGCGCCGATCACCTCGGGCAATTTCCTGCGCTATGTCGACGGCAAGCGCATGGACGGTTTCAAATTCTATCGTGCGACGCGCAACTGGGGTCCGGCGAACCAGCTGGTCCAGGCGGGCAACCGCGGCGACCCGCGCACCAACTTCGCGCCGATCGCGCATGAGCCGACGACGGCGACCGGACTCACCAATTGCAAGGGCGCGCTGTCGATGGCGCGGCTCCACCCCGGCGACGCGACCAGCGACTTCTTCCTGCTGCTCGGCGACATCAAGGGTTTCGACGCCGATGCGCCTGGCGGCGACGGCGCGGGCTTCGCGGTGTTCGGCGAAGTCGTTGCTGGCGCCGATGTCGCGGAGAAGATTTTCGCCGCGCCGGTCTCGCCGACCGCGGGCGAGGGGGTGATGCAGGGCCAGATGCTCGACCCGATGGTGACGATCAAGACCGCACGCCGCGTTCCGGCACCCGCGGACGTGCCGGCGGGTTGCGTGGTCAAAGCGCCGTAATTCCGCGCCGACACCCCCATCATTTATTTTGCGTTCATCCGCGCTGTGGCTATACCGCGCCCATGACTCAGCGTCCCACCCTGCGCGCCTCGACGCGCCTGCTCGCCGCCGCCCTTGTGATCACCCCCCTGCTGGCCGCTTGCGCCGGGGGCAGCGGCGTCAAAAAGGACACGCGTTATGTCGCGCGCGACGTCAACACGCTGTACCGCGCGGCGCAGGACCGGCTCGACCGGAACCAATATGGCCTCGCCGCCGCGCTGTTCGACGAGGTCGAGCGCCAGCATCCCTATTCGCCTTGGGCGCGCCGCGCACAGCTGATGAGCTCGTTCAGCTATTATATGGACCGCGAATATGCGCCGGCGATCGAGGCTTCGCAACGATTCCTGTCGATCCATCCGGGCAACAAGGACGCGCCCTATGCCTATTATCTGATCGGGCTCAGCTACTATGAGCAGATCAGCGACGTCACCCGCGACCAGAAGATCACCCAGCAGGCGCTCGCCGCCTTGGGCGAAGTGATCCGCCGCTATCCTGACAGCCGCTACGCCGCCGACGCGCGGCTCAAGGTCGATCTGGTGCAGGACCACCTTGCGGGCAAGGAAATGGAAATCGGCCGTTTCTATCAGCGCAGCTCGAACTGGCTCGCCGCGTCGATCCGCTTCCGCGAAGTGACCGAAAAGTTCCAGTCGACGAGCCACACCCCCGAGGCGCTCTATCGCCTGACCGAATGCTATCTCGCCCTGGGCGTGCCGTCGGAGGCGAAGAAGTCGGCCGCGGTGCTCGGCGCCAACTACCCGGGCAGCAAATGGTATGAGCGCGCGTATCAGCTGATGCAAAAGAATGCGCCTTCCGCGTAACGCGCGGGGCGTGGATTCGCTTTTTGTTCTGATGTAAGGGCGGGTCATGCTGACGGCCCTGTCCATCGCCAATATCGTCCTGATCGAACGGCTCGACCTCGATTTCGCGGCCGGGCTCGGCGTGCTCACCGGCGAGACCGGGGCGGGCAAGTCGATCCTGCTCGACGCGCTCGGACTCGCGCTCGGCGCGCGCGCCGACAGCGCGCTGGTCCGCCAGGGCAGCGACAAGGCGCAGGTGACCGCGAGCTTTGCCCCGCCGGCACCCGGAACCCCGCTTGCCGCGCTGCTCGCCGCAAACGATATCGGGATCGAACCCGGCGAACCCTTGCTCGTCCGCCGCACGCTGCGCGCCGATGGCGGCAGCCGCGCCTTCCTCAACGACCAGCCCTGCTCGGCGGCGCTGCTGCGCGAAGTCGGGGCGCATCTGGTCGAAATCCACGGCCAGCACGACGATCGCGGCCTGCTCGCGCCGGCGGGGCACCGCGCGCTGCTCGACAGCTATGGCCGCTGCGACAGTGCGGCCGTCGCTGCGGCGCATGGCGAATGGCGCAGCGCCGAAATGCGTCTCGCCGCCGCCCGCGCGTCGCTCGACGAGGCCGAGCGCGATCGCGACTGGCTGACCCACTGCGTCGCTGAACTCGCGACATTGGCGCCGCAGCCGGGCGAAGAGGCCGAACTCGCCGAAGCGCGCGGCGCGATGCAGAAGGGCGAGCGGATCGCCGGCGATATGGGCGCGATCATGGCGGCGTTCGAGGGCAGCGACAGCGGCCCCGCGCAATTGCGCGCCGCGGCGCGGCGGCTCGACCGGCTCGCGGGCGACCACCCTTTGCTCGCCGAAGCGCTCGCCGGACTCGACCGGGCGATCATCGAGGCCGACGAGGCCGAGCAACGGCTGAACGAGGCGGCGCGCGCGCTCGAATATGATCCGGCGCGGCTCGAAGAGACCGAAACGCGATTGTTCGAACTGCGCGCGATGGCGCGCAAACATCATGTCCAGCCCGACGAACTCGCCACCCTCGCGGGCGACCTCGCGGCACGGCTCGACGCGATCGAGGGCGGCAGCGAGGGCCTCGCGAGGCTCGAGGCGGAGGTTGCGGCGAAAGCCGCGGCCTACACCCATGCCGCGACCGCGCTGTCCGACGCGCGGAGCAAGGCGGCGGCGCGGCTCGACAAGGCGGTCGCGGGCGAACTGGTGCCGCTCAAGCTTGATGCCGCGCGCTTCCAGACGCTGGTCGAGCGCCTGCCCGCCGAACGCTGGGGCGCGGAGGGCATGGACCGCGTCGAATTCCTGATCTCGACCAACCCCGGCGCACCCTTCGCGCCCTTGATCAAGATCGCGAGCGGCGGCGAACTCTCGCGCTTCATCCTCGCGCTCAAGGTCGCGCTGGCGGAGGAAGGCGGCGCCGATACGATCATCTTCGACGAAATCGACCGCGGCGTCGGCGGCGCGGTGGCAAGCGCGATCGGCGAGCGGCTGGCAAGGCTCGCGGGTGCCGGCAAGCAACTGCTCGCGGTCACGCACTCGCCGCAGGTCGCGGCCAAGGGCGCGGCGCACTTCCTGATCGCCAAATCGAGCGAGGGCACGGTGACGCGCACCGGCGTCCGCGCGCTCGACGAAGCGGCGCGGCGCGAGGAAATCGCACGGATGCTGTCGGGGGCGGAAGTGACTGACGAGGCAAGGGCGCAGGCCGAGCGGTTGCTGGAAGTCGCGGCATGATACGGCGGGGGAACGCCCTTCGCCTCATTCAGTCGGGCAGAATAGTCCTCGCGCTCCTGCTCCCACTGCCATTTTTCCTGTTCCGCTATGTCTGGGACGCCGTTAATTCCTTTTATCATCCGGAGACCTACGACCCGCAGCGCTTTTGGCTGTCGAGCATCCCCGAACTGGTAATCGCGGTCGCGGCGGCGTTGTTTATCGGGCTCTGGCGTTTTCGGTCGCAAGATGTTGGGAAGGCCATGGTTTTCATCGGGCTTGCGATTGTTGCTGCGTCGGTGGCCTTGGTCGGCTTTGCCTTATGAGGGCGATCACCCACCCCCTCGACCGCCCCGTTTGGAGCATGCTCACCGGACGGCAGGCGCATCTGGCCGAGGGCGACCCCGGTTCGGCGGTGCGGATCGACCGCGGCTATGGCGTGTTCGGCATCGCCGCCGACACTGGTTCCGCTGCGCAGGCGGCGCTCGCCGCGCACTGTCCCGTCGGCGAGGAATTGTGGATTGTCGATGGCGAGCCCTGGCCGCTGCCCCCCGGCACGCGCGAAGTGAAGCGCGCCGTCCTGACGCAGATGGTCGCCGAGGGTCCACCGCCCGCCCGGCGCGAAAACGAACCGTCGATCATCGCGCTCGGTGACGCCGACGCCGCCGAAATGGCGGTGCTCGCCGATCATGCCAAACCCGGCCCTTGGGGACCCAAGACCCATCTCTACGGCCCCTTCTTCGGCGTGCGCGAGAATGGCCGCCTGCTCGCGATGGCGGGCCAGCGCATCCTCTTGCCCGGCATGGCGGAGGTCAGCGGCGTGTCGACGTGGGAGGATTGCCGTGGCCGCGGGCTGGCGCGTGCGCTGATCGGCCATGTCATGCGTGCGATGGTCGCGCGCGGCGAGACGCCCTTCCTCCACAGCTATGCCGACAATGCGGGCGCGATCGCGCTCTATGAATCGCTGGGGTTTCGCATCCGCCGCGAAATCCATGTGCTGGCGATCGCGCGGTGAACCGGCGCCAGCATCTCATCGCGCTCGCCGGCACGGCGGCGGCGCTGTTGCCGATCACGAAGCTGCGCGCCCTGGAGGCCATGATGGAAGAAGCCGACCCGCAATATGGCCTGATCGGCCAGATGATCGCGCAGCCCGGCCAGCGCGCGGCGCTCGCCGCCATTCTCGCAGACGGCACGACCGCGATGCCGGGCAATATCGGCTATCTGATCGGCGAGGACAGCGCGAACCCCGACGCGATCTGGATCGTCGAGCTATGGTCCGACAAGGACGCACACGCGGCGTCGCTACAGCTTCCCGCGGTGCAGGCGGCGATCAAAAAGGGCCGTCCGCTAATCGCGGGTTTCGGCCAGCGGATCGAGTTCAAACCGGTCGCGTCCGCGCGGCACTGACGCTGTCGCGGCGCGCGGGCGCGAAGCGGCTTGCCGATTTGGGCGGCGCTGCTATCCGATCCTGTATTGGGGAAGGGGATCTATCATGCTGAATCGCTTTTTGTCGGGGCGCGCCAAACTCTTGTCGGCGTTCGCGGCGCTGATGCTGCTCATCGCGCCGACGGCGGCGCAGGCGGCGAAATGGTTTGTCGACAATACGCTCGGCGATGTGAAGGCCGAGGATAAAAAGACCCCCGCGACGCCGAAGCCGGTCCAGCTGATCTTCGAGTTTCAGCGCAACGGCGAGCCCAATCCGCGCGCAACCAAAGAGGTCAAGCCGTGGATCATCGAGTCGCTGAAGGGCACCGGGGCGTTCAGCGAGGTCGCCGAGGCGCCCGTTGCCGGCGGCGCGGTGCTCAGCATCACCTTCAACAACATTGTGCCGCAGAAGGAACTCGACAAGGCGAAGAAGGACGCTTTCGGCGCCGGGCTCGGTTTCGGGCTGTTCGGCGGGGTTGTCGCGACCGACCGGTACGACGTGACCTTCGAATATCTTCCCGGCGAGGGCGCATCCTCGATCAAGACGCTCGTCCAGCACGCGCTGCACATGAAATATGGCAAGAAGGACGTCGAGATTCCGGGGACGCAGGTCAAGAATGTCACCGAGGCGGTGAAGACCGTCGTCCGCCAGGCGACCGACCATGGCGTCAACAACCTCGTCTCCGACCCGGCGTTTCCGCAATAGCCATGCCGAGGGGATCGGTCCGGGCACTCGGGGTCGCCGCGATCATGCTGGTGCTCGCGGGCTGCGTCCATGCGCGGATCGATGAAACGGCGCCGTCGATCGAAACGCTGAAGATATTGCGCGCGGCGAACGTGCCGCCGATGGCCGTGGGGGCCTTCGTCGATGCCGGCGGCGCCGCGCCGGTCGCGCGCACCGTCGTCATCCGCGGCTCGACGATGAGCCCGCCGAAAGGGGCGAGTTTCGCCGAATTTCTGGGACTGAGTTTCGAAAACGAGCTCCGGACGGCGAACCGTTTCGATCCTGGCGCTCCGGTTGCGATTGCCGGTCGCCTCATCGAAAGCCGCGCCGGCGAAACGCGCGCCGCGCTGGGCGTGCGGATTTCGGTGATACGCGAGGGGACCGAGCGTTTTGCGAAGGATTATCGCGTCGAGACGACGTGGAAGGGCGATTTTATCGGCGCCCTCGCTATACCCGAGGCTTTCCGCCAGTATAATGCGCTATACCCGCTGCTCGTGCGGCAGGTGTTTTCCGACCCCGCCTTTGTGGAAGCCCTGAAATCGCCGTGACCACCGAAGCCGACGCCGCCAACGAACTGATGCGCCTCGCGAAAACGATCGCCTATCATGGCAAACGTTATCATGCCGAGGATGCGCCCGAGATTTCGGACGCCGATTATGACGCGCTCGTCCGCCGCAACACCGAACTCGAAGCCGCCTTCCCGCATCTGGTCCGCGCCGACAGCCCGAACAACACGGTCGGCGCCGCGGTCGAGGCGTCGCCGCTCGCCAAGGTCACCCATGCCCAGCGCATGATGAGCCTCGACAATGCGTTCAGCGGTGATGACGTTGACGAGTTCGCGGCGCGGGTGCGGCGCTTCCTCAACCTCGGCGAAGGCGAGGCGATCGCGCTGACCGCTGAGGACAAGATCGATGGCCTGTCCTGTTCGCTGCGCTACGAACAGGGCGAGCTGGTGCAGGCGGCAACGCGCGGCGATGGCAGCGTCGGCGAGGATGTTACGCCCAATGTGGCTACGATCGGAGATATCCCGCAGCAACTGAACGGCGAGGTCCCCGACGTCTTCGAGATCCGCGGCGAGGTCTATATGGCCAAGACCGACTTTGCCGCGCTCAACGCGCGGCTGATGGAGGAAGGCCAGGCGCTCGCCGCGCAGCGCGAGGTCGCGTTCGACCCCGCCACCGTCCGTCAGTTCGCCAACCCGCGCAACGCCGCCGCGGGATCGCTGCGCCAGAAGGATGCGAGCGTCACCGCCTCGCGCCCGCTGCGCTTCCTCGCGCACGGCTGGGGCGAGGTCAGTGCCGTGCCCGCCGCCACGCAATTCGACATGATGCGGCTCATCGAAAGCTGGGGTGTCCCGGTGTCGCCCTTGTTGAAACGCTTCGACGGCGTCGAGGGCGTGCTTGCCCACTATCGCGACATCGAACGCCAGCGCGCCGAGCTGCCCTATGATATCGACGGCGTCGTCTACAAGGTCGACCGGCTCGACTGGCAGGGCCGCCTCGGGTTCGTCGCGAAGGCGCCGCGCTGGGCCATCGCGCATAAATTCCCCGCCGAACGCGCACAGACGACGCTCGAAGCCATCGACATCCAGGTCGGACGCACCGGCAAGCTCACCCCGGTCGGGCGGCTGGTGCCGGTCACCGTCGGCGGTGTCGTCGTGTCGAACGTCACCCTCCACAACCGCGACGAGATCGGCCGATTGGGCGTGCGCCCCGGCGATCGCGTCGTCATCCAGCGCGCCGGCGACGTCATCCCGCAGGTCGTCGAGAACCTCACCCGCGCCGAAGAGCGCGCCGCGTATATCTTCCCCGACCATTGCCCGGTCTGCGGCAGCGAAGCGGTCGCCGAGGAGGGCGAGGTCGATGTGCGCTGCACCGGCGGCCTCATCTGCAACGCGCAGAAGTTCGAGCGCCTGCGCCATTTCGTCAGCCGCGGCGCGCTCGATATCGAGGGGCTGGGAGAAAAAAGCATCCAGGAATTTCTCGACCTTGGCTGGCTCGACAAGGGGCCGGCGGATATCTTCCGGTTGAAAAACCATCGCGCCGAACTGCTCACCCGCGAGGGGTGGAAGGAAAAGTCGGTCGACAATCTTTTCGCCGCGATCGAGGCGAAGCGCGCGCCCGATGCCGCGCGGCTGCTCTTCGGGCTCGGCATCCGTCATATCGGCGCGGTGACCGCGCGCGACCTGCTCAAGGGGCTCGGCGAGATCGCGCGCCTGCCCGACAAGGCCGCCGAATTGCACGCCTGGCTCGATGAGAATCCGCAGGGCGAAAGCGAATCCGACGGCAAATACGCGGGCCGCAAGCTCGATGCGATCAAGGCGATCCTCGAGGTGCGCGCCGACGGCATCGGCCCCGCGGTCGCCGAAGCGCTCGGCGATTTTTTCCACGAACCGCACAACCGCGACCTGTGGGACGACCTGCTCGGCGAAGTGTCGCCCCCGCCCTACATCGTCGAGACGCGCGAGAGCGAGGTGTCGGGCATGACAATCGTCTTCACCGGCAAGCTCGAAACGATGAGCCGCGACGAAGCGAAGGCGCAGGCCGAAGCGCTCGGCGCCAAGGCGGCAGGCAGCGTCAGCGCCAAGACCGACCTCGTCGTCGCGGGCCCCGGCGCGGGATCGAAACTCAAGCAGGCGGCGGCGCTCGGCATCCGCGTGATCGACGAAGCCGACTGGGCGACGATCGTCGCGGCGGCGGGATAATGATCCTCCCTGTCGCGCAGCGATGGGGAGGGGGACCGCTTGCGAAGCAAGTGGTGGAGGGGCCAGCGACGTCGTGTCACTGCCCCTCCGTCAGCGCTTCGCACTGCCACCTCCCCATGGCTTCGCCACAGGGAGGATATTTAACCGGTGCGCGGCATCACAGACGGCGCGGCCCAAATGCCGTGAGGGGGAAACATGGCCAAACGTGATTATCTGAACGCCCTGATGCGCGATCTCGAATCGCATACCGAGGTGCGGCGCTTCGGCAGCGGCTGGCTGTCGGGCTTTTTCGCGCTGCTGTTCGCGGTCGTCGGATTCGGCTTGGTGATCGCGCTGCGTTTTCCCGACTGGTTCGCCACCCCCGAACTCGCGATCGTCAAGAATTGGGGCGGGTTTCGCGGGGTCGTCCACCTGATCCTGCTTGCGAGCTACGGCCTCGCGCTGCTCAGCCTGTTGCTCCGCCCGCGCAAGGTGCTCGGCGCCACCGCGTTGATGATCGCGCTCGCTGCCGCGCTGATCGGCGGCGCCAATGTCCAGCCCGCCGAGACCCGCGACTGGGGGATTTTCTTCGGGCTCGACTTCTTCGTCGTCAACCTGCTGATCACCGGCTTCATGTTCGCGCCGCTCGAACGCGCCTTCCCGCATCGCCGCGCGCAACGCCTGTTCCGCACCGAATGGCGCGAGGATCTTTTCTACTACCTGGTCAGCACGATGTTCGTGCAGGTCTTGGGCTTCCTCGCGCTCGCGCCGCAGCAGTTCGTCAACGAGCATACGAACAGCTGGGACGCCTTCCGCGCCGGGGTCGCTTCGCTGCCGTGGGCCGTGCAATTCGTCATCGTCCTGATCGCGTCGGATGTGGTGCAATATTTCTTCCACCGCACCTTCCATCGCTACCCCTTTCTCTGGGGCTTCCACGCCGTCCATCACAGCGCGAAATCGATGGACTGGCTCGCGGGGTCGCGGATGCATTTCATCGAAATCATCCTGCTCCGCGCGATCACCTCGCTGCCTTTGTTCACCCTCGGTTTCTCGCCGTCGGTGATGCAGGCCTATATCGGCTTCGTCTATGTCTGGTCGTCGCTGCTCCACGCCAATGTCGGCGGCAATTTCAACCGGGCCGGACACTGGATCGCGACCCCGCGCTTTCACCACTGGCACCACGGCCTCGAACGTGAGGCGTTCGACGTCAATTTCGCGATCCATTTCCCGTGGATCGACAAGCTGTTCGGCACCTTTCATCTGCCCAAGGACCGCTGGCCCGAAAATTACGGCATCCCCGAGGATGTGCCGAAAAACTATTGGGGCCAACTGCTCTACCCGTGGACGCGCACGGGCAAGAAGACCGACGAGACGCCCGCCGAATAAATCTTCGTCATTGCGAGCGAAGCGAAGCAATCCCGAGTGAGCGGCAACCGCTCTGGATTGCTTCGCTCCGCTCGCAATGACGCGCTTGATAATGCGAGGCCACTTGTCACTGCACAGCGGTCGCCATAAGGCCCGCCGCATGGGCCTCCTCGCCGCCTTTCGCCGTCCGGGCATCCTTCTCCTGCTGCCGCTGCTGCTCGCGCTCGCCGCGCGCATCATCGTCGCGCCGGGCTGGATGATCGAGACCGACGCGTCGGGGACGATCACCGTGCGCGTCTGTTCGGACCCGGCCAATCCGGGCGCGACGATGACGATCCCGATCGAGAAAATCGCCGGCCATGATGGCGAGCCGCAGCAGCATTGCCCGTGGGGCGCGCTCGCGGTGGCACCGATCGTCCCCGCCGAACCCGCGCTGCCGACCGCGCCGGTCGCGGTCGAGCCGTCGCCCGTCGCGATCCCGTCGCTCGGCTATGCCCCCGGCATCGCCTCGCCGCTGCCGCCAAGCACCGGACCACCCGCCTTCGCCTGATCCAGCCTGAATTGCCGTCCGCGCATCCCGCGCGGCGCGGCGCGTGCCTGTATCCCAAGCGAAGGAAATTTCATGAACAGCCGTACCCATCGGGCGGCGCCGTTGCTGGCGCTCGTCCTCTCGCTCGTCCCCGCCGCCAGCCATGCCGAAGAGGCGGGCGAAGACCAGACGATCATCGTCACCGCGCCCGAACTGACCGACGATGCCGAAGCACGCGCCGCGCGCACCCCCGGCGGCGTCGACGTCGTCACGCATCGGGACTATGCGGACAAATCGATCATGTCGCTGCGCGACACGCTCGCCTTCTCGCCGGGCGTCTATCTCCAGCCGCGTTACGGGCAGGAGGTACGGATTTCGATCCGCGGCTCGGGGCTGTCGCGCGGCTTCCACATGCGCGGGCTGACGCTGCTGCAGGACGGGGTGCCGATCAACCTCGCCGACGACAATGGCGATTTCCAGGAACTCGAACCGATCTTCTTCGACCATCTCGAGGTCTATCGCGGCGCCAACGCGCTGCGCTTCGGCTCGGGCACGCTCGGCGGCGCGGTCAATGGCGTGACCCCGACCGGGCGCACCGTCGAGGGGATTTACCTGCGCGGCGATGTCGGCAGTTTCGGCAGCGTGCGCGGACTTGTCTCGGCGGGTGTCGCGGGGGACCGGGTCGACGCATGGGGCGCGGTCAGCGCCGACACCTCGGATGGCGACCGCGACCATGCGAAGCGGCGCAGCCTGCGCTTTCACGGCAATGTCGGGTTGAAACTGAGCCGCGTTGTGCGCACGCGCTTCTATGCGAGCATCAACAATATCAACCAGCAACTTCCCGGCGCGCTGACGCAGACCGAGGCGCTGACGACCCCGCGCAAGGCGAATGCGGGCGCCGTCGCGGGCGATCAGGGCCGCGATATCGACTCGCTGCGGCTCCAGAACCGCACCAGCCTCGATTTCGGCGCGGTGAAGCTCGACGTCGGCGGCTTCGTCAACGCCAAGTCGCTGCATCACCCGATCTTCCAGCTCATCGACCAGAAATCGACCGATATCGGCGGCTTTGCCCGGCTCGATTATGCGGCGGGGCCGTTCGAGCTCACCCTCGGCGGCGAAATCCGGCGCGGCCGCACCGATGCCCGCCAGTTCGTCAACAATGGCGGCCGGCGCGGTGCGCTGACCTTCGACGCCGGCCAGAAGGCACAGACCGCAACCCTCTATGGCGAGGTACGCGTGCGGCCGGTGGAGACGCTGACGCTTGTCGCGGGCGGCGTCTATGCCGACGGCTGGCGTGCGCGGCGGGTCGATTTTTCGGCGACCGCCGCGACCGACGGGCGGATCGACTTCGACGCCTTCTCGCCGAAACTCGGCCTGCTCTTCGAACCCGCCGATCACATCCAGGTCTTCGCCAACTACAGCCGCTCGGCCGAATTCCCGGGCTTCGGCGAGGTTTTCCAGACGGTCGGATCCCCGCCGACAAGCGCCGTGGTGTCCGACATCCGCCCGCAACGCGCCTGGACCGCGGAAATCGGCACGCGCGGCACGATCGGTTTCGCGGCGTGGGACATCGCCGCCTACCGCGCGACGCTGACGGGCGAAATGCTGCAGTTCGCGACCGGCAGCGATATCCCCGCCGCGACCTTCAATGCTGACCGCACGCTGCATCAGGGCATCGAGGCGTCGCTCGAACTCAACCCCGCACCATGGCTGCGGCTGCGGCAAATATACAATTACAGCGACTTTCGTTTTCGGGGCGACGTCCAGTTCGGGAACAATCGCCTGCCGGTGGTCCCGAACCATGTCTATCGCGCCGAACTGCGGGTTGGCACCGACGCGCTGCATATCGCGCCGAACCTCGAATGGGTCCCCGACGGCCCCTTCGCCGATTATCGTAATCTGGTGCGCACCCCCGGCTATGCGCTGCTCGGCATCACCGGCGGGGCGCGGGTGGCCGAGGGGATCGACGCCTTTGTCGACGTCCGCAATGTCACCGGCAAAAAGGCGATCGGCGACATCAGCGCGGCGATCGTCGTCACCCCGACCTCGGCGATCTATTATCCCGTCGAACGGCGCGCCGTGTCGGCGGGCATCCGCGCGCGCTTCTGACACGCCGCTTGGTACCTCCGGTCAGCCCGCCGCGACCTGCGGAATGGCTGACCGGGGCACCGCGCCCGGGATATCGGCGTCCATATCCTTGTTCTCGGGAAAGATCGGCCACAGCAGTTGCTGGCCCAGCGTCGCCGGGGGCAGGTTTTCGACGCCATAGCTGACGGGATAGCTGCGGGTGATCTTGGCTGTGCCGAACAGCACGTCCCAGAAGAACAGCAAATTGCCGAAATTTCCCTTATAATGGACCGCGCCGTCGCTGAGGTGGCGGCCGTGGTGGGCGTGATGCGTCGCCGGAGTGCTGATGACGCGCTCGACGACCCACATCAGCGGCGACAGCGCCTTGATCCGGTACAGAGGCCTGTCCCACGCGAAATCGCTGTGCGCGCCGATGATCACGGCCATCTTGACGACCAGATAGCCGGCATAGAACCAGCCGAGTCCAAGATAGACCAGAATCCCCGCGAACCAGATACTCGGCATCATCGCATAATAGAGGATGTTGTTCCGATAGACGAGCCGGACGCTCATATAGCGCGCATTATGGTGGGCGCGATGGAGGTTGTAGAGCCAGGAAAAGCTGTGGCTCGCACGGTGCCACCAATATTGCATCATATCCTCGAAGACGAGGAACAGCGCGAGCGCGGCGAGGAAGGGAATGCCCGCCAGCGCATTGGCGTACTGTGGGACCAGCGCCTGGCCGATCGCACCGACCGTGAACAGGATCAGCGGCTGCGTCACCACCAGCAGCATCAGGGTGCTGACGACTTCGAGGATGCCGTCGTGGCGCGTCTGTTCGTCCTTGGCGAACAATCGGGTGCAGGCGAGTTCGAGCAGCGCGAAGCTCAGATAGATCGCCATCACGACCAGACTCGATTGGGCGCTTGTCAGCTGCATGTCGCGGCACTCCCATGGCCATCGGCAAGTCGTTGCTTGCCATGGCGCCGACCTTGCCACAGTGTCGCGACCCGGAATGCAAAGAACTTATCATTTTGCGATGGCCGAGCGATCGACCCTGTCGCCGCACGAGCTGGTTCAGCTGACCGCAAGTGCGCGCGTGCGCGATTTTGCCGACGGCCAGTTCGTCCAGCATCAAGGCGATCCGGGCGACGCCTTTTGGGCGGTCGTCGACGGACATGTGACGATCGGCCGCTTTGCCGAGGACGGTGGTTTCACCCATTTCGGGGTGATGGGGCGCGGCGACATGTTCGGCGAACTGGCCTTTTTTACCGGTGTGCCGCGACAGGTCGACGCGCTCGCCAGCGGCGGCGCGCGGCTCGTCGCGATCGACCGGCCGCTGCTGCGGCAATTGATGGCCGCCGACGTCGGCTGGGCCGAGCTGCTGCTGCGCAGTCTGTCGCGTCAGCTCGCGTCGACGCTCGACATCATCGATTCCGAACGGCGGTTGTCGACCCCCGATCGGCTGCTCGCGATGCTGCGTGCGATGGCGGCCGACAGCGCCGGCGGCGATCGGATCACCGCGACCCAGCAGCAGCTCGCCGACCTGCTCGGCGTGTCGCGCGTGACGTTGGGCGCGGCGCTGCGTATATTGGCGGGCGCCGGGCAGGTCGAACGCGGCTATGGCCATATCCGCCTGCTGCGGCTCGACGGAGACGGTTTCATTTGAAACCTTTTCATGCTAGGCGTGTCCCATGAAAGAAGGCTTCACCCACGTCCATGAAACCCCGCCGCCCGGCGCTGCGGCCGACTGGACGATCGCTCAGAACTGGGACGCCTTCACCGCCGACGAACATGCGATGTGGGACCGTCTCTTCGCGCGCCAGTCGGCGATGCTGCCCGGCCGCGCATCCGAAGCCTTTCTGCGCGGCATCGACGTGCTGCGGCTCGAAAAGCCCGGCATCCCCGATTATCGCGAGCTCAACGCGCGGTTGATGGCGGCGACGGGGTGGCAGGTCGTCGCGGTGCCGGGGCTCGTCCCCGACGAGGTGTTTTTCGACCATCTCGCCAACCGCCGCTTCCCCGCGGGCAATTTCATCCGCACCCCGCAGCAGCTCGACTATCTGGAAGAACCCGACGTCTTCCACGACGTCTTCGGCCATGTCCCGATGCTCGCCGACCCGATATTCGCCGACTATATGGTCGCTTATGGCGAGGGCGGGCTGCGCAGCCTGAAATTCGACGCGCTCAAACAGCTCGCGCGGCTTTACTGGTATACCGTCGAATTCGGGTTGATCCGCGAAGCGGGGGGCTTGCGCATCTATGGCGCCGGCATCGTGTCGAGCTATGCCGAAAGCGTCTTCGCGCTCGATTCGGACAGCCCGAACCGCATCGGCTTCGACCTAGCCCGCGTCATGCGCACCGACTACCGGATCGACGATTTCCAGCAGAATTATTTCGTCATCGACAGCCTCGACCAGCTGCTCGATACCACGGTGAACACCGACTTCGCGCCGCTCTATGCCGCGAACGACGCGCTGCCGCCGATCGCCATCGCCGACATCCTGCCCGGCGACGAAGTGATCACCCGCGGCACGCAGGACTATGCGCTCGCCAAGAGCGGCTGACTCTCAATCCCGGTCCTTGCGGACCTCCGATACCAGCCGCCGGCGATGCTGAAAGGCTTCGCGGTCGGGCGGCAGGCTGTAAATGCCGCGCAGCAGCGCGGCGTCGTTGTCCGATAATTCGCGGCGCCCCGCCTCGCCGTCGAACAGCGCCATGATCGAATCCTCGGGCGGCGGCGGCCTGCTGCTCAATTCGGCGAGCGCGACCATCGCCGCATAGGACGCGACCGAGTCGAGCAGGGTCCCGTCGGCCTTTTCGGCATCGATGATTACCGTCGCCGACCGCAGCGCGCGCACGACCTGGGTGCTGACGATGCTGCTGTTATATTGCCGCACCACCCCGGACGCCGCGGGCATTCCGTCGCGGCTCTCGTCGCGGGTGCTGTACCACCAGCGGATCGCGCCATCGCCCTCGACCAGCCGTTCGCGGACGACGGGCGACAGCGCCGCGGCCTGTCGCGGTGATTTGGCGAAGATCGCGCGGGTCAGGCCCTCGCCGTCGTCGGTGAAAATGACGGCGATGTTGGGGACGCACGCACCCGATGCGACGGGCGCGCCCGCCGACGCCGCGACCGCACGAATCCGCTTGTCGACGATCGCCGCGACCGCGTCATCGACCCCGACCGTGCGCGGACATATCGGCATGATCCACCGCGCGACCGGCTCGAGCCGGGCCACACCGGCGCGGCGCACAAATTCGGCGGCGCGTTTCCGTTCCTCGGCTGCGGTGATCGGGGTTCCCGTCACGACGATAGGGTCGGGATCGCTGCCGGCGGCGGCAAGCAGGGCGAGGGCGGCGATCAGGCTCATGGCAGGTCTCCCGGTGACGCGGCGCCAAGCCTAGCAAATTACCGGAGAATTTCCAGCACCTGACTTACCAGCTCCCGAAACTCGCGTCCGACGGGCTCGCGCGGTGAAAGGCGCGCTCCTTGCGCCGCCAGCCGTAACGGCGGCGCTTAACCAGCAGCAGGCACGGCCATTCGGCGCTGCCGCCGCGCGCGGCGAGGCGAAATCCTTGCGCGCGATAGGCGGTCAGCACCGGCTCCATCTGCCGCGCGATCAGCCCGGCAAGGATCGCATGGCCGCCCGGCGCGGTGACGCTCGCGATATCGGGGGCGAGGGTGATCAGCGGCCCCGCGAGGATGTTCGCGATGACGAGGTCATAAGGCGCGCGATGCCTGATCGCGGGATGGTCGGTCCCCGGCGCGACCGCGACCGCCAGCCGTCCGCCGCCGCGGCCGAGCGGCACGCCGTTGATCCCGGCATTGTCTTTGGTCACGAAGATGCTCGCCGGATCGATGTCCGATGCGATCGTCCGTGCGCGCGGCCACAGCGCCATGGCTGCAAAGGCGAGCAGGCCGGTGCCGGTGCCGATATCGGCGATGTTGCGCGGCACCATGCCCTCCCGCGCCATCAGGTCGAGCATCGCGAGGCAACCCGCGGTGGTGTCGTGCCCGCCGGTGCCGAACGCCTGGCTCGCGTCGATCAGGAAGGATGTACTGCCCGGTGGCACGCGGTCGGCAAAGCTGCTGGTGTGGACGAAGAATCGTCCCGCCTGCACGGGCTCGAGTCCTTGTTGCGAGAGGGTGACCCAGTCCTCCTCGGGCAGTTCCTCGATCACCGGCTTCGCGCCTTTGGCGCTCGGCGTCAGCGACTGCAGCAATTCGACCAGCGCTGCGTCCGGCCGTTCGTCCATATAGGCGTCGAGCTGCCACTGCCCGGCATCCTCGTCGATCTCGCGCGTCACCACGACGGGCGCATCGGGCCGCGTGTCGAGTTCGGGGATGTCGCCCGACAGCGCTTCGGCCTCGGCGCGGGTGCAGGGGAGCGAGACGATCCAGCTCATTTCGCCGCGGCTTCCTTCGCCAGCCGGTCGTCGAGCCGCTTCGCGGCGCCCTCGGCATAAGTCTTGCACGCACTCGCATCGACCAGCGGCGCCGCGCCCGCGAGTCGATCGAAGAGGTTGCTCGCCGACGGATGCGGGGTGATCAGCAGGTCGCACGGCAACGTCGGCACCTTGGCAAAGGTCGCGCGCAGCATCGCGACATAATCGGGATGGTCCGAAAAGCGATAATCGTCGGCGGACACCGCGCTCAGGCTGTCGACATAGGCGATCGTCCGGCAATCGCCCGCCTCGCACGCGCGCCATGTCCAGCTCGTGCTGCCCGGCGTATGCCCCGGGGTCGCGTGGATCGTCAGCCCGATGTCGCCGATCGGCAGGCGCTCGCCATCCTTGAGTTCGCGCGATACCTTGACCCCGGCGAAGGGCGGGATCGCACCGCGCTGCGGGTCGATCGCCTCGGGCTCGCCGCTGGTCAGCGTCGCCACCGCTTCGTGCCGCGCCAGCACCGCGGCGCCGGTCGCATCCTGCAGCGCCTTCAACCCGCCGACATGGTCGAGATGCTCGTGGCTCGCGAGCAGAGTGCGGACGTTCTTGGGGTCGAAGCCGAGCGCGCGGATATTGGCGAGGATGCCCGGTGCGGCCTCCGCGGTCGCACCGTCGATCAGCACCAGCCCGTCGGGGGTCGCGATCAGCAGTGCGGTGATGCCGCAGGTGCCGACATAATAGGTGTTGCCGAAAATCTTCGCGGGCGGCGCGGCGTCGCTCCACCCGTCGCGTCCTTCGCACGCGGTCGCGAGCGCCTTGCCGGTCGGAGCGGGCGCGGCGGGGGCAGGGGTTCGCTGCGGCGTGCAGCCGGCGAGCGCCAGCGCGGCGAGGATGGCGATTCTAGCGGACATAGCTGGCTCCGTTCACGTCGAGCACCGCGCCGGTCATCGATGCGGGCGCGTCGATCGCGCACCAGCGCGCCATTTCGCCCACTTCCTCGGGCATCGCGACGCGGCCGAGCGGAATGTCGGCAAGCAATTTGTCGCCGCCGCGGCTCTCCAGATACTCCTCGGCCATGCCGGTCATCGTGAAGCCGGGACATATGGCGAAGGCGAGGATATTCTCGTTCGCATAAGCACGCGCGATCGTCTTGGTCATCGCGACCATGCCCGCCTTCGACGCCGCATAATGCCAGTGCGCGGGGCTGTCGCCGCGATGCGCGGCGCGGCTCGCGATATTGACGATGCGGCCCTCGGACTTCCGCTGTTGCCAGTGCAGCACCGCCAGGCGGCAGAATAGGGCGCTCGCGGTCAGGTTGATCTGCTGCGTGCGGTTCCAGTTGGCAAGCCAGTCGGCGTCGTCGGCGTCGATCGGGTTCGCCTCGAACACCCCGGCATTGTTCACCAGCACATCGATACGGCCATCGAGCTGCGTGAGGGCGCGGTTCCAGATCCGTCCCGGCGTCGCGGGGTCGGCGAGGTCGCCGTCGGCGCTCGACAGCGCGACGACCTTGGCCGTGTCGGAAAGCAGCGCCGCAGCGATCGCGGCGCCGATGCCGCGGCTCGCGCCGCTGATCAGGATATGGGTTTGCATGGCCCGCCCTTAAGCGGACCCCGTCACCTTGCCAAGCATGGGGTCGGTATGCCGGTCAGGCAACGCGGCGGCTGAACTCGCTCGCGGCCTGTTCGAGCGACTGCAGCCGCTCGCCCATCTTGGCGAATTCGTCGCTCAGCACGCTGATTTCGCCCGCGACCATGCCCGAATCGTTGCGGATGCTGGCGATCGTCGACGACATCGAATCGGCGGCGAGCGCGGTTTCGTCGACCGCGGCGGTGATCGAGGTGACCGTCTGCGCCTGCGCGTCCATCGCGTCGCGGATGCGCTGCGCCGAATGCTGGACCTCGACGATCGTCGCCTGGATCGACTGGTTGGCGGCGACCGAACCCCTGGTCGCCTGCTGGATGGCGGTGATCTTGCCGGCGATATCGTCGGTCGCGCGCGCGGTTTCGTTGGCGAGGCTCTTCACCTCCTGCGCGACGACCGCGAAGCCGCGGCCCGATTCGCCCGCGCGCGCCGCCTCGATCGTGGCGTTGAGCGCGAGCAAATTGGTCTGGCCCGCGATCTCGCGGATCAGGCCGAGGATCGATTCGATCGATTCGGCATGGTGCGACAGCGCTTCGGACATGGCGACGGCTTCGCCCGCCTGTTCGGAGGCGCGGATCGCGACGTGCGAGCTGGCTTCGACTTCGCTGCGCGCGTCCTCGATCGCGCGGATCAGCCCCGCGGCGGTCGAGGCGGCTTCGCGCATCGCGATCGCCGATTGTTCGGATGCCGCGGCGACTTCGCTCGTCTTGGCGATCATGCCCTTGGCGGCATGGTCGGCCGAGGCCGCCTGCCTGGCGAGTTCGCGGCGCACGCCGTCGGTTTCCTGGACCAGCGAGGCGATCGACTGGTCGAAATCGCCGGCCAGCGCCAATCGCTCGCCCGAAATGACCGCGCGGTTCAGCTTCTCGGCATAGGTTTCCATGATGTCGAATTCGAGCAGCGCGAGCCGGTTGATCGCCGCGCACAGCCGGGTCAGTCGCGCGGCATCGCCGGCGCAGGCCTCGACCACATAATGATAGGCCAGCCGCTGGCTCTCGCCGATGCACGACAGGACCGATGCCAGCGGCACCCCGACGCGCAGCGCCATATGGGTGTTCTGGCACGCGATCGTCGCCGCGGCCTGTCCGTCGGCATGGGCATATTTCTCGCGCATATGTTTCGCGCTGCCGGCGATATAGCTGGTCAGCAGGTCGCCCTCGACCTTGCGTTCGACGAGCGACAGGCCGTTGAAGGCATCCCAGTAAGCGCGCGCCATCTCGGGCTCGTGCCCGGTGACGATCGCCGCGATTTCGGCGCCATCGGCCGCCAGCTGGCCATCGAGATCATAGAAGGGGAAGCGATCCGACATCAGGATCGGATCAATCTGCTGCTTATGAATCGGATTTTCCTTCACCATGATCCTGCTTCCCTCACATCGTTCGTGGCGCGCGGCGCTGCCGTCCGCTGTCACCGGCGAAAATCATGACCGATCTATGTGGGGAAGGGGTAAATTCGGCGTTAACCAGCGCCGCGAAAAAAAATGCGCGTCAGCCCTCGCCGCGCACCGGATAGCCCTCGAACGCCTTGATCGTGCGCAGCGCGAAGGCACTGTGCATCGCGGCGACGCCGGGCAGCCGCGACAGGCAATGGCGGTGCAGCCGGTCGAAGTCGGCGACATTGCGCGCCGCGACGCGCAGCCGGTAATCCGATGCACCCGACAGCAATTGGCACTCCAGGATCTCGTCGAAGCTCTTCACCGCGCTTTCAAAGGCGGTCAGCGCTTCCTCGCTCTGCGAGGTCAGGCTGATGTCGACGAAGACGTCGAGCCCGAGGCCGATCTTGTCGGGGTCGAGCCGCGCGGCATAGCCGGCGATGATCCCGTCACTCTCGAGCGCGCGGATGCGGCGGTGGCACGCCGAAGCCGACAGCCCGACGCTTTCGCCGAGCTCGACCGCGGGACGCGGCCCCTGTCGCTGCAGCAGGTCGAGAAGCTTGCGGTCGATCCGATCCATCATGAAGCGCTCCAGGGCGATTTCGCGCACAATTTGTGCGCGCTTGTCGGGGAACGGACCATGATATGCAAGCACCTCGCGCGGCGAAGCTGCTATATCGGCGGCAGAGAGTCGTCGGCAACGCGAGGCGCGATCGGCGGCCACCCGGTATTGGAGAGCGACGCATGATCATCGGCACCCCCAAGGAAATCAAGAATCACGAATATCGCGTCGGCCTGACCCCCGAAAGCGCGCGCGAGCTCCACGTCCACGGTCACCGCGTGCTCGTGCAGACCGGCGCCGGTGAAGGCATCGGCGCGCACGACCGCTTTTATGTCGAGGCGGGCGCCGAGATCGTCCAGACCGCCGAGGAAATCTTCGCGACCTGCGACATGGTCGTGAAGGTCAAGGAACCCCAGCCCGTCGAGCGTGCGATGCTCCGCCCCGGGCAGATTCTCTACACCTATCTCCATCTCGCCCCCGACCCCGACCAGACGCGCGACCTGATGGCGTCGGGCGCCGTCTGTATCGCCTATGAAACCGTCACCAGCCCGCACGGTGGCCTGCCGCTGTTGAAACCGATGAGCCAGGTCGCGGGGCGCATGTCGATCCAGGCCGGCGCGACCGCGCTCGAAAAGGCGCACGGCGGCCGCGGCGTGCTGCTCGGCGGCGTGCCGGGTGTGGCGCCGGGCAAGGTCTGCATCATCGGCGGCGGCGTCGTCGGCTTCAACGCGGCGCAGATGGCGGCGGGGCTCGGCGCCGACGTCACCATCCTCGACCGCGATCCCGAAGTACTCGAACGCGTCGGCACTTTTTTCGAAGCGCGCGCGAAGACGCGCTTCTCGAACCGTGCCAACCTCGCCGAATGCGTCGCCGAGGCTGATCTGGTGATCGGCGCGGTGCTGATCCCCGGCGCCGAGGCGCCGAAGCTGGTGACGCGCGACATGCTCGGCACGATGCGCCCGGGTTCGGTGCTCGTCGACGTCGCGATCGACCAGGGCGGCTGTTTCGAAACCAGCCATGCGACAACCCACGCCGACCCGACCTATGTCGTCGACGGCATCGTCCATTATGCGGTCGCCAACATGCCCGGTGCGGTCGCGCGTACCAGCACCTATGCGCTCAACAACGTCACCCTGCCGCACGCGCTGCGCATCGCCGACCTGGGCTGGAAAGAGGCGCTGAAACGCGACGTGCATCTTGCACAGGGACTCAACGTCTGGAATGGTAAGGTGACGTTCGAAGCCGTAGCCGAAGCGGTCGGGACGGACTATGTGCCTGTGGAGCAGGCACTGCTGTGACAACAAGGACTTGAGACTAAAATGACCCCCAGCGAAGACCTCCCCGAAACCGGCACCGGCGAAGAAAGCGAAAACGAAGTCCTGCGCGCCGCCCGCGAACTTCAGGCGCAAAAGGAAGCCGCCGAGGCGACCGAAGCCGCCGACAAGGAAGCGACCGGAACCGGCAAGAAGGCCGGCTGGAAAACCGCCGCAGCCGCGGCCGGCATCGGCATCGGCTCGGCGGCGGTGCTCGCCGCGCTGCTCTACGCCAACCGCGGGAAGAAATGATCAGGGCATTCCGATTTCGCTGCCCTTTGGGTTGGTGAAACCGTCGGTTCCGAGCAACCAGATGTCCTCGTCGGCCATGATGATGCCCATGTCGATCGGCACGTTATTGCGCACGAAATAATGGATTTCGGTCGGCTGCGGGTCGAGCAGGTGCGACACGACGAAGAAGGCCTTCTCCTTCATCTCCTCGTCGGGGCGCGAGTCGATCATCATGCAGCTCTTGAGGAAGGGCCGCCAACTGGCGACTTTCCCGGCGGCGTCGATATCGAAACGGTAATGGCCACCGAGCGGAAAGACTCCCGCGGTTACCGACGGTGACATGATATAGGCGCGTATCCGTCCGTTGCCGTCGGGAGGCAGGATAACGCTGTTGGCGCTGCCCTCGGTGCAGAAGCCCAGCTTTTCCTTCACGAAGCGCTCGGTCGCTGCGTCGCGAGCGTCGACAAGCCGGTTGGCGAGTGGCGACAGGGCGGCATCCTCGCCTTTCGGCACCAGCCCGCCTTCGACCACCGCCGCGCCCTGCATCACATAACGCACGATCGCGTAACGCGGACCGTTCCGCTGGCCGAAATAGGTGACCAGCAATTTGCCGTCGTCATGCGGTTCGACGACCCAGCCGCGCAGGTCGGGATAGTCGGCGGGTTTGATCAACGCCAGCAGCGCATCGGTGCTGTGCCAGGCCGCCTGGTCATATTGATAGATCAGCTTGCCCGTCGCCATCGCCTCGGCATTGGCGGTCTTTTCGGCTTCGGTGACCTCGGCCATGGCGGCGGGCGCCAGCGCCACCGCCATCAGGCCGACGGCCGCCATGGCCAGAACCGCGTTTTTCCGCTTGATCACGCCCGTCTCCCCCGTTCTAAGGGGCGCAGGGTCGCAAATATTTCCGCGCCGTGCAACAAAGGCTCCTAAGCAATTGCATATCGCGGCCATGGCGCTAAACCGGCGCCCATCGACCGATTAGAGTCAGAAACGGGGCTGATATGGCTGGCAACGAACCGAGCGGCAGGCCGCTCTCGCCGCATTTGCAGGTTTATAAATGGGGACCCGCGATGACGGTCTCGATCCTCCACCGCGCGAGCGGGGACGGGTTGGCGATCGTCGGCGCGAGCATGTTCCTCTGGTGGCTCTACGCCATCGCGGCGGGGCCCGAGGCCTATGCGGCGTTCGTCGCCTGCGTCTGGCACGACCCCAGCCCCGATGTCGGCATCTTCCACACGATCACCAACATCCTGGGCAAGGTCGTGCTGGTCGGGCTGACCTGGGCCTTTTTCCAGCATATGTTTTCGGGCCTTCGCCACTTCGTCCTCGACGCCGGTGCGGGTTATGAACTCAAGACCAACAAGCTGTGGTCGACCGTGGTGATCGCTGCGGGCGTGTTCGCGACCGCAGCGACATGGCTCTATATATTGGGGAGCGCACTCTGATGGGCAACGGCACGCATCTCGGCAAGGTTCGCGGCCTCGGCTCGGCCCAGCATGGTTCGCACCACTGGCTGCAGGCGCGGCTGACCGCGCTCGGCAATCTGCTCCTCGTCGGCTTCCTCGTCGTCTCGCTCCTGCGCCTGAACCTCGGCGATTTCGCCGCGGTGCATCGCTGGGCGTCGCAGCCGATGGTCGCGCTCGCGCTCATCCTGCTCGTGGTCAGCATCTTCGTCCATCTGCGCCTCGGGCTGCAGGTGCTGATCGAGGACTATGTCCACGGCGAAGCGACGCGTCTGCTCGCGCTCGTCGCGCTCAATTTCTACGCCATCGGCGGCGCCGCATTCGGGATCTTCACGATCGCCCGCATCGCACTGGCGCCCATGGCGCTCGGCCCGGGGGGCATGTGACATGACCGAAGCTTACAAGATCATCGACCATATCTATGACACCGTCGTCGTCGGCGCCGGCGGGTCGGGCCTGCGCGCCACGATGGGCAGCGCCGAGGCGGGACTCAAGACCGCCTGCATCACCAAGGTGTTCCCGACGCGCAGCCACACCGTCGCGGCGCAGGGCGGCATCGCCGCCAGCCTCGGCAACAATTCGCCCGACCACTGGACCTGGCACATGTACGACACCGTCAAGGGGTCCGACTGGCTGGGTGACCAGGACGCGATCGAATATATGGTTCGCGAAGCGCCGCAGGCGGTCTACGAACTCGAGCACGCCGGCGTGCCCTTCTCGCGCAACCAGGACGGCACCATCTACCAGCGCCCGTTCGGCGGCCATATGCAGAATATGGGCGAAGGCCCGCCGGTGCAACGCACCTGCGCCGCGGCCGACCGCACCGGCCATGCAATGCTCCACGCGCTCTATCAGCAGTCGCTGAAATATGACGCTGACTTCTTCGTCGAATATTTCGCGCTCGACCTGATCATGGAAGACGGCGTGTGCCGCGGCGTGATCGCGCTGTGCATGGAGGATGGCAGCATCCACCGCTTCCGCTCGCAGGCCGTCGTGCTCGCGACCGGCGGCTATGGCCGCGCCTATTTCACCGCGACCTCGGCGCACACCTGCACCGGCGACGGTGGCGGCATGGTGCTGCGCGCCGGCCTGCCATTGCAGGACATGGAATTTGTCCAGTTCCACCCGACCGGCATCTATGGCGCCGGCGTGCTGATCACCGAAGGCGCACGCGGCGAGGGCGGGTACCTCACCAACAGCGAAGGCGAGCGTTTCATGGAACGCTATGCCCCTTCCGCGAAGGACCTCGCGTCGCGCGACGTCGTGTCGCGTTCGATGGCGCTCGAAATCCGCGAAGGCCGCGGCGTCGGTCCGCACAAGGACCATATCTACCTGCACCTCGACCATATCGATCCCGCGGTGCTCGCCGAGCGCCTGCCCGGGATTACCGAGAGCGGCAAGATTTTCGCCGGCGTCGACCTGACCCGCCAGCCGCTGCCGGTCGTGCCGACGGTCCATTACAATATGGGCGGCATTCCCTGTAACTATCATGGCGAAGTCGTGACGCTGAAGGACGGCAATCCCGATACCGTGGTCCCCGGCCTGTTCGCGGTCGGCGAAGCGGCGTGCGTGTCGGTCCATGGCGCGAACCGCCTCGGCTCGAACAGCCTGATCGACCTTGTCGTGTTCGGCCGCGCCACCGGCCACCGGCTGCGCGACATCATCAAGCCCGGCGCCGCGCAGGCCGCACTGCCCAAGGACAGCGCCGACCTCGCGCTCGGCCGTCTCGATCATTTCCGCAACGCCAATGGCGGCTCGCCGACCGCGGTCGTCCGCGACGAAATGCAGCGCGCGATGTCGATGCACGCCGCGGTGTTCCGCACCGACGAACTGATGGCCGAGGGCAAGGACAAGCTTGCCAAGACCTATCAGCGGATGAACGACATCGGCGTCACCGACCGCAGTCTGATCTGGAACACCGACCTCATCGAAACGCTCGAGCTCGACAATCTGATCAGCCAGGCGACGGTGACGATGCATTCGGCGTTCAACCGCAAGGAAAGCCGCGGCGCCCACGCGCACGAGGATTTCCCGAACCGCGACGATCCGAACTGGATGAAGCACAGCATCAGCTGGTTCGACGGCTGGGGCGGCAAGGGCGGCGGCGTCCGCCTCGATTACCGCCCGGTCCACGAATATACGCTCACCGACGACGCCGAATATATCAAGCCGAAGGCGCGGGTTTATTGAGCAAGTGCCAGAAGCGGTGGGTCGTTCGTTGGAAGGGCAGCAACCCCGCCGTTGATGGTGACAAGATCGTTATGATGTTTCGTCGATCGAGCACGTCGCCGAGCATCTGGAAACGCTTTATACTCATGCTGCCTGGTCCGACTCATGCGGCGACCTTTGGAAATGGTCGCGTCGCCTGAAGGCATCGCGGCTGCGCGAGTTCATGAGCATCGATCGCGGCATGATTTCTTATGGAGACAATCCGCAGGTGGAGGCCCGAAAGGAGGATGTTGCGGACCCCTTCGCTTGATGGTCTGCCTCGCGCTCAACCTTGCAATTGCCGCATCACATCCCGCCGCTCATGCAACACCCGGATCACATCGACCCGCTCGTCGTCGATCAGATAGAATATGAAATGGTGCCCGCTCCGCGCTCGCCTCAGGCCCGGAAAGACGTCCGCTTCTTCCGGGCGGCGTAATCCATCCACCGCAAGGCGCTCGATGGTTCGGCGGAGATCGCCGAGATAGTGGCGGGCTTGGTCGGCGCCCCATTGTGCGATGGTGTGATCCGCAATGTCTTCGATGTCGACTTCCGCCTCGGGGCGGACGATGATGCTACGCATCGCTTGCGGGGCCGAACTTCCGCTCCATGAAGGCGTCCCAATCGAAGGGGCGGGCGGGTCCGCTATCGATGCCCTTCTGTATCTCGCGCCGCAACGCCGCGACCCCGTCGTCATAAGCGATATAACGCCGCATCGCCTCGCGCACGACCTCGCTGGTCGTCGCGAACTCGCCCGATTCGACCTTGTTGCGGGCGAATTCGATGAAAGGTTCGCCCAAGGCGACCGAGGTGTTTTTCGCTGCCATGCGGCGATGGTACCAAATTTTGGTAACAGCGTCCAGCGGCGCCATTTTCGCGCGCCGAGGCTATCCCCCAAACCACCCATGGAAGAAATTAAGGTCGGAGAAGGGTTCGTCGACCGCCTGGCCCATGATCCAGAGTTTCTGGCACGCGATCAGGAAGAACATCAGCGCGATCGTCCACACGATGATCGTCTTGATCACCTGCCAGCGGTGCGCGTCGGCGATCGCTTTGGCGCGGGCTTTGTAATCGATGCCCAGATCGCCTTCGAACTCGGCAACAAGCTGCGCGCGGCGGGTGCGCGAAATATTCGCGATGCCCGCAGCGGTATCTTCCCCGATCGAACGGCGAGTCGCCATCTTCCCTGCCCTGTCTAACGCGCTCGAAGCGCTAGTGTCACACCCTGCTCAATAGCCGGGAGCCACTGACAAAGCGTTAACCCGCAAAAAATCGATCGCGATCAGTCCGGCGCGATCCCGATCAGCTTGATCCGGGCGCTCGCGCCGCGCAGCAGTGACAGGTTGCGCGGCGCGACGTCGAGCGCGGCGGCGAGCAGTCGCAGCACCGCTGCGTTCGCGGCGCCATCGGCGGGCGGCGCGGTGACGCGCAGGTGCACGGTGTCGTCCGCGATCGTCACCGTGTCGCGGCTCGCGCCGGGGGTGACGCGCACCGCAAGCCGTCCGCTCGCCGCCAGCGCACGCAGCGCTTCGGTCAGCGCCGGCTCGGGGCGATATTTCAGATGGTCACGACCAGCTTGCCGACCGCGCTGCGGTCGCCAAGCTTGGCGATCGCCTTGCCGCCGTCGGCAAGGGCATAGGTGCCGGTGACCCGCGGCTTGATCTTGCCCTGCGCCCATAGCGCGAACAGCCGCGCGATATTGCCGCGGTTGCGCACGGGTTCGCGTGCGACGAAGGCGCCCCAGAAGACGCCGGCGACGTCGCAGCTCTTGAGCAGCGTCAGGTTGAGCGGCAGGCGCGGGATACCCGCAGGGAAACCGACGACGAGATAGCGGCCTTCCCACGCGATCGAGCGCAGCGCTGGTTCGGCGTAGTCGCCGCCGACCGCGTCATAGACGAGGTTCGCACCGTTCGGCCCCACGGCCTCCTTGAACTTGTTCGCGAGCGCCTTCGACTGGTCCTTGTCGAACGGCTGGCGGCCATAGACGACGACTTCGTCGGCGCCGGCGGCGCGTGCGATCTCGGCCTTGTCCTCGCTCGACACCCCCGCGACGACGCGTGCGCCGAACGCCTTGCCCAGTTCCACCGCCGCGATGCCGACCCCGCCCGAGGCGCCGAGGACGAGCAAGGTGTCGCCTTCCTTGATATGCCCGCGATCGACCAGCGCGTGGATGCTGGTGCCATAGGTCATCAGCAGCGAGGCCCCTTCGGCGAAGTCATGCCCGTCGGGCAAATGATAGACATTATGAACCGAAACCGCGATCGCCTCGGCCATGCCGCCGTTACCGCAGCCCGCGATCACGCGGTCGCCGACCTTGAAGTCGGTCACGCCCTCGCCGACCTCGGCCACGAGTCCCGCGACCTCGCCGCCGGGCGCGAAGGGGCGTTCGGGCTTGAACTGATATTTGTCCTCGATGATCAGCACGTCGGGGAAGTTGACCGCGCAGGCCTTCACGTCGATCACGATCTGGCCGGCACCCGCGGTCGGGCGCGGCAATTCGCCGATAGCCAGCGTTTCGGGGCCGCCGGTGGCGGTCGACAAGAGAGCCTTCATCATCTTCTCCTCACAGGGGGTGTTACAGCGAAGGTTGCAGCCAGGGCCGGTCCTGCGCCAGTTTTTTCTCATAGTCGCCGATCGCGGCGTCGCTCTTTTCAGTGATCGAAATCTCGTCGAGCCCTTCGAGCAGGCACATCTTGCGGAACGGGTCGATCTCGAAGGCAAAGCGGTCCTGAAACTGGGTCGTCACCGTCTGGTTTTCGAGGTCGACATGCACCGGATCGGTCAGCGCGACCTCCATCAGCCGGTCGATCGCCGCCTGCGGCAGCACCACCGGCAGGATCCCGTTCTTCACCGCATTGCCCGAGAAGATGTCCGAGTAAGACGGCGCGATCACGACGCGGATGCCCAGGTCGCCGAGTGCCCATGCGGCATGTTCGCGGCTCGATCCGCAGCCGAAATTGTCGCCCGCGATCAGGATCGGCGCGCCCTTATATTCGGCGCTGTCGAAAAGGTTGTCGGGGTCCTTGCGGATCGCCTCGAACGCGCCGCGGCCCATGCCCTCGCGCGTCGTGCCCTTCAGCCAGTGCGCGGGGATGATGACGTCGGTATCGACATTCTTCAGCCCGAACGGAATCGCGCGGCCATCGACCTCGTTCAGCGGGGTCATGCCATCAGTTCCCGCACATCGGTGAGCTTGCCGGTCACCGCCGCCGCCGCCGCCATCGCGGGGCTGACGAGGTGGGTGCGGCTGCCCGGACCCTGGCGGCCGACGAAATTGCGGTTGCTGGTGCTGGCGCAGCGCTCGCCCGCAGGCACCTTGTCGGGGTTCATCGCGAGGCACGCCGAGCAGCCGGGTTCGCGCCACTCCAGTCCCGCTTCGGTGAAGATGCGGTCGAGCCCTTCGGCCTCGGCCTGCGCCTTCACCAGCCCCGATCCGGGGACGACGATCGCCCATTTGACATTGTCGGCCTTCTTGCGGCCCTTGATCACCGCCGCGGCGGCGCGCATGTCCTCGATGCGGCTGTTGGTGCAGCTGCCGATGAAGATATTTTCGACCGGCACATCCTGCATCCGCGTGCCGGGGGTAAGGCCCATATAGGCGAGCGATTTCGCCGCTGCCGCCTGCTTCGACGGATCGGCGAAGCTCGCGGGGTCGGGGACGACCCCGGTGATCGGCACGACATCCTCGGGGCTGGTGCCCCAGGTCACGCTCGGGGCGATGTCGGCGGCGTCGATCACCACAACCTTGTCGTAAGTCGCACCCGCATCGGTCGCGAGGCTCTTCCAGTACGCGACCGCCGCGTCCCAGTCGGCACCCTTGGGCGCATAGGGGCGGCCCTTCAGATATTCGAAGGTAACCTCGTCGGGCGCGATCAGCCCGGCGCGCGCGCCGCCTTCGATCGCCATGTTGCTGACCGTCAGCCGGCCCTCGATGCTCAGCGCGCGGATCGCGCTGCCGGTATATTCGATGACATGGCCGGTACCGCCCGCGGCGCCGATGGTGCCGGTGATGTGGAGGATGATGTCCTTCGCGCTGATGCCAGGGCCGACCTCACCCTCGACGCGCACTTCCATCGTTTTCGCCGGTTGCAGCAGCAGCGTCTGCGTCGCGAGCACATGCTCGACCTCGCTCGTCCCGATGCCGAACGCCAGCGCGCCGATGCCGCCGTGGCACGCGGTGTGGCTGTCGCCGCAGACGATCGTCGTGCCCGGCAGCGAGAAACCCTGCTCGGGGCCGACGACATGGACGATGCCCTGCTCGGCTGCGGTCGCATCGATATAGCGGATGCCATATTCGGGGGCGTTCTTTTCCAGCGCCGCGAGCTGCGCGGCGCTTTCGGCGTCGGCGATCGGCAGCTTGTTGCCCGCCGCGTCGAGCCGTGCCGTGGTCGGCAGGTTGTGATCGGGCACCGCGAGCGTCAGGTCGGGGCGGCGCACCGTGCGGCCGCTCGCGCGAAGCCCGGCAAAGGCCTGCGGGCTGGTGACTTCATGGACGAGGTGACGGTCGATGAAGATCAGGGCGGTACCATCGGGGCGCTGTTCGACGACATGCGCGTCCCAGATTTTCTCATAGAGGGTGCGGGGCCGAGTCATGCGGTTCACTTAAGCCCCCCCGACAACAATGCAAGCCAGTGGCGATCCAAAACGCAATTTTCGGTCGCGGCGATTGCGGTGGCAGCGCGGGGGCGGGAGGCCTATATTCGCGCCATGTCGGTCCTTGCCATCATCTTGCTCGTTCTTGCCACCGTCGTGGCGATGGAGGGCGTCGCGTGGGGCAGCCACAAATATATCATGCACGGTTTCGGCTGGGCCTGGCACCGCGACCATCACGAACCGCATGATAAATTGCTCGAAAAGAACGACCTGTTCGCGCTCTTCGGCGCCGCGCTCAGCATATCGATGTTCGCAGCCGGCAGCCCGATGATCATGGGCGCATCGGCGTGGGAGCCGGGGACGTGGATCGGCCTCGGCGTGCTCTTCTACGGTATCATCTACACGCTCGTTCACGACGGGCTTGTCCACCAGCGCACTTTCCGCTGGGTTCCGCGCCGTGGCTATGCCAAGCGCTTGGTGCAGGCGCACAAGCTCCACCATGCGACGATCGGCAAGGAAGGCGGGGTCAGCTTCGGCTTCGTCTTCGCGCGCGACCCCGCGAAGCTCAAGGCCGAACTCAAGGCGCAGCGCGAAGCCGGCATCGCGGTCGTGCGCGACGCGCTGACCGACTAGCGATAGGCGTCGACGGTCTCGAACAGCGCCGCGACCCCGCGCCGGTCGGCTTCGCCGAGTTCGGGGCGCCAGATGTCGAAGATCAGCACGACGCGGTCGCTGTCGGCATGGTTGATCGCCTCATGCTCGATCGAATCGTCGAAGATGAGCAGCTTGCCTTCCTCCCACTGCCGCGCCTCGCCGCCGACGGTCAGCGCGCCGTCGCCGGGGACGATCAGCGGCAGGTGGCAGATCAGCCGTGCGTTGATCATGCCGTAATGCGGCGCGATATGCGCGCCGGGCTGGAGCAGCGAAAAGAGGATCGACGGCGAGCGCACCGAGATGCGGCACTGCGGAACGGTTTCGAGCGCGGCGAAGGTCGCCGGAAAGCGTGCCGCCATCTCGGGAACGATCGTGCCATTGTGCACGAGATGGAGGGCCGACCAGGAGGCGTTGTCGTGCATCCCGTTGAATTCGACGCGTGGCCGGTCCGGTGCATGCGTCAGATAGGGCTTGAACAGATCGGGGTCGGTGAGCGCCGCGTGCAGCTCGGTGCGGATCGCGTCGGTAGCGGCCTCGAAAGCGGGGACCCAGTCGAATTCCTCGCGCTCGTAGAAGCGCCGTTGCGGCAGACCCGGGAAGAGGAAGCTCGACGGGCGTTGCAATTCATAGTCGACATGGTCCTCGCCGCGCATCACCGCGAGCGCGCGGGCGAAGCCCGGGCTGCGCGCTTCGGGCGGCAGACCGCGCGCGGCAAGGCCCGCGTCGACGGCGAGACCGAATTCACGTTCCAGCTCGGCGGCGGCGGTGCGCGCGCCGTCGGCCAGCTGTGCGAGCGACGCGGGCAGCGTGCCGATGATATCGGCCCGGCGCAGCGCGGTGCGATACCAGCTTGCGGCAACGCGCCGTTCGCCAGCCGAGCGGCGGCAATCGCCCTTCCAGATCAGCGCGCGCAGGGCGCCGTCATCCTGTTCGAGGATCGCGTCGGCGGCCTTTTCCTGCCCGTCGCGGTCGCTCGCGAGACGGCAGGCTTCGCCCAGCATCAGCCAGACCTGCAGATTGGCATGGCCTGCATCGACCACAGGTTGCAGCGCCGCGCGCGCGGTCTCCGCGTCGCCGCGCTGGAGCGCCAGGCCACCCTGCTGCGCAAGGCGCGTCGCTTCGCTTACATCCATCGTCTCGTCAGCCATGACGATAGTCCGCGGTGATCGACCCGGCTGCCGCCAGTTCGTCCTCATGGCTTTCCTCGCGCCAGCTTTCGGCGAGCGCCTGTTCTTCCCAGTCGCGCATCGCCGGATGCGCGAGGATATGGTCGACCCACGCCTGTCCGGCACCGACGTCGAGGCCATAGGTGCGGATACGAAAGGTGACCGGTGCGAAAAAGGCATCGACCGCCGAAAATTGCGACCCCGCGAGCCATGGTCCGCCGAAGCGGGCGAGCCCCTGTTCGAACACTTCGCGGATGCGCGCGACATTGGCTTTCAGCGCGTCCGACATCGGCTTCGGGGTCACGCGCACGCCGACGTTCATCGTGCAATCGTTACGCAGCGCCGCAAAGCCGCTGTGCATTTCGGCCGCCGCGCACTGCGCCCAGGCGCGTGCATCGGGATCCGCCGGCCACACCGCGTCGTGCCGGTCGGCGAGATAGAGCGCGATGCCCAGCGAGTCGTAGATCGTCCGCCCCGCATGGAGCAGCGCCGGAACCTGTCCGGTCGGCGAAAAGCTGCGAAAGGCGTCGTAATTGACCGGCTGCGCGAAAGGCTCGATCCGGTCCTCGAAGACGATGCCGAGCCCCCGCATCAGCATCCACGGCCGCAGCGACCAGCTCGAATAGTTGCGGTTGGCGGTGATCAGGCAATAGTCGCGCATGTCGGGTTCCGTCGTTCAGTCGCCGGCGGCCGCGGTGCCCGCGGTCTGCCGTTCGGTCGGCGCGCGGCCGACCAGCCGGTTGCCCAGCTTATGCGCGAGCCGGTGGCTCGGGCGTTCGCACAGCAGGAAAAAGACATAGGTCATGACGCCGGTCACCACCAGATAGAGCAGCAGCGACACGACGCCATGGTCGCCGCCCTCGAACAGTCGCATCGCGACCGGATGGACAAGGTAGAGGCTGAAGGTGGCGCGGCCCATGCGGTCGAACGGGGCGGGGCCCGACCGGTCGAGCATCCGCACCAGTTCGAAGCCGAGCCAGAAGGTCGCGAAGATCGCGAAGATGTTGAGGATGAAGGCCGAGGAGGTGAAGAGGCCGAAACCGACCAACTGCGTCTTCGCGAGCTTGAAGACGACCGCCATCGCGAAGATGCCGACACGCGTCGCGTTGATCCACAGCGCCGAAAGCCGGCCGAAGCGATGCAGATTCTCCGCCAGCCAGCAACCCGCGAGCCAGCAGGGAAAGCCGACGAGAAAGGTGCCATAGCCGAGCGCGCGATAATTGCGGTTGTCGACGAAGACATCGGCGTAAAAATAATAGATCAGGATCGTGACGACGCACGAGATGGCGAGCGGGATATGCATCCGGCCGTTGAAGCGGACGAGCAACGGATAGAGGAAATAATAGATCAGCTCGCAGATCAGGCTCCACAGCACCGTCGCCTTCCAGCTCACCTCGGCGACCTTGCCGATATCGGGAAACACGAAGGCGATCATGAAGGCGATCGACGGCAGCACGATCCGGATCGACCGTTTGACGTAGAATTCGCCGGTGCTGAAGCTCTTCCCCTGGTGATAGGGAGCGTGGATGACGAAGCCCGAGATGATGAAGAACACGATGACCGCGGCGGGCCCGTTCCACAATATGTCCCATCCCGATGAAATCAGGCGATTATAACGCTCGGATTCAAAGATCTGGAAATTGGAATAATGGTGGCCGATCGCAACGACCGCGGCACAGATGAGGCGGATCGTGTCGAGACCATGGTAATAGTTGACGGCTTTGCGTTCATCGGCCTGCGACGCTGTCATCCCGCCCTAACTCCCACCGTTTCTGCATGGCACAATGGACCGCGTTGCTAGCGAAGGAATCTCCGCAGCACCATCGAATTGCGAACAGCCGCGCCGTGCTTTTCGGTCGTGCGGATTTGGGGGCCCACACGTCAGTTGGTGCAAAGATCGTCCGCGCGCCGGTGGCGGCGCAGCGCGACGATCGGCGAGGTGTAATGGGGTTCGTGGGCAAAGGGCAGCGGCGCCCCGTCGGCGAGCGCCGCCAGCACGCTGCCGAAATCGGTGCTCGCCCGCCAGCCCAGCCGCCGCTCGGCGCGCGACGGGTCGTAGAGGCGGTCGATCCGCTCGGGCAGCACCCAGCCGCGCGCGGCATAAAGCGCTTCGGCCTGTGGATGGTGGCGCGCGATCACCGCGCGTGCATCGCGGGCGAGTTCCGCGGCCTCGTCGCGGGCGAAGGGCGGCGGCGCTGACAGGATGAAGGTGTCGCAGCCGATAGCGGGCGCACGTTCGAGCGCGACAAGATGCGCGGCGGCGGCATCCTCGACGGTCAGGCGGCGATTGAGCAACTCGTTCGCCTTCAGGTTGAGGCCGCCCGGCACCGCGAGCGTGTCGTCGTCCTCGGGAAAGAAGCGCCCGGTGCGCAGGATCAGGGCCGCGATACCATGCTCGCGGTGGACCAGCCGGCATGCCTGTTCGGCGGCAAGCTTGGTGATGCCATAGATGTTGCGCGGCTCGAGCGGTCCGAAATCCTCGTCCATCCACCACGCGCCCGCCGCGCCGGCGCCGTCGCGCACATCGGCGCGCACCATCAGCGAAGTGGTCGACGTGAAGAGGAACCGGTCGTTGCCCGCCGCAACCGCGGCCTCGATCAGGTTCAGCGTGCCGCTGACGTTGACATCGACAAACGCCTGGCGCGGGTATCGCACGATATCGGGCTTGTGCAGCGCCCCGGCATGGATGACCGCCTCGATGCCGTGGTCCGCGAAGATCCGGTCGACCAGCGCGCGGTCGGTGACGGTGCCGACGATCTGGGTGTCGTCGCCGGGGACGATGTCGAGGCCGACGACTTGATGCCCCGCGCCGCGCAGCATTGGCGCCAGATAGCGGCCAAGCCAGCCGGTCGATCCGGTGAGCAGGACGCGCATGTCAGGCGGCTTTGGCGCGCGCGGTGCGGCGTTGCGAATGATCGGTGGCGCGGGTGTCGGCGATCAGCGGCGAGGCGCCGTCGCCGGTATCGGCGCTGATCGCGCGGTCGCGATAGGCGAAGCGGTCGGGGTCGGTGACGATCCGCCGCATCATCCGGTAAAGCCTCGCATAGGTGACCAGGCTGCCGCCGAGCGCGTGGACCAGGTGCGCGCCATAGCCGGTCCAGAAGGCAAAGACATTTTCCCGCGGCAGGCCGGGACGCCGCTGGGTCCGCCGCTTGATCCGCACATAACCCGACTCGAGCTTGGCGACGCCCTCCAGCCGCACCGCCTCGCGATAGGCAAGCAGGCGGTTGACCGTCGTCTTTTTCTTGTTCGAACCGAGCGCGGCCATGCGGCGCAATATGCGCTCCATATGATCCCAGCTGTAAAAGCTGCGGTGCGCGTCGCGATAGGCACGCTCCCATTCCTCGTCGCTCATCGTCGGATGGTGGGTGACGCGGTGGTTGAGGTCATATTTGTTGAGATCGGGGTCCATCCATGCGCCGGTGTCGACCAGCCGGCGATGATCCTCGCTGCCCGGCAGCGGGGTGAGGTAATTCAGATAGAGCGTGTCGACGGGAAGCTCTTCCTTGAGCATCTCGATATCGTGCATCACCGACGCATAGCTGTCGTTCGGGAAACCGATGATATAGCCGCAGGTGATCACCACCGGGTGGCGTTTCCACGCCAGGAACATCTCGCGATATTCCTCGACGCGGTTCTGGCGCTTTTTGGCGGCCTCCAGATTGTCGGGATTGATATTTTCCAGCCCGATGAAAATCTGGTCGGCGCCCGCGGCGACGCATTTGTCGATGAAGCCGTCGATGCGGTGCGCGAGGGTGTCGACCTGGATCGCCATGCGGACGCCCAGTCCTTCGTCTTGCAAGGCGATCAGCCGATCGAGCAAAGGCTCCCAGTGACGATTGCGCGCGAAATTATCGTCGGTCAGAAAGAAGCGCGACACACCCTGCGCGGCGTTGGCGCGCACGATCGCCTCAAGGTCGTCGGGGGTGCGGAACCGGCTCTTGCGCCCCTGCACGTTGATGATCGTGCAGAAACTGCATTCGAACGGGCAGCCGCGGCCGAGGTCGAAGCTGGCGTAACGATTGATGTTGCGGTCGACCTGCGCCTTGGGGAGGAGCGGCAGCGGCGCGCCCTCGAGATGCGGGGTCTTGCCGAGCCAGTTATACACGGGCTTCATCGCACCGTTCGCGGCATCGACCAGCACCTCGTCGATCCGGCCCTCCTCGGCCTCGCCGGCGAAGAAGGAGACGCCGAGGTCCTGCGCCTCGACCAGTTCGGGCGGCATCGCCTTCAGCATCGACAGGCAGCCTGAGACATGGAAGCCGCCGATCGCGACCTGCACCCCGCCCGACCGGAAGTCGCGCGCGAGGTCGAGCGCGCGGGGGAACTGGTTCGACTGCACCCCGACCAGCCCGACAAACCCGCCACCGGCGCGGCGGATCGAGCGGGCGATCTTCGCGGCGTCGACCTTGCTGTGGATCTCGTCGACCACCTCGATGCGCACCTCGCGGTCCGCGAGCACGCCGCGTGCCAGCGCATCCTCGATGATCCCGGTCAGGCAGGCGAGCGAGTTCGATGGGATGATCGACCGCCACCATTGCAGCGGATAGCCGTCGTCGTCGTAGCGCGTCGGCTTGACCAGCCAGATGTGAAAGGGGGGCCGCCTAGCATCGGTGCCGATGGCGGTGTGGCGTTGCGCGGTCAAGGATGATTCGGCGCCCAAGACCATAGTCCTAGCGCGGCGCCAGAGGCGCCGCCAGCCCTCGATTGCCCTGCCGGTTCGGGACGATTATCCCTTTGTTTCCTCGGCAATCGGGCGCGCCTTGGCCGCGGCGCCGCCCTGTTGGGGCAGTTCGCTGAGGTCGAGCCAGTTGGCGCCCGCGCGCTTGTGATAGCTGTCGATCGCCGCGAAGGGGATGCGGAAGGGGAAACCGAAATCGCTGTTCCACAGCGCGACGACGCCCGTGCGCGTCGCCGGTTCGAAGATCATCGTCGCGCGATAACCCGACACCGCCCCCGAATGGCCTTCGAGCCGGTGGCCCTCATAGGTGAAGTTCCGCCAGCCGAGGCCATAGGATGCCTCGTTCGTGGCCTGACGCAGGGCGCCGCCATAGAGCCGCGCGGTGCCGACGCGCGGGCGATGGGCGATCTGCAACGTCGCGGCCGGCAGCACCTCGGGGCGGGCGCCCATCATCGCCTGCATCCATGTGGCGAAATCGACGATATCGCTCTCGACCCCCGCGGCGGCGGGAACGCGCCAATAGGCCTCCTTGACCGGCCGGACATGGCCGTTGCCATGCGGCCTCGCCCAATCCTTCGCGCCGGTCAGCCGCGCCATCCCGTAACCCGCGCTGACCATGCCCAGCGGCAGGAAAAACCGGTCCTCGACCGCCTTGCCGAACGGTTTGTCCGCGGCGCGGCCCAATATCTCGCTCGCGGTATCGAAGGCGATGTTCTGATAGGTGTGGCAGGTGCCGGGTTCGCATTGCAGCGGCGCGGTGGCAAGGCTGGCGCGCAGCAATGCCGGGTCCTGCCCTTCCTCCAGTTTCTCGTCATAGGCGTTTTTGGTGAGGCCGGTGCGCTGCGCCAGCACATCGGCGAGCGTGATCCGCGCTTCGGCGCCGCCGGGCAGGCGCAGCGATGCGTGCGAAGCGCCGACCGGACGGTCCAGATCGATCCGGCCTTCGCGGGCCATGGCGGCGGCCATCGCGCCCGTCGCGGTCTTGGAAACCGAGGCCCAGCGGAACAGGGTCTGCAGCGTGGCCGGCGCGCCGGTCGAGCGGTCGGCGACGCCATAGGCGCGCACGAAGCTCAGCTTGCCGTCTTCGACCACCGCCACCGCCAGCCCGGCCATTTCGGGGCGCTGCGCCAGGTCGGTCAATTGCTTGTCGAGCGCGCGATAGTCGATCCGCCCGCGCCATTCCGCCGGTGTGTCGGGCAGGTTCTCAGGGGCTGCCATCGGGATCGGGATGCTGGCAAGCGTGTGGCTGCCACCAGAGGCACCAAGGCCAAACCAGCCCGCCGAGCCGAGCACGGCGAGGGCTATCAGAACAAGGAAAAAGCGCTTCATGGACTCGTGACTGAATGGCGACCTTATATTTGGCTGTCGTCTTAGCGGCGACTTCCCCCGCCGTCACCCCCGCAGCGGCTCACGGTGCCAGATGGCGCCAGGCCTTGACCGTCCCGACCGCGTAAACCGCGCCATAGACCAGCACGATCAGCGAAGACCAGATCGCGAAACTGTCGCTATGCTGCGGCCGCCACAGGTGGAGGGGCACAAAGACCAGCCCGCGCAGCAGGTAGACGCCGGTGATGACGATCAGCCCGGTCCGCAGCAGCGGCAGGCGCGGAAGCGACCCGGCGCCCGAAAAAGCATAGGCGGCCCAGACCATCAGCACGGCGGCAATCCCCAGCGTGATCAGCGTCGGCGTCCAGTCGCCGCGCGCGGCGGCGCGCGCCATGCCCTCGCCGGCGCCGAAAAACCGATACCAGTCGGGGCCGCCGAAGATGCAGGTGATGTGCAGCAGCGCGGCCAGAACCGACAGCCACCCGCCGACGATCAGCCAGGCGGAGCCGGGACCCGCCGCGACATCATGCAATATAATGCGCCGTCGTCTTTTCGGCGACGTCCTCGGCCGTCACCCCGGGGGCGACTTCGACCAGCCGGAACGGGCTGTCATGGTCGTCGCGTTTGAACACCGCGAGGTCGGTGATGATCATGTCGACGACATTCTTACCGGTCAGCGGCAGCGTACAGGCCGGGATGAACTTGGGGCTGCCGTCCTTGGCATTGTGCTCCATCACGACGATGATCTTCTTGACCCCGGCGACGAGGTCCATCGCGCCGCCCATGCCCTTGATCATCTTGCCCGGGATCATCCAGTTGGCGATGTCGCCATTTTCGGCGATTTCCATCGCGCCGAGCACGGTCAGGTCGATATGCCCGCCGCGGATCATCGCGAAACTGTCGGCCGAACTGAAATAGGCCGTTTGCGGCAGCTCGCTGATCGTCTGCTTGCCGGCGTTGATCAGGTCGGCATCCTCGTCGCCCTCGAGCGGGAAGGGCCCGATGCCGAGCATGCCATTCTCCGACTGCAGCGTCACCGTCATCCCCGCTGGGATATGGTTCGCAACCAAAGTCGGGATGCCGATCCCCAGGTTGACGTAATAGCCGTCCTGCAGTTCCTTCGCGGCGCGCGCCGCCATATCATCACGCGTCCAGGCCATTATTTCGGCTCCCATTTTTTGTCGGAGGGGAAAGCGTCGTCCCAGCCCAGCTTTTCCCAGGGGCCATAGACGGGGTTGGGGAAAAGGAACCAGCCCTTGTCCCATAATGCGGTGGCGCCCGCGCTGGTCGCGAGCGCCATGCGCTGCGCCGCGGGCAAATCCCTGACGTTGAACTGCTGGCTGAAGTCGCCGAGCTGGTCGCCGCCGAGGATGATGACGCAATATTTCGCCGCGATCGCCGCGCGGCGGCCATCCTTGCTCGATCCGCCGGCGTCGTCGCCCATCAGGAACAAGGTCTCGCCATGCTTGAACGCGCCAAGCCCGGCGGCGCGCAGCGTATCCTCGCTACCCTTGGCATTGGCGGCGCTGCGGTTGGTGTTGGCGATGACGGTGATTCCCGCGGCGCGCAGGGCGTTCACCATCTCGATCGTCCCCGGCATCGCGACCGCCTTGCCCGCGCCGGTCTTTTCCCACTGGTCCCAGACCTTCGGGTCGAAGCTGGTGCCCGTCTCGGCGAAATGGCGCATAGGGCCGAGGTTCCAGATCAAGGTCTCGTCTGCGTCGAACACCGCGGCAAAGGGTTTGTCGCCGCACGGCTCGAACGCCGGGGCATCGACGCCCGCGCCGGGCGCGAGGACGACGCTGTCCTTGGGCCGCTGCTTGATCCGTTCCACGCCATAGTCGGCGATCCGCGCATTGGTCGCACGCACCGCAACCGCCGCCTCGGGCGAGCCATAAAGATATTGCAGCGCGACCGGCGGCTTGGTCGCTTCGGCCAGCGCGGGGCCGGGGGGCGGTGGAACGGAAACGGTCGCATCGGGTGTTGCTGCGCATCCTGCAAGCGACAGCGCGATGGCGACCGCGACGCCACCTGATTCAATGCGGACGCTGGCCTTGGGCATTAGCTGGCCCTTTCCGTTTGATCGGGGCTTTCGATGCGAGAACGTTCCTCGTCGAAGCCCTTCCAAAGCTCGCTCAGCGCTTCTTCCTCGCTAAAGCTACCCGTCGCTGCATATCCTGCCGCGGCCGTATGCATGCATTCCACCAAAAGCGAACCGAGTAGTGCGGGCGAATTTACGACGTCGGGCGCTACGAGAACGAAGGATCGTTCTGTCGAGACCCAGAACCGAGCCACCTCGTGATACCGATCGTCGAGTTCCGCATGACCGGTCAACGGTACGGAATGAGGATGCTCCGGTCGCCGACCGAACATCACGCCGTCTCGCGCGGGCGCACGGTGCGGAACTCGATCTTCTTGTCATAGGGCGCGCCGACGATCATCCGCTTCACATAGATGCCAGGCAGGTGGATGGCGTCGGGATCGAGGCTGCCGGTCGGCACGATCTCTTCGACCTCGGCGACGCAGATCCTGGCGGCGGTCGCCATCGGCTGGTTGAAGTTGCGCGCGGTCTTGCGGAAGATCAGGTTGCCGCTCTCGTCGGCCTTCCACCCCTTGATGATCGCGAGGTCGGCGAAGATGCCGCGTTCGAGGATATAATCCTGACCGTCGAAATTCTTCACTTCCTTGCCCTCGGCGACGAGCGTGCCGACGCCGGTCTTGGTGTAGAAGCCGGGGATGCCCGCGCCGCCCGCGCGGCAGCGTTCGGCGAGCGTGCCCTGCGGACAGAATTCGACCTCGAGTTCGCCGGCCAGATATTGCCGTTCGAACTCCTTATTCTCCCCGACATAGGAGGAGATCATCTTCTTGACCTGCTTGGTGCGTAGCAGCTTGCCGAGTCCTTCGCCGTCGATGCCGGCGTTGTTGCTGGCGATGGTCAGGTCTTTGGTGCCCGCGTCGCGGATCGCGTCGATCAGCCGTTCGGGAATGCCGCAAAGGCCGAAGCCGCCCGCACAAATCTGCATGCCGTCGAAGAGCAGTCCTTCGAGTGCGGCGGCGGCGTCGGAATAGCGCTTGTTCCCCATGAAACAGCCTCCTTGATGGGTGATCGGCGCCGACATTGGCGCATTTGATCCATCAATTCTAATTATTCTAATTTTCCGCTATACATAAATGATGTCTATCAGTCGCATCTCGCTCTACCATCTCGAAACTCTGCTGTGGATCGACCGGCTGGGAACCTTTTCGGCGGCGGCCGAGCGTCTGAACACGACCCAGCCGGCGGTGTCGGCGCGCATGCGCGAGCTGGAGCAGCGGATGGGGGCCGCGCTGTTCCGGCGCGACGGGCGCGGCATGTCGTTGACCGCGGCGGGGCGCAAGCTGGTGCGCGATTGCGATCCGCTGCTGCGCGACATGCAGCGCGCGTTGCTCGGCTCGGGCGGTTTTGCCGAGGCGAGCGGGGTGGTGCGGATCGGCGCGGGCGAGATCGCGGCGGCAAGCTGCCTGCCGCCCTTCGTCGCGGCGCTCAAGGACCAGATGCCGGGGGTCGGGCTGGAGATCGAGATCGACCTCACCGCGAACCTGATCCAGCAACTGCTCACCGGGCGCACCGACATTGCCTTCGCCGCCGGGCCGGTCGCGCATCCGGCGCTCAAGACGCGGCCGATCGGCGAGGTGGCGCTGGTCTGGCTGGCGAGTCCCGCGACCGCCGCGGCCTTTTCCGAAGGGCGTGAAGGCGCCTCGGTGCCCGTCTGGTCGCTTGCCAGCCATTCGCCGATCCACGGCCGGATGCGCGAGGCGATCCGGTCGTCGCGCATCGCGCAGAAATCGCTCAACCTCTGCAACAATGCGCGGATGATGATCGACATCGCGCGGGCGGGCGGCGGCGTCGGCATCTTTCCCGAACCGATGGTGCGCGGCGCGATGGCCGAGGGGGCGTTGGTCGAACTCGCGGGGCTGCCCGCGCTCGCGCCGGTCGAATTCCAGGTCGCGATGCGCGTCGCCGATACCGAGCCGGTGCTGACGCGCATTTTCGACGAAGCGGCGCAATTGCGCATCGCCGGCGCAAATTTGACCCCGGTCAATGATGGGGCATCCGGCTGACGCCAAGAGGGACCCCATCAGCACAGGAGGTCCCGATGCGTTCGATTCTCGTCCACGCCGATCATGATAGCGCGAATGAAGGGCGGTTGCAGACCGCGCTCGCCATCGCGCGGCGACAGCGCGCGCATGTCACGCTGATGATCGCGACGCCGTTCCAGCAATTCATCGCGGTCGATCCGTTCGGCGGTACCTATCTCGCCACCGAGGCGATGGCGAAGGCGCAGCTCGACGATGCCGCGCTCGACGCGGCGCTGTCGGCGCGGCTGGCGAAGGAGGATGTGCCGTGGGACATCGCCGCCGCCGACGGCGATATCGCGGCGTCGCTCGCGGCGGCGGCGACCTTCGCCGACCTCGCGATCGTCAGCCTGCCAGGCGCCGGGCACGATCGCTGGAAGGAACCCGGCCTGCTTGCCGGCGACCTTTCGCTGGCGATCAGCGCGCCGGTGCTGGCGCTGCCGCGCGACGCGGCGACGCTCGATCTCGATGCGCCCGCGATGGTCGCCTGGAACGGCAGTCCCGAGGCGGCGCACGCGCTGCGCGCCGCGCTCCCGCTGTTCGCCGGACGGCGGGTCGAACTGGTTGGCGTCGGCGAAGATGACGGAAGGCTGCCCGCGACCGATGCGCTCGCCTATCTCTCGCGCCACGACATCCATGCCGGGGCGCGGGTCATCCCGCGCGGGACGCTGTCGGTCGAAGAGAGGCTCGAGGGTGCCGCGCTCGACATGGGGGCGGGGCTGATCGTCATGGGCGCCTTCGGCCGCAGCCGGCTGCGCGAGACGCTGTTCGGCGGGGTGACGCGCTATCTGGTGACGAGCGGGCGCATCGCGCTGCTGCTCGCCCACTGACGCGTCAGGGCAGCGCGATCCCCAGCACCGCCGACAGGTCGGCGAGCGCCTGTTCGCCGCTCGTCACCTTGATCGCGTGCATGCCGAGCGCCGCCGCCGGTTTGCAGTTGATGCCGAGGTCGTCGAGATAGACGCATTCGCCGGGTTCGACGCCCAGCGTTTCGCACATCATCAGATAGATGGCGGGGTCGGGTTTGCGCACGCCGGCCTTGCTCGATTCGATGACATGCTCGAAGCGCGCCATGATGCGCGCGACTTCCTGCGCGGCTTGCTCGCTGCGCGTCATGCCGGCGCCCTTGATCCCCATCTTGCCGCCGGGGACGTTGTTGGTGATGCACCCGATGCGAAAGCCCTTCGCCTTCAGCGTGTCGAGCGCCGTCACCATGTCGGGCCGCACCGCCCCCGCGATGACCGCTAGCACCGCGCTGCCTTCCAATTCATGCCCCAGCGCGCGGGCCTCGTCCGCGAACATCGTGTCGAAGGTCGCGGCGTCGATTTCGGCGCGCTCGAACTTCGCCCAGGCATTGTCGTCGGGGTTGGCCGCATTGACCCGCCGCACGAAATCGTGCGGCAGCCCGCGCTCGGCCTCGAGCCGGTTGAAAGCCTCAAAGGGGGACGCGGTGATGACGCCGCCGAAGTCGAAGATGACGGTGGTGATGGACATGGCGCGGCTAGAGCGAAATTTGCCCGCCGCGTCAAACCGCCATTCGCCGATCGCTCGCCTCAGTCGCGCCGCCAGTCGCGCCGCGTCATTCCGACGAAGCGCTCGCCGAGCCCGCGGGCGTTGCGCGTCAATATGTCGCGCAGCGTGCGGGTCGCCTCGATCGCTTCGAGTCCCTTGGCGGTAAAGGCCAGTTCGCGGTTCGCCGGATCGCCATAGACATGGCGGCTGAGCAGCGGGTTGGTCAGCGCCTGCGAAAAGGCGTCCATCGCCACCATCGCCAGGATCAGGTCGGGCAGCGGGCCATTGTGACCCACCGGCTCGGCGAACAGGCCGACATAGAATTCGACATTGTCGGGCGTCCCGTAAAGCGCCTCCAGCTCGCTCGCGAGGGCCTTGCGGCGCGCATCCTCGGCGGCATTCTTGCTCTTGCCGACGATGTCGCGAAAGCTTTCGGCCCGGTCGAGCCCCATCGCGGCGCGATAGGCGTTATAGCCGTCGATATGGTTTACGCGTGCCTGTTCGACCGCCTTGGTCTCGGCCCGGATCAGGAAGCTCGCCGAATTGTGGAGCCCGATCTGCATGGCGTTGTTCGCCGAAATCTCGGCGAACGAGGTCGCCAGCCCGTCGCGCAGCACCAGCCGGTTGTCGAGCAACAGGCCGGCACCCGGCAGCGTCGCGCCGTCCCAGACGAGGTTTTCGGGCACCAGCGAATGCCAGCGATAGAGCAGGCTGAACTCGGCGGTCATCCAATTGGGGCGATTCCAGTCGGCTTCCCACGCGACCTCCGGATCGGCGCGAAAGCGGAAGGCCGATGTGTTGATGTGGTTGATATATTCCTCGACCACGATCTTGATGAACATGAAGATCAGGATGTTGCGCGCGATCTGGAACACGCGCTCGTCGTCCCAGCCGGGGTTCTGTGCGTCGAGCATCGCCGCCAGCCGGTTATGTTCGCGCAGGAACAGGGTGTTGACCATCGTCACCTGCGGCGAGGCATTGGCGCGGTCGCCGCCCACCGCGAACAGCGATTTTTTCCCTTCGGGCGTGGCATGATCGAGTCCGAGCGGCGGGTCGAGAATCTGGCTGCCGTCGTCGGCCAGGAAATGCGGGTCGATGCTGCCGTCGTCGCGATAGAGGAAGGGCGGCCACTCCTCGCCGCCGACCGTCTGGGTCTTGAGCCGGCCCTTGTGCCCCGCGGTTTCGCTGCGCAGCCGCAACACATCGGTCTGGCGCCGGGTGCGGCCATAGAGCGCGCTCAGGTCGATCTCGTGATTGCTCGTCGTGCGCCGCCGGTTGGTCAGCGCGTCGTCGTTCGACAACTGGGTGCGGATAAAGCCGTCGGTCAGATATTGGGCAAAGGCCGGAAACAGGCAGGTCGATTTGGCGCAGGGGCGCTGCCCGCCCGGACCGGGAACGAACAGCGCCGCGACGCTGTTCTCGGGCGGCCGCCGGCTGCGCATCGCCTCGGCATCGGGGTAACGGTTCGCCGGCAGCAGCCGCGCATTGTAACTGCGGTCGGTCAGCCCGTCCCAGCAGATATAATCATAGCGCGTGCTCCACGGATGCGGGCGGTTGCGCGCGCCGTCGACCAGCTTGTCGATCAGGAATTCATTGACTCCGCTGCGGCCGGCCACCGCGGTGATCGCCTTCAGCGCCAGATCCTCGAGAAAACTACCCATGTCGCCCTCCATCCCCCATGATCGGGATTGTTCGGACTTGGCGAGCGACGCATTTCGAAAGACGCCCGTTGCAGCGACCGGCGTTTCTGTTCTGGCCCCGCGATGGCGGGGGGCTTTTCATACACGAAAAGCGGCGGCCCCGCACCGCCAATCGACGGGCAGAGCCGGGGATCGGATCAGGCGGGCAGGACCAGGATGCCCGCCTTCGGGTCGGCGTCGCCCGACAGCATTTCGCGATAGGCGGCCAGCGCCGCTTCGCCGCCATGGCGCTTGTCGATCGTCGCGAGTCGCGGCGCGACGTCCATGAACGCCAGCCAGGCTTCGGCGATCTTCCGCCCGAACGCCGGGCCGCCCCAGTCGGCGATGCGCTTCTGGCTGCGGCCGGGGGCGAAGAATCCCTGGCGCTCGGGGCCGGGCAGCCCCTCGACATCGGCCTGCGCGTCCCAGTGCGATTTGCCGACGATGATCGACGCCTTCAACTGATTCCCGAAATGGCTGTGCACGACGCGCGTGACCGCGCCATTGCCCGCCATGTCGACGAGCGCGGCGGGGGTGGCGGCGTTGAGCGTCATGATCTGGTCGTAGCTGATGACGCGGTCGTAAATGCCCTGCGCGGCGAGGGCATCGACATTGGCGGCGCTGGTCAGCCCGATCGTTTCGGGGCGATGTCCGGCGCGCTGCGCCAGCGAAAAGCCCAACCCGATCGCGGTCTTGCTCGACGCGCTGGCGATCAAAATCTGCTGCACGCCATAATCGCCCTCATCCTCGAACTGGTCGGCGATCAGCCAGCCGGTGAGGAACAGCGGGCGGAACACCGGCCAATAATCATGATCGGCGGCGCGATAGTCGGGCAGCGCGCCGATCCGCTGATACTGGTTATAGATCGGGGGCAGGGTGGTGCGGCGCGGCGTCACATCGGTGAAGCCGCCGGGGCCGGCGTTGCCGACATTGAGCACGGCATGGCTCGCCATCGGATAATAGCCATAGAAAGTCTCGCCGACCGCGATCCCCTCGGCGGCGCTCTCGGTGACGGTCGCGAATCCCCACACCGGCAGACGGCCGGGCACATCGCGTTCGGCGAAGAAATCCCAATAGCCCTGGTCGTTGCCGAACAGCCCGGCGGGCTTGCCGAACACCGCATAGGTGATGTTGTTCGCGGTCATCGCATAGCCGTCGACGCGCACGCGGACCTGTCCCGGCGCCAGCGGCGCGGCGGGATCGGCCACAAGCGCGGCACGCGCGATATCGTCGCGATCGATGTCGATCGCCCATCCGGTTTCATTCATGTGCGGACCCCTCCGGCTGCTTGCCCGCGAACGCGGGATGGTCGATAGTCATACAGATGGCAGCGCCCCTGACAATCGCGGTGAAACGCATTTACGAACCGGCCGGGTCGGACGACGGCACCCGCTTCCTCGTCGACCGGCTGTGGCCGCGCGGGGTGTCGAAGGAGAAGGCCGCGCTCGCCGCCTGGCTGAAGCCGCTGTCGCCCAGCGACGATCTGCGTGAACGCTTTCATCATGCGACAGCCGATTCGGATGAGGCGTGGGACGCATTCCGCCATGGCTATTTTGCCGAGCTCGACGGCGGCGGAGACGAGGTGAAAGCGGCGCTGTTCACCCTCGATGCCGCCGCGAAGGCGGGTCCCGTGACATTGCTTTACGCCGCGAAGAGCGAAGAGCGGAACAATGCGGTGGCGCTGCGCGAGTGGCTGCTCGCGCGCTAACCCGCCACCGCGCCGAACAGCGACCCGATCGCGATCGTCGCCGCCATCGCCATCGCGCCCCAGAAGGTGACGCGGACCACCGGGCGCAGCATCGGCGCATTGCCCGCCCGGGCGCCCAATGCGCCGAGCAGCGCGAGGAAGAGCAGCGACGCCGCCGAGACGGTCCACGGCAGCGATGCGCCGCGGTCGAAAAATACGGTCGCCAGCGGCAGCGCGGCGCCGACGGTAAAGCTCGCGGCGGAGGCGGCCGCCGCCTGGATCGGCCGCGCCGCCATCTCGCGCGACATGCCGAGTTCGTCGCGCAGATGCGTGTCGAGCGCGTCGTGCGCGGTCAGTTGCGCCGCGACCTGTTGCGCGAGCGCGCGGTCGAGACCGCGCTGCTCGTAGATTTGCGTCAGCTCCTCCAGCTCGAACTCGGGATCGGCGGCAAGGTGCCGCTTTTCGAGCTCGACGTCGGCTTTCTCGGCGTCGCCCTGCGAACTCACCGACACATATTCGCCCGCCGCCATCGACATCGCGCCCGCGACGAGGCCCGCGGTGCCGGTGACGAGGATCGACGAGGCCGAGGCGCCCGCCGCCGCGACCCCGGCGATCAGGCTGGCGGTCGAGACGATGCCGTCATTGGCCCCCAGGATCGCGGCGCGCAGCCAGCCGATCCGCGTGACCGCGTGGGTTTCCTCGTGCATGCCTTTTCCGTTTCTGGCCCTAATATTGCAGCTGCAGTCCCGGCCGCGCCCAGCGGGTCTTCACCAGCCGTCCGCTGCCCGACAGCGTCAGATAGGCATCCTGCCGGTCGGGTCCGCCGAACGCAATATTGGTGGTGAAAATGTCGTCGGTCGCGACGAATTCGACCAGATCGCCCGCCGGCGACACCACCGAAATCCCGCATTCGCCGATCGTCGCGACGCAGATGTTGCCCGACGCCTCCATCGCGAGGCTGTCGAAGAATTTATAGCCGGCGGGGCGATAGAGCGGGATGCCGGGGCCGCCCGGTCCGGCGTCGGCGGCGACCTTGCCCGGCGCGACGATGTTGAACTTCATCAGGCGGCAGGTGTAGGTCTCGGCGGCATAGAGTATGCTGCCGTCGGGCGACAGGCCGACGCCATTGGGGTTGTTCGACGGAAAGATGACCTCTTCGATAAAGCTGCCGTCGGCCTTGGCGTAAAAGATGCCGACGATGTCGTGGCTCCGCTTGCTGTAATCGATCTTGCCATGGTCTGTGAACCAGAAGCCGCCATGCGCATCGAACATGATGTCGTTGGGGCCGCGCAAAACGACCCCGTTGTCGCCCGACTTGTACAATATCTCGACCGCGCCGGTGTCGATGTCGATGCGTTCGATCCGGCCGCCCGAATAGTCGCTCGCGATGCCGTGCGGGGCCAGATAGCCGTTCGATTCGACATAGTTGAAGCCGCCGTTGTTGCAGCAATAAAGTTTGCCGTCGGGACCGATCGCGAGGCCGTTGGGACCGCCGCCGGGGGTTGCGATCACTTCCTTCCTGTCGCCGGGCCAGCAGCGCGTGATGCATCCGCGCTCGATCTCGACGACGATGACGCTGCCGTCGTCCATCACGACCGGCGCCTCGGGAAAGCGCAATCCGCTCGCGATCAATTCAAACTCGGCCATCCTCGTCTCCCTTGCGTGTGCTTTGCTGCTGTGCTTTGCGCGCATCATGCCCGTTCGCTCGCTCTTCGCCAGTATTTTCTACGAAGCCGACATCGGTTCGGCGGACCTGCTCGAAGAGCTGGAGGAAAGCAGCCGGCTGTTCGCCGAAGAGGATGGCGCGGGCCGGCGCTGGAGCCGCGACCATGGCTATAAGGGCTACACCAGCTACGCGAGCCTCGGCGACCTGCCCGAGCGCGATCCGGCCTTTTATGACCTGAAAAAACTGCTCGACAAGGAGGTCAAAGCCTTCTCCAAAGCGGCGCATTTCGACCTCGCCAAGCCACTCAAACTCGACAGCCTGTGGGTCAATATCCTGAAACCCGGCGGCACCCACAGCGGCCATATCCATCCGCACAGCATCGTGTCGGGGACCTTTTACGTCGCGGTCCCGCCGGGATCGGGCGCGCTCAAGCTCGAGGATCCGCGCCTCGCGATGCTGATGGCGGCGCCCGGCCGCACCGACGATGCGCCCGAACATCTGCTGCCCTTCGTCTATGCCGAACCCGCTGCCGGGCGCGTCTTCCTTTGGGAAAGCTGGCTGCGCCACGAGGTCATGCCGCACACGGGCAAGGGCGAACGCATCAGCATCAGCTTTAACTATCGCTGAGCCGTCTTATATTCCCACCGTCATTGCGAGCGAAGCGAAGCAATCTCCAGCTATCGACCTGGCGCCGGGCCGATAGCTGGAGATTGCCGCGTCGCTTCGCTCCTCGCAATGACGGCACTCTAGAACGAAAGTCACCCTATGACCGCCACCTACGACGCCGACCTCCAACTCTTCATCAATGGCGCCTGGCGAAGCGGCGAGGGGCGCGAGGCGCGGCCGGTCTATAACCCCGCGACCGCGGGTACGATCGCCGAGCTGCCGGTGGCGACCGCCGCCGACCTCGACGAAGCGCTCGCCGCCGCCGACCGCGGCTGGCCGAGCTGGCGCGCCAAGACCCCCGACGAGCGCGCCGCGCTGATGCACAAGGCCGCCGGGCTGATACGCGAACGCGTCGACCATATCGCCACACTGCTGACGCTCGAACAGGGCAAGCCGATCGCCGAGGCGCGCGGCGAAGTGCTGTCGGCGGCGGGGTTGCTCGCCTATTTCGCCGAACAGGGCAAGCGCATCGAAGGCCGCGTGCTGCAGCGTCCGGCCGGACAGCGCGCGATGGTTACCAGGCATCCGATCGGCCCCGTCGCGGGTTTCAGCCCGTGGAATTTCCCGGTCAATCTGATGGTCAAGAAGATCGCCCCGGCGCTCGCCGCGGGTTGCGTCGTGATCGCCAAGGCGCCCGAGGAAACCCCGGGCTGCACCAGCGCGATCATGCGCTGCCTGATCGATGCCGGCATCCCCGGCGATGCGGTCCAGCTCGTCTATGGCGATCCCGACATGATCAGCCGGCACCTGCTGGCCAGCCCGGTGATCCGCAAGGTCAGCTTCACCGGTTCGACCGCGGTCGGCAAGCATCTGATGAAGCTCGCCGCGGATAATGTTCAGCGCATTACGATGGAACTCGGCGGCCACGCGCCGGTGCTGATCTTCGACGATTGCGATCTCGAGGCGACACTCGACAAGGTCGTGTGGCAGAAATTCCGCAACGCTGGACAGGTGTGCATTTCGCCGACGCGCTTCTATGTCCAGCAGAGCATTTACGACGCTTTCGTCAAGGGTTTCGCCGAGCGCACCGCGAAGGTGAAGATTGGCAGCGGTCTCGACGCCGATACCCAGATGGGCCCGCTCGCCAATGCGCGCCGCGTGCCCGCGCTGGAGGCTCTGGTCGCCGACGCCAAGGCGAAGGGCGCGCGCGTCATCGCCGGCGGCGAGGCGACCGGCAACGGCTATTTCTTCCAGCCGACCGCGATCGCCGACGTCCCGGTCGAGGCCGATGCAATGAACATCGAACCTTTTGGCCCGATGGCATTGATCCGCCCGTTCGGAACCGAGGACGAGGCGCTGGAGCAGGCGAACCGGTTGCCCTTCGGCCTTGCCGCCTTCGCCTTCACCGAAAATGGCCGCCGCATCAACCGCATCGTCGACAGCATCGAAAGCGGCATGGTCGGGGTCAACAGCTTCGTCATCTCGACCCTCGACATGCCGTTCGGCGGCATCAAGCAATCGGGCTTCGGCAGCGAGAGCGGCCCCGAAGGGCTTGAGGGCTATCTGGTCACCAAGGCGGTGCATATTTATTGAGGCAAATCCTCCCTGTCGCGAAGCGATGGGGAGGAGGACCGCCGCGAAGCGGTGGTGGAGGGGCCGCGACGCTGCGTTGTCGCCCCTCCGTCAGCGCTCTGCGCTGCCACCTCCCCATCGCTTCGCGACAGGGAGGAATATCCAGTTCAATCCCGCTCCAGTGCGACAAAATCGCGCGCCATCGGCGCCAGATGCGCGCCGCCGTCGACGAAGATCGTCTGCCCCGTCACCGCCTCGGCGCGCGCAAGATACATCACTGCATCGGCAATCTGCCCCGGCGTCGGCAGCGCGCCGAGCGGCATGCGCTTGCCGAGCCGCTCGACCTGCGGCGCCGAATAATCGCCGGTCGCCATCGTCAGCCCCGGCGCCACCGCGTTGACGCGTGCGCGGCCGCCGAACGCGACCGCCAGCGTCGCCGTCGCCTGCCACAAGGCTGATTTCGACAGGCTGTACGCGATCTGGTCGGGCACCGGGTGGACGACGCGCTGGTCGACGATGTTGACGATCGCGGGGCGCCGCCCTTCGCTCGCGGCGACGAGCGCCTTGGCGAGCATCACCGGCGCGGACAGATTGACCTGCATCATCGCGGCGAGCGCCGCCGCCGACAGGTCGGTCCATTCGCCCTCGGCGAAATGCGCCGCATTGTTGACCAGCAGGTCGGGCGCGCGGCCGAATTTCTCGATCACCGCCGGCACCAGCGCATCGACCGCAGCCGGATCGGACAGGTCGGCGGCGAAGCGGTGGCTCACCGCTCCCGTCTCGGCCAGCGCCTCGGCCAGCACCGGGTCGGCCTCCGCGGCGGTGCGTTTGTGCAGCGCCAGCGCATAGCCTTCACGCGCCAGCCGCGCCGAAATCGCGGCGCCGACGCGGTGGATGCCACCCGTCACCAGCGCCAGCTTTTGCGTCATTTGCCCAAACCCGGGCGGGTTCGCCGCATCGTGATACCGATCTGTTCGCCTTCCTCGGCGATCGCCAGCTTGACGATCTTGACCTCGACCGCCTCGACCTTGTCGTCCTGCAGGAACAGGGTGTCGATGATATGGTCGGCGACGCTTTCGATCAGCACGAAATGCACATCCTTGGGCAGCCCCTCGGTCGCCGCGAATTTCAGGTGCATATAGTTCTTCGACCGGCTGAGCGGCGTCGTCGGATCATAATGATCGGCCATCGCCAGCTTGGCGCGCACCGAAATACGCAGCGGCTGCGGCAAATGGGTTTCTTCGGAATAAATGCCGGTCAGCACCTGGACGGTCAGCCCGTCCACCTCCAGCCACAATGTATCGGTCACAAGAAATTCCTGTTCGGCCGGGGCGACATTCGGCTTTCCATCGCCGACCCCGGACCCTAAAGCGCCGCCGCATTAGCGAAAGGGCGCACGTTGGTCGAGTTACTTCCATTGTCGGATATTGCACCGTCGGCGGTCGAGGATATCCTCGACGCCGCATTCGGGGCGGACCGCTTTGGACGAACCGCCTATCGCATCCGTCAGGGCATGGATGCGGTGCCGGCTTTGAGCTTCGCGGCGGTCGAGGATGGCGCGCTGGTCGGCACGATCCAGTGCTGGCCCGTCGCGCATGTCGACGCCGTTGGCGCCGCGACCTCGCTCGTCATGGTCGGCCCCGTCGCGGTGCGCCCCGACCTCCAGCGCACCGGCCATGGCCGCACGCTGATGGCCTATATGCTGGAGGCCGCGGAGACCGAGGCCGACAGCGGACTGATGATGATCGGCGACCCCGAATATTATGGCCGCTTCTTCGGCTTCACCGCCGATGCGACCGGGGCGTGGGATTTGCCAGGCCCCTATGAAAAGCGTCGCCTGCTCGCGCGCGCGGTGAACGGGCACGGCCTGCCGACCGGCGCAGGGATGATCGGCCCGCGCTAGCGGACAAAAAACGCTGTCCTACATTATCCCGCTCGCTTAGCGTTTTTTCGATGATTCCCTGCCTCCCCTCCCGACCGCGATTTGCGAATGACGTTGCGCAGTTTTCCGCCATTTCTCTGAATCGGCTTCGCGCGGCTCGCCGGCGAAAGCCTGGGTCCATGGCGGGGAAACGCGGTCGGCCCCTGACGTCTTTTGCGGGAGATCGCCGCGGAACGCGCATCGTGAATGAAGTTGCGCAGTTTTCCGGGATTTTCGTGCCGGTGCTCCTGTCGGCCCTTCGCTATCCCGAACGCGCATCGCGAATGAAGTTGCGCGCTTTTCCGCCGCTTTTTCCCGCGAAGGTCGGGGCGCCATGGTAACCCCCGCGCCATCGCTTCCCAGGGATTTCGCGCAGCTGTCGCTGACCGAGGCGGCCGAACTGCTCGCGGCGCGCAAATTGCCGCCGGTCGAGCAATGGCATCCCGAGCGCACCGGTGACAGCGCGATGGAAATCCGCACCGACGGCAGCTGGTATCATGAGGGCGGGCGCATCAACCGCCCCGCTATGGTCAGGCTTTTCTCGACGATCCTGCGCCGCGAACCCGACGGCAGCCATGTCCTCGTCACCCCCGCCGAAAAGCTCGTCATCGCGGTCGAGGACATGCCCTTCCGCGCGGTCGAGATGAAGAGCGAAGGCGCTGGCAAGGACCGCAAGCTGGTCTTCCGCCTCGACACCGACGACCTGGTGATGGCCGGTCCCGACCATCCCTTGAGCTTCGGCACCGACCCCGACAATCCCGACCCGCGCCTCCACGTTCGCGGCGCGCCCGGCAATGGCCTCGAAGCACGCGTCGATCGAGCGCTCTATTATGAGATCGCCGACCTCGCGCTCGTCGAGGGCGACGATCCACCCGCGATCTGGTCGAATGGCGCGCGCTTCGCGCTGGTGGCCGGCTGATGCTCTCCGACAAACTGCGCGTCGCGCTCGACAATCTGCTCCCCGGCGAGGATGAGGACGAAACCTATCTCGGTACGCCGACGCTGCGCGATGCCGCGGTGCTCATTGCCTTCACCGACCGCCCCGAACCCGGCATCATCCTGACCCAGCGCCCGCAATGGCTGCGTAGCCACGCGGGGCAGGTCGCCTTTCCGGGCGGCAAGATCGATCCCGGCGACGTCGACGCGGTCGACGCTGCGCTGCGCGAGGCAGAGGAGGAAATCGGACTCAACCGACGCGACGTGACGATCGCTGGCACCTGCGACGCCTATCGGTCGGGCAGCGGTTATCATATCACCCCGGTGCTCGGCGTAATCCCGCCCGACCTGCCGCTCGATCCCAATCCCGACGAGGTCGAGGACTGGTTCGAGGTGCCGATCGATATCCTGTTCGACCCCGAAAATTACGCGCTCCACCATGCGCATTGGCAGGGCCATGATCGGCATTATTATGACATGATGTGGCAGGGACGGCGGATCTGGGGCGTGACGGCGGGCATCATCATCAACCTCGCGCGGCGGATGCCGGCGGACTGGCACCGATGACCGTGCTGCCCGACGCCGAATGGCGCCATGGCGAGGGGCTGCGGCGCATCGTCACCGCGCTGCTCGCACGCGGCGGGGCGGTGAAGCTCGTCGGGGGTGCGGTGCGGGACACGCTGCTCGGCCTGCCCGTCGCCGACATCGATCTTGCGACCCCGCTGATGCCCGATCAGGTCATGCAGCGGCTCGAAAAGGCGGGGATCAAGGTCGTGCCCACCGGCATTGCGCACGGCACCGTCACCGCGATCGCCAGCCACGAACGGCACGAGATCACGACGCTGCGCCGCGACGTCGCGACCGACGGCCGCCGCGCGACGGTCGCCTTCGCCGACGACTGGCGGGACGATGCGGCGCGGCGCGATTTCACGATCAATGCGCTCTATGCCGACCCGCTGACCGGTGCGGTCGACGATTATTTCGGCGGTCTGGCCGACCTCGACGCGGGACGCATCCGCTTCATCGGCGACGCCGCCACGCGCATCGCCGAGGATCATTTGCGGATATTGCGCTTCTACCGCTTCGCGGCGCGCTTCGGACAGGGCGAACTCGACCCCGACAGCCATGCGGCGGTGATCGCCGCGCGCCAGTCGCTGAAAAGCCTGTCGCGCGAACGCGTCGCCGACGAGCTTACCAAGATATTGGCGCTTCCCGACCCGCGTGCCATCGTCGGCCAGATGGCGACCGACGGCATGTTCGCGGTGATCCTGCCCGAACTCGCTCCCGATTTCGCCGCGACGCTCGACCGCCTGCTCGCCAATGAAGCCACTGCCGGCGCGGCCCCTTCGGCCTTCCGCCGCCTCGCCGCCTTGCTCCCGCCGGACGCACCGACCGCCGAGGATGTCGCGAGCCGACTCCGCCTCTCCTCGCGCCAGCGGAAACATCTCTCCGCGCTCGCCGCGCATCGCGCTGCCGCGCTGCCGCCCCCGCGCCAGCTTGCGCACAAGATCGGCATCGAAGCTGCGACCGACGCTTATCTGCTTGCCGCGGGATCCGACGAGGCGGCGGATGCCGCACAATCGCTGGCGGGCTGGACCGTTCCGACCCTCCCGCTCAAGGGCGGCGAGATCGTCGCGCGGGGCGTCACCGTCGGACCCGAAGTCGCGGCGCTGTTGAAAGCGGTCGAAGCGGCATGGGTCGCCGAGGATTTCCCCGATGCGGCGCGCGTCGCCGCGTTGCTCGATCAGAAGATCGGGCGCGTCAGCGACTGACGCCAGTAATCGAAGGCGGTGTCGGCGACCATCGGGTGCGCGAACAGGAAGCCCTGCCCGAAATCGCAACCGAGCGCCGACAGCAGCCGCGCCTGGTCTGCGGTCTCGACCCCCTCGGCGGTGGTCTTCATGCCCAGCGCTTCGGCCAGGCTCTGGATCGTGCGGACGATGGCGACCTTGTCGCGGTCCTCGACCATATGCTCGACGAAGCTGCGGTCGATCTTGAGCACGTCGAGCGGCAAGCGCTGGAGATAGGCGAGGTTCGAATATCCGGTGCCGAAATCGTCCATCGCGACGCGCGTCGACAGCGCCTTGAGTTCGCTCAGGACCGACAGCGCGAGGTCGGGATCGCCGATGATCGCGCTTTCGGTCAGCTCGATCATCAGCCGCTCGCCGCCGATCCCGTTGGACGCCAGGGCCTGGCGCACCGCCGCGGCGACATCGTCGCGCACCAGCTGGATCGCCGAGACATTGACAGAAAAATAGCAATCGACCGGCACGCCGCCATTCTTGGCATCCCATTCGGCGATTGTGCTTGCCGCCTTGGCGATCGCCCATTGGCCGAGCGGGACGATCAGCCCCGAATCCTCGGCGATGGGGATGAATTCGGTCGGCGATATCGAACGGCTGCCGGCATTGTCCCAGCGCGCGAGCGCCTCGAACCCCGAAACCTTGCCCGTCGCCAGCTCGATCAGCGGCTGGAAGGCGAGGTGGAGCCGGTCCTCCTCGATCGCGCTGCGCAAGGCGGTTTCCAGGCCGAAGCGATTGTCGGACAGCATCGCCGCCTCGGGCTCGTAAATCTCGATGCGGTCGGTCTGCTTGGCGCGCTTCAGGGCGATCTGGGCGTGGCGGATCTGGTCGGCGACATCGGTGTCCGCCGCGGGCTGGATCGTGCAGCCGAGTGCGCAGTCGACGCTGACCTTCAGCTCGCCGATGCGAAAGGGGTGGTCGAAACAGCCGCGAATGCGGCGCGCGATCTCGCGCACATCGGCGCGGCCGCCCGCGATGCGCGACGAGATGGCGAATTCGTCGCCGCCGGTGCGCGCCAATATGTCGCCGCTGCGCAGGCTCGACTTCAGCCGACGTGCGACGGTGATGATCAGTTCGTCGCCCGCCAGCGGCCCGATATGTTCGTTGATGCGGCTGAACCGCGCCAGGTCCAGCAGCAGGATGGCATGGTCCGATTCGCCGTCGGCGGCGATTCGCTGTTCGACCAGTTCCTCGAATCCGGCGCGGTTGGGCAGGCCGGTCAGGCTGTCCGACACCAGCTCGCGGCGCAGATTGCGCTCGGTCATCATTTCCTGGGTGCGGTCGATCAGCGTCAGCAGGAACAGATTGTCGTCGCCGCATTCTTCGGACAGCGGCCCGATCGATCCACGCAGGTCGCGCGCCGCCGGGCCCTCGCCCAGCTGGCACGAAAATTCCTGCGTATCATCAGGGGCCTGTTCGGCGCGTTCGATCGCGCGGCGCAGCTCGATCGGCGCGTTCGCACCGGCGGGCGAGAGGGCGAGTCGGTCGAAGGCGGCGTTGCTCGCGTGCAGGCGAAAATTGCCGCGCGCGAGCGGCCGGATCAGCGCCGCCGGCACCGGTAATGCGTCGATCCAGCCGACGAACAGAAGGGGCCGGTCCTCGCCGGTTCGATCGATAGGCATAAAAGAGGGTTTTGTGCGACCTTTCCCCATTGCTCAAACACTATGGGGCGGGGGGTAAAGAAGCTATTTACGGCTACATCGAAAAGCGATCAGCCGAAACGATTGTTCCGTGGGAAGCCGGTCGGCGGCATGCGCCCCGCCGCGCCGCGCGCTACCCGCCACGGCGCCAGGTCGGTTTCGGTGCGCGTGCGCCCCGTATCGCCGCCCATCGCCCAGCTCAAACCGTCGGCAAAGGCAAAGGCGACCGCGTCGGACAGCCCGCCGTCGCGATAGCGTTGCAGCATGACGCCCTGGCCGCGCGCCATCACCGGCACTTCGGCGAGCGGGAAGACGACGAGCTTGCGGTTCTCGCCGACCACCGCGACGCTGTCGTCACCCGCGCCGATCGGCCGCACGACGCCGAGTTGCGCCTTGGGTTTGAGGTTGACGACGTTTCGGCCCTTGCGCGTCTCGGCGATGATCTCGCCCATTTGCGCGACAAAACCGTGCCCGCTGGTCGAGGCGAGCAGCAGCCGGCCGTCGGCGCTCGCCGGGATCAGCGCGACGATGCGCGCCTCGGGGTCGATATCGACCATCAGCCGCAGCGGCTCGCCGAAACCGCGGCCGCCGGGCAATTTGTCGGCGCCGATGGTATAGAAACGCCCGTCGCTCGCCGCGATCAGCAATTTGTCGGTGGTCTGCGCATGGACCGCAAAGGCGAGTTCGTCGCCTTCCTTGAACTTGAACTCGCCCCACTGGTCGGCCGCGACATGCGCGCGCTGGGCGCGGATCCAGCCGCGCTTCGACAGGATGACTGTCACCGGTTCCTTCTCGATCATCGCGTCGAGCGGGATATCGCGCGCCGGCGCCGCCTCGGCGATCGTCGTGCGCCGCGCGCCGAGCAGGGTGTCGAGGCCATAGACGGCGCGCAATTTCTCCAGGTCCTTGCGCAGCCGCGTCTTCTGCCGCGCCGGACTCTCGACCAGCTTCGTCAGTTCCTCGCGCTCGGCGGTCAAATCCGCCTGTTCGCGTTTCAGCTCCATTTCCTCAAGGCGGCGCAGCGAACGCAGCCGCATGTTGAGGATCGCCTCGGCCTGCCGGTCGGTCAGGATGAATTCGGCGATCATCACCGGCTTGGGCTCGTCCTCGGTGCGGATGATCTCGATGATCCGGTCGAGGTTCAAAAAGGCGATGATGTAGCCCGCGACCAGTTCGAGCCGGTCGTCGATCTTCGCGATGCGATGCTGCGCGCGGCGGACGAGCACGACGATCTGGTGCTGCAGCCATTCGGTGAGCAGCTGGTGCAGCCCCATCACCTTGGGCGTGCGTGTTGCGTCGAGCACGTTGAGGTTGAGCGCGAAGCGGCTTTCAAGATCGGTCAGCCGGTACAGGCTTTCCTTCAGCACGTCGGGGTCGACGTTGCGGCTCTTGGGGACGAGGACGATGCGCAGGTCCTCGGCGCTTTCGTCGCGCACATCCTCGAGGATCGGCAGCTTCTTGTCGGCGATGAGCTGCGCGATCTGCTCGATCAGCTTGCCCTTGGCGACGCCATAGGGGATTTCGCTGATGACGAGCTGCCAGGTGCCGCCCGCCTGTTTCTCGATCCCCGTATCTTCCCAGCCGCTCTCGGCCTTGCCGGTCGAAAAGCGGGCGCGGACGCGAAAACCGCCACGGCCGGTGGCATAGGCGTGGGCGATCGTTTCGGGGCTGTCGACGACGATGCCGCCGGTCGGGAAGTCGGGGCCCTTCACATGGTCGAGCAGTTCGGTCAGCTCGGCGCGCGGGTTCTCGATCAGCACCAGCGCCGCGTCGATCACCTCGGCTGCGTTGTGCGGCGGGATGTTCGTCGCCATGCCGACCGCGATCCCGCTCGCGCCATTGGCGAGCAGGTTCGGGAACAGCCCCGGCATGATCTCGGGCTCTTCGTCCTCGCCATTATAGGTCGGCTTGAAATCGACGGTGCCCTCGTCGAGGCCCTGCATCAGATCGACGGCAACGCGCGTCAGCCGCGCTTCGGTGTAACGATAGGCGGCGGCATTATCGCCGTCGATATTGCCGAAATTGCCCTGGCCGTCGACGAGCGGATAGCGCAGCGAGAAATCCTGCGCGAGGCGGACCATCGCGTCATAGACCGCGGTGTCGCCGTGCGGATGGAATTTGCCGATGACGTCGCCGACGACGCGCGCCGATTTCTTGTAGCCCTGCGACGGGTCGAGCCGCATCGCGCGCATCGCCCACAGCAGCCGGCGGTGGACGGGCTTCAGCCCGTCGCGCAGGTCGGGCAGCGAGCGCGCGGTGATCGTCGACAACGCATAGACGAGGTAGCGCTCCGACAGCGCGCTGTCGAAGGGCGTGTCGGTCATTCCGGGAACGGGTGCGTTGCTATCGGGATCGTCGGTCGAATTCGCCATGGTCGCGGCGCGATAGCAAGGCTGGCGCCACAAGGCAAAGGGGGTGTTGATGGCGGGCGGATGTTGGCGAAGGTGCCGCGTAGAAGAAGTTTATTGCAAATGACTCGCAATACCATATAGAGCCGGTGCATCGCCAGCGCCGGAGAGTTTATGTACGCCTTTGTCGACCGCCCCGTGGACAGCCTGTGCAACGGCGGCCGCTTCCTGTTGTAGGCGATGCGCGGCTGGGTCGGGGCGGCGGAGCGGGGCAAATGCCCGCCACGCGCACTGCACCGCGGTTTTTCGGGGATGAATGCCAGAATGGCGCTGCCCGATTTCCACGTCGCGATGGCTATGCTGGCGAGCGACGGACGCGCAGGCCTGACGCTCGCGCCGATGGCCTGCGGCCGGATTGCTGAGGATGAGGCCATTCTCATCGGGCTGTGGCGCGACGCCGCGCGTGGTGAAGCGGTGCGGCTGCGCGTCACTTTGACGTTGCTGGTCGCGCCCGATGTTGCCGCGCCGATCGCCAGGGCCATGACCAGCGCGGTCGCCGCGCTCGGTGCGGCGGGTTTCGACCTGTCGCCGCTTTCCGCCCCACCCCCCAAGACACATCAGGAATCCAAGTGATGAGCGACCGTATCGCCGCCGCGGCCAAGCTGGCCCCCTCCGCCTCGCTGACCGTCGAAGCGGTGCGCAGCGTCCGCCATTGGAACGACCACCTGTTCAGCTTCACGATCACCCGCCCGTCGAGCTTTCGTTTCCGTTCGGGCGAGTTCGTGATGATCGGCCTGCCGGGTGGCGAGGGGCGGCCGCTGCTGCGCGCTTACTCGATCGCCAGTCCCGCCTGGGCCGACGAACTGGAATTCCTGTCGATCAAGGTGCCGGACGGCCCGCTGACCTCGCGCCTCCAGTCGATCCGGCCCGGCGACCCCGTCTATCTCGGGCGCAAGCCGACGGGCACGCTGGTCGCTGACGCGCTGACCCCCGGTCGCCGCCTGTTCCTGCTCTCGACCGGCACCGGCCTCGCCCCCTTCCTCAGCCTCGCGCGCGATCCCGACATTTATGAGCGGTTCAACGAGATCGTGTTGGTCCATTGCGTGCGTCAGGTCGGCGACCTCGCGTTCCGCGACGACCTCGAAAGCCAGCTCGCCGGCGATCCGCTGGTGCAGGATCAGGCGTTGCTGCAATTCCATTATCTGCCGACGGTGACGCGCGAGCCGTTCCGTACCACGGGGCGCATCGACGCGCTGATCGACGATGGCGCGCTGTTCAGCCATCCGCTGACCGGACCGGCGGCGTTCGACCCGTCCAGCGACCGCATCATGATGTGCGGCAGCATGGCGATGATCCGCGACCTGCAGGCGCGCTTCGAAGCGCTGGGCTTCAGGGAAGGCTCGAACGCCGCGCCGGGCGATTTCGTGATCGAGCGCGCGTTCGTCGGTTAAAGCTCAGTCCGCATAGGCCTTCACCAGATCGACCATATAATCGCGCCCGACATAGAGCGATTTCACCTCGATCCGTTCGTTGAGGCCGTGGACGCCATTGCCGTCGGGATCGCCCCACATGCCGGGGATGCCATAGGTCGGGATGCCGACCGCGCCGAGGAAGGTCGCATCGGTATAGCCGTTCGCCATCGACGGGATCACCTTCAGCCCCGGCCAATATTTGGCGACCAGCCTTTCCATCGGGCCGATGACCTTCGGGTCGAGCGGCGGCGCGGGCGGTGCGGGGCGCTTGGGCGGCAACTGGGTTATGGCGACGCCGGGGTCGCCGATGACCTTCGCCAGTTCGTCCTTGATCGATTCGATGCTGTGCCCGGGAAAGATGCGGCAGTTGATGTTCGCGCCCGCGCGCTGCGGCAGTGCGTTGGGGGCGTGGCCGCCGTCGAGCAAGGTCGCGACGCAGGTGGTGCGCAGGTTGCTGTGCAGGAACGGGTCCTTGTTGACGATCGCCTCGGCCGCCGTGTCCGCCGGGTCTTTCGCCAGTGCCATCATCGCCCGGCCGATGTCGTCGCCGCGGACCGCGCCGGCTTCGGCAAAATAGCGCCGCGTCACGTCGGTCATCTCGACCGGAAAGTCATGCTCTTCAATCCTGGTCAGCGCGCGGGCGAGTTCGTAGATCGCATTGGCGGGCACCGGCGCCGAGCTGTGCCCGCCGGGATTGCGCGTTTCGAGGCGGAAGTTGGCAAAGGTCTTTTCGCCGACCTGCACCGACTGGCCGATGACCTTGCCCTTGCCGTCGCTGTCGCCGCCACCGCCCTCGTTCAGCGCGAACTCGGCGTCGATCAGGTCGCGCTTGTTGGCGACGAGCCACTCGACCCCGTTGAACGCACCATTGCTTTCCTCGCCGCAAGTCAGCGCCATCTTGATCGTGCGTTTGGGCTTATAGCCCGCCTGCTGGAAGCGGATCAGCATGTCGACCCACACCGCGGCCTGCGACTTCACGTCGAGCGTGCCACGGCCATAGAAATAGCCATTCTCCTCGAACAGGGTGAAGGGGTCGCGCTCCCAATCCTCGCGCTTCGCCTCGACCACGTCGATGTGCGCCATCACCAGGATCGGCTTCGCTGTCTTCGAGGTCCCCGGATAGACGGCGACGAGGCCGCCTTCCTTGGGATGGTCGGGGGTGGCGAAAAGGGTGAGCTGGTCGCCCGGAAAACCCGCCGCCTTCATCCGCGTCGCCATGCGCTCGGCGGCGAGAGTGCAACTGCCCGACGACAGCGTCGTGTTGGTTTCGATCAGCTCCTTGAAAATCTCGCGAAAGGCGATCTGGTCGGGACGCGGCGCCTGTTGTGCGGCGGCGGGCGTGGCGAAGGCCAGCGCGGATAGCAACGGCAGCCAGATTGTCTTCAAGATGAAATCCCCTTCGCAAACGAAGGGAGCAGAAAGCGACGGTGCTCGCAAGGCGGATTGACGGGCGGTTCGGGCCTTAAGGAGACAAAGGATACGGACGAACGCGTCCGAAATGTCTCCTTTGTCGCTTTAAGCGGAGGGTGGGTGCGGGAGGTTCGCGATAAGCTGCAAGGGGCAGGCGACGCCGTCATCCGGCAGGGTAGATCATAGCGCGGTTTTTTAGGAAAGTGGTTTTTCGCGGGTGGGTGAGAGGTCGGTTTCGGGCGCGAGGGTGCGTTCGTGATCCGCCCTGTGGCAAAGCCATGGGGAGGTGGCAGCCCGCAGGGCTGACGGAGGGGCTATGGCGCGACGTTGCGGCCCCTCCACCACCGCCTGCGGCGGCGGTCCCCCTCCCCATGGCTTCGCCACAGGGAGGATTCCCATGTCCGCTTCCTACCCAAAGCTGGCGCCAGTCATCGCTTGCGTTCTCAGCACGTTCCTGTTGTTTTTCTTGCGTGGTCGTTGGCTTTCGCGCATCCCCGCCTTCAGGGAAGAGGAGCCTAAGTGACCGAAATCGACGATCATCCGCCCGGACTCGTGGCGCGCGCCGTGCGGCGTCTGTTGTTGCTGATGTACCGGATGCGCGGCTGGAAAGCGGTCGGCGAGGTGCCCGAACCGCGGCGTTTCATCATCATCGCCGCGCCGCACACCAGCAACTGGGATTTCGTCAACTTCCTCGGTCTGACCGCCGACCTGAAGGTCCGCGCGCATTTCATGGGCAAATTGTCGCTGTTCAAATGGCCGCTCGCGGGCTTCATGAAACAGATGGGCGGCATTCCGGTCGATCGCCACAATGCCAGCAACGCGGTGCAGCAGATGGTCGATGAATTCGCGCGCCGCGCTGAATTCATGCTGACCGTCGCGCCCGAGGGGACGCGCGGCAAGGCGAAGAAATGGCGCACCGGATTCTACCAGATCGCGATGGCGGCCAAGGTGCCGATGGTCGTCGGCATGATGGATTATGGGACCAAGACGGGAGGCCTCGGGCCGCTGATCTGGCCGACGGGCGACTTTCGCGCCGACATGATGAAGGTGCTGGAGGTCTATAAGAGCTGCATCCCGAAATTTCCGGAGCGTGCGGTGAAGTCGATCGACGATATCGTGGGGGCGGATTAGGACCGGACGCAACAGGGGCAGGAGACGGCGATGACGAGCGTGGGAATCGTGTTGGCGACCAATTTCTTCGGCCTGATCCTGGTCATCGGTGTGCTGTGGCTGATCGCGCTGTCGATCCGCGACGTGTCCTTCATCGATGCCTTCTGGGCCTTCGGCATGGTGCTGCTCGCGTGGGGCACCGCGATCCAGGTCGGCAACGAAGGGCTGCGCGCGCAATTGCTGCTCGGGTTGACGACGCTGTGGGGGCTGCGCCTCGCGACCCACCTGTTCATCCGCTGGCGGCGGAGCGGCGAAGACCCGCGTTACGAAAAGATCATCGCGGGGATCATGAAAAAGCGCCATTGGGGGTGGGAAACGACCGCGCTGGTCAGCGTCTTCCTGACCCAGGCGCCGCTGCTGTTCGTCACCAGCCTGCCGGCGCAGATCGGCGTTTTCGCAAGCGCGGCATCGCCGGCGTCGCAGATCGGGGTGATCGGCTGGATCGGGGTCGCGGCGGCGCTGACCGGCATCGCATTCGAGAGCGTGGGCGACTGGCAGCTCGACCGGTTTCGCGGCAACCCCGACAATCAGGGCAAGATCCTCGACACCGGGCTGTGGCGCTATACGCGGCATCCCAATTATTTCGGCGATGCGCTGACCTGGTGGGGCATCTGGCTCGTCGCCGCCGACGCGGCGCTGTGGGTCGCGGCGGCAAGCGTGATCGGGCCGTTGTTCCTGTCCTTCACCCTCACCAAATGGTCGGGCAAGGCGCTGCTCGAACGCGGCATGAAGCATACGCGGCCGGGCTATGACGCCTATGTCGCGCGCACGTCGGGCTTCATCCCCTGGCCGCCGAAAAAACATGGGTCGTGAAAAAGCGTGGCGCTTGATCCCGGCCTCGATGCCGACCGACCGGTCCCCGCCGATGCAAGCGCGCTCGGCGATGCGCCGCGCATCCGCGCGATCCTGACCGAAGCGGCGCGCGAAGGGCGCAGCGTCAGCTACTCCGAACTGCTCGGCGACCTTGGCTTTCGTTTCACCCGGCCCAAGATGCGCGCGGTGTGCCGCACGCTCGAAGAGGTCGACCGGCTGTGCGCGGCGGACGGTCAGCCCGACATGGCGGTGCTGGTGGTGCGCGAAAGCGACCGCCTGCCGGGGCAGGGCTGGTGGGTCGGCGGCACGGCGCTGCTGCTCGGCTATCACGGCCCGTGGGAGGGCGCGGCGGCGGCGCGCTTCATAAAGGAGCAGCAGCAGGCGGTGTTCGATTATTGGTCGGGGCGATAGGTGATCAGACAGCTCGCATATCTTGTGCAGTCGGTCCTGAGTTTCATCGTCTTCGCCGGCCTTAGGGAACTGCGTCTCGACCTTTGGGCGGTTATAGTACTGATCGTCGTCCTGAATTTCCTCGTCATCCTGATCCACGAACTCGGCCATGCCTGGGCGGTGGTGCGCTGGGGTGCAACGCTGCGCACCATCTGCGTCATGGGCATCCATTATGACGTGCCCAAGAGGCGGCTCTCGTTTCGCCGCTTACCGCACAAGGCGGAGGTGGGTGGTTACGTTTCTTATGCGCCGCATCCGGTCCAGCATTCCTCGAAGAGCGCCCTCGCGATCGCGCTGGCCGGGCCGGGCGCCAATTTGCTTCTGGCGTTGGTTGCGGGCGCGGCGCTGCTGTTTCTCCCCGACCCGACCGCTTGCATCGTCTCGCGCGATCCGATGATCGCGATCAGCGGGGGCTATGCCGGGCTGCCCGACGAGGACGCGATGCGGCGCGCGTTTGCCGAGGTCGCGCGGCAGGAAAAATGCGTGTGGATCGGCGCGCTGCTCCACCGTTCTGCCGAGGTTCTGGCGATCCTGTCGGCGGGAATCGGTCTGTCGAACCTTCTGCCTTTCAATGGCAGTGACGGCGAAATAGTCCTGTCGCACGCAAAGGTGCTGCGCCGGAAGCGGCGCTGATCGTGGCGACGTGTGTCGCGACACAGCGGCCTCAGAGCCGATCGATGCGCTCGATTGCGCTGCGCAGCAGCGGCCGCAATTCGTTTGCAAAAGCCTTCGTATGTTCACGGTAGATGCGGAGGATGTCGTCGGTCGGCTCGTTCTTGCTGACGATCGCGGTTTCGCGCGCGATCATCTTCGCGTTATCGGCGATGTTTTTCTCGATGAGGCGTACGTGCCGCCATAGCGCGACGTCGTCGATCCGCGAGGTCGTGAGCGCATGGGCGAAAACCTCGCGCCCGAATTCGAGCTGGGTGAGCAGCAGGACGATGCTGTCCTTCTGCTTCGCCTTGTCCGGCCCGCCCGCGTCGCCGCGCGCGATCTTCGCGAGCGTGGCGTCGAGATCATGCATCGCACCGCCCAGCAAATTGACGTCGTCGCGCCGGGCGGTGCGGCGGGAGCGGTCGGCGACATAGATGGCAGTGCCGGTCGCTCCGCCGATACCGATCATGGCGCCGGCGAAGGCGAGCCAGTCGCCGGGCGTCGCGCCGTAAAGGATGGCCTGCGCGATCAGGAAGACGACGACGACGGCGAGTCCCGCCAGTCCGCCGACCACAGCCTCACCGACCTTGTCTTTCCAGTGCATTGCCGCCGCGTCCGGGCCTATTTCTTCAACCCGATTTCGCGCAGCCGCTCTTGCAGATACTCATCCGCGGTGATCGGCGTCGGGTAGAGGTCCGGGTGCGCCGCATCGACGCAATTATCCAGCGTCTGAATCGGATAGTCCGACCGGAAGTGGAGGAAGAAAGGCATCGAGTAACGCGCGACGCTCGCCCGCCCCGCATCGGGGTTGCGGACGCGGTGGGTGGTCGAGGGCAGCTTGTTGTTGGTCAGTCGCTGGAGCATGTCGCCGACATTGACCGCCATCGCGCCCGGCGGGGGCGAGACGGGGAGCCAGCTGCCGTCCTTGTCGAGGATTTCCAGCCCCGCTTCCTCGGCGCCGAGCAGCAGGGTGATCGTGTTGATATCCTCATGCGCCTCGGCGCGGATGCCCTTGGCGGGCGCCTCGACCGGCGGATAATGGAGCAGGCGCATCACGCTGTTGCCGTCCTTGACCGTGTCGTCGAAGAAGGCGGGGTCGAGCTTCAGATAGCGCGCGATGCCCGAGAGCAGGCGGGCGCCGACGCGGTCGAATTCGGCGAAGAGCTTGTCGTAGGCGGTGCGGAAGCCCGCGATCTCGGCGGGCCAGACATTGTTCGGCTGCTGCGCGGCGAGGCGGTGGCCAGCGGGCAGGTCGCGGCCGACGTGCCAGAATTCCTTGAGGTCGACTTCCTTGGCGCCCTTGGCGATCTCGGTCCCGAACGGGGTGTAGCCGCGCGCGCCGCCGCCGCCGGGGATATGATAGGCGCGCTTCTGATCCTCATCGAGCGCGAAAAATTGCTTCGCCTTGTCCCACGCCTCGTCGATCAGATCGGGGTCGATGCCATGGTCGGTGATCATCGCAAAGCCGAAGCGTTCGAAGGAGGCGCCGAAATCCTGCGCGAAACGGTCGGCGGGAAGCGCCATGGAAATCACGGGTACGGCGGCGGTCATCTTGTCATCCATCTAGCAAGGGGGCGGCGCCGAGGCGCGCGTCATGCCATGCGATTTAGGCGTTGCGCGGCACAGGTTAAAGGGAAAAAGGCGGTTCCGTCCCGCGCATCGCTCGGCTAAGCCCGCCGCCATGGCAAAGCAATATTGGCTGATGAAATCCGAACCCGACGCCTATGCGTGGGAAACGCTCGTCAAGGACGGCAAGGGCATGTGGGACGGGGTGCGCAACCACAGCGCCAAGCTCAATATGAAGGCGATGAAGGTCGGCGACGAGGCGCTCTTCTATCACAGCAATATCGGCAAGGAATGCGTCGGGATCATGGAGATCGTCGAGGAGGCGTCGCCCGATCCGACCGCCGAGGACGGCTCGCCGTGGGTCATCGTGCGCGTTGCGCCGGTGCGTCCGCTCGCCAATCCGGTGACGCTGGCGGCGATCAAGGCCGATCCCAAACTCGCCGACATGGACCTGATCCGGCTGTCGCGGTTGTCGGTCGGGCGCGTAACGCCCGCCGAGTGGAAGCATATTCTGAAGAAGTCGGAAAAGCCCGAAGGCTGACGCTCAGCGCAGCGGCGTGCGCAGCTTGGTCTGCATGTGCGCGGCGACCGACGGGTGCAGCGGGTTGACGAACTCGCAGCCATATTCATTGCCGTCGACGCGGCGGACGATGCATTCGAGCTGCTGCAGCCCGGGCAGGCTGACCCAGATATGCTTGCCGATCGCCGGGCGCGCGAAGGTGTTCATGCGAAAGCCGGTCGACGACAGGTCGAACAGCTCGGCGTCATAGGGGTTGAAGCCCGCCTCGCGAAACCGCGCGTTCGCCTTGACCTGCGCGCGCTCGGCGCCGCGGGTTTGGGCGCCCGGCTTGGTGGAGAATGTACCAGAGTGTTTCACGGTCGGCTGCGTTCCCGTTGAAGTGGAGCGGCGAATCTAGGGGACGATGCTTTCGCAGCGGTAAACAGAGAGCGTAAATATCTGCGAAATGCGGCTTTACTGTCTCGCGGCGGGACGGTTTGCGCCTTAGTCCGACGGGCGGACGCGTCCGCGCCCCGCCTTGATCGTGCTGCGCGCCTTCTTGCTGTCGACGCGGCGCGCCTTCGCCGCCTTGCTCGGCTTGGTTTTCACCCGCCGTTCGGGGCGGACGCGTGCGGCGTTGACCAGCGCGGTCAGCCGTTCGCGCGCGTCAGCGCGGTTCGCTTCCTGGGTGCGATAGCGGCGCGCGAGGATGACGAGTTCGCCATCGGTCGTCATCCGGCTGCCGGCGAGGGTCTTCAGCCGTTTATAGGCTTCGGGGTCGAGCCCGAGCGCATAGACGTTGACGCGCAACTGGCACGCGGTCGCGACCTTGTTGACATTCTGCCCGCCCGGCCCGGTTCCGGCGAGGAATTTCTCGCTGATCGCCGATTCCGGAATCTCAGCCACGCGTCGGCTCCGCACCCTCCGGCGCGGCGAAACCCAGCGCGGTGAAGCGGTCGGGGAAGGGGGCTTCGGCGACGATCGACGGCTTGTCGCCGCGCGCCACCACCAGCCGCTCGGCGTGGAGCATCGTGCGATCACGCGGACCGCCGCTACCATAGACGGGGTCGCCGACGAGCGGAAAGCCGAGCCCTTCGAGCGCGTGGACGCGCAGCTGGTGGGTGCGCCCGGTTTCGGGGCGGAAGCGCAGCAGGCTGCGACCGCCGACCTCGGCGAGTTTTTCCCAATGCGAGATCGACGGCTTGCCGCGCTTGCTGCCGTCGGCGTCGCCGACCATGCGCCAGCCATCCTCGGCGGTCGAAACCTTGGCGAGCGGCAGGTCGATCGTGCCGCTTGTCCCCGCGACCAGACCGTCGACGATCGCGAGATAGGCCTTTTCGACCGCGCGCGCCTCGAACGCCTGGGTAAAGCGGCCATGCGCCTTGGGATTGCGCGCGAGCAGCAGGCATCCCGAGGTGTCGCGGTCGAGCCGGTGGACCGCGAGCGGCCAGCGCTTGAACCCGAACTTCAGCGTGTCGAGATGATTGATCAGACTGATGCCGCCATCGCGCGGCGCATCGACGGGCAGGCCCGCCGGCTTGTCGACGACGATCGCCTCGCCGTCGAGGAACAGGATATGGTCGGTGAGTAACATCGGCGGCCTATAGGCCGCGCGCCGGTCAGCCGAAAGAATAAACGTCCATGCCGAGCAGACCATAGGTCATGCTGGCGTGCAGCCGCTCGGCCGCGAAGGGTGCGCCGCCCGCGCCCATCGCGACGAACAAGGGCAGGATATGGTCCATGGTGGGATGATTGTCGTGGCCGTGCGGCGCCCGCTCGACCGCGTGCAGCACATCGTCGACCGCGCCCGCCGCCATGCGTTCGGCAACCCAGTCGGTGAAACCGGTCACCCACGCCGGGGCGGGGGCGTCGATGGTGGGGCGTGCCGAGAAGAGCGCGCGGAGGTTGTGGGTGATGCTGCCCGACCCGATGATCAGCACGCCTTCGTCGCGCAGCGGGGTCAGCGCCTGGCCGAGCGCATAATGCCGTTCGGGCGAGGCGTTCGACGCGATCGAGAGCTGGACGACGGGGATATCGGCACCGGGATAGGTCAGCGACAAGGGCACCCAGGCGCCATGGTCGAGCCCGCGTTCGGGATCGGCGGTGACCGTCAGGCGGTGGTCGCCGAGCAGAGCGACGATGCGCGCCGCGAGCGCCGGGTCGCCCGGCGCCGGATAGCGCATCGCAAAGAGTTCGTCGGGAAAGCCGCCGAAGTCGTGGATCGTCGGCGGGTTCGCCGACGAGGTCACCGTCGCGCGGCCCCCTTGGTACGCCGCGTCGTGGTGCGCCGACACCATCAGGATTGTACGCGGGCGCGGCAATTGGGTGCCCAGCCCGGCGAGGAAGGTCCGCGCCGGGCTGGGCTCGAGCGCCATCATCGGCGAGCCGTGCGAAACGAAAAGGCTCGGGAGACGGCGCATCGATTCAGGCCGCCTGCTTGAGGTCGGCGATCGACGCGGTCGCGCGGGCGATCGCTTCGCCGTCCACCATCTGCTGGTCGGCGGCGATGATCTGCACGTCGGTGATGCCGACGAAGCCGAGCAGCTGGAGCATGTAGCGGCTCGCGAAATCATAATCGCTGCCGACCGGCACGCCGCCCGAGGCGACGACGAGATAGGCCTTCTTGCCCTTGAGCAGGCCTTCGGGGCCGGTCTCGGTGTAGCGGAAGGTGCGACGGGCGCGGGCGATCAGGTCGACCCACGCCTTGAGCGCGGCGGGGATGCCGAAATTATAGACCGGCACGCCGATGACGATCGTGTCGGCGGCTTCGAGTTCGGCGATCAGCTCGTCCGAAAGCGCGAGGGCCGCGCGTTGGTCGTCGTTGCGCTCGGCATCGTCGGTGAAATTGGCGCCGACCCAGTTTTCGGTCAGCAGCGCCGGCGGGGTGAGCGCGAGGTCGCGCTGGGTGACCGCGGCGCCATAGCCCTGTTCGACAAGGCGGGCGACGAGCTGGTCGGTGAGTTGGCGGGTGGTCGAACCGCTGTTGCGGGCCGAGGCATCGATGCGAAGAATATGGGACATGATTTTACTCCTTGGACTGGAACATTGGGAAGAAGGGGGTGCCGCGAGTTCATTTGCCGGGGGGAGGGGAACTCGCGGCACAGGGGTGGGCCGCCGCCAGGGGAGGGGGAGAGGCGGCGGCCCGGGGCTTCGTTACAGGCTGTCGACCAGCACCAGTTCGGCGTCGTCGATCGCCTCGACCTCGATCGTGCCGACATCGCGCAGCGCGATGCCGTCGCGGGGATCGGCGTCCTCGCCATTGACGCGGATGCGACCCTTGGCGGCGACGAGATAGGCGTGGCGCCCGGCTTCGAGGTCGTAGGAGACCGTCTCGCCGGCGTTCACCGTTGCCGCCGCCACCCGGGCGTCGGCGCGGATCGGCAAAGCGTCATCGCCTTCGATGCCGCTGGCGAGCGTCACGAACTGGCCGGACCGATCGGCCTGCGGGAACTGGCGCGCGCCCCAGCCGGGGTTGCCACCGGCGCGGTCGGGCATGATCCAGATCTGAAACAGCGTGGTCTGCTCGTCCTCGAGGTTGAACTCGCTGTGCGTCACGCCGGTGCCGGCGCTCATCACCTGGACATCGCCCGCCGCGGTGCGGCCGGTGTTGCCCATCGAGTCGCGGTGGGTGATCGCGCCGCTGCGGACATAGGTGATGATTTCCATGTCGCGGTGCGGGTGCGGGGGGAACCCTGCCTGCGCCGCGATGGCATCGTCGTTCCACACGCGCAGCGCGCCCCAGCCCATGCGCTTCGGGTCATGGTAGTTCGCGAAGGAGAAATGGTGGCGGGCGTCGAGCCAGCCATGGTCGGCGTGGCCGAGGCTGTCGAATTTGCGAATGTCGATCATGGCGTCGTCCTTTCTATCGGCCTTCGGCGGGTGCCGCGGTGGCCGTCTTGTTGAAGCCAAGATAGCGATTGGGATCGTTTCTAAAATAGCGTAGATGGAAATCTATCGTTTCCATTTTAGACCTCGTCATTGCGAGGAGTCGGAGGCGACGCGGCAATCCAGAGTGTGCGTAATCCGCCCTGGATTGCTTCGCTTCGCTTGCAATGACGGGGCAACAGGTGGCGACCATGGGCAGGCAATAGAGGACGAAGAGAATGGCGCTTCCCGATTATGAAGGCTGGGCCTGTTTCGCCGCCGTCGCCGATAGCGGCAGCTTTACCGCCGCCGCGACGACGCTCGGCCTGTCGAAGGCGAGCGTGTCGAAGGCGGTGACCCGGCTCGAGGCATCGCTCGGCATTGCCTTGCTCCACCGCAGTTCGCGCACCGTCACCGTCTCGACCGCCGGCGCCGGGCTGCTCGGCGAGGCGCATGCGATGGTCGCGGCGGCGACCACGGCGACCGAGGCGGCGCGCGGCGACCGCAACGACCTGGCCGGTCCGATCCGCCTCGCCGCGCCGATGAGCTTCGGGATCAAGGTGCTCGGCCGCCCGCTCGCGACCTTCCTAGAAATGCACCCCGCGGTCGAGATCGAGGTGATGCTGAGCGATGCGCGCCACGATGTCGTCGCCGAGGGGATCGACCTGGCGCTGCGCATCGCGAGCATGGAGGATTCGAGCCTGCTCGCGCGCACCATCGCGCCGGTCGCGGGATCGGTGATCGCGAGCCCGGCCTATCTGGAAAAACAGGGCACCCCGCGCCACCCGCTCGACCTCGGCCGCCACAGGCTGATCGGATACGGCCACCGCGAACGCGCGATGCCGCTGCGGTTCCACCGCGACGGCGAAGAGGCGACGGTGATCCCGACCGGGCCGCTGTTTACCAACAATGGCGACATCATGATCCCGCTGTTGATCGCCGGTGGCGGCATCGCGGTGCTTCCCGATTTCATCGCCGAGGAGGCGCTGGTGAAGGGCGACGTCGTCCGCATCCTCACCGACTGGTCGCTGCCGCAATCCTATCTTCACCTTCTTTCGCCACCATCGCGGCTGCGCCCGGCGCGGGTCAAGGCGTTGTCGGACCATCTGGTCGACACGCTCAAGCGCTCCTGCACCGGTGCGCATGCGCAGCATCTGATGCTCGCTTCGGGGCGTTCGGGACCCGAAACTGTGGCATGAATGCCTCGCGACTCGTGGATTCCTGCGGGTTAAATCAAAATTAACCTTTTCCCTTCATTGCTTTCATGGTTAATGTTCCGGCAGTCCCGCAACAGGGGTTCGGTCGGTGACATCACGCAGGTGATCAAGCGGACGGGTCGCGGGGTCATCGTGGGAAACAGTCAAGGGGTGCCCAATGCGCGTATTGCTGATCGAGGACGAGCCGACGACCGCCAAGGCGATCGACACGATGCTCACGACCGAAGGCTTCAACGTCTATTCCACCGATCTGGGGGAAGAGGGCCTGGATCTGGGCAAGCTCTATGATTACGACATCATCCTGCTCGACCTGAACCTGCCCGACATGCACGGCTATGACGTGCTGAAAAAGCTCCGCACCGCCAAGGTGCAGACGCCGGTGCTGATCCTGTCGGGCATTTCCGAAATGGATTCGAAGGTACGCTCGTTCGGCTTCGGTGCCGACGATTATGTCACCAAGCCGTTCCACCGCGACGAACTGGTCGCCCGCATCCATGCGGTCGTCCGCCGTTCGAAGGGCCACAGCCAGAGCGTCATCAAGACCGGCAAGCTGGCGGTCAATCTCGACACCAAGACGGTCGAAGTCGACAGCACCCGCGTCCATCTGACCGGCAAGGAATATCAGATGCTCGAGCTGCTCAGCTTGCGCAAGGGCACGACGCTGACCAAGGAAATGTTCCTGAACCATCTTTATGGCGGCATGGACGAACCCGAACTCAAGATCATCGACGTCTTCATCTGCAAGCTGCGCAAGAAACTCGCGCTCGCGTGCGGCGGCGAAAACTACATCGAGACCGTCTGGGGCCGCGGCTATGTGCTGCGCGACATCGACGAAGAAGGCAATGAAGTGCGCCGCGTCGCCTGACGCGCAGCGCACTTTTTTATCGCAGGTTTACACGGGGGACCCGGCGCGGAGCGATCCGCGCCGGTTTTCCGTTTTGCCGTCTGCAGGTCGGCTTTGGGGTGGAAAGCGGACGCCTCCATCATCGTCATCCCGGGCTTGACCCGGGACCCGCCTTCCTTCTTTCGCTGCCGGTTCAAAGACAAGGCAGGCCCCGGGTCAAGCCCGGGGTGACGAGAAATGGAACGTCGCGTTTCGCTCGAAAACGGGCGTTACCGCCGCGCGCGCCAGTCGCTCATGTACGGATTGCCGGGCGAAGCCGCGCCGAGCGACAGGCCGGGGCGCTTCGCAACGTCCTTTGGCGGCGGGATGATGCGGAATTCGACGCTGCGGTCGGCCGAGGGGACGCCGCCGCCATGTGCCGCACGCAGCTGGTCGAGGCGGATTTCCTCGTCGGTTTCGATCCCGAAACGCTGATCGACGACCCAGCGCACCGTCCCCATCATCGCCCTGTGGCCCGGCAAATGGACGGTGAGCCGTTCGCCGCGCGCCAGGCAATGCGGCGCCTGGCCGCCGATGCCGGTCTGCGACACATTGCGCACGGTCACGTCGAAGCGGCCGAACCGGTCGGATTCGAGCGCGGCCTTCACCAGCCGCGACTGGCGCGGCTGCCGTTTTTCGGCGCTTTCGGAAGCAGATTGTTCCTCGTCGTGCGACATGGGCGACCCAAATCATGCCGCCGGATCCCACTCCGGGCAGCGATTTTGGTCCCATCGCTGCCTATAGCACCGGATGGTAAATAATCGGCTAGCGCGGGCGTCGGCTCACCCTATTTTTGCGGTGGCAGACCGCCAAACGTGACGATGCTTTCGGCACCGCCCGACGACACCGCCGACACGCCGAAAAAATGGTCGTCGATCTGCACGCCTTTGAGCAGGATTTCGCCGCCGGCGTCGGCCTGAACCAGTTTCGAATCGGTCCAGCCGCTCTTGTCGGCGCGGCGCCAGTGGATGCGATAGGCGGCCGCATCCTTGACCGGCGTCCAGGCGACTTTCGTGTCCGAACTCACCGCGCCGTCGATGCTGACGCTGGCCGGAGCGGGCGGCGCGTCGGCGAGGGTGCGCGCCAGCGCGACGTTGAGCGCGGTGACGCGGGCGAGATAGGGGAAGTCCATCTCGTCGACCGTGTCGCCATATTTGCGGCCGTTCTCGGTGCGCAGATCCTGGTGCTGGTGGTCGTAATCCTCGACCCCGACGGTGAAGCGGATCGCCGGATAGCCGAGTTCGAGCGACGGCAGATGGTCGCCGCCGCGGCGGAAACGGTCGGGGCGGCGCACCGCGAGCACCTCCAGCCCGATCGCCGGATTCGCTTCGCCCGCCCGGATTGCCGCCTTGGCGAGCGCGCGCGACGGACCGTCGTCCTCGCCACCGATGCCGCGCCGTGCAAGCTGTGCCGCCAGATCCTCCGACGCGCGGATGCCCTCGCTGAACACGCGCACCCGGCCGTCGACGATCGTGCCGTCGAGCCCGTGGGTGCCGCCGACGATGTCGTTGTTAAGCATCGCCGCGACCTGCCACTTCTCGGTCTGCGCGTGCCGCGCGAGCAGCTTGCCGCCCCACAGCCCCTGCTCCTCGCCCGACAGCAGCGCATAGACGATCGTCGCGCGGTGCTTGTCCTTCGACAGCAGCCGCGCCGCCTCGATCACCAGTGCGGTGCCCGACGCGTCGTCGTTGGCGCCGGGGGCGTCGGCGGTGAAGTTCATCGGGTCGGTGACGCGGCTGTCGATATGGCCCGCGATCATGATGACATGCGCCGGATCGCCGCTGCCTTTCTGGATCGCGAGGACGTTTTCGACGATCACCCCGTCGGGTGCGCGCGGGCCTTCGAAGCGGTCGCTGATTCGCGACACCGTCAGGCAGCCGCCGCAGGCCTTGGAAATGCGCTCGAACTCGGCGGCGCCCCAATTGCGCGCGGCGCCGATGCCGCGCTTCGGATCGGTCGCCGATGACAATGTGTGGCGGGTGCCGAAGGCGACGAGCTTCTCGACATCGGCTTTCAGCCGCGCGGGGTCGGCGGCGGGGGTGTCGTCCTTCGCCAGGGCGGGGGTGGCTGCGGTCAGCAGCAGCGCGGTGAACAGGCTGTGTTTGATCATGCCGCTTCATGCGGCTTGGCGCGGACAAAGAAAAGCCCCTCCCCCGGAAGGGAGGGGCTCAAGGAGCTTAGCGCAGGCCCGAAAATTTGATGTCCTGCACGCGGCCATAGCGGATGTCGCAGCTGAACTTGCCCTGGTCGTAATAGCCGCCGCGGCCCCAGCGACCGCCGTAGCCGTCGCGGACGACGACGCGGCCCTTGACCTTGTAGCCGTCGCGCTTGCGGTCGATGCTGGTCACCTGGGTGACGTCGGTGTTGCCATAGCGGCGGCTGCCGCGCTCGACCGCGTTGACGCACTGGTTCACCGCGCTGCGGCTGTTGCCATAGCGGCCATAGTCATAGCCATATCCGTACCGCGCATCATTGTCGTAGCGCCCACCGCCGCGGTTGTCGTAGCGCCCATCGTAACGGTCGCCGCGGTCGTAACGGTCGTTGCCGCCGCTCGACAGGATCGCGGCGAGGCCGCCGAGGACGACGGCGCCGGCGATCACTTCGCCCGCGCTGATCCCGTCGCCATCGCGATCGCGATCGCGGTCGCGGGCCATCGCGGGGGTGCTGCCGAGCAACATTGCGCCGGCGGTGGCCGCACCAACTGCGGCCTTGGTCAATTTGGTCATAGCCATGGTTCGGTCTCCTTCAACGCAGGGGGCAGAGTTCGCCGCCTGTTGATGCCGGTATAGAAGGAGGGGGGTGTCGCGGGTCTGAACCCGCCGCTTATCTGGGGTTCAGACTTGGTTTAGCGGGGGTTCAGCTTCAAAAGCAAAGGGCCGCGCCACCCTTGGGTGACGCGGCCCTTTGCGAATGCGGTGGGTGGTGATCAGCCGCCGAAGTTGACGTCGACCACCCGGCCGTTGCTGTAGCTGCACCCGAAGCTGCGGACCTCGCCGTTGGCGTGCGAGGCGGTGCCGGTGACATACCAGCCGCCATTGTTCGGCTCGGTGCCGTCGACGCGGTCGACGCGGGCATCGTCGCCCATTTCGGCCTCGACCGCCCAGCTGCACGCGTCGGCGGCGCGCGCCTCGGCCTCGCCGCGGCCATAGGCGCCGGTGGATGCGTCGCTGTCGGCGTCGGGTTGGTAGCGCGGCACTTCGCGATACTGATCGTTCGGATAGGGCGGGTCGTAGCGTGGCTCGCGGCGCTGGTCCTTGTCCTTGGTCGCGGCGCTGGCGATCGCGGCGATCGCGCCGATGACGAACAGGCCACCGAGCACTTCGCCGGTGCTGATGTTGTCGCGGTCGCGATGGCCCCAGCCGCCATGGCGCCCGCGCGCCTCGGCGGGAACGGCGCTCAGCCCGACCGAGGTGATGACGACCGCGGCGGCGGCGGCGATATTGGCAATCTTACGCATCGAGGATTCCTTCCCCACGCGCGGACATCGCCCATCGCGGTCCGCCATCGTCGCGCAATAGGACCAGGATGCTTTCGCGCCGCTGAACCGGTATTCGGGCACGACGAAACGTTGCCGGACGGCAAAAGGCCCGCCGTCCCTGTCGGGAGGCGGGCCCTCTGCTCTTGCCGATCCGTGGTTCAGCAGGCGCAGCGCGGCTTGGGCCGGGGCTTCCACTTCTTCTTGGCGACATAGCGCTTCCGCACCGGGACATTTTCATAATAGGAGCGGGTGGTCGTCTCGACCCGCTCGGTCACCACCGGCGCGCCGGTGGTGATGATCGTCGTCACGACGACCCCCGGGGTGTAATAGCCATAGGGCGCGCCATAGCCCTGATAGCCGTAGCCGCCCTGCTGATAGACGGTCGTGCCGCCTTGGCCGTAATAGCCCTGCGGCGGATAGCCCCCGCCCTGCTGATAGGAGCTGCGGCGGCTGTGCCACTCGTCGCAGCGCTTGCGGTCGGCGTCGCTGCCGATCGCGCCGCCGGCGACGGCGCCGAGCGCGCCACCGATCAGCGTGCCTTCGGTCCGGTTGCCGCGCCCCGCGATGCGATTGCCGGCGATGCCCCCCACGACGCCGCCGACAACCGCACCGCCGACCGTGCCCCCCCGGCCACAGCGGCGATTCATTTCCTCGTCATAGCGCGCGTCGTACCCGTCATAGCCGCCACGATTGTCATAGTAGGGATCGTACGCGGGCGGCGGCGCATAGCTGGTGCCCGCACCCTCGACCGTACCTTCGTAGCGGCCGTCGTAACGGCGGCCGTCGGGCGCTTCATAGGTGCCGTTCCAGGTGCCCGTCCAGCGCCCCTCGGCGTCGTAGGTGCCGTTGACCTGGCGGTAATCGACTTCGCTCGGCACGCGGTCGGGATAACCGGTGTAGACGCGCGCGTCGGGCGCCGACGGCGCGCCATAGTCGAGCCGCGGCGCGGGATCATGGCCAAAGGCGTGCGCCTGGCCCGCCAGCAGCAGCGATCCGGCGGCGAGCCCGAGAAGAATTGCGGTGCGCATGGTCTAACTCCCTGTTCCGACAGCGGTCGCCGGGGGCGGCAACAGCGATTGGTTAACAGCTTGTTAGCAAAATCGCGGCTTTTCCGCGAATCCGTTTACCTTGACGATTTCGTCCCGATTTGGGTCAGATTTCAAGGGGCGAGCGCCGCCGCAATGCGCGCGACCAGCGACTCGGCACCGGCCTGATCGTCGGCGGTGAAGCGATTGGGGATGGGGCTGTCGAGGTCGAGCACCCCGATCAACCGGTCGCCGGCGACGATCGGCACCACCAGCTCACTGCGGCTGTCGGCGTCGCACGCGATGTGACCGGGGAAGGCGTGGACATCCTCGACCCGCTGGGTCGCGCGCAGTCGCGCCGCAGCGCCGCACACGCCCTTGTCGAGCGGGATGCGGATGCACGCCGCCTTGCCCTGGAATGGGCCGAGTACGAGTTCCTTGCCGTCGAAGCGGTAGAAGCCCGCCCAGTTCAAATCGGGGATCGCCTGCCAGATCAGAGCCGCGACATTGGCCATATTGGCGATGCCGTCGGGTTCGCCCTCTATCAGCGCTTCGGCGGCGGCGGCGGTTTCGGCCCATTGGGCGTCGGCGGTAGTGGCGGTCGGGGCGAAGGCGAAGGACATGTCATTTCCCTTTGAAGCAGGGGGGAGGGTCGAACGGCTGAGCGTCGCTGCGCCAGCTGATGCGAAAGACGATATATTGGGCGTCATGGTCCGAAAGACGAGGGCCATGTTTGCCATCGAACAGGGTCGCGACCGAAAGCGGTTCGACGCGTAGCCGGTCGTTGCTGCGATAACCGATCAGGTCATAGGCCTGTTTCCATGCCGCGTGGTCGGTCATCGGCGCCGGGCGCGCGGCAAAGCCCGCGCCCTTCCCGACCAGCCGGAAGGCCGGATCGGCGGCGAAGCGTCCGCTGCGGTCGCCGGCGCGATAGTTGTTGAAATCGCCAGCGGCGATCATCGCCGCATCGGACGCCGCGAACCCGGTCAGGAAAGCGTCGTTTTCCTTCGTCTGCAACATATGCGCGGTCTCGGCGCGCGCGATCCCGACCTTGGCGGGTTCGCGCGAATTGCGATGGGTGTTGAAGATCGCGAGCGGCTCGGGCGCGCCGGGCAGGGGGAGCGCGAGGAACTGGGCGCCCTTGTTCGACAGGCAATCATATCCGGCGCAACTGTCGCGTCCGAAGGCAGTGCTGACGACGCCCATGGCGGGAAGGTCGGTCGCGACATAGAGTCCTCCGTCGAGCCATTTGCCGACATGTTCGCCCTTCCACCAGCGCGCGGCGTCGGCATAGCCCGCGGGCGGCGGCGCCGAGGCGAGTTCGCGCCGCTGATCGCGCGCCGGACCGGGAAGGATCGTGCGGAACCCGGCCGCGACGGCGATGCGCGAGGCTGTGGGCGTGAAAGCCTTGTGCAGGATCAATATGTCGGGGCCGAGGCCCGCGGCGCGGTGTTTCGCGATCCAGTCGGCAACGCGCGCCAGTTTTGCTTCGCGTCCGCTACGGATCGGCCAGGGCAAGCCCTCGACGTTCCACTGCAGCACGCGCAGCCGCATCGCGCTTCGCCCGTCGGCCAGGCGTTCGACACGCGGCAGGCCGGCGAGGTCGCCGCACGCCGCGTGGCGTTCGACGCGCGCCGCCCTGCCGTCGGGAAGCACGGCCCAGACCGCCGCCACCAGCCCGAGGAGGATGGTGGCGGCGACCCAGGGCCAGCGCCTTACTGGACGCTCAGCCCGGTCCATTTGGCCGCAAAGGCATATTTGTCGGCGGCTTCGGCGATGATCTTGTCGGTCGGCTTGCCCGATCCGTGGCCGGCGCGCGTTTCGATGCGGATCAGGTGCGGCTTGTCGCCGGCATGGGCGTGCTGGAGCGCGGCGGTATATTTGAAGCTGTGCCCCGGAACCACGCGGTCGTCGGTGTCGGCGGTGGTCACCAGCACCGCCGGATAGGCGGTGCCGTCCTTGATATTATGATAGGGCGAGTAACCGAGCAGGGTCTTGAAATCGGCCTCCTTCGACGGATAGCCATAATCGTCGACCCAATAGCGCCCGGCGGTGAAGCGGTCGAAGCGCAGCATGTCCATCACGCCGACCGCGGGCAGCGCCGCGGCGATCAGGTCGGGGCGCTGGTTGGTCACCGCGCCGACGAGCAGCCCGCCGTTCGATCCGCCCTCGATCGCCAGCTGGCCCTTGCCGGTGATGCCCTGCGCGATCAGATATTCGCCCGCGCCGATGAAATCGTCGAAGACATTCTGCTTCTTGTCGAGGCGGCCGGCGTCGTGCCACGCCTTGCCATATTCGCCGCCGCCGCGCAGGTTCGCGATCGCGAGCACGCCGCCCTTGTCGACCCAGGCGAGGCGGGTGGGCGAGAAGCCCGGGGTCATCGACACATTGAAGCCGCCATAACCGTAGAGCAGGGTCGGCGATCCCTTGCTGCGGTCGAGGCCTTTCTTCATCACCAGGAACATCGGCACCTTGGTGCCGTCCTTCGACGTATAGAAACGCTGTTCGACGCTGAAGTCCTGCGGATTGAAGGTCAGCTTTGGCTCGGCAAAAATCTCGCTCTTTCCGGTCGCGGTGTCGAGCCGATAGATCGTCGTTGGCCGAGCGTAGCTGGAGAAGCTGTAGAAGGTTTCGGGGTCGGCCGACTTGCCGCCAAAGCCCGACGCCGACCCGATGTCGGCGAGGTTGATATTGGCGACCGGCTTGCCGTCGAGCGCGACCATCCGCGCTTCCGACTTGGCATCGCCGAGGTAGGACAGGATGATGCGGTTGCCGACGCGCGAGGCGCCGACCAGCGTGCCCGCCTGTTCGCCGACGAGCTGGGTCAGCGCCGCGGGCTTCCTAATATCCATCGACACCAGCCGCTGACGCGGCGCGCCCTTGTTGGTGAGGAAGGTGAAGCGCGTTCCGGTGTTGGTCACATATTCCCAATTGTTCGCGAAGTCGCTCACCAGCGACACCGGCTTGCCCGCGCCCTTCGGCCCGATCGGATAGAGCGTCAGTCCATAGCGTTCGTCGGTGCCTTCGGAGCCGACGACGATCAGATATTTGCCGTCGTCGCTGACCACGGCGCTGTTGTTGAGCTTGGGCTTGTCGGGGGTCGCGTGGATCAGCACGTCGGCGCTTTGCGGCGTGCCGAGCTTGTGGAAATAGACAGCGTGATTTTCATTGAGCGACTGGAAGGCCTCGCCCTCCTTCGGCTCGGGGAAGCGCGAATAATAAAAGCCGCTGCCGTCCTTCGCCCAGTCGAGCGACGAAAATTTCACCCAGCGCACTTCGTCGGGCAAATCCTTGCCAGTGGCGACGTCCATCACCCGGACGATGCGCCAGTCGGTGCCGCCGTCCTGCACCGAATAGAGCAGATTCTTGCCATCCTCCGACGGGGTCCATTCGGCGAGCGCGGTCGCGCCGTCCTTGGCCCAGCCATTGGGGTCGATCAGGACGCGGCCCTCGCCCTTCAGCCCTTCGCGGACGAACAGCACCGACTGCGGCTGCAGCCCGTCGTTGCGGGTGTAGAAATAGCGCGTGCCCGCCTTGCGCGGCAGGCCGAAGCGTTCGTAATTATAGAGTTCGGTCATCCGCGCCTTGAACGCGTCGCGGCCGGGCAGCGTGTCCAAATAGGCGTCGGTGACCTTGTTCTGATCGGCGACCCACGCCGCGACCTTTGGATTGACGCGGACATCGTCCTCCAGCCAGCGATAGGGGTCGGCGACGTCGACCCCGAACTGCGGATCGACCGTCGTGCCGCGCTCGCTGTCGGGATAGGTCAGCGCGGCAGGGGTGGTCGCGCTCGCGGCGTCGCCGGCGGCCTGTGCGGCGGCGGGGGTCATGAACAGGGCGACCAGCGCCAGCGGCGCGGTGACGGCTTTACGGGACATGGCAAGGCGACCTCTTGGTTTGGGAAATTATCGTGCGTGCCAATGTAAGGATGCAAAAGCGGCGGGCAAGCGGATTCAGGCTGGGAGGACCGGCTCAAGCGTGCCTCGATACGCGACGACCAGCCCGGCCAGGGGCAGGCGGATTTCGACATTGAACTCGAACTTGCCGTCGGTGTCGGTCTCGAAGCTCGGCCCGCCGGGCATCAGGAAACGCGGCATCGGCACGCCGAGCAGCGACCAGCGGCGCGGCACGAGCCGCATCCGGTCGCCGTCGACGACGAGCGCCATCGCAAAGGCGGCAGGGCCGAAGCGTTCGACGAGCAGAAAGGCATTTTTCCCGCTTCCCGCATGTTGCAGCGATGAAAAGCGGCGGCCGCCGAAGTCGCGTGTCCAGCGCTCGCCTTTGGCTTCGGGCGTGAAGCTTACCGTCACCGGCACCGCGTCCGCTGCCTTGGGAAAGCCGATGATCGCGGCGGCGAGCCGCGCGAGCGGACTTTTGCCGCGGCGGACTTCGGCCACGCCGCGCCATCGGCGCGCGGCCTCGCTCGCATGGAGTTCGCGGACGCGAGGCGGCAAGGCGTCGAACGCCGAGCCGAGGATGCGACGATAGAAGGGCGCGTCGGGTTCGTCGGCGCGAAAGCCGGTGTGGATCGAGCGCGGTGCGAACAGCGCTTCGAAATCGGCGAGGTCGAGCGCATCGATCGACGAGCGTGCGCCCGGCTCGGGGCGTATCCCGGCAAGCAGCTTGCGGACGATCGCCTCGATCGCCATCGACGGAATGTAGGGGCCGTCGTCGCCCTCCGCGAGCAGGTGCCAGCTGCGTTCGACCGGCGCGCCGTCCGCTTGCCCGCGGGCGCGGATGAACATGCCGCCGCGATGTTCGCCAAACTTCATCCGGTTGAGGACCCAATAGAAAAGCCGCGACAAGGGTTCGAGCGAGGGCAGGCGCAGCGTCGAACGCGCTTTCGCGAGCAGGTTCAATATGCGGTGCAGGATTTCGGGCACCGGCCCCGCGCCCATCCAGATGTCGGTCAGCGCCGGATAGGCGGGAGGCAGCACCTGCAGGTCGGGCACATCGACGAGCGAGAAATGAATATTGCGCAGCGGCAGGCGGCCGGGGACCGCGACGGTGAAGCGCTGGCTTTCGGCGAGGCCGGTGCCGTGTCCGTCCTTGCCAGCGCGCCGCAGCTTCACCGGTGCGCCGGCGTAACCCACCACCGCGCGCATGACGTTGAGCCCGATCCCGGCGTAAGGCGACGGGGCGATGCCGCCGTCGACGGTCCTGATCTCCATCGTTTTCGCCATCTCGCGCAGCACCGCGGCGGTCAGCGCGGGAAAGCTGCTGACCCCCGACAGGACGAACACCCCTGCGGCCTTGGCTGCCGCGTCGAAGCGGCTCACTCCGAAAACGAAATCGGCGCCGTCGGCGAAATCGAGATAGTCGACCCCGGCGGCGATGCAGGCTTCGATCACGCGATAGCCGTCGGCGCCATAATCCTGGAACGGCCCCGAGGCGTCGACGACGAGATCGGGCTGCTGCACGGTGAGGGCGTCCGCAATGTCGCGGCGGTCGAGCTGGAGCGGGATGACGCGCGCCTGCCCACGATAGGCCGCACAAAAACCCTCGGCGCGCTGGCGGTCGCGGCCCGCGACAAGCAATTCCAGATCGGCGCAATCGGCGAGCAGTTCGGCGAGACGCCCGCCGAAGACGCCATAGCCGCCGAGGATCAGGATTTTCATGGAACGTCTTTCACAGGATGCGGGCGCGATACTCGGGCGGGGCGACCCAGCAGGTTTCGCGCTTGCCGAACAGGCGGTAGCGATGGCGCGCGACCCAGCGATAGACGGGATCGCGGAGCGCTGCCGGGATCAGCCGGAAGAGACCCATCAGCCGCCAGGGCAGGCCGAGCGCTTCGTAGATCGACAGCACCGCGTCGCTGTCGCGGCGCACATGATCGCCCTCGACGATCAGCATGCTCACCGGGTCAGCGGGGTCGAGGCCGTGCGCGCGGGCGAGCGCGGCGCCTTTTTCCCCCTGGATCGACGCCAGCCGGAAATGCCCCGCCCTGTCATGGCGCAGCACGAACTGCGCATTGGCCGAGCAAAGGACGCATTCGGCGTCGAACAGGATGACCGGGCCATCAGCCATCGCGGAACAATCCGTGCTGGTTAACCAGTTCGCCGAGCAGCGCGTGCGTCACCTTGAGGTCGAAAGCAAAGCGCCCGCTGCCGAGATGCTGGTGCGTGACCATCGTCTCGCCGGGCGTGACCCAGCGGGGGAGGCGCAGCCGCAGGCGGCCGGCCTGCCAGAAATAATGGTCGGAGGCGAAGATCAACGCGTCGGCCTCGGCGCGCACGGTCAGCGCCATGCCGAAGCCGCGCCCGATATGCTCCTCCAGCCCCGTCGGCCCGGCGAAGCTCTTGGCGCTGTGGATCACCTGCGGGTGGCCCGCCTTTCGGCCGTAGAGGCGCGTCCAATATTGCCCGCCGCTGCGGCGGTCCTCGCTCACCGCGACCGCCGCCGGGGCGGGGCCGCTGGCGGCGAGGGGGAGCGGCGCGCCGATCAGGCGGCAGACCTGCGCAAGCCACCATCCCGCCCGGGAAAGACGGGTCCACACGATCTCGCCGCTATAGGCCGCGACGGCCTGTCCGGTGAGTCGCTTGGAAAAGCGGCGGCGGACGTCGCCCGGCAGCGCGTCCCAGTCGGCGCACGCGACGAGGCGGCGAAAGCGGTAGTCATACAGCGCCTCGTCGCCGCGCACGGAAGAGGCGGGGGCCGTTTCGACCGTTTCGCGCTGCGCTCCGCCCCACATCGTCCGTCTCCTACTTGGCCTCTTTGCCCTTGCCGGGCCGCCAATTGATCAGCTTGGTCACCCCGGCGCCCAGCTTGATCAGCCGCATCAGCGCCGGCTTCGGCACCGCCAGCATCTCGTCGTGCCACCGCGACATCGTCGTGACGAAATCGAGCATGTCGGAAAGCCGCGCCTTTGCGCCGTCGCTCAGGCCGGGGTCGTGTGCCGCGCGTGCGACGCACGCCTTCAGCGCCGCCTCGGCCGGATCGACCTCGCGCGCCTTGCGCCCGGCAGCGATGCGCGTCACCATTTCCCAGATGTCGGTTTCGGCGGCGAAATGATCGCGCCGGTCGCCGAGCACGGGTATGCGGCTGATCAGCCGCCAGCCGAGCAATTCCTTGATCGAATTGGAGACGTTCGAGCGCGCAAGGCCCAGCAGGTCGGCGATCTCCTCGGCGTGCAGCGGGCGGTCGCTGACGAAGAGCAGCGCGTGGATCTGCGCGACCGACCGGTTGACCCCCCATTGCCCGCCGAGATTGCCCCAATGGAGGATGAACTCGGTCGCCGCGGGGGACAGTTTCGACTCATGTTCGATAATTTCTGTCATGACAGAAATAATAGTCGAAACAGGAACGATGTCAATATTGCCGTGAGAGCGGGAACGCGGCTAGACGGGGCGCAGGGTCGCTCCGGAAGGTGGAGCTTTTATGCGGACAGGGATGGCGGCGGCTTTGCTGGCGACGGGAGCGATCGGCGCGGCGGCGCCGAACGCGATGGCGATGCAGGTGGAGAGCGCGGCGGGCGAGGCCGAGGTCGAGGCGATCGGGCAGATGGTCTCCGATGCCTTCGGCCTCGACTATAGCGCACAAAAGGACGCGATCCGCGACGCCTTCATCCAGATCGAGGCGCGCGCCAAGGCATCGGCGGTGCGCTTTGCCTCGGACCCCGAGGCGAGCCTGAAGCTGCGCGAATTGCAGGCGATCGGCGCCTTTTATGCCGCGCAGCACAATGATCCCGACTATGGCGATGTCGCGGGTCAGCAACAGGAAATCGCCTGGCTCGACGAAACCGTGCGACTGCTCGGCCCGGCGCTCGCGGTGCGCGGCGGCGATGGCGATCATTATGAATTTCGCGGCGCCGCCGGCCAGTTGTTCGACCATGGGCTGCGTTTCGACGATCCGCGGCTCGCCGAATGGTCGGCGATGCGGGTGCAGGCGAACCGCTACCGCGTGAAGGCGATCCCCGACGACTGGTTCGAAAAAATACTGCTCGCCGAGGCGCTCTACGACCATGGCTGGATGACCAGGGACCAGGCGCTGATCGACGAAGCCAATCGGATCGCCGCGAGCCTGCCCGCGGACGAATTGCGCGGTTCGCTGCGGCGCAAGCGCGATGAGGTCGCGGCGGGCGAGGCGCCCTATTGAAGGCCAGGCGATCGATCGCCCGGCGCGTGGGTTGCGGTGGCGGCCCGCGCGGCCTATCATGATTGCCTGATTTCGAAGGAAGAGTAAGCCGCCATGGATTTCCCGGCCAAGCCATCGCCCCAAAGCCTTGCCTTGCAGGATGAAGTCCATGCCCGCCACGATCACCCTCTCGAATCTTCACTACACCACCCCTGACGCCCAGCCGCTGTTCACCGGCCTCGACCTCGGCTTCGCCGCCGAGCGGACGGGGCTCGTCGGGCGCAACGGCGTCGGCAAGACGACGCTGCTGCGCCTGATTGCGGGCGAGATCGAGCCGCGAGCCGGCGGCGTGCGTGTCGCGGGCACGCTCGCGATGCTCCGCCAGACCGTCCAGCCGCAACCCGGCGCGCGGATCGCCGATCTGTTCAGGGTGACCGACGCGCTGGCGCTGCTCGCACGTGCCGAGGCGGGCACCGCGACGGCCGACGAACTCGCCGACGCCGACTGGACGCTCGAAAGCCGGATCGAAGTAGCGCTCGCCCGCGTCGGACTCGTCGCGACCCCTGATACGCCGCTCGCCGGCCTGTCGGGCGGCCAGCGCACCTGCGCCGCGCTTGCCGCGGCGGTCCTCGCCGAACCCGATTTCCTGCTGCTCGACGAACCGACCAACAATCTCGACCGCGACGGGCGGCAGGCGGTGATCGACCTGGTCGCCGATTGGCGCGGCGGGATGATCGTCGTCAGCCACGACCGCGAACTGCTCGAGGAAATGGACGCGACCGTCGAACTCACGTCGCTCGGTGCGGCGCGCTACGGCGGCAACTGGAGCGCCTATCGTGCGCGCAAGGCCGCAGAGCTCGCGCAGGCCGAGCAGGGCCTCGCCGACGCCGAGCGCCGATCGGCCGAGGTCGCGCGCGAGGTGCAGGCGGCGAGCGAGCGCAAGGCGCGCAAGGACAAGGGCGGGCGCAAGAAGGCCGCGAAGGGCGACATGCCGCGCATCCTGCTCGGCGCGATGAAGGACCGCGCCGAGGACAGCGGCGGCGCCGGGGCGCGGCTGGCGGCCCGCAAGCGCGACGAAGCCGGCGACGCGCTGGCCGCTGCGCGAAGCCGCGTCGAGGTGCTTCAGCCGTTCACCGTCGCCATCGCGCCCAGCGGCCTCGCGGCGAACCGCCTTGTCGTCGACGTCGCGGATGCCACTACGGGCTATGCGTCCGGCGAACCGGTGATCGAAACCCTGTCCTTCACCATGGTCGGCCCCGAACGCGTCGCGATCACCGGCCCCAATGGCTCGGGCAAGACGACGCTGCTCGCGCTGCTCACCGGCCAGTTACAGCCATGGGCGGGGCGGGTGCGGGTGATTGCCGAGCATGCGATGCTCGATCAGACGGTGTCGCTGCTCGACCCGGCACAATCGATCCGCGACAATTTCCGCCGCCTGCATCCGGAAACCGACGAAAACGCCTGCCGCGCCGCGCTCGCGCGGTTTCGCTTTCGTGCCGATGCGGCGCTACAGGTCGTCGGCACGCTGAGCGGCGGCCAGATGCTGCGCGCCGGGCTGGCCTGCACGCTCGGCGCGCCGCAGCCGCCGCAACTGCTGATCCTCGACGAGCCGACCAACCATCTCGACATCGACTCGCTGGAAGCGGTCGAGGCGGGGCTCGCTGCCTATGACGGCGCGCTGCTCGTGGTCAGCCACGACGCGCCATTCCTGGACGCGGTCGGGGTGACGCGGCGGATTGCGCTGGGATAGAGTTTCAAAGCCTCGTCATTGCGAGCGTAGCGAAGCAATCCAGAGCCTGCGTAAACCGCTCTGGATTGCTTCGCTACGCTCGCAATGACGAGGGAGGCATGAAAAAGGGCGGCCATCCTTTCGGACGCCGCCCTTGATTTCGTTTTGCCGGAAGCGCGGCTTATGCGGCTTCCGCCTCGTCGTCATACTGATCGACGGGCCCCGAATCCTGGCCCTTGGCATCGACGTCGCGGTCGACGAATTCGATGATCGCCATCGACGCCGCGTCCGAGGCGCGGATACCGGCCTTGATGACGCGGGTGTAGCCGCCGGCGCGGTCGGCGTAGCGGGTCGCGATGACGTCGAACAGCTTCTTGAGCTGCGTTTCGTCGAGCAGGCGGCTCTGCGCGAGACGGCGATTGGCCAGGCCGCCGCGCTTGGCGAGCGTGACCAGCTTTTCGATATAGGGACGCAGTTCCTTCGCCTTGGCGACGGTCGTCATGATCTGCTCATGCTTGATCAGCGAGGCCGACATGTTGCGGAACATCGCGGTGCGGTGCGCGCTGGTGCGCTGCAGTTTGCGGCCGCCGGTTTTATGAATCATGATGTTGTCCTTCGTTCGTTAAAGGCCCGTGTGAGGTAGCCCAGACCAGGTCGATTGCGGGCCGACCCTTTCCCGTTGTTGGCCCCGGCCGAAGCCGGGGCGCAAGATCAGCCGAGAAGTTCCTGTTCGAGCTTCTTGGCCATTTCCTCGATATTCTCGGGCGGCCAGCCGGGGATGTCCATGCCGAGGCGCAGGCCCATCGACGACAGCACTTCCTTGATTTCGTTCAAGGACTTGCGGCCGAAGTTCGGGGTGCGGAGCATTTCGGCTTCGGTCTTCTGAACGAGATCACCGATATAGATGATGTTGTCGTTCTTCAGGCAGTTGGCCGAACGGACCGACAGTTCGAGCTCGTCGACCTTCTTGAGCAGGAAGCGGTTGAGCTGGTTGACGTCCGACTCGTCGGCGGTGGTCGGCGACGCCGCCATGCCGATCATGCCGCTGTCGTTCATCGCTTCTTCGAAGTGGACGAAGACCTGCAGCTGGTCCTGGAGGATGCGCGCGGCGTAAGCGACGGCGTCTTCCGGGGTCACCGTGCCGTCGGTATCGACGGTCAGCGACAGCTTGTCATAGTCCAGTTCCTGACCGATGCGGGCATTGTCGACCTTATAGGCGACCTGGCGCACGGGCGAGAAGAGCGAGTCGACCGGGATCAGGCCGATCGGCGCGTCGACCGGACGGTTGGCGGTCGCCGGGACATAACCCTTGCCGGTGTCGGCGACGAGTTCCATGTTCAGCGTCGCACCCTCGTCGAGGTGGCAGATGACATGGTTCGGGTTCATCACCTTGATGTCGCCCGACACCATGATGTCGCCGGCCTTGACGGTCGCGGGACCGGTGGCCGAAAGCTGCAGCCGCTTCGGGCCTTCGCCTTCCATCTTCAGCGCGATCTGCTTCACGTTGAGGACGATGTCGGTGACATCTTCGCGCACGCCGGCCAGGCTCGAGAATTCGTGGAGGACGTTCTCGATCTTGATCGACGTGATGGCCGCACCCTGGAGCGACGAGAGCAGCACGCGGCGCAGCGCGTTGCCGAGCGTCAGACCGAAGCCGCGCTCAAGCGGCTCGGCGACGAAGGTCGCCTTGCGCTTGCCGTCGCTGCCGGCCTTGATTTCCAGGTTGCTGGGCTTCTTCAATTCCTGCCAGTTCCGGATATTGACAGTCATGGTCTTCCCTTTGCTTTTGGCGGGACAGGGCGGGGGCGGAAACCGACCGGTCCGGCGTTAGGAGATAGCGGATGCCGCCCCGGACGGGGCGGATCCGAAGCAGGTATCAGACGCGACGGCGCTTGGCCGGGCGGACACCATTGTGCGGGATCGGGGTCACATCGCGGATCGAGGTGATGTGGAAACCGACCGCCTGCAGCGCGCGCAGCGCCGATTCGCGACCGGCGCCCGGACCCTTGACTTCGACTTCCAGCGTGCGGACGCCATGTTCGGCGGCCTTCTTGCCGGCGTCTTCGGCGCAGACCTGCGCCGCATAAGGGGTCGACTTGCGGCTTCCCTTGAAGCCCATCATGCCGGCGCTCGACCAGGCAATCGCATTGCCCTGTGCGTCGGTGATGGTGATCATCGTGTTGTTGAAGGTCGCGTTGACGTGGGCGACGCCCGACGAGATGTTTTTGCGTTCGCGCCGACGAAGGCGCTGCGGTTCACGAGCCATGATGAAATCCTAATCCTAAATCCTGAAGCTGGCCGCAGGTCGTGGCGACCTCCGGCGGAAAGTAAGGAAGCGCGCCCGCAAGGACGCGCTCGAACCTTACTTCTTCTTGCCGGCGATCGGCTTCGCCTTGCCCTTGCGGGTGCGCGCGTTGGTGTGCGTGCGCTGGCCGCGGACCGGCAGGCCCTTGCGATGACGCAGGCCGCGGTAGCAGGCGAGGTCCATCAGGCGCTTGATGTTCATCGCCGTGTTGCGGCGAAGGTCACCCTCGACCGTGTGGTCGGCGTCCAGCGTTTCGCGGATCTGCAGGATCTCGGCGTCGCTGAGGTCCTGAACGCGACGCGTGTGGTCGATGCCCAGCTTGGTGGCGATGTCGACGGCGGTCTTGCGACCGATGCCGTGGATGTAGGTGAGCGCGATGATCACGCGCTTGTTGGTGGGCAAATTGACGCCCGCGATACGTGCCATGGGGTACTTTCTCCTGCTCCACAGGGCCGTAGGCAACCGGCCCCATCTCAAAGCGTCTGATTCCCAACGCAAAAAACGGACCACGAATGCGCGAGCGCGCTTCGCCGTCCGGTCAGGCTGTCGGAATGGAGGCGCAGTTAAGGTGAGTCGCCCGAATTGTCAAGCGAACTGCGGCAAAATGCACCACCGCGGCGGGTGGTCAGGCGGAGGTTGTAAGCGCCACCGCCCGGTCGTGCAAGCGGTCGACGACGGCCCGGTGGATTCCGGGGGCACAGGCGATGACCCCGAAGGCCTGCGCGCGCGGGGTGTTGAACCGCAAAGGGGCGCCGAACGCGTCGGTCACCGCGGCCCCCGCCTCGGTCGCGATCAGCGCCGCGGCGGCGACGTCCCATTCGAAACCCCAGCGCAGCGTCGCGACCAGATCGGCGCGGTCGTCGGCGACGAGCGCCATGCGCAGCGCGATGCTGTTGGGCTTGGTGACGATCACCAGATCGCTGTCGACGCGCGGCAGCGCGTCGGCGGGGACGCGCGATCCCGCAAACTCGCAGCGCTGGCTCGCGTGCAAGGTCTCGCCGTTGAGCAACGCGCCCTGGCCGCGCTGCGCGACCCACAGCTCGTCGAGCGCGGGAGCATAGAGTACGCCGAATTCGGGGGCGCCGTCGACGACGAGCGCGACCGACACCGCCCAGCCCGGGCGGCCGCGGATGAAGTCGCGGGTGCCGTCGATCGGATCGACGCACCACATCGCGCGGCACGACAGGCGGTCGGTGTTGTCGGCGGTCTCCTCCGACAGCCAGCCTGCCTCGGGCACCATCGCGCCGAGCACCGCCTTTAGCCGCGCGTCGACCGCGAGGTCGACGTCGCTGACCGGATTGTTCGGTGACTTGTACTGGACATCGACGGCCTTGCCCTCGCCGCGCCAGCGCGCCATCGCCATGTCGCCGACCTCGCGGGTCGCCGCGATCACGGCTTCCAGGTTGCGGTGCGGCACGGCGGTCTAGCTCGACGCGACGGTCATGCCGTCGATGCGCAGCGTCGGGACATTGGTGCCGTGGCGGAACTCCAGGTCGTCGGCGGGGATCAGCGCGGCGAACATGGCGATCAGATTGCCCGCGACGGTGAATTCGGCGATCGGCTCGGCAAGCTGGCCACCCCGGATCGCGAAACCCGATGCGCCGCGGCTATAGTCGCCGGTGACCGGGTTGACGCCCTGGCCGATCAGCTCGGTGACATAGACGCCCTCGATCACATCGGCCATCAGCGCCGCCGGCGACACGGTGCCCGCCGCGAGATGGACGTTGCTGACGCTGACTCCCGACGCGCCGCCGCCGCGGCTCGCATGGCCGGTGGGGGCGAGTCCGAGCTGCTTCGCCGACGCATTGTCGAGCAGCCAGCCGGTCAGGCGCCCGTCCGAAATCAGATCGCGCGCGCTCGTCGGCAGGCCCTCGCCGTCGAAGGCGCGGCTGCGCAGCCCGCGCGGCCGGTGCGGCTCGTCGCGAATGACGATGGCGCTGTCGAACAATTGCGCCTCTTCCTTGCCGAGCAGGAAGCTGGTGCCGCGCGCGATCGACGGGCCGCCGATCGCGCCGAGCAGATGGCTGACCATGCTGCTGCCGACGCGCGGGTCGAACAGGACCGGGACCTTGCCGACCGGCGCCTTGCCGGGGTTCAGCCGCGCGACCGCACGGGTGCCGGCGCGGGCGCCGATCGCGTCGCTGGTTTCGAGGTCGGCCAGATAGTGGGCGCTGTGCCAGCCATAGTCGCGCTGCATGCTCGCGCCTTCGCCGGCGATCACGCTCGCCGACAGGCTGTGCCCGCTCGCGCCATAGCCGCCGGCAAAGCCGTGGCTGGTCGCGAGCGCGAGGCGGGTGCGGCTGTGGCTCGCGCTGCCGCCTTCGCTGTTGGTGACGCCGGCGACCGCGCGCGCGGCCTCCTCGACGCTTCGCGCCGCTTCGCGCAGCGCCTGCGGGTCGGCCTCGCTGGCGTCGTCTAGGTCGAGGTCGGGGATGGCGCCCTTGAACAGCAGGTCCTCGGGGGCGAGGCCGGCATATTGGTCTTCGGGGGCCTCGCGCGCCATCGCGACGCAGCGGTCGACCAGCTTCGCCAGTTCGCCCGCGTCCATGTCGGCGGTCGACACGCTCGCGCTGCGCTGTCCGACGAAGACGCGCAGGCTGATGTCCTGCCCTTCGGACCGCTCGACATCCTCGAGCGCGCCGAGGCGCATCGAGACCGAGGTCGCGGCGTTGCAATAATAGAGCGCGTCGGCGGCGTCGGCGCCGGCCTTGGAGGCGGCGTCGCACAGCATCTGCGCGCGGTCGAGGGCTTCGGCTACGGTCAGCATGGCCGCGCCTTAGGGCGCGCGCGCGAAGCCGTCAAAATCTTATCGGTGAACGGCCACCTCAGCCGCCGATGACCGCCAGGCCGGTCGTCGCCGCCATCGCGCCGCTAACCCACAGGAAGGGCAAGGCGAGCGCGGCGACCCACAGGCGCAGCAGGTCGCGGCGGAAGCGGGCGTGCAGGCCCCAGCTCGCCAGCGCCTGGCGGCTGAGATGATACCAGCGCCGTTCGGTGATGCGCGCGACGGGCACCGCGATCGCGAGCAGCAGGATCAGCGCGACGACGGTCAGGCCCGAAGGGGCCCCCGCGGCGATCGCGCTCGACACGAGCCAGATCTGCAACGCGGCGAAGACGAGGAGGGCGAAGGCGGCATGAAAGGTCATCCGGCGGCCCAGGCTTCGGGCCGGAGGCACGGCACGAGGCGAGCGCCTCCACAGGCGCGGTCCGAATGTTGATGCCATTTTTTTCAGCCCCCTTAGGCCGGCGATTCCCAGAAACCCGACGATTTCAACCAATAATGACCGAGTCAAGACAGTCTGGCCCCGATTCGTTAATTTCATCCTCGATTCGGCCCAATTTGCGAACGATTCTGCGTCGAACGGCGAATTCGCCGCCAATCTGGCAACGAAAGCGGCTCAAATGGGGGTGGAGGCGGCTTGCGCGGCGCGACTCGCCGTCGGTCGAAGCCTTGCATCCATCGCCGCCCCTGATAGCGTCCATGGTCTGTCCATCCGGACCATAGACGAACAGGGGATTCATCGATGCGTTACCTCGCCTTCCTGGCTGCCCTCAGCTTGCCTCTCGCACCCGCGCTCGCGCAGGAAGCGACGACGCCCGCTGCACCCGTCGCGCCCAAGCCCGCGGCGCTCATCGCCGATGGCATGCCCGACGTGCCCGCCGAACTCGCGTCGGCAACGCGCCCCTATATGGAAAATCGCGGCGCCAGCTTCGTCGGCTGGAATCCGGTCGACAAATCGATGCTGATCGCGACGCGTTTCGGCAACACCAGCCAGATCCATCGCGTCGCCGCCCCGATGGGCGACCGCAAGCAGCTGACGTTCGAGGAGGAGCCGGTCGGCAATGCGGCCTGGTCGCCCAAAACCGGCGACCTGATGCTGGTGCAAAAGGATATCGGCGGTAACGAATTCTACCAGATCTATGCGATGAAGAACGGCCGGCTCGAATTGCTCACCGACGGCAAGAGCCGCAACGGCATCAACGCGTGGAGCAACGACGGCACGCTCGTCGCTTACACCTCGACGCTGCGCAACGGCCGCGACAGCGACATCTACCTCATGGATCCGCGCGATCCGAAATCGGCGCGCATGGTCGCCCAGGTCGATGGCGGCGGCTGGGCGCTGCTCGACTTTGCGCCCGACAAGAGCTGGGCGCTCGTCGGCAAATACAGCTCGGTGCAGAAGTCGGACTTCTTCCGCCTCGACCTCAAGAGCGGAGCGATGACCCCGATCGGCGATCACAGCAAGACGGTGTCGCACAATGGCGGCACCTTTGCCCCCGACGGCACGATCTGGATCACCAGCGACGAGGGCGCCGAGTTCGAACGGCTCGGCACGCTCGACCCCATGACGGGCAAGTTCACCCCGAAGGGGCCGGCGGAGAAATGGGAGGTCAGCGGCTTCGACATTGCCGAGGACGGCAGCTTCATCGCCTATACGGTGAACGAGGCGGGCATGTCGAAACTGCGCCTGCTCGACCCGAAAAGCGGCGCGGTGCGCACCGTCGACAGTCTGCCCGCCGGCATCATCGGCGGGGTCGAGATCGCGCCGTGGGGCGAGATCGGGATCAGCTTTACCTCGGCGCGCAGCGCGGCGGACGCGTTTAGCGTCGATCCAAAGACGCTGAAGGTCACCCGCTGGACCGAAAGCGAGACCGGCGGCCTCGACGTCACAAAGAATATCGAACCCGAACTGGTCAAGGTGAAGAGCTTCGACGGGCTCGAGGTGTCGGGGTTCCTCTATCGTCCCGATCCCGCGAAATTCCCCGGCAAGCGCCCGCTGATCATGAGCGTCCATGGCGGACCCGAAGGCCAGTCGCGCCCGGGCTTCATGGGACGGTCGAACTATCTGCTCAACGAAATGGGCATCGCGCTCTTCTATCCCAACGTCCGCGGCTCGACCGGTTACGGCAAGACCTTCGTCAGCCTCGACAACGGCCCGTTCAAGCGCGAGGACAGCGTCAAGGACATGGGCGCCTTCCTCGATGCGCTGGCAAAGGACAGGACGCTCGACGCGTCGCGCTTCGGGCTGACCGGGGGCAGCTATGGCGGCTATATGTGCTACGCCGCCGCGACCCATTATGCCGACAAGCTGCGCGCGAACCTGTGCGTCGTCGCGATCTCGAACTTCGTCACCTTCCTCGAAAACACCCAGGATTATCGCCGCGACCTGCGCCGCGTCGAATATGGTGACGAACGCGTGCCCGAACAGCGGGCGAAGCTGATCGAAATCTCGCCGCTCACCCGCGTCGCCGATATCAAGAAGCCGCTGTTCATCGTCACCGGCGCCAACGACCCGCGCGTGCCGGCGTCGGAGGCCGACCAGATCGTCGCGGCGGTGCGCAAGAATGGCGGCACCGCTTGGCACCTTGTCGGCACCAACGAGGGCCATGGCTTCGCGAAGAAGGAAAACGCCGACTATAATTTTTGGGCGTCACTCGTCTTCTGGAAACAGTATCTGCTGAACTGACGCCGATGCGGGCTCACCAGGCGATGGTGAGCCCGCCGGTCTTGTAGCGATCCGACAATTGGTCGATCGCCTTTTGGGCCGGGATCAGGCGCCATTCCATGCCGGCAAGGTCCGCGGGAAGGGCGCCGGCGTTGACGAAGCGCACCCGCATCTGGGCCTCGTAGCCCGAATTCTGCTGATAGCTGCCGACATACATGCCCGACACGTTGGTCGTGCGCGAGATCGACAGGCGGCTGAGCAGGATCATGCTGTCATACCCCTCGCGGCGCGCGGTCTGCGCCGCGCCGAGCATCGCCAGTTCTTCCACGGCGGCGATCGGCGCCAGATTGTGGGTATAGCGGATGGTCCAGATGTCGCTTTTGCCCTCCTGATTGCGCGACAATCCCGAGTCGCTGAGGAAATAGCCGTCGCCGGCGGGCTTGAGCGTCGGAACGATCTTGGATGTTTCGGGCCGGGGCAGCAGCGCCATCAGCTCGGCCGCCGGAAAGTCGAGAGCCTTGACGCGCTCGGCGTCGAAATTGCTCCGCAGCCTTGCCCGAACCGCGTCGAGCTCGGCCTTTTCGGCCGCATTTTCGGTGGGAAGATTCGCCAATATATCGGCAACGATCGGCAGTTTATCCAACCCCTTGGCAATGAATTCGGCGTGGGTTTCGTCGCTGGGACGCGTGGCGATCTTCGGCCGCAGGTCGATCGCGGCCTCCCAGAGCCCGATTTCGCTTTTGGCCCGGCGTGCATAGGGCAGCCGGCGGGCGTGATCTTCGACATCCTGCTTTTTCGGCGGCTTGCCGTCGGCGCGCGGCGGTGGCGGCGCCATCGCTTCGTCGAGGTCGGCCTTCGCCTCCGCGAGCGCAGTCTTGGCCCAGGCGGTATTGCCGGCGGCGGCCTCCGCATAGGCGCGCGCGCCCTGCACCGTCGCGCGCTGTTCGATTTCTTCGAGTTCGTTCTGCTCGCCGCCCCGCAGCGTCCAGCCACCCCGCTGTTTGGGCAGGTCGAAACTGATCGTCGGCGCGATCGCGCGCGCCGCCTCCAGGTCGCCGTCGAGGAACAGCATCCAGAAAAGCGCGCGCCCGCTTTCGGGCGACAGCGGAACGGCATCCTTCATCTCCGCGGCCTGTGCCGCGAAACTTTTGTCGAGGTGCATGTGCAGCCGCGTCGCGAGCTGGCGGATCGACTGCGACCAGGGGCGGCCCGCGCGCATCTCCGCGATGGCGGCCAGTGCCTCGTCGCGCCGGCCGAGCGCGATCAGCGCATAGGCCCGGACGCCGCGGTTGCCGACACCGATGCTCTGCAGGAAATAGCCGTCCTTGTGCGCGGCGCCGAGCGCATCGCTGGCGCCGGTCAGCGCGATGGCGCGCTCGGCTTGGCCCGCCCAGACGGCATGGACCGCTTGCGCCTGCAACAGGTTGGCGCGGCGCAGCCAGAAGGCGTCGATCAGGCGCGCGTCGTGCAGCGCGCGCTCGCAGGCGGCGAGGCCTCGCTCTCCAAAGGTGTAAATGTCCTTGCGGCGAATGTCGGCGGATCGCGAGGCCGCGCCGAACATGAAGGTCTCGCGCGCGATTCCGTCCGATTTTCCGCGCGGGGCGTTATAGCCGTCGCAAGCCGAAAAATCCTGCTCGCTCGCGGCCGCGACGCTCGCCGCCGGCGTGACGGGTGGTGCGGGCGGGGCCTCACCCCGCGCCGAAGCCGTCGTTTCGTCCGCCGCCTGTGCGGCAATCGCCGGCGCGGCCAAGCCTATCGCGGCCGGCAGCAGCGCCATCATTCCGATCTTCATATATCGCCCCTGTTCCCCTGTCGGAGAATCGCTAACCCAGTGTCGGCTCGCGATCAACCAGCCAGTCGGGGCGTCGCGGTCAGTTCCGCGGCGGCACCGGCAATTCGGTCGCGTCGGGCTCGGCCTGCTCGCGCTGCGGCGCGGTGCCGTTCGCCTGGGCTTCCAGATCGGCGGCCGCCTTCTGGCGTTCGGCCATCGCGCGTTCCTCGGCGACCACCGCGGCTTCGACTTCGTCCGATGCCGCGTCGATGCCGGCGATGCGCTTGGCGCGTTCGTCGGCGATCATCGCCTGCCAGTCGGTCTTGTCGGCCGCCTGCCGTTCGGCCTTGGCGCCCGCGACGAGCGCCTGGGTACAGCCGGTGAAGCCGCCGAGGCCGACCGGCGAGCAGCTGTCGGTGCCGAAGCGGCCGACGCGCTCCATTGCGGTCACGCGGTTGAGCCAGGCCTGGTTGCGCGGATCGAGCGGGTCGCCGCCGCGGAACAGCTGCGGCACGCGATAGCGGTCGCCTTCGGGCAGGCGGTTACACACGACGATCTCGTCGCTGCTCGACGGCTCGCACTTGTCGTTGCCGTAAACGATGACCTGGTTGATCTTTTCGGCGCTCGACGTGTCGGCATCCTGCGCGGCGGCGGGGAGCGCGAACAGGCTGCCGGCAAGGAGCAGCGCGGCGAGGGGGAGGCGGGTCATCGGATCATCCTTCGTCATTTCGTGCGGAATGGCACCGCGTGCCTGCATCCGTCATGAACGGGCAGGCGGTTTCTGTATCAGATACGCTTCGACAGCGCGATGGCTGCGCGGCATCCGGCGCGGATCGCGAAGCTGAGCAGCGGATAGCCGGGCGCGCTTTCGGCGCCCGCGGCGAGTGCCGCTTCCTTATGCTCCAGCTCCTCGGCGCGGAAATCGGCGACCGCGGCGCTGAGTTCGGGGTCGCTGTCGCCGAGTTCGTCGAGCTGGTCGCGATAATGGCGGTCGATCTCGGTCTCGACCGCGGCGGTGCACGCCATCGCGGCGCGCGGTCCCATCGCGGCGGTCACCGCGCCGAGCGCGAAACCCGCGACCTTCCACACCGGCTGCAGCGCGGTTGGGCGGACGCCGCGCCGCGCGACCATGGAGTCGAAGAATTTGCGGTGGCGCTCTTCCTGCTCGGCCATATGCGCGATTTCGCGCGCCATCGGGTGGCGGTCGCCCATCACCGCGAGCTGGCCGGCATAGATGCGCGTCGCGCCATATTCGCCCGCCTGGTCGACGCGGATCATCGACGCGTTGCGCCCGTCGTCGTTGGCGCCGTCCTTTTTCGTGTCGCTCATGCGGCCGATGTGGGCCGCCGGCGCAGCAGGGTCAAGACGAAGCCGGCGGCGGCGAGTGAGAAGATGGCGTTGAATCCCGCGAGCGAGATCGGTCCCAGCGTCCATTGCGGCACGTCGCAGCGGACGATCGGCGCCGCCATGATGCTGTCGAGTGTCACCGGACCGCTGCCGGTCGAACTGCACGTCGTCAGCCCCTGCCACCAGCCATATTCGACCCCGGCGTGGAAGATGCCGATCGCGCCGCTGATCGCGATTGCGATGGCGGCGAGCAGGGTCAGCGCCCGCATCGCGCCGTCGTTCCTGCGCAGCAGCAGCGCGAGCAGCGCCAGCACGATCGCCGCCTGGTGCGGCCAGCGCTGCCAGTAGCACATCTCGCACGGGTGCAGGCCAAAGCCATATTGCGACACCAGCGCCCCGCCATAGAGGAGCAGCGGCGCGGCGAGCGCCACCAGCGGCGCGGCGATACGCGAGTTCAGCATGTCGGACCCCTCAGACGCGGCTTAGTTGCGGCGGACCGGCTTGGCGGGCGCCTTGGCGGGGGCGCTGCCCTGCGCCATGCGCGCCGCGGGGTTGATCCGGCCGATCGTCTGCAGCGCATAGTTCATCTGGAAATCCTCGATGCCCTTGGCCTTCAACTCTTCGGCGGTCGCGGTGAAGCGCGGATCGTCCTTCTCGTCCTTTTCGAGCAGGCTATTGTCGACCTTCTTCTCGTTGATCAGGTGACGCCGCAGGTCGCTTTCGCGGAAGCGCGGACGGTCCTTGTAATCGGGGTCCGACAGCTGCGGCACGCGGATGTCGGGGTCGATCCCGCCTTCCTGCACGCTGCGGCCCGACGGCGTATAATAGCGCGCCGTGGTCAGGCGCAGCGCGGTCGTGTCGGTCAGCGGCAGTACCGTCTGCACCGATCCCTTGCCGAAGCTGCGCTCGCCCATGATGACCGCGCGGTGCTGGTCCTGCAGCGCGCCTGCGACGATTTCGGAGGCCGAGGCCGATCCGGCGTCGATCAGCACGATCACCGGCGCGCCGCCCGCGAGGTCACCGGGTTCGGCGAAATAGCGTTCGATGTCGCCCTTGCGGCGGCCGCGCTGCGAGACGATCTCGCCGCGTTCGAGGAACAGGTCGCTGATCCCGACGGCTTCGTCGAGCAGCCCGCCGGGGTTCGAACGCAGGTCGAGGACCCAGCCGCGCGGCTTTTTACCGAGCGATTTTTCGACCGCCATCATCGCGGCCTTGAGGTCGGTGGTCGCGTCGGCGGAGAAGCTGCTCACGGTCAGCACGCCGACGTCGCCCTTCACTTCCCATTTCACCGGCTTCAGGTCGATGATTTCGCGGGTCAGCGACAATTCGATCGGCTTGTCCTGGCCCTCGCGCACGACGGTGATGTCGATCTTGGTGCCCGGCTTGCCGCGCATCTGGTCGACCGCTTCGTCGAGCGTCAGCCCGAAGATCAGTTCCTTGTTGATATGGGTGATATAGTCGCCGGCCTTGATCCCGGCCTTGGCCGCCGGGGTGTCGGCGGTCGGCGCGATCACCTTCACGACGCCGTCTTCCATCGTCACCGACAGGCCCAGCCCGCCATATTCGCCGTCGGTCTGGGTGCGCAGGTTCGAAAAGCCGCGGGCGTCGAGATAGCCCGAATGCGGGTCGAGGCTGGCGAGCATGCCGTTGATCGCGCCTTCGATCAGTTTCGAATCGTCGACCGGTTCGACATAGTTCGACCGCACTTCGAGGAAGACGTCCATGAAGCGCGAAATCTCGTTGGTCGTCGCGGTGTCGACGGTCGCCATCGCCCCGGTCGCCAGCGGCACCAGCGCGAGCGTACTCAGCGCGGCGGCGCCCTGCCACAGCGCGAAACGGCGCTTGGGGGAGGCGATGGTCTTGGTCGGTTCGGTCATGATCGTCTTTCACCTTGGCGGACGGTCCGCCCTATAGTCCCCGGCCCGCCATATTCCTACGCATTGGACGGGGCGTCAAGCGCAGCATCCCATTATGGACCGGCATCCGAACGGCGGGTTAACAGGGGGCGATCAGCCGAGCATCCGGGCGATGTCGACCGGGCGCCCGGCGCGGCGCAGCTCGACGGTGATATGCGCGTCGTGCGCCCCGGCGCGGCCGATCGGCGCCCCGGCATCGAGGGTGTCGCCGACGCTCGCCGACAGCCCGATCATCCCGGTGAGCAACGAGGTCCAGCCACCGCCATGGTCGATAATGACGATCTTGCCATAGCCGCGATAGTCGCCGGCGAAGCTGACCCGTCCCGGCGCCGGGGCGACGACCTGGCCGCCCGGGCGCGCGACGATGGTGATGCCGCGCGACCGCACCCCGCTGTCGTCGACCTCGCCGAGTCCCGCGACGATCCGCCCGACGACGGGCAGGCGATAGGCGCCTTGCGCCAGTTCGGCTTCCTGCGTGGACGGCGCGGCGGTCGCGGGGTTGCCGCTCGCCGGATCGTTCGGGCGCTGGACCGGACCCGCCAGCTGCGCCAGCTCGGCGCGCACCCCGCTGTCGACCTCGAGCGTGTCCATCAGTTCGACGATGTCGCGCGCTTTCTCGCCGAGCCCGAGCGCGCGGTCGGCTTCGAGCCGCGCGCTGCTCATCAGGTCGCGCGAGCGCAGCCGGCCTTCATTCTCCAGCCGCGTCAGCTCGTCGCGCCGCGTCGCCAGCTGCTTCTTGCTCGCAGCGAGCGCCGCGAGCGCGACCGATTGCTGCGCGCGGGTTTCGCGGAGCTGGGCAAGCTCGCGGCGGACCCCGGCGGTGCGCCGCTCGATCACCGGCATCACCGCGTCGAGCACCGCGCGGGCGTGGACCATGTCGGTCAGCGACCCCGGCTGCGCGAGCACGGTCACCGGCGGCTGGCGCGACAGTTGCTGGAGCGAGGCGGTGAGTTCGAGCAAAGGTTGTTGCTGCTCGGCGAGCCGCGCCTGCTGCGTCAGCAGGCGCCGGCCGACCAGCGCGACGCGCGCCTCGCCGGCACTGATATCGGCCTCGGCCGACTGGATGCGCGCGGCGAGCGCGGCGCTGCGTTTCTTCAGCCGGTCGGCGGCGTCGGTCGCCGCCGCCGCCTGCACTTCGAGCGCCGCGCTGCGCGCCAGCGCCGCCGCCGACTGTTCCTTGGCGCTGATCAATTGCCGGCGTTCCCCGGCGGCGATCGCCTCGGGATCGAAGGCGTCGCTCTGCGCCAGCGCCAGTGCCCCGCCGGCAAGCGCGAGGGCCATTGCCGGCAAAGCGAAGGCGCGCCTCATTGCTGGCCTTCGCGGTGATAGGGGTGACCGGCGATGATGCTCGTCGCGCGCCACAATTGCTCGGCGAGCATCGCGCGCGCCATCAGATGCGGCCACGTCGCGCGGCCAAAGGCAATCGCCTTGTCGGCGTCCTTCCGCTCTTCGGGGGTGAAGCCGTCGGCGGCGCCGAGGCAGAAACGCGCCTCGCGCACCCCGTCGTCGCGCCAGCGTTCGAGCAGTTTGGCGAGGTCGAGGGAGGTGATCTGCTCGCCCGTCTCGTCGAGCAGGATCGTGCGGCTGCCCGGGGCCGCGGGCGGCACCTTGCCGCCGGTGTCGGGCAATTCGGTGATTTTCTGCGGCCAGGTCACGCGCTTCATATAGCGGCCGACAAGCTCGGCCTCGGGGGACCGCCCGATACGTCCCCGTGCGATGATGTGCAGCAGCATGACGCCCCGCCTAGCCTCCGGCGGGCAGGGACGTCAATTTACGGCGGTGACCGGCGGCGCGTCGCCGAACGACCACATGCGCTCGAGGTTATAGAAGCTGCGCACTTCGGGGCGGAACAGGTGGACGATGACGTCGCCGGCATCGATCAGCACCCAATCGGCGTTGGGCAGGCCCTCGACGCGGACCAGGCGGCCGGCTTCCTGCTTGATCCGCTGCGCCAGCTTGTCGGCGATCGCCGAAACATGGCGCGTCGACCGGCCGCTCGCGATGACCATATGGTCGGCGATGCTGCTCTTGCCGGCAAGCGGGATGGAAATGGTTTCCTGGGCCTGATCCTCGTCCAGCTGGTGGAGGATCAGCGCGTGGAGGGCTTCCACGCTGTCATTCGGTGCGGCGCCGGGCGCGGCATCCTTACTGGCGGCTATCAAGCTTATTCATTCCTTTTCGTCCGTGGCCAGCCGCGAATGCGTCAGCGGGTCGCGCATCGCGCGGCCAGCATAGCTCTCGAACCAGCGGGGGTTGGCCTGCCGTATTGCAGTTGCGGATCGCACATCGGGCGAAAATCGCAGGAACACGAGGGCAGGCGGTCTCCAGTCCGTCCAGTGACTTTTCTGGTCCGCGGGCCGGACGAAGCGCCGAAGCCAACCCATCGCCTTTGCAGCATGGGTGCGGCCATTATAGCCCGGACGCGCGATAACCGCAATCGGCATCAGCCGCGCGATCCCCCGCCAGTCGCGCCATTGGGGCAATTGAGCCAGATTGTCGGCGCCCATGATCCAGATGAACTGCCGATTGGGATAGCGGCGGACCAGTTTCTTCAGCGTATCGACGGTGTAGCGCGTGCCGAGTTCGGCCTCGATCGCGGTGGCGCGAATCGGCGACCGCCGCGCCGCGCGCCGGGCGGAGGCAAGGCGCGCCGGCAGCGGCGCCATACCCTTCGCGGGCTTGAGCGGATTGCCGGGGGAGACGAGCCACCAGAGTTCGTCGAGCCCGAGCGCGTCGATCGCATTGCGGCTGATCGCGCGATGCCCGCCGTGCGCTGGGTTGAAGCTGCCGCCGAGGAGGCCGGTGGGGACCTTGCGTGTCAGGGCCGGACCTGACCCGTCCCGCGCACCAGCCATTTGTACGTTGTCAGCCCTTCGAGCGCGACCGGACCGCGCGCGTGCAGCCGTCCCGTCGCGATGCCGATCTCGGCACCCAGCCCGAATTCGCCGCCGTCGGCGAATTGCGTCGAGGCGTTGTGCATGACGATCGCGCTGTCGACCTCGGACAGGAAACGTTCAGCGACGCCCGCATCCTCGGTGACGATCGCGTCGGTGTGCTTGCTCGAATGCGCGTCGATATGCGCGAGCGCGCCGGCGAGGCCGTCGACCATCGCGATCGAGACGATCGCGTCGAGATATTCGCAGTCCCAGTCGTTCGCGCTGGCGGGTCCGACATGCGGGCTCAGCGCCGCGACCTCCCTGTCGCCGCGCACTTCGCAACCTGCGACGACCAGCGCGTCGACGATGGCGAGCGGCTCGGGAAAGGCACGGTCGATCAGGATCGTCTCGGTCGCGCCGCACACGCCGGTGCGGCGCATCTTGGCGTTGACGGCAAGCGCCACCGCCTTGGCGAGGTCGGCGGCGCCGTCGAGATAAAGATGGTTGATCCCGTCGAGATGCGCGAGCACCGGCACGCGTGCCTCGTCCTGCACCCGCGCGACCAGGCTCTTGCCGCCGCGCGGGATGATGATGTCGACCAGCCCCTGCGCGCGCAGCAGCGCACCGACGGCGGCGCGGTCCTGCACCGGTACCAGTTGCACCGCATCGACGGGCAGGCCGCTTTCGGCGAGCCCCGCGGCGAGCGCGGCGTGGATCGCACGATTGCTGTTCACCGCCTCGCTGCCGCCGCGCAGGATCACGGCATTGCCCGACATCAGCCCCAGTGCCGCCGCGTCGGCGGTGACGTTCGGCCGGCTTTCATAGATGATGCCGACGACGCCGAGCGGGACGCGCACGCGGCTGAGCGCCATGCCATTGGGGCGGACGGCGCGGTCGATTTCCATGCCGACGGGGTCGGGGAGCGCGGCGACCGCCTCGACCGCCTCGGCGATACCGCCGAGCCGGGCATCGTCGAGCCGCAGCCGGTCGAGCATCGCCGCCGACAGCCCCGCCGCCTTGGCCGCCGCCATGTCGCGCCGGTTCGCGTCGAGAATCGCGTCGGCGCGCAGGCGCAGCTGGCCCGCCGCGGCCCGCAGGCCCGCGGCCTTTTCCGCGGTCGGCACCACGGCCAGCCGCTTGGCCGCGATGCGCGCGCGCGCGCCCATGTCGGCGATCAGCGCATCGGGGTCGGGAACGGGGGACAGGGTATGGGCTTTGGCGGTCATGCGCGCGCCCTATCATGCTTTGCGCGGCCGGTGAAAGTCCCCGTTGCACGCGCCGCGCGCGCTGCTACCTAGGCGTCATGACAGGGGACATCGAAGGGATCGGGGCGGCGGTGACCGCCGGGCTGGCGGCACGCGCGGTCGAACCGCGCCACGGCGGCCCGGATGGACATGCGGGTACGCGCTGCCTCAATTGCGGGACCAGCCTCGTCGGCTCGCATTGTCATCATTGCGGCCAGCGCGCCGACGTTCACCGCAGCTTCGGCGCGATCGGGCACGACCTCGTCCATGCGATCTTCCATTTCGAGGGCAAGATCTGGAACACGCTGCCGATGCTCGCCTGGCGCCCCGGCGACCTGACGCGCCGCTATATCCATGGCGAGCGCGCGAGCTTCATCTCGCCGCTGGCGCTGTTCCTGTTCGCGGTCTTCCTGACCTATGCGGTGCTCGCGATGGTCGGCAGCGGCGGCGGGTTCGGCGAGGGGCTGGCCAAGGCGGCGGCAAACCAGACCGAGGCGAGCGCGATCCAGGCGCGCTTCCTCGCGGAAACGGCGGAGGTTAATGCCGAGCTTGCAAAAAAGGGCCTGACGCCGGAGCGAAAGCGGCAGCTCGAGCAGGAGCTCGTCTCGCTGCGCAAGAGCGCCGAATATCTCGGCATCGCGAAGCCGATGACTGCGGAGGAGCGGGCAAAGGGGCCGCCGGTGCTCGAAGATCCGGGCGAGCAGATGATGACCAGCGTCGATTTCCTGTCACGGACCAAGGTCGATACCGGGGTGCCCTTCATCGACCATGGTTTCGAAAAGGCGCGCGCGAACCCGTCGCTCGTCATGTATAAGTTGCAGGCGAACGCCTATAAATTCGCTTGGGCGCTGATCCCGCTGTCGCTGCCCTTCATGTGGCTGCTCTATCCGTTCAGCCGCCGCTTCCACACCTACGACCATTTCGTCTTCGTCACTTATTCGATTTCGTTCATGCTACTGCTGTTCGTCGTCGTGCGTCTGCTCAACCTGACGGTGCTGGGCGACGTCGCGACCGTCCTCGCGATCTTCTATGTGCCCTTCCACATGGTTCGCCAGCTGCGCGGCGCCTATCGCTCGTCGCGCTTCGGGGCGCTCGTGCGCGGGACGATGCTGCTGTTCTTCAGCCTGTTCGCGGTGACCACCTTCATGCTGCTGCTGCTGGCGATGGGGGTGATGGGATAGGCGCGCCATATCGTCACAAAGACGGAGCAAGAAGCCGCCGGAAAATAGGGAGACTGCGATGCATCCGCTTTGGGGAGAGATCGACCGCCGCCTGCTGATCAAGCTCGGTACCGCCGGACTTGCAGCGCTGGGCCTGCCCGGCGCGGCGCGGGCGATGATGGCGCAGGGTTTCACCCATGGCGTCGCGAGCGGCGAGCCGGGACCCAATTCGGTAATGCTGTGGACACGCTATGCCGCGCCCTCCGATGCCCGGCTGACCGTCGAGGTCGCCGAAACACCCGATTTCGCGCGCATCGTTGGCGGGGGCAGCGTCGATGCCGACGGCGCCAGCGATCACACCGCCAAGCTGATGGTTCGCGGGCTGCAACCCGGCCGCTGGTATTTCTATCGCTTCGTCGCGCCCGACGGCACCAAATCGATCACCGGCCGCACCCGTACCCTGCCGCAGGGGCCGACGTCCGCCTTCAATCTCGCGCTCTTTTCCTGTTCGAACATGCCCTTCGGCTGGTTCAACGCCTATGGCCATGCCGCATCGCGCCAGGACATCGACCTCGTCGCCCATGTCGGCGACTATCTCTATGAATATGCCGCCGGCGACTATCCCTCGGCGAAACAGGCGCTGCCGGGGCGTGAGATCCAGCCGTCGCAGGAAATCGTCGCGCTCGCCGACTATCGGCTGCGCTACGCCGCCTATCGTGCCGACCCCGATCTGCAGCGGCTGCACCAGCTGTTCCCGATGATCGCGCAATGGGACGATCATGAATTCGCCAACGACGCCTGGAAGGGCGGGGCCGAAAATCACAACGACGGCGAAGGCAGCTGGACCGACCGTGTAGCAGCGGCCGAGCGCGCGCATGGCGAATGGATGCCGGTCGCCGACACGCGCTGGCGCGACTATCAGGTCGGCGACCTCGCGACGATCTTCCTGCCCGAAACGCGGGTGACCGCGCGCGACCGGCCGTTCGAGATCGACGAGATCGTCGCGGGCGGCGGCGATGCGGCCGCGAAGCTCAAGGCCTTTGCCGAGACCGCCTATCGCGACCCCGCGCGCCAATTGATGGGCAGCGATCAGGAAAAATGGCTGTTCGGTGGCCTCGCCGCGTCGAAGAAAGCCGGAACGCGTTGGCAGGTCTGTGCGCAGCAGATTGTCACCGGGACGCTCTTCACCCCGCCCGAATCGGCGAACTGGTTCGGCGCCAACCCGCCCGAGGTCGTGCGCCGCCGCGTCGCCGCGTCACAGCTCGCCGCCAAGGCCGGGCTGCCGCTCAACATGGATGCATGGGACGGCTATCCCGCGGCGCGCGACCGGCTGCTCGGCGCGGCGCAGTCGGTCGATGCCGACCTGGTGATGCTCGCGGGCGACAGCCACAACGCCTGGGCGTTCGACCTGGCGCATGACGGCCGGCCGGCGGGTATCGAGGTCGGCGGCCACAGCGTCACCTCGCCGGGCTTCGAAAATTACACGCAGGGGATTTCGGAAGAGACGCGCGTCGCGGCGCTGCGCGGATCGTCGCCGCAGCTCAAATGGGCGAACACCCGCGATCGCGGCTATGTGTCGGTGGCGATGACTCCCGACAAGGTCACCGCCCACTGGCACAGCGTCGAGACGATCCGCGAAAAATCGCTCGCGCTGAAGGACACGCACAGCATGACGGTGCGGCGCGGGAAAAGGATGTACGACGTGGTTTGACGCGTAGTTGATCCTCCCTGTCGCGAAGCGATGGGGAGGGGGACCGTCCGCGAAGCGGATGGTGGAGGGGCCGAAACGTCGCGCAATGGCCCCTCCGTCAGCGCTCCGCGCTGCCACCTCCCCATGGCTTCGCCACAGGGAGGATTATAAGGACCTTAGCCGTAAGGCGGCGCATCCTCGAACTCGCCGAAAGACGGATAGTCGTTCGCGACGCTCGCGGTGAAATGGGGTTCGCGTTTTTCGAGGAAGCTCGTCACCCCCTCGGCGGCGTCGGGGCTGCGCCCGCGGGCGAAGATCACCCGGCTGTCCCAGCGGTGCGCGCTCATCGGGTGCGGCGCGCCGAGCATGCGCCACATCATGTGGCGGGTCAGCGCGACCGACACCGGGGCGCTGTCGCCGGTCAGTTCGCGCGCCTTGGCGATCGCGGCATCGACCAGTTCGCCGGGGGCATGGACCGACTGGACGAGGCCCTTTTCATGCGCTTCGGCGGCGGGGACCAGCCGCCCCGAATAGCACCAGTCGAGCGCGGTCTGGATGCCGACGAGGCGCGGCAGGAACCAGCTCGACGCTGCCTCGGGAACGATGCCGCGGCGCGCGAAGACAAAGCCATAGCGCGCGGTGTCGCTGGCGAGGCGCGCGTCCATCGACAGCGTCATCGTCGCGCCGATGCCGACCGCGGCGCCGTTGATCGCGCCGAGCACCGGCTTCTTCGCCTCGAAGATGCGCATCGACACGCGCCCGCCGCCGTCGCGGATCAGCGGGTGCGACCAGTCGATCGTGCCGTCTTCGGCGACCGGGCTTGCCGATATGCCCTCGGGCAGCAGTGCCGCCTTGTCGGTGCGCTTGTCGTAATCGAAGGTCGATCCGCCGGCGCCGAGGTCCGCCCCTGCGCAATAGGCGCGCTCGCCATGGCCGGTGAAGATCACCGCGCGCACCCCGTCGTCGGCGTCGCATTCGTCGAGCGCGGCGACGATTTCGGTCATCATCTGGGTGGTGAAGGCGTTCATCCGGTCGGGCCGGTACAGCGTCAACAGCGCGATGCCCTCATGCTTGTCGAGGCGAATCTCTTCGAAACTCATGTCTCTCTCCTTGTCGTTGCGGCCATGGTCGCAAGGGATGCGAAGGAAGGCAAGCTCTAGTTTACGTAAGCGTAAAGGTGTAAATCCTCCCTCTCCCGACGGGAGAAGGGGTGTCTTACGCCCGGGGATGACGCGCCCGACCTTTGCCGCTATAGGCGCCGGAACCGCCCCGGCGCCGCGCCTCGCATGAGTCGTATTCGCCGGGGCCAGCTATTTTGACGTCAAGGAAAGCATGTGCCCATGGCCCGTCGCCGCCAGATCTACGAAGGCAAAGCCAAGATCCTCTATGAGGGCCCCGAACCGGGTACGCTGATCCAGTATTTCAAGGATGACGCGACCGCGTTCAACGCCCAGAAAAAGGGCACGATCAGCGGCAAGGGCGTGCTCAACAACCGGATCAGCGAGCATGTCTTCACCCTGCTCGGCAACATCGGCGTCCCGCATCATTTCATCCGCCGCCTCAACATGCGCGAGCAGTTGATCCGCCAGGTCGAGATCGTCCCGATCGAGGTGATCGTGCGCAATGTCGCCGCCGGCACGCTGTCGAAGCGGCTCGGCATCGAGGAAGGCACGCAGCTCCCCCGCACGCTGATCGAATATTGCTACAAGGACGACGCGCTCGGCGATCCGCTGGTCGCCGAGGAGCATATCGCCTGCTTCAACTGGTGCAGCCAGGAAGAATTGCACGATATCCAGGACATGGCGATCCGCATCAACGACTTCATGTCGGGCATGTTCGCCGCGGTCGGCATCCGCCTGGTCGACTTCAAGCTCGAATTCGGGCGGCTCTATGACGGCGATTTCAGCCGCATCATCCTCGCCGACGAGATCAGCCCCGACGGCTGCCGCCTGTGGGACATGACCACCAACGAAAAGCTCGACAAGGACCGCTTCCGCCGCGACCTCGGCGGCGAGGTCGAAGCCTATCAGGAAGTCGCGCGCCGGCTGGGCCTGCTGCCCGAGGGCGTCGACAATGCGGTGCTCGACCTCGAAAGCCACCGGAAGAAAAAGGGCAGCTGAACGCTCGCGATAGGCGCGCTGCTACCGGATCACTGAGCGTCGTCATTGCGAGGAGCGAAGCGACGCGGCAATCCAGAGTGGGCGTAAGCCGCCCCTGGATTGCTTCGCTTCGCTCGCAATGACGCGTGTGTTTTGTCTGGCGTCGCCGCCTCAAATATTGATGCTCGTCGGAATCAGGCTCGGCTGCAGATAGGGATAGGGCGCCAGCCGCTGTGCGTTGCGCGCCGCGATCTCGGTTTCGACATCGGTGAGCGCCGCCTGGAACCAGGCGAGCGGACCGCTCTTCGCGGTGACGCGCGGATCCTGGAACCACAAGGGATAGGGAAAGGCGTTGCTGCGATAATCGCCGAGCGGGCGATAGCGCAGCGAACCCAGCAGTTCGAGCACGTTCAACTGCTCGAGCGCCAGCCCCTTCGGCGGCATCATCGCCAGCCAGCCGGGCTTGTCCTGCCCGCGCTGGCCGGTCGGCGCCGGCTCCCAGCCCGCACCGGTGATCGCGGGGGCAAAGGTCATGATGTCCTTTTGCGGGAAGTTGACCGCCGCATGCTGCGCGCTCGCAGTGAACATCACCATCGTGCAGATTTGCGCGAGTTGCCCCCGCGTCGTCACCGGGCCGAAGCCCCTGATCTTGGCTTCGGAGGCAAGGCACGCCGCCCAGGCGGTGAGTTCGGTGTCGGCGACCACCGCCGCGTCGTTGGTATAATAAAGGTCGACATATTGGCGCGCCCATTCGTGGATCGTATTCCACACCAGCAGCGCGTCGTCGCGGTACGGATAGTCGGCGAGCGCCGAACTCACCCCGACGCCGCGCGCCGCTAGGTCGGCGGGCAGCATCTTGCCGTAAAAGTCGAAGGCGAGCCGCGCATCGACCGCCGCCGCCTGGCTCGAGGTGATCGTGCCCGCGAAAATATGGTCGATCGGCCCGCCCGCGGCGATCAGCGAGGTCGCCGCGGCTTCGTTGATGAACAGCGTCCCCTCATAATGCGGGACGAGGAGGGCCCAGATCGGATGGACCTCGGCGAGGTGGCGGTGCGTCGCGACGGCAAAGGCTTCGATCACCAGATGCGTGCGCGCCAGATGCGCGAACAATTCGTGATAATTGCCGTCGGCGACCTGCACGACGAGCTTCGCCATTTCCCAGCCCCACAGTTTCTCGGGCGCGGGCGAGGCGGTGAAGATCGGGAAGTCGGCGGGATCCTGACCGCACTGGATCGCGACCGGGATCAGCGAGGCGCCGCCCGGCGGCACCGCGAACAGCGCGAGCGGTTGCCAGGCATATTTGGCCTCGCCGCGATAAGTTCCGGGATCGAGCACCGCCAGGTCCTTGTAATCGAGCAGGAACAGGCGGCCGTCGGCGAGCGCGCGGTCGAGCGTGTCGCCGTTCACCACCGCGGCATATTGCTTGGCGGTCAGCGGGAAATTCGCGGGCAGCGCATCGCCGACGGCGGCGATCAGCATATTGTTCGGCCCCTGCACGCGCAGCCGCGCGAAGCTGGCGTCGTTCTGGAAATCATAGGCGATGCCCGGCACCGGCAGCGTCTGGAACAGCGCGCGATAGGCGTCGAGGCTGCGCGGTGCGCGGCTGCCGATGCCCGCGACCTCGTCGTCGCTGACCTTCATCAAGTCCTCGATGCGCGCCTTATAGCCTTCGAGGAGGGTCAGATGCGCGTCGCGTTCGATCGTCGCGACCGCGCTTTCAACATCGTCGACAATGCGTTCGAAGATATTACCGCCTTCATGCGCGCCATGCGCGGCGGTGATCTTGAGCGTCGAGGCCTCGATCGCGTCGCATTCGGCGAGCGCGGCGGCATAGTCGGGGTGCGGCCCGGTCAGTTCGCCGGCTTCGACCGCACCCAGCTTCACCGCGAGCGCGTTGCGCACGATCGCGAGGCCGATGGTGATCAGCTTGCCGAACCAGGCGATGGTCGGCACGTCGTTCTTGGGCACGTCGGTCGCCAGCGGCACGCCGGGCAGGGTGGGAACGTCGGTGGTCCATACATAGACCGCCTGCGTCGCGGTCAGTTGCGCCGCGCGGGCGGCGCGCTGCGCCGGGGTGTCGTTCTGTGGCAGCGTCGGATCGGCGGACGGCATCGGCGACGCCAGTGCGGGCGTGGGTGTGGTCAGTGACGCGACAGGATAGGACATGATGACGGACTCCCCCAAAGGATCGAAATTCGGATGGGAGCGGCTGTCGCAAAACATGGTTAATATTTTGCAAGTCCGACCGTCGTGCTAGACGCGTAGCCGGATGAAAAATGGGGATTCTATCCTTAACCGATGTTTTACTCCTGCGCTCTATCCCCATGGCCATGACGGGGGTCTATCATTGGCTGAGGGCGCGGGTTTTCCCGCCGGTTCCGGAATCGATCCGGGACGATGTCGCGTTGCTGCGCGCCAATCGTATCGAGACCCTGACCCCGATGTTGTTCCTGACCCTCGCGGCGACGACGCCGACGGCGATCTACGCCGGGGTCGAAAGCGTCCATTGGATCGTTCGCCTCGGGTTTCCGATCACGCTCGCGGTCGTATGCCTGCTGGGATTTTTATACCTGCTCAAGGCGCGCGGCCGCCGCATGAGCCCGCGCCGTGCGCGGCGGGTGATCAAGGAAGCGACCTGGCTGTCGGGCACCATGGGGGCGATGTGCAGCATCTGGACGGTGACCAACTGGTTCGCCGCGCCGCCCGAGGCGCATAGCTATTATGCGATGATCATGGCGATGGGCTCGCTCGCGACCGCCTATTGCCTGTCGTCGATCCGCTTCACGACGATCGTCAACCTCGGCATCGGGCTCGTTCCGATCATGTTGCTCATGCTGACCTCGGGCAACCCGCCAGAAATCGCGGCGGGAACCAGCCTGTTCGTCGCGACCGCCTTTTTGCTGCGCATGATCTTTCAGCAGCACCGCCAGCTGATCGACCTGTTGCAACTGCAGCAACAGATGCGCGATCTCGCACACACCGATCCGCTCACCGGCCTGTGGAACCGCCGCGAACTCGACGCGCGGCTCGACCAGGAAATTGCCGCGGCGGGGTCCGATACGCGTTTCGCGATCGCCTTGCTCGACCTCGACGGTTTCAAGCCGGTCAACGACCGCTACGGTCATGGTGTCGGCGACGCGCTGCTCTGCGAAGTCGCGGCGCGCCTGCGTCACGCGTGCGGCGACCATGCGATGGTCGCGCGGCAGGGCGGCGACGAATTCGCGATTCTCGTACCTGCGGGGTCGCCGCTGCTCGACACCTCGCTGTCGGGCCATATGCTGTCGGCGCTGGCGGCGCCCTATCGCATCGACGGCGCCGCGATCCGCGTCGGCGCCAGCATCGGGGTCGCAACCTGGCCCGAACAGGGCACCAGCGCGAAAAGGCTGTTCGATGTCGCCGACCGCGCGGTCTATGCGGCTAAGGCCGCCGATCGCGAGGTCATGTCGTCTGTCGAAAGCGTCGCGCGCGCGGGCTAGGCGGCGCTTGACCCGTCCGGGCGGCACGCCCAGACAGGCAGCATGACCTTCCGACCCCTGTTGCGCGCTTCAGCCGCGCTGTCGCCCATCGTCCTCGCTACCGCTCTCGCTTTCGCCGGCCCTGCGTCGTTGCTGGCGCGCGAACCCGTCGCCGCGCCGGCGCCCGCCGCGGCCACCACCAACCCGCAGGGCGATGCCGCGCGGGCGTGGAACTTCGCGGCCAGCGACGTGCCCGTCGACCCCAACATCGTCTTCGGGGTGCTGCCCAACGGGATGAAATATGCGCTGCTGAAGAACAGCACGCCCAAGGACAGCGTCTCGCTGCGTTTGCGCTTCGACGTCGGCAGCTTTGCCGAAGCCGACGATCAGCGCGGCCTCGCCCATTTCCTCGAACATATGGCGTTCAACGGCTCGACCAACGTGCCCGAGGGCGAGATGATCAAGCTGCTCGAACGCAAGGGGCTGGCGTTCGGCGCCGACACCAATGCCTCGACCGGCTTCGACCAGACGGTGTACCAGCTCGACCTGCCCAATGCGTCCGACGACCTGGTCGACACCGGGCTGATGCTGATGCGCGAGACCGCGAGCGAATTGAAGATCGACCCCGCGGCGGTCGACCGCGAACGCGGCATCATCCTGTCCGAACGCCGCGCGCGCGACACCTATCAGCTGCGCAGCCTGATCGACCAGCTCGATTTCCAGATGAAGGGCATGAGCGCGCCGAACCGCATTCCGGTCGGTACCGAGGAGGTGATCCGGGGCGCCCCCGCCGCGCGCATCCGCGACCTCTATGACCGCTATTACCGCCCCGAGCGCGCGACGCTGGTGATGGTCGGCGATTTCGATCCCGCGGCGATCGAGGCGAAGATCAAGGCGCGCTTTGCCGACTGGAAGGGCCGCGGCCCCGCTGGCGCCGATCCCGATATCGGCACGATTGATTATAGCCGAGCCTCGGCCGCCGACGATTTCGTCGACCCCGCGATCGCCGATGGGGTGACGATCACCGCGTTCAAGCCGTGGGTGAAACTGCCCGACACCAAAGCCAAGCGCGCCAAAGACCTGGCCGAGGGGATCGGCGAAGCGATCGTCTCGCGCCGTCTCGCGAAGCTCGCGCTCGCCGAGGATTCGCCGATCCTCAATGGTTATTTCGGCGATTCGAACGGCTGGGACGTGTTCGACCAGGTCACGATCGGCGCCACCGCGAAACAGGGTTCCTGGCGCGAGGCGCAGGCGCTGGTCGAACAGGAATGGCGCCGCGCCGCCCAGCATGGCTTCACCCAGGCCGAGGTCGACGAACAGCTCGCCAACCGTCGCACCGCGCTGAAAAATGCCGTCGCCGGGGTCGACACCCGGCGCAGCGAGAATCTCGCCGACGTGCTGGTCGAGGCGGCGAAGGGCGATTTCGTCGTTTCGCGGCCCGAGGTTTCACAGGCGCTGTTCGACGCTGCTGCCCCGTCGCTCGATGCCGCCGCGGTGAGCGCCGCCTTCCAGCAACGGCTCGCGGGCCTCGGCGCGCCGCTCGTCCGCGTGACGTCGAAGACCCCGGTCGAGGGCGGCACCGATGCGATCCTCGCCGCGCTCAAGTCGTCGCAGCAGGTGGCGGTCGCCGCGCCCGCCGCCGCGACGAGCGCCGCCTTCGCCTACACCGACTTCGGCACCCCCGGAAAGATCGTCAGCGACCAGCGGATCGAGGACCTCGGCATCCGCCGCATCCGTTTCGCCAACAATGTCATGCTCAACATCAAGACAACCGATTTCCAGAAGGACACGGTGTTCCTGTCGCTGCGCATCGACGGCGGCAGCCTGCTCGCGACAAAGGCCGACCCGACGCGCGTCGCACTCGCGGGGTCGATCAGCCTCGGCGGGCTCGAGGCGCACAGCCGCGACGAACTCAGCACCATCCTCGCCGGTAAGACGGTGAGTTCGAGCGTCGGCAGCGCCACCGACAGCTTCGGCGGCAGCGCGCGCACCTCGCCCGAGGATTTCAAACTGCAGGCGCAGCTGATGGCCGCCTTCCTCACCCACCCGGGCTATCGCCCCGACGGCCTCGCGCTGATCCGCCGCTTCCTGCCGCAGCAATATGCCGCGAATGACGCGACCCCCGGCGCGGTGCTCGGCCGCGACGCCGGCGGCATCCTCGCCAACAACGACCCGCGTGCTGTCACCCCGCCGCTCGACACGATGCTGGCGCTCGACTGGGCCAGCCTCAAGCCCGCGATCGCCGACAGCATGGAGCATGGCGCGATAGAGATCGGCGTCGTCGGCGACATCGACGAAGCGGCGGCGATCGACGCGATCGCCTCGACCTTCGGCGCGCTGCCCGAACGCCGCCCGGCCTTCGACCCGCGGCCCGAGGCGCGCGTCCGCGAGTTCGCCAAGGACCGCGGCGAACGCACGCTGATCCACAAGGGCCCCGCCGAACAGGCCGAGCTGCGCGTCTATTGGTCCGCGCGCGACGACAGCGACCTCGCCGAGGCGATGCAGCTGCAACTGCTGTCGCGCGTGATGCAGCTCAAACTGACCGAGGAACTGCGCGAGAAGCTGGGCGAAAGCTACAGCCCCGGCGCCGGCGCCAGCCTGTCGGACGACTTCCCCGGCTATGGCCATCTCTTCGCGGCGAGCAATGTCGACTACAAGGACCTCGCGACCACCCGCGCCGCGATCTTCGCCATCGCGAAGGAATTGCGCGACACCCCGGTCGACGCCGACCTGCTCGATCGCGCGCGCAAGCCGATGCTCGAGGCGATGACCAAGGCGCGGCGCGAGAACGGCTATTGGCTGCCGTATGTCGCGGCCGCAACGAGCAAGGAAGCCCGCCTCGACCGCAGCCGCAAGAGCATCGCCGATGTGGAAGCGGCGACGCCTGCCGAGTTGCAGGCGCTGGCGAAACGCTACCTGACCGACGACAAGGCGCTGGTGATCAAGGCGGTGAGCGACAAGGCGGGGAAGTGAGCTGGGAGCTAGGGATTCGCGGCGGCGCAATTCTGCTCGTCGCTGCGTTCACCGCGTTGCTCGCTGCGTGCGGCAAACCAAAGCTGGAGCCGCCGAAGATTGTGGATCGCCACGCCCATTGCGATCTTGCCACGGAAAAACCGGAGGCGATTACCGACGCGGTCGCCGCCGAGCCGGTGGCTCGTGCGCTTCGCGCTATGGCAGAGCGCTCACTGCCCAATTCGCCGCGTGATCAGACCGCTCGTTTCTGGGCGGTCAAGCTGCCCTGCAACGAGATGATCGTCGCATGGCTCTTCGGGCGCCATTTTTGCGGAACGGGCGGATGCAACCTGTTGGTGTGGGATGCATCCGGCGGGCGGCTGCGCGAGATCGGCGATGTGTCCATCAGCTGGGGGCCGGTCCGCCTGCTCGGCGAGCGTCACAACGGCCGGCCGGTGTTTGGATCGTGGACGCAGGGCGGCGGTATTCAGCCCGGCTATGAACGGGCGATGCGTTTCGACGGCAATGCCTATCCGAAATCGATGGGGAAGGAAGCCGACGTCAGAATGGCGGTCGACGTACCGGGCATACTCCTGATTGGGGAGTTCCGGAAACTGGATGAGGGATTGCCGCTGTACAGCGAGCAGGGAAATCCAGGTTGAGCCCCAGGGGCTAGCGGACCTAAACCCGCCCGGGCGCCCTCGCGCGCAGGAAATTCTCCAGCGCTACGAAAATCATCTCGCGCGCGTCGCTGCCCAGCATTTCGCCGGTCAGCATATCGAACCGCGCGCGGTCGCGGCGGCTCGCGGCGCCGACCATCGCGGCGAGCAGGCTCTCGTCGAAGCTGACGCGCGGGCAGCAGGGCGGGGCGACGGCAAAGGGGTCGGGCCAGCTGTGGCCGATCGCCTCGACCACCAGCCGAAAGCGCCGCGCCGCGAGGATATTGCCCCAGCGCCGCTCGAGCTCGGGCATCGGGTCGCGCTCGCTGCGGCGGCAGAGGATGCAGTATCGCAGCGCGAGCACCGCCTGCGCGGCGTCGACCGGCAGGTCACGGACCAGCGGCTGTTCGGTCAGTTGTCGGATCAGCAGGCTCGATTCCATGGCGCGTCCCTTTCCCGATCGGTCCGGTCGATTGGCGCAGGTCCCGGGCCGGATCCTTGAAAAAGCCGCCGGCCGCTGCAGGAGCAGCGACCGGCAGGAGGGGACTGCCCCACCTTGCTATTGAGAATTACTCGCAAGTACAAGCGAAAAAAGAGGCGCCCGCAGGCGCCTCGAAAAACCGGGGTTTTTGGTATCTCGTCGCTCCCGCGAAGGCGGGGGGCATTCTCGGCCTTCCCCAGCGTCGCTGCGTAAACCGGTCGCGGCCCCCGCCTTCGCGGGGGCGATGATTCGGATCAATCGTCGCCGACCGACTTCGATTGCAGCTGGATGTAATTTTCGATTCCCATGCGCTCGATCATCTCGAACTGCTTTTCGAGCTCGTCGACATGATGCTCTTCGCTTTCGAGGATGTCGGCGAACAGGTCGCGGCTGACATAGTCGCGCACGCTCTCGCTATGCGCGATGGCGTCCTTGAGCAGCGGGATCGCTTCCTCCTCGAGCGCGAGGTCGGCCTTGAGAATCTCTTCGACCGTCTCGCCGACGCGCAGGCGGCCGAGCATCTGGAAATTGGGCAGGCCGCCGAGGAACAGCACGCGATCGGCCAGCTTGTCGGCGTGCTTCATCTCGTCGATCGATTCCTCACGCTCGAAATGCGCGAGCTTCGCGACGCCCCAATTGTCGAGCATGCGATAGTGCAGCCAGTACTGGTTGATCGCGGTCAGCTCGTTCTTCAGCGCCTCGTTGAGGAAATCGATGACCTTTTCGTCGCCCTTCATGTGTCGTCCTGTCTTTTTGTCCTGGGAATGGGATGGCGGCATTATACGCCCCCGGACCCCATCAGGCCAAGGTCAAAAATGGCAGAAAACCTAGAAAAATCAGGCGGTCGCGGCGACGTCGCTGATGATATTGCGAGCGAAAGGCAGGCATTGGCCGCACTTGGGTTTGCGACCCAGTTGCGCATAGGCGGCCTTGGCGCACCGCACTTCGCCATTCCGCACGACGTCGCGCAGCTGGCTTTCCCTTATTGCGTTGCAGACACAGACGACCATGTGCGAATCCTTCTCAACAAGACTCAGATAGGGATAGTGCGACGGACTCGCAACAGGAAAGTTGCGAGTGGTTCGCATTCCGAAGAGCGGTATTTTCTTGGGTGCCGACCCTTGCCCGCCAAGTGATTCGCGGGCATAGGCGCGCCCATCTTCCCCGCCCTCCGCAGCAAAGGTCCGCCCCATGAAAGTCCAGGTCTATGTGACGCTGAAACCCGGGGTGCTCGATCCGCAGGGCAAGGCGATCCACCATGCGCTCGAAGGCTTGGGTTTCGCCGGGGTCGACGATGTCCGCGCCGGGCGCTTCATCGAACTCGAAGTCGCCGACAGCGTCAGCGATGCCGATCTCGACGCGATGTGCGCCAAGCTGCTCGCGAACACCGTGATCGAAAACTACCGCATCCAGCGCGCCTGAAGGGAAGCAGAGCCATGAAGACCGCCGTCATCGTCTTTCCCGGCTCCAACTGCGATCGCGACATGGCGGTCGCGCTCGAAACCGTCACCGGCAAGGTGCCCGCGATGGTGTGGCACCGCGACACCGAACTGCCCGATGGCATCGACTTCATCGCGCTGCCCGGCGGCTTTTCCTATGGCGATTATCTGCGCTCGGGTGCGATGGCGGCGCGCTCGCCGATCCTTGCCGCAGTGACCGCCGCCGCGGCGCGCGGAGTGCCGGTGCTCGGCGTGTGCAACGGCTTCCAGGTGCTGACCGAGGCGCAGTTGCTGCCCGGCGCGCTGATGCGCAACGCCGGACTCAACTTCGTCTGCCGCACCGTGCCGCTGACCGTCGCGAACAGCCAGTCGCTGTTCACCGCTGGCTACAAGGCCGATGAGGCGATCGACATCCCCGTCGCGCATCACGACGGCAATTATTTCGCCGACGCCGACACGCTCGACCGGATCGAGGGAGAGGGCCGCGTCGCCTTCCGCTATGCCGACAGCGTCAATGGCTCGGCGCGCAATATCGCGGGCGTGCTCAACGATGCGGGCAATGTGCTCGGCATGATGCCGCACCCCGAACGCGCGATCGACCGCGCGCACGGCGGCACCGACGGGCTACGCCTGTTCGAGGCCGCGCTCGGCGTTCTCGCCTGACGCCTCGGGCGCTGCGGCTTCGCGCCGCGGCCACCAGCGTTCGATCAGCGCCAGCGCCGTCGGCCAGAAGGCGGTGTTCCAGATATCGTGCCAATGGCCGGGTTCGGGGGTGAGCAGCCCGCGGATATATTCGCCCTGCACGTCGAGCCATTCGCCCGCCAGCGCGACCGCGACCACCGCGGCCCAAGCCATCCAGGCCGGACGCTGCAGCCCGGCGCGGACGATCAGATAGACCCCCATGCCGGCATAGATGTGCAGCGCGTCCTTGCTCAGGCCGCTGCCGTCGATCAGCACCAGTTTGAACTGCTGGTAGAGGAAGGACGCTTCGGCGAACATCGGCTCAGACCTTGGCCTTGAACGGGCTGAAATCGGTGCCCTCGTCGAAGATGTCGACCCCTTCGCGGCGCTTGAGCGCGCCGACGACCACGTAAGTCACCGGGGTCAGCACCGCTTCCCACGCGACCTTCATCGCCCAGTTGGTCACCATCACCAGCACCACCTGCTCGGTGGTCCAGATGCCGAGGAAGGCGACGGGGTAAAAGATCAGACTATCGACGCCCTGGCCGACGACGGTCGATCCGATCGTGCGCATCCACAGATGCTTGCCCTCGGTCGCGATCTTCATCCGCGCGAGGACGAAGCTGTTGACGAATTCGCCCGCCCAGAAGGCGACGATCGACGCGACGACCAGCCGCCAGGCGTTGCCGAAGGTGCTGACATAAGTGGCCTGGCACAATGCGCCGCTGCTCGCGCCGGCATCGCCCTTCACCGCGAGTGTCTCGGTTCCCTGGCACCACCAGTCGGCCGCCGGCGGCATCGCGAGCACGACCCAACTCATCACCGCCATGAACACCAGCGCGGCAAAACCGGTCCAGATCACCCGCCGCGCGCGGGCATAGCCATAAACCTCGGTCAGCACGTCGCCGATGACGTAACCGAGCGGAAAGAACAGGATGCCGGCGCCGAATGTCAGCGGTCCGACCTCGGCCAGTTTCGACGCCCCGATGATGTTCGACAGCAGCAGGATCGCGACGAAGGCGGCCATCACTAGGTCGTAATAACGGAAATGCCGCACGGCGGCGGCATTGGTGCGGGCGGGCGCGTGTGCGGGCTGGGCGGTGTCGGTCATCGCCGTCTTGCTTATCCTGCTTTGCGCCCCGCGCAAACCGCGCTATTCGCGCGATCCACAGCCTCTGTGCATGCGCCCGTAGCTCAGCTGGATAGAGCACCCGCCTTCTAAGCGGGTGGTCGCAGGTTCGAATCCTGCCGGGCGCGCCATTTTCCTAGACAGGCGCGATTTTGCGCAGTCTGTTCGGAAACCTTTGACATTCGCGCACCACTTGGTCCTAATGTTGGTCCTAAGGGGAGGCGCATTGGGCGGCAAAAAACGTGTTCCGGGATACGACTATTTATACGAGGTCGGTCGAAGCCTAGTCGTGCGCGTGCAGGTGCCAAGCGCCCTCCGCGCTGCTCTGGGCAAGGGCGAATTGAAGAAGTCGTTTGGGCGCGACCACGCAACCGCGAAGAAGGAGTATTATCGCACGGTCGCGACGTTCAAGGACGCCATTAACGCCGCGCGCGGCTTGCCAACCGAGGTTGCAGGATCGTCTGCCATTCAGGGCATCGGCCCTTCCCACGAGGAAATGGAGGCCGCGTGCTACGTTCATTTTCAGCGCATCGTGTCGAACCTGCGCGGGAAAAATGTTTCACCTGATGGGAGCGCCGCAACTAGCAGAAAGCAACGGGCGCAAGGTTTCATAGCCATGATCGATAATTTTGCCGACGCATATGATGCGGACCAATGGCAGATGATGTCGTTGGATGTCGATGGACTTTGCGAAAGTCAGGGTTGGACAATTGATAAGTCGTCAGCCCACTATGAACGACTTTGCAGGCTCATGCTGCGCGCGCGACTTCAAGCATATAAAAATGAACTCCGAACTCTCCAAGGTTATTTGACCATCGACCCAGACAGCGACCCGTTGTACGGCAAAGACCCTCCCGCCAAATCGACCGCTCCCAACAATCTGGGCGATCTTTTGGAGCGGTACAAAGCGGCGAGGAGCCTGCGGTGGTCTGCTTCCACATCGAAGAACTACATCATTATATTCCGCGTCATCGAAGAGGTTTGTGGGCGCGATACTGAGTTAGCGTCAATAGATCACGATTTTTGCGTTCGGGTCCGGGATCAGTTGAGGCTCGTTCCCGCCAACTATCGTAAGATACCCATGCTCGCGGACAAGTCGCTTGCAGAGGTGATCCGCATTTCCGGTGAATTGGGCCTTGCTCCGATTAGCCCTGCTACAGTGAACAGCCACCTAAACAAGCTGGGCGCGATCATTCGATACGGCCGAGACCAAGCATGGATCTCTGGAAATCCAATGGCCGACATTGAGGTGCCTGACCCGGTCCGCCCCGAAGATAAGCGTGATGCGTTTACCGTTGAACAGATACAAACATTGTTCGCTGCAAGGCCATGGAATGACCCGGTCTATGAGATCTCCGCGCGTCCGTCTCGCTATTGGGCGCCTCTCATTTCCTTGTTTTCCGGCGCTCGGCTGACGGAAATCTGCGGTCAGCGAGTAGATGAAATGATGGTCGAGGATAACATTGCGTACTTCGATTTCCGCCATCGTCCCGGCGACCGAGCAATGAAGAACGGTAAAAGCAGGAGGGTGCCGGTCCACCCAGAACTAATCCGCCTAGGCTTCTGGAAATTTGTTGAAGCTGCGAAGGCTGCGGGGCGCGCAATGCTATTTCCAGATGTGAAGCGTCATCAGCTTGGGAAGTGGGGCGACGGAACGTCGAAATGGTTCTCCCGCGAAATCCGCAGGCTAGAACTAGTAGGAACTAATCTGTCCTTTCATAGCCTTCGCCACTCCTTCGAGGATGCTCTTAAGCGTATCGATCTACACGACACGCCGGTAGGAAACGCGATCACTGGTCGATGGAGTGCAGGGGTCTCGAAGAACTATGGGACAAAATATTCACTCACGAAGTTAGCCGAAGCACTTACGGGGGTAACATATCCCGGCGTCGTGTTGGCTGCGCGTGATGGATAGGCTTGCCAGTGTATGAGCCGAACCTACGCCTTCAGGACGATAGGCAACGTTAAAGCCTGATAGAGTTGAATGTCAGCGCTATGACGAAGTTGCGCAGCAATCGAAAACCGTTGAGATTTGATAGATGCGGGCGCCCATCTTCGGCGGCACCAGACCGCCACGTAATATGTATCGCCATACTCCGACATGTTTCTCTGCGCAGTGAACGAAGCACACTGAAGTGTCCCCTTCTCGCGCAATTGCGGGCCGGGAACGGTTGTACACTGATACTTCGCCGGAAACTCTGGAGGCTCCCCTTCGGCTTTTTCCCATTTCCGGAACTTGTCGAATACGTCCTTCTGGCTCGTTCCTCGGATCAGGCGCCACCCCATTGTAAGCCCTAGATAGTCAGCCCTAGTTCGACGGACAGGTGGGTCAAAGGCCAGCGCAACTTTAATTTCGCGAGTGCCTTTGGTGGTCTGGAATACATTTGGCACCGGCAATTCAAAGACAGCAAAATGATCGGGTTCGATTTCATCATTGGCATAAAATATCACGCGGCTATCATCTGACCCTACAGCGTTATCGACGTTGGCGATGCCGTTTCCGCAGAGCATGAGGGGCGCTTGAGCGCCATAGGGTAGAAGCGCCTTAGCTGTCGGTGCCGTAATTTCACCTGACAGTGCCAACAATGAACGCACCATATTGGCTGGTGCGTCAGGATACTGCTCCAAAATGATTGCTGCTTTATGCGCTACAATAGGTGCGGAAAAGGACGTGCCAGAGCGGGATCGGAACAGGCGATCCACAGGCTCATGGTGAAATGTCCACACGCCCGCCGAGGACTTCTGTCCGCCGTTTACAATCGACTTTGTCGGGCCGTCCCAAACAGCGTTGCCGCCATAGTCGACTAGATCGGGTTTAATCATACCACGGATGCCCGGACCCGCACGCGTGAAGGGGCTAGGTTGATCCGCGCCGCAAATCGGACGCACGCCGACAAGTTCTTCGTCTTCACTCTCTAAGCCATTCGCATGCGCTACCGACCCGACCGTCAGGGCTATTGCCGCTGTAGCAGGATCAAGCAGCCTTGAGGCAGGTCCCAAAAGATATGCTGGATATTCCTTGAGAATATCCTCCCCCAACTGACTGGTGAGATTTCTTTGGTTGCCGGTGGAAACCACAATCACGACGTCGAGTTCGCGTGACAAGTCATCAAGGGTTGACGCCCAAATTCCGGCTCGGCCGCCAGAATAGATCAGCTTGGGATCTCCGAGAGAGATATTGAATATTCGACACCCGTGGTCGTTATGCAACGACCTGATGGTTTGGTCCATTATTTCTGGAACCGTCACTGCTTTAGGAAAGCGCCCCTCCTTATCCACGACACGGGCACTTGCAATCCAGAAGGGTGCGTCGAAGTTGTCTTCCTGTGTTCGCGATGAGACGTCACCATATGCAGCCATGGAGGCTACCGATGTCCCATGACCAGCCTCATCAGCATCAGGCCAAGACGGCTCGCCAACCAAGCTACCCCGCATCACATAAGCCAATAGCGGATGCCCGAAGTTCACTCCGCTATCTATGACGCCAATCGCCACAGCTTGAGCATCAGGCGCTGAGCCGCTGGCAATCTCGGCGGCTGTTATCTCACCTATGTCATCGAACTGTAAGTCAGGCTGGGGCGGAAGTTCGATAGAAGAAACTTCGGGTAGCTCCAGTATTTGATTGACGGCATCGCCAGTCGCTTCGATCCGGGAAAGAAGCAGGTTTTTCCCTACATAGGTGTTCAAGATCGTCCCATTAGCGGCCTTTAAAGCCTGCTCAAGCCGGTAAACGAAAATTTGAGCCTGCATGTCGTCGGCTGGGTGAAAAAGTTCAACGTCTAGTACATAGGTTTCGTCACTGGAAAAGTCCGAGGGCTTAATTATACCTATAGAGGAAAGGCTGTCTCCAATTCTATCGTCTGGCCCCGCTGTGCCAACATTCTCAATCGCTTCGATAAGCCCTGCATATCTCGGCGATTTTTGGCCTAAAGGTAGCTCGCCCTGGTATGCTTCAATTTTTGCGCGGAATTGCTGTAACTCCTTATCAGATGCAAACAGCAATAATGTCTTGTCGGTGTCTTCAGACAGGATAACCAACCCCATCTTCGCCCATTCGTTTTCGTCCACAAACCCAGAAATTTCGATGCGCAAAATGAGCGAAGGGTCCACTCCATCGACGGCTGGAGCCGCTTGATACGCTTCAAGAACAGCCTCGACCTGCGATGATATTTTCGGCCCATGCGTTTGCGGCTCTCTTGCGGGGCCGCCGCCAAAGCCGGGTTGCTTCCGGCGTTCAAGTTCGCCCTCAAGGCGCTTGAACGCCAAGTGCGCATGTTTCGCCATTTCTGATTGTGCCTCCCCCGACGCCTTTAGAATATTTACCGCAAGACTGCGCTCTCGACTTTTGCGCGGCGGACTTCATGTTCCAATACAGATTTGAATACATCTTCTGCGATTGATGATCGGTGGCGCAAAATTGAAGATCGAATTGCGCTGATCACCGTTCGTTCAATTTGAGCAAAAGACATACCTGTGAACCGATCCGCATAGGAAGTGATATCGAAATCAGCCGGAAAGTTTTTCGTTTTAATTCGCAAAAGCTGTCTTATCTGCGCGGTCGTCGGCTTGTCAAAAACTACTACTTCGTCAAATCGACGCCAGATTGCCCGATCAACCGTATGTTCGAGATTGGTAGCTGCTATTAGGATGCTGTTACCATCGAACCTGTCTATCATCATAAGCAGGCTGTTCACAACGCGGCGAATTTCGTTATGCTCATTGGCATCGTTTCGTGCCCGAGCAAGAGCATCAAACTCGTCCAAGAAAAGGACCATCGAGCGCGTGCGTGCGGCGTCGAATACCTTCCGCAAATTGCCAGCGGTTTCGCCGAGATGAGAGGCAATAACGGCGTCGAGGCGAACCACTACAAGGGGTATCTGAAGTTCCGCCGCGACTACCTGTGCGCAAAGCGTCTTTCCGCACCCCGGCGGCCCGCAGAACAGCATCTTTGACCGCACACGCAACCCATGCCGCCTGATTTCATCTCCACGCCGAAACTCGTTCGCGATGCCCAAAAGTGTAAACAGGCTGTCGCGATTGAGGATGATGTCATTTTGCGACCGAACGGGATTGGAGATTTCGACGAGATCGCCGAAACCTTCTCGCTTCGCCGTTGCTTCAGATAGTTGAGCCGCTCTCATCCGCCGCTTCGCGGGTTTGCCCTCAAACACAGTATCCTCATCGCCCGACAGCACCGAACTGCTCTGCGCAAGCGCAGTGGAGCGTCGCTTTACGTAATATTTTGGCTTTCCGTCGTTCACCGGCACACCTTGACTATCCGACGCTGGCCCGAGGGGTTGTGAGTGCGGGGATGCCGGGGCATCACTTTTGTCCGGAAAATCGAACATCACCACGCTCTTCCCCCGCTACAACGACGCTGGTGGATGGATAGGGCAAGCGGGTGGGGATGAAAAGCGAACATTCACGAAAGGATGGACCACACTACCGGTCGGTTTCGCGCTGGGGCTTCCCCATGGGAGACAGGCAAGGCTGATCCGGGCAGGTCTCATAACGGTCGGTTTGCACTGTGTTGGACAGGTTGCAATGATCTCCAGACCCTAGATTGATGCTCTGATTTTCTCGTGGACGAGATTGTCCTAAAATAGCCCAGAGCCAAAATATGGCGTCGCGTGCACGCTTCGATTATCCTCGACCACACCGCGCTGGAGGGTAGGGTTTTCCTTGAAAGAAAAGGGAAATCATATGCTTGTCGGTTATGGACGAACTTCGACTACCGATCAGATCGCTGGGCTTGAGGCTCAACTGCGGATGCTGGCGGCGGCCCAATGCGAAAAAGTGTTCCACGAACAAACCTCCTCGGTTGCTGAGCGCCCGCAGTTGGAAGCTGCTCTAGATTTCGTGCGAGACGGGGATGCCCTTATTGTTGCGCGGCTAGATCGGCTCGCCCGATCAACGTCGGATTTGCTGCGGATCATCGATCTGCTGGAAGCAAAGGGCGTCGGTCTTCGTATTCTGGATTTCGGCGGTGCAGCGGTGGATACAAAATCGCCCACGGGACGCCTGATGCTTACGATGTTTGGCGCATTAGCCCAGTTCGAGCGGGAACTCATGCTCTCTCGTCAGCGCGAAGGCATAGAAAAGGCAAAGCGCGAGGGGCGTTACAAGGGGAGAGCGCCGACCGCACGCCGGAGGCTGCCAGAGATGCGCCAGTTGGCCGAGGAGGGGCTGTCTCCCCCAGAGATCGCCAATCGCCTGAGGGTGTCCCGTGCGTCAGTATACAGGCTGTTGGCGGAGGAGCGGGCATGACGGACCCAATAGAACTTTTTGCGAAACTAGGTTCCAGCCTTGAAGACCTCCACGCCATAACCTTGGAAGGGCGGACGGCAGACCAGCCGAGCGAAATGCTGCTTATAATAGCCGAGCAGATTTGCAACGGGTTGTATTGCGCAGGCGCGATTGTCGATCAGATCAAGATTGCGCTTCGTGCATCATGACCATCCAGTTTGACAGTGAGGCGCCGCAGGACGTCCTGATGGAGCGCGAGGTGGATCGCGCCATCGCGAATGGATGCCGCATTCCGCGATGGGGATGGCCCATTCCCAGATTATATAACGGCGCGACCGGGCGTGAACGGGTGACCGGTTGGCAGAAGGTCCGTATCGCCGAAGACTTAGGGCTGTTGGGTGCCAGGCAACCTTGCGGCCTATGCTGGGTTCCTGATGCGCCTCAATGGCATACCGAAATCTATTTCCGGCCCCTCACCAGTCGACCCATTTGCCGCTCATGCCATTTTTACGTTCACCGGCGGTTCCAACGGCCCGAGGAGTGGCGAGCGCGGATCATGCAAGCGCCGGGTGCGGCTGGCTGGGTTGGTCAGCTACGGCTTTTTGAATTGTCCCGCGATAAAGCACTGGCTGTCGCAGCCTGTGCTGACGTGTTTTCCGCCATCGAAGGGTTGGGTAATGGCTAGCCAATCTTTGACGAGGTGAGGCTCAGGCTCGATGGCCGCTAGATGGATGTTGCTCGTCGGTCTCGGAGCGGAACTCCCGCAAGAAGGCGCTGAGTTTCCCCAATCAGTTGATCCCGCCGTTCGTTTTCGTTGGCATTTAGACCGGCTGGAGCCAGTTCCTCCAAAGGCATCACTTGCCGCATGCAGGCGGCGACCATCAGGGCGTGCGCTGCCTTTGTAAGATTTGGTGCACTGGCAGATTGATAGAAGCGTCGGGCCGCTAAGGCGGCCAACTGCTCGGCCGCAAAGCCATCTCCTTCGGCCCACCCCGGATAGGCCCGTCGCCAGTGCGAAACCTTGCTCTCCATTCGAGAGATCGTTTCTTCGCTAATTGCCACATCGTCGTGCGCGATGCGGAACTCATCCATTTTCCGTGGATCGGGCCGCCATTCAACGCTGCCTCTATCGGGAGCCAAATAGCCGTCGTGGTGTAGGAAGGTGAAGGGCGAGCACGATAAGAACCGGGGCGCTCCACTAAGCCTGTGAATGTCACCAACCCTTAGCCTTAGCGGTCCGGTTTCGAGCCTTTCGGCTACGCTAGACAGGTGTTCTAAACACGCTTCGACATCGCCCGCATTTCGTCCAAGGACGAAAATATTGTCGGCGTAGGTTACCAGCCGCACGTCTCGCACATTCGCGATCATTTGCCTGACAACCCGTTCCCCGACGATGGGAGATGTGGCGGCACCTGCTGCAAGCCCCACCAAACCGCTAAGGGAAGGATTACGATAGGACCATGAGGTCGCATCGTCGTCGACCATGCGACGAATGCCGTTGTCCCATATGACGTTTGTCACAATAGACGAGGGCACCGGCCGCAGGAGTTCGGCCAGTCCGTCAAGGCGGATGCTTTGGTAGAACTGGACGATGTCCACTTCGCACACAAAATCAAATCCATCTCGACATATGGCCGCTTCGACAGCCGCGAGGGCTGACGGCATCCCCCGGTTGAACAGAAACTGCTCTGGTCCGGGAGGATGTAGGGTCTTTAGCATGTCAGCCATCATTAGCTGGTGCATTCGGCGAAGCGGTCTGAAACTGACGACAAGTCTTGGCGCGGAGTGCCCCGGAACGCCAAATATTTGCACCGGCTCATGGTGCCGGACAAACGGGTTCCATCGGGAGGCAAGATTTGTAACGTCGTCTACCGTTGCGCCTTGCAACGCGTTTGATCGCTGCATCGCGGCAAACGCATAGAGCCGGTGCAACCGCCGATCCCGGAGAAGCATCCGCACTCGATCACGCTGTTTAACGGCTGAAAGGTTTGCCAGCTTGTTAAAGGCTCGATCTTTGAAGTGCCGCGCGGCTGTGATCTCGGCCGCGAACTCCGGGTGCCTTGCCATAAATAGCTGGTATGGCGTCGGTCGTCGGCGCGGTGGCGGGTTTATGGTCCGCGACATCAATGGGCTGCGGGTTTGCCCGGAGGCTGAAACAGCAACGGGATGGGAACATTCAATGCCCGTGCGATTTTCGCCACGACGACAATCGTGGGCGCCCGCTTTCCGTTCTCGATGCCCGACATGTAACTTCTCGCGACGCCAGCCAAATCCGCGAACTCGTCTTGGGTGTGGCCAGCGGCTTTACGGAGTGCCCTCACATTCTTTCCGAAAAGGGTGCGCACATCCATCGTAGATCATAGGCGACATAATGATCGCGATTTACACGCCCGATAGTAGACATTTTGGATTTGCTCCGAGCGAGCGAGCAGCTAGCTTTGTTCACTATCGTGAACATCGCTAAATGGAGGCCCCATTGCCTGCTCCCTCTGATCCCAAGCCAAACCCAATCATTCAGCCATCGACTTCGTCTGACATGATTTCCAAGGGCTGCGGCTGGGGCTTGGTAATTGCAGTCGTGCTGATCGGGTTGACAGTCCTGCTGACGAACCAGCCGGAACAGCGCGCGAGCAAGCAGGGATCGGTAAATGCGGAAACGCCCGCCGCAGTGTCATTGACCGTTGCCGAGCAGCGTCAATTGGAAGTGCGGAACGGCAGCAAGATCAAGGATATGAAGGCCGCTATGGAGACCCTAGGAGCAGGGGACTACGAAGCACGTCTCACTTTTTGGAAGGAAATCGCCGCGTTGGCCCCTGCCAACAAGGCATACGCGGAGGAGGTGCGGAAGGCGCAGATGCAGGTCCAGCGCCACACCTACGAACGCCCGGAGGACGGAGCGTCGATTGAAGTGCTTCGCCCGCGCAAGGAAGGACTTGGCAGCGTGCTGGTGATTGACGCCGCAATCCGCAATGACAGTCTCTCCCATTTGAAAGACTTTCAGATCGTATGCGAGAGCAAGGGCGCCTCCGGCACGACGACTGACGTAAAGAGGCGCGTGCTTTATGAGATTGTGGAGGCCCGGACGAGCCGAACATTCCGCAACATCAATATGGGCCTGATTAACAATCAGGCGGCGAACGCGACTTGTCGTTTGGAGGGAGCGGTGGTCGCCTAGGGACGACAATCGAACGCCCGATGAAAGGTCGAAACTTGGTCCTATATTTGGTCCTAATTTCTTCGCGTCCGTATCTCTAAAATCATGATAAATAGGTGATTTTATAAGTTTTAGCGCCTTCCTGCCGGGCGCGCCATATTTTCAATGGCCTAGCGCATATTTTTGGCATTGACGTGTCGCACGATGTGCCAACATTTTCCACGCATTTCTGCGCATTTCCTCGGTGTCACGGCGTGTTCCTGGATCACGGATGGAACATGATAGCCGTAGCCTCCACTGCCCAGCCTGACGACGAAATTGCGCGCGGACGGATTATAGAAACTCGATAGCCCGTCGTGATTGATCTATCCGTTCGATGGTATCGCCAGCGCCCTCGAGCTGAAGGCAATCCGCGAAGCCGAGCAGATTGCTTTCAAGGGCGTCGCTGTCGTCCGGCCGCGTTTGGCGCATAATCTCAGCTACGACCGGCGCTGACGCTCGATTGAGCGGGCCGGCGCGCCGCAGGGCTTCGGCGACCGTGTCGTCGGCGAGCGCATCCACTATGCCGAGATTGAGAGCCTCGTCGGCGTCGATGACGCGTCCTTCGAGCACGAACAGTCTCGCGCGGTGCGCGCCGATCAGACGCGCGAGCCGCTGCGGCCCACCGGCACCCGGCGGAATCCCCAGCCGCGTCTCGGGAAGGCCGATCGCGGTGACGCCGCGCTGCGCTATGCGCATCGTGCAGGCGAGCGCGATTTCGAGGCCGCCGCCCATGCAGGTTCCGTTGATCGCGGCGATCACCGGCTTTTCCGCAGCGTCGAGCAGTTTGCCGAGCCGGCTGAAGGGCGAGTCGAGAAAGGCGTTGCGGTCTGCACCCTGTTCGAGCGCCCTCGCGGCCCGGACGATCTGGCCGAGATTGGCGTGACGGATAAAAATGCCGTCGGCCGCACCCGTTATTACGACCGCCCGAACCGCGCGGTCGGCGAGCAGCCGCGCGAGCGCGTCGCTGAGGAGCGCCGCGCCCCGGTTCGAGATCGTGCCGTCCCCGGCCGGCATGAAGCGAACGACGGCGGTGTCGCCCGCGATATCGACGGCGACCGCTTCGGTTCGGCCTTCTAGCGACATTGTTCGATCCGTTGCTGGACCAGCGGAATCTGGTCGTTCCCGAAATACATGAACTTCCTTTCGACGAAAAAGGTCGGCGAGCCGAAGGCCCCACGGTCGATGGCTTCCTGCGTGTTGTCGCGCAGCCGCGCCTTGATTTCGGCGGTCTGCGCCTGCTCGGCGAACTGCTCGCCGTCGAGGCCGGCGGCCTTGGCGATGGCGATCAGCACCGCGGGATCGTCGATATTCTGCTGGTCGGCGAAATAGGCGTCGAACGCCGCTTCGGTGAAGCGGAGCAGCGCCGCCTGATCCCCCTCGAGCGCGCAGCAGAAACGCATCGCGTGCACCGACTTGACCGGGTGATGCGGCGACGGGAAATTCATCGCGACCCCGGCGAGCTTGGCCCATTCCCTGAGCCATGCATAGGTCAGGCGGACCTTGGGATTGTCCGGGCTCTGTCGCCCGGCATAGACGCTGTCGTTGACCGCGTTGAATACTCCACCGACCAGAAAGGGGCGCCAGCCGACATCGACATCCTTGTCGGCCGACCATAGCCGAAAGTTGTGGACCGCGATCCGCGTCCAGGGCGAGGACAGGTCGAAGAAGATTTCCACCTGCGGTGTCATGCCCGATCGTCCTTGATGCCGAACAGCAGCTTGCGGGTTTCGGCGTCGTCCTGCGGGCGGCGGTTTATCTGCTTGCGGCCGACGTCCATGCCGCGGCGCAGTCCCGGCCGCTGTTTCACCACATCATACCATCGCCGCAGGTGTACGAAGGCGGCGAGATCGACCTCCTGTGCCTTGTAAGTCTGTATCCAGGGGAAGCAGGCCATGTCGGCGATACTATAATCCGCGCCCGCCACATGGGCGCTCTGCGCCAGTTGGCGGTCGAGCACGCCGTAGAGGCGCAACGTCTCGTTCCGGTAGCGGTCGGTGGCATAGGCGATGCGCTCGGGAGCATAGAGCTTGAAATGGCCGTGCTGGCCGAGCATCGGCCCGAGCCCGCCGACCTGCCAGAACAGCCATTCGAGCACCGCCTTGCGGCCGCGCACATCGGCCGGGAGGAAGCGTCCCGTCTTTTCCGCCAGATAGACGAGGATCGCGCCCGTCTCGAAAATCGAGATCGGTTCACCGCCATCCGCCGGTGCATGGTCGACGATCGCCGGGATGCGGTTGTTCGGGCTGATCGTCAGGAATTCGGGTTTGAACTGGTCGCCCTTGCCGATGTTGACCCACCGGACCTCATAGGGAAGTCCGCATTCCTCGAGCATGACCGAGATTTTCCAGCCGTTCGGCGTCGGCGCGGTGAACAATTCGATCATGGCGCAACCTCCGCTGGCGCCGGCTCGACGAGGCCGGCGGCGTGCAGCAGCGCGATACAGTCGCGCTCGACGGGCTTTTCGGACACCGTCTTGGGAATCGCGGGCAGGAACTGCCATATCTCGGGGATCTCGCTGCGCTGCAAATGATCGGCCGCCCACTGCCGGACGCCGCCCAGTGCGTCGCCGGTATCGAGGACGACAGCGGCGACCAATGTCCGCTCGCCGGCGACATTGGCCGCAGTCTCGACGCCATAGACATAGACGTCGCGCACCGCCGGGTGCTGCGCAAGCACGGTTTCGACCAGCGTCGCATTGACGAAGTCGCCGTTGCGGCGAATGCCGCCGCCGGCGCGGTGCAGGAAATAAAACCAGCCCTCGGCGTCGGCATAGGCCATGTCGCCCGAGCGGAACCAGCCCCCGGTCACCTTCTCGGCGCTCGCCTTTTCGTTGCGATAATAGGTCACGGCCTCGGACCCGCCATCGGCCTTGCGGAAGCAGAGATGCCCCGGGACCATCGGCGCGCAGACCTGGTCGTCGTCGTCGAGGATCGCGGCAACCAGCGTCGGCGGCGGTTTGCCCATTGAACCGCGCGGCCCATCGCCCATGCGGTTGATCAGCGTCCCGCCATTCTCGGTGCTGCCATAGACTTCGGTGATCGTGACCCCGAAGCGCGTCTCATACGCCTCCCACAATTTTGCGGGCATGCCCGACGCGATCACCAGCCGCACGGGATTGTCGCGGTCGTCGCTCTTGGGCGGCACCGCGAAGACTTCGGGGATCATTCCGCCGAGCAGGGTAAAGACCGTGCAACGATAGGCCCGGCAGACATCCCATAGCCGGCTCTTGGTGAACTGCCGGCTGAAGACGACCGGCAACTCCATCGCCAGGCCCGCTGCAAGGGTCGAATGGGCATTGGTGTGGCAGAGCGGCAGGCCCGTGTAGAGCGTATCGCCATCGTCGACCCCCAGCGCGCGCAGCCCCTTCATGCCGCGCATATATTGCGCGTGGGTCCGCACGACCGCCTTGGGGTTGCCCGTCGTGCCGGAGGTGAACATCAGATACATCGGCGAGGTCGGGTCAGGGATCACGGGCACCAGCCCAACGGCGTCGCCGGGGAGGTCGGCGGCGTAATCGGCCGCAGGGAAATTCCGCGGCGCTGAGGCCGTGTCGACCACCAGCACCGGGGGGCGTGACCCAAGCTGTTCCGCGACGGTGTCGAGTGCGGGCAGCGCGGCCGCTTCCGCGATGATCGCGGTCGCCGCGACATGGTTGATCATATAAGCGAGCTTTTCGCCCATGCTCCGGGTGTCGAGCGGGACGAAGATCGAACCGGTCAATGCCGCCGCCACCATCGCTTCCACGAACTGCGGGCGGTTCTTGAGCATCAGGACTACGCTGTCGCCGGGGTCGACGCCCCGTTGCTGAAGCCAGAGCGCCAGCCGGGCGCCGCGGTCCCACAGTTCGGCGAAATTGCGCCGCTCGTCGGACAGGCTGCCATCGGGCTCGACATGGACGAAGGTCAGCGCCGGAAAGTCGGGTTTTGCGGCCGCCTTTTGCGCGATCAGTCGGGCGATATCGTTGGCGCGGTTGCTCATTCGATCCTCATCCTGCGGCTTGATTTCCGTGTTCGGCGCGTTGCCGATAATCTTCGACCAGCTTCTTCTTGAACAATTTACCCGTCGGCTCGCGCGGCAATGCGTCGATGAAATCGACCTGCTTCGGCGCCTTGAGGCCGCCGAGCCGGTCGCGGGCGAATCGTCGGATATCCTCGGCAAGTTCGTCCGAGGCCATGACGCCCGCGATCAATTCCGCAACCGCGACGACGCGCTCGCCAAAGTCGGGATCGGGCGCACCGAACACCGCGACATCGGCGATGGCGGGATGTTCGCCGAGCGCATTCTCGATCTCCTGCGGATAGATGTTCACGCCGCCCGAAATGATCGTGAAATTCTTGCGGTCGGTCAGGAACAGATAGCCGTCGGCGTCGAGATAGCCAATGTCGCCGAGCGTCGACCAGCCCTGGTCGTTATAGGCGCTGCGCGTCTTGGCGGGGTCGTTGTGATATTCGAACTTCTGTCCCCCAGAAAAATAGACGTCGCCGATCACGCCTGCGGGACGCGTTGCACCGTCGTCGTCGCAGATTCTCACTTCGCCGACGAAAGCGCGGCCGACCGAACCGGGCCGCTGCCGCCATTCCTCGGGGCCGATCATCGTCAGCCCGTTATTCTCTGTCCCGCCATAATATTCGTGGACGATCGGGCCCCACCAGTCGAGCATGCGCTGCTTGACCGGCACCGGGCAAGGGGCGGCGGCGTGCAGTGCGACGGTCAGGCTCGATTGATCATGGGCGGCTCGCACCGTGTCGGGCAGCTGGAGCAGTCGTGAGAAATGGGTCGGCACCCATTGCGCGACGGTCACGCGGTGTCGCTCGATCGACGCAAGCGCGGCCTCGGCGTCGAACTTCTCCATCACGACGACCGTCCCGCCCAGCCGTTGCACCAGCATCGACCAGCGCAGCGGCCCCGCATGATAGAGCGGTGCCGGCGACAGATAGACGCTGTCTGCGCCCATGCCGAAGCGGGCCTTCGCGACACCGAGCAGGGGCGACGGGCGAGCGATCGGCAGATCGGGCACGAAAGGCTGTTTGACGCCCTTGGGCCGGCCGGTCGTGCCCGACGAATAGAGCATGTCCGAACCGGCCATTTCATCGGCGACCGGCGTCGCGGGATAGATGTCGATCAGTTCGCGGAGCGGTCGCTGCTCGCCCTGCGGCGCATCGACATACAGCACCGGACCGTCGAAGGCAGCGGCATCGATGACGGCCTGCATTGCCTGTGAGCCGATGACCAGCTTCGCGCCGCTGTCGCGGAATATGTAGCCAAGGTCGTCACCCGACAGCCGATAGGACAGGCAGGCGAAATAGACGCCCGCGCGCTGGGCGGCCCAGGCCGATATGAACAGCCAGGGCTGATTCTCGAGGACGATCGCGATGGTGTCGCCAGGCATGACGTTCTGCGCGCGGAGGAAATGGGCCAGCTGGTTCGAACGCGCGTCGAGTTCGCCATAGGTCAGCGCTTCGCCGGTCTCCGCCATGATGCAGGCGGGCTTTCCGGGGTGGGTGGCGGCGTGGATCGAAGGATGCATCGCGCGGGTCTCAGGCGCCGATTGTCGAGCGGATCAGTTTGCGCACGGCATCGCCATAGGGCGGCCGCAAAGTGAGCAGCGGGCCGAGGTCGCGTTTGATCTGGTGATAGACCGCCTTCTTGTGGCTGAATTCGAGGAAGCCGTCGCGGCCGTGATAGGCGCCCATGCCCGACGGTCCGATGCCGCCGAACGGCAGATTCTCCTGCGCGCAGTGCATAATGACATCGTTGACGCAAATGCCGCCCGAGGTGGTCTGCGTTTGCAGCACGTCGAGCTCTTGGGTGTCGGTGCCGAAATAATAGAGGGCGAGCGGCCGGTCGGCGCCATTCACCCGTTCGACGACGGCGTCGAGCACGCGATAGGTCATCACCGGCAACAGCGGCCCGAAGATTTCCTCCTGCATCACCGCCATGTCGGGGGTCGCATCGAGGATGAGCGTCGGTGCGAGCTTGCGGTGCTCCTGCTGGTCGAGCGCTTCGTTTGCCGGGTTGATTTCGACGATCCTTGCCCCCTTGGCGGCGGCGTCGGCGAGATAGGATTGCAGCCGGCCGAGGTGCCGGTCGGAGATGATTGCGGTGTAATCGTCATTGTCGCGGATCGTTGGCAGCATCTGCGTCGTCGCGGCACTGGCCGCCGCGACAAAGGCGTCGCGCTGGCCCTCGGGCACATAGACATGGTCGGGCGCGAGGCAGATCTGCCCGGCGTTCAGCACCTTGCCCGCCATGATCCGCGCCGCCGCGGTCGGCATGTCGACGCCCTTGCCGATGACGACGGGGCTTTTCCCTCCCAGTTCGAGCGTGACGGGGACCAGATTGTCGGCTGCGGCGCGCAGCACATGTGCCGCGACCGATCCTGCGCCGGTAAAGATCAAATGATCGAAAGGAAGCGCGGCAAAGGACGCCCCGACATCGGGCCCGCCCGTCACCACCGCGAGTTCGCTCGCGTCGAAGCGTTGCTCGATCAGCGCCTGCATCAGGTCGGCGGTGCGCGGCGTATATTCGGACGGCTTGACGATCGCCCGGTTGCCGGCGGCCAACACCGACGCAAGCGGCGAAAAGACCAGACCGACCGGGAAATTCCAGGGACTGACGACGCCGACGATGCCTTTCGGCTGGAACAGGATCCGCGCCTTGGCGCCGAGCAGGCCGAGCAGCCAGGGATCGAGCGGGCGCTTTTCGGGCTTCATCCAGCTTCGCAGATGCTTGCGGGCATGCTGGAGCGCACCGACCGGCGTCATGATATCGGTGAGCGCCGAGGCGTAGGGCGAGCGATTGCCGAAATCGTCGCTCATCGCCTGCTCGAACGCCGACGAATTTTCCTTGAGCAGCGCGATGCAGCGATCGATCCGGTCGATCCGCAACGCCGCATCGGGCGGACCGTCGGCCAGTTGGGCGCGGCGCTGCCGCTGGAGAAGGGCGAGCATGTCGGTCATGGGGTTTCCTACCGGATAAGATCAGGCCGCGACGGCGGCGCGGGATGTGTAGCGGACCGGCAGGCTTTTCAGCCCACCCACAAAATTGGTCTGGATCCAGCGCGGATCGCCGTCGAGTTCGAGGCGATCGATGCGCGCGAACAGCTCCTCGAAGAATATCCGCATCTCCATCCGGGCGAGATGCTGGCCGAGGCAGACATGCGGACCATAGCCGAACGCCAGATGCCGGTGCGGCGGTCGCCCGATGTCGAAGCGGTAAGGCTCGTCGAATACCTCTTCGTCGCGATTGGCCGAGGGGTAGCACATCATCATCGCCTGCCCGGCGCCGATCGTCTGGCCGCGCAGCTCATAATCCTCGGTTGGGGTGCGGAAGAAATGGGTGACCGGCGAGACCCAGCGGATCATTTCGTCGACCGCCGACGGCAGGAGCGACATGTCGCCGCGCAGCCGGTCGAACTGATCGGGATTCTGGAGCAGCGCGAGTGTGCCGCCCGCGATCGAGGCGCTGGTGGTATCGTGACCGGCGGTCGCGGCGAGGATGAAATAGGACAGCGCTTCCTTCTCGCCGATCTCCGCCTGCGCGAGCAGGGTGGCGAGGTCGTCGGCGGGCGCCGTGCGGCGCGATTCGAGCAGCGCGCGGAAATAATCGAAAAACCCCTGCACCGTGGAAATGACGTCGATCTTCTCGGTCTTGATTTCGGGGTCGTCGGGACCGAACAGCTGCTGCGTCATCTTGAGCATAAGGGCTTCGTCCTCGGCCGGGACGCCGATGATCCGCATGATGACGCGCAGCGGATACCAGCTGGCGACCGCGCGCATGAAATCGCAGCGCCCGTCGCCGTCGAGGGTGCGGTCGAACAGGTCGCGCGCATAGCCGCGCAGTTCCTCGTCGAGTATCTTGATCCGCCCCGGGGCGAACCAGGCCTGGGTCAGCTTGCGATGCAGCCGATGCTCGTCGCCGTCCATGTTGGGCAGCTGGTTCAACAGGAAGGGGCGCCCGCCCGTCACCTTGCGGATCTGTTCGTCGACCGCGGTCTTGCGCAGCATCACGCGCGGGCCGTTGACGAAGATGTCCATCGCCCGCTCCACCTGCATCACATCGGCGTGCCTGGTCACGATCCAGAAAGGTGCATAGTCGTCGGGCTCGACCCAGAAGACCGGGGCTTCGGCGCGCAAGCGGCACAACAATGCGTGATAGGCAGCAGGGTCGGAATGAAAGCGCGGATCGACGAGTAGATTGCCGACGGCTTTTGCCTCCAGGGCCGTGGAGGCCGGGTTGCAGGCGTCGTCCAGATCACCAGCGGGGTGTTCGCGCGCCATATCCATTTCAATCTCCCATACGGGTCTGAAGCCCATGATGTTGTCATATGACACTAATAGTCCTATGTCAAATGAAGGAGAATGGTTGAGCGACCGGGAAAAATCCTGTCAAAGACACATCACAGGAACATGGGGGAAATTTTGGGTAGCAATAAGAACCCGCTGACGCGCGAGCAGGTGATCGACGCGGCCACCGAATGCCTCGAGCATTTCGGCGTCGCGAAAACGTCGATGATCGACGTGGCGCGCAAGCTGGGCGTGACCCGGCAGACCATTCACCGCCTGTTCGAGACCCGCACGATATTGCTGGAGGCCGTGGCGGAGGTTCGGATTCAGGCCGCGGCGAAAAAACTCGTGTCGATGTTTGCCACCCATGACGACATCGAAGAGACGTTGGTTCACGGCACCCTGCAATCGCTCGCTGTGGGCCGAAGCGACAAGCTTCTTTATGAAATCCAGCAGCAGGCGGACCATGGCGTCGATCAATATATGTTCCGCGGTTCGCCGATGATCCAGCAACTGATGCTCGATATCTGGGGTCCCGTTCTGGATCGTGCGCGCGCGGAAGGACGGATTCGCGACGGCATCGACAACGACAAGATCGTGCAGTGGGTGCGCAACGTCCACGCGATGATCAACATGCGAAGCGACTATAGCGAGGCGCAGCAGATCGAAATGCTTCGCGACTTCTTCGTCCCGTCGATCGTCCGATAGCCCGGACTATGCGCCGTTCAGGTCGATCGACCCCAGGTCGGCCATCGCCGCAGCGGTCCGCTCGACAAGCCGCCACGTCGTCTGCTCGGGCTGCACCGCCTGACCCATGCTGTTGTGACCGATGGTGAAGGCCCAGGCGAGAAAGGCATAGGGGATATGTGCGCGATAGGCGTCCCATGCCGCGGCGGGATCGAGCGCGGGGCCGCCCGCCGCGGCGAGTTCTTCGATATAGGAGGCTAGCAGCGCGCGCTCCCAATCGCGGCGGTCGGCGATCTCCAGGCCGGTGGACAGAATATAGCTGACGTCCCACGCCCAGGGGCCCCGCAGCATCACCTGCCAGTCGCAAAAGCCCATGGCGCCATCGCCGGTGCGATAGGTTTGCGCGATATGCGCGTCGCCATGGAGCAGGGTGACATGGCCTTCGCGGGCGTCCTGCGCGTTGCGGCGCACCACCCCGGCCCAGATATCGTCGATCCGTCCGCGCACGCCGTCAGGAATCAACTGGGGCGCCGCGTCCATGCCGACCCCCGCCCAATGGGCCATGCGCAGGAAGCGATGATTGTCGCCCAGATAGGTCGGCGTGTCGCGCAGCCAGCGATGCTGCTTGAGCGATCGGTCGCGCCAGAAACGTGCATGGAGGCGCGCGAGGCCCGACAGCAGGCTCGCCATTTCGTCCTGCGTGATCGCGTCGCCGGCCATGTTGAACTCGGCCTGGCGCGTCGCGACGACATCCTCCATCACGATCATCGAGCGCATCGAGCGCGGCGCGACACAGGCCCAATAGCCGCGGGGCGCCTCCATCTCGATCTCCGGGCGGAAATCGCGATAGAAGCCGACCTCGCCGAACAGGCAGTTCGACAGCCCGAGCAACAGCCGCTGCATGAGGATCGGCGTCGATTTGGTGAAGATGCGATCGGGCACGCCCGCGGCGCGCGCCGCATCGTTGAGGGCGAGGTCGAAGCCCTGCCGCGTCGACGATCCGACCGACCCCTCGGTGGCGCGCACGCCCAGCACCGCCCCGCCGGGGACGTCGCGGCACAATGTCGCCGAGAGCCATTGGGGCGTGATCGCTTCCCAGCTCCAGGGGATGTCGTCGATGCCCCGCGCCGCCGGCCGTGCGGCCGCATCATAGTGCGCGCGGAGCGCAATCTCGGCCTTACGGAGCGGCAGGGTCAGGCTGGACAGCATTGGCGCATTCCCCGATCGAAAAGGTCAAAGGATCGAATAGCCCCCATCGACCGTCAGCTCGGTCCCGGTGACATAGCGCGCGGCATCGGAGGCAAGGAACAGGATCGCCCCGGCGACATCGGCGGTCTCGACCCAGCGGCCCATCGGGAACATCGTCGCGACATAGGCTTTGGCCTCGTCTTCGGACCGGAACCGTCCCGCAGCGATGCCGGGGGCAAGTCCGCTGCGGCCGAGGTCGGTATCGACCGGGCCGGGGTGGACCGAATTGACGCGGATGCCGTTCCCCGCGCGGCCGAATTCGACCGCCACCGCCTTGGTCAGCATCCGCACCGCGCCCTTGCTCGCCGAATAGGCCGCTTGCATCGGGCCGGCGATCTGGCCGTAGATCGACGACAGATTGATGATCGAGGCCCCTCCCGCCTGCGCCATGAGGGGCGCGGCCGCCTGGATCGAGAACCAGATGCTGTCGACATTGACCGCCTGGACGCGGCGATATTCCTCGACCGTCGTTGCGAGCACCGGCTTGTTGAGGATCATCCCGGCATTGTTGACGAGGATATCGAGCCGGCCCTCGGTCGCGGCGATCGAGCCGATCACTTCCGCCCATTGCCCGGCATCGGTCACATCCTGGACGAGGAAGCGGCCGCCGTCGGGTGCGGTGCCGGCCGGATCGATATCGGTCGCGACCACCTTTGCGCCGGCTGCGGCGAGCAGCTTCGCGCTATGCGCACCGATGCCCTTGGCCGCGCCGGTGACGAGCGCGACCTTGCCGTCGAGTTCAAACATGGCTCATTCCTTGGCTGTTGGCCGGTTCCGAAGGGGAAGGCGGGGAGAGCCGATATTCCCCTTCGGTCACCGACGCGTCAGAAATCGACCGACAGCTGCGTACCCCACGTCCGCGGCCGGGCGTAATTGCCATAATGGGCGCCGGTGACGAGGTAGGTCGCATTCTGGCGGTAAAGCTGGTCGGTGACATTGTTGACGAAGACGCGCAGCCGCACCTTGTCGTCGAGGGCGCCGAGCGTCGCCGACAGGTCGACGAGTTCATAGCCCTTCTGGACATCTTGCGGCTGGCCGAAATAGCGCAGCACCGTCTTGCTGCGATAGGAAGCGTCGGCGCGCAAGGTCAGCGACGACAGGAAACCGCTCGAGAATTCGGCGCGATATTGCGCCCCGATCGATCCCGAGAAATTGGGCGCGTGGGGCAGCTGCATGCCGTCGAGGTTGATCTGGCCGAGGGCGGGACGCGCATCGTCGATCGATAGGAAGTCGCGGAACCGGGCGTGCAGCCAGTTCGCCGAGGCGTCGATCGTGAAGGCGTCGTTGACGCGGAATTTGAACTCACCCTCGAGGCCGTAGATCGTCGCCGGCGCATTCTGCACCAGCGTGACCGCCGGTGGCCGGGTGATCGTGACCTGCAGATTCTTGTAGTCATAATAGAAGCCCGCGAAATTGGCGGTCAGGCGGCGATCGTCGGTCTGCGTCTTGAGGCCGATTTCGAACGCGTCGAGAACTTCGGGCGCATAGATGCCCGCTGCGCCCAGAAGCTCGCCGCCGCCGCCGGGCAGGTTGGCGCCGCCCGATTTGAAGCCGCGCGAATATTGCGCATAGGCCGACACACCGTCCGAGAAATCATATTGGAGATTGACCTTGGGCAGGAAGCGGTTGGCCTTGATCGACGACGGCACGTCGGTCGCCAGCGGCACGATCGTCCCGTCGGGCAGGCGCAGGAACAGGTCCTGCGAGAAATTCTTCTTTTCATGGTTGAACCGGAGGCCAAGGTTGATGCGGAACGCGTCGGTGACCGAATAGGTGCCGTCGGCGAAGATCGCGATCGAATCGGTATCGGTGTCGACGCTCTGCGTCAGCTGGGTGTCGGGCAGGACGCCGAAGCCGCCCGCGGCCGCGGCGCCAAGGCCGAGCGGCAGTGAATTGCCCGCCTTTTCGGTGAAATAATAGGCGCCGAGGATCCATTCGAACTTGTCGCCATCACCGATCAACGACACTTCCTGGCCGAAGGATTCGGACGGCCGCTTGAAATTGGTGGCGTAGAAGAAGGGCACGTCGGTCGCATCGGCGTCGAAATCGACGCGGCTCTTGTGGTCGACATAGCTGGTGATCGAACGCAGCGCGATGCTGTCGGACAACTGTGCGTCGATTTTGCCCGACGCGATGAACGTCTTGGTGTCGAGGATATAGGGCCAGTCGCCGTAAATCTGGTTCGGCTCGGTGGTCTGGCCTGTGGTCGGGAGGAAGGTCGGCGTGAACAGCTGCTGATACGCCCCGCCGCCATTGGATTCCTCGTAACGCGCCCACAGGTCGATGGTCAGGTCACTGCTCGGCTCGAACTTGATCGCACCCCGGACATATTCGTTGTTCTGATCGCCGATATGGCCGTTGCCAGGCAGCAGACGGACGAAACCCTTGTCTTCCTCATGGCCGCCGCTCACCCGGATCGAGAGAGTGTCGGACAGCGGGCCCGACACATAAGCGCTGGCGCCGAACGCGTCGTAGCTACCGGTCGACAGGTTGAAGCCGGCGGTGAAGTCGCGCGTCGGCTCCTTGGCGATGAAGTTGATCGCGCCGCCCGTGGCGTTGCGCCCATAAAGCGTGCCCTGCGGCCCGCGCAGCACTTCGATCCGGTCGAGATCGACCGCGCGCAGATAGCCCATGGTAGCGCGCGGCATGAAGACGCCGTCGACATAGGTGGCGACGGTCGGCTCGGTGACGCCCGAATCGACGATCGACCCGACGCCGCGGATCGAGATCAGGGTGGTGCCGGCATGCTCGCCGAAATCGAGATTGGGAACCGCGCTGGTCAGGCTCTCGATACTGTCGATCCCGCGCTGCTGAAGCTGCTCGCTCGACACGGCCGAGATAGCGGCGGGAATGTCCTGCAGATTCTGCGATCGTTTCAGCGCGGTAACGACGATTTCGCCGTCGCTTGATCCACCGTCGTCGCTGCTGGCCGCAGGCGCGGTAGCGTCCGATTGCGCCATTGCCGGCGTTGCCAATCCCGCCAGCGCCATCGCGGTGCCGGTGCACAGAAGCAGTCTGGTATTCATCGATACCCTCCCAATAGTTGTTTTATGTCGTTGACGGGTCGGCGTGGCTATTCGGCCGCGACCGCCCATTCGTCTTGCTCTTCGCCGCCGATCAGCCGTCCAGGCACCGAACCCGTTGGCTTGCCGTCGATAAAGGTCGTTTCCCCGTTCACTAGGACGCGGCTGTATCCGCCGGCGTCGACGAGGCGGCGCCAGTCGCCGCCGGGAAGGTCGTGGACGATCCGGTGCCGGCTGCGGTCGAGGTGCAGCGCGTCCAGATCATAAATGATGATGTCGGCATGATGGCCGGGCAGGATCGCGCCGCGCCCCTCGATCCCGAGCATCCGGGCGATCTTGAAGCTGAGCTGATAATGCGCCTCCTCGAGGCTCATCACCTTCTGTTCGCGCACCGTGCGGATCAGGAAGTCGGTACCATAGCATCCGCTGGAAAAGGCCTTGGTATGCGCACCCCCGTCCGAAACGCCGCAGGCGACCGCCGGATGCGCCAGCAGCCGGGCGCCGAGCGAGGCGTCGGTCGCCGAATAGGGAAGCGACTTGATCTGGAGCTCGAGGCTCGACCGCAGCGCGAGGTCGCACAGCGTCTCGACGACCGATTGGCCGCGCTCTGCGGCGATGCTCGCGAGGTCGCGGTTCAGATAGGGCTGCAAGTCGGGCGCATCGCCGACTTCGATGACGATCTGCCCTTCGAAGCCGCCGGCGCCATTCGACGGGCCGTTCTGCGCATAATCCTCGGCGAACTTACGGACGAAATTCTCGTCGGCGAGCAGCGCGCGGATGTCGTCGTCGGTCTGAGCGGCGATCAGGCGGCGAACCCCCCATAGCTGGCCGGCCGCCGTGTCGAGATCGCGAATACCCGCTTCGACCCAACCCGCATAGAGAAGGGTCGCGCCGCAGATGTCGAGCCCCTCACCGCGCAGCTTGTCGAGCCAGGCAAGGTCGGCATCGATGATCTCGGGCATGCCGTCGATCGCGAGGAAGATGTTGTGGATGATCCTTACGCCGCTGCCCTTGGCCATGCGGGCGACCTTTTCGGTCAGCCCCGGATTGCCGAAGCCGCCGATCTGCGCGAGCAACTGGATGATGCCTTCGCCGCGGTCGGCGAGCGCGCGGCAGATTTCGACGACATCGTCGTCGTGCATCGCGTCGGTCGGCATCGCCGTGCCGTCGAAGTCGAGGTGCGAATTGCCGTCGAGGCCCATGATCGACATCGAGATGCCGATCGCGCCGACGTCCATCGCCTCGTTGATCAGGCGGTGCATCTCGGCGATCTCTGCCGCCGTTGGACGCCGGCTTTTCGCGGCGTCGATGCCCATGACATAGATCAGCAGCGGGTTGAGCGGTAGATAGGTCATGATGTTCACGCTCTTCGGCAGCGCGCGCATCGTTTCGAGAAATTCGGGAAAGCTCTCCCAATTCCAGGGCAGCGCCAGCCGCTGCTGCTCGACCGGAATCTGCTCGGTCGTCGAGAGCATCAACATGGTGCGCTCGCGGTCGGCGGCGCGGACCGGTGCGATGCTGAAGCCGCAATTGGCGTTCAGGATCGAGGTCACACCCTGCTCGCCCGAGTCCATGCACGACGGGCTCCAGAAGACCGCGGCGTCATAATGGGCGTGCTGCGTGATATGGCCCGGCGCGACGATCTTGCCGGCGGCGTCGATCACTTCGTCGGCGATGGCCGCGGACAGGTTGCCGATCTTGGCGACGCGCCCCGCGATGATGCCGACATCGCCGCTGCGCTCGGGAGCGCCGGTGCCGTCGATGATGCGGCCGTTGCGAATTACGCAGTCGAATTTTTGCATGTCACTCTCCCGGGCAGGCCCCCTCTGCGGGCGCTCTTACCGTCTTCGAAGATAGATCATATAACGATCGATGTCACGTGTCAAACGAAGAGCGTCGGGCGCAGGACTAGGTCTCCCGGCGCGGTTTTCCGGGTTGCAGGGATAAGTCGTGGGTGGCGCCGGGTGCCAAAGTCGGGGACGTGGCGGAGCGCTATGTCGACGTGCGTCCTGAGATCCTCTGGGATTCGTCGTGCAGATTCTGCGTCACACGCCCCAGCAGCTCGACCAGCGTCCGGATTTCACAGGGAGACAAGCCGCGGCTTGCGACCCGGTCGATCTCACCCGCGACGTCGCCGAGCGCGAGCGCGACCGCGTAGCCGCGCTCGGTCGCAAAAACGAGCGTTTCGCGGCGATTGCTGCGGTTGACCCTTCGGTCGAGCAGGCCAAGCACTTCGAGTCGCCGCACCGCGACGGTGACGGTGGCCTCGGATATTCCGAGCCGGGCGCCCAGGACATGCTGGGCCAGGCCGTTTTCGGCCGAGAGATTGCAGAGCAGGCTCAATTGGCCGGCGGCCAGGCCATGGCGGGCAATCCGCCGATCGACCGCCATCGAAAAGCGGCGGAACGCGATGCGGGCGAGATAGCCGATGCTGTCGTCGAGGCCCCAGAACTCGCGTCGCGACGCGGCCATCCGCCGGGCCTCCTTAGAGGAGCAGCGAGTTTGGCGGCAGCCCGACCAGCGCGCGACCATGGAGTTCGGTCGCGACATCGAGGTCGTAGACGATGTGGCTCTGCATCACCTGGACGTCGCGGAGCAGGCGCTGCATCGGATTGTCGAGCGCGTGGACGCTCGACCCGACCGCTTCGCAGCAGGTCCGCACCGCCTCGACACATTGCTGGACGGCGATCGCGATTTCGGCGCGCAGGCGTATCCGCTCGGTCGTCTGTTCGGGCTCGTCGATTTCGCCAAGCAACAGATTTTCGCGCGCCGCGGCGCGGATCGTGCGCTCGGCCGAGCGCGCGAGCAGGTCGGCGCGGGCGAGGCGCATTTGTCCTGCCGGCTTTTCGACACTCGTGCTCGTACTGCCGAGCTTGACGTGCTGCCCGAGCCGCTCGCGGCACAGCTGCACCGCCTGCCGCGCGGCACCCAGGGCCGGGATGGCGGCGGTAACGCAAAGATTGGGCAGCATCGGCGATCCGTAGAGGCCGGGGCCATGGACCGCGCGGCCGTTGCCGCGCCCCGAGCGCACCGGCTGCACCGCGAACTGATAGGCTTCGGGAATAAAGACGTCCTCGACGAGGATATCGTTGCTGCCGGTCGCCGCCATGCCCGCCATCCGCCAGGTGTCGAGCACGGTGACCTCCTCGGCGCGGAGCAGCATCATGCGGACGACCGGCGGCCCGCCCTCGACGGGCTCGAGCGCGTTGAGCATGATCCAGTCGGCGTGCATCACGACGGTGCCCCATTTCCAGCGCCCGCTCAGGCGAAAGCCGCCGTCGACGGGGGTGGCGATTCCGGGCGGCGAGGCCGCGCTCGGGGCGATGACATAGGGGGTGCGGCCCCAGACTTCGGCCTGCGTCGCCTCGGGCATCTGCGCGATCAGCCAATTATGTTCGGCGGCGAAGCAGGCGGTCCAGCCGGTCGAGGGACAGGCTTCGGCGATCGGCAGCGTCGCGCTGATATAGGTGTCGGGGTCATATTCGAGCCCGCCGAAGCGGCGCGGCACATAGAGGTAGAAATAGCCGCTTTTGCGAAGCGCGGCCCACACCTCGTCGTCGGGGCGGCGCTCGCGTTCGGCCGCTGCGGCGCGCTCGGCGACGAGCGGCTTGAGCGCTTGCATCCGGGCGACAAGAGCTTCGGGGGTGATCGCGTCGATCTCGTCGCGCGAGAGGAAATCGTCGCCGGCGGGAATCCGGCGGTCGGCGAGGCGTTCGGGCATCATCATCTCCATCCTGTTTGTCCCGGCATAGGGCGAAGGCGGGAATAATGTCAACTAGGTTGACTAAAATCGTTCAAGCGCGCATGGCGGGGGGATGACAGATCAGGCCGATATCTCGCCCGCCGCCGGCTTGCGCGCCGCGCTGCGCACGCTGGTGCGTCCCGTCGCGGTGGTGACCGCCGCGCATGCGGGGCAGCGCTACGCGATGGCGGCGACCGCCTTTTGCGAGGTCAGCATGGACCCGCCGTCGATGCTCGTCTGCATCAACCGCGCCAATGCGACCCATGCTGCGGTCGCGGCGGGGGCCGATCTTTGCCTCAACCTGCTCGCTGCGGACCAGGCGCCTATATCGCAGCGCTGCGGCGGCGGCGTTGCCGCCGAAGAGCGTTTCGCGGTCGGCGACTGGCGGATCGTGGCCGAGGGGCCGCCGCGGCTGGCCGACGCCTGCGCCAGCATCGTGTTGCGTCCCGCGTCGATCGTCGACCATGCGACCCATGCGGTGGTGATCGGCGAAGTCGTCGACGTGTGGCAGCGCGGCCTGTTGTCGCCGTTGGGGTTCCACGACGGCGCCTATCTCTTCCCGCTCGCGCAGGCGGCGATCAATTTGGTTGCGCAATCGGCGCGGCTGGGCGAAGCGGGCGCGATGCAGGACGGCTATCTGATGCTCGACGTGATGCGCGCCTTCTACTGGTTCGACGAGGGTCTCCAGTCGGCGCTGCGCGCGCGGGGCTGGGAGGCCGTGTCGCGCTCGCAGTCGATGACCTTCGCCAATATCGCGCTCGGGGTGCGCCGCCCCGCCGACCTCGCTCGCAACCTCGGCATCACGCGCCAGGGGGTCAGCAAGATGCTGCAGGAGATGGTCGAGCGCGACTGGATCGTGATCGAGCCCGACCCGACCGACAAGCGCGCGTCGATCGTCGCCTTCAGCGAAAAATCGCGGCAGCTGCGCGCCGACGCGCTCGAGATATTGGGCAAGATCGACGCGGCGCTCGGCGAGCGGATCGGCAGCAAGGCGCTCGACGCGCTGCGCACCACGCTGGCGCGCGACTGGGGTCCGCCCCCCCAGATCCCCGAGCCCGCCGCTCAATAACCCGCGAGGTGGCCGTTGCCGCGCAGCTCGTAGCTGAACGTCGACGGCAGATAGGGCAGCATGTCGCGGTCCCATGCCGCGAATGCACTTTTGAGCCGGTCGAAGGCCTCGGGCTGCACGGTCTTCAGATTCGCGACCTCGCGCGGGTCGGCGTCGATGTCGAACAGGAACTCGTGCCCGCTCATCGCCAGATATTTGAGCTTACCCTCGATCGCCGCGCGCTGGTCCTGCGCCTTGTGGCGCCAGAAGAGTTGGCGCGGCGACCCCGTCGTCCCGTCGAGAAGCTGAGGCAGGAGGTTGCGGCCGTCGAGCGCCGGCCAGTCCTTTTCTGCCACCCCCGCCGCCGCGAGCAGGGTCGGAACCCAGTCCATCGTGATCTGGACGAGGTCGCTGCGCGTGCCGGCCTTCACGCGTCCCGGCCAGCGCATCAGCGTCGGCACGCGAATGCCGCCCTCGAGCAATTCGCCCTTCATCCCGCGTAGCGGCCAGACCTTCGAGAAACGCTCGCCGCCATTGTCGCTGGTGAAGATCACGATCGTGTTGTCGGCCTGGCCATTGGCCTTGAGCGCCGCGAGCAATTGCCCGGCCCCGCGATCGAGGCTTTCGACCATCGCGGCGTAGACGGCGTTGCTGCCGCCGTCATAGTGAAACGAATCGCGGATCGTCTTAGCCACCTCCTCGTCGGCGGGCCCCTCCCACGGCCAGTGCGGCGCGGTGTAATGCGCGCTGAGCAGAAAGGGGCGCCCCGCCTCCTTGAAGCGGCCGAGTTCGGCGACGCAGCGTTCGGTGATCAGGTCGGTGAGATAGCCGCTGCGGCGGATCTCGGTCTCATTCTCCCACAGGTCGTGGCGGAAATTGCCGCGAATCGTCATGCCATGCTCGAAATAATCGGCGCCGCCCTGATAGATGCCGAAGAAACGGTCGTAGCCGCTCTTGCGCGGGCCATGGTCGGGAAGGCCGCCGAGGTGCCATTTGCCGACGAGCGAGGTGTCATAGCCCGCGCGCTTCAACAGGTCGGGCAGGGTGACCACCTCGTCGCCAAGTCCGAGTTCGGGGTGGACGCCGAGCGGTTCGTCGAGCCCCGCCGGAAAGCGATATTGATAGCGGCCGGTCATCAGCGCCAGCCGGGTCGGTGAACAGACGCTGCTGTTCGAATAGGAGCGATGCAGCGCGACGCCGCCGGCCGCGAGTGCGTCGAGCGCGGGGGTCGCGATATCGTCGCGGCCGAAACAGCCGAGGTCGGCAAAGCCGAGATCGTCGGCGAGGATGAAGACGATATTGGGGGCCGTGGCCGCCGCCGGACGGGCGGCCGCCGGCGCACCGAGCAAACCGGTGATCGCCGATGCCGCACCTGCCTTCACCAAGGTCCGCCTGCTCAACATGATGCCATCCTCTCTCTTATTTCCCGCCGCGATATCGACCGGTTTTGATCCGTGCGATCCGATTTTTCTGCGTCGCTTCCGGCGAAGCGATCGAAAGGAAATCGCGGCGTTTTTTGGCTCTTTCGCAGTCCGGCCATGCTCTCTCAGATCGAAAATTATGTCAACCTACTTTACAATATATGCTTAGAACACTAAACGAATGGTCGACGCAACGGACCGCACCGGCAAAATCAGGGCGGCCAGAGGGAGAGAGTGGATGACGGCCAAGGCAGCGCAATTTCGTTCGGTCCGCCTGTGCTTGCTGGCGTCGGCGGGGGCGATGTTTTTCGCGGTCCCGGCGCTGGCGCAGCAGGCCGACGACACCGCCGCGTCGGACGACAGCCATATCATCGTGGTGACCGCGCAGAAGCGCGAACAGGATGTGCAGGACGTGCCCATCTCGCTGACCGTGGTCGGCGGCGAGCAGCTCAGCGAGCTCGGCATCAAGGACTTCAACGAACTCGATCGCTACGTCCCCAATTTCTATGTCCAGACCACGCCGGGCAATAACGCCTTCTACATTCGCGGGATCGGCTCGACCCCGGGCAATCTGGCGTTCGAACAGACCGTCGGCCTGTTCGTCGACGGCATCTATGGCGGCCATGCGCGCCAGTTCCAGGCGCCCTTCCTCGACGTCGAACGGATCGAGATATTGCGCGGGCCGCAGGGCGCGCTCGTCGGCAAGAATACCAGCGCTGGCGCGATCAGCGTCGTCAGCGCGCGGCCGACGCGCGATTTCCGCGCGACGCTCGAGGGTAGCTATGAATTCGAACTCGGCGGGACGCGGCTGTTCGGCATGGTGTCGGGGCCGGTGTCCGACGCGGTCAGCGTGCGCGTCGCGGCGCAATATGAAGACAGCGACGGTTATATCGAAAACACATTGCTTGGCGGCAACGAAACCAAGCGCGAAAGCCTCTTCGGCCGCGCCTCGGTCCTGATCGATCCGGGCAATGGCGCCGACCTGTTGATCCGCGTCGAGGGGGGCAAGGTCGACCTGACGGGTACCGCCGTCGAACGTTTCCTGACCGCGAACGATCCCGACCGCGAACGCCAGACCGGCGGCTTCCCCGGCTTTATGGACAAGGATTTCGACAACACCGACAATCTCAACGCCAGCGCGACCGCCAATATCGACATCGGCGACCATGTGCTGACCTCGGTCACCGGCTTCTCCTCCTATGATTTCGAGAAGAAGGTCGATGCCGATTTCGGGCCGAACCCGTCCTTCGCATCGAGCTTTGCCGAGAAGTTCAGCCAGATGTCGCAGGAAATCCGCCTCGCCTCGCCGACGACGGGCCGCATCGAATATATCCTCGGCGGCTATTTCCATGTGAACGACTATGACCTGTTCCAGACCACGCTGATCCGCTTCGGGCCGTTCAACGGGCGCTCCGACCGCAGTTTTCGGCAGGAGAATGTCGCGCTTTCGGGCTTCGGCAGCGCGACCTGGCACGTCGCCGACAGCCTGCGCCTGATCGGCAGCCTGCGTTACACCTATGACCGCAAGACCGCCGACCAGACGCGCGTCAACACGGGGGTTGTCCAGCCGACCTGGCTCGCGACCCCGCTGTCGGGGCATCGCGTCGAGCGCGAATGGGACCCTTCGGTCGCGCTGCAATGGGACGCGACCCCCGACGCGATGCTCTACGCCTCCTATGGCCAGGGCTCGAAGGCCGGCGGCTTCATCGGCGCGCAGGCGACGACGACGCAGGCGCAGTTCGAGATAGAGCCCGAGGCGGCCGAGACCTTCGAAGTCGGGGCGAAGCTCGCGCTCTTCGATCGCCGCCTGCGCTTCAACATCGCCGCGTTCCGGACCGATTTCACCAATTTGCAGGTCTCCTCCTTCGACGCGGTGAGCAACAGCTTCATCACCACCAATGCCGGCGAGGCGCGCAGCCAGGGGGTCGAGAGTGATTTCAGCTGGCAGATCGCCGACGGTGTGTCGCTCAACGGCTCGCTTGCCTATCTCGATGCCAAATTCATCGAATTCCCCGGCGCGCCGTGCCCGTTCACCAACCCGACCTGCGTGCTGGCGAACAACAATGCCGCCGGACGACCGCTGCCCCGCTCGCCCAAATGGAGCGGGACGCTGTTCGCCGATATTGCGGTGCCGGTTAGCGATTCGGTCGATTTCGTCGCCAACGGCGGCATGACCTATCGCAGCAGCGCGTTCCTCGAAGAAAGCTATAATCCGGCGGCGGCGCAGGACAGCTATGCCAAATTCGACCTTCGGCTCGGTATTCGCGCGTCGAACAAGAAATGGGAACTCGCGATCGTGGGCAAGAATCTGACCGACGAACTGACCGCGAGCCACGCCTTCAACACGCCGCTCGCCGCCGGGGTCATCTCGAAGTTCATCCAGCCGCCGCGCACGATCGCAGTGCAGGCGAAGTGGCAATATTGATTGGCCTTGGCTACTGTCCGTCAACGCGGTGCGGGGTTACATCCAATTCCGACTTCCTTCCTGCCATGGCCGCTGAAGAGTTAGCCTTTTGCGATGCCTTGGCAGAGAATGGATCAGCCGGAGACTTGATGGAGCGCGAAACGCTCCGCACCCTCGCTCAACTGTTGGTCAAGACAATCCGCAGCACGGTGACTGTCAATTGGACGCAGAAAGAAAGTGTCCGCGCAAAAAGGCGGATTGAGCTTCGAAAGCTGCCGGTGCGTTATGGCTATCCGCCCGATTTGCAGAAGGCCCGTCCGATCAACGTTGTTTCTTGGCCGTGGTCGCGGTGAAATCGGGATCTTTTTTCGCCACCCAATCGACAAATTTGCGCACATTGGGGTGGGCCAGGAGGCCCTCCACATCCATCCCGTAGCGCTGCAGCTCGGAATTCGTGAAATTGGCGATCAGCGTCTGCTGGCAAATCGAATGCATGGGAACAACATCGCGGCCGCCCCGGCTTTTGGGGACGGGATGGTGCCAGACGATGGTTTTGCCGGTGGGGCGGCCGCAGAGCCAGCAGGACGGTATCGTCGCCGGCGGTGTCTCCTCGCGGTGCAGGTCTCCATAGGGATCATGTTTCGAATGTCTGCGGGCCATGGGTCTACCTGAAGGATCTGAATTTGCGCCGCACACCTATCCCGATGCGATGCGCATTGCCACAGGCGTATCTCCGGCCTGGCCGTTCACCGGAATGTCATCGCTATGGGGTCGGCAGATGATCAAAGGCGTGACGCACCGCCGTCGCTCCTAACGCCGTCCGTTGCTGTAATCGATTCGGATCCTGACCCAACTGCCCACCATGGGCTGTCCACCGCGCCGCGGAGCCCGCACCCGGAACTGCCACGCAGCAGCGAGCACCGCGCGATTGATCTGCGATCCGGTCGGATATTCGTCGAGCCCGACGCAATCCTCGACACGATAATCCGGCGCCGTGCGGCAGGCGATCAGCCCCCAGCCGGGGCCGCTGGCGGTGGACAAATAGCCGCGCAACTCGTCATTGCTCGGCTCGCGATACCAGGCAGCGGCATAGAGCGGCTCGCCATTGGGCGCCGTTCCCACCCGCGCCGTGTCGCTGGACGAGGACGAGCCTCCCTTGTTGGGCGGCCCATAGACAGCCCCGCCGGGAGGACGAACGCCGATCCGGGGAACCGTCGGCAAGGGTGGCGGTTCGGACGGCGGCGCCATGGTCGGCGCGGTCCTCGGTTCGACGGCTGTCGGGGGTAAGGGTTTGGCCGGTTCGGCAGGCGTCGGCTGCGGCGGCACGGGCTTGTCGTCGGCCTGCTTGCTCTTCGGGCTACTTGGTTCGGGTGCTTCCTCCGCGATCTCGTTGTCCGGGAGGTTGACCACGCTGACATATTCTTCCTTCTTCTTCGGCGGCTGGTCGCGGCCAAAGGAGAGCAGCATGAGCAGCAGAAGCCCCGTGATCGATACGGTCAGGCTTATGGCAAGCGCACGGCGTCCCCGCCCGATGCTGAGCTGCTTGGCATAGGGCGTGGCTGGAACAGGGCTCAGTGGACGCAATCTTTGGTCGCGGCGACCGCTGGTCGAGGGGGCGGGGGCTGCATCCGCGCGGAATAGTGGGGCGCCGGGCCTTTGACAAGGGTGAGCGCCGGCCGATGAACCCCATGGCGGCCGGGCCGCTCAGCCGATCGACAGGAACGCCGTGATCGTCAGTCGCCCTTGGCGCGGATCGGGCGACAGCGCGGCCTCGGGCGAAATCGCGCCGCTGTGGAGGTTGCTGCTGCGATAGAGCAGTGCGCGGTTGTAGCGCGCCTCGGCGACATGGGCCTGGGCGAACAGCGCCGTGTCGCCCGCGACATAGGCGGCCGGCGGCGGGCCGCGATGGCGCAGTTCGGTGTCGAGCTGGCGGAAATAAAGCGCGCGCCGCTCCTCGGTCACCGTCTCGAACCCGGTCGAACGGTGGCGGAAAAAGGCGGTGCCGTCGCCGCCTTCCGGGGACAGATAATGGATGAAGGCGATGCGGTCGGGGGTGAAGGCGTCGACATGCGGCAGGCGCTGCGCGATGGCGAGGGCTGCCGGCGGCGTGGTGACGATCGAGAAACTCGCGTCGATGATCGTGACCGGTCCGGTGCGGCCAAAGGCGTGCGCCGCCGCCGCGGCGATCGCGGGCAGCGCCGTGTCGAAATATCCGGCCGGCAGCGCGGCGCGGATGCCCGGATAATGATGGAGCGCGGGTTCGAACGCGGCGGTGGCAGCGAATCCGCGCAGGGCGTCGGGGTCGGGCGCGAAATCGTCGAGGATGCAGAGCGGCTGCGCCTCGTCGCCGATCGTCTCGATCCGGACCGGCATCGCCGCCATCATCGGCGCGGCGGGCGGAGCCGCGCCAGCCGCGCCGCGATCCAGTCGCCGAGCCGCGTGCCGCGCAGCCGCGTCCAAAGGACGTCGAAGGCGATATAGAGAAGCGCGAAGATAAAGAGGATCAGCGCATAGGCCATGACCGTCTCGGTCGCGTGCATGATCTGCGGTCCCGTCAGCTCGACGCCGGGCAGCCCCAGATAGTCGAGCGTGACGGGTTTCGAATCGGCGGTGGCGCTGGTGCCGCCGACGGCGGTGTCGCCGATCCAGTAGATCATCTGCCCGGCGCCGAAGACCCCGGTGCCGCCGAGCAGGATGTTGAACTGGGTCTCGCGCCGGGCTGCCGCGCGGTCGGCGTCGGCCTGGTGGCGTCGCTGCAGATCGCTGGCATGATCCTCGAGGCTCGCTACCGCGAGCGTCAGCGCGTCCTTCTTGCGCTTGGTGCCGCGCAGTTCCTCCAGCTTGGTGAAGACGTCGCGCTCGGTGTCGTAGCGAAAGGGGTTGGCATAACGGAAGCGCTCATACTCCCTATACTCGGCGAGCTTGGCCTGGTTGATCGCGGTTTCGGCCTTGTCGAAATCGTCATGACCGGTCAGCTGCTCGCGTTCGTTCAGCCGCGCGACCGCCTCGCTCGGCGGCGCGGGCGCTGGTCGCCGACGCTTGTCGGCCTGCCATTCGCCGTTGGCGACATGCCACTCGATGCGCTCGATCCGTGCCATGCTTTTCGCTTCATGCTCGCGCGCGAGGAACTCGTTGTGCAGCGACATCGCGTGGATCAGGAACGCATAGGGGCAGGTGCCGATATAGTCGTTGCCCGTCTCGAGGCTGCGGCTGCGCGGCACATAGCTGATCATCGCGCGGTGGTTGGCATATCGGACGAAGAAGCGCTCGTCGGACTGTTCGCTGCTGTCGGGATAGATGGGGTCGATGCTGTCGAGGATCTCCGACGTGTCCTGGTTCATGAAATCGATGATATTCTGGTTGAACCCGGCGAGGAACAGATAGTCGAGGCAATCGGTCCGGCCGGCTTCGAAGGCCGGAATCCTGGGCATCGGGGTGACCGATGCGACCTGGCCGGTCGCATCATATTCCGCCCATTCGGCGCCGTCGGCACGGATCGCTTCGGCCAGCGCGCCGACGCTCGCAAAGGCGCCGCCGCCGACGGCCCGCAAGTTCGGGCGGGCGCCGCCGATCCAGTCCGCATAGTCGGGCCGCGCCTTCACCCAGTCCCAGAATGTCGTGTCGAGCTGGACGACGCCCTTGCCCTTCGACGCCTTGTCGACGCGCTCGGCGAGCTCGTCCTGATAGGGCTGGTAACAGGGTTCCTGCACCATCGCCTTGCGCGCCGCGCTCTCCCCCGACGCGGGATCGAGCGGCATCAGCCGTTTGAAGAAGCGCTCGTCGTGTATCAGGAACATGAAACGCGACTTGGGGACCTTCAGCCCCGGCACCTCGATGAACGGCACCTTGTCGATCAGAACCGCGTCGAGGTCGGCCATCGGCGTCGTGCCGGTGACCTTGGCCAGGCGTTGGAACAGCCGTGCGCCGTCGCGCAGCAATTGTTCGCGGACAAAGGGCCAGAACCGCTCGGCCTTGCCGCGGCCGCCGCGGACCGTGATGTCGTCGAGCGGCGCGATCCCCAGCTTGTCGTCGAACACCGACGCCTCGCCGCCGTGGCGCGCGTCGAGTTCGAACTCCTTGGGCGCCGCAAGCTTTTGCAGCAGCGACAGGAAATAATAGGTCGCGGGATCATAGCCGCCTTCGTCGCCGGGCGCGGCGAGCGAGGCATAATGGTGGCTGAAGCTCAGATGATAGCTCAGCCCGCCATTGTTGTGCGCCAGCCAGAAGCGGCGAAAGCGCACCGCCCGATCGTCCTTCAGCCCCGGCGGCGCGGCGCGATAGGTCAGCCCTTCGGTCGACCATTCGATCGCGGGCGGCAGTTTGAAGATCAGCCGTTCGTGACGGCGGATCGCCCTGTCGGCCGCCTTGCGCCGCGCGCGCTCGCCCGCCGGGGTGGCGGGATAGTCGCCCGCGGGCGCATCGATCGCGGCGATCAGATGCTCCTGCACCTCGCCCTGCACCTCCCGGTCGGCGATGTCGTTGAACAGCGGGTCGATCGCGTTGCGCAACATCACCGACGGCAGGTGGTCGCGCTGGACCACGCCGAACTGGCCGTGCGCGACGGGCCTGCCTTTTTGCCCGACCGCCTCGGCGACGCGGTCGGGATCGATATAGAGCGACAGCGTCCAATAGAGCGTGCCTGACTTCGCGCTTTCAAAGCCCTGCGCATCGTCCCAGTCGCCCCGCACCGCCATCGGCTACCCCCCCCTCTCGTCCGCCGCGGCCGCCGCGAGCGCGCGGAAGCCGTCATGGCCCGCGGTCTGCCGCCCGGCGCGCAGCCAGGCGATCGCGGGTTCCATCGGCAGCAGCGCCACCGGGGCGGCCCGCGATGCCAGCGCCGCGAGCTGCGCCGCCGCCACCCCGCCCGGCGCCTCGTCCGCCCCCTTGCGCACCGAAATGCCGAAAAAGCTCTCGAGATGGTCGTGGAGCAGCCCCGCATCGACCGCATCGCCCGGATAGTCGACCGCCGCGTAAATCAGCCCGTCGTCGGCCTGCTGCCCCGCCGACAGCGCCGGCTGGATATAGGGAAAGTCGACGATCCGCGTGCCGACCCGCGCCCAGATCGCGAGCCGGTCGACCTGGTCGGTGCCCGAATGCGCGGTGTCGGCGGCATATTCCTCGGCGGTCAGCCGCAACGGGTCATTCTGTTCGATGAAGACCGCCGGCGCGGGTCCGGCAGGATCGAGCCCGAGCGCGATGAGCGCGAGCGTGCGCACCGCGCCGAGGATGACGCGCAGCATCCCGCGCCCGCGCGCCGCCTCCTCGACATAGACATAGTTGAGCGCGACCGCTGCCGGGGGCAACGCGGCCCCGCGGTCGATCGCGGTCGCAAGGAAGTTCGCGCCGCCGAGCAACGTTCCACCTTCATCCTCGAAGATCGCGACCAGCTCGCTGTGGGTGCGGCCATAGGCGTGGCGATGGCTGCCATTGAGCGCGAGGCACGCCGCGAACCCATCGAGTTCCTCGCGCTCGTCGGGCAGCACGAAGGCGCGGTCGTAACCCGAAAAGAAGCGCGCCAGCACCGGCGATGCCGGGTCGTCCGACGCGGTGACGCGCACCCCGCCCGGCAAATCCAGCCTTATCAATCGATTGTCCGCCCCGCCCGTCATGCGCAAATCTTGCCATGCGGCCGGTCGCGCCGCAAGGCGCCGCTTCAGGTCACCCCATAGGCCGCCTGCACCATCGACCGGAACAGACGCAGCTGGCGCCCCATCAGCCGGTGGTCGCCGAGTGCACGGGTCAGCACGATCGATCCTTCGATCACCGCGCTGAAACTGTCGGCGATCGTGTCGAGGTCGATCGGTGCGACGGGGCGATGACGTTCGCCGATCGCGATGAACCAGATGCGGAACCGCGCACGCCAGCGCATCGCCGCTTCGAACAGCAACGCGCGCACCTCGCGGTCGAACGCCTGCTCCTGATAGATGATCGCTGCGACAAGGCAGCCCGGATGCACCTCCTCCATCTCGTCCATCATGTCGGCATAGAGGTCGAGGAAGATCAGGAAGCGCTGCATCGGGTCTTCGGCCAAGTCGTGCGCGCGGTCGGTCAGCACGTCCATCGCGGCGTCGTCCTCCTCCAGGAAACGCTGCAGCAATTGCCGGGCAAGGTCGCCTTTGTCGCGAAAATGATAGAAGAAACCGCCCTTGGTGATGCCCGCAGCCTCGACCAGTTCGTCGATCGAGGTCGCGGCAAAGCCTTTGGTCAATATCGCGTCGTTGGCGGCGTCGAGCAGCCGCTCGCGCGTCCGCTTGCCCTTCGCCAGCGGCGCCGGGGACGCATCCGCCGCGGCGGACCCTCCACTATCCAATCCCTCCATCGCCGACGCCCCTTCGTCCTTGCCGGAATTTCCAGCATTTCTGCGGGAAAATAAAAGCGACCGCAAGTATACTATCGCCGTCCCGGACGATGCCATAGCAAGGCCGGACCAAAGCCAGCAGCCAGGGGGCACCGCGATGTTCGGCATCTATCATGTAATCGCGCTGTCGATGTTCGGGGTCTTCGCCGCGCTCGACCTGTTGTTTCGCGCGCGGAATTTCCCCGACGTGCCGCTGTGGCGCGCAAAGGGCCTCGTCTTCACCGCGCTCTATTTCGGCGTCACCACCTATTCGCCTTTGCTCTGGGATACGACGCTCGGGCAATATCAGCTGGTCGACGGGTCGCGCTGGCCCTTCTGGGCGCAGGTCGCGATCGGTTTCTTTGTCTATGAATTCCTGATCTATGCCTGGCACCGGACGATGCACAAGGTCCAGCCGCTGTGGCGCTGGCTGCATCAGATGCACCACAGCGCCGAACGCGTCGACATCTGGGGCACTTTCTATTTCCACCCGTTCGACATGATCGGCTGGGCGCTCGTCGGCAGCTGCGCGCTGGTGCTCGGCATCGGCCTGACGGCGGAGGCGGCGCTGGTGGTGTCGGTCGTCGCGACCTTCTGCACCATCTTCCAGCACGCCAATGTCCGCACCCCGCACTGGCTCGGCTATCTGGTCACGCGTCCCGAAAGCCATTCGGTGCATCACGAACGCGGGCTGCACGCCTATAATTATGGCGACATCCCGATCTTCGACATCCTGCTCGGCACCTTTCGCAACCCGCGCGAATGGCATGGCGAGGCGGGCTTTTTCGACGGCTCGTCGCGGCAGATGGGCAAGATGCTGGTCGGCAAGGAAATCGCGTGAGGAACAACAGGGGAGACAGGGGCATGAAAACAGGGATGATGATCGCGCTGCTCGCGGTCGGGCTGGCCGGCTGCGGCGAATCGGCCGAGCAGAAGGCGGAAAAGGCCAAGGCCGCGTCGGCCGAGATCGACACCGCGGGTTATGACATCGCGGTCCGCTGCCAGGCCAGTTTCGACGCGGTGGCGCGGCTCTACAAAGTGTTGTCCGAGCAGGGCGGCGACGCGGAGATGGCGGCCACCGCGACCCAGCGCGCAGCGGCGGCCGAGGCCTATCGCGGCATCGCCCGCAATGTCGGGGGGAATATCGGTCACAAGCCCGAAAAGGTCGACGCTGCGATCAAGGCGGCCGCCGACGCGGTCGACGCCGAGTTCCAGAAACGGCCGTTCGAGGATTTCGCGGTCTGGGCCGGGCAGGAGGCCGATCGCTGCCCGCCGCCCTCGGCCTAGGCGAGCGCGCTTCGACGACACGAAAGGAAAGATCATGGCCCACGACCTGCGCCCCGGCGAACAGGCGATCGACAGCTGGACGCTTTTCTATCACCCGCCCGGCGGCGGCAAATATAATGGCAAGCTGACGGTGACGAACCAGCGCCTGCTTTACGATGCGAAGCTGGAGGCGAGCCTGATCGGCGTGCTGACGAACCATGTCGTCGCGGGTCAACTGGCGATCGAAAAGGACGCGATCACCGAGATCGAGGTCCAGCGCAAATTGTTCAGCAAGAAAGCGACGGTGACCCTCACCGACGGTAGCCGGCACATCTTCGACTATGGCGCGCTGAACATCGACAAATGCGTCGCGGCGATGGAGGCACGTTGAATGGTCCGCGGCGTGGCGGTGGCGGCGAAGACGGCCGTCGTCCTGATCGCCTGGCTCGTCGTCATCGATATCGTCGGGGTGATCGTCTGCACCCTGTTCGACATCGCGCCGCTGCGCGCCAACAGCGGGCTGCTGCCCTATGCGATCTGGTTCGTCCTCGGGCTTTTCTGCGGCCTGTTCGCCTATCAGAGTGCGGGGGTATGGGCCTTCGCCGACCGCGACGGCGAATGGAGCGACCAGCCCGGGGCGTTTCGCGCCGGCAATATCATCGTCGCGACGGGCGCGGTGCTGGTCGGCCTGTTGCTGTTGTTTTTCCGGCATATTTACTGGAGCAGGGGCGTCGCGGGCGAATATTATGTACCCGACAGCGCACCGCATTCGATCCTGTTCGGGCTGTGTGTGCTGGCGGCGATGGCGGGCACGCACTTCCTGTTGCTGCCGACGCCGGGGCAGGAATCCTGATGTTGCGCCATTGATCGATATTTCCGATTAAAGCGCCGGACTTTTTCACTTTCCGCACTGCAACAAACATGGCTAGGGGAGGGCTCCAACAACAAAAGGAAGCTCTCCCAATGTCCGTTCTGAACACGACCATCAAACCCTTCAACGCGACCGCTTACAAGGACGGCAAGTTCGTCGACGTCAGCGACGAGAGCGTCAAGGGCAAGTGGGCGGTCTTCTTCTTCTACCCGGCCGACTTCACCTTCGTCTGCCCGACCGAACTCGAAGACCTCGCCGACATCTACCCGACGCTGCAGAAGATGGACGTCGAGGTTTATGCCGTGTCGACCGACACCCATTTCAGCCACAAGGCTTGGCACGACACCTCGCCGGCGATCGGCAAGATCAATTATTACATGGTCGGCGACCAGAACCACGTGATCTCGAACAATTTCGAAGTTCTGCGTCCGGGCGTCGGTCTTGCCGACCGCGGCACCTTCGTGCTCGACCCCAATGGCGAAATCCAGTTGCTCGAAATCACCCCCGAGGGTGTGGGCCGCAATGCCGCCGAACTGCTCCGCAAGATCAAGGCGCTGCAGTATTGGGTCAGCCACCCGGGCGAAGTCTGCCCCGCGAAGTGGGAAGAAGGCGCCGAAACCCTCGCGCCCTCGCTCGACCTCGTCGGCAAGATCTAAGCCGACCGCATAATGCCGGAGGGGCGGCGGCATGATCGCCGCCCCACGGTTTCTCTCCCCCTCTCGCAGGAACGCTCCCCATGCTTGACGCCAATCTGAAGCAGCAGCTTCAAGGCCTCCTCACGAATCTTCGTGAACCGATCGAACTGATCTCGTCGCTCGGCGACGATGCCAAGTCGGCCGAGCTGGCGACCCTGCTCGACGACATCGCCGCGCTCTCGGACAAGATCGGCGTGACCCGGGCCGACGACGACGCGCGCCGGCCCAGCTTCCTCATCCGCCGCACCAGCGATGCCGCGGTCGCCGTGCGCTTTGCCGGCATCCCGATGGGGCATGAATTCACCTCGCTCGTCCTCGCTTTGCTCCAGGTCGGCGGCCATCCGCCGAAGGTCGCGCTCGAGGTGATCGAGCAAGTCGCCGCGCTCGATGGCGACTATCATTTCGAAACCTATTTCTCGCTGTCGTGTCAGAATTGCCCCGACATCGTGCAGGCGCTCAACCTGATGTCGGTCGTCAACCCGCGCATCACCCACACCGCGATCGACGGCGGGCTGTTCCAGGCCGAGGTCGAGGAGCGCAAGATCATGGCGGTGCCGACGATCTTCCTCAATGGAGAGATATTCGGACAGGGCCGCATGGAGCTCGAACAGATCATCGCCAAGCTCGACAGCGGCGCCGAGGCGAAGGCGGCAGAAAAAATTGCGGCCAAGGACGCGTTCGACGTGCTCGTCGTCGGCGGCGGCCCCGCCGGCGCCGCGGCGGCGATCTACGCCGCGCGCAAGGGTATCCGCACCGGCATAGCCGCCGAACGCTTCGGCGGGCAGGTGCTCGACACGATGGCGATCGAGAATTTCATCTCGGTCCAGCACACCGAAGGGCCGAAGCTCGTCGCGCAGCTCGAGAGCCATGTGAAGGACTATGACGTCGACGTCATGAACCTGCAGCGCGCCGAGAAACTGATCCCCGCAAATACGCCCGGTGGGCTGCACGAGGTCAAGCTCGCGAGCGGCGCGTCGCTGAAGGCGCGCACCGTGATCCTGTCGACCGGCGCGCGCTGGCGCCAGATCGGCGTCCCCGGTGAAGAGCAATATCGCAACAAGGGTGTGGCCTATTGCCCGCATTGCGACGGCCCGCTCTACAAGGGCAAGCGCGTCGCGGTGATTGGCGGCGGCAACAGCGGTGTCGAGGCGGCAATCGACCTCGCAGGGCTCGTCGCGCATGTCACGCTGATCGAATATGACAGCCAGCTGCGCGCCGACGCGGTGCTCCAGCGCAAACTGGCGAGCCTGCCCAACGTCCGGATCATCACCTCGGCGCTGACCACCGAAGTGCTCGGCGACGGCGAGAAGGTGACGGGGCTCAGCTACAAGGATCGGGGCAAGGACGATCTGCATCAGGTCGAACTCGAAGGCATCTTCGTCCAGATCGGCCTTGTCCCCAACACCGAATGGCTGAAGGAAGCCGTCGCCCTGTCGCGCCACGGCGAGATCGAGGTCGACCATCGCGGCGAAACCAGCCAGGCGGGCATCTTCGCCGCGGGCGACTGCACGACGGTGCCGTACAAGCAGATCGTCATCGCGATGGGCGAGGGTTCGAAGGCGGCGCTGTCGGCGTTCGACTATATGATCCGCCTGCCCGCCGAGGAAGAAGCTGAAGCGGCCTGATTTTTCGTCACCCCGGACTTGATCCGGGGTCCCGCTTTCGACCAAGATGAGCGGGACCCCGGGTCGAGCCCGGGGTGATGAGGTTGCATATGCCCGAACCGAAAAAAACGCCCGCACCGATCCCGCTCTGCCGCTTCGAGGAACTGGCGCAGCGCGAGAACCGGCTGCGCGACGAGGCATCGCGCAAGCGCAAAAAGCCGGATTCCAAACCCGCCTAGCCCGCCGCCATCGCAAAGCGCTTCGGCGGTACCCCGACGTGCCGCGCGAACGCCGTGCTGAACGCACTCGCCGACCCGTAACCGACGCGTTCGGCAATCTCCTCGATCCGCCCCGCGCCGCGGCGCAGCATGTCCTTGGCGAGGCTCATCCGCCAGCCCTGCACATATTCCATCGGCGGCACCCCGACGATCCGCGCGAAGCGGTCGAAAAAGGCCGAGCGCGACAGCGCCGCCTCCTTGGCGAGCGCCGCGACCGTCCAGCCCCGCCCGGGCTCGTCATGGATGCGGCGGATCGCGCCCGCGAGCCGCGCGTCGGCCAGCCCGCGCAGCAGCCCCGGCGGCGCCTCCTCGCCGCCGACCGCGCGCAGCGCCTCGACCAGCAAGATCTCGACCAGCCGCGCGAGCAGCAGGTCGCGCCCCGGTCGCTCGGCGGCGGTCTCCTCGCGCAGCATCGCGACCAGCGCCGCCAGCCGCGCGGCGCCGCGCAGGTGGATCATCGCGGGCAATTGCGACACCAGCAGTCCGGCGTCGGGCGAGGCGAAGGCGAAATAGCCGCCGATCATCCGGACGTCGGGCGGGCCGTCGGGGGTCCCGTGGCGCACCTCGCCGCTCGTTCCCGCCGTCGCATGCGGGTCAAGCGCGACAGGCTCGGCGGTCTCGAACCCCGACAGGACAAATCCCGGCGTCGCGGGCAGCAGGATGAAGTCCCCCGCCTCGAGCGTCACCGCCGCCTGTCCGTCGACCGCGAGCCGGCACGATCCCTCGAGGATGGTGCAGAAGCCCGGATGCCCGAAATCCGAATAGCGCACCGCCCAGGCCCCGGCGCCGCTGATCCCCTTCGAGAAAATGGTGCTGGGGCGCAGCAGCGCGATGACGTCGGAGAGCGGATCGAGCATATCAGGACTATCTATAATGAAATATGGATTTCATATTATAGATAGTCCTAATGGGGCCGGCTAGGGGTGTTCCATTGCAAAAAGAAAGGAACCACCCCCATGAAAACCATCCTCATCACCGGCTGCTCGTCAGGCTATGGCCTTGAAACCGCCCGTCATTTCCACGCCCGCGGCTGGAAAGTCATCGCCACCATGCGCACCCCCTCCGCAGCACCGTTGTCACCGTCCGAAAATCTCAGCCTTCTCCCCCTCGACGTCACCGACGACGCGAGCATCGCCGCCGCGCTCGATGCCGCGGGTCCGGTCGACGTGCTCGTCAACAACGCCGGCATCGGCCTGTTCGGCGCGCTCGAAGCCTCGCCGATGGCGAAGATCCGCGACGTCTATGCGACCAACACCCTCGGCACGATCGCGATGACGCGGGCGGTGATCCCCGGGATGCGCGCGCGCGGGTCGGGCACGATCGTCAACGTCACGTCCTCGGCGACGCTCGCGCCCTTTCCGCTGGCGGCCGCCTATACCGGCAGCAAGTCGGCGATCCAGGGCTTCACCGGCAGCCTCGTGCATGAACTCGCGCCGCTCGGCATCGCGGTGAAGCTGGTCGAACCTGGCTATGGCCCGACCACCGCCTTTGCCCAGAATACCGCCATCAGGCTCGAGGACGTGCTGCCCGAGCCCTATTGGACCTACGCCCAGCCGATTCTCGCGGGCATGGCCGAACCGGCGCTGTTCACCACCGAAGCCGATGTCGCCGAAGCGGTGTGGCAGGCGGTGCACGACGAGGGCGGACGCCTGCATTTCCCGGCGGGTGCCGATGCGCTGGCGATCATGGCAGGGGCTTAGCGCGGATATTCCGCGAGATGGGCCGTGAGCTTCGCCACCTCATCGGCGTTGAAATGCAGCCCCAGCTTGCTCCGCCGCCACAATATATCGTCGGTCGTCCGCGCCCATTCGTGCGTCACCAGCCAGCCGACCTCGGCGGCGGACAGGCCGTGGGCGATTTCGCCGCCGAGTTCGTCCCAGCCCCCGGCCTTGCCCAGCCACGCCCGCGCCTCGGTGCCATAGGCCTTGACGATGCGATCAACCGTCGCGGCGGGCAGGAAGGGGTGGGCGAGCTTGATATCGGCCTTGAGCGTGGCGGCGCCTTTGGTCGGAAAATCACCGCCGGGCAGCGGTTCGGTCGCCGTCCAGCGCCGGACCGACACTGCCTCCAGATGATCGGACAGTTCGTCGACCGCATGTTCGGCGACATGGCGATAACTGGTGATCTTGCCGCCATAGATGGTGAGCAGCGGCGCGCCTTCGTCCATGTCGACGTCGATGCGGTAGCCGCGCGTCGCCGCCTCGGGGCGCCCCGACCCGTCCTCGATCAGCGGACGCACCCCCGAATAGGTCCACACGACATCGGCGGGAGTGATCGGCTCGCGGAAATATTGGCTCGCGCCTTCGCAGAGATAAGCGATCTCTTCGTCGCTCGCCTTCACCTCGCCGAGCGGTCCGTCGTGGTCGAGGTCGGTGGTGCCGATCAGCGTGAAGTCGCGCTCATAGGGAATGGCGAAAAAGATGCGTCCGTCGGGCAGCTGGAAAAAATAGGCATAGGCGTGCGCGAACAAGCGCCGCACGACGATATGCGACCCGCGCACCAGCCGCATCCTGTGGTCGGGTTCGGCATCGGCGCGCTTCAAGAGGTCGAGCACCGCCGGCCCTGCCGCATTGACGACGCTCTTGCCGGTGAAGCGATAGCTGCGGTCGTTGTCGCCACGCGCCTCGACGATCCACAGCCCGTCTTCGCAGCGCAGCATCTCGGCGCGCATATGCGTGCGGACCTTCGCGCCGCGTTTCGCGGCGTCGCGGGCGTTGAGCACCACCAGCCGGGCATCGTCGACCCAGCCGTCCGAATATTCGAACCCGTGCCTATATTGGCTTTGCAGCGGCTCGCCGGCTTCGTGGCGCCGCAGGTCGATCGAGCGCGTCGCGGGCAGTTTCTTGCGCCCGCCGATATGGTCGTAAAGGAACAGCCCGAGCCGCAGCAGCCAGCGCGGACGCAGCCCCGGCCGGTGCGGCAACACGAAACGCAGCGGCCAGATGATATGCGGCGCGATACTCCACAGCACTTCGCGTTCCTTCAGCGCCTCGCGCACCAGGCCGAATTCATAATGTTCGAGATAGCGCAGCCCGCCATGGATCAGCTTGGTCGAGGCCGAGGAGGTGCCCTGCGCGAGGTCGGCCTGCTCGATCAGCAGCACCCGCGCCCCGCGTCCGGCGGCATCGCGCGCTACCCCCGCGCCATTGACCCCGCCGCCGATCACGATGACATCATAGGGCTGGGCGCTGTCGGGCATGACGTTTCCCTATGCCAGCGCCGCCTGATTTGCCAAGGGGCGACATCGCCAGCACCTTCGTGTCCGGCCTACGTATGCGCGTTGCATTCACGCGGTCCCTCCGCCATTTCTGCCGACGGATATTCAAGGGGACGATTGTGAGCGTCAAAGTCGAGACATTGATCCTGTTCGGGGCAACGGGCGACCTTGCTCAGCGCATGCTCTTTCCCTCGCTCTATAATCTCCACCTCGACGGGCTGCTCGCCGATGGGCTGACGATCGTCGCATCGGGCCGTTCGCAAATGGACCGCGCGGCGTGCCATCAAATGGTCCGCACAGCGCTCGGCGAGCACTTGCCCGAAGACCGGCTCGACAATGCGGCGATTGCAGCCTTTCTCGACCGGATCGATTATTGCCCGGTCGATGCGGGGGCGGGCACCGGCTATGACGCGCTCGCGGCGCTGCTCGGCGACCGGCTCGGCCGCCCCATCGGGGCCTATCTCTCGACCCCGCCATCGATGTTCGGGCCGATCGCGCAGGGACTGAAAAGCGCGGGCATCGCCTGCACCGAATGCCGCATCGCGATGGAAAAGCCGATCGGCCACGACCTCGCCTCGTCGCATGCGGTGAATGCGGAGGTCGGCGACGCCTTTGCCGAAGACCATGTGTTCCGCATTGACCATTATCTCGGCAAGGAAACCGTCCAGAACCTCCTCGCTTTGCGCTTTGCCAACATGTTGTTCGAACCGCTGTGGAACGCGCAGGCGATCGACCATGTTCAGATCACGGTGGCCGAAACAGTCGGTCTCGAAGGCCGCGTGTCTTATTACGACGGCGTCGGCGCGCTCAAGGACATGGTCCAGAACCATATGCTGCAACTGCTCGCGATCATCGCGATGGAGCCGCCGGCCAGCGTCACCTCGACCGCCGTGCGCGATGAAAAGGTCAAATTGCTCCGCAGTTTGCGCAAGATGAAGCCCGAGGATGCGAAGACGCACAGCGTCAAGGGCCAGTACGTCAGCGGCGCTGTCGGAGGCGCGGCGGTGACCGGATATGCCGACGAGCTGGGCCAGCCGTCGAACACCGAGACTTTCGTCGCGATCAAGGCGTTCATCGACAATTGGCGCTGGAAGGGGGTGCCCTTTTACCTCCGCACCGGCAAGCGAATGCCCGAGCGCAAGTCGGAGGTGCTGATCCAGTTCAAACCCGTGCCGCATAATATCTTCGCACGCGTCGGCGCGCCGAAGCTCGACGCCAACAGCATGATCATCAATCTCCAGCCCGAAGAGAATATCCGGGTCAAGGTGATGGCCAAGCAGCCGGGGCTGGATCGCGACGGCGTGAAGTTGAAAGAGGTGACGATGGACGTCTCGCTCTCGCACAGCTTTGCCGGCGAGCGGCGGCGCATTGCCTATGAGCGGCTGCTGCTCGACTTCATCGAGGGCGACCAGACCCTGTTCGTGCGCCGCGACGAGGTCGAAGCGCAATGGCAGTGGATCGATTCGATCCGCGACGCCTGGGCGGCGGTCGACCTGGCGCCGCAAAATTACACCGCGGGCAGCTGGGGACCGAGCGCGGCGATCGCGTTGATCGAACGCGATGGGGCGAGCTGGCATGATTGATCGGGCTTCTTCCCTTCTCCCCTTGAGGGAGAAGGATACGGAGCCTTGCGCCGCAGGCGCTAGGCGCAGTTGGATGAGGGGTTGCGAGCCCCTGGCTCGCGCGGTCGCAGGGCGACCGCAACCCCTCACCCAGCTTCGACTAAGCGGCTACGCCGCCAAGTCTTCGCAACCCTCTCCCTCAAGGGGAGAGGGGATCAGGAAATACCCATGACCACCCTCCACCCCGCCATCGCCGCGGTCACCGACCGCATCATCGAACGCAGCGCCACGCGCCGCGCGGCCTATCTCGACCTGATGGACCGCCAGCGCGAGGCGGGAACGAACCGCGGCAATCTGTCGTGCGGCAACCTCGCGCACGGCTTTGCGGCCTCGGGCGAGGACAAGCCCGCGATCCGGTCCGGCGCCGAAATGAACATCGGCATCGTCACCAGCTACAACGACATGCTGTCGGCGCATCAGCCCTATGGCCGCTATCCCGAGCAGATCAAATTGTTCGCGCGCGAAGTGGGCGCGACGGCGCAGGTCGCGGGCGGCGTTCCCGCGATGTGCGACGGCGTGACGCAGGGGCAGGCGGGCATGGACCTGTCCTTGTTCAGCCGCGACAATATCGCGCAGGGCACCGTGATCGCGCTCAGCCATGCGATGTTCGAGAGCACGCTGCTACTCGGCATCTGCGACAAGATCGTTCCGGGGCTGCTCATCGGCGCGCTGCGCTTCGGGCATCTGCCGCAGATTTTGATCCCCGCCGGGCCGATGCCCTCGGGCCTCGCGAACAAGGAAAAGCAGCGCGTCCGCCAGCTTTATGCTGAAGGGAAAGCCACTCGCGACGAACTGCTCGAAGCCGAGGCGGCGAGCTATCATGGCGCGGGCACCTGCACTTTCTACGGCACCGCGAACAGCAATCAGATGATGATGGAGCTGATGGGGCTGCATATTCCCGGCAGCGCCTTCGCCAATCCCGGTACCAAGCTGCGGCAGGAACTGACGCGCGCCGCGACGCATCGCATCGCGCAGATCGGCTGGGACGGTGAGGATTATCGCCCGCTGTCGCGCTGCGTCGATGAGAAAGCGATCGTCAACGCGGCGATCGGCCTGCTCGCCACTGGCGGATCGACCAACCATGCGATCCATCTGCCCGCGATCGCGCGCGCGGCGGGGATTATCATCGACTGGCAGGATTTCGACGAACTCAGCCACGCGGTGCCGCTGCTGGCGCGCGTCTATCCGAACGGCGCGGGCGACGTGAACAATTTCCATGCGGCGGGCGGCATCGGCTTTGTGGTGCGCGAACTGCTCGATGCGGGTCTGCTGCATGACGACGTGTTGACCGTCGGTGGGACGATGGCCGACTATTCGGCCGAGCCCATGCTGGTCGAGGACGAACTTCACTGGCAGGCGGCGCCCGCGAAAAGCCGCGACGACGCCATCCTCCGCCCCGTCGCGACGCCTTTTTCGCCCGATGGCGGGATGCGCCTGCTCGCGGGCAATCTCGGCCGCGCGATCATCAAGACCAGCGCGGTCGCCGAGGATCGCTGGACGATCGAGGCGCCGTGCCGGATCTTCGACACCCAGGACGCGGTGCTCGCGGCGTTCAAGGCGGGCGAACTCGAACGCGATGTGATCGTCGTCGTGCGCTTTCAAGGACCGCGCGCCAACGGCATGCCCGAACTGCACAAGCTGACCCCGGCATTGGGCGTGTTGCAGGATCGCGGCTTCCGCGTTGCTCTCCTCACTGACGGCCGCATGTCCGGTGCCAGCGGCAAGGTGCCTGCAGTGATCCATCTTTCGCCCGAAGCGCTGCCCGGGACCGACGGTGTCAGCGGCCCGCTCGCCTATTTGCAGGACGGCGACATCGTCCGTGTCTGCGCGGTGACCGGCGAAGTCGTGGCGCTCGTCGACGAAACCCTATGGGCCGCCCGCACGCCCGCCGTCGCCCCGCCGCCCGCGCTGGGCGTCGGCCGCGAATTGTTTGCGCTGTTCCGCATCCATGCCGACGAAGCCGAAAAGGGCGGGTCGGCGGTCTTGGCGGCGATGGAGACCGTGACCTAATCCGTCGCCCCCGCGAAGGCGGGGGCCGCCATCGGCCTCGCGCCACCTTGCCAACGGCCCCCGCCTTCGCGGGGGCGACGAAGGAAAAAGACATGACCGACAAGTCCATCGACCAGATCATGCGCCTCGCCCCCGTCATCCCGGTGATCGTAATCGACCGGGTCGAAGACGCGGTGCCGATGGCGGAAGCGCTCGTCGCGGGCGGCCTGCCGGTGCTCGAAGTCACGCTGCGCACCCCCGCCGCGCTCGATGCGCTGACCGCGATGAAGGCGGTCAAGGGCGCGATCGTCGGCGCGGGCACCGTGCTCGCCCCCGCAATGCTCGCCAGCGCGATCCACGCTGGCGCCGAATTCATCGTCTCGCCGGGCCTCACTGATCCTCTCGGCAAGGCGGCGGTGGCGAGCGGCATTCCTTTCCTGCCTGGCACCGCCAATGCCGGCGATATCATGCGCGGCATGGATTTGGGCCTCGATCGCTTCAAATTCTTTCCCGCTGCGACCAGCGGGGGCATCCCGGCCTTGAAAGCGCTCGCGGGCCCCTTCGGCCAGGCGCGTTTCTGCCCGACCGGCGGCATCACCCCCGCGACGGCGCTCGACTGGCTCGCCCTCGACGCCGTGCTGTGCGTTGGCGGCAGTTGGGTGGTTCCGTCGGGGCCGCTCGACCCGGCGCGGATCGAGGGGCTGGCACGGGAAGCGTCGGCGCTTTCGCGCCATTGATTAACCCCATTTTACCTGTCATCGTGCAGGGATAAGCGGCAATATAGCCGTTCGTGGGGAGACAGGCGTGCCGAGACCGCAGCCGCATCTGGAAGAAGTTCTCGCGTCCGAGCCCGGGCCGCATATCGCTGCGCTGTTCGATTTCGACGGCACGATCATCTCGGGCTACTCGGCAACCGCGATGCTGCGCGAGAAATTCCAGCGCCGCGAAATGTCGGTCGAAGAAATCGCCGAAACCGCACAGATCATCGCGCAGCACAGCCTCGGCACGATCGGCTTTTCGGGGCTGATGTCGGGCGCTGCAAAGTTCATGAAGGGTGTCGACGAAGAAAGCTTCGTCGAGTTCGGCGAGGAACTCTACAAGAAGCATATCGCGCGCAAAATCTATCCCGAAGCGCGCGCGATCATCGAGGCGCATCAGGCGAAGGGCCACCGCGTGGCGATCATTTCGTCGGCGACGATCTACCAGATCGAACCGACCGCGCGCGACCTTGGCATCGAACATATCAAATGCTCGGCCTATGAGATCGAGGATGGGGTGTTCACCGGCGACATCATCCGGCCTTTGTGCTTCGGCGAGGGCAAGGTGCTCGCCGCCGAGGAACTGGCCGCAGAGTTCGGCCTCGATCTCGATCAGAGCTTTTTCTATTCGGACAGCGACGACGATATCGAACTGCTCGAGCGCGTCGGCAAACCGCGCCCGCTCAACCCGAACCTCAAGCTGAAAGCCATCGCCGAGGAAAAGGGCTGGCCGGTGCAGCGCTTCGGCAGCCGCGGTACGCCATCGTGGGTCGACTATACCCGCACCATCTATGCCACCGGGTCGCTCGTCGGTGCCTTCGCCGCGGGCCTGCCGATCTGGGCGCTGACCCGCTCGCAGCGCGAGGCAGCGAATTTCTCGATCGGGCTGTTCGGCGATTTCGCGACCGCGATCACCGGCGTCGAGCTCGAGGTCGAGGACGAGAAAAATCTCTGGTCGTCGCGTCCCTGCGTCTTCATTTTCAACCACCAGAGCAAGGCGGACGTGATGATCCTCGCCAAGCTTATCCGCCGCGACATGGGCGGGGTGGGCAAGAAGGAGATCAAGGACATCCCCATCCTCGGCAAGCTGATGGAATGGGGCGGCACCGTCTTCGTCGACCGCGCCGACGGCAAGAGCGCGATCAAGGCGATGGAGCCCTTGGTCGACGCGATCAAGGTCGAAGGCAAGTCGATCTGCATCTCGCCCGAGGGTACGCGCAGCCTGACGCCGAAGCTCGAGCCGTTCAAGAAGGGCGCTTTTCATTTGGCGATGCAGGCCGGGGTGCCGATCGTCCCGATCGTGATCCACAACGCCACCGACGTCGCGCCGAAGAATGAGTTCGTGATGCGCCCCGCGACGGTACGGGTCACCGTGCTGCCGCCGGTCGACACGTCGGAATGGACGCCGCGGACGATCAATGGTCATGTTCGCGATGTGCGGAACATGTTCCTGCGCACGCTCGGCCAGCCCGAAGAGACGGTGGCGGAATCGGTGGCGACCGAACCGAAGCCAGCGCCGAACGAGGAAAAGGCGCCGAAGAAGCCCGCGGCGAAACCCGCAGCCAAGAAAAAGCCGCCCGCGAAAAAGCCGGCGGCCCGCAAGGGAAAGACCGGCTAAGCGGTGGCCGACGGCACGCCCCGCATTCCGATCGTGGCGGAAGAGGCGGCCGACCGGCTCTATATCATCGACGCGCGCAATGGCGTCGAGCGCCGGTTGCTGCTCGACTGGATCCACGCGACCGCGGGGGACAGCGAGCCCGCCTGGACCAGCCTCGACATCGAGGATGACGATCATGCGCTGCCGCTCGACATGCTGCGGGCGCGGCTCGACGGATCGCCGTCGCGCCAGGTCGTGCCGCTGCGCGTCGCTTGGCGCATCCCGGGCTTCGAGCGCGACCGTGCGCTCAAATTCCGCCACCTGATCTTCGGCGATCCGCGCCATCCCGGGCCGCTCCGCTCGCGCCTGATCCTGCTCCGCGACCGGCGGCGCGCGCAGATCCTGGTCGGCGAGGCGGCGTCGCTCGACACGCTGCGGACCCGCTATTGCGCGCAGACCGGCGGTGGCGACGGCGAGGGGACCGACAGCCCTGAATTCGCGGGCTTTGTCGCGCGGCAGGCCGCGCTCGCGCTCGACGTCGCCGAACGCGGGGTACGCGGCACGCGCTACAAGGTGCCGCGCTTCGTCGCCGACTCCTTACGCACCAATCCCAAGTTCCGCGCCGCGCTCGCCGACCTCGCCGAAACGCTCGGCCGCCCCGTCGGCGACCTCTACCGCGAGGCGCGGCCGCTGATGAAAGAGGTCATCGCGCGGCCTTCGGCGCTGTTCCTCGACCTCCGCGCGCGCGTCGACCGCATGATGTTCGGCGGCTACGCGCCCGAGATGGAGGTCGACGCCGCCGAACTCGCCAAGCTGCGGTCGATCCTGCGCGAGCATCCCACCGCGATCCTGTTCACCCACAAGACCTATATCGACGGCGCGACCCCCAGCCGGCTCGCCTATGAGAATGACCTGCCGATGCTGCACCTGTTCGGGGGTGCGAACCTCGACATTGCGGTGATGGGCGAATTCTACCGCCGCTCGGGCATGATCTTCGTGCGCCGCAGCTTCCAGGACCAGCCGGTCTACAAGCTGGTGCTGCGCCATTACATTGCCTGGCTGCTCGCCAAGCGCTTCCCGCTCAGCTGGGCGTTCGAGGGAACGCGTTCGCGCCTCGGCAAGCTGATGCCGCCGAAGTACGGCCTGATGAAATATGTCCTCGACGCCGCGCATGCGACGGGGACCAAGGGGGTGCATTTCGTGCCCTTCGTCACCAGCTTCGACCTGATCCTCGACGTCGAGGAATATGCCGCCGAGCAGACGGGGCGGGTGAAAAAGGCCGAAAGCCTCGGCTGGTTCGTCGGCTATATGCGCAACCTCAAGAAACCGTCGGGACGCATCCGGCTCGACATCGGCAAGCCGATCGTGATCGAGGATGCCCCGGGTCCCGAGGACAAGCGCGCGCTCGAAAAAATCGCTTTCTCGGTCGCGGTCGAGGCCAATCGCGTCACCCCGCTGACGGTGTCGTCGGTGATGTGCCTGATCCTGCTCGGTACCGCACCGCGCGGAGTCACCGCCGCAGAACTGCTCGCGACGATCGGCGCGGTGAAGACATGGGCACAGGTGCGCGGGGTGCGGCTGAGCAAGGAACTCGAAAGCGCCGACGACCGGGCGCTGTCGAGCACCGTCGACACGCTGGTCGAGAGCGGGCTGCTGACGCGATACGAAGCGGGCAGCGAAAATGTCTATTCGATCGACCCCGCCAAGCATCCGATGGCGAGCTATTACCGCAATATCATCGTCCATCATTTCCTCGACCGTGCGATGATCGAGATCGCGCTGTTCCAGCTCCGCGATGCCGACAGCGGCGATGCGACCGCCGCTTTCTGGGCGCATGTCGATCGCCTGCGCGACCTGTTCAAATTCGAATTCTTCTATCCGCCGCGCGACGAACATCATGCCGCGATCGCGGCCGAACTGGCACGCATCGACCCGACCTGGACGAAGCGGCTCGCGAGCGGCGACCGCGGCGTGGCGCAGCTCATCCGACGCTGCCAGCCGCTCGTCGGCCATGCGGTGCTGCTTTCCTTTGCCGAGGCCTATTCGGTGGTTGCCGACATCTTGTCGCGCGCGCGGCCGGGCGAGGCGGTCGATGACAAGGCCATCGAGGCGGCCGCGCTGGTCGAGGGCAAGCAGGCCTGGCTGCTCCGCCGAATCAGCAGCGAGGCGGCGATCGGCAAATTGCTCTTTGCCAACGGCTTGTCGCTGATGCGCCATATGGGGCTCGCCGAACCCGCGACCCCCAACATCCTCGCCGCGCGTCGCGCGCTGCTGATGGAACTGCGCGGGCTCGCCAACGTCATGGAATCGATGCGCCTCGCAACTCTGGCGCTCGCCGACCGATTGCCGACCACAGGAGGACAGGATGCTTAAACAGCTCAGCGCGCAGGACGCCCAGTTCCTCTACACCCAGACCGCGAACAATCTGACCCACATCATGGGCGTCTATATCTACGATCCCTCGACCGCGCCGGGCGGCTTCGTGCGCTTCAAGGACATCATCCGCCACGTCGAAAGCCGCGTCCACACCTCGCCCCTGTTCAAGCGGCGGCTGCACCGGCTGCCCTTCGACATGGACCATCCCTATTGGGTCGAGGACGAGCATTTCGACATCGAGGCGCATATGAGTCATGCGCGCCTGCCCGAGCCCGGCGACTGGCGGCAGTTCTGCATCGCGGTCGCGCGCTATTTCTCGAAGCCGATGGATATGAACCGCCCGCTGTGGGACATTTATATCATCGAGGGGCTCGACCGGATTCCGGGGATTCCGAAGGGCAGCTTCGCGATGCTCCACCGCGTCCACCATGCCGCGGTCGACGGCGCCTCGGGCGCACACGCCTTCATCGCGATGAGCGACATCGACGCACAGGGTACGCCAGCGATTCCCGAGCCGCCGCCGTCGGAGGATCTTGGCCGCGCACCGTCGAGCGCCGAGACGCTGACCCGCGCCTGGTCGGCATCGATGCAGTCGCCGGTGAAGTTCGTGAACGCGCTGCTCAAGGTTTCGCCCGCGATCGTCGCCTCGGCGCGCAAGTCGATGGCCGAGGGCGGGATGACCGCCGGGGTCCCCGAAACGCGCTTCAATGCGCCCGTCGGCCCGCACAAGATGTTCGACGCGACCACCGTCGCGCTCGCCGATGTCGCGGCGATCCGCAAGAAGGTGCCGGGCGCGACGGTCAATGACGTTGTGCTCACCACCGTCGGCGGCGCGCTGCGCAAATATCTCGCGAAGCACAAGGAACTGCCGAAGGAGAGCCTCGTCGCGGTCGCGCCGATCAATCTGCGCGGTAAGGAAAAGGGAGCAGGGAAAGCATCGACCCCCGGCAACCAGGTGTCGGCGATGAGCGTGCCGATCCGCACCGATATCGCCGATCCGCTGGAGCGGCTCGCGGCGGTGCGCGACTATACGGTCGAGGCCAAGGAAGCGAAGGCCGGGGTCAGCGCGCGGATCATGACAGACCTGTCGCAGCATATTCCGGGCGCGACGATGGCGGCGGTCGCGCGCATCCTGACCAGCGAACGCTTCGCCGTGCGCGGCACCAACCTCTTCATCTCGAACGTGCCTGGCGCGCAGGTGCCGCTCTATCTCGCGGGTGCGCAACTGGTGCAGCAGCATGGCATGGCGCCGCTCGCGAACAATATGGGGCTGTTCATCGCGACGCCGAGCTATAACGGCCGCATTGCCTTTTCGATCATCGGCGAGCGCGCGATCATGCCCGACATCGCCTTTTTCCGTGCGTGCATCGACGAAAGTTTCGCCGACCTGATGGCGGCGGAACCCAAGCCCGAAAAGCCCGCACCAACACCCAAAGCCGCTACGGCAAAGCCGAAAGTGGCGGCCAAACCCAAGGCTGCAGTGAAGCCCGCGGCCAAAAGCGGGACGAAACCCACCGCCAAGCCCGCACGGAAACCGGTTGCCAAAGGCAACGCAACCCGCAAGACTCCGAAAAAATAAACCATGTCTCGCAGGATCACTGAATGCTTTTCACCCCGACGCTCAGCGCCGACCGCGATCTCGTGACCGCGTCCGATTATATCGCCTGGACCAAGGCGGCGCGCGAGCATGACAAGAAATCGGGGATGCAGGTCTGGCGCGATGCCGACGAAAGCAAGCATTTCGATTATAAGGCGATCCGCGCGCGGCTCGAACGGCTGCGCAGCCTGTCGGCGGCGGGTGACGTCAAGGGGCTGCTCTTCGTTCTCAACGAGGGCATCCACGGCAATATCGACGGCATGGGGCACGAGCGCCTCTATTCGAAGGCGCGGTTTGGTACGAAGCGGCTGATCGAGGAGTATGTCGCAGAGGTTGTAGCGGCGCTCGACAGGATCGCGGCGTCGCGCAGCATCGGACGCGAAGAAAAACGCGACTTTTTCCGCCGCGCCCAGCATTGCTACGGCCGCTCGGCGCTGCTGCTCTCGGGCTCGGGAAGCTTTCTTTTTTTCCATATCGGTGTCGTGAAAGCGCTTTGGGAAGAGGGCGTGCTGCCCGCGATCATGTCGGGGGCCAGCGGCGGGTCGATCGTCGCGGCGGTCGTCTGCACCCGCAAGGATGCCGATATCGGCGCCTTCCTCGAAAGCGACCGCCTCGCCAACCCGGCGCGCGGGCCCGACACGCGGCGTCTCGCGCCCGACGAGGTCCGCGCCCGGCTTGCCGACCTGATCCCCGACCTGACCTTTCAGGAGGCTTATGAGATCAGCGGCCGCCATTTGAACGTCTCGGTCGCGCCCGCCGAAAAGCACCAGAACGGCCGGCTCTTGAACGCGATCACCGCGCCCAATGTGCTGATCCGCGAAGCCGTGCTCGCGTCCTGCGCGGTGCCCGGCGTCTTCCCGCCGGTGATGCTGATGGCGCGCGACGACAGCGGCAACCGCGTGCCCTACCAGCCCGACCGGCGCTGGGTCGACGGGTCGGTGACGCACGACATCCCGACCAAAAGGCTCGAACGCCTTTATGGGGTCAACCATCATATCGTCAGCCAGGCGAACCCGATCGCGCTGCCCTTCGCGAGCGACACGCGCAAGCAGATGGCGCCGATCGAGGCCATTCAACATGCGTCGATGGCGACCTTCAAGGCGTGGCTCAACGCCAATATGGTGATCTTCCAGAAGCCGCTCGAACTGATCCCGCCGCTCAACAGCATCGCGAACATGGCGCGCTCGGTGATCAATCAGGAATATACCGGTGACATCAACATCATCCGCCCGCCCAAATTCTGGTCGCCGACCAAGATTTTGAGCGACCTGGCGCAGGACGATATCGACGAACTGATCGACACCGGCCAGCGCACCGCCTGGCCCAAGGTCGAAATGGTGCGCACCCAGACCGCGATCAGCCGCGCGCTCGAAGGGATTTTGGCGAAGCTCGACAAGGCGGGCGACGATGGTCCCGGCCACCGCAGCACGGCGCTGAAAAAGGCGGTGCGCTGACGATGGCCTCGGGCGCGCTCGTTCTGCCTCAAGGGTCGGCGGGCGCGGGGGCCGCGCTCTACGTTACCCACTGGCTGCCCGCCGGATTGCCCAAGGCGGTCGTGCTGCTCGCGCATGGCTACGCCGAACATGCCGGGCGCTATGAGCATGTCGCGAAGCGACTCACCGATGCGGGATATGCCGTCTATGCGGTCGACCATTGGGGCCATGGCCGGTCCGACGGGACGCCGGGCTTCGTGCCGCGCTTTACCGCGTTCACCGATGGCATGGCCGAACTGCTGACCCTCGTCGAGGTCAACCACGGCGATACGCCGCGGCTGCTGCTCGGGCACAGCATGGGCGGGCTGATCTCGACGCTGTTCCTGATCGAGCGGCAGTCGGCGTTCGTCGCCGCCGCTTTGTCGGGACCCGCGATCGTCCCCGGCGCGCCGCCGTCGCGCTTCACCGTCTGGATCAGCCGGTTCCTGTCGCGCTTTTTTCCACGGCTCGGGGTGCTGGCTTTGGATGCCAATGGCGTCAGCCGCGATCCCGCGGTGGTCGCGGCCTATCTCGCCGACCCGCTGGTCTATACCGGCAAGATCGGCGCGCGGCTCGGCAAGGAGTTCATGGACGCGATGGCTGCGGCGCAGGCCGGCGCGCCGAAAATCACGCTGCCGATCCTGCTCCAGCATGGCGAGAAGGACAGCCTGGCGTCGGTCGCGGGGTCGCAATATCTGTTCGACCATGTCGGATCGGCGGACAAGATTCTCAAAATCTATCCCGGCCTGTTCCACGAAATCTACAACGAGCCGGAACAGGGTGCGGTGCTGGACGATCTGGTGGGCTGGTTCGACGCGCATGTCGGGCGGTAAGCCCGCCCCAAATCCCGTTCGTGTCGAGCGAAGTCGAGACACCCATGGGGAGCGCGTTCCTTGGCGTGTCTCGACTTCGCTCGACACGAACGGATTGAGAGGACAGTCTTAAAGTCATGCGTATCCTCCTCATCCTGATCTTCGCGCCGCTGATCACGCTGGCGTTGCTCTATTTTCTTTTCCCCGGTCGCCTTGTCGCCTTCGCCCGCTGGGCGCTGCGCAAGCGCGGCGGCACGGTACAGAAGAGCGTCGCGGTCGACGGCCGCGACTGGCCCTATCTCGAGGGCGGCGACCCCGCCAAACCCTTGCTGCTGCTCGTCCACGGCTTTGCGGGCGACAAGGACAACTGGTCGATGATCGCGCCTTACCTGACGCGCGACTATCATATCATCGCGCCCGACCTGCCGGGCTTCGGGCAGAACGAGCGCAACCCGCAGCTTGCCTATGACATCGCGGAGCAGACCGCGCGGCTCAAGCAGTTCGCCGATGCGCTCGGCCTCGACCGCCCGCATGTCGCAGGCAACAGCATGGGCGGCTGGATCGCGCTACGCTATGCGATCGACTATCCGGACGCGCTCGCGACACTGACCCTGCTTGATAACGCCGGGGTCAACGGCGCGAACGAAAGCGACCTGCAGAAACAGGCGGCGAACGAGGATTACAACCCGCTCATCATCGCCAATCTGGAAGATGCCGACCGGCTGGTCGCGATGGTGGTTCACAAACCGCCCTATCTACCGCCGCGGCTCAAGCCCGTCTTTTATGCGGACGCGCTCAAATATCGCGACCAGCTCGACGCCATCTTCTGGGTCATCGCGACCGAGGGCCGCGACCATCCGCTCAACGACCGGCTCGGTGAGGTCAAGGTGCCGACGCAGATCATCTGGGGCCGCCATGACCGGCTGCTCGATGTCAGCTGCGTGCCGGTGCTCGAAGCTGGCATAGCTGGCAGCCAGAGCCATATCTTCGAACATGTCGGCCATGTTCCGATGATCGAGGACCCCAAGGCGACTGCCGCGGTGATGAAGGGCTTTCTCGGGCGGCATTAGATCCTCCCCATCGCGAAGCGTTGGGGAGGGGGACCGCCCGCGCAGCGGGTGGTGGAGGGGTTTCAACGGTAGCGCCATTACCCCTCCGTCAGCGCTTCGCGCTGCCACCTCCCCATGGCTTCGCCAAGGGGAGGATCGTAAACTTGCCAAGCACTGATTGTGCCGTCACTCTCTCCCGAAAAACAAGGAGAGGTTCATGCGGTTGAAGGTGGGGCTGCTCGGCGGGGGGAGCTGGGGCACGACGGTGGCGTCGGTGGTGTCGCGCAATGCGCCGATCACTTTATGGGCGCGCGATGCCGAGACGGTCGAGAGCATCAACAGCGCGCGCGAGAACCGCAAATATCTCCCCGGCATCACCCTGCCGTCGGCGCTCCGCGCGACGAACGACATGGCCGAGGTCGTCGCGGGTGCCGACGTCCTCATCATGGGCGTCCCCTCGCACAGCTTCCGCGGCGTGCTCGAAGAAGCCAGAGCGCATCTCCGCCCCTGGGTTCCGGTGATCAGCCTGACCAAGGGCCTCGAACTGTCGTCGGGCAAGCGCATGACCCAGCTGATCGAGGAAATCCTCCCCGGCCATCCCGTCGGCGTGCTCACCGGCCCGAACCTCGCGCGCGAGATCATGAGCGGGCAGGCGGCGGCGAGCGTCTTGTCGATGGAGGACGAGATCGTCGTGCGCGCGCTGCAGCCCGTGTTCCACTCGGGGCTGTTTCGCGTCTACACCAACACCGATCTGCTCGGCTGCGAGCTGGGAGGGGTGCTCAAGAATATCATCGCGATCGCGGTCGGCATGGGCGACGGGCTGGGGGCAGGCGACAACACCCGCTCGGCGTTGATGACGCGCGGGCTCGCCGAAATCACCCGGCTGGGCGTCGCGATGGGCGGGCGGGCGGAGACCTTCGCGGGACTCACCGGCATGGGCGACCTGATCGCGACCTGCACCAGTCCCTTGAGCCGCAACCGCCATGTCGGGGTCGAGTTGGGCAAGGGGCGCAAGATCGACGAGATCATCGCGGGCATGAACATGGTCGCCGAAGGGGTGAAGAGCGCGCCGACGGTGATCGCGCTCGCCGAAAAACACGGGCTCGCGATGCCGATCGCGCAGGATGTCTATGACGTGACGCAGGGCAAACGCGACGCGCAGGAGGTGTTTCGCGGGCTGCTGCGATCGTCGGTGGGGGACGAAGCGCATCCCGGTTGAGGCGATTCCACCGCGAGCCGTTCTGAATCCCCGTCAAGCTGCGAAGAAAATCGCGGTCTGGCTCGTTCCTGTTCCGACCCCCGGCAACGGGGCGTGTCAATCAGGAGATGGACGATGAAAAAGTGGACCACCCTAGCTATTCTTGTGGCTCTCCCGGCCACCACCCTCGCCGCCGTGCCCTATGGATCAAAGCCGCCGGGGTTCGAGACGCCGCACATCCGCACCGCGCCGATCGCGGGCGTCGTCAACCAATATTGGTATAATTACAAGGCCGACATCCTCGAGGCCGAAAAGGAGCTGGTCAGCGACCTGCGCCATTCGACCGACCGCGAGGACCGCTGGGACGCGTGGGACGAATGGGAAACTGAAGTCGTCGATGCCGACAAGGATTATGTCAAGGAAATGCGCAAGAAGGGCTATCGCAGCGGCCGCGTGACGGTCGGCGGATAAGCTTTCGCAAGACTTCCCCAAGGGCTCGCTCTTGGGTCGCAAGGGAAGGGCGGGTGTCACATGGGGCGCCCGCCCTTTCTCTTGTGCGCGGGTATTATGCTTTCGGGCGTTAGCGGACGTTCCGATCCTCCCCACGCGCAGCGATGGGGAGGTGGCAGCCCGCAGGGCTGACGGAGGGGTTGGCGACGTCAATGGTAAGTGCTGCGCCGCGACCCCTCCACCACCGCTTCGCGGCGGTCCCCCTCCCCATGGCTTCGCCACAGGGAGGATCTTCAGGGCAGCTCCCTGCCCCAAGGCGGCCGCCCTCAATAACTCCGCGGCATGCCCAGCACATGTTCCGCCACGTACGACAGGATCATGTTCGTGCTGATCGGCGCGACCTGATACAGCCGCGTTTCGCGGAACTTGCGTTCGATGTCGTACTCGGCCGCGAAGCCGAAACCGCCATGCGTCTGGATGCACGCCTCGCCCGCCGCCCAGCTTGCCTCGGCGGCCAGCATTTTCGCCATATTCGCTTCCGCCCCGGCATTGTCGCCCGCTTCATATTTGGCGATGCCGTCGTGGACGAGCAGTTCGGCGGCGCGCATCTGGGCATAGGCGCGCGCGATCGGGAACTGCACGCCCTGGTTCTGGCCGATCGGGCGTCCGAACAGGACGCGTTCCTTGGCGTAGCCCGACGCCTTGTCGATGAACCATTTGGCATCGCCGATGCACTCGGCGGCGATCAGCAGCCGTTCGGCGTTCATGCCCGAGAGGATGTAGCGGAAGCCCTTGCCCTCTTCGCCGATCAGGTTCGCGGCGGGGATGCGCATATTGTCGAAGAAGATTTCGGTCGTCGCATGGTTCATCATCGTGTCGATCGGGCGGATCGACAGCGTGCCCGCGGCGAGCGCTTCCTTCATGTCGACGAGGAAGACCGACAGGCCTTCGGTGCGGCTCGCCGCTTCCTCGCGCGGCGTGGTGCGCGCGAGCAGGATCATCAGGTCGCTATGTTCGGCGCGGCTGGTCCACAGCTTCTGACCGTTGACGACATAGGTGTCGCCGTCCCTTTTTGCGACGGTCTTCAGGCTCAGCGTGTCGGTGCCGCTCGTCGGTTCGGTGACGCCGAAGGCCTGCAAGCGCAGTTCGCCAGTCGCAACGCGGGGAAGGTAGCGCGCCTTCTGTTCTTCCGACCCGTGGCGCAGCACGGTGCCCATTACATACATTTGCGCATGCACCGCGCCGCCGTTGCAGCCCTGGCGCTGGATTTCCTCGAGGATCGCCGCGGCGGCCGACAGCGGCAGGCCCGCGCCACCATATTCCTCGGGGATCAAGGCGGCGAGATAGCCCGCCTCGCCGAGCGCGGCGACGAATTCGCTCGGATAGGCGCGGACCTTGTCTTTCGCCTGCCAATAGGGGCCGGGAAACTGCGCGCAGAGCTTGGCGACCTCTTCGCGGATGTCCGAATAATCCTGCATCATGCTGCCTCGAAAATCGCGGCGATGCCTTGGCCGCCGCCGATGCACATCGTCTCCAGACCGTAGCGTCCGCCGCGCCGATGCAGTTCGCGGGTCAGGTTGGCGAGAATGCGCCCGCCGGTCGCGCCGATCGGATGGCCGAGCGAGATCCCCGATCCGTTGACGTTGAGCATCGCCATACGGCTGTCGTCCTCCGACCAGCCCCAACCCTTGAGGCAGGCGAGCACCTGCGGCGCAAAGGCTTCGTTGAGCTCGACCAGGTCGATGTCGTTCCAGCCAAGGCCGTTGCGTGCGAAAAGCCGTTCGACCGCGGGAACCGGGCCGATGCCCATGCGGCTGGGATCGCAGCCCGCCGCCGCCGAGCTGTGATAGAAGGCGATGGGTTCGAGGCCGAGTTCCTCGAGCTTGTCCTCGGCGACGACGAGGCAGGCCGCCGCCGCATCATTCTGCTGGCTCGCATTGCCCGCGGTGACGACGCCGCCTTCGAGCGGGCGGAGCTTGCCCAAACTTTCGAGCGTGGCATCGGCGCGGTAGCCTTCGTCATGGTCGAAGATGACCGGATCGCCCTTTTTCTGCGGCACCGAGACGGGCACGAGTTCGTCGTCGAACAGGCCCTTTTTCCATGCCGCCGCCGCGTTCTGGTGGCTGCGCACCGCATAGGCGTCGCATGCTTCGCGGCTGATGCCATAATCCTTGGCGAGGTTCTCGGCGGTCTCGATCATGCCGCTGATGACGCCGAAGCGCTCGACCGGCTGCGACATCACGCGCCCGCGCGTCAGCCGGTCGTGGAGCGTCAGATTGCCCGCGCGCACGCCCTTGCGGATGTCGGTGCTGTAATGTTCGACGTTCGACATCGATTCGACCCCGCCCGCGATGACGACGTCGGACATGCCGGTCTGGACCATCATCGCGGCGTTGACGATCGCTTGCAGTCCCGATCCGCAACGGCGGTCGAGCTGATAGCCCGGCACCTCGATCGGCAGGCCCGCGGCGAGCCACGACCAGTGACCGATGCAAGGTGCCTCGCCATTACCATAGCCTTGCGAAAAGACGACGTCGTCGACGCGTGCCGGATCGATCTTGGTGCGTTCGACCAGCGCCTTCAGGATGACGGCGCCGAGGTCGCCCGCGGTCAGGCTCGACAGCGCGCCGCCGAATTTGCCGACGGGGGTACGGATGGGGGCGACGATGGCGGCGCGGCGAAGGGTCATGTCAGTCTCCGAATTGGACGGCGGTCAAAGTCTGTCGGGCGGTAATTTCATCGTCACCCCGGACTTGATCCGGGGTCCCGCTGCCCGATGGACAATCATCCTCACCAAAAAGCGGGACCCCGGGTCAAGCCCGGGGTGACGAAAGAGTGGGGATGCATGCTAAATCACACCTACGATACCGGCGTCGATCAGCCGCGCGATCTCGCCCGACGGCAGCGACAGGCGCTCTGCGAGGATTTCTTCGCTATGCTGCCCGTTGCGCGGGGCGGGGGCGGGCGGCAGGCGGTCGGCCTGCGGGATGGTCGCAAAGGCGCCCGCGGCGGGATAGGCGAAGCCGCTGGGGTTCGTCGCCGCACCGAAGATCGGATTGTCCGCGACCAGCGCCGGGTCGTTCGCGGCGTCGAGCATCGTGCGATAGGGCGAATGGACGATCCCGCCCGCGTCGAACGCGGCGGCGAGGTCGGCATGATCGCGCGCGGCGATCGCTTGTTCGAACAAGGGATAGAGCGCGTCGCGATGGTCGAAGCGCAGCCCGTCGTCCCTGGCGAAGGACACGCCGCGCGCCGTTTCGATGGCGGCAACCGCTTCGCCGAGGTTCAAGGCGGCAATCAGGTTGGCCCATTGGCGCGGCGTGACGACGACGATCATCGTCCGCTCGCCGTCGCGCGTCACGAAGTCGCGGCCGAACAGGCCATAAACGGCATTGCCGAGCCGCGGGCGGTTCTGCCCGCCGTACATCACCTCGGCGATGCCGCCGAGATTGGCGACGGTGCCGATCGCGATGTCGGAGAGCGGCAGCCGCACCTCGCCGCCTTCGCCGGTCGCGGTGCGCCGCTGGATCGCCGCCATCAGCGCGAAGGCGGCATAGGCGCCGGTCAGCAGGTCCCAGGCGGGCAGCACATGGTTGACCGGCTCGGGTCCGTTTCCGGTCAACATCGGATAACCGACCGCATTGTTCACCGTATAATCGAGCGCGGGCGAGCCGTCGGCCCAGCCCATCACGCGGACGGTGATCAGGTCGGGTCGACCCTCGGCGAGCAGCTCGTGCGACAGGAAACCGCCGACGGGGAAGTTGGTAACGAACTGGCCGGTCGCGCGCACCAGCGCCTGCAACAATTCGCGCCCCTCGGGCCGGCCGAGGTCGAGCGCGATCGACTTTTTCGCGCGGTTGAGATTTTCCCAATAGAGGGAATCGTTGTTCGTCGTCACCGGCCAGCGCCGGAAATCGGGCCCGCCGCCGATCTGGTCGACGCGGATTACCTCCGCCCCCATCTGCGCCAGATACAGCCCCGCCGTCGGCGAAGCGACGAAGGACGACGCCTCTATGACCGAGAGATTGGGAAGGAGGTTATACATGCATCACCGCTCCCCGGCGAAAGCCGGGGCCCAGAGCGTCATGGAGCCACGGCTGCCCGGTGCCGCATGGGTCCCGGCTTTCGCCGGGGAGCGGCATTAGCTCAGGCATCGGCTCGCCCGATGATCGCGATCGACGACACATTCTGGTTCGGCATCCCGCCCAGATTATGGCTGAGCGCAAACACCGGACTATCCTGCCGCTGCCGCTCGCCCGCGCGCCCCAAAATCTGCAGGTAATTTTCGTAAATCATCCGCAGCCCCGAGGCGCCGATCGGGTGGCCGAAACATTTGAGCCCGCCGTCGATCTGGCACGGGATCGCGCCGTCGCTATCGTAGAAGCCGTCGAGCACGTCGCGCCAGCCCTGGCCTTCCTTCGAAATGTGCAAATCCTCCATCGTCACCAGTTCGGTGACCGAGAAACAGTCGTGGACCTCGATCAGGCTGAGCTGCGACCGCGGATCGGTGATCCCCGCTTCGTCATAGGCCTTGGTCGCGGCGACGCGCGTAGTGTGGAAATAGCTGCCGTTCCACCCCTGCGCCTGCATTTCCCACCCGTTCGAGGTCGCGAGCTGGAGCGCCTTGACGGTGACGATGTCGGTCTTGCCCAATGCGCGGGCAATCTCCGGCGTAGTGACGATCGCGCATGCCGCGCCGTCGCTGACCCCGCAGCAGTCGAACAGCCCCAGCGGTTCGGCGATCATCGGTGCGTTCAGCACCTGCTCCATCGTCACCGCCTTTTGCAGATGGGCCTTGGGGTTCTTCGCGCCATTGGCATGGCTCTTGACCGAGACATGCGCCATCGCGCGCTTGAGGTCGTCCTTGCCGACGCCATGGACACCGCGATAGGCGCTCGCGAGCTGGGCGAAATTGCCCGGCGCCGAGCCGGTGATGCCGACCATGTCGTGCGTCGTGCCGCGCGTGCGGACGGGCAGGCCACCATAGCCGGTGTCCTTGAGCTTTTCGGCGCCCATCGCGAGTGCGATATCGCACGCGCCCGAGGCGACGGCATAGACCGCGCCGCGAAAGCTTTCGGTGCCGCTGGCGCAATAATTTTCGACCTTGGTGACGCCGATGTCGGGCAGGCGCAGCGCGACCGCGAGCGGGATGCCGCTCGGCCCGATATTCTGCGCGTCGAAGGCGGCGCCGAGCCAGGCGGCGTCGATCTGGCTCGCCTCGATCCCGGCGTCGGCCATCGCCTCCTCATAGGCCTCGAGCATCAGCTGGTCTTCGTCCTTGTCCCAGCGTTCGCCGAACTTGGCGCAGCCCATGCCCAAAATGGCGACCTTGTCGCGGATACCCTTGGCCATAACCCATCCTTCCAAACCAACCTCCCTCTCCCCCTGAGGGAGAGGGTTGCGAAGACTTGCCAGCTTGCTGGCTAGTCGTAGCTGGGTGAGGGGTTGTGGTCGCTTGCGACCACGCGAGCCTTTGGCTCGCAGCCCCTCATCCAAGTCCGCCTAATCGCTCCGCGATAAGGCACCCTATCCTTCGCCCTCAAGGGGAGAAGGATCAAAACGCCGGTGCGGCCTTCCAGAAATACCGCCGGAACCCGCGATTCTCATCAAATGCCTTGATGCGGAACATCATCCGCAAATCGGCGCCGACGTCGAGCGCGCCCCCCGCGAAATCGGTGAACTCTGTCATCATGCGTCCGCCGCCGACGAAATCGATATTGCCATAATAGCTCGGCGGGTCGGGCGAGTAGGTGAGCGCGTCGGCGGTCCAGGTCATCACCTTGGCGGGCACTTCGGCCAGCGGATAATCCTCCTGCGTGCCGACCGCATGGTCGTTGGCGTTGACGCTGACCTCGCTCTTCGGGAATTGCACCGTCCCGGTCTTGCTACAGCGCCCGCCGACGAGCCCGAGCACCGCCTTGCGGTTGCGCCACAAGGCGGTCAGCGCGGTCTTGCTGTCATGCTCGGCGCGCGCACCGCGGTCGAGCTGGAGCAGCCCGCGATGGAACAGATATTTGGCGTAGTTCGTCGACTCATTGCGCCGCGCGAGCCAGCCCGCAACGCCGAGCCGCGGTTTGACCGATCCGATCTTGTCGGTGACCTCGAACAGCAGCAGGTCGCAGCCCTGCCCGAAACTCGCGAGGAGAATGCGCTCGCCCGCCTTGGCGGTTTCGAGCGTCGCGCTCAGCATCACCAGCGCATGCGCGGCGCCGGCATGGCCGAGCGTCGCGGTGAGGGCGTCGGCGACCGCACTATCTGCAACCCCGGCCTTTTTCGCGAGCATTTCGGGCACGCCCTTGACCGCGACGGGCACCAGGAAATGGTCGATCGCGTCGCCCTTCACGCCTGCCTTGGTCAGCAAAGCGGCGATCGCCGGTGTCATGATCCTGGCGAATCCCTCGTCGCGGACCCAGCGCGCTTCCCAGTCATAGTCGTGCGCTTCGCCGGCCTCGCGGAAATGGTCGACGAAATCGACCGTGACGCTGTGGCTGGCGACCAGCTTGGCGAGCGGTTCCCCGGTGCCGACGAGCACCGCCGCCGCCGCGTCGCCGCTGGTCATCTCGCGCTCCGATGCGGGTTTGGGGGTGGTGATTTCGGCGGCGGTCACCAGCGTCGTTTCGCTGCCGCCGAGCGCGGCGAGCAGCGCCGATGTCGCCGCGCGCTGCGATCCCGCGACGTCCAGCGCGCCGACCGTATCGGGCAGGTTCAGCGCTTCCTTGACGATCCCCGCATTCTGGCGGTCGGCGAAGGGCAGGGTGGTCGAGGCGATGGCGACGCGCTGGACGCTGGCGCGGTCGATGCCGTCCAGCGCATCGCGTGCGGCTTCGAGCGCCATGGTGACGCTGTCCTCGTCCCAGTTGGCGACCGCTTTTTCGCCCTTGGCCAGCCCGCGCAGGCCGCCGGCGAACCAGCCGTTCGTCGCATGGATCGCGCTGCGCTGCAGCCGGGTGATCGGCACATAGGCGCCGAACGACAGGATTCCGAACTCGCTCATGCCGTCTCCGCATAGCCGTTGGTGAAGATGATCTTGTCACGCTCGACGACGCGGGCGCGGAAGGCGAGCTTGCCACCTTCCTCGTCCCAGATCGAGGTCTCGATCGTTTCGCCGGGGTAGACCGGCGACGAAAAGCGACCGTCGAGGCGCTTGAGGCGCGCGGGTTCGTTGCCGCAGCGCGCCGCGAGCAGCGCGCGGCCAATTACGCCATAGGTGGCAAGGCCATGCAGGATCGGTCCGTCGAACCCCGCACCCGTCGCGACGTCGCTATCGATGTGCAGCGGGTTGAGGTCGCCCGACAGCCGATATATTTGCGCCTGGTTCGCCGCGGTTGTCAGCGTCACGACGCTGTCGGGCGCACGGTCGGGCACCGGGTGTGGCACCGGCGCGCCCTCGCTCGATCCGCCGAAACCGCCGTCGCCGCGCAGGAAGGTCACCGCGCGCGATGTCGCGAGATGCGTGCCCGCACCGTCGTGGATCTCGCGCGCCACCAGCGCCAGCGCGCCCTTGTCGGCACCCTTGTCGAACAGCGCCTCGATCCGCGTCGATCCCACAATCTCGCCCGCGACCGGCAGGGCTGCGTGCAGGATCGTCGACTGTTCGCCGTGCAGCACCTTTTGCCAGTTCGCGCCGAGCGCCGGATCGCGCCAGATGAAGCCGGGATAACCCAGCGTCACCGCCATTGTCGGCAGCGCCTTCAGCCGCTCCTCGAACAGGAAGTCGAGCTCGGTCGCCCCGACGCCGAGCGCGTAGAGGGCCGTGTCGCGCTTGGTCAGCGTCTGCCGCGTGACGATCGGCGGCATCGACAGCAGCTTGTCGGGGTCGATCGTCATCAGATCGGGTCGTAGCCGAACACATCCCCCGAGCGTTCGGCCGGATCGGCGAAGCTGCCGCGGAACGCCGGCAGCATTTCGTCGGCGATCGTCTGCGGCGTCCAGCCCTCGTTCTTCTGCATCGAGCGGATCGGGCGCGGCTTGGAGAAGAGGAAAATCTCGTTCTTGCGCACGCCGAAGACCTGGTTCGACACCTCCTGTGACGCGTCGCTCGCGAGGAAGGCGACGAGCGGGGCGATCTTGTCGGCGGTCATCGTCTTCATGCGCTCGATACGCAGCGCTTCGGCTTCATTGGTCGCGGGGATCGTCGCGATCAGCCGGCTCCACGCAAAGGGCGCGATGCAGTTCGAGCGCACCCCGGCGCGCGCCATGTCGAGCGCGATCGATTGCGACAGCCCGACGATGCCCAGCTTCGCCGCCGAATAATTGGCCTGGCCGAAATTGCCGATCAGCCCGCTGGTCGAGGTGAAGTGGATAAAACTGCCCGACTGCTGGTCGCGAAAATAGGGCGTCGCGGCCTTCGACACGTTGAAACAGCCGTTGAGGTGAACGTCGATGACGGCATTCCAATCCTCGTGGCTCATCTTGTGCCAGATGCGGTCGCGCAGGATGCCGGCGTTGTTGACCACCGCGTCGATGCGACCGAACGCCTGCACCGCATCCTCGATGATGCTCGCCGCGCCCTTGGGGTCCGAGACGCTGGCGCCGTTGGCCAGCGCCTTGCCGCCGGCGGCCTTGATGTCGTTGACGGTTTCCTGCGCGGGGCTCAGGTCGGCGCCTTCGCCCTCGGCGCTGCCGCCGAGGTCGTTGACGACGACCGATGCGCCTTCCTTCGCGCAGAGCAGCGCGATTTCGCGCCCGACGCCGCGTCCCGCGCCCGTCACCGCGACCACCTTGCCGTCCAGCATACCCATGCGACTCTCCCTTGATTGGCTGAGGATCGGCTAGTTGAGCTTTCCGGAATATTCAATATAAAGAATAGTGATTTCATATTTGTGAAAAGAGGTGCGCGTGGCGGGTGAAGTTCGGTCGGTGTCTCAGGCGTTCGCGGTGCTGCGGCTGCTCGCCGACAACGCGCCGATGACGCTGTCGGACATCGGCCGCTCGCTGGGCCTGGGCGCCTCCTCCTGTTTCAACCTGCTCGGGACATTGGTCGCCGAAGGTGCTGTGGTGCGCGACCAGCCGGGCAAGCGTTATCGCCTGTCCGACGGCTGGGCGCGTGCGGGACTGCTCCGCGACGGCGACGCGCGGCGGATGATCGACCGGCTGCGCCCGCTGATGGCGCGCTTCGCGCAGGCGCATGAAGTGACCACCGGCCTGTGGCAGGTCGCGTCACGCGACCGGCTGCAACTCGTCGCGCATGCCGAGAGCAGGGCGGTGCTGCGCATCCACCTTGCGCAGGGCCAGCGCCAGCCGCTCGGCGGCGGCGCCGTCGGGCGCGCGATCGCGGCGGCGCAGGCGCCGGGCGACGAGGAGGTCGCACGGCGCTTTGCCGCGGTGCGCTGGGAAAAGGCGATCGCCTTCGCCGATTATCGTGAGCAGGTGCGGGTTGCGAGCGGGACCGGCTTCGCGGTCGACGACGGCTATACCCATATCGGCATCTGCACGCTCGCGGCGGTCATCCCGCAGCGCGGCGCCGAATATTGCCTGTCGGCGAGCTGCTTCGCGGGGGTCCGGAAAACGGCCGACCTGACCGCGCTGGGTAGGGCGCTGGTCGATCTGGCGGACTCGGCGGTCGCCTAAACCCCCGCTTCCGCCAGCAACGCCTTGGCCTCGGCACCCTGCCAGTCGATGGCGCCGATGATGCGCCAGACCTCGCGCCCCTCGGCATCGTAAAGGATCGTCGTCGGCAGCGCGCTGTTATAGGCGAGGAGCAGGCCGTTTTCGGGGTCGAGATAGGGCTGGAGCGTCGTCAGCCCCGCGGTCTGGAACCACGGATCGACCACCTTGGCACCCTGCAGATCCTGCGCGACCGCGATCACCCTCAGCGTGTCGGCCTGCGCGGCGGCGAGCTTGTCGAGCGTCGGCATTTCGGCGACACACGGCGCGCACCAGGTCGCCCACAGATTGACGAGCAACGGCTTGCCGCGGAACGCCGCGAGCGTCGTCGGCGCATCGTCGGGGCCGACGAAGGTCGCGGCGGGGGCGGCCTTGCCCTTGTTCTCGCGCATCACCTGGTGGACGAAGCGTTCGACGCCCGCACCCTTCGCTTGCGCGCCCGAAACATTTGCTTGGCCCGCTCCCGCTTGCTCCCCCGCAGCCTTTTCCCTATCGCAGCCCGCGATCGATCCGGCCAGCAACAGGGCGAGGATTGCAGGGACAAGGCTTGGGACGCGGCGGATGGCGGAATCTCCGAACAGCAACAGCATGTGGGGCGGCCGCTTCGGTGCCGGTCCAGCGGCGATCATGCAAGAGATAAACGCGTCGATCCCCGTCGATAAGCGCCTGTGGGAAGAAGATATCGCCGCGAGCCGCGCGCATGCGGCGATGATCGGCGCGGCCGGGATCATCGCGGCCGACGATGCGGCGAAGATCGACGCCGGCCTCGCGCAGATCGCGGAGGAGTTCGCGGTGAACGGCGTGCCGGTCGACCTCGCGCTCGAAGATATTCACATGACCGTCGAATCGCGGCTGAAGGAGATCGTCGGCGAGGCCGCCGGGCGGCTCCATACCGCGCGTTCGCGCAACGATCAGGTCGCGACCGACTTCCGCCTTTGGACGCGCACCGCCTGCGCGCGCATCGACGACGGGTTGAAGGCGATCCAGACCGCGCTGCTCGCACGCGCCGACGAACATGCCGCCAGCATCATGCCGGGCTTCACCCACCTGCAGGTCGCGCAGCCGGTGACGCTCGGCCATCATCTGCTCGCCTATGTCGAGATGTTCGGTCGCGACCGTTCGCGCTTCGCCGATGCGGCGAAGCGGCTCAACGAATCGCCGCTTGGCGCCGCCGCGCTTGCGGGCACCAGCTTCCCGCTCGATCGCGCTGCGACCGCCGCTGCGCTCGGTTTCGACCGCCCGATGGCGAACAGCATCGACGCGGTGTCCGACCGCGACTTCGCACTGGAGTTTTGCGCCTCGGCCTCGATCGCCGCGATTCATCTGTCGCGGCTCGCCGAGGAAATCGTCATCTGGGCGAGCCAGCCCTTCGGCTTCATCAGCCTGCCCGACGCCTGGTCGACCGGCAGCTCGATCATGCCGCAAAAGCGCAACCCCGATGCCGCCGAACTGGTGCGCGGGCGGGCCGGCTTGCTGCTCGGGGCGTTCCAGCGCCTCGCCGTGATCGTGAAGGGCCTGCCGCTCACCTATTCGAAGGATCTGCAGGACGACAAGGAAACCGTCTTCGGCGCCTTCGACGCGCTCGCGCTGTCGCTCGCGGCGATGACCGGCATGGTCGAGACCCTGACCTTCCGCACCGACCGCATGCGCGCGCTCGCGGCGTCGGGCTTCTCGACCGCGACCGACCTCGCCGACTGGCTGGTGCGCGAGGCGGGGGTGCCGTTCCGCGAGGCGCATCATATCGTCGGCGCCTGCGTGAAACGATCCGAGGAACTCGGCGTTGAGCTGTCGGCGCTGCCCGCCGAAGACGCCGCCGCCATCCATGCCGCGGTGACGCCCGCGGCGCTGGCGGCGCTGACCGTCGAGGCATCGGTCGCCAGCCGCACCAGCTATGGCGGCACGGCGCCCGAACGGGTAAGGCAGGCCATCGCAGCGGCACGCGCCGCGCTGGAGGATTAGGATATGGCAACGGCGAAAGCCCTCGCACTGCTCGCGGCCGGTGCCGTTTGCGTCGCGGCGCTCGGCGCCTGCGGCAAGCAGGCGGACCTGAAGCCCGTCGCTGGCCAGGCCCCGCCGCCGCTGCCCGTCGGTGCCAAGAAACAACCAACCACGGAGGAACTCACGACGCCTGACGCGCAGGCCCGGCCCGCGCGCAGCGACGAACTTCTCAAACGGTCGGAACAGCGCGAACCCGACGATTTTGATTTGCCCCCTCCGGGCTGAGTTTCAGGACTTTCTCCAATGAACCATTTTGACCTTCGTGACGGCGTGATGCACGCCGAAGATATTCCGCTGCCGCGCATTGCCGAGGAAATCGGCACCCCCGTCTATGTCTATTCGCGCGCCACGCTCGAACGCCATGCGCAGGCGTTTCGTGACGGGCTGAAGGATGTGCCCAGGAAGCACCTCGCCTTCGCGATCAAGTGCAATCCCAACCTCGGTGTGCTGCGCGTGCTCGCGCGGCAGGGCTATGGCGCCGACGTCGTGTCGGGCGGCGAACTCGAACGCGCGCTCGCGGCGGGCATGGCGGCCGAGGACATCGTCTTCTCGGGCGTCGGCAAGACGCGCGCCGAACTGGCGCAGGGCCTCGATCGCGGCATCGGCCAGTTCAACATCGAACATGAACCCGAGGGCGTCGCGCTCGCCGAAATCGCGCTCGCCAAGGAAATGACCGCGCCGGCGGTGCTGCGCGTCAATCCGGATGTCGATGCGGGCACCCATGCCAAGATTTCGACCGGCAAGGCCGAGAACAAGTTCGGCGTCGGCATCGACGTCGCCCCCGAAATCTTCGCGCGGCTGTCGGCGCTGCCGGGGCTCAACATGCGCGGGATCGCCGTCCATATCGGTAGCCAGCTGACCAGCCTCGACCCGCTCGAAGCCGCGTTCGAACGCGTCGGCGAACTCGTCGCCGAACTGCGCGCCGCCGGCCACAGCATCACCCATGTCGATCTCGGCGGCGGTCTCGGCGTGCCGTACAAGGCCGACGACAACCCGCCGAGCCCCGCCGAATATGGCGCGATGGTCGCGCGCGTGACCCGCGACTGGGACGTCACGCTGATGTTCGAACCCGGCCGGGTGATCGCGGGCAACACCGGGGTGCTGCTGACCGAGGTGCTGTGGGTCAAGCCCGGCGCGACCAACCCGTTCGTGATCGTCGATGCCGCGATGAACGACCTCGCGCGCCCCGCGCTCTATGACGCGTACCATGATTTTGTCGCGGTGAAGCCCTCGGGCGAAAGGATGACCGCGTCGATCGTCGGGCCGGTGTGCGAGACCGGCGACACCTTCGCACGCGACCGCGAGACCGACAAGGTCGAGCCGGGCGACCTCGCGGTGTTCCGCACCGCGGGTGCCTATGGCGCGACGATGGCGTCGACGTATAACAGCCGCAGCCTCGTTCCCGAGGTACTCGTCGACGGCGACCGCTATGCCGTCGTCGCCGACCGTATCGCGGCGGGCACGATCATGGCCGCCGAACGCGTGCCCGACTGGATCGACTGAGGCCGTGGAGCAGCTTCCCATCTTCCTCAACCTGCGCGGCCGCACGGTCGTGCTGGTCGGGGAAGGGGAGGCTGCCGATGCCAAGGCCCGGCTGATCGTCCGCGCGGGCGGGCGGATCGTGCCGGCATGGGAAGCGGACGCGACGATCGCCTTCGTCGCGCTCGCCGACGATGCCGAAGCATGCGTCGCCGCCGAAACGCTCCGCGCGCGCGGCCTGCTCGTCAATGTCGTCGACCGCCCCGATCTGTGCGATTTCACCACCCCCGCGATCGTCGACCGCGCGCCGGTGACGATCGCGATCGGGACGGGCGGTGCGTCGGCGGGGCTCGCGAAGGCGGTACGCCAGCGAATCGAGGCCCTGTTGCCCGCGCGCCTGGGCGCGCTGGCGTCGGCGCTGTACGCCGCGCGCGATGCGATGAAAGCGCGCTGGCCCGCCGCCGCCGACCGCCGCCGGGCGATCGATGCGGCCTTGGCGCCGGGCGGCGTGCTCGATCCGCTCGCGGCCGATGCGGTGGACGGGGTCGAAACCTGGCTCGCCAGTGACGTCGCGTCCACGCCAAGCCGCCTCGAAACCATCCACCTGACCGGCTCCGACCCCGACGACCTCACGCTGCGCGCGGCGCGGCTGCTGGGCGAGGCGGATCATATCTTCCATCCGGCGGACGCACCCGTCGCAATCCTCGCCCGCGCCCGGGCCGATGCGGTGCGGCATATTGCCGATACGCCGCCCACCGAGCCGCCATCGGGGCTGTCGCTTTGGATTGAAAGCCAGGCAACCGGGACGGTTACGAGCGACCCGCAGGCGACGTGAGATCCGCCCTGCGGCGAAGCCGTGGGGAGTGGGACCACCGAAGGTGGTGGAGGGGCCGCGGCCTCGCACCGCGGCCTGACGGCGTCGACCCCTCCGTCAGCGCTTCGCGCTGCCACCTTCCCATCGCTGCGCGACAGGGAGGATCGGCAAGGTCCTCGCCAAATCCGAAACAGCCCTTCGCTATGGCGCGATCGCCAGCCCGTCGCCATTTTTGCCCGCCGCGATCCGGCGCAGCACTTCGCCGCTCGCGACGTCGATTTCCGCGATCATGTCGTGCCCTGTCTCGGCCGCGTAAAGCCGCTTCGAATCGGCGCTGAACAACAGGGTCACCTGTCCCTTTTCCTGCTCGCCAGACACCTTGATCGTCCTGACCGGCGCGCGCGTTTCGGCGTCGAACAGGCTGATCGTTCCCGCGCCGATATTGCTCGTCGCGATCAGCCTGCCGTCGGGGCTGGCGAGCACGCGGATCGCGACCGGATCCACGGGTAATTCGACGATCTTCTCGCCCGTCGCGACATCCCACACCGACACGCGCGGCGCTTCGAGGTCGCCGACCCACAATTCGCGCCCGCCCTTCGCCAGCGCCAGCCCCTCGGGTTTGCCGCCGACAGCCAGGTCGCGCAACTTTTTCGCGTCCTTCAAATCGAGTATGCTCACCGTGCCCGACGCGATATTGGCAGTGTAAGCGGTGCGATTGTCGGGCGCGACGACGATCATGTGCGTGCCCTGTTGCCCTGTGGCAATCGAGGTCACCGCGCCGCCGGGCGCGACCACCGCGACCGACTGGCTCGCCTCCGCCGTCGCGACCAGCCGTCCGTCGGACAGCCACACCAGCCCGTGTGGTCGCTGGTTCGGGCTGAGGTCGATCGTCCGCAACTTCTTGCGCCCCGCGACATCGAACACGTCGATCGTCGTCGCGCCATAGGCGACCACCGCGGCCTGCTTGCCGTCGGGAGAGATGGCGATCTCGTGCGGCATCTTGCCGGTCGGCAGGCGCGCCACTTCGGCGCCGGTGTCGAGCGCGACGAGGCTCAGCGTATCCTCGCCCTTGTTGCCGATCAGCAAGGTTTCGGCCGCAACCGGCGCTGCGGCGAGCAGCAGGGTGGAAAGGACGGTGATGGCGTGGCGCATGGAGCGTCTCCCGGTGGCTGTCGCCGCCATCCTAGGCGCCGCGCGGGCGGCGGCAACCGCGCTTCGACGAACGGCCTTGCTCCCACATTAAGATAAGTTAACTGGCGTCGGCCCCGCCTGCTTCGCACCATCCGTCGGCGGCCGATCCGCGCCGCCATTGACTGGGGAGCGAAGCTATGAACCTGCCATCCATCGACATCGACGCCATACCGTTGCTCGACACCGCGGTCGGGCTGTTCGGCTCGCTCGCGGCGCCGACCGCGTCTTCGGGGCCATCGGTCTTCGAGGTGTCGGTCACCGTCGTGCTGATCATCTACGACTGACCGGGCCGCGGGCGCGCGCTTCAATGCCGCGCCCGCATTCGGTGACCGCGCCATGCCCGTCCCGTCCCGTCACGATCATTATCCGCGCGCCGATGCCCTGCGCACCGCTGCGATCCGTGCCACCGCGAGCGATCTCGCCGCGGGATGGCGGGCGGCCGATACGGCGCCCGCCGGCCTGCTCACGGCGTTCGCCGCCGCGCGCGATGCCGAACCCGACCAGGCCATCGCGCGCCTCCGCCCATGGCTCGCCGACCCGCGCTGGCTTGGGGCACGGTTGGCCGAGGCGCTTGCCCTGCTCGCCGTCGATCCGTTTGCCCGGCCGCCGCTGCGCATCGTCGGCGGGGGCGGCGGACCGGGCGGTCTGATCCTTGCCGAATGCGGTGCGATCCGTCTGTCGCTGCAATTGCTGCCATTCGAGGCGGCTGCGGCGCCGACGACCGTGCTCTTCGTGCCCGGCCGCGCCGCGATCCGCGTGCTGGCTGCGGGCGGCGCGCGGCTGACGCTCCACCATGTCGCGCTCTCGGCCGCCGAGGAGGGCGGCGCCTTCACCGCCGCCGGCGCGTCGCCCTGTCGCAGCGACCCGCCGCGCGCGCTCGTCGCCGGCGACATGCTCGACCTCGACACCGCGCGCACCAGCTTCACCATCGCGGGCGCGACGGCCGACGTCCTCCTCCTCGAACTCGCGGTGCAGCCGCCATCGCCGCTGCCGATGCGCACCTACGAACTGGTCAGCCGCCGCCCAACCCACCTCTCCGCCTCCCGCCGCGACAGCAGCTTCCGCGCCATGGCGCTCGCCCTGCTCCGTGAAATGGACCGCCGCGACGCCGCCCCGTTGTTCGTCGAAGCCACGCTCGCCGAAGGTTTCGCCGACCGCTGGAGCGCGATGCGCGATCTCGTCGCGCTCGACCCGGCGACCGCGCGTTTGCGGCTCGCTGATATGGCGACCAGCGACCCGCACCCCGAAGTGCGCCGCGCCGCCGCCGCGACGCTGGCGCTTTTCATGCCAAAGGTTGCCGACCCATGCCTCGCCTGATCGACCCACCCGCCGGCGGAGTACTCGCCCTTGAAGACGTCACCGCCCGGCTCGACGAAACGGGCGTCGACCTCAGCGACGAAGCGAGTCTCGCCCATGCCGCCCACCTCCTCGCCGGGCTCGCGCGCAACCGCGACTTCCTCGCCGACCGCGTCATCGCCGAACTCAAGGCGAGCTTCGCCGGCCAGCTCGAACTCAGCCGCTATTCGGCGCAGGTCTTTCTGCTCCACCGTAGCCCGCGCGGCCATTTTCTCCGCGCCAATCTCTGGCCCGCCGCGAGCGATGCCGCCTACAGCGCCAGCGGCGCGGCGGCCTTCGCCTATGGCCTGCCACACGACCATAATTTCAGCTTCCTCACCACCGGCTATTGGGGACCCGGCTACATCAGCGACTATTATGACTATGACCCCGAAGCGGTCGACGGCGGCATCGGCGAGCCGCTGAACCTCCGCTTCGTCGAACGCAGCAGCTTAAGCGAAGGCAGGATGATGCTCTACCGCGCCCATCGCGATATCCACAGCCAGCTCCCACCGACAAGCCTCTCGGTCAGCCTCAACATCATGGAGGAAGGCGAGCATATCCCTTGGCGCGACCAATATATCGTCGACCTGGAAAGCGGGACGATTGCGCGCCGCCCGACGCTGACCCAGGCCGAGATGCTGCTGCGCTGCGCGGTGCATCTGACCGATAATGGGAAGGATATCGCCGAGCAGTTCGCGAAGGTGCACCCGGTGCCGCGCGTCCGCGCCAACGCCATCGCCGCGTTGGCGGCGGTTGAAGAAGGCGACGCCCGCGCGGCGGTGCTCGAACGCGGATTGTACGATCGCGACGCACGGGTGCGCGACGATTGCACGCGCTGGCTGGGGTTGTAGCTTCGGCTGCTGACAGCGCGGCTTTCCGCTGCTAACGGCGCGGCATGACAACTTCTCTTTCGCATATCCGTAATTTCTCGATCATCGCGCACATCGACCATGGCAAGTCGACGCTCGCCGACCGGTTGATCCAGTTCACCGGCGGGCTGACCGCGCGTGAGATGTCCGCACAAGTCCTTGATAACATGGACATCGAGAAGGAGCGCGGGATCACGATCAAGGCGCAGACGGTGCGCCTGTCGTATAAGGCGCATGATGGCGAGACCTATGAGCTCAACCTGATGGACACGCCCGGCCATGTCGACTTCGCCTATGAAGTGTCGCGCAGCCTGGCGGCGTGCGAGGGCGCGTTGCTCGTCGTCGACGCGGCGCAGGGGGTCGAGGCGCAGACGCTGGCGAACGTCTATCAGTCGATCGAGCACGACCATGAAATCATCCCCGTTATCAACAAGATCGATCTGCCCGCGGCCGACGTCGACAAGGTGAAGGCCGAGATCGAGGACATCATCGGGCTGCCCGCCGACGACGCGGTGCTCGCGAGCGCGAAGGCCGGCATCGGCATCGAGGAAGCGCTCGAGGCGATCGTCACGCGCATCCCGCCGCCGAAGGGCGACGCCAACGCGCCGCTCGTCGCGATGCTCGTCGACAGCTGGTACGACCCCTATCTCGGCGTCGTCATCCTGATCCGCGTTATCGACGGCGTGCTGAAAAAAGGCCAGCAGATCAAGTTCATGCAGGCGGGCACCACCCATTTGATCGACCGCGTCGGCTGTTTCACCCCCAAGATCGAGCAGCTGACCGAGCTTGGCCCCGGCGAAATCGGCTTCATCACCGCGCAGATCAAGGACGTCGCGCAGGCGCGCGTCGGCGACACGGTGACCGACGCGAAAAAGCCCGCGGCACAGGCGCTGCCGGGGTTCAAGGAAGTCCAGCCGGTCGTGTTCTGCGGCATGTTCCCGACCGACGCCAACGACTTCGAGAAGCTCCGCGAGAGCATCCAGAAGCTGCGGCTCAACGACGCGAGCTTCAGCTTCGAGATGGAGAGCAGCGCGGCCTTGGGCTTCGGCTTTCGCTGCGGTTTCCTCGGCCTGCTCCACCTCGAGATCATCCAGGAGCGGCTGACCCGCGAATATGACCTCGACCTGATCACCACCGCGCCGTCGGTGGTGTACAAGCTCAAGCTCGGCCACACCAAGAATGAGGCGGCGAAGGAGATCGAGCTCCACAACCCCGCCGACATGCCCGACCCGAACCGCATCGACGAGATCGAGGAACCGTGGATCGAGGCGGTGATTTACGTGCCCGACGAATATCTCGGCCCGATCCTGAAGCTGTGCCAGGACCGCCGCGGTGTGCAGAAGAATTTGACCTATGTCGGCGGCCGCGCGCAGATCACCTATGAACTGCCGCTCAACGAGGTGGTGTTCGATTTCTATGACCGGCTGAAGAGCATCAGCCGCGGTTACGCCAGCTTCGACTATCACCAGATCGGCCATCGCCCCGGCGACCTGGTCAAGATGAGCATCCTGGTCAACAACGAGCCGGTCGACGCGCTGAGCATGATCGTCCATCGCGGCACCGCCGAGACGCGCGGCCGCGGCATGTGCGAGCGGCTGAAAGACCTGATCCCGCGCCACATGTTCAAGATCCCGATCCAGGCCGCGATCGGCGGCAAGGTGATCGCCCGCGAAACCATCGCCGCGCTGCGCAAGGACGTGACCGCCAAATGCTATGGCGGCGACGCAACCCGCAAGAAGAAGCTGCTGGAAAAACAAAAGGAAGGCAAAAAGCGGATGCGTGAGTACGGCAACGTCAACATCCCGCAAGAAGCCTTCATTGCCGCGCTGCGGATGGGCGACGACGCCTAAACCGCTTTTTTCATCAAAGCAGAAATAGGGCAGGTGGGCGGATCAGGCGAAGCTGCGGGGCAGCTTCGACCCGCCTGCCCGGATGCGCGAATATGGCAATGTGAACATTCTGCAGGAGGCTTTTATTGCCGCGCTGCGGATGGGGGATGATGCCTGATCCACTGTCTCTATTTATCAAAGGATCAATAACACTGATGGCGGGAAAGCCCTCTAGGCTGAGCCTGCTTATCGGTTATTCCTAGCTCGAGATTGCCTCTAATTCGTTCGGTAGTTCCTTACCGCCTTGGCATCCAACTGATCAGCGGGGACAAGTTTGTAGTGACGCTCCTCCACAACACGCAGTTCGTCGTTTTGTAAGGTAAGCTCAAACATGGCGACGACACCTCCTTCCATGAATTGGACGGAAAGGGCTCTGCAGCGCATTCCAGAAAAGCGTTGCTCGACAAAGCGAATATCTTGAGTGGTCTGTACGACGCCGATCTGATCGTTACCCCCTTTGGCTTGAACCGGAATGGCGTAGTGACATCCATTGCGGTCAAGCCCGATATAAAGCTCGTCGATCTCAATCTGACCGATCCCTTCGACGGTCGTACGCAAATGATTTTGCAAGCTGTAAGTCGTGATCCCGAGAAAAGTGTCGATAAGCCGATTGTAACGAACAATGGCGAGCAAGGCCTGCTCATCGTCGAGCGCATAGGCGCGGATTAATTCCGGTGTTGCATCCGGTATCGTGACTACGACCAAATCATCGCGCGGAACGATCCTCGTGGCAGTTACAAGACGGAAGCGATAGCGCGAGCGACCAGCCCCCTCGATAATCCACTCTCGTCCGTCGGTCTGGGTTCGAAGAACTTTCTCCGGGAGGGCGGTTCGATAACGAATCGCATAGACAACGTCGCCCACATTCCGCGGCAGCACGATCCCCAATTTTTCTGCCTTCGCTTCGATTTCCGGCCGGACAAATTCGAAAGAAGTTTTGCCTTCACTCCAATGGTCGAAAAAAATGCCCTCGATCAATGCCTGATAACGATTCTGCGCGCGCGGTTCAGGCATAAGCTGCCTTCTTTTCGCTGCGTTTTTGGTCCTCGATATCCGCCTGCTTTCTCTTGGTCGCACCACTTTTGCGGTCCCGCTTAGACGGAATAGCTACCACCCCAAAATGATCTGCCGCTTGGGATAGGTTCATCCGCAATAACGAAGCGTCGCCCAACTCGACGGTTTCGAACGGTCGTTCCGGCAATATGCCCATTGAGTCCAAAACTTGCGCCGCAACCGCGCGAGCGAGCGGGGGGGGGACTGAATTGCCGATTTGCCTGGCGCCATGCCATTTGGTCTCGTTGAAACGAAACCAGTCGGGATATCCATGCAGTCGTGCCATCTCTCGCACGGTTACGCAGCGAGAGTGTTCGGGGTGAATCGGACGTGGGCTGGTGAAGGCGCCTCGCGCCCCGTCGGTCCCGGCACGAAGCGTATTGCTGAGGCCATCCGGAGCCAGCCTGTAGAATCGTGACACAGGTTCGGTTTCGCCCCCGATTGTAGCAGCGAAACGCCGTCGCGAAATGTCGGTATGATCGGTTCGGGCGCTTGAGGTCAGCAACGACGGGTCCCATTGCCTGACGTAGCCAAAGTGCCAAGCATCGTTGGTTAAACAGCGTAGCTCGCTGGCATAGGGGCTCGGATTGCCCCAAGCATTGGGCCGAACTTCGTCGGTTTGGAATAGGGCTTCGAATAGGTCGGCATCGGGAACATCGGACAAAGCTTGGGCCGCGTTTGGTCCGACAGGAAGTGTCAAAGGGGCTTTACCGCGGCCGTCGGCAGCTTTTGTGGTTTGTTGGGGGTAGCTAGGTAAACATTTTGGGCGCTTTGCGCCATACAGGAACAAGCGCTCCCGATGCTGGGGAACGCCGAAATGGGCAGCGTCGAGCACACGCCAAGGTGCCAAGACATCATAGCCGAGGTCGTCTGCTGTCGCGACGATCTCGTCCAGAAACTGTCGATGCCGGCCAATCGTTAGCCCTTTGACATTCTCGAATACGAAATAGGTCGCCTCAAGTTCGGCGGCGATCCGTAAGAAATCTCGCACGAGGGCATTACGTGGATCGTCAAGCGCCCGCTGGCCGATCATCGAGAAACCTTGGCATGGTGCGCCGCCAAAGACGACATCGACGCGTCGTTTGCCGATTCCAGCCGCGACCCGGATTTCGCTGCCGGTCAGGCCAACGACCGATCGCGGCATGACGGCGCAATGCGGAAAATTATATTTGTGAACCGCGCAATGAACGGGGTCTATTTCGACTGCTGCGACGACGTCGAAACCGGCTTGTTCGAAACCAAGACTCATCCCGCCGGCGCCAGCGAAAAGGTCGATCCCAATAGGCCTCATTTCAAATTCCCTTCGAATCTCGTGGGGTATGAGTAGCAGAACATTTAGGGAATGTCGATCGGTTTTGTGGGGCCGAGAAAATTTTGCAGTCGCTCAACAAGCAGTTGAATATCCTTAAGTTCGCATTGCCAAACCTCGTCGACGGACCAACCAAGTCGCTCCAGTTCGGACCGTTTCTCGGCGTCGCGTTTTCGGTTGCGCTCGATCTTCTCATGCCAGAAACCCACGTTGGACTTGGGAAGCTTCCCGATCCGGCAGCCGTGCCCGTGCCAGAAGCAGCCATGGACAAAAATGACCTTACGGCGACGTTTGAAGACGATGTCGGGCTTGCCGGGTAATTCCTTGCGATGCAGGCGAAAACGATAACCTAAACCATGAAGCAAAGATCGCACTTCGATCTCCGGCTTGGTGTTCTTGGAGCCCACTCTCGCCATCAATCGGCTGCGGCTTTCTTTCGAGCGGTTATCCATTGCCCGACAATCTAGTCGCGCCGAGTAGGAACTCCACCCCCCGCCTATGGCGCTTATCTCCTCGCCACCTCCTCCAACCGTACAATCCGCACCACGCATCGCGCCGGGATCTCGATCACGCCGCTGAGCATCACGCGCCGCTCGGCGCTGACGATCATCGCCGATCCGGCGAGGATCTTGACGCAATCGTCGTCGTGGACGAGGCGGCCGACCGAATAGCAGGTCTGCACCGGTCGGGGCTCAAGGCCCGCATAGTCGGTCCAGCCGCCCGCGGGTTCGGGCGGCTGGATCCATTCGATCGCGACATTGCGGCCGAAGCGGGCGGGGCGGTCCGGGTGGGGGCGCCCTTCGTGCAGCTCCTGTTCGAAGCTCATGCGCCGCCGCCTTCGGCCGGGGTGCCGCCGCCGACCTCGCCCGCTTTCCACGCGGCCCAGCTTTCGTCGCTGTAGGCGGCGGCATATTCGCGTTCGAGTTGCCGGATGTCGCCCTCGACGCGGCGGCGGGCGGCGTCGCGGTCCTTGAGGGTGGTGCCGCCCCGCATATGGTCCGCTTTCGGGATGCCATAGGGGCGGTCGAGCACGGGCGGACGTGTGGCCTGCCAGGCCTCGGCGCGTTCGCGGACCGTGTGGGCGACGGCGCGCATGTCGCCGCGGGTGATCGTGCCGTCGAGGAGGTTGCTTTCGCCATAGGCGCCCTCGACGATATGGTCGCCATAGTGGCCGAACCAGATCTCGTCGGTCTGGCCCTTGCTGCCGTCGGGGTCTTCGGCGGGCGGGTGCCATTCGACGTGCGACAGGTCGCCGCCTTCCTCCGCCTCCCAGTCGATATTGCCCGCGCCGGCGGCGAGCGGGACGATCATGTCGGGGTGGTGCATGTGCCACTCATGCTTTTGCGGGTGGAGGAAGGCGTCGGCCTTTTGCACCGCGTCCCAATCGGTGCCGGGGCCGGTGAGCATGTCCCACGCGGCGCGCTTGACCGGGTCGTGCGAAATGCGGCGCTGATAGGCGGTGCGGATGGTGCGCAGGCGATCGTCGAGGTCGGTCTCCTGCCGGTTCTGGTTGCCGTTGTTTTCCTGGATGCGCGCCTGCCGTTCGGCCTCCCATTCGGCGCGCCATTTGTCGCGCAGGCGGCGGATGCTGTGCGGGACCGCGGTGTCGGGGCCGTCGACGGGGTTGAGGTTGGCGCCGAAACCCTCGGGAAAGCGGCTCGCGGCGATATGCTGCATCGCGCGGATGTTGGGGCGGCGGCGTTCGAGGATGACGCGGCCCTCCTTCGACAGCGTTTCGGGGACGCCATAGATCGCATATTCCATGAGCAGGTCGGCAACGCGGCGCGCGCCCGTCTCGACCGCGCGGTCCCATGCCGCGGCGAAGCTGTCGGCGCCTTCGCGCTTGCGCAGCTGGTAGAGCGCGGAGCTGCTGTGGCCGATCGCCTGCGCCGCCATGCTGACCGCGCCGGTCGCGGCGAGCCGGGCGATGAAGATGCGCTGTTTCCGGGCGTTGATACCGGTCCAGGGTTTGCCGTGACGCGCGACGGGGGTGAAGGCCAGCTCTTCGGGCAGATCGTCGTCGTCGAGCATGGCGGCGGGATCGGCGGGGAGCGGCGGGAGGATTTCCTGTGTCATCGGTGAGACTCGCTTTCGGTTCGTGTGATTCGCATAACGAACCATATAGGAATAAAATAGGAAAGCGTTTTTTCCGTTTCGGCGTGCGGGGCGGGGGAACGGGGCGGCGATTGCCAGCGGGGGCGGCGCGGCCTAGGTTGGTCGGCAGGCGCGGCAGCGGAGACGGCGATGGCACAGGGACAGCGGCAGCCACTGACCGACATCGTCGTGCACAGCCGGCTGAACGACGGGACCGCGGTGTGCCTGCGCACGATCACCCCCGATGACGCGCCGTTGCTGCGCGCCGGGATCGCGACGCTGTCGGCGGAGTCGCGCTATCTGCGGTTTTTCTCGCCGGCGGCGGTGTTGCCCGAGCCGGTGATCGAGCGGCTGGTCGATGTCGACGGGCACGACCATATCGGCTGGGGCGCGATCTGTACCGAGTGCGCGGGCGAGCCGGCGATCGGCGCGGTGCATGCGGTGCGCGACCGCCACGACGGGCCGGTGGGCGAATATTCGGTCGCGGTGGCCGACGCGTTCCAGGGGCTGGGGCTGGGGCGGATGCTGACCGCGGCGCTGCTGATCGACTGCCGCGCCGAGGGGCTGGAGGCGCTCGACCTGCATGTCCTGTCGGAGAATGGCGCGGCGCGGCATCTGGTCAAATCGCTGGGCGCGACGTGGAAGGGCGAGAGCGCCGGGGTCGCCGACTATCGGCTCGACGTCGCGGCGGCGCTGGCGGCGCTGCAATCGGACGGCGCGGCGCAGGGGGTGCAGGATGTGTTCGCGCAGCTTGCGGGTTAGGGGGTGGCGATGCGGATGACCGCGATGGCGATGCTCGCGGCGGCGCTGGTCGGCTGCTCGGCGCCCGCGGCGACGGAAGAGGGCGCGGCGATGCAGAAACCGATCATGGGGTGGGGCGATTTGCTGAACCGGCCGCAGCCGAAGCCCGATGCGACCTTGTCCTATGGCAAGGACGCGCTGCAGGTCGTCGATGTCTGGGTGCCGAAGGGGGACGGGCCGTTTCCGGCGGTGATCATGCTCCATGGCGGGTGCTGGCAGACCGCGGTCGCGGAGCGCGACATCATGAACTGGATCGCCGATGACCTGCGATCGCACGGCGTCGGGGTGTGGAACATCGAATATCGCGGGGTCGACCGCGGCGGCGGCTATCCGGGGACCTATCAGGATGTCGGCGCGGCGGCGGATCTGTTCGCGCGCGCGGGGGCGAAATATCGGCTGAAGACCGACGCGCCGCGGATCGCGATCGGGCATAGCGCGGGCGGGCATCTGGCTTTGTGGCTGGCGCGGCGGCCGGGGCTGGCGGCGGACGATGCGCTGCGCGGGGCCGACCCGATCCGGATCGACGTCGCGATCAGCCAGGGCGGACTGCCCGACCTGCGCGCGGGCGCACAGAGCGTCGATCATGCCTGCGGGGCCGAGGCGCCGGCCGCGATGGCACGCGGCGAATATGCGCGGACCTCGCCGCCCGAAATGCCGCCGGGCGACGCGGTGGAGATGCAGTTCAACAACGACCGCGACCCGATCACCCCGCCCGCGACCGGGGCGGCCTATATCGCCGCGATGGCGAAGCGCGGGCGGACGGTGACGATGGCGGTGACCCCGGGCGAAGGGCATGTCGAACTGATCGCGCCCGACAGCGTCAGCTGGGGCAAGCAGCGCGCGGCGATCCTGCAGGCGCTGGGGATGGCGGCGCCATGACGACGCTGGACGAGGCGCGGGCGCTGGATGCGGCCGATGCGCTGGCGCCGCTGCGCGCACGCTTTGCGGCGCCCGAGGGGCTGATCTATCTCGACGGCAATTCGCTGGGCATGCTGCCGGCGGACAGCGTCGCGGCGAGCGCCGACATGGTGACGCGGCAATGGGGCGAGCGGCTGATCCGCAGCTGGAACGAGGGGTGGATCGACGCGCCGGCGCGGATCGGCGGGCTGATCGCGCCGCTGATCGGCGCCGCGGCCGACGAGGTGATCGCGTGCGATTCGACGAGCGTGAACCTGTTCAAGCTGATCGTCGCGGGCTTGCGCGACGCCGGGCGCCGCGATCCGAAACGGCGGGTGGTGGTGAGCGAGGCGGGCAATTTCCCGACCGACCTGCATATCGCGGCGGGCGCAGTCGGGTGCGTCGCGGGCGCCGAACTGCGCGTCGTGCCGCGCGAGCGGCTGGCCGAGGCGCTGGGCGACGACACCGCGCTGCTGCTGCTGACGCATGTGCATTACAAGAGCGGCGCGCGCTTCGACATGGCGGCGTGGACCACGCGGGCGCAGGCGGCGGGGGCGCTGATGCTGTGGGACCTCAGCCATAGCGCGGGGGCGGTCGCGGTCGACCTGAACGCCGCAGGCGCCGATCTGGCGGTTGGCTGCGGTTACAAATATCTGAACGGCGGCCCGGGTGCGCCGGCGTTCCTGTTCGTCGCGAAGCGCTGGCAGGCGGCGCTGGCCAACCCGCTGTCGGGGTGGATGGGGCATGCCGCGCCCTTTGGTTTCGCCGACGGTTACGCGCCCGCCGACGGCATCAAGCGCTGGTTGACCGGGACTCCGCCGATGCTGGCGATGGGCGCGCTCGAGGCCGGGCTGCGGCTGTGGCAGGGCGCCAGCCTGACGGCGATCGAGGCGAAGTCGGCGGCGCTGTTCGATATTCTGCTCGCGGCGGGGACGCGGGCGGAGCTCGACTGCGTGACGCCGCGCGATCCCGCGGCGCGCGGCAGCCATATCAGTTTCCGCCATCCCGAGGCCCATGCCATCGTCCAGGCGCTGATCGCGCGCGATATCGTCGGCGATTTCCGCGCGCCCGACGTGGCGCGCTTTGGGCTGACGCCGCTGACGCTGAGCCATGAGGAGGTGTGGCGCGCGGGCGAGGCGCTGGTCGATGTCATCGCGACGGGCGCGTGGGACCGGGCGGAATATCGGGCGCGGGCAGTGGTGACGTGAAGGAGGCTAGTCCCTCCCGCCGCCGCGGGTCGCAAGACGGCGGCGGGAGGGTGTAGCGGTGGCCGGTCGGGCGGTGCCCCCGTCCACATGACCCGATTAGCCGGCGCGGAGGCACGGCGCGGTGACGCGCGTCACAGGTCCGGACATTGTCCGAAAAAATCGCGCGCACGACAAAGGGCGCCGGAATCGATCCGGCGCCCTTCACCCTGCCCTTTAGGGGAGGCAGCCCTGTTATTTCTTTTCGGGCGTCGCGCCGGGCACTTCCGACGGGGCGATTTCGCCGTTGTCGTCCATGGCGTTCGCCTTTTCTTCGCCCGCCGCTTCGACCGCGTCGGCCTTGGCTTCGGTCGCTTCCTTCGCGGCGCCTTCGGGCATCGCGTCGGCCTGGGCGTCGATCGCGTCGGCCTTGGCTTCGGCCTGGTCTTCGACCTTGTCGGCGGCCGGGCTCTGGCAGGCGCCGAGCGCGAGGGCCGAGGTGGCGGCGAGGGTAATGAGGATCTTACGCATAGTCGGTGACTCCCGTGGTTGACTTGGGGGGTTAACGCCGGATGAATGATTGGGTTGCAAAGAAAATGTCAAATAGCGGGAATTGCGTGGATTTCTGTCGAAAATTGAGAAAAGGGCCGGCCGGCATGGGACGGATCAGGCTTGGGACTGGCGATGCGGATCGGCCCGGCGCCGGCCAAAAGGCGCGATGGTGCGATCTCACCTTCGGGTGGACGGAGCGCCGCGCAACCCGGCGACGAGCCCCGCGTAGTGTCGGCAACCCCGTCTTCTGAACCCGCTCGTCTCACGGCGATTCAGGAGACGGGGCCACCGTGCGGCGTCGGCGGCGTCTGTCGTTTCCCCGATACCGCGCGTTGTGGAGGCTTTATCCACACCGGTCGCGCGACGTCCCGGATCACATGCGTCGATCTGCCCGCTCGTTCACTCCTTTGCCTCTCCGCGCGTGGCGCGGACCAGATTGTCGCGGAGCCTGATCACCGATTGCTGCACGGCGCGGAAATCGTCGCCGAGGCCGGTGGCGGCGAACAGCGCGGCGGAGCCGGGGTCCCGGTCGACCAGCGTGCGGCCGGCGGCGGTGAGGCTGAGCCGGACCTGACGTTCGTCCTCTGGGTCGCGGCGGCGGCGGATATAGCCCGCCGACTCGAGCTTTTTGAGCAGCGGCGTCAGCGTGTTCGATTCGAGAAATAGTTTCTCGCCGAGCGCGCCGACGGTCTGCTCGTCGCCGTCGCCGAGTGCGACCAGCGCGATATATTGGGTGTAGGTCAGCCCCAGTTCGTCGAGGATCGGCTTATAGGCGCGGCCAAAGGCGAGGTTCGCCGAATAGACGGCGAAGCACAGGAAGTCGGCGAGTCCCGGCGCTTTGGCGGGGAATTTTTCGGGGGCGGTCATGGCGGTCTCCACGGCGGATTCGGATGCCGTATATAGATCGTATACGATTAAATCGGAAGAGGGTTGACATCGGATATCGGGATATGTATTTAAATCGTATCCGATCTAATCGGGCACGATTTAAATACATATCCCCCTCTTCGCAAGGAAACGACCATGACCGATAAAATCCTGTTCAGCGGCTCCACCCACACCGTCGGCGGCGCCGAAGGCTATGCGCGCAGCACCGATGGCGCGTTCGAAATCGAGCTGCCCGAACCGCATCCGGCCGCCGAGCGGCTGTTCGCCGCCGCCTGGTCGGCGTGCTTCCTCGGCGCGGTCGGGCTCGTCGCCGGCCAGTGCAAGATCGCGCTGCCCGAAACCCCCTCGATCGATGCGACGATCGACCTGCTCCACCGTGGTGGCGGTTTTGAACTGCGCGCGCGGCTGGACGTCGCCGTTCCCGGGATCGACCGCGAAGTGGCGCGCGAACTGATCGAAGCCGCGCACAAGGTCTGCCCCTATTCGAAGGCGATTGCGGGCAATATCGAGGTCGAGCTCAACCTCGCCTGAGATCATCCGCCCGTCATCGACGGACAAAAAAAGGGCGCCCCGCGGGCGCCCTTTTCCCTTTTTTTTTGCTCGCGCGATCAGAAGCGCTGCTGGCGCTCATAGAGGTCGCGATAGTGCTGGATGCGCGTGACGCGCAGGCCCGGCATGCCGCTGCGGTCGATCGAGCGCTGCCAGCTCGCGAATTCCTCGAGCGTCAGCGAATAGCGTTCGCACACCTCGTCGACGGTCAGCAGGCCGCCGTTAACGGCCGCGACGACCTCGGCCTTGCGACGCACGACCCAGCGAGTCGTGTTCGGCGGCGGCAGCGAATCGATCGTCAGCGGCTCCCCGAGGGGGCCAATGACTTGAGCCGGACGGATTTTCTGATTTTCGATCATATTCATTCCACTTTTTCGCCGTCGGACAGGGGGGCATCCGACGCGAGCATGTCTACTGTGGAGGAGTTCAACATCGGCTGAAATCCTCTGGTAAACAGGCTGTTCACAGTTTCCGGCAGAACGGTCACTTCTTCCGACAGGTCGAAAAAGCGTGCCGGCCGCGGCCCGAACGCCCATGATCCCGCCATCGTTCCACACAGCATCGCGCGCCGCGCCGACGAGAGGTCGGCGCGACCGTCGCGTGCTGTCCGCTCATGCAGCAGACCGGCGGTCGGCAGCATCGCCTGACGCGCGGCGGAGACGGCCAGGATGATATCGAAGCCGGGCTTCGACAGGCTGGCGGCACCGGCAAGGCGCGGAAGGTCGGACGGGGCGAGGTTCATGAGGCCGGTCTACCCCCGACCGCCTAAGGTCCCGTAAATGCCCGTTTCATCCCTCGTTAGCGAAGCTTAACCCGCGTCAATATCTTGACAGGTGGCGCGGAAAAGCTGGTATTTTCGGCGCATCGTCCCTAGATGGCGGCGATCATGGCCACGCTGATTTCTTCCCCCGCCGGGCTCGCCCGGGCCGACTTCCAGCTCGCCGAGCCGCTGAAGGATCGGCGAATCGTCGTCGCGATGTCGGGCGGAGTCGATTCGAGCGTTGTCGCGGCGCTCGCAGCGCGATCGGGCGCCGAGGTGATCGGGGTGACGCTGCAACTCTATGACCATGGCGCCAAGGCGAAGCGCGTCGGCGCCTGCTGCGCCGGGCAGGATATCAAAGATGCCCGCGCGGTCGCCGACCGGCTGGGTTTCGCGCATCATGTCTATGACCATGAAAGCCGCTTTCGCGATACGGTGATCGACCAGTTCGCCGATGAATATCTGGCGGGGCGGACGCCGATCCCGTGCGTGCGGTGCAACATGGGGGTGAAGTTCACCGACCTGTTCGCGCTGGCGAAGGAGTTGGGCGCCGACTGCCTCGCGACCGGCCATTATGTGCGGCGGGTGATGGGGTCTGCGGGTGCCGAGCTGCACCGCGCGGTCGATCCGGCGCGCGACCAGAGCTATTTCCTGTTCGCGACGACGCAGGACCAGCTCGACTTTTTGCGCTTTCCGCTCGGCGGACTCGAGAAGAGCGTCGTGCGCGAGATTGCGCGCGACCTGGGCCTCGGCGTCGCGGGCAAGCCCGACAGCCAGGACATCTGCTTCGTCCCCGACGGCGACTATGCGACGCTGGTCCGCAAGCTCCGCCCCGAAGCCGACGACCAGGGCGAGATCGTCCATGTCGACGGCACCGTGCTGGGCGCGCACAAGGGCCTCATTCATTATACGGTCGGGCAGCGGCGCGGGATCGAGATCGGCGGGCAGGCCGAGCCGCTGTATGTCGTGCGGCTGGAGGCCGAGGCGAAGCGTGTCGTCGTCGGGCCGCGGCGCGCGCTGGCGGTGTCGAGGGCGCGGCTGGGCGAGGCGAACTGGCTCGGCGATGTCGACGGGCGCGACGTGCTGGCGAAGGTCCGCAGCATGGCGCGGCCGGTGGCGGCGCGGGTCGAAGGCGAGCGCCTGATCTTCGCCGAACCCGAATATGGCGTCGCACCGGGACAGGCGGCGGTGCTTTACGATGCCGGAGACGCGTCGCGCGTGCTGGGCGGCGGCTGGATCGAAGCGACGTTCGCCGCGGAATAGATTGCACATTCGCTCCCGATGCCGCAGCCTGTGGGCAGACAGGGGAGAAGAAAATGGTCAACTGGGTCTTGCGCGGCGCCGTCCTGTTGTGGGCGGTGTTTTTCTTCATGATCGGGGCACGCGGGGTGATCGATCCGGCGAGCTATTCGGAAACCTTCGGCTTCACGATCAGCGGCGTCGCGATCAACACCTTGCGCGCCGACCTGTCGTCCTTCTTCCTCGTGTCGGCAGGATCGGCGGCGCTTGGTGTGCTGATGCCGGGGTGGGTGCGGGCGTTGCTGGTGCCGGCGGCGCTATATGGTACCGCGCTCACTGGCAGGCTGATCGGAGTCGCTTTGGGCGATCCGACCAATTTCGGAATCGTGCAGGGGATGATCATCGAGGCGCTGTCGGTGCTGTTGATGGTCGGCAGCTGGTGGGTGTTGTCGCGCCCGGCGCCGGCGCCGGCCGATCCCCTCGGCTGAACCGGATTAACCATTTTTCATCGCCCTTCTGCGATGGTCCTCTTCTTGCCGTGGGCGGTAAAGGAGGGACCAGATGGAAACCCAACAGAACAAGCGTGGCGGCCCGGGGCGCCGTGCCGAGGATCGGCGCCAGGCGCACGACCCCGATTATCGCGGACCCGAACGTCGTTCGGGCGTCGATCGCCGGTCGGGTAGCGATCGCCGCATCGTCTTTTAGGCGGTTCCGATCGGGGGTGGCGTCCGGAAATTCGGGGGGCTAGGCTGGGCCAGTGAAAGGCCCCGTCATGACCCAAGCCCCGCTTCCGCGTCTCAGCGTCGATATCGTGTCGGACGTGATGTGCCCCTGGTGCATCATCGGCTGGCTGAAGTTCGAGACTGTGATGGCGCATTTTTCCGGGCGGCTGGAGTTTCGGGTGCAATGGCATCCCTTCGAACTCAACCCCGACATGCCGCCCGAGGGCGAGGATGCCGCCGCCCATGTGATGCGCAAATATGGCGTCAGCGCCGAACAGAGCCGCGCCAACAGCGGCAAGATGGCGGGGGTCGCGGCCGACCTGGGTTTCGCCTTCAACCGCGGGCCGGGTTTCCGGATGCGCAACAGTTTCGACGCCCACCGGTTGCTGACCTGGGCGGGGTCGCGCGAGGACCCCGAGCAGGCCGAGGCGACGGGGGTGCAGACCGCGCTCAAGCTCGCGCTGTTCAAGGCGCATTTCACCGACAACCGCGATGTGAGCGATCATGCGGTGCTTGCCGATGTTGCGGCGTCGGTCGGGCTCGATCGCGCGCGCGCCGCGGCGATTCTGAGTGGTGACGAGTTCGGCGAGATGGTGCGCACCGAGGAGGCCTATTGGGCCGACCAGAATATCACCGGCGTGCCCGCCTTCATCCTCGGCGGACGGATGCTCGTGCCCGGCGCGCAGGACCCCGAGGTCTTCATCCGGGTGATCGAGCGCAAGGTGCTGGCCGACGCGGCCTGAGGAACGGAGGGCGCGCGCGGTGCGTTGATCGGTCATCCCCATCAAGGAGCCGGCCATGATCGACGAACCTCGCGAAGACCAAGCCCCCGAAGCGGTCAACCGCGAGCAGGAGGACGAGGAAGCGCAGGCGCAGACCGTCGCCGAGGCGGCGCGGCGCGCGCGGCCGCTGGGCGACAGCGTCAAGGCGAAAGGGCCGGGCGACAGCGACGACATGCAGGATCTGGTCGATCATATGCGCCAGATGGAACGCTCGGGCCGCATCGACATGGGCGCCTATCGCGGCGAACGCAGCGACGACGACGAGGATGGCGAACTCGGCGAAGGCGGCATCGAGGACGATGAGCCGCGCGGCGCGCCCTGACGCCTGTTTTCGTCCCATCCGGCACCGCTGCGGCGCAATCTGACGGCGGTCGCCGCCATAGCGGAGCGGGCCAGTCGGGATTTTGGCATGCGGGTGATGGCAGGGTCGCGGTATGGCCGGACCCGATTTTCTTTCGACCCATCGCCGCCAGCGGCGGCACCGCAAACCGGCACGCTCCAGCGGTGGAGTCGGCGCGATCCGGTGGATCACGCCGGTCATGGCGCTGGGCTTTCTGGGAACGCTGGCGGCGCTGCAATTCTCGCCCGCTCTCGCCGATGGCGCCAAGGGCGACGGCCTTGCAGTTCGGGCAGCGCCGGTGATGCCGGGCGGCCGCCATGCCGCGCGGTTCGGTTTCTGTCATAGCGGGGGCGGGCGCGACTGTGTCGTCGACGGCGACACCTTCTGGTTCGCGGGCGAGAAATATCGCATCGCCGACATCGATACGCCCGAAACGCATCCGTCGCGCTGCGCGGAAGAGGCGGCACTGGGCAGGGCGGCGACCCGGCGGCTGCAGGCGTGGTTGAACGCCGGGTCCTTCAGCCTCGAAAGTGCCGGGCGCGGCGGCGATCGTTACGGGCGCAAGCTGCGCATCGTGACGCGCGGCGGCGCGAGTGTCGGCGATGTGCTTGTCGGCGAGGGGCTGGCGAGGCGGTGGGAAGGGGCGCGGCAGCCGTGGTGCTGACGGTTCAGTCTTCGGGCGCCGGCGGCAGTTCGCCGCGCAGCGGCGGGTTCGGACCCGCGAGCTGGCGGCCGATGTCCTGCGCCATCAATTGCGCGACCGGATCGTCGCCCAGCGCACCCCAAAAAGCGCGGCGTTCGGCGAGCGCCGCGTCGCGCTCGGCCTCGGGCAGCGCCTGAACCTCGAGATAGAAGCGCACGAGCCGCAGCCAGGGCGCATCGTCGGTGAGTACGTCCTCGGCCCAGCGGCTGAACGGGCCGCCGGCTTCGCGCCAATGGCCGTCCTCTTTGGTGAGGAAGAAAAGCACGCGCGATCCGCTGGGGAAGGCGTAGCGGGTGCACGATCCGGTGTAGCTTTGCGGATGCGCCTCGTTCAGCTCATAGGGGTTGCTGAGCATCGCCTCGGCATCGGTCGCGATCATCGCCGACAGCGCCAGCGGCCCGTCGGGGATCGTCCCCTTGAGCGCTGCGACGGGTTCCAGCAGGATTTGCTGGGTCGGCGGGCCGTCGGGTTCGAAATCGCCGGGACTCACCGTCGCGAGCAGGATCAGGTCGGCCTGTCCGACGAGCTCCATATTGGTCGGCACGCGGTAGCCGGGGGCGGGGGAGCAGGCGGCGGCGGGGGGCGCGGCGAAGAGCGCCAGGGCGATGAAGGGGGCGATGAAGAGGGCCGGGAAACGCATGCGCCGAGCTTAGTCGCTTCGCGCCCGAATGAAAGGCGAACGCGGCTTTGGGGCGGATCGTCGAAGCCGGTGGATCGAATGCCAGGATCGGGCGTATGATGCGCAGGACTCGCCCGGAACAGCCCCCGCGAGCGGCAAGGAGACTCCCCATGGCAGAGCATGACCATAGCGCGATCAAGGAAAATATGACTGTCGTTGGCGCCGACGGTGTCCATGTCGGTACCGTCGACCATCTCGACGGCGAGCGCATCAAGCTGACCAAGGCCGACAGCCCGCAGGCCGAAGACGGCGAGGGCGGCAAGCATCATTATCTGCCCGCCGGGCTCGTCGCGTCGGTCGACGGCGACACGATCCGCCTGTCGGCGACCGCCGCCAATGCGGTCGACCTGTTCGAGGAGGCCGAATAAGCAAGAGCGGGTTGGCGGCGCGGACCGCGCGCCGCCACGGCATCGAAACCGGCCCATCCCGCCGACGCGCGGGGTGGGCCGTTTTCGTTGCTAGCCGACCGCGTGGACCACGAGCGCGACGACGCCGAGACCGTAGGCGAGCAGCTGGAGTCCGTAGAACAGGCGGAGTCCGGGGGCATAGCTGCTGGGGGTATCGACCTTGTCGCTGCCCAGCTGTCCGGCGATCGCGCCGAGCGCCATCAGCCCGCCCAGCACACTGAACGCCAGCAGCATCAGCCCGACCCGGACCCAGAGGTCGGCGGGGCCGAAGTCGATGCCCGCTTTGGCGCCGTCGTCGAACAAGGCGATCGCGCCGCCGATCGACGCCGTCGCGAGAGCCAGCAATTGCTTCACCGTGTCGCTCGCCGCGCCGAAAGCGGCGCCGGTGCGCTCGTCGAAGGCCATCAGCAGAAAGGCCAGATCGGGCAGAGCCGTGCGAGGGCTTCGCCGAGGGTGACTTCGCCGATGATGTCCGACGCGAGCCGGTCGGGATCGTCGGCATAGGCCGCCGGGCGCGCGGCGATCATCGCGTCGATCAGCGCGCGCGCGTTGGCGATGGCGAGGTCGAAGCCATCGTCGTTCGCCGCACCCGCCAGTTGCCGAGCGGCGTCGCCGGATCGTTGGCGAAAATATTGATCGGCGCCGTCGCCGAGGTGGAAGCCACGGCTTTGGGCGTGGGCGACCGCGGCGGCGTACAGCCGCTCGCCCGCGTTTTCGCTGTCGGCGGCACCGTTCATCGTGTCGGCCTCCTCATCGTCGCGCCGGCCTATCCTATCGCAACGGGGGCGGGCAGGCCAGCTTGCGGACGCGGCACATCTTTTTGCTATTTTTCAACGAGTTTGCCCTAACTCGGCGCGCGTATGGGGAATTGGGCGAAACAGCGACGATCGCAGGGCGCAGCAAGCGGGGCATGGCGGGTCGCCGCCGGGCTGCTGTTGTTCGCGGCCGGCTATGCCGTCGCCAACCGGTATCAATTGACCCACGACGTCGTCTACCGCCTCGCGGCGGGCGACCCGCGCAATGCCGTCGGCGCCTTTGCCGTCCTCGCGGTGCAGGCGACCGGTTTGCTCGCGGCGCTGGCCTGGCTGCCGCGGCGCTGGGCGATGCTGCTGCTCGGTCTCGCCGGGGTCTCGATCCTCGTCAACCATGGCTATAGCGGGCTGGTCAGCGAATTGATGGGCGCGGGCACGCTCGCGTGGATGGCGGCCGAGGCGCGGCAGGCGGGCAATGCCGCGGGTGCATTCGGCGGGGCGTTCATGCTGGCGGCCGTGCAGGCGGCGGCGGCGGTCGCCTTGTTCGCGGGCGCGCGGTCCATGCTGCTGCGATCCGGGCGGCTGCCCGCCGGCCGGATCTTCGCCTGGGCCGGCGCCGCCTTGTTCCTGTTGCCCGGATTGCTGATCCGCCCGCTCGACCGCTGGCCCGAAGGCGCCGAGCGCAATCTGTACGGGCTGGCATGGGAGCTCGCGAGCGCGGCGCCGCCGCCGATGCGCGAAGCGGTGACCCTGGTGCCCGATACCGGCGATGCGCCGCGGCATATTGTCTGGTTGATCGACGAAAGCGTCGCGGCGGCACCCTTCGCGCGGTTGATCGCTCCGTCGCTACACGGTGTGGCGCATCGGGACTTCGGCGTGGCGGCGGCGCTGGGGCATTGCAGCGCGCCGGCACAGGTCGCGCTGCGGTCGGGGGTCGACGTGCGGCATGTCGGAAAGGACAGCGACCTGCGGGCGACGCCGTCGATCTGGGGCTATGCGAAGCGCGCCGGGTATCGCACGATCCTGATCGACGGGCAGACCGCGGGGGCGCCGCAGAATTTGCTGCTGCCGCCCGAACGCGCACTGATCGACGATTTCCGGTCGATGGCGGGGGGCATCGACACCGACCGGCGGATCGCCCGGATGCTGAACGCGCAAATGAAATCGCCGGGGAAAAGCTTTGCCTTGGTGGTGCTGCGCGGTGTCCATTTCCAGTATCGCGACCATTATCCCGCAGGCACGATCCCCGCCGACGCGCCGGTCGCGCGTCAATATGACACGGCGCTGGCCTGGTCGAAACGCGGTTTCTTCGACACGCTGCTCGCTGGGGTCGATCGCGAGGCGGTCGCGGTCGTCTATACGTCGGACCATGGCCAGAACCTCGCCCCCGGGGCGTTGCCGCATTGCAGCCAGGCGCCGGTCGCCGACGAGTTTCGCGTGCCGCTGGTGGCCTTCGTGCCCGACCGGCTGGCGGTGCGCTATGCCGCGGCGCCCGGGGGCGGGCGGTCGGCGAGCCAGATCTTTCCGGCGACCCTGGGGTGGATGGGGTATGACCGCGCGACGGTGGCGGCGCGCTACGACCACGACCTCGACGCGCCGACGGCGCGCTATGTGTGGTTCGGGCGCAGCGTGATCCCGGTACGCGAAGGCGGCGAGATCGCGGTCAGCGCGGGCCGCGCCTTTCCGGGGACGGCCGCGGATGTGCCGCCGGTCGATTGAACAATATTGATTTAGCTTTCTAACCTTTTTCGCTCATTCTTCCGATCGGTGAAAAAATACTGAGTCGCGACGCCATAGATTTTTGGGGGAGCGTTGCCATGACTATATTTACCGATAATCTTACTCAGATTTGTCTCGCAGAATATGCCCGTTGGGACAACGGTGCGGGACGCGAAACCCAGGGTACAGATGATCCGGGAATCGCGAAGGACTATTATCTATTCGTCGAAGAGTATTGGAAGAGCATCAACATCAACAATCTGACGGGCCGGACGGTCCAAGGCGGCATCCGGCCGGCCTGGTCGTCGGCCTTTGTTTCTTTCTGCATCCGCAAGGCGGGGGCGGGCACGAAGTTCAAATATAGCCAGGCCCATTGTCACTATATCGACGCCGCGATGAAGGCGAGCGCGGGGACCAACGCCGGTTATGGATATCGAGCGATGAAACCCGCGGCCTATACGCCGAAGGTCGGCGACATCATCTGTGGCGGGCGGGAATATGCCAAAACCTATGATTACGACCAAGCCAAGATGATCTATCAGGCCGACAGCTTCTATCCGTCGCACGGTGATATCGTCATCGAGGTGACGACGACCCATGCCATTACCATCGGCGGTAACATCATCCACAATGTGGACCGCAAGAAGCTATCGCTCGATGGCAATGGACGACTGCTTCCGCGCAAGGACGGGAGCAAAAGCTATCCGTGGATATCGGTGCTCGCCTGCGAAATCTGACTCAGGCGACGACCCAAGCCTCGGTAACATAGCGCAAAACCAAAAGGGAGCCGGGTGCGCACCCGGCCCCCGATGCGTGGCGACGTCCCGGCATGCGAGGGGTCGCCGTCGCCGGTCAGTTGCCCTTGACCTCGGCACCCGCGACCGCGCGGGCCTTGATCTCGCCGGACGACAACCTGGTCACAAGGCCGTTCGCCGTGCCGCTCGCGTCGTGGTAAATGTCGGACAGCGGGATATTGTAGAGCTTGCCGCCGCGCACGACGACCGCGGTGTCGCCCTCGACGCTCTGTACCGTGCCGATGCTGTTGCCGCGGCCATCGCGGATGTCGGCGCCCGCGCGCACCTGCTCGCGCGTCGCGACGCGGAGGTTGGTGCTGTCGACGGTGCGGTTCACGGTGCCGTCGACGCGATCGACGGTTCCCGACAGACGGTCGCTGACGGTGCCGAGCGTCGCGCCGGTATCGACGCCGACCTGGCCGCCGACCCCGACTTGCCCGCCGACGCCCGCGACCTGCGCGAGGGCGGGGGCGGCGAACAGCGCCGTGCCGGCGGACAAGATGATGAGGACCTTACGCATGATATAACTCCCGGAATGGATTTGCCGTGCCGTCGAAACGGCGGTGCCGGCGGCGCGTTGCGCGCGCCGGGGGCGAATCGGACGGGGCGCCGCGAAGGCACGACGAAGGGTCTGGTGAGGGCTGTAATTGCCGGTGCGATGGCCCGTCGTACCGGTTAATCACGCGTTCACTACACGCTTTTCCGCGCTTTTCGCGGGCGCCTCCGCCCCTCGGTTCGTCGCACGAGGAAAACGCTTTACCGTTGCATTTTTTGCATCCATCACGACGTTGGTTTCAACAAGGGGGAATACCAGTGAAAGCGAAAATTTCTGTGGCGGTCGCAGCAGCCCTGTCCTTCGGACTCGGGGGTTGCGCCACGGTAGTGAACGGTACCAAGACCGATTATTCGACCGAGACGAACCCGGGCGGGGCGCTCGTCAAATTCACCAGCGGCGACAGCTGCACGACGCCGTGCAAGCTCGAGTTCAAGCGCAAGAATGATCAGCGCGCGGACATCACGCTGCCGGGTTACAAGCCGACCTATGTGCTGATCCAGTCGAAGCTCGGCGGTTCGGCGTTCGGCAACATCCTGCTCGGCGGCATCGTCGGCGGTGTGGTCGACGGCAGCAACGGGGCGAGCAACCGCCTCTATCCGCGCCCGCTGATCGTCAAGCTCGCGCCCGAAGGCTCGAACGAGGAAGCGGTGCTGCTCGATAAGGACGGCAAGGTCGTGATGACCGTCGCCGAACATAATGCCTCGGTGCGCGTCGACGTCGCCAAGACGATCGGTCCGAAGCTCGCCGGGCTCGAAGAATAAGCCAAGGCGCGCCGACATCGTCGGCGCCACTGGAAACAGGATCGGCGGGGTGCGCGGTTTCGGCCGCCGCCCCGCCTTTCTTTTGCCCGTCGTGCGGGTCAGTGTCGCTTCGACGGGACCGTGACGAGCTTGCTCAGCGTCGCGAGACGGCGGCGCGCGGCGCTCCAGTCGCGTTCGGGATGCGCCTCGATCTGGTGCAGCAGCACGCGGATTTCCTTGCGGCGGTCGTCTTCGGTTACGGCCTGCATGGGCTGTCTCCTTCCGCCACCGGCATAGCAGGATTTCGCGGCGCGCGGCGGCGGCTTGTCGCGCCGGTGAGGCGGTCAGTCGCTGTGAGGGGCCGAGACCGGAATCGGGGCTTCGGGGTCGATCGCGCCGCGGCAGTCGATCGCGCCATCGCCGCGGCCGATCGCCCAGAGTTCGCCCGCCTCGCGCAGCGTGGCGACCTGGTTGCCGCGAAAGGTGACGAGCCAGGCGTTGCTGCTTGTTTCATAATGCGGATCGGGTTCGTAGACGGGCATCAGCAGGCCGTCGGTGCCGGTGTAGCGGGTGAGTTCCCAGCGGTCGCGTTCGACCGTCGCGACATAGAGCGCGCGTGTCTTGTCGCCGCCGTCGTCGAGGCGGCGCAGCGAGAGTAGGCGGAGCGGCACGCGGTCGGGCTGGCCCGCGTGGCTGCCGAGTTCGGCGGCGAGCGCGGCATTGTCCTCCCACGTCGCCGTGCCGAGCGCATCGGTGGTGACGCTGACGCCGAGCAGCACGTTGGGGCGCGGGCTGGCGTTGGCGACGAGTCGGACAAGCACGTCGGCGGCGATCGCGCAGGCGCGGTCGATCCGGTGCGGCGGGGTCGCGACGACGGAGGTGGCGGCGGTGGGCGGTCCGAGGAGGAGCAGCGCGGGGAGAAAGGCGGTGGCGGTGCGGTGGCGGACGGTCATCGGTTGGTCTCCCTCCGGCGAGCGGTGCGGCTGCCCGTATCCGGGGTGCGCCCGTCGCCGTCCCGCTGTCAAGCGCGCGCCGTTTACCGATAGATCAGCAATTTGTGCGAGGAGGGCGGCGGGGTATTTGGGCCGGCAGGGGGATGGCGATGGCGGAATATAATGGCGACCTTTACGCCTTTTCGGACGTGCGTTTCGAACGGCGCGACCAGAAATCGATCCTGGTGGCGTATCTGCTGTGGTTCTTCCTCGGCGGGGTCGCGGCGCACCGTTTCTACCTCGGTTACAACAACAGCGGCATCGCGATGGTGCTGCTGCTCGCGGGCACGCTGGTCGTCGGCATCATGGCCTTCCTGTCGCCGATCCTTTATATCGGGCTGATCCTCTGGTCGCTGTGGGTGCTCGCCGACGCGGTGATGATCCCGTTCATGGCGCGCTAGACGGGGCGGGCGCCGCGGCGCCATGGTCGTAGCTGAGGCTTTCGGTCAGGCGGAAACGGCCCTCGGCGGGCATCCATTGCCAGACATGCATGTAGCGCGCGCCGCCGACCATGTCCCAGCGGTCGGCCTTTGCATTCCATTCGAAGAAGACATGGCTCGCCTCCTCGAGCGCGCCCCAGTCGCCCATGGCGCGGACGGTGCGCGAGCCGGGGACGAGGAGGCGGCGGTTCTTGTACCCCGCGTTGGCGCCGCCGGGTTCCCGCGCGGCGCATTGCTTTTCGAGCCCCGCGACGAAGGCGGCACGGTCGGGGATGGCGAGGCCGTCCTTGTCGTGGACCATGCGGTAACCGGGGGTGAGCAGGTCGGTCAGCGCCTGCGGCCGGCAGCCTTCGAACACCGCCTGGAACAGCTGCGCGTCCTCGTCGGCGATCTGCGCGGTGAGCGCCTCGCCGGTCGGCATTGGCTGGGGAGCGGGGGCGGCGAGCGCGGCGGCGAGAAGCAAGCTGAGGGACATGGCGGTTTTCCTACTGTGTTGTCTTTATAATACAGTCCGGGCGATGCGATGCAAGCGCAGCCTCAGTCCGCCGCGTCGCGCAGGGTCGCGCCGCGATAGACGCGGTCGATCAGCGCGAAGAGCAGGGGGTCATAGTCTCGCAGTTCGGCGCGGGTGTTGCGGTCATTGTGGACGCCGTCGCCGCCCGGCGGGCCTTCGCGGTTGACGTCGAAATAGGCCTGCACCCCCTCGGCCCAATATTCGTCGCGGCTGCTGCCCGCGTAAGTGTTCGCCCACAGCCGCGCCTTGCGGGCGTGGGTCCAGGCGGCGGTCAGGCCCTTCGCGAAAGCGGGGTCGGCGGCGAGCGCCATTTCGGCGACCGTATGCGCGAATTCATGGACGAAGACATTTTCGTCATTCTGGCCGTCGATCAAATTCGCCTCGGTCCCCGCGACGATCGGCAGCGTCGGCGTCGCGCCGAAGCCGCCCCAGAAGCGCTTGTCGAGCGAACGGTCGGGAAAGGCGGCGCGATATTCGGGGATGGCGCCGACGGTCTCACCGCGCGCGAGGATGACGACGCGGACGCGCTGCGAGCGCAGCCGCGCCGCGACCCCGGGGCGCGTCGCGAGCAGGGTGAGGACATTGACGCGCGCCTTCTGCAACGCGGCGTCGCCGACCGCGGCCGAGCCGAGGACGGGGATGCCGCCGGCGTTGAGATATTTGGCATAGGCACGCGGCGGCAGGTCGAATTCGGCGCGAATCGCCGCGGGGACAGGGGTGACGGTCTGCGCGGCGGCGGGGGGGGCGAGGAGGAACAGAAGGGCCGCGATGGCGCTTAAGGTCACAAGATTCCCCGGTGCGCGCAGCGAAATTGTGCCCTTTGTGCCCTTAAGCCGCCCGACGTCGGACCATGGGGCGGCGAGAGGGCGGGTGGGCGCGTGCGTCATCGCACCGGGTGAAGCATGGCGGAATAAATTAGGAAAGCCGCGAATGGCCGGAGCCGATCCTATTTCGTCACGCGGTCCTTTATCGGGTTCTTGCGGCCGCCGTCTGGCGCTGCCGCGTGGGCGTGCCTATCTAGGCGCGCGATGAGAACTGGGGACCGGATGACGATCGTGATCGCGCGGCTGAAGCCGAAACCGCTGGCGGCGGGGCAATTGCTGTGCGCGCTGGCGCTCGCCGCGCTGGTCGCCATGCAGGCGCGCGGCGACACGGTCGGCGAGGTCGTGCGGCACATTATGTTCGGCGATGTCGTGATGACCGCGCTGATGGCGGTCGCGCTATTGGGCTTCGTCTATTTCCGGCGGCTGTGGCGGTGGCGGAACGCCTATGTCCGCCACGACGGGGTGACGCTGTACCGCGGCGGCAGCGCGCGCTGGCCGCTGGCGCTGGTCCGCGACGTGGTGTTGGCGAAGGACGGGGTCGGTGTGGAATCGCTGCGGCTGGTGGTCGACGACGACAGCGAGGTGACGCGCGAGTTGGTGAAGCTCGCGCTGCTGGAGGACACGCCCGACGCGGTGCGCGGCGGGGTGATGTTCGCGGTGGCGGGGATGCGCGGGGTGCCGAGCGGCGTTACGGTGAACTAGGCTTGATCAATTTTGGAACCGTACGGGGAAACGTGTGCGTAGGCCGACGGTTGGACGTCCGTCAGGCAGCGTTGCGGGCATGCGCACTTCGCGGCTCCGGTGCTCAGCCCAGCGAGAGAAATAGCCAGCGAATTCTGGCGGGTTCGCGCTAGTGGTCCGGCAAATCAACGAATAGTCGGTCTGCACTTGGCATTCGACGGAGAGCGTCCCTTGTGCATTATAGCGCATCGCGCGCGCTGGATAGTCGCCCGCCGTGATCTTGAACAACGGCCCGAGCAGGACGCTATCGACGAACTCGCCGTTGTCGAGATCGAGCGCAGGGCGCGTTGCGGGGTCGATATCCACGTCGAAGCGGACGCTGCGCCAGGGGCCGTTTTCGGCACTGGCTTCGATCGCTGCGAACGGCGTGAAGGATGGATGCGCGTAGTAGAGCAAATCTTTGGCGATCGCCGCCGTGGGACCATCGGCGTCAAAACCCTCGGCGGTGCAATCGAAGCTGACGGCCCCGTTAGGCAAGACCGGGCAGAGCATCGATACGCGCGTCGAGCCGACGCTTTCCCTTCCGGCGCCGGACCACAGCGCGTAGCGTTCAGCGAGAGTAAGCGGGCGTATAGCGGGCTCGTCAGGCGATGGGGACAGGACTTGGACGTCCCGTACCGTGCCGTAACGGTCGGTTACGCGTTCGACCTTGGGCGTAGCGGCCGGTGTTGCTGACGCGGGCGCAGCGAGCGCCAGCGCGACGACTCCGGCGGCGCTGGCAATAGCCTGGTACGGCGTCATGGATGCTCTGTTCCGTAAAGTCTTGCGCCGTCTTGATGACGGTCTTCGAATACCACCATTAAACCGAAAACCCGCCCGAATTCCGCCGGTTCGAGCTGGCCGCCAGCACCTTCTTGCCCTGCGGGGTCAGCGCCCATTTGGCGCCCTGTGCGACCACCAGTCCCAGCGTGACGAGTTCGTCGCGGATCGGGTCGGTGGGGAGTTGGGGGCGGCGGTTCGACAGGCCTTCGAGCGTCGCGCGTTGCGGCTGGCTGAGGATGAGGAGCTTGGGTTTCTTGTCGGTCATTGTCTTTGCCTTGTTCTGTTTATTGGGCGGGGGCCTGTGCCCTGAGGTTGCTGGCCCACCCCGCTGCGCTAAGCCAGCAAGCTGGCAAGCTTCGCTGCCCCTCCCCTGAAGGGGAGGGGTTTGGTTATCACTCCGCGGCGATCCCGGCCTTGGCGAACATGTCTTCGCCCTCGTCGCCGGCGTCGTTCACCGCGGGGGCGTCGTCGCTGGTCTTGGCCTTTTTGCGGTTGTCGAAGCTCGACCACACGCTGTTCCATTCGCCGCGGGTTGCGCCCTTGCTGTATTCGGTGGCGCGGGTTTCGAAGAAGTTCGCGTGCTCGACGCCGTTGAGCAGCGGGGCGAGCCAGGGGAGGGGGTGTTCGTCGATCATGTAGATCGGCTGGAAACCCAGCTGCCCCAGGCGCCAGTCGGCGATGTAGCGGATGTAGCGCTTGATCTCCTTGGGCGTCATGCCGGGGACCTGGCCCTGTTCGAAGGCGAGGTCGATGAACGCATCCTCGAGCCGCACGGTCTTCTGGCAGGTGTCGATGATGTCTTCCTTCACCGCCTTGGTCAGGCAGCCGCGTTCCTTGGTGAAGGTGTGGAACAGCTTGATGATGCCTTCGCAGTGGAGGCTTTCGTCGCGGATCGACCAGCTGACGATCTGGCCCATGCCCTTCATCTTGTTGAAGCGCGGGAAGTTCATCAGCATCGCGAAGCTGGCGAAGAGCTGCAAGCCCTCGGTAAAGCCGCCGAACATCGCGAGGGTGCGCGCGATATCCTCGTCATTCTCGACCCCGAACTGCTGCATATAGTCGTGCTTGGCGCGCATCTCGTCATATTCGAGGAACATGCCATATTCGCTCTCGGGCATGCCGATGGTGTCGAGCAGGTGGCTGTACGCCGCGATATGGACGGTTTCCATGTTGCTGAACGCGGTCAGCATCATCTTGATCTCGGTCGGCTTGAACACGCGGCCATATTTGTCGTGGTAGCAATCCTGCACCTCGATATCGGCCTGGGTGAAGAAGCGGAAAATCTGGGTGAGCAGATTGCGTTCATGGTCGCTGATCTTCTGCGCCCAGTCGCGGCAATCCTCGCCCAGCGGCACTTCCTCGGGAACCCAGTGGATCTGCTGCTGGCGCTTCCAGAAATCGAACGCCCAGGGATATTCGAAGGGCTTGTAGGTCTTGCGGGCTTCTAGAAGGGGCATCAGTCTATCCTTGCGTTCGAACTTCATTCCCTCTCCCCTTGTGGGAGAGGGAGGGGCCCAAGGCGTCAGCCTTGGGAGGGTGAGGGGGCCAGGGCGGCGTCGATTTGTGCCAGCACTCCCTCGATATTCGTCATCACATCGTCATTCCAAAACCGGATCACCCGATAGCCTTCGCCTTCGATAAAGCGCGTGCGCGCTTCGTCATAGGCGACGGCTTCGCCATGTTGTCCCCCGTCGATTTCGATCACCAGCCGCGCGGCGTGCGATGCGAAATCGGCGAAATAGGGCCCGAGAGCTTGCTGGCGGCGAAACTTTGCGAGAGGGAAAGCCTCCCGCAAGGCGCGCCACATGCGCTTCTCTGCGTCGGTGGCTTCGCGGCGGAGCTTGCGTGCTCTTTCGGTCGTCCACCAAGGGAGGTCAGCTTTGCGGCCTCGCCCCCTCACCCTCCCATCGCCGCTCACGCGGCGACGGGCCCCTCCCTCTCCCACAAGGGGAGAGGGGTTTTATGCCTTATTGACAGGCCAGACACTCATCGTAATCGGTGCTCTCCAGCTGATACACCGGCGCTTCGGCGGTGTTGTCGGCCTCGACCCCGCCCGCGAAGCCGGCGCGCTGCACCGATTTCGACCGAAGGTAATAGAGCGATTTGATGCCGAGTTCCCACGCGCGATAGTGGAGCATGAGCAGGTCCCATTTCTCGACGTCGGCGGGGATGAACAGGTTCAGCGACGCGGCCTGGTCGATATAGGGGGTGCGGTCGGCGGCGAGTTCGAGCAGCCAGCGCTGGTCGATCTCGAAGCTGGTCTTGTAGCAGTCCTTCTCGTCCTGGGTCAGGAAGTCGAGGTGCTGGACGCTGCCGCCCTTTTCGAGGATCGAGTTCCACACATTGTCGCTGTTCTTCGCCTTGTCGACGAGCAGGCTTTCGAGGTGCGGGTTGCGGATCGAGAAGCTGCCCGAGAGCGTCTTGTGGGTGTAGATGTTCGCGGGGATCGGCTCGATGCACGCGCTGGTGCCGCCGCAGATGATCGAAATCGACGCGGTCGGCGCGATCGCCATCTTGCAGCTGAACCGCTCCATCACGCCCTGATCGGCGGCGTCGGGGCAGGGGCCGCGCTCGTTGGCGAGCAGCATCGACGCCTGATCGACCTGGGCGCGGATATGCTTGAAGACGCGCAGGTTCGACGATTTCGCCATCGCGCCCTCGAACGGCAGGCCGCGCGCCTGGAGGAAGCTGTGGAAGCCCATGACGCCGAGGCCAACCGAACGTTCGCGGCTGGCGCTATATTTTGCGCGCGCCATTTCGGGCGGGGCGCGGTCGATATAATCCTGCAGGACGTTGTCGAGCATGCGCATGACATCCTCGATGAACATCTTGTCGCCGTTCCACTCGTCCCAGGTTTCGAGGTTGAGCGACGAGAGGCAGCAGACCGCGGTGCGATCGTTGCCGAGATGGTCGCGGCCGGTCGGCAGCGTGATTTCGCTGCACAGGTTCGAGGTGGTGACCTTGAGCCCGAGATCGCGGTGATGCTTGGGCATCATGCGGTTCACCTGGTCGATGAAGATGATGTAGGGTTCGCCGGTCGCGAGGCGCGTTTCGACGAGCTTCTGGAACAGGCTGCGCGCGTCGACGGCGCCGCGGACGCTCTGGTCCTTGGGGCTGCGCAGGTTGAATTCGGTGCCGTCGCGGACGGCCTCCATGAACTCGTCGGTGATCAGCACGCCGTGGTGGAGGTTGAGCGCCTTGCGGTTGAAGTCGCCCGAGGGTTTGCGGATTTCGAGGAACTCCTCGATCTCGGGGTGCGAGATGTCGAGGTAGCAGGCGGCCGAGCCGCGGCGCAGGCTGCCCTGCGAGATGGCGAGGGTGAGCGAGTCCATCACGCGGACGAAGGGAATGATGCCGCTGGTCTTGCCGTTGAGGCCGACGGGCTCGCCGATGCCGCGCACGCTGCCCCAATAGGTGCCGATGCCGCCGCCGCGGCTGGCGAGCCAGACATTCTCGTTCCACGTCTCGACAATGCCTTCGAGGCTGTCGGGGACCGAGTTCAGATAGCAGCTGATCGGCAGGCCGCGGCCGGTGCCGCCGTTCGAGAGAACGGGGGTCGCGGGCATGAACCACAGCTTCGAGATATAGTCGTAGAGGCGCTGGGCGTGGTCCTGATCGTCGGCATAGGCCGACGCGACGCGCGCGAAGAGATCCTGATAGGATTCGCCGGGAAGCAGATAGCGGTCTTCGAGCGTTTCCTTGCCGAAGTCGGTGAGCAGCGCGTCGCGGCTGCGGTCGGTGACGACCTCGAACCGGCGCGCGTGGACTTTCGCCTCGCCGCTGTCGTTGAGCTTTGCCGTTGCGGGCGAATCGCCCTTTGATTCGGGGGCCGCCTGCGTGTCGTTTTTCGTCAATTCCATCGTCGCCACGTCGCTCGTCTCCACCCGGTCCGTTTCCCGAAAATCCATGTATCACGCCCTCGATTACACCGGCGCGCATCGCGCGCCTGTTCCTGTCTTGTTCGACTCGGGACGAAACCCCAGCCTAGCATCTAAACCGTCCTCGGGGGCACATATTTTTGGGCGCAAAACGCTCTTTCCCGTGCCCATGTCTCATGAGCGACGGAAAACCGCCATTTCCAGCCAAGCACTATTTCTTGGGGTGCCCCCGTGGTCTACCCACCATCCATAGTGCCACGTCGGCGCTGAGACGCAAGAGAGTAAATGACAGATTAGGGACTCGACTCGTCGCCATTTTGATTCGTTTCGTCGATGGCAAAGCACGCTTCGCGGAGTCGGGCCGCGGCTTTCCGCGGGTCCGGCGCGGGCGTGACAAAAGTGCCGCACCGGCAAAAATTTTTTCGGGTGACACAAGATATGGGGGAGCGGCTTTTCATCGCGGCGCGCAGCCTTTAGGCGGTGTGCCCTGGAAGCGCGTTGGGGGACAGGCACTTATGCTGGTGGGGATCGATCTGGGGACGACGAACAGCGCGGTCGCGGTGTGGCGCGACGGCGGCCCCGAACTGATTCCCAACGCGCTCGGCGACCTGCTCACCCCCTCGGCGGTCAGCGTCGGCGACGACGGCGCGCTGCTCGTCGGCCTTGCGGCGCGCGAGCGGCAGGCGACGCATCCCGAGGCGACGGCGACGATCTTCAAGCGGCGGATGGGCACGACCGAGGAAGCGCGATTGGGCAAGCGCCGCTATCGCCCCGAAGAGCTGTCGGCGATGGTGCTCGGCGCGCTCAAGGCCGATGCCGAGGCGTTTCTGGGCGAACCGGTCACCGGCGCGATCATCACCGTCCCCGCTTATTTCAACGACCGCCAGCGCAAGGCGACGCGGCGCGCGGGCGAACTCGCCGGGCTGAAGGTCGAGCGGCTGATCAACGAGCCGACCGCGGCGGCGCTGGCCTATGGCATCCACGAACTCGAGGAGGAACGGCCCTTCCTCGTCTTCGACCTGGGCGGCGGCACCTTCGACGTGTCGCTGGTCGAGATTTTCGACGGGGTGATCGAGGTGCGCGCCTCGGCGGGCGACAACCGGCTGGGCGGCGAGGATTTCAACGCGGCGATCGTCGCGCTGGCACGCGATGCGCTGGGCGAGGGGCTGAAGGCGAAGCCGGGCGACAGCGCGATGCTCGACGAGGTGATGCGTGCCGCCGCCGAACGCACCCGCCGCGCGCTGAGCGACGCCGACCGCGCGCCGTTCCAGATCGTGTGGAGGGGCGAGGCGTTCGAATGCGAGATTATCGGCGAGGCGTTCGAGGCGCGGGCGCAGCCGCTGATCGACCGATTGCGCGACCCGGTGCTGCGCGCGCTGCGCGACGGCAATGTGCGGGCGGAAGGCCTGTCGGAGATCGTGATGGTCGGCGGCGCGACGCGGATGCCGCTGGTCCGCCGCGCGGTGACGCGGATGTTCGGGCGCTTTCCCAACGCGCAGATCAACCCCGACCATGCGATCGCGCTGGGCGCGGCGGTGCAGGCGGGGCTGAAGAGCCGCGACGCGGCGCTGAAGGAGATCCGCCTGACCGATGTCTGCCCTTTCACGCTGGGGGTCGATACGGGGCACCGCGATGCGGGCGGCAAGGTGACCACCGGGCTGTTCTCGCCGATCATCGAACGCAACACGGTGATCCCGGCGAGCCGCAGCGAGGTCTATTCGCCGATGGAGGCGCACCAGCAGAGCGTGACCTTTGGTATCTATCAGGGCGAATCGCGCTTCGTCGCGCAGAACGTCAAGCTGGGGCAACTCGACGTGCCGTTGCCGCAGGGGCATGGCGGACAGATCGGCATCGCGGTGCGCTTCACCTATGACGTGTCGGGGCTGCTCGAGATCGACGTCGAAGTGCCGGGCACCGGAACACGGCGCCAGCTGGTGATCCGCGACGAGGAGGATCGCGAGAGCGAGGCCGATTTCGCCAAGCGCCGCAAGGCGCTGGAGGCGCTGAAGATCCATCCGCGCGAGGAAGCCGCGAACGCCGCGACGCTGGCGCGCGCCAACCAGCTGTTCGAAAACCGGCTGGGCTATGAGCGGCAACTGGTCGGCGAATGGATCGCGCAATTCGAAGCGGTGCTGGCGCGGCAGGAACCGCGCGAGATCGAGGCGGCACGGACCGAACTCGACAAGGCGGTCGACGGCATGGACGGAGAGCAGTTCCTGTGAGCCGCCGCCGGCCGCCGTGGAGCAGCCTGGGGATCGATCCGACGAGCGACGAGCGGGCGATCAAGCGCGCCTATGCCGGGAAGCTGAAAGAGATCGACGTCGAGGCCGAACCGGCGAAATTCATCGCGCTGCGCGGACGTCTGGAAGACGCGCTGCGACAAGCGCGCTGGATCGACGACGGCGCGATCGACGATGAGGGCATCGACTGGCCCGAGAATGCGCCGGACGACCCGGCAGGGCCAGGGGACAGCTTGGCGGCGGGTGACGGCTGGACGACCCTGTCCGGCGATCCGGTGGAGGCGGCGGTGCCATCGATCCGGACGCCCGAGCGGGCCAACCCTTGGGCCGCGCCCGCGGTGGATCCGGTCGCGGCGCGCTTCGCGGCGATCGAGGCGGCACTGGTGGCGGGCGGCGAGGGGCGCGAGCGGACCCTCGACCGCGAGATGCGCGCGCTGTGGGCCGAACCCGCGCTGGAGACGGTCGATGCGGCCGAGGATGCCGAGTATCGCCTCGCCCATCTCGCGCTCGACCATGGCGCCGACGCGTCTTATCTCTTGCGGCTGGCGAGCTGGCATTATGGCTGGGTGCGGCGTTCGCAGCGGGTCGGGACCGACTGGGCGATCCGCGAAGTCGGGCAGCGCGCCGCGGCCGAGCATTGGTTCCAGCAGATCGGCGAAGGCGTCATCGCCGGCCATGCGAAGCAGGTGATCGACGATATCGAACAGGCGCCGAGCGGCCGCTGGTGGCGCGACTTTTTCCCGAAGCGGCGGATCACCGCTTTCCTCGACGAGCTGCGACGGCGGCATCCCGAGGGCGAATACCGGTTCGATGCCGACATCGTCGCCGCGTGGGAGCGGATGAGCAATCCCGGCATTTCGCTGGGATCGTTGTTCGGACTCGTCGTGCTCGGCGCCATCGCGGCGATCGCGGCGAGCTGGATCGACCTCGATGCCGCCGCCGGCAATGCCGCCTTCTGGGTTTTTTTCCTGGCCGGGCTGGTCGGGCTTGCCGCGTATCGCTGGGGATTGCAGCGCATTCGCCCCACGCGCCCGTCGCGCTATGGCGGTCCGTTGACGGCGCGGCAGGCCGGCGCGCTCGCGCTGATGCTGGTGGTGTTCGCGCTTGCCGTTCTGCTGCCGCCGCATTGGGCGATCGGCATCGCGCTCGCGCTGGCGAATGTCGCGCTGTTGCCGCTCAGCGGGGCGGTGCTGCCGTCCGAGGACGAGCGCGATCCGGCGCTGTGGGGCCTGTACAACGGGCGCTATCCGATCATGGCGGCGGGGCTGTTCGGCGCCTTTGCGGTGGTCCATGCGCCCGAATGGGTTCAGGCGATCGCGCCCGGGCTGCTGGTCGTGGCGGCGGCGCAGTTGCTGCGCGAACGGCTGGTGGCGACATGGGAGGCCTTGCCCGCGACGATGCTCGGTGCGGTGCGAGTGGGCCTGTTGATCGCGGCGGTGATCGTGGTCGTTGCGGGGGCCCGAACCATGCCCGACCTGCCGGCCGCGCCGGTGGTGCTGGCGGGGATATTGCTGCTGCTGGTGCAGGACGCGGCGGTGAACGCCTGGCGTCCGCCGCTCTCCACCGCCTTCTACTTCGCCTATATCGTGCTGATCGTGCTGTTGATGGCGTTCCCTTTGCTCGTCCCGATGGCGCTCGTCGTGCGGCGGCTTGCCGACCGGCTGTTCATCAAGGGGTGAGGGAAGGGAGGATTGTATTGGGAAAGACGCGGACGTTTGTAACCTCGTCATCCCGGACTTGATCCGGGACCCGCCTTTCTTCTCCCCAGCGGCAAAGACTCGAACCCGAAATCCTCGGCGAGCTTGCGTCAGATCATATTCGAGGGCCGCAGCCCTCGCTTGATCCGCTCGTCGCGCAGGATCGCGGCGTCATCCTCGCGGGAAAAGGCAAGGCAGGCCCCGGATCAAGCCCGGGGTGACGATGGTGGCCGATGTCCGCAGCCCGTCGCTTGAAGAAGAGGCGGGGCCGCAATCGGTCGAGCGTTGCCAGGCCTCGTTCCGCCCGCCCGGTCGATTTCCACCACCCCAAACGAAAAAAAGGCCCCGGCGATGCCGGGGCCCTTTCTCTATTTCGTTCGGATTAGGCTTGGCCACCACCGCTACCGGTGCCGCCGCCGCCCATGAACCGCCAGAACCAACCCATGTGCTGTCTCCTAGATGCATCGCGTGCACTGCCCAAGCAGAGCAGTTAACAGGGCGTATACCCTAAGAGACGTGGTAAATCGAGTCTTAACTAGTTTTGGTACCATTTTGGTAACGATTAGGCGGAGCGGCTGTGCGGGGTGGTCGCGAGCGAGGTCGTGAGTTCGGTAAATAGTTGCGGTTTGCCAAGGTGATAGCCTTGGCCAACGTCGCAGCCGAGCTCTTCGAGCAGCGCCATGGTGGGGGCATCCTCGATGCCTTCGGCGACCGCGACGGCGCCGAGGCGGTGCGCGAGGTCGATCGTGGACTTAACCACTTCGAAGTTGCGCTGCGAATCGCGCATCGTCATCACGAAGCGCTTGTCGATCTTGATTTCGTCGGCTTCGATTTCGGTCAGATATTCGAGGTTCGACTGGCCGGTGCCATAGTCGTCGATCGACAGACGGATGCCCGCGCGGCGGAGTTGCGCAAGGGTCTGGCGCGCCTGGCGGCTGTTTTCGATCTGCGCGGTTTCGGTAATCTCGATCGTCAGCATTTCGGGCGGCAAATGATGCGCGGTCAGCATGACGCGGATCGTGCCGACAAGGTCGGCGTGGTCGAGGAGGGTGGCCGAGAGATTGACCGACATGTTGATCCGGAGTCCGCGGTCGCGCAGTTGCGCCGCCGAGCGGATCGCCTGGTCCATCACGAACAGGGTGAGGCGATAAATGTCCTGGCTCTTTTCAGCCTGGACGATGAATTCGTCGGGCGGGATCGGCCCGCGCGTCGGGTGGGTCCAGCGCGCGAGCGCCTCGACCCCGACAAGCTCGCGGGTGCGGATCTCATATTGCGGCTGGAAGGCGACCCAGATGTCGCCGCCGGTGAGTGCATCCTCGAGCTGCGAGTGGAAGCTGAGCTGCCAGCCGGCGTCTTCCTTCTGGCGCGGCGAATATTTGGTCCACAGCGCGCGGGTGCGGATCGCGCGTTCGGCGGCGACGAGCGCGGCGGCGAGGCGCTGCGCGTTCGATCCCTCGAACTCGTCGTTGACCCCGAAGGCGATCGCGACGTCGACGCGCAGCTCGCCGATCGTCAGCGGGGCGTTGAACAGCGCGGCGAGGCCGGCGAGATGTCCCTCGATCTGGCTGTGCTGATAATAGGGGACGAGCCAGGCGAAGGTGCCGTCGAGGTCGTGATGGAGCTGGGTGCCGTGGCACGCGAGCGTCAGGCGGCGTGCGACCTGGTCGACGAGCTGCTGGCTGCCCTCGCCGGGGAGGAAGGCGGCGAGATCCTCGAAATTGACGAGCTTGGCGGCGATAACCGTCGCGCTGCCGAAGGCGGGCTGCGTGCGCAGCGCTTCGAAATTGGGCAGGCCCGACACCGGGTTTTCGCGCTGGGCGGAGAAGCGGCGGCGCTTGCGGCTGACATTGGCGCTGACCGCCGCGATCAGGAACAGCGAGGCGCCGATCGAGGTGGTGATGAGCAGCGTCGTGAGCAGGACCTTGCCGACGATCGCGATCCCCACCGCGGCGAGCGCGACCGGGGCGTACCAGCGTTGAAAGCGCGGTAGCAGCGCGGCGAGCAGGAGCAAGGCGACGAACGCCAGCGGCGGCGCCCAGCCGATGTCGACCGGATTACCGCGCTTCAGCGTCTCGCCCGCGATCAGATGGATATAGGCACCGGGGACAAGGTCGTGGCCGGGCAGATAATGGGCGTCCTGAAAGGTCGAGGCGGTCGGCGCGAAAATGACGTCCTTGCCGCGGAGCTGCGCCGCACCGACGCGGCCGGCGAGCAGGTCGGCGGCGCCATATTGCGGGATGCTGCTGGTGTTGTACGAAAAATCGAGGCGGAAGCTTTTCGGTTCGGCCGAGCTTTTGCCGCCGAGCAGCGACGCGAAGCTGGGCAGCTTGCGGCCGTCGGCGACATAGGTGATCGGCACGTTCCACACCTGCCAATATTCGAAATCCCACGCGATGCTGGCGAGCTGCGCCTTGTCGCCGAACGCCGGGTTGGGAAAGATCGAGCGGCTGCGGTCGGTGCCGGGCATCGACTTGGTCGCGACCGCGAGCACGGCGCGGTCGCCCATCTTGCGCACCGCGGCGGTCAGCCGCGAGAAGTCGGGGTCCGATTCGCGGCGGTCGAAATAGAAATCGAGGAACATGCGCTTCGCGCCGGCCTTGTCGATCGCGCTGATCACCTCGCCATATTGGGTCATCGAAAAACTGCCGCCGGGGGTCTGGCCGAGCGTGCGATCGTCGAGCGCGACGATGACGATATCGCCCGAAACCGGGCGGTCGCCGACCCGGCTGGTCACCATCGCGATCAATCGGTCGGGAAGTTCGCCGATGCCCGACACGCCGACCGCGATGCTGAGCAGCAGCGCGAGCCCGAGGGTGCGCCAGCTGACGATCATCCTGTTGACACCAATCGGCACGCGCGCACGTCTCCCAGCGACTACCCCACGTGCCTAGGCCGCGATGGTTATCATCGCGTTAATCATGGGAAGGGTGGCTGGTTTGGGCGTGTTATCCCAGCGCAGGAAGCGCCGCGTCGCCGGCGAGAGCCGACGGGGCGAGGCCGACGGCGGCGGGGACGATCTGTTGCAGGTAGAAACGCGTCGAGGCGATTTTCGCTGCGAGGAAGGCGGCGTCGCCCTGGCCCTCTTCGAGCGCGGTTTTCGCCGCCTTGTGCTGCAGCGCCATCAGCCAGCCGCAGGTCGCGGTCGACAGCATGGTGAGATAGGGATAGCTGCCCGCGAGCCGGTCGCCGGTGGGGGCGGTGACCATCCAGTCGGTGACTGCGCGGCACGCGTCGACGAGTTGCTGCAATTCGGGGAAATCGGCCGCGCCACGGGCGATGTCGTCGATCAGTCCGCGGACGAGGTCGCCGCCCGCCATGCCGAGCTTGCGTCCGACGAGGTCGGCCGCCTGAATGCCGTTGGTGCCTTCGTAGATCGGGGCGATGCGGGCGTCGCGATAATGCTGCGCGGCGCCGGTTTCCTCGATGAAGCCCATGCCGCCATGGACCTGGATGCCGAGGCTGGCGACCTCGCAGCCGATGTCGGTGGCATGCGCCTTGACCAGCGGGATCAGGATTTCGGCGCGCATCGCGGCGCCCTCGTCGCCCAATTTGCCGAAGTCGATCTGGGCGGCGGCATAATAGGTCAGCGCGCGCGCGGCTTCGGTCTGGGCGCGCATCCGCCACAGCATGCGGCGGACGTCGGGGTGCTGGTCGATGGTGACCGGATTGCGGTCGGTGCCGCCGGCGAGCGCCGACTGGACGCGCTCTGCGGCGAAAGTCTGCGCCTGCTGGGTTGCGCGCTCGGCGATCTGGACCCCCTGGCAACCGACCATCAGGCGCGCGTTGTTCATCATCACGAACATTGCCCGCATGCCGCCCATTTCGGCGCCAACGATCTCGCCGAGGCAATCCTCGTCCTCGCCGTAAACCATCACTGCGGTCGGCGACCCGTGGATGCCGAGCTTGTGCTCGATCGACGCGCAATGGACGCCGTTCGAAATCGTCGAATTGCCGGCGGCGTCGAGGCGATATTTGGGGACGAGGAACAGCGAAATGCCGCGCGTTCCCTCCGGCGCACCGGGGGTGCGGGCGAGGACGAGGTGGACGATATTGTCGGTGAGGTCATGCTCGCCGAAGGTGATGAAGATTTTTTGCCCGCGGATCTTGTAGAGGCCGGCGTCGGGGCCTTCGGTGACCGCTTCGGCGGTCGAACGCAGCGCGCCGACGTCGCTGCCGGCGCTCGGTTCGGTCAGGTTCATCGTGCCGTTCCAGGCGCCCGACACGAGGTTCGGGAGCCAGGTCCGGCGCTGGTCCTCGGTGCCATAGGCCATCAGCGCGTGGATCGCGCCGGGGGTCAGGATGTTGCAGAGGGTGAAGCCCATGTCGGCGCTGCCGAGCGCCTCGATCACCACCGTGGCGAGGGTGAAGGGCAGGCCCTGCCCGCCATATTCGGTCGGGCCGTCGATGCTGCCCCAGCCGGCGTCGACGAACGCCCGATAGGCCTCCTTGAACCCCGGGGGCATAGTGACCTTGCCATTGTCCCATTTGGGATTCTGGACGTCGCCGACGCGGTTGAGCGGCGCATAGACCTCTGCCGCGAATTCGCCGATCCCGGTAACGATCGCCTCGACCATGTCGGGGGTCGCGTCGGCGAAACGCTCGTGCTGCGCCATCGCGTCGATGCGCGCGATATGGTCGAGGACGAAAAGTTGCTCGGTGGTCGGCGGCGTATAGGTCATGTGAGGGTCACCATCCGTTGCTGGCACGCTCGAGGCGTCGAAATGGCGAAGATATCGCCTTCGTGGGGCCGCTGCTGATGGTGGTTCCATCAGCAAGGCCGCACGGAGGCGAGATCGAAGCCATTTCGGCGTCCCTGCGGGATTTGGTCGATTTTGTCCATGGCTGCGTCAGCGAGCCTTGGAATATGTTTATATGCCTTCGTCTCGCTTCCTTGCCCTGAACAAAATCGCCTCAAACCTCGAGCGCGCCAGCAACGGATGGTGACCCTGCGTTCCCCTTTTAGGGATGATTCCACAGGTGGCGGCGCTATAGCGCGGCATGGCCGAGGGTCAAACAACACCGCTTACCTTCACCGATACCCGCGCTTTCTCCGCGGATGCAATCGCGCGCGCCGGGGGGCTGATCGGGGAGGGGTGGCCGGTCGCGGTGCCCACCGAGACGGTTTACGGTCTCGCCGCCGACGCGCGCAACGCGGCGGCGGTGGCGCGGATTTACGCGGCGAAGGGGCGGCCCGACTTCAACCCGCTGATCGTGCATGTGCCCGACCTCTCGGCGGCGGAAAAGCTGGGGGTGTTCGGCAAAGTCGAGCGGGCGCTGGCGGCGCGTTTCTGGCCGGGGCCGCTGACTTTGGTGGTGCCGCGCACGGTGGGCTGCCCGGTCGCGAGCATCGCGACGGCGGGGCTCGATACGATTGCGCTGCGGGTGCCGGGGCACCGCGCGATGCAGGCGCTGCTGGCGGCAAGCGGTGCCCCGCTCGCGGCGCCGAGCGCCAATGCGAGCGGCGGAGTGAGTCCGACCAAGGCAAGCCATGTGCTCGCGACGCTCGACGGGCGGATCGCGATGGTGATCGACGACGGGCCGACGACGGCGGGCGTCGAATCGACGATCGCGCGGGTGCGGGACGGCGCGGTCGAAGTGCTGCGCCCGGGGCCGGTGACGGCGGCGATGCTGGGCGAGGCGTCCGGGCTGGCGGTGACCGGGGTGAAGGGGGCCGAGATCGTCGCGCCGGGGATGCTGGCGAGCCATTATGCGCCGGGCAAGCCGGTGCGACTGGGGGCGGCGGATTTTGCGCCGGACGAATATGGGATCGGGTTCGGCGCGGTTTTGGGCGATTACCAGCTGAGCGTGGGGGGCGATTTGACCGAGGCGGCGGCGCGCCTGTTCGATGCGCTGCACGCGGGGGCGGCGAGCGCGAAGACGAAGATCGCGGTGGCGACGATCCCGCAGGACGGGCTGGGCGCGGCGATCAACGACCGGCTGTCGCGCGCGGCGGCCTAACTTCTCCCCTCCCGCGAGCGGGAGGGGGACTAAGCCGCCGCCGGCTCGACGGGATCGTCGTGCGGGACCTTGCGCGCCACGATCAAACACGCTGCGACGATCAGCAGCGCGCCGGCGATCGTCGGCCAGGTCACGCGTTCGTCGAAGAAGAACCAGCCGAACATCATCGCCCACAGGAAGCCGGTATATTCGGTGGTCGCGAGGATCTGCGCCTCGGCGCGGGCATAGGCCCAGCTCAGCAGCAGCAGCGACAGGGTCGCGAGGATCGCGGCGCCGAGGATATGCGGCGCATGGTCGCCGCCCGGCACCGCGAGGAACCAGGGCGCGCCGAGCGCGATGATCAGCGCGACGAAGAAATTCTGGAAAAAGGCGATTTCGAGCGGCTCGGCCATCTTCGCCTGCCGCCGCGCGAGGATGAGGTTATAGGCGTAGAGCATCGCCGAGAAAAACACCGCGCCGACCGCCCATAGCGCCTCGGGCGCATAGTCGCCGCGGCCCAATTTGCCCGCGACGATGACGAGCACCCCGGCGATGCCGAGCAGCGACGCGGCGATCGAACGCGGGCCGATCTTCTCGCCGAGGAACAGCGCCGCCATGTAGAGGGTGAGCAAGGGCGCGACGAAGGCGATCGCGATCGCCTCGGCCATCGGCAGCCGCGCGAGGCCCCAGAAGAAGCTCAATGCCATACCCGCGACGAACAGCGAGCGGACCGCGTGGATTTTCATCGTGGCGCGGTCGGGCATCGTCGGGCGGCTGACGGCATAGATCGCGCCGCTGACCAGCGCGCCGGTGCCGGTGCGCCACAGCACCGCGTTATACGCGCCGATGTCGATCGACAGCCCCTTCATAAGCACGTCCATCGCCGAGAAGGTCGCAATGCCGGCGCACGCGATCAGGAAGGGGATGGTAGGGGAGGGCGAATCGGGGCGCATGGCGGGCGCTGTACCCGACCTTCTCCCTTGAGGGGAGAAGGATAGGAAGCCTTATCGCCGCAGGCGATTAGGCGGACTTGGATGAGGGTGAGCGGAGCTTTGCTCCGCGCGAGCCAAGGGCTCGCAACCCCTCACCCAGCTGCGACCAGCCAGCAAGCTGGCAAGTCTTCGCAACCCTCTCCCCCAAGGGGAGAGGGAAAGCGTCACCGAAACGTCGCCATGCCCGCCCCGTCGATGTTGAGCTTCTGCCCCGAGCAATAGGGGTTGGCGTCCGACACGAACCATAGCACCGCCGCCGCGACATCGTCGGGCAGCGAGACGCGGCCGAAGGGGAATTTGGCGTCGAGGTGATGGATGTCGTCCTGCCCGGTGATCGCGCGTGCCAGCTTGTCGCCCATGTCGCTGACAGTCAGCGACGGCGAGACGATGTTGACCCGGATGCCGTTCGCCATCTCTTCCTTGGCCAGCGTCAGCGCGAGCGCCTCGCCCGCGGCCTTGCCCATATTATAGGGCGCGCCATTGGCGCTGTGGCTGAGCGTCGCGACGCTGGAAATGACGATGATGTCGCTGCGCGCATGGCTGCGCAGCTGCGGCAGCGCGAGGCGGCTGACGCGGTGCGGGCCGAGCGCATGGGTCGCGATGACGCGTTCGAGTTCGGCGGGATCGGTGTCGGCGACGGTGCGGCCGCGGCTGGCGATGCCGGCATTGTTGATCAGGATCGACAGCGGGCCGAGGTCGCTTTCGATCGCGGCGATCATCGCGGCGCAGGCATCCTCGTCGGTGACCGACGCCCGATAGGCTTTCGCCTTGCGCCCGAGCGCCTCGATCTCCGCGACGGTCGCGGCGGCGGCGTCGGCGTCGCGGGTGTAGTTGACCGCGATGTCGGCGCCTGCCCTCGCCAGCGCCAGCGCGATGCCGCGGCCGATGCCGCGCGAGGCGCCGGTGACGAGCGCGGTGCGCCCCGCAAGGTTGATCTCGGCCATGTCTCTCTCCCTATTGCATCAATTCGGTCTGGATTTCGGTCACATTGCGGCTCGCGGCGTTGCGCCATTTGGGCGCCGCCTTGCGGTTGAGGACATGGCCGCGCGCGTCGAGGATCGCGACCGTGGGCGTGCCCTTGATTTTCCTGAAGCCGAAGCGCGTCGGGATTTCCGGGTTCCGGCCGCGCCCGACCTGCGGCATGCCGATATCGACAAAGACGATATGGTAGCGGGTGGCGAGGGCGGCGGCGAGGTCGGCGCTGGTCACCGCATTGGCGAGCCAGGCGCTGTCGTGGCAATCGTTCGCCCCCATCACCAGCAGCACGCGCTTGCCCGACCGGCATGCCGCATGAAGCGCCGCGTCGACCGCCGCCATCGCGTCGGCATCGGGATCGAAGGCCGTGGTTTCATAGGGGGTGGCGACGCCGGGGATGCTGCGGAGCGGCGCGTCCTCGCTCGCCGAAACGGGCGTCAGCGGGAGCAGCAGGGCGGCGAAAGCGAGGGCGATTTTGCGCGTCATGGCCCGACGATAGGTTTCGCATGACGTTTCCGTCAACGTAAGATAGCCTTCCTCCCATGAGCTGGAAAAAAGAAGTCGACGAACTCGCCGCGCGCCGCGCCATGGCCGAGAAGATGGGCGGGGATGAAAAGGTCGCGCGCCAGCACGGGCGCGGCAAGATGGACGCGCGGGCGCGGCTCGATGCGATCGTCGACCCGGGCAGCTTTCGCGAGATCGGCAAGATCGCCGGGCGCGGAAAATATGACGCCGATGGCGAACTCGAGGATCTGGCGGCGAGCAATTTCATCTTCGGCCGCGCCAATATCGACGGGCGGCCGGTCGTCGCCTCGGCCGACGATTTCACCGTGCGCGGCGGCGCGGCCGATGCGGCGCTGCACCGCAAATTCGTCCAGTGCGAGGCGATGGCGCATGAATATCGCCTGCCGCTGATCCGCATGATCGACGGCACCGGCGGCGGTGGGTCGGTGAAGACGCTCGAGGATATGGGCTATACCTATATTCCGCATGTTCCGGGGTGGCATGAGATCATCGCCAATCTGGATACCGTGCCGGTGGTGGCGCTGGCGCTGGGACCGACCGCTGGGCTGGGCGCGGCGCGGGTGGTGGCGAGCCATTACAGCATCATGGTGCGTGGGCTGTCGCAGCTGTTCGCGGCGGGGCCGGCGGTCGCGGCGGCGATCGGCGATACGCTCGACCGCGAGGAACTGGGCGGGGTCGACGTGCATACGCGCAACGGCGTGGTCGACGACGAGGTCGCGAGCGAGGCTGAGGCGTTCGCGGCGGCGCGGCGCTTTTTGTCGTATTTGCCCTCGTCGATCCACGACCGCGCGGCGCGGACCGAATGCCGCGATCCGATCGACCGGCGCGAGGAAAGCCTGCTCTCGATCGTCCCGCGCGAGGCGAAGCAGGTCTATTCGATGCGGCGCATCGCGGGTGCGGTGTTCGATCAGGGCAGCTTTTTCGAGATGGGCGCGCGCTGGGGGCGAGCCGCGATCACCGCCTTTGCGCGGCTCGATGGCTATCCCGTGGCGGTGCTGGCGAGCGATCCGTCGTTCCTCGGCGGGTCGTGGGACGCGAAGACGAGCGAGAAGGCCGAGCGCTTCGTCAAGATGGCCGACCAGTTCCGGCTGCCGATCGTGCATCTGGTCGACAATCCGGGCTTCATGATCGGCGGCGAGGCCGAGCGCACGGGGACGATCCGTTACGGGGTGCAGGCGATGAACGCGATCTACCGCGCGACGGTGCCGCTCGCGTCGGTGGTGGTGCGCCGCGCTTACGGGATCGCGGGGAGCGCGATGTCGAACGCCGAACGCTTCCAGTACCGCTTCGCCTGGCCGTCCGGCGACTGGGGCAGCCTGCCGATCGAGGGCGGGGTCGAGGTCGCGTACAAGAGCGAGCTCGAGGCGGCGGCGGACCCCGCGGCGCATCTGGAAGCGATCCGCGAACGATTGAACCGCGTGCGATCGCCGTTCCGGACGGCGGAGAAATATGGGGTGGAGGATATCATCGACCCGCGCGATACGCGGCCGTTGCTGTGCGAGTTTGCCGAACTGGCGTGGCGGGTTCTCCGGTAAATTCGTCATTGCGAGCGCAGCGAAGCAATCCAGGGTTGCGTAACCCGCTCTGGATTGCTTCGCTGCGCTCGCAATGACGGGGTGAGGGGGCCGATGAGCACGCAACGCCATTACGGGATGGACTGGCTCCGCATCGGGGCGTTCGCGCTGCTGATCCTCTATCATATCGGCATGTATTTCGTGCCGTGGGGCTGGCATGTGAAGATCGCCCAGCCGCTCGATTGGGTGGCGATCCCGATGCTCGCGACGAACAGCTGGCGGCTTGCGCTGCTGTTCCTGGTGTCGGGTTATGCGAGCGCGGCGCTGTTCGCGAAGCTCGGCGGTCCGGGCGGTTTCGCGCGGTCGCGCAGCGCGCGGCTGTTGATCCCGCTAGTGTTCGGCATGGCGGTGATCGTCCCGCCGCAGCCATGGATCGACCTCAAGGGCCAGCACGGCTATCCGCACGGCTTCCTGTATTTCTGGCTGCACGATTATTTCGGCTTCCGGTTCATCGACGGCATCGCGCTGCCGACCTGGCAGCATCTGTGGTTCGTCGTGTACCTGTGGGTCTATACGATGCTCGCGGCACTGTTGCTGGCGCTGATCCCCGCCGCAGCGCGGGCGCGGATCGCCGACGGCGCGGCGCACCTTCTCGGCGGGTGGCGGCTGCTGGTCGTGCCGGCTTTCTGGTGGATCGCGCTCTACCTCGCCTTTCCCGACCATGACGAGACGCACGCGCTGTTCGACGACGGGCCGTCGCATCTTCATTATCTGGCGGCCTTCGGCATCGGCTGGCTGCTGCGCGTGCGGCCCGTCCTGTTCGAAGCGGTCGCGCGCTGGTGGAAGGTCGCGCTGGTCGTCGGGCTGCTCGCCTTCGTTCCCGTCGCGTGGGTCGAAGGAACATGGCCGGGCGACACGGTCGCGCCCGATTGGGTGTTCCTGCCCTATCATGTCGCGCGCAATATCAACGGCTGGCTGGTGATCGTCGCACTGGCCGGGATTGCCGATCGCTTCTGGAACCGCGACCATCCGAGCCGCGCGATGCTCGCCGAGGCGGTGTTCCCATTCTACATCATTCACCAGACGATCATCGTTGTGGTCGGCTGGTGGCTGTTGCAGGCGGGGGTCGGTGCGTTGCCGTCGTTCGTGGTGCTGCTCGCGGCGACCGTCACGGGATGCTGGCTTTTCTACCGGATCGGGCGCAGCATCACCTGGCTGCGGCCGCTGATCGGACTGCAGCGCCGATAGGGGAGAGCGGGCATGGGTGCAGCGAAGGGCATTATCGCGGTCATCGGGATCGCGGCGATCATGATGGGCGGGCTGTGGATCCTGCAGGGACTCGACATCGTGCGCTGGCCGGCGAGCAGTTTCATGCTCGGCGACACGACCTGGACGCGCAACGGCACGGTGCTCGCGGTGGTCGGCGTGTTCCTGATCTGGTTCGCGCGCAAGAAGCCGTGAATCGCGTTCGACTACAAATGTAGTTGATCTGTATTGATGATGTGATACACCTTCGTCCGACCGGGGTTGGATTGGAGACCAAGATGATTCGTTCGCCGCGCCTTTTTCCTGCCCTTTTGCTTGCGGGGATGGCGGCGTTACCGCTTGCCGCGTCATCCCCGGCGCTCGCCGCCGACGAGGCCGCGCCGGTGAGCGCCCCCATCAGCGCAAACGCCGTCGCCGAAGCCTATGCCGCGCTGCTCGCGCGCGACTATGTCTATCCCGAGACCGGCGAGCGTTATGCCGCCGCGATCCGCGCCGCGATCAAGGCGGGCCGCTATGCGCCGCTGACCGGCGAGGCGCTCGGCCGCGCGATCGACGCCGATATCAATGCGGTGTCGCCCGACGGGCATCTGCGGTTGCGCACGCCGCTCGCCGCCCCGCCGGCGGGAGCAGTGCCCGGCGCGCCCGCGCCGATGCCGCGCCCGAAAAAGGTCCCGGTCGAGCAGCCGGGCTGGATCGCCCCCGGCATCGCCTTCGTCCGCTTCAACGTCTTTCCCGACGATGCCGCGGTGACCGCCGAAGCCGCCAAGTTCATGGCCGACCATGCCGATGCGAAGGCGATCATTTTCGACATCCGGACGCATAATGGCGGCGGGCTCGCGCAGATGGACGTCATCTTTCCCTGGCTGTTCGGCCAGGAGACGCGGCTGGTGACGATGGCGACGCGCGCCTCGGTCGATGCGCGCGGCGGATCGCCGATCGACGGGGTGCCGTCGATGCGGCCGGTCACGGGCGATGCGGCGATGGTGACGCGCGAACATTGGGCGACGCCGAATAGCGACACGCGGCTGCGCGATGCGAAGGTCTATGTGCTGACCTCGGGCGCGAGCGCGTCGGCGGCCGAGCATTTTGCGCTCGCGATGAAGCATACCGGGCGCGGCGTGCTGGTCGGCGATCCGACCGCGGGTGCCAATCATTTCGGGTTCGGCGAGGATCTGGGCGGCGGCTATGGCGCCTTCATCCCGGTCGGGCGCACCTATGATCCCACGACCGGCAAGGATTGGGAAGGCAGCGGCGTGCTGCCCGACATCCAGGTCGCCCCCGCAGAGGCGCTCGAACGCGCGCTGACCGAGCTGGGCGTCGATGCCGCCGAGGCGAAGCGCCTGTCCGACGCGCACAAGCCGGGCTGGCCGATGGAGCGGCGGCGCCCCAAGCCCGCGGGCTGACCGCACCCCGATTTGCCGGATTGATCCGCGCCGTTCGTCCGTTCGTCGGCATCGCAAGTGTGTTGGCAGAATAATACACGTTTGACTTGTGCAAATTCTCTATGCCGCGCGTGCATCCGATCATCGGGTTGCTGGCGTCTAGCTGCTGTCATCTGTCGCCACAAAGGGAGGAATATCATGTCGCGTCCGGCACTGCTTCGCAGCACCAGCTATTTTTTCGCCGCCTTCGGGCTTGCCGTCGCCGGGGTAGCGGTCGCGCTGCCGGTCGAACCCGCGCACGCGCAGGTCGCGGCGGTCGAGCCCGGCCGCCCCGCCGCCGACAAGGCGCAGGATGTGAATCGCAAGCCCGGGATGATGGTCAAGTTCGCGCGGATCAAGCGCGGCGACACCGTCGTCGAAATCCTGCCCGGCGAGGGCTATTTCACCCGCATCTTTTCGAACGCGGTGGGGCCGAAGGGCAAGGTCTATGCGACCGAGCTGCGCGACCCGGCGAAGGCGCAGGCGATCGCCGCCGAACCGGGGCGCGGCAATATCGAGGTGTTCACCGGCAAGCTCGACGACATTGCCCCGGCGGGTGTCGCCGACGTCGTCTGGACGTCGCGCAACTATCACGACCTGAAAGGGCCGAAGGTCCCCGCCGATGGCGCCGCGCGGATCAACAAGGCGGCGTTCGCGGCGCTCAAGCCTGGCGGCTATTATGTCGTGCTCGACCATAGCGCCGCGGCCGGATCGGGGCTGCGCGACGTCGACACGCTGCACCGCATCGACGCCGAGGCGGTGAAGGCCGAGGTACTCGCGGCGGGTTTCGTGCTTGAGGGTGAAAGCCCGATGCTGATCAACAAGGCCGATACACGCACGCTGCCGGTGTTCGACGATGCGATCAAGGGCAGGACCGACCAGTTCGTGCTGCGGTTCAAGAAGCCGGGGTGAGATTTCCCCTCCCTGCAAGGGGTGGGTAGGGCGGACAGCGCGGACGCTCGCTTTGCTCGCGACCCACCCCCAACCCCTCCCTTGCAGGGAGGGGAGTTAGCTGCGTGCCAGCCTGGTCAGCGCGTCGCCGTCGACGCGCATCACGGTCCATTCGTCCATCAGCTTCGCATCGAGGCTCCGGTAGAAACCGATCGCGGGGGCGTTCCAGTCGAGCACCGACCATTCGAGCCGCGCGCAGTCGCGCTCCACGCAGAGCTTCGCGAGATGCGCGAGCAGCGCCTTGCCGAGCCCCGATCCGCGCGCGGCGGGGCGGACGAACAGATCCTCGAGATAGATCCCCGGCTTGCCCTCGAAGGTCGAAAAATTGTGGAAGAAGAGCGCGAAGCCCTGCGGCGCCCCGTCGATCTCGCCGATCACCACCTCGGCATAGGGTCGTGCGCCGAACAGCCGGTCGCCGAACGCTGCCTCGTCGAAGCGCACCTCATGCGCGAGCTTTTCATAATCGGCGAGGTCGCGAATGAACTGCGCGATGAGCGGCAGGTCGGCGGCTGCGGCGGGGCGGATGGCGAGGGTCATCGCCCCCCTGTGTCGGGCGGGCCCGCGCCTGTCAAACCCTTCAGCCACCGTTGCCGCTCTTCGCGGGCGCGTTGGCCGACCGGACCGATCCGTCGGCGAACACGGCATTGATGCCGCCGGTGCACAGGCGCGATGTTTCGGCGACGCAAGCCCGGGGTCAGTCGCGCTGTCCCTTCGGCCGGCGCGGATAGGTGTTTTCGGCTTTCGCTCTGGCGATAATCGCCGTGGCGGCGTCGCGTGCGGCGATGCTGAGTTCGGAGCCGTCGGAAAAATAGTCCATATCCCCAGCCGAGGCATCGTCGAGATCTATCACCTCGTCGCCGATTGCGGCCTCGGCGGTCCAGCCGGCGAGGTCACCCTTGTCCGCCATGCGGTGATAGCGCGCCAAGTCGCAAGCGACTTCGTCCTCGCTCGGGTTGTCCATAGCGAACAGGTCACGCGGCTTGTCGCCGAAACGTGCGCATTCGCGCCGATAGGCTGTGTCGTCCGCCATCAACAGTTCGAGCCGCTCGGTGAACTTCTGCCGCGATCGGCGGCTGCAGGCGTCAGCCAGATCGGATGATCTGGAATCCTCGGGGACTGCGGTGCAGCGTGCGTCGATGACCGCGGGATCGGTAAGCATGGCTTCGATGCTGCGGTCGTGCCGGTACGACTGTGCGCTAAGGCAAGCACCCGAGACGCGGCGGAGGCGTTCCGGAATCTCTTGGCCGCCATCGCCATTGCAAAGGACACGATAGCCTTCATCATCGTCGGTGAGCAGTTTAGCGAGCTGCGATTCGATAGCCACGTCATAGGCGATGCAGGCGTGGGCCAGTGCACCTTCACGGTCGGTTTCGGGTGTCGCTTCGCATTGCGGCGCAAGGATTGCGCCGTGCATTGCCATATCCCGGCCAATCATTCGATCACGGTTCCACTGAGCCTCGAAGCAGGCGATGGAGAGCGCCTCGCTCTGATCTTCTTTTGCGGTCGCGCCGCATAATGTGTCGAGCCGGGCGGGGTCGTCACGAAGGTCTGCCAACGCAGCGTTGAGTATTTCGTTTTTCGTCGCTGCGGCGGCGCGGCGTTTGCAGGCTTCTCCCGTCTTGGCGGTGCGCTGATCATAGGGTGGATACTGGATGGTGGCCGAACATTTGTCGTTCGCCATCCGGTCGTCGAGCAGATCGACGGGATAGCGGTCATCGTCCCTGTGGGCCAGCGTCCTTCGCATCTGGCTCGCCGCGATGGCTGCCTCGGCGTAGCGGTCGTCGCCTTCTCCGGGAAAGCTGCCCTCGATTGCGTCGAGCAGCGTCAGCGCGTCGTCAAAACGGCCCAATTCGCGCAGGCCGTTGACGATATAGAGGCGCAGTCCCAGTAATTTGGCGTCGGATTCGTCCATCGCATCGATCAGCGCCGGGCCATCGGCGGCGAATTGCTCGACGCGGCGTTTGCGCAGCATCGGGTCGATCGTCGCCCAGGTCGAACGCTGGAGCAGATGGAAGCGCGTCGAGGCAGGGCGGCCGAGCTTCGTCGCGAGCCAATAGGCCTGAGCGTGGCGATTTTCGGATTTGAGCGCAAGATAGGCGGGGTCGGCGATCAGCCCGGGAAGCCGCGCGCGTTCGGCGACGCTGTAATCGCCATAGGTCATGCGCTGCTCGTCGCTCGCTTCCATCGCCGCATAGTCGGGCAGGATGACGAGGCCATTGTCGGGACAGACTGGAATCTGCACATCCATCAGCGCATCGCCGAGCCAGCTGCCATCGGGCAGGGTGATCAGCGGAAAGGCCGAATAACCGACCTCTTGCGTGAACGTCTTGCCGCCGAGCGGGCAGGTGAAGCTGCGCTTGTCGAGGTTCTCGTCGCCCTGTGCTGCAGCGACGGGAGCGAGCGTCGTCGACAATAGAAAGAGAAGGATGAGGCGAAGGACGTTCGTCATGCACCTGTCAAACGCCGCGCCCGATCCGCCCGCGTGCGGCGAGGATCGCGAGCGCGGCGATGACGAGTGCGGGCTGGCCGATCACCGCCGGGGCGTCGGCCCAGAAGGTCGCGGGGCCGCAGATGCCCGCCGCAACCTCATAGATGTGGAGCGCGCCGTGGAGCGCGAGCCACAGCCCGCCGACGATCGCGGCGCGCCAGCGGCGGATCGGGCTGGCGGTCGCGTAGAGCAGGATCAGGCCCGAGCCGATATAAGCGAGGCCGATGTCGCGGATGAAATGCTGGTTCGGCGGGCCGGTGGTGACGACGGTGGGCACGAACACATACCAGTCGAGCGGCCTAGCCAGCATGAAGAGGCCGTTGGCGATGGTGGTGACCGCCGCGACCAGCAGGAGCAGCTGGGCGAGACGGTCTAGCGCGTCGAGCTTTGCATCCGTCATGAGGCATTCTCCCGGTGAAACCGATCGTAGGCGACGAACAGCGCCGCGCCGACCGACGACGCCATCAGCCCGACGACGAGCGAGTCGAAGATCATCAGCGCCCAGACCATGGCATCGGGCGCGCCGAGCGCCCATTTGTGGTTCATCCCGTGCAGCCACGATAGCGGCGCGAAGAGGAGCGGCAAGAGCAAGGCGAGCAACAGGAGCCACGGCCAGCTTTTGGCGATCAGCGCCTTCATCGGGGTGACACGGTCGCCGAACAGCCCCGCGAGCATCACGAACAGGAAGGGCAGCGAGAGCAGACTGAAGACGATCGAGACCGCGACCGGCGCTTTCCGGTCGGCGATCAGCGCAAAAAGCTCGCCGATCGATCCGATCGCCATGAACAGCACAAAACCGATCACCAACCGTACCCATGCGAGCCGGCGAATATCGTACCAGCGCCCGCCGTGCGCGCGGCACCACCAGAAGCGCGCCGAGGCGATGAAGGTCAGGACGAGTCCGGCGATCTTCGCATAGCCGAAGGCCCAGCGCAGCGGATCGTTGCCGGCGAGCTTCGCGGCGGCGACGCTGTCGAACATGCCGAGGTGGATTTCGGCGACATGCTGCGCGAATTCGGGAACGACGACGAGTGCGACGACGATCGGGCCGACCCAGAACAGGCTGGCGCTGAGCGTGAGATATTGGGCGACGGCGGAGAGGATCGTGCGAAGGATCGTCATGGCCTTGGATGCGGTGGTCATTCGGGCTGTTCCCCCTTCAGCAATTCGCCGACCGTGACGATGCGATAGCCTTTGGCAGCGAGTCCGTCGAGGACCAGCGGCACCGCGGCACGTTCGACCCTGTTGCCGCGGTACATCGGATGGATCAGGATGATCGACCCCGGCCGTGCGCGCGACACGATGTCGCGGGCATAGGTTTCGGGCGTGATGTTGTGCACCGCGTCGTCGGCGACGTCCCAGGTGATGCTGCGATACCCTTCCTGCTCGACCGCGAGCGGCAGGCCGGCGAGGCGGCGGCCGAAGGGTGGGCGGAACAAGGTCGGATGCGCCACTCCGGCAGCGCGCAGCAGCGCGTCGGTGCGCGCGATCTCTTCGCGGTAAAACGCCTGCGACCGCCCGATCATCCGCTTGTGCGACCAGCTGTGGTTGCCGAGTTCGTGCCCCGCGGCGAGCAGGCGCTTCGCCTGTTCGGGGTAGCGCGCCATCTTGCTGCCGATGAGGAAGAAGGTCGCATGGACCCGGCGCTTCGCCAGTTCGTCGATGACCGCATCGACCCCCTCGGGCGTCGGGCCGTCGTCGAAGGACAGGGCGACGATCTTCTCGCCGGTCTCGATGCGGCAGGTGACCTCGCCGACCATCTGCCAGCAGGGCAGCTTGGTGATGCGCCAAAGGACGGTGACGAGGATGAGGAGGACGGCGAGGAGAGCGATCCGGAGCGGTCGCCGCACGCTGCCCGCTCTTCTCATTCGCGCCCTGGCCGCCCCACATCGTCGCCGAGCCGGACGATCTTGCCGACCTCCAGCTCGTCGATGTGCAGTTTGCGGATGCGCGCCTTGCCGATGCGGAGGCGGCCGATGGCGAGCGCGCCTACCGCGAAGGCGCCGAGCGCGAAGGCACCGATCGCGAGCGCGGCGATATGGCCCGCGCCGAGCGCTGCGGCGCCGGTCGCCGTCGCGCCGGCGGCGGCCGCCTTGCGGGCGACCGGAGGTTCGATGACGATGCCGGTCTTCGCCTTCACGCGGCCTTGCCGTGGAGGGTGTCCATGCTCACCGCGCTGCCCGCGTCGATCTCGGCGGCCTTGGCTTCGACGAGCTTCACGACATGCGCGATCATGTCGGCATCCTGGACATGATGGTCGGTGACGCCCGAGAGATAGACCATATGCTTGCCGTTGCCGCCGCCGGTGATGCCGATGTCGGTCTCGCGCGCCTCGCCGGGGCCGTTGACGACGCAGCCGAGGACCGAGAGCGACATCGGGGTCTTGATGTGGCCGAGCGCCTCTTCGAGCGCCTGGACGGTGCGGATGACGTCGAAGCCCTGCCGCGCGCAGCTGGGGCACGACACCACGCGGACGCCGCGGGTGCGCAAGCCCAAGGATTTCAGGATCTCGTATCCGACGCGCACTTCCTCCTCGGGTTCGGCCGAGAGGCTGACGCGGATCGTGTCGCCGATGCCGGCCCAGAGCAGATTGCCGATGCCGAGCGCCGACTTGACGGTGCCGCCGATTAGGCCGCCCGCCTCGGTGATGCCGAGGTGCAGCGGGCAGTCGACCGCATCGGCGAGCTGCATGTAGGCGGCGACGGCGAGGAAGACGTCGCTCGCCTTCACCGCGACCTTGTATTCGTGAAAATCATGGTCCTGGAGCAGCTTGATATGGTCGAGCGCGCTTTCGGTCAGCGCCTCGGGGCAGGGCTCGCCATATTTTTCGAGCAGATCCTTTTCGAGGCTGCCGGCGTTGACCCCGATGCGGATCGCGCAGCCATTGGCCTTGGCGGCGCGGACGACCTCGCCGACGCGTTCGCTGCTGCCGATGTTGCCGGGGTTGATGCGCAGGCACGCGGCGCCGGCGTCGGCGGCTTCCAAGGCGCGCTTATAGTGGAAATGAATGTCGGCGATGATCGGCACGCGCGCGGCGCGGACGATCTTGCCGAGCGCGGCGGTCGAATCGGTGTCGGGGCAGGAGACGCGGATCAGGTCGGCGCCGGCCTCTTCGCAGCGGCGGATCTGGTCGATCGTCGCGACCGCGTCGCTGGTCAGCGTGTTGGTCATCGTCTGCACCGTGATCGGCGCGCCGCCGCCGACGGGGACGGTGCCGACCATGATCTGGCGGCTGGTGCGCCGCGCGATGTCGCGCCAGGGGCGCAGGCCGGGGTTGTGATCGCTCATTCTTCGGTCCTCGGGAGGGGGTGGGAGGTCTTTAGAGCAGGATTGTGGCGGGATGAAGCTTTCTATTCATCGTCGCCCCCGCGCAGGCGAGGGCCGCTGGAGGAGTAGCGCAAGGCCGATTGCGGCCCCGCCTGCGCGGGGGCGACGGATTAGGTTGCGTCGGCCATCGCACGCCGCCAAGGTCGCGCTCCCCCCAAACACCCCAAGGATTTTCCATGCTTCGCCTGCTTGCCGTCCCGGCGCTCCTGTTCGCCGTTCCCGCCACCGCGCAGGAGATCACCGACCCGCCGTCGAGCGCGCTGTCGGTGTCGGGCGGGGTCGATCTGGTGTCGGACTATCGCTTCCGCGGCCTCTCGCTGTCGGACAAGGACGTCGCGGTGCAGCCGACGATCACGGTCACCCACGACAGCGGCTTCTACCTCGGTGCCTGGGGATCGAATATCGATGCCGGGCCGGCGCGGGGCGATGTCGAGGCGCAGCTTTATGGCGGCTATGAGACCGAGATCGCGTCGGGCACGCGGCTCGACCTGGGGGCTACCTATTATTGGCATCCCGACGGCGACAAGGCTTTTGGACCGAGCGATTTCGGCGAAGCGAGTGCGCGCTTGTCCTATATGCTGGGGCCGGTCGAGGCGACGGGAACGGTGGCTTATGCCTGGGACCAGGCGGCGCTCGGCGATGCGGACAATCTCTATCTGAGGCTCGGCCTGTCGTCGGGCATTCCGAACACGCCGGTGACGTTGAAGGCCAGCGTCGGTCATAGCGACGGTGCGCTGGCGCCCGGGGGCGATTATCGCGACTGGTCGCTCGGCGCGAGTGCGACCTTCGACCGCTTCACCCTCGGGCTGAAATATGTCGACACCGATGTGCGCAAGACCGGGGTGAAGGCGATCGACCGGCGCTATGACGCGACGGTCGTCGCTTCGCTCGGTTTCTCCTTCTAGCTCATTCTGGCCGACGTAATATTGTTTCGGGTGAAACCGGTCCGACGCAAGGTAATTGTTGCATAATTGTCACATCGACCCTTTTTAAGACAGGAGCGGTAACTTTTTCGATTGTGCGGCGCAGCAACTTGCCCAAAAGAGACGCACGCATGACCGGACCGGCCCGATACAGAGGCTGGCTGTCACGCAGCAGGCAGGGACGATCCGTTTTTCCATTTGGGGATCTGTCCATGAAGAAACTCTCCCGCGCATGCCTCGGCATGCTTCTCGCCGCCGTTGCCGTTCCGCAGGCCGCCTACGCCCAGGACGCAGAAGAAGACACCGACGGCATCACCATCACCGGTGGTGCAACGGTGGTCAGCGACTATCGTTTCCGCGGTTTCAGCCAGTCGAACGAAGAAGCGGCTATCCAGGGCACTTTCACGATCACGCATGAAAGCGGCCTCTATGTCGGCACCTGGGGTTCGAGCATCGGCTTTAACAACGGCACCGAAATCGACGTCTATGGCGGCTATTCGACCGAACTGACCTCGGGCCTCGTCGGCGACATCGGCGCGACGCTCTATCTCTATCCCGGCGTCGGCAACACCACTGTGATCGAACCCTATGCGTCGCTGACCGGCACCGTCGGCCCGGCGTCGATCAAGGGCGGCGTCGCCTGGGCGCCCGGCGGCCAGGATTCGCTCGGCGACGCCAGCGGCATCTATCTGTACAGCGATGTCGGCGTCGCGATCCCCGATACCCCGATCAAGCTGAAGGGCCATCTCGGCTATGCCAAGAGCGACAGCTTCCTCGGCGGGCTCGACGGCGAAGTGTTCGACTATTCGGTCGGGGTCGACTTCACCTGGAAGATGCTGACGCTCGGCATTTCATACGTCAACACCGACGCTCCCAAGACCCTTGGCTACAAGGAAGCCGTGGGTGCCGACGGTGCGGTTCTCTTCTCGCTCGGCGCCTCTTTCTGACGCCGGACCCGGAGGCGGCCTCTGGGGGGAGGCCGCCTCCCTTTTCTCTCTCGACGGAAAGGGCCGGCGGTCGCCGGCCTTTTTCTGTTTGGGGTGACAATGGGCGGAAATGGGCAAGCCGCCATATAAACCCCGTTCGTGTCGAGCGAAGTCGAGACACCCCGAAGACGTGCGCTACCAATGGGTGTCTCGACTTCGCTCGACACGAACGGAAGAGTGGGCGGTCAGGGGAAGCCACCCCGGACCGGTCGGTGCTTCCAGGCTAAGGCTTCTTCGCCGCCAGCGCGTCGCGGGCGCCGCGCAGGCCGAGGAATTGTTCGGCGAGCATCCAGTCCTGGCGTGCGAGCTTGGGGTCGGAGAGGCTGACCGCCTTCGCCTGATCGAGCAGGCTCGCCGCCTTGGTCGCGGCCTCGCCGCTCAACAGCGGATAGCTTTTCCCCAGCGCATAGACCTCCCAGCCGAAGGGGACGTGGCGATAGGTGTCGACATAGGTGTCGCCGCCGGCGCGGATGACGTTGACATCGTTCGAGATATTCTGGTCGACCGGCGACAGCTTGTCGATCCCCGCGACATAGGTTTCCGCGATCTCCTTCGCCTCGCCCGCGCCAACCTCGGGCAGCAGCGCGAGCGTCGCCATCGCCGACACCGACGGCGCCTCGGTGCGCAGGCTGTTGTCGGGATAGTCGGACCAGTTGACCCCGGCGCGCGGACGACGCTTCTTGAGCCATTCGACCGCGCGGGCGCGCGCCGCCCTGGCCTTCGCCTGCAACGCCGGATCGGCCTTCAGCACCGGGTCGATGTCGCGCAGCGCGATGACCGACAGCGCGGTGATATAAGTGGCGGCATTGTCGGGGCGGTCAGCGGCGTCCATCGTGCTCGACCACCAGCCTTCGCGATTTTGCGCGGCGAGCAGCGCGTCGACCACCGGTGCAGGGGGCGCGCGGTCCATCACGCCATAAGCGGTCAGCGTCCAGGTCGAGACGATGGTGAAGGGCGCACCCTCGACCATCACGCAATGGCAGGGGCCGCCGAGGAATTTGGTCACCGCCGCCTCGAAGCGCGCGAGTTCCTCGGTGCTTGGCGATTTTTCGACCGCGATGAGCTGGGCGAGCGCCCAGAAGACCTTGCCGTTGTTGGTGGTCTCGACGTCGTTCAGCGCGCTGACCAGCGCGTTGGCCATGACGGGTTCGGTGGTCTTGACCGTCTTGTCGAAGCTCGCGGCGGTGGCGGTCTGGTCGAAGGATGGGCCGCTCCCGGCAAAATACCAGCCGCCGCCACCGACCGTGGCGATCGCGAGCGCGGCCGCGCCGCCGAGTGCGAGCGGCGAGAAGCGGCGCTTCTGCGGGCCGGCGGGACGGATGTCGTCGGTTGGCGGCGCGGCGCCGGTCTTCTTCAGCCGCCGGTCGATCGCGGTCAGCACGCGCTGCCACGCCGGATGCGCCTCGCTGCCGTCGAAGCCCGACATGTCGAGGACGTTGACGTTATAGAATTCGGCGGGCAGCGCCTCGGGATCGATCTTGTCGAGCGCGATCGCGACGAGCGAACCACGGTCGAGCCCGATGCGGCTTTCGATGCGCACCCAGCGGCGCTGGATCGCGGCGGGGGTCCAGCAGCCGAGCACGACCCCGGCGCCCTTGACGGCGCGGTCGATGACGTCGGGAAATTCGGCGCCGGCGTCGATCCCCTCGGCGTCGAAAAACACATGATGGCCGCGCGCGAGCAGCAGGTCGCGCAGTTGCATCGCCTTGTCCGCATCGGCGCGGCTGTAGCTGACGAAGATGTCGTAGGGGCGCTCGTTCGACGCGTCCCCCTCTTGCGCAGTCATGGTCGTCGCAACCTTCTGTCCCCCGTGCGTCGCGATACCCCGATGCAGCGATAGCATTCCCGCGACACATCGCAAGTCGCTTGACGCTGTCGATGAACCGTTTATTTCCAGCGACGAGTTGAGCGAGAGGAGTCCCCCATGCCCCAAGCCGCGTCCGTTCCGCCCGTCCCGTCATCCCCCAATCCGCCCCGCGAAAAGGGCGAACGCTCGCCGGGCGTGAAGCTGGTGATCGCGGTGCTCATCGCGGTCGCGCTGATGGTGCCGCTGCTGATGGTCTATGGGCTGCTGTGGGACCGACAGGAACAGGCGCAGACCGCGCAGGCGTCGATCGGGCAGGGCTGGGGCGGGCAACAGACGATCGCCGGGCCGGTGATCGTCATCCCCTATCGGGCGACCGAGACACAGACGGTGACCGAAAATGGCCGCGATGTGACGCGGTCGGTGACCGTTCTTCGAAACCTCTATCTCTCGCCGCAGGCGAACAAGGCCGACGTCGTCATCAAGCCCGAGAAACGCAAGAAGGCGATTTACGAGACCGTCGTCTATGAAAGCCAGATTTCGGGGAGCGCCGATTTCGTGCTGCCCGCCGACATCGCGCGCTATGGCGCCGCGCGCGAGGCGCTGTTGCTCGACCGCGCCGAACTGCGGCTCGGCGTCAGCGACGCGCGCGGCCTCGTCGACGGCAACAGCCTGGCGGTGAACGGCACCGCAGTGCCGCTGCAGCCCGGCAAGGGGCTGCTCTCGACCGGCAATTCGGGAACCTTCGCCTTCGTCGACTGGACCGGCGGCGCGCCGATGAAGGTCGATTACAAGATCGGGGTGCGCGGCCTCGGCGATTTCCGGCTGGTCCCGCGCGGGGTCGATACGCGCTGGACGGTCAAGTCGAGTTGGCCGAACCCCAGCTTCGGCGGCGATTTCCTGCCTGCGACGCGCAGTGTGACGGGGAGCGGCTTCACCGCGACCTATGCGATTCCGAACCTCGCGCTCGGACAGGCGCAGGTGCTGACCGGCGATCTGTCGGCGCCGCAGGTGAGTTATGGCGGCGGGCGCGACCAATATGTCGAAACCGCTGCGGTCGAAGCCGTTGCGGCGGCCGCCGACGGCGCGAGCGAGGCGTCGGGCGGTACCGCCAAGGCGATCGCGATCACCCTGATCGAACCCGTCGACCTCTACAGCCAGGTCGATCGCAGCATCAAATATGGTTTCCTGTTCATCGGTTTCACCTTCGTGGCCTTCCTGATGTTCGATGTCATCGCCGGTGCGCGCGTCGCGGCGGCCGAATATCTGCTGACCGGTGTGGCGCTCGTGTTGTTCTTCGTGCTGCTGCTGGCCTTCGCCGAGGTGATCGGTTTCCTGTTCGCCTATCTGCTGGCGGCGGGCGCGATCATCGGGTTGCTGGCGGCGTATAGCGCGGCGGTGCTCAAGAGCTGGAAACGCGCGCGCTTCCTCGCGGCGATGCTGCTCGGGCTTTATGCGCTGCTCTATGTGCTGCTCAACCTTGAGGCCTATTCGCTGCTGATCGGGTCGGTGCTGATGTTCTTCGCGCTCGCGGGGGTGATGTACATGACGCGGAATATCGACTGGGGTGGGGTCGGGAAGAAGAGCGAGGTGGCGGCTTAAACCTCGTCATTGCGAGCGAAGCGAAGCAATCCAGGGCGGTTTATGCCTGCTCTGGATTGCCGCGTCGCTTCGTTCCTCGCAATGACGAGCCGGGTTACCGCCAGCGCAGGTTGTCGCGTGACAGGTCGGCGAGGGTTTTCGCCCCCATCAGCTTCATCCCGCGTTCCATCTCGGCGCGAAGCAGGGCGATCGCGCGGGTGACGCCTTTCTCGCCCGCCGCTGCAAGCGCATAGAGGTAGAGGCGCCCGCCCGAGCAGGCCTTGGCACCGACCGACAGCGCCTTGAGCACATGCGTCCCGCGCGTGATGCCGCCGTCGCAGATCACCTCGATCCTGTCGCCGACCGCGTCGACGATCTCGGCGAGCGCGTCGAAGGGTGCGCGGCTGCCGTCGAGCTGGCGCCCGCCATGGTTCGACACCATGATCGCACTCGCGCCGATGTCGACCGCGCGGCGCGCATCCTCGACCGCGACGATGCCCTTCAAACAGAAGGGGCCGTCCCATTGTTTGCGGATCGCCTCGGCGCGCTTCCAGTCGAGGCTCTGGTCGAGCATCGAGGTGAAATATTCGGCGACCGATTTGGGCACGCTCGACCCTTCGGAGACATGCGTCGCCAGGTTGGGCAGGCTGAATTTCTCGCGCAGCACATAGTTGAGGCCCCAGCCGGGCTTGATCGCATAGGAGAGCATGTTGCGCGCCGTGAAGCGCGGCGGCGAGGTGAAGCCCGAGCGCAGGCAGCGTTCACGATTGCCCCCGACGATCGTGTCGACGGTGAGCGCGACCGCATCGAATTTCGCGGCGCGCGCGGCGTCGAGCATCGCGGTGTTGAGGCCTTCGTCGTGGTGGACATAAAGCTGGAAGAGCTTCGGGCCGTCGGTGAGCGCGCCGGCCTCTGCGAGGCCGATCGTCGCGAGGCTGCTGATCCCCGCGACGGTGCCGGCGTTCGCCGCGGCGCGCAGCACCGCGCGCTCGCCCTGCCAGTGGAAAAGGCGCTGGAGCGCGGTGGGTGAAAGGAAGAGCGGCATCGCCATCTCGCGTCCGAACAGGGTGGTGCGCATGTCGATGCTCTCCACCCCTGCGAGCACGCGGGGGATGAGGTCGCAATCGTCGAAGGCGGCGCGATTGCGGCGGCGGGTGACCTCGTCGTCGGCGGCGCCGTCGATATAGTCGAACACCGGCCAGGGCAGGCGCCGCTTCGCGAGGGCGCGGAAATCGTCGATATTGTGGCAGTCGGTGAGTTTCATTTCGGCCCCGCTCTTACCCCGTCATTGCGAGCATAGCGAAGCAATCCAGGGCGGTTTTACGCAGGCTCTGGATTGCCGCGTCGCTGCGCTCCTCGCAATGACGAAGTTTAGAAAACCGTCCGCGCCGCGACGGTGCCCTTGGTCGCGAAGCTGAAGCGCGGTTCGATGGGCAGGTTTTCGTCGAGGATATGCGCGGCGACGCGCTTGCCCACCGCGGGGCCGTTCTTGAAACCGTGCCCCGAGCCGCCGCCGACAAGCCAGACATGCGGCTGGCCGGGGAAGCGGTCGATCAGATAGTCGCCGTTCGAACTGTTCTCATATTGGCAGACGCGCCCGCCGATCAGCGGCGCGGTCGCGAGACCGGGGAAGCGGCGCGCGACATAGGCGCGCGCCTCGGCGATGCCCGCGGGGGTGAGGGCGCGCTCCTGCGTGTCGGGGTCGACCACCGGACCATGCACGTCGATCGCGATCTTGAACCCCGCGCCTTCGAGGTCGGGGATGCCATAGACGATACGGCCGTTGTTGAAATCGGCCCACACCGGCAGGTTCGGCGGGGCGAAGCGGGTGTCGCCCTGCGGCGCGCCGAAATGATAGACTTCCTGCCGCGTTGCGACGATCTTGCCCATCAGATGCTGCGGGAAGATTTCGGCGAGCCAGGGTCCGCAGGCATAGACGAGATGGTCGGCGGTGCCGCCGTCGGGCAGCGTGTGGCGCTGGATCTTCTTCGACAAGAGCGGCGCGGGCATGACGACGGGTTCGACCGTAATCTGTGCGTCGGCGATCACTTCCTGCACGCCGCGTGCGGCGATCAGCGCGCCGGTTTCGGTTTCGAGGATGCCGGTTTCGCCCTGGTAGAACTGGATCTGGCGATATTTATTTTGGAGCCAGCTCACGTCGCCCTGTTCGTGGCCGATGCGGTTCGCCTGGAGCCAGGCGAGCGACTGCGCGGTATAGGCGTCGCCCTGCGGCGCGAACCAGAGCACGCCGGTGTTGTGGAAGATCGGCGCGCTCGCGCTGTCGGACAGCGTCTTCCAATAGGGCAGCGATTCGCGCGCCATCTCGGAATAGATGGTGTCGGCGCCATAGCCCATGCGGATGACGCGGCTTTCGCCCGCCGACGAGGCGCGCGCATTGGCGGCGCCATAGGCGTCGAACAGCCGCACCGACTTGCCCGCGCGCAGCAGGTGCCAGGCGGTCCAGGCGCCGAACACCCCGGCCCCGATCACCGCGACATCGACATGCTGGACGGTCGGTTTGGCGTCCTTCCGCTTTTTCGAACGGCGCTCCTTGCGCTCGGCCGCCGCCGCGGCGGTCGCCACGGGCAGCGCGGCGAGGCCGGTGAGGAGGGCGCGGCGCGTCGTCATCGCGTCGCCCAGGCGATCAGCGCGCGGCCGGCGCCGCCGAGCGTCGCCAGATCGGCGATGTCGTCGAGCAACCAGCATTCGCCGGGCTGCCATGGACCGGCGCCGACCGTGCCGCCGCCGTCGATGGGGATGAACCAGATAGGGCCATGGGCGCCGAGTTGGGGCAGCGCGCCGAAATCCTCGCTATGCGCATCGATCAGCACGAACTTCGGGCCGTCGACAAGGCGGTCGATGCCGACCGCGATCGGCGTGCGCAGGTTCGCGGCGAGATAGGGACCGGCGTTGGCACAGGTCATCGCTTCGTCGAGATGCAGATCGCGCGGGCGGCCATAGTCGTAGAGGCGATAGGTGATGTCGGCATATTGCTGGACCTCGATCAGCGTCAGCCCGCCGCCGATCGCGTGGATCGTGCCGGGGGTGACGTGGAAATGATCGCCCGGCGCGATGGCTTTCCAGTCGATGAGGTCTTCGATGCTGCCGTCGAGCGCGGCAGCGCGGAGCCGATCGGGTGACACACGCTGTTCGAGGCCGAGCCCGATCACCGCGTTATCCTCGGCGTCCAGGATCACCCATGCCTCCTCCTTGCCCTGCGGCGCGCCGGCGGCGCGCGCTTGCGCGTCGTCGGGGTGGACCTGCACCGACAGCGCTTCGGAGGTGAAGAGATATTTGACGAGCAGCGCGGGTTCGGGCGAGCCCGCGGGCAGTTCGAACCAGATTTCGCCGATCCGCTCGCCGCCTGCATCGAACAGCGGGCCGATGTCGTCGCGGCCCCATGGCTTGGCGACGCGGCGCGGGATCAGGCGGGTCGCTGGCACGCCGTCAGTTGCCCTTCTTGTAATAACGATAGCCGCCGATCCAGGTTTCGAGCGGCGTCATGCGGCGGATCTCGTCGGGGCTGGCGAGCATCGGGTCGCTGTCGACGATCAGGAAGTCGGCGCGCATGCCGGGCATCAGCGTGCCGATGCGGTCCTCGGCAAAGCCCGCATAAGCGGCGGTGCGGGTGAAGCCGTCGAGCGCGGTTTCGCGGTTGACCGCCTCCTCGGGGCGCCAGCCGCCGAAGGGCTGGCCGCTCGCGTCGGTGCGCGAGATCGCGGCGGCGATGCCGGGGAAGGGGTTGGCGCTTTCGACAGGGACGTCCGACCCGAAGGCGAGGCGGGCGCCCGCGGTCTGCAGGCTGCGCCAGGCATAGGCGCCCTTCAGCCGGTCGGGACCCAGACGCGCCTCGGCCATCAGGCGGTCGCTGGTCTGGTGGACCGGCTGCATCGAGGCGATGACCTTCAATTGCGCGAAGCGCGGAATGTCGACCGGGTCGATGATCTGCGCATGTTCGATGCGCCAGCGCCGCTCGCCGGGCAGATCGGCGTTGAGGTCGGCGATCGCGTCGAGCGCTTCGGCATTGGCGGCATCGCCGATCGCGTGGATCGCGACCTGGAACTTGTCCATCGAGGCACGCACCATCTTGTTGCGCAGCTGCGCCGGGGTGAGCAGGGGCAGGCCCTTCTGCCCCGGGGCGTCGCTATAGGGCGCCTTGAGCCAGGCACCGCGCGAGCCGAGCGCACCGTCGAGATAGAGCTTCACTCCGACCATGCGCAGCCGGTCGTCATAGAGCCAGGGCGTCGGTTCGCCGCCCGCGATCAGCGTCATATTGTCGATGTCGCCGCCATAGCTCATGATCCGCACCGCGAGCTGTTTCTTGTCGCCGGCACGGCGATAGGCCTGCCATTCCTCAATCGTCGTGCCCATGTCGGCGATCGCGGTGATCCCCTGTTCGAGCAGTTTCTGCTGCGCGAGATAGAGTGCGCGGTCGACGTCGCGGGCCAGCGGTTTCGGCTTGGCATTGTCGACCAGCGCCATCGCGGCGTCGACGAAGACCCCGCTGGGCTTGCCGCCCTCCATCTCGATCCGCCCGCCCGCGGGCGATTTGCTGGTCGCAGTGATCTTCGCCGCATTCATCGCGGCGGTGTTGGCCCAACCGGCATGGCCGTCGACACGCGAAAGCCAGACCGCGCGGTCGGGCACCGCGGCGTCGAGGTCGGCGGCGGTCGGGAAGCGGCCGAGGCCCCATTTCTCCTGATTCCACCCCGATCCGATGATCCACGGCATTTCGGGATTGTCGGCGGCATATTTGCGGATCGCCGTCTGCGCCTCGGCGAGCGATTTCGTCTCGCTGAGGTCCAGCAGCATCAGCTGGAACCCCATGCCGATGACATGGCCGTGCGCGTCGATCAGCCCGGGGATGAGCGTTTTGCCCTTGCCGTCTTCCTTGAAATCGGGGCGTTCGGGGCGCTTGTCCTTGCGGTCGAGCAGCTGCTTGACCTTGCCTTGGCTGTCGATGACGAGCCCGGTGAACCGGACGAGCTTGCCGTCCTTGTCGAGCGTGATGCCGTTGACATTGTCGACCAGTGTATCGGCGTGGGCCGGGGCGGCGAGGAGGAGGGCGAGCGATGCGAGGAGGAAGCGCTTCATTTCGGCAGCCTCGTCACGAGCGAACTGGTATCGCGGCGGCCATTGCCCGCCTTTTGGACATCGGCGTAAAATTGGTCGACGATCGCTGCGACCGGGATCGTCGCGCCGTTCGAGCGTGCTTCCTCAAGCGCCAGCCCCAGATCCTTGCGCATCCAGTCGACGGCGAAGCCGAAGTCGAATTCGTCCTTCGCCATCGTGCCCCAGCGGTTGAGCATCTGCCAGCTCGCCGCGGCGCCGCCCGACACCGCCTCGAACACCTTGTCGGTGTCGAGCTTCGAGGCTTGCGCGAAACGCAAGGCTTCGGACACGCCCTGCAGCGCGCCGGCGATCGCGATCTGGTTGACCATCTTGGTCGTCTGCCCCGCGCCGGGGCCGCCGATATGGACCATGCGCGCGGCATAAGCCTGCATGATCGGCGCCGCGGCCTCGAACGCCGCCTTCCTGCCGCCGCACATGATCGACAGCGTGCCGTTTTGCGCGCCGGCTTCACCGCCCGAGACCGGCGCGTCGACGACGAGCAGACCGGGTTCCTCGGCCTCGACCGACAATTGCCGCGCTATGCGGGCGGAGACGGTGGTGTGGTCGATGAACAGCGCCCCGCGCCGCATCGCGCGGAAGGCGCCGTCGCGGCCGAGCGTCACCTGCGCCAGATCGTCGTCGTTGCCGACGCAGGTCAGCACGACGTCGGCGCCTTCGGCGGCTTCGGCGGGGGTCGCCGCCGCCGCTCCGCCATATAGCGCGACCCAGGCGTCGGCCTTGGCGCGGGTGCGGTTGTAGACGGTGAGGGCGTGGCCGGCTTTCGCCAGATGGCCCGCCATCGGTCCGCCCATGACGCCGGTCCCGATGAAGCTGATGCGCAATGTTTCTTCGCTCATGGCGAGGGGTCATAACGGCGGTTTGCGCGGCGCGCCAGATAGGCTAGGGCCAGCCGCGTTATGACAGAGCAACTCACCCTGACCTCCGCCGCCGATTATCCGGCGATCACATTGGACGATGTGCGCGCGGCGGCGGAGCGAATTAACGGCGCGGTCGTGCGCACGCCGACGCTTCATTCGCAGACGCTGTCCGAAATGGTCGGCGCCGAGGTGTGGCTGAAGTTCGAAAATCTGCAATTCACCGCGGCCTACAAGGAGCGCGGCGCGCTCAACGCGCTGCTGCTGCTCGACGACGAGGCGCGCGCGCGCGGCGTGATCGCGGCGTCGGCGGGCAATCATGCGCAGGGCCTAGCCTATCATGGCAAGCGTCTCGGCGTGCCGGTGACGATCGTGATGCCGAGCACGACGCCGCAGGTGAAGGTGTCGCAGACCGCGAGCCATGGCGCGACGATCGTCCTCCACGGCGAAAAGTTCGACGATGCTTATGCCCATGCGCGCGTGCTCGAAAAGGAACGCGGGCTGACCTTCGTCCATCCCTTCGACCATCCGCATGTCGCGGCCGGGCAGGGGACGGTCGCGCTCGAAATGCTCGAGGATGTGCCCGAGCTCGACACGCTGATCGTGCCGATCGGCGGCGGCGGGCTGCTTGCGGGCATGGGCACCGCGGCGCGCGGGATCAAGAACGACATGCGCCTGGTGGGCGTGCAGGCGGAGCTTTATCCGTCGATGTACGCCGAGTTGAACGGCGTCGACATGGCGTGCGAGGGCGACACGCTGGCCGAGGGTATCGCGGTGAAGGAGCCGGGGTCGTACACGCGCAAGCTCGTCGCCGAACTCAACGACGATATCGTGCTGGTGGCGGAACGCCATCTGGAGCGCGCGGTGAGCTTGCTGCTGCAGATCGAGAAGACGGTGGTCGAGGGCGCGGGCGCGGCGGGGCTCGCGGCGATGCTCGCGCATCCCGAGGAGTTCAAGGGCCGCAAGGTTGGCCTCGTGCTGACCGGCGGCAATATCGACACGCGGCTGCTCGCCAATGTGCTGCTGCGCGATCTCGCGCGCTCGGGGCGGATCGCGCGGCTGCGCATTCGCTTGCAGGACCGTCCGGGCGCGCTGTTCAAGGTGATGAAGCTGTTCGACGAGAAGCAGGTCAACATCATCGAAATCTATCACCAGCGCATCTTTACCACCTTGCCAGCGAAGGGCCTGATCACCGACATCGAATGCGAAGCACGCGACCGCGAGCATCTCGACAGCCTGGTGACCGCGCTCCGCGATGCGGGTTATATGGTGACGACGGTCGAGCTGGCTTAACCGCCAGTCCCATCGTCATTGCGACCCCGGCGAAAGCCGGGGGAAGCAATCCAGAGCGATTTACGCAGGCTCTGGATTGCCGCGTCGCTTCGCTCCTCGCAATGACGAGGCTTTTTGTCGCCAGGCGCCGAGGCTAAGCACGTCCAATGAAATCCTTCACCCTCTCCCTCACCGCCACCCCCGACAGCATCGACGAGCTCGGCCATGTCAACAATGCCGTCTGGGTCCAGTGGATCCAGCAGGTCGCGACGGGTCATTGGGACGCCGCGGCACCGCAATCGCACAAGGACGCCTATATCTGGGTCGTGGTGCGCCACGAGATCGATTACCTCCGCGCGCTCGGCCCCGGCGAGACGGTGACCGCGCGGACCTGGGTCGCCGACAAGCCGCAGGGCGCGAAGTTCGACCGCTATATGGAGTTCACCGGCGCCGACGGCAAAGTGCATGTCCGCGCGCGCACCGTGTGGGCGCTGCTCGACAAGGCGAGCGGCCGGCCGTTGCGCGTGACGGCGGAGGTGGTGGCGCCGTTCCTCGGTCCGGAAGCGTGACGCTTTCGATCCGCCCCGCCACGTCCGACGATGCCGCGGCGATCTGGGCGATTATCGAACCGGTGATCCGCGCGGGCGAGACCTATACGCTCGACCGCGACATGCCTGAGGCCGAAGCGCTCGCTTACTGGTTCGCGGCGGACAAGGCGGTGTTCGTCGCCGAGGCGGACGGCGTCATCCTCGGCACCTATTATCTCCGCGCCAACCAGGCCGGCGGCGGGGCGCATGTCTGCAATTGCGGCTATATGACCGGCGCGGCCGCGACCGGGCGCGGGGTGGCGCGGGCGATGGCGTTGCATTCGTTCGAGCAGGCAAAGGCGCGGCGCTTTGGTGCGATGCAGTTCAACTTCGTCGTCGCGAGCAACACCCGCGCGGTCGGGCTGTGGCAATCTTTGGGGTTCGACATCGTCGGGCGGTTGCCGGGGGCGTTCGACCATCCGGCGCTGGGCTTTGTCGATGCGCTGGTGATGTTTCGGGCGCTGTGATTATTCCTTGGCGCGTTCGCTGAGCGGCCTTGCCTCGAGCGCGTTCAGCGCTCTCAATATCGCGCCATGAACATCGCCAACCTCTTCGAAGAGCGTGCGATACACGTCGCCGATCCGCTCGCTATAGGCGTCGATGCGCGCAAGCTGGTCGCGGCCCGCGTCGGTGAGCCGAAACATCTTGCGCCGCGCGTCGCCGGGGTCGGGGTGCTGGGTGATCAGCCCGAGGCGTAGCAGCGCCGGGCATTTCTGCATCACCAGCTGGTGCGACTGCCCAAGCGTGCGTGCGAGTTCAGCTGCAGACGCCTCGCCCGCCTCGCCGAGCGCGGTGAGCAGCGAGCAGGAGCGCACCGGGACGGTGATGCCGGCGGCGTCGAACAGCGGACGCGTCTGTTCCTCGATGCGCGTGCTCAGCGCTTCGCTGAGGCGGCCGAGGAACGAGATGTCGTCGAGATCGGACGCGGTATCAGGGGAGGCGGGCATAGTCGGTCGTCGTTCCGTCGCGGTCGATGCGGGTGAGCGCGACGATCTTGCCGCCTTTGCGCGCGATGCGAAAGCGGAAGTCGCGCACCCCCTCGATCGCCAGCAGGTCGCCGCCCAGCGGTTCGAGCGTGAGGCGGAGCCGTTCGCGCCAGGTATAGAGCAATTTACCATCGACCAGGTCGATGCGCCGGCCTTCATAACGGCCGGCGATCGCTTTCAGCGCTGCGGCGGTCGGCGCGGGGCGCGGGGCGAGCATCGGCGCGAGCCAGTCGGCGTCGGCCTGTTTCGCCGGATCGGCTTTGGCGAGGTCGGCGAGCGCGAGGCGGTGCGCGACGGCGAGCGCGTCGGCGGAGGGGACAAGATGGTCGGGGGTCACGCCCTGCCCTTCGAAATCGCCGCGATCGACGGGGTCGCGGATCTGGCCGATCGGGACCTGCAGGAAGAAGTCGGTGCCGACGGGCTTGCGGTCGACCGGATGCGCGCCGCCCGCGGTGCGCTCGCCCACCAGCGTCGCGCGGCCGAGCTTCTTGAGCGTATAGGCGAACCATTCGGCGGCGGAGAAGCTGGTCGAACCGGTGAGGACATAGACGGGTTTGCCGGTCAGCCGCTTGGCGGGCAGCGCGGGGAGCACCCATTGGCCGCGCGCGACGCGGCGACCGTCGAGGTTGTAATCATAATCGAACAGCTCCTGGTCCTTGTCGCCGGGGAACAGCTGGCTCGCGAGCAACTGCGCCATCTCCAGATAACCGCCATTGTTGTAGCGCAGGTCATAGATCACCGCGTCGCCATTCTCGACGAAACGCATTGCCGCCGCGGCGGCGTCGTAGCCGAGTTCGGGGTCGGCGAAATGCAACAGGTCGACATAGGCGATATTGCCGTCGAGGTAGCGCAGTCCGGTGAAGCCGAAATTGGTTCGCGCCTCGTCGCGGCGGTCCTGTTCGCGCAGCGCGGCGGCGCGCGCCGGGTCCTGCTTTGCGGCATAGTCGGCGACCCATTCGGGATCGACCCCGACCGAAAAATGCAGGTCGTTGCTGGCGGCGATCAGGTCGTCGGTGAGCTCGCTCGCCAGCTTGCGCCGGTCGGCCGCCGCATCATAGGCGCCGGCGTCGAGATTGCGACGCAGCGTCGCGGCGATCGTCTTCGCCTTGTCGGGAAAGACATAATTCGCCTCCAGCGTCTGGCCGAGCTGTTCGACGATCGTGCGTTTGTCGGCGGCGGTCAGCGGGGCTTCGTCGGCCATGGCCGGCGTGACGAGCCATGCGGTCGTGGCGGCCAAAAGGATCGTCCAGCGCTTCTTTTTCATCTCGTTCTTCACCTGCGATGTGATTCGTACAATATATTGCGCAATATATTGTATAATAGCATCAGGCAAGGGGTTTGAAGGGCGGTAAGCGGCAGCAAGGGCGGGGGCGATCGACAGCGGCGTTGTGCGCCGTCGGTGGAGGTCGGCTGTCCGGGTGGAGCTTTGCCGGCTGCCGTCGCCCGACAAGAGCTGCCGATGGATATTTGCCGTGGGCCGCTTTCGGCGGCACTATGCCGAATGGCCCTGGCAGCAAAAGGCGATCGTGCGGTGGACATTCGACCCTATGAAACGTCCGATTTCGACGGGGTGTCAGCGCTGTGGGACGAGGCGTTCCCGAACGATCCGCCATGGAATCACGCCGAAATCGCGATCCCGGAAAAGCTCGCTTTCCAACCCGATCTGCTGTTCGTGGCGGTCGAGGACGGCGGGGTGGTCGGGTCGGTCATGGCCGGGTATGACGGCCATCGCGGCTGGCTTTATTCGGTTGCGGTGGGGCAGGGCGTCCGGCGCGGCGGCGTGGGAACGGCGCTGGTGCGGCACGCCGAGCAGGCCTTGCAAGCGCTGGGATGCGCGAAGGTCAATCTGCAGGTCCGGGCGACGAATGCCGCGGTCGTCCGCTTCTACGAACGGCTGGGCTATGCCATCGAAGAACGGGTGAGCCTGGGCAAACGGCTCCAGGGCGGAGCATTGCCATGACGTCACGCACCGCGACCTGCCATTGCGGGCGGCTTCAACTGGTTTGCAGCGGCGAGCCGCGCAAGGTTTCGATGTGCCATTGCCTCGAATGCCAGCGCCGAACGGGGAGCGCGTTCAGCATCGCGGTATTTTACGCGCGCGACATGGTTCGCGTCGAACGCGGCGAAGCGGCGAGTTTCGAGCGGCCATCGGCGAGCGGAAAATCGGTGAAATTCCATTTCTGCCCGCGCTGCGGATCGAATATGTTCTGGGAGCCGGAGCGCATGCCGGCGTTGGTCGGTGTCGCCGCCGGGGCCTTCGCCGACCCCGACTTTCCGGCACCCGAACAATCGGTCTGGACACGCGACAAGCATCGCTGGCTAACCCTTCCCGACGGCATCACGCCGCATGAACTGAGCCCGCCGCCGCGCCAACCCGTCGATTGATCGTCGGGTTCAGTCCGGCATCACGCATATCCCACCCAGCCGCGCCAGGTGAAGGCGGCGTAGAATTGCTCGACGCCGGTGAAGCCCGCCGCGCGCAGCACCGCCTCGTCGGCCTCGGGGCTGAGCATCGCGACATGGGTGGCGACCGCCTCGCGGCCCTTGGCAACCTGATCGGGATCGCCGCCCGACGCGACGGCGAAGGCGGCATAGCGGTCGAGCCAGCGGTCGCGCTCGCCCGCGCCTTGCGGGAAGCTGCCATGCGCGGCGACAAACGGCGCGCCGGGTTTCAGGCGGCGGCGGATTTCCGACACGGTGCGGATGCGTTCATCGGTTGCGAGGAAGTGGAGCGTGAGCAGGCACACCGCGCCGTCGAAGGGGCCGGCGGGGGCGTCGTCGATCACGCCCTCGACCAGCTCTGCGCGATCGGCGTTCGCGCCAAGCGTCTGCGCGGCCAGGTGCAGCATCGCGCCGGCGGGATCGACGCCGGTGAAGGTCCAGCCGGGATAGGCGTCGGCCAGCGCCTTCAGCTCAAGTCCGCCGCCCGCGCCGAGCACGAGAATATGCGCATCAGCGGGCACGCGCTCGGCGAGCAGCAGGCCGGTCATGCGGTGCAGCGCGTCGAGGCCGGGGACGAAGCGCCGCGGCCCTTCGGTGTAGTGCGCGACCGCGGCCGGATCCTTGAAGCTGTCGAGGAAATGTTGCGCGCCTTCAGCCATGACTATGCTCCTGTGCAAGGTGGGATCGCTCCGCCATGCGCGCGTGGAAATCGGTGCTGAGCTGCGCGAGCGTGACGTCGGCGAAACGATCGAGCAGCAGCGCCTCTGCCTCGCGGAAGCCGCTGTCGAGCGCGGCGTTGACCGCTTGTTCGACGAGGCAGCCGGGCGCCTCGCTGCGATTGCCCATTGCCATCAGCCCGGGGCGGCCGATCGCATCATAGACGTCGCGCATCGTGATGGCTGACAGGTCGCGCGCGATCGTCCAGCCGCCGCCATGGCCTTTTTCGCTATGCACGAACCCCGCGTCGCGCAGCCCGCCGAGGATGCGGCGGATGACGACCGGGTTGGTCTGCATCGCTCTGGCGAGCTGTTCCGACGTCATCGGCGTCTGATGCTCCGCCATGTGGAGCAGGACGTGCAGGACGCCCGAGAGGCGGCTGTCTCGTTTCATGTAACTTTAAATAGTGCATGATTGAGCAATGTCAACCAAGCTGAGTTGTTAGAATAATACAGTTGTTGACCGGCACGGGCTGAATCGCATAGATGCTCCCGCCCGGGGATTTTCATTGGGGCGATGATGCGATGAAGATTCCTGCGATATTGACGATGCTCGCCGCGCTGTCGGCTTGCGCCGCAAATCCCGCCGTTCCGGCTTCTGTTTCGGTCGCGGCGCCCGCTGGCACCGAAGTCGAGATCACGCGCGACGATGCGGGGTGGCAGGCGCGTTTTCGTTTCGCCGAAGATGCCCCGCTCTGGGCCTTCGAGCGGTCGGCGCTGCTGCGCCGCGAAGAGACGCCCTGGCGCCCGAAAAGCTGGGAGGTGGCGACTCCGGGGGTGTCGCTGGTCCGGATCGGCGACTTCGACGCGCTGGTCGCCGACACGGGGACCGTCCCGCGCGAGGCGGTGATCCGCTTCCGCCCGCTCGCCGAGGATATCATCGCCGATTATGATCCGGCGATCGTCCTGTCGGACGGTTCGCTCGCTATCTACGGCGGGCATTTCAACGCTTTTCCGATGGACAGCCGCGAGGCGGTCGCGGCGCTGCGCGAGCCGAAGGAATATCCGACGCAGATTGCGCTGACCGCGGCGGGCGCGCCCTTGCTGTTCGACGGCCAGCGGGTGACGCGCGCCGAGGCGGTGGGCGATCGTTATGTCTATGTCGGCGACGTCGCGCTGGCGCCGGGCGACCCGGTCGCGACGATCCTCGATCCGGGCCTGCCGGGCTGGATTTCGGGACAGCTGCGCGATTTTACCCCGTCGGTGTTCCGCGATTTCGAGGCGATGATGGGCGCGCACAAGAGCAGCCGGCCGATGGTGATCGCGAGCTGGGCGGGCTCGGAGTTTCGCGGGGCCAGCACCGGTGGCAGCGTGTCGCCCGGGCTGATCACGATGCGGCTCGAAGGCACGCAGCTCTTGAAGGAGACGCCGGGCGCGCTTCACCGGATGCGCTGGTTCATCGCGCATGAGGCGGCGCATTTCTGGCTGGGGCAGACGGTCGGCTACGCGACCCCGGATGAGGCTTGGATCACCGAGGGCGGTGCCGATTATCTGGCGATGGGCGCCGCGTTGCGCGCCGATGCCGGGTTCGATGCGGTCGACTTCCTGGCCAAGGCGCGCAGCGACTGTGCGGCCGCGTTGGCCAAGGGGCCGCTCGCCGATGCCCGGCGGCGGAGCGACCAGCGCGCCTATTATGCGTGCGGTTCGCTGTTCGCGGCGGCGGTCGAGGCGGCGGGACGGCCGCGCGGCAAGGGCTTCGCCGATTTCGTGCGCACCCTGATCGCCACCGACAAGGACGGCAAGCTGACCGCACAGGAGTGGCTGACCGCCGCGCGCAAATTCGGGGTGTCGTCCGAACAGATCGCGCGGATCGAAACGCTGCGCGCAGGGATGCCCGATGCGGCGCCGGTGATCGCGGACTTGCTTGGCGATTGACCGGGGCGGGCAAAGCGGTTAGCCACGCCCGCGATGACCGACGCCCTGCAACCCCGATTCAAGGCATATTGGCGCTCCTTTACATAGGAGCGGCATGGCATCACCTTTGACCATCGCCGCCGTGTTCGGACAGGCGAATGGTTATCCATCTTTTCCCCCATCCGGTCACGGTGCGCGCATTCTGGAAGACGCGACATGACCGATACATTGCTTGCCCTCTCGACCGACCGGTGCCGTATCGCACCGCTCCACGCCGACGATGCCGCCGCGCTCGCCGCGATCACCGATGCGTCGGTGACGGCGCAGGTACATTTCCTGCCAACGCCCTTCACCGAGGCCGATGCCCGCGCGCTGATCGCCGGGTCGGGCGGCGGCGATGTGTTCCATGCGGTGCGCGACCGCGGCGAGGGACGGCTGCAGGGCGTGATCGGCGTCCACCGCCGCGACGCGCGCGAGGTCGAGGTCGGTTACTGGTTCGCGGCCGCGGCGCGCGGTCGGGGTTTGGCAACCGAGGCGGTCAATGCGGTGGTGCGCGAAATCGCCGGCTCGCGCCCGGGGGCGGCGATCGTCGCCGAATGCCATCCGGACAATGAACGGTCGCGCGCGCTGCTGCGGCGCGTCGGTTTCCTCGCGACGGGGCAGATCGGACGGCGGCCGGGCCGGGTGCTGATGAAATGGCGCCCGGGATCGGGGATCGACGTGTGCTGATCAGGTGAAGGACGATACGACTTCGACTAGCGAATTGGCGTCTCAGTCCAGCGATGTCTCAAGAATGTCGTCCCCCGAGCGTGGCTGGGGATCTGCTTCCAGTCGCAAGCCTCGCGCGGAAAGCGCCGAGAGGAAGCGATCCCAATAGGGCTGCCAATCCTCCAGTGCGTCCGTGATACAGGTCCGTTCGACGCTGACAAAAGCGCTGTCGGACCCAGGTTTGCGGATCGTCTGGATCATCACGCTGACCCGCGCACTTTGCAGGATGTAGATTTCGATTGTGTCGCCAACGACGCTGGCCGTGCTCATCCCGAGATCAGGCTCGGCGCGCTCGAACACGCTCTGGAGTTTCGCAAAGGCCTCCGGGTCGAGAGTAAGGATACCCGATGCCTTTGGCCCGGCTCTCGCCGGATCGGAACACATGGTTTCTGTCGCGGCGGCGGGCTGCGTGGCCAGCGGCGCCGAAAGGATCAATGCACATAGACAAGCGCGAAGCGGCCGCCTCATGCTACCTCTTCCTTCAGCGCCTTGACGATCGCCGCGACCGAGGTCGGGGCGTAAGCGAAGCCCATATGGCCGCAGTCGACCTCGACCTGGCGGTCGCTTTCGTGCGGGGCGCCGCGCGCGCTGTTGACCGCGACGACGCCGTCGTGCGCCGACCACAGGGCGAAGGTCGGCATTTCGGGGCGCGGCGCGGGATGGAAGTCGATCGGCGGATTGTCGACCGGGTGGCGCGCGATCAGATGATAGAGCCGCCAGGCGCGGTTGGCGCGGCGGCTACCCGAAAAGGGCGAGCCGAGGGTGACGACGCGCGCGACCTTGCCGGGATGATGTTTGGCATATTCGCGCGCGTAAATGCCGCCAAGGCTCCACCCCACCAGCGCGGGCGCATGGCCGGTGCGATCGATGATCCATTGCACCCGCGTGTCGATGCGCTCGATGATGTCCGCCGTCGCGCCGCGGTTGAAGCCCAGACCCCAGCCGTAACAGCGAAACCCCGAGCGGCGGAGGTCGCCGCGCAGCGCCTTGGTCGCCCAGTCGCCCGACAGGAAACCCGGCAGCACCATCACCGGCGGATGCTCGCTGTCGGGATTGGGTTCGGGCGGCATCGCGCGGATGCGGCCCCACAGCGCGCGCAGCAGCGACGTCGCCTCGCGCCACAGCAGCCCGAGCGACGGCGGCGCGTCGGGATCGGCGATGCGCGCCGGCCATTCGGCGCGCCGGGCGAGGAGGTCGCGGAGCATGCGGGCGATATAGTCATTACTGTTACCCGGCGAAAGGCGTCCGGAGGCACGGGACTCCGGACGCGGTCCAGCAGGATTGCGCAAACTTTCCTGGGCCCCGGCGTTCGCCGGGGAACATTCAACCCTTGGGGACGAGCTTCACCAGCTTGCCGTCGCTGCCGTCGGTGAGCAGCCAGACCGATCCGTCGCCACGCACCTCGACCTCGCGAATGCGCTTGCCGAAGTCCCAGCGGTCGGATTTGTGCAGTTTGTCGCCGTCTACGCCCATGCGAATCAACCCTTCGCCCGACAGCGCGCCCATCAGCAGGCTGTTCTTCCAGCCCGGATAGAGGTCGCCGTCGTACCAGACGAGTCCGGCGGGCGAGACCGAGGGGTTCCACCACAGTTTCGGCGCCGCGAATTCGGGACGCGTCGGGTGATCGGGGATATCCTTGCCGTCATAATGGTCGCCGTTCGAGACGATCGGATAGCCGTAATTGGACTTCGCCGCGACCAGATTGACCTCGTCGCCGCCCTTTGGCCCCATTTCCTGGTTCCAGAGTTTGCCCGACCCGTCGAAGGCGAGGCCGAGGACGTTGCGGTGGCCGAGCGACCAGATTTGTGCGGTGACGCCACCTTCGGACGCGAAGGGATTGTCGGCGGGGACGCTGCCGTCGGGATTGAGGCGCAGGATTTTGCCGAGATTGGCCTTCATGTCTTGCGCGGGGTCGAATTTCTGCCGCTCGCCCGACCCGATGAACAGATATTTGCCGTCGGGCGAAAAGGCGAGGCGGTGCGAGAAATGGCCGCGGCCGCTGACCTTCGGATCCTGTTTCCAGATGATCTGCAGGTCCTTCAGGGCAGGGGCGCCGCTCTGGTCGAACCGGGCCTTGCCGACGACTGCGCCATAGGTGCCGCCGCTGCCTTCCTCGACCCAACTGAGATAGATGGTGCCGCTGGTCGCGAAATCGGGCGCGGCGATCACATCGCCGAAGCCGCCCTGGCCGCCATAGGCCACGGTCGGTACGCCCGCGACGTCGATGGGCGCGCCGCGCTCGCTCCATAATTTCAGCTTGCCTGACTTTTCGGTGACGAGCGCGAAGGGGGTGCCGGGCAGGAAGGTCATCGCCCAGGGTTCGTTGAAGCTCGCGACCTCCTGCACCGTGAAGGGGGCATCGGCGAGCGGGGTCGCGGGCTGCGTGCCATTGGCGTCGATCGTGGCCGTGTCGGTCGCAGCGGCGGCGTCGCTAGGCGTTGCGCCCGAGGTGCAAGCACCGACCAGCATTGCGGCGGCAAGGACGAAATGAGAGGCGGTTTTCATGGCTGAGCTCGCTTGGCTGGGGGGAGGGGCGGACAATCTGGCGCGCCCGGCCCGCAAAGTCGAGGGGTCAGCGGCCCAGCGCTTCGTGGCGCGCGGCGATCGTTTCGACGCTGTCCATGATCGCGTCGATTGCCTCGCTCGCGGGGGCCGCTTCGGCGCGCTTTTGCGAGAAATGGCCGCTGTTCATGATTTCCTCGAGCGCGTGGCGCGCGCGCGACACGCGGCTCTTCATCGTGCCGAGCGCGCAGCCGCAGATGCTCGCCGCCTCCTCGTACGACATGCCGCCGGCGCCGACGAGGATCAGCGCCTCGCGCTGGTCCTGCGGCAATTCCATCAGCCCGCGCTGGAGATCGGCCATTTCGCCCGATTCTTCCTGGCTGGCGGGGGTCGACAGCGTGCGTTCGACAGCGGTCTCGTCATAGTCGCCGACGAATTTGTTGCGGCGCATCTGCGACAGGAAAGTGTTGCGCAGGATGACGAAGGTCCAGGCCTTGATCGAGGTTCCCGCCTCGAACCGTTCGCGCGACGCCCAGGCCTTGACCATCGTGTCCTGCGTCAGGTCGTCGGCGAGGTCGGGATTGCCCGACAGGCTGCGGCCATAGGCGCGCAAATGGGGGATGACCCCGGCGAGCAGAGTCTTGAACTCGCGGTCGGACAGGCTTCCCCCCTCCCGCGATGAAACGGCACTGGCCTGGGTCATTCCTGATCGGGCGCTTTCTGATCGATCTGCGAGAGAAGGTCGAGCATGCCGTCGGGCAGTGGTTCGGCGACGATATTGCCGTAGATGATGCGCAATTTATTGCTGACCGGTTCGGGCGCCTGCCGCCCGGTGAGCGCGCGATACCATTGTTCGCTGCCGGTTCCGGGAAAACTGCCCGGACCCGACCGGCGCTCCATCGGAACACGCTGCGGGGCGCCGTCGCCTTTTGTCCTATGTTCGCCGTGCGTTGCCATGCCCGAGGAACGAAGAAGAAGGCCCCAAGTTCCCGGGTAAGGTCGTTTTTTGCGACGGATCGCAGCAGCGACAAAAGATTCGCGCCATTAACGCAAGTTAGCATAAGCCAACCGGCGGGCGTGTAGGGGTCGGCGATGCAGCGGGGCATCGCCCCGGCACGTGGGAGGGTCGTTTCTTGCTTTCTGTGATTTACGTCAGCGTGGCTGACCCCGGCCTGGCGCCCGGCGATATCACCGCGATGGTGGGCGGGGCGCAGGCGAACAATGCCCGCGACGCGCTGACCGGCGCGTTGATATACAACGGCCAGAACTTCATGCAGCTGCTCGAAGGACCGGTACCGAAGGTCGAGGCCTGCCTCGCGCGGATTCGCGCCGACCTGCGCCACAATGGCATGATCGAGATCCGCCGCCGCCGGATCGAGGAGCGCGAGTTCGCCGACTTTTCGATGCTGTACAGTCCCTTGTTCCGCAACCACGACCAGGATCTGGCTCGGCTGGCGGCGCGCGGCGTGCTCGACCCGCAGGATGAGCGGCTGATGGCGAACTTCCTTGCGCTCGGCCGGCGCAGCGGGGCGGGGTGATCGCACCCGGTCGGGATGCGCCGCCCGCGCCGCCCGTGCGCCATATGGGTTTGCATCGGTCACCGAACGGGGTAAGCCGGGACAAGATGATGTTATTCTTCAAGGCAATGCCCAAGCGTCGGGAACGACGCGCCGGATGATCAGCGACACCGCCCAGCCGCTCGACGACGCGACCTTCAAGCGTGAACTCGCCGCGATGCTCCCGCATCTTCGCGCCTTCGGCCGCAGCCTGTGCGGCAACGCCGACCTCGCCGACGACCTGGTGCAGGAAACGATGCTGAAGGCATGGAAGGCGCGCGCGCAATATATTCCCGGGCCGTCGAGCATGAAGAGCTGGGCCTTCGTCATCCTGCGCAACTGTTTCCTGTCGCAGATGCGGCGCAAGAAATTCACCGCCGACTATGACGAACTCGCCGCCGAGCGGCTGCTCGTCGCGCCCGACGACCAGGACGACAGCCTGCATCTCGCCGACGTCCAGCGCGGGTTGCTGATGCTGCCGGTCGACCAGCGCGAGGCGCTGGTGCTGATCGGCGCGGGACAATTATCCTATGAGGAAGCGGCAGCGATCTGCGAGTGCGCGGTGGGGACGATGAAGAGCCGCGTGTCGCGCGCCCGCACCGCGCTGCAGGAGATATTGGAGGGTGGGCAGATGCCGCTGCGCAGCGCCGACACCACGGCGGCGAGCGACGCCTTTCGCGATATTATGGACGGCGTCGACAAATTGACCAGCGAGGGACCGAGCGCGGGGTAAGGATTTCCCCCCTCGCGGGAGAGGAGAAGCGGCGTCCGTGCTTAAATCGCCAGTTGCGGGGTGAACAACAGGCTCTGGCTGATCGCGGCGCGCACCGTATTCTCGCGAAACGGCTTCGAGATCAGGAAGGTCGGCTCGACGCGGTTGCCGGTGAGCAGCCGTTCGGGGAAGGCGGTGATGAAGATCACCGGCACCGGCGCCAGAGCCAATATGTCCTGCACTGCGTCGATCCCCGACGATCCGTCGGCGAGCTGGATATCGGCGAGCACAAGCCCGGCGTCGGTCGCCTCGAACGCCGCGACGGCGTCGTCGTGGGTGGTCGCGATGCCGGCGACCTCGTGACCGAGGGCACGGACGATCGCTTCGAGCTCCATCGCGATCAGCGGTTCGTCCTCGATGATCAGCACCGAGGTGCGCGATTCGCGGTCGAGGTCGCCGACCGCTTCGGCGAGCAGGCTTTCGACGGTCGGTCCGTCGGTGCCGGTGATGATCGCCGCTTCCTCGGTCGAAAAGCCTTCGAGCGCGGTGAGCAGCAATATCTGGCGGCCGAGCGGGGTGATGCGCGCGAGGCGGCGGTTGGCGGCGCGGACGATGGGGTCTTCCGCATCGTCGCTCCCCTCGCCATCGTCGATGAAGGCGCTTTCCCAAATGCGGTGAAAGGTGCGGTAGAGGTCGATGCGGATGCCGTTTTCGGACCGGAACTCGTCGGGAGCGGCGACGATGACTTCGAGCATCGTATGGACGAAATTGTCGCCATGCTGCTGGGTACCGGTCAGCGCGCGCGCGTAGCGGCGCAGAAACGGCAGATGGCCGCGAATTTCATCACCCAGGCTCATGCAAAGACCTCCCACTCAATGACGTCATACGCCGCGCCGCGCGATCGGGTTCCGATTGCTGTGCTAAATCTGCGCAACTTGTTGGCGCGCAATGCGTAAGACACCGCGGGACGCTATCAGGCTGCGGCGCGAAGGGGCGGATTTCCGCCTTTCTTCGATCCGGGTGGCCACCATGCTTTTTTGAGGACCGGTTTCATGGCACAGCGACCCCAGGGCACGGCGCGATGACGCCAGGGGACGACAGGGGGGCAAATTTGGCGGACGGTGAGGACAGGGACCTCGCGCACGATGAAAGTCGGCGGCTGCGGACGCTGCGCGAATATCGCATCCTGGACACGGCGCCCGAACCGGCATTCGACCGGGTGACCAAACTCGTCGCCGACCTGTTCGACGCGCCGATCGTGCTCGTGTCGCTGATCGACGACTGCCGCCAATGGTTCAAATCGGCCTTCGGCCTCGACGTGCCTGAAACGCCGCGCGACATCAGCTTCTGTCAGTTCGTCGTCGCCGAGGGCCGGCCGGTGGTGGTCACCGACGCCTCGACCGATCCGCGCTTTCGCGACAATCCGCTGGTCACCGGGGCGCCTGACATCCGATTCTATGCCGGGGTGCCGCTCTACGCCTATAACGGGGCCATACTCGGAACGCTGTGCATCATCGACCGCAAGCCGCGCTCGGCGCTGACGCCCAAGGAGCTCGAACGGCTCGCGGATTTCGCCTCGATCATCATGGCCGAGGCCGATCTGCGGCGGATCGGCATGGAGCGCGACGCCGCGCGCCACATGCTCGAGCGCGCGCTCGATTTTTCGGGGGTCGCGACCTGGCAGCTCGACCCGCGCACCGATGTTTTGCAATGGCACGGTGCGGTCGCGGAATTGTGGGGCGCCGATCATGACACGGCGCTCGCCACCGCCGCGCTGGCCTTCGAGCGCATCCACCCCGAAGATCATGCGCTGGTGCACGCGGTGCTCGACGATTCGATCGCGAACGGCACCCCCTATTCGGTCGAGCATCGCATCCTGCACCCCGAACACGGCATTCGCTGGCTGTCGATCCGCGGCGACTGGGACGTGCGGTCGAACGACGCGATGCTGACGGGGGTCAGCATCGATATCACCGAACAGCGCAACCGGCGCGACAACGACACGATCTTGATGCGCGAGTTGCACCACCGGATGCGCAATCTGTTCGCGACCGTCGGCGCGATCATTTCGCTGACCCGCCATGCCGCCGTCGATGTCGACGATTATGTCGAGCGGATCAGCAGCCGGCTCGATGCGCTCAACCGCGCACAGAATGTCCTGCTCGGCGCCAATTTCCTGACCGGGTCGATGCACGCGCTGCTGCGCGAGGTCGAGGCGGCCTTTCCGCGCATTACCTGGTCGGGCCCCGACCTCGAGCTGCCCGAAAATGCGGTGGTCGCGATGGCGCTGTTGTTCAACGAACTGGCGACCAATGCGGTCAAGCACGGCGCGCTCGCCAGCGAGACCGGGAGTGTCGACGTCGCCTGGTCGCAGGATGCCGAGGGCGACGCCGACCGGCAGTTCCGCCTGATCTGGACCGAGAGCGGCGGCACGCCGATCGCCGGTCCGCCGCAGCGGACCAGCTTTGGCACCTTGTTGATGGAGCGCAGTGTGCGTAATAACCTTGGTGGGACGATCGAGCGACGCTGGGAACCCGGCGGCCTGGTCTGTACCATCACATTGCCCGCGCGGTGGCGCGAAGCTTAACGATCGAGGCGGGGGCTTTATGACGTTGGAAGCGCTGGTGGCGCGCTTGCAGTTTTACAGTGACCTCGGCGCGCACGAGCGCGAGCAGATGCTCGCGCTCGGCGGCAAGGTGCGCAGCTTTGCCGCGAACAGCGAGATCGTGACCGCCGGCCAGCCGATGGACGCGGTGCTGGTGATGCGCGAAGGCTGGGCAGCGCGCTACAAGGAGCTCGAGGACGGTCGGCGCCAGATCCTCAACATCCTGCTCCCCGGCGACATCTTCGACCTGCAGGTGCTGGTAGCGGCCGAGGCCGACCACAGCGTGCTCGCGATCACCCAGGGATCGGCCTATGCGATCGCGCCGCAAGCGGTGCGCGACCTGATGTCGGGGTCGGGTGCTCTGACCATGGCCTTCTGGTGGACGCAGGTGCAAGAGGAAGCGTTCCTGCGCGAACAGATCGTCCGCAACGGGCGCCAGAGCGCGCAGGAGCGGATCGGCCATCTGCTGCTCGAACTCCATCGCCGCGCGCAGATCGTCAAGCTGGCGGGCGACGATACGCTGCGCCTGCCGATGACCCAGACGCAGATCGCCGACACGTTGGGGCTGACCCCGATCCACACCAACCGCGTGCTGCGGCGGCTGGTACGCGAGGGCTATATCGAGATGAGCCGGCAGTGGATCCGCTTCCTCGATCCCGATGCGCTGGCGGCGATGTGCGATTTCGACCCGAGCTATTTTCACCTCGACGCGTTCCGGATGCGGCTGGGGCGGGGGTGACCGGTGCTTAGCGGCGATCCGTCGCGACGCGGCGCTCGTCGATCCACTCGCGGATCGTGAACCAGGAATAATAGAGCATTGCGAGCATCAGCGCGGTGAAGACCAGATACATGGCGATGGTGAAGACAAAGCCGAAGGGATAGTCGGCCCACGACACCGTCCAATCGCGCGCCGATGAGATCTCGATAATCCCTCGATCTAACCCTGTGACCAGCTCATAGATGAAGACGCCAAGCCCTAGGAGACCCAACGGCGCGCAGGCGACAGCCCGGATCATTTCGTTGCGTGTCGGCGGTGCATCGAAATCGATATCGCCATCGATTGGATCGCGATTGCCGAAATAGGTCGATGTCCAGCTGACGATCAACACGAACAGCACCAGCGATAGATCCGGGGTTCGTCCGGTGATCAGGCTCCAGAACGCCATGAACCCCATCAGCAGCAACGGGACCAGAATATATCGTCTCACCTTCGACGCCAAAGCCCCTGCTCCGCCCGAAAAATTGTCGTTGCGGGCATCATGCCGCAGGCGGGGCAAACCGACAAGCACGGCCTGCCGATCATCCTTAACCCAAGTTTGTTCCTTCTTTGTTCCATATGCTATGCCGGTCCGCATGAGCCGCAAGACGATTCTCCAGAAGCTCGCGCTACTCGCGGACGCCGCCAAATATGACGCGTCCTGCGCGTCGTCGGGGACGGTGAAGCGCGACTCGACGGCTACCAAAGGCATCGGGTCGACCGAGGGCATGGGCATCTGTCACAGCTATGCCCCCGACGGGCGCTGCATCTCGCTGCTGAAAATCCTGCTCACCAATTTCTGCGTTTACGACTGCCGCTTCTGCATCAACCGCGCGTCGAGCAATGTCGAGCGCGCGCGGTTTTCGCCGCAAGAGGTCGTCACGCTGACCCTCGATTTCTACAAGCGCAATTATATCGAGGGGCTGTTCCTCTCCTCGGGCATTATCCGTTCCGAAGATTATACGATGGAGCAACTGGTCGAGGTGGCGCGCATATTGCGCGAGGAGCATCGCTTTCAGGGCTATATCCATTTGAAGACGATCGCGGGTGCCGATCCTGCGCTGGTGGCGCTCGCCGGGCTTTACGCCGACCGCCTCTCGACCAATGTCGAGCTGCCGACCGAGGCGGGGCTGGAAAGCTTCGCGCCCGAGAAGAAGCCCGCGACGATCCGCAAGACGATGGCGTCGGTGCGCGTCGGTGCCGACGATGCGATGGAGGCAGCGAAGGGCCGGTTGATTGGCAAGGCGAAGCCGCCGCGCTTCGCGCCGGCGGGGCAATCGACGCAGATGATCGTCGGCGCCGACGCGGCGCGCGACGACGATATCCTCGCGGCGGCGGACAATCTCTATTCGGGCTATCACCTGCGCCGCGTCTATTATTCGGCGTACAGCCCGATCCCCGACGCGAGCAGCGCGCTGCCGCCGGTGCGCCCGCCCTTGATGCGCGAGCATCGGCTGTATCAGGCCGACTGGCTGCTGCGATTCTATGGTTTTGCGCGCAGCGAGATCATGGAGGGGGCGAGCGAGGGCATGCTCGACCTGAGCATCGATCCGAAGCTTGCCTGGGCGCTGATGCGGCGTGAGATTTTCCCCGTCGATATCAACCGCGCGCCGCGCGAATTGCTGCTGCGCGTGCCGGGGCTGGGGACGCGCGCGGTCGAGCGCATCGTCGCCGTGCGGCGTACCGGCGCGCTGCGGCTCGGCGATCTGGCGAAGCTGACGTCGTCGGTGAAGAAGCTCTTGCCTTTCATCGTCACGCTCGACTGGCGGCCGGGGAAGCTCACCGACAGCGCCGATTTGCGCGCGCGTTTCGCGCCGCCCGCGGAGCAGCTGGCGCTAGCGCTGTGAGGGAGGCGGTGCTGCGGACCCCCGGCGATTTCGCCGAATGGCGCGCGGTGGCCCGCGGGTTGCTGGCGGGCGGCATCGCGCCTGAGGATGTGAACTGGCGCGGCGCGAAGGAGGGGGCTTCGCTGTTCGGTGGTGACGAGGTGCACGCATCGGCGGGTACGGTGTCGCTGCCGCGCGAACTGCTCGAAATGGCCGACCGGGTGATCTGTCACCGCGACCCGCAAGTCCCGGCGCGGCTGTATCGCCTCGTCTGGCGCACGGCGCGCGAGCGACAATTGCTGGCGCGGACGACCGACGCCGATGTTGATTGGCTCCGCAAGACCGACAAGGCGATCCGCCGCGACATTCACAAGATGCACGCCTTTGTACGTTTCCGGCGGCTCGGCGAGGAAGGCGGTCGCGAAAGCTTCGCCGCATGGTTCGAGCCCGATCATCGCATCCTGCGGCTGACCGCACCCTTCTTTCAGCGCCGCTTCACCGGGATGGATTGGGCGATCGTTACCCCCGACGCGCGCGCGATCTGGCAGGCTGAGATACTGCGCTATGGCGATGGCGGGACGAAGGACGAGGTGCCGGGCAGCGACGTCGTCGAGGATCAGTGGCGCACTTATTATGGCGCGATCTTCAACCCGGCGCGCGTCAAGATCGCCGCGATGCGCGCCGAGATGCCGAAGAAATATTGGCACAATCTGCCCGAGGCGCAGGATATCGCGTCCTTGCTTGCCGGGGCCGGGGCGCGGGTGGAACGGATGCGTGAGACCGCCGTTTCGCTAGCAAACCCGCAAACCGACAAATGGCGAACCCGCGTGATCGACGACTTGGCCCTGACCGACGATATCGATACGCTCGCCGACCTCGCGCGCGCCATCGGCGGCTGCACACGCTGCCCGCTTCATTGCAACGCGACGCAGGCGGTGACGGGCGAGGGTCCCGGCGCGGCGCGGATCATGCTCGTCGGCGAACAGCCGGGCGATCGCGAGGACCTCGAAGGGCGGCCTTTCGTCGGCCCGGCGGGGCAATTGCTGAACGAGGTACTTGAAGAGGCGGGGCTCGACCGCACGTCGGTTTTCCTCACCAACGCGGTCAAGCATTTCAAGTTCGAACCGCGCGGCAAACGCCGGCTGCACCAGAATCCGACGACGGGCGAGATCGACATCTGCCGCTGGTGGCTCGACAAGGAGCGCGCGCTGGTGCAGCCCGACCTGATCGTCACCTTGGGTGGCAGCGCGCTGCGCGGGGTGACGGGGAAGAGTGCGAGCATCACATCGATGCGCGGCACGGTGCACGAACTGGCAGGGGGCACGAAATTGATCGCGACGATCCACCCCTCCTTCTTGCTGCGCCTGCCCGACCACGATCGCGCGGCCGAGGAGCGGACGGCGTTCGTGGCCGATCTGGCCCGGGCGCGAAAGCTCGCTGCCTGATGGCGAAGGCCAGGACCTGGATCGAGCCGCACCCGAGCGGCATCTACGTCAAGCCCGCCGATGTGTGGATCGACCCGTCGCGTCCGGTCGAACGCGCCGCGGTCACCCACGGCCACGCCGACCATGCGCGCAGCGGCCACGCTTCGGTCTATGCGACCCCCGAGACGCTGGCGATCATGGCGCTGCGCTATGGCGTCGATGTCGAGGCGAGCCACAATGCGGCTTTTCCCTACGGCGACGGATTCGAGCGCGGCGGGGTGCGCTTCAGCTTTCATCCGGCGGGGCATGTGCTGGGCAGTGCGCAAATCCTGATGGAATATGCCGGCGAGCGCATCGTCGTCACCGGTGACTACAAGCGCCGCGCCGATCCAACTTGCGCGCCGTTCGAGGTGGTGCCGTGCGACATCTTCGTCACCGAGGCGACCTTCGGCCTGCCGGTGTTCCGCCATCCGCCGACGACCGACGAGATCGCCAAGCTGATCGGCGCGGTGCGTGCCGAGCCTGATCGCTCGGTACTCGTCGGTGCTTATGCCCTCGGCAAGGCGCAGCGGGTGATTGCCGAACTGCGCGGCGCGGGCTGGGACGCGCCGATCTATATCCACGGCGCGCTCGAAAAGATGTGCCAGCTTTATGCGATGCACGGTGTCGATCTTGGGGAACTGCGGCTGGTCAGCGAAACCGACAAGACCGAAATGGCGGGACAGATCATCGTCGCGCCGCCGTCGGCGCTCAACGACCGCTGGTCGCGGCGATTGCCCGATCCGGTCACCGCGATGGCGTCGGGCTGGATGCGGGTGCGCCAGCGCGCGCGGCAGCGGATGGTCGAACTGCCGCTGGTGATTTCGGACCATGCCGACTGGGACGAACTGACGACGACGATCGCGGAGGTAAACCCCCGCGAGACGTGGATCACCCATGGCAGCGAGGACGGGCTGCTGCGCTGGTGCGAGCTGCATCAGCGGAAAGCGCGCGCGCTGCATCTGGTGGGCCGTGATCTGGAGGAGGAGGGGTGAAGCGCTTCGCGGCGCTGATCGACCGGTTGATCTACACCCGCTCGCGCAACAGCAAGCTGGCGCTGATCGCCGATTATCTGAAACACACCGCCGACCCCGATCGCGGCTGGGCAATCGCCGCGCTGACCGAGAGCCTTGATTTTCCGGCGGTGAAGTCGGCGATGGTGCGGACATTGCTGGCGACGCGGGTCGACGAGGAATTGTTCCGGTTGTCGCGGCATTTCGTCGGCGATACCGCGGAGACGGCGGCGTTGCTGTGGCCCGATGCGCCGGGGGTGGAGGGTGATCTCAGCGTGTCGCAAGTGGTCGATGCGCTCGCGGGCGCCAGCCGCAGCGATGCGCCCGCCGTCGTCGCATCGCTGCTCGACCGGCTCGACGCTGACGGACGCTATGCGCTGCTCAAGCTGGCGCTCGGCGGCATGCGCGTCGGGGTGTCGGCGCGGCTCGCGAAACAGGCGTTCGCTTTGGCGTTCGATGTGCCGGTCGATGACGTCGAGGAACTGTGGCACGCGATCCCGCCACCCTATGCACCGCTCTTCGCCTGGGGCGAAGGCCGCGCCGAGCGGCCCGATCTCGCCGACGTCGCCTTTTTCCGCCCCTTCATGCTCGCGCATCCGCTAGAGGAAGAAAGTGTCGATCTCGCCGACTATGCCGCCGAGTGGAAATGGGACGGCATTCGCGTCCAGATCGTCCATGGCGGCGGCGAGACGCGCATCTACAGCCGCGGCGGCGAGGAGATCAGCGCCGCCTTTCCCGAACTGGTCGCGGCGTTCGACCAGGATGCGGTGATCGACGGCGAATTGCTCGTGCGGGGTGATGCGCAGGGGGGTGAGGCGGCAAGCTTCAATGCGTTGCAGCAACGGCTCGGACGCAAGACGGTGTCGAAAAAGATGCTCGCCGATTATCCGGCCTTCGTGCGCGTCTACGACCTGCTCGCGGTCGATGGCACCGATTTGCGCGCCCTGCCGTGGACCGAGCGGCGGCGGCAACTCGAGGCCTTTGTGCCGCGACTCGCCGACAGCCATTTCGACCTGTCGCAGGTCATTGACGCCGCCGACTTCGACGACCTTGCCGAGCGCCGCGCCGGCGCGCGCGATGCGGCGATCGAGGGGGTGATGCTCAAGCGCCGCGACGCGCCCTATGTCGCGGGGCGCCGCGCCGGGCTGTGGTACAAATGGAAACGCGACCCGCTCACCGCCGATTGCGTGATGATGTACGCGCAGCGCGGCAACGGCCGCCGCGCGAGCTTCTATTCGGATTACACCTTCGGCTGCTGGTCCGACGCGGGCGAATTGCTGCCGGTCGGCAAGGCCTATTCGGGCTTCACCGACGAGGAGCTGAAATGGCTCGACAAGTTCGTGCGCGATCACACGCTGAACCGCTTCGGCCCGGTGCGCGAGGTCGAAAAGTCGCTGGTGCTCGAGGTGGCGTTCGATTCGATCCACGTGTCGAAGCGCCACAAGTCGGGGCTGGCGATGCGTTTCCCGCGGATATCGCGGATCCGGCGCGACAAGCCGGCGGAGGAGGCGGACCGGGTGGCGACATTGCTGGCGATGGCGACCTGATTCACATCGTCATTGCGAGGAGCCGGAGGCGACGCGGCAATCCAGAGCGTGCGTAAACCCGCTCTGGATTGCTTCGCTTCGCTCGCAATGACGAGGTTTTGGGCGCCAAGGTTCTGAAAATTTGCCCCTCAAACCTTGCAACCGCGGCGCGCTATCCCGAGTTAAGGGGCCCATACTCCCCGATAAAAAAGGAAGACTGCCATGACGATCGCTCTCACCGTCCTGCCCTATGCCGAGGACGCGCTCGCGCCGCATATTTCAGCCGAAACGCTGCAGACGCACCATGGCAAGCATCACAAGACCTATGTCGACAAGCTCAACGCCGCGATCGAGGGCACCGAACTCGCCGACAAGAGCCTCGAGGAAATCATCCACCATGCCGAAGGGTCGGGCAACAAGGGCATGTTCAACAACGCCGCCCAGTCGTGGAACCACGGTTTCTACTGGAACAGCCTGACCCCGAATGCGACCGCGCCCGAGGGCGACCTCGCCGCCGCGATCGACCGCGATTTCGGGTCGCTCGACGATCTGAAGAAGAAGCTCAAGGAAACCGCGATCAACCATTTCGCGTCGGGCTGGGCGTGGCTCGTCTCGCGCGACGGCACGCTGTCGGTCACCGACACCCACGACGCGGGCACCGAACTGACCGCGGGCATCAAGCCGCTGCTCGTCGTCGATGTATGGGAACATGCCTATTATATCGATCGCAAGAATGTCCGCCCCGACTATGTCAATGCGACCGTCGACAATCTGCTGAACTGGGATTTCGCGGCGGAGAATTTCGCACGCGAAGGCACTTGGACCTATCCCTGATCCGATCGGGCGGGCGGCGCATGCCGTCCGCCCATCCCCCCTTTCCCAAATGACGCCAAGCGGCTAGGTCCGGGCCGCCGCGCGGCGCGCGCGCCGGCCAGCCTATTTGGGGGATCATGCAGTATCGCAACGACATCGCCGGACTGCGCGCCCTGGCCGTCCTGCCGATCCTGCTCGTCCACGCCGGGCTCACCGCGATCCCCGGCGGGTTCGTCGGCGTCGACATCTTTTTCGTCATCTCGGGCTATCTGATCAGCCGCATCATCCTGAAGGAGATGGACGCCGATCGCTTCACCCTGACCGGTTTCTATCGCCGCCGTGCGCTGCGCATCCTGCCCGCGCTGCTCGTCATGCTGGCGGTCGTGCTCGCGGTCGGCTGGTGGCGCCTGTTCCCGCAGGATATGCGCGACCTGTCGTGGAGCGCCGCGGCCACCGCGCTGTCGGGGTCGAACATCTGGTTCTGGCGCACGGTCAATTATTTCGGGGACGCCGAACTCACCCCCTTGCTCCACACCTGGTCGCTGGGGGTCGAGGAGCAATTCTATATCTTCTACCCGCTGCTGCTGATCGCGCTGCGCCGCTGGCTGCCGCGTCATATCGTCGCGGCACTATGGGTAATCGCCGCGGTGTCGCTGGCGATCGGCTATGGGCTGATCCACATCAACAAGGCGCAGGCGAGTTTCTATCTCCTGCCGTCGCGCGCCTGGGAACTGGCGCTCGGCGGGCTGGTCGCCACCGGCGGCTTCCCCACGCTTGGCCCGCGGCTGCGCGCCGTCGCGACCTGGACGGGCCTTGCGATGGTCGTCGCGGCGCTGTTCGTGATCGAGGAAGAGATGGCGTTCCCGGTGCCCTGGGCGTTGCTGCCGTGCATCGGCACTGCGCTGCTCATCGCCTATGGCGAGACCGGCGGCACCGCGAAGCTGCTGTCGCTCGCGCCGATGCGCTTCGTCGGCGATATCAGCTATTCGCTTTACCTGTGGCACTGGCCGGTGATGGCCTTCTGGCGCTTCGAGCGCGGGCTGACGCTCGACGCGGGCGAAATGGCCGCGACGATCGCGATTTCCTTTGCGCTCGCCATCCTCAGCTATCGCCTGATCGAACAGCCCTTCCTTCGGCGCGGCAGGGCGTGGGCGACGCCGCGCGTGTTGTGGGCCGCGCTCGCCGCGATGCTGCTCGTCGCGGGCGCCGCGGCACTGCTCGCGGTGCAGGCGGCGAAGGAGCGGATCGCCGATCCGCGCATCGCGCGCGTGCTGACCTATCTCGACTATGACTATGCGCCCGAAGGAATTTTGCAGTTCCGCAACGGCATCTGCATGGCGAACAGCGACACGCCGCATTTCGACGTTGCGCGGTGTGCGACGCTGCGTCCCGACCGGCCGAACATCATGATCCTCGGCGACAGTCACGCCGGGCATCTGGCGCGCGCGCTGGGCGAGCGCCTCGCGGATATGAATGTGATGCAGGTGACCGCTTCGGGGTGCCGCCCGGTCTGGCCGACGGCGGGCGACAAGCGCTGCACCGAAGTGATGGAGATCGGCTTCGGCACGCTTCCGGGTACGGGCCGGCTCGACCGGGTGATCCTCTCGGGCCGCTGGCGCGCCGATGAGATGGACGGCCTGCTTCGCGCCATCGCGCATGTTCGCGCCAAGGGCGTGCCGGTCACCGTCATCGGTCCGACGGTCGAATATGACGAGCCGATGCCGCGCCTGCTCGCGCGCGCGATCGCCCGCGACGATTTCGCGCTGGTCCGCAGCGGCCGCGACCCCGAACGGATGGCGCTCGATCGCGAGATGGCGCGGCGCGTCGGGGCGGCGGGTGCGACCTACGTGTCCTTGCAGGATCTGGAATGTCCGAAAACCGTCTGCCCGCTGTTCGCGTCGGACGGTTCGCCTTTCCATTTCGACTACGGCCATTATACGCTGCAGGCCTCGCGCGAGATCGTCGCGAAATTCCCCCTCGAAGCGATTGCCCCGGCAAAACCATGACCATCAGCCTGTTCGAATTGTTCAAGATCGGCGTCGGCCCGTCGAGTTCGCATACCGTCGGCCCGATGGTCGCGGCGCGGCGCTTTACCGTGTGGCTCGACGAGCAGGGGCTGCTGACGAAGACCGCGCATGTCGAAGCCGACCTTTATGGCTCGCTCGCGCTGACCGGAAAGGGGCATGCCGCCGACACCGCGATCGTCGCGGGATTGGCGGGCGAAATCCCGGCCTCGACCAGCCTCGCCGCGATCAAGGCGCATTGGGACCGCGCCGAGGGCGAGGGTTTCCTCTATCTGCTCGGCCGCCAGCGCGTGCGGTTCCAGCCGGCGCGCGACCTGCATTTCCAGATGCGCCAGCGCCAGCCGTTCCACAGCAATGCGCTGAGCTTCACCGCGCGCGACGCGGGCGGAGAGATTTTGGCGAAGCGCATGTATTTCTCGATCGGCGGCGGTTTCGTCGTCGACGAGGACGAAGCGGGGCGCAACAGCCGCGGCGCCGAGGACGAGGTGAGCCTGCCCTTCGCTTTCACCTCGGGCGCCGATTTGCTGAGCATGGGCGCCGCGGCGGGCAAGAGCTTCGCCGAAATGATGCTCGAGAATGAGCTGGTGCACCGCAGCCTCGACGAGGTGAACGCCGGGCTCGACGCGATCGCCGGCGCGATGGACGCCTCGATCGACGCGGGCTGCTGCAGCACCGGAATCCTGCCCGGCGGGCTCAAGGTCAAGCGCCGCGCGCCGCAGATCGCCGCCGACATCCGCAACCGCCACGAACAGAATCTGACCGATCCGCTCGCGATGATGGACTGGATCAACCTGTGGGCGATGGCGGTGAATGAGGAAAATGCCGCGGGCGGCAAGGTCGTCACCGCGCCGACCAACGGCGCGGCGGGGATCATTCCCGCGGTGATCCGCTTCTATCGACGCGGTTATCGCGGCGATGATGCGGGGGTGCGGACCTTCCTGCTCGCCGCGGGCGCGGTCGGCGCGCTCTATAAGCGCAACGCCAGCATCTCGGGCGCCGAGGTCGGCTGCCAGGGCGAGGTCGGCGTCGCCTGCTCGATGGCGGCGGCGGGGCTGACCGCGGCGCTCGGCGGGACGAACGCGCAGGTCGAAAATGCCGCCGAGATCGGCATGGAACATAATCTCGGCCTCACTTGTGATCCGATCGGCGGTCTGGTGCAGATCCCGTGCATCGAACGCAACGCGATGGGGTCGATCAAGGCGATCGACGCCAGCCGCATCGCGATGATTGGCGACGGCACGCATGTGGTGAGTTTGGACACGGTGATCGCGACGATGCTGCAAACGGGGCGCGACATGCGGGATAAATATAAGGAGACCTCGAAGGGCGGGCTGGCGGTTAGTGTTGTGGAGTGTTGAGCAGTACGTTCCCTTTATTGTCAGTGAGAGCCTCGGTTGAACTGGTGCTGAAACGCACTAGCCTCGTCGAATGAGCTTCTTCGTCTATCATCGTTACGGGGCATCGCAGCGCGATCCGTCTCCGTCCATTTTCCCCGAATTGCTTGATGAGTTGGAAGAGCGGCTTGACGATGAAGAGCATGGCGCCGTCTCTGTAGTGCACGCAAGTGAGTGGGGCCTTAGTATCTCCCACGGGGGATATGTCGCCTTCGAGAACGTCGAAAGCGACGATGAACCCCGACACATGAAGGGCTTATCTCGCGAGAAACTGATTAGCTTGATGGAGAATCTGGCTTCCGGAAATCTCGACGACCTTGAGAAAGAGCGCTGGCAAAGCGGATATTGAGGATCGTTCGACCGATATTTTCTTCGTGTTACACTACCTCGCTCCGCCGCAATGCCCCCGGCAATTGCTCGCACAGCTTGTCGATCAGCGATCGGGCCTCCAGTCCGGGTGACGGATATGGGAGTGCCCCCCGCTCACTTCGGGTAATCTCCGCCACCTAAGCTTCCTCGCATCTTGCATTGCCGCCGCATTTGCCTGATTGGAGCCGCCGAGAAGGAGACCCGCCCATGAAGACCCGCGCCGCCGTTGCGTTCGAAGCGAAGAAGCCGCTCGAAATCGTCGAACTCGACCTCGAAGGCCCGAAGGCGGGCGAGGTGCTGGTCGAGATCATGGCGACGGGCATCTGCCACACCGACGCCTATACGCTCGACGGCTTCGACAGCGAGGGCATCTTCCCGAGCGTGCTGGGCCATGAGGGCGCGGGCGTCGTGCGCGAGGTCGGCGCGGGCGTCACCAGCGTGAAGCCCGGCGACCATGTGATCCCGCTCTACACCCCCGAATGCCGCCAGTGCAAAAGCTGCCTGTCGGGCAAGACCAATCTCTGCACCGCGATCCGCGCGACGCAGGGCAAGGGGCTGATGCCCGACGGCACGACGCGGTTCAGCTACAAGGGCCAGCCGATCTTCCATTATATGGGCTGCTCGACCTTCTCGAACTTCACCGTGCTGCCCGAGATCGCGGTCGCGAAGATCCGCGAGGACGCGCCGTTCCAGTCGAGCTGCTACATCGGCTGCGGCGTCACCACCGGGGTCGGCGCGGTGATCAACACCGCCAAGGTCCAGGTCGGCGACAATGTCGTCGTCTTCGGGCTTGGCGGCATCGGCCTCAACGTGATCCAGGGCGCGCGCCTCGCGGGGGCCGACAAGATCATCGGCGTCGACATCAACCCCGACCGCGAGGCATGGGGCCGCAAGTTCGGCATGACCGACTTCCTCAACACCAAGGGCATGAGCCGCGAAGACACGGTCGCGGCGATCGTCCAGCTGACCGACGGCGGCGCCGACTATACCTTCGACGCCACCGGCAACACCGACGTGATGCGCACCGCGCTCGAAGCCTGCCATCGCGGTTGGGGCACCTCGATCATCATCGGTGTCGCCGAGGCGGGCAAGGAAATCGCGACGCGGCCCTTTCAGTTGGTCACCGGGCGCAACTGGCGCGGCACCGCGTTCGGCGGCGCCAAAGGCCGCACCGACGTGCCCAAGATCGTCGACATGTATATGACCGGCAAGATCGAGATCGACCCGATGATCACCCACGTCATGGGCCTCGAAGACATCAACAAGGGGTTCGACCTGATGCACGCGGGTGAGAGCATCCGCAGCGTCGTGGTGTTCTGATCCGGGCATGACCGGACCCTATGTCCTGACCTTCAGCTGCGGCGACGCGGTCGGCATCGTCGCGGCGGTGACGGGGCTGCTCGCGGAGCGTGACGGCTTCATCCTCGACAGCCAGCAATATGCCGACCTCGACACCGGGCGCTTTTTCATGCGCGTCGCCTTTCGCGGTGCTGGACCGCGCTTTCCCGATGGGCTTGCCGAGGTGCAGGCGGCGTTCGCCCCGGTGGTCGAGCGCTTCGCGATGGATGCGCGGATCAGCGACAGCGCGGTCAAGCCGCGCTTCGTCATCGCGGTGTCGCAGGGCAGCCATTGCCTCAACGACCTGCTCCACCGCTGGTCGACCGGCAATCTGGCGATCGATATCGCGGCGGTGGTGTCGAACCACGAGCATCAGCGACGGCTGACCGAATGGCACGGTGTGCCGTTCCATCATCTGCCGGTGAGCGACGCCAATCGCGCAAGCCAGGAAGCCGCGATCCTGCAGGTGATGGCCGATGCGGGCGCCGAATATCTGGTGCTCGCGCGCTATATGCAGGTCCTGTCGGGCGACTTGTCGGCAAAGCTCGCGGGGCGCTGCATCAACATCCACCACAGCTTTCTGCCGGGCTTCAAGGGCGCCAAACCCTATCACCGCGCGCACGAGCGCGGGGTCAAGCTGATCGGCGCGACCGCGCATTTTGTCACCGGCGACCTCGACGAGGGGCCGATCATCGAACAGGCGGTCGAGCGCGTCGACCATCGCGACGGGATCGACGACCTGATCCGCATCGGCCGCGACGTTGAGGCACAGGTGCTGGCACGCGCGGTACGCTGGGTCGCCGAGCAGCGGGTGCTGATCGACGGCCGCAAGACGGTGGTATTTCGCTGACAAAGCGGGCAGCATGTCCGTCTGGATTCGCAACGCATAACGGGACTTCACGCGATGACCGAGAGATTGCTGGGCACCGCCCTCGCGCTGTTGCTCGCCGGGCCGGCGTTCGCCGCCGAAAAGCTCGACGCGGGCCCGGCACCCGACACCAGCTATGTGACGACCAAGCACAGCGCCGCCCGCTTCGAATCGAAGGACGGGCGCGTCGCGGTGCAGCAGGACAATATCGCCACGCTGATCTGCCCCGAGTGCGTGACGCCGGCGCAACTGCCGGGCCTGCTCTATCACGCGCGCAACCTGAGCAAAAAGCCGGTGTGCTTCATGCTCGACATGCGGATGGACGAGGTGCGCCCCGGCCAGCTGATCGAATGGGGCGCGAACAAGGCGCATTATCTGAAACCCGGCGAATGGTATTTCAAGATCATCGGAGTCACCCACTCGATGGCGAACCGCGAGAGCGCCGATCTCGGCTGGAGCGGCGGCATCCGCGTGTGGGACCCGGTGCGCGCCGGCGGCTGTAGCACGCCGTAGCGCCCCACAAAATCAACGAAGAGGAGAGAGACATGTACAGTCACAACATGGTCGGGTCGAACGACCTTGAGGCCGCCCGGAAATTCTATGACGCGACCTTTCAGGCGATCGGCGGCAAGCCGGCGATCCAGGACGACAAGGGCCGCCTGATCTATATGCACAATGGCGGGCTGTTCCTCGTCGGGGCGCCGATCGACGGCGAAGCGGCGACGGTCGGCAACGGCTGCACCATCGGTTTCGCGATGGAAGGCCCCGAACAGGCAAAGGCGTGGCACGATGCCGGCGTCGCCAACGGCGGCACCTCGATCGAAGACCCGCCGGGCGTTCGCGAAGGCGGCTTCGGCCAGCTCTATCTCGCTTATCTGCGCGATCCGTCGGGCAACAAGCTCTGCGCGCTGCATCGCGTCGTCTGAGAAGGAGTCATGCGGGGCGAAGCGGGATTGCTGGCGGATCTGGATGCGCTTGCCATTCCCTTCGCCTCGTTCGAGCATGTTGCGGTGTTCACCGTCGCCGAGAGCGACGAGGTCAACGCCGCGATACCGGGGGCGCACACCAAGAATCTATTCCTGAAGGACAATGGCGGGGCATATTGGCTCGTCACCGTGCCGGGGGAGGCGCGCGTCGATCTGAAGGCGCTGCCCGACGCGATCGGCAGCAAGCGCGTCAGCTTCGGCAAAGCCGAGGATATGGGACGGCTGCTCGGCATCGCGCCGGGGTCGGTCACGCCGCTCGCGGCGATCAACGCGTCGCCGGGCAGCATAACCGTCGTGATCGACGCCGGGTTGGCGGATGCGGAGACGGTCAACGTCCATCCCCTGCGCAACACCGGCACGTTGGGGCTGTCGGGCGCCGCGATCCTGGATTTGCTGCGCCATTGGGGGCACCAGCCATTGGTTGCCGGGATTCCCATGCAAGACGGACAGTGAAAAGCCGCCGAAGCGCTTGGGCTTCGACGGCTTTTTCATCCGGGAAGTCCCGGCGGCGTTGTTAAGCCTGGGGTTCGGGCGCCGGCTCTTCGCTGGGGGCCGGTTCGTCGCCCGGCGCGGGTTCGTCGGTCGGGGCCGGGGCCGGGTCGGCGGTCGGCTCTTCGCTGGGTGCGGGGGCCGGTGCCGGTGCCGGTTCTTCCTTCGGTGCCGGCGCGTCGGGTTCCTGGGCACTCGCCAGCGGCGCGATGAACAGGCTTGCCGCCGCAGCGGTCACAATCGAAATCTTACGCATAAATTCCCCTATCGTGGAATGATGGAAGGGGCCGAACGACCGGCCCGCAATGACCATGCCCGCCGTTTCCCGCAGACTGTGGCATAGGGCAAAGCCTTGGCATCATTCGAAAGTTGCTCGCTTCGCCGCAAAATGTCCGTTCGCAGGACGAACGCACTCGAACGCGGGGCGAGCCGAGCCGTCCCGCAACGGTTCGGCCGGTGGTCCGCGGATTTCAGCCCGCCGCCATCGCCATCCACATCGCACCGATCAGCGCGAAGGAGCGCGGGTCGCCGGTCAGTCCCACCTCCATCCTGTTCATCACGTAACTGAAGGTCGCGCGGGCATCCATGTCGATGATGATCAGCGAGCCGCCATAACCGCCCCAGAAGATCGTGTTCGGATTGGGCAGCGGCACCAGTTCGCTCGGCAGGCCGAAACCCATGCCATAGCGGATCGGGACGCCGAGGATCATGTCGGTGCCCGCGATCTGGAGCTCGAGCGCCTTGCGGCACCCCGCTTCGGACAGCAGACGCTTGCCCTTGGCGACGCCGCCGTTGGCAAGCAGCGCGTGGATTTCGGCGACGCTGCGCGCGTTGCCTGTGCCGCCCGCCGCCGGAATTTCGGCGCCGCGCCAGGCGCGGGTGCGGGTTGCCGACACGTCGATGCCGGGATTGACGAGAGTCTTGCGATGGACGTCGCCGGTGAAATCGATGGTCATTTCGGGCGGCGGGATCAGGTCGGCGACGCGGTGATCCTCCGACACGGGCAGGCCGATGTGGAAGTCGGCGCCAAGCGGCTCGGCGATCTCCTCGCGGAAGACGGTTCCGAGCGACTTGCCGGTGATGCGGCGAACGACTTCGCCGACCAGATAGCCTTGGGTGATCGCATGATAGCCGGGCGCGCCGCCGGGCTGCCACCACGGTGCTTGCGCCGCGAGCAGCGAGGTAACCTTGTCCCAGTCGTAGAAATCCTCGGTCGTGATGGGGGTTTCCCAGCCCGACAGGCCGGCACTGTGGCTCATCAGATGCGCGACGGTGACGCCGTCCTTGCCGTTGGCGGCGAATTCGGGCCAGTAGCGCGCGACCGGCGCCGCGAAATCGAGGTCGCCGCGATCGGCAAGCAGCAGAGCGGTCAGCGCGGTCATCGTCTTGGTGGTCGAATAGACGTTGACGATCGTGTCGGCTTGCCACGGCCGCGTCTTCGCCGCGTCGGCGTGGCCGCCCCACAGATCGACCACCGTTTCGCCCTCGATCGTCGCGCAAAAGGACAGGCCGACGTCGCTTCCCGCCGCAAGGCTGGCGGCCATGGCGAGGCGGACGGCAGCAAAGCGGTCCTGACACGTTCCGTGAATGCTATTATCGAACACTCGGCGCTCTCCCCCTTTTGATTTCGGGCCAGCATGAACTAGGCTCGCGAAAAGACAAGCAGGACAAAGATATGACCATCGAAACCCTCTCCTCTGTCCGCAGCCATGGCGGCACGCAGGGTGTGTACAAACATGCCAGCACCACGACGGGCACCGACATGGCCTTCGCGGTCTTCATTCCCGATCATGCCGAGGGCGCGAAGCTGCCGGTGCTCTGGTATCTGTCCGGGCTGACCTGCACCCACGCCAATGTGATGGAAAAGGGCGAATATCGCGCCGCCTGCGCCGAACATGGCGTGATCTTCATCGCCCCCGATACCAGCCCGCGCGGGCCCGATTCGAACGGAAACGTCGTGCCCGACGATCCCGAGGGAGCGTGGGACTTCGGGCTCGGTGCGGGCTTCTATGTCGATGCGACCGAGGAGCCCTGGGCGCAACACTATCGGATGCGCTCGTACATCGAGGACGAACTGCCTTCGCTGGTGCTGCGCAATTTTCCGGCCGCCGACCTGACGCGGCAGGCGATCACCGGCCATTCGATGGGCGGGCATGGCGCGCTGACCATCGGGCTGCGCAATCAGGACCGGTTCCGCTCGGTCTCGGCCTTCTCGCCGATCGTCGCGCCGCTGCAATGCCCGTGGGGCGAAAAGGCGCTGTCGAACTATCTCGGCGACGCGCGCGAGGACTGGCACGCCTATGACGCCTGTGCGCTGCTCGATCAGGGGCTGCGCGTCCCCGACCTGCTGGTGGATCAGGGCGATGCCGACAATTTTCTCGTCGAACAGCTCAAGACCGAATTGCTGGTCGATGCCTGCGAGCGCAACGGGCAAAAGGCCGAGATCCGGATGCAGCCGGGGTATGACCACAGCTATTATTTCATCTCGACCTTTCTGGCCGAGCATGTCGCCTGGCATGCGGAGCGGTTGAAGGGGTAACCGTCGCCCCTGCGAAGGCGGGGGCCGCTAGCCATTTACGCAGCCGCGCTGGGCAAGGCCGCCAGCGGCCCCCGCCTTCGCGGGGGCGACGTCACGGAATCAGCACCGTCGACCCCGTCGTCCGCCCGGCCTGCAAGTCCGCATGCGCGCGCGCCGCGTCCTGCAACCCGTAGCGCTGGCCGATGCTGATCTTCACCGCACCGCTTTCGATCATCTCGAACACCCGAGCGGCACCCGCGGCGCGTTCGCCGGGGTGGAGGTAATAGTCGAACAGGGTCGGTCGGGTCACGAATTGCGAGCCATGCTGCGCAAGGATGCCGAGGTTGACGCCGGTCACCGGACCGCCGGCATTGCCATAGCTGACGATCAGTCCGCGCCGCGCGGTGGCCTTGAGCGATACCTCCCACGTCGCCATGCCGATGCCGTCGAAGGTCACCGGTACGCCCTGGCCGTCGGTCAGTTCGCGGACATGCGCCGCGACATCGTCGGATTTGTACAGCAGGACATGGTCGGCGCCCGCCTCGCGTGCCGCCTGCGCCTTGGCCTCGGTGCTGACGGTACCGATCACCGTCGCGCCGACCGCCTTCAGCCATTGGACGAGGATCAGCCCGACCCCGCCCGCAGCGGCGTGGACGAGCACCGGCCAGCCCGCCTCGACCTTGGCGCAGCGTTCGATCAGCATCTCGACGGTGCAGGCCTTGAGCAGGCCCGCTGCGGCGGTTTCGTCGTCGATGCCCGGCGGCAGCTTGAACAACGACGCAGCGGGGAGGAGGCGGGCGCTGGAATAAGCATTGCGATCGGGGCCGAAGGTCGCGACGCGGTCGCCGGGCTGGAGGCCGAGCACGCCTTCGCCGACGGCGATGATTTCACCCGCCGATTCGACGCCGAGACCGCTGGGTAGCGCGATCGGATAGGTGCCGTCGCGGTGATAGGTGTCGAGATAGTTGAGCCCGACCGCGGTCTGGCGCAGCAGCACCTGGCCAGGCCCGGGTGCGCCGAGCGTCACCTCGCGCCAGTCGATGACTTCGGGGCCGCCCTGCGTTTCGATGAAGGCCTGGACTGCTTGCATGATCGCGCTCCTGCTGTCCCGCCCATCTGGTGGGGCGGGCTGGGGAGTGCAAGGGCAGTCGTTCATTGCCATCGTCATTGCGAGGAGCCGAAGGCGACGCGGCAATCCAGAGCGGTACAGGGCCGCCCCTGGATTGCTTCGCTACGCTCGAAAGGACGATGTTCTAGATCATAGCCTGCCGCTTACTTCGACGGGCGGCGCGGGCTGCGCTGGCCGAAGGGCTTGGGCTTGTAGCGTTCGGTGTTGCCGCCGGGGCCGCCCGGACCACGCGGTCCGCGGGGACCCGATCGATCACCGCCGGGGGCACGACCAAGCGTCGCGCGCGGTGCCCGGTCGCCCGATCCCTTGTCGCGGCGTGGCGGGTAGGTCGGGCCGTCGGGTGCGGGGGTGATCGCGACGCCGCTGTCGTCCTCGCCATCCTCGTTGGCGCTGCGCACCACCGCTTCGGCGAAGCGGTCGGCGATCGCGCGGGGGATGTTGAACATCGTTTCCTTCGGCCCGATACGGATCGCGCCGATCTCGCCCTTGGTCACATGACCGCGGCGGCATAGCAACGGCAGGATCCAGCGCGGGTCGGCGTTCTGGTGGCGGCCGATGTTGAGGCGGAACCAGACGCTATCCTCGAACCCTTCGCGGCGGTCGCCGCCTCCTTCGCCGCGATCGGGACGCTCGAACCGCTCGCCGCGTTCGGGGCGGCCGGCGCTGTCGCGGCCGCGCGCGCTGTTGTCGATCAGATCCTCGGGCGCCGGCATCAGCGCGCGGTGGGCGCGGACGAGCGACGCGGCGATGTCCTCGGGCGAGCGTTCGGCCATCAGGCGCTGCGCGAGTTCGATATCCTCGGGCTCATGCTCGACCGGGGCGAGCAATTTCTCGATCAGCCGTTCCTGATCCTTCAGGCGGACATCGGCGGCGGTCGGCGCTTCCATCCACTCGGCGTTGATCCGCGCGCCGCGCAGCATGCCGTCGACGCGGCGACGACGCGGATAGGGAACGATGATGACCGCGGTGCCCTTTTTGCCCGCGCGGCCGGTGCGGCCGGAGCGGTGCTGGAGGGTTTCGGCGTCGCGCGGGATTTCGACGTGGATCACCAGCGACAGGCTGGGCAAGTCGATCCCGCGTGCGGCGACGTCGGTCGCGACGCAGACCTTGGCGCGGCGATCGCGCAGCGCCTGCAGCGCGGCGTTGCGTTCGTTCTGGCTATGCTCGCCCGACAGCGCGACGGCGGCGAAACCGCGATCGGTCAGGCTGGCGTGGAGGCGGCGGACATTGTCGCGCGTGGCGCAGAACAGCATCGCGGTTTCGGCGTCGTGGAGGCGCAGCAGGTTGATCACCGCGCCCTCGATATCGGCGGGGGCGACGGTCACCGCCTGATAGCTGATGTCGCCGTGACCGCGATCTTCGCCGACGGTCGAGATGCGCAGCGCGTCGCGTTGGTAACGCTTCGCCATGTTCGCGATCGGCTTGGGGATGGTCGCCGAGAACATCAGGGTGCGGCGCGTCTCGGGGGTCGCGTCGAGGATTTCTTCCAGGTCTTCGCGAAAGCCCATATCGAGCATTTCGTCGGCCTCATCGAGCACCGCGACGCGCAGCGCGGTGAGGTCGAGCGCGCCGCGTTCGAGATGGTCGCGCAGGCGGCCGGGGGTCCCGACGACGATCTGCACACCCTGGTTCAGTGTGCGGCGTTCCTTGCTGGCGTCCATGCCGCCGACGCAGGTCGCGATGCGCGCGCCGGCCTTGGCATAGAGCCAGCTGAGTTCACGGCTGACCTGCATCGCGAGTTCGCGGGTCGGGGCGATGATCAGCGCAAGCGGCGAGGTCGCGAAGGGCAGGCGACCGTCCTCGATCAGCTGGTCGGCCATCGCGAGGCCGAAGGCGACGGTCTTGCCGGAGCCGGTCTGCGCCGAGACCAGCAGGTCGCGGCCAACCGCTTCGGGTTCGACGACGTGGGTCTGGACGGGGGTGAGATTTTCGTAACCGCGCGCGGTCAGAGCGTCCGCAAGGACGGGAGACATCGTTTCGAAAGGCATTATTGTTCTTCTTATCCTGTGCGGCGATATGCCGTTTTCTTGGGTATCCTCGCCGCCATCAGGCAATTGATGCAAAGCGGCCGGGCCATCGCCCAGCCAGCATCCCGAGGAATATTCTTGGTTTTTTCCTAAAGCGCCTGTCCGGCAGCGTGTCCGCTGGCCCAGGCCCATTGAAAATTATAGCCGCCCAGCCACCCGGTGACGTCAACGGCTTCGCCGATCGCATAGAGGTTTTGGGTGCTTTTGGCCATCATTGTTTGCGACGACAGCCCGGCGGTTGCGATTCCGCCGATCGTGACCTCCGCTTTGGCGAAACCTTCGGTGCCGTTGGGGCGGAATGCCCAGCTTGCCAGACGCGTCTCGGCGTCGGCCAGTTTGCGATCGGTCAAGGCGCCGAGTTCGCCGGGCAGCGCCAGCCGGTCGGCGAGGGTTTCGGCGAGACGGTCAGGAAGGTGGGCGCCGAGCGCTGCGCGTAAGGTGGCGCGCGGGCGGCTGCGTTTGGCGTCGGTGAGCCAGCCTTGCGGGGCGCCCGGCAGGAAGTCGATCGTCACCGGCTCGCCGTGCCGCCAATAGCTGCTGACCTGCAGGATTGCGGGGCCGGAGAGGCCCTTGTGGGTGAACAGCGCCGCCTCGCGGAACGCCGCTTTGCCCGCGCGCGCCTCGACCGGGGCGGCGATGCCCGAGAGGGTGCGGAACAGCACATCGCCGCCGCCGAGCGTCAGCGGGACGAGCGCGGGACGCGGCTCGACGACTTTCAGGCCGAACTGGCGCGCGAGGTCGTAGGCGAAGCCGGTGGCGCCCATCTTGGGGATCGAGGGGCCGCCGGTGGCGATGACGAGGGCGGGCGCGGAGAAGTGGAAGTTGCCGAAAGTGCCGCGGAAAATGCCGTCGCTATGCTCGACCCGTCTTACAGGTTCGCCGCAGCGGATGTCGACGCCGCCCTTGGCGCACTCCGCCAGCAGCATCGCGACGATCTGTTTCGCCGAGCCGTCGCAGAACAGCTGGCCGAGGGTTTTTTCATGATAAGCAATGCCATAGGCATCGACCAGCGCGATGAAATCGGCGGGGGTGTAGCGCGCGAGCGCCGATTTGGCGAAATGCGGGTTCGCCGAGATATAGCGGTCGGCGCTGGTGTGGATGTTGGTGAAGTTACACCGCCCGCCGCCCGAAATGAGGATTTTCTTGCCGACCGCATCGGCATGGTCGAGCAGCAGCACGCGCTTGCCGCGCTGCCCCGCGACCGCGGCGCACATCAGCCCGGCCGCGCCGGCGCCCAGCACGACGGCATCATAGTTGGCGGCGGACATGGCGGATCAGTGCAGCTTGGCGATCGGCAGGCCGTCGGCCTTGGCGCGGGTCTTCACCGATTCCTCGCTGCGGGTCAGCGCCTTGGCGATGGCTTTGAGCGCTATGCCCTTCTTTGCCAGCGTGTGCAGCTTGTCGATCTCGGCTGCGGTCCACGGCTGTTTGTGGCGTTCGAACTTGTCTTTCATGCCCATGTCTCCGGATCGGTCGCGGCGGCGATGATCGTCAATGCGTCCTCGCGGCCCTGATATTCGAGCGTTTCGCCAACTTCGGCGCCCATCAGCGCGCGCGCGAGGGGCGCTGAAAAGGCGATGGTGCCCTGCGCCGGATCGGCCTCGTCATGGCCGACGATGGTCAGCGTGCGTTCGTTGCCGTTCAGCGCGAAAATCACCCTGCTGCCGATGCCTACGACATCGGCGGCGGGCGCGGGCTGCACCTCGGCGGTCGACTGGCGGGTGTGGACATAGCGTTGCCGACGCAGCAATTTCTTGCGCGCTTCCTCTTCGGTCGCGCCCGCGATCGCATCCGCGAGCCGCGCCGCTTCCTCGCCGAGCAGCCGCAAGCCGCGCGGCGTGACCAGGTTCGGGCCGACCGGGATCGGCCATTCGAACGCGGGTTCCATATGCTCGTCATCGCTTTCGCGACGGAATGCGACGCTCATCGTCAGTCTCTCTGGTCCAGGGGGAAGGGCGCCTTTGCCCCACGAAGGTGGCGACAAGATGGCGCGAAATTCTGGCGCGGGCGTAACCGGGCGCGGTGGTCTTGCGAACAGCAGCATGATGCCATCCCCCGCATCAAGGGTTCAAACGGAGTATCCCGCATGTCGAACAGCCTCAAACTCTCGCTCGCTGCCTCGGCGGTCCTTGCCATGGCCGCCGGTGCCACGCTTTCCGGCCCCGCCTTCGCCGCCGATGGCGCCAAGGAAAAATGCTATGGCGTCGCGCTGAAGGGCAAGAACGACTGCGCTGCCGGCCCGGGCACGAGCTGCGCCGGCACCTCGACCGTCGATTATCAGGGCAATGCCTGGAAAAATGTCCCCAAGGGCAGTTGCGTGAAGATGGGCGGCACGCTGACCGCGCACAAGGGCAACGCCAAACCGGTCGCCAGCAAGGGCTGACCGGTCCGATCATGACACCCCCCCGCTCGTTCCGTGACTTGCCGCGACGCGCCGGCTTCGGGCTCAAGCCCGAGCATTATGCCGACGTGCTGGCGGCGGCGGAGCGGTCGACCCTGCCCGCCTGGGCCGAAATCCACCCCCAAAATTATTTCGGCACAGGTGGGCCTCCGCATCGCTGGCTGACCGCGATTGCCGCGCATCTGCCGCTGAGTTTCCATTCGGTCGGGCTGTCGCTCGGCTCGGCGGCCGGGGTCGATGCGGACGAACTCGAAGCGCTTGCGTTGCTGTGCGACCGCTATCAACCGGCGATGGTGTCGGACCATCTGAGCTGGAGCAACGGCGGCGATGACAAATTCCCCGACCTTTTGCCAGTTCCTTACAGCCACGCCGCGCTGGACCATTTCGCCGTGCAGGTGGGCCGTGTGCAACAGCGGCTGCGCCGGCCGATGCTGATCGAAAATCCCTCGCGCTATGTCGCCTATACGGCTGACGACTGGTCGGAGGTCGATTTCCTTCACGAACTCTGCCGCCGCAGCGGTTGCGGGCTGATCCTCGACATCAACAATGTCGAGGTGTCGGCGCACAATCTCGGGCTCGATCCCGACGCATGGCTCGCCGTCGTCGATCCCGCACTGGTCGGCGAAATCCATGTCGCGGGCCATGCGGTGAAGGACGACGGCTGGGGCGGCCTTATCGCGATCGACGATCATGGCTCGGCGGTACGCGCCAGCTGCCGGGACCGGCTCGCCAGCTTCCTGCGCCGCGCCGGGCCGAAACCGGTGCTCGTCGAATGGGACAGCAACGTCCCCGATTTCGCGACGCTGATGGCCGAAGTCGCGACCGCCGACACGTTGCTGACCGAAATGCGTGTCGGTGCTTGAACGCGACCAGGCGGCGATTGCGGCGGCGTTGGTTGCAGGACCCGCACATTTGCCGCCCGACCTGTTCGCGGGCGAATGGGCGCATGTGCTGCGCGCGATGACGGTGCACGCCAACACGATTTCGCACGCGCGACTCGTCGCGCTCGAAGACACATTCCCGCGTACCCGCGCCTGGCTGGGCGAGCCCGAATTCAACCGGCTGTCGCGCGATTTCGTCGAGCGTGGCGGAGCGAAGGGATGGGCGCCTGCGCAGATCGGGGCGGGCTTTCCCGATTTCCTGACGCGCGAAAGCGGCGCGCTCGCGGCGGATCTGGCGCGCGTCGAATGGGCTTGGCTTACCGCCTATCACGCCGCCGACGCCCCAGCGCTGACGCTCGCCGACCTCGCCGGGCAGGACGAGGCGAGCCTGCTGGCGCTGCCGGTGCGGCTTCATCCCGCTGCCATGACCGTGACACTGGCGAGCGACGCCGCACCGATCCTCGATCCCGACCTGCCCGGCAGCACCGCCGCGCTGCTGATCACCCGGCCAGAGGCAGAGGTGCGGCTGTTGCCCACGACGCTCGCGACCCTCGCCACGCTTGCGGTTGCACAAAAGATCACACCTCTCGGTAACCTGATCGAACGCCTCACCGAACATCAGGACGGAGACGGCGCTGCCGTCGTGCCGCTGATCGCGGCGGGTGCATTGGAGAGGGTCCGACGATGGCGAAAATGATGACGCTGTACGACCGCGCGGTGAGCATCGCGGGCGCGCGCGTCCCGGAGGGCCTGGCGCTGTTGCTGTTGCGCGTCGCGCTGGCCGGGGTGTTCTGGCGTTCGGGCCGGACCAAGGTGGTCGAGGGCAGCTGGTTTCGGATCAACCCCGACACCTATGACCTTTTCCGCACCGAATTTTCCGGCCTGCCGCTCGACCCGTCGATCGCGGTGCCGTTGACCGGCTTTGCCGAACATGTCTTTCCGATGCTGTTGCTGTTAGGGCTGGCGACGCGCTTATCCGCGGGCGCGCTGTTGGTGATGACGCTGGTGATCCAGATTTTCGTCTTTCCCGATGCCTGGTGGCCGGTGCACAGCCTGTGGGCGGCGATGGCGGCGGTATTGATCGTGCGCGGCGGCGGGCTGTTGTCGCTCGACGCGCTGGCGCTGAAGCTGCGCGGCCGGTGAGTATCGACGAACCGTCGCTGGCGCGGTTGATGGCGGCGTCGCAGCGCGGCGACCGCGCCGCCTATCGCGCGCTGCTGACCGATTGCCGGCGCTGGCTGTCGCGCTATTTCGCGCGCCGCATCGCGCCGCATCAGATCGACGATCTGGTGCAGGAAACCTTGGTGTCGATGCACCGCAAGCTCGATACTTGGGACAGCCGCCGCGCCTTCCTGCCCTGGCTCGCGGCGATCGCGCGCTATCGCTGGATCGATGCGCTGCGCCGCCAGCGCGATGCCGCCGAACTCCACGACGACGACGCCTTTGTCGACGCCGAGGACGAGGCGGTCCACGCGCGGCTCAGCCTCGACCGCATGCTGACGCAGCTGCCCGCGGGGCAGGCGCAGGCGATCACTTTGGTCAAGATCGAAGGCGCCTCGATCGCCGAGGCCGCGCAGATTTGCGGCCAGAGCGAATCGCTGGTCAAAGTGAATATCCATCGCGGGCTCAAGAAGCTGGCGCTCCTGATTGAAAGTGAATGAGATGACCGACGCATCGATCGACGAGCTGATCGACGGCCTGGCCGGCGACCTGCGGCCGGTGAAACCGCGCCGGATCGTGCGCGGCTCGCTCTGGGTTGCCGCGGGCTGGCTGGTCGGGGCCGCCGCCTTGTTGTGGCTGACCGGGATGCGCCACGACCTTGCGGCGGGCACGATGATGCCCGCGTTGTCGCTGCTCGCCTTTTGGACGATCGTCGCGCTCGGTGTCGCGGCGGCGTGGAGTGCGCTGCGCATGGGGTTGCCCGGGGTCGGCCGCGATTACAGCGGCTGGCACTGGGCCGGGCTCGCCGCGCTGGCGCTGCCGGTCACCGCGATCGTTATCGGTTTCGGCGACCATCACGCCGCGATGGAGGCGGCGCGGCCCGAAAACGGCATGCGCTGCATGATCGAGGGCGTGGTGTCGGGGTTGGGCGTCGGCGTGGCGCTGTTCGCCTGGCTGAAGCGCGCCGCGCCGACCTCACCGACGCGTGCGGGCTGGGCGATCGGCATCGCCGCCGGGGCCGCCGGCGCGACGATCGTCGCGCTCCACTGCGCGTCGAACGACATGATGCATATCGCGCTCTGGCACGGGCTTGCGGTCGCGCTGTCGGGGGTCGCCGGGCGCATCCTGCTGGCGCCGCTGCTGCGCTGGTAGCATCTGGACAGGTCCGAACTTGTGTGTTATTCATGCAATACACAAAGGAGATTGGACGATGCGGAACTCGACGATGACGGCGCTGGCTTTGGCCCTGACCCTGTCGATGACAGTGACGGCGTGCAGCGGCACGGTGACGACCGAGAACAGCGACAAGGTCGAGAAGCGTTCGGGCGACGCCGGTCCGCCGACGACGCAAAGCTATGCGCTCACCGGTTTCACCGAGGTCGAGGTGACCGGTCCCGATGATGTCACCATCCGCCAGGGCGACGCCTTTTCGATCACCGCCAAGGGGCCGAAGGCCGAGGTCGAGGAGCTCGAGATCAAGCTCGACGGCCCGACGCTGTCGGTCGGGCGCAAGCGCGAGGGGTTCAGTTTCCGCCGCGGCGACCATGACGGGGTCCAGATCGCGATCACCATGCCCCGGCTGAACAAGGTGCGGCTGACCGGATCGGGTTCGGTCGATGCCGATGCCGTGGACGGCGACAAGGTCGAGGCGGCGCTGACCGGATCGGGTGACCTCAAGATCGCGAAGCTCACCGGAAAGAGCGCCGACCTGACCGTATCGGGGTCGGGCGACATCGGGATCGCGGGCGGCGCCATCGCCTCGGGTGAGATCGGCGTCACCGGATCGGGCGACGTCGACGCGGGCGGGCTGGTCGCGCAGACTCTCGACATTTCGGTCACCGGTTCGGGTAACGTCGGCGCGCAGGCGACCGGCAAGGCCGATATCCGCATCCTCGGTTCGGGCGACGTCGACCTGACGGGCGGCGCGACCTGTTCGACCAAGACCATGGGATCGGGCACCGCGACCTGCAAATGATCGGCCGCTGGCGCCGCCCGCCCGGACGGGGTAGGACGGCGCCATGGCTTCGATGATCCGATGCGCCGCGCTCGCGGCTTCCGCCCTGCTCGCCGTCGCCTCCGCATCGGCGGCGGAGAAGCGTTTCGGCCTGACCAGCTTCGAGGCGATCGAGGTCAATGCCGACGTCGTCGTCGAGGTGGTGACGCGCGCGCCGGTGGGCGCGGTGGCGAGCGGATCGCCCGACGCGCTCGACCGGCTGACCGTCGAGGCGCGCGACGGCAGGCTGGTGGTCGGGCAGAAAATCTATGCCGGCGACGAGAATCGGCGCCAGCCGCTCGGCCCGCTGACGCTGCGCATCAACGCCGCCAACCTGCGGTCGGCGACGCTCGTTGGCGCGGGGTCGCTGCAGATCGACAAGCTCAAAGGTACAAGGGTGACGATCGGGCTGCGCGGGCCGGGGCGGCTCATCGTCGGCGCGGTGACCAGCGACCGGCTGGCGGTCGCGATGGTCGGCAACGGCACGATGACGCTGGGCGGCGCTGCCAAAACGGCGCAGATGTCGCTGTCGGGGGCGGGTGTGGTCGACGCGGGCGCGCTGACGGTCGACGAACTGATCACCGACAGCGAAGGCACCGGCGACCATGTCTTCAGCGCCGTGAAGAGCGCCGCGATCACGACGCGCGGGGTCGGCAGCACGGTGGTCCTCGGCAAGCCGGTTTGCACCGTGCGCAATGCCGGGACCGGGACGGTGCGGTGCGGGGTCAAGAAATAAACGGTTCCCCTCCCGCTTGCGGGAGGAGAGACGCTATTGCCCCGCCGTCCCCAGCCCGTCGATCTTCTTCGACTGCTTCGCGATCAGCCCGGGGAACCAGCGCGCGAGGCGCGACAGGCGCTTGGCCATCTTGCCGACGGTGACATGGACCTTGTCGCCATGCACCGCTTCCCACGCCGCTTCGCCGACGCGTTCGACGGGGACGATCTCGAACCCGCTCGACGACAGGCGGTCGCGTGCGGGTTCGTTGCTGTCGGCGCTGACCTGGTCGAGCAGGGGTGTGTCGATGAAGCCGGGCATCAGCGAACGCACCTTGATGCCATATTTGGCGAACTCGATCTCGAGCGCTTCGGTCAATCCGCGCACCGCGAATTTGGTCGCCGAATAGATGGCGAGGCCCGCGACGCCATAGAAGCCCGAGGCCGATCCGGTGTTGAGGATCGTCGATCCCGGCGTCGCGCGGAGCAGCGGCAAGGCGCTGTAGATGCCGTTGACGACGCCGCCGAAGTTGATCGCGATCAGCCGGTCGGCCTCGGCCGGCGGCATGTCGACGAACTGGCCGCCGGTGCCGATGCCGGCATTGTTGAACAGCACGTCGAGGCGATCGCCGCTGGCCCTGGCGAAGTCGGCGAGCGCCGCCGCCCACTGGTCGCGGTCGCGCACGTCCATGATATGGCGCGACGACGCGCCTACGGGGAGCAGCGCGGCGGTCTCGTCGATCCCTTGCGCATTGACGTCGGCGATCCCGACGAACCAGCCCTGCGCGGCGAAATGGCGCGCGGTCGCGCGGCCGATGCCCGATCCGCCGCCGGTGATGAAAATCGCCTTCCTGCTCATCCGCGCCCTCTCCTTACATTCTTGTCAGCGACAGATGATGCGATGCCGGCGGCGAGGTCAAGCGGCAATCGCGGGCTTGGCAAGGCGGGGCGGGACTGGCAATCCGGTGCCTAGGGCAAATGGGGGTATGGCGTGCGAATTTTCCTGGGGGTTTTGACCATGTTGGCCGGCGGTGCCGCCGCGATCGCGGCACCGGGCGATGCGCCGCCGCTCGCGCGGATCACCGACCTGTCGGAGCCGCTGGCTCCTGCGGGCAACCCCGGAAGCTGGGCCACCAACGACGATTATCCGACCGGCGCGATGCTGGAGGGGCGCGAAGGGACGAGCGGGTTCCGCCTGACGATCGACAGCAGCGGCAAGCCGACGGCCTGCGAGATCGTCAGCCCGAGCGGTCATGCCGACCTCGATGCGGCGACGTGCCGGCTCGTCCTCGAACGGGCGCGCTTCAAGCCGGGTGCCGACGCGCGCGGCAAGCCGGTGGGCGGTACCTATAGCAACCGCATCCGCTGGCAGATTCCCGCCGGGCATCGCCATTTTCCCGACGGCGGCGGGGTCGGGCTGAACGCGATGCTCGAGGGCTGGCCGCGACCGGCGTTGCCGACGCCCGAGACGACGACGATCAGGCCCGCCGACCATTATCCGGCAGCCGCGCTCGCCGCGGGTGAAGAGGGCGAGGTGCGCATGATGCTGTCGGTCGATGCGGGCGGGGCGGTCACCGATTGCATGGTCACCGGCGGCAGCGGGTCGGACGATCTCGACAATGCGGCCTGCGCGCTGATGCGGCGCGAGGCGAAGTTCGTGCCGGCGCTGGACGGCAATGGAAAGCCGACGGCCGGCCGCTTCGTCATGGATTACCAGTGGAAGCTGCCTGTCGTCGCGACGCCGGACGAGGCCGAACTGGCCGACGCGCTGGGTGAACTGCCCAGGAAGCGGGTCCCGCAATTCCCGATGAGCGAACCCGCCACGGGCTCATTCTCGATCGTGATCAACGCCGACGGCAGCGTCGGCGCCTGCGATTTTGCGGTGAAGGGCGCCAATGCGGCGATGCCGCAGGGCGCCAATCTTTGCGACCTGCTGGGCGGCAAGAATCGCTATGCGCCGTTCCTCGACGCTGCGGGCAAGCCGGTCGCGCGGCGCATCGTCCTGACCACCGACCTTAGTATCGGCGACGTGCCGACGGTCGAGGCGACGACGAAGTGACACCGGCTAACCCCTAGACGTCGCGGGCCTTTCACCCTATGTTCAGCATCCAGCGTGCTATAAACCGCGCACTGGACGAAAAAGGGGCTTATTTCTTTGCGTTTGTTGCTGACCCTGTTGGCTTTGCTTACCGGACTCGCCGGCGCCGATCGCGCCATGGCGGCGCCCGCGACGCCGGCTGCGATGGGGTCGATGCTGTTGCTTGCCGAAAGCGGGCAACAGAGCGAAACGACCGACAATGACCGCCGCCCCGTCACCACGACGCCGCCCCGGCGGACCGTCACCTCGGGACGCAAGCCGCGCAAGACCGCGCCGCCGCACCTTCCCGGCCTGCTCATCGGCAGCGACCGCGCGCTCGAATAGCGTCTGACCTCCGGGCGCTTCGGCGCCCGACGCCTATTGCGGCCGAGCGTTTGACGCGCGGCCGGACGACCGCAACTGCGGTCCGCCCCTTCATCATATCCCAAGGAAATCCGCTATGTTCGGCAGCATTGCCAAGAGCCTGTTCGGCTCGTCCAACGACCGTTATGTCAATTCGATCCGCAAGATCGTCGACAAGGTCAATGCCTTCGAACCGACGATGCAGTCGTTCGACGATGCCACGCTGCAGGCACAGACCCAGAAATTCCGCGACCGGCTCGAAGCCGGCGAGACGCTCGACGACATCCTGCCCGAAGCTTTCGCCACGGTGCGCGAGGCGGCGGTCCGCACGCTCGGCATGCGCCACTTCGACGTCCAGTTGGTCGGCGGCGTCGTCCTCCACCGCGGCGAGATCGCCGAAATGGCGACCGGCGAAGGCAAGACGCTGATGGCGACGCTGCCCTGCTATCTCAACGCGCTCGAGGGCAAGGGCGTCCACGTCGTGACCGTCAACGACTATCTGGCGACGCGCGATGCCGAATGGATGGGCACCGTCTACAGCTTCCTCGGCCTGACCACCGGGATCATCGTCCCCAACCTCAACGAGATGCAGCGCCGCGACGCCTATAACAGCGACATCACCTATGCGACGAACAACGAACTCGGTTTCGATTATCTGCGCGACAATATGAAGTTCGACCGTCAGCAGATGGTCCACCGCACCTTCAACTTCGGCATCGTCGACGAGGTCGATTCGATCCTGATCGACGAGGCGCGCACGCCGCTGATCATCTCGGGCCCGACCGACGACAAGTCCGAACTCTATATCCGCGTCAACGAGGTGGTCCACCAGCTCGTCGAGGACGACTATGAAAAGGACGAAAAGTCCAAGTCGATCAGCCTGACCGAGGACGGCACCGAGCATGTCGAGCGCCTGCTCGAGGCCGCGGGCCTGCTGCAGGGCAGCAACCTCTACGACATCGAAAACACCCAGGTCGTCCATCACGTCAATCAGGCGCTGAAGGCGATCATCATGTTCCGCATCGACACCGACTATATCGTCAAGGACGGCAAGGTCGTGATCATCGACGAATTCACCGGCCGCATGATGGACGGACGCCGCTGGTCCGACGGCCTGCACCAGGCGGTCGAGGCGAAGGAAGGGGTGCAGATCGAGCCCGAGAACCAGACGCTCGCGTCGATCACCTTCCAGAATTATTTCCGCATGTATCCGAAGCTCAGCGGCATGACCGGCACCGCATCGACCGAAGCCGCCGAATTCTTCGACATCTACAAGATGAACTGCGTCACCATCCCGACCAATCGCCCGATCGCGCGGCAGGACGACGAGGACGAGTTCTACAAGAATATCACCGACAAGTTCGGCGCCATCGCCAAGACGATCCGCGAAGCGAACGAGCGCGGCCAGCCGGTGCTGGTCGGCACTGTGTCGATCGAAAAGTCCGAGCTGCTGTCCTCCTATCTCGAAAAGGAAGGCGTGCCGCACAGCGTGCTCAACGCGCGTTTCCATGAGAGCGAGGCGCATATCGTCGCGCAGGCGGGCCGCACCGGCGCGGTGACCATCGCGACCAACATGGCGGGCCGCGGCACCGACATCAAACTGGGCGGTAACGAAGAATTCCGCATCGACGACGAGCTCAAGGATCTGCCCGAGGGTCCCGAGCGCGAGGCCGGCATCGCGCGCATCCAGGCCGAGGTCGCCGCCGAACGCGAGGCGGTGAAGGCCGCGGGCGGGCTGTTCGTGCTCGCGACCGAACGCCACGAAAGCCGCCGCATCGATAACCAGCTGCGCGGCCGTTCGGGGCGCCAGGGCGACCCGGGCCTGTCGAAATTCTATCTCTGCCTCGACGACGATCTGCTGCGCATCTTCGGTCCCGACACGCTCTTTTCGAAGATGATGAACAAGAATCTCGAGGATGGCGAAGCGATCGGGTCGAAATGGCTGTCGAAGGCGATCGAGACCGCGCAGAAGAAGGTCGAGGCGCGCAACTACGACATTCGCAAACAGGTCGTCGAATATGACAACGTCATGAACGACCAGCGCAAGGTCATCTACGAGCAGCGCGGCGAGATCATCGACAGCGAGACCGTCGACGAAGTGATGTACGCGATGCGCGCAGAGACGGTGAACGCGATCGTCGCCGACGCGTGCCCGCCGGGCAGCTATCCCGAACAGTGGAATGTCGAGGGGATGAAGGAGCGCGCGCTGAACGTGCTCGACCTCGACCTGCCGATCGAGGCGTGGATGGAGGAAGATGCGGTCGACCCCGAGGTGTTCGAGGAACGCATCCAGGAACGCGCCGACGCCACCGCGGCCGAAAAGGCGGCGCTGGTCGATGCCGACACCTGGAAGAGCATCGAGAAATCGGTGCTGCTGCAGACCCTCGACCATCAATGGAAAGAGCATCTGGCGACCCTCGACGCGCTGCGCCAGGTCGTCTTCCTGCGCGCCTATGCGCAGAAACAGCCGATCAACGAATATAAGCAGGAGGCGTTCGCATTGTTCGAACGCATGCTGTCGACGATCCGCGAGGATGTGACGCGCACGATCGCGCGGATCGACCTGCGCTTCGAAGAACCCGAACCGATGCCGCTGCCCGACCTGCCCGATTTCCTGACGACGCACATCGACCCGTTCACCGGCGACGACAACAGCGCCGATATCGACGGCGGGTCGTTCGGGGCGATCGCCAATACGCTGCCGCCGATGCAGATCCCGCGCCCCGACCTGCCGCAGGGGGAAAACCCCTATGCGGAACTGGAAATCAGCCGCAATTCGCCATGTCCTTGCGGATCGGGCCGCAAGTACAAGCACTGCCACGGCGCACTGTGATGGCGGACGCCGGCCGGATCGAGCTTCGGCTGCGCATCCGGCTCGGCGACGCCATCGCGATGGGGCCGGGCAAGGCCGACCTGCTGGGCGCGATCGACGCGCACGGATCGATCTCGGCCGCGGCGCGCGCGATCGGCATGAGCTATCGTCGCGCCTGGCTGCTCGTCGAGGAAATGAACGCCTGCTTCGCGGCGCCATTGGTCGAAACGCGGCCGGGCGCGGGCGCGCAGGTGAGCGAGGGCGCACGGGCTGTGCTGGCTGCATATCGGCGGGCCGAGGCGGCGGCGGTCGAGGCGGCTGAGCGCGAGCTGGCGGCGGTCGGCGAGTTGCTCAAGCCGGAGTGACGACGGGATTGGGGGTAGGAGGCGAAAAAATCGCACCATCTCCCGTTCGTGTCGAGCGAAGTCGAGACACCCCGAAGGCAAGTGCTTCCGATGGGTGTCTCGACTTCGCTCGACACGAACCGAAAGAGAGGGCGGTCTCGTTTCCACCCCCGACCGGTCAACCGGCCCGGGCCTGCAAAGCCGCTACGGCGCCCGCACCACCAGCACGCGCACGCTGGCGGCTTCGCCCTTCGACAGCGCCAGCTCATAGGTCCCGGGCTTGAGGTCGAACCACACCACCTTGCGGATGCCCGAACAGGCGGGGCCGTGGCCATGCTCGACCGATGTCTGCGTGGTGCCGCCCGCGACGAGGTCGATCCAAACCTTGCTGCCCGCCGCGAGGCCGTAGCGGCCGGCGGTCGCGATCGTCAGCGGCCGCGACGCGGCGCCATCGGCGAGCGGCAGGGTCACCGGCGTCCCGATCGCGAGCGCCGCCGCATCGCCGTCGGCAGTCGCCCAGGCGGCGTAGGGCGTCTCGCCGAGGTCGGCGGGGGCGGCGCAGGACGCGGGGTCCGCTGCGAGCGCGGGCGCGGCGGTGGATAGCAACAGGGCGAGAAGCGCGGCGCGGTACATGAGGGCGGGGTCCTTCGGTCTGGCAAATCTATATTTCGATGTATATGGCTTAGCGCTACAGGCAAAGGGGATTTCATGGGCTGGCTGGCATTTGCATTCGGGGTGACCGCGCTGCTCTATGCCGCGGTCGGGTTTGGCGGCGGGTCGACCTATACCGCACTGCTCCTGCTCGGCGGGGTCGCGGTGGGGCTCGTCCCCGCGATCAGCCTCGCGTGTAATGTCATCGTCGTCACCGGCGGCACGATCCGCTTCGCGCGCTCGGGGGCGATGCCTTGGGCCAAGGCGCTTCCCCTCATCGCCGTGGCGGCGCCGCTGGCGTTCCTCGGCGGGCTGACCCCGGTCAAGCAGGGCGTGCTGGTGATCCTGCTCGGCGTCTCGTTGCTGGCCTCGGCGATCGCGCTGCTCGTCCAGCCGCAGACGGCAAAGCCGGTCAAGCTCTCGCCGAAACTGCTGCTGCCGATCGCGGCGGGGCTCGGCTATCTCGCGGGCGTCGTCGGCATCGGCGGCGGTATCTTCCTCGCGCCGATCCTGCACCTCGTGCGCTGGGCCGAGGCGCGGCAGGTCGCGGCGACCGCGAGCCTGTTCATCCTCGTCAACAGCCTGTTCGGGCTGACCGGCCAGCTGATAAAGGGCAAGGGCGGCGAGATGCTGCATGCCGTGGCCGATCATTGGCCGTTGCTGGTAGCGGTGCTTATCGGCGGCGCGATCGGCACCCAGATCGCGGTGAAGACCGGACCCGCGGTGCTGATCCGGCGCTTGACCGCGCTGCTGGTCGGGTTTGTGGCGGTCCGCCTGCTCTTTGGTTTCTGACGCCTTTTACCCATCTTGCCTTCCCGCGCCGGAGTGCTAGCATTGCGCCTACAAGCTTGGCGGCCATGTAGCCGACAGGCGCGCAGCAGCTGGAACTCGAGGGCGCCGCACCCGTTGCGGTGAGCGAAGGCGTGTTGCGTGGAAAGGGCCGGCTCCATTAATTTCTTTGACGAGATGCAGGGCCAGGGGGGCGACGTCCGGACGCCCTACAGCGAATTTTGCGAGTGGTTCGATGCCGAGGAACCCGCGCGCATCCACCGCAAGGCGCAGCAGGCCGAGGCTTTTTTCCGAACCACCGGAATCACCTTCAACGTCTATGGCCAGGACGACGCCGACGAGCGTCTCATCCCCTTCGACGTCGTGCCGCGGATCATTTCGGCGAGCGAATGGCGCCGGCTGTCGCGCGGCATCGAACAGCGCGTGCGCGCGCTCAACGCCTTCCTTCACGACATCTATCACCGGCAGGAGATTCTGCGGGCCGGCCGCGTCCCGATCGAGCTGATCTCGCGCAATGAGGCGTTCCTGCCGATGATGATGGGCATGGACCCGCCGGGCGGCGTCTATACCCATATCAGCGGCACCGACATCGTGCGCACCGGGGCGAACGAATTCTATGTGCTCGAGGACAATGCGCGCACCCCGTCGGGTGTGTCCTATATGCTCGAGAATCGCGAGACGATGCTCCAGATGTTTCCCGAGCTGTTCGCGAAGGTGCCGGTGCGCGAGGTCAGCGACTATCCGATCAACCTCTTGCGCTCGCTTGCCGCCTGCGCGCCGCCGATGTGCGGGGGGACGCCGACGGTCGCGGTCTTGACCCCAGGCATCCACAACAGCGCCTATTTCGAACACAGCTTCCTCGCCGACCAGATGGGCGCCGAGCTGGTCGAGGGGCATGATCTGCGCGTCGTCGGCGGCCGCGTCGCGATGCGGACGACGCAGGGCTATAAGGCGATCGACGTCCTCTATCGCCGCGTCGACGATGACTTCCTCGACCCGCTGAATTTCCGGCCCGACTCGGTGCTCGGGGTGCCGGGGATCTGGGACGTCTATCGCGCCGGCGGCATCACCATCGCCAATGCGCCGGGCACCGGCATCGCCGACGATAAGGCGCTGTACAGCTACATGCCCGACATCATCGAATTCTACACCGGCGAGCGCGCGCTGCTGCCCAATGTGCCGACCTGGCGCTGCAGCGAGCCCGAGCATCTGCGCGAGGTGCTCGACAAATTGCCCGAGCTGGTGGTCAAGGAAGTCCATGGATCGGGCGGTTACGGCATGCTCGTCGGCCCCGCCGCGAGCAAGAAAGAGATCGCCGCCTTTCGTGCCAAGCTGGAGGCGAACCCGCGCAACTATATCGCGCAGCCGACGCTGTCGCTGTCGACGGTCCCGATCTTCACCAAGAGCGGGCTCGCGCCGCGCCACGTCGACCTGCGCCCCTTCGTCCTGATGTCGCCTCAAGGCATCACCATCACCCCCGGCGGGCTGACCCGCGTCGCGATGACCAAGGGATCGCTGGTGGTGAATTCGAGCCAGGGCGGCGGGACCAAGGACACCTGGGTGCTGGAAGACTGATGCTGGGAAAAACCGCAGGCAGCCTCTTCTGGATGGCACGCTATCTCGAACGCAGCGAGAATAATGCGCGGCTGATCGACGCGGGGTTCCGCATCGCGCTGACCCGGTCGAGCACCGCCAAGGCCGAGTGGAAATCGATCCTGATCACTGCGGGGTCGAACCAGGCCTATGCCGCGACGGGGCATGAATATAGCTCGGCGAAGGTCGTCGACTTCATGCTCCGCGATCCGCACAATCCGTCGAGCATCATTTCGGTCGTCAAGCAGGCGCGCGACAATGCGCGTACCGCGCGTACCTATCTCACCCGCGAGGTGTGGGAGGCGGTCAACACCAGCTGGATGACGCTGGGCGCGCTGCTCAAGCGGCAGGTGCGCGACGATGATCTGCCCGATGTCCTCTCGGCGATCCGCCAGCAGAGCGCGCAGGTGCGCGGCGCCTGGACTGGCACGATGCTGCGCAACGACGGCTATAATTTCGCGCGCCTCGGCACCTTCCTCGAACGCGCCGACAACACCGCGCGCATCCTCGACGTCAAATATTACCTCCTGCTGCCGTCGGTCGCGCACATCGGCAGCTCGATCGACAATGTGCAGTGGGAAACGATCCTGCGCTCGGTGTCGGCGCACCGCGCCTATCACTGGCTCTATGGGGCGGAGATCAGCGCGCTCAAGATCGCCGAATTCCTGATCCTCTATAAACAGATGCCGCGCAGCCTCGCCTTCTGTGCGCAGAAGATGCAGGACAATATCGGCTGGTTGCAACGCGGCTATGGCGAGGAGACCGAGGCGGGACGGATGGCCGACGCGCTGCTCCACAAAAAACTCGCGGGTCCGATCCAGGCGATCTTCGACGGCGGCCTGCACGAATATATCACCGACTTCCTCCGCGCCAATGCCGCGCTCGCGCAGCAGATCGAGCGCGACTATCGCTTTGTGGTTTAGGGTTTTTTATGCGCCTGCGCGTCGAACACACCACCCGTTATGAATATGATGGCCCCGTCAGCTATGCCTTGCAGCAGCTGAAACTGACGCCGAAGGAGCGGCCGGGGCAGCAGTTGATCCACCATTGGGCGATCGAGATCGCGGGCGGCACCAACCAGCTTCACTACACCGACCATCACGGCAACGGCGTCGATCTGGTCGCGGTCGATGCCGGCGCGCGCGAGCTTGTCATCCACTGCGTCGGCGAGGTCGAGCTGATCACCTGGGACGGGGTGATCGGGGTCCATCGCGGTGCGATGCCGCTGTGGACCTTCCTGCGCCCGACCCCGCTGACCCGCGCCGGACGCCATGTCCGCGCGCTGACGGCCGAACTGCGGCGGGATTTCGGATCGGACATCGAGCGCGCGCACGCCTTGTCGGCGCTGATCCTGGAAAAATTGCCGTACAGCATCGGGGTCACCGGCGCCGACACCACCGCCGAACAGGCGCTCGGCGGGGCCGGCGGGGTGTGCCAGGACCATGCCCATATCTTCATCGCGGCGATGCGCCACCTTGGGCATCCGGCGCGTTATGTGTCGGGCTATCTGATGATGAACGACCGCACGCACCAGGATGCGACCCACGGATGGGCCGAGGCGCATTTCGACGCGATCGGCTGGGTCGGCTTCGACGTGTCGAACGGTCATTCGCCCGATCAGCGCTATATCCGCGTCGCGACGGGGCTCGATTATCACGACGCCGCCCCGGTTCGCGGCATGCGCTATGGTGCAGCGCAAGAAAATATGGTTGTCCAATTGCAGGTGCAGCAATAAGCGATAGCCTGAGCAGGATTGGGGGACCGAAAATTATATGACCTATTGCGTCGGCATGCGTTTGAACAAGGGGCTGGTGTTCATGTCGGACACCCGCACGAACGCGGGCGTCGACGACATCGCGCAGGTCCGCAAGATGCGCAGCTGGCACCTGCCCGGCGAGCGCGTCATCACCTTGATGTCGGCGGGGAATCTCGCGACGACGCAGGCGGTGGTCAGCCTGCTCGACGAACGCACCAAGGCGCCCGAGGAACGGCATCCGTCGATCCTCGCCGCGCCGTCGATGTTCGCGGTCGCGACGATCGTCGGCGAAACGCTGCGCCAGATCGTCACCCGCCACAATCCCGCCGGGCCCGCCGCCGAATCGCTGTTCCGCGCCTCGCTCATCGTCGGCGGCCAGATCAAGGGGGCCGAACCGCGGCTGTTCCTGATCTATCCCGAGGGCAATTTCATCGAGGCGGGCGAGGACAATCCCTTCTTCCAGATCGGCGAGACGAAATATGGCCGCCCGATCATCGTGCGCTCCTATGACCCCGCGATGTCGTTCGAGGATGCGGTGAAGCTGCTGTGCGTCTCGTTCGATTCCACGATCCGCGCCAACGCCGGGGTCGACCTGCCGATCGACCTCAAGATCCACGAACGCGACGATTATGTCGGGGTCCACGAGCGCCGCTTCGAGCGCAACGACGCCTATTTCCAGAGCGTCGCCGACGGCTGGGCCGAGGCATTGGGGATCGCGCTGGCGGAATTGCCGGATTTTCATTTTTAGGAGATCAGCGTAGGCCGTGCAAAGGTGCCTGCTTACAGCCACTGGTAACGACATTCATTTGTGATGCGCTCAATCTCAGCTTCAGACGAGCAAGCCCAACACCCATTGCGTTGTCACATCTGTGGCCGGGCTCTGTTGATCGAAATCGACCCGCTGTCTGGCGACTGCGGAGGCGATTGTTGGGGTTGCATCGGGCTGATCGAAGCCGAGGCGGGTGGCGACCCCAGCTCGAATATCTCCATCGATTTCGTAGCGAAGGAGATAAAATGGGGCTGGCGCGGCCCCGATGGCACCCCAAGGCCGCAGAGCTTTTTCATGGACGGCGGACCTCGCTTCATCCGCGTGCGGTGGCTTCATTCTTCTCCCGACTATCCAGCGGAATTGTGGAGCGAACTCAACGAACGGCGCGAAGAGATAAGGAAAATCGAGATCTGGGCGGACGGACGTGTTGGGTATGCGTTGGAAAATCTGGAAATTGGGGGAACGAGGTTAGGAAAGGATGCAATTCCGTTGCTCGATGAAATTGCCGCAAACCCCGAGTTCGATCCGGAGGCCATCTCAGACTTGGTGTTTCAACAATGCTGGGATGAAAACGTTCGCTAATCGCTGCGACGTGCGATGCTCCGCTTTACGCGAAATCGCTTCCGACGCTGTCGGTCATATTCGCCCTACCGTGCCAGCGGCACCACGCGGAACTTCGGCCGGTCGCCGTGCATTTCGGCGTAAACCATCGCATATTCGGGCACCGGCATCCATGTCGCGCTGTTCGACGACAGCGGCTCGGACGCGACGATGATTGCGCGCGGCTCCTCTTCGCCGCCGACCATCTGCCACTCGCCGTCGTGGAGGCCGTAGTCGCGGCCGGTGGTGAACCACATCGACAGGAAATTCATGTTCGCCTCGTGCACCTGGTCGGGCGACCCGGTGCGATAATGGCCGAAGTCGAAGCAATGGCGCAGCCCGAGGATCTGGCGCCCGGTGGTCAGGAACAGGTTGCAGCTTGACGAGATGGCGATGCCATGGTGGCGCCGCGCGCGTTCGAGGATATCGACGGTCGCCTGAACCGCGGCGATCAGCGTGTCGCCCTCGGGCTCGACGCGCCAGTCGGGAAGCTGCGAGAGCAAGAGCGCATAAACCCATTCGCTGTCGGTCGATCCCGATATCTGCGCGAGCAGTTCGGGGGCGATGTCGGACATCAGTACCCCCTTCATCTCGCCGATGCGATAGATGTCGCCATTATGCGCCATCGCGACCGCGGCGCCGGGGAAGTGGAAGGGGTGGGTGTTCTGCTCGCTGACCTTGACCGTCGTCGAGTAAGCGACGCCGCGGACATGCGCGATCACGCATTCGGCGCGCGTCTTGATCGCCAGCGATTTGAGGTTGCCGTCGAACACCGGCAGCGACGGCGAGCGGTAGCGGTGCGGCTCGTGCGGGGCGTGCGACGCCGCGTCCCACGCCATCATCCCGAACCCCGCGAGGTTCAGCATGTGCAGCATCTTGGGCATATAGGCCTGATTGACGAGGCTGCTATCGGGCTTGAACAGCAGGTCGTCGAGCGTGACCCGCTCGCCCAGATACATCATCGCGCGGCACATCGGCTATCCCCTTGCCCCACCGGGAGGGATGCTACACGAGGGCAGAGGACCTGGCGAGAGGGCCTCGTTCAGGCCAGCACCCCCGGATAGAGCGTCCGTTTCACCTCGACCGGGTCGAGCGCATAATGATGCGCGACGGCGTCGGCGATCATGCTTTCGAGGCCGCGCGTCGGTTTGAGGTCGCGCCCGTCGAGCAGCGCCGCCGTGCCCAGCCCGGGCCAGTCGGCCGCGACCGTGCCGCCCTTCGCCAGCCGGCCGCCGAAGAGCAAGGCTGCCGATCCGGTGCCATGGTCGGTGCCGCCGCTGCCGTTGATCGCGACGGTGCGGCCGAATTCGGTCGCGACAATGACCAGCGTGTCCTTCCACGCCGGCCCCAGCCCCGCCTTCAGCGCGCCGACCAGCTGATCGAGCCCGCGCAACTGCGCCGTGATGCGGCTGCGCTGGGCGCTGTGCGTGTCCCAGGCGCCGGTTTCGACCATCATCACTCGCGCGCCGTCGGCGGGCAGCATCAGCGAGGCGGCGAGCCGGCCGAGGTCGGCGCCGTTGCGGCCGTTGTTGCCGCCGATCTCGCCCGCCAGCTCCTGCGTGCGGATCGCGCTTTCCCACAAGGGGTGCAGCAGCGCGTCCTTTTCGTAGAGCGCCGACAGCCGCGCGATCAGGTCGGCATTGGCCTGCGGCAGGCGGCTGGGGACGTAGGTGGCGACGGGCAGGGCGCCGCGCAGGGCGAGCGGGACCGACGGGGCCACCGCGAGCGCGCTGCGCCCGTCCGCCGGCAGCAGCGACAGCATCCGGTTCATCCAGCCGTCCGCGCGGCCATAGGGGCGCGTGCCGCCGCTTTCGAGCATATTCTGTCCGTCGAAATGCGACCGGTCGCGATAGACGGTCGCGACCGCATGCGCGACATGCGCTTCGCGCGCCGCGAACAGTGCGGCGGCGCTTTCGAGCGCGGGATGCAGCGTGAACAGGCCGTCGAGTCGCGCGCCGGTCGCGGCTTCCTCGACCAGCGCGGCGCGGACCCCGGCGAAGGCCGGGTCGCCGGTCGGCGCCGCGATCGCCAGCCCGTCGGCGGCGCCGCGCTGGATGACGAAGATCAGCCGCCGGTCGGTGGGCGCGGCGGCGAACGCCATTGCCGGGAAGACGGCGGCGCCGATGCCGGCGGCGATGACGGTGCGGCGGGTCAGGATCATCGTCTATCTCCGCAAGAAGGCAGGGCTGGCGAAGAGCATCGCGAGACCCTGTGCCGGGCTGTCGGCGCCTGCGATCGCCCCGGCCAGATCGGCGGTGAGCGCGTCGCCGAGGATTTGCGGCGCGAGCGTGCGCGCGTCGACTCGATCGCCGATCCGGGCCGTGATGCGGCTGGCGAGGTCGACGCGCTGCATCAGCCCGCCCGATCCGGCCCATGTCGCGACGGTATCGCCAAAGCCGGCGGGCGATTCGGGCCGCCATATCTGCTGGCCGAGCTGGCCGAGGAGGTCCGGGACATTCTGGCGTTCGCCGAACATCGGCACGGGCAGTCCGCGAGCCATCGACACCGCCCAGTCCCACGGCGACTTGAACATCGCAGGGCCGCCCTGCCAGGGTTCGGGCGAAGCGATGAGGGTGCGGTAGAGCGACGGGAGATCGCCGCCGCTGCGCAGGAAGTCGGCGGCGAGGCGGTCGACCAAAGGCGGTGGCGGGTCGTCGGCGGTGAAATGGCGCGCGAGCCTGGTCGCGATGTGGCGCGCGGTCGCGGGATGCGCCGCGAGGTCGCGCAGCACCGCTTCGGCCTGTTGCGGGCCGGTGTCGGGGTAGCGCTTGCCGAGGATCATCTGGTCGCCGGGCTGGTGCCGCTCGGCGATATAGATGCTGTCGCCGGGCTGCGAGCCGTCGGGGACCAGCTGGCGCAGCGCACCGCGACCGAGGCCGGCGACCGACAGGCCGGTGAGCGCGCGGGCGAAAGCGGTGACGTCGGCCTGCGTATAGCCGCTGCGCACGCCGAGCGTGTGGAGTTCGAGGATTTCGCGTGCGAGATTTTCGTTGAGCCCCGGCCGGCCGCGCGGACGGCTCTGGCGGACGGCGAAGGGGCTGTCGGGCCCGACGCTGAGCACCTGGTCCAGGTAGAGCTGCATCGCGGGATGGCGGATCGCGGCGATCAGCAGGTCCGAAAAGCGGCCCATGATGTGCGGGCGGATCGCGCTGAACTCATAATTACCCGCCAGGCCTGACACGAACTGCTTTTCGGTCGAGACGGCGAAATGATTGGCCCAGAAATGGACGAGGCGTTCGGCGAAGGGGGTCGGTGAGGCGACCGCGGCGGCGAAGCGGGCGGCTGCGGCGTCGATGTAGAAGAGGCGGATCGCCTCGCGCGCCTCGCGCCGGGCGGCGGGCTCCCTGCCGCGCTCGTCGGCGGTGGTCGCCGCGCCGGTCTTGCCGGCCATCGCGTCGCCCTGCTCGCGAAAGAGGATGTAGGTCTCGGCGATCTCGCGGGGGCCGGGGAGTGCCGCGATGGCTTGCGGCGACGGCTCGAAGGCGCCCAGCTGCCGCTCCAGCGCCGCCTGTGCCGCGCGCGCCGAGGTCGACGCCGCGTCATCGGGACGGTGGCCGAGCCCGAAGCGGTTGGCGGCAAGATAGTCGATCGCCATGCGGCACCTTTCCAGCCCCTCTCGCCACCGCCTATAATCGCGGCAAGATGTCGCAAAGCTGTACCGGCCGAGCGGCGTGCGACACGGTTCGTCTCAGGCCAGGGGCTTGTCGTAGATCTGGTACACGCGGTTGACCTTGGCCTCGATCGCCCCGGCGACCGCATTCATGCCCTGATTGTCGTCGAGCACCCAGCCGATGTCGCCGAACTGCGTGCCATAGTCGCGCACCGCGTCGCGGCGGATGAATTCGATCATCATGAAGGCGAGCGTGCTCGCCATGCGGCTGTTCTGCAATTTCGTGGCGACGCCCATCAGCGGCACGCGCAGCGTCCGGCTCTTGGGCTTGCGCAGCCACCAGAGCAGCCGCGCCCAGTTGAAGGGCCATAGCGAACCCTCCATGTCGATCAGCAGCTCGTTGATATTGGGCAGCACGATCATGAAGGCGACGGGTTCGCCGTCGAGTTCGGCGACGCGGATCAGATCCTCGAAGACGATGTCCTTCAATTTCTTGCCGATGAAGGCGATCTCGCTGTCGGTGAGCGGGACGAAGCCCCAATTGTCCGACCAGGCGTCGTTGAGCAGCCCCATGATGAGCTTCGCCTCGGCGTCGAACCTTTTCTTGTTCACCTTGCGGATGCGGATGCGTTCGTTCTTTTCGCCCGCCGCGACGATGCGGTTGACCAGCGGCGGGAAGCCGTCGTCGACGCGCACGCCATAGTTGAGCAATTGCTTGACCGGGTTGTAGCCCGCGCCCTCGATCCAGCCGCGATAGAGCGGGCTGTTGTGGCCCATCATGATCGTCGGCACATCGTCGAAACCCTCGATCAGCAGCCCGGGTTCGTCCCAGATCGAAATCGACAGCGGGCCCAGCGATCGTGTCATGCCCTGGCCGCGCAGCCAGTCCTCGGCGGTGACGAGCAGCGCGCGCGCCACCTCTTCATCCTCGGCCTCGAGCAGGCCCCAATTGCCGGTGCCCGGACCCATGCCCTGTTCGGTCGGTTGTTCGAGCGCGAGCGTGTCTATATGGGCGGAGATGCGCCCGACCGTCCGGCCGTCGCGGCGCGCGGTGAAGAATTGCGCCTTGCCATGTTCGTACCAGGGGTTTTTGCCCGGGGTCAGCAGGTCGAAAACTTCGCCCTTCAGCGGCGGCACCCACGCCGGATCGCCGCGATTGAGGCGATAGGCGAGTTCGACGAATTCGCGCGTGTCGGCCTTGGTCTTGACGGGGTGGATGGTGACGGGGCCCTGATGATGTGCGGCCATGGCTGGTTTCCTGAACGATGTGTCCTATATCTGTGGCGAGGCATTAGGGCATAGCTGTGGCGCTGGCGACCCGCATTCGGCCATTTTGCTGCCACGAAATTCTGGTTTGTGAACGCTTATGACGACGATCAATCCCCCCGCCGATCGGCTCGCGACTCCCTTCGTGTCCGGTGCGGCCAAGACGCCCACGTCGGCGGACGCCGACAAGAATCGGAAGTCGGCGATTGCCGACGACAAGGCGATGCTGCGCGCGGCGTCCGAACTGACGCGCGACCTGCTGAATCCCAGCGCGCGCATCTATTGGACCGACTTCCTCGTCTCGACCCTGCTCGGCTATGGCGGCGTCGCTGCGGCGATCCTCGCGCCGTCGACGGGCTGGATGCTCGCCGCCGCGCTGGTCGCGGTGCTGGCGCTCTATCGCGCGGGCAGTTTCATTCACGAACTCACCCATATCCGCAAACAGGCGCTGCCGGGCTTTCGCCTCGCATGGAATGCGCTTGTCGGCGTGCCGATGCTGATCCCCTCCTTCCTGTATGAAGGCATCCACAGCCTGCATCACAACCGCACCAAATATGGCACGGTCGAGGATCCCGAATATCTGCCGCTCGCGCTGATGAAGCCGTGGACGGTGCCCTTGTTCGTGGTCGTCGCGGCGTTCGCGCCGCTCGCGCTGCTGTTCCGTTTCGCGGTGCTGACCCCGCTGTCCTTCCTGATCCCGCCGCTGCGCAAGCCGGTGATGGAACGCTATTCGGGCCTCATCATCAACCCGCTGTTCCGTCGCCGTCCGCCCGAGGGCGAGTTCCGCCGCCAATGGGCGTGGCAGGAGGGCGGCGCCTGGGCCTGGTCGACCTTGCTGATCGCCGCGGGTGTGCTCGGCTGGATCCCGCTGCGTGCGCTGCTCATCTTCGGCGCGATCGCCTCGACGACCCTGGTGTTCAACCAGATCCGCACGCTCGTCGCGCATCTGTGGGAAAATGACGGCGGCGAGCTGACCGTCACCGCGCAGTTCCTCGACAGCGTCAATGTGCCGCCGCCGGGGCTGCTGCCCGAACTCTGGGCGCCGGTCGGGCTGCGCTATCACGCGCTGCACCATCTGCTGCCGGGCGTGCCCTATCATGCGCTGGCCGAGGCGCACCGCCGCCTGAAGGACGCGCTGCCCGCGGATTCGCAATATCATGGCGCCAATTACGACGGCCTGCCGGGGTTGGTGGCGCGGCTGGTGCAGGGGTCGGCGCGGGGCGGGGCTGCGGTCTGAATCCCTGCGGCTAATCGTGGCGGCGGTCGCCGTCCGCAATCGGGCGTATTAGCACGCGACTTCCGGACTGCGCCGCGATACGAACCGCTTCGACGAAGCCGACGCCTTGGCCTTCATATATTTGTTCGAGATGGCGCCAGTCGTCGTCGATCAATGTGGCGCGATAGATTCCGGTGAGCGCCGGTGCGACGGCCATGAAACTTGTTGTCGGCCCCTGCCGGCAAGTCGCGCAGGCGCTAATATAGCTGCCGTAATGAACGATCGTCTCGAACTTCGACGACCCGCAGTCGTCGCAGCGGAAATCGTCGTCCATGCTATTCTTCGGTGCGTATCAGGATCATCTCGCCGATCAGGGCGAACAATATGAACGGTCCCCACGCGGCCAGAAAGGGCGTGTAGGCGCCGAGGTCGCCCATCGCGAGGGCGAAATTGTCGGCGACGAAATAGGCGAAGCCCAATGCCATGCCGAGGATGGCGCGCACGAAAAGCTTGCCCGAGCGCGCGAGGCCGAACGCCGCGACGGCGCCGAGCAGCGGCATCAGGATCGCCGACAGCGGCCCCGAAATCTTGTGCCACAGCACGCCCTTCAGCGCATCGACCGGGCGGCCCGCGGCCTCAAGGTCGGCGATCGCGCTCTTGAGCTGGAGGAAGGGCATCTGGTCGCCCTTGACCTGCGCCAGCGTGAACTGGTCGGGGGCGACACCCTTGGCCGCGACGATCGTGCCGAGCGGCTGGATCGTTCCCGAGCGGCGCACGAAGCGCTTGGCATTGGTGAGTTCCCAGCCGCCATCGACCGCGCGCGCGCTGTCCGCCGACAGGATCGACGACAGCACCCCGCCGGTGCGTTCATAGATGGTGACCTTGTTCAATATGACCACCGGACCGCCGGTCTGCACCGTGCCCGCGTTGATCAGGTCGTTGCCGGCGCGCACCCAGATGTTGCTGCGCACGCCATTGTCGATCGGCACCTTTGCATATTGAACCTTTTGCCAGGCGGCGAGCGCCCCGGTCGAGCGTGCGACGATGCGTTCGTTGAAGGCGAAGCTGATCCCGGCGACGAGGAAGGCGGCGAGGAACAGCGGCGCGAGAACCTGATGCGCCGACATGCCGGCACCCTTCATCGCGATGACCTCGCTGTTTTGGTTCAGCGTCGCGAGGGTCAGGATCGTGCCGAGCAGCACCGAAAAGGGCAGGAAGGTCTCGATGATCTGCGGAATACGCATGCCGACATAGCGCCAGACCTCGGCATCGCCATTGCCCGCGACCGCCAGGATCTTGCCGCTTTCGCCGAGCAGGTCGAGCGTCTGCAGGATCAGCACGAGCGCGAACAGGATCGCGAAGGTGCGGACGAGGAACAGGCGCCCGACGTAAAGCGCCATGGTGCGCGAGGGGAAGAAGGAGAGCTGGTGCATCAGTCGGCCGCCTGAACCGCGCGCGGCTTGCGCTGGAACAGCGTGATCAGCCCGCGGATGCGCTGGCCGGCCTTGGCGGCGACGCGTTCGAGCGCGCCGATCGGCTGGCCGCCAGGCACATGCGCGACGGTATAATACATCCAGATCGCGAGGCCCGCGAAGAGCAGGAAGGGCACCCATAGCGCGATCAGCGGATCGACGGTGCCGCGCGCGCCCATATCCTCTGCATATTCGTTGATCTTGTGCTGGGTCACCAGCAGCACGATCGACAGGAAGATTCCGAGCGACGACGTCGATCGTTTCGGCGGGATGGCGAGCGCGATCGCGATCAGCGGAATCAGGAACATCGACACCACCTCGACGATGCGAAAATGGAAATTCGCGCGCGATTCGAGGCGGGTCTTCAACGGTTCGCGCTGATCCTTGCCGGCGACGAACAGTTCGGGGATCGTCTTTTCGCGGTCGGCGCCGCCGCGGGTGCGAAAGGCGTCGATCTTGGGCAGCGGGATCGGCAGGTCATGATTGTCGAAGGTCAGGACGCGCGGCACCGCGAATTTGGGCGATTCATGGATCAGTACGCCCCGGGTCAGCCGCAGGATGATTGTGTCGGGATCGTCAGTGGCGAGGAACTGGCCCTGCGCCGCGGTTGCCGACACGCTTTGCCCGTCTTTCTGCTCGCCGCGCACGAAGATGCCGCGCAAGCTGCGGCCTTCGTTCGAGCTTTCCTCGATCCGCAGCGTCATGCGTTCGCCCAGCTTATTGAACTCGCCGACCTTGATCGACGCGCCGAGTGCCCCCGAACGCAGTTCGAACTGCAGTCCTTCATAGGCGTAGCGGGCGAGCGGCTGGATGAAGCCGACGATCGCGAGATTGAGCAGCGCCAGCGCCAGCGCGAAGGCATAGGGCACGCGCATCAGCCGCCCGAAACTCATGCCGACGCCCTTCAGCACATCGAGTTCGCTCGACGTCGCGAGGCGGCGAAAAGCCAGCAAAATGCCGAGCATCAGCCCGATCGGGATGCCGAGCGACAGATATTCGGGGATCAGATTGGCGAGCATGCGCCAGACGACGCTGACCGGGCCGCCTTCGTTGGCGACGAAGTCGAACAGCCGCAGCATCTTTTCCAGCACGAGCAGCATCGCGGACAAAACCAGCGTGCCGAGCATGGGGAAGAAGATGAGCCGCGCGATGTAGCGGTCGATGGCGGGCAATCTATTCAAGCTTTCGTCGCCCCATCACCATGATTTGGCCGCAAATGATTCCGATATGCCGATTCAAGGGCGACAGGGACCCGTGCCGGCTTTGGCTGGCATGGCTATAGCCACTGGGAGCTAATGCGTCATGTCGAAATTTGTATCGACGTCACTCTGCATCATTCTGCTGGCGGTCACGGGACCGGCACATGCAGAGGGGCAGGTCCTGTCGAACGACCTGTCGAAATGCCGGAGCGGTCCGTCCACCCTTGTCCAGATCAGCGGCCTCAAGGCCGGAACGGGCCGGGTGCGCGTTCAGGCCTATCGCGCCACATCGGCCGACTGGCTGGCCAAGGGCCGCTGGATCAACCGGATCGAGGTGCCCGTGCGCGCCGCGTCGATGACCGTGTGCGTGCCGCTGCCGGCCGCCGGCAGCTATGGCATCGCGGTGCGCCACGACGTCAATGGCAACGGCAAGACCGACCTGTCATCGGATGGCGGCGGCATGTCGAACAACCCGAGCATCAACATCTTCAACCTCGGCAAGCCGAGCTACAAGAAGACGGCGTTCGCGGTGGGCGATGCGCCAAAGACGATCTCGATCACCATGAAATATATGTAAGGAACTATGGCCAGCGTCGCGCTCCTTTCCAATCCACGCTCGACCGGCAACCGTGCTCTGTTGCCGCGGGTGCGGGAAATCTGCGCGGCGCATCCCGACATATTCCATTATGAGGTCGAGGACGTCGACCAGATCGGCGAGGCGATCCGCACCATCGCGATGGTGTCCCCGCGCATCATCGTCGTCAACGGCGGCGACGGCACCGTCCAGGCGGCGCTGACCGAACTCTATTCGGGCGATTATTTCGGCGGTTCGCCGCCGCCGGTCGCGGTGCTGCCCAACGGCAAGACCAATTTGATCGCGCTCGACCTGGGCGCCGAGGGCGATCCGCTGAAGGCGCTCGAACGCGTGATCGAACTGGTCGAGACCGGCCGGATCGAGGATCATGTGATCCAGCGCCAGCTGATCTCGCTCGACAGCGGCGGCGAAGCGCGGCCGGTGCTCGGCATGTTCCTCGGCGGCGCCTATCTCGCCGATGTGATGCTCTATTGCCGCAACCGCATCTATCCGCTCGGCCTGCCCAACGGGCTGTCGCACGTGCTGGCGGCGGTCCTCGGGCTGTTCGCCATGCTGCTGGGGATCGGCGGCGGGCGGCTGCCGCCCAAGCCGCAGCCGATGATCGTGTCGTTGATCCGCCAGGGCGAACTGCACGGCAAATTCTCGCTGTTGATCGTCACCACGCTCGAAAAGCTGCTGCTCAGCATCCGCACCAACGACAGTCCCGGCCCGCGCGGCCAGATGAAGCTGCTCGCGGTCGAGCGCGGCGCCGGCGCGCTGTTCCGCATGCTCGGCGCGACCTTGCGCGGAACGCTCGGGCAAAATCCGCTCGAAGGCGTGCATTTCCAGCAGGGCGACGAAATCCGGATCGAGGGCGAGCGGTCGAACGTCATCCTCGACGGCGAGATTTTCATCGCCAAGTCGGGGCGCCCGATCGTCCTGACCTCGACCCAGCCGGTTCCCTTCCTGCGGCTCGCCGCCTGAGCCTCGTCATGCACGACAGCCTGACCGATCTGGTCCGCGCCGAACTCGCCACCCCCGTCGATCCGCGCGCGCGCATGATGGCCGCGGCGATCGCGGCGCAATATCCCGGCTCGGCGCGCGCGGTGCTGTTTTACGGCAGCTGCCTGCGCGAAACCCAGCTCGACGGGCTGATGCTCGATTTCTACCTGATCGTGTCCGACTATGGCGACGCCTATGGCCGGCGCTGGATGGCGGCGGCGAACCGGCTGATCCCGCCGAACGTCTTTCCGTTCCAGCACGACGGGCTGATCGCCAAATATGCGGTGCTGAGCGAAGCCGACTTCCACCGCCTGAACGGGTCCGAGACGCGCAACGTGTCGGTCTGGGCGCGCTTCGCCCAGCCGTCTCGGCTGGTGTGGGCGGTCGACGACACCGCGCGCGACCGCGCGATCGCCGCAGTGTCGCGCGCCGCGCCGACGTTGCTTGCCGCCGCCGGCGCGGTCGATGGCGAGCAACCGCTCGACTGGTGGCGCCGCGCCTTCGCGCTCACTTACTCGGCCGAGCTGCGCGCCGAACGCACCAGCCGGGCGCAGTCGGTGGTCGACGCGACCCCCGAACGCTATGCGCGCTTCAGCGTCGCGGCGATGGCCGCGATCCCGGCGAATGCGCGCGCCGGCGGCTGGATGCGCCGCCGCGCCGAAGGCAAGGCGCTCAGCATCGTCCGCCTCGCCAAGGCGAGCCTGACCTATGCCGGCGGGATCGATTATCTGGCGTGGAAGATCAACCGCCACGCGGGGACCAAGATCGAGATCAAGCCCTGGCAGCGGCGATGGCCGCTGGTCGCGGCGCTGACGCTGGTGCCGCGATTGATGCGGAGCGGGGCGATACGGTAACGGCCGCTAGCGGGCGTAGATCCTCCCTGCGGCGAAGCCGTGGGGAGGGGGACCGCCGCGGAGCGGTGGTGGAGGGGCCGCGGCGCCGCACCGACGCCTGACGGCGTCGGCCCCTCCGTCAGCCCTACGGGCTGCCACCTCCCCATCGCTCCGCGACAGGGAGGATCGGCCAAGGTCCGCTTCCCACCGCCGACCAGCGACCCAACCTCAGCCGAATGCCGCGATCTTTTCCGTTGGACGCGGTTCACCGCTCCGCCGGATCGCCTGATCGAGCTGGGTCAGGGTGAAGGGCTTGCGCAGCACGTCATGGTCGCCGAACGCGGCGACCTCGCTCGCGTCGCCGGCGAAGCCGGTCACGAACAGCACCGCGAGGTCGGGCCAGCGCTGTTTCAGCTCGGCGACCAGCTCGGGGCCGGTGAGGTCGGGCATCAGCACGTCGGACAGGATCAGGTCGAAGCCGTGCGCCTCGACCAACGCCTCGGCCGCGCGTGGGTCGTTGCACGCGACCGCGCGGTGCCCCAGTTCCTCGACGGCCTCGACCGTCGCGGTGAGCACGCGCGGATCGTCCTCGACGACCAATATATGCAGCGCTTCGCTTGCGGCCTCGGTCGCTGCCACCGGCGATGCTGCGATTTCGGTCGGCATGGCCTCGGGCCGCTTGATCACCGGCAGCAGCATCGCGACGCTGGTGCCTTCGCCCTCGGTCGACTGGATCTGCACCTCGCCGTCGGACTGGCGGCAGAAAGCGAAGACCTGGCTCATGCCGAGGCCGGTGCCCTGTCCCGCGGGCTTGGTGGTGTAGAAGGGGTCGAAGACGCGTTCGAGCACGTCGGGTGACATGCCGCAGCCGGTGTCGATCACCTGCACCGCGAGCGCTGCGGGCTCGTCCTCGCCGTCGCCCAGCGTCCGGATCGTCAGCGCCCCATGGCCCTCCATCGCGTCGCGCGCATTGACCGCGAGGTTGAGCAGGGCGTTTTCGAACTGCTGGCGGTCGAGCCACGCCGCAAGCCCCGGCGCCTGCAGGTCGAGCGTCAGCGCGATGCGGTCGCCGATCGTGCGCCCGATCAGCTCGGCAAAGGCGGCGATGCTGTCGTCGACCACCATCATTTCGGGTCGCGCCGGTTCCGATCGCGCGAAGGCGAGCAGGCGGCGGGTCAGGTCGGCGGCGCGGTTGGCGCCGTCGAGCGCGTTGTGGATGTGCCGCTGCGCCTTGTCGGGCGCATCGGCGAGCCAGCGCTGCGCGAGTTCGAGTCCGCCCACGACGACTGCGAGCATATTGTTGAAGTCGTGCGCGATACCGCCGGTCAGCTGGCCGACCGCCTCCATCTTCTGGGCTTGGCGCAGCTGGTCCTCGGCCACCGCGCGCTCGGCCATCTCGTTGCGCAGTGCGCGGTTCGCCTGTGCCAGTTCGGCGGTGCGGTCGGCGACCGCGGTTTCGAGCTGGGTCGCGCGGTCGGCCTCCTCAAGCTGTTCGCGCCGCGCCAGTCGCCGGTCGCCTTCGGCGCGGATCAGCGAGAAGGTCGCGGCGATGGCGATGATCGCGGCGGCGGCACCGAGCAGCGAAAAGAGCAGGATCGCCTGGTAGAGGCTGTCGCGGTCGGCGGCCGCGACGCGGTTGCGCTCGGCGAGCAGGGTGCGTTCGTTCTGGATCAACTGGGTCAGCAGGCGGTCGATGCGGACCAGTGCGACGTCGTGGCCCGCGGCATTATATTTGGAGATCGCCGCGATCGTCTGCCGGTAATTGGCGCTGAGCGCCGCGTCGCCGAGCTGCGCGCCGCGGCGGTCGAGTTCGGTCGTCAGCTGCCTGACCAACTCCGCCGCCTTGGGACTGTCGCGGACGTTGCGTCGCAGCATGGTCAGATATTGGCGCGCGAGGCCCCATTGCTGCTGATAGACGCGGCCATCCTCTTTTTGTAGCCCAACCGCGAAACGCCCGAGCGCCGCCTCCGACCGCGCGAGCGCGGCGTCGAGGCTGCGCGTTTGCGATATGACTTCGAGGCTGTGCGCCTGCCAGCCGAGCGAGCGGTCGTAATTGTCGTTGGCGCGGGTCACGAGCAGGACGAGCGCGACGACGACCCCGACGAGTATCGCGCCGACGCCGATCGTCAGCCAGAAGCGGAGACGCTCCTGCCGGCTGTCGCTTTCGCTGTCATATTCCCGCTCGAACACCCGGCGCTTGTACCGGACAAGCGCCGCGTGGAAAAGCCGCGAACGGGTCGCCGGGCCTTGGCTCCGTCAATTCGCCCCGAAAATGAGTCGGCTGGTCGGATCACGCGTTGGCGGGGGATGCATGCAGTAATTCGGCAAACGCCTTTTCGGTGGGTATCCTCCGGTCGATTTTAGTAAAGCCATGAACCTCGAACTTGGGTTCACTATTGTGCTGAAGGTTCCAGAGATCGTTGTTTGCAGATTTGCAGGCACCTATTAGCATTACTTCGGCATCAGATATTATCCCATCATTGGTGCCTATGCCTGCCGTGCGTCCCGAGGGCGTAAGCAAGGGGAGGAAGGTGATGCATGGCGTCCCTCTGACAAAACCGCATTTCTGCAGAATTGTGTCGTAAAATCCCTTTTTGTCCTTGTTGCGTATGGACCGTTGAGGAAGCGACTGGTTGCACGTTTGGCCTACATAATATGGGTAATGGCCCCCGCCAGACGTCCTGATCGAAAAGACATAAAGTCCAATCGCGTCCTCCAAATCGATTCCCAGTAGCCGTTCGGCGTCAAGCGTGGCCGCTGACAAAACATCCTCTATCAAATCGAAATCCAAAGCACGCTGGCCCCGTTCTAGTGGCAGAGCGTAGGGGCCAAGCGGGCTAAACTTATAAGTCACTGGCCGATAATGCCGACGCGTTTGCCGGCGCGTTCGAAGCGGCCCAGAATCTCGCCGACTTGTTCGCTGCTATGCTCGGCACATAGCGAACAGCGCAGCAGGGTCATCCCGGCGGGGGTCGCGGGCGGACGCGCGAGATTGACGTAGAGCCCCTCTTCGAGCAGCGCTTCCCACATCATCGCGCCCTGTTCGAGGTCGGGCATGATGACCGCGATAATCGCCGACTGCGGCTCTTCGGTGCCGAGCGTGAAGCCGAGATCGCGCAGACCCTTATGCAGCAGCTTCGAATTTTCCCACAGATGGGCGCGCTTGTTCGACCCGTGCATCAGCTTGCGGATGCTCGTCGCTGCCGTCGCGACGACGCTCGGCGGCAGCGAGGCGGTGAACACATAAGGACGGCAGACGAGCCGCAGGATTTCGAACTTCGGGTGGTTCGAAACGCAGAAGCCGCCGACGGTGCCGACGCTCTTGCTGAACGTGCCGATGACGAAGTCGACGTCGTCGAGCACGCCCTGCGCCTCGGCGACGCCGCGGCCATGTTCGCCGATGAAGCCCATCGAATGCGCCTCGTCGACGAGCACCATCGCGCCGGCCTCCTTCGAGACGCGGATCATTTCCTTCAGCGGCGCGATGTCGCCGAGCATCGAATAGACGCCCTCGAGCACGACAAGCTTGCCTGCCTCGGGAGGCAGGCGCTTCAGGCGCTTTTCAAGCGCTTCGACGTCGTTGTGGCGGAACGCGACGATTTCGGCATTGCCCATCGCGCACCCGTCATAGATCGACGCATGGCTGTCGATGTCGAGGATGACATAGTCGCCCTTGCCCGCGATCGTCGAAATGATGCCGAGATTCGCCTGGTACCCGGTCGAGAACACCATGGCATGATCCATGGCGTAAAATTCCTTGAGCGCCTCTTCGCACTCCTTGTGGCCCTGATAGGTGCCGTTGAGGACGCGGCTGCCGGTGGTGCCGCTGCCGAACTTGTCGAGCGCATCCTTGCCCGCGGCGATGACGTCCTCGTCGAAGGTCATGCCCATATAATTATAGGTGCCGAGCAGGATCGTCTCGCGCCCGTTGCAGATCGCGACGGTCGGCGAGACGACTTTCTCCATCACCAGATTATACGGATCGGTGACGCCGGTCGCGAGCAGATCCTCGCGCTGCTGGATCAGCGGATCGAATTTCGAAAAAAGGTCGGTCATTTTTGGTCTTCCGTGTTCCCCGGCGAAAGCCGGGGTCCAGATGAGTGGCGCGATATCGCATGGGTCCCGGCTTGCGCCGGGGAACATACGGCAGTCAGCCCTGCAGCTTTTCGACCGCGGCGATCAGCTGGCCGACGGTTTCGATCTCGGCCTGCATGTTCATGCTGATGATGATGTCGAAGGTGTCCTCGACCTCGGCGACGAAGTCCATCACCGTCAGGCTGTCCCATTCGAGATCGCCGGCAAAGGTGGTGGCGTCGGTCAGCTCGACGCCTTTCTTGTTGAACGGTGCGATCAGGCCGTGAATCTGGTCGGTGAGGGCGGTGCTCATAGGGGTGCGTCCCGTAAAGAAAGAATGTTGCGCGCGGGCATGCCGCGCTGTCCCCTGCTTGGCAAGCGAATGCGGCGGGATTCGGGCAGCATCTTGCCCGCGCCGGACGGACGTGCCATCGCTGCTGCGGGTCGCACCGCACAGGCATGGCAGGGGCAAGCCGATGGACGACAAGGCCAGCGAGACCAGGAACCCGACCGGGGCGGCAGCGCCGCCGCCCGTGATCAGCTTTCCGCCGAACGCGGTCCATCTGGTGCGCACCAACCAGCAGATCACGCTGACGCTGTCCCAGATGGCCGATCAAAAGGCGTCGATCCTGATGGGGGCGACCTTCGTCGTCTTCACCCTCGCGATCGGCCAGGCGCGCGCCGGGGCGGGGGCGCTCGCCATACCGCTGGCGATCCTCGCGACCTTTTCCTTCCTGTCGGCGCTGCTCGCGATCTCCGCCGTCCTGCCGCGCGTCGGCAGGGCGCCGCCGATCGTCTACAAGGACGGCAAGGACCACAGCAATATCCTGTTCTTCGGGCGCTTTTCGCAGATGGAGGAGGATGAGTTTATCGACGCGGTGAAGACGCGGCTGCGCACCGAGGAAGATATTTACGAAACGATGCTGCGCGACACCTATCAGAACGGCATCGTGCTCGCGCGGCGCAAATATCGCTATCTGGCCTATGCATACCGGCTGTTCGTTGTCGGGCTGACCGCGACCTTCATCGCCTTTGCGGTCGAAATGGCGATGCTGTGGAGCAAATGACGGCGTGATGCATTAGGCGATCAATGACCGACGTCTTCATCAGCTACAAGCGCGAGGAGCGGGCGCGCTGCGTTGCGATCTACAACGCACTTATCGACCTGAAACTATCGGTGTGGTTCGACGCGCATATCGAACCCGGCACCGATTTTGACCGCGAGATCGAGCGCGAGGTGCGCGGCGCCAGCGCGGTGCTTGTGCTCTGGTCCGAACGCGCCGCCGACAGCGACTGGATCCGCGCCGAGGCGCGGACCGGGCGGCAGACGAACCGATTGGTCGCGATCCGGCTCGACGATTGCCTGCCGCCGCTCGAATTCGCGTCGGTGCAGGCGATCGACCTGTTCGACGCGCCCGACTTCCAGTCGGGTGAGGGCTGGCGGCAGATCGTGACGCGGATCGGACGGCTTGCCGGGCGGTCGGGACTTGGTGACTATGTTCGCTGCGAACAGGATGCCGACGCCGATCGCTGGCGCGGCTGGATCGCCGCCAACCCCGATGACCCGCTGGTCGACAAGGCGAAGCAGCGGCTGGCGCTGCTGATCCGGCCCGAGTCCGCCCTATCCCTGGCGCAAGCCACGGCGCCCGCAGCCGATATCGCGCCGCCGGCGACCTCCATCCCGACACCGGCACCAGCCGAATCCGCCGCCGTATCCCCGCTATCATGGATAGGTCGTCACGGCTGGACCGTCGCAATCGTCGTGCTGCTGTTGTTCGGTACGATCGCGCTTTTCGATCGTTTCACGACCAGCGACAAGGCACAGAATGCGGCAATCGACGGCGCGCTGTCCGAACGTCCGTCGCAAGGCGTGCCTGTGCCGAACAATCCCGCCGCCGCCCCGACCGCGACCGGGGTGGCGGGAAAGGACAAACCCGCGCGGTGCCCCGGAACCAATCCCTTTCGCATCGCCGCCTTGCCCGGGCGTACCGATCTGCAACCGCAATGGAAGCAGGCGGCCGACAGCGCCTGGCTCGCATGGCGGAATTGTCCGGGTCTGGTCGTTGTCGAGGGTCATGTGGAAAAGGGCGGTAACAGCCGCGACGCATCGAACATGGCCATTAAAATGGCGGAACAACTCGCGCTGAAGGGGATTCCGGAAGGAACATTGACCTGGACCGGCAAAGGCGCGGAGACACCGCTGCCAGGCCGCGACCCAGGCGATGCGGCGAACCGGCGCGTCGAAATCTATCTGACGGAGCCCTATCACCCCGGCCTGCGCTGATCGCTGAATGTGGCCAATATGCCACCATCGCCGACAATCTTGGGCCCGGCACCAACGCTCGATTGAAACCCCCTGCGGCCGCGCCTATTCGGGCCGGCTGTGTTGCAGACCGCCACCCCCCTGACCGCGGATGTTCCGTCGGGTCTTCGCACCGAATTTCGGGCGACGCTGGCGCTCGCCTGGCCGCTGGCGGCCGCGAACCTGTTGCAGATGCTCGTCCATGCGATCGACGTGATCTTCGTGGCGCGGCTCGGCGATGCGGCGCTGGCCGCCTCGTCGCTCGGCGTTTCGATCTTCGGTCTGCTGTTGTGGACCGGCTCGGGGCTGGTCGGGGCGTCGGCGCCGCTGATCGCCGCCGAACTCGGCCGCCGCAAACATGCGGTGCGCGAGGTGCGGCGCACGGTGCGCATGGCGCTGTGGCTCAGCGCGCTCGTTGCCACGGTCTTCATGGGTATCTGTGCCGCGGGCGGGCCGATCATGATCGCGACAGGGCAGGGCGCCGACATGTCGACGCGCGCCGCCGGGTTCCTGCTCATCTTGATGTGGGGCATGTTCCCGATGATCGCGGCGAGCGTGCTTCGGATCTTCGTGTCGGCGCTCGGCCGGCCGACGATCGCGACCGCGATCACCTTTGGTGCGCTCGGGGTCAACGCGCTCGGCAACTGGATGCTGGTGTTCGGCAATCTCGGCATGCCCGCGCTCGGCCTTCATGGCTCGGCGATCTCCAGTGTGATCACCAGCACGCTGATGCTGCTCGCTTATGTCGTCATCATCCAGTCCGACCGGCGGCTGCGGCGCTATCACCTGTTCGGCAATTGGTGGCGCAGCGAATGGACGCGCTTTTTCGAAATGTTGCGCATCGGCGCGCCGATCGCACTGACCATTTTGGCGGAGGCGGGGCTGTTCACCGGCGCCGCTTTCCTGATGGGCCGCATCGGCGAGGCGCAGCTTGCCGGCCACACGATCGCGCTGCAGGTCGCGGCGCTGGCTTTCCAGATCCCCTTCGGCGTCGCGCAGGCGGCGACGATCCGTGTCGGCCTGGCTTATGGCGCGGGCGACCATCGCGGCATTTCCTATGCCGGGACCGCTGCGATGATACTCGGCATCGGCTTCATGGGCGTCACCGCGCTGACGATGTGGCTGTTCCCGTCGCTCGTCCTCTCGATCTATGTCGACGTCGACGCCGCGAAGAACGCCGCGCTCGTCGGCTTCGCGATGCAGTTCCTGGTGGTCGCCGCCGCCTTCCAGCTGTTCGACGGTGCGCAGGCGGTCGCGGCGGGAGCGCTGCGCGGGCTGCAGGACACGCGCACCCCGATGATCATCGCGATCTGCGGTTACTGGATCGGCGGTTATGGCACCGCGATCTACCTCGGCTTCTGGACGCCATGGGCCGGAGTCGGGGTGTGGATCGGGTTGGCGGTCGGGCTGGTGCTCGTTGCCGGGCTGCTGCTGCTGCGGTGGCGGATGCGCGCCCGGCTCGGCCTGTTACCGGCCTGACGCAAAAACTTCGCAAGAATCTTGTGGGAGTCGCCTTGACGCCTATCTGACTCCCACCCATATGCCCGCCTGTTAGCACTCCCCCGTGGCGAGTGCTAAAGGACTATAGTTCGTATCATTTGGAGGGAGTCCCATGGCTCAATTTCGTCCGCTGCACGACCGCGTGCTTGTCCGCCGTATCGAAGCCGAAGAAAAGACGGCCGGCGGCATCATCATCCCCGACACCGCCAAGGAAAAGCCGCAGGAAGGCGAAGTCGTCTCGGTCGGCACCGGCACCCGCGCCGATGATGGCAAGGTGACCCCGCTCGACGTCAAGGCGGGCGACCGCATCCTGTTCGGCAAATGGTCGGGCACCGAAGTCAAGGTCGACGGCGAAGAGCTGCTGATCATGAAGGAATCGGACATTCTGGGCGTCATCGCCTGAACCGTCCCCGCGTCCCTTGCGGATGCGATTTCAGTGTAAAGTTGCGCGGTTTTCTGTGCATTTCAAAGGAACAAGCCCATGGCTGCTAAAGACGTCAAATTCTCGCGCGACGCGCGCGAACGCATCCTGCGCGGTGTCGACACCCTCGCCGACGCGGTGAAGGTCACCCTCGGTCCCAAGGGCCGCAACGTCGTGATCGACAAGAGCTTCGGCGCGCCCCGCATCACCAAGGACGGCGTCACCGTCGCCAAGGAAATCGAACTCAAGGACAAGTTCGAAAACATGGGCGCCCAGATGCTGCGCGAAGTCGCATCGAAGGCGAACGACAAGGCCGGCGACGGCACCACCACCGCGACCGTTCTCGCCCAGGCGATCGTGCGCGAAGGCATGAAGTCGGTTGCCGCCGGCATGAACCCGATGGACCTGAAGCGCGGCATCGACCTCGCGGTCACCAAGGTTGTCGAAACGATCAAGGCACAGTCGAAGCCCGTTTCGGGCACCGCTGAAATCGCCCAGGTCGGCATCATCTCGGCCAATGGCGACACCGAAGTCGGCGAGAAGATCGCCGAAGCGATGGAAAAGGTCGGCAAGGAAGGCGTGATCACCGTCGAGGAAGCCAAGGGCCTCGATTTCGAACTCGACGTCGTCGAAGGCATGCAGTTCGACCGCGGTTACCTGTCGCCCTACTTCATCACCAACCCGGAAAAGATGCTCGTCGAGCTGGCCGATCCGTACATCCTGATCTTCGAAAAGAAGCTTTCGAACCTGCAGGCGATGCTGCCGATCCTCGAAGCCGTGGTTCAGTCGGGTCGCCCGCTGCTGATCATCGCCGAAGACATCGAAGGCGAAGCGCTCGCGACGCTGGTGGTCAACCGCCTGCGCGGCGGCCTGAAGGTCGCGGCCGTCAAGGCACCGGGCTTCGGCGATCGCCGCAAGGCGATGCTGCAGGACATCGCGATCCTCACCGCCGGTGAAATGATCAGCGAAGACCTGGGCATCAAGCTCGAAACCGTCACGCTCGCCATGCTCGGCCAGGCCAAGCGCGTCACCATCGACAAGGACAACACCACCATCGTCGACGGTGCCGGTGAAGCCGCGACGATCAAGGGCCGCGTCGAACAGATTCGCGCGCAGATCGAAACGACGACCAGCGACTACGACAAGGAAAAGCTGCAGGAACGTCTGGCGAAGCTCGCCGGCGGTGTTGCGGTGATCAAGGTCGGCGGCGCTTCGGAAGTCGAAGTGAAGGAACGCAAGGATCGCGTCGACGACGCGCTGCATGCGACCCGCGCTGCGGTCGAAGAAGGCATCGTCCCCGGCGGCGGTACGGCGCTGCTGTACGCGACCAAGGCCCTCGAAGGCCTGTCGGGCATCAACGAAGACCAGACCCGCGGCATCGACATCATCCGTCGCGCGTTGCAGGCTCCGGTTCGCCAGATCGCCGAAAACGCGGGCTTCGACGGCGGTGTCGTCGCGGGCAAGCTGTTCGACCAGAAGGACACGAGCTTCGGCTTCAACGCCTCGACCGACGTCTATGAAGACCTGGTCAAGGCCGGTGTCATCGACCCGACCAAGGTCGTCCGCATCGCGCTTCAGGATGCCGCCTCGGTTGCCGGTCTGCTGATCACCACCGAAGCCGGCATCGCCGAAACGCCCGACGACAAGCCCGCCATGCCCATGGGCGGCGGCGGCATGGGCGGCATGGGCGGCATGGACTTCTAAAGTCCTTGTTGCACCCATCGCTCGGCGCAAGCTGACAGGAAGGGCCGGGGAGGAAACTCTCCGGCCCTTTCCTTTTGTCCCTCGCGCTTGCGGGACAAGCGAGGGAAGGGCATGGAGGCGGCATGACTCCCGCCACGCCCATCGACCGCCTCCGCGCCGCGCTGCTGGCCGATGAGGCGGCGCAGCTCCGGCTTGCTCCGCTTGCCGATACGGCGACCTTTCTCGACGCGATCACGGCTTATGCTGCCGAGCTCGGCCTGCCGATCACACGCGATGCCTTTGCCGCCGGCCTTGCCCGCGCCGCGACGCCGCAGATGGAGCAGGAACTGCCCGCGCTGCGGCTGGCCGAGGCGCCGCCGCGCCACTGGTTGCCGGTCGAACTCAAACCCTATCAGGGTGCGATCGTCATCGAATGGCTGCATTTCGCCGGCCTGCCGCTGACCGATCCCTTTTTCGAGGAAACATGGCGCAAGGTCCGGCTGCTGCCGTTCAACCGGCTGATGCGCACCGCGACGCCGCTGTCGGTGATCGAGCCTTTCGTCGAGGCGCCGCCGCCTGACGGGCTCGTCTTCCATATGTCGCGCTGCGGTTCGACGCTCGTCGGCCAGATGCTCGGCGCGGCGCCCGACCATATCGTCGTCGCCGAACCGCCGGTCCTCGACACGGTGATCCAGCTTGTCGGATTGGGGCAGGTGTCGCCCGCCGCGATCCGCGCGATGGCCGGCGCGCTGACCCGCGACCGCGGCGGCGATGCCCGGCATCGCTTCATCAAGCTGGACGCCTGGCACTCTCTCGTGCTGCCGCTGCTCCGCGGCATATGGCCCGACACGCCCTGGACCTTTCTCTACCGCGATCCCGTCGAGGTGCTGGTATCGCAGCAGCGCCGTCCCGGCATGCATTGCCGGCCCGGCGTGCTGCCGCTCGAGGCCTATGGTGTCGATCCGGCGGAAGGCGCGGCGGCGGAGGATTATCCCGCGTGGATTCTTGGGCGCATCTGCTCGGCCGCGGCGGATGCGGTCGACGGCGATTGCCTGCTGCTCAACTATGACCAGCTTCCCGCCGCATTGATCGACGCGCTCCTGCCGCATTTCGGGGTCGCCCCCGATGCGGCCTCGATCGACAAGATCGTCGCGGCGGGCGGGCGCTATTCGAAGGCGCCAGGTCAGGCCTTCACCGGCGATTCCGAGGCCAAGCAGCGCGAGGCATCGCCCGCGCTGCGCGCCGCCGCAGCGCCGCTGCTCGCGACCTATGCGCGGCTCGAGGAACAGCGGCTCGCGGCCAAGACGCCGTCGGAGCCGGTGGCATGATCGCGTCGCGCGTGCTCCTGATCGCTGCGGCGGCGCTCGCGCTGCCCGCCGTCGCCACCCCGCCCGCGCCGGCCCCCGCGCCCGCCGTGGCCGAGCCGGCACTGCCGACGGTGCCGCGCTGCGGCTATCGCATCGTCGAGACCTATCCGCACGACAAGGACAGCTTCACCCAGGGGCTCTTCTGGCACGATGGCTATCTTTACGAAGGTACCGGCCAATATGGCCGCTCGCGCCTCGCGCGGCTCGACCTTGCGACGGCCAAGGCGCTCGCCGAAACGAAGCTGCCCGTCGACGAGTTCGGTGAGGGCATCACGCGCTGGCGCGACCAGATCATCGGCGTCACCTGGCAGGGCGGCGTTGGCCATCGCTGGCGGCTCCAGGACCTGAAGCCGATCGGCGATTTCCGCTACAAGGGCGAGGGCTGGGGGGTCACGATGGTCGGCGACGATCTCGTTCTCAGCGATGGCACGCCCGACCTGCGCTTTTTCGATCCCGCGACAATGACCGAAAAGGGCAAGGTTACGGTGCGCTTCGCCGGCCGGCCGCTGGCGATGCTCAACGAGCTCGAAACGATCAAGGGCGAAATCTGGGCCAATGTCTGGATGACCGACGCGATCGTGCGCATCGACCCCGCAACGGGAACCGTCAAATCATATGTCGACCTGACGGGATTGAGCGCGACCGCAGGCGTTGGCGATCCCGACGCGGTGCTCAACGGCATCGCGTGGGACGCGAACAAGAAGCGCTTGTTCGTCACCGGAAAATATTGGTCGAAGCTGTTCGAGATCGCGCTGACCGACTGCCGCTAGGGGGGCGTCAGCGCCGCCTCCATCCGCGCCGCCGCCGCGTCATAGACCCGCGTCTTCAGGTCGGCGGTAATCGCGGCGGGCGTCCGGTCGGGATGGCCGCCGGCGAAGGGCGGCGCGGGGTCATATTCGATCGCAAGCTGGATCGCTTGTGCGACCGCCTCGCCCTTGAGCCGCGCAATCAGGGTGAGCGCGAAATCGAGGCCCGAGGTCACGCCGCCGCAGGTGACGATATTGCCATGTTCGACGACGCGTGTCTTCACCGGTTCGGCGCCGACGCGCGGCAAAAGATGGGTGTAGCCCCAATGCGTCGTCGCGCGCTTGCCCGCGAGCAATCCGGCGCGGCCGAGCAGGAAGGCACCGGTGCACACGCTCGTCACCCATGCGGCGCCCGCCGCCTGCCGCGCGATGAAAGCGATCGTTGCCTGATCGCCCAAAGCGTCGACCACGCCGTGGCCGCCGGGAACGCAGAGAATGTCGGCTTGCGGCGCCGAGGCGAAATCATGCGTCGGCAGGATTGAAAAGCCACTGTCGGTGACGATCGGATCGAGGTTCGCCGCCGCACCGACGAGTGTGGCCCCGGGCATGCGGCTCAAGGCCTGAGCGGGCGCGGTGAAATCGAGTTGGGTGATGCCGGGGAACAGCAGGAAGACGATGGTGGTCGGCCGGATATCGGTCATGGGCGTGTCCTTGCGCTGGCGATGGATCACCCAGGCGCGCGGCTCGCAGGACCAATCGGTCCGTCCCGCTTCCCGATGGGACTCCATCTTCAGCGCCAGTCGCGGGACGCCTCCATTCTAGCGCCGCGCCGGCGCGGACGGAAGGCGGTTATTTCTTCGCCTGATCCCGATCGGCGGCGGTCGCGTCGGGGGGAGCCGTGCCATCGCGGCTTTCGAGCATCTCGGCGGCATCGTCGAGCGCCTTGGCTTCGCCGACGGTCACGCCGCCCGGGCCGGGTTCATTGTCGGTGCCGCCGCACCCGGTCATCAGCATCAGCGCCGCGGCAACGGGGGCCAGCGTGGCGGTCCTGCGGTTCGGCATCGTCTCTCTCCCGCAAAAAAGGGCTCCATCCGCTTTGGAATGGAGCCCCTTTTTTATGCACGCGTCAGCGCGCCAACGACTTACTTCTTGTCGTTGGCTTCGGCCTTGGCGGTTTCGTCCTTGATCTTGTCGCCAGCGGCGGCAGCGGCGTCGCCGGCGGCGTTCACGGTGCCTTCGACGGCGTTGCCGGCCTTGTCGGCGGCAGCGGCGGTCGCGTCGGCGGCATCGGCTGCACCGGCGGCAACGGCATCGCCGGCAGCGGCGGCGTCATCGGCGACGGCGGCGCCGGCTTCCGAGGTTTCTTCCTTCGCCTTTTCCGAGCAGGCGGTCAGGCTGAAAGCCGCAGCGGCGATCGACGCGATGATGAGTTTACGCATGGTAATTCCTTTCGAATGCCAAGGTGACCGGCATCCGGTCCCTGACGGCAAGGACTAACCCCCCGCCGCGCGCTTGGCAACCGTAGAGCAGCGGTGCGGGGCGCTGGACCTTGTTCCAAAACGGAAAAGGGCCGCCGGCTTGCACCGGCGACCCCTTATTCCTTCAGCCGAAAGGCTGGCGGAACGCTTACTTCTTGGCAGCGTCGACAGCAGCCTTGGCAGCGTCGGTCGCTTCGGTAGCGGCCTTGGCAGCTTCGCCGGCCTTGTCGGCAGCTTCACCAGCCTTGTCGGCGGCGCCGGTCGCGGCGTCGGCAGCTTCGCCAGCGGCAGCGGCGGTCGCGTCGGCGGCACCGGCAGCGGCGTCCATCGCACCGTCGGCAGCACCTTCGGTGGTGGCTTCGGTCGTCGCTTCGGGGGTTGCGGCTTCGTCAGCCTTCTTTTCGCCGCAAGCGGCGAGGCCCAGCGAGGCGGCGAGGACGAGCGACAGAGTGATCGACTTTTTCATATGGGAATACCCCTCTCGATTGAACTGATCGGTAGCATTCCGGAGACGGTCCATTCCGAACCCGGCGAGTTGCCAACCGCCCTTACCGCTACAATTTCGCAGAATCCGGTGCAACGGGCTTTTTGCGTGGTCTGGCGCAAATGAGACGAGGCGGTCGTTCATCTTTGGGAAAGGCGCCGGAAATGCGGCGCCGCGCTCGGTTGACTGGATATAAAGAAATCTTTATATGTGCGTATGTGACCGAGCTTATCGACATTTTCCGTGCCTTGGCCGACCCGACCCGCCTGCGAGTCGTCGCCTTGCTGCGCGAGATGGAACTGGCGATCGGCGAGCTTGCGGTCGTCCTTGAGCAAAGCCAGCCGCGTGTGTCGCGCCACGTCCGTATCCTTGCCGACGCCGGGATCATCGAGCGCCGCCGCGAGGGGAGCTGGGTGTTCCTGCGCATCGCAGAGGGTGGGCCGGTCGGCGAAATCCTGGCGCGCGCCGAACTCTGGCCCTTCTCGCCGCGCGAGGCGCTGATCATCGGCTATGACGCGCAGCGGCTTGCTGCGGTGCGCACCGAACGCGCCGCGGTTGCCGAACGCTATTTTGCCGATCATGCCGCCGAATGGGACGCGATCCGTTCGCGCCATATTCCCGAAAGCGAAGTCGAGGCGGCGATGCTCGCGCTGGTGGCGGGCCGCCGGCTCGGCCATCTGCTCGATATCGGCACCGGGACGGGCCGGATGGCGGAGATTTTTGCGCCGAGCGTGCGCCGTATCACCGCGCTCGACCGCAGCCCCGAAATGCTGCGCATCGCACGCGCCAAGCTCGCCGATCAGCCGGTGCCGATCGACTTGGTGCAGGGCGATTTCCTGAACCTGCCGCTCGACGACGCGACGATCGACAGCATCGTGATCCATCAGGCGCTGCACTTCGCGCACGAACCCGACCGCGTGATCGCCGAGGCCAGCCGGGTGCTGCGGGGCGGCGGGCATCTGTTGATCGTCGATTTCGCGCCGCACGAGGATGAGGAAATGCGCAACGTCGCCGCGCACGCGCGCCTCGGCTTTTCGGACGCGCAGATGCGCGGCTGGTTCGCCTCGGCGGGCATGGTGCTCGAAAATTCGCAAACGCTCGAAGGCGGCGATCTGGCGGTCAAGCTCTGGCTCGGCCGCCGCCGCTCGGACGAAGATCAATCCCCCGTTCGCGAGGACGGGCAGCGCAAAAGGCTTGCGGCATGACGACCAATCTCAACTCGCTGGCGGAGGCGCATCGCGCCGCCGCGTCGCCCCTGTTTGCCGGACTCGCCGGCGACATCGGCATCAGCTTCGAATTTTTCCCGCCCAAGACCGAGAAGATGGGCGAGACTTTGTGGGACTCGATCCGCACGCTCGAACCGCTCGGTCCGCGCTTTGTGTCGGTGACCTATGGTGCCGGCGGCTCGACGCGCGAGCGCACCCATGCGACCGTCGCGCGCATCGTTCAGGAAACGGGCATCCCCGCCGCCGCGCACCTGACCTGCGTCGATGCCAGCCGCGACGAGATCGCCGAGGTCGCGCAGGCCTATTGGGATGCCGGCATCCGCCACATCGTCGCGCTGCGCGGCGACCCGCCGGTGAAGGGCGAGAGCTTCCGCGCCCACCCCGATGGTTATGGCTGCGCCGCCGATCTGGTATCGGGCCTGCTTGAGATTGCGCCGTTCGAAATCTCGGTCGCCGCCAATCCCGAGATGCACCCCGAGGCGCTGAGTCCGCAGGCCGATCTCGACAATCTCAAGCGCAAGCTCGACGCCGGGGCGACCCGCGCGATGACGCAATTCTTCTTCGAACCCGACACTTTCTTCCGCTTCCGCGATGCTGCGGCGGCGGCGGGGATCACCGCGCCGATCCTGCCCGGCATCATGCCGGTCAGCAATTTCGCCGCGATCCAGCGCATGTCGGCGATGTGCGGCACCGACGTGCCGCGCTGGCTGGCTTCGTTGTTCGAGGGACTCGACGACCTCCCCGCGGCGCGCCAGCTCGTCGCCGCGACGACCGCCGCCGAACTGTGCCGCCGGCTTTATGCGGGCGGGGTTCGCGATTTCCATTTCTACACGCTCAATCGCGCCGAACTCAGCTATGCGATCTGCCATATGCTGGGGGTTCGTCCGGCGGCGCCCGCGACGGAGAAAGCCGCATGACGACCACCGCCCGCGAAGCCCTGATCGCTGCCGCCAAGGAACGCATCCTGCTCACCGATGGTGCGTTCGGGACCGAGATTCAGAATTGGAAGCTGGCCGAGGCGGATTATGCCGGGTCGCTCGGGCTGAGCCACGACCAGAAGGGCAACAACGACATCCTCGCGATCACCAGGCCCGAGGTGCCGGAGACGATCACGCGCGCCTATCTCGACGCCGGATCGGACATTGTCTCGACCAACACCTTCTCGGCCAATATGATCAGCCAGGCGGATTACGGGGCCGAGCATCTTGTCCGCGCGATCAACGTCGAGAGTGCGAAGATCGCGCGGCGGCTCGCCGACGAATATGCCGCGAGGGACGGGCGCCCGCGCTTTGTCGCCGGAGCGATCGGGCCGACCAACAAGACCTTGTCGCTGTCGCCTGACGTCAACGATCCCGGTTTTCGCGAGATCGACTTCGACCATCTCAAGACCGTCTATCTTGAGCAAACGATCGCTCTGGCCGAGGGCGGCGCCGACTTCATCCTGATCGAGACGATCTTCGACACGCTCAACGCCAAGGCGGGCATCGCCGCGGTGATCGAGGCCGAGGCGCAGGTCGGACGCGAGCTGCCGCTGATGATCTCGATGACGCTCACCGACCTCTCGGGGCGCAACCTGTCGGGGCATACGGTCGAGGCCTTCTGGTACGCGGTGCGCCACGCCAAGCCGTTGACGATCGGGCTCAACTGCTCGTTCGGCGCGGCGCAGCTGCGGCCGCATGTGAAGGTGTTGTCGGAAATCGCCGACGCGCTGGTGATGGTCTATCCGAACGCCGGCCTGCCCAACGAACTCGGCGAATATGACGAGATGCCCGACACCACCGCGGGCCTTGTCGGCGAATGGGCCGAGCACGGCCAGGTCAATATTCTCGGCGGCTGCTGCGGTTCGACCCCGGCGCATATCGCGGCGATGGCAAAGGCGGTGACCGGCCTCACACCGCGCGCATTGCCACAGGTGCCGGTGCGCACGCGCCTCGCCGGCCTCGAACCCTTCACGATGGCGGCATAGTCCCCCTCCCGCTTGCGGGAGGGGGTTAGGGGAGGGCCTGTCTCACCCCGCACCGACCGACGATGATTGAACAAGCCCTCCCCCGACCCCTCCCGCAAGCGGGAGGGGAGAAGATGGATCAGATGACCGAAACCGCTTCCTCCTCCGCCACCAATTTCGTCAATATCGGCGAGCGCACCAACGTCACCGGCTCGGCGGCGTTCAAGAAGCTGATCCTCGCGGACGACTATACCGCGGCGGTCGAGGTCGCGCGGCAGCAGGTCGAAAATGGCGCGCAGATCATCGACGTCAACATGGACGAAGGGCTGCTCGACGCCGAATATGCGATGACGACCTTCCTCAAGCTCATCGCCGCCGAACCCGATATCGCGCGGGTCCCGGTGATGATCGACAGCTCGAAATGGAGCGTGATCGAGGCGGGGCTGAAATGCGTCCCCGGCAAGCCGATCGTCAATTCGATCAGCATGAAGGAGGGCGAAGAACCCTTCCTGGAACATGCGCGCAAATGCATGGCCTATGGCGCCGCGGTCGTCGTCATGGCGTTCGACGAGGTCGGGCAGGCCGACACGATGGAGCGCAAGATCGAAATCTGCGAGCGCGCCTACAAGCTGCTGATGACAATCGGTTTCCCGCCCGAGGATATCATCTTCGATCCCAATGTCTTCGCGGTTGCGACGGGATTGGAAGAACATGACAATTATGCCGTCGATTTCATCGAGGCGGTCAAGGTGATCCGCGTCCGTTGCCCGCACGTCCATTTTTCGGGCGGGCTTTCCAACCTGTCGTTCGGCTTCCGCGGCAACGAGACCGTGCGCCGCGCGATGCACAGCGTCTTTCTTTATTATGCGATCCCCGCCGGGCTCGACATGGCGATCGTCAACGCGGGGCAGCTCGACGTCTATGACACGATCGACCCCGAACTGCGCCAGGCGTGCGAGGATGTTGTGCTCAACCGCAAGGTTGAAGGAGAGGTGGAATCGCCGACCGAGCGGCTGATCGCGCTCGCCGAACGTTACAAGGGCAGCAATCCGGCGCAGGAAAAGGCGGCCGAGGAATGGCGCGGCTGGCCGGTCGCCAAGCGGCTCGAACATGCGCTGGTCAAGGGCATCGACGCCCATGTCGTCGACGATACCGAGGAAATGCGCCTGCTGCTGCCGCGGCCGATCGAGGTGATCGAGGGGCCGCTGATGGACGGCATGAACGTCGTCGGCGACCTGTTCGGATCGGGCAAGATGTTCCTGCCGCAGGTGGTGAAATCGGCGCGCGTGATGAAGAAGGCGGTCGCGCACCTGCTGCCCTTCATCGAGGCCTCGAAGGAACCGGGCGCGAAGGGCAAGGGCAAGGTCGTGATGGCGACCGTCAAGGGCGACGTCCACGACATCGGCAAGAATATCGTCGGCGTCGTGCTCCAGTGCAACGGCTTCGAGATCGTCGATCTCGGCGTTATGGTACCCTGGTCGAAGATCCTCGAGGCGGCGAACGAGAATGACGCCGACATCATCGGCCTGTCGGGGCTGATCACCCCCTCGCTCGACGAAATGGTGACGGTGGCCGAGGAGATGCAGCGCGCCGGCATGACGATGCCGCTGCTGATCGGCGGCGCGACGACGTCGAAGGTCCACACCGCGCTGCGCATCGACGTCGCGTACAAGGGGCCGGTGCTCCATGTGCTCGACGCGAGCCGCGCGGTCGGCGTTGCGACCGCGCTGGTCAGCGACACCGGGCGCGACGCTTATGTGCAGGGCTTCAAGGACGACTATGCCCATGTTCGCGACGTGCGCGCGGGCAAGGGACAGAGCGTGCTGCATACGCTCGAAGAGGCGCGCGCCAATTATTACGACGCCTATCTCAGCGACAAACCGCCGCCGCCGCTCCAGCCCGGGCTGCACCGCTTCGACGACTGGTCGCTCGAGGATCTGCGCGATTGCATCGACTGGACGCCCTTCTTCCGGGCGTGGGAATTGCACGGCACCTGGCCGTCGATCATGAACGACGAGATCGTCGGCGAAACCGCGCGGGCGCTCAAGGCCGACGCCGATGCGATGCTCGACCAGTTGATCGCGGAGAAATGGCTGACCGCACGCGGCGTCTGCGCCTTCTGGCCCTGCGCGCGCGACGGCGACAGCGTCACTATCCACCTCGCCGAAGAAGAGCGCCATGTGACGCTCCCCTTCCTGCGCCAGCAGATCAAGAAGAGCCGCGACCGCGCCAATATGTGCCTTGCCGACTTCATCGACCCGGCGGGCGACTGGATGGGCGGTTTCGCGGTCGGCATCCACGGCATCGAGCCGCATTCGGAGCGCTTTCGCGCCGACAAGGACGATTATTCGGACATCTTGCTGAAGGCGCTCGCCGACCGCTTCGCCGAGGCCTTTGCCGAGCGGCTGCACCAGCATGTTCGCACGACCTTGTGGGGTTATGCGCCCGGTGAGCAACTGACCAACGAGGCGCTGATCAAGGAGGAATATCGCGGCATCCGTCCGGCGCCCGGCTATCCGGCGTGCCCCGACCACAGCCTGAAACCGATCCTGTTCGACCTGTTGCAGGCGGGTGACACGGCCGGGCTGGTGCTCACCGAAAGCTATGCGATGCTGCCCACCGCTGCGGTCAGCGGTTTCTATTTCGGCCATCCCGAGAGCCAGTATTTCGGGGTGGCGCGGATCGGCAGCGATCAGCTTGCGGACTATGCAGAGCGGCGCGGGGTCGATATCGAGACCGCGACGCGCTGGCTGCGCCCCAACCTCGACTGACGAAGGCTGTCCATGTCCGAAGTGCTTGAAATCGCCTGTCTCGAGGAATTTTGGGCGTCGCACAGCGGCAAGGGACCGCCGCTTGACGAGATGGTGGGCAAGCTGCTGCTCGACACGCTGGGCCTCGGCAACCAGCAGGTGTTCGAACAGCTTTATCAGGTGAAACCCGACTATGCGGGTTTCCAGGCGTGGATCCTCGAAACCGCCGGTCCGCCCGACCCGCGCCTCGTCGATCGCTATCACGCCTGGCTCTATGAAATGCCGCCGGGCGGGGACGCGCAAGCGCAACTCGATGCGATCGCTGCGATGCCCGACGTGCTCGACGCCGCCGCGCTCGCCCATTGGGACGCGCATGGCTATGTGATCCTGTCCGACGCGATCGGTGCGGACGAGATTGCGGCGGTCAAGGCGCTGCTCTGGGGAGTGATCGACGCGTCGCCCGACGATGTCGAAAGCTGGTTCACGGCGAAGACCAACGGCATCATGGTGCCGCATTTCCAGCATCCCGCGCTTGAGGCCGCGCGGCGCAGCCCGCGCGTCCATAAGGCCTTCGCCCAATTATGGGGCAGCGAAAATCTGTGGGTGACGATCGACCGCATGGGTTTCAACCCGCCCGAGCGCGCCGACCGGCCGTTCGCGGGATCGGACGTGCATTGGGATGCCAGCCTGGTCCAGCCGATCCCGTTCGGAACGCAGGCGGTCCTCTATCTCAGCGACACTGCCGAGGATCAGGGCGCATTCCGCTGCGTGCCCGGTTTTCACAAGCGCATCGATGGCTGGCTGGCGGGCCTCGACGGCGCCAACCCGCGCGAGGCCGACCTCTCGGCTGACGTGAAGCATATCGCGGGCAAGGCGGGCGACCTGATCATCTGGCGCCAGGACCTGCCCCATGCGGCAAGCCCGAACCGCTCGGACAAGCCGCGGCTGGCGCAATATCTGACCTATTATTCGCCCAATATGACGATCCGACCCTGGCGGTGAAGAGGGTGATTTTGGGCGGTTGCGGACATTGGCTGACCGCTAACGACCGGTGATGGACATTCTGAGCGCCATTACCTTCTTCAGAAGATATCGGGTTTGTTCTATTTGCTAGCCTACAGCCTGCTGCTTGGGGACTCGCCACGATTCGAAACTCGCGGCGCTCAGTCCTCCACCTGTGGACATGAGATCTTGTCCAATGGGCCTACCACCCCCCTTGCACTTGAACGCGTATACCTCTCGATCGATGACGACCCCCGTAAATGAGTACACACCTTTTATTTCCACCTGAACACTGTTGCCGCGGACCCTTTCCAAAACCTCTTTGGGAAGGTCGATATACGCCGCCAGCTCGACTGGAATGGGCTTACGCGGCTCAAATGTGCCGGGTAAGCGGTGCGAACGAAGTTCGGCACAATGAATTGGGGTATTATCCAGCTCTATCGACAGGTCGCCACTAAGTTGAAATTCCATTGCCACCGTTGCGCCGACATTTTCAATATTTAGGTTAAATGCGAGGCGATATTGGGGGAGATAGTCATACGACCAGTTAATGTACTCGTTCGTGATAACCAAATATGGACGCGCTTGTGCGACGGCGATATCATTCTGCCGCGCCATTACGCGGGTGGCCTTGGTCGTTTCCTCGACAGCTTTGACCGTCTGGTCCAACGTTCCTTTGATGTAGTAAAGACCGACGATAGTAGCGAGCAATTGCGCCCCGGCAATGGCTCCCGCGATCATAACCCAATCCGCAGCTTTCCATTGCGCGGCAAGATCGCTTTCGTTGCGTTCGCTCTCGCGTTCGGTTTCTATAATCGTTGCGATGCATTCACGGGCCGCTTGACCAGTTTTAGCGCCGCATTCTCGTTCAATCTGTTCTGGTGTATCGCTCGCGTAATGTGCGGCCTCTACTTTTGCCTTTCTGTCGTTGAATCCTGAACCGTACCCGGCATCATAAAACATTGCCCAGTAAAGAGTGACGCCGAGAAAGGCTATCAGGACGGTCAGGACGAAGCGGAAGTCCAGTTTATGATTCTCGTTTGGGAACATGATACTTCGCTCCAACCTCCCAAAGGGTCGTACTTTGCAGAGATTATCTCGCTTGCTTCTCTGAGGTGCTCCGCGCTCTTTTCGCAATTTTGGTTTCTGCGTCGGCTAAGGCGGCCTCATCCAATTTTCCCCAACCGGCGGGATAGTAGCCCATTTGCATGTCGGCGGGTGTGATGTGATCTCCCATACCATTCGCAGCCACAACGGCATTCACCAGATCGTGATAGGCCCTGACTGTGGCCTCTGGATCGTTGGCCAGCGAAGTATTGAAAAAAACGCGATGCGCGCTCCGAACGGCGGGCACGTCAAAAAAAGCGACATCAACCGTGTTTATTGCTGAGACCGTGTCAGGGTGAATTATCTGCGAACGGCCCTTTACGAGCATCATCATCACGTGCCTTCGGATTCGCTCTCTTTCTTCGGCGCTTTCACTATCCCGGCGATACCTGTCTGCAAATTCAGCCGCCCATCGAGGCGCCTTCGCAGCGATGTATACTGCTAGTGCCGCCGCAAGCATGGTAACGACCGCTGCGCTCGCCTGGATCCAATCCGTGATAGTCGGCTGCATGTTTTCCCCCTGCATATAAGGATGCCGCTTAGCCGCGAGAAAGTCGAATCCCATATCCGGCGCGAAGCTCTTGGCGCAACAGACTGGAGGGAATTGGACTACAGCCAGAGCGCAATCGACATCGCCATTAGCTGGTTCGAAACCGGGTCGCTTTTCGATTCGGTGGTAATCGTTCCACGTAGTGGCAGTAAATATCGCCAAGGAGACACCGAAGTGATTGAGATGCTTCGGCACCATGGCGTCGCTGAATCAGGCTAAGGACGGACCCCCAGACGTCCAAAACCAGAAGCGGTTAGGTCCGCTTCCCACCCCAAACCTGCCCTTAACCCGTGTTACGTCAACCGTCCGCTTTCGGGACGGCGCCGATATTAACCAGCCTTGCAAACGACTGCCCCGTCCCCGTCGCCTATAGGTGCGCGATGATCCGCATTCGTCCCAGCCTCGTCACCGCGCTGCTCATCGCCGCTGCGGTTATTGCCGCCCCCGCGCCCGCGCAAACCGGTGGCGGTGCCCCCTACAGCATCGACGGCCGGGGCTTCTCGCGCCTGCAGGATGCGGTCGACGCGATCGGCGAGGGACAGGGGACGATTACCATCGCGCCGGGCTATCATCGCGACTGCGCGATCCAGACCGCAGGGCGCATCGCCTTCGTCGCCGCCGAACCGGGCCGTGCGATCTTCGACGGTGTGACCTGCGAGGGCAAGGCGGCGCTGGTACTGCGCGGCGCGGGCGCGAAGGTCGACGGGATCGTGTTCCAGAACATGCGCGTGCCCGACGGCAATGGCGCGGGCATCCGGCTGGAGAAAAGCGACCTCGAAATCGCCAACAGCCTGTTCCGCAACAGCGAGGAAGGCATCCTTACCGCTGACGATCCCGAGGCGACGCTGACCATCGACCGGTCGACCTTTTCTCGCCTCGGCCGCTGCGACCGCGGGCTGAGCTGCGCGCACAGCGTCTACACCGGCATTTACGGCCGTGTCGTCGTCACCCGCACGCGTTTCGAAAAGGGCAGCGGCGGCCATTATTTCAAGTCGCGCGGCATCCAGGTCGATGTGCGCGACAACAGCTTCGACGACACGCAGGGCACAGCGACCAACTATATGATCGACCTGCCGTCGGGATCGGTCGGCCGGATCGCGAACAACATGCTGATCCAGGGCCGCGACAAGGAAAATTATTCGGCGCTGATCGCGATTGCCGCCGAGGAGCGTAAGAACCCGTCGCGCGGGCTGGTGATCGAAGGCAATCGTGCGACCCTGCCCGCGGGCATGGACCGCAAATCGGTGTTCGTCGCCGACTGGAGCGGCGAGGCGCTGGCGATCGGGCAGAATGAGCTGGGTGCGGGGCTGACGCGGTTCGAGAAGCGCTGAACGAAGCTCTCAACCCGTTTGTGTCGAGCGAAGTCGAGACACGCCGATATCGTGCGCGCCTTCACCTGTCTCGACTTCGCTCGACACAAACGGAATAGGGGTGGGCGTCAGGCCTCGCCGCGCGTTTCGATCAGCGATGCCGCCAGCGCTTCCGCCGGGCTTTTGCCGCCCCACAGCACGAACTGGAATACCGGGTAAAAGCGCTCGCATTCGTCGATCGCGCTTTCGATCAGCGTCTCGGTCAGGTCGAGCGGCAGCGAGGCCTCGCTGCCGAGCAACAGGCCGTGGCGGAACAGGATCGTGCCGCTGTTCGACCACAGTTCGAAATGGCCGAGCCAGAGTTGTTCGTTGATCAGCGCCAGCGCTTCGTGCGCGACGGCCCGCTTGTCCTCGACGACGCGGATGTCGGGAAAGGCGAGCAGCTGGATGACGCCGTCGTCGGCGCGCCAAACGGCGCGCAGTTCATAGGTCGTCCAGCTGCCCTGCGCGGTCGCGACGATCTCGTCCTCGCCGACCATTTCGTGCGGCCAGTCGTGCGCGGCGAAATAGGACGCCAGCATTTCCATCGGCGCCGCGTCATGGCCGTCGTCTTCGTCGTAGATATCGTCACTCATGCGCGCGCCTTTAGCGACAAACGCGCAAGGTGGCGAGTCGCTGCGTCAGGCCTTGGGCTTGCGCGCCGCGGCGGGCTTGGCCGCCGGTTTGCCCGGGGGCGTCCTGACGGTATCGGCCTTGCTCACGCCTTCCAGCTTGTCGAGCCGTGCCTTCAGCGCCTCGGCCTCGGCGCGCGCGGTGGCGGCCATCTGTTTCACCGCCTCGAATTCCTCGCGGCTGACGAAATCCATGCGGCCGATCCATTCCTTGGCGCGCTCGCGCATCGCGGATTCGGCCTCGCGGCCGGCGCCGGCGACGGTTCCGGCAACGCCATTCACCATCTTGGCCAGATCGTCGAAAAAGCGGTTTTCGCTCTGCATGTCTTACTTCCTTCGTCGGGGGAGAGACCCCTTGCCGGACTATATCTGGGTGCTTGCCGCGTGCGGAACAAGGGCTTCGGCGTCGGGATTGCGCTGATCGATCTGGAAATTGAGGATCGCGGCAAAGCTCAGCCAGATCATATAGGGGACGAGCAGCCACGCCGCCGCCTTGCGGATCGGGGCGAAGGCGAAGGCGGTGGCGATCGTCATCAGCAGGATGAAGACGATCAGGTAAAAGGCCTTGGTCACCTCGTGCGCGCCGAAGAACAGCGGCGACCAGGCGAAATTGGCGATCAGTTGAACGAAGAAAAGCAGCAGCGCGAGCCCGCGCCCCCTGGCGCCGCGCGCGTGGAGCACCATCGCGAGCGAGAGGCCGAGGCAGATGTAGAGCGCGGGCCACACCGTGGCGAACACCCAGCCCGGCGGTGTGATCGCGGGGAGGTCGAGCGCGGCGAACCAGCGATTGGCATAGCCGCTGTTGGACAGCAGGCCCGACAGGCTGCCGAGCAGGACGACTGCCGGAACCGTCACCAGCGCCCAGCGCAGATAGGACATGCGTAGCTGACCCGGCGTGGCGATTTCCGTCATCCCCGCAATACCCCTCGCTTGCGATTCCGTTGCAGCGGTGTCGCGATTGCGCGGCGCAGCGTCAAGCGGGACCTTTGACGGCGGCGATCAGGAATTCGACATTGCCCTCGGGTCCGGTGATCGGGCTTTCGACCAGATCGACGACCGCCCAGCCTTCGCCCTCCAGCCAGCTCCGCACCTCGGTGCACACGCGCGCATGCACCGCGGCATCGCGGACGACGCCCTTCTTGCCGATCTCGCCGCGTTCGGCCTCGAACTGCGGCTTGATCAGCGCGACCAAGCGCGCGCCGTCCTTCGCGAAGGACATCGGCACCGGCAGCACCTTTGCCAAGGCGATGAAGCTCGCGTCGCAGACGATCAGGTCGATCGTCTCGGGGATATGCGTCGCCGTCAGGATGCGCGCGCTCGTCTGTTCATGGACGATGACACGGTCGTCCTGCCGCAGCTTCCAGGCGAGCTGGTTGGTCCCCGAATCGACGGCATAGACGCGGGCGGCGCCGCGGCCGAGCAGCACGTCGGTGAAGCCGCCGGTCGAGGATCCGACATCGATCGCGACCGCGCCCGCCACGTCCCAGCCGAGATGCGCCAGCGCATGGTCGAGCTTGACCCCGCCGCGCGACACCCAGGGATGGTCGCGGCCCTTGACGCTGACGTCGGCATCGGCGGCGACCTGCTGCCCCGCCTTGTCGACCTTGCGATCGCCGATAAAGGCGAGGCCGGCGAGGATCAGCGCCTGCGCCCGCGTCCGGCTTTCGGCGAGGCCTAAGTCGACAAGCAACTGGTCGGCGCGAACCTTGGCCATCAGCGCTCGGCCAGACCGGTAAGCGTGCCGGGCGTCAGGATTTGCGGCAGGATCTCGGGCTTGTCGGCGCCGGGGGCGTACCAGAGATAGAGCGGCACGCTGTTGCGGCCATGCTCGGCCAATGTGCGGGTGATGACGGGGTCGCCATTGGTCCAGTCGCCGACGAGGGTGACGACGCCCTTCGCCTTGAAAGCCTCCTGCACCGCCTCGCGGTTGATCGCGCCCGCCTCGTTCGCCTTGCACGACAGGCACCAGTCAGCGGTGAAATAGACGAAGACGGGCTTGCCCGAGGCGCGGGCAGTGGTGAGGGCTTCGGGGGAAAAACGGTCGCCAGCGATGGTCGATTCGGCATCGTTCCGAGCGGCATGGACCAGCCCTCTTCCGCTGATCGCCGTGATGGCGACCGCGACGAAGAGGAAAAAGAGAACAGCCCGCCGACCCGCCTGTCCGCGCTGTTGCCGTCCGAGCGCGTTAAAGAACACGATGGACCAGATGATGGCGGCGAGCGCCGACTGCCATCCTGCGTTACCGGCCTGTCGCCACAGCAGCCACGCGAGCGCCAGTGCCGTCAGCCCCATCGGCAGCGCCATCCATTTGCGGAAGGTCGCCATCCACGGTCCCGGCTTGGGCAGGCGGCGGCGTAGCGCGGGAAGGAAACCGATAGCGAGGAAGGGGAGGGCCAGCCCGAGCCCGAGCCCGCCGAAGATCGGCAGCGCGGCCCAGGCCGGAAGCACCAGCGTCGCGCCAAGCGCGGCACCGAGCAGCGGCCCGCTGCACGGGGTCGCAACGAAAGCCGCGAGCGCGCCGGTCCAGAAGCCGCCCGCCGCGCCGCCCCGGTCCGCGAGCTTTTGCCCGCCGCCGAAGGACGGCAGTTCGTAGGTGCCGAGCAGGTTGAGCGTGATCGCGATCGCGAGCAGCAGCAGGATGAACACGCTCAGCGGATGCTGCAATTGGAACGCCCAGCCGACCTGCTCGCCTGCCGCGCGCAGCGCGAGCAGTAGGCCGCCGAGCGCGAGGCTGACCAGCACCGCGCCCGCGGTGTAGGCGAGCGCCTCGACCTTCGCTTCGCGCGCGTCGCCGCCCGAGCGCGCGAGGCTGAGCGCCTTGAGGCTGAGGATCGGGAAGACGCACGGCATCAGGTTGAGGATCAGTCCGCCAAGGATCGCACCGCCGAGCGCGGCCCAAAACAGCCCCATGTCGATACCCGGCTTGGCGACCGCGATCGGTTCGCCGACTGCACGCACGGCTGCCGGTTCGAACACCACCGTCAGCCCGCGCCCGTCGGCGAGCTTGACCAGCCCCTGCACCTGCCCGGTGGCGTCGCCATTGGCGCGGGTTTCGACGATGATCCAGTCGCCGTTGCGGCTGAAATTTTGCGGGGCGGGATAGTCGATCAGATTCTGCGTCTCGAGGAACAGGTGCGGCGCGTCGATTGCCGTGCCCTCGGGCAGCGGGATGCCGAAGCGCAAGGTCTGGCCGCGGCGCTCCCACGTCCCCGGGCGGTCGAGCGGCTGCGGCAGCCGCGCGCGCCAGGCGTCGAAGCGCGTGCGCGATACGGCCGGGATTGTCCCGTCGCCCGCGGTCAGCTTGACCGAAATCACTGCCTTTTCGGGGACGCACACCTTGTCGGTGCAGGCAAGCCAGTTGGCGATGCCCGACAGGGTCAGGTCGGTGCCCGGCGCGACGCTCTTGTCGATGCGGACGTCGGCGAGCAGCGCATAGGGATGCTCATAGACATGGTTCATCATGCCGAACAGCATCAGCGCCTCGGGCACCGGGTAGCGGAAGGGGGCGACGGTCACGCCGTCGGGCAGGTTCCAGTCGACCGACATGCCGAACCCGGCATCGCCGCCGTTGAGCCAATAGCCGTGCCAGCCCTTGGCGGGCGTCATGCTCAGCGCCAGCGTCGATGTCGTGCCCGGCGCGGGCGCCGGCGACTCGGCGATCAGTTCGGGCGTGATGTTCACCGGCTGCGCGCGGGCGGGGGCGAGGGCGAGCATCGCCAGCGCCAGCATGGCGAGCAGCGTGCGCCAAGCCCCTGTCACAAAAGCGTCCCTGCTGCGATCCATGCCCGTCCTATGTCCATCCATCGTTCGAGGCTTGCCATATAGGCGGCTTTCGTCGAGAGGACAGCCCGCGCTGACACCCCCTGTATCGGAGAAGCCGCCCGTGAAGATGAAATATCTCAACACCGCCCTCGCCGCCGCGCTTTGTGTCGCCGGAACCGGTGCCAGCTTCGCGCAGGATGCGGCCGCGCCTGTACAGAAGGTCACCGCGCAGACGCCGCCGCCCAAGCTGATCGTCATGGTCGCGGTCGATCAGTTTTCGGCCGACATCTTCGCCGAATATCGTGGTAAATTCACTTGGGGCCTCGCGCGGCTTGCCTCGGGCGTCGTCTTCCCCGCCGGCTATCAGTCGCATGGCGCGACCGAAACCTGCCCGGGCCATTCGACGATCCTGACCGGCAACCACCCCGCGCACACCGGGATCATCGCGAACAATTATTTCGACCTGTCGACGCCGCGCGACGACAAGCGCGTCTATTGCGCCGAGGATGAGAGCGTCGCGGGGACGACGTCGGGCAGCGGCAAATATGCCGCCTCGGTCAAGCATCTGCTCGTCCCGACGCTCGGCGACCTGATGAAGGCGCGCGATCCCCGGACACAGGTCGTGTCGGTTGCGGGCAAGGACCGCGCCGCGATCATGATGGGCGGGCACCAGGCCGACGAACTGATGTGGCTCGTTCCCACCGGCCTCACCAGCTATCGCGGCACCGCGCTGTCGCCGGTCGCGACGCAGGCCGGCGCAGCGATCGCCGCCGCGATGGCGCAGCCGCGTCCCGGCCTCACGCTGCCTGCCGATTGCGCCGCCAAGGACATCGCGATCCCCATCGACAAGGGTGGCACCGTCGGCACCGGCCGTCTGGCGCGAGACGCCAATAATTTCCGCGGCTTCATGGCCTCGCCCGAAGCCGATGGCGCGGTCCTCGCGACCGCCGCCGCGCTGCGACAGACGCGCAAGATGGGCGAGGGCGACACCACCGACCTGCTCATCGTCGGGCTGTCGGCGACCGACTATGTCGGCCACACTTATGGCACCGAGGGCAGTGAAATGTGCCTGCAGATGGCGGGTCTCGACCGCGAACTCGGCGATTTCTTCGCGCGGCTCGATGCAAGCGGCATCGACTATGCGGTCGCGCTGACCGCCGACCATGGCGGCCACGACCTGCCCGAGCGCAACCGCCAGAATGCCTGGCCCGCCGCCGAGCGCGTCGACCGCGGACTCGACGCCGACCAGCTGGGCAAGGCGGTCGCCGAAAAGCTCGGCCTGCCGCAACCTTTGCTCTATAGCGACGGCCCGTTCGGCGACATGTATCTGTCGAAGGCGCTGACCCCGGCGCAGCGCAAGGCGGCGTCGGCCGAACTGCTCGCCCGCTGGCGCGCGCATCCGCAGGTCGAGGCGGTGGTGACCGGCGAGGAGCTGGCGAAATATCCGATCTCGAAACGCGCGCCCGACGTCTGGTCGATGATGGACAAGCTGCGGGCGTCCTACAATCCGCAGCGTTCGGGCGATTTCATCGTCGTGCTCAAACCGCGCGTGACCCCGATCCCCGAATCCGGCCTTGGCTATGTCGCGACGCACGGATCGGTGTGGGATTATGACCGGCGCGTACCGATGCTGTTCTGGCGCAAGGGGCTGGCCGGTTTTGAACAGCCCAATGCGGTGATGACGGTCGATATTCTCCCCACGCTGGCCGGGCTGATCGACCTGCCGGTGGACGCCACCAAGATCGACGGCCGCTGCCTCGACCTGCTTTCGGGTCCGGACAGCAGCTGTCGGTAACAACGAAAAGAAAAGACCATGACCAAGACATTGCGGACTTTTTCCGGCCAGCTGTTGCTGGTCGGCTGCGGCAACATGGCTGGTGCGATGCTCGACCGCTGGCTGGCCGCGGGGCTCGATCCCGCGCAGGTCGCGATCGTCGATCCGGCGGCGGCCCCGCGCGAAGGCATCGTCCAATATGCCGCACTCGCCGAATGGCAGGCGGCGGGCGGCGATGCCGACTGGATCATGCTCGGCATGAAGCCGCAGCAACTCGGCGAAGTCGCGGGCGAACTCGCGCCGCAGGTGACCGACGACGTCCATCTGCTCTCGATCCTCGCCGGGGTGTCGTTGACCGATCTTGTCGCGCGTTTTCCAAATGCCCGCGCACAGGTGCGCATCCTGCCGAACCTCGCAGCGCGGATCGGCGCCGGGGTGTCGGCGGTCGCCAGCCTTGGCCGGACCGACGATAAGGCGGTCACCGCGCTGCTGAAACCCCTCGGCCAGGTCGTGCCGCTCGCCGACGATTCGACGATGGATCTGGTCACCGCCTTCACCGGCAGCGGCCCGGCTTTCGTCTTTCGCCTGATCGAAGCCTATGCTGCGGCCGGCGAACGGCTTGGCCTGTCGAGCGAGGACGCGCTGGCGCTGGCGCTGGCGACCTTCGGCGGCTCGACCGCGCTGCTCGCCGACAGCGGGGAAAAGCCGGGGGTGCTCGTCGCACAGGTCGCGAGCAAGGGCGGCACGACGCAGGCGGGGCTCGACATCCTCGACGAGGGTGGCCAGCTCGTCGCGCTGATGACCAATGTGCTGCGCGCCGCGCGCGATCGTGGCCGCGAACTCGCGGATCTGGCGCGCGGGGAAGGCTGACGACGCCCTCCGCGAAGGCGGGGCCGTTGTCGGCATATCTCAGCCTCGCCGTGTCGAACTTCTAGCGGCCCCCGCCTACGCGGGGACGACGCTCAGTTTTCGCTCCCCAATTTGCCGACCCGTTCGCGCTCGCGGGCCGGAAGCAACGCCTCGCTGACCTGCCAGAAGCCCGTCACCGCCTGTTGTCCCGCATGGGTATAGGCGCGGCTCATCGCGTCGCGCAGCAGCGCGAAGATCGCCGCCTCGATCGCGCGGCCTTCGTCGGTCAGCCGCAGCTCCTTTTGCCGCCGGTCGCGGCCGCCGGGACGCGTCGTCAGCAGTTCGCGCGCCTCGAGGTCCTTCACCACACGTCCCAGCGACTGTTTGGTGATGCCGAGCAGGGCGAGCAGGTCCGAAATCGCGAGGCCGGGCTGGCGCGCGATAAAATAGAGCGCGCGGTAATGGGCGCGGCCCAATTCCTGCTCGGCCAGCCGCGCGTCGATCGTGCGCCACAGCGACGCATGGGCGAAAAACAGAAACTCGATGCCGCGGCGAACCTCTTCCTCGCGCAAGAAAAGAGCCGAAGCGCTGGGTACTTGTGAAAGAAAATTGTCGTCGGGCATAGTCACTAGCGTTGCGCGAAGGGCCGCGCTTTGGCAAGAGGCGCGCTCCATTGACCCCCTAGCTTCAAGGTTGATCCATGTCCGCTCCCGCCTTCGCCCGTCTGCCGCACCCCAATCCCGTCGCGGACGACGACCGCGCGGCGGCGATCGCCGATCCGGTGTTCGGGCGTGTCTTCACCGATCATATGGTGTCGATTCGTTATACCGAGGGGCAGGGCTGGCACGACGCGCAGGTGATGCCGCGCGGCCCGCTGACGCTCGACCCCGCGACCGCGGTGCTCCATTATGCGCAGGAAATCTTCGAGGGGCTGAAAGCCTATCGGCTCGACGACGGGTCGATGGCGCTGTTCCGCGTCGAGGCCAATGCCGCGCGCTTCAATGCCAGTGCGCGGCGCATGGCGATGGCCGAACTGCCCGAGGAACTGTTCATCGCCGCGGTCAAGGAAGCCGTGGCCGCCGACGCCCGCTGGTTTCCGCCGGTCGACGGCGGCGCGCTGTACCTGCGCCCCTTCATGTTCGCGAGCGAGGTGTTCCTCGGCGTCAAGCCGGCCGCCGAATATCAGTTCCTCGTCATCATTTCGCCGGTCGGCAATTATTTCCGCTCGGGCGCCCCGGCGATCTCGCTCTGGGTGTCGGAGGATTACACCCGCGCCGCGCCCGGCGGCACGGGTGCCGCCAAATGCGGCGGCAATTATGCATCGAGCCTTGTCGCGCAGCGCGAGGCGATCGCCAAGGGTCACGATCAGGTCGTCTTCCTCGACGCCGCCGAGCATCGCTGGATCGAGGAACTGGGCGGCATGAACATGTTCTTCGTGTTCGACGACGGCAGCATCGTCACCCCGCCGCTGACCGGCACGATCCTGCCGGGGATCACGCGCGACGCGATCATCACGCTGGCGCGCGACGCCGGGCTGACGGTGCGCGAGGAACCCTATGCGATCGACCAGTGGCAGGCCGATGCGGAAAGCGGCAAGCTGACCGAAAGCTTCGCCTGCGGTACCGCCGCGGTGGTGACCCCGGTGGGCAAGGTGACGCGCGGCGAGAGCAGCTTCACGATCGGTGCGGGCGGCCCCGGACAGGTGACCGCGATGCTCAAGGACAAGCTCGTCGACATCCAGCGCGGCCGTTCGGCCGACCCGCATGGCTGGGTGACGCGGCTCTAAGCCCGCCTTGCCATTCATGCACCCGGCGCTATAGAGCGCCCTCGCACCGGCCCGTTGGGGCGTCGCCAAGTGGTAAGGCAGCGGCTTTTGATGCCGCCATTCGCAGGTTCGAATCCTGCCGCCCCAGCCAGCCGGTGTGACCAGGCCACGCGGCTTTTCACAGGCGTGCCTTGCGCTCCATCTGCGCTGTTTGCGCCCGTGTAAGGCGGCTCCCGAGAGTGGCTATTTTCGACCAACAATCGAATATCGGCGCTTCGGCATTGTCTCGCTCAACAGTCTATTGGGGCGGGTCGGCATGAACCACGTTGCCGTGCCAACTGCGGAACTCATGCTCGCGTGTGTCGACGATGAACTCGTGCCGGTGCGTCGGATATTTGTTGACCTGCCGAAAAGTGACGCGTGTCACGCCTTCGATACGATAGATGTTTTCGATCGTGGCGGTCATCGCGCGCTGATCCTTGGCATACATATGCGCGAGCAGATTATACGCCCCGGTCTTCATCGCGCAGCCCGAGCAGCGATCCATGCCGGCGATTGCCTTGTACGCCGCGCTCAGATGCAGGGGATGCACCTCGATATACATCCAGCCGAATATCCGCATGTTCGTGGCGGCGACGTCGATCAGCAGCCCATATGTAATCAGCCCGGAGTCGGTGAGGCGTTTCAGCCGCTTGCGAATGGCGGCTTCCGACAGCTCGAGCTGCCGGCCGATCGCGCGATTGCTCGTTCGCCCATCGTCATGAAGCAAGGCCATGATGCGCCGGTCGATCGCGTCGGGGATGAACGATCCGCTCACAGTGATGCGATGCCCTGCTTGATGCACGCTTCGCCGATCGAAACGTCCGCGGCGATTCCACTGACCCCGGCTATGGTGCCGATCCTGTTCTCGATCAGGTCGCGAAGGTCGGCGGCGCTCTGCACGAACACCATCACCTGAAGGAAGGGATTCTCGAAAAAGAGCGAGATCGAAAAGACATTCTCGATCTTGCCGACGTCTGCCGCAATCCTTTCGGCATCCCCGAACGCGCAGCTCACATCGATCCAGCCCAATACGCCATAGCCGGCCTTGACGATATTTTGCTGAACCGAAAGCTTGATCACCTTCTCGCGGATCAACGTGTCGATGCGGACCGATATGGTACTCTCGGCCACGCCGAGTTTTACCGCCAGGTCACGGTTGGACGTCTGGGGCGCGTGCGCGAGAATCGCGATGATTTGCCGGTCGACCGAATCCAGACGTTTGTTCGAACCCATATGCCTCCCTCGACGTCACCGCGAGCCGGATCGCCTGAGGCGGGCATGATACCAAGCTGCCCGTAACTCAAGAAAATTCTGCGATTATCGCATATGGTACCAAATGTACGAATAATGCGTTCCAAAAACCATTTGACAGGTTCGCATACATCGAAGAACATGAGCCTCGACAAAAGCTCGACAATGAGCAGTGGCCGCGATGGGAGCGGCTGACACAGCCGCCGTAGCGCGGCGGTCGATGGGAGAGGGAAAGCCATGAATCCGAAATCCGTGCACCAAGTCCGCTTTTTGCTGGCGAGGAGCCTGCTGCCGCTGGCCCTGGCATATCCGCTGGCCGCCGAGGCGCAGGATGCTGCGACACCCGCGGAAGCGGCCGACACGTCGACCGACGCCACCGACGGCGACATCGTCGTCACCGCGCGCCGGCGCGAGGAAGGGTTGAGCCGCACGCCGGTCGCGGTTTCGGTGCTGACCAGCGATGCGTTGCAGTCGCGCAGCATCAATTCGGAAGCCGACCTGCAGACCGCGACTCCCGGCCTGATCGTTCGCTCGACGCAGGGTAGCAGCCAGTTCAGCTATGCGATCCGCGGCCAGTCGATCGATGCGTTCAGCGTGTCCCAGCCCGGCGTGTTGACCTATGTGAACGAGTTCCAGACCAACGCGCTGAGCGCGGGATCGCTGTACGACCTCGCCTCGGTACAGGTGCTCAAGGGGCCGCAGGGGACCCTGTTCGGACGCAACACGACCGGCGGTGCGGTGCTCTTTTCGACGGCGGACCCCGAATTCGATGCGGTCCGCGGCTTTGCGCGCGGCCGTGTCGGCAATCTGGGAGCTTGGCAGGCCGAGGGGATGCTGAACGTCCCGCTCGGCGACAGCGCCGGCCTCCGCGTGGCGGGCATGATCGACCAGCGCGACGGCTTCGTGCGCAATCTCGTCAATGGCGAACGTCTCAACGATATCGATCGCTGGTCGGTGCGCGCCTCGCTCAGTTTCGAGATCGGCGATAAGATCGAGTCGAAGTTCGTCGCGCAATATGGGCGCACGAAGGGCAATGGCGATCCGCTTCTGGCCTTCTCCGCGAACGAACCCGGGTCGGTCGGGCCGAATGGGCAGGTGCTTCCCGCGACGCTGACCACTTTCTACAGTCCGATACTCGACACGCTGGCCGGACCGGGCGCCTATGCGGCGCTGCGGGCCGCCTATCCGGGAAGCCCGGCGGGCGGTTACGGCGAATATGTCTCGATCCAGCGCGCGCTGGGCAATCGCGCGACCTATCTCGACGCCGAGACGGGGCTTGATGCCAAAAGCGCCTTCATCATCAACACGACCACGATCGCGATCTCGGACAGCGCCGAGATCAAGAATATCGCCGGCTATTCGTACAACCGCAACGTCTCGCTGTTCGACCAGGACGGCAGCCCGCTTCCCTTTTACGGGCGCGTGCAGACGCTCAATCGCGTCGAATCGCTGTCCGAGGAATTGCAGCTGTCGGGCGAGGCGATCGACAACCGGCTGAACTATATCGTCGGCATCTATTATTCGAACGAGAAACGGACGAGCGGGCAGGACTTCAACTATTTCGATCTCGGCCCCGTCGCCAATCCGATCCTCGGCCCGGTCTTCGGCGGCAGCCTGCCGCTCGGCAATCGTCTCGAGGGTGATTTTGACATCTCGAGCATCGGCGCGTTCGCGCAGCTGTCGTTCAAGCTGACCGACGAGTTGAGCGCGACGGGCGGCATCCGCTACACGCAGGAGCGAAACAAGTTCACCGAGGTGTCGGGTTTCGCGCCCTTCTATCCGGCGGGGATCGTTGAAAAACGCAAGGACAGCGAACCGAGCTGGACGCTTGGCCTCGAATATCAGGCGACGCCCTCGCTCTTCTTCTACGGCACCTATCGCGGCAGCTGGCGCGGCGGCGGCTTCAACTACAACGCACCGCCGGTCAACGCGATCGCCGAACTCGGCGGCAACACCTTCAACCCCGAGAAGATCGAGGATGTCGAATTCGGCGCGAAGTTCAACGGCCATCTCGGCACGGTGCGCACGCGCGCCAATCTCGCTGTCTACAAAAGCTGGGTCGATGGCATCCAGCGCATCGCCTATCTGACCTTCCCCGATGTCGGGCCTGGCGGTGCGACCGTCAACGCCGACGGTGCCATATTCCAGGGGGTCGAGTTCGATGCCGAGGTCACGCTGGCACCCGGCGTGGTGATCGGCGGTTCGTTCAACCACACCGATCCCAAATATCGCGGCGACACGCAGCAGACGCTGTTCGGCACCTTCATCGATTTCACGACCTTCGCCGATGTGACCAGATATTCGGGCAGCGGCTACATCGACGTGACCGCGCCGCTCGGGGGGAACACGGGCGAACTGCGCGCGCGCCTCGATGTCTATGCCCAGTCGAGCCTCTATTTCTCGAACTATGGCAAGAGCGGCGCGCCGGGGACGCTGCTTCCTTCCTATGAGTTGGTGAACGCGCGGATCGGGCTCGACAATATCGGCGGGTCGGGGGTCTCGGCAGCCCTTTTTGCCAAGAACATCTTCGACAAGGAATATTTCGTGGGTGGCATCGGGCTCGGCACTGCGGGCGGATACAATCTCGCCGTGCCGGGCGAACCGCGCACCTATGGCGTCGACGTCAGCTTCCGCTTCTGACTCCTCCCCCCTGTCCCGGCCAGCGCCTGGCCGGGACGTCTTTCCCCCGGAGTGAAATCCATGATCGAACTCGATGCGATCGTCATCGGTGCCGGCATGTCGGGCATGTACCAGCTTCATCTTCTGCGCGGCCTGGGACTCACCGTCCAGGCGCTGGAGGCGGGCAGCGAAGTGGGCGGTACCTGGTACTGGAACCGCTATCCCGGCTGCCGCTTCGATTCCGAAAGCTACAGCTATTGCTTCTCGTTCGACGAGGAGATGCTGCAGGAGTGGGACTGGAGCGAGCATTTCGCGCCGCAGCCCGAGACGTTCGCCTATCTTCGGCGCGTCGCCGACAAGCTCGACCTGCGAAAGGATATCCGCTTCGCGACGCGAGTGGTGTCGGCGCACTGGGACGAGGCGGACGGTCGCTGGGTGGTACGATGCGACGACGGCTATGCGGTGCGCGCCAAATATCTGGTGACCGCCATCGGAATATTGTCGATCCCGGTCATTCCCGATTTTCCGGGACGCGGCAGTTTCGCAGGAGCGTCTTTCCACACGTCCGACTGGCCGCGCGGCGGCATCGATCTGGCCGGAAAGCGGGTCGCCGTGGTCGGTACCGGCGCGACCGGGATCCAGGTCATCCAGGAGGTGGCCAAGATCGCGGGCCACCTTACCGTGGTGCAAAAGGAACCCAATTGGAGCAAGCCGCTCTGCAACGCGCCGATCACGCCCGATGAAATGGCGGACATCAAGGCGCGCTATGCCGATATTTTCGAGTCCTGCCGGAGCAGCGACGCGGGCTTTCTCCACAATTGGGACCCGCGTTCGACGTCGGACGTCAGCGATGCGGAACGCGAGGCGTTCTACGAACAAAAATATGGCGAGCGCGGCTTCGCCTTCTGGCTGAGCAATTTCGCCGACCTGTCGGTCGATGAAAAGGCCGCGCGGCTCGCGAGCGACTTTCTGGCGCGCAAGATCCGCGAGCGCGTGACGGACCCCAAAACGGCCGAGAAACTGATTCCCACCGACCATCTCTTCGGCACCCGGCGGGTGCCGATGGAGACCGGCTATTACGAGGTGTTCAACCAGCCCAATGTCGACCTCGTCGACGTCAACGCCGACCCGCTGCGCGCGATCACGCCGGGCGGCATGACATTCGACAGCGGGTTCGTGCCGCTCGATGTCATCATCTATGCAACCGGCTTCGACGCGGTACGCGGAGCGTTCGACCGCATCGAGATCGTGGGGCAGGGCGGCCTCACGCTGCGGGAGAAGTGGGACGACGGTCCCGTCACCTTCCTCGGGCTGCAGAGCCACGGCTTTCCGAACTTCTTCATGATCGTCGGCCCGCACAGCGGCGCGACCTTCTGCAACGTACCGCGCTGCGCCGAGCAGAATGTCGAATTCATCGCCGACCTTGTCGGGCATATGGAGCGCCGCGGCCTGGCACGATGCGAGGCGACGGTGGCGGCCGAGCAGGACTGGACAAAACAGGTTCTCGACCAGGCCGACCTCCTGCTCGCCGGCAAGACCAACAGCTGGTTCACCGGGATCAATCACAACATCGCCGGGCGAAACGAACGGAAGATGCTCCTCTACACGCTGGGGCAGCAATTTTTCCTGCAGGTCTGCCGCGAGACGGTCGAGCAAGATTATCGCGGCTTCGACATGGCGCCCGCGCGTTCGGCCGCCTGAACGCCCGCAAAGGAGAGGACCATGCCCAGCGACGCCTTCCAATCCCTCGTCGAACAATTGTTCGCTTCGCCCATGCCGACCGACATTATGGAAATGCGCGAGGCGTACCGCGCCATGGGCGACGCCTTCCCGCTCCCGCCCGATGTCCTGGTCGAAAGGGCGACGCTCGGCGGCCGGCCTGCCGAATGGCTTAGCGTGGCGAACGCGCCCAGCCACGCGATCCTGCTCGTCCACGGCGGCGGCTATTGCATCGGCGGGCTGGACTCGCACCGCCACCTCGGCGGCGAGATCGCGCGGCAGACGGGCAGCCGGGTGGCGGTGATCGATTATCGCCTCGCGCCCGAACACGCCTATCCCGCCGGGCTCGAGGATCTGAAGCGCGCCTATTCCGACCTGCTGGCAGGGGCGGACGGCGAGAAGATCGCCCTTGTCGGCGACAGCGCCGGCGCGGGGCTGGTAATGGCCCTGGTGGCCGAACTGCTGCGCGAACAGCGCCCGCTGCCGGCAAGCATCTATTGCATGTCGCCCTGGGCCGACCTTTCGGACACCGCGACATCGCGAACCTTGAAGCGCGACGTCGATCCGCTCGCCAACGCCGACCTGCTCGCGCGGATGGCCGGCTTTTACGCTGGCGACATCGCGGTCAGCGATCCGCGTGTTTCTCCCGCCTTCGCCGATTTTCGCGGTTGCCCCCCGGTCTTCATCCAGGCGGGGACCGCCGAGGTGCTGATGGACGACGCGCTCAACCTCGCGAAGTCGCTGGGGGATGCCGACGTCGACGTCGATGTCGAACTGCGCGCGGACATGGTCCATGTCTGGCCCTGGTTCTTTCCCGCGATCCCCGAGGGCGCCGAAGCGCTTGCGCGCGCCTGCGGCTTCCTCTCGCGCCACTTTGGCGGGGACGCCTGATCATGGCGCCCGCTGTCCGCCGTCCCCCGCAGAAAGGCCTCCCCGATGCTTGACGATGTGATGCCCGCCGCCGAGGACGATCTCGAATGGGCACGCGCCAAATATGGTGCCGAACGCGACAAACGTGCGGGACGCCACGGTCGGACCGCGTATCGCACGCTCGATACCGGGATGGCGATCGACCTTGCCGACACCTATATCCCGCGTATCGAGCGCGAAGTACGCGACGAGCAGGTCGGGGCGCTTGTCATCGGCGCGGGCTTTGCCGGGCTGATCGCGGCGATCGAGATGCACCGATGCGGCATCGGACCGATCCGCATTCTCGATACGGCGGGGGACTTTGGCGGAGTGTGGTACTGGAACCGCTACCCTGGCGCCCAGTGCGACGTCGAATCCTACATCTATCTGCCGTACCTTGAGGAAACCGACTATATTCCCAGGGAGAAATATTCGCACCAGCCCGAAATCCTCGCGCATGCCCGGCGGTTGGGGCAGCATTTCGACCTTTATAAGGATGCGCTGTTTCATACCGGCGTGACCGATGTGCGCTGGTCCGACGCGGAGCGCTGGACGGTGCGCACCGACCGCGGCGACACGATCCGGTCCAATTTCGTCGTCATGGCGGGCGGCGGCCAGGACCAGCCGCGGCTTCCCGATCTTCCGGGCCTCGACGCCTTTCGCGGCCGCATCTTCCACAGTTGCCGATGGGACTATGATTATACCGGCGGCGACGCGTCGGGCAATTGTACCGGGCTGGAGGGCAAGCGGGTGGCGGTCGTCGGGACCGGTGCTTCGGCGGTGCAGGTCGTCCCCTATATCGCGCCGTCGGCTGCGCATCTTTACGTCCTTCAGCGCACCCCGGTCGTTGTGGGCGAGCGACTGAACAGACCGACCGATCCCGCCTGGGCGGCGACGCTCGAGCCGGGCTGGCAGGATCGCCGGATGCTCAACTATTCGACGCTCGTGCTCGGCGGCCAGCAGGACGAGGATCTGGTCGACGATGGCTGGACGCACGCGACCGCGGAGCTTGCGAGCGTCTATGGCGGCGACCGGAAGGAAAGCGATGTTTCGGCCGAGGCGGCCGCGGAAGCCGCCGAGCGCGCCGACCTTCGTTATATGGCGAAACTTCGCGGCCGTATCGACCGCGTGGTCCACAAGGACGCGGCCGCCGCGCTGCTGAAACCATGGTACCGCTATTTCTGCAAGCGACCCACTTTCAACGACCTCTATCTGCCCACCTTCAACCGGGACAATGTCGAGCTTGTCGACGTGAGCGGAGCCGCCGGCCTGGAACGGCTCACCGAGGCGGGGTTCGTCGTCGACGGGACCGAATATCCCGTCGATGCGATCATCTTCGCCTCGGGCTTTGCCAGCGACCTGTCCTCCCGCAAGGGTTATGAGATCGCCGGGCGCGGCGGGGTGACCCTGCGCGAGCATTGGCGCGACGGCGCGCGGTCGCTCCACGGGTCGCTGATCCACGGCTTTCCCAACCTGTTCCTGATGGGAACGGTGCATGTCGGGCTCACGATCAATTATACCGAGATGATGCTGCGCCAGGGGCGCCATCTTGCCCGGACGATCGAGCTGGTGCGCGAACGCGGCTTCGACGAGATCGAAGCGAGCGCGCAGGCCGAGGATGATTATGTCGAAGCGATCGTGGAAGCCCGCGAGGCCGATGTCGCCTTTCACTCGGCCTGCACGCCGGGCTATTTCAACAATGAGGGCATGCCAGTGAAGCGCGGCAAGGGGCTCACCGACGCCGTTTACCCCGGCGGTCTTTTCGCCTGGGTCGAGATGGTCACCGACTGGCGCGAGCATCAGGGCTTTGCCGGCGCGACGCTCCGGTGATCGCGCGGCGCTATCTGGAAATCGACAGGAGAGGCTGATGACATTCGACCGGATCGAGCGTTCGACGATTGCCGGCACCGTATACGGGCATGTGGATTCGGCTTTCGCCGAACTGGCGGATATCTTCACCGCGAACTTCGAGGCACGGGGCGAGATCGGCGCGAGCCTCTCGCTCTTTCACGAAGGGCGGCTTGCGGTTGATTTGTGGGGCGGTCGCAAGGCCGTGGGCGGCGACGCGTGGGACGAAGACACGATCTCGATCGTGTGGTCGAGCACCAAGGGCATCGCGGCGATCGCCGCGCATCACGCGGTCGAGAGGGGCCATATCGACCTCGACGCGCCGATCGCCCGCTATTGGCCCGAATTCGCCCGCGAGGGGAAGGAAGATGCCACCGTCGCGATGATCCTCGATCATTCGGTCGGGGTTCCCGCGCTGCGCGATCCGGTGAAACCGAGGGGCTTCGCGGATTTCGACTATATGTGCGACCGGGTCGCCGCCGAACGTCCGTTCTGGGTTCCGGGAACGCGCCACGGCTATCACGGTCACACATACGCCTGGACGCTCGGTGGGCTTTTTCGCCGCGCCGTCGGCGTGCCGCTCGGCGATTATATCCGCAGCGAGCTGGCGGTGCCTCTGGGCGTCGATTTCTGGCTCGGCCTGCCGGCCAGCGAACATCGGCGGGTGGCGCCGATGGTCTATCCGACCGATCCGCTGTTCGGTGGCCGGTCGCGCGCCAACCATGCGATCGAGAATGAACCCGGCGCGCCCTTCACGCTGATGATGACCAACGACGGCGCCTATGACTGCAACGACCCGGCCTATTGGCCGGTCGAGATCGGATCGCTCAACGGCATGACCAATGCGCGGGGGCTGGCCACCCTCTATTCGGCACTCGCCAATGGCGATCTACTCACCACCGATACGGTCGCCCGCATGGGGCGGACAGCCAGCGCGAGCCATCTTGATGCGACGCTGCTGATGCCGATGCGGTTCGGGCTGGGTTTCATGAAGACGACCGACAATCGGTCGGCTTCGCATCTGGTCGATTGTACGCTCCTCCTCTCCGAGGACGCGTTCGGCCATGTCGGTTTTGGCGGTTCGGTCGGCTTCGCGGATCCCGCGGCGCGCATGGGGTTCGGCTACACGATGAACCGGATGGGCGCGGGCGTGATGGTCGGCGATCGGGCGCAACTGCTCATCGACGCCGCCTATCGCGCGCTTGGTTACCGATCGAAAGCGAGCGGCGCCTGGGTGTGAGGGCGCCGACAAATCCGAAACAGGGCGACGGGCCGGGCGAGCGCACCGAGCAACGACATTACCGCCGCGTAATTTATTGGCCATGCACCGGCAGCGGCGACGCCGCTATGGCGGGCCTGCGCGGGAAGGATATCCGCGGCTCCCTCGGTTGCGTGTCCTGCGGAGGATGACATGGCCTTGCCCGTTTCCAGCGCCGAGCTCGACGAGCGCACCTGTCGGCTGATCTGCCCGATCGCGGCGGCGATGGTCGGGGTGTGCCTGACCGGGATCGGGATCTTGCAGGTCAGCATCAGCGTCGCCCGGCGCACGACGGCTGCCGACGACCTGCTGGCGATCGACGCGCTGCTGTTCCTCACCGCGATGCTGTCATCCTATTTCGCCCTGCGGCTGAATTCGTCGCGGCGGCTGCACCGGCTCGAGCAACTCGCGGATGCCAGCTTCATCGCCGCCATGCTGTTGATGACGGTCGCCTGCTTCGTCATCACCTATGCCGTGCATATCTAGGATAGGTGACGCTCGGCGGCGATCGGCAAGGCCAGCCGCACCAGCAGCCCGTGCGGAGAATGGGATTCGAGTCGCATCGTGCCGCCGTGCAGGTGCGCGATGGTTTCGACGAGCGACAGGCCAAGCCCCGCGCCGGTGCCGCCGCGCGCCGGGTCGAGGCGGACAAAGCGCTGCGCCGCTTCGGCCATCTGCTCGCTGGTCAGGCCCGGACCGTCGTCGTCCACCGTCAGGTCGATGCTGTTGCCGTCCATCGGGTGCGCGCCGATCCGGATCGCCGATCCACCCGCCGCATATTTGAGCGCATTGTCGACAAGGTTCGACAGCGCGCGCACCAGCAATTCGCGGTGGGCGAATATCTCGAGTTGGGCGGGCGCATCGACGACCATCGCAAAGCCGCGATCCTCGGCCAGCGGGCCATAGACCTCCGCCATGTCATCGAGCATCGGACGCAGGGCAAAGCGTGCGAACTGGTCGCGGCCGATACCGGCCTCGGCCCGGCTGATCTCGAGCGCGGTGTCGAGCAGGCGGTGCAGGCTGTCGGCTTCCTCGATCGCGCCGGCAATCGCGGCCTGCGCCTCCGCATCCTTTGTCCGCCCGAGCGCCTGTTCGAGGCGCGCCTTCATCCGCGATACCGGCGAACGCAGATCATGCGCCATCGAATCGGTCACCATGCGCAATTCGCGCACCAGCCCTGCGATGCGGCCGAACATCGCGTTGATCGAGAGCGCCAGCCGGTCGAAGGCATCGCCGGTTTCGTCGCGTTCGACGCGGGTGTCGAGCTTGCCGCCGACAAACGCGTTGGCCGCGCGCGAGAAGACATCGATCCGGCGCGCCAATATCCACGCCACGAGCGCGGCCATCAGCGCAGCGATCAAAAGCCCGACGGCGAGCGCGTAGAAAAAGGCCGTCTCGCTGGCCTCGGCCAGTTGGCGCTGCGCTTCCAATGTCTCGCCGGTCAGCAGGGCATAGCCGCCGGGCAGGCGCGCGGTGACCACGCCCATCGGTTCGGCGGCGGTGGCGCCTTCGCGGGTGAGCGACCTTTGTCGCCAGTGCGCGGTGTCGGCGACGGTCGCCGGCCATTCGCGCAGATTGCCCGCCAGGCGCTTTCCGTCCGGCGCTTTCAGCAGGACGATGAAATTGCGATCGTCGCGCGCCTTCAACCGGTAATCGATCGCCTCGATCAGGCCGGGCAGGCCGAGCTGGCGATAATCGTCGATCAGGTCGTCGCGCGCGACTTCGGCGGCGATGCGCGCGTCGGACAGGATCGTCGCCGAGGTGAATCGGTGGATGACGGTCAGCCCCAGCGCCAGCGCCGCGACCTGCGCGAGCACGAGCATCAACGTCAGGCGGACGATCGTGCTGTTGCCCCAACGCATACGGCCTAGTCCGGATCGCCGAGCATATAGCCGGCGCCGCGAATGGTGTGGACGAGCGGCTTGTCGAACCCATCGTCGACCTTGCGGCGCAGCCGGCTGACATGGACGTCGACGACGTTGGTGCCGGGGTCGAAATGATATTCCCAGACGCCCTCGAGCATCATCGTCCGGGTCACGACCCGATCCTTGTGTCGCAGCAGATATTCGAGCAAGCGGAACTCGCGCGGTTGCAGGTCGACGCGCTTGCCGGCACGGGTGACGCGGCGATTGAGCAGGTTCATCTCCAGATCCTGGCACGCGAGAATTGTTTCGGCGGTCGTCGCGCCCGATGGCCTGGCCATCAGCAGTTGCAACCGGGCGAGCAGTTCCGAAAAGGCGAACGGCTTGGTGAGATAGTCACTTGCGCCCGACGTCAGCCCTTCGACCCGCGCATCGACCGCGCCGAGCGACGAGAGAATGATGACGGGGGTGGCGATGTGCGCGGCGCGCATCGCGGCCAGCACCGCCATGCCGTCCATGCCGGGCAGCATGCGGTCGAGGACGATCGCGTCGTAACTGCCGTCGGTCGCATGGAACAGGCCGTCGCGCCCGTCGCTGGCATGGTCGACCAGAAAGCCTTGTTCGATCAGGCTTTTGCAGATGAAATCCGCCGTCGTCCTATCGTCCTCGATCACCAATATCTTTTGCGACATCGCGAAACTTTCCAACCCGGAGCGGTGTGTCCGACAGGCGTCTATACGCGCTTGCATCGTCATGGCGAAGATGAAGCCACAGGGGCGGGGTCGCGCGCCGCTGGCCTGGCGGCCGCGCGCTCCTCCTTCGTGCGGGCGGGGCGCGAGACGATGTGATGCACCGCGGTCATGCCGCGGGCGAACGCCATGCCGCGCGACCCGGCGATATAGCGTGGTTCCCAATGCGTCGCGAACTTGGCCTTGTAGCTTCGCAGCCCCTCGAAGCCATAAAGCATCTCGCCGTGCCGGAACAGGAAAGCGGCGCCGCGCGCCCACGCCGGCGCCAGTTTGCGCCCGTCGATTCCCGACAATGGCGCGATTCCCAGCGTGAACCATCGATAGCCCTCCGCCTGCGCATATTGGATCAGGCGAACGAAAAGATAATCCATCGCGCCATAAGGAACATCGCGCGCATGGCGCATCAGGTCGACCGACATTTCCGCTCGGTTCGGGGTCGCAAGGATGTTGGCAAAAGCGACGATGCGCCCGCCGACGCGCACGACGGCGCAGGGGAAGTGCGTCAGATAGGCGGGGTCGAAGCTGCCGAGGCTGAACGCCTTTTCGCGCTGTTTTTTCGCATCGAGCCAATCGTCCGACACGGCCTTGAGTTCGGTCAGATGTTGTGGAACTTCGGCCGCCGGGATGATGGCGAAGGTGGCGCCTTCCTGGATCGCGCGACGTTCCGAATGGCGCAGCGATTTGGCCTGCGGACCGGCCAGCGAAAAGGCGGCGAGGTCGACCCGCGCCTCCTCGCCATATTTGACGATCGACAGACCCAGATCGATCGCGGGCGGCAGGCACGCGGCGCTGATCTGATAGAGCAGGATGCGGCCCTGCGCGGCGTCGGCGCGTTCGCGCAATTTCCACAGCAGGTCGGCCCAGCGCTCCTCGCGCCCGACGGGGTCGCCCATCACGATCCAGTTTGCGTCCTGCACCCGGTACATCAGGAAGGCGTCGCCCTCTTCGGCGAGCAGGAAATTTTTGTCGCCGGTGAAGGCAAGGAAGGCGTCGCTATGGTCGGCGACGGCCAGCGCGGGTTGGAGCCGATCGAAGCCGATCGTCGTGTCGCCCATCGCCCGCGACGATGGCGCGAGCAGCCTCCACAGCGCGAGACCGGAGACCAGCACCGCGACACCGAACAGCGTGCGCAAAAAGCGTGGTGCATCGCCGTTCAGGCTGAACTGCCACCACAGGCTGCTGGTGTAGGCGACATGTTTATAGGCAAAAAAGCCCGCGAAGGCCGACGCCATGACGGCGGTCATCGCGGCAACGATCCAGCCGCTCGACAGCGGTGCATCGAGCAACGATGTCGTGCGGTAGAAGGCGGGCCGGCTCCATTGGAGCGCGGCGCAGATCGCCGACAGAATCAGCGCTTCTTCATAGTCGAAGCCCTTGGCGAGCGAAAAGACGATGGCGGCGAGCAGCAGCGCACGGGTCGCGACAAAGGCGCCGTCGAGGCGGCGGAGCAATCCGGGGGCGAGGAAGAGCAGCAGCGTCCCCGACAGGCTGGCGGCGATATGCGACGCCTCGACAAAGGGCAGCGGCAGGATAGGCTTGAGGTCGTGCATGCGGCTGACCTCGGCAGGGGTTGCACCCGACAGCAGCAGGATCAGCCCGCCCGCGAACACGAGCGCGGCCAGCAGCGGCGGCGCGAGCTCGCGGAGCAGCGACTGGCCCGCTTGCGCAATCTCCCTCGCCGGCGGCCGCCAGGCCTTGCTTTCGTGCCAGGCGAGCAGCAGCGCCGCGACCAGCAAGGGCAGCAGGTAATAGAGGACACGGTAGGCGAGCAGGGCGGCGAGCAACTGCGCCTTGTCGCCGGGTACCGTCGCGATCACCACCGCCTCGAACACCCCCAGCCCGCCGGGCACATGGCTGATCAGCGCGGCGATGATCGCGAGCGCATAGCCCAGGAAAAAGGCGGGATAGGCGGCGGGGTCGGGGGCAGGGAGCAGGACATAGAGCGCCGCACTGGCGGCGGCGAGGTCGAGCGCGGCGACCGCGGTCATCCCCGCGCTGCGCGTCAGGTTCGGCAGCGGGGTGCGCCAGCCGCCGATGTCGACGACCTTCAACCCGAAATGGCGCAGCAGCAACGGGATGAGGCAGAGGGTCAGCACGACCAGCCCGGCGAGATGCAGCCAGTGGAGCGACAGCCCCCAATCGAAGAAGGGCAGGATATGCGTGCTTGTCACGGCGGCGAGCCCGGCCAGCAGGATCACACCGTTCCAGAAGCTGAGGCTGGCCAGCGCGATCACGCTGCCGATCTCGCCCCCGCTCAGCCCCGCCGCGCGATAGACGCGGTAGCGCGCCGACCCGCCGGTGAGCAGCGCCAGCCCCAGATTGTGGCTGAGCGTATAGCTGGTGAACGACGCGAGCGCATAGGTTCGCCAGGGCAATGTCCGATCGATGACCCGCAGCGCGAACCGGTCGTAGAGCGTCAGCATCAGATAGCTCGCGACCGTCAGCAGCAATGCTGCACCGATCTGACCCGCCGACAAGGCATCGAAGGCATGGCGGACCTCGTGCGGCCGGACCGAATGGAGCAGCCGGAACAGCGCGGCGAGGCCGAGCGCCGCGACGAGCAGCGCGGCACCGATCGACAGGATCCGCTTGTTGTGCCGGACCCACACCATGCCATTGTCGAATGCGGTCACCGCCGCGTCCACTCCTGATGCTTGCAGATCAGTCCGCCGAGAATACAGCCGGATATCCGCAAGCTGTTTGCGCTTTCTAATTCGATCGTCGAATAAAAGCGACGTCCCTGATCGGGGACGTAGACCTGTCCGGTCCAGCGGCCGCGACCGTTTGCGCGATAGTCGCTGAGCAATTCGGTGCCGACCAGCGACGTCACCCCGGCCTCGCGCGCGTCGGCGATCGCCTTTGGACCGGCCCAGACGATATTGCCGCAGAGCAGCGGGCCGCAGCTGTGCGTCCGCACCAGCAGCGTCCCCTTGGGATTCTGCCACAGGCCGAACGGTGTCGCGGTGGTTGCGGCGTGGGCGCCGCCAGATAGCGCCAGAAGCAGCGCCATGGCCAAAACTCTCATGTCATATGCTCCTTGCTGACTGTGCACCCCGGATCGCGGGCAGGATCGCCGCTTCGAGCGCGCGGGCGTCCGAATTAAGCTTGTGCCCGCCGGGCAGGGTGATGCGACGGACGTTCGGCAACTGAAGTTCGGGGCACAGGCTGCCCGCTTCGTCGGCACCGTGGATGCAGGTCACGGGCACCCAGCGGAGCCGCGATGCGGTCGGATAGGCGCGCTGGTCGGGGGTTTCGAGGCCGGCGAGCTCGATCGGCGAGGCGCGGAAGATGATGTCCTCGCCGGGCACGATCAGCACCACCGCCCGGATCGGCTGGCGCGCCACGGCGGAGAATTGCGCGAGGCCGGCGTGCAGCATATCGGCGCCAAAGGACTGGCCGATCAGCACGACATGATCGGTCTTTCCCAGCTTCATCGCCCGGACCATCGCCGTCTTGATCAGTTCGGCGGTTTCCTCGGGCGTCCGGCGCGGCGAGAAATAGGTCAGCGAGTTGACGGTGACGATCGCATAGCCGCGCGCGCCCAGCCGCGCCGCAACCCTGGGCGTCATCCCGACCCGGTTGCCCATGTCGCCCGAGAGCATGACGATCGCGGGTTTGGCGGGGCCGGCATCGGCGGCCGGCATGTCGTGGAACAGCGGACCGTTATAATAGCCGGCATGGAGATAGGCCGCCGACGCGATGGCGAAGGTGAGGAACAAAGCAAAAAGCCATTTTTTCATGGGAGGTCCTTCGCAATCGGAATGGTCATCGCGCTTGGCTCCCGTCGGTTGATGGGGCGACAATAGGCGCGCGGGTTCGTCCGGAAGCTGGCGCGAGGATTACGATATTGTCATGTCGCGGCCATGCCCCGGTTGGATCGGCCGGCCTAGAAAGAGGGTGTCCAAGGCGGGACCATCCCCCCCCCCTGACTCCCTCTGGCCCCGGTCCCGCCTGGACACCCCGGATCGTCCCGTCCGCACCCATGCGGATTTCTATGGAGAGAAGAATATGGCACGCTTTCGTACCCTCATCGGCTTCGGCCTTGCGTCGACGATGATGATCGCCGCTCCGGTCTTCGCATCGGCACCGTCCGCTTCGACGACCACCGCCAAACCGGCAGCGACGCACACCCTGGCGAAACAGACCGTGGCGCCCAAGGCCGCCAAGGCCACCAAGGTTGCGGCGCCCAAGCGGGTCGCGTCGACCCGGCAGACTACCCATCTCGCCAAGGCGACGCTGAGCAACGGCAAGAAGGTCACCTATGACTGCCGCCTCGCGGGCAACAAGAACAAGCAGGCCTGCAAGGGCTGAACCCCGGCACTCGCCAGCTTGAGCCGGCCCGCTGTCCGACCAGTTCCCGAAATCCTCCGGAACTGGTCGGTTCGGCATGTCCGGAACGAACCGCGGATCGCGGTACCGACACCCTGGTCAAAGACGATTTGGTCGATGACGTCGCAGCAACGCGGACCCGTCAGCCGCCATCCCGAACGTGCCGAATCAAAATTGGCAGTCCGAATGAAGGAGTTTGCAGCGATCGGCATGCCGGGCCGTTATCTCCCTTAGCTGCGCGCTTGAGATACAGGCTGGTCTTGAGTTTTCGTACCGCGGGCCGGTTCCATCGAGACGGTGCTTCTCCATCGTCCTCGGTGGCCGGCCGAGGGGCCGGGCAGCCTCGAATATACGCAAATATTGGAATGGTGGGACTTTCGAAGTCATCGTGAGCATTCGTCAGCCGAGCGCCGCATTGCCCGATGGAGCCAGCATCTTCGTTACCAAGGCGAAGGGGGATTCCAGTGGTGCGTAGATCGTCCGAACGCCCGACGACCACAATCGGCGCACCCAGTAAGCGATGGACAGATGCAATGGTCCAAATCGCATCTTGATCGGCTTTGGCAAGACGAAGGACGTTCAAGCATAAGCGACCCGATGAGGGGGCGTTAGCACCCGAAACAGGACCATCCAAACGCCGACGATCGGCACCGACGCGGACATTCGGCCTCAAAAGATTAACCCGCCTGCTATAGTCCCGCCGCGCGAGGGGAACGCGATGGACATGACAGCCGAGGAACGAGTCGGTCCGGCCGACGATGCGCCCATGAGGCTTGGTCGCTGGACGATCGGACGCAAGTTCGTCGGCTTGTCCGTGGTATTGTTGTCGATCATGTTGGTCGCGGCGCTGTGGTCGTTCACGCAGGCGGCGCGCGTCAATCGCGAGACGATATTGCTCGAACAGGTCCTTGAACCGCTCCGCCAGGAAATCGCGGCGATCGAACAGGAAACCGCGAATGAGGAACTCGCGACCGAAAGGGCGCTGCGTTACGGCGGCCCGCAACTGCGCGATCCGGCGCGCCACGCCGCGGAACTGGCGCGGTTTGAAGAGCTCAATGACGATGTCGATCGCCGACTGACCATGCTGCAAAAGGCGATCCGGCGATACCAGGGCACCGAAATTCCCGTCGAGGTGGCAATCATCCTCGGCCGGCTGCAGTTGGAAAGCGAGTCGGTACAGCGCGACCATGCCGCCTATCGGCGCAGCGTCGGCGCCTATATCGACCCGGCCGCGCCCGCGATGCTGAACGGCAATATCGAACGCGAGGCCGCCGCGACCGGCGATGAAAAGCGCGTGCTTGCGTCGCTCGAACGCATGGGAACCGAGTCCGACGCGCTGGCCCGGGCGCATGAGGAGCGTCTGGCGGCGATGGAACATCGCAGTTTCATCATATCGGTCGAAAGCCTGTTGCTCGCGATTCTCGCGTTCCTGATCGGCATTATCCTGTCGCTGATGATCACCCGCCGGATGATGGTCCCGGTGCAAAGCCTGATCGATGGCGCCGAAGAAGTCGGTCGCGGCAATCTCGACGTCTCGCTGAAATCCCAGTCGCGCGACGAGATCGGCCAGTTGGCCCATGCCTTTTCGTCGATGGTCGGCGAGCTGAGGACCAAGGCCGCGATGAAGGATACATTTTCCAGCTACCTCGATCCGCGCGTCGTCGACCGCCTGCTGGGTGAGCGCCGCGCCGAACTGGAAGCGGGCGAAAAGCGAGAGATGACGGTATTCTTCTCCGACCTTCAGGGTTTTAGCGCGATTTCGGAAACCCTGACTCCGACGGCTTTGGTCAAGCTGATCAACCGGTATCTGTCGTTGGCGGCCGAGCCGATCCAGCTTCATCGCGGGGTGATCGACAAATATATCGGCGATGCGATCATGGCCTATTGGGGGCCTCCGTTCACCCCCGACGACCCCGCGCTTTCGGCCGTTCGGGCCGCGCTGGAACAGCGTGCGCAAATCGATCGGCTCGAACTGGAACTGCCTGAGTTGATGGGGCTGCGCCGCGGCGCTCCGCGGATCGCGGTCCGGATCGGGCTCGCGTCGGGCGATGTCGTCGTCGGGTCGATCGGATCGACGGCATCGCGCAACTTCACCATCATGGGCGACACGGTGAACATCGCGTCGCGGCTGGAAGGAGCGAACAAGGCCTATGGCACGATGATCCTCGCCGACGAAGCGACGGTGCGGCAGGTTTCGCACCGGATCGAAACGCGCGAGATCGACCTGTTGGCGGCAGTGGGCAAAAGCGAGGCGGTGCGGGTCTATGAGTTGCTGGGCGAGGTCGGCGAGGTCGGCGATGCGATGCTCGATTTGCGCGAGACGTTCGAAAATGGTCTCGCCGACTACCGGGCGGGTGACTGGGACCGAGCCGGGAGCGCCTTTGCCCGGTGTCTGGAAATCGCACCCGGCGACGGGCCGGCGCAGGTTTTCGCGGATCGGGTCAGAGCCTTTCGCACGGCCCCACCGGCCGCCGATTGGGGCGGCGTGTGGCAGAGTGTCGGAAAGTAACGTGCCGACAACCTGCCGGAGGATGGCCGACGAAGGCCGGTAAGCGCCCGCGTCTCACTCCCCCATCACCGCTGCCCGGTGCGCATCGCCGAACATGTTCGGCCATGGCCGAGTGAGCGCGCCGGCCAAGGTCGCTGCGGGTGACGCATGACGAAATTTGCGACTGCCTGAAAGCTTGCACGGCGGGTTCACCGCGCTCATTGTCGCGCAATGGCGATGCCATGCTGAACAACTGGCTTCCCTGGGCCCTGCTTTCGGCTTGCTTCGCCGCGCTCATGGCCGTTTTTGCCAAACTCGGGGTCGAGAAGATCGACCCCCATTATGCCACGTTCATCCGCACGCTCGTGATCGCGATCTTCATCGCCGCGCCATTGCTTGTGACCGGCGGCTTCCAGTCGCCCGCGACCTTGCCGCTCGCATTCCGGCCGGCTTGAGCGTGGCTGCGCCGGAGCGTCGACCGATTTTTCGTCCTGCGGTGCGGATTCTGTCCCGCAGCGGCGTCAACAGCCCAATGTCGATTCCGCGCGATTCCAATATTGTGAATGATGTCGAGGTGTTAATGGCGTGCGTCCGGACGCGAAAGGGCTATCGTTCGAGAATGACCACGCGGTTCTGCACCTTCTCTACAGCGTTGCTGCTCTTCCCGCTGGCAGCATGCGCTCACTACGAGCCAAAGCCGCTTCTCGTCGATGCCGGTGCCGCGCCGTCGCTTCAGGCCCCGCTGAACGATATCCTGTCGCGCGACGCTGCGACGATCGACCGGCCCTATCTGAAGCCCGTCGCGCTCGACCTTTCGGCGCCGCTCGATCCCAATGGCATCGCGATCCTCGCTGTGATCGCCAATCCCGATCTCAAGGCGCAGCGCGCGCGCGCCGGTGTTGGCGATGCGCAGGTCTTTGCCGCGGGACTGCTGCCCGACCCGACCTTCAGCTTCGGCGTCGACCATATTCTTTCGGGACCGGACCCGCTCGACAATATCGCGGGCACGCTGGGGTTCAGCCTGAATGCGCTGCGTGCGCAAAAGGTCCAGCGCGCGCAGGCGGTCGCCGAGGCGCGGCAGGTGCGGCTCGATCTCGCCTGGGCCGAGTGGCAGACCGCGTGCAATGCACGGCTGCAGGCGGTGCGCGTTCTCGCGCTCGAGCAGGCGCTTGCCAATGCGGCGACCAGCGCCGACGCAAGCGAAGCGCTTCTCGGCCGCTATCTGAAGGCGGCGGGCCGCGGCGACATTTCGCCCGACCAGGTCCAGTCCTCGCGCATCGCCGCGCTTGACGCCCAGAGCAATTTTCGCAGTGCCCAGACCAATCTTCAGGCCGCACGCTCCGAGCTTCACCGTCTGCTTGGCTTGCCGCCGGACTATGCGCTGCGGCTGGCCCCGGCGCCGATACCGGCGGCAGTGCCTGACGCGAATCGCCTCCTCGCGATGGCGCTTACCGGTCGCAGCGACCTTGAGGCGCTGCGTGCTGGCTATGATGCGCAGGAAGCTGCCGTGCGCCGCGCGATCCTTGAACAGTTTCCGAGCCTTGATCTCACGATCAGCGGTGCGCGCGATACCGGCGGAAACAAACTGCTCGGTCCGTCTATCGGCTTCACGCTTCCGCTATGGAACCGCAATCGCGGCGGTATCGCGGTCGCCGAGGCCACGCGCGAAGCGCTCCATCAGGAATATGATGCGCGCCTGTTCCAGACCCGCGCCGATATCGCCGCCGCGGTGTCGGGCCTCGCGATCGCGCGCCAGCAATATGAGATCCTGCGCGCTGGCATGCCCGCTATCGAAAACTTTGCGAAAGCGAGCCGCCGCGCCGCGCAGCGCGGCGACCTCGCGCTGGCGACCGCGGAAGTTGCCGAGCAGAGCCTTCGTGACCGGCAATTGCTGCTTCTCCAGTCCGAACAGGCGATCGCCGAACAAACCATTGCGCTCGAACTGCTCGTCGGCGCCCCGCAGGAATCCTGGACCCTATGATCAGCCGGACATCCCTCGTTCTGCCGCTCGCCTTCGCCTGTCTGCTGGGCGGTTGCCAAGCCTCGACCGACTCTGCCGCGACCGCCGATCCGGTCGCGACGATCGACGTCGCGGCCGTCACCACCGGCGATATCGATGAGAAGATCACGCTCTACGGCGCGACAGAGGCCAATGGTGCGGGCAAATATACGCTGTCCGCCCCGATGGAAGCGATCGTCCAGGCGGTCGACACGCCGGTCGGTAGCCGCGTGGCGCGCGGCCAGATATTGGTGCGGCTGAGGCCCAGTCCAACGGCGCGCCTCGATCTCGCCACCGCCTCGGCGAATGCCAACGCCGCCGATCTCGCGCACGCGCGGGCGCGGCGACTTCGCGCCGACGGGCTGGTGAGCGATGCCGAGGTCGAAACGGCGCGCGCCGCGAAACAGGCGGCCGACGCATCGCGCGCGAGCCTCGCGACCCGCAACGGGGCTTTGGTGCTCCGAGCGCCGGCAAGCGGCACGGTCGAGGTGATCGGGGCAAGTGCGGGCGAACTCGTCGCCGCCGGGGCGACGATCGTGTCGCTGGTCAAGGAAGGGGATTTGCGCGCGCGCTTCGGGGTCGATCCCGCGATCGCGCGGCGCATTCCCAAGGGGAGCTATGTCGAGGTTACCGCGGCCGGCAGCAAGCTGGCCTTCAACGTCCCCGTACTGTCGGTAGACAGCGTCGTCGATCCGGTGACGAAGCTGGCGTCGGTCTACGTCCAGATACCGAATGAGCGCGGGGTCGGCGCGGGCGAAAGCCTGACCGGGCGGGTGCTGCTTGCCAATATCGCCGGCGGCATCACCATTCCTTATGCCGCGCTGCTCGACGACGGCGGCCAGCCTTTCGTCTTCGTCATCGCGAACACGATCGCCAAGCGGCGCGATATCGTCGTCGGGCCGCGCACCGGCGACCGGATCAGCGTCACGTCGGGGCTGAAGGCCGGCGAACGCGTCGCCACGGTTGGCGTAACCGCGCTTGAGGACGGGATGAAGACCCGCATTCAGGGCGCGAAAAAGTGACCGACATCATCAGCAAACATGCGCGGTCGATCTGGCTCGCGGTGATCCTGCTTGCGCTCGCGGGCGTGGTATCGGCGACGCGCGTGCCGGTCGGACTGTTTCCCAACATCGATTATCCGCGGGTCGTCGTGTCGGTCGATGCCGGCGACCGCGACGCCGCGCAGATGGAAGCCGAAATCACGCGCCCGATCGAGATCGGGCTGCGCGCGGTGCCGGGGGTGACCAATGTCCGTTCGGTCACGAGCCGCGGCAGCGCCGAGGTCGCGCTCAATTTCCAGTGGGGCGACGATATGGTCGCCGCCGCCCAGTCGACGCAGGGCGCGCTCGCGACCCTGCTTCCGACCTTGCCGGCCGGCACGAGCTTCAACGTGCGGCGCTCCGATCCGACGATCTTTCCCGTCACCGGCTTTGCCTTGACCTCGGACAGCCTCAGCCCCGAGGCGCTTCGTACGATCGCAGATCTCAAGATATTGCCCGCATTGACCTCGGTCGAGGGTGTCGCCGGCGTCGACATATTGGGGAGCAGCCCCCGTGAGTTCGCGGTCGATGTCGATCCGGCGCGGCTGCAATCGCTCGGCATCAGCCTCACCGATGTCGTCACTGCGCTCGGCAAGGCCAATATGGTCCGCGGTCTCGGCAAGATCGAGGACCGGCACCGTCTCTATCTGGTGCTGATCGAGAACCGCGTCGCCAATGCGGACGATCTGGGCGCGGTCCCGATCAAGGCGGCGGCGGGCGGGGCAGGGGTGGTAACGCTCGGCCAGATCGCGGCGATCTCGCCTTCGACCGCTCCGGCGTTCAGTCGCGTGACGTCCGACGGCAAGCAGGCGGTTCTCGTCAACGTTCGCCAGGCGCTGAAGGGCGACACCGTGGCGATCGTAAAAGCGGTCGACGCGCGGCTCGCCGAGCTGCATCTGCCGCCGTCGGTCAAGGTCACCACCTTCTACGACCAGTCCGAGCTCGTCGTCGGCGCGGCGAACGCCGTGCGTGATGCGATCCTGATGGGCGCGTTGCTGGCGGGGATCGTGCTCTTCGTCTTCCTGCGGTCGGGGCGATTGATGGTCATCACCGGCCTGATGCTGCCCGCGGTGCTCGCCGCCACCTGCCTGCTGCTTTTCGCCTTCGGCATGAGCTTCAACATGATGACGCTTGGCGGCATGGCGGCTGCGGTCGGGCTCGTGGTCGACGATGCGGTCGTGATGCTCGAGCATATGATGCGGCGCATGCAGGAGCAGCGGTTGACCGAACCCGGGCCGCTCCTCGCTGCGGCTGCCGAAATGGGCATGCCGCTGCTCGGCTCGACCACGGCGACGATCGTCGTCTTCCTGCCACTTGCCTTTATCAGCGGCGTGACCGGCGGATTTTTCAAGGCGCTGGCGATCACAATGGTGGCAGCGCTCATCATATCCTTGCTTTTCGCCCGCTTCGTCATCCCGCTCGTGGCGGCCCATTGGCTCCGCGAGAAGGATGCCGAGTCCGCCGATCGTGCCAACAAGGTCCTCGATCCGCTGCTCGACCGTTATGGGCGCGCGAGCACGCGTGCCTTTGGACGGCCGGTCCTGTTCGCGGCGCTCGTCGCGGCGCTGCTTGCGGTCAGCGGCTATATGGCCTGGCGGAGCGTGCCGTCGGGGTTCATGCCCAAGATGGACGAGGGCGGGTTCGTGCTCGATTATAAGGCGCAGTCGGGCGCTTCGCTCGAAGACACCGACGCGCTGCTGCAACGAGTCGAGACGATCATTCGCGCGACGCCCGAGGTTGCCAGCTATTCGCGGCGGACCGGGCTTCAGCTTGGCGGCGGTCTCACCGAGGCCGACGAGGGCGATTATTTCATTCGCCTCAAGGCCGGCTCGCGGCGCGATATCGAAGCGGTGATGACCGACATGCGCGAGAAGATCGCCGCCGACGTGCCGGGGCTCGAGGTCGAGCTGATCCAGCTCATGGAGGATCTGATCGGCGACCTGACCGCCGTCCCGCAACCGATCGAGGTCAAATTGTTCGGCGACGACACAGCGGCGCTCGAAGCGGCGGCGAAGGCGATCGGCGAGCGCATCGGCAAGATATCGGGCGTCGTCGAGGTCGTCGATGGCCTGCGCGTCGCTGGCGATGCGATCAGCATATCGGTCGATCCCGGCGCCGCGGCCCAATATGGCCTCGACCCCGACAGCATCGCCTCGCAGCTCGAGACCGCGGTCGGCGGCACCCCGGCGACACAGGTCCGCATCGGCGCCCAGCTCATCGACGTGCGCGTGCGCGCGCCGCAGGATTTGCGCAGCGATGTCGCGCGGATCGAAAACCTGCCGCTTATCGCACCCGACGGGAGCAGCATCCGGCTTGCCGCGGTCGCGACCGTGTCGGTGCAGAGCGGACAAAAGCAGCTAACGCGCGAGAATCTCGCGCCTTATATCGCCGTGACGGCGCGGCTCGATGCCCGCGATCTCGGCTCGGCGATGGCGGAGATCAAGGGCGCGGTCGGCCAGCTCAAGCTGCCCGCCTCGGTCCGCGTCGACTATGGCGGGCTTTATGCGGAGCAGCAGAAGAGCTTCGCCGATCTCTCGCTGGTCTTCGGGGCTGCTTTGCTGCTCAGCGCGTTGCTCATCACCCTGTTGTTCGAGCGCGCCGGCTGGACGGTGGCCGCGATCGCGACGGTGCTGCTGACCGCGGCGGCGGTGATGATCGGGCTGTGGATCATGGGGATCGAGCTCAATATCTCGGCGCTGATGGGGCTCACCATGGTCGTCGGCATGGTCGCCGAACTCGTCATCTTCTTTCTCGCCGAAATCGACCGCGACAAGCCGATGACGTCGGCGGTGCTGTCAGAGGCGGGCCGGAAGAGGCTGCGCCCCATTCTGATGTCCGCGCTGATCGCGGTGCTGACCCTCGCGCCGCTCGCGCTCGGCCTCAGCCGGGGCGCCGGCCTTCAGCAGCCGCTGGCGACCGCGATCATCTTCGGCCTGATTGCCGCGGTGCCGCTGGTTCTCTTCTTCTTGCCCGCGATGCTGCTCGCGCTCACGCGGCGCGAACCGGCGCCCGCGGCCTGAGGCCGGCCGTTCGCCCGATCAGGCGATCGAGCGACGCCGCGGTGCATGGGGGATGAGCGCCTTAGTCAGGCGATAGGTCACGCCATAGCCGACATGATCGGACAGCATCGTGCCGTCGCGCTCGCGGCCGAACGGCACCGCCATCGCGATCGCCTGGATCGAGGAGTCATAGCCCGGCGAAAAGAACTGCCAGTCACGACCCTTCTGAAACACCGTCGCCGCGATGGTTGGGATCGTTCGCCCGCAAGGTGCATCCGATTTGAGGCAATGCTGGAGCGCATTGTCGATCGGAAGCCGGCGTTTCGTGGTCCAGTTCGCCGCGCTGTGGGCGGTGAGGTAAGTTCGTCGTTCCGCCGAACTCGCGTTGAAATCACCCGCCAGGATGACCGGCAGATCGGGGTCGCGGTATCGCGCCAGAAAATGGTCGATCACCTCGACCTGCCGCCGATAGGCATAAAGCGAGCGTGCCTGACTGACGCCGGACGCCTTTTTGCTGTTCATATGGGTGGTGACCACTGTCACCGGGGTCGTACTTCCGGGAACGGCGATCGTGACCATCAATATGCCCTTGTTGGCGAGGCAGTCATAACCCGCGCAGGCAAAGGCGGGAAAGGCCTCGCGGCGCACCGAGAGGATCGGATAGTCCGACGCGAGGACCAGTCCTGACGAGACCTGCTTGCCCGACCGCTCGCCCTTGAAAAAGCTCGCGCCTTCGATGAAATCTCTGTCGCTCTCCTGCGGCTTGACCGGGCTTGTGAGATCGCGAGAAGGTCCCTCGACAACAAAGCGATAGCCGCTATGCCGCGCGATCGCTTTGGCGGGCTCGGTGAACGCTTCCTGCAGGATGATGACGTGCGGCTGCGCGTCCTGCGCTCGCATGGCGAGAAGCCGGGCTTCGATACGCGCGAAGTCGGCGCTTCGGTCGGCGGCCAGCGGCCAGGGCAGGCCTTTGACATTATAGGCCATAATCGAGAGGCCGGCCGGCGGCGCCTTCATCGGCGCCTGCGGTTCCGGCTTGGAAACGGCCGGCAGCGCGACGCTGCCCAATAGCATCGGCATCATCGCCATCAGCACGCCCGTACCGGCCATCTTCTTGCTCACTCGCACTGCTCCTGTCGGTTCGAGATCGGCTGATTGACGCCGCGGGGCTCCCCGATCCGCACTTCGTCGGGGGAGGTGTGGAAAAGCGAGGTCGATGGCGTCTGATCCCTCGAGCGCCTGGCTGGCAGGCGCCCTGCGAACCCGGGGGATATGTCATGAGGGTTTTGGCGACTGGTGCCGCTGCGATGAGCGCCCTGCTGTTTACCGGCTCCTTGATGGCGCGGGAGGCAGCGCCAAATATTGCCGTCACCCATGTGGCGCTTCCCAATCCCGCGCGCTCGGGGGCGCGGGTGCCGCTTGCGATCCTGCCGACTGAACATTTGGCAACAAGCACGTCCGAGGCCATGACGACGAGCGGCGGCGTGGCCGCCCTCGGGATCGTCAAAAGTCACGCGGTCGGCCGCGAATGGGAAGGCGGTGCCTTCCATCTCGCCGCCATGCGAGGACGGTCGGAGTCCGCGAGAACGGCAGCGCAAAGTTTCGATTATCAGCGCTTCGCGATGATGGCGATCGGTGCCGACGTGTCCCAGGATATCTCCGATCGCGACACGCTGACGCTTGCCGGCACCTATGCTGCCGAGCGGCGGCGCCCGGCGTTCATCGTCGGCCCGCACCGCTATTATCGTACCGACGAGCGCGCCGCCGTCCTTCACTGGACCCGCGATGATCGCCTCGATCTGGCTGGTACCCTGTTCGACACCGGCCCTGCGAAACCGCGGACGGCAGCCGAGCGCTTCGCCGATCTTGCCGGCGGCGCGCCGCGCGCGGTTCGCGGCTGGGGACTGACGGCCAGCCTTTACCCCACGGGCGAACCCGACCGCTTGTCGGTCGGCATCGATTTTCGCGACCAGCAGGACCGCGACATCGGGCACCGGGACGCGCGCGTCCAGATATTCCTGAGGAAGAAATTCTGACCATGACCCATGCCGGGCATATCGCGATCATCCTCCATGATTTCTCGACCGGAGGCAGCGAACGGATCGCCATTCGCCTCGCCAATCGCTGGGCGGAACGGGGCCGGCGGGTGACGATCATTTGCGGAACGCAGATGGGCGCGGCACGCGCGCTCGTCGGCCCCGGCGTCGCGGTCAAGACCTGCTCGCCCGAAACATGGCGCAGCCCCTGGTCGCGCGTACAGCTCGGGTGGCGCATGGCGCGGATCGTGCGGGCTGAGGCACCCGATATCGTCTTTTCGCCGGGCAATTTCCACCTCATCATTCTCGCCTTCCTGGCGCGCCAGCGCTTCGCCAAACGGCCGATCTTCGTGAGCAAGCTCAGCAACCCGATCCGCCGTGGCGGGCTTCGGCGCCTCATGCGCGGACTCGCCGATGCGGCGATCCGGCTCGCCGCCGCGCCGACCGATATGCTGGTCGCGATGTCGCCGTCGCTGTTCGCGGAAGCCCGGTCGGTGTTCCCGGGCCACGCCGTTACCGAAATCGCCGAACCCATCCTCGAGGATGATATCGCCGCGGCGCATAGCCGCGCCGGCCTCGAGCCGGCACCGCTCATTCTCTGCGCGGCGCGCCTCGCCCCGCAGAAGGACCTGATCACCGCCATCCGTGCCTTCGCCGAACTCCCTCCGGCGCTGAAGGCACGGTTGCTGATCCTTGGCGAAGGGCCGCTGCGCGGCCGGCTCGAACGCGAAGCCGAAAGACTGGGCGTCGCGGCGCGGGTCGAGATGCCGGGCCATGTTCCCGATATCGCGCCCTATCTTGCGCGCGCCGACCTCTATCTGATGAGTTCGCATTATGAAGGCTATCCCGCAGTCCTCGTCGAAGCGATCGCAGCGGGGGTCCCGATCGTGACGACCGATTGTTCGCTCGCCTTGCCCGAAATCTTCCCGTCGCCCGAACTGGGGGCCATCGTCCGCCAGCGTCAGCCCGAAGCCATCGCGGCAGCTATCGTCGCGCAGCTTCGCCGATCGCCGCCCTCACCAAATGCCGCGCGCAAGGTCACCGATCGCCACAAGCTCGGTGCTTCGGCGGCCGACTATCTCGCGCTCTTCGACCGGTTGGTCCTGTGACCGCGCGCCGCCTTCTTGCTTCGATCCATGATGTCACCCCGGTTCACGCCGAGCGGCTCGATCGACTCGTTCCCATCGTCGAAGCGATCGTGGGTCCGGGACGCTACGCTCTCCTCGTCGTTCCCGATTTTCATCGGCAGGGGCTGCTGACAGGCGATCCGAAGTTCGCCCGCCGCCTGCGCGGCTGGGCCGACGCGGGCTGCGAAATATTCCTGCATGGCTTCACCCATGTCGACGAGAGTCGCCACGCAGGTGTCGCGGCGCGGTGGAAAGCTTCGCGCATGACGGCGGGGGAGGGTGAATTTCTCGGCCTCTCGACGCACGAGGCCGAGACGCGAATAGTGGAAGGCCGCGACATGATCGAACAACTGATCGGCCGGCCGATCGCCGGCTTTGTCGCGCCCGCGTGGCTTTACGGCGAGGATAGTCTGGCTGCGCTCGCGGCGCAGAATATCCGCTTGATCGAAGATCATTTTCGCGTCTGGAATCCTCAAAATTCGACCGTTTTTGCGCGCGGGCCGGTCGTGACCTACGCCAGCCGGTCACGCATGCGCGTCGCGAGCTCGATCCTGTGGTCGCGCCTCGCGACGACGCTGCTCGCGCGGACAGCGACGGTGCGTCTCGCCGTCCATCCGCACGACGTCGATTCGCCCCGGTTGATGCGCGAAATTGCGCGCGCGCTCGGTGCTTTTGCGCGTTCGCACCAGCCGGCCGCCTACGCCGATCTGGCGTCCGGCCGATATTCCTGAATCGCTGGTGCGGATTTGCCGGGCGCTTGACGTCAGTCCCTCAGTTACCCCTGCCAAAAGGTGATCGATGGCTTCTCAAGCATTGGGTGCAACGCCAAATAGATGGGCAGAGCGGCTTCGCCCTCTCCTCCAAGAGCAACATCCCTGGCAAAAATATCTTTCTCTCGGCCTGTCGCTCGCGCTCCTTACGGCGCTCGGTTCGAAGCTTTCGAGTATCGGCTTGGCCGGACTTGTGCGGGGTGTCCCCGCGTCGCCGGTCTTCTGGATAGCCTTTGCCGCTTACTATCTCGCGCTTCCGGCCTCCGAATGGCTGATATTCAGGCGCCTGTGGAACATTCCGCGCGCCGGTTTCGCGGCGCTGCTGCGCAAGCTTGTCAGCAACGAGATATTGTTCGGCTATAGCGGCGAGGCCTATTTCTACGGCTGGGCGCGGCGCCATGGAAAGATGGCGGCGGCGCCTTTCGGCGCGATCAAGGATGTCAGCATCCTGTCGGCGGTCGCAGGCAATCTCGTGACGCTCGTGATGCTTGCGCTTGCCTGGCCGGTTGTTGGACAGGTCGCTCCCGAGTTCCACGGCCGAACCGTGGCGCTGTCCGCAGCGGTCATCATCGGTCTCTCACTGGCGCTGCTCGCTTTCAGGCACCGCATCTTCTCGCTGTCGCGCCCGGAACTGCACATGATCTTCGGCGTGCACATAGGACGGCTGATGCTGACCACCTTGCTGTCGGGTGTGATGTGGCACAGCGCGCTGCCTGCCGTGTCCATGGGCTGGCTCGTCATCCTCGCCACACTGCAACTGCTCGTGACGCGCCTGCCATTCGTGCCGAACAAGGATCTTGTCTTCGCCAGCGTTGCGCTCTTCCTGATCGGCCATGATGGTGCGATCGGGCCGCTGATAGCGATGATCGCCGGGTTGATCCTGCTCGTGCATATTGTTCTCGGTGCGATTCTGACCTTGGCCGAGCTTGCGACGGCGCATCGGTCGTGAAGGCGGCGATTGCACCCGTGGCGCTGCTGCTCGTCGCTGCGGCGCCCGTCAAACCCGACCCATCGCTCGGCAAGGCCGAGGCCGCTTGCCGGACACATGAAACAGCGCCCGCGGTGCTCGTTTCGGTGACCGGGCTCAAGGATCGCAAGGGCCTCATACGCGCCGAACTCTATCCGGCTAACGACAGCGATTTCCTCGCCGACGACGCGGTCCTGATCAACGCGCAAAAGACCTTTCGCCGGGTCGATCAGAACCTGCCGGCATCGGGTCCGGTCACGCTCTGCCTCCGCGTCCCGGGGCCGGGGCGCTACAGCCTGTCGGTCCTCCACGACCGCAACCGCAATCTCAAATGGGACAAATTGTCCGACGGGCTCGGGTTCGGCGGCAATCCGAAGCTCGGCTGGTCGAAACCCAAGGCATTGGCCGCGTCGGTCGCGGTGGGCGCGGGGCCGACACGTACCGAGGTCGTCATGAATTATCTGAGCGGGCTGAAATATAAGCCACTGGAGCGCAAATGAAGATCGTCGACGTCTGCGCCTTTTACACGCTGCACGGCGGCGGGGTAAAAACCTATATCGACCGCAAGCTCGCGATCGGCGCGGCGATGGGGCATGAGATCGTGGTCATCGCGCCCGGCTCGCACGACCATGTCGAGCGGCGGGCAGGCGGCGGTACAATCGTCTATGTTGCGAGCCCGCAGCTGCTCGTCGACCGGCGCTATCGCTATTTCGAAGACGCGGGCGCCGTCCATGCCCGGCTCGATGCCGAGCGCCCCGATATGGTCGAGGCGTCATCGCCCTGGCGGACCGCCAATATCGTCGCCGACTGGCAGGGCGACGCGCCCAGAGCCCTGATCATGCATGCCGATCCGCTGGCGGCCTATGCCTATCGCTGGTTCGGTCGTTTCGGCAGCCGCGAGACGATCGACAAGGGCTTCGACCTCTTCTGGCGCCATTTGCGGCGGCTCGGCGCACGGTTCGACTGCGTCGTCAGTGCCAACCGTCATCTTTCGGCGCGATTGCAGGCTGGGGGCGTGGCCGGCGTGGAGACGATTCCGATGGGGGTCGATCCGGATATCTTCTCGCCGATACACCGCGATCCCGGCCTCAGGCGCGATCTGCTCGCGCGCTGCGCGCTGCCCGAAAGCGCGACCCTGTTGATCGGGGTCGGCCGCCACAGCGGCGAAAAGCGCTGGCCGCTGGTGATCGATGCCTGCCTCGCGGCGTCGCAGCATCGTCCGATCGGACTGGTTCTCGTCGGCGACGGTCGCGATCGTGCGCGGCTTGTCCGCCAGATCGGGGACAATCCGCACGTCCATCTCCTGGCGCCGGTCGCCGATCGTGCGTTGCTGGCGCGCGTAATGGCCAGCGCCGACGCGATGATCCACGGCTGCGAAGCCGAAACCTTCGGCCTTGTCGCGGCGGAGGCCGCGGCATCGGGTCTGCCGTTGATCGTCCCCGACGAAGGCGGCGCTTCGGACTTTGTCCGCGGCGACAATGGCGAACTCTACGAAGCGGGCGATGCGGGCGCGGCGGCGCGTGCGATTGGCCGGCTCCTTGCGCGCGATCCGGCGGCGCTTGCGGCGGCCGCCGCCCGGCGCGCCGCGGACATCCCCCTCATCGACGATCATTTCGGCGCGCTGTTCGGCCGTTACCGTTCGTTGGCGTCGCTCCGCCGGGCCGCCTGATGTCCGCAATCGATCGCTATATCGCGCGGCGGCTCGCACGACCCTTTCTCGCGGTCAGCGTGATCATCGTCCTGCTGCTGACACTCGAGAACAGCCGCCGGCTGATGACCCTGCTCGGCAATGTCGAGCAACCCGTGGCCGTGCTGATCAAGTTGATGCTCTACCTCATCCCCGAATATCTCGGGATCGGCCTGCTGATTGCCGTGTTCGTATCGGTCGCGGTCGTTTTTCGCGGCTTCGCTCTTCAGGGCGAGCTCGACATATTTGCGTCGATCGGTCTCTCTCCCGGCCGCTTGCTGCGCGTGCCATTGATGTTCGGGCTGGCGGTAGCGCTGCTTCATGCCGGCCTTCGCGCTTATATAGAACCGGCCGGCGAGCAGCGGCTCGATGCGCTTGGCACGTCGATCGCGCTCGGCAATCTCGGCCTTTCCATCGCCCCGGGCGAGTTTCTGGGTCCTAGGCCTGGGACGATGTTTCATGTCGATGCCGTCGACCGGGCCACGGGCGTTTTTCGCGGGCTTCTTGTGCAGAGCCGCAGCCTGACGGTTGCCGCGCGCGAAGGGCGGGTGATCAACGGCGGACACGAGGGCGTCTTGCTGCGCCTGTTCGATGGCCATGTGGTCGCGACGCGTCCTAGCGGCCGTCTCGAAGCCACGTCTTTTCAAGCGATGGCGATGCCCATAGCGTTGATGGCCGCCAAGCCCGTCCATGTGACGCCGCGCCATCGGAACGACCGGCTCATGTCCGGTGATCTGTGGCGCGCCGCATTTGACGCCCGGACGGGCTCCGAACGCGCGGCGGCACGCGCGGCGCTCGGCAATCGCTTTGTGACCGCCGCCTTTATCGCTCTTGTCCCGCTCTTCGGTTTTGCCCTCGGCGTTCCGCCCAAGCGATCGACGTCGGCGCTTGGGCTGGGCCTCGGCATCCTGCTGATCGTCGGCTTCGTCCAGACGATCGTCGCGATCGAGGATGGCGCTCACGCGCTCGCTCCCCTTTATCAAGTCGCGGTCCTCCTCGGCTTTGCCTGTCTCGCCCTCGCGATGCTGCGCGCCCAGACCAATCGCGGGCCCGGGGCCATCGAGGCGATGCTGGTGTCGGCGAGCCTACCCGCGCGCCATCTGACGCACTGGTTCCGGCTGGACCGCTTGATGATGCGGCTCCCTACCGACCGGAGGCCGCTATTGTCGACAGGCCGATGACGGGGGCGGACCCGCAGCGCCGTCCTCTGCCATGTTCGTCCGCGCGGCTTGATGGCGGCTCATGCGATGTGAACGCCTTCCATTGGCTGCCACATGCGCCCGCCTGGTGGAACCTGCTGCGCTTCGCGACACGCAACTGCCGGAACTGACGGCCGTTCGTCAGCCGCTTATCGCACGCCGCTCGCGTAGGCGTCTTGCGGGCGCTGTCTTTGGCTGGCGCCAATCATAGACCGTCCATCCACGCCGCAGTGCCAGATGGAGCAACCGCCGCGACGGATTGACCGCCACCGCTTCATCGGCCCATTCGAAGCTAGGAAGGTCCGAGAGATCGTCCGAAAAGAAGCGGATATGGACGTCCGCGCGATCGATATCCTGTCCCGCAAGCCAATGTTCGAGCATCCGGCGTTTGTCCGCGCCATAGCAATTCGCGCCGGCGATCCGCGTGGTGAGGTCGCGCCCGCGCCAGATCGATGCGGTACCCACCACATCGGTGACGCCGAGCCGTTCGGCGATGGCCTCGAGATAGAAAAAATGAGCGGCCGAGGCGATGACGACGCGCCGTCCGGCCGCCCGCTCGGCTGCGATACTCGCGATAGCGTCGGAGTGAATATTGTGCGCGAGGCTTTGCTCTGCATAAGCCCGCGCAAGGTCGGTCACGGCGTCGCGATCGACGGCGCTTCCGAGCATCAGGCGCTGCATCGCCTGTTTGAGCTGTTTGCGCGAAAGCAAGCGTGCCTTGTACGCTGCCATCAAGGCGACGACGAGCGGCGCGAAGACAAGCCTCCATGGCGCACGCCTCCGCGCCGCGAAAAGCAGGAACGGTGACCAGGTGCCGTGGATGGTCAAAGTGCGGTCGAGATCGAAGATCGAGAGCGGACGCGATGATGTCATGGGCGATTTCCTCCGCAAGGTAGGACGCCGCCGGAATTATTTTCCGCACTTGCTGCGGATATCGCGCCGCCGCGGCGTCGTTCCCCCCATGCGGATCGGCTTTCTCTTCAATCACGACCAGATTCACCAGATGGCGCACAGCTTGCCGGTTGCGATGGCGCTCGCGCGTGCGGACACAGGCGCCGAGATCATCGTCGCAACCACCAACGACCTGCTGGCGCACGAGGCGATCCGGTTGATGGGCGGTGCCGTGCCGGCTGGCATCCGCCTTATTGCGCTAGGGTTGCGCTCGCCCGCGTCGCGGGGCCTCAACGCGGTGCTCGGATCGATTCTCCCGGCCGCCAAATTGCTGGTCTACCGCGACAATCTCGATTTCTTCCGGTCGCTCGATTTGCTTGTCGTGACCGAGCGGACGTCGCTCATCCTCAAGACGCGCTATGGCCTCTCATCGCTCCGCATGGTGCTGACCGATCATGGCGCCGGTGACCGGGCCATCGGTTTCGGCAAGTCCGCGGCGCTGTTCGACCATATATTGGCGGCGGGTCCGAAGATCCGCGACCGGCTGACCCGGGAGGCGGGGGTGTGTCCGGATCGCCTGACGATCACCGGCTATCCCAAGTTCGATATCGCGGCGGGGCAGGGGCGACCGATCAAGTTTCGTGGCAGCAATCGGCCGATCGTGCTCTACAATCCCCACGTCTCGCCCCATCTCTCATCCTGGTACACACAAGGCCGGGCGGTGCTCGACTATTTTCTCGGGTCCGACCGCTACAATCTGATCTTCGCACCGCACATCATGATGTTCGAAAGGCGGATGGCGGTGACGATCGACAAGCTCCGTTTCGGGCTGCCGGGAAAGCTGCACGCCCGCTACGCGTCGGCGCCGAATATCCATATCGATCTCGGCAGCGCGGCGCTTACCGACATGAGCTACACCAATGGCGCGGACATCTACCTCGGCGACGTGAGCAGCCAGATCTACGAGTTTCTGAAATCGCCGCGGCCCTGCCTTTTCCTCAACAGCCAAGGCATCGATCCCGACCGGGATCCCAATTTTGCGCACTGGCAGTCGGGGCCGGTGATCGCGGAAGCAGGCGATCTCGATCGCGGTCTGGAGGAGGCCGTGGCGGATCATCCGGGCCGCTATCGATCGGTGCAGCGCCGGCTCTTCGATCATACATTCGACCTCACCGCCGAGCCATCGTCGGCGCGCGCCGCTCGCGCGATCGCTTGCCTTGCCCGCGGCGATTTACCCGACGGCAGGTCCGCCGATGGCCGCCTTGCTCACTGAGGCCGCAAAGGCGCCGTCGGGGCCCGTTCGCCGCATCTACGAAAATCTCGGGCTCCTGCTTGGCGGCAAGGCCGCCGCCGGCCTGATCAGTCTCGTCTATGTCGTCGCCGCCGCGCGTATCCTTGGCCCCGAACAATATGGCGTGCTGGTGCTCGTCAATTATTTCGCGATGCTGGTCGGCGGCCTGATCGCCTTTCCGGGCTGGCACGCGATCGTTCGCTACGGGGTCCAGCCCGCCGAGACCGATCATGCCAAGCTCATCCGTCTGCTTCGCTTTGCCGGCGTTATCGAGCTGGCGGCGGGGGGCGCTGCCGTCGTTGTCGCGGCACTGGCTGTGCCGCTCGTCGGTCCGCTGCTCGGATGGTCGGCGGACGCGCAGGCGCTCGCGGTCCCCTATTGCTTTGCCGTTCTCGCGACAGTGCGCGCGACGCCGGGCGGGTATTTGCAGATATTGCGGCGCTTCGACCTCCTCGCGCTTCACAATCTGGTCACCCCGGTGATGCGGCTGCTCGGCACCCTGATCATCATATTCTTCGATCTGGGGCTCACCGCCTTTCTCGTCGCCTGGCTCGTTGCCGCGCTCGTCGAGGGGGCGTCGCTGTGGATCGCTGCCGCCTATCTCGCCCGACGGCATATGCTCGATGAGCCGTTGCTGGGCGCTGTCGCGGACGCGCGGCGCGAGCATGAGGGCCTCGGCCGCTTCATGCTCACCGCCAACGCCGATATCATGCTCGGCGATCTCACCGGCCGGCTGACGCCGCTCATTGTCGGGGCGATGCTCGGTCCGGCGGCGGCGGGCCTTTATTCGATCGCCCACCGCGCGACGATCGTCATTTCGCAGCCGGCGCAAATGCTGGGGCAAGCCGCCTATGCCGAGCTCGCGCGCCTTGCAGCCGGTGGCGGAGCCGGGCGGGCCATCCGGCAAGCGCTTGGTCGCTGTCTCGGCATCGCGCTCGCCACGGCGCTGCCCCTTCTCGTCATCCTGGCTTTCTTCTCGCGCGAGATAGCGGTGCTGATCGGCGGGCAAGCCTTCGCCGGCGCTGCCTCGGTCATGCTCTGGCTGACGCTTGCCCGCGTGGTCGCGATGACGGGACCACCGACAAGTGCAGCGCTGATCGCCATCGGGCGACCCGGCCTGTCGGTGACGGCCAATATGATCGCCGGGCTTGGCCTCATGCCGCTGCTGCCTCTGTTTACCCGCTTCGCCGGGCTCGTGGGCGCCGGCTATCACGCCTTGCTGCAGGCGGTGGTCGCCGCCGGCCTGCTCGGCTTCGCTCTATGGCGGGTTACGGATCGTCCGCAATGAGCGCGCCGCTCGCCCTGGCCGCTTCGCGCCGCCTCACGCCTTTCATATTCGGGCCATATGAGGCAGACACTATGCCTTGCCGCAAGGGCGAAGACGGAAGAGCGCAGCGTTTGATGACCAAAGTCGGCGGGCTCGAAGCGATTTTCATGGCCAATCGGCTGGCTTTGTCGCGCTATCTACGCGTTCGTCTCCGCGGCGATGGCGACGGCGAGGACATCCTGCAGGAACTGTGGCTGAAGCTCGCCGATATCGACGCGAGCTTGATCGCCGAGCCGCTGGCCTATCTCTATCGAACCGCCGAAAATCTGGTCCTCGACCGGCGCCGTTCGGCGCAGCGTCGTGCCGCGCGCGAGCAGGAATGGACGAAGGGGCATATCGACGGCAGCATGGCCGCGCCGCGCGATGCCCAGCCATCGGCCGAACGCACGCTCGTGGCGCGTGACCAGCTCAGGCGGGTCGATGCGGTGCTCGACGCCTTGCCCGAGCGTACCGCCTTCGCCTTCCGGGCGGTGCGGATCGACGGCATGCCGCAGAAGCAGCTCGCCGCCCAAATGGGGATCAGCGTGAGCGCGGTCGAGAAGCATTTGCAACGGGGATACCGCGCGGTTCTGGAGCTCAAGCAACAGCTGGATGTGGATATCGACGCGCCGCAACGTCAGGTGGCCGAAGGAATTGATGATGGGGACCGGTAGCATCATGGACGAGGCCATCGCATGGCATGTGCGGTTGCAGGGCCCGGCAGCCGACGGCGTTCTGTGGGCCGAGTTCACGGCATGGATGGAAGCCGATCCGGCGCACGCCGATGCTTATGATGCCGTCGCTCTCGCCGATGACCGTCTTTCGGACGAACTGGCCGAGACCAAGGCTCCCGAGAAGGATGCGCCGCTCGCGACCAATGATAATGAGCCCGGTGTCCGCCCCTGGTATCGCCGCACCGCATTTCTCTCGATCGCAGCCAGTCTCATCCTTGCGCTCTTCCTGTCGCCGATGCTGCTGCGGTCGCCGGGGACGGAGGCGATCACGACCCAACCGGGCGAAACGCGCGAAATCGCCCTTGGCGATGGATCGACGATCGCCCTCAACGGCGGCACCACCATTCACCTCGATCGCAAGGCCGAACGCTTCGCGCGCCTCGACAGCGGCGAGGCGATCTTCACGATCAAGCATGACAGCGCGCGGCCGTTCGTCGTCGAGACGGGAGACGGAACGCTCCGCGACCTCGGCACGATCTTCAACGTGCGCCAATCGGCAAGCGGCCTCGAGGTCGGCGTGTCCGAGGGCAGCGTCCAATATGATCCGGGCGCCGCGGCGGTCACGGTAACGGCAGGCAAGCAGCTCCGCGTCCAGCGCGGCAAGTCCAGGGCGGTCGTGACGACCATCGACCCGGCCTCGGTCGGGGGGTGGCGGCAGGGAAGGCTGAGCTATCGCGATGCGTCGCTCGCTACGATCGCGCTCGATCTCTCGCGTTCGCTCGGCACACCGGTGACCGTGTCGCCGGACCTCGCAAGCCGGCGCTTTTCGGGCGTCATCCGCGTCGATCGCGACGAAGCGAAGCTCTTCCGGCAACTGGAGTCCTTGCTTGGCGTCCATGCGCGCCATAGTGCGAAAGGATGGCAATTGACGCGCTGATCCGGTGACCTCGAACCAGTTTCTCGCTGCCGCGGTAATCGCGATCGTTGCCGCTAGCCCGGCGGCGGCCGCGGAAAGCCGCAACTTCAATATTCCGGCCCAGCGCCTCGACAATGCTTTGATCGCGCTTGGCAACGAGACGCAGATTTCGATCGGCGGCATCGACCAGCGTCTGGCGGGCGCGCGCAGCAAGCCGGTTCGCGGCCGCATGACGATCGCACAGGCGCTCACGACGATGCTCCGGGGCACCGGCTTCACCTATCAGATCGTCGATGCCGAGACGGTTCGCATCGTTCCGGTGCTGAAACCCCGCGCACGGCTGAAGCCCGCCCCGACGCCCAGGCCGCCGCCAGCCGCGCCGCGTATCGAAGCGCCGATACCGCCTCCCGTCGAAATCGTCGTCACCGCGACGAAGCAAGGCCAGCCGCTCGACAGCTATCCAGGCACCGCGCATATCGAATCGATAGGGAGCCCCGGTCTCGGAGAGAGCCAAGGCACCGCCGCGTTCGTCGCGCGCATCCCGACCTTGACCTCGACCAATCTGGGGCCGGGCCGCAACAAATTGTTCGTGCGCGGGATCGCCGACAGCAGCTTCTCCGGACCGACCCAGTCGACCGTCGGCATCTATCTCGGCGACCTTCGGCTCACCTATAATGCGCCCGAGCCTGATCTACGCCTCTATGACATCGATCGCATCGAAGTGATCGAGGGGCCGCAGGGGACGCTCTATGGCGCCGGGGCGCTCGGCGGGATTATCCGGATCGTTCCGAAAATGGCCGACGCGGGCGCCTTTCACGCTTCGGCGACCGCAGGTCGATCCGCAACGCGCGGTGCTGCACCGGGCTATGATCTTGGAGGGATGGTCAATATCCCGATCCTGACCGATCGAGTGGCGATCCGCGTTGTCGGCTACAAGCAGGTCGAAGGGGGCTATATCGACAACAGCACCCTTGGTACCGAGAACACCAACCGGACGCGTCTCGACGGCGCACGCGCGAACCTGCGGATCGAGCCGGGCGACAACTGGACCATCGACGTCAATGCGTTGCTCCAGAATATCGACACGCGCGACGGCCAATATGCCGAAACCGATCAGCCGCGTCGCACGCATGCCGCCAACATCGCCCAGCCGCACGACAATGACTTCAAGGCGGCGGGAGTCGAAGTGGCGAAGGACTGGGGCGACCTCAAACTCATCTCGTCGACGGGCATCGTCGACCATGATCTGTCGGAAGTCTTCGATGCGACAGGCTATGGCGGCAATTCCGAGATCCAGATCTTCGAGGGCCATGAGGCCATCCGCCTGCTGACCCACGAGACGCGCCTCTCGCACCGCGGACCGTCAGGTAACAGCTGGGTCGCGGGTTTCGGTCTCGTCCGCAACATCGATCGCATCGATCGCCGCCTCGGGCCGCTTGACGCACCTGCAGCGCTTGCACGGCTGCGCAACCAGAAGACCGAGATCGCTGTCTTCGGTGAGGCGACACAGCGCATTGCCTCGCGCCTGTCGGGAACGCTCGGCGCACGTGTCGTCTTTGCCGAGACGATCGGCGAACTGATGGGCGGATCGGGCGAGGATTTCGAACCGAAGCGGCGGCAGGTCCGTTTCCTGCCAACCGCAGCGCTGTCCTGGAAACCCAATTCGGATCTTCTGACCTTCCTTCGCTATCAGAGCGGATTCCGGAGTGGGGGGATCGCCATCACCGCTGGCCAAACCAATGCTGCACAGCGCTTCGATTCGGATTCAATCCACACCGTCGAACTCGGGATCAGGCTTGGCAGCGAAAGCGATACCGCCAGCCCCCGCTTCTCTGGGGGCGTCACAACCTTCTATTCGATCTGGACCGACATTCAGGCAGACCTCATCGGATCCGACGGACTGCCCTTCACCGAAAATATCGGACGCGGGAGGATTTATGGCGCTGAGATCAATGCGCGCTGGCGCGCTAGCGATCACCTGTTCTTCGACGGAGCGCTGTTCGTCAATCGCAGCGCGCTGACCAATCCCGCCGAAGGACTCGAAGAAGCCGACGAACGGCCGCTGCCGAATATTGCGCGGACCGGGGCGCGTTTTACGGCGGCCTGGGAGAGGCCATTGTCCTCCAGCCTGACGTTCAAGCTCGACGGTACGGTCCGCCTGATCGGCGCGTCGAGCCTGGGCACGACGGCACCGCTCATCCTCGAGCATGGCGAAACGACCCAGGTCGACCTGTCCGCATCGCTCGTCGCATCGCAAGGCTGGGCCATCTCGCTCGACGCCACGAACCTGCTCAACGCCAGCGGTAACACCTTCTCCTACGGCAACCCTTTTACTGTCGCCGACGGCAAGCAGATCACGCCGCTGCGACCGCTCACGATCCGATTGGGCATTCGAGCCGGCTTCTGACGTGCGCACCCCGTGTCAAAGGACAGGCCGATGTTTGAACGACCCATGCCGCGAGAGATACGAAATTGAAGAAGATCCTGAAACTGCTGAACTCGGAGCGATTGCTGGCGCGTCGGCCGGATATTCTCCTTACGGCGGCGATGGCGCTCACGGCGCTCGTCGCGCTCGGTATCTTCAAGCTGGCGTCCGAAATCGCCGAGGGTGAACTCAATGCCTATGATACCCCCGGGCTGCATTGGGTGCGGGCCATATTCGGCGAGAGCAGTGGCATGCGCGCGGCGATGCTCGATCTGACCGCATTGGGCGACGTCACCACCTTGACGCTGGTCGTCGTTTTTTCCGCGGGCTTGCTCATGACGCTCAAGCGGGGACAATTCGCATTGTTCCTCGTCGCCCAATGCGTATCGGGAGCGCTTGTGATGAGCTTGCTGAAGGTGTGGTTTGGAAGGGCACGGCCGACGGTCGTCGAGCATTGGGCCTCTTATGGGAGTGCGAGCTTCCCGAGCGGCCACGCAGCGAATTCCGCCATCGTCTACTTGTCCATCGCCATTCTCGTCGCCGGATTGGCGCCGAGCCGGTCGAGCCGCATCTATGTCGCCGGGGCCGCGGGGTTGCTCGTGATGTTGATCGGCATCTCGCGCGTGTATCTCGGCGTTCATTGGCCGAGCGACGTCCTCGCCGGTTGGGCTTTTGGCGGCGGATGGGCCCTGATGTGCTGGAGCATCATGTGGAGGATGGCGCCGCTCACGGCTCGCGCGGCCATCAACTTGGCGACTTTCCCTGGACGCCGAAATCAGTGAAGAAGAAGGATCTCGATGGTCGAGCGGCGGTAGCGATTGTGGACGCCACGGAATTTTGAGGCGTCTGCACAACTTTGCATCGAACCATCGAGCAGCGTGCAGAGGGTTGGGTGTTGCGGGCCAGTTTCAGTGATCTGGCGCTTCGCCGAAGCCGTAAATATGTCGATCGGCCTCGCTTGCTGCCACTCGCCCGTTCGGCCGATTACCGCGCCCGCTGAGCCTGAGACTGCGACTGATAGGTTGAAGGCCGCTTCTGAGCTACCATCGCGAGGGTGCGGCCGCCATGATATGTAATGGTTCCGCACATCCTGTTGCCGTTGGCCGAGAGCGTGCCGTCGAACAGGACATCGCCTTCGCGGGACGCGACAACTATGTGGATGCTGTAGCCGGTCAAGGTGATTGTGCGCACAACGACGGGCGCGGTCCTGACCGGGGTTAGCGATCCGCCATAGGTGTCGCCGACGAAGCCGATCGACATCAGCCCGAAACTGGGCTCTCCCCCGGCATCCATCAGGAAATCCCAGTTGCCGTGGAGGTTCGGGGCCTCGCCGCCCGCCGTAGCGGCTCCGGCGTCGCACTCAAAGCGCATGTTTACGGGCTCGCTTGCCGCTGCTGGAACGACTGCAAATGCCAATGCTGCGCCAGTGATAAATCGCTTCATTGCTTTCTCCATTTCGACATTTCGTGCCGACCGGTTGGCGGGTCATGATCCCTGTCGACAAGGGGCAAAATCGTGAATAGCGTCCGCCGTTTCGTGACGGGTGGGCGGATGCGGTTGGCGATGCGTGAATGGCGGATGTTGAGGAAGTGGCGGGTGCCGCTGAGTGCTGTCGCGTTCGGCGCGATGCTTGGCGTAACGGGGCCATTCGGATCGCAATCTGTGCTCGGGCCAGCGGTTCGATATCCTTTCTGGATGATCATCGCCGTCGCCGGCTTTGGGACCGCTGCGGCCGCGGAGCGGATCCTTCCGTCCATTTCGCCGCGCAAGCGGACGTTCGCACGGTACTTCGCGGTGGCAGCAGTATCGGCGGTACCCATGACCTTCTTTGTGGCATGGGCTATGGGGGTGGTCAGACCAGGAAGGACATTCGGTCCCGTCCAACTGCTCGGCTTGTTTCCTTATGTGGCGCTGGTCCAGCTGCTGATCGCCCGCATCATGGCTCCGGACGACCCGGTTGCGATGGTTGCACCCGCGGGACAGCCCGCCGCGGCTCCAGAATATCCGCCCGAATTCCTGTCGAAGCTTCCGGCCGCCCTGCGCAGCGACATACTCGCACTGGAAGCCGAGGATCACTATGTGCGCGTCCACACGCTTCATGGCTCGGCACTGATCTTGATGCGGCTGGCGGATGCGGCGGCGATCATCGATCCGCGGCTAGGCCTTCGCGTGCACCGCAGCTGGTGGGTGGCCAAAGACGGTGTCCGGCAACTGGAAAGAACCCCCGGACGAGCGATTGCGCGGCTTCTGGATGACACAGCAGTCCCCATCAGCAGGACATATTTGCCGGCGGCGCGAACGGTTTTGAAGGACTAGCCCGAGCGATCCGGCGGGATTTGCCGGGGCGAACGGTCCGGCTGCTCCAGAGCGCTTTATATTGAAAGCTGTTCCGCGCGTCGCAGCCGTTTTGCGCACAGCGGCGCAATCGCCCACGCGATCAGCCAACAAAGCCCGCACACGACGAAAATCGTTGCCGCGATGGGCGGTATCATATGCGCCACGCGATTGACGATCATCGCGATCCACTCCGTCACTCCAAAGGCGATCATGGCATCGTCCTTGCTGTCGACCCGGCGCAAGGTCGCGTCGCTTCGTCTCTATCTGCCATTCACGCATCGCCAACTGCATCGGTCTGCCGATCACGAAATTGCGGAAGCCGTTCACGACTTTCCCCGTTGCCGACCGGCATCACCATCCGCCAACGGGCCGACACGAAATCAGCGTCGCCAATGTCGGTGTTCGCCTCAACCACGCAAAGTCTATGCAGAGAACAGAATTGGCCCATGAAAAGCTTCGACCTCGACGAACCGCCCGCCGGCCGGCAATCGCTCGGTTCTCCGGCGACCGACCTTGCGGAAGGAGTGCGCCGGCATGAACGCTCGACGCGCCGAGGGCTGCCGTCTGTACCGCGACCGCAGCCGCGCTCTGGATCTGGCAACGCAGGCGAGCGGCAAGACTGGCGCACGCGATCGCGGCTGCCGACGAGATGCTGGAACAGTTCAGGGAGGCCGAAACCGCTGACCTCACCTGATCGATAACCGCGGCTCTTACAGCCTTATTCGCCCGCGCTGAAAGCGGCGGGCGCACAACCATCCTCACCACCAGGTTCAATGAACCGGCTTTTGCCGGGCAGGGAGATTTTGACTCATGAAACGTACCCTTTTGTGCGCCTCGGCGCTTTGCGGAAGCCTTATTCTCGTGCAGCCAGCCCAGGCGGCCTGCACGACATCCACCGACGGGCAGAAAACCGTCGCCTGTACCGGCGATACGGCATCGACGGTAACGATCGGCGCCGATGTCGACCGCTTCAACAACGACGGCAATATTGCGGTATCGCTCGGCCTCGCGGTTACAGCCGGTACGAACACCGGCGATTTCACGAATAGCGGCACCATCACGTCGACCTCCAATCAGATATTTTCGGTCAGGATCGACGGATTTCGCGAGGGGGCCGTCCTTTCCAACAGCGGAACCATTTCGACCGGAAGCAATGGCGCGGCGGCGATCGCGATCGGCGGCATCGCGACCGTCCGCAACAGCGGCTCGATCGTTACCTTGCCCGGAAGCGGCAATTCCATCGGACTGGCGATCGAAGGAGGCGGCGATATCGCGAACCTCGCGGGCGGCGAAATCCGCGGCGGCTTCGCCGGAATCCGCACGTCCGACCGGACCAGGCTCGTCAACGCCGGAACCATCTCGGGCGCCAACGGCGCGCTTCTCGGCAACGGATCGCGGGTCGATAACAGCGGAACCATCACCGGCAGTTCGAACGCCATCGCCATCGCTTCGGATGGCACGGTCATCAACCGCGAGGGCGGCCAGCTGATCGGGACCGGCATTGGGGCGGCCGTGGCGCTTCAGTCCGGATCGAACACGATTCTCAACGCGGGCCGCATCGACACGACGGGCACGTCGTTCGGCAGCGCGGCCACTGTCGTCATTCTGCGTGCAAGCACGGACAAGTCGAGCACGCTCGTCAACACGGCGACCGGCGTTATCGGCCATCCGGGTCAGGATTCGGGCGACGACGCCATCCTCGGGTCCGGCGGCGCGCTATCTATCGCCAACGCCGGGCTGATCCATGCGGATATTTCTCTGAACGGAGGAGGCGCGCCGAGGACCGTGCTCAACGGCTATGATCTGGCAGGCAACGCTGTCGACGGGCCCAGTCGTATCGAGGGCGACCTCTACTTCAATGGCAGCGACGACACGGTTCGCGTCCGCAACCGCGGTACGATCGTCGGCGACATTTATTTCGGCGAAGGCGTCAACGAACTCTACAACAGCGGGACCATCAACGGGAACATTTCGGACATCGGGGACGCCGCCAATCATATCGTTCTCGCCGGGACGCTGAACGGCGATGGCAGCTTCCAGGGCACCACGACCCTTGAGGTTTCGGGCGTGCTCAACGGTTCGATTGTGCTCGGCGGCAACGACGACACCGTGATCGTCAACGGCCCGCTCACGATCACGGGCGAGAACAGCATCAACGTCGCAGGCGGCGGCGGCGACACGGTGATCTATCGTGGCGAAACCGGCGCGGTCGACGCCTGGCGCATCAACGCCGAGAAGCTAATCAAAGACGGCGGGGGCACCACCATCCTTGGATCCGAAGGTGCGACTTTCCTGGGCGGCGTCACCATCGCCGACGGAACCCTCGTGTTCGGAACCGACCGCGCCGCCGACGAGATCGTCGGCAATGCGTCGATTGGCAGCAGCGGCGTCTACCGCCTCGACGGAACGCATCTCGGCGCGATCGATATCGCTGCTGGCGGAACCCTGCTCGGAACGGGCCGCGTCGGTGACGGCCGCTTCGCCGAGCAGGTGCTGACCAACGCGGGGATCGTCGCGCCGGGCCAGGGCGCGGGAAGCATCGGAACGCTTACCGTCATGAGCGACTATACCCAAACGGCCGCCGGTCGGCTCGACATCGAGCTTGGCGCGCCCGGTATATCCGACCTGCTCGAGGTTCGTGGAGCCGCCAATCTCGCGGGCGGAGTCAATTTCATCCCGCTCGATCTTGCGGACACCGGCACCTATACCTTCCTGACCTACGGGTCGCGCGCTGGTCAGTTCGACCGGGTCGGTGGCAGCGGCCTCTTCTTCAGCTATGCCGTAGACTATCTCGGCGACCGGGCGGTCGTGAACGTCGTCAAATCGACGCCCACGCCGACCCCGACCCCGACAGGTTGCTCGCCGGCCGATCCGGCGCCGGGAACGACGGTGATCTGCAAGCCGCCGATCAACGGCCGCTATGTCTTCGCGGCCGACGACCTTACCGTCAGCGTCGAAGGTCTGCTCGAAGCCGCAACCGACGGCACGCTGATCGGCACGCGGGGCGACAACGCAACTGTCAAGATACTGGCCGGTGCGGGCATCGTGAACAGCCGCGAGAATAGCGGAGCGATCGATCTGAGCGGAGCGAACCTCCAGCTCCTCAATCAGGGCATTATCGACGCCGTCGGCGGCCCCGATCCCGCGGCAGTGGTCGTGCTGGCGCCCGACGAAGGCACGCGCGCCTATCTCCGCAACGCCGACGGAGCGCGGATCGGTCATGCAGGCCCCGGAGCACCCGTCACGGCGATCTATGCCGACGCCCTCATCGGCGGCGCGCCGGGCGACATCGCGATCGAGAATGACGGTTCCATCTATGGCGACCTCGATCTCATCCACGCGGCAAGGGCGCTGATCGACAACGGTTTCGTGATCGACAGCGCGACACAGACGTCGGGCCAGCGCCTGATCGATGGCAGCGTCAGGACCGGCGCCGGAAACGACGAGATGCGCAACAACGGAACGATCACCGGCAGCATCGAAACCGGCGCGGGCGATGACATCGTCATGAACTATCCGGGCGGGGTCATCGGCGGCGATATCCGCCTTGGCGATGGCGAGGACGTCTATTCGCAGGAAGCTGGCCGCCTCGACGGCGCGCTCGATACGGGCGAAGGCGATGACCTCGTCGAGTTCGGCGGCTCGATCGGCGGGAGCATCGCGCTCGGCGCGGGCGATGACGCGCTTGGCATTTTTGGCGCAGCCGAACTCGCGGCGAGTGCGGGGATCGACGGCGGCTCCGGCCTCGATACGATCATATTCGCCGGCAACACGGGCACCTGGGATGCGTCGCGCTTTTCGGACATCGAAGCGCTCGGCAAACAGGGCGGTGGGACTTCGGTGATTACCGGCAACTGGATGCTCGGTCAGGGCGCGACCAGCGTCGTGGATTCGGGCATCCTCGAGCTTGCCGCCGGCGCGGAATTGTCGACCGCTGTCGAGGTGGCGGCGCGCGGGACCTTCCTTGTGAACGGCGTAGTGCGGAACGGTGTCACCATCACCGAGGCGGGCGGCATCGTCGGCGGTAGCGGTTCGATCGGGACGGCGGCGGACCTTGCGGGCGGCCGCAAGGCCAACCTCGTGAATGCCGGCATCGTCGCGCCGGGCGGCCTGCTCGCGGGGAGCGAGTTTGGAACGCTGACCGTGTTCGGCGACTATCGGCAGAGCGCCGCCGGCGAACTCCAGATCGAGCTTGGCGTTCCCGGCACCAGCGATCTTCTGGACGTGCGCGGCGCCGCCGCGCTCGACGGCGCGGTCCAGTTCGTGCCGCTCGATGCGGGTGTTCTGGGCGCCTATACCTTCCTGAAGGCGACGGGCGGGGTGACCGGCCAGTTCGCCAGGATCAATCCGGACGAGCAGCTGGCGCAGCAGGGCATCTTCTTCACCTACGCCGTCGACTATAGCGCGGCCAATCAGGTCTCGGTGAACGTCACGCGGACGCAAACAACGCCTACGCCTACGCCTACGCCTACGCCTACGCCGACACCAACGCCGACGCCGACGCCGACGCCGACGCCCACTCCCACTCCCACTCCCACTCCCACTCCCACTCCCACGCCGACACCGACACCGCCCCTGGAATTGGACCTCACCCCCAACCAGCAGGCCGTCTTCGACGCCTTTGGGTCGAGCGGCGTGTTCACCCGGGATCTTGCGGAAGTGCGGGCGGAGCTCAACTGGATCGCCCCCTCGCAGGCAGGTGCTGCGCTTGGGACCTTCTCGGGCGAAATCTATGCCGACACACCCGCCATCGCGGCCCGCGCCGGAAGCGAGTTTGCGCGGCTCGTCGGCAATCGCATGACCGACGCCCGCTCGGATCGCCTGGAGTCGGGCGAGCGCTGGCACGGCATGAATGTCTGGGCACAGGCGATCGGCAGCTTCGGCGATGTCGAGAACACGGCCGCCGCAGCCGGCTATGACCATCAGGTCAGCGGGCTGGCGATGGGCATCGACGCGACGCCCAACGCTCAGTCCCGGGTGGGCATTGCTGCGGGCTGGTCGACGAGCGAGGCCAAGCAGCATCGAACCCGTTCGCGGGCCGAGGGCGACAGCTACCATGTGGGCGCCTATGCGACGGTCGACTTCGGAACGGCTTTCCTCGATGCGCAGGCGAGCTACGCGCACCACGATCTGGACGTGACCCGAACGCTGGTCACGGGCATGTCGAGCCGCACCGCGAACGGCGACGCGTCGGCAAATGAAGTTCGCGGGTCGCTCAAGCTTGGCGCGAATGCCGGGACGAAGGACCTGGACTTCCGACCGTTCGCGAGCCTCGGCTATGCCCGGGTCCAACAGCATGCGCTCACCGAGCGCGATGCGGGGGACGCGGGGCTCCAGGTCGGCAAGTCCCGGTTCGAGGCCCTGACCGGGAGCCTCGGGTTCGAGCTCCAGGGCAATCTCGGGTCCGACGGTCGCATCCATCCGTTCGCCGACGTTGTGATCGCGCATGATTTCGACCGCGAAGGCTGGGCCGTGACCAACCGGCTGATCGGCGGAGGAAGCGCGTTCCGGATCACCGGGGTGCGACCGGGCCGGACCGCCGGCATCGCAAGCGTCGGCATTACCGGGAATCTGGGCACCGCGCAGTTCCGGATCGGCTACGGCCTCGAGTTGCGCGAGCGCATGGAAGCCCACAGTGTCTCCGGCGGACTGACCTTCCGCTGGTAGAAGGAAGACTCCCGGCCCCACCCCCAGGGCCGGGAGTCTTCGATTTCCCGAAACGAGGCAGACAATGCATTCGAATACGCAGGAAACAACGCAACCCGGCGAAGCCGAACTGGATGGGGATTGGCGCCGCTGGATCGCCGAGAACCTGCTTCTCCATACCGACAAAAGGCAGTTGATCGATGCGATGCGGCGGGCCGGTTTCGATCGCAGCCTGATCGAGCGGGAACTGCGTCTCGCGGAGCATCATCCCTATCTGATCGCGGCGCGGCGCCTTCAGGCGCGGCTGGACAAGCATCGCTGGATCACATCGGCGCTCGGACGGCTCGAACAATTCGGATCGAGGACGATCGAGCGGCGCGAAAGCATCGATTTCGGTACATTTTTCGAGGAATTCTACGCGCGCAACCGGCCACTGATCCTGACCCGGGCTGTTGGGTCGTGGCGCGCCTTTTCGGCTTGGTCGCTCGATTATATCGAGGCGGCGGTCGGTCCTGTCGTTGTGGAACTTCAGGCAGGACGAGGCGCCGATCGTCTCTATGAGCAGAATTCCGCCCAACATAAGCGCAACGTGCCCTGGCAATCCTTTGTGGCCGCGCTTCGCGACGGCAAACGAAGCAATGACTTCTACCTGACCGCCAACAATGGTGCGGCAAATCGAGACGTGCTGGCCCCCCTATGGGAAGATTTCGGACCCATCGACGGCATCCTGTCGGGGCATTCGCGGGAGCAGGGTTTTCTGTGGCTTGGGCCATCCGGAACGATCACGCCCTGGCACCATGATCTGACGAACAATCTCCTCGTTCAGATCATGGGTCACAAGCGTCTGACGTTAGCTTCCCCCGCGCAGACGCCGCTGATGCGCAATCATTACCATTGCTACAGCGAGTTCGGCCAGGATGCCACCTGCCGGGTAGCCGACGACGGGGCGCGGCCGCATCTTTTGCACTGCGACCTAGCCCCCGGTGAGCTCATTTTCCTGCCGATCGGCTGGTGGCATCATGTCGAGGCCCTCGATGTGTCTGCCAGCCTGACGCTGACAAATTTCCAGGGTCCGAACGACTTTCACAAGGATTATGCGACATTCGGCGAGCTCTGAGAGAAGGTCGTATTGAAATGGCGTCGTTGCAATTGCCGTTGGGTGACGAATGCCATGGCGCATGGTCACCTTCGGGGTCTCTCTCGTTTGCGGCCTTGAAAGGTCGGGCGACCGATGGTCCGGTTCTCACGATTTGCGCTCAGAAGCGGATTGTCGCCAAGCGGCCATTGCTTGCCTTGGCAAATTTAAAAAAAATGCCGCCGATCTCGCGAGCGGGTTAGCTGCTCTTTACGGCCAATAAGGCGACCAACCTCGCCGTTTCAGAATTTTCCGCCGGTATGCTCGTTCGCGCTCCTAATCGCATTTCCACGCTAATCTGCACCGCGTGATAGGTGTCGAGCTATCGGCTGACTACGATTTCTTACTTCGGAGAGCAAAACTCAGCGCTTCTTCTTCGCCCACGCGAAGTAGCGCGGACCCAAAATAGGGGTGCTACGCGAAGCCAGTCGTACTGAGGCGTGGAGTTTCGCGCTGTAGGAAAGAAATGGCTCCCCGGGTAGGATTCGAACCTACGGCCGCTCGATTAACAGTCGAGAGCTCTACCGCTGAGCTACCGAGGAACATGCCGGCGAGCCGGACAAGGCGGCCCCTTTGCCGCCGCGCGCGGCATTTTGCAAGACCTCAAACGATAAATTGTTCCATCGCGATGCGTTCGTCGAGCCCCTGGTCGGGATCGAACAGCAAAGTCAGCGGGCGACTGCGGTCGGTGGTCACCAAAACCGTCTTCACATCGCGGATTTCGCGCTGGTCGGCGACCGCGCTGACCGGGCGTTTGGCGGCCTCGCGGACGTTGAAGCGGATGCTTGTCGATTCGGGGACGAGCGCGCCGCGCCAGCGTCGCGGGCGAAAGGGGCTGATCGGGGTCAGCGCCAGCATTTGCGATTCGAGCGGCAGGATCGGCCCATTGGCGCTGAGGTTGTACGCGGTCGATCCCGCCGGGGTCGATACCAGCACGCCGTCGCATGCCAGTTCCTCGAGCATCGTCTTTTCGTTGATCATCACCTCGAGCTTCGCCGCCTGGCGCGTTTCGCGGAGCAGCGAGATTTCGTTGATCGCGGGCAATATATGGCGCTCGCCGCTGATCGTGGTGATGTCGCCCGACAGCGGATGGATGAGGAAGGGCCGGGCCGCCGCGAGCCGGTCGAGCAGCCCTTCGACGCGGAATTCGTTCATCAGGAAGCCGATGGTGCCGCGGTTCATCCCGAACACCGGCAAGCTGCGCCGCTGGTCGAGCAGCTGGTGCAGCATGTGGAGCAGGAAACCGTCGCCGCCGAGCACGATCAACAGATCGGCGTCGTTGAGCTCGACGAAATCGTATAGCGGGCGCAATTCGGCCTCGGCCTCCATCGCGACGGGCGAATTCGACGCGACGAGCGCGATCTTGCGTTGCATATTGGTCAGGTCCCCGTGCCTTTAAACTGGGGCGGGGTGTCAGCCGCCCGTTGCACTCATATGACGCGCGACCGCCGGTTTGGACTTTCGGTCTATATGAAAGTCATGGGCGCGGGGTTTGCCAGCCAATGCGCCGTCAATCAAGCCATCGACTGCATGCGCCCCGCCGTCGCGCAACGCGGCGCGCAGGTCGACATGATCCTCCTGGCCGAGGCACATATAGATGCGCCCCTCGACGGTCAGGCGGATGCGGTTGCAGGTCGTGCAGAAATTGTCGCTGAGCGGGGTGATCAGGCCGAGGGTCACCGGACTGTCCTCGACCGCGAAATAGCGCGCCGGGCCGCCGGTCTTTTTGTCGATCGGGAAGATCGCGCGTTCGGCCCGCAGCGGCGCGACGAACGCGTGGAGCGGGATATAATGGTCGCTGCGGTCGTCGGCGATGTCGCCGAGCGGCATGGTTTCGATCAGCGTCAGGTCGCAGCCGTTGGCGGCGCACCAGGCCAGCATCGGCAGCAACTGATCCTCGTTGAGTCCCGCGAGCGCGACCATGTTGATCTTGACGGCAAGGCCCGCATGCCGCGCCGCGGCGACGCCCTTCAGCGCGACGTCGAGGTCGCCGACGCGCGTGATGTGGCGGAAGGCGGCCGGGTCGAGCGTGTCGAGGCTGACGTTGATTCGGCGCACGCCCGCGGCGGCGAGTATCGGCGCATATTCGGCGAGCCGCATAGCGTTGGTGGTCAGTGTCAGTTCGTCGAGTCCCTCGCCGATCAGCGCGCCGAGTCGCTCCGCGAGCGTGTCGATGCCGCGCCGGACCAGCGGTTCGCCACCGGTCAGGCGGATACGGCGGATACCGCGCGCGACGAAGCGCTCGGCGAGCTCGGCCATTTCCTCGATGCTGAGAACTGCCGATTTCGGCAGAAAAATCATGTCCTCCGCCATGCAGTAACGACAGCGGAGGTCGCAGCGGTCGGTCACCGACAGGCGCAGATAATCGATCCGGCGGCCATGGCCGTCGGTAAGGGGAACCGGGGACGAGGGTGACAACGGAGCCATCTTTGTAAACCTTGCTGCAAAATGCAGGGGATTGGCAAGCAATGCCTGCTATGGGAGCGCCGATGAATCGCGCAGTTGACACCTTCTCCGCCGCCGTCGGCCACCTTGAATCGCTTCATTTGCGGCACGATGCCGATGTCGGCGTCATCCTGGTCCAGGTCGACCAGCTGGCGCGGATCAACAACAGTGCCGGCACCGCGGCGGGCGATGCGGTGCTCGAAGAGATCGGACGGCGGCTTGAAAATTTCGCCGGTGACGAGTTCGGACGGGGATCGCATGTCGACCGGCTCGACGGCCCGCGCTTCCTGATCGTCCCCGCCGCCGCGCTGTCGCTCGGCGCGCTGAGGGCGCAGGAGCGTGCGCTGCATGTCGCGCTCGCCGAACCTATGGTCGGCGATCCCAACGGCCGGCTGGCGATTCGCATCGCAGCCGCGCAGATCGTCCGCGAGGAATCGGTGGCCGAACAGTTGCGCACCGCGAGCGACCAGCTTGCCCGCCCCGCGTCGGCGCGCGACGGCGCGATGGTCAAGGCGGCGCTCGAGCGCGACGAGGTCGTCATCTTCTACCAACCGCAATATGACGTCGCGACCGGCGAAATGACCGGGGTCGAGGCGCTGCTGCGCTGGCAGCATCCCGAACTCGGGCTGCTCGGTGCCGGGGCGCTGGTCACCGCGGCGCGCGCGGCGCGGATGGAATGCGAACTGACCGAACAGGCGCACAGGGTCGCGATGGCCGAGATGGCGAAATGGCCCAAGCCGCTGTCGAAGCTGCGCGTGTCGCTCAACATCACCGCCGCCGACCTTGGCGATCCCGATTTCGCCGATCGGTTCGCCGCGATGGCAAAAAGCGCGCGGGTCGATCCCGACCGGCTGACCCTCGAACTCACCGAACAGGCGATGCTCAGCGATCCCGCGAGCGCCGCCGAACAACTCGCGCAGATCCGCGCGCTGGGTAGCGCGATCGCGATCGACGATTTCGGCACCGGCTATTCCAGCCTGTCGCTGCTCGCGCGGCTGCCGATCGATTATCTCAAGATCGACAGCGGCTTCACCCGCACCATCGACGGCAGCGACCGCGACCGCATCGTCGTGCGGGCGATCGTCGACCTTGCGCGCGCGCTGGGGCTGCTGGTGGTGGCCGAGGGGATCGAGAATGAGGCCCAGCTCGTCCGGCTGGGCGAACTGGGGGTTGCCACCTGGCAGGGGTTTTTGAAATCGGGGCCGGTGCCGTGGGATCAGTTGCTGGCGCTGATGGAATAACCCTCGTCGCCCCCGCGAAGGCGGGGGCCCGCAAGGTGGCTGGCGGCCCCGCCTTCGCGGGGGCGACGCTAGCCCGCCTGCTTCGCCAGTTTCCCCAACCCCTTCGACAACTGCAGCGCGCCGTTCAGCCGCGCCCCCGTGCTCACCCAATCGCCGCTGATCGACAGCTTGTTGTCGGGGCGAATGCGCGCGCGGCCCTTCAGCCTTTCGACATAGGCAATCAGACCGGGAACGTTGGCGAACTGGTCGCCGTGGAAGCTGACGAGGGCGCCCTTCGTGCCGACGTCGAGCTTGGCGATGCCGGCGGCCTTGGCATTGGCCTTGATCTCCATCAGCTGGACGAGGTTCGCCGTTTCGGGCGGCAACGGGCCGAAACGGTCGATCATCTCGGCCGCGAAGGCGTCGAGCGCGGGACGATCCTGCGCGTCGTTGAGGCGGCGATACAGCGCCATGCGCAGCGGCAGGTCGGGGACATAATCCTCTGGAATCAGGATCGGCGCGTCGACGGTGATCGTCGGCGACAAGGCTTCGCGCGGTGGTAGCTTTCCGGCGCCCTCGGCCTTGGCAACCAAAATCGCTTCTTCGAGCATCGACTGGTAAAGTTCGAAACCGACCTCGCGGATATGCCCCGACTGCTCGTCACCGACGAGGTTGCCCGCACCGCGAATGTCGAGGTCGTGGCTCGCGAGCTGGAAACCCGCGCCCAATGTGTCGAGGTCGCCGAGCAATTTCAGCCGCTTTTCGGCGGTGTCGGTAATCGCGCCATGTTCGGGGGTGGTGAGATAGGCGTAAGCACGCGTTTTCGCGCGCCCGACGCGGCCGCGCAGCTGATACAGCTGGGCGAGGCCGAAACGGTCGGCGCGGTGGATGATCAGGGTATTGGCACTCGGAATGTCGAGACCGCTCTCGACGATGGTGGTCGACAACAGCACGTCATATTTGCGGTCGTAGAAGGCGCTCATCCGGTCCTCGACCTCGGTCGGGGTCATCTGGCCGTGCGCGACGACATATTTGATTTCGGGAACGCGGTTGCGCAGGAATTCCTCGATATCGGGCAGGTCCTTGATCCGCGGCACGACGAAGAAGCTCTGCCCGCCACGATCATGCTCGCGCAGCAACGCTTCGCGCAGCACGACCGCATCCCACGGCGCCACGTAAGTACGGACCGCCAGGCGATCGACCGGCGGCGTCTGGATCACGCTGAGTTCGCGCAGGCCGGACATGGCCATCTGCAAGGTGCGGGGGATCGGGGTTGCGGTGAGCGTCAGGACGTGGACGTCGGTCTTGAGCTGCTTCAACCGCTCCTTGTGGACGACGCCGAACCGTTGTTCCTCGTCGACGATGACTAGGCCGAGGTTCTTGAACTCGACCGATTTCGCGATCACCGCATGAGTGCCGATGACGATGTCGATCTGCCCGCTCGCCAGGCCGTCGCGCGTCTTCTGCGCCTCGGCGCCCGGGACAAGGCGCGACAGGCGGCCGACGTTGATCGGAAAGCCTTTGAAGCGCTCGACGAAGTTGGTGAAATGCTGGCGCGCCAGAAGCGTGGTCGGACAGACGAGTGCGACCTGCACCCCCGCCATCGCCGCGACGAAGGCGGCGCGCAGCGCGACTTCGGTCTTGCCGAAACCGACGTCGCCGCACACCAGCCGGTCCATCGGGCGCCCCGACGCCATGTCGGCGAGCACGTCGCCGATCGCGCGGTCCTGATCGTCGGTTTCCTGATAGGGGAAGCGGTCGGCGAAGGCGGGGTAGGCGGCGTCGGCGGTGAGCAATTCGCCCGAGCGCAACGCGCGCTGCGCCGCGGTCGCAAGCAGTTCGCCCGCGATCTCGCGAATACGCTCCTTCATCCGCGCCTTGCGGCGCTGCCAGGCTTCGCCGCCCAGCTTGTCGAGACCGACGCCGTCGCTCTCGCCGCCGTAGCGCGACAGGACGTCGAGGTTTTCGACCGGGACATAGAGCTTGTCGCCGCCCGAATAAGTGAGAGCGACGCAATCATGCGGGCTGTTGCCCACCGGGATCGAGGTCAGCCCCTCATAGCGCCCGATGCCATGGTCGAGATGGACGACGAGGTCGCCGACGCTGAGCGTCGCAAGTTCGGCAAGGAAGGCATCGGCGCTCTTGCGGCGCTTTTGCCGCCGGACAAGGCGCTCGCCGAGGATGTCCTGCTCGGTGAGCAGGCTGATCGCGTCGGACGCGAAGCCATGGTCGAGCGGCAGCACGACCATCGCGGTGGCGCCGCCGGTTTCGGCCGAGGCGGTGCCGAGCGCGTCCTGCCAGCCGTCGGCGGGGGCGAGCGAGGTCACGCCATGATCGCGCAGCAGCCCCGACAGGCGATCGCGCGCGCCGACCGAATAGCTGGCGATGATCGTCCGGCGCCCCTTGCGGCGTTCGTCCGACAGATGATCGGCGACCTTGTGATAGACGTTGAGGTCGGCGGCGCGTTCGGGGGTGAAATCGCGCGCGGCGAAGGTTTCGAGGTCGATGATCGTCGCCGCGGGCGGAACATCGAAGGGCGTGACAATGTGGATCGGGCGGCTGGCGGCGGCCGCAGCCCAATCCGTCTCGGTCAGGTAGAGCGTTTCGGGCGTCAGCGGGCGGTAGCTGCCCGGCGATTCGCGTTCGGCGGCGACGCGGTTGGCGTGATAGTCGGCGATCGCGGCGAAGCGCGTCTCGGCGGTCGCCTCGGTGCGGTGCCCACGCAGCACGGGGGTCGCGGGGTCGATATGGTCGAACAGGGTGGCGAGCCGTTCCTCGAACAGCGGCAACCAATGGTCCATGCCCGCCTGTCGCCGGCCCTCGCTGACCGCCTGATACAGCGGATCGCCAGTCGACTGCCCGCCAAACAGGTCGCGATAGGCCGAGCGGAAGCGCTTGATCGTCGCCTCGTCGAGCAGGGTTTCGGACGCGGGCAGCAATTGCAGCGCCTTGGCGGGGCCGAGGCTGCGCTGGTCGGCGGGATCGAAGCGGCGGATGCTTTCGATCTCGTCGCCGAAGAAATCGACCCGCAGCCCGTTTTCCTCGCCGGCGGGGAACAGGTCGAGGATACCGCCGCGCACCGCGAACTCGCCCTGGTCGGCGACGGTGTCGGCGCGGCTGAAGCCGTTGGCGACGAGCAGCTCGGCCAGCGCGTCGCGGTCGATCCGCTGACCTGCCGCCAGCGTCGTCGCGAGCTGGCGGATGCGGAACGGGGTCAGCGTGCGCTGGGTGATCGCGGCGACGGTGGTCAGGATCAGTTCGCCGCGTTTGGCGGGCTGTTGCAGCGCGGACAGCGTCGCCAGCCGGTCGGCGCTGACCCGCATCGACGGTCCGGCGCGATCATAGGGCAGGCAATCCCACGCCGGGAAGCGATGGACGGCGAGGTCGGGCGCAAAGAAGGGCGCAGCATCGGCGATCGCCTGCATCGCGGTATCGTCGGTCGCGACATAGACCAGCCTTTTGTCGCTGGCGCGCGCGAGGTCGGCGAGCAGCAGCGGCAGGAACCCGTCGGCGGCGCGCGCCAGTGTCAGCGGTGCGGGGGCCGACGCGATGGCGGCAAATATGTCGGCGGCGCTTCGCGTCATGGCAGCGGGATATAGTCCAGCCGACGCATCGCGGCGATCATCTCGGGGCGGTCGAGATGCGCGGGCGGTTCGCCGGTCCCGAGCGCCCAGCTCATGATGTCGACATCGTCCTCCTCGACGACGATTTCGTACCAGGCGATCTCGTCTTCGCTCCATTTGGCCGAATAGCGGTCGAAAAAGCCGCCGATCATATAGTCGGCCTCGCGCGTGCCGCGGTGCCAGGCACGGAATTTCAGGCGTTTGAGGCGGTCGGTGGCGGACATGGCGCGAATCCCGATAGCCCATGTCGCCGGGAGTGGCGCACGGGGCAAGCAAGCGATAGATGGGACGCAGTAGCCATGCGACCCGAGATACTCAATCCGCTCTTTGCCGCGCTGACCGACCTCAAGGGCGTCGGACCGCAGCTTGCCAAGCCGCTGACGCGGCTGGGGCTGGAACGCGTCGTCGACGTGCTGTTCCACCTGCCGACCGGACTGGTGCAACGCTATCCGATCGATCGGCTCGACGATGCGCAGGTCGGGCGGCAGATCATCGTCACGCTGACCGCGCAGGATTATCGCTCGGGCCGCAGCCCGCGCGCGCCGTTCGGGGTCGAGGCGTTCGACAGTGCGGGCGACCATGTCCGGCTCGTCTATTTCGGGCGCACCGGGGGGCTCGCCAAAAAACTCTTCCCGCTGGGGGAGGCGCGGCAGGTGTCGGGGCGGCTCGATGCCTATGGCGACATGCGCCAGATCGTCCATCCCGACCATGTCGCCGAGCCCGACAGTGCCGAGGTGATCGCGACGAGCGAAGCGGTCTATCCGCTGAGCGAGGGGCTGACCAATGCCCGGCTCAGGCAACTGGTCGAGATCGCGCTCGAACGGCGGCCGGACCTCGCCGAATGGATCGACGGGCCGCTGCTGGCGCTGCGTGAATGGCCGGCGTGGAACGAGGCGCTGACCCGCGCGCATGCCAGCCCGCACGACGCGGCGGCGCACGACCGGCTTGCCTATGACGAGATTTTCGCGAGCCAGGTTGCGCTGATGCTGATCCGGCAGGGGCTGCGCAACCGCAAGGGGCGCGCGATTGTCGGCGACGGGCGATTGACCGGCGCGCTGCGACTGCCGTTCGGCCTCACCGGCGCGCAGGAGCGGGTGGGGCGCGAGATCGCGGCCGACATGGCGCGCGATACGCCGATGCTGCGGATGCTGCAGGGCGATGTCGGGTCGGGCAAGACGCTCGTCGCGCTGCGCGCGATGCTGGCGGCGGTCGAGGCGGGAACGCAGGCGGCGCTGCTTGCGCCGACCGAGATCTTGGCGCGCCAGCATTTCGCGACCTTGCAGGCGATGCTCGCGGGGCTGCCGGTCACCATCGCGATCCTGACCGGGCGCGACAAGGGGCGGGTGCGCGAATCGACGCTGATGGGCCTCGCCGACGGCAGCATCGACATCCTTGTCGGCACCCACGCGATTTTCCAGGAGGCGGTGACCTATCGCGACCTCGCGCTCGTCGTGGTCGACGAACAGCATCGTTTCGGCGTCGCGCAGCGGCTGATGCTCACCGGCAAGGCGGCGCGTCCCCCGCACCTGTTGGTGATGACCGCGACCCCGATCCCGCGCACACTGCTGCTCGCCAACCATGGCGAGATGGACGTGTCGCGGATCGACGAAATGCCGCCGGGCCGCACCCCGGTCGACACGCGCGTCGTCTCGATCGATCGACTCGACGAAGTGGTCAGCGGGCTGGAACGGCATCTGGCGGGCGGCGCGCAGGCTTATTGGGTGTGCCCGCTCGTCGCCGAAAGCGAGGCCAGCGAATTGGCGGCGGCCGAGGAGCGCGCCGCGCTGCTGCGCCTGCGGCTCGGCGCCGATCGGGTCGGGCTGGTGCATGGCCGGATGAAGGGACCCGACAAGGATGCGGTGATGGCGCGCTTCCAGGCAGGCGAGATCGGCGTGCTGGTCGCGACCACGGTGATCGAGGTCGGGGTCGACGTGCCGGCGGCGAGCCTGATGGTGATCGAGCATGCAGAGAATTTCGGCCTCGCCCAGCTGCATCAGCTGCGCGGCCGCGTGGGGCGCGGTACCGCGAAATCGGTGTGCCTGTTGTTGCGCTCGCAGGCCCCGTCGGAAACCGCGCGCGAGCGGCTGGCGCTGATGCGCGACACCAATGACGGGTTCGTGATCGCCGAGAAGGATCTGGAACTGCGCGGCGGCGGCGAACTGCTCGGCCTCAAGCAGTCGGGCGATGCCGATTATCGCGTTGCTAGCCCAGAGCAACTGGTGCGCTTGTTGCCGATTGCCCATGACGACGCGCGCCTGTTCGTCGAGCGTGACGGCGGCATCGAAGGCGCCCGCGGCGAGGCGGTGCGGCTCTGTCTCTATCTGTTCGAACGCGACGCGGCGGTGCCGTTGCTGCGAAGCGGTTAGGCGTCGCCGCGGGCGCCCATCGCGCGGATCATCGGCAGGTAATCCTCGACCGCGATCATCTTTTCGAACTGCACCCCTGTCTTGCCGCCGAGCGACCAGATCACGCTGGCCGCGATGCGGCCGATGATCGGCATGCGGAACACGATCATGTCGCCGATCTCCAGACCGCGCTCGTAACGCATCAACAGGCCGTCGGCGCTGATATTGACGCAAGTGCACATTTCCTGGCCGCCGTCGGGCAGGATGAAGGGCAGGCGGCAATAGACGTCGCTACGCGCCGCGAGGCGCTGGTCGAGGCCGACATAATGGGCCTTGTTGGTGTCGATCTTACGCATGACGATGCCTTTGCTGGTCAGGCCGGGAGCATCGGACAGATTTCGCTAAGAATAGGTAAACGCTGCGGCAAGGTGTTAGCCGGTGACGAGGCCGTGCTTCTTGGCGCCGAGGCTCACCGGGACCGGCTCGGCGGCGGGCAGGATGACATGATTCGCGTCGCGGAGCACGACACCGCCCACCTTCACCGCGCCCTCGTCGAGCTTGCGCCGCGCTTCCTTGTTCGATGCCGCAAAGCCGAGTTCGCGCAGCGCGTCGAGGATGCGAATCCCCTCGGCGGGCGCCGCGACCTGTGGCAAGTCGCCGCCGATCTGGCCCTTTTCAAAGGTTTGCGCGGCGGTTTCCGATGCGGTCCGCGCGGCTTCTTCGCCGCGGCACAGCGCGGTCGCGGCATCGGCGAGGATTTTCTTCGCGTCGTTGATCGCGGCGCCCTCGAGCGTTTCGAGGCGCGAGATCTCGTCGATCGGCAGGTCGGTGAACAGGCGCAGGAACTTGCCGACGTCGCGGTCGTCGGTGTTGCGCCAGAACTGCCAATAGTCAAAATGGGACAGTTGCGCGGGATTGAGCCACACCGCGCCGGCGGCGGTTTTGCCCATCTTGGTACCTGCGGCGGTGGTCAGCAGCGGAGTCGTTAGCCCGAACAGGTCGGCGCCGTCCATGCGGCGGCCGAGTTCCATGCCGTTGACGATATTGCCCCACTGGTCGGAGCCGCCCATCTGCAACCGCACGCCCATTTGCTTCGACAGGTGGCGGAAGTCATAGCCTTGCAGGATCATGTAGTTGAATTCGAGGAAGGTCATCGGCTGTTCGCGCTCGAGCCGCAGCTTGACCGAATCGAAGGTCATCATGCGGTTGATCGTGAAGTGGGTGCCGACTTCCTGCAGCAGTTCGATATAGCCGAGCTGGCCGAGCCAGTCCTGGTTGTCGACCATCACCGCGTCGGTCGGGCCGTCGCCGAAGGTCAGATATTGCTGGAAGATGCTGAAGATCGACGCGATGTTCGCGGCGATCGTCTCATCCGACAGCATCTTGCGGCTCTCGTCGCGCCCGGTCGGATCGCCGATCCGCGTCGTCCCGCCGCCCATCAGCACGATCGGCTTGTGCCCCGTCTGCTGCAGCCGGCGCAGCATCATGATCTGCACTAGGCTGCCGACATGCAACGAGGGTGCGGTCGCATCGAAGCCGATATAGGCGGGAATGATCTGCTGCGCGGCGAGGGCGTCGAGACCATCGGCATCGGTGGTCTGGTGGATGTAGCCGCGCTCGTCGAGCACGCGCAGAAGATCGGATTTGTAGGTCATAGCGGGCGGGCGCTTAGCATGCGCGCGAAATTCCTCAAACCCGTCATTCCCGCGTTCGTGCGATTGGCGTAGGGATAGGGCATGCTGTTGACTTGCCACCCCGACACGCCTTGCTCGGCCGACCTGTTCCTTTCGGTCGATGCGGTCCGCAACCAGCCGGGATCGCTTTACCTGCGCTTCATCATCGACGGCGAGATGGACAGGATCGTCATGCCGCCGCGCCGCGCTCTCGGGCGCACCGACGGGCTGTGGCAGACGACCTGCTGCGAGGCGTTCGTGAAGCCTGCGGGGCGCAGCGACTATCTGGAATTCAACCTGTCGCCCTCGACCGGCTGGGCGTCCTATCGGTTCGACGATTATCGCGCCGGGATGCGCGAGGCCGATGTGGTCCCCGATTTCGACCGCGTCGGCGGCATAATTCAGGCGCTGTTCGACTTTTCGGGCCAGCCCGGCCTCGACGATGCCGACTGGCAGGTCGGCCTGTCGGTGGTGATCGAGGAGAAGACCGGCACCAAAAGCTATTGGGCGCTGGCTCACGCCCCCGGCAAACCCGACTTCCATCATCCCGATTGCTTTGCGCTGACGCTTGGGGCACCCGATTCGGCATGACTGTCCAATTCGGTATCGACCGCCTGCTCGCCGACCCCGCGCTTCGCAAACCGCTCGAGGGCCAGCGCGTCGCGTTGCTCGCGCATCCGGCGTCGGTCACCGCCGACCTGACGCACAGCCTCGATGCCTTGGTCGCAGCCGAGATCAACGTCACCGCGGTATTCGGGCCGCAGCATGGCGTGCGCGGCGACCTGCAGGACAATATGATGGAGTCGCCCGACTTCACCGACCCGACTTACGGCATGCCGGTGTTCAGCCTCTATGGCGAAGTACGCCGCCCGTCGGGGCAGTCGATGCACACGTTCGACGTGATGCTGGTCGACTTGCAGGATCTGGGGTGCCGCATCTACACCTATGTGACGACCTTGCTCTATATCCTCGAAGCCGCGGCGGAGCATGGCAAAGCCGTGTGGGTGCTCGACCGGCCGAACCCGGCGGGGCGTCCGGTCGAGGGGACGTTGCTGCAGCCGGGCTGGGAGAGCTTCGTCGGCGCGGGACCGATGGCGATGCGCCACGGGCTGACGATGGGCGAGATGGGGCGCTGGTTCATCCGGCACTTCAACCTCGACGTCGATTATCGCGTGATCGGGATGGAGGGGTGGCAGCCCGATGGACCGGGCTTTGGCTGGCCGGCCGACCGCGTGTGGATCAACCCCAGCCCCAATGCCGCGAACCTCAACATGGCGCGCGCCTATGCGGGGACGGTGATGATCGAGGGTGCGACGCTTAGCGAGGGCAGGGGCACGACGCGCCCGCTCGAACTGTTCGGGGCGCCCGATATCGACGCCAAGGCGGTGATCGCCGAGATGCAGCGGCTGGCGCCCGAATGGCTCGCGGGATGCAAGCTGCGCGACATCTGGTTCGAGCCGACCTTCCACAAGCATATGAAGGTGCTGAACAGCGGAGTGTTCATCCATGCCGAGGGGGCGTGGTACGACCATGCCGCGTTCCGGCCCTGGCGGGTGCAGGCGCTGGGGTTTAAGGCGATCCGCTCGCTGTACCCCGACTATCCGATCTGGCGCGGCACCGACTTCAAATATGAATATACCGACGATGTGCTGGCGATCGACGTGATCAACGGCGGCAGCGGCTTGCGCACGTGGGTCGACGATGCCGGGGCGGTGGCGGGCGATCTCGATGCGCTGGCCGGGCCCGACGAGGCGGCATGGCGCGAAGAGATCGCCGACCTGCTGATCTATGTATGAGGGGATGACGATGCAGCGGCGGCACTTTCTGGGGACTGCGGCGCTGACCGGGCTGGCGACGACGTTGCCGGCGTCTGTGCTCGCGGTCGACACGGCGGGTCTGTCCAACCTCGCGGCGAAGGCGGTGCCGATCGGCAAGGCCGAGCGGCAGGCGCGGATCGCCAAGGCGAAGGAACTGATGGCGGCGAACGATATCGGCGCGCTGCTGATCGAGCCGGGGTCGAGCCTCATCTATTTCACCGGCGTGCAATGGTGGCGGAGTGAGCGGCTGACCGCCGCGGTGCTGACGCGCGAAGGCGAGGTGGCCATCGTCACGCCGTTCTTTGAGGAACCGTCGGTGCGCGAGAGCCTGGGCATCGAGGCCGAAGTGCTGACGTGGAACGAGGATGAGAACCCGCTCGCTGCGGTTGCTGCCTGGCTTGGCAAGCGCGGGCTGGCCAAGGGACGGATCGGGGTCGAGGAAACGGTGCGCTATTTTGCGGTCGATGGACTCAAAAAGGCGATGCCGGATGCGACGGTGGTCAACGGTGCCCCCGTGGTGCGCGGGTGCCGGATGCACAAATCGGCGGCTGAGATCGCGCTGATGCAGGTCGCCGCTGACATCACGCTCGCTGCTTATCGCCACACCGCGCCGCGGGTCGAGGTGGGGATGACCCCGGCCGATATCGGCGGACTCATGAAGGCCGCGACGCAGGCGCTGGGCGGGCAGAGCGAGTTCGAGCTGATCCTGCTTGGTGAGGCGAGCGCCTATCCGCATGGGTCCGGCAAGCCGCAGGCGGTGAAGGACGGCGAGGTCGTGCTGATGGATTGCGGCGCGACCGTTCATGGCTATCAGTCCGACATCTCGCGGACCTTCGTCAATGGCAAGGCAAGCCCCCGCCAGCGGCAGGTGTGGGACCAGATGCGCAAGGGGCAGGATGTCGCCTTCGCCGCGGCGAAGCTGGGCACGCCAGCGGGGCAGGTCGATGACGCGGTGCGCGCTTATTATCAGGGGCTGGGCTGGGGGCCGGGATACAAGCTCCCTGGAACATCGCATCGCACCGGCCACGGCATCGGGCTCGACGGGCACGAGCCGGTCAATCTGGTGCATGGCGAAACGACGCCGTTGGCGCCGGGCATGTGTTTCTCGAACGAACCGGGAATCTACATTCCCGGCGAGTTCGGGATCAGGCTCGAGGATTGCTTTTTCATGACCGAGAGCGGACCGAAATGGTTCAGCGAACCGCCGCCGTCGATCGACCGGCCGTTCGACTAACCCGTCGCCCCCGTGAAGGTGGGGGCCGCCAGCGGTTTACGCGTCGATGCCGAGCAAGGCCGACAACGGCCCCCGCCTTCGCGGGGGCGACGGTTATCCAGCGGTATCCGGCGCCTTCGGTCGTTGCACCAAGCTGACCAGCACGAACGAGATGATCATCAGCAGATACCAGCTGCCGAGCTTTTCGACGCCGACCATATGCCAGCCATCGTCCTGACTTGGATAGGTCCAAGCGCGGGCGAAGGTCCCGATATTCTCGGCGAACCAGATGAACAGCGCGACGAGGCCCCAGCCGACGAGCAGCGGCATGCGGCGGTGGATGTGGAGCGGGCGGAACCACACCTGACAGCGCCAGAAAAGCAAGGCGGTCGCCGCGAACAGCAGCCAGCGGATGTCGGGCAGCCAGTGATGTGCGAAGAAATTGATATAGATCGCCGCAGCCAGCACATAGGTCGCCCAGATTTGCGGATAGCCGGTGTAGCGGAAGTCGAAGATGCGCCAGACGCGGGCGATGAAGCTGCCGACCGCGGCGTACATGAAGCCCGAGAAGAGTGGCACCGCGCCGATGTGGAGCAGGCTCGCCTCGGGATATTGCCATGAGCCCGCCGCGGTCTTGAACAATTCCATCACCGTGCCGACGATGTGGAAGATCAGGATGACGAGCGCTTCCTTTGGCGTTTCGAGCCGGAAGGCGAGCATGGCGAACTGGATCAGGATCGCGCCAATGGTGATCGCGTCGTAGCGGTGGATCGCGGCATTCTCGGGCCAGAAGAGATGGGTGCCGAGCAACAACGCCAGCATCAGCGCGCCAAACAGGCACGCCCAACCCTGTTTGAAGCCGAAGACGAGAAATTCGAGGAACCAGCCGCGCGGTCCCGGTTCGACCGCCATCGCCTCCAACCGGGAACGGACGGTGTGGAAGCGGCTATGGCTGCCGCCATCCAAGCCCGGTTCAGACATGGACCGCGACGTAGGCGATCAGCATGGCGGCGGGCAGCAGCAAGGCCTGAGCGAGGATCGTGCCGGCGAGGCGGCTCAGCGAGATGAAGGTGATCGCGCGGCGGAAATCGGCCTCGTCGACTTTGCCTTCGACCGCGTCGTCGGTCATCACCGACAATTGCGGGTCGATGAAGGCGAAGAGCAGGATGGTCGCGAAGCCGTTGATCAGTGCCGACAGCTGCGACGCGGTGACGCGGAATTCGGGGGCGAGATAGCCGGCGTAGAGCGAGGCGACGACGCCGACGGCGAGCAGCGACTGCGCGAGGCAATTGGCGATCAGCACACCCCAGCCGATGCCCTTGGGCATCTTCCACGTCTTGAGGTGCGACAGGCTGGGGAGGGTGAGCGACTGGCGCAAGGTGCGCAGCCCGCTCGGACTCATGGCCTTCAGCGCGAGCTTCGTGGTCGAGCGGTTGCTCTGGTACCAGCCGATCGCTGCGGCGAACATGCGCTGGCCGGTGGGCACGAGCAGGATGCCGACGAGCGTCGCGACACTCGCCGCGGCGAGGACGAATTGCATGTCGATGAAGAGCGAGACGCCGCTGCCGTCGTGGATGCGGGTCTCGATCCGCTTGGCAAGGAAGGGGCCGAGGAAGCTGTTCGAGGTGCGCGAAAAGAGCACGAGGATGTTGAACAACGCGAACGACATCGCGATCCGCCGCGTGCGGACGCCGGCGATGCGCGCGGCATAGGCGAGCGCGCCGATCAGGTTGATGAAGCCGGTGAGCAAGAGGATGGTCAGGAGGGGGAGGTCGAACATGGGGGCCTAGCGCAGCGGGGCAGGAAAAAACCGTTCGTGTCGAGCGAAGTCGGGACACCCGTCGACAGCGCACGGCATCGGGGTGTCTCGACTTCGCTCGACACGAACGGGATTAGGAGGTTCGGAAGAAATCGTCACGGCCAATTTTGGCCGCCGCCGTCAATGCTTTCGCGTCAGTTCGCGCGTCGCCTTGTCGAGGCCTTCGAGGGTCAGCCCATACATGCGGTCGTTCATCAGCTGTTTGATCAGCTTGACCGACTGGGTGTAGCCCCAATGCTGTTCGGGCACCGGGTTCAGCCACACCGCGGCGGGATAGACATGGGTGATCCGCTGGAGCCAGACCGCGCCCGATTCCTCGTTGAAATGTTCGACGCTGCCGCCCGGGTGGGTGATTTCATAAGCGCTCATCGACGCGTCGCCGACGAATATCACTTTGTAATCATGACCATATTTGTGGAGAATGTCCCACATCTGGTGGCGTTCGGACCAGCGGCGCTTGTTGTCCTTCCACACGCCTTCATACGGGCAATTGTGGAAGTAGAAGAATTCGAGATTCTTGAACTCGGTCGTCGCGGCGCTGAACAATTCCTCGCACAGCTTGATGAACGGATCCATCGACCCGCCGACGTCGAGGAACAGCAGCAGTTTGACCGCATTGCGCCGTTCGGGACGCATCTGGATGTCGAGCCAGCCCTGGCGTGCTGTGCCGTCGATCGTGCCCGGGATGTCGAGTTCGTCGGCGGCGCCCTCGCGCGCGAATTTGCGCAGACGGCGGAGCGCGATCTTGATGTTGCGGGTGCCGAGTTCCTTGGTGTTGTCGAGATTGGCGAACTCGCGCTTTTCCCAGACCTTCAGCGCGCGCTTGTGCTTGCTTTCGCCGCCGATGCGCACGCCCTCGGGGTTATAGCCCGAATTGCCGAAGGGCGAGGTGCCGCCGGTGCCGATCCATTTGCTGCCGCCCTCGTGGCGCTTTTGCTGTTCCTCGAGCCGCTCCTTCAGCGTCTCCATGATCTTGTCCCAGTCGCCGAGCGACTCGATCGCGGCCATTTCCTCAGGCGTCAGGAACTTCTCGGCGACGGCTTTCAGCCAGTCGGCGGGGACGTCGACGGGGTTCTGGCCATAATCGGTGAGCAGGCCCTTGAAGACCTTGTTGAACACCTGGTCGAAGCGGTCGAGGAGGCCCTCGTCCTTCACATAGATCGCGCGGCTGAGGTAATAGAATTGCTCGGGGCTGCGGTCGATCGCCTCGCGGTCGAGCGCCTCCAGCAGGAGCAGATGCTCCTTCATGCTCACGGGAATGCCCGCGGTGCGGAGTTCTTCGAGGAAGCCGAACAGCATGGCTATGGCCTATCGTGTCGCGGGGGCGGGCGCAACTGCTTTACGTAAACGGAAAGGGCGTCGCGTCGGGAAGAGGAAATGGCGGAAAACTGCGCAACTTCATTCGCGAATTGCGGTGGCGACGTGGATTGGCTGCTCGCATAAAGCCACAAAAGCCCCGCATGAACGCGCTCCAAGTGAGGCCTTTGTGGCCTTAAGGCGACAAAGGATACGGTCGTGCGCGTCCGGAATGTCTCCTTTGTCGCGCTAAGGCGGGGGTGCCGGGAGATCCGGGAAATGGGGGTCGGGTTGCGAGGCCGGGTCATCCAACAGGGTAGATCATGGCGGGATTTATTAGGAAAGCGGTTTTTGATCGGGTTGGCGCAAATGGCAGCTAACGACCGATTGTGGACGTTGCCCTGTCGTGGCAGAAGAAAGTTGTGTTCTCGTTCTTGTTATCTTTGGCGGTTACCGCTCAAACTCCGGGGTATGATATTTTCGAGCCCGGTAGGACCGCCATTATCTTTTCGACCATTGAGCATTCTGAGTGGTGCCCCGCTGGCAATGTGCGAATAGACTTGGTCACTGGCGAATTTGCGCTCACCCCGAGAGCGCCGCGGGAGGTCTGCCAAAATGCGGGTTTAGAAAGGTCTTCTAAGAGCGGGCGCCTAGATACGGCACGGCTTGAAGAAGTTAGGCGAGCGTATCTGAACGCGCAGTCTGCGGGGTTGGATATCTGCATCGACGATTTCATCCCTGAATCAATCATTGTTAGCAATGGCGGCACGCCCATTCTTGCCCTGACCAGCGGAGCCTATACGTTGGCCGCTCCCGAAAAGTTACAATGCTGGAGCGACGAAGCTAATAAGCTGGATCGCACCTTGAACGAAATTTTCGGCGCTTCTTAGGGCATAAACCCAGATAATCTTGATGACGGCTTTCCACCCCAAAGCCGACCTTTGACGCTCTCCGCCCCATTGACCCCGCGTTAACCATTATCGGTCATCACCTGCGGATTAATCCAAAGGTGGGTGGCGCAATGAAATTCGAGTCCATAAATCCGGCGGCTCCGATCCTCGACCAGTCGGTCGCGGGCGACTGCGGCGAGCTTGCCGTCGGGTGCAGCGAGGCGGCGGGGCGGATCAAGCGCTCGACCGACCAGATGGATCGCCAGATCGTCGAACTCGGGCGGCTCGAGGAGTTCGTCGTCAGCCTCGAGGCCGACCAGCGCCAGATCGCCGATTCGACCGACGAGGCGAAATTGCTGTCGGCGCGCGCCTGCGAACAACTCGATACCGGCGCCGAGCGCGTCAACACCGCGGTCACCGAATTCCGGTCGGTCATCGACCTCGTCGCGCGCCTCGGCACCCACGTCACCAATTTCGCCGCGGTGATGGCGCAGGTGCAGCAGGTCAGCCAGTCGATCGAACAGATCGCCAAGACCACCAACATGCTGGCGCTCAACGCGGCGATCGAGGCCGAGCGCGCCGGCGACGCCGGGCGGACCTTCGCGGTGGTCGCCGCCGAGGTGAAGAAGCTGGCGCAGAATACGCGCAGCGCGACCGACGAAATCCGCCGCAGCATCGGCAGTCTCGCCGCCGAAGCGGGCGGGCTGGTCACCGAAATCCAGTCGGGGGTCGAACAGTCGAGCCGTGCCGAAGCGCAGTTCGAGACGATCACCGACGCGCTGCACGATGCGACGCATCTCGTCGCGCTGCTCGACGACCAGAGCGACCGCATCGCGCAGTCGAGCGCGATGGTTCATGCCAATGGTGCGAAGGTTCGCGACGCGGTCGACCGCGTCGTCACCTCGGTGCGCGACAATAGTGCCACTTTGGGCGGTACCCGCGATTCGATCCTCAAGATGGAAAATGTGTCGAACCGCATGTTCAACGCGGTGATTTCGGCCGGGGTCAGCCCGCGCGATTCGGCCGTGGTCGACCTCGCCGCGCGGGTGCGCGACCAGTTCGTCGCTATCGCCGAGCTGGCGGTCGCCAAGGGCGAGCTGTCGATGGAGCAATTGTTCGACCAGAATTATGTCCGCGTGCCGGGGTCGAACCCCGAGCGGTTCCGCACCAGCCTGTGCGATTGGGCCGACACCAACTGGCGGCCGTTGTTCGACCATATCGTGAGCAACCATCCCGAGGTGAAGATGTCGTCGGCGGGCGACATGAACGGATTCCTGCCGACGCACATCACGGACTGCTCGCGCGCGCCGACCGGCGACGTCGTCCATGACACCGCGCACTGCCGCAACGGCCGCATCCTGTTCGACGACACCGACAAGGCGGCGAAAAAGAGCCAGGCGCCCTATTTCATGGCGGTCTATCGCCAGGAAGGCGACGGCACCAATTATGTCACGGTGCGCAACGTTTACATGCCGGTGGTGATCAACGGGCGCCGCTGGGGCGACGTTGAGGTGGCGTACCAGCTCTAACCAGCTTTGTAGCCTATACCCCACGCCCGTTCGTATCGAGCGAAGTCGAGATACGTCCGGCGCTGCGTTCGCGTGTCTCGACTTCGCTCGACACAAACGGCAGTAGGGGTGGTGTAGGCCTTCAGTTGCCCTGACGGCGCGCCATGAAGGCGAGCTTTTCGAACAGCATCACGTCCTGCTCGTTCTTGAGCAGCGCGCCGTGGAGCGGCGGGATCGCCTTGCCGACGTCACGGTTCTGGAGGACTTCGATCGGCATATCCTCGTTGAGGAGCAATTTCAGCCAATCGATCAGTTCGCTGGTCGAGGGCTTTTTCTTGAGGCCGGGGACGTCGCGGACTTCGTAGAAGATGTCCATCGCGCGGCTGACCAGCGTCTTCTGGATGCCCGGGAAGTGAACCTCGACGATCGATGCCATCGTGTCGCGGTCGGGGAATTTGATATAATGGAAGAAACAGCGGCGCAGGAAGGCGTCGGGCAGTTCCTTTTCATTGTTCGAGGTGATGACGACGATCGGGCGTTCCTTCGCGACGATCGTCTCGTCGGTCTCATAGACGTGGAACGCCATGCGATCGAGTTCCTGAAGCAGGTCGTTCGGGAATTCGATGTCGGCCTTGTCGATTTCGTCGATCAGCAGCACGGGCAGCTTGGGGGCGGTGAACGCCTCCCACAATTTGCCCTTGCGGATATAGTTGCGGATGTCGTGGACGCGCTCTTCGCCGAGCTGGCCGTCGCGCAGCCGTGCAACCGCGTCATATTCATACAGGCCCTGCTGCGCCTTGGTGGTCGATTTGATGTTCCAGGTGATCAGCGGCGCGTCGAACGCTTTCGCGATTTCCTCGGCCAGCACGGTCTTGCCCGTGCCGGGTTCGCCCTTCACGAGCAGCGGGCGGCGCAGCAGCGTCGCGGCGTTGACCGCGACCTTGAGGTCGTCGGTGGCGATATAAGCGCTGGTACCTTCGAAACGCATGGCCGGAGAGCCTTTCCCTTAACGTGAACGTCAAGGGGCATAGCGAGGGTGTCGGGAGCGCGCAAGCGCGCCTGACGAAGCGTCAGCTAATCGCGCGGCTCGCGGCGCGGGCTTCGAGCAGGTCCCACAGGCCGCTGTGCTGCGCGACCAGTTGCTGCGCGCCGAACAGCATGGCGCGTTCGGCGGCAGGGGTGTCGGCGACCGCGCCGGCGAGCCGCGCGGTATCGCGCAGGTCGGGCAGGGTGCAGCGCGGCGGCGCCATGTCGAGCCGCTGGGCGCTGATGTCGAGCAGGACGCGGATCGTGCGCCAGTCGAGCGTCAATGCGATCGCTGCGCCGACAGCGCAGCCGTGGCGGTCCGATTCGGCGAGCATGTCGAGCGCCTTGCGCTGCGCCGCGACGGCCGCTTCGCACTGGTCCTGCCCCTGGGTGCTCGGTACCGGGCCGACCGCGGCGGCGATTTTCGACAGGAAGGCGCGTTCCTCGACAAAGGCTTCGGCGGCCTCGTCCATCCATACGCGTGAAACGGGGTCGACCGCCTTGCGCGCCGCGCTGTCGATCACGCCCGGATGGCGGCCATGGAGCAGGCACAGGAAATGCACGGCGTCGGCGAGGTTGCGCATCGCGTCGGGGCCGTTCGACAGTCCGCCGCTGCGGACGTGGCGGTGCGCGCCGGTGCCGTCGCTGGCGACCAGCGTATCGAGCATTTCGGCGACGCTGCGCGTCTGCGGCTGGAACTGGGGCGATTGGCTCAACGCTTCATCCTTGGCTTCGGGCAGCATCGGCTGCCGAACTTCAACCACCAGCCATAAAGCAACGTCGTAAACACCACGTTTATAGGCGGCACGCCAATCGACGAATCCTTGTGTCAGTCAGAGACACAAGAGACCGGCAAGCGGGGGATGCTTGCCGGTCCCTGGTGCTGCACCGGCCCGTTATGGGGCGGTGCGGATCGGTGCGCGGGCGGGCGCGGGGGAGAGGGAGGGCCCACCCGGGCGCCGGTCAAGCCGCGAGGGCGAATTCCTTGCCTTGTTCCTCGGCGCGTTCGCGCGTCGCGACCGCGGTGAGCGCCGGCTGTGCGGCGGCAGCGGCCTTCTTCGCGGGGAAGATCAGGCGCGAGGCGAGGACGATCAGGCCGAGGCCGAAATAGACGGCGAAGGTCTGAACCGGGAAGAAGAAGAGCGGGGCGATGAAGGCGACCCGGAACCATGTCGGGTTGATCCCGAAATCCTGGCCGAGGGCCTCGCAGATCCCGAACATCGTGTCGCGGCGGCGGAAGAGGTTGGTTTCGGTTTCCATTTTTTCGTCTTTCCTGGGGCCGCGGGGGCCGCCCCGCGTTCATGCCCATAGCTAAGCAACGGGCGTGCCAATTTTACTCTTTCCCGAATTTCCGAGGCTTTTTCGTCGCGCTGGCGCGGCGATGACCGCCTGGGTCCGGGTGATTTCCCACCGAGTGGGAATATCGGCCATTTGTTCGGAGCGTGCGTGCGGCAGCTCCTATCGCTGTCGCGGCGCCGCGTCGTCGCATCGGCCGGGCCGCTATTTGGGAGGCGAAGGTGAAGATTATAAGACCGGCAAGAAAAATAATTGTGCAGCGCACAAAATCTGGTGGTCAGCCTTGCCGGCTTTCGCGCCACAGCCGCTTGTTGTTGCGTTCGATACGCAGATATTGGCCGAAGGTCGGGGTGGTGAAGTGCCGATCGGCCTTTTGCGCCGTCGCCGCCGCGGCGTGGGCGTCCCAGTCGGCGAGCAGCGCGGCAAAGGCCTCGGGCAATTGCTCACGCACCTTGTCGTTGGTGCGGCGGATCGTGTCGGCGAGTTTCGGCTGGAAGTCGATGTCGACCGCGCGTTTGTAAAGGATCTCGCCGGTGTCGATGCCCTTGTCGATGCGGTGGATCGTATAGCCGGTCCGGGTGCGCCCGAAATAGATCGGCCAGATCACGCTCTGCGCGCCCGGATATTCGGGGAGCAGTTCGCCGTGGAAATTGACGAAGCCCTGATGCGGCACGGTGAAGACGCGCGAGGCGATGTAGCTGTTGCCGACCGACAGGCCGACATCGGGGGCATATTGCTTCAGCGCCGCGACCGTTTCGTCGCAATTGACCCGCGGCACGGTGACGACGGGAATGCCATGCGCCTTCGCGACCTCGCGCGCGTCGGTGCGCATGTCATGGCCGAACCATTTGCGGATTCGGATGCCGTTGAGCGCGCCGAGCAGGCCGATCTTCCACATCTTTTGCAGCATCTTCTTGCGGCTGCGTTTGGCGACGACGGTTTCGGAGACGATCAGGCAGACGAGTTCGATCTCGGGCACGCGGGTGAGCCGGTCGAGCACGACGCCCGAGCCGCCGATCGGGCCGCTGGTCATCAAAGCGACGCGCAGGGTCATGCCTCGCGAAACCCCCGCGCCCAGACCATCAGTTCGTGGAGCGGCCAGTGGAATTCGAGCTGGTGGCGCGGGATGTCCATGACGTCGGTCGCGCCGGGCCGCACCGCGCCGCGCACCGCACTGAAATTGCTGGTGAATCCTGCGTCTGCGATCGCTTTGCGTCCGGCGTCGTCGATGTCGGTCGCGGTGCCATATGGCCAGGCGAAGCTGTCGCACGGCTGGCCGACATGGCCTTCGATGATCGCCCTGGCGCCGGTGATTTCGTCGGCGAGCCTGGCGCCGTCGCCCGATATCTTCGACAGCCGTGCATGGGTGCGGGTGTGGCAGCCGATCTCGCCGATCCCCTCGGCAGCGGCTTTCGCCTGCGGCCAGTCGAGGGTGCGGACGCGCGCGCGATAGGCGGGCATATGCGCGAAATAGCGGTTCAGCGTGTCGGGGTCGGCGTCGATCAGGTCGGTCGCGACGAACATGGTATAGGGGACGCGCTCGTCCTCCATCACCGGCCCGCCGTCCTCATAGACGCTGGCGAAGCCATCGTCGAAGCTGAGGTGGAAGAAGCGGCCGTCGGATGGCCTGCCGTCGGCGATGATCGTGCGCAGCGTTGCGGTATCGACGAACTCGCCCTCCTGCTTCGCGGCGCGCAGGAAGGCACGAAAGGTCGGCACCGTGTCGGAAAACACCGCATGGGCGTAGAGGCAGCGCACGAAGGGCGTCGTTGCCGGCCCTTGCCGCAGCGCCTCCAGACGGATCCGCGCTGCGCGCGCCGCGCCGCGCGCTTTGGCGCGCCAGCCGCTGACGGGCGCCCAGGCTTCGGCGGCGGTTTCGGCGAAGGTGGTTGGGTCGCGCATCGTCACGCCAATGGCAAATCATCGGCGGGGGCACAAAGTATTTGTCGCGGTGCTTCGATCGACGCGCGCATGAAATGGCGCCGGTACGGGACCGTTTGCATCGGTTCGCCGCACGATGCGCTCCAATTATCCCCATCGGTCTTGCCGGAAATATTGATGTGCCGGAAAGGGCGAGGCGACACGCGGGGGCGGCTTTGCAGGAGTAGCGTATGAGTGCCGTTTCCAAAAGTCCGAGAATTTTGCTGTTGGCGGCGATGCTGGCCGGGACAGCGACGATCAGCGTGGCGGCGCAGCCGCAGGACCCGTCCGAGGGCGAGGTCATGACCACCGTCTATGGCACGCTGCCTTCGCCCGAGGAGATGACCGAAGGACCCAAGGTCGAAGGCATCATTTCGGCGCGCAGCGACGGCCGGATGCAGGTCACGACCGCCGACGGCAGCAACACGACGATCGCGATCGCCGACTATACGAAGATCAAGGGCAAGGGCGGGTTCCTGGGTCTTGGTCGCAGCAAGCTCGCGGCCGGTTCGCTGCTCAACGGCCTGCCGGTCGCCGTCGAGACCTTGCAGTGGGACGGCGGCCTGGTGGCGAACCAGATCGCGCTCAAGACCAAGGACCTCAGGACCGCGTCGATGATCCATACCGGCACCGACCAGCGCTTTGGCGAACAGGCGGCGGCGACCGAAGCGCTCCGCGGCCGTGTCGGCGACATCGACCAATATAATGTCAAAAGCACGACGAACGTGAACTTCGACACCGGCAAGGCGGTGCTGTCGGCGCAGGCACAATCCGATCTCTGCGCCGCCGCCTCGCAAGCCGAGGGGATGGATAACGCGCTGCTGCTGGTCGTCGGCTATACCGATGCGACCGGAAGCCAGGAGTTCAACCAGGAGCTTAGCGAAAAGCGCGCGGCGCGCGTCGTCAACTATCTCCAGCAGTCCTGCGGCTGGAAACCCTATCGCATGCTGACCCCGACCGGGATGGCCGAAGCGGACCCGGCGGCGGACAATTCCACGGTCGAGGGCAAGGCCCAGAACCGCCGTGTTGCGGTGAATATCCTGGTCAGCAAGGGTCTGGACGGCATTTAGGACGCGCTGGGTGGGCGTCGCTCACCCCGTATCGAACGCGCAAAAGAAAAGGCGCGGGCATCACGCCCGCGCCTTTTTTTAACCTTCGTGTCCCGTCGCCCGAGAGCGAAGCCGGCTTATTGATCGAGGAACGAGCGCATCTTGCGGCTGCGGCTCGGGTGCTTCAGCTTGCGGAGCGCCTTCGCCTCGATCTGGCGGATACGTTCGCGGGTCACGCTGAACTGCTGGCCGACTTCCTCGAGCGTATGGTCGGTGTTCATGCCGATGCCGAAGCGCATGCGCAGCACGCGCTCCTCACGCGGGGTCAGCGATGCCAGGACGCGGGTGACCGTTTCCTTGAGGTTCGACTGCACCGCGGCATCGACCGGGATGACGGCGTTCTTGTCCTCGATGAAATCGCCGAGGTGGCTGTCTTCCTCGTCGCCGATCGGCGTTTCGAGGGAGATCGGCTCCTTGGCGATCTTCATCACCTTGCGGACCTTTTCGAGCGGCATCGACAGACGCTCGGCCATTTCCTCCGGGGTCGGCTCGCGGCCGCTTTCGTGGAGGAACTGGCGGCTGCAGCGCACCAGCTTGTTGATCGTCTCGATCATATGGACCGGGATGCGGATCGTGCGCGCCTGGTCGGCGATCGAGCGGGTGATCGCCTGACGGATCCACCAGGTCGCATAGGTCGAGAACTTGTAGCCGCGGCGATATTCGAACTTGTCCACCGCCTTCATCAGGCCGATATTGCCCTCCTGGATGAGATCGAGGAACTGCAGGCCGCGGTTCGTGTATTTCTTGGCGATCGAGATCACGAGGCGCAGGTTCGCCTCGACCATTTCCTTCTTGGCGATGCGGGCTTCGCGTTCGCCCTTCTGGACCATGTTCACGACGCGGCGGAATTCGGTCAGGCTCATGCCAGCGGCTTGCGCGATTTCCGAAATCTCGATGCGGATGCGGTCGACCGCGCCGGCTTCGTTCTCGGCGAACGCCGCCCATTTCTTGTCGATCGAACCCACGGCTTCGAGCCAGGTTTCCTCAAGCTCGCGCCCGACATAATTGTCGAGGAACGCCTTGCGCGGCACCTTGTGGCGCTCGGCGAGGCGCAGCATCTGGCCGCCGAGTGCGGTCAGTCGGCGGTTGTAGCTGTAGAGCTGATCGACGAGATATTCGATCTTGGTGTTGTGGAACTGCACGCCTTCGACCTGCGCGGTGAGGTCCTCGCGCAGCTTGTGATATTTCTTTTCCGACGCCGCGGGGAATTCGCCGATGCCCGACAAGGCGTCGAGCCGGGTTTCCTGCAGCTTCGAGAAGGCCTTGAAGCTCTTGGTGATGTTGGCGAATTTCTCGAGCGCGTCGGGCTTGAGCAATTCCTCCATCGCCGCGAGGCTGAGGGTATTGTCTTCCTCATCCTCTTCGAAGTTCTCGCGCTTGCCCGACGAGCCTTCGCCGTCCTCGTCGTCGCCGTCTGCGGCGGGCTCGTCCTCGACCTCGTCTTCGTCCTTGAACGAGACGCCGGCGGTCTTCTCGCTGATCTCGCCGTCGTCGGCTTCTTCGGCGTTCTCGAGATTCTCGGGCGCGGGGTCCTTCGACAGCATCGCTTCGAGATCGACGATCTCGCGCAGCTGCATATCGCCGTTGTTCAGCGCGTTCGACCATTCGATGATCGCGTTGAAGGTCAGCGGGCTTTCGCACAGGCCGAGGATCATCGTGTCGCGGCCGGCCTCGATACGCTTGGCGATCGCGATTTCGCCCTCGCGGCTCAGCAGTTCGACCGCGCCCATTTCGCGCAGGTACATGCGAACCGGGTCGTCGGTGCGGTCGACGACTTCCTTCTTCTTTTCGATCGCGGGGTTCGATACCGAACCCGAACCGGCGCTGACATCGACTTCGTCGTCGGGTTCGGCGTCGGCCTCTTCCTGCACATCCTCGTCGCTTTCGACGATGTTGATGCCCATGTCGGAAATCGCCGACATGATGTCCTCGATCTGCTCGGACGACATTTCGTCCTGCGGCAGCGCCGCGTTCAGCTCGTCATAGGTCAGGTAACCGCGCTTCTTGCCACGCGCGATCAGCTTTTTGACATCGGCCTCGTTGAGGTCGATCAGCGGGCCGTCGGTATCGGCTTCGGTCTCGGCGGCGGTGTTCTTGGTGGCCATTCGTGGTTCCTGCCTAAAGGGCTCTAAATTTCAGACTTGGTGGCTGTTTTCGGACAGCGCGGCCAAGCGGCGGGTCAAATCCTCGTCCATCGCGCGCAGTTTCTGCTGCCGCGCCAGGCCTTCGTCGTCCATCGTGCGCTGGAAATCCGCGGTCGCCTCGGCGAGTCGGGCGCGGATTTCGGGCTGCGTCACGAGCACGCCGATATATTCGTCGAGGTCGCGAAGCGCGGTTTCCCGTGCCGTATCGGCCCCATCCTTGCTGTCCAGCATGCGATTGAACGAGAAGTGCATTCCATCGGCTCTGAGCAATGTCGTCGCCCTATTATACACTTTCATTGGCTCCAATATGGCAAGCAAGCCCTCAGTATCAAGCCCTTCTTGCCGCATTACCGTGTCAAGCATTGCGCCGAGCAGTTCGGCGTCGCCGGGATCGGCCACCGGGAGCCGGCTCAGCGCTTCCTCGTGACGGCGCAGCATCGCCGGATAGCGCAGCAATCCGCCGAGCAGCGCGGCGAGCAGGTGGCCCGCGATACCCGCCTGCCCGATGCTGCGCGTTTCGTCGCCCGGGGGCTGCAATCGCGGATCGGGGGCGAAGCGGCGGTTGCCGCCGCGTGGAGCCTGCGGTGCCCAGGGAACCCGCGGCCCGCGCTCGGGCTGCTTGCGCGCGAACAGCCCGTCGAGCCGTTCGCGGAACGCCTCGCGATAATGGTGGCGGACGTCGGCGTCCTCGATGCCGTCGGCGTGCGCGAGCAGGCGGGTCTTGAGCGCGGCGCGTTCCTCGGGGGTCGCGAGCGGCCCCGCCGCGACCTCATGCGCCCAGAGGCGCTCGACGAGCGGCTGCGCCTCGTCGAGCAGCGCGCCGAAGCCCTCGGCGCCGCGGGCGCGGACGATGTCGTCGGGGTCCTGCCCGGCGGGCAGGGTCGCGAAGGCGAGGCTGAAGCCGGGGCGCAGCAGCGGCAACGCGCGCATCGCGGCGCGCATCGCGGCTTTCTGTCCGGCCGCGTCGCCGTCGAAGCAGAGAATGGGGACGGGGACCATCCGCCAGATCAGCCCGAGCTGCGCCTCGGTCAGCGCGGTGCCGAGCGGCGCGACGGCGTCGCCGATCCCCGCCTCGGCGAGCGCGATGACGTCCATATAGCCTTCGACGACGATGATCCGGTTCGTCTGCCGCGAGGCGGGCGACGCCTTGTCGAGATTGTAGAGCGTGCGGCCCTTGTCGAACAAAGGCGTGTCGGGCGAATTGAGATATTTGGGCTCGCCATCGCCCAATATGCGGCCGCCGAACGCGATCACCCGCCCGCGCGCGTCGCGGATCGGGATCATCAGGCGCCCGCGGAACCGATCGTAGGGGTCCTTGTCGTCGACCGAAATCAGCATGCCCGATTCGACGAGCATCGCGGTCGGGAATTTCTTGAGCGCTTCTTTCAGCGCGCTGCGGCTGTCGGGGGCGAGGCCGAAACCGAAGGCCTGGCGCGTTGTGTCCGAAATGCCACGCTTCTTGAGATATTCGCGCGCCGGGGCGCCGTTGCTGCTGCCGAGTTGCTGGATGAACCAGTCGGCGGCGCCCTGCACGACGTCGCGCAGGCTCGCCGCCTCCTCGGCCTTTTTCGCGGCGCGCGGATCGGCGGCGGGGACCTCCATGCCGGCCTCGCCGGCGAGTTCCTTGACCGCGTCCATGAACGACAGCCCGCGCTGGTCGGTCATCCAGCGGATCGCGTCGCCGTGCGCCGAGCAACCGAAGCAGTGGTAGAAACCCTTTTCGTCGTTGATCGTGAAGCTAGGGGTCTTTTCGTTATGGAAGGGGCAGCAGGCCTTATACTCGCGGCCGGCGCGGGTGACCTTCACCGTGCGGCCGATGAGGGTCGACAGGGTGACGCGCGAGCGGAGTTCGTCGAGCCATTGCGGGGTGAGGGTCATGGGTTCCCCTCCCGCTCGGCCATGCGCCCACCTCCGTTTGTGTCGAGCGAAGTCGAGACACGTTGGTGCCCGGCCTCGCGTCCCTCGACTTCGCTCGGGACGAACGGAGAGGGGGCGGTTTCCTGCGGGACGAACGGGAGGGAAGGGCGTTCGTGCGGGGGCTTGGCGAAATGGCCTACCATCGCCCAATCGCCGCGTATCAACGCTTCCTTTTTGGCGCGCGACCAAGGTTTGATCCGACGCTCGGCCTCTAGCGCTTCGACGCGGGTCCCAAAATCTTGCGACCAGACCAAAGTCACCGGCCTTCGGCGCGACGTGAAGTCGCAAAATCCGCCATGTTGGTGCTGGGTAATACGGCGTTCCAAATCGTCGGTGTGTCCGGTGTAATAGCGGCCGTCAGAACAGAGCAGGATATAGGTCCAGAACGCCATTCTTCCCCATACCCGTTCGTGTCGAGCGAAGTCGAGACACGTTGGTTTGGCGCAACGCAGCACGTCCCTCGACTTCGCTCGGGACGAACGGAAAGGAAAGGCCGTGTTCGAGATTCAGCTCAAAGCCGCCTTCACCCAACCACTCGCCTTGCTCATGTCGAGCTCGGACCCGTGCCGTTCCTTCACTGCCGCCATCACGCGGCCCATGTCTTTCAGGCTCGCCGCGCCCAGTTCGGCCGCGATCGCCTTGATCGCCGCCTGCGCTTCGTCGTCCGAAAGCTGTGCGGGCAGGAAATCCTCGATCACCACGACCTCGGCGGCCTCGATGTCGGCGAGTTCCTGGCGGCCGCCCTGTTCGTACATGGCGATCGACTCGCGGCGCTGCTTGACCATTTTCTGGAGCACGTCGGTGACCAGCACATCGTCGTCGGCCGGCGCGGTGCCGGTGCGCAGTTCGATGTCCTTGTCCTTGATCTTGGCCAGCATCAGCCGGATGGTGCCGAGCCGCGCCTTGTCGCCGGCTTTCATCGCGGCGACCTGCGCAGCCTTGATGTCGTCACGAATCATTACGTGTTCCCATGCGCTGCAAATTTCGGAAAGGCCCTCTCTAACGGCAATTTTTGAAATTCGATAGCTTGTGAATCACATTTTTGCTGCCTAGTTGATCGGCCGTTTAGCCCATCGTCCGGAGCATGTTGAATGGCACCAGCCAACCCCTCTGCCGCGCCCAAAAGCCAGCCTGCCGGCGCGACCGGCGTTCTCGTCCTTGCCGACGGGACGATCCTGTGGGGGATCGGATATGGCGCCGCGGGCGCGGGTGTGGGCGAGATTTGTTTCAACACCGCGATGACGGGCTATCAGGAAATCCTGACCGACCCGAGCTATGCGGGGCAGATCATTACCTTCACCTTTCCGCATATCGGCAATGTCGGCGCGAACCCCGAGGATATGGAGCGCGACAAGCGCGCCGCGATCGGGTGCATCACCCGCGAACTGCCGACCGCGCCGAGCAGCTTTCGCAGCGTCCAGACGCTGCCCGACTGGATGAAGGCGCAGGGGCTGATCGGCCTTGCCGGCATCGACACCCGCGCGCTGACCCGCCGCATCCGCGATGGCGGCGCGCCGACCGGCGTCGTCGCGCACAGCCCCGACGGCCAGTTCGACATCGACCGGCTGCTGCTGCTCGCGCAGGGCTGGCCGGGGTTGGAGGGGATGGACCTCGCCAAGACGGTGACCCGCGAACGCCAGGGCGCGTGGGATGCGGGCGTTTGGCATCTGGGGTCGGGCTATGACGTCTCGGACCACAAGCGGGCAGGCGACGCCGCGCCGCATGTCGTCGCGGTCGATTATGGCGCGAAGGACAATATCTTCCGCAACCTGGTGAAGGCCGGAGCGCGGGTAACGGTGGTGCCCGCGAAGACCAGCCTCGACGAGATCGTCGCGCTGCGCCCCGCCGGTGTATTCCTGTCGAACGGCCCGGGCGATCCCGCTGCGACGGGCGACTATGCGGTGCCGGTGATCAAGGGGCTGCTCGAGCGCAATGTCCCGATCTTCGGCATCTGCCTCGGTCACCAGCTGCTCGCGCTTGCCGCGGGGGCGAAGACGGTGAAGATGCACCAGGGGCATCGCGGCGCGAACCATCCGGTGCAGCGCGTCGGCGGCGATGATGGCGACGGCGTGGTCGAGATCACCAGCATGAACCACGGCTTCGCGGTCGACGCATCGACGCTGCCGGGCGGCGTGGTCGAGACGCACAAGAGCCTGTTCGACGGGTCGAACTGCGGCATCGCGATCACCGGCAAGAACGCGTTCAGCGTGCAATATCACCCCGAGGCGAGCCCGGGGCCGCAGGACAGCTTTTACCTGTTCGAGAAGTTCGTGGGCGGGCTCAAATGAGCTTTGCCGACCAGCTCGACGCGCTGGCCGCCGATGCTGCGATGCATCCCGAGCGTTGGGGCGCGGGGGTGCGGCTCAACATCACCTGCGCGCGGCGTTTGCCGTACGAGGCCGTGCAGCTTGCCGAGGCGCGCGGGTTCGGCGAAGCGCGCGGGGTCGGGCGGCATCATCTGATCTTCGAATATGAGGATGTCGTGCCCGACGCGGCATGGGTCGCGGCGACGGCGCGGCCGGTCCTCGATTTCATCGCCGAGGTCGGTGGGACCGACCCGCAGATCGGCGTCGATCGGAATGTGCAGTGAGGCGAACGCGCCTTGTCTGGCTTGCGATCGGTATCGTGGTTGGGTTGGTCGCGGCGACGCTGCCTGCCATGCTGTCGGCGTCCGACGCCGATAATGTCGCCTATGTCAGGCTGGACGGTGACGAGTTGGATCCGAAATCCGACTCGTCGGCGATGAAGGCCGTTTGGGCCTGCGGCGGGCGCGATTTCGTCACCACGCTTACACATAGCGTTGGGGTCGCTATCCCGATCGAACCCAAGAATTTCAAGACCATCGATTGCGCCATCAAGGCTGCAAGCGGAACCAACATCACCGTTACCATATCGGACAAAGAATTCTGATGCCCAAAAGAACCGACATAAAATCCATCCTCGTCATCGGCGCGGGCCCGATCGTTATCGGTCAGGCGTGCGAGTTCGACTATTCGGGGACGCAGGCGATCAAGGCGTTGAAGGAGGAGGGCTATCGCATCGTCCTCGTCAACTCCAACCCCGCGACGATCATGACCGATCCCGACCTCGCCGACGCGACTTACGTGGAGCCGATCACGCCCGAGATCGTCGCGAAGATCGTCGCCAAGGAGCGTCCCGACGCCGTGCTGCCGACGATGGGCGGGCAGACCGCGCTCAACACCGCGCTGGCGCTGTTCAATGACGGCACGCTGACCAAATATGGCGTCGAGATGATCGGCGCCGATGCCGAGGCGATCGACAAGGCCGAGGACCGGATCAAGTTTCGCGACGCGATGACCAAGATCGGCCTCGAAAGCGCGCGCAGCGGCATCGCGCACACGCTCGACGAGGCGTTCGCGGTGCTCGAACGCACCGGTCTCCCCTCGATCATCCGCCCGAGCTTCACCCTCGGCGGCACCGGCGGCGGCATCGCGTATAACCGCGAGGAGTTCGAGCATATCGTGCGCGGCGGCCTGATCGCCTCGCCGACCACCGAGGTCCTGATCGAGGAATCGCTCCTCGGCTGGAAAGAATATGAGATGGAGGTGGTGCGCGACCGCAAGGACAATTGCATCATCATCTGTTCGATCGAGAATGTCGATCCGATGGGCGTGCACACCGGCGACAGCATCACCGTCGCGCCGGCGCTGACGCTGACCGACAAGGAATATCAGATCATGCGCAACGCGAGCATCGCGTGCCTGCGCGAGATCGGGGTCGAGACCGGCGGGTCGAACGTCCAGTTCGCGGTGAATCCCAAGGACGGCCGCCTGATCGTGATCGAAATGAACCCGCGCGTGTCGCGCTCGTCGGCGCTCGCGTCAAAGGCGACGGGCTTCCCGATCGCCAAGGTCGCGGCGAAGCTCGCGGTCGGCTACACGCTCGACGAGATCATGAACGACATCACCGGGGTGACCCCGGCGTCGTTCGAACCGACGATCGACTATGTCGTCACCAAGATTCCGCGCTTTGCCTTCGAAAAATTCAAGGGCGCCGAGGCGACTTTGTCGACCGCGATGAAGTCGGTCGGCGAGGTGATGGCGATCGGCCGCACGATCCATGAGTCGATGCAGAAAGCGCTGCGCGGGCTGGAGACCGGCCTCAGCGGCTTCAACTTCGTCGATCGTCTCGTCGGCGCGAGCCACGACCAGTTGCGCAGCGAACTCGCCCAGCGCACCCCCGATCGGCTGCTCAACGCCGCGCAGGCGATCCGCGAGGGGCTGCCGCTTGCCGAGATCAACCGCGTCGCGGGTTACGATATGTGGTTCCTCGAGCGCATCGCCGAAATCGTCGCCGCCGAAAATGCGGTGATGGAAAACGGCCTGCCGCGCGACGCCGAAGGGCTGCGCGCGCTCAAGGCCATGGGCTTCTCCGACAAGCGCCTTGCCTATCTGGCGCTCAAGTCGGCGCATCTGCGCCCCGGCGCCGCCCGCGCGACCGCGCGCGGCAGCGGGCTGATCCACGAAGCCGTGAAGGCGATGACCGGTGGCGTCACCGAAATGGAAGTGCGCGCGCTGCGGCACAAGCTCGGCGTGCGGCCTGTCTTCAAGACGATCGACACCTGCGCCGCCGAATTCGCGGCCAAGACGCCCTATCTCTATTCGACCTATGAAGCCCCGACCTTCGGCGAACCCGAGTGCGAGGCCAATCCGTCGGACGCCAAGAAGATCGTCATCCTCGGCGGCGGTCCGAACCGCATCGGGCAGGGGATCGAGTTCGATTATTGCTGTTGCCACGCCTGCTTCGCGCTCGAAGAGGCCGGCTATGAGACGATCATGATCAACTGCAACCCGGAGACGGTGAGCACCGATTATGACACGTCGGACCGCCTCTATTTCGAACCGCTGACCGCCGAGGATGTGCTTGAAATCCTCGCGGTCGAAATGACCAAGGGCACGCTCGTCGGCGTCATCGTTCAGTTCGGCGGCCAGACTCCGCTCAAGCTCGCGCAGGCGCTGGAGGATGCCGGCATCCCGATCCTCGGCACCTCGCCCGACGCGATCGACCTGGCCGAGGACCGCGAACGTTTTGCGGCGCTCGTCAACAAGCTGGGTCTCAAGCAACCCGAAAACGGTATCGCGCGCAGCCGCGAGGAAGCGATCGCGGTCGCGACCCGCATCGGTTACCCGGTGCTGACGCGGCCGTCCTACGTGCTCGGCGGCCGCGCGATGGAAATCGTCGACGACCAGGCGCAGCTCGAAAATTACATCGAGACCGCGGTGCAGGTGTCGGGCGACTCGCCAGTGCTGATCGACCGTTACCTGCGCGATGCGATCGAGGTCGATGTCGATGCGCTCTGCGACGGCACCGACGTGGTCGTCGCGGGCGTGCTCCAGCATATCGAGGAAGCCGGGGTCCATTCGGGCGACAGCGCCTGCTCGATCCCGCCGTACAGCCTGCCCGCCGAGACCGTCGCCGAAATCGAGCGCCAGACCGAGGCGCTCGCCCGCGCGCTCGGCGTGCTGGGGCTGATGAACATCCAGTTCGCGGTCAAGGGCGACGAAGTCTATCTGATCGAGGTCAACCCGCGCGCCAGCCGCACCGTGCCCTTCGTTGCGAAAGCCGTCGGGTCGCCGATCGCCAAGATCGCCGCGCGGGTGATGGCGGGCGAGAAGCTTGCCGACCTGCCGAAGATCAACCGCGACATCAAGCATGTCGCGGTGAAGGAAGCGGTCTTCCCCTTCGCACGCTTCCCCGGGACCGACCCGGTGCTGTCGCCCGAAATGAAGTCCACCGGCGAAGTCATGGGAATCGACAGCGATTTCAACCTCGCCTTTGCCAAGGCACAGCTCGGCGCGGGCGACCGCCTGCCCACCGACGGCCGGGTGTTCGTGTCGGTCAAGGACAGCGACAAGCCGCGCATCCTGGAATCGGTCCGCCGCCTGGCGGGCTGGGGTTGGAAGGTGATCGCGACGGGGGGCACCGCCGACTATCTGGCGGGGCAGGGGATCGACGTCGAACGCGTCAACAAGGTCGCCGAAGGCCGCCCGCATATCGTCGACCGGATCAAGGACGGCGATGTGCAGCTGATCTTCAACACCACCGAGGGCTGGCAGAGCCTGCAGGACTCGCAGTCGATCCGCGCCTCGGCGCTCGCGGCCGACGTCGCTTATTACACGACGGCGGCGGGCAGCGACGCCGCGACCCACGCGATCGGCGCATTGCGCGCGCACAGTCTTGAAGTGAAGCCGCTTCAGGACTATTATTGAGAGACCGCTCCACCCCCCGACATTGACGGAAACAGCGGCGCAGCCGCCCGGCGAAGTTTCGCTGGCGGCGGATTATTGACGAAGGACAATGGGATAATGGCAAGCGTTGAAAAGGTGCCGATGCTGGCAGAAGGCTATGAGAAGCTGAGCACGCAGCTCACTGCGCTCAAAGCCGAGCGACCGCTGATCGTCGACGCGATCGAGGAAGCGCGCGCGCATGGCGACCTTTCGGAAAATGCCGAATATCACGCCGCGAAAGAGCGTCAGGGCCAGGTCGAAGCGACGATCGGCGATCTCGAAGACAAGCTTTCGCGCGCGCAGGTGATCGACCCGACGACGCTGTCGGGCGACCGGATCGTGTTCGGTGCGACCGTCACCCTCGCCGACGAGGACGACAAGCCGCTGCGTTACCAGATCGTCGGCCAGGCCGAAGCCGACGCCAAGGATGGCAAGATCAGCTATAATTCGCCGCTCGGCCGCGCGCTGATCGGCCGCCGCGTCGAGGACGAAATCGAGGTGACGGTTCCCGCCGGCGATAAATATTATGTGGTGACCAAGATCGAATTCGTCTGACCGGCGCAGCGTCGATGAACGCCGCCCGCACCCCCGTGATCACCGGCTATGCGGCGGCGTGCGTCATCGTCTTCGTCCTGCTCGCGATCACCGGCTATGAGCATCAGGCTTTCATCGGCGCGGGCTTCATCCCCGGGCGGTTCGGCAGCGAGCTGATCGCGCCGCCGGGGACGATGCTGCCCTTTGCGCTGACGCCGCTGTCGTCGGCGTTCCTGCACGGCGGGGTGATGCACCTCGTCTTCAACATGATCATGCTGATCTTCATCGGCCGCCAGCTCGAGGCGCCGCTCGGGTCGTCGGCGACGGCGTTCCTGCTCGTCGCCGGGGCCTATGCCGGCGCGCTGGCGCAATGGATCGCCGACCCCGGATCGCTCGTTGTCGTGATCGGCGCGAGCGGGGCGATTTCGGCGCTGGTCGCGGTCTATGCGCTGATCTTCAGCCGCACGCGCACCGCGGCGATCGGGCCGATCCCCGGCCATTGGGTGCGCGCTTTGTGGCTCGCCGCGGCGTGGATCGGGCTGCAACTGCTCATCGGTTTCGCTGGCGGCGCGGGGCTGGGCAATATCGCGATCTGGGCGCATGTCGGCGGTTTCATCGCCGGGCTGCTGCTGGCGCGGCCGTTGTTGCGGTGGCGGTTCAAGGGGCGCTAGAGCGCCGCAAGTAGTCCTCTGACCAGCAGCATCGCCACCCGCACGTCGATCCCGCAGCCTTCGGCACGCTTCGTCGCGACGAAATCTTCGATTGCGTCCAGGGGCACGCGGTGGACAATGATGTCCTCGCTGTCGACCCCGCCGCCTTCGCCGACCTTGGTGAGCCCGCTCGCGACGAGCAGGGTGAAGCTTTCGCTGACCATGCCGGGCGACGAGTAGAATTCGCCGACATTGCGCCAGTGCGCGGCGGCATAACCCGTCTCTTCCTCCAGCTCGCGCTCGCCCGCCAGTTCGGCGGCCTCGCCGGCGGTATCGTCGCCGACGAGCCCCGCGGGCAGTTCGATGCAATTCCTGCCCATCGGCACCCGATATTGCTCGACGAGGATGATGTGCCGTCCGTCGGCGCCGTCGTCGATCGCGAGGATCACCGCGGCGTGGATGCCGCGCGAGCGCGAGACATATTCCCATGTCCCCTGCTGCTTGACCGTGACGAAGCGGCCCTCCCACTGTGTTTCGATGGGGGTGTCGGGGGCGGGGCGGGCCATTGTCTGTCCTTCTTAAAGTTCGATCAGTCGATCGGGCAGTTCGTTCGGGTTCTCGCTGCCGCGCGGGAAATGCTCGGCGAGCACCACGCCCATCTGGCGCACCGCCTCGGCCATGCCTTCACCGGGGCGGCCGGCGCGAACATGCTCGATCAGCGCCGCCATCGCATCGCCCCAGACATCGGGCGAAACCTTCGCCGCAATCGCCTCGTCGGCGACGATGTCGGCGCGATGTTCTTTCAGGCTGACGTAAAGCAGGATGCCGGTGCGGCCCAATGTCTTGGCCTCGGTGCCGACCTTGAACAGGTCGATCGCGCGCGCGCGCACCCGCGCGGCCAGAATCGCGCGCGGGGTCAGCCACAGGCGCAGCGGGCGCCACAGCAAAATCAGCCACATACCGATCCATTTGAGCACGCCGATCGCGATCACCGTACCAAGCCATTGATTGGCGGTGAGCTCATAGCCCCAGCCGCCGGTCAGCCGGTCATAGAGGGTGCGATAGAAATCGGGGAACAGCGCGATCACCGACATCGCGACGAAGGCGATGATGCTCGCCCAGACGAGCGCGACATCGTCATAATCGTTCGACTGCGCCGCGATGACGGTGACGATCTCGCCACTGGTATGCGCCTCCGCCGCGGCGACCGCGGTCGTGACGATGTCGTGGTCGGCTTCGCTCACATGGCTGACTTTGCGTGGCATTGTCCCTGCTCCTACCAGCCGCCCGAGGCGCCGCCGCCGCCGAAGCTGCCGCCGCCGCCCGAAAAGCCGCCGCCACCGCCCCAGCTCGAACCGCCGCCACCGCCCCACGACGATCCGCCGCTGCCGCCGCCCCAGTCATTGTCGCCCCAGATGATGATCGGGGCGCCCCACGGGCTGTTCTTGCGCCGCCGTTTCTTGCCGCGCCGACCGAGGCTCGACAGCATTGGCAGGATGAAGAAGAAAAAGACGATGAAGCCGACGAAGATCAGCCCGCCGATGTCGCCGTCGTCGGCGCGGTCGCGCTCGGCGGCGTCGGCCGCGGCAGCGCGCGCCGCGGCTTCCTCGGGGGTCAACTGGATCTGCTCGGCGATCGCGTTGACGCCGGCCTGGATGCCGCCGGGCATGTCGCCCGCCTTGAACAGCGGGGTCACGGTATCGCGGATGATCCGCCCCGACATCGCGTCGGTCAACACGGGTTCGAGGCCGTAACCGACCGAAATGTTCATCCGCCGCTCGTTCGGTGCGATCAGGAAGACGACCCCGTCGTCCTTCGCCTCGTCGCCGATCTTCCAGTCGCGGCCAAGCTTGTAGCCGTAATCGGCGATATCATTGCCTTCGAGGTCCTTGACCGTCGCGACGACGAACTGGTGCCCGGTCTTGGTCTCCAGCGCTTCGAGCTGGGTGTTGAGCGCGGCTTCCTCGGCGGGCGGGATGATGTCGGCCTGGTCGACGACGCGGCCGGTGAGCTTGGGGAAGGTCTGCGCGCTCGCGGGTGCGGCGAGCAGCGAGAGGCCCAGCGCCCAGCCGAGCAGGATGGACTTCACGATGCGTCTCCCGTCTGGGCGGCGATGGCCTCGATGCCTGTCGTCAGGCCGGCCGCATAATCGCCGCTTTTGAAGCCGGGGGTCATCTGGTCGATCACGGCCTTCGCCTTTTCATCGGAGAGCAGCTTTTCGATTCCGGTTCCCGTCGCGACGCGAACACGGCGTTCGTTGGGCGCGACCAAAATAAGAATTCCGTCATTCTCACCCTTTCGGCCGATGCCCCAGCGATTGCCGAGGCAGGTCGCGAAATCCTCGACTGTGGCGCCGTTGAGGCTTGCGACGGTTGCGACAACCATCGGATGCCGTGTTCGCGCTTCGTATCGGGCGAGACGCTGGGTCAAGCGGACCTCCTCCTCGTCGCTCAGAACGGTCGCCGCGTCGTTCACCCGTCCCTGCAACGCCATCTGCGGAACCTGGTCGCAAGTGGCGGCTTCGGGTGGCGGCGCCTCCTTGCAGCCGCTCGCGACCAACAGGATCGCGAGCGGGCCGGCAAGGAGAGGGCGGCGCATATTATTGCCCGAAATCGACCTTTGGCGCGACGTTCGCGTTGGGGGTGATCGCCTTGTACGGCGTCATCGGCTGCGCGCCATGGACGATCTTGGCGCCGATGATGTCGGGGAAGGTGCGGATCGTCGTATTATAGTCCTGCACCGCGGCGTTGTAATCCTGGACCGTGACGTTGATGCGGTTCTCGGTGCCCTCGAGCTGGGTCATCAGGTCGGCGAAGCGCGCCTGGCTCTTGAGGTCGGGATAGGCTTCGACGGTCGCGAGCAGGCGGCCGAGCGTGCTCGACACATTGCCCTGCGCCTGCTGGAAGGCCTGCACCTTCGCGGGGTCATTGAGGTCGTCGGTCGACAGCTTGACCTGCGTTGCCGAGGCACGCGCCTGGATCACGCCCTCGAGCGTCGATTGTTCGATTTTCGATGCACCCTTGGCGGTTTCGACGAGATTGGGGATCAGGTCGGCGCGGCGCTGATAGGCCGCTTCGACATTCGCCCACTTCGCCTTGGCGGCCTCTTCCTTGGTCGGAACGCTGTTGATGCCGCAGGCGGACAGCGACATCGCCGCAACCGGCACGATCAACCAACGGGCAGAACGATAGGACATGGTAACAAGCTCCCTCCGGCGGCGTTTTGCCGCAACAATACAGTACATAGGATGGCGCTTGCCTTTGTGCAATCCGCGCGGCAGGTTCGGCGCTCGGGACCAACCACTCGGGGAGCAGCAAGATGTTGGGAGAATTCAGGGAATTTATCGCCAAGGGCAATGTCATGGACCTTGCGGTGGGTGTCATCATTGGCGGCGCCTTCGCCACGATCACCGGATCGCTGACCGCGGACCTCATCATGCCGCTGGTCGGCTGGATATTCGGCGGGGTCGATTTTTCGAGCAAGTTCATCCTGCTTGGCAGCATTCCTGATGGCATCGCCGCGACCGACTATGCCGCGCTCAAAAAGGCCGGCGTCGCGATGATCGGCTATGGCGCCTTCATCACCGCGGTGATCAATTTCCTGATCCTGGCGTTCATCATCTTTCTGCTCGTCAAATGGGTGAACAAGGTGTTGCGCCGCGGCCCCGATGCACCGGCGGGGCCGACCGAGGTCGATATCCTCACCGAAATTCGTGACGAGCTGCGCAAGAAATAATTTTCCACCGTTTTTCAAGGCTTCGCCCGTCCGCGCCCTTTCCAAGCGCGGGCGGGCTTCCTATATGCACGCTGTCGGTTTCGGCCGACTATGGTGATAAATGGTACCGTGTAATAGACACAGCGGACCCGGGGGCAGTACCCGGCGGCTCCACCACAAACCCGACGATCCGCAAGGAAGATCGGGTTTCTGACGGGGCCGAACTAGGATCGACGTGTGTTCAAAGACGGTGTTTTTGCCCGGGCTGAGTAACCCGTTCAAGGCTCAAAACCAATAGGTGCTAACGATAACGAAGCACTCGCTCTGGCTGCGTAACCGATAAGCCTCACGGCCTAAGGTTATTCAAATAGAACGCGGTTCGGACCGAACCGGGCAACAGAATCGGATACCAGCGGCTGGGGACGAGCCGGGCAACAGAATCGTCCCACCTTTCCCTACATATTAGAACGCGATGCCGGGCCTCAGGACGAGCTGGAAGATGGCGAGCAGTGCGACCAGCGCCGCCAGTGGCCCGGCGATGGTCGGTGCGGCAAGCAAAGGCGTGGCTTCGCGCCGAAAACCCAGCCCGATCGTCAGCCAGCCCAAGCCGATGATGTGGACGACGAGCGGGATCAACACCACTTCGACCGGCTCGCGCGGCACGCGGAACGGGATGATCAGGATGGTCGCCAGCGCCAGTGTCGCCAGCAGTTGCCATAGCGTGTTCCGGCCTGCTTTGGCGGCGGGATAGCGTCGCGCGAGCAGAAGTCCCGCCGCGAACATCGCACTCACCGCCGACATGAACAGCGGCCCTTTCTCGGGCGATCCGGCGCCAAGATAGGCCAGCGCGCGCCCGACGTCGTTGCCGGGCAGCCAACTGCCCACGGCCCATTGGCTGAGCGACTGGAATAGACCCTGAAACGCCATCCAGAAGGCGAAGAGCCGCCACGTCGGGCGCGTGGGCGAAATTCGCCCCGCGAGCCACAGGAAGAGCAATCCGCTGAGCAAGGTCGCGACCGCGCCGCCGCCCTGCAGCAGTTCGGCAACCGGCGCGTCGCCGGACCAGTCATGGTCGTTGTGATAGAGGATCGGGTCGAGTCCCGGCACCAGTGCCTTGGGCAGGACGAGTCCGAGTTCCTGCACGAGGAAGGTCAGGCTGAACGCCAACGCACAGAGCAGCACCGAGGCGACGAAACCGCGGGCGTCGATGCGCGGCCCGCCGCCGTCGAGCCGCGCCATGCCGATGACCAGGGGCAGCAGGCCGATCGCGGCGACCAGCCAAAGGAGGGTCGTCACGCCGTCTTCCCGTCATCCTCCGCCGCCGGGCGCGCAAGCTGGCGGCTGTACAGCCAGCCGATGCCGATCAGGCTGAAACCCAGCACGACGAACGACCCGATACGCAGCAACCCTTCGAGCCCCGAGGCGTCGAACAGGAACACCTTGCCCACCGCGCCGAGCATCAGGATCAGCGACGCGATGCGCCAGTCGTGGCGACCCTTGCGAATGCCCCAGAGCAGGAAACCGATCGCGAGTCCGAGGATCAGGATCGATCGCAGGATATTCTCGGTCGCGGTGACCCCCGGTTCGACGAGCAGCGTGCCGTGGAACAGCTGGCGCAACGTCGCCCAGGCGAAGCCCGCGACGAACAGCATCGTGACGAGTTGGACCACACGCCCGTATATCGCTGGCGCTCCGGGGAACAGCCGGCCGATGAGCGTCAGCCCGAGCCAGGGCAGCAGGAACAACGGGACCAGCCAATTGGCGACCGGCCAGCCGCCGACCGCCTGCTCGGCCCACAAGGGATTGTGGAGCATCAGCCCGTACCAGACCGCATGCGCGGTCCCGGCAAGGACGAGCGGGCGGGCGAGACCGGTCCAGCCGCGCGTCATCGCGAGCCAGCCGCCGCCGATCAGCAACGCTTCCCAGACGAGCCGCTGGCCGACCCCGGTGGCGACGAAATCGCCCCCGAACGCCGCTGCGAAACCGAGACGATAGAGACAATGGACCGCGATTCCGCCGACGACGCCGGCGGTCGCCAGTCCCGCGAGCAACAGCCAGCGCGGCAAGTGCGCGCGGATCAGCCATAGCGGCGCGGCGAACAGCGCGGCGGGAACCAGCAGGCGCAGCAGCAACTGGTCGACCGCGAGCATGGGGCTTTCGAGCAACATCGGCTGGCCGGCGATCGACATCAGCGCCTCGACCGCCCACGCCGCGACCGGTAGCGCCGCCCAGACGAGGCTGAGCGCGGCAAGGCTCGCCGCCGCTCCATCGACGCGCGGCAAGGCGATGCGCCGTGCTGCGAGCAACACCGCCGCGCCGCCGATTGCGGGCACGAGCATCAGATACGCGCCGGGGATGACCTGCGCGAAGGCGCCATAAGCGAGCAGCGCCGCCGCGACCTGACCCGCGCGCCGGATGATCGGCCTGTCCGACCATCGGGCATAGGCGAGGCCGGCGAAGGCGAGTCCGGCCCAGCGCAAGACCTCGGTCGCGCCGACCGCTGCGTCGCTGCCGTAGAGACGCGTCCATTGCGCGACCAGATGCGGCCCGGTTCCGGCGAGCAGCAACACCGCGAGCTGGGCATAGATGAGCGAGAGCAATTCGATCGGGTGCGATGCACGCCGCCGCGCGATGGCGAACAGCGTCATCGCCACTGCGCCCATCGCGAGCGGCAGGCTCCACCCCGGAACGACTTGCGCGAGCGTGCCGTAAGTGAGCGCGCCGGCCACCGCCAGTGCGGCGAAGCGCAGGGCGCGATTCCCGGCCTTCGCCGTGAACAGCGCCAGCAGCGCAGTCATGCCCGCCCAGCGGATCACATCGGTGGCCCCGACGACGGCGTCGCTGCCGAACAGGCGGCTCCACTGCGCGACCAGATTGGGACCGGTCGCTGCGAGCAGCATCAGCGCGAGCAGACCGAAGCCCGCCGACAGGAGTTCGACCGGCAGCGACGCCCCGCGCCGCGCGAGCAGGAACAGCCCGACCGTCACCGCACCCATCGCCAGCGTCAGGCTCCAGCCCGGGACGATCTGTGCGAGCATGCCGTAGGCCAGCCCGCCCGCGATCGCGAGCGACGCCGCGCGGAAAAAGCGATCCTCGGCCTTGCCCGCGAACAACGCGAGCAAGGCGGCGAGGCCAGCCCAGCGCAGCAGCGCCTGCGTGGCGAACCCGTCACCCGCGCCGATGACGAGGCGCGGCAGTTCGACGAGCGCGAGCGGGGTCGCGACCAGCGACACCAGCGCGGCCCCGACGAAGGCGGCGGCGATCGGTTCGATCCGCCGATCCTTCGCCGCCTTGCCGAAAAAGAGCAGCGCCGCTGCGACGCCGCCGATGGCGAAGGGCGCCATCCAGTGCGGCAGGACGAGCAGGATCGCGAGCGCGAGCAGGATACCGCTGGTCGCGGTCAGCCAGGCGAAGCGGGTGTCCGCGGCGCGATCCTCGACCTTCCACCCGCGCGCAATGCCCGCGCCGGCGAGCAGCACGCCGCCGAGCGCGACGAGTGCCAGCGTCGCGTCGGCGATATCCCAGAAATGATATTTGGTGAGCGGCACCGCCGCGAGTAGCAGCCCGCACAGTTCGAGCGTGCGGCGCAGCGTCTTTGGCACGCTCCACAGCCGAGCGAGCAGCGGCAGCGCATGGATCGCCGCGAGCGCCAGCCCGATCAGCGTGAACCAGTAGGCGCTCGGATCGGGCCACACGGCGAGCAGCATCACCGACAGCGCGAGGCTGATCGACGGCACGATCGCGAAGTCCTTTTCACGCCAGGCGAGCCACTGGCCTGCCGCCGCGAGCAGCGCGAACAGCCCCCAGTGGAGCGGCGCGAAGCCGCCATAGCCGACGAGCAGCGCGAGTTGCAGCGCGCCGACGATCGCCGACCCGGCGCGGAGCACCGCCGCGCGCGGGCCGTCGAACGCCAGCATCGGCAGCGCGAGCGCGAGCAGCAGCACGAAGCCGCCGATCGAGAGCGACCCGAGCGTGTCGAGTGCGCTGGTCGCGAGGACCATCCACAGGCTCCACCCCACGCCGCCGACAAGTGCGGCGAGCGCGAGCCAGGGCCAGCGCTTCATCCGCGACACGCCCGTGAGGCCCGCGATGGTGAGGCCGAGATAGACCGCCAGCAGCGGCACATTGGGCTGCATCGCGCCGACCAGCGCCGGCGCGGCAAGACCCCCCGCGAGCCCGAGCAGCGCGCTCGGTGGCCCGAAACGCAAGGACAGGCCGAGCGCGGCGGCGGTGACCGCGGCCAGCCCGACGAAGGCGGCGAGTGGCCCGATCAGGCCATAGACGTTGGCCGCGACCAATATGGCGGCATAAAGCGTCGCGATGCCCGCGCCCGACAGCGCCTGTGGCACGCGCAGGTCGCGCACCTTGTCCTCGTTGCGCCAGGCATATTCGGCGCCGCCGATCAGCCCGAGGCCGAAAAGAACGCCCGCGATGACCTGTACCCCCGGCGTGAAGACGCGCGCGAAGAAACCCGCGTCGATCGCATAACGGACGATGAGGACCCCGGCGATCGCCAGCGTGATCCCGCCGGCCCAGATCGGCAGCGTCTTGCCGAACAGATTTTCGAAACGCTGCGCCATGCTGGCGGGAGGCGCGGGTGGTGCGGGCGGTTTTGGCGGCGGCGTGGCGGCGCGTGCCGCGACCGGCTCCGCTTCGGGTTTCGGAACATCCGCTTCGGTCTCGGCGTCGGCGGGTGCCGGGGCGGCCGTTTCCCTGGCTTCTTCCTCTTCCGTCAGTTCTTCGTCGGGCACCGGCTCCGACACCGCCGGAAGCGGCGCGCTCGCGGCGGCAACCGGGGCGGCGGCCGGAACGATCTCTTCCTCGGGTACGGGTATGGGTGCGGGCGCCTCATCCTGCGGCGGAGCGACCGGTTCCGGCGCCGCCTCTTGTTGCGCGGGGACCGGTTCGTCGATTTTGGGCTTCCAGCGGTCGAGCGTTTCCGGCGTTGGCGGCGCCCAGGGCGAGCGAGAGGGCGGCGGCGCGGCCGGTGCCGGGCTGGGCGTACCGACCGGTTGCGATGAAAGCGGGGCGGTGGCGGCTGCGCGTGCCTGTTCGGGACTTTCGCCCGGCTTAGGCGGCAGCAGGCCGGCGTGTCGTTGCAGCGCACCGATCCGCTTCGCGGCTTCCTGCAACGTCGCCTCGGCGCGCTTGAGCCGGCCGCGCGTGTCGATCAGCAGGAGGAAAAGTATGACAATCGCGACAAATGCAAAGAAGCCAGCCAAATGCGATCCCCCAAAATTCTCCGTCTTCTAACAACGGAAAGGTGGAAGATCGACTAACTTGTTGCCGGTGGCCGCAAAACCGCTCCGAGCCGACCCTCGCCAAGCCATTTGCCAAGGCCGTATTGCCCGTCTAATACGGCCGTCAGGCATGTTCGCTTTCCGTCGCCCCGCCACGCCTCCAGCCGAGCTCGCGCCCGTCGGTGGTGCCCCGTTGCCCGATGGCGGCACTCCGCCCGTTGCGGTTCCGCTGTCGCGTCGCCGCAAATGGCTGCGCCGTATTTCGCGCGGCTTCGCCATCTTCGCGATCATCTTCATCCTGCTCGTCGGCTGGCTCGCGATCACCGCGCCCTTGTCGAAATCGCTCGAACCGATTGCACCGCCGCAACTCACCCTGCTGGCGTCCGACGGTACTCCGATCGCGCGCATGGGGGCTATCGTCGACGAACCGGTGAAGGCCAGCGCGTTGCCCAAACATGTCACCGGCGCCTTCCTCGCGATCGAGGACCGGCGTTTCTACAGCCATTGGGGCGTCGACCCGCGCAGCGTCGCACGCGCGGTGTGGAGCAATGTCACCGGCGGTTCGACGCAGGGTGGCAGCACGATCACCCAGCAGCTGGCGAAATTCACCTTCCTGACCCCCAAGAAGACGCTGGGGCGCAAGGCGCGCGAGGCGCTGATCGCCTTCTGGCTCGAAGCCTGGCTGAGCAAGGACGAGATCCTCGAACGCTATCTGTCGAACGCCTATTTCGGCGATAACACTTATGGCTTGCGCGCCGCGTCGATGCATTATTTCTATCGCCAGCCCGAAAAACTGACCCCGGCGCAGGCGGCGATGCTCGCCGGGCTGGTACAGGCGCCGTCGCGCCTCGCGCCGACGAAGAACCCGGAGCTTGCCGAAGCGCGGATGCGCCTTGTGCTCGGCGCGATGGCCGACACCGGCTATATGACCGAGGCCGAGGCCAAGGCGATCCGCACCCCGCGCATCGATGTGCGCACCCGCAACACGCTGCCCACCGGCACCTATTTCGCCGACTGGGCGCTTCCCGAGGCGCGCAAGCTGAGCGACGTCGGCTATGCGCGCCAGACGATCACGACGACGCTCGATTCGCGATTGCAGGCGGCGGCGCGGCGCGCGGTGAACCGGGCGGGCGTCGGCAAGGCGCAGGTCGCGATGGTCGCGATGCGCCCCAATGGCGAGGTCGTCGCGATGGTCGGCGGCAAGGATTATGCCGACTCCCCCTTCAACCGGGTGACGCAGGCGCGCCGCCAGCCGGGTTCGACCTTCAAGCTGTTCGTCTATCTCGCCGCGCTGCGCGACGGCTGGGACCCCGACGACACCATCGCCAACACGCCGATCGAGACCGGATCCTACCGCCCCAAAAATGCCGGCGGCGCCTATTCGGACACGATCAGCCTCGAAGACGCCTTCGCGACGTCGAGCAATGTCGCCGCGGTGCGGCTGTTCAACGCGGTGGGCAGTGAAAAGGTCATCGCGCTCGCGCGCGACCTTGGCGTCACCTCGCCGATGGCGGAGGGCGACCCCAGCCTCGCGCTCGGCACGTCGAGCATGACCCTGCTCGAACTCACTGCCGCCTATGCCGGGGTCGCGGCGAACAGCTATCCGGTCGTTCCGCACGCCTTCGAGACCGAGAAGCCGGGCTGGTTCGAAAGCCTGTTTTCGGGTCCCGACAGCTTCTCGTCGGGCGATCATGACGCGATCGAGCAATTGCTGCGCGCCGCGGTGAATCGCGGTACCGGCCGCGCGGCGCGGCTACCCACGGCGAATTTCGGCAAGACCGGGACCAGCCAGGACAATCGCGACGCGCTGTTCGTCGGTTATGCGAACGGCCTCGTCGTCGGGGTGTGGATCGGTAACGACGACAATAGCCCGCTGGCCGGGATCAACGGCGGCGGTTTGCCCGCCCGCATCTGGCGCGACTTCATGGGCGAAGCGGCGGGCAGGAAGGCCGCGCCGGCGCCGGCGCCCAGCAATCCGCGCGGCCCGGTCCAGCCGCAGGACGTTCCCGATATCGGCACCATCCCGGTCGGCGAGGCGACACGCATCGGGGTCGAAGGCGGCAATGCCGTGGTGACGACCGAGATCAACGGTACGCGCATCGACCTGCGGCTGCCGATCGACAGCGGTCGCCCGCCCGAGACACCGCCGCCCGATCCGCCCCCGCCGCGCCAATAGGCGCCGGTCAGGGCAACGGATCGAGCAACCCGAGCCAGCCGACAAGGGCGAGGATCGCCAGGCCGGCGAGGATTTCGGCCGCAAGGCTCCGCCGTATCGCACCGATGGCGGGCGCGGCTTCGCCTTCGACGAGCGCAGTCCTGAGCGCGGGCGTCAGCCGCCAGCGGTTCGCGGCCGCAAGTCCCAGCATCGCGGCGAAGAGCAGGAGCTTGGCCAGCATCCATTGCCCATAGGGCGATGCCAGCGCCTGTCCGGCATTCGCGATCCCGACGATCGCCTGCGCGTTGATCAGCCCCGTCGCCGCGATGACGAGGACGCAGATCGTTCCGGTCCGGGCGAAACGGTCGAGACCGCGCGCCGCCAGCGTTGCATATTCGGGCGGTACGGCGCCGTGGCGTGGACGCAGCAACAGCAGGAAGGCCGCGATCGCGCCGATCCAGATGGCGGCGGCGGCGAGGTGCAGCGCGTCGCTCGCGCGGTGGATGGTGCCCGCCAAACCCTCGCTTGCCGCCGCGTGGCCGGACCATGCCAGCGTCGCAAGCGCGATCGCGCCGGTGACTGCGACGGTCCACGCCGCGATCACCGGATGGCTGGCGAGGCGCCAGAGCGCGGCGGCCGCGAGGAGCAGCGCCACCATGCGACAGGTCCATGCGGCGCCGACGCCGGTTTCCCCGATGATGCCCAGCAGCATCGCGGGATCGACCGCGTCCGGCTGAACACCCTGCATATCGGCGGTCAGGATGACCATGCCAGCTGCCGAGACCAGCAGCCCGAACACGCAGAGCCAGGGTTGCGGGCGCCGGAATAGCGTGAGTAGCGCGGGAATATGGCGTTCCGCGCGGTCGAAGGCATGGAGCGGGAAGGCGGCCAGCCCCGTCAGGAGCATGAGGTCGGCGTAAAGCGCGAACCTGACACCCGGCACGAGGAGGTCGCCCATCGCCTATTTCACCGTGAAGCTGAATTCGCTGCCCATGCGGTGCGTGTCGGCACCGGCCGCCGACCATTTGACCGTATAGGTGCCGGGAACGAGCGCGCGTTTCGGCTGCAGCGTCATCGACTTGCCGTCCTTGCCGATCGCCGAGGTGAAGGCGATTTTCATCGGCGGATGATCCTTCATGCCGGACATGCCCGTCATCACCAGTTCGGCCTTCACGGTCGAGGCGATCAGTTTTTCGCTGAACTTCAGTTGGACCGAAGTCACCTTCGACACGGTGCTGTTCGCGCTCGGCGTCGAACCGACGAGCTTGGTGTGCGCCAGCGCGGCACCGGGCGCCGACAGCAGCGCGATCGCGGCGGCGAGGTGAAGGGGGAACCACTTGGTCATAAAAAACTCCAATTGCATGTTCGTCTTGGCTATTACGCAGCCCGGTTGGGTTCCCCCTCGGGAAAATAGAGTTTTCGCGGTGGGCGGCGGTTGAGGGGTAGGGCGCGGGCGCGCGTATAGTCCTTTTGAAAGGATTGGCGGAAAGCCGATGGACGACGAACTTCGGATATTGAATGCGGCGGCGATGCCCGCCGCGCTGGACGCGCTCGACGACCGCGTGCTGCAGATGCTGGCCGCGCGCCGCCGCGAGACCGCCGCGATGCGGCGGACGATCGCGCTCGCGGCGTTCGTCTCGCTCGGCGGCGGCATCGCCGCGGGCAGCCTGTTCGTGCCGCCCGCGGTTGCCGCCAGCCCGCTGACGCCGCTGGTTCCGGCGAGTCCGCTGGCGCCGTCGACCTTGCTGGACGTGCGTTGACGATGGCTTCGCGCCGGTTGCTCATCATTGGCCTGATCGCCTTTCTGGCGGCGATGGCGGGTGTGTTCGTCGGCCGGATACTCGTCGATGCGCCGCGCGCGAACGAGACCGAATTGCACGCGTTGCTGCACCGCGAACTGAAACTGTCCGCCGATCAGGAAAAGAAGATCCACCTGATCGAGGCCCGGTTCGCCGCGCGGCGCGATGCGCTCGAGCTTGAGATGCGCGCCGCCAACATCCGGCTGGCGCAGGCGATCGACGCCGAGCATGGCTATGGACCGCAGGTTACCCAGGCGATCGACGAGACGCATGAGGTGATGGGCGACCTGCAAAAGGAAACGCTCCAGCACCTGTTCGCGATGCGCCAGGTGCTCGACCGCGAGCAGGCGGCAATGTTCGACAAGCGCGTGGCCAAGGCGCTGACCGCCGATGCGCGGTGACGCTCGACCTGTCGCAATGTAGCGATGGCGAACTCGCCGCGCTCGCCGACGCCGGGCGGCAGGATGTCTATCGCGAATTTCTGGCCCGCTACAAGGCGCCGGTCTTTCGCCTGATCCGCGGCCATGTCGGCGATGCCGACGAGGCGATGGACCTGACCCAGGAAAGCTTCGTCGCGGGCTTTGCCGCGCTGTCGCGTTACGATCGCGAGCGGCCCTTTCGCCTGTGGATTTCGCGGATCGCGCTCAACAAGTGCCGCGACTGGGCGCGGCGGCGCGCGGTGCGGGCCTTTTTCGCGCGCGCGCTGCCGCTCGACAGCGCGCATGACGTGGCGATCGACGCGCCCGCCCCCGATGTCGAGGCGGAAAACCGGGCCGAACTCGCGCGCGTCCGCGCCGCGATGGCGGCGCTGCCCCACAATCTGCGCGAGGTGCTGGTGCTGCGCGGGGTCGAGGACCTCAGCCAGGCGGAGACCGCGGTGCTGCTGGCGGTCAGCGAAAAGACGGTCGAAACGCGGCTTTACCGCGCGCGCGGCAGGCTCCGCGCGTTGCTCGAAGGGGGCGAGGGCTAGGCTTGCGTGGACAAGCGCGCCGCCGGTCCGCAAAAAGCCGGCAGCGACAAGGGGCGTCGGCATCCCCTGCGTATGATATTGCAGACAGTCGGCAACCATCAGGAAGATCATGCAGATTAACAGGCGTCGTTTCGTGAGCGGAGCATTGGGTGGCGGAACCGCGGCCGCGCTCGCATCGTGGTTTCCGGCCTGGGCGCAGCCGGTCTCGCCCGGCATCGCGTCGACACTGCCCACCGTGTCGGGCAGCGATATCACGCTGCGCATCGCGCGCCAGACGATGCGGGTCGACGGCAAGGTCAGCCGCGCGATCGGCATCAACGGCACCGTTCCCGCGCCGCTCGTCCGCCTGAAGGAGGGGCAGCAGGCGCGCCTGACCGTGGTCAACGACCTCGATGAGGACAGCTCGATCCACTGGCACGGGCTGATCCTGCCCTTTCACATGGACGGTGTGCCGGGGGTCAGCTTTCCGGGCATCAAGCCCAAATCGACCTTCGTCTATGAATTCCCGGTCGTCCAGTCGGGGACCTATTGGTATCACAGCCATTCGGGTCTTCAGGAACAGATCGGTCATTATGGACCGATCGTCATCGATCCGGCGGGCGCCGACCCCATCGCATCCGACCGCGAGCATGTCATCGTCCTGTCGGACCACAGTCCGCTGTCGCCCGAGGCGATCTATCGCAAGCTCAAGGTCAATCCCGGCCACTTCAACCACCAGCGCCAGACGCTGGGCGGGCTGCTGGAAGGCAAGGACCAGCCGCTCAAGGACCGGATCGCGTGGGGCGCGATGCGAATGGACCCGACCGACATTGCCGACGTCAACGGCTCGACCTACAGCTTCCTCGTCAACGGCCACGGGCCGCGCGACAACTGGACCGCATTGTTCAACCCGGGCGAGCGCGTGCGGCTGCGCATCATCAACGCCTCGGCGATGTCGATCTTCAATATCCGGATTCCGGGCCTCAGGATGACCGTCGTCCAGGCCGACGGCCTCAATATCGTGCCGGTCGAGATCGACGAATTCCAGATTGCCGTCGCCGAAACCTATGATGTGATCGTCACCCCGGTCGAGGACCGCGCCTATACGCTGGTGGCCGAGGCCAACGACCGGTCGGGCCTGGGCCGCGCCACCCTGGCGCCGCGTGCGGGCATGGTCGCCGAGGTGCCGCCGCTGCGCGCCCGTCCGCTTGCCACGATGAAGGACATGGGCATGGACATGGGCGGGGGCGGCGCCACCGGCCGCGATGCGGCGTGCGCACCCGAACATGCCGCGATGGGCCATTGTACTCCCGCGCCCGCCGACGGCGCGGCGCCGGACCATGCCGCCATGGGACATGGCGCCGGCGGCATGAAGCACAGCATGCGCGACTTCGACGTCGCGCCGCAGGTCAGGCGCGACCCGAGCGTCCAGTCGATCTCGCCGATGCCCGTCGATCGCATGGGCGAGCCGGGGCAGGGGCTGGAGGATGTCGGGCATCAGGTTTTGACCTATCACGACCTGATCGCGCTGGAGCGGAACCCTGACATTCGCGCGGCCTCGCGCTCGCTCGACATCCACCTGACCGGCAACATGGAACGCTTCATGTGGTCGTTCGACGGGGTGAAGATGTCCGACCATCATGAGCCGATCCCCTTCATCGAGGGCGAGCGGGTGCGGATCAACCTGATCAACGATTCGATGATGAGCCACCCGATCCACCTGCACGGCCATTTCTTCGAGCTGGTGACGGGGAAGGGCGATCGCTCGCCGCGCAAGCATACGGTGCTGGTTCAGCCGGGCGGGACGGCGAGTTTCGATTTCACCGCCGACGCGCTCGGCGACTGGGCGTTCCACTGCCACCTCCTTTACCATATGCACGCCGGCATGATGCGCGTCGTCAGCGTCCGCCCGAAGGGAGAGGCCGCATGACCCGGCTCGCCCTGCTGCTTTCGGGCATCGCGCCGCTGGTTTTCGCGGTTCCGGCGGCGGCGCAGTCGATGGATCATTCGATGCATGGGTCGGCGGCGCCCGCACCGGCGACCAAACCCGCCGCCAAGGCGCCAGCCTGCCCGCCCGACCATGCCGCGATGGGTCATTGCACGCCCGATGCGGAAATGCCGGGCATGGAAGCGATGGATCATGGCTTGCCGGCGCCGTCCGATCCCGACTGCCCGCCCGAGCATGCGAGCATGGGGCACTGCACGCCGAAGGCGCCGGCGCCCGATGCGGCGGGCGGTGCCAGCGGCACCGACCTGCCGCCCGGCGACGCGCCGGCGCCCCCGCCACCGACCGACTGGTACGCCGATCGCATCTTTCCGGGCGGCGCGATGGAGCATTCGCGCCACGAGATGATGAAGGAGGGCGGCGACCAGACGATCGCCTTCGTCAGCCTGAACCTTGCCGAATATCAGGCGCGCAAGGGGCGCGACGGCTTTCGCTGGGAGGGCGAGGGCTGGTACGGCGGCGACATCCACCGCCTGACGGTGAAGAGCGAAGGCGAGGCGGTGTTCGGCGAAGGCATCGAAAGCGGCGAGGTCCAGGCGCTCTACAGCCGCGCGATCGGCCCCTATTTCAACGCGCAGGCGGGGGTTCGCCAGGACTTTGGCCACGGCCCCGACCGGACCTATGCCACGATCGGCTTCGAGGGGCTTGCGCCCTATTGGTTCGAGGTTGAGGGGGCGCTGTTCCTGTCGAACAAGGGCGACCTGCTCGCCCGCCTCGAAGCGAGTTACGACCAGCGCCTGACCCAGAAGCTGATCCTCCAGCCGATGGCCGAGGTCAATTTCGCGGCGCAGGACGTGCCCGAAAGCGGGATCGGTTCGGGGCTCTCCGACGTCGAACTCGGCCTGCGGCTCCGCTATGAGGTGGTCAAGGAATTCGCCCCCTATGTCGGCGTCGAATGGGCGCGCAAGGTCGGCGACAGCGCCCGCTTCGCCCGCGCCGCAGGCGAGGATGCGAGCGGCGTCAGTTTCGTGATGGGGATCAAGGCCTGGTTCTGATGCGCGCGCCGCTGTTCCACGGATCGTCGCTTACCCCCAAATCTGTTCAACCGAGCAGCACGACGTCGAAGCGCCAGTGTGTCGCGTCGGGCTCGCGCTGCGGGTCGCGACCGTTTCGGGGAAAATATAGGCCGGGACGGCATCCGTTGCATCACGCCGCCGCCAAGCTGGTCGTTCGATCCGGCTTGACCCTGTAGCAGCTACAGGGTGTAGGGAAGGCGCCGACTCGAACAACATCGGTGCAATATGATGCCAGACCATCGCTCCGCAGGAGGCTCAGGGGCCTCGCGTGCGACCCGTACCGCGGAGGAGCGGCACGGCGCATATCGCCACGAGATCGATCATTTTCGGCGCGCACGCCGGGATCGCGATTGGGCCGCCTGCTGGCGGTATCTCGAGCGTGCCCATATCATCGCCCGGCCCCTGTTTCGGTTGCATATCTCCTCGCATTTCGAAATGCTGAGCTTCGCAGTCTCGCGGGGCGACACGCGCGAGATATTCGGGCAGTTGCTGCGCATCATGCTGGTCCCGCTCGGCGCGCTCACGGGCCGGCTGCCCGTCGGCAACACCGGCCGCGCCCTTGTCAGCGCGTTCGTGCCGATGACGGTGCCCGACGATTTGCAGCCCTATGTGCGACCGGGGGCGCGATGATCGCCAGCTTGCCTGTCTCTTACTCGACTGTTAGTTGGCGGGCGATGCGGAAGGCCCTGATCCAGTTCCTGTTGCTCATCGCGGCGCTGATGGCGGGCATGGACACGCGTGCCATGGCGGATGACAATGTGGCGGCGTCGGGCATCGTCGGCCATCACCATGACTTTGTGGAACCGTCGGATGACGCGGTTCGCGACGACAATTCGCCGACCGAAAGCGGCGGCGAAGTGGTGCATCATCATCATTGTCCGACCGGCCTTGTCGCGGACGAAGGCCTGGCGTCCGCGTCGGGGCCGCACGCACGCGAGGTGCATCTGCCGCGCCTCGCCGTGGCGCTCGCATCGCGCAGCATCGCGCCACCAACCCAACCTCCCGCCGCCTGATCACTGCTTCGCGCGGGCATTTCGCCTGCGCTCCACGCATTGATCGGGAGTATTTATGTCGAAATCATCGGGCATCCTGCTGTTTGCAGGGATGCTGGCTATGTCGGTTCAACCGGCATTGGCCGAACCTGTCTCGCTGTCCGACGCCTTGGTGCGCGGACAAGAGGCCTCACCGCGGATTGCCAGAGCCAAGGCCGAGCTGAAGGCGGCCGAAGGCCGCGCGACGCAGGCTGGCGTGCGTCCAAACCCCACCATATCCGCCGAAGTCGAGAATTTCAGCGGCACCGGACCCTATCGGGCCTTTGGCCAGACCGAAACTACGGTTGCGGTCTCGCAGCCCTTCGAGCTTGGCGGCAAAAGGCGTGCCCGCAAAGCGGTCGCCGCCGCCGAGCGCGAATTGGCCCGAATCTCACTGCGCAGCGCCGAGGCGGACCTGTCCTACGACATCATCGTGGCGCATGCCGAACTCCGCGCGGCGGAAGACCGGGCGGTGCTGTCGCAAAGCGTTCTCGCGCGGGCGGTCGAACTGGCTCGGATCGCGGAAACCCTCGTCGATGTCGGGCGCGATCCGCCGCTGACCAAGCTGCGCGCCGATGCGCTGCTTGCCGAGGCGAAGGCCGAAAGCCTGAAGACGATGGCGCAGCTGATGTCGGCTCGCCAAAAACTCGCGCTGTTCATCGGCAGCGATGATCCCGAGCTGTCGGCCGTTCGGCAGGACATCCTTTCGCCCCCCGCTCTGGCAGCCGATGCACAGAGCCTCGACGAGCGGCTTGCCGCCGCCGGGCGCGATGCCGCCTCCGCACGGGTCCGGCAGGCGCAGGCCGAGGGCGTTCCCGACATCACGGCGTCGGGCGGGGTGCGGAACTTTCGCGAAAGCAAGGACACGGCGTTTATCGTTGGTGTTTCGATCCCGCTGCCGGTGTTCAATCGCAATCGTGGCAATATCGATGCGGCGCGCGCCGAAGGCGAGGCCGCGGAGGCCCAGCTCGCACAGGCCCGCCTCGATACCCGCTTCTCGCGGCGCGATGCCGAGCTGATGCTCTCGGCCGCCAACGAACGGGTGTCGGCGCTGTCGGGGGTCGGCCTGTTTCAGGCGAGCGAAGCCGCGCGGGTCGCCGAGATCGGATACCAGCAGGGCAAGTTCACGCTCATCGAACTGATCGATGCCCAGGAGGCGCTGACCAGCGCGAATCTCAAACTCATCGAAGCCGAACTCGATCGCGCCCGCGCGCTTGCCGCGCTGGGCCGCGCGAACGCGCAATAGGGGACTACACCATGAAAATCTTCGAAAACAAATATCGCCTGATGGCCGCCGTCGCGGCCGGGGCGCTCGTTCTGGGTGGCGGCGGCATCTTGATCGGCCGCTCGACGACCGCACCTTCGGCCGTCGCACCCGCGGCGACTCCCGCCGAGGAGGAAGAGGAAGGCCATGTCGAAGGGCTGGTCCTGATGGACGAGGCGCGCGCCAAGGGGGCCGGCATCGTCACCGAGACGATCCAGGCCGGCGGTCTGGCCTCCGAGATATTGGCACAGGGCGTCGTCGCATCGACCCCCGATGGCGAGGCGGTGCTGACGGCGCGCGCCGACGGAGCGATCACCCGCATCCATCGCCGCCTTGGCGACGTCGTTCGCGCCGGTGAATCGGTGGCGGTGATGGAAAGCCGCGACGCGGCGGCCATCGCGTCCGAGCGGAGTTCGGCGACGGCGCGCCTGGCGCTCGCGCGATCGACCTATGCGCGCGAAAAGAAGCTGTTCGACGCCCGCATCACCGCAAAGCAGGACCTTGAGGCCGCCGCCGCAGCGCTGGCCGAAGCCGAAGCCGAGGCGCGGCGGTCGCAATCGGCTGCCGCCGCCGCCAAGGTGTCGGGCGATGGCCGCACCCTCGCGGTGACGAGCCTGATTTCGGGGCGGATTACCAAATCGGACGCCAAGCTCGGTGCCTATGTGCTCGCCGGAACCGAGTTGTTCCGGGTCTCCGATCCCAACCATATCCAGATCAACGCCTCGGTGCTCGCGGCCGACGCCCGCCGGATCAGGCCTGGCGATACGGCGGTCATCGAACTGCTCGGCGGTGAGACCGTCAAGGCCGTGGTGCGCTCGGCTACCCCGAGCCTCGACGCCGAGAGCAAGACGGCGACGATCGTCCTCATTCCCGAAGGCATTGGCGGACTGACCCCCGGACAAGGCCTTCGCGCGCGGATCAAGCCGCAAGGCACAGCGGATGCCATGCTGATCGCGCTGCCCGAAGAAGCCGTGCAGACGGTCGAGGGACGCGAGGTCGTGTTCGTCAAAACGGCCAAGGGCTTCCAGGCGACGACGGTGGTCACCGGCAAGCGCGGCGGCGGACGCATCGAAATCGTCGACGGGGTGAAGCCGGGCGCGGTCATCGCGACCGGGGGCGCCTTCCTGCTCAAAGCCGAAATCGGCAAGGGCGAGGCGGAGCATTGAGATGATCGAAAAACTACTCGATGCGTCGATACGCTTTCGCTGGGCTGTGGTTCTCCTCACCCTCATCATCTCGGCCTACGGCCTGACGCAGCTGCTCAAGCTGCCGATCGATGCCGTCCCCGACATCACCAACAAACAGGTTCAGATCAACACCGTCGAACCCAATCTGGGGCCACTCGACATCGAACGCCTCGTCACCTTCCCCATTGAAACCGCGATGGCGGGCATCCCGGGACTGCAGAGCTCGCGCTCGATTTCGCGCAACGGGTTCAGCCAGGTCACGGTGATCTTCGAGGACGATACCGATCTCTATTTCGCCCGCCAGCAGGTTGCGGAGCGGCTGGGCCAGGCCAAGGGTACCTTGCCCGACGGCGCCGAGCCGCAAATGGGTCCGGTCTCCACGGGTCTCGGCGAAGTGCTGATGTACACCGTCGATTTTGCGCCGACGGCCAATGCGAAAAATCCCAAGATTGCCGGAAAGCCGGGCTTCCAGCCGGACGGCTCCTACAGGACCCCGACCGGCGAAATCCTCGTCGATGACGTCGCCAAGCTTGGGTATCTGCGGACCGTCCAGGACTGGGTGATCCGCCCGCAGCTGCGCTCGGTATCGGGGGTCGCCGGTATCGATTCGATCGGCGGTTATGAAAAGCAGTTCGTCGTCCAGCCCGATGCGACCAAATTGGCGAGCTATGGCATTTCCTTCTCGGAACTCGCTGAGGCCCTCGAACGCGCCAATATCTCGGTCGGCGCGAACTTCGTCGAACGTGGCGGCGAGGCCTTCCTCGTCCGCGCCGACGGCCGCATTCGAACCCTCGACGAAATCTCCCGGGCGACCGTCGCGAACCGCGGCGGGGTGCCCGTCATGGTTCGCGATGTCGCGACCGTGCAGATCGGCGGCGAACTGCGCACCGGGTCGGCATCCGAAAACGGCAAGGAACTGGTCGTCGGCACCGTCCTGATGCTCGCGGGCGGCAACAGCCGGATCGTGGCCTCGGCGGCGGCCGAACGCCTCGAGGATGTTGCCAGGTCGATGCCTCCGGGGATCGTCGTCAAGCCGGTGCTCGACCGCTCGCAACTCGTCGACGCGACGATCGGTACGGTCGAAAAGAACCTTGCCGAAGGCGCGTTGCTCGTCGCGGCGGTGTTGTTCTGGCTGCTCGGAAACTTCCGCGCCGCGGTCATCGCGACCTTGGTCATCCCGATCTCGTTCCTGGTCATGGGAACAGGAATGAACATCACCGGCACGTCGGGCAATCTCATGAGCCTCGGCGCGCTCGATTTCGGGCTGATCGTCGACGGCTCGATCATCATCATCGAAAATTGTCTCAGGCGATTGGCCGAGCGACAACATCATGAAGGACGATTGCTCTCGTTGAGCGAGCGGTTGCATGAGGTGTTCGAAGCCTCACGCGAAATGGTGAAGCCGACGATCTACGGCCAGGCGATCATCTTCCTCGTGTTCGTGCCGCTGCTCACCTTTACCGGGGTCGAGGGCAAGACCTTCTCGCCGATGGCGATCACGGTGTTGCTGGCTTTGGGCGGCGCGTTCATCGCATCGCTGACCTTCGTTCCGGCGATGGTCGCGCTGCTCCTGCGCGGCAAGGTCGCGGAGAAGGAAGTCCGGGCGATCGCTTGGGTCAAGGAGCGTTACGAGCCCGTGCTGGGGCGCGTCATCGCGCGCCCCTGGCCGTGGATCGGTGCGGGCGGCGGGACGTTCGCGGCGGCCATCCTTGTGTTCGGGACGCTCGGAAGCGAGTTCATTCCGGTGCTCGGCGAGGGGAATCTTGCGATGCAGGCGCTCCGCATTCCATCGACATCCTTGAACAAGTCGCAGGACATGCAGCTTCAGGTCGAAAAAGCAGTGTCGGCATTGCCCGAGGTTGCCTTCATCTATTCGAAAACGGGCACGGCAGAGGTTGCCAGCGATCCGATGCCGCCGAACGCGTCGGATACCTTCATCATCCTGAAGCCGCGGGGCGACTGGCCCGACGGCGTCCGTACGAAAGATGATGTGATCGAGCGGGTCGAGAAGAAGCTCGAACCTTTGGTCGGCAACGCCTTCGAGATCAGCCAGCCGATCCAGCTGCGTTTCAACGAACTGATCGCCGGGGTGCGCGGCGATATCGCGATCAAGCTCTATGGCGACGATCTCGACGAGATGGGCCGCGCGGCGCAGCAGGTGGCGGCGATCCTGAACACCGTGCCGGGCGCCGCGGACGTGAAGGTCGAACAGACCGCGGGCTTCCCCGTGCTCGATGTCCAGTTCGACCGCGATGCCATCGCCCGCTACGGTCTGACACTTCGGGACGTCAGCGACACGGTCGCGGCGGCGCTCGGCGGGCGCGAAGCCGGGATCGTGTTCGAAGGTGACCGGCGTTTCGATATCGTCGTCCGGCTCGACCGGGCGACGCGCGACGATCTCGATGCAGTCGGCGCGCTCCCCGTGCTGCTGCCGGGTGAGGGGGGTCCGCGGGCATCGGTGCCGCTCGGCGAACTCGCCAAGTTCAGCTTCTCCGAGGGGCTCAACCAGGTCAGCCGCGAAAACGGCAAACGGCGCGTCGTCGTACAGGCCAACGTCCGCGGCAACGACCTCGGATCCTTCGTTGCGGAGGCGCAGGACAAGGTGAACGCGCAGGTGAAACTTCCCACCGGAAGCTTCATCGAATGGGGCGGGCAGTTCGAGAATCTGCAAGCCGCGTCGGCGCGCCTGTCGATCGTCATTCCGATCATCTTTGCCGCGATCTTCGGCATATTGTTCATGGCCTTGGGCGGCGTGCGGCAGGCGGTCGCGGTCTATTCGGCGATCCCGCTCGCCTTGGCAGGCGGGGTGTTTGCGCTCCTGCTCACGGGGTTACCCTTCTCGGTATCGGCCGCGGTGGGCTTCATCGTGCTTTCGGGCGTGACGGTGCTGAACGGCCTCGTTGTGATGACGAGCATCAACCAGCGCATCGATGAAGGCAAAGCCGTCGACGTCGCGATCAATGAAGGCGTCATGGAGCGGGTTCGCGCCGTGCTGATGACCGGGATCGTTCCGGCCATCGGCTTCGTTCCGATGGCGCTGGCCACCGGCACCGGCGCCGAGGTCCAGAAGCCGCTCGCGATCGTCGTGATCGGCGGTTTGATTACCTCGACGCTGCTGACCTTGTTCGTCTTGCCCGCGATCAGCCATTTGCTGCTTCGTGGGCGGGCGCGGGCGCATGTGGCGGGCGACTATGCCGACGTCACGGCGCTCGGCGAGCGGGCCATCGCCGCTGACCAGAAGTAGGGCGGAATCCTGCCGCACAGCCGGCCGGCACACGCTGGCCGGCTGTGCGGCTCCGATGGGGAAGCCGCCATTGCATTCGCGAAACGGTCCGGTGATATACGGCCGGGCCATGACGAAGCGGGTTCACTATCATCTGTTCGAGACCGCGGCGGGCTTCGCCGCGATCGGCTGGAACGACAAAGGGATTTCCAGCCTGCGGCTGCCTGCGGCGAGTGCGCACGAGACGGAGCGTTCGCTGGTGCGCCGGTTTTCGATGGCGCTGCCGACCGAACCGCCGCCGGCGGTGCGGTCGGTGGTCGATGCCGTGGTGCGCTATTTTGCGGGCGAAAGGGTCGACTTCGCGGCGGTCCCGGTCGACATGGGCGAACAGTCGCTCTTTTTCGAGCAGGTCTACGCCTTCGTCCGCAAGCTCGGATGGGGGAGGCGACGACTTATGGCGCGGTCGCGAAGGCGCTCGGTGCAGGTCCCGAATTTGCGCGAGACGTCGGCCAGGCGATGGCGAACAACCCGGTTCCGCTGATCGTGCCGTGCCACCGTGTGACCGGCGCCGGTGGCAAGATCGGGGGTTTTTCAGCCCCTGGAGGATCGACGTCGAAAGCGCATATGCTCGCACTCGAAGGGGGCTCGATCGAAGCGGCCCCAACGCCCCGAAAGGCCGCGCCGGGCAAGACCGACACCCAGGCCGGTTTCGACTTCTAACCCACTCTAGTCGCCGCGCTGGAGCGTCATCGCCAGTTCCTCGACGTCGAGGTCGCGTTCCAGTTCGTGGAGGACCTCGTCCTCGATCAGTCCGGCGCGGTGGATGCGGATCAGCTCGGCGCGGCCCGCCGCGATGGCCTGAAGCAGCACGTCGAAATGCGCGCGCAAGCCGTCCATCGTCGTGCTGGCATCGGCTTCGTAGCGCTCCATGAAATTCAACCGTTTGCGATGCTCCTCGAGCATCATCGGATGGATGAGGGTGCCGTCCTCGTCATAGGCGAGTTTCTCGATCACCGCGAAGCGCGCGCGTGCCATCGCGGCTTCGGCGGCGGGCAACGCCATCTTGGCGGGCGGATCGACATCGACTGGTTTGACGCGGCGAATCAGCAGCCCGAGGCTCGATCCCTGGACGACCACCGTCACGAAGATCACCGCGAAGGCGCAGATCAGCATCAGGTCGCGGCCCGGCATCGCCATCGGCAGCGTCAGCGGCACCGCCAGCGTCACGACGCCGCGCATCCCGGCCCAGCTCAGCACCGTCGCCTGCCGCCAGCCGAGCGGTCGCGCGCGTTCGAGGCCCACCCGGCGCGCGGCTTCCAGCACTGCCTCCGACGCGAAGATCCAGATGAAGCGCGCGACGGTGACGGTCAGGACGACGCCGACCATCATGGTCACCCAGCTGCCCGGGATCGCGCCGATCCCGCCGATCCGCTCGATCGCGTCGCGCAGCGAAAAGCCGATCAGGATGAACACCAGCGCTTCGAGGACGAAGACCATGATCTGCCATCCCGAATTGGCGCGCAGGCGGACCGCGGCGGGCAGGATCTCATGCTGGTACCAGCCCATGGCGAGCCCCGCGGTGACCGTCGCGATCACGCCCGAGACATGGACGGTCTCGCCCGCGATATAGGCGGCCCAGCAGAGCAGGATCGTGATCAGCATGATCAGCATCGGATCGCTGAAGCGCTTCGCGAGGATGATCCAGCCCTTGGCGACCACGGCACCGACGACCACGCCGCCGAGTGCGACGAAGGCGAAGCTCTGCACGGCGTCGTCGGCGTCGAAAACCCCGCTGAGCGTTGCCGTGACCGCGAAGCGGAAGAGGATCAGGCCGGTCGCGTCGTTGAGCAGGCTTTCGCCCTCGAGCAGCGCTTCGAGCCGGCGGGGAAGGTGGACGCCCTTGAGCACCGCGCGCGCCGACACGGCATCGGGCGGCGAAACGATGGCGCCGAGCGCGAAACAGGCGGCCCACGGCAGTTCGGGTAGAATCCAGTGCGCGACCACGCCGACGACGAGGGTGGTGAAGACGACCGCACCCACCGCGAGCGACAGGATGCCGGGCAGATGGCGCCGGAAGCGCCCGAGCGCGGTGTAATAGGCGCCGTCCATCAGCAGCGGCGGCAGGAACAGCACGAGCGCGAGTTCGGGGTCGAGCGAAATATGTGGCAAGCCCGGAATGAAGGCCAGCGCACCGCCGCCCACAAGCAACGCCGTTGCCGGCGGCCAGCGGAGCTTGAGCGCCAGCCAGTGCAGTACGATGACGAGGGCCAGGAGAGCGAGGACAAGTTCGAAGGCTTCGACGGCATGCATCGTTTCAGCTCCGATGCCCGGCGATGCCGAAAGAAGATGTCATGCCGAGCCCCCGCATTTTTTGGCCAGATACGGCACCGCTTCTGACGCCGTTTGTCGCCGCGATCAATGCTCTGGCGTGAAAGGGGGCAAAGAGGAACCTTTATCCCCCGTCCGCCGCGCTTGGCAGCCGCGACGGGGGAAAGGTTGTGTGTGCACAAGAGGAACATTAGGGGAACAAACAGACTCTGTCAACTCCCCTTGTCGTTACGGCGGCCATTGGTTCGACTGGTTGACGTAAACGTCAATTGGCGCCAAGGCCGGATCGTTCAACGAAAGGGAGAGACGATGGCGGAGCAACCCAAGTTCGACCTGACGGGCCGCGTCGCGCTCGTCACCGGGGCCTCGTCGGGGCTGGGTGCGGGTTTCGCGAGGGTGCTCGCCGCATCGGGCGCGAAGGTCGTGCTCGCCGCGCGCCGCGCCGACAAGCTCGCCGAGCAAGTCGCGGCGATCGAGGCTGCGGGCGGGCAGGCGATCGCGGTGTCGATGGACGTCACCGACGAGGCCTCCACGATTGCGGCTTATGACGCCGCCGAGGCGGCGTTCGGCACGGTCGACACGATCGTCGCCAACGCCGGGGTCGCTACCGAGAAGATGGCCTTCGGGCTGTCGGTCGACGACGTCGATTTCCTGCTCGCGGCCAATGTCCGCGGCGTTTTCCTGACCGCGACCGAGGGTGCCAAGCGGCTCGACAAGGCGGGGGCCCGCGAGAAGCAGCATGGCCGCATCGTCCTGATCGGATCGATCACCGCCGAGAAGGTGTTCCCTGCGACCTCGGTCTATGGCGCGACCAAGGCGGCGGTGCGCCACCTCGGCAAGGCGCTGGCGCGCGAATGGGCGCGGCGCGGGATCAGCGTCAATGTCATCCAACCGGGCTATTTCGAATCCGAAATGACCGCCGAACTGTTCGACAGCGATGTCGGCGCGCAGATGGTGAAGAGCTTTCCGCGCCAGCGCATGCGTCCCGCGACCGACCTTCATACGCCGTTGCTCATGCTCTGCTCCGACGCGGCGCTCGGCATTACCGGCAGCGTGATCACCGTCGACGACGGGCAGACGCTGTGAGCGAGCTGCTGATCGAGACGCGTGGGCAGGTGGAGATTGCGACGCTCAACCGGCCCGATCGGCTCAATGCGCTCAGCGAAGGGCTGGTCGACGAACTCAACGCCTATTTCGGCGGGCTGGCCGATCGCAAGGAGATCCGCGTCGTCATCCTGCGCGGCGCGGGGCGCGGTTTCTGCGCCGGGCTCGATATCCAGGAGGACCGCTCGACCGACGAGACGCCGGTGCTGCGCACGCTGCGCACCCAGACGAGCATCGGCAACATCTATCGCAAGATGCGCGCCTGTCCGCAGCCGATCATCGCGCTCGGCCATGGCGCCGCGGCGGGCGGCGGACTGTCGCTGCTGCTCGCCTCCGATGTGCGCTACGGGACGCCGAGCTTTCGTTGCAACGCCGCCTATATCCGTATCGGGCTTGGCGGCTGCGACATGGCGTCGAGCTATTTTCTGCCGCGCCTTGTCGGGGCGAGTCTGGCGTCGGAGATGATCCTGACCGGGCGCTTCATCGACGCCGAGCGGGCTTTGCGCGCCGGGCTGATCAGCGAGATCGTCGCAGAAGAGGCGCTGCTCGACCGCGGGCTCGCGCTGGCTGACGAAATGCTCGCGACCGCACCCTGGGGGCTGCGGCTGTCGAAGCAGGCGCTCAATCTCAATATCGATGCGCAGAGCCTCGACGCCGCGATGGCGATCGAGGACCGGCAGCAGGTGATCCTGTCGGCGACCGAGGATCACAAGGAAGCGCTCGCCGCCTTCCTCGGCAAGCGCCCCCCGGAATATAGCGAACAGTGACCGGCACGCTCACCCTTTATGCCTTCAACACTGGCTGGTTCCAGTGCCGCCCGGGCTATTTCATCGAAGGCGAGGAGGGCGACTATCTGAAAGGGCCGGTGCCCTCCTATCTGATCGACCATCCGAAGGGCCGCGCGCTGTTCGATAGCGGCATGGGGGTGCGCTATCGCCGCACGCTCGAAACCGCGCTGCCGCCGAACAAGTTCGGGCTGCAATTTTTCGAGGGGCAGGAGATCGCGGCGCGGCTGAAAAGCATCGACGTCGACCCCGGCAGCATCGACTATGTCATCAACTCGCACCTCCACATCGACCATTGCGGCGGCAATGCCAGCCTGCCCAATGCGACGGTGATCGTGCAGTCGCGCGAACTCGCGGCCGCGCAGGCGACCGAGGAGGCGGGGCTGTACGAGGCGCTCGATTATGCCACCGGCCAGCCGGTGAAGGCGATCGACGGCGAGTGCGACTTGTTCGGCGACGGCAGCGTGCGGATCGTGCCGACCTATGGTCACACACCGGGACATCAGAGCGTGATCGTCAAACTGCCGAGTGGGCGCGAGGTGCTGCTCGCGGCGGACTGTTGCTACACCGAACGCAACCTCGACCTGATGGTGCTGCAAAAAGCGGTGGTCGACCGCGAGGCGGGGCTGCGGACGATGGAGTTTTTGCAGCAGCAGCGGGTAGCGGGGACGCAAATCCTGTTCGGCCACGACGGGCGCCAATGGGCGAGCGTCGAGGAGGGCAAGGCGATCGGGTGATGCCGATCCTCCCCGTTCCGGGGAGGATCCTAAAACTGCTTCGCCACCCGTTCGGCGAAATCGGGCGCCACCCCGGCGCTGTTGAACACCTCATGCGCCAGTCCGGCAGCCAACGGCAAATCCGCCTGTTCGCGATAGAGCTTCTTGTACGCAAAGACGCTGTGCCGCGATTGGCCGGCAATCGCCTCGGCCAGCGTCCGCGTCGTTGCCTCCAGATCGACGTCGGCGGCGCAATGATTGGCGAGGCCGATGCGCGCCGCCTCGGCGCCACTCACCGGCAGGCCGGTGAAGCTCATCTCGCGTGCCTTCCACGCGCCGACGCGGCGGGGGAGGCGTTGGCTCATGCCCCAGATCGGTACCAGCCCGAATTTGCCGTGCGTATCGGCGAAATGCGCGCTTTCGCCCGCGACGATGATGTCGCCGGCAAGCGCGAGTTCGAGGCCGCCGGTGAAGCAGCCGCCCTGCACCGCGACGATCAGTGGTTGCGGCAGGTTGGCGAGCTTGGTGACGATCGATGCCTGATAATGCGGACGCGGCGCTTCGATCCCGCGCTCCTTGAGGTCGTTGCCAGCGCAGAACACCGGGCCGTCGGCGCGCAGCACCACCGCGCCGATTGCATCGCCCGCGGCGGCAATCGCGTCGGCATGGGCGTCGAGCTCGCCCCACAGCGCAAGGTTGAGCGCGTTGCGCTTTGTCGCGCGGTTGAGCGTCAGGGTCGCGACGCCGTCCCCGTCCTCGCGCAAGACCAGTTCGTTCATACCTTCGCCTCCGCCGCCATGATGGTTCGTCCATCGGACCCGATCGCCGCCATTTCCCAGCCGCCATCCTTCGCGCGCCCGACGAGGTGCATCGGCTCACCGACAAAGGCCGGTGCCTGCGCGCGCATCGTGAACGCCGCCAGTGCGTTGGCACCCAGTTCGCGCTGGGCGAGGTCGAGCAGCAAGGTCGCGGTCAGCGGTCCGTGGACGACGAGGCCGCGATAGCCTTCCCCCTCGCGGGCATAGGGCAGGTCGTAGTGAATGCGGTGGCTGTTGAAGGTCAGCGCCGAATAGCGGAACAGCATCGCCTCGCTGGGCACCAGGTCGCGCCGCCATGTCCAGGCCGACAGATCGGGCGCGTCCGTCGATACTGGGGCTGGCGCGGGGGCCGCGACCGGTGCGGGCGCGCGGAAGACGATCGTCTGGCGCTCGCTTACCGCGAGCACGCCATCGGCGCGCGTTTCATGCTCGACCTCGGCAAAGACGAGTTGGCCGGTCGCGCCGCTCTTCTCCTTGATCGCGGCGAGCGTCGAGGTCCGCGCGATCACGGCGCCGGCCGCGATCGGGGCATGGAAGCGCACGTCGCTCGCCGCCCACATCCGGCGCGGCAACGGGATCGGCGGCATGAAGCTGTCGGGATTGTCCGCGCGCAGCGGATGGCCGTCGGGGCCGAGCGTCGCGGTCGGCGCGTCGGGCAGGCACAGGCACCAATGGATTGCCTGCGCAGCGACGTCGCCGATCTCGTCGCTGTCGATCGTCGCGCGGAACCGCGCGAGCGCCGAGGGCGTCAGCACATCCTGCTGCGCGATCCGGCGCCCGATCCATGCCGTCCAGTCTGCCATTCAAACCTCCCTGCCGCCCCGCGGTGCGGTTGCGGTAGGGCGTAATGCGGGGATCGAGAAGTCAAAAAGAGGTCGCCCGCGCGGTGCGCAATCGTTCATCGCGGCATCGACGACAAAGAAGCGATGGTTTTCAACCGGTGCTCTTGCCACTCGCGTGGTCCGGAGACGGGGGATGACGCGGCGAACCGAGTCCCGCGTGCGTCGCAGCCCGAAAAACGGAGAAATCATACGAGAATACTATGCGAGCCGGCCTTTCGGTCTCTCGCATTAAAACGTGCGACTCTCCTATTTGACGGTCCGCAGACGACTCGCGCCACACACCGTGGCCGGCGCCATGCTGGAGCAAACCCATGCAGGACCTTCTCTGGATCGGCCTCATCCTCTGTCTGGTCGCGGCAAGCCTTGGCTATGCCCGCCTGTGCGACGACGCGTGAAGGACAGGTGGCGATGACACTCGACCTCTGGCTCGCGGGCGCCACCGCGCTCGGTCTTCTTTTCTATCTCGTGGCCGTGCTCGCACGGCCCGAACGCTTCTAAGGGAGGCGCACCCATGACCTTTCAGGGATGGTTTCTCATCGTCGCGTTCGTCGCGATCCTGCTCCTGTTCTGCAAGCCCGTGGGCCAATGGCTCTTCGCGCTCTACGAGGGGCGACGGACGCCCCTGCACCGCATATTCGGGCCGGTCGAAACCGGCTTTTACCGCCTGTCGGGTATCGACCCGAACGAAGAGCAGGGGTGGCGGCGCTACGCGGTCCATATGCTGATCTTCAATGCGACGCTGCTGCTCTTCACCTATGCGATCCTGCGCCTGCAGGGCGTGCTGCCGCTCAATCCGCTCGGACATGACGGCACGAGCGCGGATCTCGCGTTCGACACGGCGATCAGTTTCACCGCAAACACCAACTGGCAGAGCTATGGCGGCGAGTCGACGATGTCGAACCTCAGCCAGATACTTGGCCTTACCATTCACAATTTCCTCTCGGCTGCGACGGGGATTGCGCTCGCTTTCGCGTTGTTTCGCGGCTTCGCGAGGCGCGAGATGAAAACGATCGGCAATTTCTGGGCCGATATGACGCGTGTGACGCTCTACCTGCTGCTGCCGCTCTGCGTTGCCATCGCGATCTTCTACATCGCGAGCGGCGTGCCGCAGACACTGGCGGGTTCGGTCGACGTGACGACGCTCGAGGGCGCGAAGCAGACGCTCGCGCTGGGGCCGGTCGCCAGCCAGGAAGCGATCAAGATGCTCGGCACCAACGGCGGCGGCTTCTTCAACGCCAACAGCGCGCATCCGTTCGAGAACCCGACCGCACTCACCAACCTCGTCCAGATGCTCTCGATCTTCGCGATCGGGGTCGGGCTGACCTGGACCTTCGGCCGCGCCGTGGGCAACCAGCGTCAGGGCTGGGCCATCCTCGCCGCGATGATGACGCTGTTCGTTGCTGGCACCGCCATCACCTATTGGCAGGAAGCCGCCGGCAACCCGATCCTTCACCAGCTTGGCGCCGCCGGCGGCAATATGGAAGGCAAGGAGGTTCGCTTCGGCATCGCGGCCTCGTCGCTCTTTTCGGTCGTCACCACCGCGGCGTCGTGCGGCGCGGTCAATGCGATGCACGACAGCTTCACCGCGCTCGGCGGGATGATCCCGCTGTTCAACATGCAACTTGGCGAAGTCGTCATCGGCGGCGTTGGCGCGGGCATCTATGGCTTCCTGCTCTTTGCGATCCTCGCGATCTTCGTCGCGGGTCTGATGGTCGGGCGTACCCCCGAATATGTCGGCAAGAAGATCGAGGCGCGCGAGGTCAAGCTCGCCGTGCTCGCGATCGCGGTCTTGCCGCTGATCATCCTCGGCTTCACCGCGATCGCGTCGGTCACCGAGGCGGGGCTGGCCGGGCCGCTCAACAAGGGGGCGCATGGTTTCTCGGAGATCCTCTACGCCTTCACCAGCGCGGTCGCGAACAACGGGTCGGCCTTTGCGGGCCTCACCGCCAACACGCCTTTCTATAATGGCATGCTGGGCGTCGCGATGTGGATCGGCCGTTTCTTCATCATCATCCCCATGCTGGCTATCGCGGGAGGCCTGGCGGCGAAGAAATATACGCCCGAATCGGCGGGCAGCTTCCCCACCACCGGGCCGCTGTGGACGGGCTTGCTGATCGGCATCGTGCTGATCGTCGGCGGCCTGACCTTCCTGCCCAGCCTCGCGCTCGGTCCCATCGCCGATCATCTCGCGATGATCAACGGCCAGCTCTTTTAAGGATCCATGCAAATGGCTCGGTCCGTACAAAAATCATTGTTCACGGCAGACCTGATCGTTCCCGCGATCGGCGACGCCTTCCGCAAACTCAATCCGAAGGAACTGATCCGCAATCCGGTGATGTTCACGACGGCCGTAGTCGCGACCTTGCTGACGGTTCTCCTCGCCGTCGGTCAGGACGGCCTTGCCACCGGCTTCAAGCTGCAGCTCGTGATCTGGCTCTGGCTGACCGTGCTGTTCGGCACCTTTGCCGAAGCGCTCGCCGAAGGGCGCGGCAAGGCGCAGGCCGCCTCGCTCCGCGCCACCAAGGCGGACCTGATCGCCAAGAAGCTGAAGGGCGACGGGAATGCCTATGAAAGCGTTCCCGCCAGCGCGCTCCGGGTCGGCGACGTCGTGCTCGTCGAGACCGGCGACCTGATCCCGTCGGACGGCGAAGTCGTCGGCGGTGTCGCGTCGGTCAATGAAGCGGCGATCACCGGCGAAAGCGCGCCGGTGATCCGCGAGGCGGGCGGCGACCGCTCGGCGGTCACCGCCGGCACCCGCGTGATCTCCGACGAGATCCGCGTCCAGGTCACGGTCAATCCGGGGCAGGGCTTCCTCGACCGGATGATCGCGCTCGTCGAAGGCGCCGAGCGGCAGAAGACCCCGAACGAAATTGCGCTGACCCTGCTGCTCGTCGGCCTCACGATCATCTTCCTGATCGCGGTCGGCACGATCCCGGCATTTGCGAACTATGCGGGCGGCAGCATTCCGGTCGCAATCCTCGCGGCGCTGTTGATCACCCTTATCCCGACGACGATCGCGGCGCTTCTCTCGGCCATCGGCATCGCGGGCATGGACCGCCTCGTGCGCTTCAACGTGCTCGCCAAGTCTGGCCGCGCCGTCGAGGCGGCGGGCGACATCGATGTGCTGCTGCTCGACAAGACCGGCACGATCACCGTCGGCGACCGGCAGGCGACCGAATTCCGTCCGGTCGGCGGCCAGTCGATGGCTGTCCTTTCGGAGGCGGCGCTGCTCGCCAGCCTCGCCGACGAAACCCCCGAAGGCCGCTCGATCGCCGCACTCGCGCGCGAGAAATTCGGCCAGGCGGTGACCGAACTGCCCGAAGGCGCGGAGATCATCCCGTTCACCGCGCAGACGCGCATCTCGGGGATCAAGCTTGGCGATAGCGTGATCCAGAAGGGCGCCGTGGATTCGGTCCTCAAGGCAAATCCCGGTGCAGGGGCAACCGCCGCTGCGACCGAGCTGCGCCGCATCACCGACGAAATCGCGCGCGCCGGCGGCACCCCGCTCGCCGTGGCGAAGGACGGCGAGTTGCTCGGCGCGATCTTCCTGAAGGACATCGTCAAGGCGGGCATTCGCGAACGCTTCGGCGAGCTGCGCGCGATGGGCATTCGCACCGTGATGATCACCGGCGACAATCCGCTCACCGCCGCGGCGATCGCCGCCGAGGCCGGGGTCGACGATTTTCTCGCGCAGGCGACCCCCGAGGACAAGCTCGAGCTGATCCGCAAGGAACAGGCCGGCGGGCGGCTCGTCGCGATGTGCGGCGATGGCACCAACGACGCCCCGGCGCTTGCGCAAGCCGACGTCGGGGTCGCGATGAACACCGGCACGCAGGCGGCGCGCGAGGCGGGCAATATGGTCGATCTCGACAGCGATCCGACCAAGCTGATCGAGGTCGTCGGCCTCGGCAAGCAATTGCTGATGACGCGCGGCGCGCTGACGACCTTTTCGGTCGCGAACGATGTCGCCAAATATTTCGCGATCATCCCGGCGATGTTCATCGTGCTCTATCCGGGATTGGGCGTGCTCAATGTGATGGGGCTGAGCAGTCCTGAGAGTGCGATCCTGTCGGCGATCATTTTTAACGCGCTGATCATCCCGCTGCTTGTGCCGCTGGCGCTGAAAGGCGTCACCTACAAGCCGATGGGGGCGGGCCCGCTGCTCGCCCGCAACCTCGCCGTCTACGGCCTTGGCGGCCTCGTGGCACCTTTTGTCGGCATCAAGCTGATCGACCTCGCGGTCGGCGGCCTGGGTCTCGTCTGAGGATATGACAATGAACAAGGATTTCATCAGCTCGCTGCGTCCGGCGCTCGTCATGACGCTGCTGTTCGCGCTGCTCCTCGGGCTCGCTTACCCGCTGGCGCTCACCGGCATCGGGCAGGCGCTCTTCCCCAATCAGGCGAATGGCAGCCTCGTGGAAGAGAAGGGCCGCGTGGTCGGCTCGACCGTTGTCGGCCAGGCCTTCACATCGGAGCGCTATTTCAACACGCGGCCTTCCGCGGCGGGTGACGGCTATGACGGCCTGGCATCGTCGGGGTCGAACCTCGGGCCGACGTCGCAGGCGCTCATCGACCGGGTCAAAGGCGATGTCGAGAAGCTGAAGGCCGCCGAACCCGGCAAAGCCGTTCCGTCCGACATGGTGACCGCATCGGGATCGGGCCTCGATCCGGACATCACGCCCGAGGCCGCTTTCTATCAGGTCGACCGGGTGGCGAGCGCCCGCGGGCTCGCTCCGGATGCCGTCCGCGGGCTGGTCGAACAGAGCGTCGACAAGCCTCTCCTCGGCATTCTCGGCGAGCCGCGCGTGAATGTGTTCGAGCTCAATCGACGACTCGATGCTTTTGGCGCTAAACCCGCCGCGTGACAGAGAAGGATCGACCATCACCAGAGGCCTTCCTGCGCCAGGCGGCGCAGGAAGGCCGCGGCCGTTTGAAAGTCTTTCTGGGTGCAGCCCCCGGGGTCGGCAAGACGTGGGAGATGCTCACCGACGGGCGGCAACGGCGCGAGGCCGGGGTCGATGTCGTGATCGGCGTGGTCGAGACCCACGGCCGCCGCGAGACCGAGGCGCTGGTCCACGGCCATGAGATCATCCCGCGCCGCGACGTCGATCATCAGGGACATAGCCTTGGCGAAATGGACATCGACGCGATCCTCGAACGCCGTCCGGGGCTCGTGCTCGTCGATGAACTTGCCCATTCGAACGCGCCGGGCAGCCGGCATCCGAAGCGTTACCAGGATGTCGAGGAACTGCTCGATGCGGGCATCGACGTCTATTCGACGATCAACATCCAGCACGTCGAGAGCCTGAACGACGTCGTCGCCTCCTTCACCCGCGTTCGTGTCCGCGAGACGGTGCCCGACTCGATCCTGGAAAATGCCGAGATCGAGGTGGTCGATATTCCACCCGACGAGCTGATCGAGCGGCTGCGCGACGGCAAGGTCTATATTCCGCAGGAGGCGAGCCGCGCGCTCACCCATTTCTTCTCCAAGTCCAACCTGACCGCGCTGCGCGAACTGGCGCTCCGCCGCGCCGCGCAGGCGGTCGACGCGCAGATGCTCGAACATGTCCGCGCCAATGCGCTGGCGGGCAGCTTCGCGGTCGGCGAACGGATCGTCGTTGCGGTCAGTGAACTGCCCGTCGCCGCCGAACTCGTCCGCGCCGGGAAGCGGCTCGCCGACGCGCTGCGGGCGCCGTGGACCGCGGTCTATATCGAGACGCGGCGAAGCCAGGCGATGTCGGATGACGATCGGCGGCAGCTTGCCGACACGCTCGCGCTCGCCTCGCGGCTCGGTGCCTCGACCGCCACCGTGCCGGCGGCGAGCGTCGTCGAAGGGCTGCGCGCCTTTGCCGGCGAGGCACGGGCGACCCAGATCGTCATCGGCAAGTCGAGCCGCCCCTGGTGGTTCGAAATGCGCCATGGCTCGGTCGTCGACCAGCTCGTCCGGACGATCGACGATGTCGCCATCCATGTGCTGCCCGGCGAGCCTGCCGCGCGGTCCGGACAACAGCGTGGCCGCCTTGTCGTTCCCGGGCGCTGGGGGCGGCCGGCGGACTATGTCTGGTCGCTGATCATGGTCGCCGCGATGACGGCGCTGGGCCGCCTGCTCCTCGCGGCTATCGACCTCGGCAATATCGCCTTGCTCTATCTGGTGCCGGTCATGTTCGCCGCCGCGACGTTCGGCGTGCGCGCCGGGCTGTTCGCGGGCCTTGCATCGAGCCTTGCCTATAATTTCTTTTTCCTGCCGCCGACCGGCACGCTCACCGTCAACAATCCGGAAAATGTCGTCAGCATTCTCGTGCTGCTCGGCGTCGCGGTGGTCACCAGCCAGTTTGCCGCGCGGGTGCGCGCGCAGGCCGATCTTGCGCAGTGGAGCGCGCGCCAGAATGCGGCGCTCGCCAGCTTTTCGCGGCAGCTGACCGCTGCCCCCGACCAGGACACGCTGATGCATGCGATCTGCGCCGAGGTCGGGCGTCTGCTCGATGTCCGCACGGCGCTGCTGTTGCCGTCCGCCGACGGGCCGACGTTGCGCGCCGCGGTGCCGCCCGAAGACCGGCTCGAGCAGATCGAGCGTGCTGCAGCCCAATGGGCGATGGACAATGAACAGCCCGCCGGGCGCGGGTCGTCGACGCTCACCGCGTCGGACTGGCTGTTCCATCCGCTGCGCACGACGCGCGGTGTGCTCGGCGTCCTCGGCATGACCCGTGACGATGCGCGCGAACCCATCCGGTCCGACCAGGTGCCGCTGTTGATGAGCCTGCTCGATCAGGCATCGATCGCGCTCGACCGCATGGCGCTCGAAGAAGCGTCTCTTCACGCGCGGCAGGTGGACGAGCGCGACCGTTTGCGCTCGGCCCTGTTGTCCTCGGTCAGCCACGATCTTCGCACGCCGCTCACCACGATCCTCTCGGCGGCGCAGGAAATGCAGCGCCACCCGTCGCCGCAACTGGCCGAGACCATCGAGACCGAAGCGCGCCGCCTCAACCGCTTCGTGTCGAACCTGCTCGACATGGCGCGCGTCGAAGCGGGCGCGTTGCCGTTGAAGGTCGAGGCCACCGAATTGTTCGACGCCGCGGCGAGTGCGGCGCATGACACACGGGCGTCGCTGACCGGCCATGAGGTGAAGATCGATATCTCACCCAATATCCCGTTCGTCCGCGTCGACCCGGTGCTGCTCCACCATTGCCTGATCAACCTGCTCGACAACGCCGGACGCTATGCCGATCCCGATACGCCGATTGTCATTCGGGCGCGGCGCAGGGCGGATGCGATCCTGTTGTCGGTCATCGACCAGGGACCGGGTATCGCGCCCGGGAATGAGAAGCGCGTCTTCGAAACCTTCACCCGTCTCGAAGGAAGCGACCGCGCGAAGCACGGCACCGGGCTTGGCCTCGCCATCGTCAAGGGCTTTGCCGAGGCGATGGGGCTGTCGGTCGAGGCGGGCAACAATGCCGAGCCGCATGGCGCCTGCTTCACCATCCGCATCCCCGACGCGCTGATCATCACGCATCCGATCGACAAGGACATATCATGAAAGTGCGTCACAAGGTCTTGATCGTCGATGACGAATTCCACATTCGCCGCCTGATCCACGCGGCGCTGGCGCGGGCCGACTATGCGATCGTCGAGGCGGAAAATGCGCGCGAGGCGATCGAACGTCTGCGTGAAGAGCGTCCCGACATTACGCTGCTCGATCTCGGGCTGCCCGACCGCGACGGGCTCGAGCTGGTTCCGCTCTTCAAGCAGCAGTCCGATACGACCCTGATCGTCGTGTCTGCGCGCGATGCGACCGAAGAGAAGGTCGCGGCGCTCGATCTCGGCGCCGACGATTATCTGACCAAACCCTTCGACACCGACGAACTGCTGGCGCGCGTGCGCGTCGCTTTGCGCAACCGCCTGACCCGTGACGGCGGGAATCTGACCCTGTCGGTGGGTGATGTGACGATGGACTTGATCGCGCGGACGGTGACCAAGGCGGGCAAGGAGGTGCATCTGACGCCCAAGGAATATGCCGTGCTCGCGCAACTCGCGCGGTTCCCCGGCCGGGTCATAACGCACAACCAGATCATGAACGAGGTCTGGCCGACCGAGCATGAGCATCATGTCGAATATCTCCGTGTTCTCGTCCGGACCTTGCGCCAGAAGCTCGAAGCCGATCCGCAGCAGCCGCAGATCATCTGCAACGAACTCGGCATCGGCTATCGCCTGCGCCTCGGCGATCCTCTTGCCGAGGAGGGCGCGTCGGCGCGCTGAGTGGGAGGCGGCGCGCTGTCGGGCTGCGACTATATGCAATCTCTATGCCCGGCGGCGTTTCCCGATCTCGATTTCCTACGCGTACATGCATAGGTGAACGACCTCCCTTTGGAGGTCTGACGTGAAGAAATGGCATGACACCCTTGCGGCCCATCTGGGCCTGCGCGTCGGCGGCCTCGGGCTTCTTGTGCTGGGTTGGTCGGTTGCCGTCCGGCTTCACCAGATGGCGCTCACCACCCCGGCCCGCGATGCGACATCGTTCATGATGCTCCTCTCCGCGATCGTCTTTGTCTGCGGCAGCGCCGGGAGCGCGCTCCTCTTCGTCGGTCCCGGCCTGTGGGAAACCGTCGAGGTTTCCGAGCGCTGGAGGCGTCTGCCCGCGTCTGACTTCGAAGCGCCGACGATATTCGAACAGCTGTTGGTGCCCGGCGATCGAAACCGGCCGGTCGCGTAGCAAAAACACTATGCGGTCGGGCGGTTCTCGCTCTCGATTTCCAACGCCGCGCCGATCTAGTTGAGCATCCTCGCGAGCCTCCGCCATGTCCGGCCGAGGCGTTTTCTAGAGGAAGATATGAAAATCATCATCTCGGCCGCCGTTTTTGCGGCAGCACTGTCTCCCGCCGCCGCATGGGCGCAGGAAGAAGAAGAACCGGCCGTCACCATTTCGGGTTCGGCAACGATCGCCTCGGACTATCGTTTCCGCGGCGTGTCGCAAACCGACAAGGAAATGGCGGTGCAGGGCGGCCTCACGGTGACGCATGAGAGCGGCCTCTATGCCGGCGCCTGGGCGTCCAATCTCTCGGGCTGGGGCACCTTCGGCGGCGCGAACATGGAACTCGACCTGATCGGCGGATACAAGGCGTCGATCGCGGACAATATGACGCTCGACATGGGCCTCGTCTGGTACATGTATCCGGGCGGCGCCGATGACTCGGATTTCGCCGAACCCTATGTCAAGCTGACGGGCACCACCGGGCCGGCGACGCTGACGGCGGGCGCGGCCTATGCGCCCAAGCAATATGCGCTCGCGAACGTTTCCGCCGCGCCGAACAGCCGCGGCCAGAGCGAAGATAATCTCTATCTGTGGGGTGATGGTGCGTTGGCGATCGCCGGAACACCGCTGACGGCGAAGGCGCATATCGGTTATTCGGACGGAAACCCCGGCCTCGGTCCCAACGGCACGAGCGTCGCGCCGACCGGTCGCTATTGGGACTGGTCGCTCGGCGTCGACGCGGTCTGGCGCAATCTGACGCTCAATTTTTCCTATGTGGACACGGATATCAGCAGGGCGGAGGGCGCGCCCCTTCAGCCCAATTTCAGCAAGGGACTCGATGGCAGCGGTTCCATTGCCGACGCGGCGGTCGTGGCAAGTGTCACGGCCTCCTTCTGAGTATAGGCCGATCCGGACGGCGCGTTGCCGTCCGGACCAATCTCGTGGCGAGGCTCGGCGCGAACGCATGTCATGCGCTATGCAAGGATCGCCCGCGTCATTCGCCACGGTCGGAGCGGGAAAACCGACGGCGTCTTGGGCCGATGGCGAGAGACTGTGTGGTGCCGGCTGTCAGACTCGAACTGACGACCTACCGCTTACAAGGCGGTTGCTCTACCAACTGAGCTAAGCCGGCGCGCCGTTTGCGGCCCTAGGCATTTTTCGGTCGGATGGAAATATCCGGCGTCGAGAAAATGCGAAAAGCGAAAAACGCGTCAAACTATGCCAAAGGTCCAGCCTTCGGTGCGTGCGAGTGTGTCGGTGAGCGGGGCAGGCGCCCAGCGTGCGGGGTCGTGCGCGATCGCGCGCAGCCAGGCGGCGGTCAGCAGTGCGTCGCTCGCATGGTCGCCGATCGGGCCGATATGCCGCACGGGCGGTGATCCCAGTTCGGCCAGCGTGGCGTCGAGCACGGCGCCGTCGCGGATCTTGCTGCGGCCTGCGGGCACGCGCGCGGCGCGCGCGGCAAGGCCGGTGTAGATTTCGACCAGCAGCGGCCCCGCCCTCGGCACCGGATCGAGCGGCCACAGCGGCATGCGGCCGCTGAGGCGATGGAGCAGGCGCATGCCCGCAAGGCTTGCCTTGCCGACCTGCGCCGCGCCGACGAGGTTGAAATTGCTCACGCTCGCCGCTTGCCTTGTGGCGCGCTGGTGCTGCTCGACGACGCGCAGCCGGCCGGCACCGGCTTCGAAGAGGTCGCCGACGTCGCCGCGGCCGTGGCGGAAATGCCGCCGCGCTTGCGGATGCGCGAGGAAGCCGCCGACCTCATAATGCGGATCGGCGGCGGTGAGATGTTCGACCAGCGCCCATAGCGACGGGAGGTCGCCCGGGCTCTCTGCCCATTCGGGGAAATAGGCACCGCGATCGGCGAAGGCGAAGGCGACCGAAAAGTCGAAGCCGATCAGCATGTCGATGCCCGACGCGGCGACGCCTTCGAGCCAATCCAGCATCTCGGCCCGCGACCAGATATGGCCGGGCCGCACCAGTGCGGGCGCCGCCGTGCCTCTGGCGACCGCCAGCGCGATCCCGCGCTGCCGCGCGCCGCGCGCGCCCGACCAGTCGATCGCGGCGAAATGGGAGAAATGGCGCATTTTTCGACCCTACAGCATCTTTGTCGGCTTGCACAAAGCCCGATCGCGTCCCACATGCCCCCCATGCTGATCGAAACCGAATCGACGCCCAACCCCGCGACGCTCAAATTCCTGCCCGGCCAGGCGGTGATGGACGCGGGCACCCGGGACTTCGCGAGCCCCGAGGAAGCCGAAGCCTCGCCGCTCGCGACCGCGCTGTTTGCGCTCGGCGACGTCACCGGGGTGTTTTTCGGCCGCGACTTTGTCTCGGTCACCGCGGCGCCCGGCGTCAGCTGGAGCGATCTCAAGCCCGACGTCCTCGGCATCGTGATGGACCATTTCCTCGGCCAGATGCCGCTGTTCAACCCCGGCTCTGCCGCGGGGATCAGCGTTCCGGGCGAGGATGAGGCGAGCTTCGCCGACGATCCCGCCGACGCCGACATCATCGATCAGATCAAGGAATTGATCGAGACGCGGGTCCGCCCGGCGGTTGCCAACGACGGCGGCGACATCGTCTATCGCGGGTTCGACAAGGGCAATGTGTATCTGAAGATGCAGGGCGCGTGCGCCGGCTGTCCTTCGTCGAGCGCGACGCTGAAGAACGGCATCGAATCGCTCCTCAAACATTATGTTCCCGAAGTGACGGCCGTTCACGCCGTTTGATTCCCCGAGAAGGAGACTAATCCCGATGAGCGAGCCGCTTTCCGACCAAGCTCTCGACCAGCTGTTTCGCACCGCGCGGACCTACAATGGCTATCTCGATACGCCCGTTTCGGAAACCCAGCTGCACGCGATCTGGGATCTGGTGAAATTCGGCCCGACCAGCGCCAACTGCCTGCCGGCCCGGATCATCTGGTGCACCAGCACCGAAGCGAAGGAAAAGCTCGCGGCGCTCGCGCTGCCCGCCAATGGCGACAAGATCCGCAGCGCGCCGGTCACCGCGATCATCGGCATGGATCTCGAATTCTACGAAAACCTGCCCGAGCTTTTTCCGCACGCCGATGCGAAAAGCTGGTTCAACACCAATGCCGAACTGGCGCACGCGACCGCGTTCCGCAATTCGAGCCTGCAAGGCGCCTATTTCATCCTCGCCGCGCGCGCGCTCGGGCTCGACACCGGGCCGATGTCGGGTTTCGCCAACGACGCCGTCGACGCCGCCTTCTTCGCCGACCAGCCGAGCGTGCGCAGCAATTTCATCTCGACGCTTGGTTACGGCGACCCCGCGACCATTTTCGAGCGCAGCCCGCGCCCCGGCTTTGACCGCTTCAATCGCATCGCCTGACGGCCTGCGCCGGCTCGTCATCGATAGTGCCAGCGAGGCCTGCTCGGTCGCGCTGTTCGATGGCGCGCGCCTGCGCGATTTTCGCCATGACATCATCGGCCGCGGCCATGCCGAACGGCTGGTGCCGCTGATCGCCGAACTGGCGGACGGCGGGCGCGCCGACGCGATCCTTGTCGGTTGCGGCCCCGGCAGCTTCGCCGGGGTGCGCATCGGTGTCGCCGCGGCGCGCGCGCTGGCGCTCGGCTGGCGGGTGCCGGCGTTCGGTTTTTCGACCCTCGCGCTCGTCGCGGCTGCTGCTGCCGACGAGATCGCGGCGGCGGACGGCGCGCTCGTCGTGATGGAGGGCGGGCACGGTCAATGGTTCGTCCAGCCCTTCGCCGCCGACCTGTCGCCGCGCGCCGATGTCCGCTCGCTGCTGCCCGACGAAGCGGTGCGGCGCGACGACGCGCTGGTCGTCGGCAACCGCGCCGAGGCGTTCGTCGCGCTGCGCGGCGCGGGGACCGCCTTGCCGATGCTTCCCGACGCCCGCGCCTATCCGCGCCTGCCCGCCGCGGCGACCTTCGCCGAACCCAGCCCCCAGTATGGCCGCGCGCCCGATGCCAAGCCGATGGCGGCGCGCGTATGAGCGACTTCCGCCTTGCGACCGCGCGCGTCGCCGACCTCGCCGCGGTCATGCGCGTGATGGATGCCGCCTTCGATCCGGCTTTTGGCGAGGCATGGAGCCGCGCGCAGTTGCTCACCCTCTTCGCGCTGCCGTCGGCGCGTGTCTGCCTCGCGTGGGACGGCGAGCAGCCATGCGGTTTTTCGGCGGCGCGCATCGCGGGTCCGGAGAGCGAGTTGTTGTTGCTCGCGGTCGATCCGGCGTGGCGCGGCCGCGGAATCGGCGCCGCGTTAATATCCGATTGGCAAGCCTGGGGCCGCGGCGAAGGTGCCGAGGACTATTTCCTCGAAATGCGCGCTGACAACGACGCCGTTCATCTCTATGAGCGCAGCGGGTTTTCGGAGTGCGGTCGGCGCAAGGACTATTATCGAGGCGGTGACGGGATGATCCGCGACGCGATTACCATGCGTCATTCATCCGGAACCGGTCTAACTAGGTGATAGACCTTGCGGAAATGCTGCCATAATGGCAGTATCTCGGCCGGATGAAGAACAGCCCCAATATTCGTCGTCCATCTTCTGGGTATATAAAAAAGGAACCGTCCCATGTCGGATCAAACCGATACCAGTGAAATGCTGGTCACGCTGACTGCTGACATCGTTGCTGCCCATGTCAGCAACAACAGTGTCGCGATTTCAGATCTTTCTGCGCTCATCAACAACGTCCACGCCGCCCTCTCCGGCCTCGGTACGCAGCCTGTCGAAGAAGAGAAGCTGGTACCGGCGGTGTCGATCCGCACCTCGGTGAAGCCCGATTACATCACCTGTCTCGAGGACGGCAAGAAGCTCAAGATGCTGCGCCGCCACCTGATGACCCATTATGGCATGACCCCCGACGACTATCGCGCCAAATGGGGCCTGCCCGCCGACTATCCGATGGTCGCCCCCAATTACGCCGAAAAACGTCGTGCGCTGGCCAAGGAAATCGGCCTCGGCACCAAGGGCCGCGGCGGCGGGCGCAAGCCCAAGGCCAAGAAAGCGGCCTGACGCGTTTCGAGCTTTGGCCTTTCAGGGCAGATGGGGGCGGTGCTGCAAGGCGCCGCCCTTGTTCTATGCGCAGGCCGTGCCTATACAGAATATAAGAACAAAGAACGGCTGCAGATTGCAGGAAAGGCCCGCATGTCCGGTACCATCGACCTCGAAGCCCTGTGCCACGAAAAGGGCCTGCGCATCACCGAGCAGCGCCGCATCATCGCGCGCGTGATCTCCGACAGCGAGGATCATCCCGACGTCGAAACGCTCTATGAGCGCGCGTCGAAGGTGGACAGCGGCATTTCGATCGCCACCGTCTATCGCACCGTTCGCCTGTTCGAAGAGGCCGGCATCCTTGATCGCCACGATTTCGGCGACGGCCGCTCGCGCTACGAAGCGGCGCCCGAGGCGCATCACGACCATCTGATCGACGTCGAAACCGGCCGGGTGATCGAATTCGTCGATCCCGAGCTCGAGGCGTTGCAGAAGGTTATCGCCGAACGCCTCGGCTTCCGCCTCGTCGACCATCGCATGGAGCTCTATGGTGTCGCCCTCGATCGCAAGCGCGACTAGACCCGCACGGGTCACCTGGCGTTCGATCGTCCGCCTCACCGCGATGGTGCTGGCGCTGCTGTTCCTGATCGTTCCGCACCTTTGTTATCGCGCGGTCGGCCGCCCGTCGCCGATGGTGATGGCGTTCCTCAACGCCGTCGGTTGGATCGCGGGGCTACGCGTCCGCACGACGGGCACGCGGCTGCGGCGCAACGTGTTGTTCGCGTCCAACCATGTCAGCTGGCTCGACATCCTCGCGCTCGGCGGCGCCGCGCGTTCGGCATTCGTGTCGAAGGCCGAGGTCGAGGGCGTGCCGCTCGTCGGCTGGCTCGCCGACCAGAACCATACGATCTATGTGCAGCGCGAGGCGAAGCGCGAAATCCACAATCAGGCGAACGACCTGCGCAACGCGCTGGCGCGCGGTCGCCCGGTGACGCTGTTTCCCGAAGGCACGACGGGCCCCGGCGACGGACTGCTGCCGTTCCGCGCTTCGCTGTTCCAGGCGGTGATCCCGGCCCCGCCAAACCTGCAGATCCAGCCGGTCTTCATGGATTATGGCGCGGAATCGAACGATATCGCCTGGCTCGACCCCGAATCCGGACTCGACAATTTCAAGCGACTGCTCGCGCGCGCAAAGCCGATCCATCTTACCATCCATTACCTTGATCCGCTGCCCGCCAGCGTGACGCATGATCGCAAGGCGATCAGCGAAGCGGCGCGCGCCGCGATCGCGCAGGAAATGGCCGAGACGGCCAAGCCTTCCGCCCGTGCGATGCATCGCCTATAGCGCGCCGATGAAATCCGACTCTCCCAAGACCTTTCACATCAAATCCTTCGGTTGCCAGATGAACGTCTATGACGGCGAGCGCATGGCCGAAATGCTCGGCGCGCGCGGGATGACCGCCGCCGCCGACGGCGCCGACGCCGATCTGGTCGTGCTCAACACCTGCCACATTCGCGAAAAGGCGGCCGAAAAGGTCTATTCGGACATCGGCCGGCTGAAGCGCGACGACGGCAGCCGCCCGACGATCGCGGTCGCCGGCTGTGTCGCGCAGGCCGAGGGCGCCGAAATCGCGCGTCGCGCACCGACCGTCGACGTCGTCGTCGGGCCGCAGGCCTATCACCGGCTGCCCGACCTGCTCGACCGCGCCGCGCGCGGCGAAAAAGCGGTCGACCTCGACATGCCCGCGATGTCGAAATTCGACGCCTTGCCCAAACGCGGCGCCGGTCAGCGCCCGACCGCCTTCCTCACCGTGCAGGAAGGCTGCGACAAATTCTGCACCTATTGCGTCGTGCCCTATACCCGCGGCGCCGAGATCAGTCGGCCCTATGCCGACCTGATCGCCGAGGCCCGCGCGCTCGTCGAGGGCGGTGCCCGTGAGATCACTCTGCTCGGCCAGAACGTCAACGCGTGGGACGGCGAGGATGATCGCGGCCGCGCCGTCGGTCTCGACGGGCTGATCCGCGACCTGGCGCGCGTCGACGGGCTCGAACGCATTCGCTACACCACCAGCCACCCCAACGACATGACCGACGGGCTGATCGCCGCGCATGGCGAAATCCCGCAGCTCATGCCCTATCTCCACCTGCCGGTGCAGGCGGGCAGCGACCGCATCCTCGCCGCGATGAACCGCAGCCACAGCGTCGACAGCTATTTGCGCGTCATCGAACGCGTCCGCGCCGCCCGCCCCGACATCGCGATCTCGGGCGACTTCATCGTCGGCTTTCCGGGCGAGAGCGAGGAAGATTTCCAGGCGACGCTCGATCTGATCCACGCGACGCGTTACGCTATGGCGTACAGCTTCAAATATTCGCGCCGCCCCGGCACCCCCGCCGCGACGATGGGCGATCAGATATCGGACGAGGTGATGCACGATCGCCTCCAGCGGCTGCAGGCCCTGCTCAACGAACAGCAGCACGCGTTCAACGCGGCGACCATCGGCAAGACCACGCACCTGCTCCTCGAACGCAAGGGCAAGCTCGACGGCCAGCTGATCGGCAAGACACCCTGGCTGCAGTCGGCGCATGTCATCGCGCCGGGGCTCGCCATCGGCGACATGGTCGATGTGCGCATCGCCGCGGCGGGTCCGAACAGCCTCACCGCCGAATTGCTCGTCGAAGAGGTCGCCTAGTGCGGCGCGGGGAGGCGGTGTCGCTTTTTGGCAACGCTGCTCTCTCCTTTCGTCCCGTTCCCCTCCGTCGGAGTGGACTCCCGTCTTGGCGGGAGTAGAGTCGTGCCGTCGATCGAAGGAGCCTTGCCCATATGTCCAAACGCCCGCTGACCGCCGCCTCTCCCGCCGAACCCGGCGACCGCGTCCGACTGACGGCGGAATTCGAGCGAACGCAGCTTTTGGGCATCTTGTTCGGTGAATTCGACCGCAATCTCGTCGGGATCGAAAACCGGCTCGGCGTCTATATCTCGGCGCGCGGCAATCGGGTGCAGATCGAGGGCGAGGCCGAAGCCGCGGCGCGCGCCCGCGACGTCCTCGTCGACCTCTACAACCGTATCGAACAGGGGCAGGAAGTCGACGCCGGTATGGTCGATGGCGTGATCGCGATGTCGGCGCAGCCGACGCTCGACGGTATCATCCGCCACGAGATCAACGAAGCGCCGCCGATCATGATCCGCACCCGTAAGAAAACGATCGTCCCGCGCGCGCCGTCGCAAATCCCCTATATGCAGGCGTTGGCGCGTGAAGACATCATCTTCGCGCTCGGCCCGGCGGGGACGGGTAAGACCTATCTCGCGGTCGCGCAGGCGGTCGCCCAGTTGATCACCGGCAGTGTCCAGCGCCTGATCCTGTCGCGCCCTGCGGTGGAGGCGGGCGAAAAGCTTGGCTTCCTGCCGGGCGACATGAAGGAAAAGGTCGATCCCTATCTGCGTCCGCTCTACGACGCGCTGCACGATTGCCTGCCCGCCGAGCAGGTCGAGCGCCGCATCGCGAGCGGCGAGATCGAGATCGCGCCGCTCGCCTTCATGCGCGGGCGGACGCTGGCCGACGCCTTCATCATCCTCGACGAGGCGCAGAACACGACGATCCCGCAGATGAAGATGTTCCTCACCCGCTTCGGCATGAACAGCCGCATGGTGATCTGCGGCGATCCGAAGCAGGTCGATCTGCCGATCCCCGCCAGCTCGGGCCTCGCCGACGCCGTCTCGCGCCTCGAAGGGGTCGAGGGCATCAACGTCAGCTATTTCACCAGCGCCGACGTCGTCCGCCACCCGATCGTCGGGCGCATCGTCGATGCCTATGAGGGGCCGGGGGCCTAACTCTTAAAGATCCTCCCCGTCGCGCGGCGATGGGGAAGGGCCGCTTGCGAAGCAAGGGGCGGTGGGGGCGGCGACGGCACCGCCAATGGCCCTCCGTCAGCGCTTCGCGCTGCAAACCCCTCGTGCCTGCGGCACAGGGAGGATCATTTCCACACTTTATCGCCATCCCGGCGAAGGCCGCGATGACGGCATATGGCCCGCCTTCCCCGATTGTTCGCCTGTCTTTTCAATAACGAGTCGCAATAGCATGTTGACCCTCTGAACTTGCGCGCCTAGATGACCGCTATTGCGAGTCAGTCGCATAAATCAGGGGAAGAAAATTGATCATCCAGCGTTCGCCGTCCGTCTCCCGTCTCGCCGCCGGTACCGCGTTGGGCATCGCGCTCGCCGCGACCGCGACGCCCGCCATGGCGCAGGATAATGACGGTGAATATTGGGCGGCGCGCAAGAACCAGATCGTCGTCACCGCGACGCGGACCGAGAAGAGTGTTGAGGATGTGCCGCTGACCATTTCGTTGATCACCGAGGAGCAGATCGCGAACGAACTGGCGACGGATATCCGTGACCTCATCCGCTTCGAACCCGGGGTCAGCGTCCAGCGCCAGCCCGCGCGGTTCGGCGCCGCGCTCGGCGCCACCGGCCGCGCCGGCAACGATAGCTTCAACATCCGCGGCATCGGCGGCAACCGCGTGCTGATCCAGGTCGACGGCGTGCGCGTCCCCGATGGTTTCAGCTTCGGCGCGCAGGCGGCGGGGCGCGGCGACTATGTCGACCTCGGCCTCGTCAAGTCGGTCGAAATCCTGCGGGGTCCCTCGTCTGCGCTTTACGGCAGCGACGGCCTTGCCGGTGCGGTCAGCTTCGTCACCAGCGACCCCGTCGATTTCCTGCCCGGCGGCAAATCGGTCGGCGGCCTCGTCCGCGGCGCCTATAGCAGCGCCGACGACGAGTTCAGCGAAACCGCGATCCTCGCGGGGCGCAGCGGCGACTGGTCGGTGATGGCCGCCTATACGCGCCGCGACTGGCAGGAACTCGACAACAAGGGCAGTGTCGGCGGTTTCGGCAGCCTGCGCACCGAGCCCAATCCGCAGGACGGCCGCTCGAACGCCGCGCTGGCGCGGATCGTCTATGATCCCGCCAGCGGCCACAAGCTGCGCCTGACCGGCGAATATCTCGACACCCACCTCTACACCAACGGCCTCACCGGGCGCAGCACCACCGTCGACCGGCTCGAAGGCTTCGACAGCGGCGAACGCAAGCGCGTCTCGCTCGACTGGAGCTGGGAAGGCGAGGGGCTGATCGATTTTGCCCGCGTCGCGCTGTACTGGCAGGACGGCGAGGACAATCAATACACCGAGGAAGACCGCACCCCCGCCGCCGACCGCACCCGCCTCAACACCTTCGAAAACCGCGTCATCGGCGCCGCCGCCGATGCCCGCGCCGATTTCAACACGGGCGCGATCACGCATCGCATCGTTTTCGGCGGCGACATCAGCAAGACGCGGCAGCGCGGCCTGCGCGACGGCACCGTGCCTCCGGCGGGCGAGGTGTTCCCGACCCGCGCCTTCCCGACCACCGATTTCACCCGCGCCGGCCTGTTCGTCGGCGACGAGATCGGCATCGCCGAGGGCGCGCTGACGCTTTATCCGGCGTTGCGCTTCGACTGGTACGACCTGTCGCCCCGCGCCGATCCGCTACTCCCGACCTTCGCGGGCGCCGGACAGGATGGTTCGCGCGTTTCGCCCAAATTCGGCGCGGTCTGGAAGGTCACCGACCAGGTGCGGCTGTTCGCCAATTATGCGACCGGCTTCAAGGCGCCCGAACCGGGGCAGGTGAACCAGTTCTTCGAAAATCTCGCCTTCGGCTATACCTCGGCTCCGAACCCCGACCTCGGCCCCGAACGCAGCGAAAGCTTCGAGGGCGGGCTGCGCTTTTCCAGCGACCATGTCAGCCTCGACCTCACGGGTTTCACGTCGCGCTACAAGGATTTCATCAGCCAGGAAGTGGTGAGCGGCAGCTTCACCCCCGCCGACCCCGCCGTCTATCAATTCGTGAATCTCGATCGTGTCCGGGTCAAGGGGGCCGAGGCACGCTTCGAGGGGCGAGCGTCGTCCGGCCTCTATACGACGCTCGCCCTATCCTATGCGACGGGCGATGTGATCGAACCCAATGGCGCGCGCAGCCCGTTGTCGACGATCGACCCGCTCAAGCTCGTCGCCGGCGTCGGCTATCGCGAGCGCACCGGGCGCTTCGGTGGCCAGATCATCATGACCCACAGCGCGCGCAAGGAAGCGTCGCGGGCCGACGGCGTCTGCACCCCGCAATGCTATCGTCCCGACGCCTTTACCATCCTCGACGCAACCGCCTTCGTGCGGCTGATGGACGGGCTGACGCTGCGCGCCGGCGTCTTCAACATCCTCGACAAGAAATACAGCTGGTGGAGCGACGTGCGCGGACTCGCGCTGGTGTCGTCGGTGCCCGCGACGGTCCCCGCGACCTACGTCACGCCGGCCACCGCCGATGCCTATACCCAGCCGGGCCGCAACGCGAGCGTGTCGCTGAGCTTCCGCTTCTGACCACAAGAAGGACTGCACCGATGAAGAAAACATATCGTTCGCTCGCCGCCGGCCTGTTGCTGCTCTCCGCCGCGCTGCCGGTCGCGGCGCTCGCCCACCCGCCGATCGCCGCCGACGCCGCCGCAGCGAATTTCGAACAGGACCGCGCCGACATCCTTGCGATGGCGGGCAACTACCGCGTCAGCTTCAACATGCAGGAATCGACGCGCTGGGACCCGAATTACGAGGTGCTCGAGCCGAAGCGTTCGGGCGGCAACGAGGTTGTGCGCGTGATTGAGGACACGGGGCGGAAGATCGTGCTCCAGCACATGCTCGTCATCACCGGCGACGACGACAAGAGCATGATCATCAAGCATTGGCGCCAGGACTGGGAATATGAACCCGCCAGGGTGCTCGTCTATTCGGACCGCAATAGCTGGACCTGGGAAGATGTCCCCGAAAAGATGCGCACCGGCCGCTGGTCGCAGACGGTCTATCAGGTCGACGACAGCCCGCGCTATGCCGGCTGGGGTCAGTATGAAACGCAGGGCGGCGTCCGCCGCTGGCGCTCGAACTGGACCTGGCGCCCGCTCGCCCGCCGCGATGCGGTGCGCAATCCGGTCTATGATCGCTATCTCTCGATCAACCGCCACCAGCCCTCGCCCGACGGCTGGGTCCATTGGCAGGATAACACCAAGATGGGGATCAAGGACGGCAAGCTGGTGCCGATCGTCCAGGAATATGTCCTCAACACCTATATCAAATACGACCAGTATGACGTGAAGGCCGCCGACGATTATTGGGCCGCCACGAAAGACTATTGGGCGGTCGTCCGCGCCGAATGGGACCGCGTCGCCGCGACCAAGGGCGGCATCGCGATCCAGGAGGAAGCACAGACCGGTACCGTGATCAGCGGCCGCCTGCTCGATATGGCGAACGAGATCCAGGACAAGACGCTGACGACCGCGAAGGCGATCGAAGAAGCGAAAAAGCTGATCGAAACGAACACCCGCAAGCTTTGACGACCTTCACCATGTGAAGCCCGCACCTCAAGGGGCGGTCCGCAAGGGCCGCCCCATTTTTATGCGCCGGCTTGATGGTTTCGGCCACAATGCCCACAAGTTCGGCGTGGCCATGGCGTCGCCCAAGCGAACAGGCTTTTGCGGCTCAGGAACGGCGACAAACCGCAGTCAGGGCAGCGAAAGAGATGCATCGAGGCGACGCCGTGGCCCAGCCAGAACATCATGCCGGCAATAATGCCCGGCCGGCCGAAGTGGCGATCCAACAATGCTATCCAGATCGGGAAGGTCAGGAATACCGATAGCGTCCAAAACATGAACAGCCGCGCCTTGTTGTAAAGTGACGGCCTCATCGGTTTCGAATTGCCCGCCATTCGCCTATTTCTTCATCGCCCCGTCAGCGCTCCAGATGCCCGCACCGCGCGCCGCGATGAACAGGAACAGGAAGCAGTAGAGCACGATGGTCTCGCCGCCGTTGGCGATCGGGAAGGGGCCTTGCGTGCCATGCGCGACCCAGTAACCGACCGCCGACATGCCGCTCGCGATGAAGGCGGCGGGACGGGTGAGCACGCCGATGACGATCAGGGTGCCCGCGACCAACTCGATCGCGCCCGCCGCGGTCAGCATCGGGTTGAGCGGCATCGGGAAAGGCGCCGGGAAGTTCAGGAATTTCTGCACGCCATGCGCCAGGAACAACAGGCCCGCGACGATGCGCAGCAGCGCATAGGCCTGTTCGGTGAAGCCATCGAGAAATTTCATGGTCGCGTACCCCTCGCTTGTTGAATGAGGGGCGGATGCTAGTTCAGCTTTCGCTTCCGTCAAAGCGCCATTCTCGCAACCCAGCGTTTCCGATCCTCCCCGTCGCGCAGCGATGGGGAGGGGGACCGTTCGCGAAGCGAATGGTGGAGGGGCCAGCGACCTTGGCGTCATCGCCCCTCCGTCAGCGCTTCGCGCTGCCACCTCCCCATGGCTTCGCGACAGGGAGGATTATGATGCCGCAAATTTTTCGTGCCCCATGTCACATCCGCCGATCCTGTCTCGTCATGTCCGTACAACCCACACAAGGAGACCGACGATGACCAAGGTAACCGACCTCTATGCCGCCGCTCCGCAGTTGATGAAGCAGTGGACGGCCTTTTCGATGGTCGCGCAGAACAGCCTCGAGCCGAGCCTGATCGAACTGGTGAAGATCCGTTCGTCGATCCTCAACGGCTGCGCCAACTGCATCAACATGCACACGGTCGAAGCGCGCGCCAAGGGCGAGACCGAGCAGCGCATCTACCTGCTATCGGCCTGGCACGAAGCTCCCGTTTATACGCCCCGCGAACGCGCGGCGCTCGCCTGGACCGACGCCTTGACCACGGTCGCGCAGGGGCACACACAGAAGGCGGTCAAGGATGAACTCGAAGCGCATTTCACGCCGGAGGAACAGGTGAAGCTGACCCTGATGATCAATGTCATCAACGGCTGGAACCGCATCGCGGTCGGCTTCGACCTCTGGTACGACATGCCCGCGGCGAAGGCGGCCTGATGCCCGCCGGGGGCATCCATGACGCCGGCGATGCGGCGGACGCGGCGGCCGGTTTCGACCCGCTGCGCCCGCTCCTCACCCGCGTCGCCTATCGCATGCTCGGCTCGGTCGCCGATGCCGAGGATGTGGTGCAGGATGCCTTCCTCCGCTGGCTCGGCACCGACCGCAGCGAAGTGCGCGAACCCGCCGCCTTCCTGCGGCGCACCGTCACCCGCCTCTGCCTCGACCAGATCAAGTCGGCGAAGAACCGGCGCGAGACCTATATCGGCCCCTGGCTTCCCGACCCGCTGGTCGAAGAAGAGGAAGAGGACGACGTCACCCTGCCGCTGATGCTCGCGCTCGAACGGCTGTCGCCGCTCGAACGCGCCGCCTTCCTGCTCCACGATGTTTTCGGAGTGGGGTTCGACGAAGTCGCGAAGACGATCGACCGCGATCCCGCTGCGACGCGCCAGCTCGCGGCCCGCGCCCGCACCCATGTCCGCGACGCCCGCCCGCGCTACAAGCTGGAAAAGGAGCAGGGGCTCGAAATCGCCAACGCCTTTTTCGCCGCCTCGCGCAGCGGCGACATGGGGGCATTGGGCGCTCTGCTCGCCGCCGATGTCGGCATGTGGGCCGACGGCGGCGGCAAGCGCCCCGCCGCGATGGGGCCGGTTCTGGGCCATGATATCGTGATGAAGCTGCACCGCAGCCTCGCGGTGCTGTTCGGAAAATATGGCTCGACCCTGGTCCACACCGGCACGATCAACGGCCTGCCGGGTTTCGTGACGCGCGAGGCCGATGGCGAGTTCCAGACCACCGCGCTGGAGATCGAGGATGGCAAGGTCACCGCCATCTATGTGATGCGCAACCCCGACAAATTGCGGCACATGCATTAGGGCTGTGCAACGACCGCGCTTGCCGATAGTTGCGGCTTTCAAATGCTGACCGTCGAAACCCATGCCGCCACGCCCTGGCCCGACACGCTCGATTGGGAGGCGCGCGCCGCCGACGCCGTTGCCGCCGCGCTCGCGCTCACGCCGCATGCCGGCCTTGCCGACGCCGCACCGCTCGTCGAAGTCGCGGTGCGCCTCACCGACGATGCCGAGGTACACCAGCTCAACCGCGATTTTCGCGGCAAGGACAAGCCGACCAACGTGCTGTCCTTTCCGCAGGTGCAGGACGACCTGCTCGAAAGCCTGGCGAACAGCGACGACGGCGAAATCCTGCTGGGCGACATCGTGCTGGCGCGCGAAACCTGCGCCCGCGAGGCCGAAGAGAAGGGGATTTCGCTGGAGGATCATGCGACGCATCTGATCGTCCACGGCGCGCTCCACCTCGTCGGTTACGACCATATGGACGATGCCAGCGCCGGCGCGATGGAGGCGCTCGAAGTGAAAGCGCTTGCATCGCTGGGCCTCGCCAATCCATATGCGGATGAGATTTAGCAGGGAAACACGACACATCATGCCCGACGACCAGGGGTCTTCGAACCGATCGGAAGAGGACAGTAGTAGACCCGGCCTGTTGGCCGGACTGAAGACATTGCTGTTCGGCGGCGACAAGGAGCCGTCGCTGCGCGAGCAGATCGAAGAGGTCATCGACGAGGCCGAGGAAGAAGGGCAGGAACGGCGCGGCAGCAGCGTCGTCGGCGACCTTTCGCCGATCGAGCGCAAGATGCTCCGCAATCTCCTGCATTTCGGCGAGCAGACTGTCGATGACGTCGCGGTGCCGCGCGGCGAGATCATCGCGATCGACGAAAGCGCCAGCTTTGAAGCGGTCGTCGCGCTGTTCGCCGAGGCCGGGCACAGCCGCCTGCCGGTCTACCGCGAAAATCTCGACGAGGTCGTCGGCATGATCCACATCAAGGACGTCTTCGCGGTGCTGGCGGAAAAGCGCGCGCCGCCGCCCTTGCTCGACCTGATCCGCCAGCCGCTGTACGTGCCGCAATCGATGGGCGTGCTCGACCTGCTCGCCGACATGCGCGCCCAGCGCACCCATCTTGCCATCGTGATCGACGAATATTCGGGCACCGAAGGTCTTGTCACCATCGAGGACCTGGTCGAGGAAATCGTCGGCGAGATCGAAGACGAGCATGACGACGAGCCGGTGCTGCTGTTCACGCCGGGCGAAAACGGCTGCTGGGACGCCGATGCGCGCGCCGAACTCGACGATATCGGCGAAGCGATCGACCCGCGCCTCGCCGAGATCGAGGAAGATGTCGATACGCTGGGCGGCCTTTCGGCGGTGCTCGCGGGGCATGTGCCCGAGGTCGGCGAAATCCTTGTCCATCCGAGCGGCTGGCGGATCGAGGTGACCGAGGCCGACGAACGTCGCGTCCATCGCCTGCGCTTGCATCCGCCGGTCGTGGTCGAACTCGAGGCGCCGTCGGAGACCGGCGACTAAGATTGCCTTTGCCTGCCGAGACGATTAGCGGAGGCGGGATGGAAATTTCCGATCTCCGCATCGCGCTGTTCAGCGGCAATTACAACATGACCGTCGATGGCGCCAACAAGGCGCTCAACCGGCTCGTCGGCTATCTGCTCAGCCAGGGCGCGGCGGTGCGCGTCTATTCGCCGACCGTCGCCAATCCCGATTTCGAGCCGACCGGCGACCTGGTCAGCGTGCCGTCGATGGCGATCCCGAACCGCCCCGAATATCGGATCCCGCTCCATTTTTCGGGCCGCGTGCGCGAGGATCTCGCCGCATTCGCCCCGAACATCATGCATATTTCCAGCCCCGACCGCGTCTGCCGTCAGGCCGCGGCCTGGGCGCGCCGCCGCCGCCTGCCGGTCGCCTGTTCGGTGCACACCCGCTTCGAAACCTATTTCCGCTATTACAACCTCTCGTTCATCGAACCGGTGATCGTCGCCTGGCTGCGCAAGCTCTACCGCAAATGCGATGCGCTGATCGCGCCGTCCGAAAGCTTCGCGCAGGTGCTGCGCGAGCAACGGATGAATTACGACATCGGCATCTGGACCCGCGGGGTCGAGCGCGACGTGTTCAATCCCGGGCGGCGCGACAACAGCTGGCGGCAAAGCTGGGGCATCGCCGACGATGTCCCCGTCGTCGCCTTCCTCGGCCGGCTGGTGATGGAAAAGGGGCTCGACGTCTTCGCCGACGCGATCGACCAGCTCAACCGCCGCAAGGTGCGGCACGAGGTGGTGGTGATCGGCGAGGGCCCCGCCGGCGACTGGTTCGAATCGCGGCTGCCCGACGCCAAATTCGTCGGGTTTCAGGGCGGTCAGGACCTCGCCCGCGCGCTCGCCTCGTGCGATGTCTTCTTCAATCCCTCGGTCACCGAAACCTTCGGCAATGTCACGCTCGAGGCGATGGCCTGCGGCCTGCCGGTGGTGGCCGCGCGCGCGACGGGCAGCGCGAGCATCGTCAAGCATGGCGTGACGGGCTATCTCGTATCGCCGGGGCTGATCACCGGCTTCGCCGACCATCTCCAGCATTATTGCCAGGATATCGACCTGCGCGCCCGGCACGGCGCGGCGGCACTCGCCGAGAGCCATCACTATCAATGGGACGCGATCAACCAGACGGTCGCCGACACCTATATCCGGCTGATCCGGCAGAAACAGCGGCGGGGATAGGCGGCGGTGGCCGACGACCTGTTCGGTGACGATGCGCCGATGCGCGCCGCCGGCGGCTCGCCCGGCGCGGCACCGCTCGCCGAACGGCTGCGTCCCAGGATCTTGTCCGAGGTCGTCGGGCAGGAACATCTGACCGGGTCCGACGGCGCGATCGGGCGGATGGTCGCCGCGGGGCAATTGTCGTCGATCATCCTGTGGGGTCCCCCGGGCACCGGCAAGACGACGATCGCGCGGCTGCTGGCGGAAGCGGTCGGCATGCGGTTCGCGCCGCTGTCGGCGGTCTTCTCGGGCGTCGCCGACCTCAAGAAGGTCTTCGCCGATGCCGAAAAGATGGCGGCGGCGGGCAAGCGCACCCTGCTTTTCGTGGACGAAATCCATCGCTTCAACCGCGCCCAGCAGGACGGTTTCCTGCCCTATGTCGAGCGCGGCACGGTGGTGCTCGTCGGCGCGACGACCGAGAACCCCAGCTTCGCCCTGAACGCCGCGCTGCTCAGCCGCGCGCAGGTGCTCGTGCTCCATCGGCTCGACCAGGCGGCGATGGCGACCCTGTTGACCCGCGCCGAGGAAGAAGTGGGCAAACCGCTGCCGCTGACCGAGGCGGCGCGCGAGGCGCTGACCGCCAGCGCCGACGGCGACGGCCGTTTCCTGCTCAACCAGGTCGAGACATTGTTCGCGGCGGGCATCGCCGAGCCGCTCGACCCGGCGGCGCTCGCGCAGCTGCTCCACCGCCGCATGCCGGTTTACGACAAGGACCGCGACGGCCATTACAATCTGATCAGCGCGCTCCACAAGGCGCTGCGCGGATCGGACCCGCAGGCGGCGCTTTATTATATGGCGCGCATGCTCGTCGCGGGCGAGGAGCCGCTCTATGTGCTGCGCCGCCTCGTGCGCTTCGCGAGCGAGGATGTGGGCCTCGCCGACCCGCAGGCGCTGGTGCAATGCCTCGCGGCGAAGGACGCGTACCAGTTTCTCGGCTCGCCCGAAGGCGAACTGGCGATCGTGCAGGCGTGCCTCTATCTTGCCACCGCGCCCAAATCGAACGCGGCCTATGCCGCGCAGAAAGCCGCCTTCGCCTCGGCGCGCGACACCGGCAGCCTCGCGCCGCCCGCGAACATCCTCAACGCCCCGACCAAGCTGATGAAGGACTTGGGGTACGGCGCGGGTTATGAATATGACCATGATGCCGAGGGCGGCTTTTCGGGCGCCGACTATTGGCCCGGGGAGATGGGGCCGCAGACCTATTACCGGCCGACTGATCGCGGTTTCGAAAAGCGCATCGCAGAACGTCTGGCTTGGTGGGACGAGCAGCGCAAGGCGAGGGGGTAGCGGGCAGCCTTGAGGTGGGGCGCCGACGTGGCGGTCCTTCCCCTCGTCATCCCGGACTTGATCCGGGATCCGCCTTTTTCTTCAAGACAAGGCGGGCCCCGGGTCAAGCCCGGGGTGACGGATGTGGACTCCGTGAGCGTCGCATTTTGCCCGAAACCCGCTCAACGGCTCGCCTGCCTCAGAAAAGGCTTTCCTAAAAAACCTCGCCATGATCTACCCTGCCGGATGACCGCGTCGCTTGTCTTGCAAAGCTTCCCTCCGACGTCCGGCCCCAATTCCCGGCTTAAAGCGACAAAGGAGACATTTTGGACGCGCGCGTCCGTATCCTTTGTCTCCTTAAGGCCCGAACGCCATCAAGGGCCTGCGCATTCTCTCCGGCGCCTGCCGGACAATTGTCGATATCTTGCCTCGACGGCCGCTTCGTCTTAGCTCTCTCTCATTGGGTCGCACCATGCTCGGGAACATCCTCCTATGTCACTGATCCTCGCGCTCGCGGCTCTCACGACCCCCGCCATCTCCTGCCCCGGCGGCAGCATCGAAACCGAATGTTCGCGCGCCGATGTCGCGAAGACGATTTCGCTCGCGCCCGACCGCGTGGCGAAGATCGCCGACACCTGCCTGTTCGATTATGGCGGTCGCTGCGGCGTCGAGGCGAGCGGGCGGATCGAGGTGCCCGAACGCGGCGGCACCTTGTTGTGGCAGAAATTGTCGCTCGCCCCGCGCGATGGTCCGGGCGCGTGGATGGTCGTACTGATCGCGCGCGATGCGGCGGGCAAGACGGCGCTTGCGGGCTTCGCCGAAAGCTCTGGCTCGATCGGTACTCCCGATCTCGTGTCGAGCAATGGCGAGCGGAGCCTCGTCCATGTCACCGGGACGCTGGCGGGCAGCGGCGGCGGCAACGCCGATGCGCTGTTCGCGGGGGAGGGCGCGGCGGCGACCTGGCACCAGATCGATATCGGCGGCTGGTACGACGAAGGCGGCAAGTTGCTCCCCAAGGGCTATTGGCTGCGCGGCCCCGCCGACTTCCGCTTCGACGAGATGTTCGCGATCGTCCCGGTTGCGCGCGACGGCGACGGCAATTGCTGTCCGCGCGGCGGGCAGGCGCTGTTCGACTATTCGATTGTCGGCGATCGGCTGGTTGTCGATGGCATGCGGTTCCAGCCGATGCAGCCGGTCGGGGACGCGGTGGAGCAGGTCGTGGTGCGCCCCAAGCCGCCAAGATACTGAGAGGCGGAGCCGACATGACACCGAAGTTCGACAGCTGGGCCGATGTCGTCGCCTTTGCCTGCGCGCTCCCCGATGTCGAAATGCTGCCTTTCTATGGTACGCCCTGTCCCAAGCTCAACGGCAAGGCGCTTGCCTCGCCGGGGCGCGAGGCCGGCAGCTTCGCGGTCATGTGCAAACCCGACGAAAAGGAAATCCTGCTTGAAACCGACCCCGACACCTTCTGGCAGACCCCGCACTACGAAGGCTGGCACGCACTGCTCGTCCGCTTCGGGGCGGACGACCCCGAACGTGTCGCCGATGTCCTCCGCCGCGCCTGGTGGGACCGCGCCAAGAAGCCGCAGCGGCAGGCCTTTGGCGCGCGGCCCTGAGATGGTGCGGCGATTTGGGCTTGGCCTGCTCCTTGCGGCGACCGCGATCCCGGCGCACGCTGCGGAACCCAATGCGGAGATCAACCGCGCCTGGGCGGCGGGTTATCGTGCCGGGGCCACTTGTTCGGCGCTGTGGAATGGCGCGGGTAAGGCGCTCGCCGATATAGAGCGCGACGAACTCACCAATATCTATCCCGAGATCGAACCCGATATGCGCCTGCAAAAGGCCGATGTCGACGACAGGGCCAAGCGCGTCAGCGTGCGCTACCGCGGCGACATGCCGCCGCGCATCGCCGAATGGGACGGCGAACAGGGCTGTGTGACCTTGCCGATCGGCGCCGCGCCGCGCGAGCGGAGCGATTATCGTCCCGGCCGGCCGAACCTCGACGACCAGCCATGGCCGCTCGGCGATCGCGACGCGCTGGCACCACGGCCGCGCAACGCGACACCTTATGAGTTGGCGACGATGGATATGGAGCGCTTCGGCGGGCGCACCAGTTCGCTACTTGTCGTCAAGGATGGCAAGATCGCGATCGAACGCTATCAGCAAGGGCACGGCCTCCACACCGCGCAGCGCACCTTCTCGGTCGCCAAGTCGATGGCGGCGACACTCATCGGCCATGGCGTGCTGAACGGCGACATCGACGTGACCCTGCCCGCGATGATCGCCGACTGGCAGACGCCGGGCGATCCGCGCGCCGCGATCACCACCGAGCAATTGATGCGCATGGCGAGCGGGCTGACCAGCGACACCGCAGGCAACCGCAGCGACGCCATTTACATGGGCGGCGCGTCGGTGCGGCAGTGGACGGTGCAATGGCCGCTGCTCAACCCGCCGGGCAGCGTCTATCGCTATGCCAACAACGACACGTTGCTCGCGGTCCAGTCGCTCAAGGCCGCGCAGCAGAAGGCCGAAGACGAAAAGAACAAACGCTCGGCGGTGATCCGCCGCGACCTGCACCTCGACCCTGCCGCATTCTTCGACCGGCTCGGCATGACGCGCACCTTCGCCGAGCATGACAAGGACGGCGATTATATCCTGTCGAGCCAGGTATCGACCACCGCGCGCGATCTCGCGCGGCTCGGCCTGCTCTACCAGAATGACGGGATGTGGGCCGGCAAGCGGGTTTTGCCCGAAAATTGGCGCCGCTTCGTCACGACGCCGAGCGGACCGCAGCGGACCGGCGACTTCGGCTATGGTGCCGGCTTCTGGCTCTTCAACAAGTCCGACGGCATTCCCGCCGACGCCTTCGGCGCGTTCGGCAATCGCGGCCAATATATGGTCGTCATTCCTTCGCGCGGGCTGGTGATCGTGCGCCAGGGGTATGATGACGGCAAGGTGCGGCTCGACATCGCCGCGCTGGTCCGAGCGATCGTCGAGGCTGACGGCAGGCGCTAGCCCGGATAGCGCTCGAAGGTCGGCAGATCGCCGAGCGTTTCCATCCAGCCGATGCGCTCGGCGGTCTGGATCTGCACCTGTGCGGGGATCAGGTCGGGGTCGTCGAGCGTTGCGGACTGGACGTCGATCTGGCCCGGGAACACCGCGTCGCTGGTGTAGAAAAGGCCGGTGCCGCAATCGCCGCAGAAATGGCGACGGCCATGGTCGGATGAGGCATAGATTTTCGGCGTGCCGGTGACTTCCAGCTCGTCCTGCCCGACAAGCGCCCAGCCGACGAGCGGCGCGCCGGCGTGGCGGCGGCAGTCCTGGCAGTTGCACAGCGCGTGGTGGACGACGGTGGTCGGCATCGAATAGCGGATGGCGCCGCAATGGCATTGGCCGGTGGCGCGGGTGGGGGTCTCGCTCATCTGTCTCTCCTGTCGAATCGATATACAGAACATAACGGAAACATTTTTGGAGTCCAGTTGCGGCACCCATGTCGTGGTTAACAGCAAATTAGGAATTTCTATGCTGTTGTCGGCGAATGGGGACAATCGAACGAGCAGACGCGGAAAGGGGCGTGCCGGACTCGGCGAGGGCGGCCGTCTTTCATCGAGCAGGCCGTCCTTTGGCGCTGCTCCTCGCCTATGCCCTGCTGCTCTGTGCGTTCTATTCGGGTGACGCGAATCTCAGCCTGTTCTATCTGCACCGACAGGATCTGCCGCTGCTTCTGACGGGTCTCGGTCTGCTCGCGATCTGCTGCTGGCGGGTGGCGCCGCGTTCTGCGGCGTGGACTGCGGACTGGCGGCTGGCCTTGCTGATCGGAACCGGATTGGCGCTGATTTCCTGGGCGGGCCACAGCTGGATTCTCTCCGGCTATGACCTGAGCCGCGACGAACAGATGGCGTCGTTCGACGCGGCGGTGTTCGCCAACGGATCGCTGGCCGCGCCATTGCCGGGCATGTGGCGCGACCACGCGCCCGCGTTGAACACGATGTTCATGTATGCTGCCGATCCCCGGGCCGCGTGGGTGTCGGATTATCTGCCGCTGAACGCTGCGCTTCGCGCCTTGGTCGGCCTCGTCGTTGCGCCCGCGATAACCGGACCGCTGATGACGCTGCTCGGGGCTCTGGCCTTGTGGGGCTGCGCGCGGCGCATCTGGCCGGACAGCCGTGAGACCGCAGTTGTCGCGTTGCTGCTCTACGCGGGTTCGGCGCAAGTCGTCGTCACCGGCATGACGGCTTATGCGATGCCAGCGCATCTTGCATTGAATCTCTGCTGGCTGTGGCTCTTTCTCCGTCGCCGCCGATGGGCGGATATGGCGGCGCTGGCGGTCGGCTTTGCGGCGGTCGGACTGCACCAGCCGATCATGCATCCGATGTTCGCGGCGCCGGTACTTTTCCTCCTCCTGCTGGAAAAGGACTGGCGCCGCGCCGCGCTCTATTTCGTCGGCTATGCCGCAATCGGGCTTTTCTGGCTGTGGTGGCCTCACTGGATTTCGACGCTGGTACAGGTCGACGGTGCGATGCAACAGGTGCGCGATTCCGGTTATGCGGTGCGGTTGATGAATGCGCTGGCGGCGGGCGACGGGATGCGAATGGCGAATATGATCGCCAATCTAGCCCGCTTTGCCGCTTGGAATCATCTGCTGCTGATCCCGTTGCTGATTGCTGGCTTTCTGGTCGCGCGCCGAGATCGGTTGGCGGGAGCACTGGCGGGGGGGCTGATCCTGACGCTTGTCACCATGACCGTCATCCTTCCTTATCAGGGCCATGGTTTTGGATATCGCTATCTTCACGGCCAGATCGGCAATTGCATCCTGCTCGCCGTTTTCGGGTGGCAGGCGATTGGCGCGGAGACAGGCCGATGGCGCACGCTGCTGCGCCGCACAACCTGCGCCGGCGCGCTGATTCTGTTGCCGTTGCAATTATGGTTCGCGCATGGCTTCTATGCGCCGGCCGCCGCCGCATCGGCGCGTATCGACCGCAGTGGAACGGATTATGCGGTGATTGGGGAGTCAGATGTGCCGTTTTCTGCGGATTTGGTGATCAATCCTCCCCGTCTGGACGGGCGCCCGATACGCCTGTTGCGTGGTGGCCTGAATCCGGAACTCGTAGGGATGCTCTGCGCGCGTGGGTCCACGGTCGCGATGGTCGAACCGACGCTTTTGAAGCAGGTCGTGGACTATTATGGTTTCGGAAAACTGCCGGATGCAGAGGAGGCGAGCAGGGACGCGGCGGCGCGACTGCGTGTTGCCGGCTGCACGGTGACGCATCTGCGATGACCGGGGCGCCTTCCCTGGATTCGCGGCTTGCCCGCGATCCTTCGCCCGGGGATGAGCGGGCCGTCGGCGTGGTCGGCGGTCGGCGGATCGCGCTCGTCAGTGCCTATTATCCCGCACATGGAGGTGGTATGGAACTCGCCTGCGCCGAACTCGCGGACGCTTTGCGGCGCGCAGGTATGCGTGTCGAGTGGCTTGCGCAAGCAGAGGGCGTGGTTCCGGAGCGGCCGGGCATCGACCATATACCCTTGGCCGGGACCGACTTCATCTACGCGCTCAGCGGCGTTCCCGCGCCGCTGCCGATGCCATGGACGCTGCCGACGATCGCGCGCGCGGTCCGGCGCGCTGACGTCGTCATCATCGCGGAGGCCAATTTCGCGCTCAGCGTGGTCGCGTTTGTCGTGGCGAAATGGCATCGAAAGCCGATTTTCCTGGTCCAGCACGTGGGCGAACCATCGACGGTGTCGAAAATGGCCCGGGCCGTCATGCGAGCGGGCGAAGCACTGGCGGTGCGCCCGATGGTGCGCACCGCGGAGGCTGTGGTCTACGTCAGCCCCGTCGTCGCGCGGCATTTCGACGGAGTCCGTACGCGCCCTGAGAGCGAGACTATCGGTCATGGTCTCGACCTCGGCCTATTTCGTCCTTCGGCTGGCGCGGACGAACGGGACGCCGATCGCGCGGCGTTGACACCCGGGCAAAATGGCAAGATTGCCGCCGTCGTCGGGCGCCTGACTGAAAGCAAGGGCATTATGGTGGTCGCGGAGATGGCCCGGCGGCGTCCGGACTGGACCTTTGCCATTGCGGGGACCGGCCCGGTCGACCCGGCCCGATGGGAACTGGGCAATGTAAGGATATTGGGGCAACTCGACCGGGCAGAGGTGGCGCGGCTTTACCGAGCGAGCGACACGCTGGTTCTTCCCAGCCCCTCGGAAAGCTTCTCGCTCGTGGTGCGCGAAGCGCTGGCATCGGGCTGTGGCGTCCTTTGCTCCGAACAGATATTGGAAACCGATGCTGGACTTGCACCTTTCATCGTGACCGAAGAGGTCGATTTGCGCGATGTGGCGGGCACGGCTCAGCATTTCGCCGCTGCGCTAGACCGGACGCCGACCGCGTCGGCGGATGAGGCGCGCGCCTATGTTGCGCGGCAATGCTCCCCGGATTTTTTGTTCAGTCGCTATCTGCGACTGATCGAAAGGCTGGCGGGCAATTGCGGACATCGTGCATGACGCGACGCACCCGCTTTATCCTCATCATTTCTTCCATCGCCTTGGCTGGGCTTGCGATGGCGCTGTGGGTGCGGAGCTTCGGTGTGTCGGGCGCCGAGTTTCAGACGCTTTTTGATCATCTCATTCTATGGCCCGTCGTGCCGCTCCTTGCTCTGGTGGTCGGCCATGTCGCCTTGTCGTCGTGGCGCTGGTCGCTGATAGAAGAGGTGCTTTCCGGTGTTCGCCCGCGGTTCGGCCCGGCCTTCGCAACAGGTGCCTTCGCGCAGGGACTGGGAACGTTCCTGCCGTCTCCGCTCGTCAACGTCGCCTGTCGCGGACTCGCAAATCGCCTTAGCGGGACGAGTGGTCTTCGGGGCGCACTGTCGGGTGGCATCGATCAGGTCGCCGATTTCGCGGTGGTGCTGCTGCTGGCGATACCGGCCATCGCGGCGTTCGTTCACCGTGATATCCTGATATATCTATGGGGCTGCGCGTTGATGGTGCCGCTCGGACTGGGCATGATATTCTTGTTGCCGACCGCGATCAGGTGGTTTCGTCCGCCGGCTTTTCTGCGCCGCGTGCATGACGCCGCGTCACGGTTCGACCGAGTGACCCTGTGCAAACTCTATGGCATTTCGCTTGCGCGGTTCATCAGTCTCACGCTTATGAATATCGCCGTTCACGCTGCAATCGGTACCGTGACGATTGCGGCCATTCTTGTAGGTGTGCCACTGGTGGCGTTGGCGACGTCCGTCGCGATGCTCCCTGGCGCCTTTGGCATTTCCGAATGGAGTTTCTCGGTCATTTTCGCGGGTTTCTCGATCGGAGCGGCCGATATTGTCCTGTTCGTGCTCGCCAACCGCATCCTGCTGACCGGTACATCGCTGGCGGTTGCCGCAGCGACGCTGTCGATCAAGGCGTCCGGCTGGCTCGTCGGACCGTCGCGCCGGCAGCGTCCCGATCGCTGAGCGTTTTGTTCAACCCTGGTTTTTCAGACGCGCCTCGATGCCTGGCAGTTCAAGATACCGAAGCAGCTTCGCTTCTTTGCGGCCGCGCGTCACCGTGTCGAGGATCAGGCCGCAGAACAGGCTGAGGAAGCCGAGGATCATCGTCCCCGTTGCAAGGATCGCGGTGGGCAGGCGCGGCACGGTGCCGCTACGCATATATTCCGCGATCACCGGATAACCGAATATCAGCGAGGCCGTCATCATCGCCAGCGCCACGATACCGAACAGGAAGAATGGCCGCTCCTGTTTGAGCAGGGTGACGATCGTCCACAGGATGCGGAAGCCGTCGGACACCGTCTGCAGCTTGCTTTCGGATCCCTCGATGCGATCCTTGAACCGCGTTGGCATCTCGGCGACCGGCATCGCCAGTTGCAGCGCGTGGATCGTCAGTTCGGTCTCGATCTCGAAACCCTGCGACATCAGGGGAAAGGACTTCACGAACCGCCGCGAAAAAATGCGGTAACCGCTGAGCATATCGCTGAAGCCGCCGCCGAACATGGTGCGGACGAGCGAGGTCAGCATCCAGTTGCCGAAGCGGTGCGCCGGACGATAGGCCGTGCCGCTGGTATCGACACGGGTGCCGACGACCATGTCGAGCCCATTGTCGACCAGTTCGGCGACAAGCGACGACACCGCCGACGCGTCATAGGTCTCGTCGGCGTCGCACATGATATAGATGTCGGCGTCGATGTCCGCGAACATGCGACGGACGACAAAGCCCTTTCCCTGGCGCTTTTCCGAGCGGACGACGGCCCCGGCGCTCTGCGCCACCGCGACGGAATCGTCGCGGCTGTTGTTGTCATAGACGTAGATGGTCGCATCGGGCAGCGCGGCGCGGAATCTCTCGATCACCGTTCGCAGCACCAGTCCCTCATTGTAACAGGGAAGCAGTACTGCGACCCGTATCGCCTCGTCGTTCCCGGGAACGTCGTTCGCCGCATCGAACTGGCCCACGCGCATGAACATATGCCGGAAAATCCCTGTCTAGCCCCACCGAATTCCTTTCCGGGAGCTAGACACAATTGGTTAACAAGCCCTTAGAAGAAAGCCGGAAGGTTGGATTTTTGGCGCCGTGGCGGGCGGGCGCGCCGCCGCCTCGCGGATGTCAGTCGCCCAGATCGACCTGATGCGCCTTGGCCCAATCGGCATATTGGGCGCGGGGCGTCGATGTCGGCTGGGCGAGGATCGCAGGGATGTCGCGGCGCAGTGCGGCAAGATCGAGCGAGCGGATCATCGCCTTAACCGGGCCGACGCCAGCCGGGGTGATCGACAGCCGCTCGATCCCGATGCCGAGCAGCGCCATAGCTTCAAGCGGGCGTCCGCCCATCTCGCCGCAGACGCCGAGGGTGACCTTCGAGCCCGCGACGGTCTTCACCACGCGCGACAGGAAACGCATCACGATCGGCGACAGCCAGTCATAGCGCTCGGCGAGGCGCGGGTGAGCGCGGTCGGCGGCGAACAGGAACTGCGTCAGATCGTTGGTGCCGATCGACAGGAAGTCGAGGTGCGGCAGCATCAGGTCAAGCGTCTCGGCGAGCCCCGGCACCTCGAGCATCGCGCCATAGCGGATCGCCACGGGCAATTTCTTGTTGTGCTTGGCGAGCCAGGCGCGCTGGCCGACGAACAGCGCCCGCGCCGCTTCATATTCCCATGGCTCGGACACCATCGGGAACATGACGTTGAGCGTCCGCCCCGCCGCCGCTTCCATCAGCGCGCGCGCCTGGACCTTGAGCAGGCCTTCGCGTTCAAGCGCGAGGCGCAGCGCGCGCCAGCCCATCGCCGGATTTTCCTCGAGCACCGTGTCGGTGTTCATATAGGGCAGCGCCTTGTCGCCGCCGATGTCGACGGTGCGAAAGATCACCGGCCGGTCGCCCGCCGCGTCGAGCACGTCGCGATAGAGGCGCTGCTGACGCTCGCGCTGCGGCATCGTCGCCGACACCAGGAACTGGAATTCGGTACGGAACAGCCCGATACCGCGCGCCCCGGTCAGGTCGAGCGCCGCAATATCCTCGCGTAGCCCCGCGTTGATCATCAGTTCGATCGACACGCCGTCCTTGGTCACCGCCGGCAGGTCGCGCAGCGCCGCAAGATTGGCGCGGCGCTTCTGCGAAACCTCCAGCTTGGCGTCGAAAGCGTCGTCTGTCGACGGGCTGGGACGGACGTGTACCGTCCCATCGGCCGCGTCGAGCAACAGCATGTCGCCGTCGCGGATGACGGTGCGGACATCGCGCACGCGCCCAATGACCGGCACCCCCATCGCGCGCGCGACGATGATGACATGCGCGGTAAGCGATCCTTCCTCAAGGACGACGCCTTTCAGACGGCGGCGATCATATTCGAGCAGTTCGGCAGGGCCGAGGTTGCGCGCGATCAGGATCGAATCCTGCCGCAACCCCATCTGCGCCGCCGTGCCGAGCTGGCCCGAAACGATCCGTATCAGCCGATTGGAGAGGTCCTCCAGGTCGTGCATCCGGTCGCGCAGCAGCGGATCGTCGATCTGGCGCATCCGCATGCGGGTGCGTTGCTGGACGCGCTCGATCGCCGCCTCGGCGGTCAGGCCGCTGTCGATCGCTTCGTTGATCCGCCGCGACCAGCCCTCGTCATAGGCGAACATCTTGTACATCTCGAGCACTTCGTCATGCTCGCCGCCGACGCCGAATTCGGCTTGGCTCGCCATGCGGTCGATCTGTTCGCGCATCTTGTCGAAGGCCGCGTAAACTCTGTGGCGTTCGGCTTCGGTATCCTCGGCGACGGTATGCTCGATGACGACGCGCGGCTGGTGGAACACCGCGACGCCGCGGCCCATGCCATCGACGAGTTTCTGGCCGGTCAGCCGCTGGCTCGACTGGTCGGCCTCGGCAGCGTCGATCCGTGCGGTGGTGTCGACCAGGTCAGCGTTGGCGATCAGTTCGGACAGCACCATCGCGACGGTCTGCAGCGTCTCGATCTCGATATCGTCATAGCGGCGCGGGTCGCTGTGCTGGACGCAGAGCACCCCGACCGCACGCTCGCGGCGGATGATCGGCACCCCGGCAAAGCTATGGAACAATTCTTCGCCGGTTTCGGGGCGATAGGAGAAATCGGGATGCGCCGCCGCTTCGTCGAGGTTGAGCGTCTCGATCTGTTCGGCGATCGTGCCGACCAGACCTTCGCCAAGACCGAGGCGCGTGACATGCACCGCCTCCTGCTTCAATCCGCGCGTCGCATAAAGTTCGAGCGCGCCCTCGCGCAGCAGATAAATCGAGCAGACCTCGCTATCGAGGCATTCGCCGATGATACCGACGACCTGGTTGAGCTTGCCCTGCGCGTGGGTGCGCGCGGCCATCACCTCGTGCAGCCGCGTCAGGATCGTGCGCGCCGACTGGGCGGCTGTCGAGGGCGGGGGCGGGGCGTTTGTCATGTCCCGACGGTGCTAACAGATGCCGTGCCTCGACGCCAAGGGCGTGCGTGAATATTTACTGTTCGCCGCCTAGTTGCCCGGATTGGTCCCGGGCGTCGTCGGACTATAAGCGGCGCCCGGCGCGGTCGTCGTCGTCGGGCCATAGATCACGCTCGGGTTTGTCGTCAGCGGGGCCGGTGCGCTCATGATCGGCGGCGGGGGCGCATATTTGGCGTCCCATTCCATGACGTCGAGCTGGTATTTCGCATAGGCTTCATAGAAATCGACGAAGGGCTGGTCGAGCCGCGCAAGATGGGCTGGTGCCTGCGCGACGACGTCGGCGGGGGGTGTCGTCGACACGATCTGCGCGACCTCGTTGGCGCGCGCGCAGAAGGCGCGCTGGGCAGGCGGCTGCGCGAAATAGTTGAACAACTGGGTCGACAGGCGATCACGCTCCTTGATGCCGTTCGTCTTGTTCGCCTTGCCGAGGTCGGTGATGACGGTCTTTTCAGTCGCCTTGATCGCTTTGCCATGCGACTTGATGATATTGTTGTAGGCTGAAACCAGAGTGGCTTCCTCCAGCCCGCGGCAGCCGATCGCGGCGACGTTCAGCGCGATCTTCATCTGCCAGAAGGCGCGGTCGCCGGTGACGTTGCTGTTCGCGGTCACGAAGCGTCCGTCGATCGCGCGACCGGGCAGGATCTGGGTCAGCGAGGCGTTGCCGGGCGGCAGCGGGCGCGGCGGTACGATGATCACGACCGGCGGCGGAGGGGGAGGGGGAGGCGGCGGCGGCGGCGGCGGCGGCTTGGTGCAGCCCGCGATGCTCGCAAGCAGTCCGACGACGATAATCTTCCGCAACAAAGTCATGCTCCACTCCCCAGCCGCCAAATCATGCGGCATCAACCCCGGGCCTGCAAGGCGGCTTCGGCCTGCTGCACCAGCGACGCGATGATTTCCCCCACGGTCTCTTCGCCGGTTACCATACCGACAGATTGCCCTGCCATTAACGAACCGTTTTCGACGTCGCCGTCGATCACCGCGCGGCGCAGCGCGCCAGCCCAATAATGTTCGATCTGCAGTTGTGCCTCCAGCATGTCGACACTGCCGCCGTCGAGCAGATTGGCGACTTCGCGCTGCTTGGCGGTGAATTCCTCGGTGCCAGCATTTTTCAGCGCACGCACCGGGATGACAGGCAGGCGCGGGTCGATCTGGACGCTGGCGACGGCGTCACGCGCCGAAGCGCGGATGAAGGCCTTTTTGAAATTGGGGTGCGCGATGCTTTCGGTCGCGCAGACGAAGCGAGTGCCGAGTTGGACGCCCGAAGCGCCCATCTCCAGATAGCCCGCGATCGCCTCGCCGCGGCCGATGCCGCCGGCGACGAAGATCGGCACCTCGTCCGCGAGCGCGGGCAGGATTTCCTGCGCCAGCACGCTCGTCGACACGGGGCCGATATGTCCACCGGCTTCCATGCCCTCGATCACCAGCGCGTCCACGCCCGAACGGACCAGCTTCTTGCCCATCGCCAGCGTCGGCGCAAAGCAGATCACCTTCGCGCCGGATGCCTTGATCGCCTCGAGGCTGCCCTTGGGCGGCAGGCCGCCGGCGAGCACGACATGGCCGACGCGATGCTTCGCGCAAATGTCGATCAGGTCGAACAATTGCGGGTGCATGGTGATCAGGTTGACGCCGAAAGGCTTGGTCGCGAGCGCCTTGGTCGCTGCGATCTCGGTATCGAGCAATTCGGGCGTCATGGCACCACAGGCGATCACGCCGAAACCGCCGGCATTGCTGATCGCGCTGACCAGGTTTCGCTCCGAAACCCAGCTCATCGCACCGCACAAAATCGCGTATTCGCTGCCCAGAAGGGCGGTTCCGCGCGCCATCAGATCGTTAATTTTTGTCATCGCACACGCCTTTGCCAGCACTGGGAGTCGCGCGCAATCCCTAGCGTCCCGCGCGTGCAAAACGCGCCGATCGGCAAAATTTCGCTTGGGCGTGCGAACCGGGCCTTTCGCCGCAGAAAGCAAATCAATCATTGTCAACTAAATCGATTGGCATATGCTTGTGGACGAATCGACAGGGTGTCGCAGGGAAAGGGAAACAAATGTCCGCTTCAGCAGAAAAGGCTCCGGTCCAGCGCGAGGCTGTGTCGCGTTCCGTCCAGACGGTGCTCGACGCGCTTGAAAAGCTGCGCTTCGGTGCGATCCAACTTACCGTGCATGAAGGCAAGCTGGTGCAGGTCGATATCACCGAGCGCCATCGCTACCCGAACTGATCCATCTCCCAAGGGGGCTAGCCTTTGCCCCATCCTTAAAATGCCGCAGACCGGACCGCCGGATGTGGCAATTTTTCGTGCAACTTCAAAGCAACAGGAAAATTGTCATGACCGCGAAATATCCGTCCGTGCGCGGCCGCTTGTCGGCGAGTGCCATCACCCTATCCTTCGTGCTCGCTTTCGCGGCGCAGCCGGCCACTGCGGCGGAGGGCGCCAAGACTGCCGATGAGGAAGCCGCCACTTCGGCCACCGCCACAGCGCAGGACGATGATGTCAGCCGAGGCGATATCATCATCGTCACCGCCCGCCGCCGTCAGGAAACGGCGCAGGAAGTGCCGGTCGCGATTTCGGTGATCCGCGGTGATTCGATCGAGGCGACCGGCAATTTCAACGTCGTGAAGCTCCAGCAGCTCGCCCCGACGCTGCAGGTCTATACCTCGAACCCGCGCAATACCTCGGTGAATATACGCGGGCTGGGTGTCCCCTTCGGGCTGACCAGCGACGGTTTCGAACAGGGCGTCGGCATCTATGTCGATGACGTCTATAATTCGCGCGTCGCTGCGGCGACCTTCGACTTCCTCGACGTCGATCAGGTCGAAGTTTTGCGCGGGCCGCAAGGATCGCTTTACGGCAAGAACACGACGGCTGGCGCGATCAACATCACGACCAACCAGCCGACCTTCGATTTCGAGGGCCGCGCCGAAGTGACCGTCGGCAATCTCAATTTGCGCCAGGCCAAGGCGGCGGTCTCCGGTCCGCTGTCGGACAAGATCGCGGCGCGTATCGCGATCGCCACCACCAGCCGGCGCGGCACTTTGTTCAACACCCGGACCGACCGCTGGATCAACGAGCAGGACAATCTGGGCCTTCGCGGCCAGCTTCTGTTCCAGCCGAACGAGGATCTCAGCATCACGCTGGCCGGCGACTACAGCAAGCAGGACCCCGAGTGCTGCGGCACCGCCTTTGTTCGCGTGGGGACGACGCAGCGGGCGCTCACCCGCCAGTATGACGCGATCATCGCGCGGCTTCAGGCCGCCAACCCAAACTACAATTACATCGTGCCGAGCCGCAACGTCTATGATCGCCTGACCGACATCGATGCCAGCCTCAACGCCGGCAACAAGATCGGGGGCGCTTCGTTGCGCGTGAAGTGGGATGTCGGTCAAGGCACCTTCACCTCGATCACCGCCTGGCGCTTCTGGGACTGGCTGCCCGAGAACGACCGTGACTTTACCGGCGCTTCGGTCGTCGCGAGGTCGCAGAACCCGTCGCAGCAGGATCAGTATAGCCAGGAATTCCGCTACAATTACGAAGGCGACAAGATCGACTTCGTCGCCGGCCTGTTCGGTTTCAGACAGCGGATCGATACCCAGGGTACCGAGCAGCAGGGGATCGACGCCACGCGCTACAGCCTAGCGCCGTCCACCGATCCGACCAATGTCTATAATCGCCCCGAGGTCCTCAACGGCCTGACCGCCTCCAATACCCAATTTTTGAAGGCCGACAGCGCGGCATTCTATGGGCAGCTCAGCTATAAACTGACGCCGGAACTGACCATCCAGCCGGGCATTCGCGTCAATTACGACAAGAAAGAGGGCTTTTATCAGCGCGTCGTGACCACAGGGGCGGGGCAGGTGATCACCAGTTGCGCCCCGACGGCGACCGCAGGCAATGCCGTGCTGACAGCGCAGTGCGGCGTCTATCAGCCGCAGCTCACCGCGCCGTCGGTGAGCGACTGGAACTTCAGCTACGACCTGAACGTGAATTACAAGGTCGCGCCGGACGTGCTCGCCTATGCGACCTATGCCAAGAGCTTCAAGACGGTCGGCATCAACCAGAACGGCCTGCCGCTCGATACGAACAATCAGCCCGTCCTCAGCGCCAGCACGGTGAAGCCCGAATCGGTCAACCATTTCGAAGTCGGCCTCAAGACCCAGTTCTTTAACCGCCTTGCCACCTTCAACCTCACCGCCTTCCGCACGGAGATCAAGAATTTCCAGGCGACGGTGAACGGCGGCCAGTTCGGCACGGTGCGCGGCTATCTGGCCAATGCGGAGAAGGTGGTTTCGCAGGGGCTTGAAGCGGATTTCAAGATCCGCGCCAGCGACCGCTTCACGGCCTATGCCAACGGCGCCTATACCGACGCCAAATATCAGAAGTTCACCAGCGCGCCGTGCCCGCCCGAACTGTCCGGCGGCACGACCGCCGGTGTCGGCGTGACGCCGGGCGCGGCGGGTGTTCCCGGTGCGCTCAGCCCGCGCCAGTGCGATATCTCGGGCCAGCGCCTGCCGGGCGTGTCGAAATATGCCTTCTCCTACGGCGCCGAAGCCAATGCTCCGGTCACGCTGCTGGCGAAGGAAGGCCAAGTCTATTTCGGCATCGACGGCAATTACCGTTCGCATTGGAATTCGAACGCGTCGCCGTCGATCTACACCAACGTCAAAGGCTATGCGTTGACCAACTTCCGCGCCGGCTTTCGCGGCGACGGCATCGACGTCTTCGCCTGGGTCCGTAACGCCTTCGACGTGAACTATGTCGATCTGTTGCAGGTCGCACCCGGCAACACCGGTCTGATCGCCGGTACGGCCGGCGATCCGCGGACATGGGGCGGGACGATCAAGGTCAGTTTCTGATCCCCACCGCTTTCGGACAAAGGAAAAGGGGCCGCTCCGGCAGGAGCGGCCCCTTTCTCATGCAGCCTGCCCGTCAGCGCTGCTGCTGGTTGTCGCGGTCCTGGTCGGGCCGCTGACCGCCCTGCTGGCGATCCTGGCCGCCCTGCTGTTGCTGCTGCTTGCGACGTTGTTCCTCGTCGCGCTGCTGCTGCTCGTTGGGGTTTTGGTTAGCCACTTGCTCTCTCCTATTTGCCGCGCCGGGGGGTGGGCGTGACCCTCGATCAACCCTCGGGCCGTCCCGCTGTTGCATCCGCCGCGCCGCCTTTCGCCGGGGCGTGGCGGCGGCGCGACCAACGTCATTTCCTTGCCGCAACCCGCGACGCTGTGATCGGTTCGTTCAATGACTGAATTCAGCTTATTCGGTTATGTCGATGGAGGGGTGCCGCCTATCCTTTCCATCCCAAGGCGAAAGGATGACCCCATCGACTCGCGGCCAGCCCCTGTCGAAGCCTGTCCCGCGACCCTCGCGTCGGCGCGTCATGCGCCGGTCATCGCCCGCCGCCACGATCAGCAAACAAAAAACCCCAAAGGAGAGACTGCATGAACGACCAGACCCCCATCGGCAGCGGTTGCCCGGTTCACCAGCCCGGCGGCGTTCGCGCGCTGCTCGGCCGCACCAACAAGGATTGGTGGCCGGATATGCTGGCGACCGAGATCCTTACCCCCAACGGCTCGTCGAATCCGCTCGGCGACGATTTCGACTATTCGAAGGCGTTCGCGTTGCTCGACTATCAGGCGCTGAAGAATGACCTGACCGCGCTGATGACCGACAGCCAGCCCTGGTGGCCGGCGGACTATGGCCATTACGGTCCCTTCTTCATCCGCATGGCCTGGCACGCCGCGGGCACCTATCGCACCGCCGACGGGCGCGGCGGCGCCAACAGCGGGCAGCAGCGTTTCGCGCCGCTCGACAGCTGGCCCGACAACGGCAATCTCGACAAGGCGCGGCGCCTGCTGTGGCCGATCAAGCAGAAATACGGCAACAAGATCAGCTGGGCTGATTTGTTCATCCTGGCCGGCAATGTCGCGATCGAAAGCATGGGCGGCCCGGTCTTCGGTTTCGGCGGCGGCCGAGCCGATGTGTTCGAGCCCGAGCGCGACATCTATTGGGGTTCGGAGGACAAATGGGTCAACGAGGGCGTTCAGACCCGCATCGATCCGGACAAGGGACTGGAAGCGATCGAAGGGCCGCTCGCCGCGATCCAGATGGGCCTGATCTACGTCAATCCCGAAGGGCCGGGCGGCAACCCCGATCCGCTGCTGTCGGCGCGCGACATCAAGGAAACCTTCGAGCGCATGGCGATGGACCATGAGGAAACCGTCGCACTGACCGCGGGCGGCCACACGTTCGGCAAGGCGCATGGCAATGGCGATGCCTCGCTGCTCGGTGCGGCGCCCTCGGGCGGCGATCTGGCGGCGCAGGGCTTCGGCTGGGTCAGCAGCCACGAAAGCGGCGGCCTCGGCGAGCATAGCGTGACCAGCGGCATCGAAGGGTCGTGGGTGAATACCCCGACCGAGTGGTCGGAGAATTATTTCCGCCTGCTGCTCGATTATGATTATGAGCTGGTCCACTCGCCCGCCGGTGCGCAGCAGTGGCAGCCGGTGAACCAGAAGGAAGAGGACAAGGCGCCCGCCGCGTGGGACCCGAACATCAAGGTTCCGACCATGATGACCACCGCCGACATGGCGCTGAAGGTCGACCCCGAATTCCGCGTGATCAGCGAGAAATTCCGTAACGATCATGAAGCGTTCAAGGACGCCTTTGCCCGCGCCTGGTTCAAGCTGACCCATCGCGACATGGGGCCCAAGGTTCGCTACCTCGGGCCCGAAGTGCCCGCCGAAGACCTGATCTGGCAGGATCCGATCCCTGCCGGCGCTGCACCCTCCGACGCCGACGTCAAGGCGGTGAAGGACAAGATCGCGGCCAGCGGCCTGACCGTCAGCGAACTGGTCAAGGCGGCGTGGGCCTCGGCGAGCACCTATCGCAAGTCGGACTTCCGCGGCGGTGCCAATGGCGCGCGCGTACGGCTGGCCCCGCAAAAGGACTGGGAGGTCAACGAACCCGCGATCCTCGGCAAGGTGCTGAGCACGCTCGACGGCCTGCGCGGCAATCTGTCGCTGGCCGACACGATCGTGCTGGGCGGCGTGGTCGGCCTGGAAAAGGCGATCAAGGATGCGGGCTTCGGCGTGACGGTGCCCTTCACCGGCGGCCGCGGCGATGCGAGCGCCGAACAGACCGACGCCGACAGCTTCGCGGTGATGGAACCCGAGGCCGACGCCTTCCGCAATTATCTCGGCAAAAAGAAGCTGGCGGTGAAGACCGAGGAAATGATGCTCGATCGGGCGTCCTTGCTGGGTCTGTCGGTTCCCGAAATGACGGTGCTGGTTGGCGGCCTGCGCGTCCTTGGCGCCAATCACGGCGATCGCGGTCATGGCCATTTCACCAGGCGTTCGGGCCAGTTGACCAACGACTATTTCGTCAACCTGCTCGACATGACCAATGTGTGGAAGGCCGTCGATGGATCGGGCGACGAGGAATATGTCGCGACCGACCGCAAGAGCGGCGGCGAAACCTGGCGCGCCACCCGCGCCGACCTGGTGTTCGGTTCCAACTCCGAACTGCGCGCGGTTGCCGAGGTCTATGCCGAGACCGGCCATGAGGAGAAGTTCGTGAAGGACTTCGTCAAGGCCTGGACCAAGGTGATGAACGCCGACCGTTTCGACCTCGCCTGATCGGTAATAGCGACGGGTCGCAGGAACCCGCCCCCGGGGATATCGACCCGGGGGCGGGTTTTCTTTTGGCTTAAAGCGACAAAGGATACGCATGCACGCGTTCAAAATGTCTCCTTTGTCGTTTTAGCGAAGCCTTCGTCACGCAGTACGGCGTGGACGACCGCCATGTCGGGACCGCCGCTGACGTCGATGGCTCCGCCCTTGAGGACGCGGACGGTGGTGACTCCGTTGAGCGCGCGGTCCATCGCGATGCTGAACTGGTGCGTGCGGCCCATCGATATGGCGCGGTCCCATGCGGCGGCGAAACTTGCCGCCTCTCGTCGTTCGCGGAGCCGATAGGCGGACGCGCGGCCCATTCCGACGGCGCGCGCGGCCTTGCCCACCGAGCCCATCGCTTCGAGCGCGCGGATGAAATTGGCCTGGGTTTCGGGCGTCCAGCCGTCGGCGCGATGGCGCTGCGCGGGAACGGCTGCGAAGGCGAGGCAGGTGCCGGCGAGGAGCGCGGCGGGTGAGTCGGTCTGTTCCATCTGCCAGTTTGGAACATAGTGGGATATTTTAGGAAAGAAGTTTTTTGGGTGGGGGACAGGAGGACTGGTTTGGGGTGGAAAGCGGTCGTTCGATGTATAGGATCATAGCTCAATTTACGCGAGTGAGAGAGCATGTGGACTATCGGCCGGGAGCGAGAAAAATCGCATGCTGCCAAGTTTGTTCGCGAGGAAAGTCAGCAACGGCTCCTTTTCCCCGTTATCGACGCCGTCCATGATATGAAGGATGGAAGCGGGGATATTCAAGATTTTATAGTAACCGCGCGAATCGCGATGATCGAGGGTGGCTCCGGCGTTTGGCAGAATACAGTAAACTGGATGCGCAAAGTGATGCAGGAACACCCCGCAGCGCATGCGCTTTGGGATGAACTTGCAGAACACGAAAGCTGGCGAGTTCGGTGGAAGGTTGCGTGCTGTCTCTACCTAAATATTACAGAGCCTCAATCGGATCGGCTCTTTTCCTCGCTGCGTGCCGACCGGAGCAAGAAAGTGAGAGACTACGCGATAGATCGATACGAAAACCGGCCCGACAGGCATGGCAAGGTCGAGAAGCGTTTCGACGCAGCCAATTTTGGAGCTTGAACGCCAACGTCCGCAATCGGTCGGTACCGGCCATTTCATTCCTCCCTGTCGCGAAGCGATGGGGAGGTGGCAGCGCGAAGCGCTGACGGAGGGGCGATGACACTGACTTTGCTGGCCCCTCCACCATCCGCTTCGCGGACGGTCCCCCTCCCCATCGCTTCGCGACGGGGAGGATTTTATGGTCGCTCCACACTCTAATGCGCGTCGGTCGGTTTCGGGCCGCCGATCGGCGGGGGTTTGCAGAAGGGGACCATGACCAGCGCGGCGAGGAAGATATAGGACATCAGGCGGAAGACGTCGTCGAACGCCAGCGTCAGCGCGTGGCGGCCGACGAGCCGGGCCATCGTCGCGTCGGCCATCAGCGCGGCCTGCTGCGGGTCCGACACCCAGGTCCCGATATAGTGGGTCAATTGCGCGGCCGCTTGCTGCGCGCCCTGCGCCGACTGGCCGAGCGCTTCCGAAATGCGCAGCGCGTGGAGGCGCATATTGTCGCCGAGCCAGGTGTTGACGAGGGCGATGCCGATGGCGCCGCCGAGATTGCGCATCAGGTTGAACAGGCCCGAGGCGTAGCGCAGCTCGGCGCCTTCGAAATTGCCGAGCGCGAGGCCGACCGAGGGGACGATGCACAGCATGATCGCAAAGCTGCGCACGACCTGCGGCCAGAACAGCGCCGCGAAACCCCAGTCGGGGGTCATGAAGCTGAACATCCATAGCCCGAGCGCGAACAGGCTGAGTCCGAAGGTGATGATGATGCGCGGGTCGACGCGCTGCGACAGGGCCGCCGCGATTGGCACGCCGAGCAATTGCGCCAGCCCTGAGACGAACACCGTCGTCCCGATTTCGGCGGCATTATAGCCGCGCACCCGGCCGAGGAAGATCGGGACGAGATAGGTGCCGGCATAGAGGCCGAAGCCGATCACGAGGTTGAAGACGCAGGCAAAGGCGAAAGTCGGCTTGCGGAAGGGCGTGAGTTTGACGATCGGCCCATCGGAGCGGAAGGAGCGTTCGAGGAACAGCGCAAAGGCGACGAGCGACAGCCAGGCGGCGATCGCGATCGACGGCTCGCTGAACCAGTCGTGCTTCGGCCCTTCCTCGAGCACATATTCGAGCCCGGCGAGGAAAACCGCCATCGACCCCAGATGCACCCAGTCGATCCGGCGCAGCATCGACCAATCCGCCTTGTCGACGCGTACCAAGGCGAGGATCGCGATCGTGACCGCGATCCCCGGCGCGACATTGATGAAGAACACCCAGCGCCATCCCAGCGCGTCGGTGATCCAGCCGCCGACCGTCGGGCCGAGCGTGGGCGCGAGCACCGACACCATGCCGAGGATCGCGGGGATCATCGCGCGCTGCTTGCCGCTGAACAGCATATAGCCGGTTGCGAACACGGTCGGGATCATCGCGCCGCCGACGAAGCCCTGGATCGCGCGAAAGACGATCATCGATTCGATGCTCCACGCCAGCCCGCACGCCATGCTCGCGATCGTGAACAGCCCCGCCGACAGCGCGAACAGCCAGCGCGTCGACAGCGATTGGGCGAGGAAGGCGGCGAAGGGGATCATCACCAGTTCGGCCATCAGATAGGCGGTCTGCACCCAGCTGATCTCGTCGGGGCCGGCGCTGAGGCCCGCCTGGACCTCGTTCAATGAGGCGGCGACGATCTGGATGTCGATCAGCGCCATGAACTGGCCGAACGCCATCACCGCGAAGATCAGATATTTGCGCGCATTGGGCATCGCCGCCGGGTTGAACGGCGTGACGGCGGGAGCGGGGCCTGACCCGGCGGAGAGGGGAATCGATGCCATCGGGCTTGTGTCCTGCTGCCTTTATATTATATGCATCATATAAAGGAGATCGCAAGTGCGCTATTCGAGTGGGCATCGCGCCGAAACGCGCGAACGGGTGTTGAAGGAAGCGGCGAAGGAAATTCGCGCCAAGGGTCCCGACAATGTCGCGGTCGCGGGCATCATGGCGCGCGCGGGACTGACCCACGGTGGCTTTTATGCCCATTTCAAATCGAAGGATGCGCTGGTCGGCGAAGCGATCGGGACGATGTTCGCCGATGCGCGGGCACGGACCGAGCGGATCGATGCCGTCGGCGATCCGAAAGCCGTCTTGCGCGCCTATGTCGATTTCTACCTCTCCCCCGCGCATCGCGACAGCCGCGATCGGGGGTGTCCACTGCCGACGCTGTCGGGCGATTTCGCGCGGTCCGAATCCGCGACGCGCGACCGGTTCGGCGCCGGGGTGGTCGGCATAGCTTCGCGGCTTGCCGTGCCGCTGGCGACGCTCGGTTGCACCGATGCCGAGGCGGAATCGCATGCGCTGCTCGCGCAGCTTGTCGGCGGGGTCGCGCTGGCGCGCGCGGTCGGCGATCCCGCGCTCTCCGACGCGCTGCTGGCCGACACCCATGCCAGCATCGTCGCGCGCTATGGGTTGGAGGCCGCGCCATGACGCTTGCCAAGGTCCAGGAGCTGATCGCCAGCGGCGGCCGCCCGCCGATCGGGCACACGCTGGGGTTTCAGCTCGTCGATGCGGGCGAGGGCTGGGCGGCGTTCGAGGGGGTGCCGGGACCCGAACATTATAATCCGATGGGAACGGTCCATGGCGGCTATGCCGCGACCCTGCTCGATTCCGCCTGCGGGATCGCGGTGGTGACCAGGCTCGCCGACGATCAGGCGATGACGACGCTCGAACTCAAGACCAGCTATTTGAAGGCGATGACCGAGAAGACCGGCACGGTGCGCGCCGAGGGGCGGGTGATCTCGATCGGTCGCCGCGTCGCTTATGTCGAGGCGAAGCTGACCGATGCGGAGGGGCGGCTCTATGCCACCGCGACCTCGACCTTGCTGGTGATCACGCCATGAACGCGCCGACGGTGATCGAGGCCGAAGCGCCTGTCGCGAGGCGTTTCGCCTTCCCGGCAAAGGCTTGGAAGGTCGGCCTGATCGCGCTGCTGGTTGCCGCTGCGGGCATCTGGTGGCTGACCGCGCCGCGCACCGCGGAATCGACCGACAACGCCTATCTGCAGGCCGATTCGAGCACGGTGGCGCCAAAGGTCGGCGGGCTGGTCGCGGCGGTGCTGGTGCAGGATAACCAGGCGGTGAAAGCGGGCGACCCGCTCGTCCGCATCGACGCCGAGGATTATGACGCGCGGCTGCAGGCGGCGGTCGCCGCGGTCGCCGACGCCGATGCGCAGGTCGCGACGGCGCGCGCGGCGCTGGCCGCGCTTGGCGCCGACGAACGGCTTGCGGCGGCGCAGATCCGGGCGGTGGGAACGCAGATCGCCGCTGCCGACGCCGAATCGGTGCGGGCGTCTGCCGACCTCAAGCGGTACGACAGCCTGCTCGTCGACGGCTTCGTCACGCGGCGCGATGCCGACCAGGTGCGCGCGACCGCGGTCGGTGCGGTGTCGGCGGCGCAGCGCTCGCGCGCCGACCTCGGCACCAGCTACGAACAGGCGGCGGTGACCAGGGCGCGGCGCCCGGTGTTGCTCGCGCAGATCCAGGCGGCCGAGGCGGCAGCGCTGAAGGCCCGCGCCGCGCTGGCGCTGGCGCGGCAGGACAAAGGGCATGCCCTGGTCCGCGCGCCGATCGCCGGGGTGGTCGGCAACCGCCAGGTGCAGGTCGGCGACTATGTCCAGCCGGGCTCGCGGCTGCTGACCCTCGTGCCGACGCGGTCGCTCTATGTCGTCGCCAATTTCAAGGAGACCCAGACGCGCGAGATGCGGTCCGGGCAAAAGGCCGAGGTTCATGTCGATGCGCTCGGCGGCGATCCGCTGACCGGTACCGTCGAAAGCCTCGCGCCCGGTTCGGCGAGCGAGTTCACTTTGCTGCCGTTCGAGCCCGGATCGGGCAATTTCACCAAGATCGTCCAGCGCGTCGGGGTACGGATCCGGCTCGATCCGGGACAGGCGGCGCTGGCGCAATTGCGCCCCGGCCTGTCGGTGACCGCGACGGTGCGGCTGCGCTAGGGGGCGTTCAGGAAGGCGGCGACCATCTTCACGGTCGCGTCGGGCTGTTCTTCCATCAGCCAGTGCCCGGCATCGGGAATGACGCCTTCGCTGACGTCGGTGGCGGCGAAGCGCATGACGAGCGCCATCGTCGGACCGAAGGATTTGGCGCCGCCGATCCCCAGCACCGGCATCGTCAGTTTCTGGCCCTTGGCGAGCCAGGCGCGATTGTCGATGGCGTCCTGATCGAAGGCGGCGAACTGCGCGAACCCCGAATGCATGCCGCCGGGCAGCGCATAGAGCCTGGCATAATGGTCGCGCGAGGCTTCGTCGAACCGCTTGGGATCGGCCGAAAACTCGTTCCAGAAGCGGTCGAGATAGATGCGTTCGCGCCCGGCGACGAGCCGTTCCATGTCGGGGCCGCCGAAGCGGAAATGCCAGAGCAGCGGGTTCTTCAATATTTCGTCCCACGGCCCGACCCCGGGGACCGGCGCGTCGAGCAGCGCGAAGCGGGTGACGCGATCGGGCTGCTGCGTCGCGAGCGCGAAGCCGACCATATTGCCGATGTCGTGGGTGACCAGCGCGAACTTGCCGATCTTGAGGCTGTCGAGCACGGCGGCGATATCGCGGCCCTGTGTCGCCTTGTCATAACCGCCGTCGGGATGCGCCGACAGCCCCATGCCGCGCAGGTCGGGAACGACGACGGTATGATCCTTCATCAGCGCGGCGGCGAGCGGCGCCCACATGTCGCCTGTCTCGCCATAGCCGTGGAGCAGGACGACCGCGGGTCCCTTGCCGCCGACACGGACATGCAGCGTCGTGCCATTGGCCGCGATCTCGTGCGTCGTGAAGGCGGTCGGGAAGGGCGGAACCTGCGCGGCTGCGGGAACGGCGGTCAGCGTGAGCGCCAATGCCGCCAAGAAACTGCCGGGAAATCTCATTGCCCTTGCCCCTCCGTCGACGGAAGCGAGTGCACCGCCTCTGCGGGCGAGCATGCGCCCGATGCCGGGCCCGCGCAAGGCCGGCCTCAGCCCTTCAGCATGTCGTCGAGCAATGCGAGCGCATCGTCGCGCGGGGCGCCCGCGTCGAGCAGCGGGTTGAGGCGATCGTCGAGGAGCAGGATCGCATAGCCATGGACCATGCTCCACGCCCGCGCCGCATGGGCGCGGGTAGCGCGCGCGACGTCGGGATCGCCTTCGTGGGTGGCGGCGACCGACCCGGTCAGTGTGCCGAAGGCGCGCTCCATCGCGGCGTTCAGCGCCGGGCGCGATCTGTCGAGGCGTTCGCCGCGGAACATCAGCTGGAACAGCCCGGGCTCGGCGAGCGCGAATTCGACATAGGCGCGGCCGATCGCGTTGAGCTTGTCGGCGGGCGCGGTTTGCGCGGCGGCGGCGGCCTGCATGCGATCGGCGAAGCGTGTGAAGCCGATCGCTGCGAGTTCGCTGAGCAGGCCGGTCAGATCGTCGAAATGATTTTTGGGAGCGGCGTGCGAGGCACCGACCTCGCGCGCGACCCCGCGCAGGGTGAGGCCGGCGACGCCGTCGCGGTTCACGATTGCCTCCGCCGCCGCGAGCAGCGCCGCGCGCAGGTCGCCGTGATGATAGGGTTTGGTCATTGGAACCGATTAGCGCGTCAATGTTGACGCTGTCAATTTATGCTTGACTTGCGTGTGGCATCGCCTCAATATTGACAGTGGAAATATTGAGGCGAAAGGGACTGGCGGATGAAAACCTTGCTTTACGCTCTCGGACCGATGCTGTTCGACTCGCTCGGCGTGCTCGTCTTTGCGGTGCTGCTTGTCGCTGGCGCGGATATTATGGTTGCAACGATCGCGGGCACCATCGTGGCGCTTGCGGTGGTCGGTTACGAACTGGCGCGCGGCAAGAAGGTCGCGGCGCTGCAGTGGATCAGCCTCGCGTCGGTGCTCCTCACCGCTGCGGCGACGCTCTTCACCGGCGACCCGCGTTTCGTGATGGCAAAGCCCACGATCGTCTATCTGGTCGTCGGGACGGTGATGCTGCGCCGCGGCTGGCTCAACCGCTATATCCTGCCTGAACAGCTGGCACTGGTCGGCGATGTCATGGACCGGTTCGGGATGATCTGGGCGGCGCTGATGTTCCTGAGCGCGGGCCTCAACCTGATCATCGCGGTCTTCTTCACCGCCTGGTGGCCGCTGTTCATCGGGATATTTCCGCTGGCGTCGAAATTCGGCCTGTTCGCGGTCCACATCGCTGTGGTGCATTTCATCGGCCAGGCGCGGCTGCGGCGGATGGCGGGGGATGAGGCATCGATAGCGGTCGCTGCCGAGTAGGCTTGCGATGGTGCCTAAAGCCCACCCCGTCATCCCGGCGAAGGCCGGGATCTCAACGGTGCATCGAAACGCGACGGTGAGATCCCGGCCTTCGCCGGGATGACCGTCAAAAATAGGGTCTTGGGCAATCTCTAGTCGGCGTCGAGCCCGTAGGCGGTGTGCAGCACGCGCACCGCGAGTTCGGTTTCGTCCTCGTCGATCAGCACGCTGACCTTGATCTCGCTGGTCGAGATCGCCTGGATGTTGATGCCGCGGTCGGCGAGGGCGCGGAACATCGTGCTGGCGACGCCCGCATGGCTCTTCATGCCGACGCCGACGACGCTGATCTTGGCGACCTTGTCGTCGCTGATGATGCGGTTGAAGCCGATCTTGTCCTTCGACGCTTCGAGCAGGTCGATCGAGCGGAGGAGGTCGGTGCCGGGCACGGTGAAGGTCACGTCGGTTTCGCCCTTTTCGCGGCCGACGTTCTGGATGATCATGTCGACGTTGATCCCGGCGGCGGCGAGCGGGCCGAAGATGTTGGCGACCGCGCCCGGCTTGTCGGGCACGCGGGTGACGATGATCTTCGCTTCATTCTTATCGTGGGCGATGCCGGTGATCAGCTGCCGTTCCATCTGATGTTCCTCTATTTCCTGGTCGCTGACGATCATCGTGCCTTTTTTGGGCGCTTCGTCGCCTTCGACGAAGCTCGACAGCACCTGCACGCGCACGCCCATCTTCATCGCGAGCCCGACCGAGCGCGTCTGGAGCACCTTGGCGCCGACGCTCGCGAGTTCGAGCATTTCCTCATAGGTCACATAATCGAGCTTGCGCGCGCGCGCGACGATGCGCGGGTCGGTGGTATAGACCCCGTCGACGTCGGTGTAGATGTCGCAGCGATCGGCCTTGAGCGCCGCGGCGACCGCGACCGCGCTGGTGTCCGAGCCACCACGGCCGAGCGTCGAGATGCGGCCGTCGTCCATCATGCCCTGGAAGCCCGGGATCACCGCGACCTCGCCGCGCGCCATCGCGGCGCCGAGTGCGCCGGTGTCGATATCGATGATGCGCGCGCGGGCATGCGCTTCCTCGGTGCGGATCGGCAATTGCCAGCCGAGCCAGCTGCGCGCCGGGGTGCCCATCGCCTGCAGCGTCAGTGCGAGCAGGCCCGAGGTCACCTGTTCGCCCGCCGCGACGACGACGTCATATTCGGCGGGGTCGTAGCGCGGGTTCGCCTCGCGGCAGAAATTGACGAGGCGGTCGGTTTCGCCGGCCATGGCGGAAACGACGACGGCGACCTCGTTGCCGTTGGCGACTTCGCGCGCGACGAGCTTCGCCACGGTGCGAATTCGTTCGGTGCCCGCCATCGACGTGCCCCCGAATTTCATCACGATCCGCGCCATCTCGCCCCGCTTTCAAGAAACTGGTTTCCACCGCAACATTCGTACAATTTTGCGGCGCTCGGCTGTTAGGGAAGGGGGCGGGGGAAGGCAAGACCGGCAACGCACACGGCGGATAGAATTTCTTGCGCCGGTGATGCCCCGGTGCCACATCAACGGCCATGAGCACCGCCACGATCAACCCGAACGAAGCCGCGCATTTCGGGGCGCTCGCCGCCGACTGGTGGGACCCGCATGGGTCGTCGGCGATGCTGCATAAACTGAACCCGGTGCGGCTGTCCTATATCCGCAGCCAGATCGACGCGCATTGGCACGGCGACACGCGCGAGCGGCGCCCGCTTTTCGGCAAAAGCGCGCTCGACGTCGGGTGCGGCGCCGGGCTGCTCGCCGAACCGCTGGCGCGGATGGGCGCCGGAGTGACGGGGGTCGACGCGGCACCCGAAAATATCGCGGCGGCGCAGGAGCATGCGGCGGGGCAGGGATTGGCGATCCGCTATTTTGCGGGCGAACTGGCGGCGTTGCCGGCGGCGACCTTCGATCTCGTTACCTCGATGGAGGTCGTCGAGCATGTCACCGACCCGGCGGCATTTATCGGCGAACTGGCGGCGCGGCTCGCGCCCGGCGGGCTGATGATCCTGTCGACCCCGAACCGGACGATGCTGTCGAAACTGCTGCTTGTCGAGGCGGCCGAACGCGTCGGCGCGGTGCCGCGCGGGACGCACGACTGGGACCAGTTCCTGAAGCCCGAGGAATTGACGAAACTGATGGAAGGCGCGGGGCTGGAGGTCATCGACCGGACCGGGCTGTCGCCGTCGGCGGCGAAAGGCTTCAAGCTCGGCGGCAGCGAGGCGCTCAATTACCTCGTCACCGCGCGGTGGCCGGGATGAACCGCGACCCGCGCGTCGATGCCTATATCGCCGCGCGGCAGCCTTTCGCGCAGCCGATCCTGATCCATTTGCGCGAACTGGTGCACGCGCACGTGCCCGGCGCCGAAGAAACGCTGAAATGGGGTGTGCCGCATTTCACGCTGGGCGGACAGAACCTCGCGGGCATGGCGGCGTTCAAGGGCCATGCGACCTTCGGTTTCTGGCGCGACGAAGAGGTCACCGGATCGTCGCGCGATACCGATGCGATGGGGAGCATGGGACGGCTGGCGACGCTGGCCGACCTGCCGTCGGACGAGGTGATGGCGGCCTATATCGCCAAGGCGGCGGCGCTATGCGTCGAGGGCAAGCCCAAGCGTCCGGCGCCGAAACCCAAGGCGGCGCTCGACCTGCCCGACGACCTTGGCGCAGCGCTGGGGGCCAATGCCGCGGCGCAGGGGCATTGGGATGCCTTTTCGCCGGGCAAGCGCCGCGACTATATCGAATGGGTGCTTGAGGCGAAGCGCGAGGAAACGCGCATCAAGCGCATCGAAACGATCGTCGCGCAGGTCGCCCAGGGCAAGGACCGCAACTGGAAATATAAGAGCTGCTGAGTTCGTGTTCCCCGGCGAAAGCCGGGGCCCGGATCGCGCAGCGCTACATGGCATGGACCCCGGCTTTCGCCGGGGAACACCGACGTCCTCGCCGCGTCAGAAGTCCACATCCTCATAATATTTCGGCGGCGTCACGATTTCCATCCGCTCCGCCAGCAGGGGGCGGAACGAGGGGCGGGATTTCAGCCCTGAATACCATCCCTTCGTCTGCTCATGCCCGGTCCAGTCGATACCGCCAAGATAGTCGGCGACCGAGATATGCGCGGCGGCGGTGAGGTCGGCGAGGCTCATCGTCGCGCCGGCGAGCCAGGTGCGGTGGTCGATGAGATAATCGACATAATCGAGATGCTGGTTCGCCGCCTTCATCGCCTCGCGCAGCGCGCCGCCGTCGGGGGGCTGGCGGTGGACGATGCGTTTCTGCATCCGTTCGAACAGCAAAGGTCCGGTGACCTCATAATAGAAATCCTGGTCGAACCAGGCCGAGAGGCGGCGGATTTCGGCGCGATTGGCGGCGGTGCCGTTGATCATCGCCTTGCCCTCGACCGTTTCCTCGAAATATTCGGCGATCGCCATGCTGTCGATCAGCACCTGCCCGCGGGCGGCGTCGACCATGACCGGGGTCCGCCCGGCCGGATTCAGGTCGATGAATTCGTCGCGGCGCTCCCATGGCGATTCGCGCACCAGATCGTAGCCGACGCCCTTTTCACCGAGCAGCAGGCGGATTTTGCGCGAAAAGGGGCAGAGCGGATATTGGTAAAGTTGCCACATGGCGTGGGCATAGCGGCAGGGGGGCGCGGCGCGCAACGGCTATGGTGCGTTGCGGCGCCGCAGGCTGTGGATCAGCGGCGCGCGGCGTCGCGTTCGCGTTGCCATTGCGCCGCGAGATCGCGCGCCATATCCTTGAGAACCGGGGCATAAGCAGCAGCGGTCGTCGCGAGCTGGCCCGCCATGCGCGAGGTGGCGCGGACGTCGTCGCCCATGCGCTTGCCGGCGTCGGGGTTGCTGCCCGTAACCTCGCCCAAAGTTGCATCATGGGGAATATAAGCTGCGTCCGACTCCGGATCGACGCGCGCGATCGCCTCGGCGAGGGGGCCGATGTTGGTGCGCATCAGCGCATCGACGAGGATCGTCACAGTGTCGGCCATGCGGTCAGCTTCGGCAGGATCGGTCAGCGTCGCGGCGGTATCGCGCACATCGGCGGCCTGCGCCGGAAGCGGCGCGGCGATGGCGAGCAGGGGGAGGGCGGCCAGGGCGAGTTTGGGGGTCCAGCGGGTCATCGGCATCTTCCTTTCCGGGAAGGGTGCGGGGTCAGCGAAAGCGCGGTGTATGGGGACACAACGCTTTCGCTGGGCTGAACATGGCGGGGGATGCGGTGGGATGAGACGGCGATGCGACAAAACGTCGCCCCCGCATAGGCGGGGGCGACGGACTCTACTCCGCCGCCACGACCGCCATTTCCTCGTCGCGCAGGGGGTGCGACAGGCGGCCGACCATTTCCTTGGGACACACCTGCCAGAATTGGCCGAGCCAGCGGTCCCAGTCGGCGAGCACCTCGTTCGACCATTTGCTGCCGGTGGCCTTGGCATGATCCTCGACCAGCGCCCTGAGCACGCCTTCCCAATGGCGGCTTTCGATGCGCTGCCAGACGATCGATTCGGGGTTGGCGCGGCGTTCGAAATGGTCGTCGGCGTCGAGCACGAAGGCCATGCCGCCGGTCATCCCGGCGCCGAAGTTGGAGCCTACGGTGCCGAGGATCACCGCGATGCCGCCGGTCATATATTCGAGGCCGTTGGCGCCGCAGCCCTCGACGACCACGTTAGCGCCCGAGTTGCGCACCGCGAAGCGTTCGCCCGCCTGCCCCGCCGCGAGCAGGGTGCCTGCGGTCGCGCCATAGAGGACGGTGTTGCCGACGATCGTGTTGTGCTGGCTGACCAGCGGGCTCGACACGGTCGGGCGCACGATGATGCGGCCGCCCGACAGGCCCTTGCCGACATAGTCGTTGGCGTCGCCGAACACTTCGAGGCTGATGCCCTGGCACAGGAAGGCGCCGAGCGACTGGCCCGCGGTGCCGCGCAGGCGGACCTGGACATGATTGTCGGCGAGACCCTTCATCCCGAAGCGCGCGGTGACTTCGGCCGACAGGCGGGTGCCGACCGCGCGGTGGGTGTTGCGGACATTGTACGTCAGCTGCATCCGCTCGCCGCGCTCGAACAAGGGCTTGGCGTCGCTCAATATCTGCGCGTCGAGGCTGTCGGGCACCGGGTTGCGGAGCAGGCCGTGCGAGCGGCGCTCGTTGTCGGGGGCGTCGACCTTGGCGAGGATCGGGTTGAGGTCGAGGTCGTCGAGATGTTCGGCGCCGCGGCTGACCTGACGCAGCAATTCGGTGCGGCCGATCACCTCGTCGAGGCTGCGGTAACCGAGCTTGGCGAGGATTTCGCGCACTTCCTCGGCGATGAATGTCATCAGGTTGATGACCTTCTCGGGGCTGCCGGTGAACTTGGCGCGCATCTTTTCGTCCTGCGTGCAGACGCCGACGGGGCAGGTGTTGCTGTGGCACTGGCGCACCATGATGCAGCCCATGGCGACGAGGCTGAGCGTCCCGATGCCATATTCCTCGGCGCCGAGGATCGCGGCGATGACGATGTCGCGCCCGGTCTTGAGCCCGCCGTCGGTGCGCAGACGGATGCGGTGGCGCAGCCCGTTGAGGGTGAGGACCTGGTTGACTTCGCTGAGGCCCATTTCCCACGGGGTGCCGGCGTATTTGACGCTGGTCTGGGGCGAGGCGCCGGTGCCGCCGGTGTTGCCCGAGACGAGGATGACGTCGGCGTGCGCCTTGGCGACACCCGCGGCAACCGTGCCGATGCCGGCGCTGGAGACGAGCTTCACGCAGACCCGCGCGCGCGGGTTGATCTGCTTGAGGTCGTAGATCAGCTGCGCCAGATCCTCGATCGAATAGATGTCATGGTGCGGCGGCGGCGAGATCAGCATCACGCCCGGGGTCGAGTGGCGCAGCCGGGCGATGAATTCGGTGACCTTGAAGCCGGGCAGCTGGCCGCCCTCGCCGGGCTTCGCGCCCTGTGCGACCTTGATCTCGATCTCGTCGCAGGCGCCGAGATATTCGGCGGTGACGCCGAAGCGGCCGCTGGCGATCTGCTTGATGTTGCTGTTGGCATTGTCGCCATTGGCATAGGGTTGGTAGCGTTCGCTCGCTTCGCCGCCTTCGCCCGACACGGCTTTCGCGCCGATGCGGTTCATCGCGATCGCCAGCGTTTCATGCGCCTCGGGCGACAGCGCGCCGAGCGACATGCCGGGGGTGACGAAGCGCTTGCGGATTTCGGTGATCGCCTCGACGCTGTCGAGCGCGACGCCCTGCGCCGGATAGTTGAACTCCATCAGGTCGCGCAGATAGACCGGCGGCAGGTCGGCGACGCCGCGCGCGAACTGGAGATAGGTCGAGTAGCTGTCGGTCGCGACCGCGGTCTGCAGCAGATGCATCAGCTGCGCCGAATAGGCGTGGGTCTCGCCGCCGGCGCGCTGGCGATAGAAGCCGCCGATCGGCAGGGTGGTGACGCGCTTGTCATACGCCGCCTCATGCTTCTCGGTCGCGTTGATGAAGAGCGATTGATAGCCTTCGCCCGAGATCTTCGCAGGCATACCCGGGAAGAGGTCGTTGACGAGCGCGCGGCTGAGCCCGACGGCCTCGAAATTATAGCCGCCGCGATAGGAGGAGATCACCGCGATCCCCATCTTGGCGAGGATCTTGAGCAGCCCGTCGTCGATCGCCTTGCGGAACCGCTTCAGGCAGTCGTCGAGCGCCAGTTCGCTGCCGAACAGTCCGCGCGCCTGGCGATCGGCGATCGCGGCTTCGGACAGATAGGCCTGCACGGTGGTCGCGCCGACGCCGATCAGCACCGCGAAGGCATGGGTGTCGAGCACCTCGGCCGAGCGGACGTTGATCGAGGCGTAGCTGCGCAGCCCCTTGCGAACGAGGTGGGTGTGGACCGCGGCGGCGGCGAGCACCATCGCGATGCCGACGCGGCCTTCGCCGAGCTTTTCGTCGCTCAGGAACAATTCGCTGCGCCCGGCGCGCACCGCATCCTCGGCCTCGCGGCGGACGCGTGCGATCGCTTCGCGCAAGGTCGAGGCATCGCCGCCGACCTTGAAGGTGCAATCGATATCGGCGACCGCATCGCCGAAATAGGCGCGCAGCCGGTCCCAGTCGTCGCCGACCAGCACGGGGCTGTCGATGACGAGGACATGATCGCTCTGGCCCTTTTCATCGAGGATGTTGGCGAGGTTGGCGAAGCGCGTCTTGAGGCTCATCACATGCCGTTCGCGCAGGGAGTCGATCGGCGGGTTGGTGACCTGGCTGAAATTCTGGCGGAAGAATTGCGCGACGTGGCGTGGTTTGTCCGAGATGACCGCGAGCGGGGTGTCGTCGCCCATCGATCCGATGGCTTCCTTGGCATCCTCGACCATCGGCGACAGGATGAGCTCCATATCCTCCATCGTCAGCCCGGCGGCGACCTGGCGCCGCAAAAGCTCGCTGCGGTCGAAGGCGGGCAGGGTCGATTTGCCGCCCCTGGGCAGGTCGGCCATGCTGCGGAAACCCTTGACCCGCGACGCATAGTCGTGCGCGCCGGCGATCTTGTCCTTGATCGCCCGGTCTTCGTAGAGCGTGCCTTCGTCGAGATCGACCGCGATCATCTGGCCGGGGCCGAGGCGGCCCTTCTTGCGGATGCTCGCCTCGGGCAGCAGCACCATCCCGCTTTCGGAGCCGACGACGAGCAGATTGTCGACGGTGAGCGTGTAGCGCAGCGGGCGCAGCGCGTTGCGGTCCATGCCGGCGACCGCCCAGCGGCCGTCGGTCATCGCGAGCGCGGCGGGGCCGTCCCACGGCTCCATCACGCTGGCGAGATAGGAGTACATCGCGCGGTGGGTATCGGGCACCTCGGCATCGTCACCCCAGGCTTCGGGGACGAGGATCAGCTTGGTCGTCGGCGCGTCGCGGCCGGCGCGGCACAAAGCCTCGAACACCGCGTCGAGCGCGGCGGTGTCCGACGCCCCCGCGGGGATGACCGGTTTGATGTCTTCCGAATGCTCGCCGAAGGCGAGGCTCGCCATCTTGATCTCGTGGCTCTTCATCCAGTTCTTGTTGCCGCGGATCGTGTTGATCTCGCCATTGTGGGCGAGGCAGCGGAAGGGCTGGGCCAGCCACCATTGCGGGAAGGTGTTGGTCGAATAGCGCTGGTGGAAGATCGCCACCCGGCTTTCGAACAATTTGTTCGTCAGGTCGGGATAGAAATCGGCGAGGCTCTCGGCGAGGAACAGCCCCTTGTAGATGATCGAACGCGCCGACAGGCTGCAGATGTAGAAATCGGCGATCTGCGCCGCGACGACCTTTTTCTCGATCCGGCGGCGGACGAGGTAGAGGCGCTTTTCGAACTCGGCGAGCGACTGCGCGTCGGGAAGCGGCCCGGCGATCATGATCTGCTCGATCTCGGGCCGCGTGCGCTGCGCCTTGTCGCCGATCACCGACACGTCGACCGGCACCTGGCGCCAGCCATAGATGGTGTAGCCTGCGTCGATGATCTCGGATTCGACGATGGTGCGGCAATGTTCCTGCGCATCGAGGTCGGTGCGCGGCAGGAAGATCATCCCGACCGCGAGCCGATTGGGCAGCGCCTTGTGCCCCGACGCGGCGATCGCATCGTCGAAGAAACGCACCGGCAGGTCGACGTGGATGCCCGCGCCGTCGCCCGTCTTGCCATCGGCATCGACCGCGCCGCGATGCCACACCGCCCGCAGCGCCTCGATCGCCGCCTCGACGACGCGGCGCGAGGCCTTGCCGTCGGTCGCGGCGACCATGCCGACGCCGCAGGCGTCGGATTCCATGTCGGGGCGGTACATGCCCTCGGCTTCGAGCCGGGCATGTTCGGGAGTGGGATAGTGGGTCATCATGCAGTCCTGACGGTGTCTTGTTTTGTGGCGCCTATTCGGCGGTGTCGGGCAGGCCGAGCTTCTTGCGGGCGTTGGCAGCGGCGGCGGCCTCGGCTTCATAGGCGGCCGAGGTCGCTTCGCTGACCGCAGTTTCGAGCGCCTCGACCTTTTCGCGATCGGCGTCGGACCAGTTGCTGCGGTCGTAGCCGGCGTCGAAGTCGCCCGCGGCGTCGACCGCCGCAGCGGCGGCATCGGCAGCGGCCTCGACGGCAGTGTCGTCATAGGCCGCGGCATCGGTCGCCTCCATCGCCGCATCGTCGACCGATTTGTAAAGGTCACGCTGGTCCTTGAGCGTCTGGACATCGACCTTCATCAGCCCGGCCAGCCTGGTGAGGTCGGCGTCGCTGAGGTCGGCCATCTGCCGCTCTTTCGGCAGGTCCTTGAACTTGCCTTCCAGTTCGGGAGCACGGTCGATCCACTTGTTCGCCATCGGCGGCACCGATTTGATGATGGCGAGGATGATTTCGGGGTCGGCCTGAAGCGCCATCCATTCGCTGGCATAGGCGCTGCCCGCCGGGGTCGCGAAAAAGGCGTTCATCTGGTTCAACTGGTCGGCGCTGAACTTGCGGGCAAAGGCGTTCGCCATGCCTTCGCGCATCGGGACTTCGAGGTCGCGGAGCACTTCGCTGATCAGCGGCTTGACGTTGGTCATGATCTGCTCTTCGCGCGCCTTGCGGTTCGGGTCGAAGATGTCGGCGATCTTTTCCTTGGTCACGTCGTCGAGCGCCGAAATCTTGTCGGCTTCCACGCCGGTCTTGTACGACAGCATGATGTCGGACATGCCGCCAAGCTCGCCCATCAGGCCGCGGAACAGTTTGCCGTAAAGATTGTCCATCATCTTTTCGAGGCTGCCCGTCGGAACGAGCGCACCCGTCGTCTTTTGGGCGATGGCCAGCTGCGCGGGAGCGATCGGCGGCAATTTGTCGGTGCCGAAGATCTTTTCGACCATTGCGATGGCCTGATCCATTTCCTTCTGCATCTTGGCCTTGGTCTGCGCGAGGCCTTCGGGCGAGGAGGGATCGACATAATCATCGGCCGGCACGTCGACCGCGATCACTTCGGCGGCCGGCGCTTCCTTGGGCGCGGCGGCGTGGGCGGTCAGCGGCGCAAAAGCGATCGTGCCGGCGAGCAGCATGGATTTCCAGGTCGACATAATGTGATTCCTTCCCCTGATGGTCATGCCGCCTTCATTTCGCTTTCCGCGCGGACTTTCAACCATTTCGCCATCTGGTCGCTGACATCGCGGCCGTCGCGGATGCCCCAGACGACGAGGCTGGCGCCGCGCACGATGTCGCCGGCGGCGAAAACGCCGGGCAGGCTGGTCATCATCGTCTGATGATCGACGCGCAAAGTGCCCCAGCGGGTGACGCTGAGGTCGGGCGCGCCGAACAGATGCGGCAGTTCCTCGGGATCGAAGCCGAGCGCCTTGATCACCATGTCGGCGGGGATGTCGAACCGGCGGCCGGGATCGGCCTCGGGGCTGCGGCGACCGCTGGCGTCGGGGGCGCCGAGGCGCATGCCCGCGACCGCGACCTCTTTGACCGCCTTGTCGGCGGCGAAGCTTTCGGGGGCCGAGAGCCAGACGAACTCGACGCCTTCCTCCTCGGCATTGGCGACCTCGCGCTGCGACCCCGGCATATTCTCGCGGTCGCGGCGATAGAGGCATTTGACCGACTTCGCGCCCTGACGCACCGCGGTGCGGACGCAATCCATCGCGGTGTCGCCGCCACCGATGACGACGACATGCTTGCCCTGCGCATTCAGGCTGCCGTCGTCGAACGCGGGAACCGCGTCGCCGAAGCCCTTGCGGTTCGAGGCGACGAGATAGTCGAGCGCGGCGATGACGCCCGCGGCTTCGTTGCCGGGGACCGCGATCTCGCGCGCCTTGTAGACCCCGGTGGCGATCAGGATCGCGTCATGTTTCCGGCGCAGTTCGTCGAGCGTCGCGTCGGCGCCGACCTCGAACCCCAGATGGAAATGGATGCCGCCGGCTTCGAGCCGCTCGATGCGGCGCATCACGACATCCTTTTCGAGCTTGAAGCCCGGGATGCCATAGGTCAGCAGTCCGCCGGCGCGATCGTGGCGGTCATAAACATGAACCTCGTGCCCCGCGACGCGCAGATATTCGGCGGCGGTGAGGCCCGCGGGGCCGGCGCCGACGATGCCGACCGACTGGCCGGTGGGCTTGCCGGGATGCACGGGTTCGACCCAACCCTCGGCCCAGGCGGTGTCGGTGATATATTTCTCGACGCTGCCGATCGTCACCGCGCCATGGCCCGAAAATTCGATGACGCAATTGCCTTCGCACAACCGGTCCTGCGGGCAGATGCGGCCGCAGATCTCGGGCATCGTCGAGGTCGCGTTGCTGAGTTCATAGGCCTCGCGCAGCCGCCCCTCGGCGGTCAGGCGCAGCCAGTCGGGGATATGGTTGTGCAGCGGGCAATGCACCGAGCAATAGGGCACCCCGCACTGCGAACAGCGCGCGGCCTGCGCATCGGCGTCGGGCGCGGCATAGCGCTCGGCGATTTCGCGGAAATCCCGCGCGCGCTCTTCGGCCGAGCGCTTGTCGGGATAGGATTGTTCACGCCCCACAAACTGGAGCATGCGATCGGCAGCCATGCAATTTCCCCTTCGTTGCGGGGCGATTGCATCGTCAAATGCCCCATGTCACGCAAGAAATGCACGATAGGGAAGCATTGCTGACCTAAATATCGAACTTGTCGAGCAGAAGAAAGTCTCCCGCGCAACTATCTTACATTAAAAGGTCCGGTCCGGCCCTACCTCACGGTCAGCCAAACCAGCGCGGCGGCGCCGACGATGATTCGGTACCAGGCGAAGGGGGTGAAGCCATAGCGCGTCACCACCGCGAGGAACGCCTTGATCACCACCCAAGCGACGATGAACGAGACAAAGGCGCCGACCCCGATCAGGCCGAGGTCGTTCGTCGTGATCGCGTCGCGATGCTTGAACAATTGCAGTGCCGTCGCGCCGGTGAGCGTCGGCAGCGCAAGGAAGAAACTGAACTCGGCGGCGGTCTTGCGATCGACGCCGAGCGACATCGCACCGAGGATCGTCGCGCCCGAGCGGCTGACCCCGGGGATCATCGCGATGCACTGGACGAGGCCGATCAGCACCGACTGGCGCACCGACAGATTGGCGACCCCGCCGCTCTCCTTCGGCTTGGCATAACGTTCGACGAGCAGGATCGCGAAGCCGCCGATAATCAGTGCCCAGGCGACGACCACCGCATTTTCGAGCAGCACTTCGATATAGTCGCCGAGCGCGAGGCCGAGCGCGACCGCGGGGACGAAGGCAAGCGCCAGGTTGCGCACGAAGGCGATCGCCACCGGATCGCGGCGAAAGAAACCGGTGAACATCTCCCAGAATAATTTCCGGTAGAGCACGACGATCGCGAGGATCGCGCCGGGCTGGATCGCGATGTTGAAGATCGCCCAGCGCGACGCGTTATAACCGAGCAATTCGGTCGCGAGGATCAAATGCCCGGTCGACGATACCGGCAGGAATTCGGTCAGCCCCTCGACGATGCCGAGGATGATGGCGGTGATGATTTCGTTCATGGGGTCCTGCGACGATGGCTCTGAAACAAGGCGGGGGCGCCCGACCGATGTCGGACGCCCCCGTCCTGTCTCTGCCCTAAGGACAGCCGTGCGGCTTGGCCAGTCGCTATTTGAACCGCGCGCCGCAGGCTTTCAGCACATTGGCCGGCGGGCCGAGGTCGAGCGCCTGTTCGAGCAGCTTCTTCGGGCTGCCGGCGAGCGCGAGGTCGGGCATCATGCCGCCGTCCTGCAGTTTCTTGGTGACGGCCTTCGCCATCGCGCCTTCCTCGCCCTCCAGCGTACCGAGCAGCCCGGCGTTGAAGCCGCACGCGGCGACCGCCTGGCCTTCGTCGGCGGGCAGCGTCACTGCGGTGGTCGCGGCGGCCTTGGGATATTCCTTGACGCAGGCGTCGGTCAGCGGCCCGACCGCGCCCGACGCGATCGCCCATTCGACCTTGCCCGCCATCGCATTCTGCGCCGCCGCCATGCCGCCGTCCTGGTTCGCCGCGGCGATCAGGAAATAGGAGGATTGCGGGTTCATCAGGACGTTTTTCTGGAGCGCCGCGAGGTCGCTCGATCCGTCGCCGAACGCCGCGGCGACCGCGACCGCGGCGCAGGCCGCGGGCTTTTCCTTCGGCTCGGTCGGCAATTTCGGTAGCGGCTCGGGGTCGCCGAGCGCATAGGCCGCCTTGCACTGGTTGAGCGTGCCCAGCCAGTTGCCGCCCTTCAGCGTGTCCTGGATATCGCCGAGCAGCGCCTTGCCCTTTTCATCGTCGAGGCCGGTGGCGCTGAAGAAACCCGTCTTGTCGACGATGGTTTGCAGCAACTCCTGTCGCCTTTTTTCCTCGGCGGCTCCCTTGCCGCTGCCCGCCGCGGCATAGGCCAGCGCCGAACGACCGCATAAGGTCGCGCGCTCGGCGGCATCCTTCGGCAATCCATGCAAATCGGCCGGCGTATTGTCGCAGCCAGCCAGAATCAGCGCCGCCGTCAGCAGCGCGGCCATCCCCCCATATTTCATCGTACACCCCCGCAAAGCAGAAGCGACCCCGGCTCAGAGTAACAGCTTTTGCGATTGGCGCCAGAGGGCGCGCGGGCAAGGGGTTAGCGTGCGGCGAGTTCGGCGAAGCGACCGTTGCGGCGATATTGCACCAGCCAGCCGTCGGCGACCGAGGCGAGCGACGCCGGCACGATGCCAAGGTCGCCAAGCCCCGCCGCGTCCGCGGCGACGACATTGTCGTGCTGCAGCATCAGCCATTGGTCCTTGGTGATCGGCGCGCCCGGCGCCCAGCCGAAACCGCTGGCGAGCGCCGCGGCGACGGCGTCGGGCACCTCGACGAACAGCGGGCTGCGCGCCGTCGCTTCGGCGATCCAGCGCTGCAATTCGGCCATCGTCAGCACCTGCGGCCCGCCAAGCTCGAACGTCCGGCCCGCCGCGCCCGCGTCGAGCGCCGCGACCACCGCGTCGGCGACGTCGGCGACATGGACCGGCTGGAACTTCGCACCCGGCGCGATCACCGGGACGACCGGCAGCATGCGGATCATCCCCGCGAAGCGATTGATGAAGCGGTCCTCGCGGCCGAAGACGATCGAGGGACGCAGGATCGCCGCGGCGGGGAAGGCGGCGCGGACCAGCGCCTCGCCATCGCCCTTGCTGCGGCCATAGGCCGAGGCGGCGTCGCGGTCGGCGCCGATCGCCGAGACATGGACCAGCGCCGCGATGCCGGCGGCTGCGGCCGCCTTCGCGATATGGCCGGTGCCTTCAGCATGGACCGCAGCCATGTCGTCGAAGCTGCCAACGAGGTTGATCACCGCGTCGCTGCCCTGGGTCGCGCGCGCCACGCTGGCGGCGTCGCGAACGTCGGCAGCAACAAACTGCGTTTGACCGAGCCCGCCGAGCGGTTTCAGGAACACCGCCTTGCGCGGCTCACGCTCGGCGATGCGCACCCGCGCGCCGCGCGCGAGCAGTTTCTGGACGACATAGCGGCCGATGAAGCCGCCGCCGCCGAGCACCGTGATCAATTGTCCGTCGAGATTTCGCATCGCATGAGCCCGTGATGATTCTGTCGCGGCGCCGTCCGCCGTCTGGCTCCCCATGCCGCGAAGCGATGGTGCGGGCAAGGGGAGAGCGGGACGGCGGCACCGGAAAGCGCCACTTTTCGATAAAATGCAGCGAGCCGGTGGCAGCGCGGTTGACAAGGCGCGTGCCGCGCCGCTAAGCGCCCGCTCCTACCCCGTGCCCAGATGGCGGAATTGGTAGACGCACCAGCTTCAGGTGCTGGCGATCGCAAGGTCGTGGAGGTTCGAGTCCTCTTCTGGGCACCATTGCTCCAGGGCTTCGAAAGCCCTGGAAAATAACGGAAAATGAGCGATTTTCGCAATCGTCTGGTACAAATGTACTAGGGATGAACGCGATGTGCACATATCTGTTGCCCACCCGAACGGGCTAATATTTCCGCCGAGCCATACCCGCCAACTTCCGGCTTTTCTTGGGGGATGGGCCTGCCGATGTGCTGGCCCTGACCGAGAGGATCGACGCGAGCGGGAATAGGAAACCGCACGTCGGACCCGTTCCTTCGCGTACAAATCCTTCGCGCAAAATGGTCTTCCGGCGGGGAGGGGGGGCGATTCCACCGCCAATAGCGCTGATCTTGGCGCATGGCCCATCGAACCGGTTCGAGCGGCGCGTGACTTGCAGGGGTTATCCGACTGTCTATGTCCAAGCATGGCGGGAACCGCATGCTTTCAGTGCTCCGGAAGGACGTCGCGATTATGGGTCGTCCGAGGAGGCGTTCCGGTGTGAGTCATAGAATTATGGGGTCGATGGTGCCGCTTACAGGACTCGAACCTGTGACCCCATCATTACGAATGATGTGCTCTACCAACTGAGCTAAAGCGGCAACGATGGGCGCCTCTATCAGCGCGTCGGGGCGAAGACAAGCATCGTCGCGCAGAATCTGGTTGGACCGCATCGGGCGGTTTTGCCGGTCCTGACCGACCGCCAATATTCAAGCGGTCATGGCCACCGATTGCAGCCGCAACCCGAGCGATCGATCGAAGAATGGGCGGCCCGACAGGTCGCGCGGAAAGTGGCGGGGGCCTTTTATCTCCCCGGTTTTTTGGGTGCGGGTCCGATGATGATCGCGTCGGCGCGTATCTCGACCCCGAGATCGAGTTTCGCGGCGAGTGCACGCGCCAGCGCGGCGGGGTCGGCAAGATCGAAACGGCCACTGACCTCGATCGCTTCGAGCGCGGGTTCGGTGAGACGGATTTTCACGGCGTTCACGGTATTGGCGCGGGCGACGACATCGCCGAGCGGCATCCTGTCGGCGTCGATCGCGACCGGGCCGGCCGCGGACCGCATCGAAGGCAGGATCCGGACGTCGGAGGTGACGACCTCGGCGGTCTCGCCCGGCCGCAGGCGGACGCTGCGGTCGGAATTGCGCGAGGCGACCTCGATCACCCCCTCGATCAGCGACACGCGCGGGCGGCTGCGGCGAAGGTCGACCTCGAAGATCGTACCAAGCGCGGTGGTTCTCGAACCGGCACCGAGGACGATGAAGGGGCGTGCGGCGTCGTGCGCGACGTCGAAGCGGGCATGACCGCCGAAGAGAAGGACGCGGCGTTGCAGGTCGTCGAACTTGTTTTCCAGAATTGCGCCGTCGGTCAGCGTGACGCCGCTGCCGTCGGGAAGCTTGAACGTGCCGCCGGTGAGGACCGCAGGCGCCGTGACGACGGTGTCGGTCGTGAGCGGCGCTGCGGCCTGCGGCTCCTGCCGGTCGCTGACGATATACCACCCCATGGCGAGCAAGCCGCCGACCGCGATCGTCGCCGCGATCGCCGGCCGTGTGCGGCTGGAGGCCAGCAAACCGCCTCGCGTCCGCGTGTCCCGTCCCGTCATGCCGATCCCCCGAATCCCGTTGTCGTGTGATAACCGAGCCGCCGACCTCCTCGAAGCCGTCAGCCGCGCCGGGTCAAGCGCCGGTTTGCCCGCGGCTTCGCCATTGTTCGCGCGCGAGTTCCCAATAGCGTGACACGCGTATCGATCCGTCGGGTCGGACGCTCCGTCTTTCGCCCTGCGACAGGAATCCGGCGGCCTCGATGACGCGTGCCGACCGCAGATTGTCCATGGCCGCGGTGAGGCCGATCAACCGCACGCCAAGATGCTCGAACATCCAGCCGAAACTGCGCGCTGCGCCTGTTTTTCCGCGGCCCTGGCCTTGTCCATCGGCGCGCTGCGCCCCGGCGAGTTCGGCTGCCGAGCGCTCGGGCCAGACGGTGAAATAGGAATATCCGGCGACGTCCCCATCCTCGTCCACCGAGACCGCCAATATCGCTTCGCCGCGCGCCTGCCTGTCGCGCGCATCGGAGATCCACGCCGATAGGACATCATGGGTGAATGGTCTTGGCAGATCATAGATCGGATCGGAGACGGCGGGATCGGACAGCAGCGCGATCAGGCCCTCGATATGGCGCGCGTCCGCCAGATGATATCTGGCGCCGAGCAGGGAAAGGTCGGCGGCGCGAACCGCGGCGCGGATTGCCATCTCCTCCTCCGCCGCGACCGTGAGCCTCGTTTTGGGGGGCGCACTCATCGGTTTGTCGCTCTTCCCTTCGTTTTGCGTGCGCGGCGGCCGCGTGCCGCGCCTATGGACGTGGGACGTTCAGGGTCGCTCAAAGACCGCCTTCGCCTTCGCCGTGGAGGCTCATCAGCGAATCCATCAGCCCGTCGTCGGCGCTCGAGCAGACGCCGAGGACGAGTGCCTCCTCGCATCCCTCGGCGACGACATAGGCGTGGCCCATCGACGAATCGAGATAGATGCCCTGGCCGACTTCGAGCACCACCGGGTCGTAATATTCGGTGTGCACCGCCATCCGGCCCTCGAGGACATAGATGAATTCCTCGCCCTGATGGTGGACCAGTTCGCCGAATTCGGTCGCGCTGTGCGCGCGGATACGCGTCAGGATCGGGATCATGCGTTTCTGGCGCAGGTCGGTGCAAAGGTAGTGATAGTCGTAATTGTCGGTGGTGACGCGCACCGCATTGTCGATCGTGCCGACGCTGCGGCGGCCGGTCGGGCGCGGCGACGCGTCCTCCGAATCCTCGGCGAACAGGTCGGACATCCGCATGTTCAGCCGCTGGCTGAGCTGCTGGAGCTTGTCATAGCTGAGCGTCAGCCGGTCGTGCTCGACCTTCGACAGCGTCGATACGGGGATGCCCGACTGGGCGCTCATCTCCTTGAGCGTCCAGCGATTTCGCGACCTTATGCCGCGCATCACCTCGCCCAGCGTGGGGGGCTTTGTCCGGTTCGCCATCAGCGTTGCCACAAGCCGTTTGACAATTTTCTAATCAGGATCATTATGTCCCTATTGGGCTAACAGTTGTTGGTCCCTTGGTAAGGGGTCGCGCGGCTCGCTGCAAGGTTAAGTGAGGGCGCCAGCAAAAGGGAGGTCGCGATGCGTTTCGTTCGCAAGCTGATGATCGGACTGGCCGCGCTCGCGGCGGTGCCGTTGATGGCGCAGGGGCCGGCGGTCGCGCCACCCGCCAAGAAGGTCGCGGCGCCCGCGACGTCGGTCGTAAAAGCTACTGCCGCGCCGGTGACGCTTGATCGCGCCGACCTCGAAGCCTGGCTCGACGGCTATCTCCCCTATGCGATCGAACGCGCGCGCATTCCCGGTGCGGTCGTCGTCGTGGTCAAGGACGGCCAGGTCGTGCTGGAAAAGGGTTATGGCTTCGCCGACGTCGCCAAACGCGCGCCGGTGCTGCCCGAAACCACCTTGTTCCGTCCCGGCTCGGTGTCGAAGCTGTTCACCTGGACCGCGGTGATGCAGCAGGTCGAGGCGGGCAAGCTCGACCTCGACAAGGACGTTAACGCCTATCTCGATTTCAAGATTCCGCCCTATCAGGGCAAGCCGATCACGCTGCGCAACATCATGACGCACACCGCGGGTTTCCAGGAATCGGTGCGTTACCTGATCAGCAGCGATCCCAAGGCGGTCATGACGCTGAAGAAGCAGATGCCGCTGGCGCTGCCCGACCGCGTCTTTGCGCCGGGCACGACGCCGGCTTACTCCAATTACGCGACCGCGCTCGCGGGCTATATCGTCGAGCGGGAGAGCGGCGAGGATTTCGACTCCTATGTCGAAAAGCATATCTTCGCGCCGCTCGGCATGACGCACGCGTCGTTCCGCCAGCCGCTTCCCGCCAGCCTCGCGCCGCACATGTCGAGGGGTTATCCCGACGTGACCGGCAAGGCGCAGCCGTTCGAAATGGTGATCCCCGCGCCGGCCGGCAGCTTGTCGGCGTCAGGCGCCGACATGGGAAAGTTCATGATCGCGCACCTCAACGACGGCGCCGGGCTGCTCAAGCCCGAAACCGCGAAGATGATGCACGATTATAAGGCGCCCGGCGTCGGCCCGCTCAACAGCATGGCGCTCGGTTTCTACGAACAATGGGTCAACGGCCACCGCGCGATCGCGCATGGCGGCGACACCGTCTGGTTCCACTCCTATCTGTGGCTGTTCCCCGATGCCGACATCGGCGTCTATATCTCGATGAACAGCCCCGGTAAGGCGGGCGACGCGGGTGCGGTGCGCAGCGCTTTGTTCCACAAATTCGCCGACCGCTACCTGCCCGGCACCGAAAAGCCGGGAACGGTCGACGCAAAGACCGCCGCCGCGCACGCGCAGATGATGGTCGGAAATTACGAAAGCAGCCGCGGCAGCTTCACCAATTTCATGAGCCTGTTCGGGCTGCTCGGACAGGCGACGATCGGCCTGACCGAGGATGGCAAGATCACCCTGCCGGCGCTCGACGGCCTTGGCGCCGGTGCGCGCGACTGGGTCGAGGTCGAGCCGTTCGTGTGGCGCGACACCGGCACCGGTGAACGGCTCGCCGCCGAAGTCAAGGACGGCCGCGTGACGCGGTGGAGCGTCGATGCCGGCTCGCCGTTCATGGTGTTCGAACCCGCGCCGGCCGGTACCAACGCCGCCTGGCTCAACCCGGCGCTGATCTTCGCGCTGGGCATCGTCCTGCTCGCCGCGCTCGCCTGGCCGGTGCGCGCGCTGGTCCGGCGCAGTTTCAAGGCCGACTTCGCGCTCGAGGGGAAGGCGCGCCGCGCCTACCGCCTGTCGCGGCTCTTCGCCTGGCTGGTGCTCGCGGCGCTCGCGGGCTGGATCGGGCTGATCATGGCCTTCTCGGCTGATATCGGCAGCATCGGCGGACCGCTCGACTGGCTGATCCACCTGCTGCGTATCCTGACGCCGCTCGCGACCTTCGGGCTGCTGGTCACCGCGGTGTGGCATCTGGGACAGAGCATCAAAGGCAAGCGTCGCTGGACGATGAAGCTCGGCGCGGTGCTGCTCGTGCTGGCGGCGCTTCCACTGGTGTGGGTCACGCTCGCCTTCCACCTCTATGGCTTCAACATGGTGTATTGATGGCGACGATGGGCAAGCAGAAACTGGCGCTCGACCTTCGGGTCGAGCGCTTTCCCTATCACCAGCCGTTCCGCATTTCGGGGCATGTCTTCACCGAGACCGCGCTGCTTGTCGCCGAAATTTCGGATGGCACACACAGCGGGCGCGGCGAGGGGGCGGGGGTCTATTATCTCGCCGACGACATCGACCATATGCTGGGCGAGGCGCAGCGCGTCCGCGGGGCGATCGAGGCCGGGGTAACCCGTGAGCAATTGCAGGAGCTGCTCCCCGCGGGCGGGGCGCGCAACGCGATCGACTGCGCCTTCTGGGAGCTCGAGGCGAAACAGGCGGGCAGACCGGTGTGGGACCTCGCCGGGCTGGCGGCGCCGCAGCCGCTGCTTTCGACGCTGACGCTCGGTGCCGACGCGCCGGGGACGATGGCGCGCGCCGCGCTGGCGCTCGATCCGGATGCGCCGGTCAAGGTCAAGCTGACCGGCGATCTCGGCGAGGACATCGCGCGCGTTGAAGCGATCCGCGCCGCGCGGCCCGACGCCTGGATCGGGGTCGACGCCAACCAGGGCTATAGCATCGTGCCGCTGCGCGAGTTGCTGCCGGTTCTGGTTGCGAATGGCGTCGCGCAGCTTGAACAGCCGCTTGCGCGCGGGCGTGAAGCCGATCTCGACGGATTGAAGCGGCCGCTGCCTTTCGTCGCCGACGAGAGCGCGGTGACGCTCGCCGATACCGCGTCGCTCGTCGGCCGCTTCGATGTGGTGAACATCAAGCTCGATAAATGCGGCGGGCTGACCGAGGGGCTGGCGATCGCGCGGCAGGCAAAGCTGCTCGGTCTCGACGTGATGGTCGGCAATATGATGGGCAGCAGCCTGTCGATGGCGCCGTCGTTCGTCCTTGGCCAGCTGTGCGACATCGTCGATCTCGACGGCCCGACCTTCCTCGCGACCGATCGCGATCCGGGGGTGCGTTACGCGGGCGGGCGGATCCATTGTCCGGAAGAAATTTGGGGTTAGACGGTGAAGATGTCCTATTTGGGTTGACAATTCTCTGATTAGGACAATAGTCTTGAAATTGTAAATTTCGTGAGTTGGAGGGTGGAATGAAGACGTCATTCCCGCTGACGCGCCGCGCACTCGTCGCCGGCGCGGTGGGCACCGCTTTGTCCGCGCCGATGATCGGCCGGAGCGCCTTCGCCTTTGCCGCCGCGCCGGGGCGCAGCTATTCGCGCCGCGCCGTCGACCTGGTCGCGTCGTCGCTCGTCATCGACATGCTTGCCCCGCTCAAGATCACCATGTCGCCCGACTATGTCGCGCATCGGCTGACCGATGCGGAGGCAGCGGAGTTCCGGGCGAGCGGCATCACTGGTTTCCACAACGCCTATGGCCTCGGCGGCCCCGACGCCCGCGCGCAGGGACTCGAGTTCCTCGCCGGCTGGCAGGGCTTTGCCGGGCGCAACAGCCATGTCTTCACCCTCGTCGACACCGTGGACGACCTCGACCGTGCCAAGGTCGACCGGAAATGCGCCGTCATCATGGGCATCCAGAACGCCGAGCAGTTCGAAAAGATCGAGGACGTCGCGACCTTTCGCCGCCTCGGTCTGCGCTGCGCGCAGCTTACCTATAACAGCCAGAACATGATCGGGTCGGGCAGCACCGAGCGCGTCGATGGCGGGGTCAGCGACTATGGTGCCGCGATCATCGCCGAGATGGAAAAGACGAAGATGCTGATCGATGTCTCGCATTGCGGCGACAAGACGACGCTCGACGCGATCGACATCGCCAAGGGTCCGATCGCGATCACCCACAGCAACGCCCGCGCGCTGGTCGACCACCCGCGCGTCAAGACCGACGCCGCGATCAAGGCGCTCGCGGCGAAGGGCGGCGTGATGGGCATCACCGGGGTGCGGATGTTCGTGCGCAGCACCGACCCGACCACTGTCGGAGATATGGCCGACCATATCGATCATGTCGCGAAGCTGACCGGCATCGAGCATGTCGGCATCGGCTCGGACGCCGATCTCAACGGCTATGACGATATGGCGCCGGACGAATATGCGCTGCTCAAGCAGGGCTATAAGGCGAGCTACGGCTTTCGCGACAAGATCGACATCGACGGCTTCGACCATCCGCTCAAGGTCTTCGACCTGACCGAGGAACTGATCCGCCGGGGCTATTCCAACGAAAACATCACCGCGGTGCTGGGGGGCAATTTCCGCCGCCTGCTCGCGCAAGTCTGGGGGTAAGACGATGAAACAGGGTCTCTTTATAGCAGGAAGCATGGCCGCACTGATGGCCGCGATGCCGGCAGCGGCGCAGGAAGCCGGAGCGGTTGCCGTCGAGGGCGAAATCGTCGTCACCGCGCAGAAGCGCGTCCAGAATGTCCAGGACGTGCCGATCTCGATCAGCGTCGTCGATGGCGAGGCGCTGCAGGAGCAGGGCGCGGCGTCGCTCGTCGATTATGCGGGCTTCGTCCCTGGCATGCAGGTGTCGAACAGCGGCACGCCGGGCCAGACCACGATCACGCTGCGCGGGGTCGCACCGCTCAACTCGGCGCAGACGGTCGGCATCTATCTCGACGAGGCGCCGGTCGGATCGAGCGCGATCTACAACCGCGCGGGGGCGTTCACCATCGACCTGATGCCCTATGACCTCCAGCGTATCGAAGTGCTCAAGGGGCCGCAGGGTACGCTCTATGGCGCCAGCTCGATCGGCGGGCTGGTCAAATATGTCACCGTCCAGCCCGACACCAGCGCGTTCAAGGTGCGCGCCGGGGTCGAGGGTTTCGCGATCAAGGGCGGCGACGGACTCGGCTGGGGAGCGCAGGCGATGGTCAATGTCCCGATCGTCACCGACCGGCTCGCGATGTCGGCGAGCTTCGCCTGGCGCAAGACGCCGGGCTGGGTCGACAGCGTCAACAATGCCGCGCTCAAGGATCAGAACGACTATGAACAGCGCGGCGGCCGCGTCGCGCTATTGTGGCAACCGACTCCCGAATTCAGCGTCAAGCTCGCGGGCATCTGGCAGTCGCTCGATTCGGACGGCAACGGCCTTTACGCTGCCGACCTCGCCGGCAACCGGCTCGGCGACGGGCGTTCGTTCAACAATTATGTCCCCGAATCCTACGACATCGACCTCGACTATTATTCGGCCACGCTCGACTATGATTTCGGCGCCGCGTCGCTGACCTCGGCGACGACCTATAGCAAGACGCAGAGCCGACAGGTCCAGGATGCGAGCTATGCCTTTGGCGTGCTGTTCCCGCTGCTCACCGGTGGCGCGATCGCGCCCGGCATCACGCCCTTCTACCTCGATCTCGGGCTGGAAAAATGGACGCAGGAACTGCGTCTCGCCTCGCCGGGTGGCGGGCGCTTCGAATGGCTGATCGGCGGCTTCTTCACCGATGAAACGACCAGCAATTCCCAGCTCGTCCGGTCGTTCGACATGGCCGGCAACCCGATCGCGCCGCTCGATCCGCTCGCCATCGTCGGCCTGCCCGCGACGTACAAGGAATATGCCGCCTTTGCCAACGCGACCTTCCGCTTCTCCGACCGGTTCGAGATTACCGGTGGCCTGCGCTGGGCACGCAACGAACAGACTTTCCGCCAGATCAGCTCGGGCGCGATCGTGCCACAGGCGAACGATCCGGGTGAATCGGCGGAGAATGTCTTCACTTACTCGATCAGCCCGCAATTCCACATCAACGACGATGCGATGCTCTATGCCCGCGTCGCCACCGGCTATCGCCCGGGCGGCCCGAACGTCATCGTGCCCAATGTGCCGCCGACGGTCGATGCCGACCGGATGAAGAATTACGAGCTCGGGCTGAAGGCCGATTTCGTCGACCGCCTGGTGTCGGTCGACGTCGCGCTCTTCTGGATGGACTGGACCGACATCCAGGTCGTGCGCGCCTTTGGCGGCGTGTCGGGCGGCGCGAATGGCGGCAAGGCGACCAGCAAGGGCATCGAAGGTTCGATGTTGCTGCGCCCCGCCCCGGGCCTGACGATCACCGCGACGGGCAGCTATACCGACGCGACGCTCAGCGAGGATGTCCCCGAAATCAGCGGCGTCGACGGCGATCGCCTGCCGGCGGTGCCGAAGTTCAGCGGCGCGCTGCGCGCCGATTATGAATTCGAGCTCGGCGGCGGCACCAAGGGCAGCTTCGGTGCCGGCGTCCGCCATGCCGGAAACCGCTTTTCGCTGGTGGAGAGCGATCCGCTGACCGCGCTCGCCAAACCCTATACGTCGGTCGATCTCAATGCGTCGCTGACCTTCAGCGACCATTGGACGCTGCGCGCCTATGCGCGTAACCTGCTCGACAACAAGGGGGAGATGGCGCGATCGACGATGGCCGACGGACTCAACCGGCCCAGCTTCCTCGCCATTTCGCCGCTGCAGCCGCGCACGATCGGCGTCGCGCTCGACCTGTCTTTCTGACGCGACCGGAGTGAACCAGATGAACGCCCCTACCGGACGCCTGTCCGACCGATTGACCCTGCCGCAGCCCTATCTGCTGTTCCTCGGCGACACCACCGAGGCGAGCTTTGCCAAGACCGCCTTCGGACTCGCCGACTGGGCGGCGGACCGCTGCGTCGGCGAATTTTCGGCCGCCGGTTGCACCGTCACCACCGGCCTGCCGCGGCTCGACCCCGCAGCGGCCAGGGCGGCGGGCGCGCGGTCGCTGGTGATCGGGGTCGCCAACCAGGGCGGGGTGATCGGCGAAAGCTGGGTCGCGATCCTGATCGACGCGATGGAGGCGGGGCTCGACATCATCAGCGGGCTGCACGTCCGGCTGGCGAACGTGCCCGCGCTGGCCGAGGCGGCGCGCCGCACCGGCCAGCGGCTGATCGATGTGCGCACGCCGCCGTCGGACATCCCGATCGGCACCGGGCGCAAGCGGACGGGCAAAAGGCTGCTCACCGTCGGCACCGATTGCGCGCTCGGTAAGAAATACACTGCGCTCGCGCTGCACCGCGTCTTTGTCGACCGTGGGCTCGACGCCGATTTCCGCGCGACCGGCCAGACCGGCATCATGATCGCCGGCGGCGGCATTCCGATGGATGCGGTGGTGTCGGACTTCGAAGCAGGCGCCGCTGAAATCCTCAGCCCCGATGCGCCCGCCGACCATTGGGACCTGATCGAGGGGCAGGGGTCGATCTTCAATCCGGCCTATGCCGCAGTGTCGCTCGGCCTGCTCCACGGCAGCCAGCCCGATGTGTTCGTCGTCTGCCACGATCCGTCGCGCACGGTGATCCTCGGCATGGAAAGCTTTGCGCTGCCGACGGTCGAGGAGGTCATCGACCTGACGATCCGGCTGGGTAGCCGCACCAATCCGGCGATCCGCTGCGGCGGGATCAGCCTCAACACCTCGAGCCTGGGGACCGATGCGGCCGAAGCCTTGATGGCGGCCGAAAGCCGGCGGCTCGGGCTGCCGGTCGCCGATCCCATCCGCGGCGGCGCGGCCTTCGCCGCGCTCGTGGACAGCTGCCTCGCATGAGCGCCGCCGAACCAGCCGGGACGTCGAGCTGGTTCCAGCGCTTCCTGCTCCCGGGTTTTGCGTTGAAGGCGGTGATCATCGGCGGCGGCTATGCCACCGGGCGCGAGCTCGCCGAATATTTTGTGCCCGCTGGGCCGTGGGGCGGACTGGCCGCGATGCTGCTCGCGACCTTGATCTGGAGCCTCGTCGCGGCGGTGACCTTCGCGCTCGCGCGCAAGCTAGGCGCCTATGACTATCGCGCCTTCTTCCAGGGGCTTCTCGGTCCCGGCTGGATCGCGTTCGAGATTGCCTATCTGATCTTCGTCATCCTGATTCTCGCGGTGTTCGGCGCGGCGGCGGGGGCGATCGGCGCCGCGACCTTTGGTTGGCCCGAATGGCTGGGGTCGCTGCTGCTCGGCGTGTCGATCACCGCGGTGGTCGCATGGGGCACGGGTGTCGTCGAGCAGATGTTCAAATATGTCTCGATCCTGCTCTACACCGTCTACGGCCTGTTCCTCGTCATCGCGCTCGCCAGTTTCGGTGGGCTGATCGGGCAGGGGTTTGCCAACGCGCCGCCGCCGTCGGGAAACTGGATGGCGGGCGGGCTCACTTACGCGAGTTACAATATCGTCGGCGCGGTGGTGATCCTGCCGGTGCTGCGCCATTTGACCAGCCAGCGCGACGCGGTGCTGGCCGGGATCATCGCGGGGCCGCTGTCGATGCTGCCCGCGATCCTCTTCTTCGTCGCGATGATGGCCTTTTATCCCGCGATCGGCGCCGAGACCTTGCCGTCGGATTTCCTGCTGCGGCAGATGACGGTGCCGGGGTTCCATGTGATTTTCCAGGTGATGATCTTCGCCGCGCTGTTCGAAAGCGGCGCGGGCGCGGTGCATGCGATCAACGAGCGTATCTCGGGCGCGGTCGAGAGCCGTGGGCGTGCGCCGCTGACCCCCGGTGCGCGTGCGATCATCGGTGCGGTGATCCTCGCCGGCTGCATCTTCGTCGCGGGGCGCATCGGCCTCGTCGACCTGATCGCCAGCGGCTACCGCTTCCTCGCATGGCTGTTCCTCGCCGTCTTTGTCGCGCCGTTGCTGACCATCGGCGTCTGGCGCCTGCTACGTCCTTCCCCCATTCCCCCCATGGAGACCGTGTCATGAAACACGTCCGTTTATTGGCCTTTGCGTTGCTCGCCACCGCCGCGATGCCGGCCTGGGCAGAACCGCCCAAGGATATCGCCGAAAGCGTCGAGGCGCTGCGCAAGGAGATCGGCGCCACCGGCGTGTCGATCGCGATCGTCGAGGATGGCAAGACGACGCTGTCGCGCGGCTGGGGCGAGCGCAAACTCGGCGAGCGCGGGCAGGTCGATGGCCAGACGATTTTCCAGACCGGATCGACCGGCAAGGCGATGACCGCCGCCGCGCTCGCGATCCTCGTCGACGAAGGCAAGATCGCGTGGGACGACCCGGTGATCAAGCATATGCCGTGGTTCCGCATGTACGACGCGTGGGTGACGCGCGAGATCACGATCCGCGACCTGCTCGTCCACCGCAGCGGGCTGGGGCTGGGGCAGGGCGATTTGATGTTCGTCCCGCGCACCAACCTCACGCGCAAGCAGACGGTTGAGCGCGTCGCCTATCTCAAGCCGCAGACCAGTTTCCGTTCGGCTTATGCCTATGACAATATCCTCTATGCCGTCGCCGGCCAGCTGATCGAGGAGGTCAGCGGGCAGACCTGGGAAGCCTTCATGCGCGACCGCGTGCTGCGCCCCGGCGGCATGAAGAATGCGACCAGCGACAGCGAGGATCGCTTCCGCATCGCGAACCGGTCGTGGCCGCACGCGCGGCTGAACGGGCCGCTGCGCGGGTTGGGCGACCAGCAGGCGCTCGACGAGCGCGACGAACTCGGTCGCAACGGCGCGCCCGCCGGCGGCCTTGCCATGAGCGCAGACGACATGGCGGCGTGGCTCAAGATCCAGCTCGCGCACGGCGCGTTGCCGAACGGCAAAGCGCTGTTCAGCGCGGCGCAGGCCGCCGAGATGTGGAAGCCGGTGACGCCGATGCCGATCACCGAACTGCCCGCGGCGCTCAAACCCGCGCAGCCGATGCAGCAGGCTTATGCGCTCGGCTGGCAGGTGCAGGATTATCGCGGCCACCGCATCGTCCAGCATAGCGGCGGCGTCTTCGGCTCGATCACCCGCGTCGTGATGATCCCCGACAAGAATGTCGGCTTCGCGATCATGATGAACAGCGAGGAAAGCGGGATGCTGCTCGGGCTGACCTTCAAGCTGATCGATCATTATCTCGACCAGCCCGACTATGGCTGGACCACCAAATGGCAGGATTGGTACAAGGAGCGGCTCGCGGGCGGCGTCGAATATTTGAAACAGACGCAGGCGACGCCCGCGAAGGTCGGCCCGTCGCTCGACCCGGCACGCTACGCGGGGCGGTATCGCGATCCCTGGTATGGCGACATCGTCGTCGCGAATACGGCCAAGGGGCTGACGATCGACTTCACCTCGACCCCGCGCATGATCGGGCGGCTCAAGCATTGGCAGTATGACAGCTTCGTCACCGAATATGACGACCCCGCGATCGAGCCCGCATACGTCACCTTCGCGCTCGACGCTGACGGCAAGGTGACGGGCGTGACGATGAAGGCGGTGAGCAAGATCGCCGACTTCAGCTGGGATTATCACGATCTCGACCTGAAGCCGGTGGAGGGGGCGAAGTGAAGCGCCTTGTTCTGTTGATGACCGCCACCGCGCTGGCGGGCTGCACGGCGACCAAGGAAAAGGGCGCGACCGATGAGCGGCCGCTGCACAGCCGGATGCTCGTGCTCGACACCCATCTCGACACCCCGCTCCATTTCGATCGGGCGGAGTGGAGCTTCGCCGACCGCCACAGCCTCGCGACCGACCTGTCGCAACTCGACATCCCGCGCATGAAGGACGGCAATCTCGATGGCGGCTTTTTCGCCATCTACACCGACCAGGGGGCGCTCGATGCCAAGGGCTATGCCGATGCGCTCGCCTTTGCGCGCAAGCGATCCGACCTGATCGACGCAACGATCGCCAAACACGCCGACGCGATCAGCCCCGCGCTGACCGCCGTCGATGCGCGCCGGCTCGACAAGGCGGGCAAGCTGATCGCCTTCAAGTCGATGGAGAACAGCTATCCGCTCGGCGAAGACCTGACATTGCTCGATGAATTCTACAAAAAGGGGGTGCGGCTCGCGGGGCCGGTGCATTCGAAGAACAACCAGTTCGCCGACAGCGCCACCGACAAGCCGCGCTGGAACGGCCTCAGCCCGCTCGGCAAAAAATGGGTCGCGGAAATGAACCGCCTTGGCGTCGTCATCGACGCCAGTCATTCGTCGGACGCCACCTTTGACCAGATATTGGCGCTGTCGAAATATCCGATCCTGCTCTCGCACTCGAGCCTGCGCTCGGCGCATGACCACCCGCGCAACCTCGACGAGGCGCGGCTGAAGGCGCTCGCGGCGAAGGGCGGGGCGATGTGCCTCTCGACGATCTTCCTGTCCGAAATGAACATGACGCCCGCGCGCGCCGAACTGTTCGGCCTTTACGAGAGGGTCGGCGAATTGTCGCCCGCCGAGCAGGCCGACCTCACCCGCCGCTGGCGCGAGCTCGACAAGAGCGAACAGATGTGGGCGGCCGATTTCGAGGCCTATATGACGATGGTCCTACGCGCGATCGAAGTCGGCGGCGTCGACCATATCTGCTTCGGCGCCGACTGGGATGGCGGTGGCGGACTGCCGGGCATTGAGGACATCTCCGCGCTGCCCAAGGTGACCGAACGGCTGAAGGCCGCGGGCTATTCGGACGCCGATATCGAAAAGATGTGGAGCGGCAATATATTGCGCGTTCTGGCGGCGCAGGGGAAATGAGGAAAGGCCGGAAATATCCAGCCTGATCCCCGGCGAAGGCCGGGGCCCAGAGCGTGATAGTGTGACGGCGGCTTCCGGCCGCCCTGGACCCCGGCCTTCGCCGGGGCACGGGCTATCTCGAGGAAAAGCTCGCCCACCAAAGGCCGCCGGTTCACGGTCCCAAGGGGCTAGCAACCGGCGACCGAACCGCATAGCAGGCCCAACATGACCGCTACCGTCGATCCCTTCTACGCCATTTCGATCAGCCGCCTCGCGCACGAGATGGCGGCGGCGGGCGATCCGGTGATCCATATGGAGTTCGGCCAGCCCTCGACCGGCGCGCCCGTCGCCGCGGTGGCGCGCGCGCAGGAGGTGCTGGCGCAGGACGGCATGGGCTATTGGGAAAGCCCGGCACTCAAGACACGCATTGCGCGCTATTATCAGGAGACGCACGGCGTCGCGGTCGATGCCGAGCAGGTGATCCTGACTTGCGGTGCCTCGCCCGCTTTCGTCCTCGCGCTGACCTGCGCCTTCGCGCCCGGCGCCTGCGTCGCGCTCGCCCGGCCGGGCTATGTCGCCTATCGCAACACGCTGCGCGCGCTGCATATGGTGCCGGTCGAGATCGGCTGCGGCGAGGCAGAGCGTTTTCAGCTGACCGCCGCCGCGGTCGAGGCGCTCGATCCGGCGCCCGAGGGACTGATCGTCGCCAGTCCCGCCAATCCGACCGGCACGGTGATCGAGGCAGCGGAAATGGCCGCGATCGCCGAGGTGTGCCGGCGGCGTAATATCCGCATCATCTCCGACGAAATCTATCACGGCTTGTCCTATGTCGGGCCGGTGCCGTCGATGCTGTGCGAGGCGCCGGACGCCTTCATCGTCAACAGCTTCTCCAAATATTACAGCATGGCGGGCTGGCGGCTCGGCTGGCTGGTGGTGCCGACCGACCAGATCGACGCGGCGCGCGCGCGGATGGGCAATCTGTTCCTGACGCCGCCCAGCCTCGCTCAGCACGCGGGGCTCGTCGCCTTCGACGAGCGCGACGAACTCGAGGGGCATCTCGCCACCTACCGGCGCAACCGCGCGTTGCTGCTCGACCGGCTGCCCGCAATGGGGCTGCGGCGCATCGCGCCTCCCGACGGCGCTTTCTACATCTATGCCGACATCGGGCATCTGACCGACGACAGCATTGCTTTCTGCCGGCAATTGCTGGTCGACACCGCCGTCGCGACGGCGCCGGGTGTCGATTTCGATCCGGTCGACGGATCGCGCTTCATGCGATTGAGCTTCGCGGTGTCGACCGCCGAGATCGAGGAGGCGTGCCGCCGTATGGCGCCCTGGTTCGAGAATTATGTCCGCTTGCCCTAGCGGCACCGGGACCCCAAGAATTTCTATTCCGCCTTGGCCTCGCCGCCGCTTGCCTCGCCCCGCCCTGCGTGCAAGGGACATTCTCGCATAAACCTATGCGGGAGAGATTTGGCGATGCGGTTCGACGTGGTGATCGTGGGGGCGGGGCATGGCGGCGCGCAGGTCGCGGTGGCGCTGCGCACGCAGAAGTTCGAAGGCAGCATCGCGATCATCGGCGACGAGCCCGAACTCCCTTATGAACGCCCGCCGCTGTCGAAGGAATATTTCGCCGGCGAAAAGGAATTCGAACGCATCCAGATCCGTCCCGCCAAATATTGGGACGAACGCGAGGTCGCGATGCTGCTGAACAAGCGCGTCGTGTCGGTCGATCCGGTGGCGCACAGCGTCACCACCGACGGCGGCGAGACGATCGGCTATGGCAAGCTCGTCTGGGCGACCGGCGGCAGTCCCCGGATGCTGCCGATCCCCGGCGGCGACCTGCCGGGCGTGCAGGGGGTACGCACCCGCGCCGACGCCGACGCGATGAAGGCGGCGTCCGAAACCGCGAAGCAGATCGTCGTCATCGGCGGCGGCTACATCGGGCTCGAAGCCGCGGCGGTGCTGCGCAAGGCGGGCAAGCCGGTCATCCTGCTCGAAGCGCTCGACCGGGTACTGGCGCGCGTCGCGGGTGAGGATCTGTCGCGCTTCTATGAAAAGGAACATCGCGACCATGGCGTCGATCTTCGCCTTGGTGTGCAGGTCGCGGCGATCGAGGGCGATGCCCACGCGACGGGCGTGCGGCTCGGCTCCGGCGAGGTCATCGCCGCCGATCTCGTGATCGTCGGCATCGGCATCGTTCCCGCGGTCGAACCGCTGATCGCGGCGGGCGCGGCGGGCGGCAACGGCGTGCTCGTCGACCATCACTGCAAGACCAGTCTGCCCGATATCTACGCGATCGGCGACTGCGCCGCGCATGAGAACGACTTTGCCGAGGGTGCGGTCATCCGGCTGGAATCGGTGCAGAATGCCAACGACCAGGCCAATGTCGTCGCCAAGGGCATCTGCGGCGACGAGGCGCGCTATCACGCGATCCCCTGGTTCTGGTCGAACCAATATGATTTGAAGCTCCAGACCGCGGGCCTGTCGACGGGCCACGACCAGACGGTGCTGCGCGGCGATATCGCCAGCCGCAGCTTCTCGGTCGTCTATCTGCGTCAGGGCAGGGTGATCGCGCTCGACTGCGTCAACGCGACGAAGGATTATGTCCAGGGTCGGATGCTGGTCACCGCAGGCCTGCAGGCGACGGCTGAGCAGCTTGCCGATGTCGAGACACCGCTGAAGGCGCTGCTGCCCGCCTGATCAGGCGGGCGGTAATTCGTCCGTCGGTTCATCGCCCAGCGTTCGCTTCAGCGTCGCCTTGATGTTGCGGAGCAGGCGGCGCAGCGCGATGATCACGATCACCGCCGCGACGAACATCAGCACCGCGATGACGATCGCGATCGGCGGATAGGCGATGGCGAGCGCGAGCAGTCCGCCGGTCGCGACATCCTCCCCGGTCGACACCGCAACATTGCTGAACGGTTCGGGGCTGACGTTGACCACCGCGCGCGTCGTCGCCTTGGCGCCGTGGCTGAGCAGCGCGCCGCCGCCGCCGAGCAGGAAGGCGACAACCTGCCATGCCGGATCCGAACTGTCGACGAGCGCCAGCGCGAGCAGCGCCCCGCCGAGCGGACGGATGAAGCTGTGGACGCCGTCCCAGATCGAATCGACCCATGCGATCTTGTCGGCGAGGAATTCGGCGATGGTGCCGATCGCTGCGACCCCGAGCACCCAGGGGTTCGCCAGGATCTGCAGCGACTGGAGGTGATCGGGCAGCGGCAGCCAGCCGAAATGCATCGCGACCCCGGTGGCAAGGATGGTGAGGTAGAGCCGCCAGCCCGCGAGCAGGCTGAGGCTGCCTGCGACGCCCAGTATCTCGACGATGCCCATCGGCCTTTCTCCCGCCGCCGACGCAAGGCGCCGGGCGATTGCCATCTTGCACGCAGCCCCCGGCGTGGGCAATGCCGGATGACAACAAGGATCGAGAGGATTATCGCCGGTGATAATGAGCGATGCAAACAAACTGCCCGACGGCGCGATTCCCGCGGCCACCCTCGTCATCATGCGGCCGTCCGATGACGGCGGCCCCGACGAAATATTGATGGTCAAGCGTGCGGCGAATATGGCCTTCGCGGCGGGTGCGGTGGTGTTTCCCGGCGGCCGGATCGACCCCGACGACTATCTCGTCGCTAGCCGCCACGGCTATGGCGACAGCGACGCCGATGGTGCCGGTCGCGTTGCGGCCTTGCGCGAAACGCTCGAGGAAACGGGACTCGCGGTGGGCTGGCCCGCGCTGGCCGACGCGGATGTTCCCGCGGTACGGCAGGCGCTGCTCGCCGAACGGCTGCTTTCCGAAATCCTCGACGAACGCGGCGACCGACTCGCGCTCGATGCGCTGGTGCCCTTCGCGCGCTGGTGCCCCAATTTCAAGGAAGCGCGTACCTTCGACACCCGCTTCTTTGCGGTCGAGGCGCCCGCGCACGGTCATGAACTGACCGTCGAGGAGGCCGAACACAGCCATATTTTCTGGGCCGGCGCGCGCGAAACGCTGGCGATGGCCGATCGCGGTGAGGTGTCGATCATCTTCCCGACTCGCCGCAATCTCGAAAAGCTGGCGCAGGCCGATGATTTCGCCGCATTTTCGGCTCATGCTGCCGCTCATCCGGTCGAATTGGTGACGCCATGGATCGAGGAACGCGAAGGGGAGTCGCACCTCTGCATCCCCGGACATCTGGGCTATCCCGTGACCAGCGAACCCTTCGAACGGGTGCGTCGCGGGTAGGCTGGGCCTTTTGGACAACTTTTTCTCTATTTAGCAGATTCATAAGAAATGCTGCAGTACGGCAAAACGCCTTGCAATATCTGGCAGCGATGCATAGAAGGGCGAGGCGGAAACGAGTTCGGGATGTGATTCTCAGGCTCGATTCGAGAAGATCAAAATTCCAGTGGATGGAGAAAACGATGAACTTCCTCAAGAAAGCAGCGATCTCCCTCGCCGCGACTTCGATGATTGCAGCACCGGTGGCGGCTTCGGCTGCACCCGCCATTTCGTCGGTGTCGTTTGACGACGTCAGCGCCGTTTCGGCCGTCGACGGCCAGAGCGAACTTGAAGGCAGCAGCTGGATCATCGCCCTCCTCGCACTGCTCGCCATCATCGGCGGCGTTGTGATTGCAGCCGGCAACAACAGCGATACCCCGACCAGCCCGTAATTCGGCCTAGTCGTTCAAGCTTCAAGGGGCTCCGAGTTTCGCTCGGGGCCTTTTGTGCGTCTGAAGTACCGGCAGGCGAAACGCGCCGGATTAGGCGGGGTCAGAGCGCGGGGCGGCGATTGGCACGCGAACGCGCGAGCGGGATCGACTGGCGGGCGCTGTCGGTCGTCGCGGGATCGATCGGCGCGACGACGATCTGGAAGTCTGCGGCGGGCCGCCCGGTCGCCATGCTTTCGCCGAGCAATTCACCCCACGGCCCGACCGCCAGGCTATGGCCATAGGTCGATCGCCCGTCCGCATGCGTGCCGGCCTGCGCCGCCGCGACGACATGGCACCCGGTCTCGATCGCGCGCGCGCGGAGCAGGACGTGCCAATGTGCCGCGCCGGTCGAGACGGTGAAGGCGGCGGGGATCGCGATCAGGCTCGCGCCGCGCTCGACCAGCGCGCGGTACAGTTCGGGGAAGCGCAGGTCGTAGCAGATGCTCAGGCCCAGCATGCCCACCGGCGTCTCGACGACGACCAGCGATTCGCCGCCGGCATAGCTCGACGATTCGCTCCAGCTTTCGCCTGAGGGCAGTGCGACGTCGAACATGTGGATCTTGTCATAGGCGGCGGCGATCGTACCGTCGGCGGCGATGACATGGCTGCGATTGACGCGGCGGCTGCCGTCGTCGCTCAGGAACGGCATCGATCCGGTATGAATCCACAGCCCGTGGCGGCGGGCCATCGCCTGGAGCGCGGGCAACCAGGGACTGTCGGCCTCGCGCGCTACATGTCCCGCCGACCGGGCGCGGTCGCGGTCGAGCAGCACCGACATTTCGGGGAAAAAGGCCATGACCGCGCCCGCCGTCGCGGCGGCGGCCAGCGCGCGGTCCATCGTCGCCAGATTGGCGTCGGGATCGATACCGCTTGTCATTTCGACGAGCGCGATCAACGGCGAGGCGGCCTCCATGGTCATCGCCATGGGCTAAGCCGATGCGACGAAGAGGGCAAGCATCGCGACAGTTCAGTGGCGAGCAATGTTCGGACGCGATAAGGTGGGGCAATGTCCGATCTGTCAGCGCCGGCCTCCGCCCGCTTCGCCCGTTCCCTGATGTCCGCCTGCGCCGCGCTGGCATTGCTTGGCGCGCCGCCCGTCGCATTGGCCCAAGGCGGCGCGCCGACCGCGCAGGCCCAGCCCGACAGCTGGCTGTACGAAGGCAGCGACATCCCGCGCGACACCGCGTGGCAGTTCGGCACGCTGCCCAACGGCGTGCGCTATGCGGTGCGCAACAATGGCGTGCCCCCGGGGCAGGTGTCGATCCGCGTCCGCATGGACGTCGGCTCGATGTTCGAAACCGAGCAGGAGCGCGGGTTTGCGCATCTTCTCGAACATCTGACCTTCCGCGGCTCCGAACATATTCCCGACGGCGAGGCCAAGCGCATTTGGCAGCGCTTCGGGGTGAGCTTCGGCAGCGATTCCAATGCCCAGACGACGCCGACGCAGACCGCCTATCAACTCGACCTGCCCAGCGCGACTCCGGCGACGCTCGACGAAAGCATGAAACTGCTCGCCGGCATGGTCCGCGAACCGCTGATTTCCGACACTGCGGTCGCCGCCGAGCGCGGTGTCGTGCAGTCCGAACTGCGCGAATCGGACGGGCCGCAAAAGCGGATCGCCGATGCGACCAACGCGCATCTGTTCGCCGGCCAACTGCTCGGCGACCGCTCGCCGATCGGCACCTATGACTCGCTTGCTGCGGCACGCGCGAGCACCGTCAAGGCCTTCCACGATCGCTGGTACCGCCCCGACCGCGCGGTGGTGGTGATGGTCGGTGACGGCGACCCCGCCGAATTCGCACGGCTGATCGCCAAATATTATGGCGACTGGAAAGCCGGCGGGCCGATGCCGAAACAGCCCGATTTCGGCAAACCCGACCCCAAAGCGCCCGCGGCGCTGCAGATCGTCGAGGTGAACCAGCCCCCGGCGCTGACCCTTGCGATGGTCCGGCCATGGATCAAGCGGATCGACACGGTCGAGAACACCCGGCGGCTCTACCTCGAGTTCCTCGCCATCGCGCTGGTCAACCGGCGGCTCGAAAACCGCGCGCGCGCGGGCGGCAGTTACCTCGTCGCGACCGCCGAACAACAATATGTCAGCCGCAGCGCCGATGTGACGCTGGCGCAGATCGTGCCGCTCGGCGACTGGAAGGCGGCGCTCGCCGATGTCCGCGGCGTCATCGCCGATGCGACCCAGAACCCGCCGTCGCAGGCCGACATCGACCGCGAAGCGAACGAGATTCAGGCGTTCCTCGTCAAGGAATTGCAGAACGCGCGCAACGAACCCGGCGCTCGGCTCGCCGACGACATGGTGCGTGCCGTCGACATCGGCGAGACGGTGACCAGCCCGCAGGGACAGGTCGACATGTTCGCCGCGATCCGCGCCTCGGCAACTCCGAAGGTGATGCTCGACATCAGCAAGGCGATCTTCTCGGGTCCCGCGACGCGTGTCGTCCTGACCACCCCGACCGCCATCCCCGGCGGCCAGCCCGCGCTGCTCGCCGCATTGAAGGCGCCCGCGGCGATCCGCGACGACCGGCTGACCGCCGCCGACGTCAATTTCAAGCAATTGCCTCCGCTCGGTACGCCGACTCCGATCGTCAAGACCGAGCGGCTGCTCGGGCTGCGCGCCGAACGGATCGAACTCGGCAATGGCGTCACGGCGCTGATCTCGGACAACAAGGTCGAACCCGGCAAGGTGCGCGTCAACGTCCGGTTCGGCACCGGCAACCGCAGCGTCGCGGCGAACGAGCCGAACCTGCTGTGGACCGGCGACTATGCGCTGATCGCCAGCGGTATCGGTCCGTGGGGACAGAATGAGATCGACGCGCTGACCAACGGCCGCCAGATCCAGCTCAATTTCGCGATCGACGACGATGCGTTCGAACTGTCGGCGGAAACCAAGCCCGACGATCTCGACGACCAGCTGCGGCTGATCGTCGGTAAGCTCGCGACTCCGCGCTGGGACGCCGCGCCGGTCGAACGGCTGCGCATCGGTTTCCTGACCGGATACGACCTTAACGACGCGACGCCCAACGCGGTGCTCGACCGCAATCTGCGTGGCTGGCTCGCCGCCGACGACAAGCGCTGGTCGCCGCCCGATAAGGCGGCAATCGAGGCACTGACGCCCGCCGCTTTCCGCGCCTTCTGGGAGCCGCGGCTCGCGAGCGGGCCGATCGAGGTCCAGATTTTCGGCGACCTGTCGGCGATCGACTACCGCAAGATCCTGTCCGAAACGCTCGGTGCGCTCGCGCCGCGCAAGCCGATCCTGCCTCCCGGCGGTCAGCAGGTCGCCTTCGCTAAGCATCTCGCGGAGCCCGCGCTCGCCTATCATCGCGGCGACAAGGGGCAGGCGGCGGCGATGACCGCCTGGCCGACCAGCGGCGGCCTGGGCGCACCGCGCGATACGCGCACGCTCGAGGTGCTCGCGGCGATCTTCAACGACCGCCTGTTCGACCGGCTGCGCGCCGAACAGGGGGCGAGCTATGGTCCGGTCGTCGACAGCCATTGGCCGACCGGTTTCGACAGCGGCGGCTATCTGCTCGTCGGCAGCCTGCTGGCGCCGAAGGATATCGACCGTTTCTATGCGATCGCCAGGGACATCGCCGCCGACCTTGCCGCCAATCCGGTGACCGCGGACGAACTGGCGCGCAACGCCGGCCCGATCCGCGAGCAGGTGGCGCGCGCGTCGACCGGCAACGTCTTTTGGATGTACCTGCTGGAGGGCGCGACAACCGACCCGCGCGTCGCTGCGGCGGCGCTGTCGATGGAAGAGGATATCGGCGCGGTCACCGCCGCCGATGTCCAGCGGCTCGCACGGCTCTATCTGGCGCCCGACAAGCAATGGTCGCTGGCGATCCTGCCGACGGGAATGACGCTGGCCGAGGCGTCGGCGCTCAATGCCCCGGCCGCCGCGGCCGCGGGCGGGCGCTAAGCCGGCCTTAAGCGGTGTCGTCGGCGCGGGCGGCGGGGCGCGGCCGCAGCTTACGGATCCGCGGTTCCTGGTCGAGGTCGCCCTTGGTCATGATGTCGCGCCGCATCTTGGCGCGCACGTCGTGGATCGAGGCGATCACCGGCCCCATCGCGACGCCGAGGTCGATCAGCACCGCTTCGGCGAGTTGCAGCGAGCTTTCGAGCGTTTCGGGCACCGCGTCATTGGCGCCTGCCTTGTAGAGCGCCGCCGCATGATTGGCGTCGCGCGCGCGGCTGATCACCGGAAGGTCGGGATATTTCTGTTTCAGCTGGCGCGTCATGCGCAGTTGCTGCACCGGATCGTCCATGGTCAGCACGATGGCGTTGGCGGTCTCGATTCCCAGCTTGTCGAGGCTTCCGGGGCGCGCGACGTCGGCGAAGCGAACGATGAAGCCGTCGCGCCGCGCCGCTGCGACGGTATCGATGTCGGCGTCGACCGCGACATAGGGCCGGTCATGTTCGCGCAGCAATTCGGCGACGGTGCGGCCGACGCGGCCGAAGCCGACGACGACCGTGCGGCCTTCGGGCGTGTCTTCGGCCTGGGCGTCGCCGCTGCGCATCTCGATCCGCCGCGCCATGTCGTGGCCGATACGCGCCAGCAGCGGCGTGATCGTCAGTCCGATCGCGGTGACGATCTGCCAGAATTCGGCGGTGTCGCGGCTGATGAGCTGGGCCTGCAACGCGGTGGCGAGCACGATCAGCGTGGTTTCGGAGGGGCTGGCCATCAGCAGGCCGACCTCGGCCGCAGTGCCGCGTCGCGCGGCGCCCGAAAAGCGCAGCAGCGCAGCGGTGACGACCGCCTTGACCACCACGACGCCCACCACCGCGGCGACCAGTTCGGGCCATTGCGCGGCGATCGTCTTGAGGTTGAGCCCCATGCCGACGCTGATCAGGAAGACCCCGAGCGCCAGCCCCTTGAAGGGCGCGGTGATCGCTTCGACCTCTTCATGATATTCGGTTTCGGCGATCATCAGGCCCGCGAGCAGCGCGCCGACGATCGGTGACAGGCCGACCGCCGCGGTTGCCAGCGCCGCAACGATGACGACGAGCAGGCTGGCGGCCAGGAAAAGTTCGGGGTCCTTGGCGCGCGCCGCCTGCGCGAAGATCCGCGGCAGGAGGAACCAGCCACCGATCGCCAGCGCCGCGATGACGGCGGCGCCCTGCCACAGGGTCGTGAGCAGCAGTTCGGCGCTGTCCCCCGATGCGGTCGGGGAGAGCGCGGCGAGGATGAAGATGATCGGCACCAGCGCCAGATCTTCGAACAACAGCATCGAAAAGGAGGCGCGGCCGACCGCCGATTTGGTGCCCGCGATCGGCAGCACCAGCGCGGTGGAGGAGAGGGCGAGGGCGATGCCGAGACCGTAGGCGGCGGCGGTCGAATGATTGCCGATGAACAGCAGCGCGGTGCCGAGGATCGCGCCCGCGACGAACAATTCGGCAGCGCCGATGCCGAACACCAGCTTGCGAAGCTGCCACAGTCGCCGGAACGACAGTTCGAGCCCGATCGAGAAGAGCAGCAGGATGATGCCCAGCTCGCCGAACAGTGCGATATCCTCGGTCGAGGCGATGGTGACATGTTCGAGCCAGGGATAGTCGGTGGCGAGCGCGCCGAGGCCCGACGGACCCACCAGCAGCCCGACGAGGATGAAGCCGATCACCGGCGAAATCCGGAACCGCGCGAAGGCGGGGATGACGACGCCTGCGGCGCCGAGGACCACCAGCGCGTTGCCGATGGCCGATGTTTCGGTCTCCGATACCATAGGGGCCGACCTTATGCAGGCCGGCCCCCCTTGGCTAGTCGCCTATGTCAATCAAATCGCCAAACTTTGCCGGCGATTGCCCGAGCCTCAGGCGGCCATCGCCTTTTCGAGATTTTCGACGACGGCTTCGAAGAAGCCTTCGGTGGTCAGCCAGTTCTGGTCGGGACCGATCAGCAGCGCCAGATCCTTGGTCATCTTGCCGCTCTCGACCGTGTCGACGCAGACGCGTTCCAGCGTCTCGGCGAACTGGACCACTTCGGGGGTGTTGTCGAGCTTGCCGCGATGCTTGAGCCCGCCGGTCCAGGCGAAGATCGAGGCGATCGGGTTGGTCGAGGTCGCCTTGCCCTGCTGGTGCATGCGGTAATGGCGGGTGACGGTGCCGTGCGCCGCTTCGGATTCGACGGTCTGGCCGTCGGGGGTCATCAGCACGCTGGTCATCAGCCCGAGCGATCCGAAGCCCTGCGCGACGGTGTCCGACTGGACGTCGCCGTCGTAATTCTTGCACGCCCACACGAACTTGCCCGACCATTTGAGTGCCGAGGCGACCATGTCGTCGATCAGGCGATGTTCGTAGACGATGCCGGCGGCGTCGAACTGGGTCTTGAACTCGGCGTTGAACACCTCTTCGAACAGGTCCTTAAAACGGCCGTCATAGGCTTTGAGGATCGTGTTCTTGGTCGAGAGGTACACCGGCCAGCCGCGCGCGAGGCCATAGTTGAGGCTGGCGCGTGCAAAGTCGCGGATCGAATCGTCGAGGTTGTACATCCCCATCGCGACGCCCGCCGACGGGAACTGGAACACTTCCTCGTCGATCAGCGTGCCATCCTCGCCTTCGAACACCAGGCGCAGCTTGCCGGGGCCGGGGACGCGGAAGTCGGTTGCCTTATACTGGTCGCCGAACGCATGGCGGCCGACGACGATCGGGTCGGTCCAGCCGGGAACCAGGCGCGGGACATTCTTCATCACGATCGGTTCGCGGAAGACGACGCCGCCCAGGATGTTGCGGATCGTGCCGTTCGGCGACTTCCACATCTTCTTCAGCTTGAATTCCTCGACGCGCGCTTCGTCGGGGGTGATCGTCGCGCATTTGATGCCGACGCCATATTTGGCGATCGCATTGGCGGCATCGACGGTGATCTTGTCGTTGGTCTCGTCGCGCATTTCGACGCTGAGGTCGTAATAATGCAGGTCGATGTCGAGATAGGGAAGGATCAGGCGCTCGCGGATCCATTGCCAGATGATCCGGGTCATTTCGTCGCCGTCGAGTTCGACGACCGGGTTCACTACCTTGATCTTGCCCATATGCGTGCCTTTTCCTGCGGGGAGTCGAGTTGCAGGGGCCTTAAGCAAAGCCGCGCGATTGTTCAACTGCCCCGTGGTCCGTGAATTGGCGCCCCGACGACACCATCAGCGGACCTTATGCATTGTCTATGCGAGACCTGCCCCCTAGAAAGACCGCCATGTCCTCATCCATATCCTCCAACCGCCCCGGTGGCGGTATCAAATGGCATTGGCCGTCGATCCATCCCGAGGGACGGAAATTCGTCCTGATCGCCGCCATCGTCACCCTGTGTTTCTGGTTGCTCGGCTGGGAAATCGCCGGCTGGCTGATGCTCGGCATCACCGCCTGGGTCGCGGCTTTCTTTCGCGACCCGGTGCGCGTCACCCCGACCGGCAGCGATGTGGTGATCGCGCCCGCCGACGGGCTGGTCACCCAGATCGCCGAAGTCGCGCCGCCGCCCGAGATCGCGGGCGCCGACGGCATCGGCGACGCGCCGATGCTGCGCGTCTCGATCTTCATGAGCGTTTTCGACGTCCACATCAATCGCACCCCGATCGCGGGGACGCTGCGCAAGATCGTCTATATCCCTGGAAAATTCCTCAACGCCGACCTCGACAAGGCGAGCGAGGAGAATGAACGCCAGCATTTCGTTGTCGAACGTGCCGACGGGGTGCGTATCGGCTTCACCCAGATCGCGGGTCTCGTCGCGCGGCGTATCCTGCCCTTCGTCAGCATGGGGCAGGATGTATCGACCGGCCAGCGCGTCGGATTGATCCGGTTCGGCAGCCGCGTCGACGTCTATTTGCCCGCGGGCACGACGCCGCAGGTCCTGCTCGGCCAGCGCACGCTGGCGGGCGAAACCGTCGTTGCGCGGATCGGCACCGCGGACCTCCTCGACGGCATCGGCCAATAATATGGCGGCGGGCGAGGAGATTCCCGCGGACGCTGCCGGCCGTCGCATCGGCGGCATCAGCCTGCGCGCCTTTCCGCCCAACGCGATCACCGTGCTGGCGCTCTGTTTCGGGCTGACCGGGGTGCGGTTCGCGATCGGCGGGCAATTCGAATATGCGATCGGCGCGGTGATCTTTGCCGGGGTGCTCGACGGCATGGACGGCCGTATCGCCCGGTTGCTCCGCGCGCAGAGCAAGTTCGGGGCCGAGCTCGATTCGCTGTCCGACGTGATCGCCTTCGGCGTCGCGCCGGCGATGATCCTCTTCCTGTGGTCGCTCACCGATGCGCCGAAATTCGGCTGGACCGCGGCGCTCGCGCTCGCGGTGTGCTGTGCACTGCGCCTCGCACGTTTCAACTCGCGCATGGATGCCGATTTCCAGCCGCACAAATCGGCGGGTTTCATGACCGGTATCCCGGCGCCGGCCGGGGCCGGGCTGTCCTTTGTGCCGGTCTATCTGTGGCTGGTGACGGGTGACGAGCTGTTCCGCCAATGGTATCTGGTCATGCCCTGGGCGCTCGGGGTTGCGATGCTGATGATCTCGGCAATCCCGACCTACGGCTGGTCGTCCTTTCGCCTGCGCCGCTCGTGGCGGCTGTTCGCGCTGGCGGGCGTGGGCCTGTTCGGCGCGGCGCTGGTCACTGCACCCTGGCTGACATTGCTCGGGGTGTGCGCGGTTTATCTGGCGCTGCTGCCGTTCGGTATCGCCAGTTACGCCCGCGTCAGGCGGCGCGGCTGAGAACCGGGCGGGCCGTCAGCACGGCACGAACCGGGCGCGGCGCGTCGCGGCGTTCGGCGCGGCGGCGCAGCGGCACCGCATCATTTGTAGGACCGGTGACCGGACCCGTCGCGATCGGAAAGGCGCCTTCGCCGAGCAGCGCGGAGAGAATGGCCGATTCGTTGTTCTTCAGCATCGCAAGGATCACAGTGATGCCGAGCCCGGCGGCAATGGCGAAGAGGAGAGCTGCTGCGACCTGAACCATCATCTTGTCCTTCCGGTTTCTTTGTGCGAAACCATGATCGGAACGACGGCTTCGCTGCACATTTCGTTCCATGTTCTCGTTTTGTTCTCAAGGTATTTGCGACGAATGGAGTCATTTTGTCGCCGGGACGAGGCCGTCCGCGGGGCGGGCGCGATGGCGCGATGCGACGAAAAGCGCGCGCCGACCCTTGCTTTCGGCGCGCAAGCCCGCTAACGGGCCGCCCATTCCACATGGAAAGCGCACATAAACCGGTGCCGGGATCCGTCGCTTGCGACACCCGGTTCTTGCTTTCCAGAGGACCAACCGGAAGGAGAAAGACCATGGCGGCCCCTGTCGTCACGATGCAGAATCTTATCGAAGCTGGCGCCCACTTCGGCCACCAGACCCACCGTTGGAACCCGCGCATGAAGCCGTATATCTTCGGCGCGCGCAACGGCATCCACATTCTCGACCTGTCGCAGACCGTGCCGCTCTTTGCGCGCGCTCTCGAATTCGTCGCCTCGTCGGCGGCTTCGGGTGGCAAGGTGTTGTTCGTCGGTACCAAGCGCCAGGCGCAGGGCCCGATCGCCGATGCGGCCCGCGCCTCGGGTCAGCATTTCGTCAACCACCGCTGGCTGGGCGGCATGCTCACCAACTGGAAGACGATCTCGAACTCGATCAAGCGCCTCAAGACGCTCGAAGAGCAGCTCTCGGGCGACACCTCGGGCCTGACCAAGAAGGAAGTGCTTAACCGCACCCGCGAACGCGACAAGCTGGAAATGTCGCTCGGCGGCATCCGCGACATGGGCGGCATTCCCGACGTGATGTTCGTGATCGACGCGAACAAGGAAGAGCTGGCGATCAAGGAAGCCAATGTCCTTGGCATTCCCGTCGTCGCGATCCTCGATTCGAACGTCTCGCCCGACGGCATCGCCTTCCCGGTTCCGGCGAACGATGACGCCGCACGCGCCATCCGCCTGTACTGCGATGCGATCGCCCAAGCCGCGACCCGTGGCGGGCAGCAGGCCCGCGCCGATCGCGGCGAAGACCTTGGCGCCGCAGTGAACCCCGTCGCCGAACCCGTGCTCGTCGAAGAAACGGCTCCGGTCGCTGACGAAGCCCCGGCCGCCGATGCTGCCGCTCCGGTGACCGAAGACGAACAGGTCTCGCCCGAAGCAGCGGCCGAAACCGAACGCCAGAGCGACGCCTAAGCGCTTGCTCGGATGACGGGACGGCGGGCGAACTCTCGGGTTCGCACGCCGTCCCGGTCATCGTTTTGACTTATCGCCCCGTCATGCGCGCGGGCGTCATGCAGGCCGGATCGACGGCTTGCCCCACAGGAAAGGATCACCCATGGCTGAGATCACGGCCTCCCTCGTCAAGGAACTGCGCGACCGTACCGGCGCCGGCATGATGGATTGCAAGAAAGCGCTGGCCGAAAATGGCGGCGACATCGAAGCATCGATCGACTGGCTGCGCACCAAGGGCCTTGCCGCCGCCGCCAAGAAGGCCGGCCGCGTGGCCGCCGAAGGCCTGGTCGGCGTCGCCACCGATGGCACCCGCGGCGCGATGGTCGAAGTCAACAGCGAGACCGACTTCGTCGCCAAGAACGAGCAGTTCCAGGGCTTCGTCCGCGACGTGACCCAGGTCGCGCTTGCCGGTAACCTGACCGACGTCGATGCGCTCGGTGCTGCGGCCTATCCGGCCGGCGGCACCGTCACCGAGGCGCTGACCCAGAATATCGCGACGATCGGTGAAAACCAGTCGCTGCGCCGTTCGGCGATCATGTCGGTGAACTCGGGCGTCGTCACCGCCTATGTCCACAACGCCGCCGCGCCCGGCATGGGCAAGATCGGCGTGCTGGTCGCGCTCGAATCGACCGCCGGTGCCGACGTTCTCGAACCGCTCGGCAAGCAGCTGGCGATGCACGTCGCCGCCGCCAATCCGCTGGCGCTGAACGGCGACGATCTCGACGCCGAACTCGTCGCCCGCGAACGCGCGATCGCCGAGGAAAAGGCTGCCCAGTCGGGCAAGCCCGCTGACATCGTCGCCAAGATGGTCGACGGCGGCATTGCCAAGTTCCGCAAGGAAAATGCGCTGCTGTCGCAGCTGTTCGTGATGGACGGCAAGACCCCGGTCGCCGAAGTAGTCGCCGCCGCCGGCAAGGACGTCGGGGCGACGATCACGCTCAAGGGCTTCACGCGCTTCCAGCTCGGCGAAGGCATCGAGAAGGAAGAAAGCGATTTCGCGGCGGAAGTCGCGGCGGTCGCCGGCGTCTAAAAGAAACGTGGGGTTGCTGCGCCGCGGCGTGGCAGTCCGCTTGGCAATGGCGCGCACTCTGACTAGGGTGCGCGCCATTCGCATATTGATAACTGACAAGAGGTTCACCCAGACATGGCATTGCCCGGCCTGAAACGCATTTTGCTCAAACTGTCGGGCGAGGCACTGATGGGACCGACCCCCTTCGGCATCGACCCCGAAACGGTCGCGGGCATGGCCGCCGAGGTCAAGGCGGCGAAGGAGCGCGGGCTCGAAATCTGCCTCGTCATCGGCGGCGGCAACATCTTTCGCGGCATGGCGGGCGCCGCCAAGGGCATGGATCGCGCCCAGGCCGACTATATGGGCATGCTCGCCACCGTGATGAATGCGCTCGCGATGCAGAACGCGCTCGAGCAACTCGGCGTCGAAACGCGGGTCCAGTCGGCGATCGAAATGGACAAGGTGTGCGAACCGGTGATCCGCCGCCGCGCCGAACGCCATATGGAAAAAGGCCGCGTCGTGATCTTCGCCGCCGGCGTCGGTGCCCCTTATTTCACCACCGACAGCGGCGCCGCGCTGCGCGCCGCCGAGATGAAGTGCGACGCGCTGCTCAAGGGCACCAGCGTCGACGGCGTCTATAACGCCGATCCCAAGAAGGATCCGAACGCGGTGCGGTACGACACGCTCGGTTACGACCGGGTGCTCGCCGACAATCTGAAGGTGATGGATGCCAGCGCGGTGGCGCTGTGCCGTGACAATCATATCCCGATCGTGGTGTTCAACATCCGCGAGCCGGGCAATCTGGCGCGGGTGCTGGCGGGCGAGGGTGTCTCGACCGTCGTCAGCGACGCGGCCGGCCACGCATAAGAGAGGAAATTACGATGGCGAAATATGACAAGGCCGATCTCGAGCGCCGCATGCACGGCGCGGTCGAATCGCTGAAGAGCGACCTTGCGGGCCTGCGCACCGGGCGTGCGCACACCGCGCTGCTCGATCCGGTGACGGTCGAAGTCTATGGCAGCCACATGCCGCTCAACCAGGTCGCCTCGGTCAGCGCGCCCGAAGCCCGCATGCTGTCGGTACAGGTGTGGGACAAGTCGAACGTCGGCCCGGTCGACAAGGCGATCCGTTCGGCGGGTCTCGGCCTCAACCCGATCGTCGACGGCCAGACGCTGCGCCTGCCGATCCCCGAGATGACGCAGGAGCGCCGCAAGGAATTGTCGAAACTCGCCGGCCAATATGCCGAAAAGGCCCGCGTCGCGGTGCGCAACGTCCGCCGCGACGGCATGGACAATCTGAAGGCCGACGAGAACAAGAAGGAAATCAGCGAGGACGAGCGCAAGCGCCACGAAGCCGAGGTGCAGAAGCTGACCGACGCGACGATCGCCGAACTCGACGCCGCCGCGAGTGCCAAGGAAAAGGAAATCCTGGGCTAGTGCTTTCGAGGCCGCGCCCCTCTGCCGTTCGTGTCGAGCGAAGTCGAGACACGCTGCGCTTGCGCCAGACTTCACGTGTCTCGACTTCGCTCGACACAAACGGGTTCTGAGGTTTTTGTGACGATTCAGAACCACGGCGCGCGCCATGTCGCCATCATCATGGACGGCAATGGTCGCTGGGCGAAGAAGCGGCTGCTGCCGCGCGTCGCGGGGCACCGTGCGGGGGTCGAGGCGGTGCGCACGATCGTGCGCGCGGCGGGCGACATGGGGCTGGAGGCGCTGACCCTCTACGCCTTCTCGTCGGAAAACTGGAAGCGCCCCGAGGACGAGGTGTCCGACCTGATGGGGCTGATGAAGCGCTTCATCATCAGCGACCTCGACGAATTCGCCGCCAACGATGTGAAGCTCAAGGTCATCGGCGACTGGCGGGCGCTGGCGCCCGACGTCGTCGCGCTGATCGAAAATGCGCTCGACCGCACCGCGGGCAACAAGCGCACGACGCTTGCGGTCGCGCTCAACTATGGCGCGCAGGACGAACTGGTGCGGGCCGCGACCGCCGCAGCCGCCGACGGTGCGATCACCGCGGAAGCGATCGAGGCGCATCTCGACACCGCCGACATGCCGCCGCTCGACCTGCTCATCCGCACCTCGGGCGAGGTGCGGCTGTCGAACTTCCTGCTCTGGCAGGCGGCCTATGCCGAACTCTATTTCACCGATCGGCTGTGGCCGGATTTCAAGCCCGCCGACCTTCAGGCGGCGCTCGACCATTTTGCGCGGCGCGAACGCCGTTACGGGGGATTATAGGGCATGGCGGCAGGGAAATCGGACCTGATGGTACGCGCGGGGTCGGCGGTCATCCTGGTCGCCATCGCGGGCGCGGCGCTGTGGTTCGGCGGGATTGCCTTTGCGCTGCTGCTGCTCGTCGGGGCAGCGCTGCTGTTGGTCGAATGGTTCGCACTGGTGCGCGCGATGACGCTGGGCACTGGTGCCAAGACCGGCTTGATGGTCCTCGGCCCCGTGCTGACGATCGGGGCGGTCGGCGGGCTATGGTTTATCCGCGACACGCTCGGCATGACCGCCGCGCTGTGGGTTTTCGCGATGGTCTGGGCGACCGACATCGGCGCCTATTTCGCCGGGCGCGCCTTTGGCGGCGCGCGGCTCGCGCCCAAAATCAGCCCGTCGAAGACCTGGTCGGGGCTGTTCGGCGGTATGATTGCGGCGCTCGTCGCGGGCGCAACGCTCGGTGACCGCGCGGGCATCATCGGGGTGCCGCTGTGGATCGGCCTCGTCATGGGCCTGATCGCGCAACTCGGCGACCTCGGCCAGAGCTGGATGAAGCGCCGCGCCGGGGTCAAGGATTCGGGCAAGCTGATTCCCGGCCATGGCGGCGTCTTCGACCGTGTCGACGGGCTGTTGCCGGTCGCGTTGATCCTTGGCGCGCTGGCCTTTGCCGGCGATATCATCGTGCGAACGGCGCACTGATATGACACGCCGCCTCTCGCTGTTCGGCGCGACGGGATCGGTCGGGCAATCGACCCTCGATCTGGTGCGCCGCGACGGCGAGGCGTGGACCATCGGCGTACTGACCGCAAACAGCGACGTCGCCGAGCTGGCGAAGCTCGCGAGGGAGTTTCGCCCCGAACTGGCGGTGATCGCCGACGAGGCACGTTACACCGACCTGCGCGATGCGCTCGCCGGCACGGGGGTCGAAGTCGCCGCCGGGGCCGAGGCGCTGGTCGCGGCGGCGACCGCGCCCACCGACCTCGTGATGGCGGCGATCGTCGGCTGCGCGGGACTCGCCCCGACGATGGCGGCGCTCGCAGCGGGCACCCCGGTCGCGCTCGCCAACAAGGAATCCCTGGTGTCGGCGGGCGAACTGATGACCGCCGCCGCGCGCGCGTCGGGCGCGCCGATCCTGCCGGTCGATAGCGAGCATAATGCGATCTTCCAGTGCCTCGCCGGCGGCCGCATCGACCAGGTACGCCGGATCATCCTGACCGCGAGCGGCGGGCCGTTCCGCACGATGAGCGCCGCCGACATGGCGCGCGTCACTCCGGCGCAGGCGGTCGCGCATCCCAATTGGTCGATGGGCGCCAAGATCAGCGTCGATTCGGCGACGATGATGAACAAGGGCCTCGAACTGATCGAGGCGCATCATCTGTTCCCGGTCGGGCTCGACCGCATCGAAATCCTCGTTCATCCGCAGTCGGTGATCCACAGCCTCGTCGAATATATCGACTGTTCGACGCTGGCGCAGCTCGGCTCGCCCGACATGCGGATCCCGATCAGCAGCGCACTCGCCTGGCCCGACCGCATGGCGACGCCCTGCGCGCCGCTCGATCTTGCGACCATTGCCCGGCTCGATTTCGAGGCGCCCGACGAGACGCGTTTCCCCGCGACCGCGCTGTGCCGCGCCGCGATCGCCGAGGGCGGCGCGCGCCCGGCACAGCTCAACGCCGCGAACGAGGTGGCGGTCGCCGCTTTCCTCGCCGGTCGCATCTCCTTCCCGGCGATCGTCGACACGGTGCGGCGCGTGCTCGATGCCTCCGCGCCCGCCGCGCCGACCGCGCTTCAGGACATATTCAGCGTCGACGCCGCATCCCGCGCCGCCGCGCAGCATTTTGTGGATCAGTTCGAACATGTCTAACGTGCCATATTGGCTTTATATCGTTGCGTTCCTCGCGGTGCTCGGCCCGCTCGTCTTCGTTCACGAATATGGCCATTATATCGTCGGTCGCTGGTGCGGGGTGAAGTCCGATACCTTCTCGATCGGTTTCGGGCGCAAAATCCTCGGCTGGACCGACAAGCGTGGGACCGATTGGAAGATCGGCTGGCTGCCGCTCGGCGGCTATGTCCAGTTCGCGGGGGATCGCGATGCGGTCAGCCAGCCCGACGCCGACTGGCAGAAGCTGTCCGACACCGAACGCGCGCACACCTTTCCCGCCCAGCCGGTGTGGAAACGCGCGCTGATCGTCCTCGCCGGACCCGTCACCAATTTCCTGTTCGCGATCCTGATCCTCGCCGGCTTCGCGGCGTTCGTCGGCACGCCCACGACGCCGCCGATCGCCGGCGGCATCGTCGCGGGGTCGCCCGCCGAAGCCGCGGGTATACGCACGGGCGACCGCATCCTGTCGATCGACGGGCGCCCGATCGAGGTCTTCATGGATATCACGATGGCGGTCGCGCACCGGCCGGGCGAGGCGATCGACGTCCGGCTCGACCGCGCGGGGACCGAGCGGACGCTGCGTCTGACGCCGCGGCTGTACAAGGCGAAGGACTCGTTCGGCAACGATGTGAAGATGGCGATCATTGGCATCGAGCAGCGGGGCGAACGCGTTTTTCAGACCGTCCCGCTGAGCGAAGCGCCGGTCGTGGCGGTGCGCCAGACCGGCCAGATCATCAGCCAGACCGGCGACGTCCTCATCCAGTTCCTCACCGGCAACCGCTCGATCAAGGATATGAGCGGTCCGCTCGGCATCGCGAAGGTGTCGGGCGAGGCCGCGACGCTCGGTCCGGACTCGTTCATCTTCCTGATCGCGCTGGTGTCCATCAATCTGGGGTTCATCAACCTGTTGCCATTGCCCATGCTCGATGGCGGACATCTGCTTTTCTATGCGTATGAAGCGATCCGGCGGCGCCCGGCACCGGCGGCGGCACAGGAATGGGCGTTCCGATTCGGCTTCGCGGCCATCGTCACGCTCATGCTGGTCGTGACTTTCAATGATTTGGCCTCATTCGGCCTGTGGGACGGGATCGCGCGCTTGATTGGATAGGCGGACTGGTGCAGGAGTGCGCGCCGACCCGTGGGCAAGCGGGTTCGTCGCTTTTGAGTTATTTTTGCGGGATGAACAGCGTGGCTTCACACAAATTTTCGGCGCGGACGCAGCTGACGACGCTCCTCCTTGCCGGCACGATGCTGGCGGGGCCAGCGTTCGCGCAACCGGTGCCGCCTCCGACCGTCCCGGCGTCGACCGTTCCCGCCCCTTCGACCGAGGCGGTTCCGGCCGCCACGACGGTCCGTTCGATCACCGTCACCGGCAACCAGCGGCTGGAGGCGCAGACGATCCTGTCGTACCTGCGCCTGCGCGTCGGCCAGACCTATGACCGCGCGATGCTCGACCAGGCGCTGAAAGACCTGGCCTCGACCGAATTGTTCAAGGATTTCCAGATCAGCGACGACAATGGCGCGCTGACGATCCAGGTCGCCGAGAACCCGGTGATCAACCGCGTGATCCTCGAGGGCAACAAGCGCCTCAAGGAAGACAAGATCCGGCCCGAGATCAAGCTCTCGCCGCGCCAGATCTTCACCCGCTCCAAGGTCCGCGCCGACGTCGCGCGGATCATCGAACTCTACAAGCGCCAGGGCCGCTTCGCCGCGACCGTCGAGCCCAAGATGGTGTCGCTCGACCAGAACCGCGTCGATGTGGTGTTCGAAATCAACGAAGGACCGAAATCGAAGGTCCGCCAGATCAACATCATCGGCAACGAGAAATTCAGCGACGGCGATCTCAAGAGCGAGATGGCGACTAAGGAATCGGGCCTGCTGACCATTTTGTCGTCCAATACCAGCTATGACCCCGATCGTCTGGCTTATGATCAGCAGAAGCTGCGCCTGTTCTATCTGTCGAACGGCTATGCCGATTTCCGCGTCATTTCGGCGGTCGCCGAGCTGACGAGCAACAAGCAGGACTTCATCATCACCTATGTGGTGGAAGAGGGCGAGCGCTATAAATTCGGCCCGGTGAACGTCGAAAGCGAATTGCGCGATTTCCGTCCGGAAACGCTGAAGACGCTGCTGCCGATGAAGGAAGGCGACTGGTACGACGCCAAGCTGGTCGAGGACACGGTCGAAAGCCTGAGCGAGACCGCGGGCCTGTTCGGCTACGCCTTTGCCGACATCAATCCTGATTTCCGCCGCGATCCCGAAACGCGGACGATGGCGATCAGCTTCAACGTCGCCGAAAGCCCGCGTACCTACGTGGAACGCATCGACGTCAACGGCAACACGCTGACCCAGGACAAGGTGGTTCGCCGCGAATTCCGCCTGAACGAGGGCGATGCCTTCAACAGCTTCGGCGTCAAGCGCACCGAAAACCGCATCAACAGCCTGGGGTATTTCCAGGAAAATCTGGAGATCGAGCGCAAGGAGGGCAGCGCCCCCGACCGCATCATCCTGGAAACCAATGTCGAGGAAAAGCCGACCGGCGAATTGTCGCTGTCGGCGGGTTTCTCGTCGATCGAGAATTTCCTGCTCCAGGCTTCGATCCGCCAGCGCAACTTCCGCGGCCTTGGCCAGCAGTTGCAGGCGTCGGTCAACTATTCGAGCTATTCGAAATCGATCGAACTGGGCTTCACCGAACCCTATCTGTTCGACCGCAACATCTCGATCGGCGGCAGCGTCTATCGCCGCGACCTGAACTCGTTCAACTTCATCAACAACGACCGCCGCACGACCTTCCAGCAGGTCACGACCGGCGCGCAGGTCACCGTCGGTGTGCCGCTGACCGAATATCTGTCGGCGTTCGGCCGCTACAGCCTCAACTTCGACGATGTGACGCTCGACAAGACCCTCTATTATTTCGGCGACGAGTGCGATCCGCTGGTTGCGGGCCGGTATCTGTGCGACGCGATCGGCAAGCGCACGACCTCGCTGCTCGGCTTCACGCTGGCCTATGACGACCGCGACAACCGCATTCGCCCGACGCGCGGCCAGTCGCTGTCGATCAGCCAGGATTTCGCGGGCCTCGGCGGCAGCGTCAAATATGTCCGCACCCGCGCCAACGCGTCGAAGCATTTCAACCTTGGCAGCCGCTTCATCCTCAATGTCTCGGCCGAAGGCGGGTATATCTATCCGTTCGGCAGCGCGCCGACCGCGACCAGCGACAAGGTCCGCCTGACCGACCGCTTCTTCCTCGGCGAACCGCAGATGCGCGGTTTCGACATCCGCGGCGTCGGCCCCCGCGTCATTCGCTATTCGGTCGACAATACCGATCCGGCCAACCCCAAGGTGGTCACCGACACCACCAACCGTGGACAGATCGACGATGCGCTGGGTGGCCGCGCTTATTATCAGGGCCGGCTTGAGGTCGATATTCCGCTCGGCACGGGCGCCAAGGAACTGGGGCTGCGGCCGTCGGTCTTCCTCGACGTCGGTTCGGTGTTCGGCGTGAAGCGCCCGACCTTGACGACGCTGGCGACGTTCATCGATCCGGCTGACGGCCTCGCCAAGAACCTCTGTCGCAACGGCACGACCGGTGCGCCGCCGACCTTCGGGTCGAATGTCAATCCGGAGGGCGGGGCCGTCGGCACCGCCTATGTCTTCTGCCCGACCGGTACGACCTCCAACCTTGCGCCGTTCGAAGAGCGCTTCTTCGGCGACAGCTGGATGCCGCGCGTCTCGGTCGGTGCGGGCGTCAACTGGAACTCTCCTTTCGGTCCCTTCCGGATCGACTTCGCTTACGCCCTTCGCAAAGAAGAGGGTGATGACACCAAACGCTTCTCATTCAACGTAGGAACCCAATTCTAATGAAGAAAATCCTTGTCGCATCGGCACTGGCGATCGCCACGCTGTCGGTTTCGCCCATGATCGCCGCGCCGGCATTCGCACAGGCCAAGGGCGTTGCCGTCGCCGACGTCCGCGTCGCCGCCGCGCGTTCGACCGCCTTCACCACCGCCAGCGGGCAGATCGAAACGACCTACAAGGCCGTGATCGACAATCAGAACACGCGCGCCCAGACGCTGCAGGCCGAAGTCAACGTCCTCGTCGCCAAATATAGCGAAGAGTCGAAAAAGCCGACGCCGAACCAGGCCGCGCTGCAGGCCGCCGCCAAGGCGGTGCAGGACAAGCGCCAGGCCGCGCAGACCGAACTCAGCCAGATCGGCGCCCCGGTCGACCTCGCCATCGCTTATGTCGAGGACCAGATCAGCGTTCGCATGAACGAGGCGATCAAGGCCGCGATGACCGCCAAGAAGGTCGATCTGCTGCTCAACCCCGACGCCGTGATCGCGCGCGAAAACAATGTCGACATCACCGAAGCGGTGGTGACCGAACTCAACCGCATCCTGCCCGCCGTCTCGACCGCGGTGCCGGCCGGTTACCAGCCGGGCCAGCTTGTCCAGCAGCGCAACCAGCAGCTGATGGACGCCGCCCGCGCCGCCCAGCCGGGTGCGGCCGCGCCGGCCCCGGCCGGCACTGCGCCGACCACCCGCTAAGATCGTGGCGGACGGGGAAAAGACGGACGGCGCAAAGGGACCGGCGGATATCCGCCGGATCCTGGCGCTGCTGCCGCATCGTTATCCGATGCTGCTCGTCGACCGGGTGGTTTCGATGGTGCCCGACACCTCCATCCACGCGGTCAAGGCGGTGACGATGAACGAGCCCTTTTTCCAGGGGCATTTTCCCGGTCGGCCGATCATGCCCGGCGTCCTCATCGTCGAGGCGCTGGCGCAGGCCGGCGGCGTGCTGGCGATCGAATCGCTCGGCCTCGCCGGTACCGGCAAGCTCGTCTATTTCATGGGGATCGACGGCGTGAAGTTCCGGAAACCGGTCGAACCCGGTTGCCTGCTCGACCTTCATGTCACGATCCTTCAGGCGAAGCGCAACATCTGCAAGTTCGAGGGGCGGGCGATGCTTGGCGACAGCCTTGCGACCGAATGCCAGTTCACCGCGATGATCGCCGATCCGCCCGCCGACTGACCACCCTTGCCAAATCGCCCGTTCGCCGTTAGGGGACGCCGCTTCGCGTCCCCGGATGCACAGACTCAGCCGCTGGTCGGTAACCAGCGGCGCAGGAGCCCGATATGAAAAAAGACATTCATCCCGCGTACCACATGATCACGGTCAAGATGACCGATGGCACCGAATATCAGACGCGCTCGACCTGGGGCAAAGAGGGCGACACGATGACGCTCGAAATCGACCCCACCGCGCACCCGGCGTGGACCGGCGGCAGCGGCCGCATGCTCGACGCTGCGGGCCAGGTCGCCAAGTTCAACAAGCGCTTCGGCGGTCTTACCCTCAAGCGCTGATCAGGCGTCGCCCCCGCGAAGGCGGGGGCCGCTGGTAACCTTGCGCTGCATCGACAGCGGCCCCCGCCTTCGCGGGGGCGACGTTAAGATAGAACCTTTGCAAGCGCGCTTTGCCACCCGGCAAGGCGCGTTTTGCGTTTGTCGGCGGCGAGTGCCGGGGTGAAGCGCGTCGCGGTGCCGCGCATCGCCTTGGCGGCGCTCGCCAGGTCAGGATAAAGCCCCGCGCCGGTCGCCGCGAGCATCGCCGCGCCCAGCGCGGTGCTCTCGACGAAATCGGGGCGCTCGACGGTCAGGTCGAGCATGTCGGCCAGGTCCTGCGCCATCCAGTCGTTCGCCGCCATGCCGCCGTCGATGCGGAGGTCGGCCCAGTCGACCCCGTCGGCGGCGAAGGCCGATTTCAAATCATGCGCCTGATACGCCTGCGCCTCCAGCGCGGCGCGCGCGACATGCGCCTTGGTGCTTGCAAAGTTCAGCCCCGATATCGCGGCGAGCGCGTCGGGGCGCCAGTGCGGCGCGCCAAGCCCGGTGAGGGCAGGGACCAGATAGACCCCGCCATTGTCGGCGACCGATCGCGCCAGCCCCTCGCTCTCCCCCGCATTGGCGAGCAGGCCGAGTCCGTCGCGTAGCCATTTGATCAGGCTGCCGGCGACGAACACCGAGCCTTCGAGCGCATAGCTGCGTCTATCGCCTTCCTGCACCAGCACGGTTGCGAGCAGGCGGTTGTTCGATTGCGGGCGCGTCGTACCGCTCGCCGACAGGATGAAGGCGCCGGTGCCGAAGGTCGCCTTGGTCTGCCCCGGCGACAGGCATGCCTGGCCGATCGTCGCCGCCTGTTGGTCGCCCGCCATGCCGCAGATCGGAATCGCGCCGCCGAACAGCGCCGGATCGGTGGTGCCGACGCTTGCCGTGCATCCGGTGATCTCGGGGAGCAGGTTCATCGGCACACCGAGCAGGTCGCACAAGTCCGCGTCCCAGCCGCCGCTGCCGTTGATGTCCATCAACAGCGTGCGCGACGCGTTGCTCGCATCGCTGACATGCACCCCGCCGGTCAGCCGAAAGACCAGATAGGATTCGATCGTCCCCACCGCGAGCCGGTCGCCGGCGTCCTTCAATTGCGGCCAGTTTTTGAGCGCCCAGCCGATCTTGCTGCCCGAAAAATAGGGATCGAGCAGCAGTCCGGTCTTTGCCTGTACGGTGGCTTCATGCCCGGCGTCCTTCAGCGCCGCGCAATCGGCCGCGGTGCGCCGGTCCTGCCACACGATCGCGGGCGCCAGCGGCTCGCCGGTCGTGCGGTCCCAGAAAACGATGGTTTCGCGCTGGTTGGTGATGCCGATCGCGGCGATGCGGTCGGCGCCGCCCGCTTTCTTGATCATCGCCCGCGTACAGGCGAGCGTCGCCTCCCAGATTTCGGCGGCGTCATGTTCGACGAGGCCGGGTCCGGGATAATGCTGGCGAAACTCGCGCTGCGCGCTGCCCAGCGGGGTGCCGTCGGCGGCGAACAACATCGTGCGGGTCGAGGTCGTGCCTTCGTCGATGACGATGATCTTTTCAGCCAACCGGTTTCCCCCAAAGCTTTGACGGTGAACCTGCCAAAGGGGGCGGTTTAGAACAAGGGCAGGAATAGGGTTCACGCGGAGGCGCGAAGAAGAATATTCGCGCAGAGGCGCAGAGATCGCAGAGGAAGAAGAGCAAAAGGCGGCAAAGCCGCCAATTTTCCCTCTTCGTCTCTCCGCCCCTCCGCGTCTCCGCGCGAACAAAATCTCTGCGTTCTCTGCGCCTCTGCGCGAATCTCTTTTCTCGCCGACCCCGAACACTGCACAACGGAAACGCAATTATCTTGCAAAACCGCGCAACCCATGCCATATGTTGTGCAGCGCAGCATGGCGGGATATCCCGCCGCAACACCCGGCAGCGTGATTTTCCCGCCCGTTTTCAGGCGCGGGACGAGCCGGACCAGCGCTTTGTCCCCAGAGGCACCCTTTCACGCGGGTCGTTTCGAACCCGCGGCCCGTGCGCCGTCCGTTCGATGCGAACGGATGCGCCTGCGCGTCGCCCATAGTGAGTATTTTATGACGACTTTTAACGACTTTGGCCTGCACGCCGACATCAACCGTGCGCTTGCCGCCAAGGATTATACCGTTCCCACCCCGATCCAGGTCCAGGCGATCCCGCCGCTGATGAAGGGCCGCGATCTGTGCGGCATCGCGCAGACCGGCACCGGCAAGACCGCCGGTTTCTCGCTGCCCTCGATCCACCATCTTTTGACCTATCCGCACCGCCCGACCCCGCGCGGCTGCCGGATGCTCGTGCTCGCGCCGACGCGCGAACTCGCGGCGCAGATCGCGCAGAGCTGCCGTGACTATGGCCGCTTCACCAAGCTGACCGTCTCGACCGTGTTCGGCGGTGTGCCGATCAACAAGCAGATCCGTGACCTGTCGGGCGGCGTCGACATCCTCGTCGCCACCCCGGGCCGCCTGCTCGACCTGATCGACCAGCGCGCGCTGCGCCTCGACGATGTCGAAATCTTCGTGCTCGACGAAGCCGACCAGATGATGGACATGGGCTTCATCCACTCGCTGCGCCGCGTCGCCAAGCTGCTGCCCTCGCGCCGCCAGAACCTCTTCTTCTCGGCAACGATGCCCAAGGAAATCGCGCACCTCGCCGAACAGTTCCTCGAGGATCCGGTGACGGTGTCGGTGACCCCGGCGGCGACCACGGTCGAAAAGATCAGCCAATATGCGACCTTCGTCGAACAGAAGGAAAAGCAGGCGCTGCTCCACGCGGTCGTCGCCAGCGAGGATATCGACCGCGCGTTGATCTTCACCCGCACCAAGCATGGCGCCGACCGCGTCGTGCGTCATCTGGCGGGCGCGGGCATCAAGGCGATGGCGATCCATGGCAACAAGAGCCAGTCGCAGCGCACCCATGCGCTGCAGGCCTTCCGCTCGGGCGACATCAAGCTGCTCGTCGCGACCGACATTGCCGCGCGCGGCATCGACGTGTCGGGCGTCAGCCATGTGATCAACTTCGAGATCCCGAACGTGCCCGAACAATATGTCCACCGCATCGGCCGCACCGCGCGCGCCGGTGCCGAAGGCAAGGCGATCAGCTTCATCGCCCCCGATGAGCGGCCGTATATGCGCGATATCGAGCGCGTCACGCGGAGCAAATCCGAGCCGATGCCGCTGCCCGAGAATTTCAACGAGCTGGTGCGCAACCTGCCCAAGCCCGTCGCGGGTCCGCGCGACACCGGCAGCCAGGGCCGTGATCCGGGCCGCCAGCGCCAGGATGCGATGCGCGGTCGCGGCGGCGCCAAGCCCGGCGGCGATCGTGGCCCGCGCCGCGACGGTGCGGCGGGCGAGGGCGCCGAAGGCCAGCGCAAGCGCCGCTTCCGCCCGCGCAACAAGAGCGTCGGCGCACACAAGGGCGCGGTAACCCGCGTCAACTGATCGGGACCGGCCGCCGATTGGTGCGCCCGCGTGGCGCATTGACGGCGGCCCCCGGTGCGCCAGACCCTGTTTCAGGCATATGGGAGCGACGTGATCGTCCAGCGAGCTGTGCTGGGGAGGAGCGTTGCGCAGGGCGGGCCGGTGGGCCCGTGCCAGCGACGCGACGCGCCCAGCGCGGCTCGCTGGACGACCGCCTCCGGCGGCGGGCCGATTTTTACGCGAGGACGTCGTTGCTCCTCGGTCACGATGGAAAACCATCGCTCCCTCCTCGCGCCTCGCCTCGCGTCAAAATCGGCTCCGTCACGCGCTTCCATATGCCTGAAACAGGGTCTAGGGTCGTCGTGGGTCAGGGTGGGGGACCGCGATGATCGACGACGACGACTATGAAGCACCGCCGCCGCGGCGGCACATGATGCGGCGCAAGCGGGTGCTGATTCCGCTCGGGCTGCTGCTCGTGATCGTCATCGCCTTCCTCGCGCTGCGCACCCCCGACACCGACCGCGCCGAGATGATCGCCAAATATGGCGGTCCCAACGCGACCTTCGCCGCCGGTCCGGCGGGTCAGGCCATCCATTACCGCGATCAGGGAAAGCGCGACGGTCCGGTCATCGTCCTGCTCCACGGATCGAACGCCAGCCTCCAGACGTGGGAGCCGCTGGTGAAGCGCCTCGGCGCCGATTACCGCATCGTCACCCTCGACCTGCCCGGACACGGCCTGACCGGCGGCACCCCCGACAAGGATTATGGCGCAAGCGGCATGATGGCGGCGGTCGACGTCGTCGCGGCCAAGCTCGAACTCGACCATTTCATCCTCGGCGGCAATTCGATGGGCGGTTGGGTCGCCTGGCGCTATGCGCTGGGTCATCCCGAGCATGTCGACGCGCTGCTGCTGCTCGACGCCGCCGGTATGCCGCTGCGCGCGGGGGAGAAGCGCCCGCCGTCGAACATCGGTTTCCGCATCCTGCAATATCGTTCGGGACGCTGGCTCGCGACCCAGATCACCCCGCGTTCGCTGGTCGAGGAATCGCTGCGCGGGTCGGTGTCGAAGCAGGCCATCGTCGATGATGCGATGATCGACCGCTATTGGGAGTTGCTGCGTTTCCCCGGCAACCGCGAGGCGACGTCGCTGCGCGCGACCCTCGACCGCGAGCCTGCGATGGCGGACCGGATCGGCGACATCAAGGCGCCGACGCTGATCCTGTTCGGCAAGGAGGACCGGCTGATCAATCCGAGCGCGGCGCAGAGTTTCCACGAACGTTTGCCGGGTTCGGAGGTCGTGTTGCTCGATGGCATCGGCCATCTGCCGATGGAGGAAGCGCCCGACGAAACCGCCGCGGCGATCGCCGATTTCCTCAAGCGGCGGCTTGTTGCCCCGCCGGCGCGTCCAGAAAGTCGCTGATCCGTCCGGCGATCTTCGCCGCATGGGTAAAGGGGAACATGTGCGACCCCTGCACCACTTCGAGCAGCGCGCCGTCGATCAGTTCGGCGATCAACTGGCCGTGGCACGCCGGTACGACCCCGTCCTGCTCGCCCATCAGCACCAATGTCGGGATGCTCTTTAGCGTCGGCAGCATCGCCGCGCTCGTCCAGCCCGCCATCGCCATGCTCTGATAGGCGAGGCCGAGCGGGGTCGCGGTCGGCAGCTTGAGCCCGCTCGCCAGCATGTCGTCGTCGAGCAGCGCCGCCCAGCCGATGCCCGGCGCCGACACGGCCGGGGTCGTCGCCATCAGTACCATCCGCCGGATGCGACCGGGGAATTGCACCGCGACCTGCTGCGCCATGGCACCACCCCAGCTGAAGCCGGCGATGTCGATCGTCTTGTGACCGAAGCGATCGGCGATCTCGATCAGGACCGCGGCCATCGTCGGGGCGCCATAAGGCAGCAGCGCGTCGGGCGACCCGCCGACACCCGGCATGTCGAGCGTCCAGACCTCGCGGTCGTGAAGCTGCGCCAGCAGCGGTGCCGCCGCGGCGATATCGGCGCCGATCCCGTTGAGGAACAGCAAGGGCGTCTCGCCCGCGCCGACGCGCCAGCGCGCGACGCGCAGCGTCAGGCCGTACACATGTTCCATGCTGAGGGTGGGGGCGCCGCTGATCCTGCTCATGGCCCCAGCCTTGGCAGCTTTTGGTGACGCGCGAAAGTCCGCGCGCACCTCAGCCCGGCTGGTGGGCGGGGGCGGCCGCCTTCTCGGCGCGCTCGTAACGCAGGCAATCGAAAATCTTGGCGCCGGCGAGGAACACCGACCCGCTGCACGCGGCGAGCAGCAATTTGCCGCCGAACCCCGGATATTCGTGGAGATAGATCATCCCGCGCGCCATCGCCCCGACCCCGAGCGCGTAGATGATGAGGCAAGCCTCGAGCTTGGTTTTGATGACGAACAGGCGTCCGATTTTTTTCAGCATCACCATCTATCCAGCAAGAGCCGTGCCAGTGGCGCAAATCGGGGATTCGGCGCGACGGACTTATGGTAAACTGTAAGTTAATCCGACAAGCGAGGGAAGGGCGGGGAAAGATTGTCCCAAAACGCATCGCCGAAACGCAAAGCGGCACCCCCGCATCGCTGCAAGGGTGCCGCTGACTGACAACCCAGGGTCGCAGAAGGGCCGGCAGTTGCGCACCTTATCGCTACCCCGGAGCCGCCCCGCATCCTCCATATGGAGGATGGAGCGAAATATTCAGCCCGGCGCCGTCGCCCCGATCCGCGCCAGCAGCGACGCCAGGTCGGCCTGCCGCGCACAGCCGGTCTTTTCGAGGACCCGGCGCAGCTGGGTGCGCACGGTGCTGATCGCGACGTCGCCGTCGGCGGCGATCGCCTCGGGGGTCTCGCCTCCCGCGATGCCCCTCGCGACGCGGGCCTCGGACGGGGTCAGGTCGAACAGCGACTTCATCAGCGTCGCCGACGGCGCGCGTTCCGACGCGACCGGGATCAGCAGCAGCAACGCATAGGAATCGCCGAACACATCGTGCGCGCTGCGCCGTACCGGGACGACATGCGCGACCAGTTCGGGATCGCCCGCGAAATCGCGAATCGGAAAGGATCGCACCCGGTCGCCGGCATCGCTGTCCAGCGCCGCGAGCGCCTCGGCCAGCATCGTGTCGGCCTGTTTGTCGGCCAGCCGCAACCGCCCCATCGCGCCCCAGACCAGATGGCCGCCGAGGTCCTCGGCCAGCGGGCTCGCCTCGGCGACGTCGCCGTTCGCGTGGAGCAGCAGCGCGGGCAGGCGCAGCGCCGCCAGCGCCTCGGTCGCCCCCTCGGCGCGCTTCAGCTGCAATCGCGCGCTGACCAGCGCGCTGCGCGCGATATGCGGGCGGAGCCCGTTCAGCCGCGCGACATTCTCGGGCTCGATCGGTCCGCCGTCGAACGCGCGCTCGACGCTGAACACGATATTGTCGCCGGTCGGCAGCTGCAGCCCGGTCCCCGCCGACCAGCCGAGCCCGCGCGGGCGAAAAAAGTCGCGATATACCGGATCGGCGCTCAGCTCCTCTTCGCTCCAGAAATCATATTCGACGAAGAAGGACGGCGCCTCCTGGCTCATCAGGCAGACGCGGCGGCTGCATTTGCCGAACCAGCCGTCGTGGACATAGGCGTCGAACGCATCGGCGACGCGCGCCGACGCCGTCCAGTTCAGCGCCTTGCGCGCCGAAAACAGCAACCCGCCGGTCGACCCGGCAAGCGCCGCGACATCGTCAAGCACGGCGGGCCACGCCTCGGGCACCACCGAACATTCGTAGATGCGGTCGATCAGATCGTCTTGCATCGAAAAGCCCCCCGGCGAATTGTCGCCATAGTCGGACTTTGACGGTGGAATGCAAGCGCGTCGCGACGGCGCGGGTCTTCAGAAGCGCATCGTCATCGCGATACCGCCGCTTTTGGTGCCGCCCCAGGGCAATATCTGGACGCGGTCGTTCGCCTTGCGGGTGATCAGGAAACCCGCGGCTTCGCCGATGGCGGCGCCGACGAGTACGTCGTGCACATGATGCTTCTCCGCCTCGACGCGGCTCAATCCGACGAAGGCCGCGACCAGCTGCGCGGGAACGCCGACCTTCCAGCCGTAGCGATTCTGCAGTGTCGCCGCCGCGGCGAAGGAAATCGAGGTATGTCCGGACGGGAAGCTCTTGTTGTCGCTGCCGTCGGGGCGGCGTTCGGGAAAAGCCTCCTTCAGCCCATAGGACAGGCCCCCGGCCACGCCGACGCTTCCCCCGGCTTGCAGGACGCCGTCCCAGTCGCCCTGCGCCGCCGGCACCCCAAAGGCCGCGACGACGAGCGCGTCGCGCGCGAGCGATCCGGCATCATTCCATCCCTTGTCGCTCGCGTGAGCGGAGGGGGCAAACGCCAGCGCCGTGGCGCCACCAAGAACGATCAGCGATCTACGCACGACATCTCTCCCGACCGGCGGCCAAAAGGGTCGAATCGCTGTCGGCCCGGAGCGCGTATGCGACAGCGACGCACAGGAACGGCGGAGCACCGCGCGGCGCAATTCGACGACGGCAGACCCGCCGCTCAAAGGCTAGGGCCGCGACCGGATCATGCCCATAAGCAGACGCTCAAAGGGACCGGCATAAGCGGGAGTCCTATGCCGTCACGGCGCCGCGAGGGTCAGGTGCCGGCCCGGGTTGTCCGGCCGTCCGGCCAGCTCAGGCCAGCTCGCTCAGCTCCAGCGCCTCCAGCAACGCCGCGCGCGCACGGCGTACGTCCGCGATCAGACCCGCCGAAGCGAGATCGGCCGCTGCAATCGCCTCCGGCCAATGCCGGGCCACGATCTCGGAAATCCGGTCGAGTTTGCCGGCATCGGCCATGAAGCGCGGATCGACCGTCGCCGGGTCGGCGACGACGCGCAGCCGCAGGCACGCGGGGCCACCGCCATTGGCCATCGACTGGCGGACGTTGACCGGCAGCAGCTTGCGGATGGGTCCGTTGCCCGCGACATGCGCTTCGAGCCAGTTCCACACCGATGCGGTGTCCTGCGCCTCGGTCGGCAGGACGAGCCCCATGCCGCCGCCGTCGGGCAGTGAAACGAGCTGGGCGTTGAACAGATAGGATTTGATCGCGTCGGGCAGGCTCACCGCCTCGGCAGGCACCTCGACGATCTCGACCGCGGGGAAGGCGGCCCGGATTTCGGCGTGCGCCGCCTCGCGGTCGTGGAAGGCGGTCTCGTGGGTGAATAGCACCCGCTCGTTCGCCACCGCGACGACGTCGTTGTGGAAGGCGCCGCCCTGGATCGCGGTGTCCGACTGGCGGATGAAGAGGGTGCGTTCGGGATCGAGCCGGTGGTGCCGCGCGATCGCCTTCGACGCGTCGAGGTGCTGGCGCGCCGGATAGCGCCCGCCACCGACGCCATAGACGAAGATCTCGACCCCGGCAGAGCCGTGGCCGTCGCACAGCCGCATATGGTTCGCCGCGCCCTCGTCGCCGAAGGGGGCGGGGACGGGGCCGTGCACCGCAAAGGCGGGGTCGGCGAAAGCCACCCTGAGCTGCTTCAGCGTGCCCTGCCACTCGTGGCTGCGGTGCGGCATGGTGACGAGGTTGGCGACGGTCAGATGGCATTTGCCGTCGTCGCTGTCGGGCGCGGGGGAGACCGTCGCGGCGTTCGCTGCCCACATCGACGACGCCGACCAGGCCTGCGCGCGCAGATGCGGCTCGGCACTCTCGAGCGTCGTCCCCAGCACCTCCAGCCATGGCGCATCGGGACGGTCGAGCGGGGTGAAGAAGCCTTGCGGCAAGCCGAGCGCCAGATTGTGGCGCATCTTGTCGATGCCCTGCAGCGCCGCGGCGCGCGGCTGCGACACGTCGCCGGCGTTCGACGCCGACGCGATATTGCCGCGGCTCAGCCCCGCATAATTATGCGTCGGGCCGATGATCCCGTCGAAATTGATTTCGGTAAGCATCAACGCCCGATCCAGCTGATGTCGTCGCCCTCGCTCACACCCAACAGCTTCGCCGCCGCGCCGTCGAGCGTGTCGCCATCGCCGACCTTGCCGAAACAGCAGCGGAAATCGGCGAGCCGCCCGGTCGCGACCAGCGCATCGGCGCCGCCTTCGGCAACCGCCGTCACCGTGCCGTGCCGCGCGTCCTTGATGCTCGCGACCTGGTCGGTGCGCGCGGTCATCGTCGGGCCGCCGTCGAAGATGTCGACGTAATTTTCATAGGCGAAATTCTCATTTTCCAGCATCCGCATCGCCGCGCGGCCGCTGGGGTGCGGCACCCCGATGACGCTGCGGGCATGGTCGTTCAGCATCGCGATATAGACCGGATGCTTGGGCATCAGGTCGGCGATGAACTGGTTGCCATGGACCGCGTTGAACTGGTCGGCTTCCTGAAAACTCATCCCGAAGAATTTGCCCGCGACCCCGTCCCAGAAGGGCGATCCGCCCGCCTCGTCGATCACCCCGCGCAACTCGGCGAGGATGCGGTCGCCAAAGCGCGCGCGGTGCCGCGCGATGAACAGATAGCGCGAGCGTGCGAGCAGCAGCCCGAGCCCGCCAGCGCGCGCCGCGGGGTGGAGGAACAGTCCGCCGACCTCGCTCGCGCCGTTAAGGTCGTTGCTGAGCATCAGCACCTGTGCATGAAAGGTGCGGCCGAGCTGCTCGCTATGCTTGCTGTCGGTGCCGATGCGATAGGAGTAGAAGGGCCAGCGCTGGCCGACCTGTCCGAAAATCTGGCAGGTGCCGCGCACCTCGCCGCTGTCGAGGTCCTCTAGCACGAGCAGATACAGCTCGTCCGACGGATATTCCTTCTCGCACGCGAAACTCGCCTCGGCGCGCTCGAGCTTGGTGCGTAGCGCCTGCCGGTCGGGGGGCAGGTTGGTGAAGCCGCCGCCGGTCAGTTTTGCCATCTCGTAAATGCTCTGCAAATCGCCCGGCTTGGCCGCCCGGATCACATAATTCACACCGTCCCCCGTTCCGCTATTTTCATCATGGTCAGCGCCGACAATTGCGCCCGTTCGGCCAGGCTGTCGACGATCAGAAATTCGTCCGAAGAGTGGATCGCGCCGCCGCGCGGTCCCATGGTGTCGACGACGGGCACGCCGCACGCCGCGATATTGTTGCCGTCGCACACGCCGCCGGTCGCATGCCAGCTGATCGGCGGCAGGCCCAGCGCCGCGCCGCAGTCGCGCACCAGTTCGAACAGGCGCGTCGCCGCGGCGTCGAGCGGCTTGGGCGGGCGGTTGAAGCCGCCGTGGAGGTGGCAATGCACGTCATGCTCGCGCGACACCGCGGCGACCGCATCGCGCAGGGCGACTTCGGCGGCGATCATCGCTTCGGGGGTCGAGGGGCGCATATTGACGCGCAGGATCGCCTGGTCGGGGACGACATTGTTCGGCCCGCCGCCGTCGATCTTCGCCGGATTGACCTTGAGCGTCGGCGATTTCAATTTCGCGAGCCGCAGCGCGAGGTCGGCGGCGGCAAGCAAAGCGTTGCGTCCGTCGTCGGGATTGCGCCCCGCATGCGCGGACAGCCCGTGGACGGTCACCGAAAAATTGCCGCTTCCTGGCCGCGCGCCCGCCAGCGTGCCGTCGGGCAGCGCGGGTTCATAGGTCAGCGCGGCGGTCTTGCCCTTCGCCAGTTCGGCGATCAGCGCGGCGGAGGCGTGGCTGCCCGTTTCCTCGTCGCTGTTGATCATTACGTCGTAGCCGACGCGCGCCGCGAGCGGCGAGGCTTCGAGCGCGGTCAGCGCGGCGAGGATCACCGAGATGCCGGCCTTCATATCGGCGGTGCCGGGGCCGTTGAGCACGCCGGGCTCGCGCCATTGCAGCGTCTGGAACGGATGATCGGCGGCGAACACCGTGTCCATATGGCCGGTGAGCAGCAACTGCACCCGCGCCGCGGGCCGCACCCGCAGGTGGAGATGGTCGCCGCGCTGCGTCGTCCGGATATTCCCCGCCGCATCGACGCTTTCGACCGGATCGGGCGCGACGAGGCGGATGTCGCCGGGCAGCGCCGCAAAAGCGTCGGCGAGCATGGCGGCGACGGTCTTGAGCCCGGCAAGATTGCCGGTGCCGCTGTTCACCGCCGCCCAGCGCTCGACCTGTCCGAGCATCGGGGCGTCGGCGGCGCGTTCGAGGGTGGCGCTTTCGCTGGCGGTCAGGCTGGTCATCGCGCCGCTATAGCGGGCGACGCGGCGCTTTGGCACCCCCCGCGCTGCAATATAGTTTCACGTGATACCGGGGCAATCCGGCGCGCCGCATCATCGCGTCGCAAGCGGCGTCGTTAACGAAAGATTCGTGCCTGTTGCGCTATTTACCACGACATCATCGCAGCACGGGTCCATGACAGCCGCCTTCACCCTTTCCACCAACATGTCGCTCATCGGCATCTTCGCGATCGCCTTCGCGGTCGTGGCGGCGATGAATCGCGAAGCGCGCGGCGTGCGCTGGATCGCGCTCGGCTATGCGACGGGAATCGCATATCTCGCGCTCGAATATCTGCAGACGACCCAGGCCGACGCGATCCCGGTCGAGGTCGGCATCTTCCTGGTCTTCCTGCTCTCGCAGAGCTTTTGCATGATCGGCGTCGCGCGCCATTATGGCGTCGCGCCGCCGTGGATCGCGATGGCGGCGATCTGGAGCCTGACCATCTTCGCGGTGCCGGTCGTTTTCAGCCTCGTCTATGGCTCGCCGTTGCGGTCGATCCTCTATCAGGCGCCCTATATCGCGATGCAGTTGCTGTTCGCCGCGCTGGTGTGGCGATCGCGCCGCCGCCAGCCGCTCGACATGCTGTTCCTTGCGCTGCAACTGGGCGTGGCGCTGCTCTATCTCGCCAAGCCGTTGATCGCCGCGATCGTCGGCAACGCGCGCTCGCCGCAAGGCTATATGGACTCGGCCTATGGCGCCATCTCGCAGAGCGCGAGCGTCGTGCTGCTCGTCGCGATCGCGCTCGTGTTGCTGCTCGTCATCATGCGCGACACGGCGGCGGAGATGGTCGCGCGGTCGGAAACCGACGTGCTGTCGGGCCTGCTCAACCGCCGCGGGTTTGATGCGCGGGCCGAAGACGCGCTGGCCCGCGCACTTCGGCTTGGCGAGCCCGCGGTGCTGATCGCCGCCGACCTCGACCATTTCAAGGCGATCAACGACAGTTTCGGCCATGCCGCGGGCGATGACGTGATCGCCGCCTTTGCCCGATTGTTGCGCGACCATATGCCGCCCGGCGCGATCGTGAGCCGCCTGGGGGGCGAGGAGTTCGCGGTGTTCGTCACCGGCGCAACGCTCGCCGAGGCGCGGGGCCTTGCCGAAGCGGTCCGCACCGCCTTTGCCGCGACATCATTCGCCCATCTTGGCATCACGCGGGCCGTCACCGCGTCGTTCGGAGTCGCGCAATTGGCGGCCCACGACGGCCTGCTGGCCCTTTCACACCGCGCCGATGCCGCGCTCTACCGGGCCAAGGCGGGCGGGCGGAACCGTGTCGGTACCATGCTCTCCGAACTCGCACCGATGCAGCCGGCGGGGGTGGCGGCGGGTTAGGAGACGCGGCGCAGCGCCCGGCGCGACGATAAGGTGTGTCGCATCCGGCCTGCCCTGCTATAGGAGGCCGATGATCGGAAACGGCCGGACCATGCACGCGGGAACCGCGCCCTATACTCGCCATGGCTGAGGGGTCCGTATCCGGCGGCTATGTCTACAAGCCGCACGAACGCCCGATCATGCCGGGATCGCCCGCGAACCCCGACCATCCGGGGCGGCGCAAGCTTTTCTACCTGTTTATCGGTTTTTATCTCGCGATCGTCGGCGGGTTCCAGAACGGGCTGCTGCTCGCCAACCTGACCGTGTTGCAGGGCCATCTCGACCTCACCCCCGTCGAGTCGGGATGGGTCACCGCCGTCTACAGCATGACCAACGCCTGCATGAGCATATTGCTGTTCAAGGTGCGGCAGGAATTCGGCATCCAGCGCTTCGTGCGCGCGACGATGTGGGCGCTGTTGCTCGCCAATTTCCTGCAATTGTTCGATGCGGGATACCGGCTCGAACTGGTGTCGCGCGGCATATCGGGGATCGCGGCGAGCGGGCTGTCGACGCTCGCGGCCTTCTATCTGATGCAGGGCATGCCGGCCAAGGCGCGGATCGGCGGGCTGCTGCTGGCGATCGGCATCTCGCAGGTCGGACTGCCGCTGGCGCGCGCGATTTCGCCGCTGCTGCTCGCCGACGGCAATGTCTATAATCTGTTCGTGCTGCAATTCGCGATGTCGCTGGTCGCGGTCGGGTTGGTCAATGTCCTGCAATTGCCGCAGGGCGATACCGTCCGCTCGTTCGGCAAGCTCGACCTCGTGACCTTTCCGCTGCTCGCGGTCGGGGTGGGGCTGCTCTGCGCCTTTTTTGTCCAGGGCCGCATCGTGTGGTGGACCACGCCCTGGCTCGGCGGCACGCTGGCGGCGGCGATCCTGCTGATCGGCATTGCCTTCCTGATCGAGCATAACCGCGCCAATCCGATGCTCCACACGCGCTGGATGGGGAGCAGCGACCTGCTGAAATTCGCGCTGACCGGCGCCGCGGTCCGCGTGCTGCTGTCCGAACAGAATTTCGGCGCCTCGGGCCTGCTCACGGCGGTCGGCATGGGGAACGACCAGCTTGTCACCTATTATGCGATCCTCGCGGCCGCGACGCTGGCGGGCGGCGTGCTCACGGTGGCGCGGCTCAACCCGCTCGACCTGCGGCGGCCGATCCTCGTCTCGCTCGCGGTGATCGCGGTCGCCGCGTTCGCCGATACCCATTCGGGCCTGATGACGCGGCCCGGGAACCTGTATCTGACCCAGGCGGCGCTGGCCTTTGCCGCGGTCTATTTCATGGGGCCGATGCTGATGGAGGGCTTTGTGCGCGCGCTCGCCAAGGGGCCGTCGTACGTCATCAGCTTCCTCGCGGTCTTCAACCTGTCGCAGACCTTGGGCGGCCTCGCCGGGGTCGGCGCGCTGTCGGCGTTCCACACGCTGCGCACCAAGCAGCATCTGATGACGCTGGGCAGCAGCCTGTCGACGAGCGACCCCGGGGTGGCGCAGGCGATCAACGCGCTCGCGAACGGCCTCGGCGGCACGATGACCGACCCGGCGCTGCGCAGCGGGGTCGCGGGGGCCCAGGTGGTGCAGGAGGTGGCGCGCGAAGCCGCGATCCTCGCCTTCAACGATATTTTCTTCGTCATCGGCAGCCTGTCGGCGCTGGCCTTCGTGGTCATGTTCGCGCGCTGGCTCTATGATCGCCGGCGCGGGGTCAACCCGCTGGCGAAGGAACTCGAAGCCCTCCAGAAAATGTTGGCAAGGACTCAATGACCGACAAGACCACATCCGATCCCGCGCCCGCCGGCCCGCCGCCGGTTCCCGCCGAAACGGCAAAGCCCGCGCCCGCGCCCGCGCCGACGCCCGCACCCGAACCGGCCGCGCCGCCCGCCGATGCCGCGCCCGCCGAAAGCGGCGAAGCCAGCGGCTGGCGGCCCGATCGTTCGCGGCGGCAGATGGTGCTGTTCGGCCTCGTCATCGTCGCCGGGGTGCTCGCGGCGCTCTATGCCTGGGGTCTGCCGCCCTTCCGCGCGTCGAGCCAGACCACCGACAACGCCTATGTGCGCGGCCAGACGACGATCATCGCGCCGCAGGTCGGCGGCTATGTGACCGAGGTGCTGGTGCAGGATTTCCAGACCGTGCAGCCCGGGCAGGTGCTGGTGCGGATCGACGACAGCATCTATCGCCAGCGCGTCGCGCAAGGGGCCGCCAGCATCGCGGCGCAGACCGCCAGCCTCGACAACAGCGCGCAAAGTCAGCGCTCGGCCGAGGCACAGGTCAAGGCGCAGGACGCCGCGGTCGCCAACGCCCGCGCCCAGTTGCAGCGCGCGCAGGCCGACATGCGCCGCGTCAATGAACTGGTCGATGCGGGATCGGTGTCGCTGCGCGAACGCGACCAGACGCTCGCCGCGCTGCGTCAGGCGGAAGCCGGGGTCCGCGCGGCCGAGGCGCAGCGCCAGATCGCGCTCGAACAGGTGCGCTCGGTCACCGTCGGGCGCGGCGGGCTGCAGGCCGGGGTCGAGAATGCGAAGGCGACGCGCGGGCTTGCCGACATCGACCTGATGCGGACGGTGGTGCGGGCGCCGCGCGCGGGCAAGCTGAGCGAAGTGACGGTGCGCGTCGGCCAGCTCGTCAATCCGGGCACCCAGATGATGTATCTGGTGCCGCAGAAACATTGGGTCGTCGCCAATTTCAAGGAAGCGCAGACCGCGAAGATCCGCGTCGGCCAGTCGGCGACGCTGCGCATCGACGCGCTCGGCGGCGCCGAGCTCAAAGGCGTGGTCGAAAACATCGCCCCCGCGGCGGGCAGCGAGTTCAGCATCGTCAAGCCCGACACCGGATCGGGCAATTTCGTCAAGGTGCCGCAGCGTATCGCGGTGCGCATCCGCATCGAACCTGGCCAGAAGCTCGCCGAGCGGCTCGGACCCGGCATGTCGGTGATCGCGACCGTCCGTACCGGGGCCGAGTGATGCGGCGCGTTCTTCCGATCGCGGTGCTGCTGCTTGCCGGCTGTGCCCCGGCGATCACGCCGCGCCCCGATGCCAGCCTCGTCGCGCCGCCCGCCGACTGGCGCACCGCGATGCCCGCCGCCGGTCCGGTCGAGCGCGCCTGGTGGGCGGGCTTTGGCGACGCGCGATTGTCGGCGCTGGTCGACCAGGCGCGCGCCAACAACAGCGATCTGGCGATCGCGGCGGCGCGGGTCGCCGAGGCGCGGGCGCAGGAGCGCGTCGCGCGATCGCTGCTGCTGCCGACGCTGTCGGCCAATGTCCCCGGCGCCGAGGCGCGCAGCGTCAACGCCTTCGGCCAGCCGAGCGAGAGTTTCTCGGCGCAGCCGGCGTTCCAGGCGGCGTATGAGATCGACCTGTTCGGGCGCAACGCCGCGACGGTCGACGCGGCGCGCGCCAATGCGGCCGCCGTCGCGGCGGCGCGCGAGGCGGCGACGCTGTCGGTCAGCGCCGCGACCGCGAGCAGCTATATCGTGCTGCTCGCGCTCGACGAGCGGCGCGCCTTGCTGGTGCAGACGCTGGCGTCGCGCGGCGAGGCGCTGCGCATCGCGCGCGACCGCGCCGAGGCGGGCTATACTTCGCGGCTCGAACTCAGCCAGGCCGAGGCCGAATATCGCGGCACCGAGCAGCAGATTCCGGCGATCGAGGCGGCGATCGCGCGGCAGGAAAATGCGCTGTCGCTGCTCGTCGGCGACACGCCGCATGCGATCGATCGCGGCGCCGATTTCGACGCGCTCGTCACCCCCGGGGTGCCGGCGGTACTGCCTTCCGACCTCGTCCGCCGCCGTCCCGACATCGCGCAGGCCGAATATGCGCTCGCCGCGACCGACGCCAATCTGCGCGGCGCGCGCGCGCAGTTCCTACCGCAAATCCGCCTGTCGGCGTCGGCGGGGGCGGCGATCTCGTCGCTGCTCGACGATCCGATCTCGGTCTGGTCGATCGGCGGCAGCATCCTGGCGCCGATCTTTTCGGGCGGGCGGCTGCAGGGCCAGTTCGATGCGGCGACCGCGCAGCGCGACCAGGCCGCCTTCGCCTATCGCCGCACCGTGCTCACCGCCTTTCGCGAGGTCGAGGACCAGCTGGCGGTGATCGACCGGATCGGGGTGCAGCAACAGGCGCTGCTCGCGCAGCGCGCGGCGGTCGCCGAAACATTGCGCCATGCGACCAACCGCTATCGCGCCGGCTATTCGCCCTATCTCGAACAGATCGACGCGCAACGTGCGCTGTTCGCGGTCGACATCGCGCTGATCCAGCTGCGCACCGACCGGCTCACCGCCTATGTCGCGCTCTATCAGGCGTTGGGGGGCGGGGCGCCGACCTAAGGCGTGCACGCGAACCAGATGACATGGCGGCCGCCCTTGCCGTTCGCGCGGGCGCGCACTGCCGCCTCCTCGACCGCGAAGCCCGCGTCCTTGAGCTGGCGGGTGAAGCGGACGTCGGGCGCCGCCGACCAGATCGCGAGGATGCCGCCGGGACGCAGCGCGGCCCGGGCGCGTGCGAGGCCTGCCATCGAATAGATGCGGTCGTTGCCGGTGCGCGTCAGTCCATCGGGGCCGTTGTCGACGTCGAGCAGGATGGCGTCGTAGCGCCGCGTCGCACCGCCGATCACCGCGCCGACATCGTCCAGCACCAGGTCGACGCGCGGGTCATCGAGGCAGCTCGCGGTGAGCGACGCCATCGGCCCGCGCGCCCAGTCGATGATCCCGGGCACCAGTTCGGCGACGGTGATGCGGGCGTCGGCGCCGAGCCGCGCAAGCGCCGCGCGCAGGGTGAAGCCCATGCCGTAGCCGCCGATCAGCAGGTGCGGGGCGTCGTCGTCGCGCAGCCGGTCGCAGCTCATTTCCGCGAGTGCTTCCTCGGACCCGCTCATCCGGCTGGTCATCAATTCGCTGTGACCGAGCGTGATGAAATAATCGTCGCCGCGCTGGAACAGGCGCAGCGGATCGCCGCCGGGGACGTCGGCGGTGGCGAGGAGGATGCGGGGGGTCATGCGGCGCGTATAGACGGATGGCGGGGCGTTTGGCGAGGCCCCGGCGCCGCGGTCACGCCAATCCGCTGGCCGCCCTGCGCCGGCTCTGCCATTGTGAGCCAAAGGAGATACCGGATGGCGACCCAGTATAGAACGCCCGGAGTCTATATCACGGAAATCGACGCCTTCGGGTCGTCGGTCGTCGGCGTCGCGACCGGTGTGCCCGTTTTCGTCGGCTATACGCAATTTGCCGGCAACCCGGTCACCGGGGCGTCGCTGTACAACACGCCGGTCGCGATCGCGTCGATGGCCGAATTTGTCAGTTATTTCGGCGGCCCGGCGGTGCAACGCTTCGTGGTTGCGGCGGACGCGGCCGCCGCGGACGGTTTCACCCTGGCGCCGGTCGCGGGCGGGGCGGGCCCCGACGCCTTCAACCTTTATTGGCAGATGCGCCTGTTCTTCGCCAATGGCGGCGGCGATTGTTTTATCGTGTCGGTCGGCAGCTACGGCGCCGACGACTATCCGACCAACGCGGAAAATATCGGCACGTCGCCGCCCGGCGCCATCCGCGCCGCCGACCTGATCGGCGGGATCAACGCGGCCGGCCATGCGGTCGGCCCGGCGATGCTGGTGGTGCCCGAGGCGTGCCAGCTCGACCTTGCCGGTTATGGCACCGTCGCCTGTGCGATGCTGACGCAGGCGGACTGCCTGCAGGACCGAGTGGCGATCCTCGACCTGCCGGGCTGTCTTGCCGCCGACAGCTTCGCCTTGCTGACCGCCGCGCAGGATGACTTCTGGGCCGCGATCGCCCCGGCGCTGGCCAGCGTCCGCTATGGCGCGGCCTATGCGCCCGCGGTCAATGCGTCGATCGTCGCGCCGGCCGACACAAGCTATACGCAGTTGCGCGCGGCGGACGGCGGCAATGATGCGATCAACGGCCTGCTGACGGCCAATGCGGTGGAGCTGTATCGGGACCCCCAACTGGCGACGGTGCAGGCCGCGATCGCGACGGCGTTTCCGCCCTCGGCCGGGATTACCGGCAACAGCGCGACATATTCGGCCGACGGCAGCGCCTATCCCGTGCTCGCCTCGCCGCAGACGCCGGCGCAATGGCAGCTCACGCTCGACGATCTGTTGCGGGCCGCGCTGCCGCTGTACGCCCGAATCGCGCAGGCGATGACCGATGCGCTGAATATCCAGCCGCCGAGCGGCATCGTTGCCGGGGTGTGGGCGCAGAACGACCAGCAACGCGGCGTGTGGAACGCCCCGGCGAACGTCGCGCTCGCCGCGGTGACGTCGCCGCTGTGGGTCTTCACCGACGACGAGCAGGGCGGGTTCAACGCCCCCGTCAATGGCCTGGCGATCAATGTCCTGCGCGCGCAGACGGGGCGCGGGGTGGTGGTATGGGGCGCCCGGACGCTCGACGGCAACAGCAATGACTATCGTTATATCCAGGTGCGGCGCGAACTGATCTATGTCGGGCAGTCGATCAGGGCGGCGCTGCAGTCCTTCGCCTTCGCGCCCAATGACGCGACCACCTGGGCGACGGTCAGCGCCGCGATTTCCAGCTTCCTGACCGGGCTGTGGCAGCAGGGCGGGCTGATGGGCGACAAGGCGAGCGATGCCTTTCAGGTGCAGTGCGGTCTTGGCAAGACGATGACGGGACAGGATCTTCTCGATGGCCGGCTGGTCGTTTCGGCGACGCTGGCGATCACCCATCCGGCGGAGTTTATCGTGCAGACGTTCGAACAGATGATCGCGAGCGGCGCACCCCCCATTGCCAATATGCCGCAATGAAGGCATAGGGCGGCACCCTTTCCTCCCCGGACCAACGGGCGCGAATGCGCCGAACCAAAGGGTGCTGCAATGACCGAATTTCTGGACCGCCACGGGCTGTCGATCGATGCGCGGCTGGTCGATTTTGTCCAGGATCGCGCGCTGCCCGGCACCGGGCTCGACGCCGACAGATTCTGGGCCGACTTCGCGGCGCTGCTCGGAAAATTCGCGCCCGAAAATGCGGCGCTGCTCGCGAAGCGCGAGGATTTGCAGGCAAAGATCGACGCCTGGCATATCGAACGGGCAGGGCAGGCGCACGATCCCGCTGCCTATCAGGCCTTCCTCCGCGACATCGGCTACCTCGTCCCCGAACCCGCCGCCTTCCAGGTCGGTACGACGAACGTCGACCCCGAAATCGCGACGATGGCCGGGCCGCAGCTCGTCGTCCCGGCGCTGAACGCGCGCTTTGCGCTCAACGCCGCCAATGCGCGCTGGGGCAGTCTCTATGACGCCTTCTACGGCACCGACGCGCTCGATGCGCCGCCCGCGCAGCCCGGCGGTTATGACGCGGCACGCGGCACGGCGGTGATCGCGCGCGCCAAGGCCTTCCTCAATGAAGTCGCGCCATTGGCGGTCGAATGGGAAGATGTTGTCGATCGGGCCGAAGTCGAACTGTTCGTCTGTGAAGACGGCCAACCGGTGGGCTCGACCGACCGGTCGCTGCTTTTCCGGCACAATGGCTTGCATATCGAAGTGGTTTTCGACCGCAGCCACCCTATCGGAAAGACCGATCCGGCCGGCATTTGCGATGTGATCGTGGAAGCCGCGCTGACCACCATCATCGACCTTGAGGATAGCGTCGCGGCGGTTGACGGCGAGGACAAGACCCTCGGCTATTCCAACTGGCTCGGCCTGATGCGCGGCGATTTGACCGAGGTGTTCGCCAAGGGCGGCGCCACCGTCACCCGCGCGATGGAGCCCGACCGCGAGTGGACCGCCCCCGACGGCGCCGCCTTCACCCTGCCCGGTCGCAGCGTGATGTTCGTGCGCAATGTCGGCCATCTGATGACCACCCCGATGGTCAAGCTGTCGGATGGCAGCGAAGCGCCCGAGGGGATTTGCGACGCGGTGTTCACCAGCCTCTGTTCGCTCCACGATTTGAAGGGCCTCGGCACGCTCCGCAACAGCCGCGCGGGCAGCATCTATATCGTCAAGCCCAAGCAGCACGGGCCCGAGGAATGCGGCTTCACCGACCGGCTGTTCGACGCCGTCGAGGATATGCTCGGCCTGTCGCGCCACACGATCAAGGTCGGGGTGATGGACGAGGAACGCCGCACCAGCGCGAACCTTGCGGCGTGCATCCATGCGGTGAAGGACCGCATCGTCTTCATCAACACCGGCTTCCTCGATCGCACCGGCGACGAGATCCACACCTCGATGCGCGCCGGGCCGATGATCCCCAAGGGCGAGATGAAGGCGAGCGACTGGATCGCGAGCTACGAGGACCGCAACGTTCGCATCGGCCTCGCCTGCGGGCTCAGCGGCAAGGCGCAGATCGGCAAGGGCATGTGGGCGATGCCCGACCTGATGAAGGGGATGCTCGACGCCAAGATCGGCCATCCGAAGTCGGGCGCGAACACCGCCTGGGTGCCGTCGCCGACCGCCGCGACCTTGCACGCGCTGCACTATCATATGGTCGATGTGTTCGCGCGTCAGAAGGAGATCGCGGGCGAGGCGGTTCCGTCGCTCGATCGGCTGCTGAACATCCCGGTCGCGACCGGCCGCAACTGGAGCGAGGCCGAGGTTACCCGCGAACTCGATAACAATTGCCAGGGCATTTTGGGCTATGTCGTGCGCTGGATCGACCAGGGCGTCGGTTGTTCGAAGGTGCCCGACATCGACGATGTCGGCCTGATGGAGGATCGCGCGACGCTGCGGATCGCCAGTCAGGCGCTCGCCAACTGGCTGCTCCACGGCGTGTGTACCGCGGCGCAGGTCGACGCCGCGCTGGTCCGCATGGCGGCCAAGGTCGACGCACAGAACGCGGGCGATGCGCTCTACGAAAAGCTGACCCCCGATGGCATCGCTTACCAGGCGGCGCGCGCGCTGATCTTCGAGGGCGTGACCCAGCCGTCGGGCTATACCGAACCATTGCTCCACGCCTATCGCCAGAAGAAGAAGGCGGCGGCGTGACGCTGTCCGCTTCGTGCCTGTGCGGCGCGACGCGGTATCGCTTCGACGGGCCGGTGGGCGAGGTGGTGCTGTGCCACTGCGGCCAGTGCCGCCGCGCGAACGGCGGCGCGTTCAACGTCGCGGTGCTGGCCGATGTCGCCGATGTCCGCTTCGACGCGCGCGACCGGGTGCGCGAATATGAAAGTTCGCCCGGCAAATATCGCGCTTTCTGCTCGGGCTGCGGCGCGCCGGTGTACAGCCGCCGCGACGACCTGCCGGGGGTGCTGCGGCTGCGCGGCGGGTTGATCGACGATCTGCCCGCGCCGCGCGACCTGATCGTCAGTCACCGCGACGACGGCTGGGACTGGATAGGCTGACCGGGCAGCGTCGGGGGTGGCCGCCGACGACCTGTCTTCCTCATTCCCGCGAAGGCGGGAATCCCGCGTCTCTGGCCCGTTTCGAAGATGTGCGCGCAGAGGCGCAGAGATCACAGAGGCGCTGGGTCTCTCCTCTCTGCGACCTCTGCGCCTCTGCGCGCATTTGATATTCGCCGTCGGGGCGACCGCTAATGACCGAATAGCGGGCATAAATCCTCCCTGCGGCGAAGCGATGGGGAGGATCGGCAAGGTCCGCTTCCCACCCCAAAGCCGTCGTTCCCGTACAATAAGCTCTTGCCTTCATTTGCTATAAACCCGCATTCGTGGGCGCAGGACCAGCAGGGGGCAGGGCGATGACGGCACCGTTCAATTTCGGGCAACTCAAATTTCTGGAGGCGCTGACCGAGGCGCTGTTCCACGGCGTCGACATGGCGATCACCGCCGAACAGGTCGTCGCCAATGTCGTCGAGCTGTTCGGCAAGGTCGGCGGGACCAAACTCGACGAGGTGCGATTCTCGCTCAACATGACCGAACTGGCGCTGGCGCCGGTGTTCGTCGAACTCGACGTCGACACCCGCGCCGAACGCGTCCGCGACCGGCTCCAGAACAGCGAGTTCGACCTGTTCCAGGACATGGCCCGGCTGCGCGGCATCATCTACGCCTGCTATTATGGCTATTGGCAGGGCGGCGAGCAGCCGCGCGACGCGGGGCAGGACGCCAATGTCGCGAACCCGGTGCATCAGCAGATCGGCTTCACCCTGCCGAAATTCCGCGCCCGCACCGACCCGCCCGAAATGCCGATCGCCGACGTTGCGGGCCGCGAGATTCATCCCGACCATATCCTCACCGCCGACACGCTCGCCGACGAGTATGACGTCGTCGTCATCGGCTCGGGCGCGGGCGGCGCGGTCGCCGCCTATAATGTCGCGGCGCAGGGCTATAAAGTGCTGATCGTCGAGGCGGGACCCTTTTATCCCTCGCCGCGCATCACCCACCGCGAACTCGACATGATCGCCGCGCTCTACAAGCATGGCGGCGTCCAGACGACGACCAACAATGATTTCGTGATCTTCCAGGGGCGCTGCGTCGGCGGGTCGTCGACGGTCAACAACGGCATCTGCCTGCGCGTCAACGAAGCAGGCCGCACGCATCCCGACGCGCCCGACGTGCTCGCCAAATGGGCGAGCATCGGCGCGCCCGTCGACGCCGCCGCCTTTCACGCCAGTTACGACGCGGTGCAGGCAAAGCTCGGCATCGGCCGCGCCGAACCGCGCAGCGGGCGCCACAATGGCACGCATCTGATCAACGGCTGGCACAAACATGCCGCCGCTTCGTCGGACCCGCGCGAACAGCGTGCGGTGACCGACTGGTTCGACAAGAATTTCGGCCCGCCGAACACCCCGAACGCCTGCGCCTATTGCGGTTATTGCAACTCGGGCTGCCCCTATGGGCGGCGCATGGGCATGGCGCAGACCTATCTGCCGCAGGCGTGCCGCGACCATGGCGCGCGTATTCTGCCCGAAACCAAGGCCGAGGAAATCCTGTGGCGCGACGCCGCGAACGACAAGCTGGAGGCAGAGGCGGTGCGCCTCGTCATGCCCGACGGGTCCCGCCGCCTCGTCCGCGCCCGCGTCGGGGTGATCGTCGCGGGCGGCACCATCGCCTCGTCGAAACTGCTCGACAGCAGCGGCATCGAAGGAACGGGGTACCAGATCTCGCTCAACGTCGCCTCGCCGGTGGTCGCGCTGATGCCCGCCGGGGTCGGCGGCAATGCGTGGGACGAGGACCAGATGACCAGCTATGTCGACTGCGGCAAATATCTGCTCGAAAGCCATTTCCAGCCGCCGATGGCGATGGCGTCGCTGATGCCCGGCTGGTTCGGCACCCATGCGGAGCGGATGCGGAATTTCAGCCGCGTCCATTCGGCGGGCATCCTCTTCCCCGCCGACCGGCGCGGGCAGGTGGTCGACGGCAAGCTGCACTTCCGCCTCGACGTCGACGACGACATGCCGGTGCTGCGCGAGGCGATGGCGACGCTGACCAAGGTCCATTTCGCGGCGGGCGCGCTCGAATGCTATCCCGCGCTGGCGAATGGCAAGACGATCAAGCCCGGCATGGACGTCGACGAATTTTTCGCCCGGGAGATCAAGCAGCAGGACGATCTGACGCTGTCGAGCAGCCACGCGCATGGCGGCAATGCGATCAACGAGAATCCCGAATATGGCATCGTCGATCCCGAATGCCGCGTCCACGGCACGACCAATGTGCTGGTCACCGACGCGAGCACCTTCCCGAGCTGCATCCGCGTCAACGCGCAATGGACGACGATGGCGATGGCGCATTATGCGACCGGGCGGGGCGATCCGTTTCGGTGACCCGACTCGTCATTGCGAGCGAAGCGACGCAATCCAGAGCGGTTTACGCGGGCTCTGGATTGCCGCGTCGCCTTCGGCTCCTCGCAATGACGTAGCTTTTGTTTGATGCGCTGTGGGAGTAGGGGGCGCCGATGTTTCAAGTCGCCGCCCTCTATCGCTTCGCGCCCTTCGAAGACCCCGCCGCGCTGCGCCAGCCGTTGCTCGACCTCTGCGCGGCCGAAGGCGTCAAGGGCACGCTGCTGCTCGCGCGCGAAGGCATCAACGGCACGATCGCCGGCCCCGCAGCCGGCATTTCCGCGGTGATCGCGCATATCCGCGCACTGCCCGATTGCGCCGATCTCGACGTCAAATATTCGGCCGCCGCCGCGATGCCGTTCCAGCGGCTCAAGGTGCGGCTGAAAAAGGAAATCGTGACGATGAAGGTCGCGGGCATCGACCCGTCGCGCGACGTCGGCCGCTATGTCGCGCCCGCCGACTGGAACGAAGTGATCGCCGATCCGGGCACGGTGGTCATCGACACGCGTAACGATTTCGAGGTCGGCTATGGCAGCTTCGACGGCGCGATCGACCCACGGACGAAAAGCTTCGGCGACTTCCCCGGCTGGTGGCGCGACCACAAGGACGAGTTCGCCGGCAAGCGGATCGCGATGTTCTGCACCGGGGGCATCCGCTGCGAAAAATCGACCGCGTACCTCCGCAGCGAAGGTATCGACGACGTGGTCCATCTGAAAGGCGGCATCCTCGCCTATCTCGAACAGGTTCCCGAAACCGAGAGCCGCTGGCACGGCAGCTGCTTCGTCTTCGACGAGCGGGTGAGCGTCGGGCATGGGCTGGTCGAGGTGGGGGAGAAGGAATAGGGGCGGTTGCTTTGGGTTGGTTTAGGGCCATCCCCTCTTTCCGTTCGTGTCGAGCGAAGTCGAGACACCCCGAAGGCACGCACTCCCGATGGGTGTCTCGACTTCGCTCGACACGAACGGGATATGCAGGTCGGCTTGTTCACTCCTGCCGCTTCCCGACATTCCCGCCCGCTACTCCGCACTGACCCGATACGTCACCTTATACTCGCTGCGATCGCCGTTGATCGTCCGCGTAAAACTCCCCACCCGCGGCTCGAGGTCGATCGTCCCCAATATGTCGTTCCCGCCGACATCGTCGTCCTCGAGCAGCTGCACCGTAGAATTGCCGTCGAAATCGAAGCTGCGCGGCACGACCCAGCGCTGGCCCTTTTTCATCGTATAGCTGTCCTTCTTGCTCTCGGGAAAGCGCTGGTCTCCTCCGAAACGCAGGAATAATTGATCGGGCAGACCGAGAAACCCGGTGACCTTCACACATTCGATCACGATGTCCGACACACGATATTTGCCGCCGCGCACGGCGCTGCCGTCGGCGCCCGGCGCCAGCAGCCGGGCGATCGCGTCCGAAGCATCGCCCGCATAACGCCCGCTTGGAAACTCCGACAGATAGGCGCTGAACGCGCGGACGCTGCTTTCGGCGAGCGCGCCCTTCCAGAAAATCTCCTCGCTCGCGGTGCGGTCGCCGGCCGGCACCGCCGGCGCCGCGGCGACCAAAGTCGGTACGGTGCGCGGGACGAGATAGACCGGGGTACCGGTGATGCTCGCGCTGACGAAGGGCCGCTGGTTGCCGCCGGTCGCCGCCAGCACATCGTCGCGGATCGCGCCGCCCAGGAGCTGCACTGGCAGATCGGGCTCGGGCAACCGCCGCGCGAGGGCGAGGGCGAAGGGGCTGTTCGCGCCGGTCCCGTCGCTCGCGGTCTGTCCGGGCGCGGCGGCGAAGATGACGAGCACATCGTCGGCCTCGACCCCCGCCATGCCGCGCGCCACCGCGCGCGTGCCCGACCGCCACTTGCTGCCGAAGGGATTGTTGCGGCACGCGTCGAGCACGACCATCCGTACCTGCGCCCCCGACACCGCCTCCATCAACCGGCTGAGCTCGATCGCCTCATAGGGCAGGTCGAGATCCGATTCGAGCTTGGCGTCGATGGGGAGCAGCCAGTTCTTGCCCTGCGCCTCGATCCCGTGGCCGGCGAAATAGACCATCGCCACCTCGGCGCCGTCGGCCTTGGTGCGGAAGTCGCGCATCGCGGTCTGAAAGGCCTGATTGTTGAGGTTGCTCGCGGTGACCACCTCGAAGCCCGCGGCTTTCGCGGCATCGGCGACGATCCGGATGTCGTTCGCGGGGTTGGTCAGCGCGCCGGTGTTGGCATAGGCCGAATTGCCGATGACCAGCGCGACCTTGCGCGCCTCGGCGCTGGCGGGCGCCAGCAGCATCAGCAGGGTCAAAAGGGGTAGCCAGAAACGCGTCATCTTAGCTGTCCTTTCGTCGTCAGTTCGGGCGGGCGGCTCCATATTCGACCCAGCCGAAGGGGCGCGGGGTCTTGGGCATATACAGCGCGGCCTGCCGCTCGACCGCGAAACCCGCGGCGGCATAAGCGTCCGAAATCGGCCGGGTGAGGTGGCAATTGCCGCCGATGCGTTTCCAGATCGGCTCGATCCGCCGCTGCCATTTCGCGACCCCGGCATCGGGCGCGCCGCCATGTTCGAGGAACAGCGCGGTCCCGCCGGGTTTGAGCACGCGGCGGATTTCGCTCAGCACCGCGCTCTGCTCGGCGACCGAGCAGAGGGTGAAGGTCGTCACCACCGTGTCGAACCGCCCGCTTTCGAATGGCATCGCTTCGCCGACCCCGCCCTGGATATCGGCGTCGATGCCGTGCGCCTGCGCCGCCGCGCGGCTCATCGCCAGCAATTCGGGCGAGGGGTCGAGCCCGGTGAAGCTGGTCACGCGGGCGCGGTCATAGAATTCCATGTTGATGCCGCCGCCGCAGCCAAGCTCGAGCACATCGCCCGCCGCATGCGGCACGACCTTGCTGCGCGCCTTCATGATCTGCCCCTGCGAACAGGCGCATTTGATCAGGCGCGGTACTCCGTGACGTTCCCACCAGCTCGCCATATCGGCACACTCCCCTTGGCGCGCAGCCTGTCCCTTGCTAGCGCGGTTGGCAACACCCATTTAGGCGAACCCCGCCAGTTTAAGGACGATCATGCCCGCCACCCACCACACCAAGATGCTCATCCTCGGCTCCGGTCCCGCGGGCCTGTCCGCCGCGATCTACGCGGCGCGCGCGGGCATGATGCCGATCGTGGTGCAGGGGCTCCAGCCCGGCGGCCAGCTCACCATCACCACCGACGTCGAAAACTACCCCGGTTTCGCCGAGGTCGTGCAGGGCCCCTGGCTGATGGAGCAGATGACCGCGCAGGCGACGCATGTCGGCACCAGCATGATCTGGGACACGATCGTCGATGTCGACCTGTCGCAGCGCCCGTTCAAGCTGACCGGCGACGGCGGCGACGTGTATCTGGCGGAAACTTTGGTGATCGCGACGGGCGCGCAGGCGAAGTGGCTCGGCGTGGAAGGCGAACAGGAGCTGGGCGGCAAGGGCGTTTCGGCGTGCGCGACGTGCGACGGCTTCTTCTATCGCGGCAAGAAGGTCGTGGTGATCGGCGGCGGCAACACCGCAGTCGAGGAAGCGCTGTACCTCACCAACCACAGCGACGACGTGACGCTGATCCACCGCCGCGACCATCTGCGGTCGGAGAAGATTTTGCAGGACCGGCTGTTCGCCAATCCCAAGATCAAGGTCTTGTGGAACAAGAAGGTCGACCGTTTCGTCGCGGGCGAGGGCGTCGCGGGGCTTGTCGGGGTCGACCTGATCGACACCGTCACCGGCGAAGCGAGCCATGAGCCGACCGACGGCGGCTTCGTCGCGATCGGCCACAGCCCGTCGACCGAATTGTTCAAGGGCAAGCTGCCGCTCGACGCCGACGGCTATCTGGAGGTCACGCCGGGTACGTCGCTGACGTCGATCCCGGGGGTGTTCGCGGCGGGCGATGTCACCGACAAAATTTACCGCCAGGCGGTGACCGCGGCGGGCATGGGCTGCATGGCGGCATTGGATGCCGAGCGGTTTCTGGCCGAGGCGGAGTATAAGGCGTTGGTGGAGGCGTAACAAACCGTCGCCCCCGCGAAGGCGGGGGCCGCTGTCGGTTTACACAGCGACGCAGATTTAGGCCGATTGCGGCCCCCGCCTTCGCGGGGGCGACGATTATTTGAGGGCGGCCAAAATCCGTTCCGCCAGCCACTCGGCATCATCCCCCGCAAAACTGTGCGACGGGCTCGCCAGCCGCTCTACGCGGATCGATCCCGGATTTTGCTCGATATAGGCGAGCGATTTCGCCAGCTTTTCCATGAACGCCTGCGCCGTCCGGTCGCCGGTTGCGAGCAGGACCGTCACCGGACAGAAGACCTCGGCCAGCAGGCTGTCGAGTTCGTCGGCGAGGCTGCCGAACGCCGGTGCCACCGGCTTTTTCCCCAGCGCCGACAGCCCGCGAAACAATTTCCGGACATCCACCTCGCCCTTCACCAGCCGCAGCAGGCTTTTCGGGTCCTTCAGCCGCGACAGGTAACGCGCGCGGATCGCCGAGGGCGGGGGCAGGGCGGGTTCGTCGGCTTCCGCGTCGTCGTCGCCATCATCCTCATAGGTCCAGGGGTTGGCGAGGATCAGCCCGTCGAGCGCCAGCGGCTGGTGCAGCAGCAAGGCGCTCGCGGCGTCGCAATTGCCGAACGCGACGACGCGGCTCATCTGCGGTACCGCGTCGCGAAACGCCGCGATCGCTGCCGCGATGTCGGGGCCGCTCGACCGATAGCCGCCGTTCGTTCCCTCGCTGTCGCCGATCCCACGCCGGTCGAAACGCAACACCGGATGCCCCGCCGCGGCGACGCGCTGCCCCAGCATCGCCATACCGCGATGCGCGCCGCTGCGAATCTCGTTGCCGCCCGACACGATCAGCAGCCCGGTCGTCCCCGGCGCTTCGTCGAGCGTGGCGGCGATCGCCGCGCCTTCGCAGGCGAAGCTCAGTTGACGCCGCATGCCGCTCCCCAATCCGCAATGTCGTCGGCGATCGTTTCGGCCATCGCCGCATCTTCGCCGGGTTCGGCGCGCAGCCATAGCGGGGTGCCCGCGATGCCGTCGACGCCGAGCGCGACGGTGCGTAACGGCTCGACCGGCTGGGCCTCGGCGCTGCCCAACTGCGCGATCATCACGGGCGAAAGCCGGTTGCCCGCCAGCAGCAGCGGTTCGCTTTTCGCCGTCTCGCCCAGGCTTTCGAGCGACGATGTCACTCCCGCCTCGCGGTCGGCCGAGACGCGCGCGCGGAGCAGGGTGCGCAGCAGTGATGCCCCGCCCACCGGCGCCAGTCGCCACCAAGCGGCGGCTTTCACGCGATGGTCGATCAGCGCTCCGCCGCGGACCGAAGCGACGAGGACGGGGCCGTCGATTGTCTTCGCAACTTCGGCGAGGGCGGCTTGCCACATGTCGAGGTCGACGCTTTCCAGCGCCACGAGGCTCTCATTGTGCCCCGGCAGGTCGGGCATCGCCGCCGCGAATCCGCGCGCCGCGAGCGCGCGCATCGCGAGCACGAGGGTGCGGCGCGTGCGGTTCGCTTCCTCGAACAGCGGGGGGACGATCAGGACGGTGGCGCGCGGCGTTCCGGTGGGCTCTATGCGCAGGATATGCTCGGAGGTGGCCATGACGCGGACCTCTGTTTCAACCTGCCGTCATCCCGGCGAAGGCCGGGATCTCGCCGGTGCGGAATATTCGACGGCGAGATCCCGGCCTTCGCCGGGATGACAATCAGGAGAGGAACGCGCCATTCGGCATCCCTCAGTCGGTCACTTTGCGCAGCGAAAATGCCAGCAAATTGCCGTAGGTTTCGAAAATCTCGCCGTCGATCTCGTCGTCGTCGATGATGATGCCGAGGCGGTCCTCCATCTCGGTCAGCACCGTCGCGACCGCCATCGAGTCGAACTCGGGCAGCGCGCCGAACAGGCCGCTGTCCTCGGTCAGCGCCGCGGCGCGGGCCTCGCCCAGGCCCAAAATGTCGGCGAGCAGCGCGCGCAGGGTCGCATCGACGCCGGAAGAGGTGGGGCTGGCGGGGGTATCGGTCATCACGTCCTCACTCGCGTGCCGTAAGGGAACGCGCAAAAGCCTTTATCGCGGGTCCCCATGCCGCGATGCGCGACGGATTGAAAGCCTCCAATCGCCACAGCGGTTCGTGGCGGTTCATCCAGTCCTTCTTGTACCCGTCGTTGCCGGTCCCGAAATCGACGCGCTGGACCCCGTCGACCTCGATCACATGGCGGAACAGAGCGGCCGACAGCAAGGTTCCCGGCGAGGCTTTCAGGCTGTCCTCGACATGCGCGAGCTTGTGGATGAAGGCGGTGCCGTCCTCGACCGTCCAGAACTGTGCGGCGACCGGAATGCCCTTGATCCGCGCGATCCCCATGCGCAGCGTGCCGCGCGCGCTCTCGGCCTCGGCAAAGGCGCGCAGCAGGGCGGGATGGCCCTCCTCGGGCTTCCAGCTCGCGGCATAGATGCTCTCATAGGCGGCCCAGCTGCCGGGATCGAAGGCGGTGAGCAGCTGGATGTCTACCACGCCCTTCTTCGCCTTGCGCTTGACGGTGTTCTTGAGCGCGCCGGGGCGGCGTTCCCACCAGTCGTCATGTGTCAGGTCGGTCAGGTCGAGCCAGTGGCGGTCGCCTGCGGGCGTCGCCTTGACCCACCAGCCGGCGGCGCGGAGCGCGGCCGCGAGGTCGGCTTGCACCATATCGGGAATCGGATAGAGCGTCAGCCGCCCTGCCTGTTTCTTCAGCTTCGCGAACAGCAGGCGCAGCGCCGCTTTCCGGTCGCCCTCGCCGGTAAACAGTGGCCGGATCGCAAAACTGTACCAGTTGGTGAGCCCGCTCAGCTGTCCCGGCCGGTCGCGGCGCAGCGGCAGCCAGGCGGTGACATCGCCTGCATGGCCATGCGCATCGACGCGGCCTTCGCCCGCAAAACCATAGTCCGTCAGCAAGTCGAACCACGCCGCGCGGTCGAACGGCGACGCGGGCGCGGCCGCGCGCGCGTCGGCGGGCAGCCCCGCGTCATCATTAGCGCGATGTTCACCGTTCCCTTGCATAGGCTGGCGCTCTATCACCCAGTCCTAAAGAACCGATGACCGAAGCCCTGATCCCCTCGTCGCGCCCGATCGACCATCTCGCCCTTTGCGGCGCAGGTGATGCGCCGGCGTTGCTGATCGGCGACAAGGTCACGACGTTCGCCGACCTCGATGCCGGCGTCGGCCGGCTCGCCGCGTGGCTGCTCGAGCAGGTTGGCGGTCCCGGCGAACGCGTCGCCAGCTGGAGCGCGAAGACGCGGCTCGCGTGCCTGATGCCGCTCGCGGCGGCGCGGGCGGGGCTGATCCATGTGCCGGTCAATCCGCTGCTCAAGGCGCCGCAGGTTGCGCATATCCTGGCGGACAGCGGCGCGAAGCTGCTCGTCACCAATGCGGCGCGCAGCGACACGCTCGGCGAAGCCCTGCCGGTCGATTGCGTCGTGCAGGATTTGAAGATCGCCGAGGAAGTGATTGATTCGGGCGGGCAGGGGCTTCCCCCGTCGCTCGCTGAGCCCGGCGATCTGGCGGCGATCCTCTATACCAGCGGCTCGACCGGGCGCCCCAAGGGGGTGATGCTCAGCCATGCCAATCTGTGGCTGGGGGCCGAGGCGGTCGCGTCCTATCTGGAGATCGTGCCCGCCGACCGCGTGCTCGCGCTACTGCCCCTGAGCTTCGATTATGGTCAGAACCAGCTGCTTTCGAGCTGGTTCGCCGGCGCCGCCGTCGCGCCGCTCGATTACCTGACCCCGCGCGACGTCGTGAAGGCGGTCGCGCGGCATGGCGCAACGACGCTGGCGGGTGTGCCGCCGCTCTGGGTGCAGCTCGTCGAAAGCGAATGGCCCGCCGAAAGCGCGGCGCATCTCAAGCGCCTGACCAACAGCGGCGGCGCGCTGACCCCGTCGCTGATCGACGCGATGCGCGCGACTTTCCCCAATGCCGACGTCTATCCGATGTATGGGCTGACCGAGGCCTTCCGATCGACCTATTTGCCACCAAAGCTGGTCGCCGATCACCCGACCTCGATGGGCCGCGCGATCCCGCATGCCGAGATTTTGGTGTGCCGCGCCGACGGCACGATCACCGCCGACGAGGAGCCGGGCGAACTCGTCCATTGCGGGCCGCTCGTCGCGCAGGGCTATTGGCGGGATGACGAACGCACCGCCTTGCGCTTCAAACCCGCGCCGCGTGCGTCGCACTATGGCGGCATGGCGGTGTGGTCGGGCGACACGGTGCGTCGCGACGCCAATGGCCTGCTCTATTTCGTCGGCCGCGACGATGCGATGATCAAGACCGCCGGCAACCGCGTCAGCCCGACCGAGGTCGAGGATGTCGCGATCGCCTCGGGCCTGATTTACGAGGCGGTGGCGTTCGGGGTCCCCGACGCCCGGCTCGGCGCGGCGATCGTGCTGATCGTGCGCGGCAAGGGGGAGGGCAATCCCGACGGTCTCGCCGCCTATCTCAAGGCGAACCTGCCCAATTTCATGCAGCCGCAGGCGATCGAATGGCGCGCCGAACTGCCGCGCAACCCCAATGGCAAGCTCGACCGCGTCGCGATCGCCGCCGACTGGAAGGTGGCAGCATGAAACCGCATGGTCCGATCCCGCCCGGCTTCGCCGCCGATGCCGACGGCATGTTGCTGATCGGCGGCCAGCGCGCCGACGACCTCGCCGAGGATGCCGGCGACACCCCGCTGTTCGTCTATGACAGCAAGCTGCTCACCGCGCGCGTCGCCGAATGGCGCGCCGCGATGCCCGCCGAATTGCAGCTTCATTATGCGATGAAGGCGAACCCCTATGGCCCGCTGCTCGGCCATATGGCGGCGATGGTCGACGGACTCGACGTCGCGTCGGGCGGCGAGCTCAAGGCCGCGCGCACCAGCGGTATGGCGAGCGGGCACATCAGCTTCGCGGGGCCGGGCAAGCGCGACTCCGAACTCGAATATGCGATCAAGGCGGGCGCGACGCTCAATCTCGAATCGGCGGGCGAGGCCGAACGCGCGCTCGCGATCGGGGCGCGGCTCGGCATCGTCCCGCGACTCGCCGTGCGCGTGAACCCCGACTTCGACCTCAAGGGGTCGGGCATGAAGATGGGCGGCGGCGCCAAGCCTTTCGGGGTCGATGCCGCCGAGGTCGCGGCGCTGGTGGGGCGCCTGCTCGATGCCGGCGCCGACTGGCAGGGTTTCCATATTTTCGCCGGATCGCAGGCGCTTGACGCCGGCGCTATCGCCGATACGCAGGCGCAGACCGTCGCGCTCGCGGCGCGGCTCGCGAATGAGATCGGCGCGGTGCCGCCGCTCGTCAATCTCGGCGGCGGCATGGGGGTGCCTTATTTCCCCGGCGATAAGGCGGTCGATGCGAAGGCCGTCGGCGACGCGCTCGCCGCGACGCTCGCGGCGCGCGACCCGATGCTGGGTGCCAGCCGCTTCGCGATGGAACTCGGGCGCTGGCTCGTCGCCGAGGCGGGGGTCTATCTGACCCGCATCGTCGATCGCAAGACCAGCCATGGCGAGACTTTCCTCGTCACCGACGGCGGCCTTCATCACCAGCTCGCGGCGAGTGGCAATTTCGGCACCGTGATCCGCCGCAACTATCCGATCGCGCTCGCCAGCCAGTTCGGCGCCGAGCCCGTCGAGACGGTGTCGGTCGTCGGCTGCCTCTGCACGCCGCTCGACCGCCTCGGCGACCAGGTCGCGCTGCCGCGCGGCGAGGTTGGCGATCTTGTGGCGATCTTCCAGGCGGGGGCTTATGGCGCGACCGCCAGCCCCTCGGCTTTCCTCGGCCAGGGTCCGGCAAGGGAGATGCTCGTTTAAGATCCTCCCCATCGCGAAGCGTTGGGGAGGGGGACCGCCGCGAAGCGGTGGTGGAGGGGTTGAAAGGTTGCACCGACGCCTGACGGCGTCGACCCCTTCGTCAGCCCTGCGGGCTGCCACCTCCCCAACGCTACGCGATGGGGAGGATCGGAATGGCCATTTCTGTCCCGAACCGGCACAGAGTGCGACGAGCGCGGCGCAAACCTAGCCGACTACTAACGGTATATTCACCCTTTTCGGTCATCGCTGACCCTGACGCATTGGCTTTCGCCCCGGGCATTTAGCTCGCGGCGACGCCGCTGCCGCAGGAAAGGTGATACCATGACGACGTCCTTCCCCGCCCTTCGCGCCGCGCGCGTGGCCCTCGCGTGCGGGATCGCCGCGACCGCGCTGACCGGCTGCATGGGCGGCGGCGCCGCCGCGCCGCAGCTGCCGAGCGCGACCTTCGTCCAGAATCAGGAAGGGCCCGGCGAGGAATATATCATCGGCCCGCTCGACGAGTTGCAGATCTTCGTGTGGCGCAACCCCGAGCTGGGCGGCAAGGTCCAGGTCCGCCCCGACGGCCGCATCACCACCCCGCTGATCACCGACATGCCCGCGGTCGGCAAGACCCCGACGATGCTGCAGCAGGACCTCAAGCTCCAGCTCAGCCAATATATCACCGACCCGATCGTCAGCGTCATCGTCACCAGCTTCAACAGCACTTTCTCGCAGCAGGTGCGCGTCGTCGGCGCGACCGAAAAGCCCGCGTCGATCCCGTTCCGCGCCAATATGACCGTGCTCGACGCGATGATCGCGGTCGGCGGCCTCGGCGAATATGCCGCGGGCAACAAGGCGCGCCTTGTCCGTTACGACAAGGGCAGCGGCAAGCAGCATGAATATGGCCTGCGCCTCAACGACCTCGTCAAGCGCGGCGACATCAAGGCGAACGTCCGGCTCCAGCCGGGCGACGTGATCATCATCCCCGAAAGCATGTTCTGACGCGCCACCGCGCGGCCGACTCCTCAAACCTGCCAAGGACTGAAACCAGACAATGAACGGCCTTTACGACGAATTCCGGGTGGCGCTGCACAGCGTCTGGACGCGCCGCTGGCTGGTTCTGGCCGTGGCCTGGGGCATCTGCATCCTTGGCTGGCTGGCGATCGCGTCGATCCCCAACCGTTATGATTCGCGCGCCCGCCTGCTCGTCGACATCAACGAGATCGTTCCGGCCGACAGCCAGAGCGGCCCCTATGCCGACCGCGCCCAGATCGACCAGATTCGCGAGACGCTGACCAGCGCGCGCAACCTCGAGAAGGTCGCGGTGACCACCGGCATGCTCCCCGCCGGCGCCGGCGAGCGCGAAAAGGCCGGCGCGGTCGCGATGCTGCAAAAGAATATCAAGGTCATCCCGCAGCAGGAAAATATCTTCGAGATCACCTCGTCGATCGGAGTCGGCAGCCTGTCCGACGCCGACAATGCCAAGCTTGCGAGCGGCGTCCTCGACAGCCTGATCACCGTGTTCCGCGACGAACAGCTGCGCGGCGGCCGGATGACCGCGCGCGAGGGGCTGAAATTCCTCGACGCCCAGCTCGCCGACCGCGAAAAGGCGCTCGGCGAGGTCGAGGCGCGCCGCGCCGCCTTTGAGGCGAAGAATATCGGCCTGATCTCCAGCGGCACCGGTTCGCCCGGCCAGCGCATCGACGCCGCGCGCGCCGAACTCGGCCAGATCGAAACCCAGCTTGCCGCCGCCCAGGGCTCGCTCGCGGCGGCGAACGGCCAGATGGCGTCGACCCCGGCGACGATCAACGTCCCCGGCATGGGCGGCGTCGGCGGCGGTGTCGCGCGCCAGCAGCTCGCCGGGGCGCAGAACGAACTGTCGTCGATGCGCGCGCGCGGGCTGACCGACGCGCACCCCGACGTCATCGCGCTGAAAAGCCAGATCGCCTCGCTGAAGGCCATGGCCGACCGCGAAGGCGCGGGCGCCGGTGGTGGCGGCAACGCCCAGAATCCCGCCTATGCGACGCTGCAGGCGATGCGCGCCGAACGCCAGGCGACCGTCGCGGCGCTGTCGTCGCGCAAGGCGCAATTGTCGGCCGACATCAACCGCATCACCACCGCGCAGATCCAGAACCCCGGCGTCGCCGCCGAATATGAACGGATCAACGGCGAATATACCGCGCTCAAGGCGCAGTCGGACCGGCTGATGGCACAGCGCGAACAGGTGCGCATGCGCGGCGAGGTGCAGACCGAAACCGATGCGATCAAGGTCGAACTGCTCGACCCGCCGACGAAACCGACCTCGCCCGCGGCACCGAACCGGCCGCTGTTCCTGACCCTCGTGTTGTTCGCGGGCATCGGCGGCGGCATCGGGGTCGCCTTCGGCCTCGGTCAGGTGCGCACCAGCTATGCGACCGCGGCCAAGCTCGAACGCGCCAGCGGCCTGCCGGTCATCGGATCGATCACCGAGGTCGTGACGCCCGAACGGCACGCCGACCGCAAGAAGAAACTCGTCTGGCTCGCGGGAGGCAGCGGCGCGCTGGTGGCGCTGTTCGTCCTGCTGCTGGTCGCCGAATTCGTCCAGCGTGGCATGGTCGCGTGACGGGGGACAAGAAAATGAACGAACATCGCCCCATCAAGCGCACGCCCTCGCTGCTCGAACGCGCCGCCGACATGTTCGGCACCGATCCCGCCGCCGGCGCACCGACGATCGACGTCTCGGGCCTGCCCGAAGAGCCGGTCCGCAAGGGCAAGGCGAAGAAAAAGGCCGAGCCCGAAGCACCGGCGACGCCCCCCCATGCGCCCGAGGCCGAAATCCTCGACCCCGTCGTCGAGGCGGCCCCCGCGGTCGAGGCGGCGCCGAAACCGTCGCCGCGCAAGGATATTGCCAGGGCGGCGCCCGCCGTCGTGCCGACGCGTCAGGGAACGATCGATCGCGAACGGCTCGCCGCCAGCGGGATGATCGTGCCGGGGGCGGCGGTCAGCGGCATTTCCGAAGAATATCGCATCGTGAAGCGCGAACTGATCCGCAACTTTGCGGGCAGCGGCAGCCGTCCGGTGTTGCCGCGCGGCCACCGCGTGCTGATCGGCTCGGCCAATCCGGGCGAGGGCAAGACCTTCTCGGCGGTCAACCTCGCGCTCAGCCTCGCGGTCGAAACCGACCATGACGTGCTGCTGATCGACGCCGACATCGCCAAGCCCAGCGTGCTGAACGCGCTCGGGCTGGAGGATGGTCCCGGGCTGATGGACGCGCTCGCCGACCCGCACCTGCCGCTCGGCGATTGCCTGATCCAGACCGATATTCCGGGGCTGAAGGTCATGCCCGCGGGCACCGCGCATATGCACGACACCGAATTGCTCGCCTCGGCGCGCACCGAAACCTTGCTCGCCCAGCTCGAAGCGGGCGCGCCGGGCCGGATCATCATCCTCGATTCGCCGCCGGTGCTCGCGGCGTCGCCCGCCGCGGTGCTCGCCGGCCATGTCGGCCAGCTGATCATGGTGGTGCGCGCCGATACGACGCTCGAAAGCGCGCTGCGCGACGCGATCGGGCTGATGGGCGCCTGCCCGCACATCCAGCTGCTCCTCAACGGGGTCAAATATTCGCCGGGCGGTCGCCGCTTCGGCACCTATTATGGACAAGGAGGCGCCTGACCATGCGCACCACTCTCCCCCACGCGCGCCATGGCGTCATGACGGCGGTTGCCTTGCTGCTCGCGGGCACCGCGACCAGCGCGCACGCGCAATTTTCGGGTCCCGAAGGCGGCAGCGGTGATGGCGCCGCGTCGTCGGCACCGGCCTCGGCCGAAAGCGGCACCGGCAAGCGCGACGAGCGCGGCCAGAAGCGCAGCAAGCGCACGGTCGAAGTTACGCCCTATCTCGAAGTCGGGCAGGTGCTGCAGGCCGATCTCAAAAATAATGGCGATGTGCTCACCTACACGACGCTCGCCGCCGGGGTCGACGCGGTCATCGCGACGCGCCGCGCCGAAGTCGCGGCGACGCTGCGCTACGAATATCGCATCGGCGAATCGGGCGGCCTCGGCGATTCGGACACGATCAGCGGGCTGCTGCGCGGCCGTTACGAACTGGCGCGCGGGCTGAATGTCGAGGCGGGAGCGCTCGCGACGCGCACCCGTGCCGACGGGCAGGGCGCCGACAATCCGATTTTCGTCGGCAATGGGTCGAACTCCGCCGACGTCTATTCGATCTATGCCGGCCCGACCTTCGCGCGCCGCATCGGCGGACTCGACGTCGGTGCCGGTTATCGCTTCGGCTATAACAAGGTCGAGGTCGACACCCCCGCAGTGCTGCCGCCGGGTGCGACCAGCCAGGATATTTTCGACAGCTCGACCAACCATGTCGCGTGGGGCAGCGTCGGCCAGCGGCCGGGCGACCTGCCGTTCGGCTGGCAGGTGTCGGGCGGTTACGAGCGCGAGGATGCGACCCAGCTCGACCAGCGGTTCGAGGGCAAGTTCGCCCGCGCCGACGTGACGGTGCCGATCGGGCCGACCGTCGCGCTGCTCGGCGGCGTCGGCTATGAAGATATCGAGATCAGCGAACGCAACCCCGTCGTCGACGCGAACGGCGTGCCGGTCCGCGACGCGAACGGGCGCTTCGTCACCGACAAGTCGAGCCCGCGCCAGCTGTCGTTCGACACCGACGGGCTGATCTGGGACGCGGGCGTGATGTGGCAGCCCAGCCGCCGCACCTCGCTGACCGCGAAGGTCGGGCGCCGCTATGGCGACACCATCTATACCGGCAGCTTCTATTACCGCCCGGGCCATGCGACGCAGATCCAGGTCGGCGTCTATGACGGCATCTCCAGCTTCGGGCGCGGGCTTTCCGCTGGCCTCGCCGGCCTGCCGACCCAGTTCGACCCGACCCGCAACCCGATCGACGGCGATATCAACAGCTGCCAGTTCGGTGCGCAGGGCGGCGGCTGTCTCAACAACGCGCTGTCGAACGCGACCGGCGCGCAGTTCCGCAGCCGCGGCATCCAGGGTATCTTCACCAGCCGCGCCGGGGCGTGGAGCTATGGCTTTGGTGCCGGTTACGATCGCCGCCGCCTGCTCGTGCCCGCGCTGTCGCAGATTGCCGACCTCAACGGGGTGACCGACGAGAATTATTATCTCTTCGCGTCGATCGGGCGCCAGCTCGGCCGCGATGCCGACCTGTCGTTCAGCGGCTTCTACAATTATTTCGACAATGGCTCGCCGGGGGCAACCGACGTGCAATCCTATGGCGCGTCGGCGGTCTATTCGCAGCGCTTCTGGCGCGGGCTGACCGGCAGCGCGGCGGCCAGCCTCACCGGCTTCGACCAGGACGGTTTCAACAGCCAGCTCGTGGCATCGGCGCTGTTCGGTCTGCGCTACAATTTCCGGTAACGGGGAAGATAATATGTACGATCAATATTACGGCTTTACGGGACGTCCTTTCCAGCTGACGCCGGACCCGAATTTCTATTTCGAGAGCGGCACCCACCGCAAGGCGATGTCCTATCTCGGCTATGGGCTGGCGCAGGGTGAAGGCTTCATCGTGATCACCGGCGACGTCGGCGCGGGCAAGACGACGCTCGTCGGCCATCTGATGAACACGATCGACCCCAACCGCCTGACCGCGGTCAAGCTGGTGTCGACGCAGGTCGAGGGCGACGACCTGCTGCGCCTCGTCGCCGAACAATTCGGGCTCGACTGGGAAGGCGAGAGCAAGGCCGAACTGCTGCGTTCGATGGAACAATATCTGCGCGAACAGGCGCGCGCCGGCCGCCGCACGTTGCTGATCGTCGACGAGGGCCAGAATCTCGCGATCTCGGCGCTTGAAGAATTGCGCATGTTGTCGAACTTCCAGCTCGGCGGCCATTCGCTGCTGCAGATATTCCTGCTCGGCCAGCCCGAATTCCGCCAGACTTTGTTCCACTCGCCGCAGCTCGAACAGCTGCGCCAGCGGGTGATCGCGACGCATCATCTGGACCCGATGGAGCCCGAAGAGGTCGAACCCTATATCCTCCACCGCCTCGGTAAGGTCGGCTGGACCGGCAACCCCAGCTTCAGCCCCGACGCCTTCGAGGAAATCTTCGATTACAGCGAAGGCGTGCCGCGCAAGCTGAACGTGCTGGTCAGCCGCCTGTTGCTGTTCGGCGCGGTCGAGCAACAGCATCGCATCACCGCCCAGCATGTCCGCGACGTCGTCGCCGAGATCGAGGCCGATCGCGGCATCGATGCGAAGACGCTGGTGCCGCCCGCGCCGGTCGAACCGGCTTTTGCCGCACCCGCACCCGCCGCCTTCGCACCGGCGCCGGTGGCGTCGCTCGCGGCGATGGCCGCCCCGGCGCCGAAACCCGAACCGGTGTGGCCCGAACCCGCGCCCGTGGTGGCCGCCGCACCCGAACCCGCGGAGCCCGAAGAGGCGCCGTTCGAACTGGTCGAGGCCTTCGTCGAACCCGAAGCAGAAGCCGAACCCGCGCCCTTTGCCGCCCCGGTCGCCGAGGTCGAAGCCCCGCTCGAATGGCCGGCTGCCGCCGCCGTCGCCGAACCGGTCGTCGAAGCCGAAAGCGTCGAAGCGCCGCCGCCGCCCTTCGCCGCCCCGGACGAAGAAGCCCCCGCCATGGGCCTCGAACGCCTGTCGATGCGCGCCGCGCTCGAAGAGGTCGACATCCTGCCGCCGTCGCACGCCGCGACGAGCTTCGTCGAAGCCCGCTCGCTCGTCGCCGAACAGCTTGGCCTCGCGCCCGCGGCGGCCGCCGAAGTCGAACCCGTTGCCGAAGCGCGGCGTTTCGCCATTGCCCCCGACCCCGTCGAAGCCGCGGTCGAGCAGGAAAAAGAAGCATCCGAACCGAGCGCGGCCTTCGCCGAACCCGAAGCGATCGCACCCGAACCGGTCGAAGCCGAGGCATCGGTCGACGCCCCGGCGGCCGCATTGGTCGACGAGGCGCAACTGGTCGCGCTCCAGCGCCAGCTCGCCGGGCTGGAGGCGCGGATCGCCGAGCAGGATGTGGCGCTGCGCCGTGTGCTTGATTTGTTGATCGATTGGGTCGAACGCGATCCGGCGAATGCGCCCGATCCGACGCTGACGCAGACCTGGGCCGCCTGACGGCGTCCCGGTCGCGGCTAGCTGCCGGATCGATGAAGGTGAGGGATCATGCAGAACGGCCTGTCGGTCGATGTCGAGGACTGGTTCCAGGTCGGCGCCTTTGAGCGCGTGATCGACCGCGCCGACTGGCCGGCGCTCGAATGCCGGGTCGAGGCGAATTGCGACGCGGTGCTGCAACTCTTCGCCGAGGCCGGGGTCAGCGGTACCTTCTTCACATTGGGCTGGGTCGCCGAGCGCTATCCGGCGCTGATCAAACGCATCGTCGATGCGGGACACGAACTCGCGAGCCATGGGTACGACCACCAGCGCGTGTTCGCGATGACCCCCGACGCTTTTGCCACCGACCTGAAGAAAACGCAGGCGATCCTCGAGGATCTCGGCGGCGTCCCCGTGCGCGGCTATCGCGCGCCAAGTTTCTCGGTCGACCAGCGCACCCCATGGGCGCATCCGATCCTTGCCGAACAGGGCTATGCCTATTCGTCGAGCGTCGCGCCGGTGGTCCACGACCATTATGGCTGGCCCGCCAGCCCGCGCCACGCCTGGCGCCCGGTCGCGGGCAGCGACCTGGTCGAATGGCCGGTGACCACCGCGCGCTTCGCCGGGCGCACGCTTGCGGCCGGGGGGGGCGGCTTCATGCGCCTGCTTCCCTATGGCTTCACCCGCTGGGCGATCGCGCGCATGAACGCCGAAGGGCATCCCGCTATCCTCTATTTCCACCCGTGGGAGATCGACCCCGGCCAGCCGCGCGTCGCCGATGCGCCGCTGAAATCGAAGATCCGCCATTACAGCGGTCTCTCGGCGATGGCGGGCAAGCTCAAGAAACTGCTCGACGATTTTGAATGGACGCGCGCCGACGCTTTGCTGCCCGCGCAACAGGGCCGCGCGGTGCCGTGGCAGCAGGCGGCATGAACGCGCCGCTGCATCCGGTCGCCGCGCCGCTCTCCGACGACGCGGCGTGGGACGCCTATGTCGCCGCGCACCCCGACGCGACGCCCTTTCACACCCGCGCCTGGTGCGAGGCGATCACGAGGGCGACGGGGCACAAGCATCATCTGATCGCGCAGCGCGATGCGGCGGGGCAGATCGTGGGCATCCTGCCGCTGCACCATGTCCGCTCGCCGCTGTTCGGGCAGGCGCTTGTCGCCAGCGGCTTTGCGGTTGGCGGCGGCCTGCTCGCCGACAATGCCGACATCGCTGCGGTATTGGCCGACGCTGCGATCGACCTCGCCGGCTCGCTCGGCGTCCCGTCGATCGAATTGCGGGGTGGTTCGTTGCCAGAGGGATGGCCTATCGAGGAGGGTGTCTACGCCGGCTTCGCGCGGGACCTTGCCAGCGACGAAGAGGCCGAACTCCTCGCTATCCCCCGCAAGCAACGCGCCGAGGTTCGCAAGGCGCTTGGGAGCGATCTGAAGGTCACCGTCGGCACCGACGAAGCCCACCGCGCCGACCACTACCGCGTCTACGCCACCAGCGTCCGCAACCTTGGCACGCCTGTGTTCCCCAAGTCCTTGTTTTCACATGTTCTTGACGCATTCGGATCCGACGCCGACATCCTCAATGTGCGCAACGATCGTGAAGTTGTGGCCGGCGTCCTCAGCCTCTATTGGCGCGGCACCGTCATGCCCTATTGGGGCGGCGGCCTCGCCTCCGCGCGCGGCTCACGCGCCAATGAAATGATGTACTTCGCGCTGATGAACCACGCGCGTTCCCGGGGTTGCACCCGCTTCGACTTCGGCCGCTCGAAACTTGGAACCGGGCCATACAGCTACAAGAAGAATTGGGGCTTCGAGCCCGAAGCACTGACCTACGCGCGCTGGCTCGCCGAGGGTGAGACCCCGCGCGACACCAACCCGACCAGCGCCAAATACCGCCTGCAGGTCGACCTGTGGAAAAAACTCCCGCTCTGGGCCGCCAACCGCATCGGACCGCTGATCGCGCGCGGGCTGGGTTGATGGCCGAAATCCTGTTCCTCGTCCACCGCGCGCCCTGGCCCCCCGACCGCGGCGATCGCATCCGCAGCTGGCATATGTTCGAGGCGCTGGCGAAGCTCGCGCCCGTCCATGTCGCCGCGCTCGCCGACAATGAAGCCGAGGCCGAGGTCGCGCGCCGCAAGATGGCGCCGCTCTGCGCGAGCCTTGCCATCGAGGTGCGCAAGGTCTCGCGCCCGCTCGCGCTGGCGCAGGCGGTGCTGCGCGGCGAGCCGGTGTCGAACCGGCTCTTCCGGAACGCCGCGCTGGCGCGCCATGTTGGCGGCCTGATCCGCCACGGCGAGATCAGCCATATCGTCGCCTTCTCGGGCCAGATGGCGCAATATCTGCCCGCCGATTTCGCCGGCCCGGTGCTGATGGACTTCGTCGACGTCGATTCGGCCAAATTCGCCACCTACGCCGCGCAGGACAAGCGCCAGCCGCTGCACTGGGTCCATGCGCGCGAGGCCGACCGGCTTGGCGCCTATGAGGCCGAAGTCGCGGGCCGTGTCGACGCCAGCCTGTTCGTCAGCACCGCCGAAGCCGCGCTGTTTCGCGGTCGCAGCGGCCTTGATGAGGACAGGGTCCGCGCGGTCGAGAATGGCATCGACACCGACACATTCGATCCGTCCTTGCCGCATGATCCGGTCGGGCAGGGCGAAGGCCCGCTCGCGGTGTTCACCGGCCAGATGGACTATCGGCCGAATATCGATGCGGTGCGCTGGTTTGCCACCGACATATTGCCGCTGATCCGCCGGTGCCATCCGGCGGCGCGCTTCGCGATCGTCGGCCGTGCGCCGACCGACGAGGTGCGCGCGCTCGCCGACCTGCCCGGTGTGGCCGTCACCGGCGAGGTGCCCGACGTGCGCCCCTGGCTCGCCGCCGCCGACGCGGTGGTCGCGCCGTTGCTGCTCGCGCGCGGCATCCAGAACAAGCTGCTCGAGGCGATGGCGATGGCGCGGCCGGTGGTCGCGAGTGCCGCCGCCGCCGAGGGCATCGATGCGACGCCCGGCGATCATCTGCTCGTTGCCGACGGGGCTGATGCCATGTCGGCCGCGGTGTGTTCGCTTTTCGACGACCGCGATCGCGCGCGGGCGATGGGGCAAGCCGCCCGCAAACGGATGATCGCGCGCTACGGCTGGGATGCCCGCCTCGCGCCGCTCGGGCAATTGCTGGGGCTCGCGGCATGATCGCGGGGGCGGCGAACCTCGTTCGTCCGAAAAGCTGGACGCGCTGGCAAGCGCATCTGGCCGCGCTGACCGGGCTGTCGGCGGCGATCGTTGCGCTCTTTCACCGCGACGCCGCCGATATGGCGGGCATCTGGTGGCACAGCTCGACCTTCACCCACTGTCTGCTGATGGTGCCGATGATCGGCTGGCTGGTGTCGCAGCGCGCCGCGCTGCTGCGCCCGCTGACCCCGGTCTTTTGGTGGCCGGCGCTGATCTGGATGGCGGGTGGGGGGCTGGTGTGGCTCGTCGGCGAAGCGGCGGGCGTCGGGCTGTTCCGCCAGCTCGGGCTGGTGCTGATGCTGCAGGGCGCGGTCGCGGCGACGCTGGGCGAGAAGCTGGTGCGCGGGCTGCTCTTCCCGCTCGCCTACGCGCTGCTCCTCGTGCCGTTTGGCGAGGAGTTGGTGCCTTTGCTCCAGACGCTCACCGCACATATCAGCATCGTGCTGCTCCATCTGATCGGGCTCGACGCGCATATGGAGGGGGTGTTCATCACCACCCGCGCCGGTTTCTTCGAGGTCGCCGAGGAATGTTCGGGGATCAGTTTCCTGATCGCGATGTTCGCTTACTCGACCTTTGCCGCGCATCTCTGTTTCAAAAGCTGGGCCCGGCGCATCGTCTTTGTCGTCGGCGCGCTCGCGACGACGATCCTCGCCAACGCGCTGCGCGCCTGGGGCACGATGGTCGCCGCCGAAATCTGGGGGATCGAGGCGGCGGGCGGGATCGATCATATCTTTTATGGCTGGATCTTCTTCGGACTCGTCATCCTGATCGTGATGCTCGTCGCGCGCCGCTGGTTCGACCGCCCGGCGAACGACGTCGCGGTCGATGTGTCGGGGCTTCAGGGCGCGCCGCGCTTTGCGGGCGCTGCGAAGGCCGTGCTGCCCGCTGCGCTGGCGGTGCCGTTGCTGTTCGCCGGTTGGGCGGCGCTCATCGGTGCGCGCTCGGCGCCGCTGCCTGACAAGATGGAGATCGCCGTCCCCGCCGGCTGGACCGAGACGATCGGCGAAGGCACCGTCTGGGCGCCGCGTTTCGCCGGTGCCGACCAGCTCTGGCTCCGCCATTTCATCGATGGCAAGGGGCGCCGCGTCGCGGTCGGACTAGGCGGCTACGAACGGCAGGACGAGGGGCGCGAGGTCGTCGCCTTCGGGCAGGGCGCGATCGACCCCGACAGCCAATGGGCGTGGAGCGCGGCGCTGCCCGCGATCGACGGCGGCAAGACCGAACGGGTGCTGCACCCCGGTCCGGTGCTGCGCGACGCCGCGACCTTCTATTTCGTCGACGGCGCGGTCACCGGCAACCCCCGCGCCGCGAAGCTCGCCGGTCTCAAGGCGCGTCTGCTCGGCGGCGACCCGCGCGCGCTGTCGCTGATCGTGTCGAGCGAGGAGCGGCAGGGCGGCGTATCTGCGATCACCGATTTCGTTTCCGCGTCGGGCGGAGCGCAGGCGATGGCTGACCGCGCGCTGAAACTGCGCTAGAGCCTCGCCGAATATGTGTGGGATCGCGGGCCTTTATCATCTGGACACGGCAAAGCCGGTCGACCCGGCGCGGCTGCGCGCGATGCTCCATCCGATGGCGCATCGCGGCCCCGACGGCACCGGTGTGTGGACCGCGCCGGGCGTCGGTCTCGGCCATCTCCGCCTCTCGATCATCGACATCGCCGGCAGCCCGCAGCCGATGGCGAGCGACGACGAGGCGGTGACGCTGACCTATAACGGCGAGATCTATAATTTCCGCGAGCTGCGCGCCGAGTTGGAGGAGCGCGGCCACCGTTTCCGCACCAGCGGCGACACGGAGGTGATCATCGCGGCCTGGCGCCAATGGGGCGTCGAATGCCTGTCGCGGCTCAACGGCATGTTCGCCTTCGCGCTCCACGACCATCAGCGGGGTTGCCTGTTCCTCGCGCGCGACCGGCTGGGGGTGAAGCCGCTGCACCATGCGCGGCTGTCCGACGGGTCGCTCGCCTTCGCGTCCGAGCTCAAGGGGCTGCTGCGGCACCCGCTGCTGCGGCAGGAGGCGAATATCGCGGCGGTCGAGGACTTCCTCGCGTTTGGTTACGTCCCCGACGACAATTGTATCGTCGCGGGGGTGCAGAAATTGCCCGCCGGCCATTATCTGCTGCTCGAACGCGGCAAGCCGGTGCCGCCGCCGACCTGCTGGTGGGCGCCCGACTTTTCGAAGCGTATCCGCGCCAGCGAGGGCGAGGCGGCCGAGCATCTGACGCACCTGATGCGCGCTGCGGTGACCGACCGCATGGTATCCGACGTGCCGCTCGGCGCTTTCCTGTCGGGCGGGGTCGACAGCAGCGCGGTGGTGGCCTTGATGGCGGAGGCGAGCAGCAAGGCGGTCAAAACCTGCACGATCGGCTTCGACCAGGCGGCGCTCGACGAGACGGCTTATGCGCAAGCAATCGCCGAGCGCTTCGCGACCGACCATCGCACGCGGACGGTCGCGGCCAGCGACTTCGACCTTGTCGACCGGATCGCCGACATGTTCGACGAGCCCTTCGCCGACGCGAGCGCGCTGCCGACCTATCGCGTCTGCGAACTCGCGCGCGAAGAGGTCACCGTGGCGCTGTCGGGCGACGGCGCTGACGAGGCGTTCGCGGGCTATCGCCGGCTGGTGTTCCAGCATCAGGAGGAACGGCTGCGCGGGCTGATCCCCGGGGTGCTGCGCCGCAATCTGCTCGGGCCGCTGGCGAAGGTCTGGCCGCAGATGGACTGGGCGCCGCGCCCGCTGCGCGCGCGCGCGACGCTCGCCAGCTTGTCGAAGAGCGGCGCCGAAGGCTATGGCGAGGCGGTCGGGGTGACCGGCCCCGACCAGCGCGCGCGGCTGTTCAACGATGCGGCGAAAAACGCGCTCGGCGATCATGTCGCCGAGGCGCGTTATTGGCAGGCGATGGCCGACGCGCCGGCGCGCGAACCGCTCGATCGTGCGCAATATGCCGATCTGAAAATCTGGCTGCCCGGCGACATATTGACCAAGACCGACCGGATGAGCATGGCGGTGAGCCTCGAAGCGCGCGAGCCGTTGCTCGACTATCGCCTTGTGGAATTCGCCGCGAGCCTGCCCGCGTCGATGCGGGTGAAGGGCGGCACCGGCAAGGCGATCATGAAGCAGGCGATGGAGCGTTACCTGCCGCACGACATCCTCTATCGGCCCAAGATGGGGTTCGTGACCCCGGTATCGCACTGGTTTCGCGGCCCGCTGGTCGAGCAGGCGAAGGCGCTTGCGACCTCGTCCACCCTCGCGCGGTCGGGCTGGTTCGACATGGCCGAGATCGAACGCATCGTCTCCGCGCACCAGAGCGGACGGCGCGATCACGGGCGGCTGATTTGGCAATTCTTCATGCTGGAAAAGTCGCTGGCGAAATTGTTCGGGATTTGAGGTGCGACGACGGTCCGCTTGCGGATGATTTCTAGACCATCCTCTATTTCCGTTTGTGTCGAGCGAAGTCGAGACACGCGAAGGCCGGCGCTCCCCAAGCGTGTCTCGACTTCGCTCGACACAAACGGGATCTATAGCGCAGCTTATCCTCTACCGCCTGAAACCGGTCGCTCCGCTTATCCTTCCAGCCACCTCATCTTAACCCCTCGCTGCTAGCCTCGCCGCAATGACGGTTCATCCCGCCTTTCCCGCCGACGGCATGCCCGCGCCCGCCGCCGCCACGCCGCTGACGGTGCGCGTCGTCGATCCGCTGGCGCTGTCTCCGGCGCTTGCGGCCGCGTGGGACGCGGTTGCGGCCGAGGCGAGCGAGCCGAACCCCTTTGCTGAACGCTGGTGCCTGCAGTCGGCGCTGCACCTGCTCGATCCCGAGCGGCTGACGCGGCTCGTCATGGTCCGCGACGGCGCCGAAGGGCCGGTGATCGGCGTCATGCCGCTGGCGCCCGCCAGCCATTATGGCCGCCTGCCGTTTCGCCATGTCACCGGCTGGGCGCATCCCAATCATTTTCATGGCGCCCCGCTGGTCCGCGCGGGGTTCGAGAGTCTGTTCTGGTCGATCCTGCTCGGCTGGTGCGACGCCGCGCGCTGGGCGAAGACGCTGGTCCATATGCCGCGACTGACCGAGGACGGCCCGCTTCACCGCGCGCTGGTCGATGTCGCTCGCGGTCGCGGCGCCGAGGCTGAGATCGTCCATCGCGAAGAGCGGGCGCTGCTCGAAAGTGCCCTGTCGCCCGAGGATTATTGGGACGGCGCGGTGCGCGCGAAAAAGCGCAAAGAACATCGGCGGCAGGCGAACCGGCTGGCCGAACAGGGCGCGGTCGCCTTTCGCCGCTGGTCGGCGGGCGAACCGGTCGAACCATGGGTCGATGCCTTCCTCGACCTCGAAGCGCGCGGCTGGAAGGGGCGCGCCGGATCGGCGCTCGCCAGCCATGGCGAGACCGAGGCGTGGTTCCGCGCGATCCTCGCCGGGGCCGCGGAAGCCGGGCGGCTCGACATGCGTGCGCTCGACCTCGACGGCCGGCCGCTCGCGATGCTGGTCAACTTCCTCTGCCCGCCGGGCGGCTTTTCGTTCAAGACCGCGTTCGATGAGGATTATGCGCGCTTTTCGCCCGGGGTATTGCTGCAACAGGCGAACCTCGACCTGCTGGACGACGATCGCATCGACTGGGTCGACAGTTGCGCCGCGTCGGGCCATCCGATGATCGACAGCGTATGGCGCGAGCGCCGCGCGCTCGTCTGGATCAATGTGCCGCTGAGCGGCGCCGGCGACCGGCTGCGCTTTTCGCTGCTCACCAAGGCCGAAAAGGCATGGCGGCGGCTGAAACGGACCGATGCCGCACCCGCCGAAACGACCGAAGACCAGGACCAGCCATGACCGCGCACCAAAAGATCGATAGCCGCGTCTTTCCGCCCGAGACGCTCGAAACGATGGAACGGCTTTATCCGCAACAGGCCGGATTGCTGCATCACCGGCTGCCCGACCATCCGCTCTTGTCGCTCGAAGCGCTGGCGCGGCTCGGCGAAGGCCTGCCCGCCGGGCAGGTCGAATATAATCCGGGCGACGTGCCGATCGGCATATTGCCCGAAGATATTCCCGCCAACGGCCTGTCGATCGGCGAGACGATCCGCACCATCGACAGCAATGGCAGCTGGGCGGTGCTCAAGAATATCGAGAGTGAGGCGCCGTATCGCGATCTGCTGATGGCGCTGCTCGGCGAACTCGAACCCGTGGTGCAGCCGCGCACCGGCGCGATGCTGACGCCGCAGGGGTTTATCTTCATCTCGTCGCCGGGGTCGATCACCCCGTTCCACTTCGATCCCGAGCATAATATCCTGCTGCAACTGCGCGGGACCAAGGTGATGAACGTCTGGCCGGCCGGCGACGAACGCTTCGCGCATCGCCGCGAACATGAGCGTTATCACACCGGCGGCCACCGCAATTTGCCGTGGGAGGAAGGCTATGAGGGCGGGCAGAAAGCCGTGCCGCTCGCGCCCGGCGACGCGGTTCTGATGCCCGTCATGGCGCCGCACTATGTCGCCAATGGCGACGCACCGTCGATCTCGCTGTCGATCACCTGGCGCAGCGAATGGAGCTATCGCGAATCCGAAGCCCATGCGGCCAACGCCGCACTGCGCCGCATGGGGCTCGACCCCGCGATGCCGCCGCGCTGGCCGAGCTACGCCTGGGCCAAGACCGTCGGCTGGCGGCTCGCGCGGAAGCTGCGGCTTGTCCACTGACAGATGGCTTTCCATCGCCGCCTTTTGCGGCTATGGGCGCGCATCCCAATTTGTTCGAGACCCTTGAGGATTGATGGCGAAAGAAGAACTTCTGGAAATGCGCGGCCAGGTGGTCGAACTGCTTCCCAACGCGATGTTTCGCGTCAAACTGGAAAACGATCACGAGATTCTCGGCCACACGGCCGGCAAGATGCGCAAAAATCGCATCCGCGTGCTCGTCGGTGACGAGGTTCTCGTCGAACTGACCCCCTATGACCTGACCAAGGGTCGGATCACCTATCGCTTCAAGTGAGCGGGGCGGTGGATGCTCCTGCGCTGGTGCTGGCCTCGACGTCGCCGCGCCGGCTCGAATTGCTCGCGCGCATCGGCCTGACCCCGACGCGCGTCGCAGCCCCCGAAATCGATGAAACGCCGCTGAAGGGCGAACTGCCGCGCGCCTATGTCGCGCGGCTCGCCGAAGGCAAGGCGCTTGCGGTCGAACGCGCGCCGAACGAGGTGGTGCTCGCCGGCGACACCACCGTCGCGGTCGGACGCCGCATCCTCGAAAAGCCGGTCGACGAGGCCGATTTGCGTCGCATGCTCGGCCTGCTGTCGGGACGGCGGCACCATGTCTGGTCGGGCGTCTGCGTCGTCGGCGCCGACGGCAAGCCGCGCGTCCGCGTCGCCGACACCATCGTCGCCTTCAAGGTGCTGAGCGCCGCCGAGATCGACTGGTATGTCGAATGTGGGGAAGGGATGGGCAAGGCGGGCGGCTATGCGATCCAGGGCCGGGCCGAAAGCTTCGTCCGCCTCCTGTCGGGCAGCCATTCGAACGTCGTCGGCCTGCCGCTGTTCGAGACGCGCGGTCTGCTGAGCAGCGCGGGTGTGCCGCTTGGCTGAGTGGCTGTACGAAGCCGGGATCGGCGAGGCGCGCGCCGCGCTGGTCGAGGACGGTGCAATCGTCGAGGCCCGCATCGAACGCGACGATGAAGCTCCCCTCGTCGGAGCGATTGTTTCCGCCCGGCTGGTCGAATCGGGCAAGGTCATGCTCGATGTGCCGGGCCAACCCCTCGCGACGATCGCGGCGCTGCCATCCCCCATCTCGCTCGGTACGAGGCTCATCGTCGAAATCACGCGCATGGCGCTACGCGAACGCGGACGCGACAAGCCCGCCCGCGTTCGGCTGGCGACCGAGGGCAGTTCGCCGGTCGCGGGACCCGATCTTCGCACGCGCATCGCCGCGACGGAATTTCCGGTGGTCGACTTGCACCCGACAGGCCTCGACCGCCTTGAAGAGGCCGGGTGGTCCGAGGTGATCGACCATGTCCGCGCCGGCCATTGGCCCTTTGCCGGTGGCGCGCTGTGGGTCGATACGACGCCCGCGATGACGCTGATCGATATCGACGGCGAAGGTGACGCCCTGGCGCTCGCGAAGGCGGGGGCAGCGGCGGCGGCCCATGTCATCCGTTGCTGCGATGTCGGCGGGTCGATCGGAATCGACTTTCCGTCACTTCGCACCCGCGCCGAACGGCTGGCCGTCGACGCGCTCATCGACGAAATCCTGCCACAGCCTTTCGAACGCACCGCAACCAACGGGTTCGGCTTGCTGCAGATCATCCGCCGCCGCGAGCGGCCGTCGCTGATCGAGCAGGTGCGGTTCGATGCGACCGCGACCGACGCGGCGCTGCTGCTGCGGCAGGCCGAGCGCGCGGCGGGGACGGGGGTGTTGCGCCTGACCGTGCGCCCGGCGGTTGCCGACCATATTGCGGCGCACCCTGCGTGGACCCATATGCTGCAGACACGCACCGGACGCCCGGTCGAACTCATCGCCGATGCCGCCATCAAAGGATCGGGCCATGCCCAGTAAACCCGCCGCCAGACCGCGTACCTGTCCGCTATGCGGCCAGCCGCGTGCCGACGAATTCAAGCCTTTCTGCAGCCGCGGCTGCCGCGACCGCGACTTGCTCAACTGGTTCGGCGAGGGCTATCGCGTGCCCGTCGACCAGCCCGCCGACGGCACCGCCGACGAGGATAATTTCACCGACGAATAGCCGGTCGTAACGGCGCAACAAAGGTGCTGGACAGGATGCGAGACCCTGCCTATAGCCGCCGCTCGCCAGCGGGCCGGTCGGCTTCGCGAGGCCCGTGCCCGGGTAGCTCAGTTGGTAGAGCATGCGACTGAAAATCGCAGTGTCGGCGGTTCGAATCCGTCCCCGGGCACCACTTTTCCCATCCTTATGACCTCAGCCGGACGGTCTCGCGGTCATTCGTCCGGCGTCGCCGCGATCGTGCCCGAGGGTAGCGATATCCGGTCGGCGGCATAGTCGGCGAACATCGCGTCGGGATCGCGCTTCAGCGAAAAGCGGATCGATGCGCGCGCGCGCTCGGTCTCTTCCTCGGTGGTCGAGCTGAAATAATTGGGGCACCCCGCCTTCGAGATCGTGACCTTCCTCGCCGGCACCCCGGTGACGCCCGCCGCCGATATGGATCCGCGCCCGGCGCGGTAGGAGGAGGCCACGACATGGCTCACCCGGTCCGTTGCGCCGGTGAGGCGCCAGAGCGTCGTTTCATAGGATGTCAGGACAAGATAGAGCGGTTGCCCGCCCGGCTCGATCGTCACCTCGACCAGCCGCGTCTTCTCCCGCTTGTCGTTGCTCTCGATCTGGACGGGCGAGATCGTCCGGCTCTCATAGCCGCCATAGGCGATCAGCCTCGCAGCGGCGGGCACGGCTGGTAATTGGCAGATTTCGGCCTGCCAGGTCATCTGGCTTTCGCGTATCCTGCCCCGGATCGCCGCAAGTTCCGGCTCCGACGTGGTGCCGTCGCCATCGGCATCGACGGCGCGGAAGGCCTTTTCCGCCAAAACGGTCAGTTCGGCGGCGGTCAGCCGGCCGTCGCCGTCGGGATCGGTCGCGAGCAGCGCGACGAGCCGATAGTCCCATGCCTGCTGGCGCGCGGTCGCGGCGGCTTCGGGCAGGGTAATGACGCCATCGCCGTCGATGTCATATTGCTGGAGATGATGCTCGATGCGGCGATCGCGCGCGGTTTGATCGTCGGGCGTGCCGGAATCGGCGCTCGTGCTCGTCCCGATTTCGTCGCGGGTGATCCGGAAGTCGCCGTCGAGGTCCATCGGCAGGATTCGCTGGATCGGCCCGGCGCGCTGGACCGCTGCGCGCCGCGCCATGGCAAAGTCGATGTCGCGCTGGTCGAGGCCGTCGCCGGCCCGATCCGCCTGGCGAAGCTCGCCGACCACCCGCGCGACATAGTCTTCGATATGGCCGCCGCTGTGGAATCCGTTCACGAGGGCGATCGGAACGTCGGGGGCTGGGGGTTGCGCGGCCGCGGATGCCGCGATCGCCAGCGCGGCCGCCGCGGCGATCCCGGGGGGCATGCTCCTATGTGTAGCTTGCATCATGATCTCCTCGCTCGCAGTAGCGTCACCCTAAAGGGGCAAGGTTAAGACATGGCCTATTGTGGCGATGCCATGGCCTGACTTGACCCGTCATGGTGCGGTGCAAACTGTTGCTTTTTGGTCACTTAACCCCGGAAAATCAGTCATGTGATAACGCCGCCCCGTTGACGCGGCGAACCGGGCGGCTAGAGCCGCCAGTTCCCGCTGGAGCATCCCCTCCTTTGGCCCATGGGCCGCGTTCCGGCGGGTTGGAGAGAGAGACCTCATGACCTTGCGCAACATCCTGTTGGGCGCCACCATGCTGTGCGCCGCAACCACCCCTGCCTTCGCCTTTGCCCAGGACGCCGCCCCGGCCGCCGACACGACGACCGAAACCGTCGATTATGGCAACGAGATCATCGTCACCGCGACCAAGCGTTCGCAGACGCTGCAGGACACGCCCGTCGCCGTTTCGGTGACCTCGGCCGCCGACCTCGAGCGTTCGCAGATCCGCGACCTCATCGACCTGCAGTCGGCGGTGCCGAGCCTGCGCGTGTCGCAGCTCCAGTCGAGCGCGAACACCAACTTCATCATCCGCGGCTTCGGCAACGGCGCGAACAATGCCGGGATCGAACCGTCGGTCGGCGTCTTCATCGACGGCGTCTACCGCTCGCGCTCGGCCGCGCAGATCGGCGACCTTCCCGCCGTCGAGCGCATCGAAGTGCTGCGCGGCCCGCAGTCGACCCTGTTCGGCAAGAACGCCTCGGCGGGCGTCATCAGCATCGTGACGCAAAAGCCGCAGTTCAAGTTCGGCGGCAGCGCCGAAGTCACCTATGGCAATTACGACGCGATCACCGTGAAGGGCAATGTCACCGGCCCGATCAGCGACACGATCGCCTTCTCGATCGGCGGCAACTACAACCGCCGCGACGGCTATGCCCAGGACCTGAAGCTTGGCACCGACGTCAATGACCGCAACCGTTACGGCGTGCGCGGCCAGTTGCTGTTCGAACCGACCGATGCGCTGTCGATCCGCCTGATCGGCGACTATGACAAGATCGACGAAAATTGCTGCATCGCCGGCAACGTCATCGCCGGTCCCACCGTCGCGATCACCAACGCGCTGGCGGGCGGCCCCAGCGTCGATGCGAACAATCCCTTCTCGTACAATGTGTACAACAACTTCCTGTCGTCGAACAAAATCAAGAACTACGGCGGTTCGGCGCAGATCGATTACGACCTCGGCAATCTCGCGCTGACCTCGATCACCGCCTATCGCCAGGTTCGCGCCGACACCAACCAGGATTCGGACTTCACCGGCGCCGACCTGATCGGTGAGAAGAGCGATTATGTCGACATCGACACCTTCACGCAGGAATTCCGCGTGACGTCCGATTTCGACGGCCCGCTCAACTTCCTGCTCGGCGGCTATTATTTCAACGAGAAGATCGACCAGCAGAGCGCGATCAAGTTCGGCACCCAGTTCCGTCCCTATGGCGATGCGCTGATCCGCGCGGCGAGCGGCAACGCGCTCAACGTTGGACTGCTCGAAGGCACGCTCGGCGCGCTCGAAGGCAATCCGGCAAAATATGCAGGGACCTTCTTCAAGACCGGCACCGGGCTCGACGAAGCCTATCGCCTGAAGAATGAAGCCATGTCGATCTTCGGCACCGTCGATTTCGACGTCACCGATCGCCTGACCCTCACCGTCGGCGCCAACTACACCAAGGACAAGAAGCGCTTCGCGACCGACGTCGTCAGCAGCGACGTCTTCTCGGGCATCAACCTCGACGCGGCGGCCTATGCGCCGTTCCGTCAGGCTCTGTTGGTGGGTGCGGGCGTCGATCCGGCGACCGCCGCATTCCTTGCGGCCAATCCCACGATTGTTGGCGCAAATCCGCTCTGTCCTCGTCAGGCGGATGGTTCGCGTTTGGGCCTCTGTCAGTTCCAGTTCCTGCCGCCGTTCCTGAACCTGCCCAATGCGGTCGAGCCCGGCAAGACCAACGACAGCGATCTCGCCTACAGCGTCCGCGCGTCGTATGAGCTGACCGACACGGTCAACCTCTATGCGACCTATGCGACGGGCTTCAAGGCGAGCTCGGTCAACCTGTCGCGCGACAGCCGCCCGCTCCGCAGCGACCTGCCGGCGATCATCAGCGGCGGTCTGGGCACGGTGAACCTCACCTCGGGTTCGCGTTTCGCGGCGCCGGAAGAATCGACCGTTTATGAAGCGGGCCTCAAGGCCAACTGGTCGGTCGCGTCGCTGAACCTCGCGGTGTTCAAGCAGTCGATCAAGGGCTTCCAGTCGAACATCTTCACCGGGACCGGCTTCGCGCTCGCCAATGCGGGCAAGCAGTCGACTTTCGGCGTCGAGTTCGACGGCTCGGTCCGCCCGGTCGAGGGCCTGAACCTGACGATGGCGCTCACCTATCTCGATCCGAAGTACGACAGCTTCATCAATTCGGCGTTCGGCGATATCTCGGGCAGCACGCCCGCGGGCATCCCGGCGCTGACGGTGTCGGCTGGCGGTACCTACACGCATGAATTCGCGGGCGGTACGCGCGCGATCCTGCACGTCGACTATCATTATGAGAGCCCGGTGCAGATCGTCGAGGGCCTGACCGGTTTCCCGGCCAGCGTCGCGCAGAATCTGAAGCGCGAAGTCAACCAGCTCAACGCGTCGTTCACCGTCGCGCTGACCAATGGCGTCGAAGTCGGCGTGTGGGGCCGCAACCTCACCAACGCGACCTATCTGACGACGATCTTCCCCGCGGTGGCGCAGTCGGGCAGCGTTTCGGGCTACCCGAACCAGCCGCGCACCTATGGCGGTGTCGTTCGCTTCAAATTCTGAGGATCGGGATAGCGGGGGGCGGCACGCCTGCCCCCCGCTGTCGGGTCCCCGGATTTCGGGCATAGAAAAACCCGGCCTCTCCGCCGAGAGGCCGGGTTTTCTTTTGGGCGTTGCCGCCGTCGGGCTTTAGAACTTCACGCCCGCCGCGATGCCGTAGCGGCGCGGTTCGAGGGTGAAGATGTTGGTGTAGTTACCCGACGACTGGTCGGTGATGTACAGGCCGGTGACACTCGACGAGTTGAACAGGTTCTGGATGAACCCCTTCACATACCATTTGTCGTCGGTGCCGTTCAGCTGCATCTGGGCGTTGACCTGGGCATAGCCTTTGATCTTGTTCACATTGCCGTTGAAGATGCTGCCATAGCTGTCGCCGGTGTAGGCGAGGTCGAAGCGCGGGACGAGCGACATGCCGTCGCCGAAGTTGACGGTATATTGGACACCTGCCGAGAATTTGTAATTCGGTGCCTGCGGCAGTTCATTGCCCTTCAGATTGACGGGAATACCCGCCGTATACTGGAAGAGCTCGCCATTGAGCGTGGCCGAGGTCTCGATCCCGCCAAAGGCCTGGCCAAGCGTCGGTGCCAGCGCCATGACCACGGCGCAAACGCTGTAGGCGCCCGTCGATGCGATGCCGCCATCCGACGGGAAGGGTGTGGTCCCTTGCAAGCCGGCGCCCGCCTTGAGACCCGGAATGGCGCCCTGGTTGATCAGCGCATTGACCTGGTTCACATAGCCGTTGACCCCGGCCACGTTGCCCGACGCCGACGCCACCGCGCAGTTCGCGGCGTTGGTGATGTCCTTGATGATCACCGCATCCTTGCGGCCGCCACCGAAGTCACGCGGATTGCTGCTATATTCGTCGCCGACGACCTTGGTGTTCAGATAGCTGAAACCCAGGTTGATCACGAGGTTCGGATCGGGGCGGACGATGGCTTCGGCCTCGAAACCCCAGATATTGGCATTGATATTGTCGTTGACCGCGGTGCGGGCGACGATCTTGCTGAGCTGAAGATCCTTGTACTTGTAATAGAAGCCGGTGAGGTTCAGCTGCAATGCGCCGTCGCCGAACGTGTTCTTCGACCCGATTTCGAACGCATCGACCTGTTCGGGCTTGAAGTTCTCGGGCACCTGGAAGATCGGTTGCAGCGGCGGGTTGATGCCCCCCGATTTATAGCCCCGCGAATAGGAGGCGTAGATCAGGTTGTCCTCGGTGACCTTGAAGTCGAGGACCGCGCGTCCGGTCAGCTTGTTGAACTTCACGCTGCGCGCCTGGATGAGCTGGTTGCCCGGCGTGCCCGGATCGGCGTCGAACGAGCCGACGAAGGGCGAACCGAACACGTCGCCGGTCTGGCCGAAGGGCGTCAGGAAGCTGGCGAGGGTCGACCGCGCGAGCACGCTCTTCTTGTCGTTGTTGTAGCGCAGGCCGGCGGTCAGCTTCAGCCGGTCGTTGAACTCGAAATAGGCCTCGCCGAAGATGCCATAGGATTTGATCTTCAGATCGTCGGTGTTGTTGCGGAAGAAAGGCGTCGCGAGGAACGACGGCGGCAGGCCGTTGGCGAACGAGTTGAACGCGCCGAGAACGCCGGTCAGATAGTCGATCGGGAAGGCGTTCACATAATAGCTGTTCTCGGTCAGGTGATAATCGGCATAGATGCCGCCGACGAGGAAGTTGAACGGCCCGTCGAGATCGCTGCTGAGAATGGCTTCCGTCGACCAGCTGCTGTTATACTGGTTCGACCGGTCGAACTGCAGCGACGTCGCGTCGCAGATCTTGTTGCCGCCGAACGAGCCGAAGCCGGTTTCCTCGGGCAGCGAGGTGCAGAGCGGGCCGTTCGGGCCCTGCGGAATGATCGCGGCGGCGACCGGCGCGAAATAGGCGGCCGAACCGGGAACAAAGGCGGGAAAGGGCGCCGGAAGACCGGTCGGGATGCCATTGGCGGCAAAGAAGGCCAGCGTGTTCAGGCCGCCCGCATACAGGGCCCGATTGCCGACGTTGCTGTTATAGTCCTGCATCGAGTCGAGCTTGACCTTTTGGTACTGGCCCGAAACCTGCAGCGAGACCGGCCCGAAATTATGCTCGATCTCGCCCTGCAGCGTCAGTTCGCTGGTGAAATATTGCGGGGTGAAGGCGGTGTTCACGGTACGCGAATCGGCGGGGATCGTCGTGTTGGCATAGACGTCGGGACCATAGAGGCTGCCGAGTGCGAACGCCGTCGGGATACCCTGGGTCGCGAGGAATTCCTTCGACGTCAGCGCGGCGGTAAAGGTCGCATTGCCGTTGAACGGCGAATTGTCGCGGCGGGTGTTCAGACAGCCGAGGATGCCGGTCGGGTCGCGCTGGCACTGTTGTTTCTGGATGCGGGTGCGCTTGTCGCGTTCGTGGAAATAGGAGGCGAGGAAATCGACCGTGGTGTCCGGGGTCGGCTCCCAGCGGATCGAACCGCGCACCGAATACAGGTCGCGGTCGTCGATGCGGGTATTGAGGAAGGTGTTCTTGGTATAGCCGTCGCGGTTGAGGTAGATGCCCGCGACGCGCAGTGCCAGGGTGTCGCCGATGGGAATATTCACCATCGCCTTGCCCTTCATCGAATCATAATTGCCGTACTCGGCTTCGGCGGCGGCTTCGAACGCGCCGAGCTTGGGCTTGGCGGTGATGACGTTGACCACGCCCGAGGTCGCGTTGCGGCCGAACAGCGTGCCCTGCGGCCCGCGCAGCACTTCGATGCGCTCGAGGTCGAAGAATTCGGTTTCGAACAGGCGGGTCGAGAAGAGCGGGTCGCCGTTCAGGTGGATCGCGGTCGCGCTGTCGCAGGTCGTGCCGACGCAAAGGTCGCCGATGCCGCGGATGGTAAAACTCGCGCCGGTGAAGTTGGTCTTGGTGAAGGTGACGTTGGGCAGCGTCAGCTGAAGATCCGATGGCGTCTTGATCTGCTGCGCCTCGAGCGCTTCGGTCGAAAAGGCGCTGACCGCGATGGGAACATCCTGCAGGCGTTCGGACTGGCGCTGCGCGGTCACGACGATTTCGCCGCCGAATGCGTCGCGTTCGGTCTCGTCCGCCGCGTTCTGCGCGAACGCCGGGCTCGCCACCGACATCGCAAGGATCGAGGTGCCGATCAGTGCCTTGAACTTCATATATAGCCTCCCTTTTTCGATCCGCGTCGCGGATCGCCCAATTGCATCACTCAATTGGGAGGGGATGTGTCCAGACGTGTGACTACGAGCGCTGAACCTCATCGGTCCAGCGCGAGCGCGTGCGCGATATATTGTAGCCAGCCGTGCTGGGCATCGTCCTCTCCCCCCGGCGCTCGGGGAATAACGCCGGCTCTCCGATCACGGCCTGCTTGAGCAGGCTCTGTAACCTCATAAAACTGCGCCCAGTTGACGAAAGCGTCAAGTGACTTGTTGAACCAGATTCACCTGCTGGAATATTATTACGTGAGACGAGAAAAAAGCTCCGATTCCGCAACGTAAGCTTTGCCCGCTGGAGCAAATTATTGTCGCGCGGGGCTTGCTTCGCGGCGCTTTCGTCCCGAAATGTGCGACATGATAGCAACAGTGAAGGCGGGCGGATGACGAAGGTGGAAGTGGGACCGGACGGCAGGCCGGTGGTGCCCGACGCGGTCCTTGATGCGGTCCGCACACTGATCACATGGGCCGGCGACGACGTGTCGCGCGAGGGCCTGCTCGACACGCCGAAACGGGTCGCGCGCGCCTGGCTCGAATATTGCCAGGGCTATGCCGAGGACCCGGCGATCCACCTGTCGCGCACCTTCGAAGAGGTCGGCGGGTACGACGAGATCGTCCTGCTGCGCGACATCCCGTTCCAGTCGCACTGCGAACATCATATGGCGCCGATCACCGGCAAGGCGTCGATTGCCTATCTGCCCAAGGACCGCGTCGTCGGAATCTCGAAACTCGCGCGCGTGCTCAATGGCTTTGCGCGGCGGCTGCAGGTGCAGGAGCGCCTGACCGCCGAGGTCGCGAAATGCATCTGGGACAATCTCCAGCCGCATGGCGTCGCGGTCGTCATCGACGCCCAGCATGGCTGCATGACCGGACGCGGCGTGCGCACCCCGGGCGTCGGCATGGTGACCAGCCGGCTGCTCGGCTGCTTCCTCGAGGACGAGCGCAGCCGCAAGGAAGTGCTCAGCCTGATGGGCTATTGAGCCGCGGCCGCGGGGTGCAATAAAAACCGATGCTGGGCGACACCGCGCGCGGCACCCAGCCATAGGGCGAACGGTGCACCGCCTGGATGTCGAGATGCGCCGCGATCACCCGTTGCAGCGCGCGCCAGTCGAAGCCCTTGTGTCCGGTCCGGTGCGGCGCGACCTTGTCGAGGCGGTAGGTCGCCGAGTGGAAGGTGTCCTGCCAGCTATATTCGCGGTGCCGCCGATATCCGATCATCGCCGACCCCAGGTTCTTGACTGCGATGGCGGGACCGATCTCGTTCGGTACGGTGCAATAGAATCCGTCGATCTCGGCGCGACCGATATGCTCGACCAGCACCGCGACCTGGTCTGCGGGAATATGTTCGAGGGTTTCGAGCGCGATGACCAGGTCGACCTGGTCGATCAGGTCGAGCCGGTTGCCGATGATGTTCCGCACGGCCCGAAAATTGGGGCGGTCGCCGAAACGGTCGCGGGCGACTGCGCATAGCTTCTGACGCATTTCGACACCGACATAGTCGATGGCGAACCGGGGATTGAGCAGGCCGAAGGCGCGCGCGCTGCCGCAGCCGATGTCGAGGATTCGGATCGGCTTGCCGCCGCGGAAACCCGATAGCGCTGCGACGACGCCGAGCAGGTTCTTGTAGCGGACCGAATGGAGAAAGCGGGTGACCGCGCTGTGGTTGAGGCGGGCTTCGTAGCGGGTTTCTTCGTGGCCACTCACCGGCCCTAGCGCCGCCACATCCGCAGCAGCTGATATTGCACCGCCTGCAGCCGCGTATAATTTTCGGGATCCATCTTGCCGCCCTCGAGCGCCGCGACCTCGTTGAGTTCGTACATCAGATTGCGGTGCGCGACGTCGGGGATCAGGCTCTGGATGAAGGTGATCGCGACCAGCCGTTCGCCGCGGGTCACCGGCTCGACCTCGTGCAGCGTGTGCGAGGGATAGACGATCGCGACGCCCGGAGCTTCCTTGAAGCGCAGGTCGGCGTTGCCGAGCTGCACGTGCAGCGCGCCGCCGTCATAATCGGCGGGATCGCCCAGGAACACCGTGCAGCTGACGTCGGTGCGCAGCTGGCCATCGGGCAGCGGGATATAGGCGGCATCGGGGTGCAGCCCGTAATGCATGCCCGGCTTGTAGCGCGTCAGCAGCGGTGGCGCGATCCGCGCGGGAAAGCTGAACTCCATGAAATCGGGATTGCGCACCATCGCGTCGAGCAGGATCTTCGACGAGCGTTCATAGGCCTGCGCATCGTGGAGCTGGAGGTTGTTCTTGATCGTCGAATGCGGGTTGCTGATCTTGCCGTCGACGAACTGGCCGGCCGCGGCGATGTCGCGCAGCGCGCGCACTTCCGCATCGTCGAGCAACTGGACAAGCTTGAACATCGTCGTTCCTATCGGCCGTGGATCGGCAGGTCGCCGACTGTCTTATCGCGTGCGGCGAGCGCTTCAACCCAGGCGATGGCCTCGGCGATCGCCGGAGCGTGCTCGGCGGCGGCCTGCGCCTGCAATTGCCGCCGCAGGTCGGGGCTGTAGCCATGCTCGGGCGCCTTCGAATATTGGCGCATGATCGGCCCCGCGAGCGCGGCCTCGATCCGCGCCGCGTCGAGCGCGAGGCCGAAATGCCGTGCCTGTGCGGTCAGGCTGGTCGCGGGGTCGGCGAGCATCGCCTCGAAATCGACCCACAGGTGGCGTGGATCGGCGGCGGGCAGGGTGCGGGCTGCGGTCGCCATTTCACAAAGCCAGCTCATCGCGACGCGGGTGACCGGGGGCAATTGCCAGAGCCGGTGCGGAAAGTCGGGAAACAACACCGCGAGGCGCGCCATGCGGGCGGGCGCCTGCGCCAGTGTTTCGGCAAGCGACGCCTCGCCCGCCAGAATGGTTTCGATGTAGCGCGCGAGCGGGGCGTAGAGAAACAGCGCGCGGCCCTCGGCGCCGGTCAGGTCGTCGGCGATCGCGGTGATGACGCTCGACGCCTTGACCATCGCGACCTGTCCGGCGGCGAAACCGCGGCCGAGCCAGCCCGACACCTGCGCCAGCCGCTGGCGATACAGATCGGGCGACCAGACCGACTCCGGCCGATCGATGCGCTCGGCGACCTGCGCCAGCGTGCGCAGCAGCATCGGCTCACGCAGCGGCAGGACGTCGCCCGTCTCGGCGAGCAGCCGCGAGACCAGGGTCGAGCCGACATGGCCGATGTGGAAGATATGGTGCGGGCGCGGTGCCGCCGGGCCAAGGTCGGGCAGCGCATCCCACGCCATCCACTCGCGCCCGATCCGGTCGGTGAGCAGCCGCTGGTCGAGGAAGCTCGTGGCGCGATAATCGGCCTCGGTCAGCAGCGCGATCAGGACGCGGTCGTTCGCGAGGTCCGCCATATGCGGTAACAGGCTCGCGTCACCGGCGAAGCGGCGCTGGAAGGGATCGTCGGCCATCAGTTGCGGCCATAGGAAAGGCGAGGGGGATTGGCCAGCGGGGATCGGCGGGTGGGTGCGTCGGCTTTGGGGTGGGGAGCGGGCACCTATTTCATCGTCACCCCGGGCTTGACCCGGGGCCTGCCTTGCCTTTGGTCCGACGGCGAAAGAAGGGAGGCGGGTCCCGGGTCAAGCCCGGGGTGACGATGCGGATTACGCAAACGCGGCGTTCGCCCGCAACCCATCACCCCCAAACAGAAAGGGCCGCGTTCCCTTTCGGAAACGCGGCCCTCTCAAATGGCTTTGGCTGAAAAAGCTCAGGCTTCTTCGGCGTCGTCCGCAACCGCTTCGACGGCGGTTTCCGAAGGCGGCGTGCCTTCTTCGAACTCGTCTTCGCTGTCGGGTTCCAGCGCCGTGGCAGCAGCCTCGGCCTGTTCTTCCTCGAACATCGCGGCGATGACGTCGATGCCCTGCTTCTGCATTTCGGCTTCGTCGGGCGAGCGCGCGACGTTGACGCCGACGGTCACGACGACCTCGGGGTGCAGCTTGACCTTGACGTCGACCAGGCCGAGCGCCTTGATCGGGCGTTCGAGTTCGACCATCGACTTGCCGATGCCGGTGATGCCGTCTTCGGCCAGCGCATCGACGATGTCGCGCACCGAAACCGAACCATAGAGCTGGCCGGTGTTCGACGCCTGGCGGATCAGGACGATCTGCTTGCCGTCGAAATCCTTGGCGCGGCCTTCGGCCTCGCCACGACGTTCGGCGTTGTCAGCCTCGATCTTGCCGCGGTTGGCTTCGAACAGCTTGCGGTTGGTGTCGTTCGCGCGCAGCGCCTTGTTGTTGGGCAACAGGTAATTGCGGGCAAAGCCGTTCTTGACGGTGACGACATCGCCGATACCGCCAAGCTTTTCGATACGTTCGAGCAGGATGATTTCCATCGGACCAGCCCTCCTTACTTAACGATATAGGGGAGCAGGCCGATGTGGCGCGAGCGCTTGATCGCCTTCGCCAGCTCACGCTGCTTCTTGGTGGACACCGCGGTGATGCGCGACGGGACGATCTTGCCACGCTCCGACAGGTAACCCTGGAGCAGGCGGACGTCCTTGTAATCGATGACCGGTGCGTCCTTCGCGGTGAAGGGGCAGGTCTTGCGGCGGCGGAAAAAGGGTCGTGCCATGTCTTTGTTCCTTATTCTTCGCCGTCGCGGTCACGGCCGCCACGGCCGCCCCGACGTTCCTGCTTGCGCATCATGACCGAGGGACCCTTTTCGAGTTCGTCGACCTTGATGGTCATCCAGCGAATGATATCTTCGTTGATCGCAGCCTGACGCTCGATCTCGGCAACGGCTTCGCCCGACACTTCGGCCGACAACATCACATAATGACCCTTGCGGTTCTTCTGGATCTTGTAGGCGAGCTGCTTCAGGCCCCAGGTTTCGGTCTTGTGGACCTCGCCCTTATATTCGCCGATGACGTTGGTGACGGTTTCCGCCAGCGCGTCGACCTGAGCCTGGCTCAGGTCCTGACGCGCGATAAAAACATGCTCGTAGAACGGCATGGTGCGCTTCCTTCGATTTGGCCGATCGCTGGTTCCGCGCCAATCGCGAACCCCCTCCGGCTGTCGTCTCGCTTTGCGAATCGGTGCAAAGCAAACGGGGCGATGGCTCAAAGCCTCGCCCCGATGGCCGCGCCTATACAGATTTGCGCGAGGGAATCAAGCATGCCGCCCCTCTCCCCTTGAGGGAGAGGGTTGCGAAGACTTACCGCCTTGGCGGTTAGTCGAAGCTGGGTGAGGGGTTGCGGTCCGCAGGGCCGCGCGCGCCTCTGGCGCGCAACCCTCATCCAACTACGCCGAGCGCCTTCGGCGCAAGGCTTCGTATCCTTCTCCCTCAAGGGGAGAAGGAACTATGCGAGCTTCGCCAGCAATTCGCGCCCGAACTCGGTCAGCGTATCGTCGCGCGCGCCGAGGATGAGGATGCGGTCGCCCGCTTTCGCCTCATCGAGCATCGCCGCGCCGCAATTGGCGCGCGTCGTCAGGTGGACCGCATCGCCGCCGCCGGCGACGATGTCGGCGACCAGCGCCTCGCTGCCGATGCTGCGGTCGACGGTGCCGCCGAAATAGACGGGATCGCAGACGAACAATTTGTCGCCGTCGCGCATGCCGGCCGCGAAACTGGCGGCGAGTTCCTTGCCCATCTGGCGCAGCGGGCCATAGCCGTGCGGCTGGAAAAACAGCAGCGCGCGGCCCGGCAGTTCGGCTACCGCCGCGAGGGTCGCGGCGACCTTGTCGGGATTATGCGCGAAATCGTCGATCATAGTGACGCCGCCGGCTTGCCCCAGCACCTCATAGCGCCGGGCAAGGCCGGTGAAATCGGCGAGCGCGGCTGCCGACTCCCGGATCGAAATGCCCAGCGCGCGCGCCGCCGCCATCGCTGCCAGCGCATTGGACGCATTGTGGCGCCCCGGCATCCGCAGCCGCACCTCGCACTGCGTGACGTTGAAGTGCGCGGTGAAACGGCACCCGTCGGGCAGTGCCTCGAAATCGCTGCCGCGCATCCCGGCGAGCGGGCTGAAGCCGAAGCGCATGACATTCTCGCCGCTCATCAGCGGGCGCGATTCGGGGTCGTCGACATTGACCACCGCGATCCGCGCCTTCGCGGCGAAATCGCCGAACAGCCGATGCAGCTCGTCGAGGCTCTTGTGGTCGAGGCTGATGTTGGTGACCACCGCGACGTCGGGGCGGTAGATCGCGATCGATCCGTCGCTCTCGTCGACCTCGCTCACATAAGTGGCCGCATCGCCGACCAGCGCGCTGGCGAAGGGTGTTTCGTCGCTGGCGAAATTGCGCATCACCGCGCCGTTCATCACCGTGGGTTTGCGTCCAACACGCGCGAGGATCCAGCCGATCATCCCGGTGACAGTCGACTTGCCGCTGGTGCCGCCGACGCCGACAGCCTGCGCCGCTTCGTTGAACAGCGCCGCGTTGAGATCGGCGCGCGTCATGCGGGGGAGGCCCAGCTTGTTGGCGGCGGCGATGTCGGGAACGCTGTCCTCGACCGCCGCCGAGGCGACGAGGGTCTGGCCGGCGGCGACGCCGCTGCCGTCCTGCGGGACCAGCGCGATGCCCTGGCCTTCGATCCACGCGAATTTATCGGGCGAACGCCCCTGGTCGCGGCTGCGATCCGAGCCCGAAACCTGCGCGCCGCGCGCCGCGACGATCATCGCCAGCGGCAACATGCCCGACCCGCCGATGCCGCAAAAGAAATAGGATTTGTTTTCGGTCATGGCGCGGCGTTATGGCGTTGGCGAGGGCTTGGCAAGGGAAGGGGAGGCGAACGCTATGCGCATCGGGATCGTCGCCCCCAGCACCCCCATATTGCCCGACGATGCCGAGGCGGTGCGCGCGCTGGCGAGCCTCGGCTATCCCGACGTCGAACTCGTCTTCGACCCGCAATGTTTCGCGGTCCACGGCCATTTCGCGGGCGAGGACGGGCATCGCTTTGCGGCGCTGGTCGAGATGGCGAACCGTCCCGACATCGACGCGATCTGGTTCGCGCGCGGCGGTTATGGTGCCTGCCGGATCGCCGAGGACGCGGTCGCGGCGATGACCGACATCGCGCGCGGCAAGGCGTATCTCGGCTATTCGGACCAGGGCAATCTGCTCGGCGCGCTCTATCGCGACGGCTTCGACCATGTCGCGCATGGCCCGATGGTCGCCGATATCCGCCGCGCGGATGGCGATGCCGCGGTGCTGCGTGCGCTCGACTGGCTCGTCGCGCGCGATCCTGCGGTGTGCGAGCCGGGGCTTCAGCATGGCGCGCGCCACGCGGCGTTCAACCTGATGACGCTGTCGATGCTGCTCGGTACTCCGCTCGAACCCGACCTTGGTGGTCATATATTGCTGGTCGAGGAGGTGAGCGAATATCTCTACGCCTTCGATCGCGCCTTCTTCCATGTCGCCAGCTATCTCGGCCCGCGCGGGCTGGCCGGGCTGCGGCTCGGCCGCGTCAGCGACATCCCCGAAAACGACCGGCCCTTCGGCGCCGACGCCGAGGATATCGCGCGCCACTGGTGCGCGCGCTGCGACATTCCGTATCTTGGCCGCGCCGATATCGGCCATGATGCGGGCAACAAGGTCGTCCCCTTCGGCTTGCATCGCGCGGGGTGAGGGAATAGGCGCCTGACCCTATTGCGTCGCCCCCGCGAAGGCGGGGGCCGCTAGAGTTCGAACGCCAACGGCCGCGTTCAGAGTCACGTGCCTCTGAACGCCCTGCGCGGGGGCGAGACAAGGAGAACAGGGTCATGCGCGCATTCATCTTTCCGGGTCAGGGCAGCCAGGCGGTCGGCATGGGCAAGGCCTTGTCCGACGCGTCGCCGGTCGCGCGCGAGGTGTTCCAGGAGGTCGACGACGCGCTCGGCCAGAAACTGTTCCAGCTGATGACCGAGGGCCCCGAGGACCAGCTGGTCCTTACCGAAAATGCCCAGCCCGCGATCATGGCGAACGCCATCGCGACGCTGCGCGTGCTCGAAAAGGAAGGCGGCGTCACGCTGTCGGCCAAGGCCGATTATGTCGCGGGGCACAGCCTCGGCGAATATAGCGCGCTCTGCGCCGCGGGCGCCTTCGACCTCGCGACCACCGCGCGGCTTTTGAAGACGCGCGGGCAGGCGATGCAGGCGGCGGTGCCCGTCGGCATCGGCGCGATGGCGGCGCTGCTCGGCGCCGACATCGACACCGCGCAGAAGCTCGCCGACGCCGCCGCCGAGGGCGAAATCTGCACCGTCGCCAACGACAACGACCCGTCGCAGGTCGTGATTTCGGGCCACAGGGGCGCGGTCGAGCGCGCGGTCGCGCTGGTCAAGGATTATGGCATCAAGCGCGGCGTGCTGCTGCCCGTGTCGGCGCCCTTCCACTGCCCGCTGATGCAGCCCGCCGCCGACGCGATGGCCGAAGCGCTCGGCGCCAATCCGCCCGCCGCGCCGTTGGTCCCGGTGGTCGCCAACGTCACCGCCAGCCCGGTGGGCGACGCCGATACGATCCGCGATCTACTGATCCAACAAGTCACCGGCCGCGTCCGCTGGCGCGAAAGCGTCGGTGCGATGGAGGCTATCGGGGTCGGCCAGTTCGTCGAATTCGGCGGCAAGGTGCTCGGCCCGATGGTCAAGCGTAGCGCAAGCGGCGAGGTCGAGGTGACGAGCGTGATCTCGATGGACGATATCGAGGCGCTGCTGAAGACGCTTTGACGAAATATCACTTTTCTCTACTAAAGAGATAAGGTATCATAACTCCCTTGGTTCAAGCCGGGGAGAGGGCGATGAGCGGATTCACACGCATTTGGGCTTTTGGCCAATGGGCGTTCGTTGCGGCGCTCTTTGCGTCGCCCTTGTGGGCCGGCGCGGCGGCGCCGGTCGCGCAGCAGATCGCCGCCGCGACGGGCGCGACCAGCAGCATGCGCGCCTTTGCGAGCGAGGCGGAACTAAAGACATTCCTGGACCGAAGAAGAGCCGCTGAGCGGCTCAATCCGCCACCACCGATGGACGCATCGGCCGCTTCGGCCGATGCGGCTCCGGCTCCCGCCATGGCCCTCGACGTCGAGGAACCTCCGCCCGCGACCAAAGCCGCCGAAGGCATCACCAATGTCCAGACCGCCGGGGTCGACGAGGGTGGCATCGTCAAGAAACAGGGCGATTTGCTGATCGTGCTGCGCCGTGGGCGCATCTTCACGATCGACGCCTCGGGCGGCGGCATGCGACCGATCGCGGCGGTCGATGTCTTTCCGGGCAAGAGCGATGCCGACGGCACCTGGTATGACGAGATGCTGGTTAGCGACGATACCGTCGTCGTGCTCGGTTACAGCTATGCGCGCAGCGGCACCGAGGTGAACCGCTTCCACCTCTCCGCCGACGGCAAGCTGACGTGGCGTGACACCCATTATCTGCGTTCGGGCGATTATTATTCGTCGCGCAACTATGCCTCGCGGCTGATCGGCGACAGGCTGATCTTCTATGCGCCGCTGCCGACCTATGAGGGGATCGTCGACAGCCTGCCCGCGCTTGCGACTTGGCAGAAGGGCAAGGTCGGCGCCTTCAAGCCGTTCACCGGCGCGCGCGACATTTATATGCCGCAGCCGGCATGGGCCGACGACAGGCTCGCCGGCGATGTGCTGCACAGCGTGATGATCTGCGACCTCGGCAGCGACGATATGGATTGCGATGCGACCAACGTGCTCGGCAGCTGGTCACGCAGCTTCTATGTCTCGCAGAACGCCGTCTATGTCTGGGCCGGCATGGGGTCCGAATGGAGCAGCGATCCGGCGGACAACCGCGCTATGCTCTATCGCATCCCGCTGGGCGGCGGCGCACCGCAGGCGGTCGAGGTCGCCGGTATGCCGCTCGACCAATTCTCCTTCCGCGAAGAAAGCGACGGCGCGCTCAACGTGTTGACGATGGACGAGGGCGGCGGCGATGCGATGTGGCAGGCCGAGGCGAATGACAAGGGCGACATGGCGCTGCTCCACCTTGCGGCATCGCGCTTTGGCGACGGCGGGGCTAAGGTAAAGCCCGCCGACTTCCGCGCGCTGCCCGGCGTCGAGGGTTGGGAGCGGCAGAACCGCTTCGTCGGCGACTGGTTGCTCTATGCGGGCGGTCAGATACGCCGCGACCTGCGCAAGGAAGGCGGCGGGCAGGCCGCGCTCTACGCCGTCCCGGTGAAGGGCGGCGAGGTCGTCCCGCTCGATCCGGGTCATCAGGTCGGGCGGATCGACATCATGGGCCGCGACGCGATCATCGTCGGCTCGGGCGGCGACGGCGCGTTGACCTTCACGACGGTGGCGCTCGACGGCACGCCGCAGCTCGCGAGCCGCTATGCCTTCCCGGCCGCGGCGGAGGGCGAGAATCGCAGCCACGCCTTTTTCTATCGCCCCGACCCGGACGGCAACGGCGACGACGGGTTGCTCGGCCTGCCGGTGATGCGCGGCAGCGACGACGGGACGAAGTTCCTCGGCAGCGCGGCGTCGATCCTCTACCTCCGCCGCGCCGCGCGCGACCTGTCGCTCGCGGGCACGCTCGACGCCCGCCCGGGGCAGGGCGACGATCATTGTCTCGCCTCGTGCGTCGACTGGTACGGCAACGCGCGTCCGGTGTTTTTTGGCGGTCGCATCTTCGCATTGATGGGCTATGAACTTGTCGAAGGCCGCTGGCAGGACGGGAAGATACGCGAAACGGCGCGCATCGACTTTACTCCGAGGAAAGGCGGCCGGTCGGGGTAGAAGATTTGCGCGCAGAGGCGCAGAGGACGCGGAGAGTTGGCTGGGGATGGGCGAGGCGGCGCTCCATATCGACCAGATATCGCATGACGTGATCGGCGTCGCGATGCGGCTACATAGCGAGATCGGTCCGGGGCTTCTGGAAAGTGTCTATGAGACGCTCCTTGCCGGTCGCCTGGCCGCCATGGGATACAAGGTTGATCGGCAATGGCCGATCAACGTCGTTTTCGACGGGATCGAATTTCGCGAGGTTGCGCGCGCCGATCTGGTGATCGACGACCGGCTGGTCGTCGAAATCAAATCCACCGAGAATCTGCATCCGGTGCACGCGAAACAGGTTCTCACATATCTGCGGTTGATGCATATGCCCGTCGGCCTGCTGATCAATTTTGGCGAGCCGACATTGAAGCAGGGAATTCGCCGCCTCGTAAACGACCGCAAAGACTCTGCGTCCTCTGCGTCTCTGCGCGAAAAAACTGATACACCGACGTCCGGAAAAACCGGACCATTGCAAGGATAGATATTGATGTTCGATCTCACCGGCATGACCGCCCTCGTTACCGGCGCCAGCGGCGGCATCGGTTCGGCCATTGCGCAGGCGCTGGCGGCGCAGGGCGCGCGGCTCGCGGTTTCGGGGTCCAATGCCGACAAGCTGAACGCCTTTCGCGACACCCTCGGCGGCGACCATGTCGCGCTGCCGTGCAACCTTGGCGACAGCGCCGCGGTCGATGCGCTGGTCCCTTCGGCGGTCGAGGCGCTCGGCGGCAAGCTCGACATCCTCGTCAACAATGCCGGGGTGACGCGCGACAATCTGATCATGCGGATGAAGGACGAGGAATGGATGGACGTCATCCGCATCAACCTCGAAGCCAATTTCCGCCTCGCGCGTGCGGCGGCCAAGCCGATGATGAAGGCGCGCTTCGGGCGCATCATCTCGATCACCAGCGTCGTCGGCGCCACCGGCAATCCGGGGCAGGCCAATTATGCGGCGTCGAAGGCGGGGGTCACCGGCATGACCAAGGCGCTGGCGCAGGAACTGGCGAGCCGCGGGGTCACAGCGAATTGCGTCGCGCCGGGCTTCATCGCCACCGCGATGACCGCCGAACTGCCCGACGCGCAGAAGGACGCGCTCAACACCCGCATCCCGGCGGGGCGCATGGGCGAGGGCAGCGACATCGCCGCGGCGGTGGTCTATCTGGCCTCGAAAGAGGCGGGCTATGTCACCGGCCAGACGTTGCATGTTAACGGCGGCATGGCCATGCTGTCCTAGGGGACTGTGTTGCCGAGGGAAATTCGGGTGGAAGGGACGATCCTATGTTGAAGGGAATCATGGCGGGCGCCTTGCTGGCATGGACCGCCATGCCTGGCGCCGCAATGGCGCAGGAAGGCGCCAAGTTCGACTGTGTGACGAAGGACGCCAATGCGACGCTGAAGGCGTCGATCGGGGCGGCGATGACCGGCGTCGGCGACGATGTGTCGCGCGACGCGCTGTTCAAGCAATTGGCGACGATCACCGACACCTGCGTCGCGCGCCACGCAATCGACGAGGCGAACAAGGCCGACTATTTCGACTACGGCCTCGCGCGGATTTCGCGCGAATGGCTGATCGGCGACCTTGCGCGCAACAGCCTGTCGAACGCGCCGGTCGACAAGGCGCTCGATTTCGGTCCGAGCGGCACGAATCCGGACCTGTCGGCCGACATGACCGACGACCAGATCATGTCGATCGTCCAGGCCTATATCGACACCGGCGTCGACATCGAAAAGGTCGATTCGGGGGTGTGGGAAAAGGTCGGCGCATACGCCGCGGCGACCTCGATCTACTGGAACAAGCGCAAGCTGCTGCCCTTCTGACGGGACAATGAGCCGGGTCCGGCGGCGGTGCCGGACCCGGCTTCCCCGGGCGACCCTTCCGGAAGAGGGATTAGAAGCTCGCGCGGGCGGTAATGCGGATATCGCGGCCGGCGAGCGGCACATAATCCTTGGTGAAGCTGGCGTGGCGGCGCGCATCGACGTCGAAGATATTGTTCGCCGCCAGCGTCAGCGACAGATTCTTCGTCTCGGGCAGCGGACGCCAGGTCAGCGACGCGTTGACGAGGGTGAAACCCTTGGTCGGGGTTTCGAAGGTCGCGATGCGGTTCTGGTCGTCGGTCCATTCGACCTCGGCGCGCGCGTCGATCCGGTCGCCCTGCGCTTCGAGTCCGCCCAGCACGCGCAGCGGCGGGATGCGCGGGACGTTTCCGTCGACGCCGGCACCCTTGATCTTGGCGCGCGTCATGTCGGCGGTGACGTCGCCGACGATGTTGAAACCGGCGATCTGTGCGATCGGTGCCGCCGCTTCGAACTCGAAGCCGTAGGTGCGCGCCTTGTCCTGCAGGAACTGGAACAGCGGCAGATCGTCTTCGATCAGCCCGGTATCGCTTTCATAGATGAAGCCGTCGAACCAGCTCGCATAGCCGGTGAGCGCGACCGAATAGCCGTCGCGGTTGAACTTCAGCGACGCTTCGCCGCCCCAGCTCGTTTCCTTGTCGAAATCGGGATTGCCGCGTTCGAAGGTCTGGGTCGCGGCGTGCGGACCGTCGGACAGCAGCTCCTCGGCCGAGGGTGCACGTTCGCTGTGCGAGACCGAGATGCTCGCCTTGATCCCGTCGGCGAGGGCATAGCTGAAACCGCCCGCACCCGAAAAAGCGTTGAACGACCGGTCGTAACCGATGCTGCTCGCCTTGATATTGCTCTTTTCGAACCGCAGCGCGCCCTCGAGTGTCAGCGGACCCATTTCCTTTTCCTGCAGCGTGAAGGCGGCAAGGCGGGTGGTTTCGTTGGGCGGCAAAAAGGCTTCGTCGCCGATCGCCGCGAAGTCGCGGAAGCTGTACTGCAAGCCGCTCGCGCCGCGCCAGCCGCCGCGGTCGTTCTGCGCCAGCTCGGTGCGGAACTCGATGCCCTTGTTGAGGAAGGTCGTACCGGGGACGCCGTCGTCGAATTCGGTGTGGGCGTAATCGCCATAGGCTCCGCGCACGCGCAGCTTTTCGAACAGGCCGTCGCCCAGTTCGACCTCGCCGCGCAGGTCGACGCGGTACTGGCGCGACGAGATCGTCGGTTCCTCGCCCAGGTCGGCGCGCGGCGGGATGCCATAGTCGGTTTCGAGATAGCCGAACGACAGGCCGAGCATGCCGCCGTCGTTGATATAGGCGGCGCCGACCCCCGCGCTCGTGCTCGTGTTCGCGCTGTTGGGGATGCGCCCGCGGCTGTTCGCGGCGCCGGTCAGCCGTGCGGCCTCGTCGGCATCGCCGTCGGCGGTCGCATCGGCGGCGAGGCCGAGCAGGCGCTGGCGCAAAGGCTCGGCATAGATCAGCCCGCCGGCGCGGACATCGTTTGAATCGCGATAATTGCCATCGACGTGGAAGACGAGCTGTTTGGTCAGGGCGACGTCGACCGAGGCGCCGACGCTCTTGTCGTCGGCTGCGCTGCCATAGCTGGCGAGCGCGTCGACGTGGAAGGGCGCTTCGGGGATGCCGCGCGGGATGCGGCGGTCGAAGACGTTGACCGCGCCGCCGATCGCCTGGCTCGAAAACAGCAGCACCGACGGGCCGCGCAGGATTTCGATGCGTTCGGCGGTCAGCGGGTCGATGCTGACGCCATGGTCGGCCGAGGTCGATGACGCATCGATCGCGCCAAGGCCGTCGACGAGCACGCTGACGCGCTCACCCGAAAAACCGCGCAGCACGGGACGCGAGGCGCCGGGGGAGAAGCTGCTGGCCGACACGCCGGGCTGGCTGGTCAGGCTGTCGCCGATCTGGCCGCGGATATCCTGCGCCAGCTTTTCGCCCTCCATGACCGACACATTGCCCAATATGTCGAGGCTGCGCACATAAGGCGCGGTGACGATGATCGGCTGGTCGGTGTGATAATCGTCGTCGCCCGTCTGCGGTGCGGTGTCCTGCGCAAAGGCGGGCGCGGTCAGCATCAGGGCGAGGGTCGAAGCGGCGGAGCAAAGCAAGCGCATGGAGAGGAAATCCTGTTTTCGTTGGCGACTGTGGCGGCGTCAGTAATGATATATTGTTACAGAGGCAAGGGCCAGTTCCCGCCGTTCGTCGGGACCACGGCGCCGTCCGTCGATGAAGAGGGGGGAGGGGAGCGGTTGGTTTCGGGCGTGCCCCTGTCGTCACCCCGGACTTGATCCGGGGCCCGCCTTTTCTTTTATCCGACGGTTGACGAAGAAAGGCGGGTCCCGGGTCAAGCCCGGGATGACGGTGGCATAAGCGTCCGCTCCCCACCCCAAAGCCGCCGCTCCCGGCAAAGCCCCGTCTTCGTCCTCCCAAAAGAAGCTGTCTTGCGGGCTGCGGGACGGCGCCCTAGATCAAGCGCCATGACCATTGCGCACACCAGCCTCGAGCTGATCGGCAACACCCCGCTCGTCCTTCTGAAAGGTCCCAGCGCCGCCACGGGCTGCGAAATCTGGGGCAAATGCGAATATGCCAACCCCGGCGGCTCGGTGAAGGATCGCGCCGCGCTGTATATCGTTCGCGATGCCGAGGCGAACGGCAACCTGAAGCCCGGCGGCACGATCGTCGAGGGGACGGCGGGCAACACCGGGATCGGCCTCGCGCTCGTCGCCAATGCGCTCGGGTACCGGACGATCATCGTCATGCCCGACAATCAGAGCGCCGAGAAGATGGACACCATCCGCGCGCTCGGCGCCGAGCTGGTGCTCGTGCCGCCGGCGCCCTTCGCCAATCCGGGCCATTTCGTCCACACCTCGCGCCGCATCGCCGAGGAAACCGACAATGCGATCTGGGCGAACCAGTTCGACAATATCGCCAACCGCAAGTCGCACATCTTCGGCACCGCCGAGGAAATCTGGGAGCAGATGGACGGCCGCATCGACGGTTTCACCTGTGCCGCGGGCACCGGCGGCACGATCGCGGGAACCGGGCTCGGCCTGAAAGCGAAGGACGAGAAAATCACTATCGCGCTGACCGACCCGCATGGCGCCGGACTCTATAATTATTACCAGTGCGGCGAACTCAAGCCCGAAGGATCGAGCGTCGCCGAGGGGATCGGCCAGAACCGCATCACCGGCAATCTCGACGGCGCGCCGATCGATACGCAATTCCGCATCTCGGATGCCGAAGGACTCGCGGTGGTGCGCCAGCTGCTCGACGAGGAAGGGCTGTGCCTCGGCCTGTCGTCGGGGATCAATGTCGCGGGCGCGATGGCGCTGGCACGCCAACTTGGCCCCGGGAAGCGCATTGCAACCATCCTGTGCGACAGCGGGTTTCGCTATCTCTCGACGCTCTACAACCCCGAGTGGCTGGCGAGCAAAGGATTGGCGGCGTGAACATGAAAAAGCCCAGGCCCTCGCCCGTGTCGCCCGAACCGCTGGGTCCCAATGATTCGATGCGCCGGCTGCAGATCGGCATCGCCGGGGTGATGGCGGTGCTGCTGCTCGTCGGTCTCGCCGGGCTGATCGGGGAGCGGGCGCGCGAACAGGTCGCGAGCGATGCGGTGACCGCGGATCCCGCTGCGACCGGCACGGCCGAAAAGGGCAGCGGCGCCCCGCTCGAAGAACTGGGCGTCCAGCCGGTGACGCCGACGGCCGACGCTGCAAAGGCGGCCCCGTCTGCGGCCAAGGCCGCGCCCTTGCCGCCCGCGACGGCAAAGGTTCCCGACCTCGAACCCGATCCCGAACTGCAGCGCGCACGGAACAAATCGGCACAGTGACGCGCGCGCGTTTTGCCGGGCTGGCGCCGACGCTCCGACTGTCCGCCGCCTATGTCCTTCCGGCGCTGGCGCTGGCCTGGATATGCGGTGGCCAGATGCTGCTCGGAAGGGTCGACGCGGCGCTGGCAATCCCTCTGCTCATGCCGGGCGCGCTGCTCCTTGCATGGCTCATCCGGGGCGAGAGCCTGCGGGCGCGCGCCCGGACCTTTGCGGCGGCGTTGCTGATCCTGGCCATGACGCAGTTGGCGCTGCACTATGGACTGGCGGAGCGAATGGGTGGCCTCCAACTCGTCGCCACCTTGCTATGTGGTGGCGTAGGATGCGGCATTGCGGCAATCCTCATCGGGCGCACCGGTAATTGGCATGCGGCGCTGCGTTGGCCGGCAATGCTTCTCACGCTGATTTTGTGGTTTGTCGCCGGGCAGGCGTTGATCGGCCCAGCCTATGCAACATGGACCAAGCCGCTTTCGCAGCCCGTTGCTACGATAACGGGCCTGCCGCTGCGCTGGGCCGGGCAGGGCGGCGATTTTGCGGCGATGCTGGAGGCGGGGCCTTCCGAGGCGCAGGCGCTTTCGGAATTATACCGGAGGCTGGACGTTCATGTCGTCGATAGTCTCGCGGATGTCCGCGATGAAGATGCCTTGCTCGTCGCTCATCCACGCGCGCTTGCGCCAGAGGAACTTGTCCGGCTCGACACACTCACCGCGCAGCCGCGCACCATCGTCATCCTCGCCGACGCGCTGTCGAGCTGGACGCCCGCCTACCCGCTCGGCGATCCGCGCAATCCGCCGGTGACCAGCCTGCTCACCCCGCTGCTCGACCATTGGGGGATCGCGCTCGCGGCGGTCGACCCTGAGCGGGCAGGGGATGTCGATGTCTTCCTCGACCCGGCGGGGCAGAAGCTCCGGCTCCATTCGGCGGGACGTTTCACGCGCCTGCCTGCGGCGTGCGTCACCTGGGGCGACCGCCGCGTCGCGCGCTGTCCGATCGGTCGGGCGACCGTCTGGCTCGTCGGCGACGCCGACCTGCTCCACGAAAGCCTGTGGCAGTCGCCGATCCCCGATGCGCTATGGCTCCGCCGGTCCGACAATATGAAATGGCTGGTCTCCGCCTTGGGCGGCCCCTCCAGGGCCTATTTCGAGCCGATCTGGATCCGCTGACCGCCGGAACCGGCGTTTTTCCGCCCCTTGATTCTTATCCACAGCGGTCTGCGGCGTGCGCGTCGCGGGCCATTGCCGCTCATTTGCGCTCCTTTCGCCCCGATCTGCCCTAGAAATGTGGTGAATTGACCCGGTCAGGCCCTAATTTACCCCTTTTCACCCCGACCGAGACTTGGTAGGCAGGAATCGGAGAGGGGCAATCTCCACCTGAGTCACTGGATTCGGAATTTTTGGATTCCGGGGTCGGGGAAGTTTTGCCCGGGGTGCTAGGCTGGGGGCAAATCGATGGCGGTTATCACGCCCGGCAGCTATTCCGGCACCGAATTCGCCGCGATCGATGGCAAGGGACGCATCGCCGTCCCCTCCGAATTCCGCAACAATGTGCCCCTCAATGCGGATGGCCAGCGCGTGCTTTGGGTCGGCTTTCACGAAAAGCTGCCCTGTCTGGTCGCTTATGGCCAGGACCAGTTCGACCGCCTCAACGACGAAATCGCCCGCGATCGCGACATCGCGCGCGACCGTGACCGCGATTATGACGAAGACGCCGAATATAAGAAGCGCTTCGACTTCACGAAGAACTACACGCTCGACGAAAGCGGTCGCTTCCTGCCGACCTTCTCGCACCGCGACAATCCTTACGATCCCGACGTGCTGGCGTTCGACGGCAGCGCCTGCGCCTTCGTCGGTGCGGGGCGCCGCTTTGAAATCTGGTGGCTGCCGCTGCTCGCCGCCTGCGAAGAGGCCGACCCGCGCCTGCGCCGCGTCGCCGCCGCATGGGAAGCCAGCAAGGCGAGGGGGCGGAAATGACCGACCTTGCCCCCAATGTCTTCAGGGATCCGCGCCATGACCCCGTGCTCCGCGACGAGATTGTCGCCGCGCTCGCGATCACGCCCGGCGAATGCCACGTCGACGCCACCTTCGGCGCCGGCGGCTATACCCGCGCGCTGCTCGCGGCGGGCGCTCAGGTCGTCGCCTGTGACCGCGATCCCGATGCGATCGCCGAGGGCCAGGCACTCGTCGCCGAAGCCGCCGGCCGGCTGACGCTGGTCCACGGTCGCTTCGGCGAAATCGACCGGCTGCTCGCCGAGCGCGGGATCGATGCCGTCGACGGCATCGTCTTCGACATCGGCGTCTCATCGATGCAACTCGACCGCGCCGAACGCGGCTTTTCGTTCCAGAACGACGGCCCGCTGAACATGACAATGGCGCAGGATGGCGAGACCGCGGCCGACTGGCTCAACAGCGCCGACGAAGGTGCGATCGCCGATGTCCTCTTTCACTATGGCGACGAACGCCAGTCGCGCCGCGTCGCGCGCGCGATCGTCGCGGCGCGCCCGCTCACCCGCACCGGCGAACTCGCGACGGTGATCCGCAAGGCGCTGCGCCACCCGCCCGGCGCCCCCAAGGACCCGGCGACGCGCAGTTTTCAGGCGATCCGCATCCACATCAACGGCGAACTCGACGAGCTCAAAGCCGGGCTCGACGCCGCCGAACGGTTGCTGCGTCCCGGTGGCCGGCTTGCCGTGGTGTCGTTCCACAGCACCGAGGATCGCATCGTGAAGAACTTCCTGCGCGAACGGAGCGGAGGCGATGCCGCCGGTTCGCGCCACCGGCCCGCGCTAGCCCCTCCGGCGCGGGCCGCAACTTTCCTGCCCCCGGCGCGCCGGGTGCGCCCGGGCAAGGATGAAGAAGCCCGCAACCCCCGCGCCCGTTCGGCGACGCTGCGCAGCGCGGTGCGCACCGAAGCGGCGGCATGGTCCGCGGGTTCGACGACACAGGAGGCGATCTCATGCTGATGGCGGCGCGCAAATTGCAGGGTATCGGGCTGGTATTGCTCGTGCTGGTGTTCGCGATGATGCTCTATCCGGTGTCGCTGAAGGTCGCGGCGACGCGCAGCGAACTCGCGCAGATCAACCAGAAGATCAATCGCACCCGCGACAATATCCGCTACCTCGAATCCGAACTCGCGGTGCGCGCCTCGATGCGCCAGCTCGAGCAATGGAACGCCGAAACCTTCGGCTATTCGGCGCCGTCGGCGAGCCAGTATCTCGCCAACGAGCGCCAGCTCGCCTCGGTCGGCCGCCTGCCGCGCGCGCGCGGTGCCAACGACGTCGCGCCGGTGTTGATGGCGATGGTGTCGCCGGTCGCGCTGCCCGAAAAGGCCAAGCCCGCCGCCGCCACGGCGCCGGACGCCCCCGCCGCCCCGGCCGCGGCGGTGAAGCCGGCGGCGATCAAGCTTGCCGCGGTCCAGTCGGACACGCCGCCGCGCATGGCGCCGACCCGCCGCCGCGAACAATTGAAGATGATCGAGGACCAACTCCTCGCCGAATCGACGCTCGCCGATCTCAAGCGGGCCGCCGCCGCCGAAGCAGGGGAAGCCAGGGGCCGATGAACACGCTGGTCGTCCGTCCGACACGCGTCCGTACCGCCGGGGTGCGGCAGCAACTGCTGCTCACCGCACAGCAGCGGCTGATGATCCTGATGCTGCTGTTCACGGCGGCGATCTTTTTCGTGTCGCTGCGTCTGCTCTATTTCGCGGCGTTCGACACGACGCCGCAGCGCGGCGCCGCCGCGGCCTTCGTTCCGGCCCGCGCCGACATCGTCGACCGCAACGGCGTGCCGCTGGCGCGCACCATCGACGGCTATTCGATCCGCGTCGTGCCGTCGAAGCTGCTCAACAACCGTGCCTATCTGGCCGACGAACTGGTCAAGATCTTCCCCGACACGCCGCGCGAGGAATTTCTCGCCAAGCTGACCGGCCCGCGCGCCACCTATATTCGCCGCCGCGCGCTGCCCGACCAGGTCGCGGCGGTGAACGCGATCGGCGAGATCGGCTTCGATTTCCCGCGCGAGAAGGAGCGGCTCTATCCGCAGCTCAGCCTCGCCGCCCACACGCTGGGTTTCATCAACGCCGAGGGGCAGGGCGTCACCGGGATCGAGGGCGCCTATGACAAGCGCCTGACCGACGCCGCGACGCGCGGCCAGCCGCTCGCGCTGTCGATCGACGCGCGGGTGCAGGGCGTGCTCGAAAGCGAACTCGGCAGCGCGGTGACGAACCTCGAGGCGATCGGCGGCGCGGGGATCATCCTCGACGTCCACACCGGCGAAGTGCTGGCGATGTCGTCGCTCCCGACCTTCAACCCGAACAAGCTGACCGGCAGCGACCCCGCGACGCGCCGCAACGCCGTGACCTATAATCTCTATGAGCTGGGTTCGACCTTCAAGCCGCTGACCGTCGCGGCGGCGATCGACGCCGGCACGGTGACCAGCATGGCGCGGCGCTACGATGCGACCCAGCCGCTCGCGATCGCGGGTTTCCGGATCCGCGACAGCCATCCCGCCGGGCGCTGGTACAATGTGCCCGAAACGCTGATCCACAGCTCGAACATCGTCACCGCGCAGATCGCCGACGAACTGGGCCGCGAGAAGATGGAGGCGATGTTCCGCAGCGTCGATTTCGACAAACGGCCGGGCATCGAGCTGAAAGAACGGGCATTTCCGCTGTGGCCTAAAAACTGGGGCCGGCTGACCACGATGACGACCGGCTATGGTCACGGGATCGCGGTCACCCCGCTGCACCTCGCCAGCGCCTATGCCGCGCTCGTCAACGGCGGCATCTACCGCCCGGCGACGATGCTCAAGCTGGGCGACAAGGCGCCGCCGCAGGGCCGCCGCGTCTTCAAGGCGTCGACCAGCGCGCGGATGCGCCAGTTGCTCCGTCTGATCGTGTCCGACGGCACCGGCAAGCAGGCCGAGGCGCCCGGCTTCCGCGTCGGCGGGAAAACCGGAAGTGCCGAAAAGCCCGGCATCGGCGGATACAACCGGACGTCGGTCGTCGCGACCTTTGCCGCGGCATTTCCAATGGATAACCCGCGTTACGTGGTTATCGCGATGATCGACCAGCCCAAGGGCAACGCCTATAGTTCGGGCCAGCGCACCGCAGGCTGGACCGCGGCGCCGGTGGTCAAGAAAGTCGTGATGCGCGCGGGTCCGATGCTCGGCGTCTTCCCCGACGAAAGCCGCGACGTCGACGTGTCCGAACTGACCCCGCTGCTCTGGAGAAACGGGGAAGCCGAGTAATGCGTCTCGCGGCGCTGATCGAAAATCAGGCTTTGTCGGGCGCCGACCCTGTCGTCACCGGGCTCGCGATCGACCATCGCAAGGTTGCGCCGGGGACGATCTTCGGCGCCTTCGTCGGCGAGAAGTTCAACGGCGAGGATTTTATCGCCGCCGCGATCGAGGCTGGCGCCATCGCCATCGTCGCGCGGCCCGAGGCGAAGGTCGACGGCGCGGTCCATATCGCCGACGCCAATCCGCGCCGCGCCTTCGCGCATATCGCCGCGCGCTTCTTTAACAAATTCCCGGCGACCTGCGTCGCGGTCACCGGCACCAACGGCAAGACCTCGACCGTCGAAATGACCCGCCAGCTGTGGCGCATGGCGGGGTTCCACGCCGCCTCGATCGGCACGCTCGGCGTCACCGCCGGCGACGACCGCGTCGTCACCGGGCTGACCACCCCCGATATCGTCACCTTCCTGTCGAACATGGCGGGCCTTGCCGCCGAGGGGGTGACTCACGCCGCGTTCGAGGCATCGAGCCACGGCCTCGACCAGTATCGGACCGAGGGCCTGCCCGTGAAGGCCGCCGCCTTCACCAACCTCAGCCACGATCATCTCGATTATCATGGCGACATGGACAGCTACATGGCCGCGAAGATGCGGCTGTTCCGCGAGGTCGTCGACCCGAACGGCACGGTGGTGATCTGGAACGACGACATGTGGTCGCCGGCCGCCGAATATGAAGCGAAACAGCGCGGCGTCCGCATCCTGACCGTCGGCCAGCATGGCGAGGACCTGCGTCTCGTCTCGCGCGAGCCGACCCAACTCGGCCAATCGCTCGTCATCGCCGCAGGGCCGGTGGTGCAGAAAGTCACGCTGCCGCTGATCGGCGCCTATCAGGTCGCCAATGCGCTGGTTTCGGCGGGCCTCGTTATCGCGACAGGCGGCGACGTGGCGCAGACGCTCGGCAATCTCGCGCGGCTCCAGCCGGTGCGCGGGCGCCTCGAACGCGCCGCGATCACCAAAACGGGCGCGCCGGTCTATGTCGATTATGCCCACACCCCCGACGCGATCGAGGCGGCGCTCGACGCGCTTCGCCCGCACGCGACGGGCCGCCTGATCCTCGTCTTCGGTGCCGGTGGCGACCGTGACAAGGACAAGCGCCCCGAAATGGGCCGGGTCGCCGCCGCGAAGGCCGACATTGCGATCATCACCGACGACAATCCGCGCGGCGAGGATGCCGCGACGATCCGCGCCGCCATCGCCGCCGGCGCGCCGGGCGCGCAGGTCATCGGCGACCGCCGCAAAGCGATCGCTGCCGCGATTGCCGAGGCGCGCGCCGACGACATCGTCTGCATCGCGGGCAAGGGGCATGAACAGGGCCAGATCGTCGGCCGAGGCGACGCGATGCGCGTCATTCCCTTCGACGATGTGACCGTCGCGCGCGAGGAGGCGGCATGAACCCGCTGTGGACCGCGCGCGCCATCGCCGCTGCGACCGGCGGCACCGCCAGCGCCGACTTCACCGTGCACGGCGTCGCCTTCGACTCGCGCGAAGTCGGGAAGGGCGACCTGTTCGTCGCGATGAAGGGCGAGGCGACCGACGGCCATAACTTCATCGATAAGGCGATCGTCGCGGGCGCGGCAGGGATCGTCTGCGAAACCGCTATCGACCATCCGCATGTCCGCGTCGCCGACAGCGCCCTCGCGCTGAACGCGCTGGGTATCGCGTCGCGCGCGCGCTGCCATGGCCGGATCATCGGTGTGACCGGCTCGGCGGGCAAGACGGGAACCAAAGAGGCGCTGTTCGCGGCGCTCGACCGCTTCCGTCCGGGCAAGGCGCATCGCTCGGTCAAAAGCTACAACAACCATGTCGGCGTACCGCTCAGCCTGTCGCGTATGCCCTCGACCGCCGATTATGGCGTGTTCGAAATGGGCATGAACCACGCCGGCGAACTCGCCGCGCTGACCCGGATGGTGCGCCCGCACGTCGCCATCGTCACCACCATCGCGCCGGCGCATATGGAATTTTTCGGCAGCGAAGCGGCGATCGCCGACGCCAAGGGCGAAATTTTCGAAGGCCTCGAACCCGGCGGTACCGCGATCGTGCCCTTCGACAGCCCGCATTATGCACGCCTCCGGACCAAGGCCGAACAGCATGCGGCGCATGTCGTCAGCTTCGGCCTCGGCGCCGGCGCCGATGTGCGTGCGGTCGACTGGCTGCCCGACGGGCAGGGCGGTTCGCTCGTCACCGCGCAGGTTCAGGAAGCCTTGCTCTGTTTCAACATCGCGCAGGCGGGCGCCCATTGGGTGTCGAATGCGCTCGCGGTGCTCGCCGCGGTGAAAGCCGTCGGCGGCGACCTTCCCGCGGCGGGGCTCGCCTTTGCCGAAATGGCCGGCCTCGCCGGACGCGGCGCGCGGCATCGCCTGCCCGTCGCGGGCGGCGGCCATATCCTGCTGATCGACGAAAGCTACAACGCCAACCCCGCTTCGATGGTCGCCACGATCGACCAGCTCGGCAGCGAATCCGCCGATCGCCGCGTCGCGATTCTCGGTGCTATGAAGGAACTCGGCCCGGGCGGTGAGGCCTATCATGCCGGCCTCGCGGCTCCGCTCGTCGCAGCGGGCGTGCAGTTCGCCTTGCTCGTCGGCGAAGAGATGACGCCGCTCGCCAAAGCGCTTGAGGGGCGTATCGATTTCGCGCATGTGCCCGACCATCGGGCCGCCAAAGAGCGGCTGAAAGACTTGATCCGCGCCGGCGATGCCGTGCTGGTCAAGGGGTCGAACAGCGTTGGCCTGTCGCATCTGGTGACGGCGCTGACCAACGGGGAATATTGATGCTGTACTGGCTGGCGGAATGGCTTGACTTTCCGGGGGTCCTCAACCTCATTCGTTATCTGAGCTTCCGCTCGGGCGCCGCGGTCGCGACCGCGCTGATCATCGGCCTGTGGATCGGCCCGCGCTTCATCCTGATGCTGCGCATGCGGCAGGGCAAGGGCCAGCCGATCCGCGACGATGGACCGCAGACGCATCTCGCGAAAAAGGGCACGCCGACGATGGGCGGGCTGATGATCCTGATTTCGCTGATGATTTCGGCGCTGCTCTGGATGGATTTGTCGAACCGTTTTGTCTGGGCCTGCCTGTTCGTCACCGGCGGTTTCGCGGTCGTCGGCTTCCTCGACGATCTCGACAAGGTGACCAAGGCCAGCCACCGCGGCATTCCGGGCCGCGTCCGCCTGCTGATCGAATTCGTCATCGCGGGGGTCGCGGTGTTCCTGATCGTGTCGCGCACCGGTACCGACCTGTATCTGCCCTTCTTCAGCGGCATCGTGCTCGAACTCGGGCCCTTTTATTATCTCTTCGCGATGGTGATGATCGTCGGCTTCGGCAATGCGGTGAACCTGACCGACGGGCTCGACGGACTCGCGACCTTCCCCGTGATCATCGCCAGCCTCGCCTTCCTCGTCATCGTCTATCTGTCGGGCAACGTGAAATTCGCCGAATATCTCGGCATCCCGCACGTCCCCGGCGCGGGCGAACTGGCGATCTTCGCCGCCGCGATCATCGGCGCCTGCCTCGCCTTCCTGTGGTTCAACGCGCCCCCCGCGGCGGTGTTCATGGGCGACACCGGCAGCCTCGCATTGGGCGGCGCGCTCGCGACGATCGCGGTGACCGCCCAGCATGAACTGGTGCTCGTCATCATCGGCGGCTTGTTCGTCGTCGAGGCACTGTCGGTGATCATCCAGGTCGCCTGGTACAAACGCACCGGCAAGCGCGTCTTCCGCATGGCGCCGATCCACCATCATTTCGAACAGCTCGGCTGGCCCGAATCGACCGTCGTGATCCGTTTCTGGATCGTGTCGATCGTTCTCGCGCTGGCAGGGCTTGCGACGCTCAAGCTCCGGTGATCACCAGCCGCGCCTTTGCCGGTCGCCGCTACGCGGTGCTGGGGCTGGCGCGCTCGGGGCTCGCGACGGTCGAGGCACTCGTCGCCAGCGGTGCCGGCGTCACCGCGTGGGACGACCGCGAGGAAGCGCGCGACGAGGCGATGGCGCTCGGCGCCGACATCGGCAATCCGCTGGAGATCGACCTGATCGGTTTCGCGGGCGTCGTCGTGTCGCCCGGCGTCCCGCTCAACCGCCACCCGATCGCCGCCCACGCGCGCGAGGCGCATGTCCCGGTGATCGGCGATGTCGAGCTGTTCGCCGAAGCGCGCGCGGAGCTGCCGCCGCACAAGGTCGTCGGCATCACCGGCACCAACGGCAAGTCGACCGTCACCGCACTGGTCACCCATATGCTCGAAAGCGCGGGCATCCCGACGCTGATGGGCGGCAATATCGGCCTGCCGATCCTCAGCCGCGATCCGCTCGCCCCCAATGAAAACGGCGTCGGGGTCTATGTCCTCGAACTGTCGAGCTACCAGATCGACCTGTCGCACAGCCTCGCCTGCGATGTCGCGCTGCTCACCAACCTCACCCCCGACCATCTCGACCGCTACGACGGTTTCGCGGGCTATGCCGCGTCGAAGGCGCGCTTGTTCTCGCTCCAGCACCGCGATCAGGTCGCGATCGTCGCGGTCGACGACGACCCGTCGAAGATCATCGCGGGGCGGATCAATCACCGCCTGTTTCGCGTCTCGGGCAAGGATGTCGACCCCGTCGACCAGATGCGCTGGCCGGCGCTGCAGGGGCCGCACAATGCGCAGAACGCGGTCTGCGCGATCGCGGTGTGCCGCGTCCTCGGGTTGAACGACGAACAGATCGAAGCCGGCCTCGCCACCTACAAGGCGTTGCCGCATCGCATGGAACTGGTCGGCGAAGTCGCTGGCGTCCGCTGGTACAATGACAGCAAGGCGACCAACGCGGCTTCCGCTGCACCGGCGCTGGCGGCCTTTCCGCCGGCGCCGGACCAGCGTCTGCACTGGATCGCCGGCGGGCAGGCCAAGGGCGACGGGTTGTCCGCCTGCCGTCCCTGGTTCGGACACGTCAAGCGTGCCTATCTGATCGGCGAGGCAATGGACGGTTTCGCGGCCGAGATCGGCGATGCGATTCCCGTCGACCGTTCGGGCGACCTCGCGACCGCGGTCGCGCGCGCGGCGGCGGTCGCCGAGCCGGGCGACATCATACTGCTGTCGCCGGCCTGCGCGTCGTTCGACCAGTTCAAGAGTTTCGAGGAGCGCGGCGACCGCTTTCGCGCCATCGTCAAGGCATTCGGGGCATGAGCGGGGGGCTCGACAATATGGACGCGACGAACGAACGGCCGATCATCGCCACGACGCGCAGCAGCAAGCGGCGCGGCCCGCGGCTCAGCCGCGCCGACCGCACCCCGCTCGGCCTGTGGTTCTGGGAAATCGACCGCGTGCTGCTGCTGCTCGTGTCGATGCTGATCGCGGTCGGCCTCGTTGCCGTCACCGCCGCCTCGCCGGTCGCGGCGCAGAAGCTCTCGACCTCGACCGCCAGCCTCGACCCGCTCTATTATTTCTATCGCCAGCTGATGTGGGTGCTCGTGGGCGTGCCGGTGATGCTCGCGGTGTCGATGCTGCCCAAACAGCAGGCACGGCGTTTCGCGATCTACGGCACCATCACCTTCATGGGGCTGCTCTTCCTCGTGCCGCTGATCGGCACCGAAGTGAACGGCGCGCAGCGCTGGCTCGGCAGCGGCATGTTCCGCCTCCAGCCGTCGGAGTTTCTCAAGCCCTTCTTCGCGGTCGCGCTCGCATGGGTGCTGTCGCTGCGGCTGCAGGACCAGAGCCTGCCCGTCGTGCCGCTCAGCTTCGTGCTCACAGGTATCATCGCGATGCTGCTGATGGGCCAGCCCGACCTTGGCCAGACGATCATCTTCATCGCGACCTGGCTCGTCCTCGTCCTTGTCGCCGGCCTGTCGATGCGGATCATGGGCATGCTCGCGGCGGGCGGCCTTGCCGGTATCGTCCTCGCCTATTTCTTCTATCCGGTCGCGCAGCAGCGCATCAACATCTGGCTGTTTGCCGAGGGCGACAGCTTCCAGGTCGACAAGGCGCACGCGACGCTCACCGCCGGCGGGCTGATCGGCACCGGTCCCGGCGCGGGCCTCGCCAAATTCCAGCTGCCCGAGGCGCATACCGACTATATCTTCTCGGTGATCGGCGAGGAGTTCGGGATGATCGCGTGCATGGCGATCGCGATCCTCTATCTCGCGATCATCGTCCGTGTCCTCGTTCGCCTGCTCGACGAAGAGGACAGCTTCCTGATCCTCGCGGTCGCCGGCCTGATCGCGCAGTTCGGCGGACAGGCGATCATCAACATGGCGGTGAACACCCAGCTATTCCCGTCGAAGGGGATGACCTTGCCCTTCATCAGCTACGGCGGCTCGTCGATGATCGCGCTGTCGATCGGCATGGGTTTGCTCTTGTCGCTGACCCGGCGGAACCCCTATGCCGCAAGGGTATCGATGACCCGCAACTGGAACAAAAAATGACGGCCCGCAAATGACCGCAACGCGTCACTATCTTCTCGCCGCCGGGGGGACCGGCGGCCACATGCTTCCCGCTTATGCGCTGGCGGGCGAGCTGATTTCGCGAGGCCACCGCGTCGCGCTGGTCAGCGACGACCGCGGCCTCAAGATTCCCGGCGCCCCCGCCGAACTCGAAACCCATGTCCTGCCCGCCGGGCGCGTCGCTGGCGGCCCCGTCGGCTGGGTCAAGGCGGCGCTGGCGATCCGCAAGGGGCGGCGCCTCGGCATCGAGTTGATCGATGAATTCGACCCCGCGGTCGTCGTCGGCTTCGGCGGCTATCCCTCGCTTCCCAGCCTGCTCGCCGCCAAGGCGACCAGGCGTCCGAGCGTGATCCATGAGCAGAACGCCGTGCTCGGCCGCACCAACCGGTTGATGGCCTCGCGCGTCGACGCGATCGCGGTCGCCTATCGCAACATCCATCGTTTCCCCGAAGCGCTGGCGCTCAAGCGCCACCTGACCGGCAACCCGGTACGCGAGGAGGTCATCGCGATCCGCGAGGAAGGTTATCCGCCGCTTCCCGAGGACGGCATCCTGCGGCTGCTCGTCGTCGGCGGCAGCCTCGGCGCGACGGTGCTCAGCGAGGTTGTTCCCGCCGCCATCGCGATGTTGCCGCGCGCCTTGCTAGACCGGTTGCAGATCGTCCAGCAGGCGCGCGAGGCCGACATCGAGGGCGTGCGCGCCAAATATGCCGAGCTGGGCGTTGCCGCCGAATGCGCCCCCTATTTCGCCGACATCCCCGACCGCATGCGCTGGGCGCATCTGGTGATTGCGCGCGCGGGCGCCTCGACCGTGTCCGAACTCGCCTGCGCCGGTCGCCCGGCGGTGTTCGTGCCCTATCCGCACGCGATGGACGACCATCAAACCTACAACGTCGCCGACCTCGTCGAAGCGGGCGGCGCAGTGTCCTTCGCCCAGCCCGATTTCACCGCCGCGGCGCTTGCCAAGCAGATCCAGCGCATGGCGCTCGAACCCGGCGCGCTCGAAGAAGCAGCGGTGCGCGCCGCGAGCTGCGGGCTTCCCGACGCGACGCGCGACCTCGCCGACCTCGTCGAATCGCTCGCCGCGCCGCCGATGATGGATGTCATCCGCGTCGGTGCGCCGTCGCGCTCGGCGGCGGTCGCGGGCGGCGTCGCCGCGACGCGTTCGGGGGACCGCTGATGCGCGGCGTCGCGACCGATATCGGCACCATCCACTTCATCGGCATCGGCGGCATCGGCATGTCGGGCATCGCCGAGGTGATGCACAATCTCGGCTATCAGGTGCAGGGCAGCGATATCGCCGACGGCTATGTGATCGAAGGCCTGCGCAAGCGTGGCATCAAGGTCGCGATCGGCCATGAGGCCTCGAATGTCGACGGCGTCGCGGTCGTCGTGACCTCGACCGCGGTCAAGCGCGGCAATCCTGAGGTCGAGGCGGCCCTGGCCGGCCGCATCCCGATCGTCCGCCGCGCCGAAATGCTCGCCGAGCTGATGCGGCTGAAATCGACCGTCGCGATCGCGGGGACGCACGGCAAGACGACGACGACCAGCCTCGTCGCGGCATTGCTCGACGCGGGCGGGATCGACCCGACCGTGATCAACGGCGGTATCATCAACAATTATGGCTCGAACGCGCGGCTTGGTGCGTCGGACTGGATGGTGGTCGAGGCCGACGAAAGCGACGGCAGCTTCCTGCGTCTCGATGGCACGATCGCGGTCGTCACCAACATCGATCCCGAACATCTCGACCATTATGGCAGCTTCGACGCGATCAAGGACGCCTTTGTCGAGTTTATCGAGAATGTGCCCTTCTATGGCGCGGCGATGCTGTGCCTCGACCATCCCGAGGTACAGGCGATCATCCCGCGCATCCGCGACCGCCGCATTATCACCTATGGCTTCTCGGCGCAGGCCGATGTGCGCGGCACCAACGTGACGCCCGGCGCCGACGGCAATCGCTTCGACGTCGTCGTGCGCGACCGCGACGGCAACAGCCGGACGATCGAGGGCATCCATTTGCCGATGTCGGGGCGCCACAATGTCCAGAACGCGCTCGCCGCGATCGCGGTGGCGCTGCACATGGGGGTGTCGGACGAGAAGGTCGCCTCGGGCTTCAACGGTTTCGCCGGGGTCAAGCGCCGCTTCACCAAGGTTGGCGAGATCGCAGCCGGAGAGGGCGTGGTGACCGTCATCGACGATTACGCTCACCACCCCGTCGAAATCCGCGCCGTGCTCTCGGCCGCGCGCGAAGGTGTCGGGGCAGGGCGCGTCGTCGCGGTCGTCCAGCCGCACCGTTTCACCCGGCTTCGCGACCATATGGACGATTTCCAGCAGGCGTTTAACGACGCCGATATCGTGCTCGCGCTGCCGGTCTATACCGCGGGCGAAAGCCCGATCGAGGGTGTGTCGTCGGACACGCTGGTGGCGGGTCTGCGCGATCGCGGGCATCGCCAGGCGTCGACCGTCGCCGACGCCGATGCGCTGGCGGCCGCCATCGCCCGGTCGATCGTCGCGGGTGACCTTGGTGCAGGCGACAAGATCATCTGCCTCGGCGCGGGCGACATCACCAAGATGGCGGCGGGTTTGGCCGCGGCGGTGGAGCGCGCGGCGTGACAAGCTTCTCCGTTCCCATCCCATCTCCGTTTGTGTCGAGCGAAGTCGAGACACGCCAGCGCAGCGCCACGCGTCCCTCGACTTCGCTCGGGACGAACGGGGAAGGGATGCGGTTGTGAGCGACCTTGCCACCCTCCCGGCCGTGCGCGGCAAACTGACGGCAAAGGCGCCGCTGGCCCCGCTCGTCTGGTTCAAGTCGGGCGGCCCCGCCGACTGGCTGTTCGAGCCGAAAGACGCTGACGATCTTGCCGATTTCCTCCGTGACCTCGACCCCGCAACGCCCGTCATGGCGCTCGGCCTCGGGTCGAACCTCATCGTTCGCGACGGCGGCTTCCCCGGCGTCGTCGTCCGCCTTGGCAAGGCCTTTGCCAAGGTCGAGGCGATCGACGCCACGACGCTGCGCTGCGGCGGCGGCGCCTCGGGCATTCTCGTTTCCTCGACCGCGCGCGACGCCGGCATCGCCGGCATGGAATTCCTGCGTTCGATCCCCGGCACCGTTGGCGGTTTCGTGCGGATGAACGGCGGCGCCTATGGCGGCGAGGTCAAGGATATATTGATCGACGCCGACATCGTGCTGCGTTCGGGCGAGCGTCGGACGCTGCCGCTCACCGACCTCGGCTATACCTATCGCCACAGCGAACTCCCCGAAGGCGCGGTCGTCGTCGGCGCGACTTTCCGCGGCCGCCCCGGCGAACCTGCCGCCATCCAGGCCGAGATGGACCGCATCTCGGCAAGCCGCGAGGCGTCGCAGCCTTTGCGCTCGAAGACCGGCGGTTCGACCTTTAAGAACCCCGACGGCCACAAGGCCTGGCAGCTCGTCGACGAGGCAGGCTGCCGCGGCTTCGCGGTCGGCGGCGCGCAGGTCAGCGAGAAGCACACCAATTTCCTCATCAACACCGGCGAGGCGACAAGCGCCGACATCGAAGCACTCGGCGAGGAAGTGCGCCGCCGCGTGAAGGCGAAGAGCGGCGTGGAATTGCAATGGGAAATACAGCGCGTGGGAGTGGCGAAGTGACCAGCCATCTCGACGCGTCCGAACAAAAGGTCGTCGACGACATTCGTGATTACGGGTGCAGTGTCATGCATGTCTTTGACGCCGACGGCGACTTGCCAGAGTTCAGCTACTCGATCGGCTTCCCCGAAACGGTCGAGCAGCCCGAAGTCATCGTCTTTGGCGTCAAACGAGAAGTGCGTCACTTTATGATCAATGAAATTCAACGCCAATGCGTGGAGGGATTGAAGCTGCAGGACGGCTTGCGAATATCCGGCCTGATCGAGGGTTGGAACTGCGTGGCCAAATACGTCACCGACGCGGGGGCGATCCACGAGCATTTCGGTTGGGCGCTCTGGTATCACGATGCGCAACGTGACGCGGCGATGCACGATGCTTTCCAGATTGTCTGGCCCGGTGCAGAACAGGGCTTGTTTCCGTGGGAGCCGGATTGCGATCCGATCGTGATGGAGAGACAGCCCGCGCTATATGAAGGGGCGGCGCAATGACCCGCGGCCCCTGGCATGTTGCCGTCCTGATGGGCGGCTGGTCCGCCGAGCGCGAAGTCTCGCTGATGAGCGGCAAGGGCATCGCCGACGCGCTGGAATCGCGTGGGCACCGGGTCACGCGCATCGACATGGACCGCGACGTCGCGCGGCGGCTCGCCGATGCCAATCCCGACGTCGTGTTCAACGCGCTCCACGGCGTCCCCGGCGAGGACGGCACCGTGCAGGGCATGCTCGACCTGATGGGCCTCAAATATACCCACAGCGGTCTCGTCACCTCGGTGATCGCGATCGACAAGGAACTGACCAAGCAGGCGCTCGTCCCGCATGGCATCCCGATGCCGGTGGGGACGATGGTCGACAGCGAAAGCCTGTTTTCGGTCGACCCGCTGCCGCGCCCCTATGTCCTGAAACCGGTCAACGAAGGCTCGTCGGTCGGGGTCGCGATCGTCAGGGACGACAGCAACTACGGCAACCCGATCGCGCGCGGCGCCGTCGGGCCCTGGCAGGAATTCGACCGGCTGCTCGCCGAACCCTTCATCAAGGGCCGCGAACTGACCGTCGCGGTGCTCGGCGATCAAGCGCTCGGGGTCACCGAACTGCGGGTGAAGTCGGGCTTCTACGACTATGACGCCAAATATACCGACGGGCTGACCGAACATGTCTGCCCCGCCGAGGTGCCCGACGACGTCGCGGAGCGCATGAAGGACCTTGCCGTGCAGGCGCACCGCCTGCTCGGCTGCAAGGGCGCCTCGCGCTCCGATTTTCGCTGGGACGACGAACAGGGCCTTGCGGGCATCTTCCTGCTCGAGGTCAACACCCAGCCGGGGATGACGCCGCTCAGCCTCGTGCCCGAACAGGCACGCGCGATCGGCATGGATTATGCGGAACTGGTCGAACGCATCGTGGGGGAAGCATTATGAGCCAGAAGATCAAGCGGCCGACGTCCGCGCCGCGCCGCCCGGCGCGCGCGCCGAAAAAGCGCAAGACGATCAAGACGTCGCGCGTCGACGCGGTGATCAACGCGCTGCCGATCAGTCCGCAGCGGCTGCAGCAGGTCGCCAACTGGACGATCGGCCTCGGCCTGTTCGCCGTGGTCGGCCTTGCCGCCCATGCGACGGGCGTGACGGCAAAGGTGCAGGAGGAATATGCGCAGGCGGTCGGCCGCGCCGGCTTCCAGGTCAAGAAGGTCGAGGTCGTCGGCGCCGACCGCATCGACCGGCTCAAGGTCTATGACATCGCGCTGGCGCAAAAGGACCGCTCGATGGCGGCGCTCGACCTCGAAGGGGTGCGCGGCGACCTGATGAAATATGGCTGGATCAAGGATGCGCGCGTCTCGCGCCGCCTGCCCGACACGCTCGTCGTCGACATCGTCGAGCGCACCCCGGCGGCGATCTGGCAGCACTCGGGCCGGCTGTCGCTGATCGACGAAAATGGCGTCGTCCTCGAACCCGTCACCATCGCGACGATGCCCGACCTGCCGCTCGTCATCGGGCCGAAGGCGAACCAGCGCTCGCAGGACCTCGACCGCCTGCTCGCCGAGGCGAGCAGCCTCAAGGAATTGCTCGCCGGCGCGACCTGGGTCGGCAACCGTCGCTGGGATCTGCGTTTCCGCAGCGGCGAGACGCTGTCGCTGCCCGAAGGCGAGACCGAGGCCAAGGCCGCGCTCGCCAAATTCGCGCATATGGACGGCGCCAACCGGTTGCTCGGACGCGGTATCCTGCGCTTCGACATGCGCGACCCCAACCGTTTTGTGCTACGCTTGCCGCACGAAGGTCAGGTGGCGCCCGCGAAGCTCGAAGGCGCGCGCGCCGCCGCCGACGCGCTGGCCGCGGCGACCGCGGCCGAAGAAGGATAGGGCGATGGCGCCGCCGCGCATCGAGAAAATCATCACCGCGCTCGATGTCGGGTCGTGGAAGGTGTGCGCGCTGATCGCGGGGCAGACCGCCGACGGCGCGCTCCACGTCCTCGGCACCGGTCAGCGCGAAAGCCGCGGCGTCCAGCGCGGCTATGTCGCCGACATGGAACAGACCGAACATGTCGTGCGCGAGGCGATCGAACAGGCCGAGCGCATCGCCGGGCTCAACATCGACGATGTCTGGGTCGCCTTCTCGGCGGGCAGCCTCTTGAGCGACGTCGCTCCGATCGAAAGCGAACTCGGCGGCCATCGCATCGAACAGGAGGATGTCGACGACCTGCTCGCCGCGGGCCGCGCCGGCATCGATCCCGAAGGCCGCATGATCCTCCACGCCCAGCCCGCGCTCTACACGCTCGACGGCCTCACCGGGGTCAAGAACCCCATCGGCCTCCACGCCGACCGGCTCGGTGTCGACATCCATATCATCATGGCCGATGGCGCCCCGGTGCGGAACCTCGAGGCCGCGGTGCGCCAGGCGCATCTCGACGTCAACGCCGTGGTCGCCTCGCCGATCGCCGCCGGGCTGTCGTGCCTGTCGGATGAAGAACGCGACCTCGGCGTCGCGCTCGTCGAGCTTGGCGCGTCGGTGACCACCGTGTCGCTCTATGCCGGCGGCATGCTCGTCGAAATGGCGTCGCTGCCCTTCGGCGCCAGCGACATCACCGACGATATCGCCTCGGCTTTCGGCATCCGTCGCAGCCAGGCGCAGCGCCTGCAGAGCTTCTACGGCTCGGCCTCGGCCAGCCCGCGCGACAACAACGAGATCATCGAACTCGAACCCGGCGCGCCGAGCGGATCGGAATCGCCGCGCATCACCCGCGCCCAGCTTGTCACGGTGATCCGCCAGCGCCTCGACGCGATGATGGGAGAGATCGGCAGGACGTTGAAAGACCTGCATTTCGTCGGCCCGATCGGCCGCCAGGTGGTGCTCGTCGGCGGCGGCGCCGACCTGAAGGGCATCGCCGACTACACCCAGAGTGCGCTCGGCCGCGCCGCGCGGGTCGGCCGTCCGAAGGGGCTGCTCGGGCTGCCCGACGCGCATTCGGGACCGGCTTTTGCGACGCTCGCCGGGCTGGTGCTTTACGCCGCGTCGGACCCGGTGGACCTGCGCGACCTGCCGATGATGTCGCAGGACGTCTATCGTCCGCGCAGTACCGGAATTATCAATCGCCTGATGGCTGCACTTAAAAACAGTTTCTAGCGACGAGTTGCGCGAAAGGGTTAATTTTTTGAGTGATTCCGGCGTCACAATAGTGCAATGCGGTAACGGATATCGGGGCGGCGGGACCACCGCCCGTGGGTCGCACGATGAGGAAGCGGCAAGGGTTCGCCGCTGCAGGGAGATTATTTGATGAGCATCAATATTGGCCCGCCGCAGGTCGATGAGCTGAAGCCGCGGATCGCGGTGATCGGCGTCGGCGGTGCCGGCGGCAATGCCATCGCCAACATGATCGCGGCCAAGGTCGAAGGGGTCGATTTCATCGTCGCCAACACCGACGCGCAGGCGCTGAACGCGTCGCCGGCCGAACGCCGCATCCAGCTCGGCGCGCAGATCACCCAGGGCCTCGGCGCGGGTTCGCGGCCCGAGGTCGGGCGCGCGGCGGCCGAGGAAACGATCGCGCAGGTCGAGGACGCGCTCGACGGCGCGCACATGTGCTTCATCGCGGCCGGCATGGGCGGCGGCACCGGGACCGGTGCGGCGCCGGTGATCGCCAAGGCGGCCCGCGACCGCGGCATCCTGACCGTCGGCGTGGTGACCAAGCCCTTCATGTTCGAAGGCGCGCGGCGCATGCGCTCGGCCGATGCCGGCATCGCCGAGCTGCAGGACCATGTCGACACGCTGATCGTCATTCCGAACCAGAATCTGTTCCTGGTCGCCAACCCGAACACGACCTTCAAAGAAGCCTTCACCATGGCCGACGAAGTGTTGCAGCAGGGCGTGCGCGGGATCACCGACCTGATGGTCATGCCCGGCCTGATCAACCTCGACTTCGCCGACGTGCGCAGCGTGATGCGCGAAATGGGCAAGGCGATGATGGGCACCGGCGAAGCCGAAGGCGACGGCCGCGCGCTCGAAGCGGCGCAAAAGGCGATCGCCAACCCCTTGCTCGACGGCGTGTCGATGGCGGGCGCCAAGGGCGTCATCGTCTCGATCGTCGGCGGCGAGGACATGCGCCTGATGGAAGTCGACGAAGCCGCCAACCACATCCGCGAACTCGTCGATCCCGACGCCAACATCATCTGGGGCAGCGCCTTCAACGAAGCGCTGCAGGGCAAGATCCGCGTGTCGGTCGTCGCGACCGGCATCGACGGCACCGGCGAAGCCGCACCGGCTCCCGCCGCGACGCGCAGCTTCTCCTTCGCTCCGGCGCGCAGCGCGGCACCCGCCGCGGCGCCGGTCGTCGAAGAGCCTGTCGAGGAAGCGCCCTTCGAAGCGGCGGTCGAGGCTCCGCCCGTTGCCGCCGATCCGGCGCCGGGTTTCTCGCTCGGCGACAGCGCTCCGTCCGCGCCCGCGGCACGCGTCGAGGAAGAGCCGATGGAACTGTCGAACATCGCCGCGACCTACGACGACACGGCGGATGAGCTGGTCCTCGGGCAGCCCGAAGCGGCGGCTCCGGCCTATCAGCCCGCTCCGGCGCCCGAACCCGCCGCCGACGAGGCGCCGTCGCGCGCAATCGGTGGCGGCACCCTGTTCGAACGCATGTCGCGCCTGTCGCGCGGCGCCGCGCCGGCCGAGGGTGAGGAAGAGGGCAAGGAAGACGGGGTCGATATCCCGCGCTTCCTTAACCGCCAGAACAACCAGTAACGGGGCGATCATACCGCCGCCGTCCTTCAGGGCAGGGCGGCGCGGAAATCGGGATGAATTGGCCCATGCGGCGAACGATGAAGTCGGGCAGGCCGGGACGCGCGGCGCGTCATGCGCTCGCGCTTTCCGCGCTGTGGCTTGGCGTGCTGCCGCTCGCGGCCGTGCAGGCCCAGGTCACGCCGCCCGACGCGGCGACGCGCGCCGCGATGGAAAAGCGCACCGCGGCGCGAACCTTGCTGTCGTCGGCGCTGGCGCGGATCGCCGCGAACAGCACCGACGGCCCCGCGCTGCTCGACGCCGGACGCGCATCGATCGAGCTTGAGGATTATCGCGCCGCGCTCGGTTTCCTGACCCGCGCCGAACAGGCGAACCCGCGCGACGGCGCGGTCAAGGCTGCGCTCGGATCGGCGATGGTCCATATGGAAAATCCGACCCGCGCCCTCGACTATTTCGGCGAGGCGCAATTGCTCGGCGCGCCTGAGCGGATTTTCCTCTCCGACCGGGGTCTTGCGCGCGACCTGCTCGGGCAGCAGGACGCGGCGCAGCGCGACTATCAACTCGCGCTGTCGCTGGCACCGAACGATGAAACGCTGCGCCGCTACGCGCTGTCGCTGGGGATCGCCGGCGAGGCCGACCGCGGCGTGCAACTGCTGTCGGGCCAGCTCCGCACGCAGGATCGCGGCGCCTGGCGGATGCGCGCGATGATCCTCGCGATCAACGGCCGCAACGGCGAGGCGACCGAGATCGTCAACGCGACGATGCCGCCGCAGCTGGCGCAGAATATCCTGCCTTATCTGGTCCAGATGGACCGGCTCAACCCGGCGCAGCAGGCCGCCGCCGCGCATTTCGGCCGCTTCCCGTCGGGCAACCTCGGCCCGCCGCGCAAGCCCGTGCAGGTCGCCGCGGCCGTGCCGCCGCCCGCAGCGGCGCCGTCGACGACCAAGCCTGCGGCGTCCAGGCCCGACCGCCGCCGCCCCAGCGAGCGCGATCGGGCACGCGGGACGCTGACGCCCGTCAGCGCGACGCCGCCGCCGGTAACCGTCCGCCGCGCCCCCGATCCGGCGCCCGTCGCAACGCCGCCACGGCAGGCGCCGAGCGTCGCCGTCGCCAGCGCGACGCCGGTTCGGACCACGCCGGTGCCGGCCCGTCCCGCGCCCACGCCCACGCCCACGCCTGCACCGGCGCCTGCGCCTGCGGCTACGACGGTCGCTCGCGTCGATGCCCCGGCTCAGGCGGTTCCGGCCGCCAGCCCGCCGCCCGCCGCGACGACGTCGGCACCGATCGGCGTCGCGATCCGCGACGGCGGTCCGGTCGGTCCCGGCTTCTCGATCTCGGACATCGGCCAGCCCGGCGCGGCGACGCCGGCGCCCGGCGCCGCGGCTCCCGCTCCGGCGTCCGCCGAGATGGCGCAGGCCGACGCGCCGCCGCCGCCGACCTCGGCCGTCGCGGCATCGCCGACCTTCGCGCCGACGCCCTCGGCGCCGCTCGCCTCGCTCGCCGATATCGTCGGTTCGCTCGAAATCCCCGCCGAGGAAATGGCGCCCGCCAGCGAAGCGGTCGACGCGGCCACCCTCGCCAAGCTGCGCGACGACAAGCGCAAGGCCGATGCCGCTGCCGAGGCGAAGCGCGTCAAGGACGACGCCGCGGCCAAGGCCAAAGCGGAAGCCGATGCGAAGGCCAAGGCCGAAGCGGCTGAAAAGAAAGCGAACCCGGCACGCATCTGGGTGCAGGTCGCGACCGGCGCCAATGCGAAGGCGCTGGCGACCGACTTCGGCAAATTCGCCAAAAAGTCTCCGGCGCTGTTCAAGGGCAAGGCGGGCGGCACCACCGAATGGGGCAAGACCCGCCGCCTGCTCGTCGGGCCGTTCAAGGACAAAAAGAGCGCCGACACCTGGCTCGCCGATTACAAAAAGGCGGGCGGCGACGGCTTCCTCTTCAACAGCGACGCGGGCCAAGACGTCGATCCGGTCAGATGAGCACGGCAGCGGTCGAGATAGATCCTCCCCATCGCGAAGCGTTGGGGAGGGGGACCGCCGCGAAGCGGTGGTGGAGGGGTTTCGACGCTGGCGTCCTTACCCCTCCGTCAGCGCTCCGCGCTGCCACCTCCCCAACGCTACGCGATGGGGAGGACCTCGATGGCCTCCGTCTCTGACTGCGCCAGCGATCCGCTGCAAAGTCGCGGACGCCGCCATGAAGAGGTCGGCCGCGTCGTGCGCGGGCCGCGCGACGCGTTCCAGCGCGACCGCGACCGCATCATCCACTCGATCGCCTTCCGCCGCCTGCGCCACAAGACGCAGGTGTTCGTCGCCCCCGATCTCGATCATTATCGCGTCCGCCTGACCCACAGTATCGAGGTCGCGCAGATCGGCCGCGGCATCGCGCGCGCGCTGGGGCTCAACGAGGATCTGACCGAGGCGCTCTGCCTTGCGCACGACATCGGCCATCCGCCCTTCGGCCATGCCGGCGAGGATGCGCTCAAGGCCGCGATGACCGACCATGGCGGCTTCGACCACAACGACCACACGCTGCGCACGCTTGCGTGCCTCGAATGCCCCTATCCGTTGTTCGACGGGCTCAACCTGACCTGGGAAACGCTCGAAGGGCTCGCCAAGCATAATGGCCCGGTCAAATATCCCGGCTGGGCGCTCGCCGCGATCGACGCCGAATTTCCGCTCGACCTCTCCAGCCATGCCAGTCTCGAGGCGCAGATCGCGGCGGTCGCCGACGACATCGCCTATGACAATCACGACATCGACGACGGGCTGCGCGCCGGGCTGCTCAGCCTCGACCAGCTGATGGCCCAGCCGTTCGTCGCCGCCAATTTCGCGGCGGTCGAGGATCGCTTTCCCGGCGCTCCGCGCGACCGCTTGCTGCGCGAACTGGTCCGCGACCAGATCGGCGTCATGGTCAACGATGTGATCGCTGCGACGCGCGCCAATGTCGCCGACGCGGGCGTGACGAGCGCCGCCGAAGTCCGCGCCGCCGGCCGCACCCTCGGCGGCTTTTCGGGTGAACTGGCGCGCAAGGAGCGCGATCTCAAGCGCTTCATGTACGCCAATCTCTATCATCACCCCGAACAGGTCGCGGCGGCCGAGGCGGCGAACCAGATCATCGCCCGGCTCTTCGCCGCCTATGCCGACAATCCGCGCCTGATGGGCGCCGACTGGTCGGCGCGGGTGCCGGGCGAAGAATGCGCGACAGTGCGCCATATCGGTGACTATATAGCCGGCATGACCGACCGCTTCGCCATCGACCGCTATGCCGAAATCTTCGGCCGCGGCGAAGTGCCGCCCGCGCTGGCGCATGTCTGAACGATGCGGGGCGCTCTTGCTGTCCCGTTGCTCGCCATGACCCTGATCCTGACAGGCTGCGAGGACCCTGCTGCGCCGCCGAAGCGAAATGGCGCGGATGAGCGTGATGGACGCGTCGCGATGGCGTTTGACGAATATGCATTCAGGCCCGAATTACCGAAGGACGCTTTTGTCTGTGCGGCGATGAGCGACACGCATCCGCACGGTTTCTTCTTTCGTGTTGGTGCACGCTATGCCGATTGCGATGCCGCACGTGACGCCGCCGCAAATGATCGTTGGGTCGCTGTCTGGGCCGACCACAATGCGATGGAGCATCGATCGCTGAAAGACGCCGGCTGCACGCCGGAAGTGCCGAACGCCGCGTTGACGCCAATGGTTGATAAATGGCGGAAACTCGGAATGGAGGTAGAGCAATGCGCGCCCGCCGGAAGCCGGAACGGCACCATCGAACTGAAACTTCTTTCGCCCGGTCGCGAAGCGATAGGTAAGGAAGCACTGCCACGTTTTCTTTACACGTTTCGGATGGAAAGCCCCGACAGGCATTTCGGGCGCGATCTGTCATTGTTTGCGCGAATGCTTGAGAGCGCCGAATTTGGCGCGCCCGATTGAAGGAAGATCGCATGACAGAGTCCGGTGGGAGAACATTGCTCATCGGCGCGACCGGGATGGTCGGCGGCGCGGTGATCGCCAACGCGGGCGCGCTGTCGTTGACCGTTCTCGTGCGCCGCGAAATGGACGATCTGCCCGAAGCGCATGCGCTGCTCGTCGCGCCGCCCGAGCGCTGGGCCGACATCATCGCGATCGAGCGCCCGCGCGTCCTCATTTCGTGCCTCGGCACGACGATCCGGCAGGCGGGGTCGGAAGCGGCGTTTCGCGCCGTCGATCACGACCTGATCCTCGCGGCGGCGCGCGGCGCGCGCATGGCGGGGGCGACGCAGATGATCGTCGTCAGCTCGGTCGGTGCCGCGGCGAAGAGCCGAAATTTCTATCTCAGGACCAAGGGCGAGACCGAGGACGGGCTGCGCGCGCTTGGTTTCGAGCGGCTCGACATCCTGCGCCCCGGCTTGTTGATGGGCGACCGCGCCGGGCCGAAACGGATGGGGGAGGGGATCGCGATCGCCGCGGCGCCCCTCGCCGATGCGCTGCTGCACGGCTCGCTGCGCCGCTATCGTTCGATTCCCGGCGAAACCGTCGCGCGGGCGATCGTCGCGCTGGCCGGAAATGCGCAGCCCGGCGTGCGCATCCATGAAAATGACGCGATGCGGCGGCTCGCCGATTGACTCTGCGATAGGCGGCCGCCAAGGCTCGGGCGTCTGTCGAAGATCGCAAGAGATTCGACCGGCCGCGCGGGAGAGCGCGAGGGCGGGGTCACCCGTGCTTCGCCACCGAAGGAGCAACCGCCCCGGAAACTCTCAGGTCAAGCGGACCGCGCAGGCCGGAACGGACACTCTGGAAAGCGTTCCAGCCACAGGCTGGAGCCACCGAAGGGGTAACCTCATGATATCATGGGGGAAAACTCTCAGGTTCCCGTGACAGAGGGGGCATGGCGACAAGGCGGCACCCGCGCCGCTCCTTGCCGTGCTTGAAACGGGAGTTCGCGATATGCGCGATGATCGAGAAGATAGTGAAGTCGTAGAGGTCGCCACCGAGACCCTGCCGCTCGACGCCTGGCACCGCGAAAAGGGCGGCCGCATGGTCGAGTTCGCCGGCTATTGGATGCCGATCCAGTATGACGGCATCATGGCCGAACATCTGTGGGTCCGCGAAAATGCCGGGCTGTTCGACGTCAGCCATATGGGCCAGCTCTACCTCTCGGGCGAAGGACTCGACGAGGCGCTCGAGGCGCTGATTCCCGGCGATGTGAAGAGCCTCGCGGTCGGGCGGATGCGTTATTCGCTGCTGCTTGCCGAGGATGGCGGTATTCTCGACGATCTGATGCTCAGCCGCTGGCCCGAGGGCATCTATATGGTCGTCAACGGCGCGGTGAAGTGGGAGGATATCGGGCATCTGCGTGAAGCGCTTCCCGACGCGATCACGATCAACCATTTCGAAGAACGCGCGCTGCTCGCGCTGCAGGGTCCCAAGGCGTTCGACGCGCTGAAGCGCCACACCACCGGCAAATGGGGCCTCGACGCCCTCGTCTTCATGATGGGTGGTCCGTACCAGATCGGCGGCGTCGATGCCTGGATCAGCCGCTCGGGCTACACCGGCGAGGACGGCTTCGAGATTTCGGTCGACGCCGACAAGGTCCAGTACGTCGCCGACCTGCTCTGCGGCGAACCCGAGGTAAAACCCATCGGCCTCGGCGCGCGCGACAGCCTGCGCCTCGAAGCCGGCCTGCCGCTCTACGGCCACGACCTCGACCCGACCATCGATCCGATCGAGGGCGATCTGGGTTTCGCGATCCAGAAGCGCCGCCGCGAGGAAGGCGGCTTTCCCGGCGCGGCGCGCATCCTCGGCCACTATACTGACGGAAGCCCGCGCAAACGCGTCGGGCTGCTCGTCGACGGCAAGCTGCCGGTGCGCGAGGGCGCCAAGCTGTTCGACGGCGAGGACGAGATCGGCGTCGTGACCTCGGGTGGTTTCGCCCCCAGTGTCGGCGCGCCGATCGCGATGGGTTATGTCCCGCGCGACCATGCCGTCCCCGGCACGTCGGTCGCCGCCGAAGTCCGCGGCAAGCGCGTGCCTTGCACCGTTGCCGCGACGCCATTCATTCCACACCGCTATGTGCGCAAACAGGGAGGCTGACCGATGCCGCGTTATTATACCGAAGAACATGAATGGATTGACGTCGATGGCGATGTCGCGACCGTCGGCATCACCGACTTCGCGCAGGGCCAGCTCGGCGACATCGTCTTCGTCGAGGTCCCCGACACCGGCGCCGAGCTTACCCAGGGCGGCGACGCCGCGGTGGTCGAATCGGTGAAGGCGGCGAGCGACGTCTACGCCCCCGTCGACGGCACCGTGACCGAAGGCAATGGTCAGCTCGAGGAAGACCCCGCGCTCGTGAATTCGGACCCCGAAGGCGAAGGCTGGTTCTTCCGCATGACGCTGAGCGACAAGAGCCAGCTCGAAGCGCTGATGAACGCGACCGCGTACAAGGCCTTCTGCGACGATCTTTGATCCAAGTCCCCCTCCCGCAAGCGGGAGGGGTTAGGGGAGGGCCTGTCAGGGGACGCGCCTTCCTTCGAACAAGCCCTCCCCCGACCCCTCCCGCAAACGGGAGGGGGGAGAATCGACAATGCGTTACCTCCCGCTCACCCCCGCTGACCGTTCGGCCATGCTCGCCACCATCGGCGCTGCGACGATCGACGACCTGTTCATCGACGTCCCCGCCGAAGCGCGGCTCGACGGTCCGATTGCCGATCTGCCCGGACATGCCAGCGAACTCGCGGTCGAGCGTCATATGGGCGCCTTGGCACGGCGCAACCGCGCGGCGGGCGACGGGCCCTTCTTCCTCGGAGCGGGCGCGTACCGCCACCATGTTCCGGCGAGCGTCGATCATCTGATCCAGCGCGGCGAGTTCCTGACCGCCTACACGCCGTACCAGCCCGAAATCGCGCAGGGCACGCTGCAGATGCTGTTCGAATTCCAGAGCCAGGTTGCGCGTCTGCTCGGCACCGACGTCGCCAATGCGTCGATGTACGACGGCTCGACAGCGTGCTGGGAAGCGGTCGTGATGGCGCGCCGCATCACCAAACGGTCGAAAGCGCTCTTCTCGACCGGCGTCCACCCGCATTACCGCAGCGTCGCGCGGACGATGGCAAAATATACCGGCGACGCGCTGGTCGAGGGCGACCCCGAACTGGTTCCCGGCACCGACTGGGCCGCGCTCGCCGCCGCGGTCGACAAGGAGGTCAGCTGCGTCGTCGTGCAATATCCCGACATCCTCGGCCGCATCGATGACATGGCTGCGCTCGCGAGCGCCTGCCAGGCAGCGGGCGCGCTGCTGATCGCCGTCGTCACCGAACCCGTCGCGCTCGGCCTGATCAAATCGCCCGGCGAGATGGGCGCCGACATCGTCGTCGGCGAGGGCCAGTCGATCGGCGTCGGCCTGCAATTCGGTGGTCCTTATGTGGGCCTCTTTGCGTGCAAGGCGAAATATGTCCGCCAGATGCCGGGGCGTCTGTGCGGCGAGACGGTCGACGCCAATGGCAAGCGCGGTTTCGTGCTGACGCTCTCGACGCGCGAACAGCATATCCGCCGCGAAAAGGCGACGAGCAATATCTGCACGAACAGCGGGCTTTGTGCGCTGGCGTTCAGCATTCACATGACGCTGCTCGGCGAAGCGGGGCTGCGCCAGCTCGCGTCGATCAATCATGGCCGCGCCAAGGCCGCCGCTGCCGAACTGGCGAAGGTGCCGGGCGTGTCGGTGCTGAACACCACTTTCTTCAACGAGTTCACCTTGCTGCTGCCGACCGCCGCAAGGCCGGTCGTTCACCAGCTTGCCGAGCGCGATATCCTCGGCGGGGTTTCGCTCGGCCGCCTCTATCCCGACAATGCGGGCCTCGAAAATGGGCTCGTCGTCGCGGTTACCGAAACCTGCACGGCGGAGGATATCAGCGCCTTTGCCGCGGCGCTGAAGGAGGTGCTGGCATGAGCACGCCCAACGCATCCGGCTGGCGCCCCGAAATGAACGCGGGCGGCGCCGACGACAGCACGACCTTCACCGGCAACCGCGCGCTGATGCTCGAAGAGCCGCTGATCTTCGAGATCGGTTCGACCGAAACCACCGGTGTCGATTTCGACGAGGCGCCCTCGGCGTTCGACCTCGGCGGCCTCGCACGCTCGGCGCCGATCGGCCTGCCGGGACTCAGCGAAGGCGAGACGGTCCGCCACTATACGCGCCTGTCGCGCCAGAATTACGCCATTGACCTCGGCCTCTTTCCGCTCGGAAGCTGCACGATGAAGCACAATCCGCGCCTCAACGAACGGGTCGCGCGGATGCCGGGCTTCGCCGACATCCACCCGCTCCAGCCGCAGGAAACGGTACAGGGCGCGCTCGCGGTGATCAACGAACTGGCGATGTGGCTGATCAAGCTCACCGGCATGCACGGGGTCGCGATGACCCCCAAGGCCGGCGCGCATGGCGAACTCTGCGGCATCCTCTGCATCAAGGCCGCGCTCGAAGCGCGCGGCGAGGACCGGCGCGTGCTGCTCGTCCCCGAAAGCGCGCATGGCACCAACCCCGCGACCGCGGCCTTCGCAGGCTTCAGCGTCGAGGATATCCCCGCGACCCCGGAAGGCCGCGTCGACCTCGCAGCGCTGAAAGCGCGCCTCGGTCCCGACGTCGCCGGCGTGATGATCACCAATCCCAACACCTGCGGCCTGTTCGAGCGCGACATGAAGGCGATTTCGGACGCGGTGCATGCGGCGGGCGGTTATGTCTATTGCGACGGCGCCAATTTCAACGCGATCGTCGGCAAGGTGCGCCCCGGCGACCTCGGCGTCGATGCGATGCACATCAATTTGCACAAGACCTTCTCGACCCCGCACGGCGGCGGCGGCCCCGGCTCGGGCCCGGTCGTGCTGTCGGAGGCGCTCGCGCCTTATGGCCCGATTCCTTATGCCGCGCGCTACGCCGACGGCTCGTTCAAGCTGGTCGAGGAAGAAAGCGCGGGGGCCGAACATCCCGACACCTTCGGCCGCATGACCGCCTTTCATGGTCAGATGGGCATGTTCACCCGCGCGCTGACCTATATGCTCAGCCACGGTGCCGACGGGCTGAAGCAGGTCGCCGAGGATGCGGTGCTCAACGCCAACTATATCCTGCGCAGCCTCGACGATGTGCTCGAGGCGCCGTTCGGCGGTTCGGGTCCGTGCATGCATGAGGCGCTGTTCACCGACAACGGCCTGGCCGAAGGCTTCTCGACGCTCGACATCGCCAAGGGGATCATCGACGAGGGTTATCACCCGATGACGGTCTATTTCCCGCTCGTCGTCCATGGCGCGATGCTGATCGAACCGACCGAGACAGAGAGCAAGGCGGTACTCGACCAGTTCGTCGGGGCACTGCGCAGCGTCGCGCTGCGCGCCAAGAATGGCGATCCGGCGCTCAAATCGGCGCCGCATTTTGCCCCGCGCGCGCGGCTCGACGAAACGGCGGCGGCGCGCAAGCCCATCCTGACCTGGAGCGAACCGGTCGTCGCCTCCGGCACCCCGTCGCTTAGCGAGATCGGCGGCAGTTGAGCGAGGCGTCCGCCAGCGCGCGTCCGTCGGGTCCGGCCGGATGCCTGATCGGCGGCGCGTTGTTCGCGGTGGTCTTCGTCGCGGTCTGGCTTGCCGCGATCACCCTCTACGGGCTGGTGGTCGAGCAATGGGAACTCGTGCGCGTGCGGCGCGAATTCAGCTATGACTGGGTGTTTCTCTATGCCCCGCTGATTGCCGCCGGCCTCGGATTCGTCGCGGCCTTCTTCGCGACCCGGCGCTTCTCGGCGGCGCGGCTGACCTTGTTGATCGTCGTCACCGGGCTGATCGCGCTGTTCGCGGGCATCCTGCTCTTCGGGCTTGGCGGACTGCTCTGACGCTGGCAAGGCACGGGGGCACCGCGAACGAGGGGACGATCGATGAGTTGGGATACACTGTTTCTGCTGGCCAATTACTGGGCGATTGCGGGCTGGATCGTCCTCGCCTTTGCGCCGCGCGGGCCGCGCCTCCTGTCGCTGGTGATGTATGCCGGCGTCTTTCTCCTGTGCCTCACCTATGCGGTGCTGATCGTCGGCTTTCTCAGCGGAGCGATCGATCCCGGCGGACCGGGCACCGACGGTAACCTGACCTCGCTCGCCGGGGTGATGAAGCTATTCGATACCCCCGGCGGGACGACGATGGGCTGGATCCATTATCTCGCCTTCGATCTGTTCACCGGCATGTGGATCGCGCGCGATGCCGACCAAAAAGGCTTCAGCCGCGTCGTGCAATTTCCCTTCCTGTTCCTGACGCTGATGGCGGGGCCGGTCGGCCTGTTCCTGTGGCTGATCGTTCGCGAGCGCCGCGCGCGGGCGCACGCCAAAGCCGCGAAGTGACACCGCGACCCTGGATGCCGGGCGACGGCGGCGAAGCGGCCAAGCGTCACGCCCCCGCAACGACCCGCAACCGCGACGCGATCGCCGCGGTGCTCGCCGACTGGCTGCCGCCCGCCGGAAAGGCGCTGGAGGTGGCGAGCGGTTCGGGCGAACATGCGGTGCATTTCGCGGCCGTCTTTCCCCGTCTGCACTGGCAACCGAGCGACCCCGACCCGGCCGGGCTGGTTTCGATCGCCGCCTGGAGCGCCGACGCGGGCCTCGTGAATATCGCGCCGCCGCTCGCGCTCGACGCGTCGGCGGCCGGCTGGCCGATTGCGAACGCCGATGCGATCCTGTGCATCAACATGGTGCATATCAGCCCGTGGGCGGCGACGCTTGGCCTGTTCGCGGGTGCCGGCCGGCTGCTGGCGCCCGGCGCGCCGCTGATCCTCTACGGACCTTATTTCGATCCCGCTGTGTCGACCGCCGAAAGCAATCTCGCCTTCGATGCCAGTTTGCGGGCGCGCAACCCGGCATGGGGGCTGCGCGACCTCGATGCGGTCCGGGCTGCAGCGGCGGATGCCGGGCTGGATTTCGCCGAGCGGCGGGCGATGCCCGCGAACAACCTGATGCTGCTCTTCCGTCGGGCCTAGGCGCCCTGCGGCGTTCCCTGCCCCTCGGGTGGCTGGCGCGCATAATCCTCGGGCGTGATGTCCAGCCGTTCGATGCGCGGCGTGAATTCGCGGCGCCGCATGTTGGTGCCGGTGGCATCGTCGGTCCAACGGGCCGTCAGCGAATAGCGCTCGACCATGTAGAAACCCGGATTCACGCCGTCACTTCCCGGTTTGAGCGGAGCGTAGACGCGCCCTTCGAGATGCGTCACCACAGGGGCCAGCCACTGGGTGCCGCCGCTCGAGCGCAACACCTCGATATCCGATACCTTGCCCGACGGCGTGACCCAGAATCCGATGTCGGCCCATTTGCCGATCGAATTGAGCGCGACCAGCCGACGCGACGTATCGCCAGCCGCAATGGACAGGAAGCCGGCGCTCGTGACGCTATCGGCCATGCTCTGGGTGGCGGGGTTGCGCATGGTGTCGATGCCCGGCGGCTTGATCGGGGATGCCGCGATCAGGATCGGCCGCGCGGCGCCGCCCTCGGCGGCGAATTGCCGCAGCAGGGCGCTGGTCGAATCCGACCGGCCCGCTTTCCGGTCCATGCGCGCCAGCGATACCTGCGCGACGAGCCGCAGGTCGTCGGTGCCCGGAAGCGGATCGGCGATGATGTCGCCGAGCATCGCGCGGGCGCGCTTGCGGTCGGCGGATAGATTGCTGTCCTCTGCCGCGACCTGTGCGAGCACCGCCTGCCGCAGCCGCGCATATATGGCGATGCGGTTCAGCCCACGGCCCAGCGCCTGCGCTTCGACGTCGGCATAGATACGCGCGGCCTCATCGGGGAAGCCGAGCTTGGCACGGCTGTCGCCCACCTCGATCTGCGCGCCGAGTATCCGCGGATCGTCGCGGTCGAGTCCTTCGCGCAGCGTATCGCGCATCGCGAGCACCGACGACTGAAAGCTGCGGGCTTCGCCGACATGTTCGGCGACACGGCCGTTGGCGCGATAGAGGTCGGATACCGGAACCGGGAAGGCCCGGGCCTGCGCCTTGTTGCGGTCGATCGACTTCAACAGCGTCGAGCGTGCATCCTTGTACGCGCCGGCGAGAAACTGGTTCTCGGCATGCGCGAGCGTCGCCGCGACGTCCTGGTCGGGCGGACAGGCGCGGGCGAGGCACGCGGCAAGCGCCGCGGCGGTCTCGCCGAGCGGCTGGCCGGTGACGATGATGGGGCCGTCGGTTTCGGCGGCAAGCGCAGGCGCGACCGACAGGGTCGCGGCGAGCGGGGCGAGAATAACAAGGCGACGCATCGACCTTCTCCCTTCACGCTATTGTGTGCGAAGGGTCTCATGAAAGGCGCTCTTCGTCAATCGGACCCGGTCAACCCGTCTTGTCGTCGTCGATGATCGGCCGCTGGTAATTTTCGGGGGTGATGTCGAGCCGTTCGATACGCGGGGTCGCTTCGCGGCGGCGCATGTTGGTGCCCGTCGCGTCGTCGGTCCAGCGCGCGGTCAGCGTATAGCGCTCGATCATGTAGAAGCCGGGGGTCGCATCATTGTCGGTGCGGCGCAGCGGCGCATAGACGCGGGTCTGGATTTGCTTGAGCACGGGTTTCAACCATTGCTTCGTGCCTTCGCCGCGCAGCACCTCGATATCGCCGACGCGGCCGTCGGCGTTGATCCAGAAACCGACATCGGCCCATTTGGCGATGCTGTTGAGCGCGGTTAGCCGCTGTAGCGTGTTCGCCTGCGGCTGGTCGTTGCCAAAATCCTGGGTCAGGTCGATGCGCTTGATCGGTTCGCTGAACAGCAGCAGCGGGCGCGTCGCGCCGCCCTTGGCGGCGAAATCCTTCAGGATCGCCTCGGTCGAGCTTGCGTCGCCCTTCTTGCGGTCCATGCGCGCGCGCATGACCGTCGCGACGAGCGCGAAATCCTCGCCCCCGGCGAGCGGTTGCGCCGTGATCTCGTCGAGCTTTGCGCGGGCCTTGGCATAGTCGGCGTCGAGACCCGAGGCTTCGGCTTCGGTCTGCAGCAACAACGCCTGGCGCACGCGCGAGAACATCGCGACGCGGTTCTGCCCACCCGCCAGCGCATCCTTTTCGACATCCTGATAGATGCGTTTCGCTTCGTCGGGGAAACCCAGCTTGGCGCGGCTGTCGCCGACCTCGATCTGCGCGACCATCACACGCGGGTCCTTTTCGCCGAGTCCGGCCTTCAGCGTGTTGCGCATGTCGAGCACCGACAGCTGGAAATTCTTCGCCTCGCCGACATGTTCGGCGACGCGGCTGTTGGCGCGGAACAGGTCGGAGACCTCGACCGGATATTTGGTCCCGAACTTGCGGTTGCGGCCGATCGACTTGAGCAATGTCGTGCGCGAATCCTTGTATTCGCCCTGCAGCAACTGGTTTTCGGCATGGGCGAGCGAGGCTGCGACATCCTCGTCGGGCGGGCAATTGCGCGCGAGGCATGCCGCGAGCGCGTCGGCGGTGTCCTTGAGCGAACGGCCGGTGACGACGATTTCGGGGTCGCCGTTGGTCTGCGCAGCGGCGGGAAGGGCGAAGGCCGAGGCGAGCAGCAGGATCGACAGGCGGGTCTTGGTCACATGAGTCTCCGTGCGGGCGATGGCCCGGCTGTATTATTTTGATAATCCACCATAGAGGGATTGCCCAGGTGTCGCAATAAGTTGGGGGCGCCGCGATGCAATGGTCGCCCGCCCAATGCACCGCGCGCTTCGACGAACGCCGGACGTCGTGCGGGATTGCATAGAGAGCGAACTATCCGCAAGATGGCGGACGACACGCGACGCGCGGACGGCTTGTCAAACCGCCCGCGACGTTGTTATCAGGCTTGAGAATTGCCGAGAACGGCATCCGGGAGAGATTTATGAAAGCGCTGGCCGACCTTCTGACCTTTGACGAGTTCCTCAACCACTGGGCGGCCGACCGTCCCGGCCGGCTTGCGCTGCGCGAGGAGGACCGCGAGTTCAGCTATGCCGAACTCGACGATCTGACCGCCAGGGTCGCGAGCGCGCTGATCGGTGCGGGCCTGACGAAGGGCGACCGCATCGCGTGGATCGGCAAGAACAGCGACCTCTATTTCCAGCTCTTCTTCGGCGCGGCGCGCGCGGGGATCGTGATGGCGCCGATCGGCTGGCGCCTGTCGCCCACCGAATGGGCCTATGTCCTCAACGACACCGGCGCCAAGATTCTGTTCACCGGCCCCGGCTTCGAGGCGGTGGCGCAGCAACTCGCCGGCAAGCTCGACCATGATCCGCGCATCGTGGGTGATGGCGAAGCCCGTGCGCTGATCGCCGCGACCCCGCGCGCGGCCTTCGAGGGCTCGGGTCCCGACGACGCGGTGCTGCAACTCTACACCTCGGGCACCACCGGCAATCCCAAGGGCGCGGTGCTGTCGAACCGCAACCTCTTCGCGCTGCGCCGCAATTCCAGCGACCTCGACCTGCCCTATACCAAATGGGAGGATGACGAGGCGGTGCTGGTCGCCATGCCCTGCGCGCATATCGGCGGCACGGGGCTCGGCATCATGGCGCTCGCGGCGGGGCTTCCCGGCGTCGTCCTCGCCGAATTCAACCCCGACGGCGTGTTCGACGCGGTCGAGCATCATGGGGTGACGCGCTTCTTCATCGTGCCCGCGGCGCTGCAGATGCTGCTGCTCCACCCGCGCTGCGCCGAGACCGATTTCAGCCGGCTCAAATATATCCTCTACGGCGCCGCGCCGATCCCGCTCGAACTGCTGCGCCAGTGCATCAAGATGTTCGGCGCCCAGTTCATCCAAGCCTATGGCATGACCGAAACGACGGGCACGATCTGCATGTTGCCGCCCGAGGACCATGATCCCGAGGGCAATCAGCGCATGCGCTCGGCGGGCAAGGCGCTGCCGGGAGTCGAAATCCGCATCCTCGGCGACGACGGGCAGGCGGTGCCGGTGGGCGAAGTGGGTGAGGTCGTGACCCGCTCGTCGAACAATATGATCGGATACTGGAACCTGCCCGAGGCGACGTCGAAAACGATGACCGCCGACGGCTGGATCCACACCGGCGACGCGGGTTATCTCGACACGGACGGCTATCTTTATATCCACGACCGGATGAAGGACATGATCATCTCGGGCGGCGAGAATGTCTATCCGGCCGAGGTCGAGAGCGCGATCTTCGGCCATCCGGCGGTGCAGGAGGTCGCGGTGATCGGCATCCCCGATCAGAAATGGGGCGAGACGGTGAAGGCCGTCGTCGTGCCCAAGCCGGGCATGAGTATCGACGAGGCCGACATCATCGCCTGGGCGCGCGAACGCATCGCCGCGTTCAAGGCGCCGCGCAGCATCGACGTGATCGAGGCGCTGCCGCGCAACGCCAGCGGTAAGATCCTGCGCAAGGACCTGCGCGCGCCCTATTGGGAAGGGCGCGAACGGATGGTGAATTGACCAACGGCGAGGCCCTCCTCGAAGGCCGCTGCTTGTGCGGCGATGCCGGCTGGACGCTTACCGGCGATCCCGGTTCGATCACGGCCTGCAATTGCACCTTGTGCCGTCGCTATGGCGCGCTGTGGGCCTATGACTATGAGAATGAGCGCATTCGGATTACCGGGCCGACGGCTACTTTCGCGCGCCGCGGCAAAGCCGATCCGGCACTCGAAATCCATTTCTGCCCGAGTTGCGGCTGCTTGCTGAGCTGGCGCGGTTTGCGGCCGGAGGAAGATGGACGGCGCCGCATGGCGGTCAACATCCGCCTCGCCGAACCCGACGCGGTGGCCGGCCTTCCGATCGACCATTTCGACGGCCTCGACAGCTTCGAGGACTTGCCGGACGATGGCCGCTGCGTGCGCGATATGTGGAGCTAGTGCGGCCCGGCCGCCGTCTTGCGACACAGGGGCGGCGCGCCTAGGATAGCCGAGACGCCCCAGCCATTCGAACAGGGGGCGGCGGGGAGGTCGGATGTCGATCGGCTTGGCGTATGCGCTCATGACCGCACCGGTCGCGGCCTCCGCCGTTCCGGTTACGGTCATCACCGTCCGCGACCTCACACCCAAGGAAATTCGCGCGATGCAATGGCGCGACCGGCGGCTGGTCGCACTCTGCCGGAGCGCCGCGCGTCATCGCAACACCCTCGACAAATTGCTGGTCGCCAAGGGCGCCGATGGCGACACGCTTTCCGAAGTCGCATGGCAGCTCTGGGATGGCGAGGATGGTTGTCGCCGGGACCGGGCGCTGGCGATCGATGTGACGCGCCGTGTCATCGACGGTAAGGCGCTGACCGCCGCCGATGTCGACACGGTCGCGCAGCTCGCCATGTTTCTCCAGTCGCGCGGCGAACCCGCCGACCTGAGCGAACTCGCCGAGCTTCGACGCATAATGTGGGTGCGCGGCGACTATTATGGCGTCGGCGATTCCCCGACCTGGTCGGCCGATGAAAAGCGCGATTTTGTCGCGCGCAACGATGTTTGGGCCTTCATCGACAGTCCCGAGCGGCGCGAAGGATGGAAGCATCGGGCGATGCTGCTGGAGGCGTTGCTCGACCCCTTGTCGCCGCGTCACGACGCTGCGCGTGCGGTGTCGATGATCGAGGAGGGGAATGACAGCCGCGACTGGACGCGTGCGGCGCGGCTGCTGCTCGAAGGCCAGCAGTTGCCCGCCGATCCCACGCGTGCCGAAGGGCTACTTATCCGGGCCGCCGAATATGATGACGCGGCCCGCCTGTTGTTGCTGCCGATCCTGGCGCCGCGCCTCGACGGCTCCGATCCCGTCGCCGCTCAGGCCGCGCTCAAGGCGATGCAGGCCTGGGCGTCCAAGACCGAGGCAGGCGGTGCGGCCACCCGCGTGCTCCTGTGGCCGCGCCTGGTGCAGAAGCTCTCCGCCCCCGCGCCCGACGTGCAAATAGCCGCGGCCCGCGACCTGACCCAATATGCGATTCTGGGGGCCGAGGCCGACCGTGCGCCCTTGCTTCGCTGGCTCGACACGGCGTTGCGTGACGGTAGCGACGCGGAAAAGACCGCCAGCTGGGGAAATCTGGGCCGTTTGATGATGAAGCAGGAGCCGGGCGCCGCCGAGGTGATGGCCGCGGCCTATGAACGGGAGGGCGGCTTGCTCGACGGCGGGGCACTCCAACCGGCAAATTTCCAGCCGTTCATCACCGCCGACGATTATCCGGCACGCGCCCTCCGCGACGAAAGCGAAGGTGTCGTCGAGGCCGAAGCCGTGATCGCGCCCAATGGTCGCGTCCTCCACGTCGTGGTGACGCGCTCGGCGTCGCCGATACTCGACGACATTGTCCAGCGGCTCGTCGTTCGCCGCTTCCGCCTCAAGGACAAGCCGGAATTTGCGGGGCACTATGTGCGCGCGAAGCTGCCGTCGATCCAGTTTCGCCTGCCGAATTGCGACACCGGCGCCGACCGCACGCCAGCTGTAGAGGCCGCGATCATGGTCGACGGCGATTATTGCCCCCATCCAATCCAGGACGTGCCGCTGTCCGTGACGACGGCCGGCGACGCCTCAGAAGAATTGCGTGCCGCCGTCCTGGTTGATGATCGCGCCGGTCATATAGGCAGCGCGCCGCGATAGCAGGAAGGTGAAGAGGTCGGCGAGTTCGTGCGGCCGCCCGACGCGTCCCAGCGCGACCTTCATCCCCCATTGCTCGGTCATCCAGCGGTCGAGCGCCGCCTCGGGATCGCCGCCATAGGCCGCGACCGCCTGCTCGGTCGCCGACGCCAGCGCTTCGGTCGCCACCGCGCCGGGCGCGACGCAGTTCACGCGCACGCCCTTGGGACCATATGCCATCGCCAGATTCTTCGACAGCGCCGCGATCCCCGACTTCATCGCGACATAGGGATAAAGATGCGCCGCCGCCGCGCGGGTGGAATAGGAGGCGGTGAGTACGACCGCGCCGCCGCCTGACGCTGCGATGATCGGCAGCGCCGCCTGGCACGCGCGCACGCTGGTCATCAGCACCGCCTGGAAACTGGCGTTCCAGTCCGCTTCGCCGTCTTCCTCGAAGCTGCCGTGGCTGAGCACCGGACCCGCGGTGACCGCGAGACCATAAAGGCGGCCGAAATGATCGGCGGCGGACGCGATGGCGTCCTCCACCTCGCCCGGCCGTGTCGCATCGGCGCCGCGCACGATCACCTCGGCGCCGAGCGCACGCAGCGCCGCAGCCTTCGCCTCGCCGCGTTCGACGTCACGCGCGACCAGCGCCAGCTTCGCGCCTTCCTCGGCCAGTTGCCGCGCGGTCGCATAACCCATGCCCTGCGTCCCGCCGACGATGACGATCGGCTCGCCTGCCAGTTCGAGATTCATCGCGGCGCTTCCCTATGCCGTCTTTTGCCGTTCGCGCGCGCGGACGAACCCGTCGCGCGCCATGCAGCGCGCCAGCCACGCCTTGGTCGCCTCGCCCAGCACATCGTCGGCCTTCAGCGTGGTGGCGAGAAAGGCGGCATAGCCGATGACGATATCGGCGATGGTGAAGCGTCCCGCGACGAGCCACTCGCGGCCATCGCCCAGCGCCGCCTCGATGCTCTTCGCACGGCCACCGAAGAAGGCCTTATAATCGTCGACCGCCTGCGCCAGCCGCCGCTCCGGGGCCTCGACGCGCGTGTAGCGCAGCATGATCGCGAGCGGGAAGGTCAGCGTCGCGTCGCTGCGGTGGAGCCAGTTGCGATAGTCCCAATAATCCGCTTCGTCGCGGCGTACCTCGAGCGGTGTTCCCTCCGCGACGCGTTCGCAGATGGCGGCCGACTCGGTCATCAGTCGCCCGTCCTCGACCCAGCCCGGCACCGTCATCAGCGGGTTTACAGGGCGGTAATCGGGGGCAAAGGCGCGCGGCGGAAAAGGCAGGACACGCAGGTCGACGTCGATCCCCGCCTCCTCGACCGCCCACAGGCAGCGCAGCGAACGCGCGTCGGCGCAATGATAGAGGATCGGAAGCGTCATGCGGCGATGTCCTTCTGTCGCTCGATATGCAGGCGATGCTCGCGCCAGGCAATGAACAGCCCGCTGGCGACAATCAGCGGCGCGCCGATCCAGGTCGTGTCGGCGGGCAGGGTGCCGAAGAACCACCAGCCGCAGGCGATCGACCACAGCAGGCTCGAATAGTCCATCGGCGTCACCACCGACACCGGCGCGAGGCGCAGCGCACCGGTCAGTGACAATTGCACCACCGCGCCGAGCAGTCCGAGTCCGACGAGCAGGCCCCATTCGCCCGCGCTGTGCGGTGTGAAGACAAAGGGCAGGGCGATGCCGAGCGGGATCATCGAGATCAGGCTGAACCAGAAGACGATCGTCATCGCGCTTTCGGTGCGGCCGAGGTCGCGGACCTGGATCGTGATCAGCGCGGTCATCACAGCGCCGCCGAGCGCGATCAGCGTGCCGAGGCCATGGTCGCCCTCGAATCCCTGCATCAGCAGGGTCGTCGGGTTGAGTACGATGAGCACGCCCACGAAGCCGACGACCACCGCCCCCCAGCGCTGCCAGCCGACTCGCTCGCCGAGCAGCGCGGCGGCGAGGAAGACACAGATGATCGGCACCGACAGGTTGATCGTCGTCGCCTCGGCCATCGGCAGAAAGATCATGCCGCCGAAATTGAGAGCCATGCCGGTCAGCCCCATCATCGCGCGCCGCGCATGGATGCCGATGCGCCGGGTACGAAACAGGCCGAGTCCGCCGTGCGCCATCGCCCAGATCGCAAGCAGCGGCAGCACCAGCGCCTGCCGCCAGAACAGGCTTTCGACGAGGTGGATGCCCGCCGCGTCGATATATTTGACCAGCACGAACATCACCGACAGGCTGAGCATCGCGAGCAGCCGGAGCGCGATACCGCCGAGATAATGTTGTGGCGGATCGGATGCGGCGACGGCGGTCATGCAGGGGCGCATATCAGGGCGGCGATGCTTTGCAAGCTATGCATCGCCATAAGGCTTGCCCCGCCCGCCTTGTCCCGCTAATGGCGCACTCCGGCCTAGGGGTATAGCTCAGTTGGTAGAGCATCGGTCTCCAAAACCGAGGGTCGTAGGTTCGAGTCCTACTGCCCCTGCCAGGCCGCCGACGGAGGTCACGTCCTCGCCCGCGTTCACGGTCCTTCAAGGCCGGAACAGCCCGGCAGCCCGTTGAATAGGCTGCCACCCAAGGCCTGGATCTATCTGACAATCGCCGGCCTGCTCGTAATCGTCTGGGCTTTTTCGATAAAGCAATCGGACGGCTCACGCGTCCCGCCGCATCGGCGTTGACCATCGTCGCGGCGCTGCTGATCGTCGCCGGCCTCGTGCTGATGCAGGTCGCGTCGCCGAGTTAAAGCGCGTCAAGCATCGCCTTCACCTTGCCGACATAGGCGCTGGCATCGGCGTGGGTCTCGATCTTCCGGAAATCGGCGATGATGTCCTCGGCTGCGCGGCCGCCGCATTTTTGCGCGAGCTTGATCTCGGTCTTGAGCAGCACATGCAGGAAACCGACCGCATTGCCCGATCGCGGCAGCGGCTGTTCGTGCCGATTGTCGGGCGCCGCGCCGGTCTCATAGTCGCTTCCCTGCGGCGGGAGGACCGGGTCGGGCAGCGTCGTCGGGCAATCGCTGCGCGGCGCGCTTTCGGTCAGCAGCGGCCACAGGTCGGCGGCGGCGGTATCGCGTTTGGTCAATGGCCCCATGCCCAATTTGCGCGTCAGCGTGGCGAGCACCGAACTATGGTCATAGCGGGTGTGATCGACATGACCCTTCGCGATCCAGGGCGACACGATCACCGCCGGGACGCGGACGCCGAGAACGCTGAAATCGAAGCAATATTCGTTGAGCTTGCGGTCCTTGGCATGGATATGGTCGCCGGGTTCGGCCGCTTCTGGGATCCCCGCGCTGTCATAGAAGCCGCCATGCTCGTCATAGACGATGATCAGCAGGCTGGTCTCCCAGACCGGCGAATTGCGGATCGTCTCATAGACATATTTGATCAGCCCCTCGCCGCCATAGCAATTATCCTCGGGATGCTGCGACGATCCCCCCGTGTAGCGCGGGCCCTTGCCGTCGCCGCCGGGTTGCGGCGAAAAGAAGCTGGCGCCGAAATTGGGCTCGATGAAGGTATAGGGGTATCGGATGTAGCTCGGCTTGCCGTCGTCATCCCGCGCGTTGATGTCGTCCGCGAATTTGGTCAGGTTATCGATGCGTTCGAGGCCAATGTTCTTGATCGCCGCGACCTGCGAAATCCAGCCGCCCTGATCCCAGTGCGACGGCCGGTCGCTGAAACCATTGTCCTTGTCCTGGTACAGCTTCCATTGATGCTGCCTGGCATCGAGCGCGTCGTAGATCGAGCCATTGGCATATTCGAAACCCAGTCCGCGCCACGCCTCCCATTCGGCTTCGTCGCCGAAGCTGGGGCTGATGTTCATTCCCGACGACGAGGCGCCGTGGACGAAGAAACGATTGGGCCAGGTCGGTCCGGGCAGCGCCGAATGCCATGCGTCGCACACCGCAAATTCGGTTGCCAGCGTGTACAGGACGGGCAATTGGGCCGGCGTGTCGAAACAGGCCATGATGTCGCCGATATTCCCGGGCTGCGGCGTCCCCGTGTCTTCGCTCACCGATGTTGCATAGCTGCTGACAAAGCCCGAATTGTCGACCGGCGGATAGCTGCACCCCGCGCATTCGATGAAGCCGCGCGCCTCCCTGCCGCATTTCTTCACGAAGCGGCCGAACGCGTCCTTGCCGCATAATTGTTGCAGCGCGTCGAGATATTCGTGGCCGGGATCGGTGGTCATGCACCAGGGGGCAGGGCTTTTGACCTTGTAGGTCTGCCCGTCATAGCTGTTGCTGGCGTCCGCCGGCGCGACGCGCAGCCCGGGAATCCCCGACCGGCCGAGCATATTGTCGAACGAATGATTTTCCAGCATCAGGACGAAGATGTTGGTGATCGCGGCCTTGGCGGCGTCGGACATGGTTGATCCCCCCGGAATGAAACACATGCGCCCGATATTTTCATCGACATGTGGGCCGATGTGCCGGGCACGGCAATCGAAAATGGCACCGTTCGTTTGTTGACATGAGTGTCAATTGCTGAAAGCTTCGCGGCGGGATCGGAGACAAGGCGACGTGGCAGAGCAGCAGGCTTCGACGGCGCCGTCCGTCTCCGTGATTCCCGCGCCGGCCGGCGACGCGCCCGAGGCGTCGCTGCGCCCGCGCACCGTTGCCGCCTATGCCGCAACTGCGGGGCCGACTGCGATCCTGAGCCTGCCGTTCAGCGTCTATCTGCCGCCCTATATCGCCGAAGGCGGCGTGATCGCGGTGGGCCTCGTCGGGCTGCTCTTTTCGCTCACCACCATCTGGGACGGGGTGGTCGATCCGCTGATCGGTACGATGATCGACCGCGTCCGCACCGGCCTCGGCGCCCATCGGCGCTGGATGCTGCTCGCGCTGGTGCCGCTGGCGCTGCTGCTCGTCACCATCGTGACGGTCGGCGACAGCCTGCCGTTCGCGGCGCTGTTCCTGCTGATGGTCTTCTTCTATTCGAGCTACAGCCTCTACGAGGTCGCGCAATTGTCGTGGGGTTCGGCACTGGTGCGTTCGCCCGCCGACAGCGCCTTGCTCTATGGCATGCGCGATTGGTTCGCGAAGATCGCGCTGATCGCCGCCTTTGCCGCTCCGGCGGCGGCGCAGATCGCGATGCCGGGCATCAGTCTGCAGGGACGGATCATGGCCTATGCCAGCCTGTTCCTCGTGATGGTGCCGATCGCGCTGTTCGCGATCGGGCGCGTGCCGCCGCGCACCATCGTCGCCGAACCGGGGATCGGCTGGCGAAACGAGATTCGCGTTTCGCTAGGGTTTCCGCCGCTGATGCTGCTGTTCGGGGTCCAGTTCCTCAACAGCTTCGCTTTCGGATCCCTGACCTCGCTCTTCGTCTTTTTCGCCGCCGCGGTGCTCGACCTCGATGCGCAAAGTGCGATCCTGCTGTTCGCGAGCTTCATCGGCGGTGCCATCGCCTCGCCGGTGTGGACCTTCCTCGCGCGTCGGTTCGGCAAGCCGGTGACGATGATCGCGATGGCGCTGCTGATTTCGGGCTTGTTGCTCGCGACGCTGGCCCAGCAACCGCGCGGGCTGGCGCAGGCGGCGGGCTTCTCGCTGCTGCTCGGGACCGGCTTCGTCGGCCTGCTGTTCATCTATTCGATGCTCGCCGACCTCGTTCCGCGCGACGCGGCGCGCTGCGGGCGCGGCCGCTCGGCCTTTCTGTTCGCGCTTTTGAACCTGATGCAGAAGTTCGGCGTCGCCGCCGCCATCGCGGTCAGCTACGCGCTGCTCGGCCTCGTCGGTTTCGATCCGCAGGACGGCAGGGCATCGGCGGGCGCGCTGCATCTGCTGTTCGTGTTCCAGCCGGTGGCCAGCTGGGCGATCATGATCGTGCTGTTGCTTTTCATGCGCCGCCACATGTCCCACGCCGCACCCCGCCTTTGACTTGCAATCGCTCCCGGGCGCAAGTAAAGGCCGCAGCATTCGGACAGATGCGCCGTTTTCCTTCCGCCTTTCGCCGACATGCTCGGGGAGGGTGGGCGGACTATTGCCCAAAGCACGGTTGACGCGCGGCGGGCGGCAACCCATCTGCCCGATATTCGGACGCTTAGAGGATTAGGACGATCATGGCGAAGACCAGCCCGAGCCAATTCATCAATCAGGTGAAGGATGAAGCGCGCAAGATCGTTTGGCCCACGGGCCGCGAGACGATGCAGACGACGATCCTGGTGCTGATCATGACCACGATCCTGGCGTTCTTCTTCCTCGGCGTCGACACGGTTTTCAACGCGATCGTCACCTGGCTGACGTCGCTCGCGCGCTGATCCGCGCAGGCTTACAGGGATAGTATAGACATGGCGCGCTGGTACATCATTCACGCCTATTCGGGTTTCGAGAACAAGGTCCGCGATTCGGTGATCGCCGAAGCCGAGCGCATGGGCCTGACCCAACTCGTCGAATCGGTCGAGGTCCCGGTCGAGACCGTCACCGAGGTCAAGCGCGGCAAAAAGGTGCAGGCCGAGCGGAAATTCTTCCCCGGCTATGTGCTCGCCAAGCTGACGATGACCGACGACGTCTATCACCTCGTCAAGAACACCCCGAAGGTGACGGGCTTCCTCGGTTCGATGGGCAAGCCGCAGGCGATCAGCGAAGCCGAAGCCGCGCGCATCCTGAACAGCAAGGAAGAGGCCGCGGCCCGTCCGAAGCAGGAAATCCGCGTCGATTACGAAATCGGCGACCAGGTCAAGGTGCTCGACGGTCCCTTCGCCAGCTTCAACGGGCTGGTCGAGGAGCTCGATTTCGAAAAGGCACGCGTCAAGGTCAGCGTGTCGATCTTCGGTCGTGCGACCCCGGTCGAACTCGACTTCGAGCAGGTTGAGCGCATGAAGTGACGGCTCGCGCCGTCGCTCTCCTTCAGGAACGGACAGGTTTATGGGGCTGACTCCCGACGCGATTCAGGCCCGCATCGACCGTGCCCGCGCGATCAACGCCAGCGTCGATGTCGGCGACGTGGTGGGTGCCGTCGCGCGTCTGTTCGACCTCGATGCCGTGCCCGGGGTCGAGGACGAATTCACCTTTCCCGCGCTCGCAACCACCGCGCGCGACCGCATCTTCGGCGGTCAGGTGATCGCGCAGGCGATGGTCGCGGCGGCGCGCACCGTCGATCCCGACAAGCGGGTCCATTCGCTGCACGCCTATTTCCTGCGCGGCGGCGACGAGACCAAGCCGCTGCATTTCCGTGTTCACCGCGACTTCGACGGGCGCAGCTTCGCCAACCGCCGCGTCGTGGTGCGACAGGACGGCAAGGTGATCTTCAACCTCACCGCCTCGTTCCAGAAACCGACGCCGGGCTTCGCGCATCAGGTCGCGATGCCCGATCTGTTGCCGCCCGAAGAGTGCCAGGATTTCCTCGAAACGATCGCCGCCGACCCGAATGTGTCGGAGGAGTCGTTCAACCATATGGCGCGGCGCCGTCCGTTCGAACTGCGCAACTATCGCCCGCCCGCCGCGGCGAAGGCGACGCAGCATTATCAATGGTTTCGCGCCGCCGCGCCGATCGGCGACGACCCGCTCGTCCATCAGGGTTTCCTCGCCTTCGCCTCGGACATGGGGCTGCTGTCGTCGGCGATGCTGCCGCACGGGCTCAACTGGTCGACGCCCGGCCTGTTTTCGACCAGCCTCGACCATGCAATGTGGTTCCACGACGATGTGCGCGTCGACGAATGGTTCGTCTATGTGATGGACAGCGACTGGTCGGGCGGCAGTCGCGGCATCAATCGCGGTTCGATCTATCGCCGCGATGGCACGCTGATCGCATCGGCGGTGCAGGAGGGGCTGCTGCGCCTTGTTCCGCAGGGCTAAAAACCTTGCTTTCGTGCTCGTTTCCGTCTAACGGCGCCGCTTCGCGCCAGACACGGGCGTGATTCCGCGCGGGAGGAAGGGGTGATGCCCTTCTGCTTGACCGCTAATTTTGAGGCTTTCCCCTCGGGAAAGTCGACAGAAAGATAGGAGGCCATCATGGCTAAGAAGATTAGCGGCTACATCAAGCTGCAAGTTCCGGCAGGGACCGCAAACCCCTCGCCGCCGCTCGGGCCGGCACTCGGCCAGCGCGGTGTCAACATCATGGAATTCTGCAAGGCGTTCAACGCTGCGACCGATTCCATGGAAAAGGGCACCCCGACCCCGACCATCATCACCGTCTTTGCCGACAAGAGCTTCTCTTTCGTCACCAAGACTCCCCCGGCGACCTATCTGATCAAGAAGGCCGCGAACCTGAAGTCGGGCTCGAAGGAACCCGGCAAGATCAGCGGTGGCAAGATCGCGCGCTCGAAGCTCGCCGAAATTGCCGAGATCAAGATGAAGGATCTCAACGCGAACGATCTCGAACAGGCAACGAAGATCATCGAGGGCAGCGCGCGCTCGATGGGCCTCGAAGTGACGGAGGGCTGATCCGATGGCAAAGCTGACCAAGAAGCAGAAGGCCCTCGAGGGCAAGGTTGACGCGCTGAAGCTTCACGCCGTCGACGAAGCGATCAAGACCGTTCGCGAACTGGCCTCGGCCAAGTTCGACGAAACGCTCGAGGTCGCGATCAACCTCGGCGTCGATCCGCGCCACGCCGACCAGATGGTCCGCGGCGTTGTCACGCTGCCTGCCGGCACCGGCAAGGACGTCAAGGTCGCCGTGTTCGCGCGCGGCGACAATGCCGACAAGGCGCTCGCCGCCGGCGCCGACAAGGTCGGTGCCGAAGACCTGATGGAAGACATGCTCGCGGGCAACCTCGACTATGGCCGCGTCATCGCGACGCCGGACATGATGGGCATCGTCGGCCGCCTCGGCAAGACGCTGGGTCCGAAGGGCCTGATGCCGAACCCGAAGCTGGGCACCGTGACCCCGAACGTCGCCGAAGCCGTGAAGGCCGCCAAGGGCGGTCAGATCGAATTCCGCGTCGAAAAGGTCGGCATCATCCACGCCGGCCTCGGCAAGCTGTCGTTCGGCGAGGAAAAGCTCCGCCAGAACTTCGACGCCTTCGTCGACGCGATCGTCAAGGCCAAGCCGGCCGGCGCGAAGGGCAAGTACGTCCGCAAGATCGCGCTGTCGTCGTCGATGGGTCCGGGCGTCAAGGTCGATACGGCCGACGTCACCGGCGCCTGATTTCAGGCACCGCAACGATTTAGGGAAGGGCCGGGGGAAACTCCGGCCCTTTTCTTATGCGCGAAAGGCCGCTTTGGGGTGGAAAGCGGACTTTGCCGATCCTCCCTGTCGCGCGGCGATGGGGAGGTGGCAGCGCGAAGCGCTGACGGAGGGGCCGACGCCGTCAAAGGCTGGCGCAAGGCCGCAGCCCCTCCACCACCGCTGCGCGGCGGTCCCCCTCCCCACGGCTCTGCCGCAGGGAGGATCTATGTCCGCAATTGGTCGGGAGCAGTCATCGTCACTGCAGCGCCAAAAACCGCTTTCCTAATTTATTCGGCCATGATCTACCCTGCGAGATGGCCGTCCCGCCTATCCCGCCGAACCCCGCAACGACGCCTGTCCTCCATCGCCCGCTTAAAGCCACAAAGGATACAATTCCGACGCGGCCATGCGGGGCTTTTGTGGCTTTAAGGCCAAACCGGGCCGGTTTTTCGCGATCCGCCGGCGTTTGTCATTCGCGCAAGCCTCGTAACGCGGCGCCCGCCGCAAACGGCCCGATCGCCGTGAGCAACAGGCTCACCGCCGCCAGCAGCTTGATCGCCCCGCGCCCCGACGGGTCGAGCATGCCGGCGCCAAAGATCAGCAGCGGCACCGCCAGCGGCAGCACCAGCAGCCCGCCGATCGCGCTTCCGCCCTTGAGACCCGCAGTCAGCGCCGCGCTCAGCACCGCCAGCGAGGCGAGGGCGGGGATGGCGATAGCGATCCCCGTCGCCAGTGTCTCCATCCGCCCCGCATCCTGCGCCAGCAGCGCCGAGGCGGGGAGGAGAGCGATGAGCAGCGGCAAGCCGAAGCCGATAGCATGCGCGCCGATCTTCACCGCCGCGATCACCTCGTCGGCGACCCCGCGCACCGCGAGCTGGTCGAGCACCCCGGCATCGCGGTCGGGACGGACCAGCCGGTCGATCGGCAGCAGCGCCGCGAGCAGCGCCGCAACCCATGCCATCCCGCCGCCCGCGCGCTGGAGCAAAGGGGCATCGGGGCCGACCGCAAAGGGAAAGGCAGTGGCGACAAGCAGGAAGAACAGCACCGGCAGCCACAGCGCCCCGCTACCCCATGCCCGCCGCAGGTCACGCCAGAACAGGGCGATCAGCATCGTCATGCCAGCGCCCCCATGTCGAGGTCGGCCAGATCGGGGACGCCCAGCGCAAAATGCGACGCCAGCATGATCGCGCCGCCATTGGCCCGATGCATCGCAATCGCCGCGACCAGCCGCGCCTGCGCCGCGTCGTCCATGCCATTGGCGGGCTCGTCGAGCAGCCAGATCGGCGCCCCGCTGGCGATCACCCGGACCATCGCGGCGCGCTTGCGCTGTCCGGTCGACAGCATCGCGACCGGCACCTCGGCCAGCGGATGCAGCGCCATCGCTTCCATCGCGCGATCCACCGTATGACCGTCAACGGTATCGACCCGTGCCCAGAAATCGAGCGCGCGGCGCAGCGGCAGTTCGGCGTCGAGCGCCGCGGCCTCGTCGATCAGCGCGACCCGGCCGAAGCGCTCGACCGTTCCCGCGGCGGCGCGCAGCAGCCCCGCCGCGACGCGGATCAGGCTCGATTTGCCGGCGCCATTGGGGCCACGCAGCCACAGCGCCTCGCCGGGCGCCAGCGCCAGCGACAGCTCTTCGAACAACAGCCGGTCGCCGCGGATGCACGCCACCCGGTCGAGCCGCAGCAATACTGTCACGCCATGTCCTCGAGCGCGTGCATATCGTCGTCGGAAAAGCCGAAATGATGGCCTATTTCGTGGATCAGCACATGGCGCACCAGCCGGTCGAGTTTCTCGCCGGTCTCGATCCATTCGACGAGGATCGGGATGCGATAGAGGGTGACGCGGTCGGGCATGCCACCGCTCGCGTCGATGCTGCGTTCGGTCAGCGGGCGGCCTTCGTAGAGGCCGGTGAGGTCGTAAGGATGCTCGATGTCGAGCGACTTCAACACGTCGTCGTCGGCAAATTCCTCGATCGCGATCACCACATCCTGGATATGCGGCGCGAACACGGCGGGCAGGCTGTCCAGCGCCGCGTCGGCCATCGCGAACAGCGCGTCGGTATCGGGCGCCGTGCCGGTCCAGCCGGGAGGAAGAGAGGAAAGGGCGGTCTTGTCGCTCATCGCGCCCTTCCTTATGGGGAGCATCGCGCCATTACCAGCGGGGAGACTAAGCGATGATCCAGAAACTCGACGATGCCGCGCGCGATGCCCTGCTGGCGCGCTTTCCCGACTGGACACACGAGCCGCAGCGCGACGCGATCACCCGCCGCTTCAAATTCGCCGATTTCGCGCAAGCCTTCGGCTTCATGGCCAGCGTCGCGATCATCGCCGAAAAGATGGACCATCATCCCGAATGGTCGAACGTCCACAATCGCGTCGACATCCTGCTCACGACGCACGATGCCGACGGATTGTCGGAGCGCGATGCGAAACTGGCCGAGGCGATCGAGGCTTTGCTCTGACGCGATGATCCGCTTCGATCGCGCCCATCAACATCTGGCGGTCGGTATCGCGATCCTCGCCGGTTTCGTCGATGCGATCGGCTTTGTGGAGTCGTCGGGCTTTTTCGTATCCTTCATGACGGGCAATTCGACCCGGCTGGCGGTCGGTCTCGCCCAATGGAGCGAAGCGGCGATGGTCGCGGGCGGCATCATCGCGACCTTCGTCGCGGGGGTGGTGACGGGCTCGCTCGTTGCCGCGCGTGCCGGTTCGCGGCGGTCGCCTTGCGTGCTCGCGCTCGTCGCGCTGCTGCTCGTGCTGGCGATCGGACTGCGTTTCATCCTTCCCGGCTGGCCGCCAGTCCTTTGCCTCGCCTTCGCCATGGGGGTCGTCAACGCCGCGATCGAGGGACAGGACGGCGCCGTCGTCGGCGTCACCTACATGACCGGCACGCTGGTGCAGATGGGACACAAGATCGCCAACGCGCTGCGCGGTACGGGCGACGGGCGCTGGCTCGCGCATCTTTGGCTGTGGGCGGCGCTGGTTGCCGGCGCGGTCGCCGGGGCGCGGGTGGTCCTGTGGTCGGCGCCGCTCGCTTACGCGCTGGCGGTGCTGTTGGCGGCGGGGCTGGCGGCGCGGGCGCATGGGGTGGCGCGCCCGGGCTGACGGCTCCGCTTGCCTTCTCCCCGATCCCGTTTCACAAGCAACGAAAATAGGGGAGCCCGAATGACCGACAGCCTGCTGCGCCGCAAAACCATCGTTCCGGAACAGCAGGAGGGGCACAGGCTCGCGCGCACGCTCGGCTGGCCGCATCTCGTCGCCCTGGGCGTCGGTGCGATCGTCGGCACCGGCATCCTGACGCTGATCGGCGTCGGTGCCGACAAGGCGGGACCCGCGGTCATCCTGTCCTTTGCCGTCGCGGGGCTGATCTGCGCCTGCGCCGCGCTCGCCTATGCCGAAATGGCGACGATGATCCCCGCCTCGGGCAGCGCCTATACCTACAGCTATGTCGTGATCGGCGAACTCATCGCCTGGATCGTCGGCTGGAGCCTGATCCTCGAATATTCGTTGGTGGTCAGCGCGGTCGCGGTCGGCTGGTCGGGCTATGCGGCGCCGCTGCTCCAGGCGTGGGCGGACGTCCCGATGGCGCTGATGCAGGGTCCCGAACTTGGCGGCATCGTCAACCTGCCGGCGATCGCGATCATCGCCCTCGTCGCGGGCATGCTGCTGTTCGGTACGCGCGAAAGCGCGACGGTCAATGCGATCCTCGTCGTCGTCAAGATCATCGCGCTGGCGGTGTTCGTCGCGGTGGCGCTGCCCGCCTTCGACGCCGCCAATCTCGAACCGTTCAGCCCCTATGGCTTTGCCAAGCATATCGGCCCCGACGGGGTCGAGCGCGGGGTGATGGCGGCGGCGGCGATCATCTTCTTCGCCTTCTACGGCTTCGATGCGATCGCGACCGCCGCCGAGGAAGCGAAAGACCCCGACCGCGACCTCAAGATCGGCATCGTCGGGTCGATGATCGTTTGCGTGCTGATCTATGTCGCCGTGGCGGTCGCGGCGGTCGGCGCCATTTCCTACAGCAAATTCGCCAACAGTCCCGAGCCGCTGGCGCTGATCCTGCGCGATCTGGGCAGCCCGAACGCGGCCTATTATCTGGGCGTTTCGGCAGTCGTCGCGCTGCCGACCGTCATTCTCGCGTTTTTCTACGGCCAGAGCCGCATCTTCTTCACCATGGCGCGCGACGGCCTGCTGCCCAAGGGCCTCGCCAAGCTGTCGGAGCGGGGTTCGCCGGTGCGCATCACCATCTTCACCGCCCTTGTCGTCGCGGTACTCGCGGGCTTCATCCCGCTCGACGAGCTGGCCGCGCTGGCCAATGCCGGCACGCTCGCGGCTTTCACCGCCGTTTCGGTCTGCATGCTGATCATGCGTGTCCGCGCGCCCGATGCGCCGCGCACCTTCCGCACGCCGCTGCCCTGGGTGGTCGGCGGCATCGCGGTGCTCGGCTGCATCTATCTTTTCTTCAGCCTGCCGGCGCAGACCCAGATCTGGTTCTTCATCTGGAATATCGCCGGGCTGGGCGTCTATTTCCTCTATGCCCGGCGAAATGCCGTCGCGGGCTGATCGTCAGTCGAAAAGCTCGCTCAGGAAGCTCTTTTTGTAATTCTTCTTGTAGGGCTTGCCATAGTGGCGGTCGTCATAGCCGCGCTCGCCGCCGCGATATTCCTGCTCGCGATATTGCGGCTGCTGGGGCGGAGGCGCGGCCTGCTGCTGCGGCGCGGTCGCGGCTTCGCTGCGCTCGATGATCTTGTCGAGTTCGCCGCGATCGAGCCAGACGCCGCGGCATTGCGGGCAATAATCGATCTCGATCCCCTGCCGTTCGGACATCGTCAGATTCACGCGGCAGGTCGGGCAAAGCAGCCCTTGGGCATCGGTCACAAAAATTCCTTTCTCGGCACATGCGAAACGCGGCCGAAAGCGACCGCCTTTCATCTCAACGCCGGAGCGGGATTTGCGTTCCCGCGCGGTCAGCCATCGGCCTCATGGACGAGCAGGTCGCCCGGCTGGCACCCGAGTTCGGTGCAGATCGCCTCGAGCGTCGAAAAACGCATCGCTTTGGCCTTGCCGGTCTTGAGGATCGACAGATTGGCCAGCGTGATGCCGATGCGCTCGGACAGGTCGGTTAGCGTCATCCGCTTGGCGTGGAGGAGGTCGTCCAGTTTCACGACGATCGCCATCACACGGTTCCTTCCAGTTCGTCGCGCATCGCCGCGCCCTGTTCGAACACCGCCGCGAGGACGAAGGCGAGCAGGATGGCGAGGATGTTGTTCAGAGACAGCCCGCCCATGCCGGCAAATTCGCTGTGCGCCGCCGCGACGCTGCTCGCGATCATGTGGAGCGGGATCGCCAGCAGCTGCGCCGCGACAAGGCCCCAGCCGATACGGCGGAGGCGCCGAGTATTCGCGGGGACGAAGGGATCGCCGGTCGCGGCGCTGGCGACCAGTGCCTGCAACTGGCGCAGCACATAGACGGCAACCGCCAGGATCGCCGCCAGCACGGCCATCATCCAGAGCAGTTGCGACTGGATGATGCCGGGGTCGACAAAGACCTTGTTGTTCTTCAGCTCGACCATCACGTCGGGCCAGGCGGCGACCAGCGCGATGCCGACTACGAGCACGAGCACGGTGGCCGCCGCCACCAGCCCCAGCATGAGCCAGAGCAGGCCGCGGGTGACCCCAAGCAATGTGGAATGTTGAGCGGGCATATCGTTCTCCGATAGGTTGTTTATCGAAGAACAATATCGCGAGTCGTCCTTATCGTCAATCGATATTATCGAAAAACGATATTTCGGGCCTAGGCCGCCTGCCAGTCGAACGTCAGCGGCGCTTCGCGGAAGGCGAAGCGATCGAGGTGGCGCGCCACGGCACCCTTCAAACCCTCGAGCTGGCCGTCGATGCTGGCATCGATGCGGACCGCCAGCGCATCCGTGCCGGCATCGAAGGTCACCAGCCCGTCGCCCGGCCACTCGGCGCCGCGAGCGTCCTTGGGAAAGGTCACCGTGCCATGATCGGCGGTGAATTCGACCGCTAGGTTGTGCTGCCAATGCTTGCACAGTTGCTGGAGATATTTGCCGGCATGCGCGGTGGGCACGCTGGCGGTTGCCGATATCGTCATATCCGTTGCTCCTTACAGCCGTTCGATCTTCTGCGCGGCTTCGTCGATCAGCGCGACGACTTCGTGCAGCCTTGCCTCGTCGATGTCGCGGTCGCCGAGCCGATTGAGCAACACCTGGCGCAGATTGCCCATCGCGCGGCGGACCGATCCGCCATCGGTGCGCTGCCGCTCTTCGCCGACCTCGGCCAGCCGCGCGAGCAGCGCTTCGACGATATCCTTGTTCGCGTCGAGTTCGACCGCGCCATCTGGCGTAATCGCGAACAATCTCTTGGCGCCTTCGCTTTGCTGCGCGGCGATCTGGCCCATGTCGTCGAGCAGGGTGAGGGTTGGGTAGATGACCCCGGGGCTGGGGGCATAGGCCCCGCTGGTCAGTTCCTCGATCCGGCGGATCAGGTCATAGCCATGGCGCGGTTCGTCGGCGATCAGCCGGAGCAGCACCAGCCGCAGTTCGCCGCTGTCGAACATCCGCCGCCGCGACCGGCGGCCATCGTCGCCGCCTCCATGTCCGTGGCGACCGCCGAAGCCGCGTCCATGGCCGAAGCCCCGTCCGTGTCCGCCGTTGTGCATAGCGCGGCGCATGCCGCAGCCGCGCCCCTCCATCTTTCCGTGAAACATCATATAGTCCTTAGAGCTGTTTCAGATAGCTCTAAGATATATCTTATGAATAGCTACACAAGGGGGGCGTCCGCAAATTTTCCGGACATGATCCTGCGGCTTTTGTGAACCGATGCGCCGCGATGCGTCAAAGGCCTTCTTCCCGGGCCAGTGCCAGCAGGCGTTGCCAGTGGCGTCGGTCCCGGCCGTTCAGGCCGCGATCGGCGGCGCGCCGTTCCAGTTCGGGGCGCGTGTTGTCCCCGTGTTTCAGCTTCATCTGTTGCAATGCGTCGAGGTCGTCGGCGAGCTTTTGTGCCGCGCGTCGACCGCCGAACATGTCCGAAAAACCCAATGATCCCTCCTGTCGACATGGAAGATGCACGGGGGGAGTGACATCAAGTTGTGACAACTTATCAGATTAAAGGAGGCTTGTCTTGGGGTTGGCTGCTCTCTTGCCGTCCCGGTCGGGGAACGGCGCCGACCGGGCGGCGCATCGCACCTTGACTTCCCCGGCGTCGGCGCTATTGGCCACCGCACATTGTCGCTGCTCCGGCAGCGGCGATTCCGTCCGAGACAGTTGGTGAGGGGAATATGCCCTTCTTAATTTCCAGCCGAGACGGGGAACAGTCTTTATCGGTCGCCCGCCTGGTTTCAGGTGACGCGGCTTGACCGACCCCATCGGACATCGTTGCGCAAAGGACAGGCGAGCTTTGGCTCGCTGCCGCCTTTGCGTGTTTTAGCCGCCCGGCGGCGCGTGCTTGCGCGCGGTACCGGGCACAGAGTGGAGTATAGGCATGGATCGTACGGAAAAGGCCGAAGCCGTATCCTCGCTGAACGCTACGCTGTCGTCAGCTGCCTCGGTTGTGGTCGTCCGCAACCTGGGTCTGACCGTCGCTCAGTCGACGGTGCTGCGCCAGCAGATGCGTGATGCCGGGGCCGACTTTCGCGTCACGAAGAACCGTCTTGCCAAAATCGCGCTCGACGGCACGTCCTACACCGGCATCGGCGAACTGCTGACCGGTCCCACGGCGCTCGCAACCTCCACCGATCCGGTGTCGGCTGCGAAGATCGCGGTGGAGTTTGCCAAGACCAACGACAAGCTTGAGATCGTTGGCGGCGGCATGGGTGACGTGGTGCTCGACGTCGATGGCGTCAAAGCGCTTGCTTCGCTTCCCTCGCTCGACGAGCTGCGCGCCAAGATCATCGGTCTGGTGCAGGCTCCGGCCACCAAGGTTGCGCAGATTGCCGCAGCCCCGGCGGGCCAGCTGGCGCGGGTTTTTGGCGCATATGCCGCCAAAGAAGCAGCGTGATTTCGAACTAACCCCTTGAACTACTGCCGGGACATCCCGGCTCTGATGGAGAATGAACATGGCTGATCTTGCAAAGATCGTTGAAGAACTGTCGACCCTGACCGTCCTCGAAGCGGCTGACCTGTCGAAGCTGCTCGAAGAAAAGTGGGGCGTTTCGGCTGCCGCTGCTGTTGCTGCCGCTCCGGCCGCTGCCGCTGCTGGTCCGGCTGCTGAAGAGCAGACCGAATTCGACGTCATCCTGACCGGTGACGGCGGCAACAAGATCAACGTCATCAAGGAAGTCCGCGCGATCACCGGCCTGGGTCTTGGCGAAGCCAAGGCGCTCGTCGAAGGTGCGCCGAAGCCGATCAAGGAAGGCGTGAACAAGGCGGAAGCCGAAGAGCTGAAGGCGAAGATTCTCGCTGCCGGCGGTACCGTCGAACTGAAGTAAGCTCTTGTCCGGGCCCCTTCGTCGGGGCGCGGGTTGGAATAGGAAAAGGGCGGTGCCGCGAGGCGCCGCCCTTTTCTGTTTCCGGATATCGCAGGCAGTTAACTAGCTGCCGGCGTATCCGGGACGAAGCCGGCCGGGAAAGAGCGGCGCCTGATCGGGGCGGCGCGTCGTCTGCTTGGCAAGCGCGGGCTCGGGACGGTTGGCGATTTCCCATGCACTGACCGGCTGGCGCGCGACCTGCGGCTGATCCATCAGCCCGTCATATTCCATCCGCTCCTTGCGGTCATGGAAGCGCGCGCGCTTCAGGCGCTTCTTGAGCGTCAGGAACGGGTTGTCGGCGGTCGGTCCGACCATTGCCAGCGCCTCGTGGCGTCCCATGCTGCCGCTCGGTGCGGCGGCGAAGGCCGGCGTCGAGCGCTGGGCTGGCGGGGGGGGCGCGATGACCTGTTCGTCGCGCAGCGCATAGGCGGGCGCCGCAGGGGTGGTCACGGGGCCACGAGCCACCGCCGGGGCGATGGGTGCGACGACCGGAACATCGGCATATTCGACCGTCGATTCGGCCCAAGCCTCGCGCGTCCGGCGACGGCGGCTGAAGGCCAGCGCGGCACCGCCGACGATCAGCAGCGCGGCAGCCCCACCGGCCAGCTCCCACGGGAAGCCGTCAGTGGCGGGGGCCGCATCGGCGACCGGCGTCGGAACCGGATCGACCACCGGCGCAACCGGGGTCAGGTTTTCCGCGGGCAAGGTGCTGGCCGCGGCTTCGGCGGGAATGGCTGCACTTGAGACAGCCGCGACGGGCGCAACTGCAACCGGTTCGGGCGCGGCGGTGCGTGCCGTTGGTGTCGGACGCGCGGCGGCCTTGGGCGCGGCGCGCGGGGTCGCCTTGGCGACCGGAGCGGCAGCGGGTTCGATATCGACGGGAACGCGGATCACCGGCGCGGGCTGCGCCGGTGCGGCGACCGGGGCGCTCATTGCCGGCGCCGGAGCCGTCGTCGGCGCGACCGGCGGCACCATCACCGGCGGGGCGACCGGCTCGGCCACGGGTGCGGTGGTTTCCTGCGCGAAAGCGCTGGGGCTGGACAGAACCAGGAACGCGGCAATCGCGCACGTGGCGGGGCGGGAGAGGGGAATGTTCTTCGTCATAGTGAAGGGCCAACGAACGGCACGCAAAAAATGCTGCCGAATGGCGGCGATTTTCACGATGAACCGTGGCAGCCGGACGGCGCGGCGATGATTTCGACTCGTTTCGGCGCCTTGCGGCGTCGGAATCGCGGTCAGGCGTGTTGGGGCGGGCGCGACGAATCCATTGCCGCCGCCGCGGCGGAAATCGCTGCGCCGATCAGCCCCATGTCACGGTCGAACCGGGTGTCGAGCGCCGCATCGTCGAGTGTCGCCATCGCGACCATCATCGGCATCGACAGCGAAAGCCGCAGCGTCCCCGCGGCGCGGCCATCGGCCAGACTATGCGTGCGCACCGGCTGGCCCAGGCGGATTTCGCGACCCAGCCATTGGCGCGATTGGCGCGCGATATGGCGATGGATTGCCCGCGCCTGATCGAAATCGCAGGCCGCCCAGCGCGCGGAGAGGTCGAGCGTGCGCAGGGTCGCGGCGGCGAGGCAGGGCGCGGAGAGGTCGAGCGTGCGCAGGGTCGCGGCGGCGAGGCAGGGCGCGGTCCTGTTTTTGCCGTCGCTGTCCAGTACGTCGCGTAGTTCGAGCCGCGCGACCATCCGGCCGACATGATGGCCGAAGCGCGCGGCGATATGATCGACCTGCGGCGCGGGCAGTGCGGCAAAACGCTCGATCTCGATCATCGCCGCCTGGAGGCGAAGGAGCAGGCCGAAATTGCCCGACGCCGGCAAACGATCGGCCCCCGGCCAGTCCGCCGGCCATTCGGCGCGCGTGGCGACGCGGCGATAACCGTCGGGAAGCGGCATGGCTCTGGCCCGCACCGCGTCGGGGATCAGGGCGAAGCCGCTGAACGGCGGCCCGCCGGCGAATTTCGATCCGGTCATCAACACGACGCAACCGAGCGCGAGGTAACGGCGGATCGTCGTAGGCGCGACGCGCAGCTGGCACGCGTCGACGACGATCGTCACTGCGTCGCCGAAGGCCGCGACGATCCGTTCGACATCGGCGAGGACCGGCAGGGTCAGTCCCGATTTCGACCCGTGGACGACATGGACGACCGGACGGCGGTCGTTTGCGATCGCTCGCTGCGCAGCGGCGGCGAGGTCGTCGGCGACGGTGCTCGACGCGCGCGGTCGTCCGGCGGCGTCGCGCACCGGAACATCGACCAGTTCGGTGCCGGCAAAGGCGGGATCAATCGCCGATTGCGCGACGACCCGCGCGCCGGTCGCGGTCTCGTCGGCGAAAAAGCGCCCCGCGGCGCTGTGGACGCAGCCGCTGCCGACTTCGTCGCGCCCGAGCAGGATCGCGGTGAGCGGTCGCCCGTCATGGGCCGCGGCAAGCCCCGCATATTCGAGGTCGGTGCCCGACGCGGCGAACACCACCGCGGTGTCCGGCGTCCCAAAGGCTTCGACCAGCTTGAAGCGCAGGATCGCCAGGGCCTCGGCATAATCGCCCGCGGCGACGGGGCGGTCGAGCCCGTGATGCCAGCGATCGAGCAGGGTATGAAAGGCGTGGTCCGAGATGCTGCTGATCGTCGACGAGCCATAGGCGAGTGCGTCCGACGGCAGCACGCTGGCATGATATTGGTTGCGGCCGTCGGCGTCGGGACGGATCCGCGCATCGCCGCCGCTGGTGAGGGCGGTCGCCAGCCGCGCCGCGTAGCGTTTGGCGGGCGGAAGGCGGGGTTCGTCGGCGGGAATCGCGTTGAGCAACATTTGGAGCGCGGTCCTGGCAAGGGGAGGGCAAGACCGATGTCTACCGCCCCAACATGACAGAGATTTGGCGTTTTGGTTTCAGCGCCGTCACCGAAAGGTCATGCCGCTGCAACCTCCGTGTGGTCGAACCGCCTTATGCGAACCACCTCTCTTCAGCCCACGCGGCTACCCGACGCCATCCGCCAACAGCGGCTGCTCTTCATCGCCAAACATGCGCGCTGGACCGGCGCCTTGCACCCCGAGGACGGCAACCACGCCCTCTATCACCGCGAGATTCGCGAGATATTGGAAGGGCTTGGTGTCCCGCTTGTCATTGCTGACAGCTATGCGGCGCTGTTCGACAGACCCGATGCCGATTTCGTCTTTCCGCTGCTCAACCGGGGTGGCTTCTTCAATTCGGAAATGCTGCTGCCCCTGCTCTGCAACCGCATGGGCCTGCCCTATGTCGGCGCCTCGCCGATCGTGCGCGGACTCTCCGACGACAAGCATCTGACCAAGCTGGAGGCCGCCGCCCGCGGCGTGCCGACCGCGCCCTGGGCCCTGTTCCGCCGCGGCGCGCCGGTCGACGTGTCGCGCTGCCCGCCCGCCTCGCGCTGGGTGATCAAGCCGAACAACAGCTCGGCGTCATGGGGCATTCGCGACGCGCACGATCGCATCGAACTCGCGCAGGCGGTCGCCGAGATCCATGCGCTCGACCATGACGCGATCGTCGAACCCTTCATCGTCGGTAGCGATGTCGAGGTGCCGGTGATCACGCAGGGCGGCGAACCCGCGATGCTGCCGATGATGATCTTCGAACAGGCCGATCCGACGCACCTGCGCACCTATCAGGAAAAGCGCGACCTGGTCGACCGCAGCGCCAAATATAGCCTCAAACTGTTCGACGAACCCGAAATCGGTGCGCGCATCGCGGCGATGACCGCGCAGATGGCGGAGGTTTTCCGCCCGTTCGATTTCGGGCGTTTCGAGTTCCGCGTCGACTTCGCGACCGGCGAGGTGCGGCTGCTCGAGGTGAACCTCAACTGCAATCTCTGGTCCGAAAAAGTCTTCGGCCGCGCCGCCGTCGCTGCCGGATTTACCCAGGCCGACCTGATCGAGACGATCGTCGCCGAAAGCATGCTCCGCCAGTTGGCGCCGGCGGCGGCGCGGAGGGACGCGGCATGAGCGGACAGCAAACGGGCCTCGGTTCTATCCTCATCCTCGCGGGGCGGCGGCCCGGCGCGGTCGACGCCCTCGCCGAGGCGCATGGCGTCGCCGACAAATGCCTGGTGCCCGTTGTAGGCCGTCCGATGGTCGCACATGTGCTCGTCAGCGCCGCTGCGACCGACGCGGCGCGCATCTTCGTGTCGAGCCATCACGAAGGACTGGCCGACGATCTCGGCGATATCGTCGTCGACAGCCTCGGCGATCGCCTTGTGTTCGTGCCCGCTTCCGACAATCTGGCGGATTCCGTACTCGCTGTTGCCGAACAGGCGGATTTCCCGCTGCTCGTTACGACCGCCGACAATTGCCTGCTGACCCCTGCGACGATCGCCGAAATCAGCGCCGAAGCGGCGCGCCTCGGTGCCGAGGCGGGGGTGGCGCTGGCGCGGCGTGAGGATGTGCTGGCGGCGCATCCTGAGGGCCAGCGGCGCTTTTACGAATTTTCGGACGTCGCGGTGTCGAACTGCAACGCCTATTGGATCGGCCATCGCAGAGCGCTGAAAGCCGCCGAGGCATTTCGCGGCGGCGGGCAGTTCGTCAAGAAACCGGTTCGGGTGATGCAGGCATTCGGGCTGGTCAACCTGCTGCGTTTCCGCTTCGGGCTCGGCCCGATCCATCATATCTTCGGCCGCATCTCGCGGCACCTGAAGGTCGATGTCGCGGCCCTGCTCGTGCGCGACGGCGCTACCGCGGTCGACGTCGACAACGAACGGTCGCTGCGCGCGACCGAGGCGATCATGGAAAGGCGCCGGCCGCCGCAGCGGCCGGACGCGGACTTATTACTTGGCCTTGATCACGCGGGCCGACTTGATCATCGCCTTGCCGATGCCGGTCTCGTTGGCTGACACGGTCAGGCAATTGCCCTTGAACTTGGGCTTGTCGCACAATTCCCAGGTTTCGCCGGGATAGACCGCGATGCTGCCGACGAGGAAGTCGTGCTGCAGCGACGGTTCGTCCTTTTCGAGGCGATAGGAATCGCCGTCGAACTTCTGGCCTTCGAACAGGGTCAACGTGCCTTCGATCGTCTTGGACTTATCCTGTGCCGCAAGCGGGCTTGCCAGCAGAGTGAGGCCGACAGCGACGGCTGCGAGGCGGGTGAAACGGGCCATGCGGAATCTCCTTTATGGTGCCCCTCATGGCGGAAAAAAGGGACCGGCGTCAACTGGGTGACGCCGGTCTCGAAATTGTCCCGTTTCAGTGCTTTGGGCGTCAGTCGGCGACCCAATTGCCGTGGAACCCCGGCGGGACGCGGTGCGGCAGGTGGATCACCGCCTGCGGCGCGCCGGTGAAATCGTCGGCGTTGAGGATGACGAGGTCGGTGGTCTCGTCGTTCATGTCGACGACCAGCCCGATCAGCCAGCCGTCGTCTTCGGCGCCATCTTCGCTGCGCGGAACAAAGACGAATTCGCCGGGGTGGCGGCCGGGGCCGAAGTCGTGCGCCGTCGTGGTGCCGGCATCGAGGTCGTGGCGGAAAAGCCGCGTTTCGGCGAGCGCCCACTCGGCCGATTGCGCGTCGGGGATGGCGACGCTGTAGGCGTAGCGATAGGGCCGGGTCGTCAGCCGCTCGTCGTAGCGTGGGAATTCCTGCGCATGATCGTGGATCACGGTGCGGGTCGTGGTGCCGGCCGCGGGATCGATCGTCCAGCGTTCCATGCGCGATTTTTCGCTGTCGGGGCCGCGCTTCGAGCTTGCGAACATCGTTTCGTGGGCGACGACGTCGACGATCACCTTGCCGTCCGCCGTCTCGAAGGCGTTGGCGGGGTGGAAGACATAGCAAGGCTCGACCGGAACCCAGACGATGTCGTCGGCGCCGCCCTTTCTGGGGAGGAGGCCGACCCGCGCCTGGTGCGCGTCGTTCCACGCATAGGGGAAGCGGTAGCCCGCCAGCAGCATCTTCATCGAGAAGGTCACCGGCAGGTCGAGCACCAGCACATAATTTTCGGTGATCGCGCAATCGTGGATTGACGGACCGTCGCTCACCGGGATCGCCAGTTCGCGGACGACCTGCGCATCCTTGTCGAGCACGACGTGCCAGACCTTGTTCGGCTCGTCGCCGCGATAGGTGATCGCGTGCATTTCGTCGGTGAAGGGGTCGTGGTGCGGGTGTGCAGTAAAGGCGCCGGCGAGGCTGCCGTCGAACGGGTTGTGAGCGATCGTGTTCAATTCGTAACCCAGTTCGACCGGCTTTCCGCCCGCCTCGACGATCGCGAAGGTGCGGCCCGCGAGGCCGACGACGTTGGTGTTGGGGGCATCGTTGCGCCCTTCGCGCGGGCCGGGGGGCAGATCTTCGCCGAGGGCTTCGCAGGCCTCGCTGCCGCGGACCCAGCGGTTGCGATACCAGTCGGCCTTGCCGTTCGCGATGCGGATACCATGGACCATGCCGGCGCCGGTGAACCAGTGATAGCTGGCGGGATCGGGGGCGATCGCCGGGTTGGGACCGTTGCGCAGGTAGCGGCCGGTCAGGGCGGCCGGGATTTCGCCGTCGACGCGCAGTTCCTGCAGCGTGAATTCCTCGGTCATCGGTTGGTGGATGCCGGTCAGGAAGGGATGCGCGTCGGTGGGGCGGGGGAGGCGCTTGCGGTTGAAATCGGCGACCTTGCCGATGGTTTTGGTGACGGCACCGCGGATGATGGTTTCGACGTTGCTGGCCATGATGAAGCTCCGTACGGAAGTTGGCGAAGGTGCCGCGCAGCGTGGGGTTGCGTGGGCGACTCGATATGTTTACAGTGACAACATGATGGCGAACAAAGATAACAGTGTCAACATAAAAAGCGACGGCGCGAAAGCGGCGGGCACCTATCATCATGGCGACCTGCGCGCGGCGGTGATCGCGGCGGGGCTCAAGCGGCTGGAAGCCGGCGACGACGGCGAACTGGGGCTGCGCGCGCTGGCGCGCGATGTCGGGGTCAGCGCGACCGCGCTTTACCGCCATTTCCCCGACAAGGAGGCGCTGCTCGACGCGCTCGCGGGTGAGGGATTGCGGCGGCTCGGCGCGCTGCAGGCGCAGGCGTGGCTGAAGGCGGGCGGCGGGGTCGCGGGCTTCAAGGCGACCGGCGCCACCTATGTGCGGTTCGCGCACGACGAGCCGGCGCTGTTCCGCCTGAGTTTCACGCGCCAGATGCCCGACCGCAAGGATGGCGAAGAAGACGGCGGCGAAGTGGCGTACAACCTGCTCCGTGCCGGGGTTGGCGAGGCGCTGCCGGGGGTGAAGGACCCCGATGTTGCCGCGCTGCACGCCTGGGCGCTGGTCCATGGCCTGGCGATGCTGATCCTCGACCGCCGCATCGACTGGGACGAGGCGATGGTCGAACAGGTCGTCGGGCTGACCTTCGGCGGGGTGGCCTGACCGCCGGCGCCGCGACCCGCATTTCGTCGCAAATCCAGGGCGGCGGCGCTTATGTTATCGATTTCTTTGCCAATTTCGATCAGTCTTGTCGCATGACGCGGTCGATGTCCCCCAAGGTCGAGACGCTGTTCTGGTCGCTTTTGACGGCGCTGGGCTATTTCCTGCTCGCCAGCCTGTCGCTCGCCGCGACCAAGGGCGCTGATAATATCGCCGCTGTGTGGCCGCCGTCGGGCTATCTGCTCGCGATGCTGTTGCTGGCGCCGGCCGGCGCGCGGATCGGCGCCCTTGTCGGCATGGCGGGCGCCAGCGTCAGCGCCAATATGCTTGGCGGCGCCCCGCTGTCGCTGTCGGCCGCCTTCACCTTGGCCAATGCCGTCGAGGGTAGTGTCGCGCTGTGGATGATCAATCGCCGCGAGCGCGGCATATTGTCGTTCATGGTGCCGCGCTCGGTCGGCAATTTCTGTATCGCGGCGCTGACCGCCAGTTGCGCCAGCGCCGGTATCGCGACCTTGCTGACCGGTGGCGGTTTCGATTTTTTCCGGTCGTGGCTGACCACCGTCGGGCTGGGAATGCTGATCGTCACCCCGCCGATCGTCATGCTCGCGCGGCTTGCCGGAGCGGGCGCGCTCGGCAACAGCAATCGCGCCGGGACCGTCGAGGCGACCGCGATCCTGACCGCGGCGGCGGCGATCACCACCGTCTGTTTTTCGCAGGCCGAATTTCCGGTCACCTTCCTGCCGTGCGTCGCGGTGGTCGCGGCCTCCTATCGTCTCGGCCCGTTCGGCGCCGCGGCCAGCGTGCTGATCGTCACGATCATCGCATCATGGATGACCGGGCACGGGCTCGGCCCGATCGCCAATATGGACGCCGCGCCGACGACGATCGTCCTGTTTCTGCAATTCTATCTGCTGACGCTGTTGTTCACCGCGCTGCCGCTCGCGGCGCTGCTCGTCGTGCGGCAACGGCTGGCGAAACGGCTCGAGCAGAGCAACCGCTGGCTGCTCCAGGCCGAGGCGGCGGCGCTCGTCGGCCATTGGCGCGTCGACCTTGTCCGCTGGACGATCCAATGGTCGGATCAGGCCTATCGCATCCACGGGCTGGAACCCGACACGCCGATGACGGTTCAGGGCAGCCTCGACCGTTATATGCCCGGGGACGGCGACCGGATGCGCGCGACGCTGGAAAAGGCGGTCGCCGACGGCACATCCTTCGCATTCCATGGCCAGATCATCCGCCCCGACGACGAGGTGCGCGACATCGTGTCGCACGGCTCGATCGAAATGAGCCGCGGCGGCAAGCCGGTCGGCATCTTCGGCACGATCCAGGATGTGACCGAGACCGTCGAGAACGCCCGCATGCTTGAAGCGGCGCGAAACGATGCCGAGGCCGCGGCGAACACCGATGCGCTGACCGGATTGCCGAACCGCCGCCACACGCTCGCCTTCCTCGAACGCGCGCTGGTCGGCGCGCGCGAAAATGGTGCGCCGCTGGCGGTCGCGATCTTCGACATCGACCATTTCAAGCGGATCAACGACATCCACGGCCATGGCGTCGGCGACGCGGTGATCCGCCGCGTCGCGCAGCGCGCCAAGGCGTCGCTACGCGAAGAGGATATGGTCGGCCGTTATGGCGGCGAGGAATTCGTCTGCGTGCTGCAACGGTCGAGTGCGCAGGCCGCCGAACTGGTCGCCGAGCGGGTGCGGCAGGCGGTCGAAGCCTTGAACGGCCGCGCCGACGACGACGGTCCGCCGGCGACGGTCAGCATCGGCGTCGCGGTCTATGCCGGCGAGACCGGCGTCGAGGAACTGCTCCAGCGCGCCGATGACGCGCTCTACACCGCCAAGCGCGAAGGACGGAACCGGCTGCGCATGGCGGCTTGAGCGGTGGGCGGTCGGCTTTGGGGTGGGGCGCCGTCAGTAATTTCAGATGATGGTTGCGCCATTGGCTATCGCGACGAAGCCACAACCGGAGAAGGCAAGTATCACCACGCGCCAGATGTTCCGGTTGACGCGACCGATGCCTTTGCATTGTCCGAATAAGCTCACCTGGTGGCCGACGAGCCAAGTTACAGACATGAAGAGCAGCCAATTGCACGCCATAATGGGCCAAATGGGAAATTCCGGGGCCACAAAAGTGCTCACCAGCATGGAGAGGGAGGCGGCGACTGAAAGGATTGCGGCCACGATGACCGCTCTCTGTTTGTCTCGCAACATCTACGCTCTCGCAACAATACCCATTACATGTTTGAATGGAGCAGGAATCCATCGTCCGCAACCGGTCGTTTGCCGTCATCGCCTCCGCTTGGAGTCGCGCGGACGAGAAGGGGTAGAAAGCGGACGTCGCAAATGTATTATCCGTTCGTGTTGTCAGCTCTCGCCCTCTTCGCGGCTTTGACCCAAGTCGCACCCGCCGAACCGCTAGCCGGCGGGCTTAGAGCTGCCATTTGGAATGATCTTCAGCGGAATGCGATGATTGGAAATGGCAACTGGATTGCATCGCTCTGGTATAATGCCGGAAGCACGGCTCCCGAAGCCGCAGATTTGCACATCCAGTCCCTTATTTGTGGTGAGCAGTCCAAGGGTTACCGTTGCTCGTTCGATCTCTTTCGGGATGGAGGAGACAAGTCGGTCTTTAACGAGCGAGCGCCGGACACGCTCGCGTGCGAGGCGTCTTTCGTGCGATCAAAAGACGGCGGCTGGATGGTGAAGCACCTGCCGCCCAAAAAGCGAGTGGGGCACAGCCGGACCACCATGGCGTGTAAATCGACGACCTGACATGAAAGGTCCGAAATTGTGTTGGTTATGCCGTTCCGATCCAATCGACGTCGAACGACGGATATGGGGTGGAGAGAGGACGCCTCCATCATCGTCATCCCGGGCTTGACCCGGGACCCGCCTTTCTTCTTTCGCTGCCAGTTCAAAGACAAGGCAGGCCCCGGGTCAAGCCCGGGATGACGGGAATGGAACGACAGCAACCGGTCGCTGGCGGAGGTCCTCACTGTCTCTATGGCGACCTAGGCTTTGCTGCTACAACCGGCCCGTCGATTGCGGCGGGGCAGGCCCGAGCAGGAGTGCGTCATGGAGTGGGACGAGACGGAAATGCGGCGCCGGGCGCTGTTTGCGGGGGCGGCCGGGATGCTGGCGCTCGCGGTGACGCCATTCGCCATGGCCAAGGCGCCGAACGGCGGTGTGAAGTCGCTGATCGGCAACGCGTCCGACGGGGCGCTCGACAAACTGGCGCAGCCGGGGGCCTTTTACGCCGACAAGGCGGTGCGCATCCTGTTGCCGGGGGCGGGCGGAAAAATGGCGTCGAAGCTGTTCGGCATGGGCGACAAGCTGGGCCTGACGACCAATTTGACCAGAAGCCTGAACGACGCCGGCGGCAAGGCCGCGGGCGAGGCGAAGCCGGTTTTTCGTGCCGCGATCGACGACCTGCGCTGGTCCGACGCACCCGCGCTGGTGACCAAGAAGGATGGCGCGACGCGCTATCTGCAGACCAGCGCCGGGGACGTGCTGTTCACCAAAGTGTCGCCGCTGGTCGGATCGGCGCTGCAGAATGTCGGCGCCTTTCGCCAACTCGACGATTTGTCGAAGGGCAATTCGCTGTTGGCGTCGGCGGGGCTGACGCATGACGGGCTGACCAAGTCGGTGACCGAGCAGGCGCTGAAAGGCATTTTCCAATATATGGCGGGCGAAGAGGCGGCGTTGCGGAAGAATCCGGCGAATTTGTTGAAGGGGATTTTCTGACGTCGGTCGGCGCGCGCGGGGGCTGCCACTCAAGTCTCGTCATTGCGAGGAGCGAAGCGACGCGGCAATCCAGACCGGCGTAAACCGCTCTGGATTGTTTCGCTTCGCTCGCAATGACGAAGCTTATAGGAGCGGCGTTGCGACCGCGGCGGCCGTGCTCACTCGCCGCCGAACCGCGTCGTCAACTGCACCCCGATCACCCGTGGTTCGCCGGCGTAGAGGCTGTTGAAGCCCAGGCTGTTGTCGAACTGCACCGCCGACACCGCATAGCGTTTGCCCGTCAGGTTGGTCGCGAAGATCGCGATCTGGCTGTTCAGGCTCTCGATATCCACCGACGCGCGGGCGCCGAGCAGGCCGTAGGCGGGCTGGCGCAGGCTGTCGCGGTAGATCGCCGAACCGACGAGCTGGGTCGCGCTGCGCCAGGTCCAGTCGACGCTGAGCCTGAGTTCGCCGAAATCGAGCGGCGCCGCGTAGGTGGCGCCGAGGCGGTAGCTGTATTTGGGGAATTGGAAGGGTTCGTTCGAGCGGTCGCCGGTGACGTCGGTGAAGTCGAGATATTTGGCGTCGTTGACCCCGACGCTGCCCGACAGGGTCAGCCCGTCGAGCGGGATCGCGGTGACTTCGAGCTCGCCGCCGCGGATCCGCGCGCGCGCCGCGTTGGTGACCAGGCTGACGATCGCGCCGCCGGGCGAGGCTTGGACGATCGTGCGCTGGATGTCGCTGTAATTGGCCTGGAAGATCGCGGCGTTGATGCGCAGCCGCCGGTCGAACAGGTCGGCCTTTGTCCCGACTTCATAGTCGGTGACGGTTTCGGGGGCGAAGGCCGCGAAGCTGTCGGCGCTGCCGGTGCCGCGCAGATTCTGGCCGCCACCCTTGAAGCTACGCGCGGTGCGGGCATAGACCAAGAGGCCCGGCCGCAGCGTCCAGTCGACGCTGGCGAGATAGCTGTAATCCGAAAAGCCGTCCTTGAAGACCGCCTGACAGGTGCCGCCGAGTTGCAGCGCCGGCGGGATGTTGCACACCGCGCCGCCCGACGAGCGGTTGAACGAGCGCAATTCCTTGCTTTCCTCGGTCCAGCGCAGCCCGCCGGTGAAGCGCAAGGCATCGGTCAGGTCATAGTTGAACTGGCCGAACACCGCCCAGCTGCTGTTCTTGACGAAGCCGTCGGTGATGTTCGGATTGGTCGCGTTGATCGTGCCGAGCGCGGTGGCACGCGAGAAGTCGCGGCCGGTTTCCTCGTTGAAATAGGCGCCGACGATCCAGTCGAGGCTTTGGCCGACAGTGCCACTGAACTGGAATTCCTGGCTGAGATTTTTCGCGCGGCTGGAAAGGCTCGCCTCGAGCAGCGGGAAGGGCGAGCTGTCGAGGTCGACGTCGAGCCAGCGTTTCAGCCAGCGCGCCGCCGAGATCGAGCGGAAGGACAAATTTGGCGTCAGCTCGACCGCCAGGTTCGAGCTGACGCCATAGGTGCGCGCATAAATGCCCTGCGCGCCCGTTGCATCATTGTCGTAAAATCCGCGCCGGTCGACGAGACCGGCGAAAAGCGTGCGGGCCTGCGCCAGCGCGGCGCCGATCGCGGGGCCGTTGGCGACCGGATCGGCGAGCAGCGCCGGGTTGAGGATGCCCTGGCTGATCGCGATGTCGATCAGCGCCGGGGCGGGGTTGGGGGTGCCTGCGGCGGGGCTGGGGAAGGGGCTGACGAAGGCGAGCTTGCTGACCGGGCCGTCGCCCTTGGTGCGGGTGTAATCGGCCGAGATCGCCCAGCTGACCGCATCGTTGGGGGTGAACAGCGTGTTGGCGCGAAAGGCGAGCTGCTCGCGCCCGCCGATGCCTTGGTTCAGGCCGTTGACCCCGAGCGACCCGTTGTCGAGCCAGCGGCCGACGAGGCGCACACCCAGCTTGTCGGTGACGACGGGCAGGTTGAACACCGCGCCGATATCGTAGCGGTCGTGGGTCGCGCCGCTCGCCTGGACATAGCCGCCGACGCCCGACAGGTCGGGCTGGCGCGTCGTGATGTTGATCGCGCCGCCGGTGGTGTTCTTGCCAAACAACGTGCCCTGCGGCCCGCGCAGCACCTCGACGCGTTCGGTGTCGAACAGCGCGGTTTCGAGGTTCGACGAGCGGATGTAGTTCACCCCGTCGACATAGACGCCGATCGGCGATTCGATGGTCAGGATCGAATCCTGCTGCGACTGGCCGCGGATCGTCAGGAGGACGCCGGTCGGGTCGGCACTCGACGTCTGGACGAAGAAGTTCGGGGTTTGCTTGGCGATGTCGGCGATGCCCTCGACATTGGCGTCGGTCAGTTGCTGCGCACCAAAGGCGGTGATCGCGATCGGAATCGTCTGCGCGACCTCACTGGTGCGGCGCGCGGTGACGACGATATCCTCGATGCCGCCCTGCGTCGTCTCCGCGTCGGCAGGGGCGGGGGCGGGCGCTTCCTGTGCCGCGGCGCCGGTGGCGATCGCGATGCTGGCGCTGGTCAGCAGCAAAAACAGTCCGTGCGTCATTCTCATTTTTCTCTCCCTCCATCGCGCGCCACCGGCTGGAGCCGGTCTGTTCGTCCGCGAGACATTGAGGCCCACTTATCACACTAAGTGAGATAGATGCAACATTTTGCCTCATAGGGTGGGATATGCTAGCCAGCGCGTCTCAACGATGGAGGGAAAGATCGCGAGTCTCGGCCAAAATCTGCGCCCCGCGAGCGGCGATGCGGCGCGCGCGGCGGTGCTCGACGCGACCGCCGAGGTGGTGTCGCGCATCGGTTTTCACGACACGACGATCGATCATGTCGTGCGCGAATCGGGAGTGTCGCGGGCAACGCTCTATCGCTGGTTCGGCAACCGCGACGGATTGCTGCTCGCCTTGCTCCGGCATCTGGCGGGGCCGTATCTGGAACAGGGGGCGAAGATCGCGGTCGGGCTGGGGCCGATCGAGGACCGGCTGGAGCAGGTGATCGCGGGCGGGATCGAAAGCATCTGCAACACCCCGTGGATCCACAAGGTCGCGCAGGACGGGCTGCTCCACGACGATTTCTCGATCTTCCTCGCGGCGCACAAGTCGATCACCGGGGCGCTGGTGCGGTCGATGTTCGACGGCGCGATCGCCTCGGGCGGCTGGGCGCCGCCCGACGATCTCGACCGGTTGATCGAATGGCTGCTCCACCAGATGCTCGTGCTCGGTGCCGAGGATTATGACGATCCGCTGGAAATCCGGCGCCGCGTCGCCATCTATGTGATGCCGGTGCTGAACCTGCCAGCGCCGCCGGGCAGCGCTGGCGGCGATATCGCCGCGCGGCTGGAGCGGATCGAACGCAAGATCGACGGGCTCGATCGCTGAGGTTCCTGTCGCCGCCGCGTTGACAAAACAGGGCCCCGATCCTATATCGCCGTCACACCCCATCGTCCGAGATAGAGCCTGACTTTGCGCGGCAGGCTGTACGGATAGGTCGGCGGGGATTTCGACAGGCGTTTGAAAGCTGCGGTAAACCGGCGACGGTTGCCTGCGGCTTTTTTCGCGTCGATGCGCCCACGAGTTATTTTATCAAGGCGAGACAATCACTTATGGCGACCAAGGCGAAGTCGGTGGGCAAGGCCCTCGAAGCAACCGCAAGCAAGCGAATCCGTAAGCTGTTCGGCAACATCCACGAAGCGGTGGAAATGCCCAACCTCATCGAGGTGCAGCGCGAATCCTATGAGCAGTTCCTGCGCTCGGATCCGTCGACGGGTTATGTTTCGGGCCTCGAAAAGACGCTGCGCAGCGTTTTTCCGATCCGCGATTTCGCCGGCACCGCCGAGCTCGACTTCGTCCACTACGAACTCGAAGCGCCGAAATACGACGTCGACGAATGCCGCCAGCGCGGCATCACCTATGCGGCGCCGATGAAGGTCACGCTGCGCCTGATCGTCTTTGAAGTCGACAGCGAAACCGACACCCGTTCGGTCCTCGATATCAAGGAGCAGGACGTCTACATGGGCGACATGCCGCTCATGACCGAGAACGGCACCTTCTTCGTCAACGGCACCGAGCGCGTCATCGTGTCGCAGATGCACCGTTCGCCGGGTGTGCTGTTCGATCACGACCGCGGCAAGACCCACTCGTCGGGCAAGTTCCTGTTCGCCGCGCGCGTGATCCCGTATCGCGGGTCGTGGCTCGACTTCGAATTCGACGCCAAGGACATCGTCAACGTCCGTATCGACCGCAAGCGCAAGCTTCCGGTCACCAGCCTGCTCTATGCGCTGGGCATGACGGGCGAGGAAATCCTCAACGACTTCTATGACCGCCTCGTCTTCGAGCGCGCCGAAAATGGCTGGCGCGTGCCGTTCATGGTCGAAAACTGGCGCGGGTCGAAGCCCGCGTTCGACGTCGTCGACGCCAAGACCGGCGAAGTCGTCTTTGCCGCCGGCCACAAGATCAGCCCGCGCCTCGCCAACAAGGCGGCGAAGGATGGTCTCGACACGCTGCTGATCCCGACCGAGGAAATCTTCGGCCGTTACTCGGCTTATGACCTGATCAACGAAGCCACCGGCGAGATCTACATCGAAGCCGGCGACGAAGTGTCGGCCGAGAATCTCGAGAAGATCGACGGCGCGGGCATCGACAAGCTCGTCCTGCTCGACATCGACCACAACAACACCGGCCCCTGGATCCGCAACACGCTGAAGGTCGACAAGGCCGAGGACCGCGACCAGGCGCTTTCGGACATCTATCGCGTGATGCGCCCCGGCGAACCGCCGACGCGCGAAACCGCGGAAGCGCTGTTCGGCGGCCTGTTCTTCGACGCCGAGCGTTACGACCTGTCGGCCGTCGGCCGCGTCAAGCTCAACATGCGCCTCGGCCTCGACGCCGAGGACACGGTGACGACGCTGCGCAGCGAGGACATCCTCGCCGTGGTCAAGGAACTGGTGAACCTGAAGGACGGCAAGGGCGAAATCGACGATATCGATAACCTCGGTAACCGTCGTGTCCGCTCGGTCGGCGAACTGCTCGAGAACCAGTATCGCGTCGGCCTGCTCCGCATGGAGCGCGCGGTGAAGGAACGCATGAGTTCGGTCGACGTATCGACCGTGATGCCGAACGACCTGATCAACGCGAAGCCCGCGGTTGCCGCGGTGCGTGAATTCTTCGGTTCGTCGCAGCTTTCGCAGTTCATGGACCAGACCAACCCCCTGTCCGAAGTGACGCACAAGCGTCGCGTTTCGGCGCTCGGGCCGGGCGGTCTGACGCGCGAGCGCGCGGGCTTCGAAGTCCGCGACGTTCACCCGACGCACTATGGCCGCATCTGCCCGATCGAAACGCCGGAAGGCCCGAACATCGGTCTGATCAACAGCCTCGCGACCTTCGCGCGCGTCAACAAATATGGCTTCATCGAAACCCCCTATCGCAAGATCATCGACGGCAAGGTCACGACCGACGTCGTCTATCTGTCGGCGATGGAAGAGCAGAAGCACACCGTCGCGCAGGCGAACGCCGATCTCCATGAGGACGGGAGCTTTGTCGAGGACCTGATCTCGGCACGCGAAGCGGGCGAATTCCTGATGGCGCCCAAGGCGCAGATCACGCTGATGGACGTGTCGCCGAAGCAGCTCGTTTCGGTCGCGGCATCGCTCATTCCGTTCCTGGAAAACGATGACGCCAACCGCGCGCTGATGGGATCGAACATGCAGCGCCAGGCCGTGCCGCTGATCCGGGCCGAAGCGCCCGTCGTCGGCACCGGCATGGAAGAAACCGTTGCCCGCGATTCGGGCGCGGCCATCGCGGCCCGCCGCGGCGGCATCATCGACCAGGTCGACGCGACGCGTATCGTCATCCGTGCGACCGATATGGTCGAGCCCGGCAAGTCGGGCGTCGACATCTATCGCCTGCAGAAGTTCCAGCGTTCGAACCAGAACACCTGCATCAACCAGCGTCCGCTGGTGAAGGTCGGTGAAGTGGTCAAGACCGGCGACATCATCGCCGACGGTCCGTCGACCGAACTGGGCGAACTGGCTCTGGGCAAGAATGTGCTCGTCGCGTTCATGCCGTGGAACGGCTATAACTATGAGGATAGTATCCTCATCAGCGAACGCATCGTGAAGGACGACGTCTTCACCTCGATCCACATCGAGGAATTCGAAGTCACCGCGCGCGACACGCGCCTTGGCCCTGAAGACATCACGCGCGACATCCCGAACGTCGGCGAGGAAGCGCTGCGCAACCTCGACGAAGCGGGTATCGTCTATATTGGTGCCGAAGTCGGCCCGGGCGACATTCTGGCCGGCAAGATCACCCCTAAGGGTGAATCGCCGATGACGCCGGAAGAAAAGCTGCTGCGCGCGATCTTCGGTGAAAAGGCCAGCGACGTGCGCGACACCTCGCTCCGCCTGCCGCCGGGCGTGTCGGGTACGGTCGTCGAAGTCCGCGTCTTCAACCGCCATGGCATCGACAAGGACGAGCGCGCGATCGCGATCGAGCGCGAGGAAATCGAGCGCCTGAAGCAGGACGCCGACGACGAGCGCGCGATCCTCAACCGTGCGACCTTCTCGAGCCTGAAGGACCTGCTGATCGGTCAGACGACCAGCGCGGTACCGAAGGGCCTGAAGAAGGGCGATGTGGTCACCGAGGACATGCTGGTCGAACTCGACCGCGGCGATTGGTGGAAGCTGGCGGTCGTCGAAGACAATGCCCAGACCGCCCTCGAAGCGATCAAGGCGCAGTATGACGACGCGATCAAGCGGATCAGCGCGAAGTACGAAGATCGCGTCGAAAAGCTGCAGCGCGGCGACGAACTCGCCCCGGGCGTGCTCAAGATGGTCAAGGTCTTCGTCGCGGTGAAGCGCAAGCTGCAGTCGGGCGACAAGATGGCCGGCCGTCACGGCAACAAGGGCATCATCAGCCGCATCCTGCCGATCGAGGACATGCCGTTCCTCGAAGATGGCACGCACGTCGACTTCGTGCTCAACCCGCTGGGCGTGCCGTCGCGCATGAACGTCGGGCAGATCCTGGAGACGCACCTCGGCTGGGCATCGCGCGGCTTTGGTCGCCGGATCACCGCGGCGCTCGAAGATTGGCGCATGGCGAACCCCGACCCCGAGGCGGGCGCTCCGCCCGAGGCGGTGCGCGAAGCGCTTCTGCAGGCCTATGGCGATGAATATGCGGACGAAATCAAGGCGCGTAGCGCCGATGAGGTCGTCGAGCTTGCCGGCAATCTTTCGGTGGGTGTGCCTTTTGCAACCCCGGTGTTCGACGGCGCGCGCGAAGGCGATGTGTCCGAGATGCTGGAACGCGCCGGTCTGGACCGGTCGGGTCAGGTCGATCTGTACGACGGCCGCACCGGCGACCGCTTCGACCGCAAGGTGACGGTGGGATATATGTATATCCTGAAGCTCCATCACCTGGTCGACGACAAGATCCACGCGCGTTCGATCGGGCCCTACTCGCTTGTTACCCAGCAGCCGCTGGGCGGTAAGGCGCAGTTCGGTGGCCAGCGCTTCGGGGAAATGGAAGTGTGGGCGCTCCAGGCTTATGGCGCCGCCTACACGCTCCAGGAAATGCTGACGGTGAAGTCCGATGACGTGATCGGCCGCACCAAGGTTTACGAAGCGATCGTCAAGGGCGACGACACCTTCGAGGCCGGCATTCCCGAAAGCTTCAACGTGCTCGTCAAGGAAATGCGCTCGCTGGGTCTCAACGTCGAACTGTCTTCCTATGCGGAGACCGATCCCGACGAAGGCCCCGACGCCCTTCCCGAAGCCGCCGAATAAGATCTTTTCCTCGCCCCTCCCGCACCAAGCGGGAGGGGAAGAGTGGAGCTAGAATATGAACCAGCTTACCAACTTCATGAACCCGGTCGCGAAGCCGGAAACCTTCGACATGATCAAGATCGGCATTGCGAGCCCCGAGCGGATCCGTTCGTGGTCGTTCGGCGAGATCAAGAAGCCCGAAACCATCAACTACCGCACGTTCAAGCCCGAGCGTGACGGCCTGTTCTGCGCGCGCATCTTTGGCCCGATCAAGGATTATGAGTGCCTGTGCGGCAAGTACAAGCGCATGAAATACAAGGGCATCGTCTGCGAAAAATGCGGTGTCGAAGTCACGGTGACCAAGGTCCGCCGCGAGCGCATGGGCCATATCGAGCTCGCCGCGCCGGTCGCGCACATCTGGTTCCTGAAGTCGCTGCCATCGCGCATCGGCCTGCTGCTCGACATGCAGCTCAAGCAGCTCGAGCGCGTCCTGTACTTCGAAGCCTATATCGTCCTCGAACCCGGCCTGACGCCGCTGGAAAAGTTCCAGCTGCTGACCGAGGACGAACTGCTCGACGCGCAGGATGAATATGGCGAAGACGCGTTCAGCGCCGGCATCGGCGCCGAGGCGATCCGCGTCCTGCTCGAGAATCTCGATCTCGAACAGGAACGCGCCGACCTGATGGAAGATCTGGCGACGACCAAGTCGGAGCTGAAGCCCAAGAAGATCATCAAGCGCCTGAAGGTCGTCGAAAGCTTCATCGATTCGGGCAATCGCCCCGAATGGATGATCCTCGAAGTCGTTCCCGTGATCCCGCCCGAACTGCGCCCGCTGGTGCCGCTCGACGGTGGTCGCTTCGCGACGTCGGATCTCAACGACCTGTATCGCCGCGTCATCAACCGCAACAATCGCCTGAAGCGCCTGATGGAGCTGCGCGCGCCGGACATCATCGTCCGCAACGAAAAGCGCATGCTGCAGGAAGCCGTCGACGCGCTGTTCGACAACGGCCGCCGCGGTCGCACGATCACCGGCGCCAACAAGCGTCCGCTGAAGTCGCTGTCCGACATGCTCAAGGGCAAGCAGGGCCGCTTCCGTCAGAACCTGCTCGGCAAGCGCGTCGACTATTCGGGCCGCTCGGTCATCGTGACCGGTCCCGAACTCAAGCTGCACCAGTGCGGCCTGCCCAAGAAGATGGCGCTCGAGCTGTTCAAGCCGTTCATCTACGCGCGCCTCGACGCCAAGGGTCTCTCGATGACCCTGAAGCAGGCGAAGAAGTGGGTCGAAAAGGAACGCAAGGAAGTCTGGGACATCCTCGACGAAGTCATTCGCGAGCACCCGGTCCTGCTGAACCGCGCCCCGACGCTTCACCGCCTCGGCATTCAGGCGTTCGAGCCTGTGCTGATCGAGGGCAAGGCGATCCAGCTTCACCCGCTGGTCTGCGCCGCGTTCAACGCCGACTTCGACGGTGACCAGATGGCCGTCCACGTACCGCTCTCGCTGGAAGCCCAGCTGGAAGCGCGCGTGCTGATGATGTCGACCAACAACATCCTGAGCCCCGCGAACGGCAAGCCGATCATCGTTCCGTCGCAGGACATGGTGCTGGGTCTCTATTATCTGTCGATGGAACGCGCGGGCGAACCCGGCGAAGGCATGCTGCTCGCCGACATGGCCGAAGTGCATCAGGCGCTGTTCACCGGTGCCGTGACGCTCCACACCAAGGTCATCAGCCGCGTCCCGCAGACCGACGAGAAGGGCAATGAATATCTGCGCCGCTTCGAGACGACCCCGGGCCGCATGCTGATCGGCGAATGCCTGCCGAAGTCGCACACCGTGCCCTTCGACGTCGTCAACCGCCTTCTGACCAAGAAGGAAATCGGCGACGTGATCGATCAGGTCTATCGTCACACCGGCCAGAAAGAGACCGTGTTGTTCGCCGACGCCATCATGGCGCTGGGCTTCCGCAACGCGTTCAAGGCCGGCATCTCCTTCGGCAAGGATGACATGATCATCCCGGCGTCGAAGGAAGGCATGGTCGACGAAACCCGCGCGTTGGTGAAGGATTTCGAGCAGCAGTATCAGGACGGCCTGATCACGCAGCAGGAAAAGTACAACAAGGCGATCGACGCCTGGTCGCAGTGCGGCGACAAGGTCGCGAACGCGATGATGGACGAAATCCGCGCCGAACCGAAGGATCCGAAAACGGGTCGTCTGGCCCCGATCAACTCCATCTATATGATGGCGCACTCGGGTGCTCGTGGTTCGCAGGCGCAGATGAAACAGCTCGCCGGCATGCGCGGCCTGATGGCCAAGCCGTCGGGTGAGATCATCGAAACCCCGATCATCTCGAACTTCAAGGAAGGCCTGACCGTCCTTGAATATTTCAACTCGACCCACGGCGCCCGTAAGGGCCTCGCGGATACGGCGCTTAAGACGGCGAACTCGGGTTATTTGACCCGCCGTCTGGTCGACGTGTCGCAGGATTGCGTTGTCATCGAGGAAGATTGCGGCACCGAACGCGGCATGGAAATGCGCGCGATCATCCAGGGCGGTTCGACGATCGCCTCGCTGGGCGAGCGCATCCTGGGCCGTACCACGTTGGAAGATGTGCTCGACAAGGACGGCAATGTGCTGGCGCCCGTCGGCACCCTGCTCGACGAGCCGACGACGCAGCGGATCGAAGACGCCGAAGTCCAGTCGGTGAAGATCCGTTCGCCGCTGGTCTGCGAAGCGACGCTGGGCGTTTGCGGCAAATGCTATGGCCGTGACCTCGCGCGCGGGACCCCGGTGAACATCGGTGAAGCGGTCGGCGTCATCGCCGCCCAGTCGATCGGTGAACCCGGCACCCAGCTGACCATGCGTACCTTCCACATCGGTGGCGCGGCGCAGGTCAACGAGCAGTCGAACGCCGAATCGATCTCGGACGGCACGATCGAATATCGCGACATGCCGACGATCGTCGACCAGCGTGGCCGCCGCCTGGCGCTGGCGCGTTCGGGCGAGGTCGCGGTGATCGACAGCGAAGGCCGCGAGCGCGCGTCGCACAAGCTGCCCTATGGTGCGCACATCCTGCTCAAGGATGGCGACAAGGTGAAGAAGGGCGAGCGGATTGCCGAATGGGATCCGTTCACCATGCCGCTGATCACCGAAAAGCAGGGCGTCGTGAAGTATCAGGATCTGGAAGATACCAAGACCCTGATCGAACAGGTCGACGAAGCGACGGGCATCGCCCAGCGCGTCGTGATCGAATATCGCTCGGCGGGTCGTTCGAAGAAGGAAGACCTCCAGCCGCGCCTGACCCTGCTCGACGACCAGTCGGGCGAGGCTGCGCGCTACCTGCTGGCGGTCGGCACGATGCTGTCGGTCGAGGACGGCCAGGAAGTGCAGGCGGGCGACGTGCTGGCGCGTGTCAGCCGCGAGGCGTCGAAGACGCGCGACATCACCGGCGGTCTGCCGCGTGTTGCCGAGCTGTTCGAAGCGCGCATTCCGAAGGACAACAGCGTCATCGCGAAGATCAGCGGTCGCATTGAATTCGTCAAGGATTACAAGGCGAAGCGCAAGATCGCGATCGTTCCGGAAGAAGGCGATCCGATCGAGTATCTGATCCCCAAGTCGAAGGTCCTCGAAGTGCAGGAAGGCGACCAGGTCAAGCGCGGCGATGCGCTGATCAGCGGTTCGCCGAACCCGCACGACATCCTCGACGTCATGGGTGTCGAGGCACTGGCCGAATATCTCGTCGCCGAAATCCAGGAAGTCTATCGACTGCAGGGCGTGAAGATCAACGACAAGCACATCGAGGTGATCGTTCGCCAGATGCTGCAAAAGGTCGAGATCACCGAAGGCGGCGACACCACGTTGCTGCCGGGCGAGCAGCTCGATTATCTGGAGATGATGGAATATAATGCCAAGCTGCCGAAGAATGGCCGCAAGGCTGAAGGTCGCCCGGTCCTGCTGGGTATCACCAAGGCGTCGCTGCAGACCCGCAGCTTCGTTTCGGCGGCATCGTTCCAGGAAACGACCCGCGTGCTGACCGAAGCGTCGGTGCAGGGCAAGGTCGACTCGCTGATCGGGCTTAAGGAAAATGTCATCGTCGGCCGCCTCATCCCGGCGGGTACCGGCGCTGCCATGAACCGCGTCCGCGTGACGGCCTCGTCGAAGGATGCCGCGCTGCGCGCCGCGATGCGCGCCGCGAACCAGGTAGACCTGATCGCACCGGCGACCGCCGCCGCAGAGCATGCCGCCGAACTGGCGCAGGGCCCCGAGGCCGCGATCGGCGACGATCCGCTGGGCAAGGTGCAGGGCGAGGACTTCACCACCGACGATGTCGCGGTGATCGACCGTCCCGAAGGTGAGGGCGAGGAGTAAGCTCCTCGGCCACACGGCTTGCGACAAGAAACAAGGACTCGCCGGGAAACCGGCGGGTCCTTTTTCGTTCATGGCCGGGCAGGCCATTGCCTGATACGCCGTCCACGGAACGCACGTCTGCGGCGAAGGAGGGTATCATGAGTATCGGCAGGATCGGACTTGCGGCGGCGGTTCTCGCGCTGGCGGCGGGCGGCGGTGGCGTCGCCGCGCAGGACAACAGCAATATCCAGGGCGAGGTGGTGGTCACCGCGCAGCGCGCCTCGGCGGGCTATCTTGCCGATGTGCAGCCGGTGGTGGGCCTGCGCCGCACCGCCGACAGCGCGATCCAGCGGGTGCAATTCACCTCGGACTCGCGCGAGGAGGATGTCCGCAAGCGTGAGATCCACGCGATGCTGGAGGCCGCGATCCGCCGCGCCGAGAGTGCCGGCGTCGAACTGGTTACCGGCGATTTCGAACTGACCAAGGTCACGCTGACAAACTACAAAGGCCTGGTCTTCCAGCGCGGCGGACGGCCCGACACCAGCGAGATCGGGCTGTTCGTCAAGGCGGGACTCGCGGGTTCGGTCGGCAGCGCGCAGGAGCGGATCGACACTTTTGTCAAAGGCGTGCCCGCGAACGGTCGTGCGCTGATCGAGAAGCGTGGCGGCATCACGCTGACGATCAAGAATCCCGACCAGTATCGGACCGAGATCGTCAGGCTGGTCGCGGCCGAGGGGCTGAAGACCGCGGCGGCCTTCGGTCCCGACTATGGCGTCGAGGTTACCGGGCTCAACGAGCAGCTTGCCTGGGCGCAGGCCAGCCCGACCGAGGTGTTCCTGTACCTGCCGTATAATTTCTCGATCCGACCCAAATGAAAAAGGCCCGCCGGGGGATAGACCGGCGAGCCTTTGATCTGTGGGAATGTGCGGGCCGGTGCGACTGCGCCTGAAAGGCGGCCGGCCCGGTGCCGGCTCTACGGCGCGAGGATCGCGACGGTGACGTACAGCAGCAGTGGCAGGCCGAAGCCCAGCAAAGTCAGCGCGACAAAGGCGACGCGCGTCCACAAGACGTCGAAGCCGAAGCGGTCGGCCATGCCGGCGCAGACGCCGAAGACCATCCCATCGCGACGATTCTTGCGAAAACCCTGTGTCATTTCTTTCCTTTCCATCCCGGCCATCGGGCCGGCGTTTTTCGGTGGCGGCGGGTCAGTTGGTCAAGCGACCAACTGACCGACATGTGCACCCGTCTGACCGACGGCGACCATGAAGAGCATCGCGGAGCAATAGACCGAAGCGAAAGCGGCGACGGCGTAGCTGCGAAGCGAGTCTGCGTTGAAATGGGCCATGATTTTGTCCTTCCTTTTTTCATCCCGCCGGACCTTCCGGCAGATGCCAAGGGTAATGCAGGAGCCGTGCCAATTTCATTCATTGTCGGTTAACTGCGGTTTTTCGGATTTTGATCGATTGTTTCAACGGGAAAAATCCTGTCTAGCGGGATTAATTCCCAATGAATGGAAATTTCTAACATGGGTTAGTGGGGCTATCCCCCTCCCGCTTGCGGGAGGGGTTAGGGGAGGGCATGTTTCTTACGCAGTGTTCAAAAGACAAACCCTCCCCCGACCCCTCCCGCAAGCGGGAGGGGGGAAACAGGGCGTTCCTTCGCCGCGCCAAATCCCCTAGGACGACGGCTCAATGACACTCGCCCGCCTCTCGCTCACCGATTTTCGCAATCATGCCGCGGCGGAAATGGCGGCCGGGCCTGGCCTTGTCGCGCTGCACGGCGACAATGGCGCGGGCAAGACCAATATCCTGGAGGCCGTCTCGCTGCTCGCGCCGGGGCGCGGGCTGCGGCGCGCGGCGCTGTCCGACATGGTGCGCGACGGTGCCAGCGGGGGCTTCGCGGTCTTCGCCGAGGTGCAGGCGGGCGACGATCTGGCGCCGGTCGCGCTGGGTACCGGGATCGAGCCCGCGCACCCCGGTCGGCGGATCGTGCGGGTCAACGGCGCGGCTGCGGCGGCGACGGCGCTCGGCGACTGGCTCGCGGTGCTGTGGCTGACCCCGGCGATGGACCGGCTGTTCGTCGAGACCGCGGGCAACCGGCGGCGCTTCCTCGACCGGCTGGTCCTCGCCCTCGACCCGCGCCACGCGCAGCACGGCAATCGCTATGAGGCGGCGCTGCGCGCGCGCGGCAAATTGCTCGCCGACTTCGCGGGCGCCGACCTGCAATGGCTGACCAGCCTCGAGGCGCAACTCGCCGACCATGGCGCGGCGATGGACGCGGCGCGGCAGAGGACACTCGCGGGGTTGTCGGTCGAACTGGCGCAGCAACCCGACGCGCCCTTCGCGCGCCCGCTGCTGACGCTGGTCGACAGCGAGGGCGCACAGCGCGGGGCGCCATGGACGGCGGACGCGCTGAGGGCGTTGTTCGCCGGACGGCGGCGTATCGACGCGGCAGCGGGCCGCGCGACCGCCGGGCCGCATCGCGACGACCTGATGGCGGTCCACGCCGCGACGGGGCGCAGCGCGGCGCGCTGCTCGACCGGCGAGCAAAAGGCGATGCTACTCTCGCTCGTCCTCGCGCACAGCGATTGCGTCGCGCGCGCGCGCAGCCAGCGCCCGGTGTTGCTGCTCGACGAAGTCGCCGCGCACCTCGACCCGATGCGCCGCGCGGCGCTCTACGAGCGGCTGGTGGGGCAGGGTGGACAGGCCTGGCTGACCGGCACCGAGGCGGCGCTGTTCGCGGAGATGCCGGGGCCGGTGACGCGCTTCCGCATCGCGGGCGGACGGATTGGGGCGGGATAAGTAACGCGATATCAAGGCTTGCCGTATAGCTGTGCCGTCAGAGGGGGCATGGCCATGGACAGTCGCGACAATCTGACGGGCGGGGGTTTCGGACGGCGGCGCAGCGCGTTGATGGGCGCGTCTGCCGGGGAGCCGGTGACCGAGCGGGCACCACCCTATGCCTTCGAGGCCGACGAACCGGCCAACCGCATTTCGGCGTTGCGCCTTGCTGCTATCATATTGGGCGGGTTGCTGACGCTGCTGTGCATCGAGGCGCTGTTTTCGGGGACCTCGCTGATCACGCCGATCAACGGGACCTTCCTCAACGCGATGCGGCTGATCGGCTTTGTCCTCGGCATACCCTTTGCGCTGTTCGTCATCACGCGGCCGCACGAGCCGATGGGGATCGCCAAGAAGATATTGATCGTGCTGTTTCTCCCGTTCCTCACGGGCTTTGTCGGTGGGGAAGCCGCCTGGCGGATCAGCGACTGGACCGAGTTCGGCTTTTCCTCCGCCGCCTGGGAGCCCGCCAGCTATCCGATCAAATATGCGAGCCATGGCCGCAAGGGACGGCGCGATTCGTTCGAGATCGACCCGTATCAGGCCGGCGAAAGCACCGATATCGCGGTGCCGTCGGCGCAGTTCGACGCGATCTGGCCGAACCACAGCGATTATTGCATCACGGTGATGCAGCGCAAGTCGGCGTCGGGCGCGATCGAGATCGTCAACGACGGCGTGTTCACGCTGCGCGAACCCGCGCCCGCGGTGCTGACGCCATGTGGCGGGGGCGGTGGGGTTGCGTCCGGCGACACGTCGTCGCCGTGGGACAAGAAATAGGCGCTATCAGCCCTTCGGCTTGACCGTCACCCAGACGCTGACCGGGGCGACGAATTTGCCCGGCGCGGGCTTGCCGACGTCGATGCGCTCGGCGGTGACCAGTTCGCCGGTTTCGAGCGTGAAGCTGGCCCATGGTTTCGGCATGCGGCCAAAGCTCATCTTCTGGATCGGCTGGCCGGTGGCGGTGTTCATGATTGTTGCGGTGATACCCATGGCGCGCGGGTAGCGGCAGGGTCGCGATTCTGTCCAGCGGGAAGCGTCCTTTGGTCGGCTTTCGACCAATTTCAGCAGCTCAGCGGACCATTTTCCGTCCCCCGGTCCTGACCCTCCGCCATCGAACGCTAATCGCGACGGGTCTGATGGGGCAAATTATGACGGATCGGTCGGTGGAAAGCGCAATGTGGCAGCGATCTGTTCTTCGGCCGTGGTTGCCTCCGCGATGAGCAGGCGTAGTGCCTTTGCGGTGTCCTCCAGAAGTCCGGCACCAAGAGGCCGCTCGCCGTTGATAAAACGGCGGATGGCCCGCTCGTCGATGCCAAGACGCCGCGAGAAAGCCGTGGTGCCACCAAATAGTTGGACGCAATAAGCGAAGTGCTCGCGTCGCTCGTCCATTGAAAATGGCGCGGCCATTGTTTTCCCTTTTCCTTCGCTGTCGGCAGTCGCCTCCGGGTCCGAGGCATGAACGATAATGTGCTTCAGTGTCAAAGCCATTGACCCATGCTGGTCGCAAGGGTTGGCCGCCGCGAGCGATTTCATTGCCTCGCTTTCCGGCCCGACATCTGCCTCCGCATCGTTTCGTCCAAAACCGGTTGGTTCGGATTCCACCGCTTGTCCGTCGTTCGACGCCGATTGGATCGGAACGGCATAAATCGAGCGGTTGCTGTCGCTCCATTCCCGTCACCCCGGGCTTGACCCGGGGCCTGCCTTGTCTTTGAACCGGCAGCGAAAGAAGAAATGCGGGTCCCGGGTCAAGCCCGGGATGACGGTGACATAGGCGTCCGCTTCCCACCCCCAAGCGGTCGAAACCGATCAGAGAATCTCGTGCACCTTGTCCATCGGTCGGCACAGCCGAACCCCCTTATCGGTCTCGACGAAGGGGCGTTCGACATAGGCCGGGCTCGCCGCCATCGCGGCGATGATCGCGTCTTCGCTCCAGTCGGCCATGCCGCGCTCGGCGGCGTCGGTGCCGCGCAGGCGGAGGGCGTCGCGGGCGCTGATGTTCGCGGCTTCGAACAGCTGGCGCAGCTTGTCGGCTTCATAGGGCGTCTTGAGATATTCGACGACGGTGAGGTCGACGCCGGGCGTCTCTTGCAGAATCGCGAGCGTCTTGCGCGAGGTGCCGCAGGCGGGGTTGTGCCAGATGGTTGCTTTCATGGCACCGGCTCTATCGCGGCGGGGGTTGCCGTGTAAACCCGCCGTTCATGGCGATTATGCCACAACTGGCGGCATGAAGAACGCATTGCCGCTTGCCATCGCAGGCGAAGCTGCGGCTAATACCCGGACGAGGGATCGCCAGAGGCGGCAGACGGGGTTGGGTTGCACGTGACAAAAATGATCGATCGCCGATCGATGCTGGCCGCGGTGGCGGGCGCAGGCGCTTTCGCCGCGACCGCGCTGCGCGCGCAGACGATGCCGGGCTGGATTCAGCAGCCGGTGTCGTCGCAGCCACCGGTTGACTATCTCGCCGTCGCGAAACGCCAGTTGGCGACGCAGGGCCGCAATATTTCGCAAACCGACCGTGTCGGAATCGTCGATTTCGGCCTGCCGTCGTCGCGCGCGCGCTTCGCGCTGGTCGATATGGTCGCGGGCAAGGTCGACATGTTTCCGGTCACCCATGGTCGCGGCTCCGACCCGCAGCACGACGGCTGGCTCAAGAGCTTTTCGAACCGCGTGGGGTCGCTCGCGACCTCGCGCGGGGCATATCGGACCAGCGATTATTATTGGGGCAGCAACGGGTCGTCGATGCGCCTCGCGGGACTCGAGCCCGACAACAACAATGCCGATCAGCGCGCAATCGTCGTCCATGGCGCCTGGTATGCCGAACCGTCGCTGATCGCGACGCAGGGCAAGCTGGGGCGCAGCGAGGGCTGTTTCGTGTTCGGTGAGGAATTGCTCCCGATGATCCTCTACAAGCTGGGTCCGGGGCGGTTGCTGTTCGCCGACAAGCTGAGCCTGCCGCCGCCGGCGCCGGTGCCGTTCGAACTGCCGGGACCGCCCGCGCCGGGCACAGAGAATATGGTGCGCGCGAGCGCCCGGCAGGGCGTTTTTCCCACCAAGGCGGATTGAGCCGAAAATCCTCCCTGTCGCGCAGCGATGGGGAGGGGGACCACTTGCGAAGCAAGCGGTGGAGGGGCTTCGGCCTCGCGCCAGCCTTTGACGGCGTCGGCCCCTCCGTCAGCGCTTCGCGCTGCCACCTTCCCACGCCTTCGGCGCAGGGAGGATCGAATCAATTCCCGCCGCTGACCTTCGCCGGCGCAGACGCTACCGTCGGCACCACCGTCGGCGCGATCATGATCGCGGCGGGGCGGCCGGGCTGGGCGAAGCTCGCCACCACCGGCGCGTCGCGGCCATAGATGTCGGTGAGTTTCTTCACCCCGCCCTTGTCGCCCGGGATCACCGTCCAATAGGCGACATAGACGGGGAAGGGCTGGTCGAAGCCGAAGCGTGTCGTTTCGCCGCTGGCGATGGCGGCGCCAAATTCCTCGGGACTTTTGCCCGCGAACATCACAGTCATCAGGCCCGAGAAGTGCAGCGCGCGTTCGGTGCGGATGCAGCCATGGCTGAAGGCGCGGGTCGCCGAGGCGAAGGCGCCCTTCGACGGCGTGTCGTGCAGATAGATGGCGTGCGGGTTGAGCATTTCGAGCTTCATCACGCCGAGCGCATTGCCCGGCCCGGCCTTTTGCACCACCGACAGCGTCTTGCCGCTGCCCGTCCAGGTATAGCCCTGCGCGCGCGCCGAGGCGGGATTGTTGGCGATCGTCGCGCCGATGCCTTCGTTGATGATGCTACGCGGCAGCGTCCAGGTCGGGTTGACGATGATCCCGGTCGCCATCGGGTTGAGCTGGGGCGTCGCGGTGCTGGCCTTGCCGACAACGGCCTTGTGCGTTGCGATGATCGTGCCGTCATGGATGACGCGGGTCAGATATTCGGGGACGTTGCTGACGATGTAGCGCTGGCCGAGGTCGCGCGGCATCCAGCGCCAGCGCTCCATATTGACGCGGATCGCATTGGCGTCGGCGGGCTTGGCCGTCGCGAGCGACGCCTTGAGCGCCGCGAAATCGGGATGGACGGGGTCGAGACCGGCAAGCGTCTCGGCGATCGACCCGGCGAGCAACGCCGAGGTCAGCATCGACACCAGCGGCATATGGTCGGCGTCGTCGTCGACCATGAACCACTGCTTGCGCGCGGCATTGGGGGTGCGGCCGTCGCGCAGGTGGGTGGCAAGCAGCAGGAAGCTGTCGGTCGCGGTGCGGTCGAGCCGCGCCTGGTCGTCGCTGACGATCGCGGCGGCAAGGCCTTCGGGGTTGTAATCCTTGGTGAACAGCCCCTCGGCCCCGATGCCCTCGATGCTGCGCAGCAGGGCTTCGGCATTGGCCTTCGACCAACTCGGCAGATTGGCTTCGGCGGCGCTTTCGACCTTCGGCGCGTCGTCGGTGACCTTGTCCGGCTGGACGACGACCGAATCTTCCTTGACCCCCTGCGCAGAGGCCGGGGTGGCAAGGAGTGTCAGCGAGACAAGAAGCGGGGCGGCGAGGGGGGAGATTTTGACCATGGTCAAGGCCCATAGCCAAAAAGCGCCCCCAGTGAAAGTGAGCTGGGCCACAGCTCGGCGCGATTAGCCCCTCGCCGAAGGCAAGGGTGTCGGGCGGTCAGGCCGACGCCTCTTCGTCCTGCTTCGCCAGCCATTCCTCCAGCCACTTGATCGTATAGTCGCCGTGGATCACGTCGGGGGCCGAAAGCAGTGCCTGGTGCAGCGGGATGTTGGTCTTGACCCCGCTGACAACCATTTCCTCGAGCGCGCGGCGCATGCGCATCATGCAGCTTTCGCGGGTGCGGCCATAGACGATCAGCTTGCCGATCATGCTGTCGTAATAGGGCGGGATCGAATAGCCGGCGTAAAGCCCGCTATCGACGCGGACGTGCATGCCGCCCGCCGGGTGGTACTGGGTGACCTTGCCGGGCGAGGGCATGAAGGTACGCGGATCCTCGGCGTTGATGCGGCATTCCATCGCATGGCCGCGAAATTCCAGATCCTCCTGCTTGACCGACAGCCCGCGGCCATCGGCGATGCGGATCTGTTCGCGGACGAGGTCGAAGCCGGTGATCATTTCGGTCACCGGATGCTCGACCTGGATGCGGGTGTTCATCTCGATGAAGAAGAATTCGCCATTTTCCCACAGGAACTCGATCGTGCCGGCGCCGCGATAATGCATCTTGGCCATCGCGTCGGCGCAGATCTTGCCCATGCGCGCGCGTTCCTCGGCCGAGATGACGGGCGAGGGGGCTTCTTCGAGCACCTTCTGGTGGCGGCGCTGCAGCGAGCAGTCACGCTCGCCGAGGTGGATCGCATTGCCCTGGCCGTCGCCGAAGACTTGAAATTCGATATGGCGCGGATCGCCCAGATATTTTTCCATATAGACCGTGGGGTCGCCAAACGCCGCCGCGGCTTCGGATGAGGCCTGACCCATCAGACTCTCAAGGCTGTCCTCGTCGGGCACGACCTTCATGCCGCGCCCGCCGCCGCCCGAAGCGGCCTTGATCAGCACCGGATAGCCGATCGCCGCGGCGAGCTTCTTCGTCTCGTCGCCAAAGGTCACGGCGCCGGGCGACCCCGGAACGACGGGCATGCCGAGCGCGACCGCGGTGCGCTTCGCCTCGACCTTGTCGCCCATGGTGCGGATATGTTCGGGCTTCGGCCCGACGAAGACGAGGTTATGCGCCTCGATGATCTCGGCGAAACGCGCGTTTTCCGACAGAAAGCCGTAGCCGGGATGGATTGCGTCGGCGCCCGTAACCTCGGCGGCCGAGATGATCGCGGGGATATTGAGATAGCTGTCCTTCGCGGCCGGCGGGCCGATGCACACGGCTTGGTCCGCAAGGCGGACGTGCATCGCGTCGGCGTCGGCGGTCGAATGGACCGCGACGGTCTTGATGCCCATCTCGTGGCACGCGCGGTGGATGCGCAGCGCGATTTCGCCGCGGTTGGCGATCAGCAGCTTTTCGATCGTCATGCGATTGCTCAGCCGATGGTGAACAGCGGCTGGTCGAACTCGACCGGCTGGCTGTTCTCGACATGCACGGCCTTCAGCGTGCCCGACGCGGGCGCGACGATCGGGTTCATGACCTTCATCGCCTCGATGATCAAAATGGTATCGCCGGCCTTTACTGCCGAGCCGATGGCCGCGAAGTTCGGCGCGCTCGGTTCGGGGGCGAGATAGACGGTGCCGACCATCGGCGACTTCACCGCGTCGGCGAAGCTGTCGACGGCGGGTGCGGCCGGCGCGGCGATGGCCGCAGGGGCCGAAGCGGCGGCGGGCGCGGCGACCGGGGCGGGCGCATAGGCGACCGGCGCGGCGGCGGTCAGCGTGCGCGCGACGCGGATCTTGCGTTCGCCGTCCTCGACCTCGATTTCGGACAGGCCGGTATCGTCGAGCAGTTCCGCGAGCGCGCGGACGAAGGCCGGATCGATGTTGATGCCATTGTCTTTATGGTCACCCATGATGATTTTCCTGCTTGTTGCGGCGCCTTTCATGACGTGAAGACGCGCGGACCCCTGTTTTCGATGCCGCCTCTTGTCAGAGAGACGCGGCGGCGTCCAGCGCCAGCGTATAGCTGGCCGCGCCGTGCCCGGCAAAATGCAGCGCCGCCGCCATGCCTACATAGCTGATATGGCGAAAGGATTCGCGTTTCATCGGGTCCGACAAATGAACCTCGATCACCGGCACCTTGATCGACTTGATCGCGTCGTGGATCGCGATCGAGGTGTGGGTATAGCCGCCCGCGTTGAGCAGCACCGCCTTTGCGCCCGCGACATAGGCCTCATGCAGCCAGTCGATCAGCGTGCCCTCGTGGTTCGTCTGCCGGCATTCGAGGCGGATGCCGAGGCCGTCGGCCTGCGCCTCCAGCCGCGCATGGATGTCGTTCAGCGTGTCATGGCCATAGATTTCGGGCTCGCGCGTGCCGAGCAGGTTGAGATTGGGGCCGCTGAGGACATAGACGGTGGGCTTGTCGGTCAATGCACGGTCTTTCGGTTGCGGCGAAATGCGCTCCCCCTATATGGGCTGCTCGGCAAAAGGCAAAGCGAGGCGGAAACTCCCTTGATTTCGATCATTCTCAACGGCGATCCGCGGCAGGTGCGCGAGGGCAGCATCGCCGATCTCGTCGCGTCGCTGGGGCTCGACGTGAAGAAGGTCGCGGTCGAGCGCAACCGCGAGATCGTCCCGCGCTCGACGCTTGCCGACGTCGCGCTCGCCGAGGGCGACGCGCTGGAAATCGTTCATTTCGTGGGAGGTGGTTGAGTTGTCAGCAGATCAATGGAGTGTCGCCGGACGGACTTTCACCTCGCGCCTGATTGTCGGCACCGGCAAATATAAGGATTTCGAGCAGAACGCCGCCGCGGTCGAAGCCTCCGGGGCGGAGATCGTCACCGTCGCGGTGCGGCGCGTCAATGTGTCCGACCCGACCGCGCCGATGCTGACCGACTATATCGACCCGAAGAAGATCACCTATTTGCCCAACACGGCGGGCTGCTTCAACGCCGACGACGCGATCCGCACGCTGCGGCTGGCGCGCGAGGCGGGCGGCTGGGATCTGGTGAAGCTCGAGGTGCTCGGCGAGGCGAAGACGCTTTATCCGAACATGCGCGAGACGCTCGAGGCGACCGAGGTGCTGGCCAAAGAGGGCTTCCTGCCGATGGTCTATTGCGTCGACGATCCGATCGCCGCGAAGCAGCTCGAGGACGCCGGCGCGGTGGCGATCATGCCGCTCGGCGCGCCGATCGGGTCGGGGCTGGGCATCCAGAACCGCGTCACGATCCGCCTGATCGTCGAGGGGGCGTCGGTGCCGGTGCTCGTCGACGCCGGGGTCGGCACCGCGAGCGATGCCGCCGTGGCGATGGAACTCGGCTGCGACGGCGTGCTGATGAACACCGCGATCGCCGAGGCGAAGGACCCGATTCGTATGGCGCGCGCGATGAAGCTCGCGGTCGAGGCGGGGCGCGACGCCTATCTGGCTGGGCGCATGGGGCTGCGCAAATATGCCGACCCGTCGAGCCCCCTGGCGGGGCTGATCTGACGGGGCTGTCGTCGGCCGGGCGCGCCGCTATGGTTGCGGCATGTCCGATCCCCTTCCACTGATCCGGCGCCTGTGGGGCCTCGCCGAACGGCATCCGACGATCGGCAGCCTGCTGGATCGCTGGCACGCGATCGACCTGCCCGACGCCCGATTGTCGGGAAGCCTGATCGCACAAGCGCACTGGAACGAAGTGTTCGGGTTCGGCCCCCATCACGGGATCGACGATCTCGACATCGTCTATTTCGATGCCGGCGACCTGTCGCACGAAAGCGAGCTGGCCGCCGAACGCCGGATCGCCGCGCAGTTCGCCGATCTGCCGGTTCGCGTCGACGTGAAGAACCAGGCCCGGGTCCACCTCTGGTATCAGGCCAAGTTCGGCTATGCGATCGGGCCCTATCGCTCGATCGCGGGTGCCATCGCCACTTTTCCGACCACGTCTTCGGCGGTCGGACTGCGCGGCGGCGATGGCCGCGACATCATCGCGCCCTTCGGCCTTGCCGACCTGCTCCATCCGCGCGTTCGCGCCAATGCCGTGCAGATCACCGAGGCCTATTTCGAGAAGAAGGCGGCGCGGTGGCGCCGCTTCTGGCCCGACCTCGAAATCCTCCCCTGGGCCGAAGCTAGGGCACCCGCCTGACCGGCGGCGGCGCCCAGCTTCCGTCGGTCGCGCGGCGCTGCGGCAGATAGAGGCGCAGGTTCATCGTGAAGGCGCCCGTCGGGGCGGGCAGCCAGTTGGTTTCCTTGCCGGCGCCGGGCGAGGCGTTCTGGATATAGAGGTCGAGCGAGCCATCGGCGTTGAAGGCCAGCTTGTCGCGGTCGCCGATCGCGAAACGATCGATCGGGTTGGCGACGAAGAACTGGTCCTCGCCATATAGGGTCAGCGACCAGAAGGCGTCGGCGGGCGGGATCTGGTCCTTTTCGAAATGCAGCACATAGTTGGACGCGCCGGTGAGCGGCTTGCCGTCGTCGCCGAGCACCGCCATCGGATAGACGGCTTCCTCGGGCGGCAACGCGCCGAGCCCCGCGAAGCCGATGAAGGCGCGCGCGAGATAGTCATTGCCATAGACGCCGACGGTGCTGCCGATTGCGCCCCAGCTGCCGCGGACCGGCAGCGCCTTGCGGCGGGTGACGATGCGCTGCCAGGCATCGGCGGCGGCGCGCGTCATCCCGCGCTGGATGGCGGGATCGGCCTTCGACAGGTCGAAACCCTGGCCGGGAACGATGCCGAGGCGCTCCATGCGGAGCACCACCGAATAGTCGCTTGCGTGCGGCGGATTGCGTTTCATCAGTTCGGCAAAGGTGGCGAAAAAGGCCTGCGGGGCGAGCGCCGCGACCTGCTGTACCGGCGGCGTCCGCATGTCGATCGAGGCGTCGGCGGCGGGCGTGGCGGCGGCGGTTTCGGGCTTGCCCCAGCGCGACAGCGGGGTCGCCTTGAGACCGGCCTGCAGGCCATGGACATGCTCGTAATCGGCCGCGCCATTGGTCTGGATGCGACCGATGATCCAGCCCATGTCGGTCGGACTGCGAACGAGGCGCATGCCCTTTGGCAGCACCCCCTGCCAATGCGGGCCGACGATCGCCGCGGTGCCGCCGCCGTTGCCCGTCGTGCGCGTGCCGAGCGTCGCGAAGACGTCGGTCCACATGTCCATCAGCGGGATGACATGATAGCGGCCCTGTGTGTTCGGCAGCGTCAGGACGAGCGGCTCTTTCCCGACGTCGAACCACATCGACGAATAGAGCGTGTCGGCATTGGGGCGCACGACATCCTTGAAGCTCGCGTCGGGATAGGTCTTCATATTCGCGAAATGGTTGACCGGCGCGCGGAGACGGCCGGGCGATCCGGCGTTGGTCGACACGCGGCGCGTCGTTTCCATGAGCACGAGCGGATAGGCATAGGTATAGGCCTCGATGCCAATCGCATAAGCCTCCTCTTCGCTGACCGGCTGCGCGGCCGCGGGGCCGGACAGGAAGGCAGCGAGCATCGCCAACAGGGCAAGCAGTTTCTTCATTACAGGCATCTCCCGAACCGATATTTCCCGCGCCCTTAGCGCCGCGCCCGCGTCGCGTCTGTCAACGTGCCGACAATCTCTTGGGAATTTGAGTGCGCGCGCCTAAGCTTTGCGGGGAGGGGCCGATGGCAGCAAAGCCGTATTCATGGTCGCAAGCCGAGCGCATCGCGGTGCTGCGGCGTTGTCCGCTGTTCGCGCCCTGGCCCGAAGCGCGGCTCGCCGAGCTCGCGGCGATCGCGCGCGCCGAATATTATCCGCGCGGCACCGAAATCTATGCGCAGGACCCCGAAAAGCGCGAAGCCTTCGTCATCGCGTCGGGCGAGGTCGAGATCAGCCGCGGTTCGGCGGCGGGCAAGAAATTCGTCCTCGGCATCAACGGTCCGCCGGAGATTTTGGCGATCGTCCGGCTGCTCGCGGCGCCGCCGATCCATTACAACTATCGCGCCTATGCGGACAGCGTGCTGCTACACCTGCCCATCGACCCGCTGGCGGCGATCCTCGACGCCGAACCGATTTTGTGGCGCGATGTCGCGCTGCTGATGTGCGCGCGGCACGGCGACAGCCTGCGCCTGCTCGACGCGCAGAACCTCGGCTCGCTCGACCAGCGGATGGCGGCGACGCTCGCCGACCTCGCGCGCATTCACGGCATATCGGGGGCGAATGGTATCGATCTGGGCCTGCGGTTGCCGCAGGAACAACTCGGCGCGATGCTCGGGGTGACGCGGCAGAGCGTCAACAAGCTGCTGCGCGGGTTCGAGACGGCGGGACTGATCGTCGCCGATTACAACCGCATCACGATTTGCGACCCCGCCGCGCTCGATGCGATCGCCGCGCGTCCCTGAAGGCGGCCGTCTTAATCCATGTTAAAAATGACTTTGCGATGAACGGTTTAACCCGTTTTACGGAACGTCGGCGGGGGCTGAGGGTTGATGCTGCAAGAGGCCGATCGCCTCCCACCCCAGTCAAAGGAGACTCCCCATGGGCGAACTGACAGACAAGGCAAAAGGCATCGCCAACGAGGCCGCCGGCAACGTCAAGCAGGCCGTCGGCAAGGCGACCGACAACGAGCGACTGCGCGCCGAAGGCGTAGCGCAGGAGCGCAAGGGCGAGGCCCAGAACCTCAAGGGTTCGGTCAAGGGCGCGCTCGGCGACAAGGTCTGACGCAAAACCTGGTTGCGTCACGCTAGGAAAAGGCCCCGGAGCGATCCGGGGCCTTTTTCATTGTCCGCGCCGGATTTGGCTCAGCGGCCGCCCGACGCCACCAGATCGACGTCGGTCATCCCGCCGTCGGTGCGTGCCATCACGACATAGGCGAGCTCGCCCTTGGTGCCGCCGAGCATATGTTCGCTGCCGTTGACGCGGTGGTCGCTGGTATAGCCGGCGTTGACGGCCATCGTGTGATAATAGTCGAGCACCGCCTGCAGCGACGCCGCGGTCTGGAAATTGACGACGCGGATGTTGCACTTGCCTCCCGCGATGCCCGCGGCTTCGCGCAGCGTCGCGCGCGGATAGACTTTGAACGCGGCGGGCAGGCGATCGGCCCACTGGTTGTTATAGGTCAGCTTGGCGTCGCAGCTGCCCTTGGCCTGGTCGCGCGCCATCGCGCCGATGGTCACTGGCCGCTTCGTGTCGCAACCGTCGCAGGCTTCCATTGGCAGCGCCTTGGGCGCGGCGAGCAGCTTGCCCGCCTTCAACGCCGCGGCGGCTTCGGCGACCGTCGCGGCCTTGGCGCCGGCAACCGCGGGCACGCCGCCGTCGACCGGCTTGTTGCCCGGCGTCACCGCATTCTGGTTCGCCTGACCCGTCAGCTTGGGGTCGACCATGATCTTGTCTTCGAGCGAGCCCTTGATCGCCGGATCGGCGTTGGTCAGCCCGTCGTCGAGCGGCGACAGTTCGGCCTTGGCATCGGGATTGTCCCGGCACCCGGCGAGCGGGGCCGCTGCCATCAGCAGGCCGGCGACCAGCCATTTTCCGCGCAAGATCATCGCTAACACTCCCTTAATATCCGTCAGGGAATGCCCGATGTTGGTTAAGAAGGCGCGAATAAAGAGTGTTAACGGGTAACGCTTTGTTAGCCGAAAACTGTCTCGCCCTGAGACGGATTCGCGGTGCAGCGGATCAGACGCGAGGTTTCGACCGCCGCCTGGCGATGTTTCACCGCCTCGCGATACACCGGGTCGGTGACCATTTCGAGGAAGGCGCCGCTGTTCGGATATTCGGCGACGAAGATCGCATCCCAGTGCTCGCCGTCGGGGCCGATCAGCATCGTCTCCATCGCGGCGCGCCAGACGATGCGGCCCCCGACGCGCTGGAACACCGGCCCGCTGTCGGCGCCATAGTTGCGATAGGCCTCGGCGCCGGTGAGTGGCTGCCCCGCCAGCGGATGGCCCTCGACATAGGTCGCGACATCCTTGAAGCGGACGAGGTTGAGCATGTGGATGACGGTATCGCGTGGCAGGGCCTTGAACGCCTCGAACTGCGCGCGTTCGGGGTCGATTTGGCGGTCGCTCATGCGCCCAGCGCCTTGCGGTTCGCGCGCCAGTTGTCGGCGCTCTGTTTCCACGCGTCGACCGGTGCGTCCTGGAAGGGTGCTGGCAGGCGCGTCGGACCGCTGTTGACCGCGCCGAGCCGTTTGGCGAGCGCCTGCGACCGGATGTTGGCGGGGTCGATGCAATGCATCAGTTCGTCCCACTTCAGAAACTCGACCGCGAAATCGCACGCCGCGACGGCCGCCTCGAAGGCAAAGCCGGTGCCGGCGAATTTGGCGCGGACGCCATAGGCGATCTCGGGCGCCGGCCATTCGGCGGGCTCCCACGGCCCGATCCGCCCGACCCATTCGCCGCTCGCGCGCTCGATCACCGAGAACATCGAAAAGCCGCGGATGTGCCAGGCGCCCGCGAGGGTGCACCACAGGCGCCAGGCCTGCGCCGGCGGACAGGCGCCGCCGATGAACTGCATCGTCTCGGCATCGGCGCACATTTCGGCGAAGGCGTCGAAATCCTCGGCGGCGGGCGGGCGCAGGATCAGCCGCTCGGTGACGAGCAATGGGCCGTTGAGCATGATGGTCCTCCCCTTGAAATCAGACGGTGCTTCTGCGGCATGGCGGCGGGGAGGGCAAGGGAAAGGGAGGATGGGGAGGTCGCGAGGGCCTATGCGGGTGTCGGCTTTGGGGTGGAGAGAGGACGTTTTTTAAACCGTCGCCCCCGCGAAGGCGGGGGCCGCTAACGGCCTATTTCCGAATCGCTGCGTAAACCGACAGCGGCCCCCGCTTTCGCGGGGGCGACGTCTTGTTTCGGTCGAAACCTTCCATCCCCAAAAGTCGAGGGCGCCGGTCTTTCGACCGACGCCCTCTCCATCACGTATGCAGGCGGAGGGGTCTCGGACCCGCACCCGTAACGGTTAGTCTATCGCTTAGCGGCAGCGATATTTGTCGCGGTCGATCTCGCGTCCGAGCAGCGCGCCACCGGCGGCGCCGAGCACGGTGCCGAGCAGCTTGTCGCCGTTGCCGGCGATTTCATGGCCGGCGAGACCGCCGACGGCGCCGCCGATCAGCAGGCCGGTCGTGCCATTGTCCTTCTTGCAGCGATAACGACCGTCATTGTCGCGCCAGATGCGGGTGTTCGAATTGACGCGCTGGTCGCGCGCATAATAGCGGCCTCGCTTCTTTTTCTTGTAGAAGCCGGTGTCCTGATCGGCCTTGTACAGGCCGTGGCCCTGCGCGGGTGCGGCGGTCGAGATGCCCGCATAGGCGGGCGCGGCGGCGGCAACGCTGGCCGCGGCGAAGGCGCCGAGCAGGCCCTTGGTGAAATTGCGCATGGTAAGTCCTTTCCTGGTTTGGCGTCCCGGTCCCGCGAGGGGCCGGTCGCTACGAAAAGGAGAACGGCCCGAAGCCGATCTGCGTTGCATTAACTCAAAGCAACAAGACGAACCGAGTGCTGGGAGCGACGAACCGAAAGGGCCTTGCGGGGCGCCGTGCGGCATGCGACATGGGTTTCATGCTCAATATCGGTTCGCTCATCATCGGCGTCATCGCGCTCATTCTCGCGGTTTTCGCCTTCATTCCGTTCCTCGGCTGGGCGAATTGGGTGATCATTCCCTTCGCCGTCGTCGGCCTCGCGCTCGGCGCGATGTCGGACCGGACGAGCGGGCGGAACCTGAACATCGTCGTGATCGTCATCGGCGTCATCCGCCTGATGCTCGGCGGCGGCATCATCTGATCGACCCGCCGGAACGCGTGAGATCATGAACCAGCCAGCGGCCCCCGCGGGGAGCGAGCAGGGCGGCTTGCCCTATGCGCTCGGCGCCTATGCGATCTGGGGCTTCGTCCCGCTGTTCTTCAAGCTGCTGACCAGCGTGCCGCCGGTCGAGGTGCTGGCGCAGCGGATCGTCTGGTCGCTGCCCTTGTGCTTTGTCATCATGGCGTTCCGCCGCCAGATCGGCGACTATCTGGCGGGGCTGAAGGACTGGCGCACGCTGCGCATGCTGCTCGCCAGTTCGGTGCTGATCGCGGTGAACTGGCTCGTCTATATCTTCGCGGTGTTCACCGATCATGTGCTGGCCGCAAGCCTCGGCTATTATCTCAACCCGCTGGTCAACGTCGTACTGGGGATGGTCTTCCTTGGCGAACGATTGAGCCGGTTGCAGGCGCTCGCGGTGGCGATCGCGGGGATCGGCGTCGCGATCCTGCTCGCGGGCGCGCTCGACACCCTGTGGATCAGCCTGACGCTGGCGCTGAGCTTTGGCACCTACGGCCTTATCCGCAAGACCGCACCGGTCGGATCGCTGCCGGGGCTCGCGATCGAGACGACCTTGCTGTTGCCGATCTCGCTGGCCGCCGCGGCCTATTATGTCTGGATCGGCGACGGGCGCGGCTTCGGCACGGATTTCCACATCAGCTGGTTGCTCGCGGCGGGCGGCGTGGTGACCGCGGTGCCGCTGCTGCTCTTTGCGACCGCGGCGCGGAAGATGAGCTATGCGGCGCTCGGCTTCGTCCAGTATCTGGCGCCCAGCCTGACGTTCCTGCTCAGTCTGTTTGTCTTCGATGAACCGCTCAAGCCCGCGCAACTCGCCTGCTTCGTGCTGATCTGGACGAGCATCGCGGTGTTCAGCTTCGACATGTGGCGCAAGATGCGCGCCGAGCGGATGATGCCCGCCGCCTAGACGATCCGCCAGCCGAGCGTTTCGCCGGCATGGAACGGCACCACCTCGCCGCAGCGATCGGGCACCACCGTCTCGCCGCGTTCGAGCGTGATCGTGCCGCCGTTGAGCGGCAGGCCATAGAAATTCGGGCCATGTTCGCTGGCGAAACCCTCGAACTTGTCGAGCGCATCTTCCTCGTCGAACACGGTGATATAGGATTCGAGCGCGAAGGGCGCGTTGAAGATGCCCGCGCAGCCGCAGGCCGCTTCCTTCGTATGCACGGCGTGCGGCGCGCTGTCGGTGCCGAGGAAGAATTTGGGCGAGCCCGAGACCGCCGCCGCGCGCACCGCGAGACGGTGCGCCTCGCGCTTGGCGACGGGCAGGCAGTAAGCGTGCGGACGGATGCCGCCGACGAGCATCGCGTTGCGATTGATGTGCAGATGCTGCGGGGTGATCGTCGCCGCGACATTGGCGGGCGCGGCCTGCACAAAATCGACGGCTTCCGACGTGGTGATATGTTCGAACACGATCTTCAGCGTCGGCAGGTCGCGGACGAGACCTTTGAGCGTGCGCTCGATGAACACCGCTTCGCGGTCGAAGATGTCGACATCATGGTCGGTCACCTCGCCGTGGATCAGCAGCGGCATGCCGATCTCGGCCATGCGTTCGAGCACTGGCATGATTTTCGCAATGTCGGTCACCCCGTGCGCGCTGCCGGTGGTCGCATTGGCGGGATAGAGCTTTGCGGCGGTGAAGACGCCTGTCGCATGGCCGCGCGCCATCTGGTCGGGGTCGCTCGCATCGGTCAGATAGGCGACGATCAGCGGGGTGAAATCGAGACCCGCCGGAACCGCGGCGCGGATGCGGTCGCGATAGGCGGCGCCTTCCTCGGCGGTGGTCACCGGCGGTGACAGGTTCGGCATGATGATCGCGCGCGCGAATTGCGCCGCGGTATATTTCGCCACATGATCCAGCATCGCGCCGTCGCGCAGGTGGACGTGCCAGTCGTCGGGGCGGCGGATGGTCAGGCGATCGGTCATGCGAAAGGCTCCGGCGGCATTTGGGCACTTGGTTTATGCGCGAGTGTCCCTAGATTAAGCCCATGGCCAATACCACCCTTCACGACCGCGCCCTGATCCGTCTTTCGGGGGAGGATGTGCGGGGTTTTTTGCAGGGCCTCGTTACCAACGACACGGCGGGAAACCTGCCGGTGTGGGCGGCGCTGCTCACCGCACAGGGCAAGGCCTTGTTCGATTTCCTGATCTGGGGCGACGAGGACGATGTCCTGATCGACTGCGAACGCGACGCGGCGCCCGATCTGGCGAAACGCCTGACGCTGTACCGCCTGCGCCGGGCGATCACCATCGCCCCGGAACCGGGGTTGTCCGTGCATTGGGCGCCCATGGGCGATCTCGGCGTCGTCGATCCGCGCCTGTCCGACCTCGGCCAGCGCTGGCTCGCCCCCGCCGATGAGGGTGAGGGGGCCGACGCCGCATGGCGCGCGCACCGGCTGGCGCTCGGGGTCACCGAGGGCCGCGCCGAACTCGGCGACGGCACGACGCTGTGGCTCGAATGCAATGCGGCCGAACTATATGGCGTCAGCTTCACCAAGGGCTGTTATGTCGGGCAGGAAAATACCGCGCGCATGAACTGGCGGCAAAAGGTCAACCGACGGCTCGTCGTGGTCCCGATCGCCGCAGCCGACGAAAAGCGGCAGGTCATCGCCTATCCCGACCTGGGCCTGTCGGTCGAGCATCGGCGGGTCGAGAGCATCGATCCCGCCGGTGCGCCGGGGTGGATGCGCGAGGGCCTGACCGCCGGTTCATGACCGGTGCAGCCAGAGGGGCGCAGGAGAGGGTGATGCGAAATCTTTTGTCGGCAGCGATGATCATGGGCGCCGCGGCGCTCGCGTCCCCCGCCACCGCGGCGGAGCCCGAATGCACCCCCGAGACCGCGCGCGCCGTGACGCCCGACGATATCATCGCCCAACGCGTCGACGGCCAGTGCGTGACGGTCGGCGGCATCGCATGGCGGCGTAGCCTCTATCCCGACGTCGCGGCCATCTATGCCGAGCGGCGGGGGGTGCCGGTGAAGCGCATCGCGCTCAGCACGCGCCGGCCCGATCCGAAGGCGCCGATCGAAGTCTCTCCCGACATGACGGTTGGCGAATTCGCGCTCCAGTCCGAACAATGGACGGGATTCGAGGCGGTGCCGCGCCGCGTCACCGTCACCGGCAAGGCGGGGCGTTGCCGCGGCGGCGCAATGCGCGGCGGCGAGCCCGACCAGCTCATCGGCTATCGTTCGTTTTCGGGCTGCAGTTCGTCGGGCGGCGGGATGTCGCTGGTCGGGGTGGCGGCCGAAGTCACGGCCTTTCCCGTCACCCGCCTGACCCCCGCCGACGCGACGCCTGATCTGATCGGCCTGTCGCCGCTCGCACCCGAATCGGTGTGGACCCCGCGCTTCGCGGCGGCCGCCGACGCGGTGTTCGCCGCGCTCGCCTCGGGCAAGCCCGAGCGCTGGAAACCGCTGTTCGGCGGGCCATGGCTGGCCAGCGCCGACCATCAGCGCATCGCAGCGCTGCTGAACGACAAAAGGGCGCCGTTCCGCGCCGTCCTGCGATCAGAACGGCCGAGCCGCGCGATTTTCGGCTGGCATTTCTATGGCCCGCCCTCGGCGGCCGACCGCCTTGCCAGCGAGGCGCAGGAGAACGCCGAGGCGCTGGCCTGCTGGTCGGATCGCGCCGACGCGGCGCGGTTGTGGCCGATCGCGGCCTTCGATGCGGACAATGCACCCGGCCGGCCCTATGCCTGTGTTCGCATCACCTATTCGATGGGCAATGGGAAACGGAGCTGGCGCGCCTATGTCGAGGAACCGGGGTCGGGGCTTCCCGAGCCGAAGCGCTGATCGCCGCTTAACCTTTCGCCAACCATCCTCTGCGACGATGGCGCCATGTTGGGGCGTTTTCTTGGATTGGCCGCGGTGATCGCGGCGGTTTCGGTCGGCGTGGCGGGCGTCGCCGGCCGGTCGGCGACCTCCGAAGATGCCGCGGCTTCCGCCGATCGCGGCGGCGACGACAATCCCAACTGGACGACGCAAAAGGGCAAGCGCGGCTTGTCTTCGACCTCTTCGGCGGCTTCGGCGCCGGGGGGCGAGGTCAGGCTCGGCCGTGCCGAGGATTCGCATTTCTACGCCGATGCCAATATCGATGGCACCAACATCCGCATGATGGTCGACAGCGGTGCTTCGGTCGTCGCGCTTACGCGCCGCGATGCCGAAGCGATCGGGATCAATGTCGACGACCTGCCGATCGCCGGGACGGCGCGCACTGCGGGCGGCGAGGTGCCGATGCGCCGCCTGATCCTCGACAGCGTCGACGTCGACGGCATCGAGGTGCGCCGCGTCGAGGCCGCGGTGATCGACGCAGACATGGGCATCTCGCTGCTCGGCCAAAGCTATTTGTCGAAGCTCGACGCGGTCAATGTCGAAGGCGACACGATGACCCTGCGCTGATCGGGCGCCGGTTGATTCCTTCGCATGCAGTGACTAAAGGGCAGCGCGAGGCCACGTCCTCGACCGCCAATGGCGGGCACAGTCCGGGACGGCCCGGCAGTTCCTTTGGGAGACTGTCATGGCCTGGATTTACCTCATCATCGCTGGCGCGCTCGAAATCGTCTGGGCGTTTTCAATGAAGCAGTCGGCGGGCTTTACGAAGCTCGTCCCGTCGATCGTCACGATCGTGACGATGATCGCGAGCTTCGCGCTGCTTTCGTTGTCGATGAAATCGCTTCCGCTCGGCACCGCCTATACGATCTGGACCGGCATCGGCGCGGTCGGGGCCTTTGCGGTCGGCATACTCGTCCTCGGCGAGCAGGTGAGCGCGATGCGCATGCTTGCCGCGGTGCTGATCGTCAGCGGCCTTGTGCTGATGAAGATTTCGTCGCCGGCCTGATCGGGCGCCCGCCGGGCGCGATCCCGGCCCCGTCGAGCGAGGCCACGTCCTCCGCTGCCTTCCGCAGTTTCAGGTCCGGGACGGCCCGGCGCGAACATGCAGGAACATCATGCCCTCAAGTCCCGCCGCTGGCGCGCCGCTTTCGGTCGGCCTCGATCTTGCCGAATATCTGCCCATCCTGATCTTTCTGGGTGTGGCGCTCACCCTCTCGCTGCTCTTCGTCTTCCTGCCGATGGCGGTGTCGCGTCTGACCGGGACGCATGAGCCCGATGCCGGGAAGCTCAGCGAATATGAGTGCGGTTTTCCGGCGTTCGAGTCGCCTCGGAAACCGTTCGACGTGCGCTTCTATCTCGTCGCCATCCTCTTCATCATTTTCGATCTGGAAGCGGCCTTTCTGTGGCCGTGGGCGGCCGTCGTGCTCGACCTCGGCTGGGAGGCGTGGATCGCGATGATGGTCTTCCTGTCGATCCTGACGATCGGCTTCGTTTATGAATGGAAAAAGGGCGCGCTCGACTGGGACTAAGGGCCGCGGACTTGCCAAATCGGCGCACTTTGCCCACATCGCACAGCATGAACGCTCCCAATCCGCCGCTGCGCGCCGCTATTGTCCCCGTCACCGCCTTTCAGCAGAATTGCACCCTGCTGTGGTGTACCGAGACCAACAAGGGTGCCTTTGTCGATCCGGGCGGCGATCTCGACAAATTGCGCGAGGCGGTGCGCCAGACCGGGGTCGAGGTCGAGAAGATCCTCGTCACCCACGGCCATATGGACCATTGCGGGCAGGCGGGGGTGCTGGCGAAGGAACTCGGCGTGCCGATCGAAGGGCCGCACGAGGACGACCGTTTCTGGATCGAGGGACTCGCCACCGCCGGCGAGCGTTTCGGCATGGAGGGCGAAGTGTTCGAACCCGACCGCTGGCTGGTCGATGGCGACACGGTGACCGTCGGCAATCTGACGATCGACGTCATTCACTGCCCCGGGCACACGCCCGGCCATGTCGTTTTCTACCACGGCCCCTCGAAGCTCGCGATCGTCGGCGACGTCTTGTTCCAGGGTTCGATCGGCCGCACCGATTTCCCGCGCGGCAATCACCAGCAATTGCTCGATTCGATCACCCAGAAACTGTGGCCGCTCGGCGGCGACACGACCTTCCTGCCCGGACATGGTGCGCATAGCAATTTCGCCGCCGAGCGGCGGACGAATCCCTATGTCAGCGACATGGCGATGGGCACCGCCTGACCGCTCCCGCCCGCAGGCGGGAGGGCAGGGGTCATTCCGCCGGTACGGTGGTCGTGTCGCCCAGCACCACCGCCTTGGTTTCGACCGGAGTCGCATAGACGGTGAAGACGGCGAAACCCGCGAGCCCGACCTGGGTGAGCATCGTGATGATCGTGCCCGCCATGCGGCCCCACATCATGCCGTCCATGCCGATCGCGTGCAGGATGCGCCCGATCAGATAGAGCGAGCCGACGGCCCACAGCCAGGTCGAGGGGCCGGTGGCCAACTCGATCAGCGCGAGCAGGACCAGCACGAAGGCGGTGTTTTCGACAAAATTGCTGTGCGCGCGCATCCGACGGATGACGCGTTCGTTGCCGCCGTCACCGATCGACACCTTTTCCTGCCCGCGCACGCGCCCGACGCGCATCATGAGCCAGATATTAAGAATCGCCGCCCCCGCGGCGATCGTCAGGCTGATCGGCAAGATTATCATATCGCTTCCCCCTATATCGTTGGCCGGGTGCTTGCCCGGCGGTGCGCGAGATGTGGCATTCCCGCCGCCTTGGGGCAAGCGCCGTCGACGTGGGCGCTCGGGGCTTGCCTTTGCGGGCAAAAACGCTATAGCCCCGCCCGATCCGGCACCCGACACCTTCTGGCGTTGAGGCACCCTTCGGCGGAAGATTTTCTTGTCATTTCAGGCAGGATAGCGCTTCGGCACGGCGGGCGGGCCAGTCATTCCCGGCGACGGGGGCGACAAATCCGGGTACGCCGATTCGTATAAACGTTTAAATATGCAGGATATATCATGGCCGTTCCCAAGCGAAAAACCTCGCCCTCGAAGCGCGGTATGCGTCGCAGCCACGACAGCCTGAAGGTCGAAGCCTATCAGGAATGCCCGAATTGCGGTGAGCTCAAGCGCCCGCACAACCTCTGCAATGCCTGTGGCCATTATAATGGCCGCGAAGTGGTGTCGGTCGGCGCCTAAGCATTAGCCGGAGAGCGCTATCATGGGTCTGACACCGCGAATCGCGATCGATGCGATGGGCGGTGACGTCGGCGTGCGCGTCATGTGCGCCGGCGCCGCGATGGCGCGCCACCAGCACGACGGCCTGCGCTTCCTGCTCGTCGGCGACGAGGTGCGGATCAAGGCCGCGCTCGACAATCACCCGAACCTGCGCGCGGCGTCGGATATCATCCACACCGATGGCGTGGTGTCGGGCGAGGACAAGCCGAGCCAGGCGCTGCGCAAGGCCAAGACGACCTCGATGGGGTTGGCGATCGACGCGGTGAAGCGCGGCGATGCCGGCGGCGCGCTGTCGGCGGGCAACACCGGCGCGCTGATGGCGATGGCGAAGCTCGCGCTGCGCACGATGCCCGGGATCGACCGGCCGGCGCTCGCGGCGCTGTTGCCGACGCTGGGCGCCAATGACGTCGTCATGCTCGACCTGGGCGCCAATACCGAGTGCGACGCCACCAACCTCACCCAGTTCGCGGTGATGGGGGCGGCCTATGCGCGCACCGCGATGGGGCTCGAACGCCCGCGCGTCGCGTTGCTCAACATCGGCACCGAGGAACTCAAGGGCACCGACCAGATTCGCGACGCCGCCGCGCTGCTGCGCGCGGCGAAGGGGCTGCCGATGGAGTTCGTCGGCTTCATCGAGGGCGACAAATTGTCGCGCGGCGACGTCGATGTCATCGTCCATGACGGTTTTTCGGGCAATATCGCGCTCAAGACGATCGAGGGGACGGCGCGTTTCGTCACCGACCTGTTGCGCCGCGCCTTCACCTCGTCGACGCGTTCGAAGATCGGTTTCCTGATCTCGCGCCCCGCGACCGAATTGCTCAAGCATCATCTCGACCCGAACAACCATAATGGCGCCGTGTTCCTCGGCCTCAACGGCGTCGTGCTCAAGAGTCACGGCAGCGCCGATGCCAAGGGCGTCGCCAACGCCGTGCATCTGTGCGCCGAGCTCGTCGAAAAGGACATTACGCGTCAGGTGACCGAAGATCTCGCCAATTTCAGCGGCCGCGCGCCGGCATGACCCTCCGCGCGATTCTGGCCGGGACCGGCTCGGCGCTGCCGCGCACCCGCGTATCGAACGCCGAACTGGCGGAGCGGGTTGATACCAGCGACGAATGGATCGTCGAGCGCACCGGCATCCGCTTTCGCCATATTGCCGAACCCGACGAGACGACCGCGACGCTCGGCGCCGCGGCGGCGCAGGAAGCGTTGAAGGCCGCCGGCCTCGAGCCTGCCGACATCGGCCTGATCATCGTCGCGACCGCGACCCCCGACAACACCTTTCCGGCCAGCGCGACCAAGGTCCAGGCGATCCTCGGTGCGCCCGACTGCATCGCCTTCGACGTTGCGGCGGTCTGTTCGGGCTTCCTTTATGCCGTGTCGGTCGCCGACTCGATGTTGCGCACCGGCGCCGCCAAGCATGCGCTGGTGATCGGCAGCGAAACCTTCAGCCGTATCCTCGACTGGGAAGATCGCACCACCTGCGTCCTGTTCGGCGACGGGGCGGGCGCCGTGGTGCTGTCGGCGAAGGATGTCGACGACGACCGCGGCATCCTCGCCACCCGGCTCCATGCCGAGGGTAAATATTGCGATATGCTCTATGTCGATGGCGGCCCCTCGACCACCGGCACCGTCGGCCATGTGCGTATGCAGGGCCGCGAAGTGTTCCGCCACGCGGTGACCAACCTCGCGTCGGTGCTCGGCGAAGTGATGGCCGATGTCGGCCTGTCGGCGGACCAGATCGACTGGGTCGTGCCGCACCAGGCGAACAAGCGGATCATCGACGCCACCGCCAAAAAGCTGGGCCTGCCGCCCGAACGCGTCGTCCTGACCGTCGACCAGCACGCCAATACGTCGGCGGCGTCGGTGCCGCTGGCGCTCGACCTCGCGGTCCGCGACGGACGCATCAAGCGCGGCGATCTGGTGGTGCTCGAGGCGATGGGCGGCGGCTTTACCTGGGGCGCCGCGGTCCTGCGCGTCTGATCCTGCGTCCGACGCATTAACTTCTCGCTCCATCCGTTTCAGTTTGGCGGATTAATTCGCTTTTGTTACATAGGCGTCTGGGACTCGTGACGGTGGGGGACCGGCGGGACCCGTTTAGGCATTGCTTCGTCACGGGAGGGACAATCATGGCGGCAGGGACTCTTACTCGCGCAGACATTGCGGCACGGATCAATCATCTGGTCGGACTGTCGCGCAATGAGGCGGCGACGATCGTCGAATCGATCCTCGACCACATGTCCGACGCGCTGGCCGAGGGCCAGAATGTGAAGATTTCGGGCTTCGGCACCTTCGTCCTGCGCGACAAGGCGCAGCGCATCGGCCGCAATCCCAAGACCGGCGTCGAAGTGCCGATTCTCCCGCGCCGGGTCATGACCTTTCGCGCCAGCCAGTCGATGCGTGGCCGCGTCGCGGGCGGGTAATCATGGCGCAGGATGACGGCAAGGCCGCCGGCGCCATGCTCGCGATCGGCGAGCTGGCGGACCGGATCGGCGTGCCCACGCATGTGCTGCGTTATTGGGAAACGCGTTTCCCCGAACTGAGGCCGCTCCAGCGTTCGGGCCGCCGCCGCTATTACCGCGCCGAGGATGTCGCGCTCGCGGGCAAGATCCACGATTTGCTGCATGTGAAGGGCTATACGGTCGAAGGCGCGCGCAAGGCGTTGTCGGACAGCGGCGACGTCGCACCTGCCAAGCCATCGCCGACGCCCGCCGCGGCCGGGAAGCCCGGCGTTCCGGTGGCCGACCTGATCGCGCTGCGCCAGCGGTTGGCGACCGCGATCGGGGTCTTGATCTAATCGATCGCCGGACCTAGCGTCGGGTCGAGGTCGCGCGGGCGGACGAACTGGACGAAGCGCGCCTGCCGGACGTCGAGGTCGCGCCAGTCGGCGATATCGATTTCCAGCCGCGCCATCGCCGAGGTCGGCAATTTTTCTTCGACCTTGGCGCGCAGCGCGTCGTCGTCGCTTTCGGGCACCAGTTCGAGGATCAGGTCTTCCAGCCCCGGATTATGCCCCGCGATCAGCAGATGTTCGGCATCGCGCCCGGTGTCGCGGATGGTGTCGATCAGCGTCGCCGCCGAGGCGAGATAGATGCGGCGGTCCCAATGCGGCTCGATCGCGTCAAGGCCCGCGGCGGGCTGGAACAGGTCGAGCGTCTCGGTGACGCGGACCGCGGGCGAGGCGATGATGCGGTCGATCGGCAGGCTCTGGCGCTTCAGCCATTGGCCGATCAGTTCGGCGCCGCGCCGGCCGCGGGCGTTGATCGGGCGGTCGAAATCGCGCTCGACCTGTACGTCCCAACCCGATTTGGCATGGCGCAGGATCGTCAACGTCTTCAAAATTTCTCCCCGCGCGCCCCGCGCTTCTTCCCCGTGTTCGCTGGCCTTGTGCCGCAATCTTATGACGGTGAAAAGGCGGGAAAGGCGGTTTTTCTTCTTTCGACGTTCGCCGCAGCGACATGATTGACCGCTTCGTCGAGCGGCAGGCGGCGGATCGGGGTGCCCGGCGGGAAGGCCGAAAGCAGCCGCGAGGGGAAGCTGGGCGACAGCATGACGAACTGGCCGAAATCGTCGCTGCGCCGGATCAGGCGGCCGAACGCCTGCGCGATGCGGCCGCGGATCACCATGTCGTCGTAACGCGCACCCCCCTGCGCGGCGCGGCGTGCCGCGTGCAATATCGTCGGGCGCGGCCAGGGCACCCCCTCCATCACCACCAGCCGCAGCGAATCTCCGGGCACGTCGACGCCATCCCTCAAGGCGTCGGTGCCGAGCAGCGACGCATGCGGGTCGGCGCGGAAGATATCGACCAGCGTACCGGTGTCGAGCGGGTCGACATGCTGCGCGTAGAGTGGGAGGCCCGCGCGCGCCAGCCGGTCGGCGATGCGGGCATGGACGATGCGCAGCCGCCTTATTGCGCTGAACAGCCCAAGCGCGCCGCCGCCCGATGCCTCGATCAACCGGCTGTACGCGCCGGCGAGCGCGGGCAGGTCGCCGCGCGCGATGTCGGTGACGATCAGCACCTCCGACTGGCGCGCATAATCGAACGGGCTCGGCACCGCGAAATGCTGCACCCCGCCGTCCATATGCCGCGCGCCGGTGCGGATGTCTGCGTCGTGCCAGTCGTTCGCGCCGCGCAGCGTCGCCGAAGTGACGAGGACGCCCTGCGCTTGCGCGTAGACGATGTCGGCGATCGGCTTGGCGGGGTCGAGCCAGTGACGGTGCAAGCCGGCATCGACCTCGCGTCCGTCGATGCGGTTCACCGCGAGCCAGTCGACGAAATCGGGATCGGCGGGACCGCCGACGCGCCCGAGCAAGGACAGCCAGGCCCCCAGCGTATCGATCCGGTTGCCGAGGCTGTGCCGCGCGCCGTCGACGCGCGCGCGCGCCTGGCCGTCGAGCCAGTCGGGCGGATCGTCGACCAGCGCGTCGAGCCGTTTGCCGAGCGCCATTAGCGGGCGGAGCAAGGCCTCGATCGCGTCGCCCGCGCTCGCGGCGGCGGCGACCAGTTCGGCGTCGGGGTCGGCGAGTTCGGTTTCGAGGCCGTAGCCGCTGTCGCCCTTGGCATCGACGCCGCGCGCATAGACCTGCCCGCGCACCGCCGCGAGCAGCCGCTCTATCGCGCCCCATGGGGCATTTTCGGCGAGCCGCGCGAGCCAGCCGTCGCCGGGCAATTCGCCCGCGGCGTGGGTCGCCGCCTGGATCGCCTTGTCGCCCGCCTCGTCATAGCTCGCGACATCGGCGAGCCGCGCCGCCAGCCCGCGCCGCCGCCCGCGCGATTTGCCTTCGGGGCCGAGGATCCAGCGGCGGATCTCGATCGCTTCCTGCCCGGTCAGCGCGGCGGCGAACATGCTGTCGGCGGCGTCCCACAGATGATGGCCCTCGTCGAAGATCAGCCGTGTCGCGGGCGCCCCGCCGTCACGCGGGCGCGCCGCCTGCACCATCGTCAGCGCATGGTTGGCGATGATGATGTCGGCTTGGCCCGCTGCGCGCGCCGAGCGTTCGATGAAGCATTTGCGGAAATGCGGACAGCCCGCATAGATGCACTCGCCGCGCCGGTCGGTCAGCGCCGTGGTGCCGTTGCGGCGGAACAGCGCGGGCAGCCAGCCGGGCAGGTCGCCGCCGACCATGTCGCCATCGCGGCTATAGGCCGCCCAGCGCGCGACAAGCTGCGCGAGCATCGCGGCGCGGCCTGAAAAGCCGCCCTGCAACGCATCCTCCAGGTTGAGCAGGCAAAGGTAATTTTCGCGACCCTTGCGCACCACAACCTTTTCGCGGTGGGTCGCGGGGTCGGGGTAGAGCCGCTCGGTCTCGCGCGCCAGCTGGCGTTGCAGCGCCTTGGTGAAGGTCGAGATGCACACCGCACCCGCCGACTGGTCGATCCATTGTTTCGCGGGCGCGAGATAGCCCAAAGTCTTGCCGATCCCGGTCCCCGCCTCGGCGACGAGCATCTGCGGCGCGTCCTTGCGTTCGCGCGGGGCGAAAATGCTCGCGACGGAGCGGGCATAGTCCTGCTGGCCGGTGCGGCGTTCGGCGCCATCGCCGGTTAGCCGGTCGAGCCGCGCGGTCACGTCGTCGGCGTTGATCGTCACCTGCCGCGGTTGCCCGCGCGGCGGCTGTTCCTCCCATTCGGGCAGCCGCGCGAACAGCCAGCGTTCGTCGCGTTCGGGCGCCGCCTGGCGCTGGATCAACGACGCCCAGGGCCAGCGCTGGCGCGCCAGCGCCTGCAGCCCGTGCCAGGCGCCTTCGCGCTCGGGCCAGTCGGGGTCGTCGAGGCTCGCGAGCATCGCGGCGGCGGCGTGCGGCAGGAACGCCGCGACATCGGCTTCGGCCTTGGGCGGTTCCAGCCCCAGCGCGGCGGCGATCCCCGCAGGCGTCGGCACCGCGAAGCGTGCCGGATAAAGGAAAGCGAAGAGTTCGAGCAGGTCGAGCCCCGACAGATCGGGATAGCCGAGCCGGTCACCGGTCAGCGGCGCGCCGAGCAGGATATGCGGCGTGCCTGCAACCGCCGCGATCGCCTCGCCCCGATCGACGCGGCGCGCATGGCCCTGCGCATCGGCCAGCCAGATGCCGACATGGCTCGCATGAATCGCGGGCAGGGGAAGGGGAGCGGCCATCGCCCCAAGCTAAGGACAAAAGAGGAACGCGGCAAGGTGGGGTGGTGGTGATTTTGGGGTGGGGAGGGAAGGTCTCATAATTGTCATCCCCGCGAAAGCGGGGACCCAGCGATCCGGCGTTGCTACTGGGTCCCCGCTTTCGCGGGGATGACGAAGTGAGAGGTTCGAACGACAGCTAACGCCAGATACCGGCCCTTCGGTCCGTTCAGTTCAATCCGCGCCGTCCGAAACTCGCCGGGCGCATGCTGCGAAACACCTGCGCCGGCTCGCTCGGCCAGGTGCCCCGCGCGCGGTCGAGGGCGTTGTAGAGCGGGCCGTCGACGAGTTCGTAGGGAAAGCGCAGCCCCATGCGGTCGACTTCGGCCCACATGACGACCGCATAGACCGTCTGGCCGCCATAATGGATTTCGCAGCGCGAGCGCACCGGCAGGATCACGCCGCCCTCGATCCGCGCGCCACCCTCGGACAGGTCGGTGATCCGGCCCTCGACCATGTTGAGCACGCCGTTGACGACGACGTCGAGCGATACGGCGGTGCGGGCATGCTGGCGCGGGTTGCGGGGGGTGATGCTGGTCATGGTGCGAGGCTAGGCAAAGATGGTAAATTTTCCGGTAACGATCTTGTGTCGCCCCGGGACGTTCCGGCCATGTTGCAAGCAGGGGGCGACAATGGTTTACCATGCGCCATGGCCCGCCCGATCATCCTCTATGGCATCGCGCTCGCCGCCGCGGCCTTCCTGCTCGAATGGCTGAACTACAAACATGTCGTCCATCGCTGGTCGAGCGAATTTTATATCCTGTGCATCGCCGTCCTGTGCGTGGCGCTTGGCATATGGGTCGGCAACCGGCTCACCGCGCGGCCGCGCCAGCCCTTTGCGCGCAACGACGCCGCGATCGCGGCGCTGGGGATCAGCGCGCGCGAATGCGAAGTGCTGGCCATGCTCGCGGCGGGCCACGCCAACAAGGTTATCGCGCGGCACCTCGATATTTCGCCGAACACGGTGAAGACGCATATCGCCCGGCTTTATGAAAAGCTGGAGGTCGCCAGCCGGACTCAGGCGGTGCAGAAGGCGCGGACGCTCGACATCCTGCCGTAAATTCGGACGATGCCCCCCAAATCACCCGTTTGGGCGATGGATTTCGGCCGTTGTTCGGGTCCATCCCGCATGGCATTCATTCTTTGGGGAGACAGGTCATGGGCAGGATCATCGCGGTTTACGGCGCGATCGCGGGCATCATCGTCATTCTCGGCATGTTTATCAGCATCACCGTCGTCGCCGACCATGGCACGATGGGCATGGTCGCGGGCTATCTGTCGATGCTGGTCGCGTTGCTGTTCGTCTTCGTCGGGGTGAAGCGCTATCGCGACGTCAACCTGGGCGGGGTGATCGGCTTCTGGAAGGCGTTCGGGATCGGACTGGGCATCGGGCTGGTCGCATCGCTCTTCTACATCCTCGGCTGGGAACTCTATATGTGGCGGACCGGCGGGACCTTCATGACCGATTATATCGCCACGAGCATCGCGGACATGCGCGCGGCGGGCAAGTCGGCGGCCGAGATCGCGAAATTCTCTGCCGAAATGGGGGCGATGGCGGAGCAATATAAAAACCCTCTCTTCCGCATGGCGCTGACCCTGACCGAGATATTGCCCGTCGCGCTGCTGGTGTCGCTCGTGTCGGCGGCGCTGCTGCGCCGGAGCAGCTTCCTGCCCGCGACTCAGCCGCGCGACTGATCGACCTCCCCTCCCTTGGGGAGAGGGGAGCGGTTCGGCGCATTTTTGCCTTTCGCGCGGCCGCCGCTTCCCGCTATGGGCGGCCCATGACCGACCTGCATCTCGATCCCGCCCTGCGCGAACCCGCGTTGACGTCCAAGGCCTGGCCGTTCGAGGAAGCGCGCAAGCTGGTCAAACGCTATCCGCAGGGCAAGCCTGGTGGCGATCCCGTGCTGTTCGAGACCGGCTATGGTCCCTCGGGCCTGCCGCATATCGGCACCTTCAACGAAGTGCTGCGCACGACGATGGTCCGCCGCGCCTATGAAACGCTGACCGGCGGCGCGCCGACGCGCCTCGTCGCGTTCAGCGATGACATGGACGGGCTGCGCAAGGTGCCCGACAATGTCCCGCAAAAGGAAATGCTGACCGCCTGTCTCGGCAAACCGCTCACCGACATTCCCGACCCGTTCGGCAAGTATGAGAGTTTTGCGCATCATAACAATGCAATGCTGCGCGAGTTTCTCGACCGTTTCGGCTTCGACTATGAATTTGTCAGCTCGACCGAGCGCTACAAGTCGGGGGCATTCGACGAGGCGCTGAAGACGATCCTGCGCCACAATCAGGATATTCTCGACATCATGCTGCCGACGCTGCGCGCCGAGCGCGCCGCGACCTATTCGCCGATCCTGCCGGTCAGCCCGACCTCGGGCATCGTGCTGCAGGTGCCGGTGACCGTCGTCGATGCCGACAAGGGCCTCGTGTCGTTCGAGGATGAGGGTCAGACGATCACCCATTCGGTCCTCGGCGGCGGCGCCAAACTGCAGTGGAAGGTCGACTGGGCGATGCGCTGGGTCGCCTTGGGCGTCGATTACGAAATGTACGGCAAGGACCTGACCGACAGCGGCGTCCAGTCGGGCAAGATCGCGCGCGCTATCGGCGGGCAAAAGCCCGAAGGGCTGATCTACGAAATGTTCCTCGACGAAAAGGGCGAGAAGATTTCGAAGTCGAAGGGCAATGGCCTGAGCCTCGAGCAATGGCTGAGCTATGGCAGCGAGGAGAGCCTCGCCTTCTTCGCCTATCGCGAGCCCAAGGCCGCGAAGCAGCTGCACATCGGTGTGATCCCCAAGGCGGTCGACGAATATCTGCAGATGCGTGGCAATTATCCCGCGCAGGAAGGCGACAAGAAGCTCGGCAACCCCGTGCATCATGTCCATGTCGCGCGCAGCGAGGCGGTGCCGGCGGACGAATTGCCGGTGACCTTCGGGCTGCTGCTCAACCTCGTCGGGGTGATGGGCGCCGATGCGTCGAAGGAACAGATCTGGCGCTACCTCGGCCAATATGTCGAGGGTGCCAATGCGGCGACCTATCCCGAACTCGATCGCCTGATCGACAATGCGATGGCGTATAACCGCGACTATGTCGCGCCGACGCTGAACCGCCGCAAGCCGGTGGGCGGCGAGGGCGCGGCGCTCGCCGACCTCGACGCGAAGCTGACGGCATTGCCCGCCGATGCCTCGGCCGACGATATCCAGAACATCGTCTACGAGATCGGCAAGAACGAAGCCTATGGTTTTGAAAATCTGCGCGACTGGTTCAAGGCGCTCTACGAGACGTTGCTCGGGTCGAGCGCCGGGCCGCGCATGGGCAGCTTCATCGCGCTGTTCGGGATCGATAACACGCGGCGGTTGATCGCCGAGGCGTTGGCGTAAAATAGCTCGTCATTGCGAGCGAAGCGAAGCAATCCAGAGCGGCCTACGCGACTCTGGATTGCTTCGCTTCGCTCGCAATGACGGAGCAACGAAGAGGACAGCCCCATGATCGACATCTTCACCACCGGCGGGACGATCGACAAGGTCTATTTCGACGCGCTCAGCGAGTTCCAGATTGGCCCCGCGGCGATCCCCGACATGCTGCGCGAGAATAATGTCCATGTCGCGCACCGCGTCACCCAGTTGATGCGCAAGGACAGCCTCGAGCTCGACGACGCCGATCGCGCCGCGATCCGCGCCGCGGTCGCGGCGAGTGACGCCACCCGCATTCTCGTGACCCACGGCACCGATACGATGGTCGTCACCGGGCGCGTGCTCGCCGGGCTGGCGGGCAAGACGATCGTGATGACCGGCGCGATGCAGCCCGCGTCGGTGCGCGCGAGCGATGCCGAGTTCAACGTCGGCTTCGCGCTCGCCGCCGCGCAGACGCTGCCGCCCGGGGTCTATATCGCGATGAACGGGATGATCTTCGACCCCGCGACGACCGAAAAGGACCGCGCGGGCGCCCGCTTCGTCGCCGCGGCGGATTAGAATATTCGGCGAGGGGCCGAGCACCCCTGTAACTTTCCGTCGTTCCGGCCGGAATAAGCAGATGTGGGAGGGCAATGGGCTCTTCCGCCGGACTTATTTTGGAAGGATCACCCTATGATCAACAGCAAGCTTGCCGGCCTGATCGCCGCATCGGCCACCGCGCTTGCGCTCGGCGGCGCCGCCTTTGCCGCCGACGCGCCGTCGGGCAGTTCGGGCAGCGCCGTCGGCGCCAAGGACATGGTCCATTGCTATGGCGTCAACAGCTGCAAGGGCACCGCCGACTGCAAGACGACCGCGAACGCGTGCAAGGGCCAGAACGCCTGCAAGGGCCATGGATTCAAGGCGGTGGCCGCCGCAAAATGCCTGAGCGACGGTGGTGTCATCGGCGACATCGGCTGATCCCGCCCTTGTCCCGCGCGGCCGCGGAGCGCCGCGCGGGGCAGTTTTTCTTTCGCCTGTGATCGAGATCATGCCAATATCCTCCCGGGTCGTGTGACAAAGGCCAAGGGGCAATGATTCGCCCCACCTTTATTCTGACAATCAAGGGAAGGACGATCTCATGACCAACAAACTTGCCGGGCTGATCGCGGCTTCGGCCACCGCGCTGGCCCTGTCGGGCGCCGCTCTGGCCGCCGATCCGCCGGCCGCCGCCAAGAAGGTCGGCGCGAATGACGAGGTCAAATGCTATGGCGTCAACAGCTGCAAGGGCACGTCGGATTGCAAGACCGAAGCGAGTTCGTGCAAGAGCGCGTCGGGCTGCAGCACCGCGGGCAACAGCTGCAAGGGCGCCAATGCCTGCAAGGGCAAGGGGTACAAGAAGGTCGCGGCCAGCAAGTGCCTTGCCGACGGCGGCACGATCGGCGCCTGATTTCCGCTCGGCAGGTCCGGCGCCGCCGGGCCTGCTGATTGGAATTTGAAGGGACGCCCATGGACGACCGCAAAACGGCGCCGTCGCCGGGCTTCGGGCTCGGCCTGCGCCCCGATCATTACCCCGAGTTCCTGGCCGGACCGCAAGCGGTCGACTGGCTCGAGATCATCTCCGAAAATTACATGGTGCCCGGCGGCAAGCCGATGGCGATGCTCGATACGATCCGCGCCGATTATCCGATGGTGATGCACGGCGTGTCGCTGTCGATCGGGTCGGACGAGCCGATCGACAGGACTTATCTGGCCGACCTGAAGGCGCTTGCGGCGCGGGTCGAGCCTTTGTGGATTTCGGACCATCTGTGCTGGACCGGGATCAACGCGCACAACAGCCACGACCTGCTGCCGCTGCCCTATGACGCGCCCGCGCTGACCTGCGTCGTCGACAATATCGCCCGCGTGCAGGACCATCTTGGCCGGCGCATCCTGATCGAAAATCCGTCGAGCTATGTCACCTTCCGCTCCTCGGACCGCAGCGAATGGGATTTCCTCGCCGACATGGCGGTGCGCTCCGATTGCCTGTTGCTGCTCGACGTCAACAATATCTACGTCAGCGCGCGCAACCATGGTTTCGACCCGCTCGATTATCTCGCCGGCCTGCCGGGGGATCGCATCCAGCAAATCCACCTCGCCGGTCATAGCGACATGGGCGACTATGTCATCGACACCCACGACAGCGACGTCTGCGACGCGGTGTGGGACCTCTATGAGCAGGCGTGCCGCATGTTCGGCCCCGTCGCGACGATGATCGAGCGCGACGACGACATTCCGCCGCTTGCCGACGTCATCGCCGAACTCGACCGCGCGCGGGCGCTCGCCGCGCGGGTGTTGGAGCCGGTGCATGGTTGAGGCGTTGCGCGATGTGCAGGCGCGATTCCTCGCCGGGGTGATGTCCGGCGATGCGGAGGCCGAGGCGCTGATTGTCGACGACAACCGCGTCGGCGCGGCGCGGCGGCTCGACATTTATCGCAACAATTACCGCGCCAGCCTGCGCGACGTGCTCGCCGACCATTTCGAGCGCCTCCACGCCTGGCTCGGCGATGATCAGTTCGACAATCTGGCCGACGCCTATGTCACTGCGCATCCGTCGCTCACGCGCAATTTACGTTATTATGGCGGCGAATTTCCGGCGTTTCTGGCGCAGCATTATCCCGCCGATGGCGAACTGGCGGAACTGGCCGCACTCGACTGGGCGCTGCGGAGCGCGTTCGACGCCGCCGATGCGGCGCCGCTCGATGCCGCAGCGGTCGGCGCGCTCGGCGAAGGCTGGATCGACCGGCGGCTGACGCTTCATCCGGCGGCGCAGGTGCTGCGCCAGTGCCACAACAGCCGCGCGATCTGGAGTGCGCTCGACGAGGGCGAGGCGCCGCCCGACGCGGTGCTGCTCGCGGCGCCGGTGCGGCTGCTGATATGGCGCCGCGGCGTCCAGTCGCAGTTTCGCACGCTGTCGGAGGGGGAGGCGGATGCCTTGGCGCTGTTCGAAGCGGGCGCCAGCTTCACCGATCTCAGCGCCGCGACGATCGCGGGACTGGGTGAGGATGCGGCGATGCAGGCGCTGGCCGGGTGGCTCGCGCAATGGCTTGCCGACGGGGTGCTGGTGCTCGCGGATTAGGCGCGAACTGCCGTCACCTGCCGCAATACGCTGAAATAGCCCGGCGCGATCGTCATCGCCTCGTGCCGCCCGGCGCGGCCGAGCGCGGCATGGACCTGCGGCAACCGATAACAGGGCACGCCCATGAACAGGTGATGCTCGGCGTGATAATTCACCCAGTAGGGCGCGACCGTTGCGCGCGCCAGCCAGCCGGCGTGCGTCGTGCGCGCGTGGGTGAAGGGATCGTCGCTGCCCGTGGTCGTACAGGCATGTTCGGCGATGTTGCGGATGCGCAGGTAAAGCTGGAACGTCGTCGCCAGCCCCGCGAGCCAGAGCAGATACGGCGTCCAGCCGTAGAGCGCGAGTGACAGCGCCAGCAGCACCGCCTGGACGAGCAGGAAACGTCCGACCGCGCGCGTCACCGCCATCGCACCCGCGACGTCGACCGTTGGTGACGTCATGCCGTCGTCGGATTGCTTGTTGAAGGGTGTACCGGCCTTGGTGCTTGCGCCCTTCTTTCCGGGCTTCTCGCCGCGTAGCATCGCCTTCAGCCCGACAAGCGCGAAGCCGAACTGCGCGACGCGCTGTTTGAAAAATGTCTGGCCGGTCAGGTCGCGCGCCACCTTGCGCCACAGGCTGGCGCGGGTGGTGGGGAAGGGCTTCGACAGCGACAGGTCGGGATCCTCGGGCTGCTGGGTGAATTTGTGATGCTGCAGATGATAGGTGCGATACGCGATCAGGTCCGATCCCACCGCGGCGCCGGTCAGCCAGTCACCGAGGAAATTGTTGAGTTTTCGGTTCGGATGCAGCGCGCCGTGCGCGGCGTCGTGCATCAGGATCGCGAAGCCGAGTTGGCGCCCGCCGACGAGGATGATCGCCGCGAGCCAGCCCAGCGGGTTCGCCAGCCAGGCCGCGAGGCCGATCACCGCGATGCTGACGATCCACCCGTGGGCGACGAGCCAGATGCCGCGCCACGCCGAGGCGCGGGTGATCGCGGCCCATTCGGCGCGGTCGAAGAATCGGTCGGGCGGTAAGAGGCGAACGGCAGGCATGGTGCGACTATAATCGGTTTCACACGAAAACCCAATCCCTCCCATTATGGAGCAATTCCGGGGATTTACGGATCGAAGGGATAAGGTTTTGGAAACCCCTTTCTGGCACGGAATGGCGCAAGGACCGACTAAAGCAGGAACAGCGGGATTGGGGTTGAAGCGGGCCATCGTGCGACCGGAGAATAGCGAGCCGTCGTTCGACGGATCGCTGTTCGAATCGCCGGAATTCGTGACACGTCTGACGCGCGTCGCGCAGCTGTGGCACTATGTGCTGGTCAGCCGCGCGCTCGTCTATTTTGCCTGCGCTTTTTTTCCTGGCCTTCCCGGCTTTTTCGATCGTCCGTCGCAATGGCTGGTCCTGGCGCTCGGCATCGGCTGCGATCTGGTGCTGACGGTGATCGGCCAGCTGTCGCGTGCGCCGGGCAATGCGCTGGCGCGGCGCACCATCGTGTGGGGCACGTCGTGCATGACGCTGATCGCGCTCGGCACCTTGCTGACCAGCATAGCGATGTTCGTCTCGTCGCCGTCGGCCGACGCCACGCCCTATGTCGACGCCTTTGCCGCGATCCGCATCGGCGCCGTGCTCGTCGCGGCGGCGGCGGTGGCGATCGCGCGCCCGGCCTTTTTCGCCTTTGCCGGCGCGACCGCGCTCGGCGGGGCGATCGGCAAGGCGTCGATGCCCTTCGCCTTCGCCGCGATGATTTTTCTCTTCCTGCTGATCGTCATGGTCCGCGAGGATGCGCGGCACCAGCGGCGTACCGAGCGCGCGAACCGGAGGACGATCAGCGACCAGCAACGCGCGCTCAACCTGGTGCGCGACTTCGAACGCGCCGGGCGCGGCTGGTTCTGGGAAACCGACCGCCACGGCCAGCTCGTCTATATCTCGCCGACGGTGGCGGCCAAGCTCGGCCGTGAGCCGAGCGACCTGCGCGGCAAGCCGTTCACCGACATCATCCGCAAACGCATCGGCAATGACGAAAGCGAGGAACGCACCCTCGGCTTCAGCCTGTCTTCGCGCACCCCGTTCAAGGAACTGACGGTGCAGGCGGCGGTGCCGGGCGAGGAGCGCTGGTGGTCGATCTCGGGCCACCCGATCAGCAACGAGCTCGGCAATTTCCAGGGGTTTCGCGGCAGCGGTACCGACCTCACCGAAAAGAAGAAGTCCGAGCGCGAGATCAACCAGCTCGCGCGCTACGACGTGCTGACCGGGCTCGCCAACCGGCTGCATATCACCGACCTGCTCGAACGCGCGCTGAAGAACCATATCGGCCAGCCGCAGCCGTGCGCGCTGCTGCTGATGGACCTCGACCGCTTCAAGGCGGTGAACGACACGCTCGGCCATCCGGTCGGCGACCAGTTGCTCCAGCAGGTCGCGGCGCGGCTCGCGCAGATCGTCGGCGACCGCGGCCAGGTCGGGCGGCTCGGCGGCGACGAATTCCAGATCGTGCTGCCGCAGATCACCCACGCCGACAAGCTCGCCAACATCGCCAATGCGGTCATCCTCAGCCTCGCCAAGCCGTTTGCGATCGAGGGCGATCAGGTGCGGGTCGGCTCGTCGATCGGGATCGCGGTGTCCGAAGGGGCGGGGGTGTCGTCGGCGGCGCTGGTGCGTAACGCCGACCTTGCGCTCTATGCCGCCAAGGACGCCGGGCGCGGCGTTTATCGCTTCTATGCCGACGCGATGCACAACCAGGCCAGCGAACGTAAGGCGATCGAGGACGCGCTGCGCGATGCCTTGGCGAAGGACGAACTCAAGCTCGTCTATCAGCCGATCGTCGATGTCGCGAGCGAGCGCATCTCGGGCTTCGAGGCGCTGATCCGCTGGCAGCGCGGCGACGAGGCGATGATCAGCCCGTCGAAATTCATTCCGATCGCCGAGGAATCGAACCTGATCGTCCCGATCGGCGAGTGGATCATCCGCTCGGCCTGCGCGTCGATCGCCCGGCTCGGCCCCGACTATCGCATCGCGGTCAATGTCTCGCCGCGCCAGTTCGCCAACGACAAATTGCCAGCGACGATCATGAGCGCGGTATCGGCGGCGGGTATCCGCCCCGAACAACTCGAACTCGAAATCACCGAGGGGGTGTTCCTCGACGAAAGCCCCGAGAATCTGGAGATGTTCCAGCGGCTGAAACGCACCGGGGTGCGGTTGGCGCTCGACGATTTCGGCACCGGCTATTCGGCGCTCGGCTATCTGAAGAAGGCGCCGTTCGACAAGATCAAGATCGACCAGAGCTTTGTGCGCGGCGCCGCCGACAAGAGCAGCATGAACGCCGCGATCATCTCGTCGATCGTCGGACTCGCCGCCGCGCTCAAGATGGAAACCACCGCCGAGGGGGTCGAGACGCACGACGACCTCGACCTGATCCGCGGACTCGGATGTAGCCACGTCCAGGGCTATATCTATGGGCGTCCGATGAGCCTCGACGAAGCGGTCGCGCTGCTGCGTGCCGATGGTGGCCGGGTCGTCGCGCAGGGGTATAAGAGCGCGCGCGAGACGCGCAGCCGCACCTTCCGCACGATCCAGGTCGAAAGCGGCGGGCATCGCTATGAGGCGATCGTCCGCAACCTGTCGACGCGCGGCGCGCTGATCGAGGGGCTGTGGAACGTGCCCGCGGGTACCGGATTTCGCCTCGAATTCGGCCCCGACCTTGTGCTCGATGCCGAGGCGCGCTGGTCCGATCAAAACCGCGTCGGGGTGCAATTCGCGCAGGCTGTCGAGATCACGGCGCTGATCGGCGGCAGCGTGGCGGGGCAGTCGGTACGCGCGCGGATCGAACGCGCGGCGTGATGACCTGCGCCCGCGCTGCTGCGTGGGTGGGTGGTGGAGTCGGCTTTGGGGTGGGGAGCGGCTAACCCCATTTAAGAATGGCGGTTTACGCCCGAAGCCGCTGAAAACTAGTCCGCGATCCGCCCGCGCACCATCACCCAGTCGACCTTTTCCAGCGTGCGCACGTCGGTCAGCGGATCGCCCGAAACCGCGATCAGGTCGGCCGACATGCCCGGCGCGATGCGGCCGATTTCATTTTCCATCGACAGCGCCTTCGCCGCGACGGTCGTGGCCGCCGCGACCGCTTCGCGCGGGGTCAGGCCGTTCGCCACCAGCAGCGCGAATTCGCCGGCGTTGCGGCCATGGTCGAACACCCCGGCATCGGTGCCGAAGGCGACGGGGACGCCGAGAGCCTTGGCGCGGGTCACCGCCTTGCCGACGCTGCCCATCGTCATGCGGACCTTTTCCTCGACCGTCGGCGTATAGATGCCCTTGCCCAGCCGCTCCTTGATCCCCTCGAACGCCATCAGCGTCGGGACCAGATAGGTGCCCTTGGCCTTCATCACCTTCAGCGCGGCGTCGTCGGCGAAGGTGCCATGGTCGATCGTGTCGATCCCGGCGGCGGCGGCATCCTCGATGCCGCGCGCGCCATGCGCATGCGCCATCACCTTCAGCCCCAGCGAGTGCGCGGTGGTCGCGATGCTGTCGAGTTCGGCGCGGCTGAAATGTCCCTCAAGCCCGCGGCCTTGCTGCGACAGGACGCCGCCGGTCGCGGTGATCTTGATGATGTCGGCGCCGGCGCGCGACGCCTTGCGGACCTTTTCGGCGCATTCGACCGCGCCGGTGCAGGTATAGCCCTGATCGAGCACGCCATGGACGTCCTCGCGAAAACCGGTGACATCGCCGTGGCCGCCGACGATCGACAGCGCCGGGCCGGCGGCGATGATGCGCGGACCGGTGATGAAACCGGCGGCGGTGCCGCGGCGCAGCGAAAAGGCGGTATATTGTGCCGAGCCCGCCTCGCGCACCGTGGTGAAGCCGGCGCGCAGCGTGATGCCGGCATTTTTGACGCCGACGACGACGCCCCATTCGTCGGGATCGACCGCTTCGCTGCGATAATCGCCGCCGGGGTCGCCGGTGAGGTGGACGTGGAGGTCGATCAGGCCGGGAAGCAGCGTCTTGTCGCCCAGGTCGACGATTTCGGCATCGGCGGGGGCGGCGGTGCGGCCCGCGCTGATCGAGGTGATGCGGTCGTCGGTGACGATGACGGTCGAGGCACCGAGCGTGGGCTTGTCGGCGTCGGTGATGACATGGCCCGCGTAGATGACGGTGGTTTTCGCAAAAGCCGCGCTGCCCATGAGCGCGAGCATCGCCGCGGCGACGAGTCCGAGTTTACGCATCCGATTTTCCCCTGCTTTGTCCCTTCATCGTGGCGCGCCGGGCGGGGGAGGGCAAGCGCATAAAAAGAGGGGCCGGTTGACCGGCCCCTCAGTTTGCCATCTGATAACCGAAAGGAATTACCAGAAGAAATCGTAGATCACGTCGACCACTTCGCCGCTGTATGTGTCGACGAGCAGCGCATCGTCATAATAGCGGACCCAGCGATACCCGCCATAGGCCGGCGGCAGGCGGTAATAGCCCGGATCGTTGATCCAGTAACGCTGGCCATAGAAGAGCGAGCCGAGCGTGAAGCCGACGCTGAACCGCGTGTAATTGCGGCCGCGATAGGGGTTGTAATAGCGCGGCAGGCGATAGTTGTTGCCGTAGCGCTGGCGATAGTCGCGCCAGTTGTAGCGGTTGTCGTTGCGCCAGCCACGGTTCCAGTTGTTGTCGCGGCGTCCGTCGCGATAGCGGCGATCGGCATAGCCGTCGCGGTTCCGGTCGTAGCGGCGGTCGACGCGGTTGTTGTCGTTGCGATCCCAGCGGCGATCGAGGTCGCCGTTGCGATTGCGGTCGTAACGCCGGTCGACCTGGCCGTTGCGGTTACGGTCCCACTGGCGGTCGACCTGACCGTCGCGGTTGCGATCCCACTGGCGGTCGGTGCGGCCGTCGCGATTGCGGTCATAGGTGCCGCGGTTGCGGTCCTGACGCGGGCGCTGATCCTGGCCTTGCCACTGCTGGCGCGGAGCCTGTTGACGCTGGACCTGCGGACGCTGACCCTGCTGACGCTGGACCTGACCGCCGCGATCGCGGTTGCCCGACCAGTCGCGGCGTTGCGGCTGCTGTCCCTGCGGGCGCTGGCCTTGCTGACGCTGTACCTGCTGGCGCTGCACCTGCGGCTGAGCCTGCGGGCGCGGTGCCTGCTGGCGCTGGCCGCGCTGGTCGCCGCCACCGCCGCGCTGGGCACGGTTGCCGCGATCCCCGCGGTCGCCGCGCTGCGCCTGTTGCTGGCCGTCGCGGCCCTGTGCGAACACCGGGGCGATCGGGGTCAGCATCGTCGCGGCGATCAGCAATCCTCCGATAAACTTCTTCATCTGCCATACTCCTCGGTTTCCCATGGGCGGCGGACAGCCGACCGGGAAGATGAACCGATATTTACCGTCGGCAATATGAGTCATGGCTGAACCATGATGTTGCCTGCGGTTCAGCTAGATGAACGGTGCGAAAGCGTTCAATGGTCCGGCGGCGCGCGCATCGCCGGAACGGCGCCGGCGGCGTCCTGCGGGCGGATGCCCGGCGGCGGCGCGGCGGCGATGCGTTCCTCGCCGCGCAGCACGCGCCCGGCGCGCCTGATCGCGCCGCGGATGCGCGGATAGGTGCCGCAGCGGCAGATGTTGGTCATCGCCGCGTCGATCTCGGCATCGCTGGGGTTGCTGTTGGTGCGTAGCAACGCGGCGGCGGCCATGATCATGCCCGATTGGCAGAAACCGCATTGCGGCACTTGCTCTGCGACCCATGCCTGCTGCACCGGATGGCTGCGGTCGCGGGTCAGTCCCTCGATCGTGGTGACGAAACGCCCTTCGCATTCGGCGATCGTGACCAGGCAACTGCGGATCGCCTCGCCGTCGATATCGACGGTGCAGGCGCCGCATTCGCCGGTGCCGCAGCCATATTTGGTCCCGGTCAGGTTCGACGCGTCGCGCAGCGCCCACAGCAGGGGCGTTTCGGGATCCATGCGATATTCGACCGGGCGGTCGTTGACCGAAAAGCGCGTCATGCCGCCCCTGTTAGCCGAATGGCGGGATTAGTCACGCCAGCTCGTGTCGATCTTGTCGACCTTGCGCACCATCGCGTCGAATTCGGCCTTGCCCGACTGGCCGGGGATCGCCGCCATATACAGGTCGCGCTGGTGGACGTTGATCACCTCTTCGTCGACCAGGATCGGCTTGCCCATGCTCATCGTCGCAAGCTGGATTTCGCACGCACGCTGCAGCGCCCAATATTTGATGAAGGCGTCGGAGAGCGACTTGCCCATCACCACCGGGCCATGGTTGCGCAGCATCAGGATGCGCTTGTTGCCCAGATGCTCGACCAGCCGTTCGCCTTCTTCCTCGCGCACCGTCACGCCCTCGAAGTCGTGATAGGCGAGCTGGCCCATGAAGTTGCAGGCATAGAAGTTCGTCGGCTGCAGCCCGCCCTCGAGTCCGCACACCGCCATCGTCGCGGTGGTGTGGGTGTGGATGATCGCATGCGCGTCGGGCAGCACGCGGTGGAACAGGCTGTGCTGGACAAAGCCCGCCTTGTTGACGTGCCAGGGATTATCCTCGTCCAGCTTGTTGCCGTCGATGTCGATCTTGATCAGGCTGGAGGCGGTGACCTCGCTGAAATGCATGCCATAGGGGTTGATCAGGAAGGCGCCTTCCTGGTCCTCCAGCTTCACCGTGATGTGGTTGAAGATCATCTCGTCCCAGCCCATCATCGCGAAGATGCGGTAACAGGCGGCGAGTTCCTGCCGCGCCGTCCATTCGGCTTCGCTATATTTGCTGTTGCGCTTCAGCTGGGTCGCCATGGCCTGATCCTCTCGCAGTCGGTTTCGTTGTGCCACCTATGCCACAGCCGCGCCGGTTCGCACAATCCCGCGAAGCCGGGCGGCGAACTGGTTAACAAGAGCGATAAAACGTTGACCTTGCGGCGGTTAGTCGTCAGTCTTCGAATCAGGGTCGAGCTGCGGGGCTTCCATTTGTCCAAAAGAGACAATGTGGTCCGCCGGCGTGTCTGCGCTTGGTCGACCTGACCATCCTCTTCATGTCGGTTGCAGTGCATCTTTTCGCGGTGCGGCCTCCTGCTGCCCGCGCAATGGGGAGTGAGGAACAATGCGTTATACGGTGAAACTGTCCGCGTCTGCGATGGCGTTGGCGGCCTATGCCGCTTTTTCGGCGGCACCCGCACAGGCGGAAACCTGCCTGCTCGACAGCGATAACGACGGCGTCGTGTCGGCTGGCGATACCGATGGCGGCGCCATCTCGGGCAATAACACGCAGCTCGCCTGCGGTCCGAACGCGCGCACGACGGGCAATGGTTCGACGGCGGTGGGTTCGGGGGCAACCGCCACCAACACCGGTTCGACCGCGGTCGGCCAGAATGCGACCGCGAACGACCGCAGCACCGCGATCGGTCGCACCGCGACGGCCACCGGCCAGACCAGCGTCGCGATCGGCAACCTCGCATCGGCGACCGATGAAGATGCGGTCGCGATCGGCGAACAGGCGCAGGCTACCGGCTTCCACTCGACCTCGGTCGGCGCCGAATCACTCGCCTCGGGCCGCGGTGCACAGGCGTTCGGCTGGCAGTCGTCGGCAACGGGCAACTTCAGCGTCGCGACGGGGCGCCAGGCCGATGCGTCGGGCGTGCGCGCGACCGCCACCGGCGACAATGCCACCGCGAGCGGCCAGGACGACACCGCCGTCGGCGCCAATGCGCTGGCGTCGGGCACGTTCAGCGTCGCGACCGGCGCGAGCGCGCAGGCCACCGGCCTCGCCTCGACCGCCAACGGGTCGTTCGCGACCGCGTCGGGCACCTTTTCGAGCGCGGTCGGCGAACTCGCCAACGCGTCGGGCGACCTGTCGAGCGCGATCGGCTCGAACTCGAACGCGTCCGGCGAGGGCTCGACGGCGGTCGGCGTGCTCGCCAATGCAACCGGCCTGACCTCGACGGCGGTCGGCACCGGCGCGCAGGCGACCGACGAGGACGCCACCGCCTTTGGGCAGGGCGCCAATGCCTCGGGCTTCCACTCGACGTCGGTCGGCGCCGAATCGGTGGCCTCGGGGCGCGGGGCGCAGGCCTTCGGCTGGCAGGCGTCGGCGACGGGCAACCTCAGCGTCGCGTCGGGCCATCAGGCCAGCGCCTCGGGGGCCAACAGCTCGGCCTTCGGCAAGAGCGCGTCCGCCTCGGGGACGACATCGACCGCCATCGGCAACTTCGCCGCGGCGTCGGACGAGGATGCCGTCGCGGTCGGCGACAATGCCGTGGCCTCGGGCTTCCATTCGACCGCCGTCGGCGGCGAATCGGTCGCTTCGGGTCGCGGTGCGCAGGCATTCGGCTGGCAGGCCATGGCCACGGGCAATCTCAGCCTGGCGGTCGGTCACCAGGCCAATGCGGCGGGCATCAATGCCAGCGCGGTCGGCAAGAATGCCAATGCGGCGTTCGACAATTCGACCGCGCTCGGTTTCGGTGCCACCGCCACTGCGGCGAACCAGGTCGCGCTTGGCGGCGCGGGCAGCGCGGTTCGCGTCGGCGATATCGCGGCGAGCACCGCGGCGCAGACGGGGGCGACCGACGTGATGACCGTCGATGCCAATGGCGTCGTCGGCCGCGACCCGACCGTACGCACCGCGATCGCGGCGAATACGGCGGGCGTTGCCGCGAACAGCGCCGCCATCACGGCCATTCAGGGCGTCAACGCGACGCAGAATGCCAACATCGCGGCACTGCAGACGTTGACCACGACCCATACCGGTCAGATCAACACGCTGTTCGCGCAGTCGGACGAGAACCGTCGTCAGGCGCGCCTCGCCAACGAAGGCGTCGCGCTGGCGCTGTCGATGGAAACCCCGGCGCTGCCGGCCGATGCCAAGTTCGGCATGTCGGGCGGCATCGGTTACTACAACGACCGCACCGCCGGCTCGATCGCGATGACCGCGCGGATCAGCGAGAAGGCCACCTTCTCGGCTGGTGTCGGCGCGGGCTTCGACTCGGGTGAGATCGGCGCACGCGGCGGCTTCCAGGTCGTCTGGTAAGCTGTAAATGAAAACGGGCGATGCTCCTTGCCAAGGGAGCATCGCCCTTTCATGTTGGAACCTATGAAAAAGCCATCTTCCTTCTCGCGCGGCTGGTCTTCGGCCGCCTTTTCTTTGCCCGCGGCGCTGCTGGTCGCGCTTGCCGCTCCGGCACAGGCGCAGACGGGGGCTGCCGCGCCGCCGCCCGTCGCCGCGATGCCGGTGCCCGGCGACCTCGAACTCGCCAAGCTGATCTGGTCGACGCTGACCGCGATCGACCATGCCAATCAGTCGGGCAATTATTCGGTGCTGCGCGACATATCGTCGCCGTCGTTCCAGCTCGCCAATGATCCGTCGCGACTGGCGCAAATCTTCGCCTCGCTGCGTGACAATCGCGTCGACCTGTCGAACAGCCTGTTGCTGGCGCCCGTCTATAACGGCGCGCCGCAGGTCGGGGCGGGGAACATCCTGCGCGTGCGCGGCAGTTTTGGACTGCGCCCGACCGCGGTCGCCTTCGACTTCGAATTTCAGTGGTATAATGGCAAGTGGCGGCTGTTCGGGGTGGCGATTTCGCCGATGCCGCTCGCGACCCAGCAGCCGGGCGGCGGACCCGAAGTTCCCGACGCGCGCCGCAGGGGAGGGCAATAGCCACGTTTCACGCCCCTGCCGCCGCGCAGGGGCTTGCATTTGGCCGCGAATCTGGCTAGTGGCGCTCCCAACGGAACGTCGCGGGTTCGCGGCGCTTCTTTTATTGCCCTTATATCGGCGATTTATGGCGGACCGGCTATCCGGTTGCCGTTCATCGTTGGACGAACCGGAGACGACACGGCACATGCAGATCATCGTTCGCGACAATAATGTCGACCAGGCCCTTCGTGCGCTCAAGAAGAAGCTGCAGCGTGAGGGCGTGTATCGCGAAATGAAGCTGCGCCGTCATTACGAAAAGCCCAGCGAAAAGCGTGCGCGCGAACATGCCGCCGCCGTCCGCCGCGCCCGCAAGATGGAGCGCAAGCGGATGGAGCGCGACGGGATCAAGTAAGACCCGTCCTTCCCGTTCGGGATCCGGATTTGAAAAAGGCGCTGCAGCAACGCGGCGCCTTTTTCGTTGTGCGGCGTGTGTGCAATTGTCGCTGGACCGCTCCGCGCCGCTCCGCCTATAGGCGAGCCGATGTTTTTGCTCCGCCGAAATATGGTGCGGGGGCAGGGGAAGGATCAGAAAATGAGCGTGACGACGGTTCCATTGCGTCCGGTGAGCAAGGGCGGCCTGTGGCTGATGTGGTTCGGCGTTGCGGGGCTGATTGCCGCGGCGATCGCTTTCGCGGTGATGTCGACCCCCCGGATCGGCTTTGAAGTCGTCAAGGAAGGCACGGGCAACAGCCCGACCATGTCCGACGTCGTGCTGGTGAAATATGAAGGCAAGCTCGACGACGGCAAGGTTTTCGACGCCAATGAACAGGCGCCGTTCCAGGTCGCGCAGACCGCGCCGGGCTTTGCCGAGGCGCTGACCCGCATGAAAAAGGGCGGCAAGTACAAGGTCACCATCCCGCCCGCGCTGGGTTATGGCGACAAGGACAATGGTCCGATCCCGGGTGGCAGCACGCTGCACTTCGACGTCGAACTGCTCGAATTCAAGACCGAGGCCGAGGTTCGCGCGATGCAGCAGCAGATGCAGATGATGCAGCAGCAGATGCAGCAACAGCAGATGCAGGGCGCCCCGCCACAGGGCGCGCCGCAGCCCTGACCCGGAGCAGGGACTTTCGGGCATTCAAGACGGCGGCGGGTTGATCCTGCCGCCGTTTTTGTTTGGGGCGGTTTTCGGGTGGCGAGTGGACGTCGTCGTATTTCCCGTCGTCATCCCGGACTTGATCCGGGATCCCGCTTTTTTGAGGCATCAACAGGCTTCGATTTCAAGCGGGACCCCGGATCAAGTCCGGGGTGACGAGACGAGAGAGAGAGGCGACTCTCGGTCGTGAGCGGCCCTGTCGGCCTGCTCGACGCCCTTTTTACCCCGCCGCCTTTCGCTTCCCCTGCGTCCCGGCATTGCGCTCGGCCTCGCGCTCCAGCGCGACCTTGATCATCGCGACGATCGGGTCGGCGAGGAACAGGCCCATGATGCCGAGCAGGGCACCGAACAATATCTGCGCACCGAGGACGAGGGCAGGGGCGAGGTCGACGGTCTGCTTCGCCACCATCGGCACGATCAGATAGCCGTCGACCGTCTGGACGATGAAATAGATGGCGATGGCGGCGAGCCCGGTGTCGGTCCCGGCCGAAAAGCCGACGAGCACCAGCAACACGCCCGACACGATCGCGCCGATATTGGGGATGAAGGCGAGCAGCCCGGTGAGCAGCCCCATCAGCGCCGCCATCGGGATGCCGACCGCGAGGCAGGCGAGCCAGGTGCCGATCCCCTCGACCAGCATGCCGAGCAGGCGCCCCGCCATCAACCGGCGCAGGGTGAAGCCCATGCGCGCGGTGACGATGTAGAAATTCTCGCGGGCGTTCATCGGCAGCATCCACGCCACCCCGCGCTCATAGAGTCGCGGTTCGATCGCGAGGAAGACCCCGAGTACCAGCACCATGACCAGGCTGGTCAGCGCACCGAGCACGGTCCCGACCGCGGCGGTGACGCGTCCGACGGTGCCGGCCAGATTTTCGGTGATCGTCTTGGTGTCGATCTGCAGATTGCCCATGCCATGCGCGCTGGCCCAGGCGGCGATGCGCTCGACCTGTCCCATCACCACTGTCTGTAGCGTAGCGGCCTGATCTGCGATCTGCGAGCCCGCGAACAGGATGGTCCAGACGAGGAAGGCGACGAGCGAGAGACAGACGATCAGCAGCCGCCAGCCGCGGCCGATTGGTAGCACCCGACCGAGCAGGCGGGTACCGCCGTCGAGCATCGCCGCCATGACGACGCCGGCGAAGATCAGCAGGATCGGCTGGATCAGGATGATGCAGACGCCGATCAACAACGCGAGGCCGAGCCAGACCCCGGCCTTGAGCAATTCGCCGCGGACCGCGTCGCTGCGGATTTCGGTGGGGCCGGGCGCCTCGACGCTGGCCTTGGCTTTCGCCCGTGCGTCGGTCTCGGCCATGCGCTGTGCTCCCCTGTGCCTAGCTGCCCTTACGTTCGGGGGTCAGGTCGGTTCCCGCTCGGCCCGAGCGTAGCGCCTGAAACCAGCTGATCGGGTTGTACCATTTGGCGGTGCCGTCGGTCGAGAAGGTGATGATCTCGGCGCGGCCCGCGATGACGTCGAACGGCACCGCGCCGCCGAGGCCCAGTTCGCCGACGGGAACCCGGCTGTCGGCGCTGCCGTCGCGGTTGTCGCCCATCAGGAACAAATGGTCCGCCGGGACCTTGTAGGGGCCATATTCGTCGACGCTCGGCCGTTCGCCCATGTCGATGGTGTCATAGGACGCGCCGTTCGGCAGCGTTTCGCGGATGATCGGCAGCACCAGCGTTTCGCGGCCCGATCCGTCGACCTGCCTGAACCGGTCGAGCGCGCTGCCGCCGCCGCCTGACGGCGTGTTGGCGTCGACGGGGATGCGCAGGTCGGGCTGCTGTTCGCGCTTCACCGGCTTGCCGTTGATGAACAGCGCGCCGCCCTTCAATTCGATCGTGTCGCCGGGCAGGCCGATGACGCGCTTGATATAGTCGGTGCGGTCGACCGGATGCTCGAGCACCACGATGTCGCCGCGCTCGGGCAGTTTCGCGAAGATGCGGCCTTCCATCCTGGGGAGCAGGTGAAAGCTCGCCGAGGCATAGGACCAGCCATAGGGATATTTGCTGACGATCAGGCGGTCGCCGCTGAGCAACCCGGGCATCATCGAATCGGACGGAATATAAAAGGGCTTGGCGAGCAGGCTGTGGATGCCGAGCACCAGCAGCAGGATCACCGCGATATCGCGGATCAGCTTGCCCCAGCTTTCCTCGCCCTTGGCGCCGCCGCTCTTGTTCTTTGCCATGTCGGTCCTTGCCTAGTCCTTCAGTGCTTCGATGATGACGAACGCCTGGGCCCAGGGATGATCGTCGGTCAGTGTCAGATGGATATGGGCCTTGTGTCCCGCAGGGATCATCGCCGCGAGCCGTTCGGCCGCGCCGCCGGTCAGTGCGAGCGTCGGCGCGCCCGAGGGGGCGTTGACGACGCCGATGTCCTTCATGAACACGCCACGCTTGAAGCCGGTGCCGACCGCCTTGGAGAAGGCCTCCTTGGCGGCGAAGCGCTTGGCATAGGTGCCCGCACGGGTGAACGGCCGCCGCGCCGCCTTGGCGCGTTCGACGTCGGTGAACACGCGATTCTCGAACCGCTCGCCGAAACGGTCGAGCGAATTCTGGATTCGCTCTATATTACAGAGGTCGGAGCCGAGTCCGATGATCATCCTCGCGCCTCGTCCATCAGGTCGCGCATGCGGCGCACCGCATCCTCCAGCCCGGTAAAGATCGCCTCGCCGATCAGATAATGGCCGATGTTGAGCTCGGCGAGTTGCGGGATCGCGGCGATCGGGATGACATTGTCATAGGTCAGGCCATGCCCGGCATGCGGTTCGATGCCGTTTTTCCACGCGAGCGCGGCGGCGTCGGCGATCCGGCGCAATTCGGCGGCGCGTTCCTCGCCCTCGACATGCGCGTAACGGCCGGTGTGGAATTCGACCACCGGCGCGCGCAGCCGCATCGCGGCCTCGATCTGACGCGGGTCGGGTTCGATGAACAGGCTGACGCGAATGCCCGCGTCGTTCAGCCGCGCGACGATCGGCGCGAGATGGTTGTGCTGTCCGGCGGCGTCGAGCCCGCCCTCGGTCGTGCGTTCCTCGCGCTTTTCGGGGACGATGCACGCGGCGTGCGGCATATGGCGCAGCGCGATTTCCAGCATTTCCTCGGTCGCCGCCATTTCGAGGTTCAGCGGCAGGTCGGTCGCGGCCTGGATGCGCGCGAGATCGTCGTCGCGGATATGACGCCGGTCTTCGCGCAGGTGCGCGGTGATGCCGTCGCCGCCGACCGCCGCGACGATCTCGGCCGCGCGGACCGGATCGGGATGCTCGCCGCCGCGCGCATTCCGGATCGTCGCGACATGGTCGATGTTGACCCCGAGGCGGAGGCGCCCACCAGATCGTTCAAGATTCAATTCGCGCGGCTCCCCGGCTTCACCGCCTTGGTCTTTGCGAGTTCGGGTGGCAGTTCGTCTTCGGCATAGGTCGGGAAGTTGATCGCGACGAGCGGATAGAAGGGAACGCCAAGGTCGACGCTGCCCGCCGAGCGGTCGACGAGCGCCGCTTCGGCGATCACTTCGCCGCCGGCGTCGGCGACGCACGCCATCGCTTCGCGTGACGACAGGCCGGTTGTGACGACATCCTCGACCATCAGCACCTTGGCACCCGGTGCGATGGTGAAGCCGCGGCGCAGTTCGAAGGTGCCGGTCGGGCGTTCGACGAAGATCGCGGGCTTGCCGAGCGCGCGGCCCATTTCATGGCCGATGATGACGCCGCCCATCGCGGGCGAGACGACGATGTCGATCGCCTGTTTGAGGTCGCGCGGCAGCTTGGCGGCGAGCGCGATCGCGAGCCGTCCGGCCCGCTCGGTGTCCATCAGCACGCGTGCGCACTGGAGATAATATTCGCTGTGCCGCCCGGAGGAGAGCAGGAAATGCCCCTGCAGCAGGGCGTCGGCGGCGCGGAATTCGGCCAGGATGTCGTCGTCGGTCATGGGAGAATGGGTCTTTTGTTCAGGACGTCGTCCATCGGGAACGACGGGGTTTCGACGGGGCAGATTTGCCAGCCGCAAAATAGTGTTAGAGATGCTTGAGGCAAGCGGCAAGCGGGTCTATAGCGCCCGCGAGATTCAGCCAGCCGCCCGGCTGCCGCGACGCATGTCCGGTATCCGCGCGGCGGGAATGAAGCATCGATAAGAACAACAGGCAACGGGCGGCACTATCCTTATGAAGAGCTTGAAAACCCTTGTAATCGCGGCGGTTTTGTCGCTGGGCGCGGTCAGCGTCGGTCAGGCGGCGGCACCGGCGGCGGCACCTGTCGCGGCCCCCGCAGCGACCACCGCGGCGAATCCGGCTCCGGCCCCCGCCGATGCGGCGGCTGCGACGACCGCCGCTCCGGCTGCGGCCGATGCGACGAAGGCGGCGGCGGTTCCCGCCGGCGACGCGACTTATGTGCCGATGAAGCCGACCCCGGGCGTGGGTCAGCCGGTCGACGCGGGGATCAACTTCCAGCCGCAGGTCACGCCGATCGGCGTCCAGGCCTATGAGTTCAACCACTATATCCTGCTGCCGGTGATCGTGGTGATCTCGCTCTTCGTTCTCGGTCTGCTGCTCTGGGCGGTGGTCCGCTACCGCGCCGCCGCGAACCCGGTGCCGTCGAAGACGACGCACAACACCTTCATCGAAATCATCTGGACCGCGATCCCGGTGCTGATCCTCGCGGTCATCGCCGTCCCGTCGATCCGCCTGCTCGCGGCGCAATATGAACCGCCGTCGAAGGAAGCGCTGACGATCAAGGTCACCGGGTATCAATGGTATTGGGGTTACGCCTATCCCGACCAGGGCATCGGTGAATATGTCTCGAAGATCCTGACCGAAGACCAGGCCAAGGCCGCCGGCGAGCCCTATCACCTCGCGGTCGACAACCGCATGGTCGTCCCCGTCGGCCGCCAGGTGAAACTGATCATCACCGGCGCCGACGTGATCCACAGCTTCGCGGTCCCGGCCTTCTGGACCAAGATGGACGCGGTCCCCGGCCGCGCCAACGAGACCACCTTCACCGCCACCAAGGTCGGCGTCTATTACGGCCAGTGTTCGGAGCTTTGCGGCGTCGACCATGGCTATATGCCGATCGCGGTCGAAGTGCTGCCGGTCGACAAATGGGAAGCCTGGGTCCGCTCGCGGGGCGGCAATCCGGCCGGTCCGGTGGCCGCGGCACCCGCCGCCGCGCCGGCTCCGGCGCCCGCCGCCGCCACCGCTCCGGCAACCGCGCCGGCCGCCACGACCGAAGCCGCACCGGCTGCAGCGGCGCCCGCCGCCGCCCCGGCCGCCAAGAAATAACAAGGGGTCCGACAGATGACCGATATTGCTGCAACTGCACCCGCTCATGGCCATGCCGATCACGCGCATGACGACCATGACCATGACACGCCCGGATTCTTCGTCCGCTGGTTCATGTCGACGAACCACAAGGACATCGGCACCCTCTACCTGATCTTCGCGATCGTCGCCGGTATCGTCGGCGGCGTGATTTCGGGCATGATGCGCCTCGAACTCGCCGAACCCGGCATCCAGTATCTGGGTGACTGGGCGCGCATGTTCGACTCCGCGGCCGGCGAAACGCAGGCCAAGCATATGTGGAACGTGCTGATCACCGCACACGGCCTGATCATGGTGTTCTTCATGGTCATGCCCGCGATGATCGGCGGTTTCGGCAACTGGTTCGTGCCGCTGATGATCGGCGCGCCCGACATGGCTTTCCCGCGCATGAACAACGTGTCCTTCTGGCTGACCTTCGTCGCTTTCGTCATGCTGACGGGCTCGATGTTCGTCACGGGGGGCAACGGGCTTGGCGCCGGAACCGGCTGGACGGTCTATGCCCCGCTGTCGACCAGCGGGTCGCCCGGGCCGGCGGTCGACATGGCGATCTTCTCGCTCCACCTCGCGGGTGCGGCGTCGATCCTTGGTGCGATCAACTTCATCACCACCATCTTCAACATGCGCGCGCCGGGCATGACCCTGCACAAGATGCCGCTGTTCGTGTGGTCGGTGCTGGTCACCGCCTTCCTGCTGCTGCTCGCGCTGCCGGTTCTCGCCGCTGCGATCACCATGCTGCTGACCGACCGCAATTTCGGCACCACCTTCTATGATGCGACGGGCGGCGGCGATCCGGTGCTCTACCAGCATCTCTTCTGGTTCTTCGGCCACCCCGAAGTGTATATCATGATCCTGCCGGGCTTCGGCATCGTCAGCCAGATCATCTCGACCTTCAGCAAGAAGCCGGTGTTCGGCTATCTCGGCATGGCCTATGCCATGGTCGCGATCGGCGTCGTCGGGTTCATCGTGTGGGCGCACCACATGTTCACCGTCGGCATGAGCGTGAACCTGAAGATGTACTTCACCGCCGCGACGATGGTCATCGCGGTGCCGACCGGCATCAAGATCTTCAGCTGGATCGCCACCATGTGGGGCGGCTCCATGAGCTACAAGACCCCGATGGTCTGGGCGCTCGGCTTCATCTTCATGTTCACCGTCGGCGGCGTCACCGGCGTCGTGCTCGCCAACGGCGGGGTCGATACCAACCTGCACGACACCTATTATGTCGTCGCGCACTTCCACTATGTGCTGTCGCTGGGCGCGGTCTTCTCGCTCTTTGCCGGCTTCTACTACTGGTTCCCGAAGATGTCGGGCCGGATGTACAGCGAAGTCCTCGGCCAGCTGCACTTCTGGATCTTCTTCATCGGCGTGAACGTCATGTTCTTCCCCCAGCACTTCCTGGGTCAGCAGGGCATGCCGCGCCGTTACCCCGACTATGCGGAAGCCTATGCTTACTGGCACCACATCTCGTCGCTCGGCTATGTCATCATGGCGGTCGGCATGATCTTCTTCTTCGTGAACATCCTCTACTCGCTGTTCGCCGGCAAGAAGGCCGCCGACAATCCGTGGGGCGAAGGCGCGACGACGCTCGAATGGACGCTGTCGAGCCCGCCGCCGTTCCACCAGTTCAACGAACTGCCGCGTATCGCCTGATTGCACTCGCCCCCTGCCAAATAGCCTTGGCAGGGGGCGATAGCTTTCCGGCCTGGAGTTATCATGGCGCAGAGCCTGACCCATGGCGACCTGGCCCTTCCGGCCGACTGGCGCGACCTGTTCGCGCTGACCAAGCCGCGCGTGATGTCGCTCGTCGTGTTCACGGCGCTGTGCGGCCTGCTCGCGGCGCCGGGGACCGTCCATCCGGTTCTCGCCTTCTCGTCGATCCTCGCGATCGCGCTGGGGGCAGGGGCCTCGGGGGCGCTCAACCAATGGTATGAAGCGGGTCTCGATGCCAAGATGAAGCGCACCGCCGGGCGCCCGCTGCCCGCCGGACGCCTCGACCCGCAGACCGCATTGCAGTTCGGGGTCGGACTCGCCGCCTTCTCGGTCTTTTTGATGCTGTTCGCGTCGAACTGGCAGGCGGCGCTGCTGCTGCTGGTTTCGATTCTGTTCTACGTCTTCGTCTACACGATGTGGCTCAAGCCGCGGACGCCGCAGAATATCGTCATCGGCGGCGCCGCCGGCGCCTTTCCGCCGCTGATCGGCTGGGTCGCCGCGACCGGCACTGTCGCACCGTTGCCGGTGCTGCTGTTCCTGCTCATCTTCCTGTGGACGCCGCCGCATTTCTGGGCGCTCGCGCTGTTCGTGCGCTCGGACTATGCTGCTGCGGGCATCCCGATGATGCCCGTCGTCGCGGGCGAGAAATCGACGCGGCGCCAGATTCTTTTCTATGCGCTGATCATGGCCGCCGCCGCGATCGCGCCCTGGCCGCTCGGCTACACCGGCGCGATCTATGGCTGGATCGCGGTGGTGCTCTCGGCGCTGTTCGTGATATTGTCGGCGCAGGTCGGCACGCGCATGGCGCGAGAGGGCGATCCGATGCAGCCCGAAAAGCGCCTCTTCGCCTATTCGATCGCCTATCTTTTCATATTGTTCGGCGCGGTTGTCGCCGACCATTGGTGGCCGCTATGACCGAACCCGTGAACGACGCCCCCGAACCCTTCGACGAGGCCGAATATCGCCGCCGTCAACGCAGCCGCGCGAATCTGATGGCGGTGCTGCTCGGCGGGCTTGCGATACTCTTTTTCTTCATCACGATCGCCAAGATGACGGTGCTGAAATGATCGCGCGGATGTCGCCCAACGCGAAAACCGCCAGCCTCGCTGCGTTGCTCGCGATTTCGATGGTCGGCCTGGGGTTCGCGGCGGTGCCGCTCTATAATCTTTTCTGCCGCGTCACCGGCTTCGGCGGCACGACCCAGCGCTACGACCCGGTCGCCGCGGCGGAAACGCCGCAGGTGCTGAGCCAGACGATTTCGGTCCGCTTCGACGCCAATGTGTCGCCCAAGCTGCCGTGGAAATTCTATCCCGAGCACCCGACCGACACGGTCAGCATCGGCGCGCGCGACATGGCGATCTTCATCGCCGAGAATAATTCGTCGCATGCCGTGACGGGGACCGCGAGCTTCAACGTCACCCCCGACGCCGCGGGCAAATATTTCACCAAGATCCAGTGCTTCTGCTTCACCGAACAACGGCTTGAGGCAGGGCAGCAAGTGCGCATGCCGGTGCTGTTTTTCGTCGATCCCAAGATCATGGACGATCCCGACGCGCGCGACATCCAGGAAATCACCCTCAGCTACACCTTCCACCCTGTGGAGCCAGTAGACGGGGGCAAAAAGGCGAGCTAAGGCCGCGATCAAAGAGTCTTACCAAGGCCGGCGGACGATGGGGAATCGTGATGCTGGGGCTGCTAAAAACGGGAAAAACGCCATGTCCGGTGCGAAACATCATGACTATCACCTCGTAAACCCGAGCGTCTGGCCGCTCATCGGCTCGGCTGCCGCGCTGGTGATGTTCTTCGGCCTCGTGATGTTCATGCACGCCGACTATTTCGGCGGCGCGGGCAAATGGGTGCTCGGCCTCGGCTTCATGGGCGTCATCGCCACCTTCTTCAGCTGGTGGTCGGACGTCATCAACGAAGCCCATGCCGGCGACCACACCCCGGTCGTCCAGCTGCACCTGCGCTATGGCATGATCCTGTTCATCGCGTCGGAAGTCATGTTCTTCGTCGGCTGGTTCTGGGCCTGGTTCGACTTTTCGCTGTTCCCGGTGCCGATCGAATATGCCGACGGCGCGGTCACCTCGCTGTTCGGCCAGGACGGCGCCGCCGCGATCACCATGTGGCCGCCGAAGGGCATCCACGTCATGGACGCCTTCTCGCTGCCTTTGCTCAACACGCTGATCCTGCTCTGCTCGGGCACCACGATCACCTGGGCGCACCATGCGCTGATCCACGGCGACCGCGAAGGCCTGAAAAAGGGCCTGTGGGCGACGATCATCCTCGGTGTCGTCTTCTCGTCGATCCAGGCTTATGAATATAGCGTCGCGCCGTTCGGCTTTGGTCAGAGCAACTACAGCTCGGCCTTCTATATGGCGACCGGCTTCCACGGCTTCCACGTGCTCGTCGGCACGATCTTCCTGATCGTCTGCCTCGCGCGTACCTACAAGGGCCACTTCACCCCGACCCAGCATTTCGGCTTCGAAGCGGCTGCCTGGTACTGGCACTTCGTCGACGTCGTGTGGCTGTTCCTCTTCATCATCGTCTATGTCTGGGGCGGCTGGGGCGCACCTGTCGCCGCGCACTGAGTTGCCGGACACCGACCAACTTCAAAAGGGGCAGCCGCCGCTCTGGCGCGCTGCCCTTTTTGGTCTCTGCCCCGAATGCGGGACGCCGGGACTGTTCGAGGGCGCGGCGAATTTTCGCGAACGCTGCCCGACGTGCGGCTTCGATTCGGGCCGCTACAATGTCGGCGACGGCCCCGCCGCCTTCCTGACCCTGATTATCGGCGCGCTGCTGATCGTCGCCGCGCTCCTGCTCGATGCCGCGCTTGCCCCGCCCTTGTGGGTGCATGTCATCCTGTGGGTGCCGCTGACCGTCGCCGCGGTCATCTATGGCCTGCGCATCGCCAAAGGAGCGCTGCTGGCGAGCGAGCATCAGCGCGACGCGGCCGAGGGACGGGTGGAGAAACCGGATGACTGACCAGCCTGCAACCCCCGAAACCCCGGACACGTCCGCACCCGCCCGCCGCTGGCCGATCGTCCCGACGATCCTCGTCCTCGCCGCGGTGGCGACGATGATCGCGCTCGGCGTCTGGCAATTGCAGCGCAAGGGCGAAAAGGAAGCGCTGATCGCGCTCTTTCAGCGCAACAGCGCGATGTCGGCGACCGTCGCCTATCCCAAACTGCCGCCGGTTCCCGACACGATGCTCTATCGCAAGAGCAGCGTCGCCTGCCTCGAACCCGTGCGCTGGGACCAGCGCAGCGGCACCGACCGCGCCGGCAAGACGGGGATCCGCATGATCGCCGACTGCCGCACCGGTGCCGAGGGGCCGGGCGTGCTCGTCGACGTCGGCACCGCCGACGACTTCACTCCGCCGAAATGGACCGGCGGCATCGTGCAGGGCACGATCGTTCCGGGTCCCGAACAACCGACGCTGATCGAACGGATGACGGGCAAGGCCGTGCCGGCGCGCGCGATGCTTGTCGCCGACGCCCCGGCGCCCGGGCTGCGCGCCAGCGCGGTGCCGTCGGCCGCCGACACCCCGAACAATCATCTCGCTTACGCCGGGCAGTGGTTCCTGTTCGCCGCCGCGGCGCTGATCATCTACATCATCGCGGTGCGCCGCCGCTTGCGGGCTTGAGCGGACACCGCTAGGCGCTGGGCCGCCATGGAATATATCAGCACCCGCGGCTCCGCGCCGACCCTCGACTTTCGTGCCGCCACGCTCGCCGGCCTCGCCAGCGACGGCGGGCTTTATGTGCCCGCGACATGGCCGACGCTGAGCCGGGACCAAATCCGCGCCTTCGCCGGCCTCGACTATGTCGAAACCGCGGTGCGGGTGATGACCCCCTTCGTCGCGGGCGCGCTCGACGAGGATGAACTGCGTCAGCTGTGCAAGGCGGCCTATGGCCGGTTCAGCCACGACGCGGTGACCCCGCTCGTCCAGCTCGACCATCGCCACTGGCTGCTCGAACTGTTCCACGGCCCGACGCTGGCGTTCAAGGATGTCGCACTGCAACTGCTCGGCCAGTTGTTCGAGAAATTCCTCGCGGGCGGCGACACCAATATCACGATCGTCGGCGCCACATCGGGCGACACCGGCTCGGCGGCGATCGAGGCGGTTGCCGGGCGCGAGCATATCCAGATCTTCATGCTCCACCCCGAAGGACGGGTGAGCGACGTCCAGCGGCGGCAGATGACGACGGTGCTCGCCCCCAACGTCCACAATATCGCGATCGACGGCAGCTTCGACGATGCCCAGGCGATGGTGAAGCGCCTGTTCGGCGACGAGGAAGCGCGCGGCCAGGTCACGCTGTCGGCGGTGAACAGCATCAACTGGGCTCGGCTGATGGCGCAGGTCGTCTATTATTTCTACGCTGCGGTTCGCCTCGGCGGTCCCGACCGCCCGGTCGCGTTCAGCGTACCCACCGGCAATTTCGGCGACGTCTTCGCGGGCTATGTCGCCTCGCGCATGGGGCTGCCGATCGCGCGCCTCGTCGTCGCGACCAACGTCAACGATATCCTCCACCGCGCTTTGACCAGCGGCGACTATAGCGCCGGCACGGTGACGCCGACCGCGACGCCGAGCATGGACATCCAGGTCAGCAGCAATTTCGAACGGCTGCTCTTCGACCTGTCGGGCCGCGACGGCGCTGCGATCACCGGCATGATGGGCGACTTCGACACCAACCGCGCGATGACGATCCCCGCCGACATGCTCAGCGGCGCGCGCGGGCTGTTCTCCAGCGCCAGCATCGACGGCGATTCGATGTCGCTCGCGCTGCGCTGGGCGCAGGAAAAGGGCGGGCAGGTCATCGACCCGCACAGCGCGGTCGGCCTCGCGGCGGCACGCCAACTCGACATCGATGCGGACATTCCCGTCGTCACCCTCGCCACCGCGCATCCCGCGAAGTTCCGAGAGGCGGTCGAGCGTGCGACCGGCGTGCGTCCGGCGCTGCCCGCGCGGCTCGGCAATCTCTTCGATCGCGAGGAACGCTATACCAAGCTGCCCGGCGACTATGACGCGGTGAAGGCCTTCGTCCTCGCGGAAGCCGCGCGTGGCTGATCTGCTACCCCTCGTCACCCTCGTCGGCGAGGCGTGGGACGATTATGGGCTGGTCGACAGCGGCAACGGGCGCAAGCTCGAGCGCTATGGCCGCTTCCGCTTCATCCGTCCCGAACCGCAGGCGATGTGGGCGCCCGCGCTCCCGCAAAGCGAATGGGACGCCGCCGATGGCGAGTTCATCCCGGCGTCGGACGACGACGGCGGTGGTCGCTGGTATTACAACAAGCCCGTTCCGCAGGAGGGCTGGCCGCTCGGCTGGCGCGAAACGCGCTTCACGGCGCAATGCACCCCCTTCCGTCACCTCGGTTTCTTCCCCGACATGGCGCCGGTGTGGGACTGGCTGCGCGGGCAGATCGCCGACAAGCCCGATCCCGCCTTCCTCAACCTGTTCGGCTACACGGGCGTCGGCAGCCAGGCGCTCGCCGCCACGGGTGCGTCTGTCACCCATGTCGACGCGTCGAAGAAATCGGTGTCGCAGGCGCGCGAGAATGCCGCGCTGGCGGGCATGGCCGAAAAGCCGGTCCGCTGGATCGTCGATGACGCCGGCAAGTTCACCGCGCGCGAAGTGCGGCGCGAGAAGCGCTATGACGCGATCCTGCTCGACCCGCCCAAGTTCGGGCGCGGCCCGACCGGCGAACGCTGGCAGCTCGAGGAAGGGCTCGCGCCATTGCTCGCTGACTGCCGCCAGCTGCTCGACGCCGACAGCCGCGCGCTGTTCCTCACCGTCTATGCGGTGCGCATGTCGGCGCTGGCGATCGGTGAATTGCTGAACCAGCTCTTCGCCGACCTTCCCGGCAAGGTCGAATGCGGCGAACTCGCGGTGCGCGAAGAGGCGAGGGGGCTGCTGCTTCCCACCGCGATCTTCGCGCGCTGGAGCCGCTGAGCCTTAATCCGGCACCGTTCGCGGCGAGCCGGGCAACTCGCGCCCCGGCGCGCCGTTGCCTGGACATGGGGGCGGCGGGGCCGGCTCTTCCGGCTCTCGTGCGCTCCTTCGTCAAGGAGACGCATCATGGCTGACACGCTCGAACGCGGCGGAACCAATCGCCTCATTTCCTCCGACAAGGTCGAAGGCACCACCGTCTACAATCCGCAGGATGAAAAGCTTGGCACCATCGCCAATGTCATGCTCGACAAGGTTTCGGGCAAGGCCGACTATGCCGTGCTGCAGTTCGGCGGCCTCTTCGGCCTCGGCAGCGATCACTATCCGATCCCCTGGGATATGCTGCGCTACGACACCGAAAAGGGCGGTTATGTCGTCGAGATCAGCAAGGAGCAGGTGACCGGCGCGCCGCGCTATGCGCGCGACGACACCCCCGAATATACCGACGAATATGGCCGCACCGTCTATGGCTATTACGGGCTGAGCTATCCGATGCTCTGACCGGAACCATATGAAGGGGCCGGCGCCGCCGGCCCCTTCCGCCGCCCACGGACCCTCCGCTGCACCGATCCCCGGTGCAATTTCCTTGTCCGTTGCATAGGAATGCAACGACGACCCGCGTTGACAATGAGAACGTTCTCATTTAGATAACGTTCACATTAGCGAAATGCCGCCGAAAATGAGCGGCTAAACGGGAGGGAACAGGGATGCAGGCTCCGCATAAGCTTTGGCTCGCGAAGATTCTGGCCGGCACATCGGCGGTTGCGCTGATGAGCGTGGCACAGGTCGCGATGGCGCAGGACGCCCCCCCCGAAGACCGCACCGTCGATGGCGACGAGATCGTCGTCACCGGCATCCGGGCCAGCCTGTCCGCCGCCGCCGATATCAAGCGCGATGCGCAGGGCGTCGTCGATGCGATCTCGGCCGAAGACATCGGCAAATTCCCCGACACCAATCTCGCCGAATCGCTGCAACGCATCACCGGCGTGTCGATCGACCGCTCGAACGGCGAGGGTTCGCTGGTCACGGTCCGCGGCTTCGGCCCCGAATTCAACCTGGTGACGCTCAATGGTCGCCAGATGCCGACCGCCTTCATCGGCGATGGCGGCAGTGCGCCCGCGTCGCGTTCGTTCGACTTCGCCAACCTTGCGTCCGAGGCCGTTTCGGCGGTCGAGGTGTACAAGAGCGGCCGCGCGACGAATGAATCGGGCGGCATCGGTTCGACGATCAACATCCGCACCCCGCGCCCGCTCGACAAACCGGGCATGCACGGCAGCATCTCGGCCAAGGCGGTCTATGACTCGTCGCGCAACGAGGGCAATCCGGTCACCCCCGAAATCTCGGGCATCTTCAGCACCACCTTTGCCGACGACACGATCGGCATCCTCGTCACCGGGTCGTACCAGAAGCGCAAGTCGAGCACGAACTCGGCCAATGTCGGCTGGCGCGACGGGTATCTGGGGTCCGAGAACAACTGGGGTTCGCTGGCCCAGCCGGGTACGCCGGGCGCGGCGCGCATCACCAACCGGCCCGACCCGACCGACGTCTATCAGGTGCCGCAGAACGCCTCCTACGACCTCAACGACGTCAACCGCGAGCGTATCAACGGGCAGGCGGTGCTGCAATTCCGCCCGACCGACAGCCTGACCGCGACGATCGATTATACCTATTCGCGTAACACCGTCGAAACGCGCAACAGCAATGTCGGCATCTGGTTCAACCATGAAAACACGACCAGTTCGTGGACTGACGGCCCCGTCGCCGGCCCGATCTTCTATTCCGAAGCCTTCCCGCAGCCGCCGGCTCCGCCCAGCACCACCGCGCTCAACGGCGGCAAGGACCTGTCGTACAGCGGCTCGCTGACCGAAAACCGCGCCGAGAATAAATCGCTCGGCGGCAATATCCATTGGGACGGCCCCGGCGGCGTGACGATCGACCTCGACTATCATCGGTCGAGCGCGACGGTGAAGCCGGTCAACCGCTTCGGGTCGAGCACGTCGGTCGGTAACGCCATCTTTGGTATCGCCAACCAGACGGTCAACTTCGAGAACGACCTGCCGGTCCTCTCCTACAATATGCATCCCGGCATCGATCCGCTGAACGCGGCGCTGATCCAGCCGACCGGCAACGCCTTCCGCGCCGCTTATTTCCGCGACGAGATCAACCAGGTCCAGCTGCGCGGCAATTACGACCATGACGGGGGCTTCCTCGACAGCATCGATTTCGGCGTCTCCTATGTCGAGAACAAGGTCCGCTCGGCCTTCGGCACGATCCAGAACGACACCTGGGGCGGTTCGGGTCCGGCGGCCGACATTCCCGACGACATCTTCACGCTCGAAACGCTGCCCGACAAATTCCCGGGGCTGGCGCAGCCGGGCATGATCCAGAGCTTTTACCGGTTCGACTATGAGCGCATGGTCGACCTGATCGAAAGCAAATATGGCGTCTGCAGCCGACCGCAGACGGGTTCGGCGGCGATCCCCGGCACCTGTATCGCGGCCTTCAACACCGACCGGCGCATCACCGAAAAAACGCTGGCCCCCTATTTGCAGGTCGCGACCAAGTTCGACCTCTTCGACAATCCGGCGCATTTCGTCGCCGGCGTCCGCTACGAGGTCACCGATGTGTCGTCGGCGGCGCTGGTACCGGTGCCGACCGGCACGCGCTGGGTCGGCGACAATGAATTCAACATCATCTTCTCGGGCGACAGCGATTTCACCCGCTTCAAGGGGTCGTACAACAACTGGCTGCCGGCGGTCGATTTCGACATCTCGCCGATGGATAATGTGAAGCTGCGCGCATCGTACAGCCACACGATCACGCGCTCCGACTATGCCAATCTGCAGGGCGGACGCACGCTCGACACGCTGTTCCGCGTCGGCGGCGGCGGCGGGGCGCAGGGCAATCCGGGCCTCGTTCCCTACAAGTCGAAGAATATCGATCTGTCGGCCGAATGGTATTACTCGCCGGGCAGCTATGTTTCGGTCGGCTATTTCCACAAGGACGTCAGCAACTTCATCTCGACGACGCGCATCGATACCGAGGCGTTCGGCCTGACCACCCCGGTCGGTGGTCCGCGCTGGAACGCGGCGCTCGCCTCGCTCGGGGCGAACGCGACCGTCGCCCAGATCCGCCAGTACATCTTTGCCAACTTCCCCAATTCGGTGACGATCACCGGGGGCGGACCGGGCACCTATGTCGGCACGATCAACAGCATCCCGGGCGATCCGGCGCTGAACTTCGAGATTACGACGCCGATCAACAGCGACCAGACCGCGTCGCTCAACGGCTTCGAATTCGCGCTCCAGCACAGCTTCTGGGACACCGGCTTCGGGGTCATACTGAACTATACAATCGTCAATGGCGATGCGACCTATGACAATAAATTGCCGTCGTCGGTGCCGCAATTCGCGCTGACCGGGCTCAGCGACAGCGCCAACGCGGTCGCCTACTACGACAAGAACGGACTACAGGCGCGTGTCGCGTGGAACTGGCGCGAAGAATTCCTCCAGAGTTCGGGGCCGAACCCGACCTATATCGAGGATTATTGGCAGATCGACGCCAGCGCGAGCTATGAGTTCATGCCGGGTCTCACCGGGTTCGTCGAGGCGATCAACATCACGGGCGAGGGCCGGCGCGGGCATCTGCGGCACAACAACAATGTGACTTTCGTGTCGCCGGGCTTTGCCCGCTACGCGGCGGGCGTTCGCTTCGCCTTCTAGGGCGGGCGCGGTGCATTGACCGACTGGCGAGAGAGCCGCGCTTCCAATCGGGGCGCGGCTCTTTTGCGTGACGCGGGCCGGCGAGTGGCTTAGGAACGTTCCCAATGGCAAAAACGGTCGAGAGGGTGGTCATTGTCGGCGGCGGCACCGCTGGCTGGCTGGCGGCCGCGCGGCTCGCCGCGGCGCGTCCTACGCTCGACGTGACCCTGATCGAAGCACCCGACATTCCGACGATCGGGGTGGGTGAGGGCACCTGGCCGACGATGCGCGCGACGCTGGCCGCGATCGGGATTCCGGAGGGTGAATTCCTCGCGGCGTGCGACGGGTCGTTCAAACAGGGATCGCGCTTCGACTTCTGGGTTGATGGTGCGGCAGACGATCGCTACCTTCACCCCTTCACCGCGCCGCCCGCGCTGCCGACCGGCGAACTGCTCGCCGCCTGGCAGGCGACGGCGGCGGACAGGCGTTTCGGCGCCGCGATGACCGCGCAGGCCGCGGTCTGCGACCTCGACCTCGACCTCGCGCCGCGCCAGCGCGCGATGCCCGATTATCAGGGCGCGGCGAACTACGCCTATCATCTCGATGCCGGAAAATTCGCGGCGCTGCTCCGCGATCATGCGACGCGGCGGCTCGGCGTCCGGCACATTGCCGATCATGTCACCGCGGTGACGCGCGGCGAGGGCGATACCCTCGCGGCGGTCGTCATCCGCGCGCATGGCGAGATAGCGGGCGACCTGTTCCTCGACTGCACCGGGCACGCCGCGCTGCTGATCGGCGGCGAACTGGGCGTCGAATGGATCGACCGCAGCGACACCCTGTTCAACGACCGCGCACTCGCGGTGCAGGTGCCCGTCGCCGAGGGCAGCGCGATCGCCTCGCAGACGATCTCGACCGCGCACCGCGCGGGATGGATCTGGGACATCGGCCTGCCGGGCCGGCGCGGCATCGGCTGCGTCTATGCCAGCCGCTTCCTGGGCGACGACGCGGCCGAGGCCGAACTGCGCGCCTATATTGCGAGGGTCCTGCCGGGCGCGCCCGATGTACCGGTCCGCCGCCTGAGCTTTCCGACCGGCCACCGCGCGCGCTTCTGGCAGGGCAATTGTGTTGCGATCGGCCTGTCGGCGGGCTTCATCGAACCGCTCGAAGCCTCGGCGATCGTGCTGATCGAATTGTCGCTGAACGCGCTGATCGACAATTTCCCGGCCAGCGCGTCGGCGATGCCGATCCACGCCGGGCGGTTCAACACGCTCTTTCGCTATCGCTGGGATCGCATCGTCGAATTCCTCAAACTCCATTATGTGCTGAGCAAGCGCCCCGAGCCCTATTGGCTGGCGCAGCGTGACCCCGCGTCGGTCCCGCAACGCCTCACCGATATGCTGGCGCTGTGGCAGGAGCAGCCGCCATCGGCCTGGGATTTCCCGCAGGTCGACGAGATTTTCTCGGCCGAAAGCCACCAATATATCCTCTACGGCATGGGCTATCCGATCCCTCCCGACCTCGTCGCCAGCGACCGCGCGGTCGCGGCGCTCGCCGAGCAGCGCCAGCGCGCCCGCTCGCTCGCCTCGGCGCTGCCGACCAATCGCGACTATCTCGACGCACTCACCGCCACCGCCACTGCGGCGGAATGAAGGACCCCGAATGACCAGGCACGCCGCGCTCGACACCAACAGCCACCGCGACCTGCGCGTCCGCACCGACGCGGGCGCCGACCTTGGCGACGCGGTGATGGCGACGCTGACCGTGCCGAGCGAATTTCGCCAGGTGCAGGCGCATTATCCGATCCTGTTCCGCCGCGAGACCGGGCAGGAGGCGTTTATCGCGATGGCGCTGTTCGGGTTCGAGCCGGGCGAAAATCTCTATCTCGACGGCACCTGCTGGGACGCCCGCTATCGCCCGCTGTCGGCCGCGATCCAGCCCTTTCTTGTCGGCCGCCCGGCGAACGGCGACGGGCCGGGGCAGGTGCATATCGACCTCGATCACCCGCGCCTTGCGGACGGCGGCGACGGGGTGCGGCTGTTCGACGCCGACGGCCAGCCAACGCCTTATCTCGAGGATATCGCCGAAAAGCTCGGCGCGCTCGACGAGGGGTATCGCGCCAGCGGCGATTTTTTCGCGGCCTTGCGCGACCATGACCTGCTCGAACCTTTCACGCTCGAGGTGACGCTCGACGACGGCGCGGTAAACTCGCTCGTCGGTTTCCATATCATCGACGAGGCGAAGTTGCAGGCGCTCGATGCCGACACGATCGGCAAGCTCCACGCCGCCGGGCATCTGATGCCGATCTTCATGGCGCTCGCCTCGCTTGCCCAGCTCGCGCCGCTGATCGCGCGCAAGAACCGCAGGCTCGGCCATGGCTGAACGCGACGGCGCGATATACGACCGCCTGGCGCGCGTGCCCGAGCGCTTATGCGATAAGGGGGCGGGGCTCGACGCGTTGCTGGAAGGCGCGCGCGAGCCCTTTGTCCTGCGCGGCCTTATCGCCGACTGGCCGTTGGTCGCTGCGGCTAAGCGCTCGGCGCGCGACGCGCGGCGCTATCTGCTCGACCACGCGCGCGACCGGCCCTTCGCGGTGTCGATCGGCGCGCCGGGGCACGACGGACGGCTGTTCTACGACGCCGACATGGCGATGAATTTCCGTTCGGGCACCGGCAAGCTGCCCGACATCTTCGCCGGCATCGACACGGCGGAGAAGCGCGGCGAAGCGCGCACCGTCTATCTCGCCTCGATCGACATTCCGGCGCATTTCGACGGCCTCGACGCCGCCAACCCGATCGACCTCGGCGCCCGCGATCCGCTCAAGAGCATCTGGATCGGGACGAAGACGCGGATCGCCGCGCACAATGACTTTCCTGACAATCTCGCGTGCTGCGCCGCGGGCCGCCGCCGCTTCACGTTGTTTCCGCCCGACCAGTTCGCCAACCTCTATCTCGGCCCGATCGACAACACCCCGGCGGGGCGCGCGGTCAGCATGGTCGATTTCGGCGCGCCCGATCTCGCCGCCCACCCGCGCTTCGTCGAGGCGATGGCGCACGCGATGACCGTTGAGCTCGACCCCGGCGACGCGCTCTTTATCCCGTCGATGTGGTGGCACCATGTCGAGGGGCTCGAACCCTTCAACATCCTCGTCAATTACTGGTGGCGCAGCACCCCGGCGTGGCTCGGCCAGCCGCAGGAGGCGCTCAACCACGCGATCCTCGCGATCCGCGACCTGCCCGACGCCGACAAGGCGATCTGGCGCGCTCTGTTCGACCATTATGTGTTCGAGAATGGCGCCGACGTCACCGACCATATCCCCGAGGCGGCACGCAGCATCCTCGCGCCGCTGACCCCCGAAACCGCCGGGCGCCTCCGCGCCTTCCTCCTGAGGAGCCTGAGCCGATGACCGACAAGAAACAACGCATCGTCATCGCGGGCGGCGGCACCGCCGGCTGGATGGCCGCCGCCGCGATCGCGCGCACCATGGGCAACGCGGTCGATCTGACGCTCGTCGAGTCCGAAGCGATCGGCACGATCGGCGTCGGCGAAAGCACGATCCCGCCGCTCGTCAACTATAACCGGCTGCTCGGGATCAACGAGGCCGATTTCATGCGCGCGACGCAGGCGACCTTCAAGCTCGGCATATTGTTCGATCATTGGAAGCAGCCGGGCCACCGCTATTTCCACAGCTTCGGGCTGACCGGCAAGGACCATTGGTCGGCGGGATTCCAGCATTTCTGGCTCCACGGCAAGACGCGCGGGCACGAGCAGAGCTACGACGATTATTGCATGGAACTCGTCGCCGCGCTGGAAGGCAAGTTCGCGCACCTGCCGAACGAGGGCATCAACTATGCCTATCAACTCGACTCCGGCCTTTACGCCCGCTTCCTGCGCCAGATGGCCGAGGGCGACGGCACGAAGCGCGTCGAGGGCAAGATCGCGCGCGTCGAACTCGACAGCGAAAGCGGGGACATCGCGGCGCTCGTCCTCGACGGCGACCGGCGGATCGAAGGCGACCTGTTCCTCGACTGCACCGGTTTCCGCGCGCTGCTGATCGAGGGCGCGCTCCACGCGGGCTTCGACGACTGGACGCACTGGCTGCCGTGCGACAGCGCGATCGCGCTCCAGACCCCGAACGTCCGCCCACCGGTGCCCTATACGCGCGCGATGGCGCATGATGCGGGCTGGCAATGGCGCATCCCGCTCCAGCATCGCACCGGCAACGGCCTCGTCTATTGCAGCCGCTATCTGAGCCGGGACGAAGCGCTCGACCGGCTGCTCGGCAATATCGAGGGCGAGGCGCTGACCGAGCCGAATTTCCTGCGCTTCACCACCGGGGTGCGCCGCCGCCAATGGTATCGCAACTGCATCGCGGTCGGGCTGTCGAGCGGCTTCACGGAACCGCTCGAATCGACGAGCATCCATTTGATCCAGCGCGCTGTGCTGCGCTTCATCCGCATGCTACCGCTCGGCAAGGTCAGCGAACGCGACATTGCCGAGTACAACGATCAGCAGATGCAGGACAATCTGCAGATCCGCGACTTCCTGATCCTCCATTATAAGGCGACCGAACGGCGTGACAGCGCCTTCTGGCGCCAATGCGCCGACATGCCGATCCCCGACAGTCTCGCGCAAAAGATCGAGCTGTTCCGCGAAACCGGCCGCGTCTTCCGCAAGAATGAGGAATTGTTCGCCGAGAACAGCTGGGTCCAGGTGATGATGGGGCAGGGGGTCGCGCCGCAGAGCCATCATCCGATCGCGACCAAGCTGAGCGACGAGGAACTGGCGCGCTTCCTCGGCGGCATCCGCGACAATGTCCGCGACACGGTGGCGAAGCTGCCCGAGCATCACGCCTATGTCGCGCGCTATTGCGGCGCCGCGGTGCCGCAGGCGGCATGATGCGCGTCTGGCCATGCGGCGAAGTTGTCGCTAGCAGGGCGCGTTGCGCAGCTAGCGGGGATCGGACGATATAATGGGGCGTCGGCGGCAGTCGGTGACGATCAAACATGTGGCGGCCGATGCGGGGGTGTCGCTGCAGACGGTGAGCCGCGTCATCAACAACGAACCCAATGTCCGGCCCGAGATGAAGGAGCGCGTCCAGGCGTCGATCGACAAGCTGGGGTATGTCCCGTCGATCGCGGCGCAGCGGATGAGCGGCTCGCGATCCTATCTGATCCTCGCGATCAACGACCGCGAACGGACCATCGCCGACTGGAATGCGCGCGAAGGCACCGACTGGGTCGACCAGATGCTGTTCGGCGGCATGCTCAAATGCGCCGAGCTCGGGTACCGGATGATCTTCGAACTCGTCGACACCCACAACGACCATGTCGAGCGCGAACTGCGCGCGATCATCGCGGCGCTCCAGCCCGACGGCGTCATCCTGACCCCGCCGCATTCGGACAATCCGCTGATCGTCGCATTGCTCCACCAGCAGAAGATCCCCTTCGCGCGCATCGGCTCGCACGGCGGCGATGCGGGGATCGCGCTGACGATGGACGACGAAGGCTCGGCGGCGCTCGCCACCCGCCATCTCGCCGCTCTCGGCCATCGCCGCATCGGCTTCATCTCGGGCTCGGTCGAATATGACCTCAGCCACTGGCGCATCGACGGCTGGCGCGCCGAGATGGCCGCTGCCGGCCTGCCGACCGACGATCTGCTCGCCGAGGGCGATTTCAGCGCCGCATCGGGCGAGGCGGCGGCGCGGCAGTTGCTCGCGCTTCCCGACCGCCCGACCGCGATCATCGCGAGCAACGACCAGATGTCGCTCGCGACGCTTGGCGTGGCGCGCGAATGCGGTCTCGACGTGCCGCGCGACCTGTCGCTGATCAGCTTCGACAACACCCCGATCATCCGCTTCACCCCGCCGGGGCTGACCGCGGTCGACCAGCCGATCGCCGCGACGGTGTCGCGCGCGGTCGAACTGATCATCGCCGCCCAGCGCGGCGAACCGCGCCCCACCGCGCCGACCGTCGTTCACGGCAGCCTGATCGAGCGCGGCTCGACCGCGGCGCCGTCCGCGAATGGCTGAGGACGCCGGACCGCGCCGCCAGTCGACCGGGTTCCTGCTGCTCTACGCGCTCGCCGCCGCCGGCGGTGCGATCGCCTATGTGCCCTTCCTGACCATCTTGCTGCCGGTGCGGATGACCGCGCTCGCGGGGACGAACGACATTCAGGCGCTCGGCTATGTCACCTTCTTCGGCGCGATCGCGGCGAGTACGGGGGGCGTGCTGTTCGGCTGGCTCAGCGATCGCACCGGCAACCGCCGTGGCTGGGTGACCGCGGGCCTGCTGCTGACGATCGCGCTGCTGCTCGCGGTGCCGCTGGCGAAGGATGTGCCGTCGCTGATCGCGATCATCATCGGCTGGCAGCTCGCGCTCAACATGATGCTCGCCCCGCTCGCGGCTTGGGCCGGCGATAGCGTCCCCGACCAGCAAAAGGGGCTGCTCGGCGGGCTGCTCGCCTTCTCGCCCGCGCTCGGCGCGGTCTCTTGCGCCTTCGTCACGCTGCCGGGCCTCGCCGACGCCGACGGCCGCCTCGCGCTCGTCGCGGTGCTGGTCGCCGGCGCGGTACTGCCCGTGTTGCTGCTCGGCCGGCCGCGCGCCTTTCCCGAACTCAATCGACCCGGCACCCCGGAACCCGAAACCGGCACGCCGCGGCCCCGGTCGATCGTCGTCCGCATGTGGAGCGCGCGCCTGCTCGTCCAGATCGCCGAGGCGGCGCTGTTCGCCTATCTCTTCTTCTGGTTCCGCTCGATCGAGCCGACGATCACCGACAGCGAGACCGCACAGCTGTTCAGCCTCGTGCTGACGATCGCGGTGCCGATGGCGCTGCTCGCCGGCCGCTGGGCCGACCGCACCGACCGCCCGATCCTGCCGCTAGCGATCTGTACGGGCATATTGACGCTCGGCCTCACCGGGATGGCGCTGGCCGAAACACTGCTGGCGGCCAAGCTCGCCTATGTCGTCTTCGGGGTCGCGGCGACGATCTTCCTGTCGCTGCACAGCGGCCAGACGCTGCGGGTGCTCCGGCGCCCCGACCGGCGCGGGCGCGATCTCGGCCTGTTCAACCTGACCAACACCGTGCCGTCGCTGATCATGCCCTGGCTCACCATTTCGTTGGTCCCGGGTTTCGGCTTCGATGCGCTGTTCCTGCTGCTCGCGGCCTTTGCGAGCATCGCGGTCGTCCTGCTCGCCACGATGCCGCGCCTGCGCTGATAGCGCAATCAAACAGGCGCTTGATTTCATTCACCCGCTATGCGAGAGGATGTTTGATAACGTTCACATAAGCGGAATGGGAGAGAATATGCGGCGACCTGCAATCGCGATGGCGACGGCGCTCCTTTTGGCGGGCACGGCCAGCGCAGCGGCAGCACAGACCGGTGCGGCGGACGCCGCGACGGTCCATCCCGACCTTTGGCCGGCGGCGAAAAGCCCGGCCGCGATCACCGACGCCGCGACGGAGAAGCGCATCGACGCGCTGCTCGCGAAGATGACGGTCGAACAGAAGGTCGGCCAACTCGTCCAGGGCGACATCAGCACGATCACGCCCAAGGACCTCGAAACCTACCCGCTCGGCTCGATTCTGGCGGGCGGCAACAGCGGTCCGAACGGCAATGAGCGCTCAAGCGCCGCCGACTGGGCCAAGCTGGTCGGCGAATTCCGCGCGGTGTCGCTGAAGCCGCAGGCGAACGGCGTCGCCATCCCGATCATCTTCGGGGTCGATGCCGTCCATGGCCACAACAATATCCCCGGCGCGACGCTGTTCCCGCACAATATCGCGCTCGGCGCGACGCGCGACCCCGAACTGATCCAGCGCATCGGCGCGGTCACCGCTGCCGAGATCGCTGGCAGCGGCATCGAATGGACCTTCGCCCCGACGCTCGCGGTGCCGCAGGATCTGCGCTGGGGCCGCAGTTACGAAGGCTATGCCGCCGATCCCAGGCTCGTCGCCGACTATGCCAAGGCGATGGTCATCGGGCTGCAGGGCCAGCTCGTCGCGGGCAAGGTGGTCGGCAAGGCGCATGTCGCGGCGACCGCGAAGCATTTCCTCGCCGATGGCGGCACCGACGGCGGCCGCGATCAGGGCGACGCCAGGGTCGACGAAAAGGAACTGATCGCCAAACACGCGATGGGTTATCCCGCCGCGATCGACGCCGGCACGCTCACCGTCATGGCCAGCTTCTCAAGCTGGCAGGGGATCAAGCACCACGGCAACAAGGGGCTGCTCACCGACGCGCTCAAGCGGAAAATGGGCTTCGACGGCTTCGTCGTCGGCGACTGGAACGGCCATGGCCAGGTCGCGGGGTGCAGCGTCACCGACTGCCCCGCCTCGATCAACGCCGGGCTCGACATGTTCATGGCCCCCGACAGCTGGAAGGGCCTCTACGAAACCACGGTCAAACAGGCGAAGGACGGCACCATCTCCGCCGCGCGCCTCGACGATGCGGTGCGCCGCATTCTGCGGGTGAAATATAAGCTCGGGCTGTTCGACGCCGATCATGGCGGCCGCGGCGATTTTGCCGCGGTCGGCGCCCCCGCGCATCTCGCGGTCGCGCGTGAGGCGGTGGCGAAGTCGCTGGTGCTGCTCAAGAACAATGGCGGCGTGCTGCCGATCAAGGCGGGCGCCCGCGTCCTCGTGACCGGCCCCGGCGCCGACAATATGGCGATGCAATCGGGCGGCTGGACAATCAGCTGGCAGGGCACCGACGTCACCCACGCTGACTTCCCCAACGGCCAGACGATCTGGGAAGGGTTGCAGAAAGCGGTCGGCGAGGCGGGTGGCGCCGCCGCGCTGTCGAAGGACGGCAGCTTCAAGGACAAGCCCGACGTCGCGATCGTCGTCTTCGGCGAGGAACCCTATGCCGAATTTCAGGGCGACGTGTCGACGCTCGATTACCAGCCGAACGAGGCGAATGACTTGGCGACACTCCGGAAGCTGAAGGCGGCGGGTATTCCGGTGGTCGCGCTGTTCCTCTCGGGCCGCCCGATGTTCACCAACCCCGAAATCAATGCCGCCGACGCCTTTGTCGCGGGCTGGCTGCCGGGGTCGCAAGGCGCAGGCGTTGCCGACGTCCTCGTCGCGGGCAAGACCGGCAAGCCTGCGCACGGCTTCTCCGGCGTGCTGCCCTTCGCCTGGCCCGCCGATGCCGCCTCGCCGGTGAAGAAGCCGGTGTTCGCCGAAGGCTATGGCCTGAAATATGGCGAGACCAAACCGGTGCCGCCGCTCTCCGAAGACCTCGGCATCGACGTCGGCGCGGCGCTCAATGTCGAGAAATATTTCGCCGGTGGCCGCGCGCGGGCGCCGTGGCTGCTGTCGGTGACCGATGCCGGCGGCGCGCGACCGGTGGCCTCGCCGCCGCTCGCCAGCCCCTATGGCCATGTCGCGTCGCGCTCGGTCGATGTCGCGGCGCAGGAGGACGGCAAAAGCTTCACCTGGACCGGCCCGGGATCGTTCAGCCTGTCGGGGCCGAACGCCGACCTGTCGCGCCAGCTGAACAACAGCTTCGCGGTGCGGATCGACTGGCGGATCGATGCGGTGGGCACGGGGCCGGTGCAACTGTCCTTCGCGAACATCCCCTTCGACATCAGCGCGCTTGTCGCCGCGGCGCCGAAGGGGCAGGTGTCGACGATAAAGGTGCCGCTGCGTTGCTTCGCCGACGCCGGCGCCGATTTGACGCGCGTCGGCGCAGCCGTGGCGGTGCAGGCCGACAAGGGTTTCGCGGCAACGCTGCTGCATACGAATGTCGAGGCGGTCGGCGAGAATCTGCCTTGTCCGCCCCGGGGAAAGTGACCAGACCCGTACACGGGTTGGCGTAAGTCCGATAAAATGGGGAGAGCTTAGATGGCATTGGCGCCGAACGTCGCGACGAGTGCGGACCCGAACATGGTCGAAAAAACGGGCAAGGGTGGTGGCGGCGCGCTGGTGGTGCTGATCCTCGCCTTTGCGGTGTTCTTCCTGCTGGGCGGGGTAACCAACATCAACGACCTGCTGGTCGGCAAGTTCAAGCCGATGTTCCACCTGACGCATGCGCAGGCGAATTTGGTGCAGATGGCGTTTTTCATCGCCTATGGCGCCTTTTCGATCCCGGCCGGCATCATCATGTCGAAGCTCGGCTATATCCGCACCTTCGTGCTCGGGTTCGTCATCGTGGCGGCGGCCGCCTTCCTGTTCATCCCCGCGTCGGCGGCGGCGTCCTATCCGGGCTTCCTCGCCGCGCTGTTCTGCATCGGCGCCGGCATCACGGTTCTGCAGGTGGCGATGAACCCGGTGATCACCACGCTGGGGCCGATCGAAACCTCGCACAGCCGCCTGACCTTTGCCCAGGCGTTCAATTCCGTCGGCGTGTTCGCGATGGTCTATGGCGGCGCATCTTTTCTGCTTGGCGATTCAACCCCGATCGACGCCGAGACCGCGACCGAGGCGCAAATTCAGGCCTATCGCGTCGCCGAGGGGGCGTCGATCGGCACCGCCTATATGTGGCTCGGCGTGCTGATGCTGGTGATCGCGGCGGTGTTCTGGATGTTCCGGTCGGCGCTCGACCACGCCAAGGCGAGCGACGTGAAGCTCGAGGGCACGTGGGGCCTGCTCACCCACAACCGCCGCGTCCAGCTCGGCGCGCTGTGCATCTTCGTCTATGTCGGCGCCGAAGTGGCGATCGGTTCGAACCTCATCGCCTATCTCGGCGACCCCAGCGTGATGGGACTGGGGCTTCAGGCCGCGGGCAAGCTGGTGGCGTTCTACTGGCTGGGCGCGCTCATCGGCCGCTTGCTCGGCGGTTTCATCCTGCGACTGGCAAAGCCGGGGCGCGTGCTTGCGACCTTTGCGGCGGGGGCGATTTCGCTGATCATCCTGTCGGCGGTGACGACGGGCGCGCTGTCGGGCTGGGCGCTGATCCTCGTCGGCTTCTGCAATTCGCTGATGTTCCCGACGATTTTCAGCCTCGGGACCGAGGGGCTGGGCGAACGGACGCCGCAGGGGTCGGGCATCCTATGCACCGCGATCATCGGCGGCGCGATCGTGCCGTTCCTGTTCGGAACGGTGGCCGATATCGACATCCGGCTCGCGCTGGCGGTGCCGCTGGTCTGCTATGCGATCATCGCCGGTTTCGGGCTGTGGGCGGCACGCCAGGCGACCGCTTGACGGTCACGCGGTGGCGGCGTTCCACCGCGTGAACAGCCAGGCGCCGAACAGCAATTCGACGCTGCCGACCGCCAGCGTGATATGGACCGGCAGCGCCTCGGCCTGGATCGCGAAGCCGGTGCCGATCAGGAAGATCGCGCCGCCAAGCGCCCAATAGAGCCGGTCGCGATAGAGCGTCGCAAAGACGAAATAGCGCGCCCCGACGACGATCGCGAGCGCGGCAAAGGCGAAGGTCTCCGACGCGGGCAGCAGGCCGAACGCGATGAGCAGACCCGCGAACAACGGAAAGGTCGCCTCGAACCCGAGCAGTGACAGCGGATTGCCCTTCGACACCTTGGGTGCACGAAACGCCCGCGCGATCAGCAGCGCCAGCGGAAAGATCAGCATCCCGCCGACAAAGATCGCGACATAGGCGTAAAAGCCGCCCCAGATGTACCAGGCGACGTCCGCCGCGAGCCAGGCCAGCCCCGAAACGAAAACCCCGGGCGCGCCGCCCAGATAGCCGCTGCGCAATTCATCCTGTGCCTGACCGATGTCGATGTTCGCCTCCTCTGACTGTGGATCCGGCGCTACGGGGAAACGCGCACCGTTTCAACGGGCTTGGCTCAGGCCGCGCGACAAGGCGAGGTCAGGCGGCGAGGATATCGTTTTCGCCCATGCCGATATCGTCGCCGTTCGCCCACACGCTGTGGGTGCCGGCACAGATGCGCTCGGGCAGGATGATCCGGCACACCGGGCCCGCCGCGATATTCTTCGCGTCGATCAGCACGCATTCGGACTGGTCGGTTTCGAGGTCGGCGATGAAGGAGACGAGATAGCCATCATCCTCGTCCTTCGCATCGATCCGCGGTGCGAAGGGCGCCTCGCTGCCGAAACGGCCGGGACCAAATTCATATTGCTCGCTCGTCCGCGCCTCAAGGTCGTGTTTGACCAGCCCGCGAAACAGGAACCAGCCCGGCTCGGGGATCGCGCTATAGGCGTAGCGATAGCGCTTGCCGGCATAGCGCTGGTTGAACATCCCGAATTCGAGGTTGCGGTCGTCCAGCCGCTCTTCGCTCGTCTCGCCCGTCACCAGATCGAAGCGCCAGCGGTGAAGGCGCGGCTTGAGCAGTTCCTGGTCGAGATAGGCCATCATCCGTTCGAACCCCTCGGGGGCATTCGGATAGGATTTCGGCATCGGCTCTTCCTGATAATAGCCGTCGAGGATGATCTCGTCGCCGTCCTCCCATGCATTCAGCCAGTGCAGCGTATAGGTCGGTTCGGCCTCGAACCAACGGATGTCCTCGGGGCTCCCGTGGCGGGGGATGATCGCGAAACGTGTTTTTTCGTCGGGGTGGAATTGCACGACGTGGAGCCGCTTTTCGAGCAGCTCGGGGCTCCAATAAAGCGGCATGTCGTTGAGGATCGCGTAGTTTTCGGTGAACGCCATATCGTGCGGCAGGCGCGGCCCGGGCAGCGGCACCGGGATATAATGCTTCAGCTTATTGTCCGCGCCTACGACGCCATAATGCATGTACGGCGCGTGCTTCGAGTAATTGAAGAACATCAGTTCGCCGGTCGCAGGATCGACCTTGCAATGTGCCGAAATGCCGTCGAGCGGTACCCAGCTTTCGGTGCCATGCTGTTCCAGCGTAAACGGATCGAGCCGATACGCCTCGCCGCACTGATAGAATGTCGAGATGATCTTGCCCGCATGGATCGTAACGTCGGTCGAACTGCTGTCCTTCAGCCACTCTTGCGCGCCCCAGCCGTGCCGCGTCGACTTGTGCGGTGGCTCCATCAACCCCGCCCATAACGAACGCCCGGCTTCCTTCTCGGCCTCGAACCCCTTGGTGCGGACGAAGCGGCTGCGATAGCTCGCACGCCCCTGTTTGAAGCTTATCGCATGAATGAACCCGTCGCCATCGAAGGGGTGATAGCGCCCGATCGGATCATGCACTTGATTCTCGCCGGTGCGGACATAGACGCCGTCGATGTCGGCGGGGATCGTGCCGATCACCTCGGCATCGCCATTGGCGAAGATCGCGTTCCATTCGTTGAACGTCGGCCGCCATGCGCCCTGCATATAGGGATGGTCGTTCGGCTGGATCGTGGACTGGATCGTCTCGACGAGCTCGGCGGTCATGCGATGACTCCTTCGGCGCGGGCAAGGCGTCGCCGCGTCGCGGCGGCATCATAGTCCAAACTCAGGCGATCGACGAGAGCGGCGCCATCAAGGGGGAGGGGACTGCATCAATTCGTCCAGTACACATAATCCTGCCCGTCTTTCCACGGCGCGTTCTGCGGCACGTCGATCCGCACTGGGCCTTCGATCAGGCCCGGCCAGATTGGTTTCGCCATGCCCCGGTTCTGCGCCTCGAGCATCGCGCTGAGCTGGGCGACGCGCTGCGGCTCGTGCGCCGAAAGATCGAATTGTTCGGTGGGGTCGGCCGCGAGATTATAGAGGCGCGTCTTCGCCGGCCGCTTCGTCACCTGCAATTTCCAGTCGCCCGCGCGCACCGCACGATAGTCGCCCGAGCGCCAGAACAGCGCCTGCCGTTTCGCCGGACCCGCCAATATATCCTCGCTGTCGACCACCCGGTCGGCCGGCAGCTTCGCACCGGCGACCGCCGCGATCGTCGAAAAGATGTCGAGGTGACCGGTCGGGTCGGCCCGCGTCGACCCCGGCGCGATCGTCCCTGGCCAGCGCATGAAAAAGGGGGTGCGGATGCCGCCCTCGAAAAAGGTCGCCTTCCACCCGCGATAGGGCGCGTTCAGCCGGTCGATCCCGGTGTACCAGGCGCCGCCATTGTCGCTGGTGAAGATCACCAGCGTATTGTCGTCGATGCCCAGCTCTTTCAGCTTCGCCATCACGTCGCCGATCCGCCGGTCGAGCTGCGCGATCATCGCGCCATAGACGCGGGTCTTCTCATCCTTGATCTGCGGCAGTCGGTCATACTCCGCGCGCGTCGCCTGCAGCGGGGTGTGCGGGGCGTTGAAGGCCAGATACATAAAGAAAGGCCGGTTCTTGTTCGCCTCGATCGCCTTCGTCGCCTCTGCGGCGAAATAATCGGTCATATGCCCCTTGGGGTGGAATCTTTTGCTGCCGTTGAAGCTCACCGCATGGCGCAAATTCGCCCACAGGAAGCGGTCGATGCGGTCCCACGGCAGCTTGGCGTTGACAACCTCAGGGTCATCCTCCGGCAAAAACATCGCCGCCCCCCCAAGCACCGCGAGGCTTTCGTCGAAGCCCTGGTTTTGCGGTTGCAGGGTCGGGGACTCGCCCAGATGCCATTTGCCGATATGCAGCGTGTGATAGCCCGCCGCCCTTACCGCCTCGGCGATCGTCACCTCGCTCGCGGGAACGCCCATGTCGGGATAGTCGGGGATGTCGGGGGTGATCAGCTCCTTGTGGAACACCGGCCGCAGCGGTCCGATCGCGTCGCCATGCGCCAGATTCTCGGCGAACTGGACCGGCACGGCGGTAAATTCGAAGCCGAAGCGCGTCGGATAGCGCCCCGTCATCATCGCCGCGCGCGACGGCGAACAGGTTGCGTTGGCGGCATAGGCGGTGGTGAAATTCATCCCCTCGCGTGCCAGCGCATCGATATTCGGGGTCTTGACGATCCCGCCGGCGACCCCGCCGCCGTTGAGGCTGATGTCGTTAAACCCCAGGTCGTCGGCGACGATCAGGATGATGTTCGGCGGCCGTTTCGTTCCCGGCGGGGCGGCGGGTGCGTCCGCAGGTCCCGCGGCCCATGTCACCACATGGTTCGGCTGCACGGGGTCGCGCCAGTCCTGGACCAGCCCGGGCAGGCGATAGCTGTTCGCCTGATACGCCCAATATCCGCCCGCTCCCAACAGCGCGAGCACGCTCAGCGCCGCCCATCTTTTCTTCATAGCCCCACCCGCTCCACGGTTGTCGTCGATGTTATGGCACTATATGTGTCATTATATGATGCGCCATGCAAGATCGTTCGGCGCGGCATTGACCCGGGCGTCAAGCTGGGCCAGCGGGGACGCCATGGCAACGAAAACCAAAGCCAGGATCGACGCCGACGCCGCGCCGCGGGTCGACGGCCGCCGCGAACGCAGCCGGTCGAGCCGCGCGCGCATCGTCGCCGCGATGCTTGACCTCATCGACCGCGGCGATCTGTCGCCGAGTGCGGCGCGCGTCGCCGAGGAAGCGGGGGTGGGCCTGCGCACCGTGTTCCGCCAGTTCGACGACATGGATACGCTCTACCGCGAAATGTCCGAAACCATCGCCGAGCGGGTGATGCCGATCGTCGTCGCGCCTTATGCGGGCAAGGACTGGCGTGCCGATGTGCGCGACCTCGCGGCACGGCGTGCGCGCGTCTTTGAAACGATGCTGCCCTTCCGCCTCGCCGCCAATATCAAGCGCTATCAGTCGCCGTTCCTGATGGGACAATATGGCCAGGTCGTCGCGCTCGAACGCGATCTCCTGTTCCGCCTGCTCCCCGACACCATGATCGCCGACCGCGTCGGCCGGGAGGCTCTGTGCGTCGCGCTGTCGTTCCAGACCTGGCGCGCGCTGCGCCACGACCAGGGCTTGCTGGTCGACGAAGCCGGGGCGGTCGTCGCGCAGATGGTCGAAGCGCTGATCGCGGGGGCGGTGCGATGAAGCGGGCCGTCCTGACCGGATCGCTCGCACTGGCCGGGTTGCTCGCCGCCTGCGGCGACAAGCCCGCCGACAAGGTCGCGGCGACTTCGACGCCGATCTGCCCCGCGATGCCGAAGGCGGATTATGTTTGGATCCCCGGCGCCACCTTCGCGATGGGCGCCGACGCGCATCTGCCCGAAGAGGGGCCGGAAAAGCCGGTGACCGTCGCCGGCTTCTGGATGGCGACGCACGAAGTGACGAACGGCGAATTCGCCGCCTTCGTGAAAGCCACCGGCTACAAGACCATCGCCGAACGCGACCCGCCGCCACTGCCCGGCGCGCCGCCCGACATGCTCGTGCCCGGCGGTGCGGTGTTCACCGCGCCGACCGACGGCAATCCCAACTGGTGGCGCTGGGTCGTCGGCGCCGAGTGGCGCCATCCCGCCGGACCCGACACCGCGATCGACGGCCGCGACCGCGAACCGGTGGTGCAGATCGCTTATGACGACGCGCTCGCCTACGCCCGCTGGGCGGGCAAGGCGCTGCCGAGCGAGGAGCAATGGGAACTCGCCGCCGCGACCGGGGGCGCCGACCGCAATGTCCCCATCGTCGACGGCAAGCCGCAGGCGAATTATTATCAGGGGGTTTTCCCGGTCCGCGACATGGGCACCGACGGCTTCACCAGCCGCGCCCCCGTCGCCTGCTTCGCCGCCGACAAGCATGGGGTGCACGACCTCATCGGCAATGTCTGGGAATGGACGACCGGCGCGATCGACGACGAAAGCAATGTCATCAAGGGCGGCAGCTTCCTGTGCGCCGCCAATTATTGCGCCCGCTACCGCCCCGCCGCGCGCCAGTTCCAGGAACGCTCGCTGGGCACCGACCACATCGGCTTCCGCCTGATCGACACGGCGCGCCCGGCGCCGACGGGGTAATTGGGTAGCGCGCGACCGCGCCGGGTCGCTAACCGGGGCGGACATTCCATTTCATCGTCATCCCGGGCTTGACCCGGGACCCGCCTTCCTTCTGTCGCCGTCGGATCAAAGACAAGGCAGGCCCCGGGTCAAGCCCGGGGTGACGAAGGCAGGACCTCCCGGATTCAGCGCGAACCCGATGTCCGAACCCGCCTGCGCCGCCGCCAGCCCCAGATCAGCGCCACGATCGCCAAGATCCCGCCGCCGAGCCACAGCCCGGCCTTGATCGCGCGCTTCTTGCCCTGCTTCTCCCACGCATAGGCGTTGATCTGCGCATCGGCGGTATAGCCCGCGGGCATGTCGAGCACGCCATTGGCCTTCGCATAGGCGCGGTAGTCGGCCATCATCGCCCTGAACCGGTCGGGCATCGCCGCCGACAAATCCTTCGTCTCGCCCGGATCACTCTTCAGGTCGTACAGCCGCCAGCTGCCGTCGCCGGTCGGCGGCAGGTTGCGCACCAGCTTGTAGTCGCCGCGGAACAGCGCGGCATTGCCCGACAGCTCATACCCCAGCGGATCGTCGCCATGCACGCTGCCCGCCGCGCCGCCGAGCATCGGGACGAGGCTGCGGCCGGTCACCGGCTCGACCGCGCGGCCTTTCCAACTGCCGCCATGCCCGGGCACCCTCGCCAGTTCGGCCAGCGTCGGCAATATGTCGGTGACATGCGCCAGCCCGCCGTTGATCGCGCCGGCGCGGATCTTCGCATGGCCGGGCCAGGCGACGATCAGCGGCACGCGCAGTCCGCCCTCGGTCGCGCTGAACTTATACCCCGACAAAGGCGACACCGCCGCGCTCGCCCAGCCCGGGCCGATCGCGGCGAAGCTGCCACGCCGCCCGATGTTCGCGGTCGCGGTGTCGTACTGCATGTTCAGGAACAGCCGGTTGCGCGTGCTGCTGAACGGGTTGATCGGCTCGGCGCCATTATCCGACAGGAAGACGAAAATCGTGTTCTCATATTGGCCGCTGGCCTCCAGATGGTCGACCAGCCGCCCGACCTCGCGGTCCATCGCGGTCGCCATGCCGGCATAGGCCTGCATCACCCGCACCGCCGCCGCGCGCTCCTCGGCGTCGAGTTTGGCCCAGTCGGGGGTGGTCGCCATCGTCGACATCGGCGCGCCCGGGGGGACGATGCCCAGCGCCGCGGCGCGCTTCGCCCGCGCTTCGCGCAGCGCGGTCCAGCCGTCCTTGTACATCGCCGAATAGCGCGCGATGTCGCTGTCGGGCGCCTGTATCGGGATATGGTTGGCGAGGAAATTGATCGACGCGAGGAAGGGTTTGCCGCTCGCCCGATCGGCGTCGATATAATCGATCATCTTCTCGACGACGAAGGTCGAGGAATAGAAGTTTTTCGGCAGCGTCGCCGGCCTGCCATTCTCGGTCCAGGCGGCGGTGTCGTACATGCCCTCGATCGGCCGCTGTTCGAAATTGTCGGCACCGGCATCGGCGAGGCTGAAGGCGCGATTGTAACCGCGTGCCTCGGGCAGGCGCGTCGCGTCGCTCCCCAGATGCCATTTGCCGGTCAGATAGGTGTTGTATCCCGCCGCGCCGAACAGTTCGGCGATCGTCACGACGCGATGGTTCATCACCGTGTCGTACCCAGGCTGGCCGCGATGCGCGTCGGGGATCGTCTCGGGCATGTTGCCCAGGCCATTGCGGTGGTTCATCACCCCGGTCTGCAGCATCGCCCGCGTCGGCGAGCAGCTTCCGGCGGCGTGGAAATTCGAAAAGCGCATGCCCGCATAGGCCAACGCGTCGATATTGGGGGTCGCGAACTCGGCGCCGAACGACCCGACGTCGCTGAAACCCCAGTCGTCGGCGAGCAGGATGACGATATTGGGACGCTTCGGGGCGGGAGAGGGGGCAGGGGCCGCCTGCACCGGCGCCAGCATCAACGCGGCGGCCAGTGCCGCCATTCCCCGCCTCTTCATCGCGAATCCCCCTCCGATATATTGACACATGGTATGCCAATATATTCACAGCCGCAATCGATCCTTCAAATCCTCCCTGTTCCAAAGATATGAGAGGACCTAATCGAACCCCGCCAGGAACGCGGCGACATTCACGCCGAGGTCGCCGACCGCATAGCCGCCTTCCATCACCACCAAAGTCGGCAGGCCAAGGTCGGCGATCGCCCGCGCCATGTCGCCATAATCGGCGCGTTCGAGCCGGAAGCTCGAGATCGGATCGCCGCTGAAGGTGTCGGCGCCGAACGAGACGATCAGGCAGCGCGCGCGCCGGTCGGCAATCGCGCCCAGTGCGGTATCGAGCGCTGGACGGTACGCCGCGCCATCGGTCCCGCGCGGCAGCGGCAGGTTCAGCGTCGCGCCTTCGCCCGCACCCTCGCCGCGCTCGTCGGCATGGCCCCAGAAAAAGGGATAGTCGGTGACCGGATCGGCGTGGATCAAGGCGAAGAAGATGTCGCCGTCGGCGTAGAAGATGTCCTGCGTGCCATTGCCATGATGATAGTCGACATCGAGGATCGCGACCGGGCCGAGCCCCAGCACCTGCGCCTGACGTGCTGCGATCGCGGCGTTGTTGAGGTAGCAATAGCCGCCCATATAGTCGCGCCCGGCATGGTGCCCCGGCGGGCGGCACAGCGCGAACGCATGCGGGTCGCCTTCCTTGAGCCGGTCGAGCGCGGTCAGCGCGCATTGCGCCGACCAGTATGCCGATTGCCAGGTCCCCGCCGCGATCGGGGTGGAAGCGTCGAAGCTGTACGCACCGATCTCGGCGTCGATGCGGTCGAAGCGCAGCGGCCGCCGCCGCACCACCGGAAAGCTGTAACCGATCGCATCGCCCGTGCGTCCCGCCGCGAGCCAGCCGTCATAAGCGCGTTCGAGGAAGGCGAGATAGGCGGCGTCGTGCACCGCGGCGAGCGGCGCCATCCCGAAATCGCGCACCGGCTGCCAGTCCGCCAGCGCCGCGACGATCGACCGCGGCCGCGCGATATTCTCGGCATAGGGTACGAATTCGCCGTTGTGCAGTTCGCGCGTCGGCGCGTGCGCCGTCTGCCGGTCGTCGAAGAAAAGTTTCACCTCTGGCCCGTCCTTCCGCGCCGCCGTCCTGACGGTCCGCCCGAACCTAGGCCGGCGGCCCGACAAGTCAAAGGCGGCGGCACCCGCCGGGCTAGTCGGTCTTCATCACGAACGCCGGGCCAAGGTCGATCGTCCGTGCGCCGTCGCCCAGCGTCAGCGCGACATTGGCCTTGCCGGCCGCATGGTCGGCGGCGGCGATGCCGTTGATATGGACCAGCGCCCAGTCCTTCGTCACCGGCACGCGGCCCGCGACGATCGGCGCATAAGGCGCGTAATTCTGCTGGATCGCGGCGCCGATGTCGCCGGCCTCGCCGTCGGCGATCCGCACCCACAGCGCGAGGATCAACTTGTCGCCGCGCGCGATCGGCTTGTCGATCGGCACCGACGCGCCGATGTCCCACGCATTGGCCGGCTTCGCCGCGATCGTCACCCGCATCGCCGTGCCGCCCTGCACCGCGCCGTCCTTGCGCGCCTTGTGGGTCTGGCCGGGGCCGAAGACGGTCCAGCCTGCGGTCGGCTCGTTGAGCAAGGGCGGCGGCGCGGCTTCGTTCTGGGCCTGAAGCGGAAAGGTCAGTGCCAGAGCGGCGGCAGTCAGCGCGATACGCATCGAAATCATGACAAGTCTCCCCATTTTGCACGAGTCGATTGCATGATCTTATAGAGACAAGTAAGATATCAATCTAATACCAATTGACGAAAAAGGGGATCGGCATGCGGATCGCGGCGATACTGGCTCTGGGAGTCGCGGGCGCCGCGCTCGCTCCCGCGACATATGCGCAGGATGGCGCAGCTACCAAGGGCAGCTACGAACTCGTCTGGGCCGACGAATTCGACACCGACGGTCCGCCCGATCCCGCCAAATGGGTGTGGGACACCCACGCCAACAAGATCGGCTGGTACAACAAGGAACTGCAATATTACGCCGCGGACCGGCCCGAAAACGCCCGCGTCGAAGGTGGCCGGCTGATCATCACCGCGCGCAAGGAGACGCTGTCCGACCGCGCCGACCATGGCGGGCAGGCCTATACGTCGGCGCGGCTGATCACCAGGGGAAAGGCCGACTTCACCTATGGGCTGGTCGAGGTGCGCGCCAAGCTGCCGTGCGGGCAGGGCAGCTGGCCGGCGATCTGGATGCTCGGCGCGAACGCACCCTGGCCCGACGGCGGCGAGATCGACATCATGGAGCATGTCGGCACCACCCCCGGCGACGTCTTCGGCACGATCCACAACCGCTCGACCGCGGGACGTCGGGTAACGGCAACAAGATCCGCGTCGACGACGCCTGCACCGCCTTTCACGATTATCAACTGCTGTGGACCCCGCGCGAACTGCGCATCGCGGTCGATGGCAAGCCCTATCACCGCTATGCCAACGCCGGCACGGGCGACGACCAATGGCCGTTCGACAAGCCGCATTATCTGCTGCTCAATCTCGCGATCGGCGGCGTCATGGGCGGCGCGGTCGACGATGCGATCTTCCCGGTGCAGTTCGAGATCGAACATGTCCGTATCTATCGTCAGGCGGTGCGCGGGGCCGCGCCCGCCGAATGACAAGCTGTTGAGAAAGCGTGGCGGCGCGGTCCTATAGTCCAGTCAGGCCGCGCCGCCACTTCCATGCCCTCCGGGAAGAGGAGGGCGGAACCCTAATCGTGCAGGATATGCAGCACGTCGTCGCCGGGCCGCGCGACGCCGCGCGTGACGCGCGCCAGTCCCGGCTCGTCGACCCGCGCCGGATCGGCGAGTTCGACCCGCGCCCGCCCGTGCAGCGCCTGCACGCTGCGCACATTCGCCGCGCCGCCCAGCGCATCGAGGATCGCGGCGGGCAGCACCGCGTCCGCGGGCCGGCCGGCCGGTGTCGCGGTGACCATCGCTGCCGCCGTGCCGCCGGCCGCCAGCGCCCCGCGAATCTCTTCCGCGACCAGATCGGCGATCGGGCCGAGTACGACCTGCGCGGCCTTCTCCGACGGGCGGATGATCCCGCGCGCGCCAAGCACCGATAGCGCTGCCTCGTCGACCGCATGGCTGTCGGCGACGATCAGCCGCAGCCGGGTGGTGCAGGCGTCGACGCTCGTCAGATTGCCCGCTCCCCCGAGCGCCGCGACAAAGGCCCGCCCGCGTGCGCTGCCCGCCGAGGCGGTCGCCGTCTCGGCGACCTCGCCCGTCTCGCGCCCCGGGGTCGCCAGGTTGAAGCGGCGGATGAAAAAGCGGAACAGCCCGTAATAGATCCCCGCGTAAGTCGCGCCGATCGGCAGCAGCCACAGGGGGTTCTTCGCGAGGCCGAAGTTCAGCACATAATCGAACAATCCCGCCGAAAAGCCAAAGCCAAGCTTCACGTCGAGCGCGTTCATCAGCGCCATCGAGGCCCCCGTCAGCAGCGCGTGGATCGCATAGAGCAGGGGCGCGACGAACATGAAGGTGAACTCGATCGGCTCGGTCACCCCGGTCAGGAAGCTGGTGAAGGCGAGGCTGAAGAGCATGCCGCCGACCGCCTTGCGCCGTTCGGGCCGCGCCTCGTGATACATGGCGAGGCACGCGGCGGGCAGGCCGAACATCATCACCGGGAAGAATCCCGACATGAAGGCACCGGCCTTGGGATCGCCCGCGAAGAAACGACCGAGATCGCCCGTCGCCCCATTGAAATCGCCGACGACGAACCAGGCGGCGTTGTTGATGATATGGTGCAGCCCGGTGACGATCAGCAGGCGGTTGAGCGCGCCATAGAGGAACAGTCCGACGCTGCCGCTTTCGACCACGGTGCGGCTCGCGCTGTCGATCGCGCCGCTGATATGCGCGTACCCATAACCGATCACCGCCGCGAGCAGCAGTCCGGCGACGCTGCTGGCGATCGGCACGAAGCGGCGGCCGCCGAAAAAGGCGAGATATTCGGGTAGCGCGATCGTCGCGAAACGATTGTAGAAATTGCCGGCGATCAGCCCCGACAAGATGCCGATCGGGACCTCCAGCTTGTCGATCTGGCTCAACGCCCAGTCCTTCGCCGCCAGCCCCGCCACCGCGTCGGGCAATCCGACGCCGATATCCGGCGGCGCAACCATGAAGGTCTGCGCCCCGGTAACGGTCACGAGGTAACAGGTGACCCCGGCGAGCGCCGCGGCGCCATTGCCGTCGCGCGCGAAGCCGACCGCGACGCCGATCGCGAACAATATCCCCAGATTGGCGAAAATCGCCGACCCCGCCGCCGAGATGAAGGCGATGTCGAGCAGGTCGTCCTGGCCGATGCGCAGCAGCAGGCCGGCCACCGGCAGCACCGCGATCGGCAGCATCAGCGCGCGGCCGAGCGGCTGGAGCGTTTCGAGAATTTTCCGCATCACCGTGTCTCCTCGAACGCGCGGGCCAGCGCGCGCACGTCCGCCGCCGATTTGCATTGCAGCGCCAGGTCGGCATGCGCGCGCGCCTCGACCAGCGTCAGTCGGCGCACCACCTGCTTGGCTTCGGCGACGAAGCCCGGCACCGCCGATATTTCGGTCACCCCCAGCCCGATCAGGATCGGCAGCGCCGCGGGATCCGACGCCAGCCCGCCGCACACCCCGACCCAGCGGCCATGGGTCGCGGCAAGGCGGCACGTCTCGCCGATCATCCGCAGCACCGCGGGATGCAGCGCGTCGACTCCGGCGGCGACCGCCGGATTGCCGCGGTCCATCGCCAGCACATATTGGGTCAGGTCGTTGGTGCCGATCGACAGGAAATCGGCCTCGGCGGCGAGCAGGTCGGCGGTCATCGCGGCGGCGGGGGTCTCGACCATCACCCCGACCTCGACCGGAGCGACGATGCCCATCGCGCCGCGCAGCGTGTCGACCAGCGCCCGCACAGCGCGCAGTTCGTCGAGGCTCGCGACCATCGGGATCATGATCCTGCACTGGCCGACGGGCTCGACGCGCAGGATCGCGCGGAGTTGCGTTTCGAGCAGATCAGGATGCGCGAGCGCGACGCGAATGCCGCGCTGGCCGAGCGCCGGATTTTCCTCGGGCCCGATCGGAATGAATGCGGCGGGCTTATCGCCGCCGATGTCGAGCAGGCGGATGATGACGGGTTTGCCGGCGAGGGCGTCGGCGATCGCCTGATAGGCCGCGTGCTGCTCATCCTCCGACGGCGCTGCGTCGCGGCCCAGGAACAGGAACTCGCTGCGCACCAGACCCGACCCCTCGGCCCCCTGTGCGGCGGCCAACACCGCATCGTCGACGGTGCCGATATTGGCAAAGACCTCGATCCGGGTGCCGTCGGCGCTGTGACACGCCTCGGCGGCGGCGGCGCGCGCGGCCTCACGGCGTGCGGCGCGTTGGGTCAGGCGCCGCGTGAAAGCCTCGGTATCGGCAGCCGACGGAACACTGTTAACATGGCCCGCTTCGGCGTCGAGCAACAGCAAATGGCCATCCTCGACGGCATCGAGCGCCTCCCCCATCGCAACCAGCGACGGCAGCCCCATGCCCGCGCACAATATCGCGACATGCGACGTCGGCCCGCCGCGCGACAGCGCGATGCCGGCCAGCCCCGTCGCCGACAGCGCGATCAACTGCGACGGCAGCAGCTCGTCGGCGACCAGGATCGCGCCCGGCGCGATCGTCTCGGCTTCGCTCGGGGTGCCGGTCAGCGCCGACAGCAATTGGCGTTCGATGTCGACCAGATCGTCGATGCGTTCGATCAGATGCGCGTTGCCGGTCGCGCGCAGCGCGTCGATCTGGTCATGGACCGCGCCGCGCCACGCGAAACCCGCGCTCGCGCCGTCGGCGATGCGCCGCTCGGCGGCGCCCAGCAATTCGGGATCGTCGATCAGCGCGAGGTGCGCCTGCATCACCGCCGCAACGCTGCCGCCTGCGGCCTCGGCACGTGCGGCGATCCGCCCGCGCACATCGGTTCGCGCGGCGATCAGCGCGGCGCGTTCCTCGACGGCGCCGGTTCCTTCGCGTGCGACCGCGATCTCGGCGCGGTGCAGCCGCACAGCCGGACCCATGGCGAGGCCGGGCGAGGCGATCACGCCGCCGATACGCCCCTCGGCCAGCGCTGTTGGCAGTGCTGCGACTGGAGCGGGGGCGGCGCGCGCGCCTTCGCCCATGTCGGTCGCCAGCAACGCGACGACCGCCGCCAGTGCCGCCTCGGCATCGTCGCCGCGCGCCTGCACGACGATCTCGCTGCCAAAGCTGGTGCCGAGCGCGAGCAGCGCGACGGTGCTGCGCGCATTGCCGCGCGTGTCGCCGTGGAGCAGGTGAACGTCCGCCTCAAACCCGCGCACCGTTTCGCCGATCCGCGCGGCGGGGCGGGCGTGGATGCCGTGCGGCAGCGACAGCGTCACCGCCTGCTCGATCAGTGTCCCGTCGTCCGACCGCTTGCGCGCATCGGTCTGCACCGGGACCAGCGTCATCAGCGCCTCGCACGCGCCGACCGCCGCATCGACGGTGCGCTTCGTGATCGTGAAGGCCTCGGCATTGGTGACGAGGACCGGGGTGATCAGGCTCGTCGCGGCGATCGCGACGGCGTCCATGTCGAAGCGGATCAGCGGGTCGCCGCGCGACACCATCTGCCCCACCGACACCAGCGGGGTGAAGCCTTCGCCCTTCAGCATCACCGTATCGAGCCCGATATGGATCAGCAGTTCGGCGCCCTCGGCGCTGCGCAGCGCGACCGCATGGCCCGAGGCATGGAGCGTCGTCACTTCGCCGTCGCACGGCGCTACGACGGTGTCGCCGAGCGGCTGGATCGCTACCCCGTCGCCCATCATGCGCTGTGCGAAGACGGGGTCCGGAACGCCGTCGAGGGCCGAGACCCAACCCCTGAGCGGCGAGGTGACGATCAGGCTCATCGGCGGTTCCTCAACTTTACTGGGCGGCCTGGACAAAGGCCGATGCGGTATCGGCGACGGAAACGCCGCCTATCCATGTCTCGCGCGGCGCGAGCGCCTTGTCGAGCCACACGAAATCGGCGCGGCGCCCCGGCGTGATCGCGCCATGGCTCGCCGACAGCGACAGGAAGGCGGCGGGCGTCGCGCTCGCCATCGTCGCGGCCTCGGGCACCGATAAGCCGGTGACCTCGACCGTCTTGCGCAGCGCCGACGCCATGTCGAGGTGGGTGCCCGCGAGCGTGCCGTCCTCGAAGATGCAGACGCCGTCCTTCACCGCGATGCGCTTGCCCTGCAGGGTGAATTCGCTGTCGTCGGTGCCGACGCTCGGCATCGCGTCGGTGACCAGCATCAGCCGGTCGATGCCCTTCGCCTTCACCGCCAGCCGCACGACCGCCGGGTGGAGGTGGACGTCGTCGACGATCAGCCCGCAATAACAGTCCGAATCGAACGCCGCGCCGACGGCGCCGGGGTCGCGGTGGTGCAGCGGCGACATCGCATTGAACAAATGTGTGAAGCCGCTCAGTCCGGCGGCGATCGCGCGCTGCGCCTCGTCATAGGTGGCGTCGCTGTGCCCCGCGCTGACGATTACGTCATGCGCGACCAGCGTGCGGATGTCCTCGTCATCGCACAATTCGGGGGCGAGAGTCAGCATCACCTTGCCGCGGCGCGGCGCGGTCAGCAGCGCCAGCGTCTCGGCATCGAGCTTGCGGATGCGATGCGCCTCGTGGATGCCGCGCTTCACCTCGTTGATGAACGGCCCTTCGATATGGATGCCGATAACGCCGGGAACGCCCGTGTCGATCGCATGGTCGACCGCGGTCAGCGCGGCGGCGATCTGCTCGGCGGTGTCGCTGATCAGCGTCGGCAGGAAGGCGGTCGTGCCGAAGCGGACATGCGCCGCCCCGATCGCGGCGATCGATTCGACATCGACATGGTCGTTGAACAATATGCCGCCGCCGCCGTTGACCTGCGTATCGACGAAGCCGGGCAGTAGCCAGCCGCCCTCCAGGTCGATCACGGCATCGGCGCGCGCGCTGCCGGCGGCCGAGACGGCGGTGATGGCGCCGTCGGCGACGGCGATGTCCGCCGCGCCGACGGCGCCACCGGGCTGTGCGACCCAGCCATTCTGAAAGCGAAGGATCATAGGGTCTCGGTAACCTTGTTGAGGTGCGGGGGCGAGTCGGGGTTGCGGCCGCGCGCGACCGCGAGCGCGCTCGCCATGCGGTAAAAGCTCTGGATCAGCAGGATCGGTTCGATCGCCGGATGCGCGGGCAGCGCGGGCAGGTCGCCGCCCGCCGGATCGGCGAGCAGCACCGTCGCGCCGCGGCCGCGAAACTCCGCCGCCGCCTCGCGCACGCTTGTCGCGGCGCGGTCGCTGCCGCCGAACGCCAGCACATGGAACGTATCGCCGACGATCGCCATCGGCCCGTGCCGCACTTCGGCGGCGCTGAAGCTCTCGGCATGGAGCGACGAGGTTTCCTTGAACTTGAGCGCGGCTTCCTGCGCGACGCCATAACCATAGCCGCGGCCGAGCACGAACAGGTTCGTCGCATCGGCAAAAGCCGCGACCGCGGGCGACCAGTCGAGCGCGAAGGCGCGTTCGAGCTGGCCGGGCAGGGCGTCGAGCGCGTCTTCCAGCGCGTCATCCCGCGCCCAGGCGGCGACGAGCGCGGCGACCGCGGCGAGCGACGCGATATAGGATTTGGTCGCCGCGACCGATTTTTCGGGGCTGGCCTTGAGCGCGATCACGACGTCGGCGAGCGCGCACAGCGGCGCGTCCTCGGCGTTGAGCAGCGCGACGACATAGGCGCCGGCGCGCTTCTGCTGTTCGACCGCGGCGAGAAGGTCGGGGCTCTGGCCCGACTGCGAGATCGCAAGGCACAGCCGTTTGCCCGCCAGCGTCGGCCCGTCATAGAGCGAGGCGACCGACAGCGCCGCCGACGCGGTCGGGGTGCCGGTCATCGTCTCGATCAGATATTTGGCGTAGGTCGCGGCATGGTCCGACGATCCGCGCGCGCAGGTGACGACCGCGGCGGGTGGATCGGCGCGCAGCCGTTCGCCGATCGCGGCAAAGGCCCGCGCATTGGCGGCGAGCATCGCCGCAACCGCGGCGGCGGCCTCGCCCGCCTCGCTTTCCATCAGCGTCCGCCCCGTTTTCAGCGCCTCTTGCAGCGTCATGCTTCCTACCGTCTCCGACTCGCGCCGGGGTCCTCGTTCGCCCCGATATTATTGGTACTATATAGGTTATATATATCGCATCAACTTGTATCTTTCGCCGATCAGATTTTTACGAACCACCGCTTGCGTCGCAGCCATTCCATCGCCCCCCAGATGAGCAGCATATAAAGCAGCACCGGGATCAGCGATGCGACCGGGTCGCCCAGCATCGCCCGCGTCGCGCGGAACGGCGCGAGCAGCAGGTCCCATGTCACCACCCCCGCGGTCACCTGATGCAGCGTATAGGCGGCGATCGCATTGGCCCCGAACGCCAGCATCGCGGTCGCGGCGATCCCCGGCGCGCGGCCCTCGCGATCGAGGATATGGTGGAGCAGTGCGAGCGCGAGGATCGTGATGCCGCTGGTGACCAGCACGAACGGGCTCGACCAGATATCCTTGACGATCGGAAAGGCGAAGCTCCACACCCCGCCCGCTGCCAGCATCGCCGCGCCGGTCAGCGCCAGCTGCCGCGTCGCCGGTCCGGCGCGGCGGATCAGCATTTCGCCCACCGCGACCCCGATCAGCCCCTGCGCGATCGCCGGCAGCGTCCCCAATATCCCCTCGGGATCATAGCCTTCGGGGCCTTGCACATAAAGATGCGTGCCCAGGAACAGCCGGTCGACCGAGGCGATGAAATTATGCCCGCGCACCCAGATATCGGTCGCCAGCCCGTCGAGCGACGGCAGCAGCGCGAGCGGCCAGTAAAGCGCGAGAACCGCGACGATCATCGCCAGCCGCGCCCGTGGGCCGACGCCCAGGAACAGCAAGGCGCACGCCGCATAGACCAGCCCGATTCGCTGCAACACCCCGAACAACCGCCACTCGCCCGACGCGAAGCTCATGAACCAATAGAGGTTGCTGAGCAGGAAGCCGAGCAGCAGCAATCGCCCCGCGCGCGACAATATGCGCCCCGTCTGCGGTGCACCGCCCGCGCGCAGCGAAAAGGGAATCGCGATCCCCACCATCGTCAGGAATCCTGGAAACACCAGGTCGGCGAGGGTCAGCCCATCCCAGCTGACGTGCAGCAGGATCGGCGCGACATCGGCCTCGGCGCCATATTTCATCGCCGCCGCCGAATTGACGAGGATCATCCCCGCCACGGTCAGGCCGCGCAACACGTCGAGCGAAATCAGGCGCATGGCTGTGCCTCCCCTTGGTCGCCGCGCCCCCGCGGGCGGCTTCTCGACACTGCCACAAATTTGCCATGGACAGCGCGTCAGATTTGTAGTCTATTGGTAATAGTCCAATGACGCAATTGGTCTTATCGAGATTGTTGGGAAGGCAATCTGGACCGGACCACCGGACGATGATGGGGGATATAATATGGTTCATGGGCCTGCAAAAGCTTTGGGGCGCCGCAATGCGCTGATGCGCGGTGTTTGCGCCGCCGCACTGGTGGGCGCGATCACGCTGCCCGCCGCGGCGCAGGACGCACCGGCCAGCGAGGAAAATGCCGACGACATCGTCGTCACCGGCATCCGCGCCAACCTCGAATCGGCACAGAACCGCAAGCGCAACGCCGACACGGTGGTCGATTCGATCACCGCCGAGGATATCGGCTCCTTCCCCGACAAATCGGTTGCCGAAGCCTTGCAGCGCGTCCCCGGCATCACCGTCATCCGGTTCGCCGGCACCGACGACACCTCGCACTTCTCCGCCGAACCCTCGGGCGTGATCGTGCGCGGCCTCAACCAGGTCCGGTCCGAATTCAACGGCCGCGACACCTTCAGCGCCAACTCGTCGCGCGGCCTGTCTTGGCAGGATATCTCGCCCGAACTGCTCGGCGGCATCGATACCTACAAGAACCAGACCGCCGACATGATCGAGGGCGGCATCGCGGGCACCGTCAACCTGCGCACGCGCGTGCCCTTCGACCAGGACGGCCGCCTGATCTCGATCTCGATCAAGAACACCTATGGCGACATCGCCCGCAAATCGACGCCCGAATTCTCGGGCATCATTTCGGACCGCTGGCAGACCGGCATCGGCGAGATCGGTTTGATGATCAACGGCGCCTATTCGCACGCGAAGACCGCGAGCCAGGGCATCCAGTTCGAACGCATGGGCATTTTCGACGGCGTGTTCGGCCCGGGCAAGCAATATATCCCCAGCGGCATCTTCATGCGCGAGAATGAATATGACCGTAAACGCTATGGCGCCGCGGCGGCGTTCCAGTGGCGCTCGAACGACGAGACGATGGAACTCACCGGGCAGTATAACCGCTCGCAGTATAACAACAGCTGGCGCGAATATGCGGTCTTCTCGTCGACCTTCTACGGCGACCTCTATGGCCAGCCGAGCGACTATGAGTTCGGCGACGCGTCGCTGATCAGCCCGCTTCAGGGCACCGCGCCCTTCGCCTTCGACGCCGACGGCAATTTCCAGAGCGGCTGGTGGTCGTACCAGCGTCCCTATGTGGGCGAGGGCGACGAGAATCGCGGGCTCGGCCTGAACGAGGATGGCGAGGCCTTCTTCAACCGCTGCTATTCGTGGGAAGGCTGCACCAACGACCGCCGCGCGCCGCAGGTGGACACCGCCGCCAACGCGCTGAAGAACAAGCAGATTACCCAGGATTTCGGCCTGAACTTCCGCTGGGACGTCTCCGATCGGGTGCGGCTGACGCTCGACGGGCAATATGTCGATGCCAGCGTCAGCAATTATAACGCGTCGGTCACCTCGCGCAGCTACGCCAACACCTATGTCGATCTGACCGGCAAATATCCGACCCTCACCTTCACCCCCACGACGGCGGACAATATCAACCTGTCGGCCGGCGGCCTGACCAATCCGAACAATTATTTCTTCTATTCGGTCACCGATCACACCGAGGACAGCGACGGCAAGGAAATCGCACTGAAGGCGGATCTGGAATATGAGGTCGATTCGGGCTGGCTCAGCGCGATCAAGGTCGGCGCCCGCTATGCCGACCGCGATCAGACGGTGCGGTGGGGCGCTTATAACTGGGCGAATATCTCGAACACCTGGACCTACACCCAGGCGCCCTATTTCAACACCGACAGCCCCACCTATCCTGCGGGTTCGACGGCGATCCACAGCTTCGGCAAGGACTTCTTCGCCGGCAACCAGCTGAACCAGCATTCGTTCGTCTTCTTCAACATGGACCGGCTGGTGAACCGCGAAGAACTCGCGGCGACGCTCGGCCGGCCGACGATCGGCGTCGGCGAATATTTCCCGGTCTGTTCGAACCAGGGCTATCGCGCCGGCGAAACGATCACCGGCGACTATGGCTGCTATCTGCCCAGCGAAGTGCTGAAGGTCGGTGAGCGCACGATGTCGGCCTATGCGATGGCCAAGTTCGGCGGCGACAGCCTGAGCATCGGCAATGTCGGCATTTCGGGCAACCTCGGCGTGCGCCTCATCTGGACGCGCAACGACACAGCGGGTGCGACGACCTTCGCCAACCCGTTCACCCCGACCCAATTGTCCTGCGAGCGTGCCGTCGTCGATGGTCGTCCCACCGCGACCTCGGGCTGCGTCGTGACCGCGAGCGAGATCGCGTTCAACAATGGCGCGACCGTGGCCGACGCCACCAAGGCCAATCATTTCCACGCCTTGCCCAGCTTCAACGTCAAGTTCGACCTGACCGACAAGCTGGTTTCGCGCTTCGCCTATTCGCGTGCGATGTCGCGCCCCGATTTCGGGCTGTTGCGCAACTTCCTGACGATCAACCGCCTGTCGCCCAACCTCAACGATTTCTCCGATCCCAATGTGACGCGCAACGCGGCGGGTGAGGCGATCGCCTATGACTGGCAATATACCGGCAAGTCGGGGAACCCGAATCTCAAGCCGATGACCGCCGACCAGTTCGACCTGACGCTGGAATATTATTTCGGCCGGTCGAGCTCGTTCACCGCCACGGGTTTCTACAAGAAATTCTACAATTATATCCAGGCGGGCCAGTTCAGCCTGCAAATCACCAACGGCGGCGTGACCGAGACGGTCCGTCTCGATCGCCCGGTCAACGGCGATGGTGCGAAGATCTACGGCGCCGAATTCGCCTTCCAGACCTTCTTCGACTTCCTGCCCGCACCGCTCGACGGCTTCGGGGTCCAGGCGAACTACACCTATGTGAAGAACAACGGCATCGAAACGGTCAACCTGACCAACGAGACCGCTGGCGGCACCGCAGGCGGCGGCATCACCTATGAGGACAGCACGGTCAAACCGAACGCGCTCGAGGGGATTTCGAAGCACAGCTACAATCTCGTCGGCATGTATGAAAAGGGTCCGATTTCGGCGCGCGTCGCCTATAACTGGCGCTCCAAATATCTGGTGACCGCGATCGACTGCTGCGTCGGCTTGCCGATCTGGCAGCAGGCGACGGGCTATCTCGATGCCTCCGTGCGCCTCCGTGCGACAAAGAACATCGAATTCATCCTCGAAGGGACGAACCTGCTCGGCACCGATACCGTGCTGTTCCAGCAGGTCGATTCGACCGGGCTGCTCAAGCCGAACGCCTGGTTCAGGAACGACCGGCGCTACCAGGTCGGTGCGCGCCTGACCTTCTAAAAGCGGGGGCCGGCGCCGGACCGAAAGGGCTGGCGCCGGTATCCGGCGCGGTTAGTGTGAGGCGATGGACGAGGGGCTTTTCAATCTGGTGATCGTCGGCGGCGGGACCGCCGGCTGGATGTGCGCCGCAGCCTGCGCCGCCAAGCTCGATCGCTCGCGTTTCCGCGTCCGCCTGATCGAATCCGAGGAAATCGGCACGGTCGGCGTCGGCGAGGCCACTCTGCCGCAAATGAAGGATTTCAACGACTTCCTCGGACTCGACGAGGTCGAGTTCATGCAGGCGACGCAGGCGAGCTTCAAACTCGGCATCGAATTCGTCAATTGGGGGCGGCAGGGCGACCGCTATGTCCATCCCTTCGGTACCTTTGGCCGCCCGATCGGCGAGGCCGATTTTTTCAGCTATTGGGTGCGCGGCCGCAACGCCGGCGTTGCGGCGCCGCTCTCGGACTATTGTTTCCCGATCGTCGCCGCGCTGCAGAACCGCTTCATGCTGCCGAACGGCGATCCGAACGATGTGCGCAACGCTTTCGCCTATGCCTATCACCTCGATGCCTTTCTCTATGCGCGCTATTTGCGCGGCTGGGCCGAAGCGCGCGGGATCGAGCGTGTCGAGGGCCGGATCGTCGATGTCGCGCGCGATGCTAACAGTGGCAACATCGCGGCGGTGACGCTCGCCTCGGGGACCAGCGTCGCGGGCGACATGTTCGTCGACTGCTCGGGCTTCCGCTCGTTGTTGCTCGGCGGAACGCTTGGCGTCGACCTCGACGACTGGTCGAAATGGCTGCCGTGCGACAGCGCCGCGGCGGTGCCGTCGGTGCGCTCGACCGACTTCACTCCCTATACGCGCTCGACCCGGCGCAAGGCGGGCTGGCAATGGCGCATCCCGCTCCAGCACCGCACCGGCAACGGCTATGTCTATGCCAGCAAAGACATTTCCGACGACGAAGCGGCGGCGACCCTGCTCGCCAATCTCGACGGAGAGGCGCTTGCCGAACCGCGGGTGTTGCGGTTCAAGGCCGGTAAGCGCGACCAGGCATGGGCGCATAATGTCGTCGGCATGGGGCTCGCGGGCGGCTTCCTCGAACCGCTCGAATCGACGAGCATCTATCTCGTGCAGATGGCGATCATGCACATGTTGACATTGTTACCATCGTGCGATGGCATCGACCCGGCGCTGCCCGCCGAGTTCAATCGCGTGATGGATGTCGAATATGACCGCATCCGCGATTTCCTGATCCTCCACTATATCGCCAACGACGCCGACGCGCCCTTGTGGGAACAGGTGACGACGATGAATGTCCCCGACACGCTCGCCGGCAAGATCGACCGCTTCCGCCAGCGCGCTTTTGTTCAGGCGTATCGCGACGGGCTGTTCGGCCCGCCGAGCTGGCAGGCGGTGTTCGTGGGGCAGGGGATCGTGCCCCACGCCGCCGACCGGCTCGCCGACACGCTCCCCGACGATCTTCTCGCCGATCGGCTCGGCAATCTGGCCGCGACGATCACGCTTGGCGCGAAGTCGGCGCCGTCCCACGCCGACTTCGTTGCCTCCTACTGCCCGGCGCCCGCGCCTTGAGCGGCGCGGTGCAGCGGGTTGCCGTCTATGGCGGCGGCGTCGCGGCGGTGATGGCGGCGCTCGCGATCGCCCGCGCTTTTGCGCGGCTCGGGACCGAAGTGACCTGGGTCGACACCGGGGAGGCGCCGCCGCCGCACGCCGCGCTGGTGGCGCCGCCCGACCTGGCAACCTTCCACCGCCTGCTCGGCATCGACGAAGCGGCGCTGGCCAGACAGGCCGCCGCGACCTTCAACATGGGGCAGCAATATGCCGGCTGGTCGGGCGGCGAGGCTGCCTTCCTTCATGCCTATGGCGATGCCGGGACACCCTATGCCTCGCTGCCCTTCGTCCAGCACTGGGCCCGCGCGCGCGCCGCCGGCTTGCGTGTCGGGCTCGAGGACTTCTGCCTCGCCGCCGCCGCCGCCAAGGAGGGGCGCACCGGCGAGCGCGGCGAGGCGACCGGGCAGGCGGTCAAGCGCGGCTGGCATCTCGATGCCGGCGGTTACGCCCGGCTGCCGCGCGATGCCTGCGAAAAGGCGGGGGTGCGGATCGTGCCGGGACGCGATGCCGTGTCCGAACGCGACGGGACGGAACTCGCCGCGCTGACCCTCGCCGACGGGCAGCGGGTCGCGGCCGATCTGTTCGTCGACGCCGATGGCGTGTTGATCTCCATGCTCGATCCCGGCGGGGCCAAGCAGGAAGCGCTGCTCTGCGACCGCGTCCTGCGCGCATCGGGCGCGCCCTTCGATCCGCTGCCGCTATACAGCCGCACCGCCGCGCATCCGGCGGGCTGGACCACGCTGATCCCGCTCGCCGACCGTACCGCGGTCGAGTTCTTCTACGACGGCGCGCGTCTGTCCGAGACCGATGCCCGCGCGGCGCTGGCCGCGATGATCGGCCGCCCTGTCGAGGGCAGTTCCGAACCGGTCGGCGCGGCGACGCGGGCGCGGCTGTGGGTCGGCAATGTCGTCGCCATCGGCCGTGCCGCGGGCGACGCCCCGCCGCTCGACGGCGCCGACCTGCTCCTCCTCCAACTCGCCATCGCACAGCTCGTCCTGCTCTGGCCGCTCGATCGCGCCGCGATGCCCGAGGCCGATATCTACAACGAGGAAATCGGCGGTGGCCGGGCACGGGTGCGCGACTTCACCGCGCAGCATTTCCGGCTCAACGCGCGCACCGAGCCCTTTTGGGCCGCCGCGCGCGCCGCGCCGGTCTCAAGCGAACTCGCGTCGAAAATCGACCTCTTCGCCGCGCGCGGCATGTTCGCGCATTACAACCACGAGGCGCATGTCGAGGACGGCTGGGCGCTCGTCATGGCGGGCCATGGCGTCGTCCCGCGCGGCTTCGATCCGCAGGCGCTGCAGGTCGACGATCCGGCGCTGATGGCTGAATTCCAGCGCCAGCTCCGCGCCGTCGCCACCGACGTCCGCGCGATGGACACCCACGCCGAAGCGCTGCGGCGGCTCTGGGCATGAGCGCGCGCACCCGCCCCGTTCGCCGCATCGTCATCGTCGGCGGCGGCAGCGCTGGCTGGATGACCGCCGCAGCCCTCGGCCGCGCGCTCGCCGGGCAGGAGCAGACGATCACCCTCGTCGAATCCGAAGCGATCGGCACCGTCGGGGTGGGCGAGGCCACGGTGCCGCCGATCCACGAATTCAACCGCTATCTGCGCATCGACCAGGCCGACTTCCTCCGCGCCACCCACGGCACGATCAAGCTCGGCATCGCGTTCGATGGCTGGGGCGGCGCGGACAACAGCTATTTCCACCCCTTCGGCTATATGGGCGTCGAGATGAGCGGCATCCATTTCCACCACTATTGGCTGCGTCACCTCGCCGCGGGCGGCGATCCCGATCATGGCCCGTACAACCTCGAAACCATGGCGGCGCGCGCCGGCCGTTTCGCCCCCGCGACGCGCCACGGCCCCGTCCATCACGCGGTGCATTTCGACGCCGCCGCCTACGCCCGTTTCCTGCGTGCTTATGCCGAGGACAAGGGCGTCGTCCGCATCGAGGGCAAGGTCGCCGACGTTACCCTCGACCCCGAGGACGGCTATATCGAAGCGCTCACCCTCGACGACGGCCGCATCGTCGAGGGTGACCTGTTCATCGACTGCTCGGGTTTCCGCGGCCTGCTGATCGAGGGTGCGCTCCAGACCGGTTACACCGACTGGAACCACTGGCTCCCCTGCGACAGCGCGGTCGCGATGCCCGCGGAGCGCAGCGGCGACCCGCCGCCTTTCACCCGCTCGACCGCGCGGGCAGCGGGTTGGCAATGGCGCATCCCGCTCCAGCACCGCGACGGCAATGGCTATGTCTATTCGAGCGCGCACCTCGGCCATGACGACGCCGAGGCCGCGCTCCGCGCCAACCTCCCCGGCGCCCCGCTCGCCGACGCCAATCGGCTGCGCTTCACCGCCGGCCATCGCAAGCGCATCTGGAACCGCAACTGCGTCGCGATCGGCCTCGCCGGCGGCTTTCTCGAACCTCTCGAATCGACCTCGATCCACCTGATCCAGACGACGATCATCCGGCTGCTCGCGCTGCTGCCGCGCGACGGTTTCGACCCGCATGTCGTCGCGCGCTTCAACCGCGACGCGCTCCACGAATATGCGACGATCCGCGACTTCGTGATCGCCCATTATGCGACCGCAAACCGCGACGACACGCCCTTCTGGCGCGACGTCGCCGCCGCCGGTCTGCCCGACAGCCTCGCCGAAAGGATCGAGGCGTATCGCGCCACCGGCAACATATTGTTCGAACCCAGCGACCTGTTTGGCCCGACCAACTGGTATGCGGTGCTCACGGGGCAGGGGGTCAAACCGCAAAGCTGGCACCCGATCGCCGACGGCCTCTCGTCCGAAGACCTGTCCGCCCGCCTCGCCACCTTGCGCGGCCGCGTCGCCGAGCAGCTATCCGAACTGCCGCCGCACAGCGAATTTCTGCGCCGTCTATCCGCCGTTTAGCTCGGCGACGACGTCATAGGCGTCGCCGCGATAATAGCTCTGCGTATATTCGGCGGTGCGCCCGTCGGACAGGAACCCGCGTCGCTCGATGAACAGCCCCGGCGTCCCCGGCTCGATCCCCAGCACCTCGGCCTGCTCGGCGGTAAAGGCGATCGCGCGCAGCCGCTGCAACGCGCGCACCGGCAGATGCCCGGCGGCCTCGAGCGCCTCATAGAGCGAATTGCCCACCGCTTCGACCGACGGCAGGCAGTAAGCCGGGATGGTCGCCTGTTCGAGTGCCATCGACGTGTCGTCGGCATAGCGGATGCGGTGGAACCGATAGACGAGTGACCCCGGTGACAGCCCGAGCGACAGCGCTTCCTCGGGGGTCACCGTGCCCTCGGTCTTGCTCACCCATTTGCTGTACGGCCGTCGCCCGCGCGAAATCATGTCCTCGGAAAAGCTGGTCAGCTTCGAAAAGCTCTTCTCGACCCGCGGCCGGGTGACGAAGGTGCCGGCGCCGCGCCGCCGCGTGACGATGCCGTCGGCGACCAGCCCGTCGATCGCCTTGCGCACCGTGATGCGCGACACGTCGAATTCCTCGGCCAGGTCGCGCTCGGTCGGGATCGCCTCCTCGGCCTTGACGATCTGCCCCTCGATCGCGTCGCGCAATATCTTCTGCAATTGCAGGTAGAGCGGGGTTGGATCCGCCTTCTGGAGCGGACCCAGGCGATCGATCAGCGACACGGACGACATCCTCTTTGGCGACGCGCGCGGCAATAGGACCAGTGCGCCCGCCCCATGTGTTGCATTGGTATCGTCGCGTCAACCTCGTTGCGACCTATTCGCGCGACAATCCGCGCCCGATCGCCCGGGTCAGCGCATGATCGGGGCTGTCCTGCGACAATTCCCACACCATCACGCCGCCGGCCTTTTCCGCCGCAAGTCGCGCCTTCGCCGCGATCGTCGCCGGACCATTGTGGGTGATGTAGCGGCAACCCGCACAGCGATCGCCGATGACATCGGCTTTGGTAGCGTCCAGCCCCTTGCTTGCGGCAAGGTCGCGATAGGACCAATTGGCCGTCTCGCCGCCGAACCCGTAGCCGTAAAAAGGCACGCCGAGCACCAGCCGCTCGCGCGCCACCCCGCGCGCCAGCCACAGGTCGAGGTCGCGTTTCGCCATCTCATAGGGTGAATGCTCGTCGCCCGACTGGCCCCAACTCGGCCCGATCGCGTCATAGGACATGATATTGACCAGATCGAAATAGCCGATCGACGAAATCGGGATCATCCCGCCCTCATAGGATGCGGTGGCACAGGTCAGCAGCTTGCCGCGCGCCTTCAGCGCCGCCGACAGCTTGGCGATGAACGGCGTATAATTGCCGGCCTTGTCGATCTCGGTCAGCAGCGCCCCTTCGATGTCGATGTCGATCCCGTCGAGGTTCAGCGTTTCGGCGAGCTCGACGAGCGCCGCCACCGTCGCCGCGCTCCGCTTGGGCGCCAGCAACGCCCGCCAGTCGCCCGAACAGCCGGGGATCACGCCCCCGGCGGTCGACAACAGCACCTTTCCGCCCGCCGCGTGCAACCGCGCCACCGCCGCACGCAAGGCATCGACGCGCATGGCCGCGCCATTCTCGTCGCCCATGCAGGTCATGCGCCCGTCGCGGACGAAAGCGCCTCCGGCATCGGGATTGGCGAAGGAGAGGTTGTAGTGGGTGAAGGACGACAGGTCGGTCCGTTCGATCGACAGGTCGAGGCCCTTGAACGCCGCGAGATAGCCGACCACAACCGGACGATCGGTCGCGGAGGCGGTCGATGCCGACGACAATACTAATGTAAAACCAATCAGGATCGCCGCGATGCGCCAAAAAGCCGACAATCCTGCCATGTCACGCCTATCCCTTTTGAAAGCGCCCCATTTGAAGCGCATTGACCATTGGGAAACTACATGACAAATTAGATACAACTTGTCGAGCGGGAGAGCGGATATGCGGATGATGGCCAGGGCGATGACGACCGCGGCGATGGTGGCGGCGCTGCCGATGGCGCCCGCGGCGTTCGCGAACGAAGCCCCCGCGCAGGCGGCGTTCGACCGCTTCGCCGATACGCTCGGCTACCGGCTGACGATGGTCGACAACCGTCCGGCGTGCCCGACGGGAATCGACGCCTGTTTCCTCTCGACGATCACGCTGACGCTGCCCGACACGGTCCCCGCCGACCTTCACAGCCTCTCGCTCTACTTCAGCTTCGTCAACCGCCTCCCCGTCGTCGAAAGCGACATCTTCGACCATCGCCTGATCAACGGCGACCTCCAGCAATTGACCCTCAAGCCCGGGGTCACGCTGAAACCCGGGTCGACGCATAAGATCGAATTATGGGGCGTCGGCGCCAATTTCTCGAAGGCGTTCGGCATGCCCAACGCCTATCTGGTCGCCGACGGGGTGCGGGCGCGCACGATCGCCGCGACGCGGCCCGTCATCGACCCCGAAACCGGCCTCGAAATCCTGCCTTTCGTCGCGCCGATGACCGATGAGGCGCGGCTCGCGACCAAGAGCGACGCCGACAAGACGCGCTGGCTGCTCCCCGAACGCGCCTTCGCGCTGCAGGCCGACCGTCAGGCCCCCGCCGCGACCGGCGTCGTTATCCTGCCCAAACCGGCCAGGGCGGTGCAGGGCAAGGGCAAGCCCGTCGACCTCGGCGGCGGTATCGCGCTGACGCTCGACGGCACCGATCGCAGCGCTCTCGCGCCCGCCCTGTCCGCGCTGGCGGCGGCGGGGGTGGGTGAGGGCGGCAAGCTGCCGCTCACCATCCGCATCGGCGCCCCCTCGCTCGCGCCCGAAGCCTATGTCCTCGACGTCGCTGCATCCGGCGTCACGATCAGCGCGCATGACGCGGCGGGGGCAAGTCATGCGCTGCGCTCGCTCGCGCAACAGGCGGCGTTCGAACAGGGCAAGCTCAAGCCGCTCCATGTCGAGGACGCGCCCGAATATGGCTTTCGCGGGCTGCACCTCGACCTCGGGCGCAATTTTCACGGCCGCGACGAGGTTTTGAAGCTCGTCGAGGCGATGGCTGCGTTCAAGCTCAACAAGCTTCACCTTCACCTTGCAGAGGATGAGGGGTGGCGGATCGAAATCCCGGCGCTGCCCGAACTCGCCGAAATCGGCTCGAAGCGCTGCCACGACCCGGAGGAAAAGACCTGCATCCTGCCGCAACTCGGCGCCGGGCCCGACGGAACGGGCGGGGTCAACGGCTATCTCAGCGTCGCCGACTATGTCGCGATCGTGCAGGCGGCGGCGGCGCGCCAGATCGAGGTGATCCCGTCGATCGATATGCCGGGACACAGCCGCGCCGCGATCAAGGCGATGGAACTCCGCCACGCGCGGCTGGCGGCTGCGGGCAAGACCGCCGAGGCCGACGCCTATCGCCTGATCGACCCGGCCGACACCACCGCATATCGCAGCATCCAGAATTATGACGACAATACGCTCAACGTCTGCCTGCCCGCGACCTATCGCTTCGTCGACACCGTCGTCGACGCGCTTGCCGCCATGCACCGCCAGGCGGGAACGCCGCTCAAGACCTTCCACCTCGGCGCCGACGAGACCGCGGGCGCCTGGGTCAAGTCGCCCGCCTGCGCCGCGATGATCGCCGAAAATGGCGGCGATCCCGGCAAGCTGACCCCGCGCTTCATCGAACGCGTCAGCGCCAGCCTTGCCGCCAAGGGGCTGCGCGCCGGCGGTTGGAGCGACGGCATGGGGCATACCGATGCCGCCAACATGCCCAAGGATTCACAGACCAACATCTGGGGCGTTCTCCACACCGGCGCGATCCGCGAGGCGCACGACCAGCTCAATCGCGGCTGGAACGTCATACTGTCGATCCCCGACCTTGGTTATTTCGACATGCCCTATGCGCCGCATCCCGACGAAGGCGGTTACGACTGGGCCTCGCGCGGCGTCGACGAATATCAGGTCTTCGGCTTCATGCCGGACAATCTGCCCGCCAATGCCGCGACGATCCGCAACATCTATGCCGATGGCAAGCCGATCGACGATGCCCCGACGCTCCAGCCCGGCCACCGCGTCGCCGGGGTGCAGGCGCAATTGTGGAGCGAGACGATCCGCACCGACGGCCAGGTCGACTATATGCTCTTCCCGCGCCTGCTCGCGCTCGCCGAACGCGGCTGGGCGCCCGCGCCCTGGACGCCGGCCTATCAAGCGGGGGCGGCCTATGAATGGGGCGACAGCCGTGTCGATCGGGCAAAGCTGAAAACGGGCTGGCAGGATTTTGCCGGCCGCGCTGCGGCGCAATTCCCGCTGCTCGACCGCATCGGCGTCGCCTATCGCGTCGCCCCGCCGGGCGCACGCATCGCCGCGGGCAAGCTCGAAGCGAACAGCGCCTATCCCGGCACGACCATCGAATATCGCGTCGAAGGCGGCGTCTGGACGCGCTATGCGGGACCGGTCGCGGTCGGCGGCGCGGTCGACCTGCGTAGCCGTTCCGCCGACGGCAAGCGTGCCAGCCGGACGGTTCGTGTCGAACCCGGGCGGTAAGCGCCGGGAAGCCCGAGCTGCCTGCATCTCGCCTATCTATGCGCCGCCCCCTAATCCCGTTCATGTCGAGCGAAGTCGAGACACGCTTGGGACCCGCAAGGCTTCGGGGTGTCTCGACTTCGCTCGACACGAACGGCTAGATTGATGTCCGTGAGCACCGAAACGGAAAAGACGATCGACGAAGTTGACGGCGCTAACTTGGCGGCGATTGATGCTGCCATCGCCGCCGCCGCGCGCCCTTTCGTCATGCGCGGTCTCGCGTCCCACTGGCCCGCCGTCGCAGCCGCCGGGCAGGGCGACCAGGCCATCGCCGCCTATCTGGCGGCGCGCGACAATGGCAAACCGCTGACAGTGCTGGTCGGCCCGCCAGAAACCGGCGGGCGCTATTTCTACACCGACGACATGCGCGGGGTGAATTTCCGCAGCGAGAAGATGCCGATGGCGACGCTTGTCGAACGGCTCCTCGCGATCCGCGGCGATCCCGCGGGACCCACGCTTTACGCCGGATCGACCCCGACCCCCGACAGCGTCGCGAGCTTCGCTGCCGAAAATCCGCTCGGTATCGATGTGCAGGGCGTCGATCCGCGCATCTGGGTCGGTAACGCCAGCCGCATCGCGCCGCACTATGACATGGCGTCGAACATCGCTGTCGTCGTCGCGGGGCGCCGCCGCTTCTCGCTCTTCCCGCCCGAGCAGATTTCGAACCTCTATGTCGGCCCGGTCGAGCGCACCATTGCCGGCCAGCCGACGAGTATGGTCGACCCCGACCATCCCGACCTCGACCGTTATCCGCTTTATGCCGAGGCCGAACGGCACAAGCTGGTCGCCGATCTCGAACCCGGCGACGCGCTCTTCATGCCGCCGATGTGGTGGCATCATGTCCGCTCGACCGGCAAGCTCAATGTGCTGGTCAACTACTGGTTCGGCCAGCGCACCGACCGCTTCCCCTTCGCCGCGCTGATGCTGGCGATGCATTCGATCCGCGAACTGCCCGACGCCGAACGTGAAGCGTGGCGCACCTGGTTCGACCATTATGTCTTCGGCGAGGGGGCAGGGGAGGCGGTCGCGCATCTTCCGCTCCACGCGCAAGGCGTCCTCGGCCCGCCGTCGCCGCAACGCGACCGGATGATCATCGACTATGTCATCGGCATGTGCCGGGGCGGGGGGAGCTAGATCCTCCCTGTGGCCGAAGGCCATGGGGAAGGGGGACCGCTCGCGAAGCGAGGGGTGGAGGGGCCGTGGAGGGCGCGTGGATAAGCCGCCCTATAAATCCCGTTCGTGTCGAGCGAAGTCGAGACACCCATCGGGCGCGCACGTCTTCGGGGTGTCTCGACTTCGCTCGACACAAACGGAAAATAGAGGCGCGCTTGGAATGCATTCCAAACCTCACCCACCAGCCCGCCAAGCCGAAGGCGACCGCCCCGTCCACTGCCGGAACGCTCGCGTAAAGCTCCGCGCTTCGGCATAACCCAGCATCTCGGCGATCGCCTCGACCGTCGCATTGCCGCTGGTCAGCAGCCGCATCGCCTTGTCGCGCCGCACATTCTCGCGGATCGTCGCCAGCGTCATGCCCTCCGCGCGGAGCAGGCGGCGCAGCTTGTGCGGTGACAGCCCGGTCGCCACCGCGAGTTCCTCCAGCGTCAGATCGGGGCTGCGCGTCAGATACTGCCGCACCCGCCGCGCGACGCTCGCATCGCTCGCGGGGATCGTCATGATGTCGAGCGGCGCCGCCGCGAGCATCGCCTCCAGTTCGTCCCGCGTGCGCTGGATCGGTGCGTGCAGCGCGTGTCCGTCCATCAGTATTCGCCGCGCCGCGCCGTCGAAGCGATGACGGCACGGGAAGAGATATTTGAACTCCTCGAAATAGGCTTGCGGACGCGGATAATCGAACTCGGCCGCCAGCAGCGAAATCGTCTCGCCCGCCAGCCAGCAGGCGAGCCGGTGCCAGATGATCAGCCAGAATTCGCTGAAATACTGATCGGGATCGAGATCGGGCCGGTCGAAGCGCACCTCGACCTCAAGCCCCGCCGCAGTCGCCCGCACGCCCGTGGCGATCCCCGCATCGAGTAGGTTGTAGAACCGCGCCGCGCGCGACAGCCCGTCGGCGACGTCGGCCCCCTCGAGCGCCAGCTCGCACGCGAAGGCGAAGCTCCCCGGCCGCACCCGCCGCGCGGTATGGCCCATAAACTCGTCATCCAGCGCCGCCCAGATATTGCGCACCAGCAGCGCCATCGCCTCGGCCGACCCGCGCCACCCCGGCACCGCGAAATCGGCGGGGTCGAGCCCGGTCCCGAGGGTCAGGTCGCGCACGTGCTTGCCCGCGCGCTCGGCGCCTTTCGTGCAAACCTGAAAATAATAACCGTCGATCGTCGCCATGATGGCTGCGCATTATGGTGAGTTTTCCTCGCCTGTCATGCCCTGTTTTGACACCGCGTCTCCGCGATATGCGTGAAGATAGACAAAATGGGAGACTGCACATGACCATCCACCCCCGCGAAGAAAGCGCCGCCGACCGCTGGGCGCGCTTCCCCCCGATCGTCACCGGCGACGACTATGTCGCCTCGCTCCGCAATCGCGGCGTCGAGGTTTGGCTCTTCGGCGAACGCGTCGCGGAACTCGTCGATCACCCGATCATCCGCCCCTCGATCAACGCGCTCAAAATGACCTATGACCTCGCGGTCGCCGACCCCGAGCTGGCGACCGCGCACAGCGACCTCATCGACGCGCCGGTCAACCGCTTCCTCCATATCGTCGGCTCGCCGCAAGACCTCGTCATGAAGAACCGCATGCAGCGCAAGATGGGCCAGCTCACCGGCACCTGCTTCCAGCGCTGCGCCGGGCTCGACACGATCAGCGTCCTCCATTCGATCACCTGGGACATCGATGCGAAGCACGGCACGCCCTACCACCAGCGCTACCTCGACTTCATGCGCCACGCTCAGCGCGCGAATATCATCATCGGCGCGGGCATGACCGACCCCAAGGGCGATCGATCGAAACGCCCGCACGAACAGGCCGATCCCGACATGTTCCTGCACGTCGTCAAGCGCACCGACGCGGGCGTGTACGTCACCGGCGCCAAGGCGCACATGACCGGCGGGCTCAACTCGCACTGGATCTGCGTGATGCCGACGATGAACATGGGCGAGGCCGACCGCGACTTCGCGATCGTCGGTCTGGTGCCGGGCGACGCGGCGGGCCTCACCTACATCTATGGCCGCCAGTCGTGCGACACCCGCGCGATGGAGGCGGGCGACATCGACCAGGGCAATGCGCGCTTCGGCGGGCAGGAAACGCTCGTCGTCTTCGACAATGTCTTCATCCCGCACGAACATGTGCTGATGGACGGCGAATATGAATTCGCGCAGGACATGGTCGCGCGCTTCACGTCGTACCATCGCGCGAGTTACGTCTGCAAAACCGGGCTCGGCGACGTGATGGTCGGTGCCGCGGCGCAGGTCGCCGATTACAACGGCGCCGAGGCGGCGAGCCATATCAAGGACAAGCTCGTCGAGATGACGCACCTCAACGAGACCATCTATTCCTCCGCCATCGCATCGAGCCATGAGGCGAAACAGCTGCCGTCGGGCATCTTCATGAACGACGCGATGCTCGCCAATGTGTGCAAGCATAATGTGACGCGCTTCCCTTACGAGATTTCGCGCCTCGCGCAGGATCTCGCCGGCGGCATCATGGTGACGATGCCGTCGGACGCCGACTTCAAGAATGAGACGATCGGCCCGATCCTCGAGAAATATATGAAGGGCAAACACAATGTTCCGGTCGAATATCGCCAGCGCATCCTGCGGTTGATCGAGAATATGACCTTGGGGCGCAACGCGGTCGGTTATCTCACCGAATCGATGCACGGCGCGGGGTCGCCGCAAGCCCAGCGCATCCAGATCTTGCGCGGCATGGATGTCGAAACCAAGAAAGGTTTCGCGCGCGACCTTGCGGGGATCATTGAAGAGTAGCAGCATCCCGTCCGAAGAGAGGAGCGCGCGATGACGGTACCGGTAATCGCGATCTGCGGCATCGCCACCGATGCGGCGAGTTGGCAAGGCATGCCTGTCGATCGCATCTTCGTGCCGCGCGGCGCCTCGGTCGAGGCGATGGCCGAGGCCATACTCGCCGACCTGCCCGACCGCTTCGCGCTCTGCGGTCATTCGATGGGCGGCTATGTCGCACTGGAACTCGCCGCGCGTGTCCCCGAACGGCTGACGGGCTTTGCGATGCTCAGCAGCGCCTGCACCGCCGACAGCGACGAAGCCAGGGCAGGGCGGCAAGCGGCAATCATGCAGGCGCGCGACGACTTTGGCCTGCTGGCGGACCGTCTCGCCCGCGCGATGTTATCGCGCACCAGCCGCGCCGATGCCGAGTTGCTCGCCGACATACATGCGATGCTCTTGCGCTGCGGCACCGAACGCTTCGCCGAGCAGCAGGCGGCGGCCTCGACGCGCGTCGACCGGTGCGGCCTGCTGGCCGGCATCGCCGGTCCGGCGCTGGTGCTCGCGGGTGAGGACGATGCGATCGTCGCTCCCGATCGTTCGCGCGACATGGCGGCCGCTTTGCCCGATGCCGTGCTGCACATGATTCCCGTGTGCGGTCACGTCCCCCAGCGCGAGGTACCCGAAGCGACCCATGCCGCGCTGATGGCGTGGCGCGACCGATTGGAAACGCGATGAAACCGACGCCGCCCCGCCTCGATCCCGGTTCCTACCCGCTCCACAAGGCGGTGCCGATCCGCTTTTCCGACATCGACATGTTCCGCCACCTCAACAATGTCGCAACCGGGCAATTTTATGAGGAAGCGCGTTTCGAACTGCTCGCCGAAGCGCGGGTGCAGGTCGCCAAGGAAGACAGTCCGGCGCTGGTGATCGCTAATGTCGACACCGCCTTTCTGGGACAGGCGCGCTACCCCGGCACCATCGACGTCGCGACCGGCATCATCCGCGTGGGCGAGCGTTCGCTCGTCATCGGGCAGGGGCTGTTCGTCGGCGGCAAATGCATCGGATGCGCCGACAGCGTCGTCGTTTCGACCGGCCCCGCAGGTCCGGTTCCGCTTCCAGTCCCGATCAGCGAATATCTGTCACGGCTGCTGCTGTCCGGCGGCGGCGATCCGGCCTGACGAGCGTCGATCCGCTCGCGGACCGGGAATGGACGCGATGCTGGCACGACCTGTCCGAAAGACCTCGGTTCGTCGTCTCAAAGATTTTCTTTGCCGCAAAAACAGTGGTCCGCCATTGACGACTCCAATATCAATCTTTTAAGTTGAGATTGTCACTCGGAGCTGGTCGAGACGGGTGACGGGCTCTCCCGCTCCTCTTCGACCCGCGGCTTTTGAACGGGAAAGCAGCTTGCTCCGCGTTACCAACGGCTAAAGCGCGTGATGCTCGGGCGACAGCGCCAGGCATTGCGTTCCCCCAGAAGGGGTATTGCGATGCGCATGTGTAGTATCATCATGTAGACCTTCGCCCTTCCTGTGCGCGGGATAGCGGACCACCGCATCCCCTCCGCACGGCGGCGCCCTCCTTTCATCGTGGCCGATATCCCTCACGCGAGGGCTCACGGTCCAGCGTCCGGCGCCTGCGCGTCGGCGACAGGTGAAACCATGCCTTTGCTGACCCAATCCGACCTGTCGGATCTGGCTCGCTATCCTGCGTCCCTGCGCAGCGCGGCTCGCGCTTTGTGGGGCGATGGTCTGGCGAGCGGACGATCCGGCGCGGCGCATAGCGCCCATCTCAAACACATCAAAAAGGGGGCGGGAACGCCGCCCGGGGACAAAATATGACGACGAAATTCTCTCCCGACCACCGGCTCAAACTGTTGCTCGGCGCCGCCGTGGCATGGCACGCGGTGCCCGCCGCTGCGACTGAGGCCGCCGCCGACGCCGCGACCATCATCGACGGCGAAGCTGCGGCCGAAGCGGGCGGCGACAGCTATGACGGCAGTGAAATCATCGTCTCGGCGCGCCGCCGCGACGAAAGCGCGCAGAACGTCCCGATCGCGCTGTCGGTCGTGGGCGCGGAAACGCTCGAGAAGACCGGCAATTACACGCTGACCCAGGTCCAGCAACTCGTGCCGAGCCTGCAGGTGTTCAGCTTCAACCCGCGCAACACCAACATCAATATCCGCGGCCTCGGCAGCAATGTCGCGCTCACCAACGACGGGCTGGAGAACGGCGTCGGTTTCTATATCGACAATGTCTATTACGGCCGCGTCGGTCAGTCGCAGTTCGACCTCGTCGATCTTCAGCAGATTGAGGTTTTGCGCGGACCGCAGGGAACGTTGTTCGGCAAGAACACCACCTCGGGCGCGATCAACATCACGTCGCGCAAGCCGAGCTTCGACCCCGAATTCTCGGGCGAGGCGAGCGTCGGCGATTATGGCTATTATCAGCTGCGTGCTTCGGCCTCGGGTCCGATCGTCCAGGATCTGCTCGCGATCCGGGTCAGCGGCTCGGCGACCGAACGGCGCGGGTTTCTCTACAACGATACCCAGAATGAACGCGCGCAGGATTATTCGAACTGGAGCTTGCGCGGGCAATTGCTCTTCACGCCCTCGTCGGATGTCGAGGTGCGGATCATCGGCGACTTCGCGCGCCAGAAGCAGAACCATGTGCTCAACGTCTTCGCCGATTATTTCGGCACCTATGACAATGGTGCCGCGATCCCGAACAACTTCGCGCAGCGTGCGGCGCGCTTCCCCGGATATAGCTTTCCGACCATCGATCCCTTCGCGCGCCGCGGCGAGGCCGACGGCCATTATCAGTCGAACATGGACGGTTATGGCGTGTCGGGGCAGGTCGACTGGGATATTGGCGGCGCCAAGCTGACGTCGATCACGGCCTATCGCTGGTGGGACTGGAACCCCGCCAACGACGGCGACTCCACCTCGCTGCCGGTCATCACCAAGGCGCAGCAGGCGAACCGGCAGCGTCAGTTCAGCCAGGAAGTCCGTCTCGCATCGGACAGCACCGGCCCGATCAACTATGTCGTCGGCGCCTATTATTTCTGGCAGGTGATCCGTGGCAAGGGCGCGACGGCCTATGGGCCGGCCGCGGCGCTGTGGAACCGGCCACCGGCATCGCCGTTCTCGCTCGCCACATGGGAAGCGGCGGTCAACGGGTTCGAGGCGAATTCGACCTCCGACCCGCGCACCAAAAGCTATGCGCTGTTCGGCCAACTCGACTGGAAGTTCACCGATCGCCTGACGCTGACCGCGGGCCTTCGCTATACGCGTGAAAAGAAGAGCGGATCCTTTCACCAATATCATGTGGCGGGGGTCGACCTGTCGACCTTGCCCGCCGATATCGCGCGCGACGCGGCGATCCTGCGGACCCAGTTCAATCCCGTCACCGACTATTCGACAAGCTTCAGCGACAACAGCGTGTCGGGCCTCGCGACGCTGTCGTGGCAGTTCTCCGACGACGCGCTTGGCTATGCGACCTATTCGCGCGGTAACAAGTCCGGCGGGCTCAACCTGACCAGCTTGCCCGTCGGGGTCGATCCCAATGTCGCGCCGGAAAAGGTCGACAGTTACGAAATCGGGGTCAAGACCCAGTGGCTCAATCGTGCGGTAACCTTCAACCTCGCGGGTTTCTGGACCGAGATCAGCGATTACCAGACCGCGATCACCGAGCAGATCGCGAACACCGTCAATTTTCGTCAATATATCGCCAATATTCCCGGGGTCCGTTCGCGCGGGGTCGAGGCCGATCTTGTCGCGGCGCCGACCGATCGCATCAGCTTCTATGCGTCGGCCGCCTACGCCGATACGACCTATAGCGATTATCCGAACGCACCGCAGGCGCCCGAAAGGCTCAACCTCAGCGGCAAGCAGGATTTGACCGGCGAGCAACTGCCCGGCGTGCCCAAATTCACCTATACGCTGGGCGGCGACGCGTCGGCACCGCTCGGCGCGCTCGGTGGACGCGACCTGTCGCTCTACGCCCACGCCGACTATTCGCACCGCTCGACCTTCAACACCTCGTCGAGCGACAGCCGCTATGCCGATGTCCCCGGGTTCGGCATCGCCAACGCGCGCATCGTCATCCGCACCGACGACGGGTTGTTCGACCTGTCGATCTGGGCGCGCAACCTGTTCGACAAGGATTATTTCCAGACCTTGTCGGCGCAGAACACCGGCATCGTCACTGCGCTGATCGGCGAACCGCGCACCATCGGCGCGACGCTGCGGACGAAGCTGTGATCCGCGCCGCCCCTTCCCGAAATTCGCCGAAGGCCCCGACCGGTTCCGCCCGATCCCGCCCTTCCCGGATAGCCCGCCGTCCAACCCCCAAAGGAGACTGATCATGACGGATCTTCACAACAGCTATGCCAATGCTCGCGACAAGAAAATCGACCTCGACGTCACGCCCGTGACCGGCACTATCGGAGCCGTGGTCAATGGCGTCCAGCTCTCGGGCGATCTTCCCGCGGCGACGGTGCAGGCGATCCAGGCCGCGCTGGTGCGCCACAAGGTGCTCTTCTTTCGCGACCAGCAGCATCTGACCGATCAGGAGCATGAGGATTTCGCCGCATCGCTCGGCGATCCGGTCGCCCATCCGACGGTGCCGGTCGCCGACGGGTCGCGTTACCTGCTCGAACTCGACAGCAAGGAAGGCTATGCGGCGTCGAGCTGGCACACCGACGTGACCTTCGTCGAGGCCTATCCCAAGGCGTCGATCCTGCGGGCGCTGACGATCCCCGAAGCCGGCGGCGACACGTTATGGGCCAATGGCGAGACCGCCTATGAAGGGCTTCCCGAGACGCTGCGTCAGCTCGTCAACACGCTGTGGGCGACGCACACCAACCTCTACGACTATGCGGCGATCCTGCAGAGCGCGCCCGACGGCGAAAGCGCCGCCAAGCGCATCAAGGACCATCGTAACGTCTTTGCCTCGACCGTCTATGAAACCGAGCATCCGGTGGTCCGCGTCCATCCGGTCAGCGGCCAGCGCAGCCTGTTACTCGGGCATTTCGTCAAGCAGTTCGTCGGGTTGAACGGGGCGGATTCGGCGCGGCTCTTCGCGATCTTGCAGGACCATATTACCAAGCCCGAAAATGTCGTGCGCTGGCGCTGGCGCGAAGGCGACGTCGCCATCTGGGACAATCAGGCGACCCAGCACCGCGCCGTTGCCGACTTCGGGTTGCAGCGCCGCACGCTGCGCCGCGCCACGATCGCGGGCGACATCCCCCTCGCGATCGACGGCCGCACCAGCCGCACGGTGCGCAAGGAAAAGGCGGTACAATACGAACCGGCCTGACGCATTATGGGCCGGCGCCCATGCTCTCCTCTCCCATCCTGCGACTGCGCCGGTCCTGTTTGCGGTGCGCCCGGGTTCCATTCGCCCGGGCGCACCGCCCCTTTGTTTCGATCGAACGGACGCCAACATGATCCGCCGCTTTCTCGTTCTCGCCTTGACCCTTGTGACCATCGGCGTGCCGTTTTCCGCCACGGCCACCGAGCGCCGTCCCAATTTCCTCGTCATCGTCGCCGACGACCTTGGCTATTCGGACCTCGGGGCCTTTGGCGGCGAGATCAGGACGCCGCATCTCGACAAGCTGGCGCTCGCGGGCATTCGCCTCGCCGGTTTTCACACCGCGCCGACTTGCTCGCCGACGCGCTCGATGCTGCTTTCGGGCACCGACAACCACCTCGCCGGCCTTGGCACGATGGCCGAGATGATCCGCCCCAACCAGCAGGGCCAGCCGGGGTATGAAGGCTATTTGCGCAGCGATGTCGCGACCCTGGCCGAGCGGCTTTCGGCCGGCGGTTATCAGACGCTCTTTTCGGGCAAATGGCACCTTGGCCTGACCCCTGAGCAGGATCCGCACGCGCGCGGTTTCGCACGCAGCTTTGCCTTGCTGCAGGGCGGGCACAATCATTTCGGGACCGACGCCGATCCGGAAAAGGGTGGCCGGGCGACCTATACCGAACAGGGAGAGCGCCTGACGCGCTTGCCGCGGGATTTCTATTCGAGCGATTATTTCGCGACGCGCCTGGTCGATTTTCTCGGCGAGCGGCCAGCGGCAGGGCAGGGCGACCAGCCCTTCTTCGCCTATCTGGCCTTCACCGCGCCGCATTGGCCGCTGCAGGCGCCGCCCGAGGATATCGCCCGCTACAAGGGGCGGTACGACGAGGGTTTCGACGTGCTGCGCGAACGGCGCCTGGCGCGCCAACGCGAACTCGGCATATTGGCGCCCGGCGTTGCGGCCCACACCCCGCGCAACCGCGACGGCAGCTGGGACTCGCTGACCGCCGGGCAGCAACGCCTCGCCGCGCGCAATATGGAAATCTATGCCGCAATGGTCGACCGGCTCGACCAGAATGTCGGCCGCGTGATCGAGGCTTTGCGCGCCGCGGGCGAACTCGACAATACGGTGATCATCTTCCTCGCCGACAATGGCGCCGAGGCGCTCGACGTCGAGACTACCGGCGCCGAAATGCTCGCAGGTGCGCTGAAAGGCGCCGACAACGGCTTCGCCAATCGCGGCACGGCGACCTCCTATCTCACCTATGGCGCCGGTTGGGCCCAGGCTGCGACCGCGCCTTCCTGGCTCACAAAGGGCTATCAAAGCGAAGGCGGCACGCGCGCCGTGGCTTTCGTCAGCGGGTTCGGCATTCCCCGGCGTGACGGCGCCGCGACCGAATATCAATCGGTCGCCGATATCGCGCCGACCGTGCTCGAACTTGCCGGGGTCGATGCAACGGCGACGAGGGTCGGCGATCGCACGGTCCGCCCGATCACCGGCCGGTCATGGGTCCGCTGGCTGCGCGACCCCCGGGCCCCTGTCTATGGTCCTGACGATGGCGTGGGCGCGGAGTTGTTCGGATCGCGCGCTTATCGCCGCGGCGAGTGGAAACTCACCGACATCGGCGACGGGACCTGGCGCCTGTTCAATATCGCCCGCGATCCCGGCGAAACCCGCGACCTGTCGCTCGCCGAGCCCGAACGCCGGACCGAATTGGTGGAGGCCTGGGCAAGCTATGCAAGAACGGTTGGCGTCATCCTTCCCGATTCCGTCCCTTACCGGCCGTAGGCCACCTCGGTTTCGGCGACCGGGGCTGGGTGCGGGGACGGTGCCTTGCCGACCGCTTCGCCGACGAGGATCAGCGTCGGCGCGTCGGCGGCCAGCGCGCGGGTCGCGAGCGCGAGAAGGTCGAGGCGCGTCGCGAGCTGCCTTTCGTCGGGAAGGCTGACGTTGCAGACGACCAGCACCGGCGTCGCGGCGGGCATTCCGGCATCGACCAATCCGCGCGCGATTTCGCCCGCGGCTTCGCGCCCCATATAGAAGGCGAGGGTGGTGCCCGCCGCAGCGAGCGCTGGCCAGTCGAGATCGAGCGCTGCGCCGCGGCGGCTGTGCGCCGTCACGAAACGGACGTCGCGCGCTACGCCGCGCAGTGAGAGCGACACGCCCGCCGAGGCGGCGGCGGCGCTGGCGGCGGTGATGCCCGGACAGACATGGACGACATGCCCGGCGCCGCGCAGCGCCGTCATTTCCTCCGCCGACCGGCCGAACAGCGACGGATCGCCGCCCTTCAGCCGCACGACCCGCTTGCCCGCCGCCGCGGCGGCGACGAGCATCGCGTCGATCGCCGGCTGGTCCTTCGAATGGCGACCCGATCGCTTGCCGACCCCGACGCGTTCGATATGCGGCGGGATAAGGGCAAGAATGTCCGGGCCGACCAGCGCATCGTAAAAGACGATGTCCGCCGCCGCGATCAACCGAATCGCCTTCATCGTCAGCAACTCGGGGTCGCCGGGGCCGGCACCGACAAGCCAGACCGTGCCGGGGGGGAAGTCGTCAGGCGGCATTACTGGTCTCCTCGGTCAGGATGCGCGCGAGCGCGGGGCGGCACGATCCGCAATTGGTGCCGGCGCCAATCGCGGCGCCGATCGCCGCGACCTCGGCCAGGCCCTGGTCGCGGATGGCGCCGACGATCGTCTTGAGCCCGATGTCGAAACAGACGCAGATGATCGGGCCGCGGTCGGCCTGCATTCCCGGCGCGCGGCCGGCGAGCAGGGTGGGGGCGACCTCGGGCGCGGACAACTGGGCGATCAGCCAGTCGCGCGGCGGCAATTCGCCGGTCTCGGTGACGAACAGCGCGCCGGCGAGGCGGCCGTTCGCGGCGATCGCGATGCGCCGCGTGCCGCGCGCGGCGTCCTGCGCCTCGATGCGTTCGCCCTTGGGAAGCAGCGCTTCGATGCTCTTGAGGTCGCCCTTGCCCGCGACCTCCCACAGCACGCCGGAAGGCACCGCGACGCGCGTCGCCCACAGGCAGCGCGGGGTCTCACTAAGCTCGCGCGCGAGCAGGAGGAAGCCCCGCCATTTGGGGGCGACCGCGGCGATCGATGCGGGGGTGCGCTTGAACCCCGGCTGGCCCGACACGGGATCGACGAGCGGGCGGGGGAGCAGGCCGGTGCGGCCGCCGCTCGCGGTGCGGTCGGTCCAGTGGATCGGCACGAACAGCTCGCCGGGGCGCTGGCCGGGGTGGAAGGCGACGCGGTAGAGGCTGTCGCCCTGGGGGGTTTCGATGCGCGCGAGGCCGCCGTCGGCGAGGCCGAGGCGCGCGCCGTCGTCGGGGTGGACCTCGACGAGCGGCTCCTCGCGGTGGCGCGCGAGTTTCGGCGCGAGGCCGGTGCGCGTCATCGTGTGCCACTGATCGCGATATCGCCCCGTATTGAGCGTCAGCGGCCATTTGGCGAGCGGTTCGGGCAGCGGCTTTTGCGCGACGGGAACGAGGCGTGCGCGGCCGTCGTCGGTCGAAAAACGTCCGTCGGCAAAGACATGATCGCCGCCCCAGCGAAAGGGGATCATGTCGTCATAGGCGGCGGTGCCGCCCTGCGCCGCGCCGGGCAGTGCGAACAGGCGCGCACCGTCATTGTCATAGGTCGACAGGCGGCAATGTTCGCGCCAGATGTCGGCGGGACGATCATAGGTGAAGGCGGTCTTCCAGCCCATCCGCCGCCCGACCTCCTTGACGATCCACCAGTCGGGCATCGCCTCGCCGGGCAATGAAAACAGCGCGCGCTGGCGGCTGATCGTGCGGTCCGAATTGGTGACGGTCCCGTCCTTCTCGCCCCACGCGGCGGCGGGCAGGCGGACATGGGCAAAGGCCCCGGTGTCGGTCTTTTCGATCACGTCGCTGACGACGACGAAGGGGCAGGCGGACAGCGCCTCGCGCACACGGTTCGCGTCGGGCATCGACACTGCGGGATTGGTCGCCATCACCCACAAAGCCTTGATCCGGCCTTCGCCGACGGCGCGAAACAGATCCACCGCCTTCAATCCGGGTTTTTCGGCGATCGTCGGCGCGGCCCAGAAACGCCGGACGCGCGCGCGGTTTTCCGGCGCGAAATCCATATGCGCGGCCAGCGTCGAGGCGAGCCCGCCGACTTCGCGCCCGCCCATCGCATTGGGCTGGCCGGTGATCGAGAAGGGCGCGGCACCGGGCTTGCCGATGCGCCCCGTCGCGAGATGGAGGTTGAGGATCGCGTTGACCTGGTCGGTTCCGGCGGTCGCCTGGTTGATCCCCTGGCTGAACATCGTGACCGTGCGCGGGGTCGCGGCGAACAGTTCATAGAAACGCCTGAGGTCGGCGGCCGGCACGTCGCATGTCCGTGCCACCGACCACAGGTCGTTCCCCTCTCCAAGCTGGTCCCAGAAATCCCGCGGCACCGCGACATGGGCCGCCAGATAGTTTTCATCGACCACGCCGGCTTCGCGGCAATGCTCGAGCAGGCCGTTCATCAGCGCGACGTCGCTGCCCGGACGGATCGCGAGGTGCAGGTCGGCCTCCTCGGCGGTCTCGGTGCGGCGCGGGTCGATCACGACAAGCTTGGCGCCCGCCTCGCAGCGCGCGCGGATGCGCTGATAGACGATCGGATGGCACCAGGCGGTGTTGCTGCCGACAAGGACGATCAGGTCCGCGGCGTCGAGATCGTCATAGGTCGCGGGCACGATGTCCTCGCCAAAGGCGCGGGTGTGGCCGGCCACCGCGCTCGACATGCAGAGGCGCGAATTGGTGTCGATGTTCGCGGTGCCGATGAAACCCTTCATCAGCTTGTTCGCGACATAATAATCCTCGGTCAGCAGCTGGCCCGAGACGTAGAAGGCGACGCTGCCCGGGCCGTGGCGCGCGATGGTCTCGCGGAACTTCTTTGCAACGAGGTCGAGCGCCTTGTCCCAGCTCGCGCGCCTGGTGCCGATCATGGGCGCAAGCAGGCGGCCTTCGAGGCCGACGGTCTCGCCGAGGTGCGTGCCCTTCGAGCAGAGCTTGCCGCGATTTGCAGGATGATCGGGGTCGCCGGCGATCTCGACCGCCCGTTCGCCCGTCACCGTCGCGCGGATGCCGCAGCCGACGCCGCAATAGGCGCAGGTGGTGCGGACGGCTTCCGTCATCAGGCCGCGGCCTTCAGCGTGCTGGCGCGGCAGATGAGAACGCGGCCGCCGTCGATCTTGACCGGCACCGTGGGCGTGCAGCCCTTGTCCTCGCCCAGCGCCTCTCCGGTCGACAGGCTGATCCGCCAATTGTGGAGCGGACAGGCGACCGCGCCGCCGTGGACGATGCCCTGCGACAGCCGGCCATGTTTGTGCGGGCAACGGTCGAGCAGCGCGAAAACCTTGCCCTCGGCGGTGCGGAACACCGCGATGTCGTCGCCCCCCGCGACCTGCACGGTGCGGCTGCCGCGCACCGGGATCTGGTCGACCCAGCCGATGTCGAGCCATTCGGCGGTGGTCATGCATATTCTCCTTGCGGAATGAAGCGCGCCATCGGTGCGTGATGTTCGGCCTCGGCGCCCTCGGCGCGCTGCGCCCAGGGGTCGTCCTGCGAAAAGCTCTGCGAATAGAGGAAGCGCGCGCGGAGCGCCTCACGGCCCGGCTGGTCGTCGACGATGCGCGCCTTCACATAATCGACCCCGACGCGCTCGATCCAAGGCGCGGTACGTTCGAGATAGCGCGCTTCCTCGCGGTAGAGCTGGATGAAGGCGGCGCAATAATCCATCGCCTCCTGCTCGGTCGCGACCTTGCAGAGGAGGTCGGTGGCGCGGACATGGATGCCGCCATTGCCGCCGACATGCAGTTCGTAGCCGCTGTCGACGCAGACGATGCCGAAATCCTTGATCGTCGCCTCGGCGCAGTTGCGCGGGCAGCCCGACACCGCGATCTTGAACTTGTGCGGCATCCAGCTGCCCCAGCTCATCCGTTCGACCTTGACCCCGAGCCCGGTCGAATCCTGCGTGCCGAAGCGGCACCATTCGGACCCGACGCAGGTCTTCACCGTGCGCAGCGACTTGCCATAAGCGTGGCCCGAGACCATTCCGGCAGCGTTGAGGTCGGCCCAGACGGCGGGCAGATCCTCCTTCCTGATCCCGAAGATGTCGAGCCGCTGGCCGCCGGTGACCTTGACCATCGGGGCGTTGAACTTTTCGACGACGTCGGCGATCGCGCGCAGCTCGCGCGGGTTGGTGAGTCCGCCCCACATGCGCGGGACGACCGAGTAGGTGCCATCCTTCTGGATATTGGCGTGCAGCCGCTCGTTGACGAAGCGGCTCTGTTGGTCATCGACATAGTCGCCGGGCAGCGCACAGAGCAGATAATAATTGAGCGCCGGGCGGCACGACGAGCAGCCGTCGGGGGTCGTCCAGTGCAGTTTCTGCATCACCTCGGGGATCGAGCGCATATTCTGCGCAACGATCTCGCGGCGGACGTCATCGTGGCCGAAGCTGGTGCATTTGCACATGCTTCTAGGCCCCGACTGGACGTCGTCGCCGAGCGTCAGTGCGAGCAGATTTTCGACGAGGCCGGTGCAAGAGCCGCAGCTTGCCGACGCCTTGCAACCGCCGCGCACCGCGTCGAGGCTGTGCGCACCCTTGGCGATGCACGAGACGACATGGCCCTTGGTAACGCCGTTGCAGCCGCAAATCTCGGCATCGTCCGAGAGCGCCGCAACGGCCGCCTTAGGGTCCGCCGCGCCGCCTCCCGCGGCGAAGGCCTGGCCGAAGATCAGCAGGTCGCGAAGGTCGGAGACGTCCTCTTGGCGTTTGAGCAGGTCGAAATACCAGTTGCCGTCGGCGGTATCGCCATAGAGGACGGCGCCGACGATACGGTCATCCTTGACGATCACGCGCTTGTAGACGCCGCGGCTCGCGTCGCGGAGGACAATGTCCTCGCATCCGTCGCCGCCCGAGAAGTCGCCGGCGGAAAAGACGTCGATGCCCGACACCTTGAGCTTGGTCGAGGTTACCGAGCCGCGATAGCCGCTGGGTTTCTCGACGAGGCCGTCGGCGAGGCTGCGGCACATATCCCACAAGGGTGCGACGAGGCCATAGACCTGTCCGTCATGCTCGACGCATTCGCCAACCGCGAGCACGGCGGGGTCGCTGGTCACCATATGATCGTCGACCTGGATGCCGCGCCCGACCGCGAGGCCGGCGTCGCGGGCGATGGCGACCGAGGGGCGGATGCCGACCGCCATGACGACGAGGCTGGCGGGGATCAGCGTACCGTCCTTGAGTCGCACGCCTTCGACCCTGCCGTCGCCGACGATCTCGGCGGTGTCGGCGCCGGTCAGGATCGCCTGGCCGCGCGCTTCGAGCGCGTTCTTGAGCAGCCAGCCGGCGGCTTCGTCGAGCTGGCGCTCCATCAAGGTCGGCATCAGGTGGATGACGGTGACCTTCATGCCGCGCAAGCTGAGGCCATGCGCGGCTTCGAGCCCGAGCAGACCGCCACCGATCACCACCGCGTCGCCGCCCGCATCGGCGGCGGCGAGCATCGTGTCGACATCGTCCATGTCGCGAAAGGCGATGACGCCGGGCAGGTCCTTGCCGGGCACCGGGATGATGAAGGGGTCGGAGCCGGTGGCGATCAGCAACCGGTCATAGCTTTCGCTGAGCCCGCCGCGCGTCGTCACGGTCCTGGCCGCGCGGTCGATCGCCGCGACGGGATCGCCCGCGACGAGCGCGATGCCGTTGTCGGTGTACCATGCGGCGTCGTTGATCACGATGTCGTTGAAGCATTTCTCACCCGCGAGGACGGGGGAGAGCATGATGCGGTTATAATTGACGCGCGGTTCGGCGCCGAAGATCGTGACGCGGTAGCGGGTGGGATCGCGCGCGAGCAGTTCCTCGACCGCGCGGCAGCCGGCCATGCCGTTGCCGATGACGACGAGATGCTCGCGCGTGTCGGCGTCGGGTTTGAGGGGGCGGTGTTCCATCAGAGCATCCAGTCCAGTTGCAGCCAGAATTTGTCGGTGTCGGTGGCAAGAGTGCGCGCGTCATAATGTGCGTAGCGGGCGGAGGCGGTGAATTTGCCGAGCTTGGCGCTCGCCAGCAGGTCGATCTCGTCGCCATAGGAGCGGCTGGCCCGGTCGCTGCGATAGTCGTGGTACACCGCTTGCAGCGTCACCGCCTTGAGCGGCCCCACGGCCTGCCAGCCCCAGCCGGCGCTCGCATAAAGGTCGCGCACGCCATCGGGCGGGGTGGCGAGGAATTTGTCCGCCCAGCCCTGGAATTTGAACCCGGTGGCGAGCGGGGTCTGTAAGCTGGTGAGGGCAATTCCGTTGTCGGCGCCGAGTATTTCATAGCCCACGCCGACCCGGGGGCCGCCAAGATCGACCGCGACATCGGCGAGCCAATAGTCGGCGGAATAATCATTGGGGTTGCGGTGCCAGTCGGACTGGCGCGCATAGCTCAGCTGCCAGGCGATCTTCGCCTTGCCGAGCTTCTGGCTGCCGTCGAGCCGCACGCCATAGCTCTGGCTCGACATGCGGAAACCCTGCACCGTCGCCTCGTCCTGATCGACGAGATAGGCGAAGGCGGCGAGCTTGCCGACCGGGGTCGCGACGCTCAGATTCCCGAAGACATTGTCGCCCGACACCGCTTGCTGCCGCGCGCCCGCGCCATCGATGCCCCAGATGGTGCGGACGCTCCAGGCATAGGTCAGGTCGGCCTTGATACCCTTGGCCGGGGTGATTTCGGCGCGGACCGCGTCGAAGCTCTGCCCGTTCTGGCGGAAGGGCACCGCGCCGACGAAACGCTCGTCGTCGAGCGCGATCCGCTGGCGCCCCGCGGTGAGGCCGAAGGTCGGTGAGGCGTAGCGGAGCTGGGCGCGGGCGAGGGCGATATTCTCGGGATCCGCCACCAGCGGCCGCGTCGCGGCGCCGTGAAGGCCGTCGAAATACTCATCGACAAGTCCTAGATTGCTCTGGCCTTCGACGAGCGCCGACCAGCGCCCGGCCTTCGCCTCGACCCCGGCGCGGACGCGCAGGGTCAGGGCGTCGGCTTCGGCGGCGAGGCCGTCCTGGTCGACGCTCTCGTAACGGAGCCGGGCCTCGCCGAGCGGCTTGAGGGTGACGTCCTGGGCGTGCGCCACCCCTGCCGGCGCGAGCGCCAGCAGGATGAAAAGGGTGCGGGTCATGATTTAGATCCGCACGCCTTCGGCCGCGCCCCAGGTCGCGCGCCACTGGCCCTTGACGAAGATCAGCCCGACCAGCGCGACGACGGCGAGCCCCGCGAAGATGTAGAAGCCGGGGCCGAAGCTGCCGCTCCACTGCTTGGCGAAGCCCAAGGAGGAGGCGAGGTAGAAGCCGCCGACGCCGCCCGCCATGCCGACGAGCCCGGTCATCACCCCGATCTCGGCCGAGAAGCGCTGCGGCACGAGCTGGAAGACCGAGCCGTTGCCGGTGCCGAGCGCGAGCATCGCGATGACGAACAGGGTGAGCGCGGCGGGCAGGGTTGCGGCCTGCGGCACCCCGGCGAGCGCCAGCGCGGCGACGACGAACACCATCATCAGCGCCTTCACCCCGCCGATCCGGTCGGCGAGCGCGCCGCCCATCGGGCGCACCAGCGATCCGGCGAACACACAGGCCGCGGTGCAATAGCCCGCCATCACCGGGGTCAGGTGGAACTGGTCGGTGAAATAGATGGGAAGCGAGGCGGCGAGCCCGACGAAACCGCCGAAAGTCACCGAATAAAAGGCCATCAGCCACCAAGCGTCGGCGGTCTTGAGCGGTTCGAAATAATCGACCAGCTTCTTCGGCGCGGGCGCGTTTGGCGCGTCCTTCGCCATCGCGAGATAGACGAAGAAGACGATCGTCAGCGGGATGCAGGCGAGGCCGAGCACCGCGTTCCAGCCGAACAGCTTGGCGAGGCCGGGGGCGAAGAGCGCGGCGAGCACGGTGCCCGAATTGCCCATGCCGGCGAAGCCCATCGCCTTGCCCTGATGCTCGGGCGGGTACCAGCGGCTCGCGAGGGGGAGGGCGATCGCGAAGCTGGCGCCGGCGAAGCCGAGGATCACGCCGAGCGCGAGGGTGCCGGCGAAACTGTGGACTCCCATCGCCCAGGCGGTGAACAGCCCGGCGATGACGATGAGCTGGCTGATCGCGCCCGAGCGCTTCGGCCCGATGCGGTCGACGAGCAGGCCGTTGACGACGCGCAGAAGCGCCCCTGCCAGCGTCGGCACCGCGACCATGAGCCCCTTTTGCGCGGGGCTGAGGCCGAGGTCTTCGGAAATCGCGGGGGCGAGGGGGCCGAGCATCACCCAGACCATGAATGCGAGGTCGAAATAGAGAAAGGCGGCGACCAAAGTCGGCCAGTGACCGCTGGTCCAGAAATTCGATTTGGGCCCCGTTCCGCTGCCCCCGCTGATCGTCGTCATCGTCCGTCCCCTTGTGTGACGGGCAATAAAAAAGCCGCCAGGACGGCGGCCACGCGGGCGCATCCTGACGGCTTCATTGCCTGTTGGGATTATAGGGAAAGGCTCCCCATGTGCCGCGCGGGCCAGCCCCCTCGTTGGAGCCGTCGCCGCTTTATCCTGCCCCGGCAGCCTTGCCGAGTGCGTTTAAGCTGCCTGATTCGTGGGTTTCCCGCAAGCGGTTATTTCGCACGTGCAGCATAAAATAAAAGCTATGGAAGTTCAGCGAGATAGGCCTCGATATCGTCGGGATCGAAGGCGCGGCCGTCGAAAAAGCGGTCGCTGCCAAGCGTCAGGCGGCCCTGCGTCGACCCCGCGCCGATCGGTTCGTGGAGGCCGCCTTCGAGCTTCGAACTGGCGCCCGGAAGCGGGGCGCCGGAGCCTGCCAGCGCGGCGCGATAGACGTCGGGCCGGAAGACGTTGCCGGCGGCCGCCGCTTCGGTGCTGTCGAACGCCATATAGTCCCAGCGCACCATCTGCGAGTAGAGCCATGCGGCCTGGCTTCGCCAGGGGAAGTTCGCTGCCTCGCGATATTGGAACATGAAGTCGGGATAATGGACCGGTTCGCCGCCGGGGGTCAGGCGGATGCGGTCGGTGATCGCGCGAAGGACGGCATCGCGCGGCGCATCGAGATATTCGGGCCGCGCCAATATGTCGGCGCTTTCCTCGGCCGTGCCGGGTTCGATGAAATGCGCCGCCGCCGCATGCAGGGCGCGAACCAGCGCTTCGACGGACTCGCGGCGTTCGTCGAGGATCGTGGCCCGCATCGCGAGCACCTTCTCGACGCCGCGGCGCCAGATTTGGGCGGTTGCCAGCGCGATATGGCCGACGCCGCGATCGACCGCGATCGAGTTCCACGGCTCGCCGACACAGATACCGTCGACTTCGCCTGCGGCGAGCGCGTCGGCGGCGAAGGGCGGGCTGGTGACGACGATCTCGATGTCCTGATCGGGCCGAATGCCGACGCCGGCGAGCCAGTAGCGCAGCATGTAATTATGGCTCGAATAGCGATGGACGACGCCGAAACGCAACGGCTTGTCCGCCGCCAAGCGCGCGTCGGCGGTCTGCTTCAAAGCCGCGCCGATCCGGACCGGGTCGCCCAGCGCGGCGGTCAGGCCGGTCTCTACCGCCAGCCTGGCCGAGAATGTGACGGCGTTGCCGTTGAGCCCCAGGACGAAGGGCACCGCGAGCGGTACGGCGGGGCGATCCTTGCCGAGCGTCGTCGCGATGGCGAGCGGCGCGATCATATGCGCGGCGTCGGTATGGCCGTAGAGCAGCCGGTCGCGCACCGTCGCCCAGGTCATGTCGCGCACCAGCTCGATCGCCACGCCTTCGCGCGCCGCGAAGCCCAGTTCGTGCGCGAGGATCGGCAGCGCGGCGTCGACGAGCGGCAGGAAGCCGATACGGAAGCGCTCGGCGGTCATTCCATGTCTCCCATCAGCGCTTCGCTGGTCACGATGGCTTCGGCGATTTCCGAAATCCGGCGGTTGGTGCGCATCGCCTGCCCACGCAGCAGGGCATAGGCGGCGGGCTCGTCGACCTGGCGACGCTTCATCAGGATCGCCTTGGCCTTGTCGATCACCGCGCGTTCGGCGAGCGCGTTCTTGGCATCGTCGAGTTCGCGCTGGAGCCGCGAGAAGGCCTGGAAGCGGCGGACGGCAAGCTCGACAACGGGCTTGATCCTTTGCTTCGACAGGCCGTCGACGACATAGGCCGAGACGCCGGCATCGATCGCCGCGCCCGTCACCTCGGCATCGCTCTGGTCGACGAACATCGCGATCGGGCGCGCAAGCGCGCGCGACATCGCGAAGAAATCCTCAAGCAGGTCACGGCTGGGGTTTTCGAGGTTGATCAGGACAACCTCGGGCTTCGCGGCCTCGACCTGCGCGACGAGCGGCCCGGCGGGATCGATCAGCACCAGATCGTCGAGTCCGGCCTCGCGCAGGCCATCCGAGATGATCGCGGCGCGCGTCGTGCTGGTGTCGATGATCGCGATCTTCATGGCCGCGCCTTTACGGTGCGGCGTTCGAATTCGCCAGAGCTAAGCCGATATGGCGACATATAGACGCTGTATCATGGCCGATATGCAGAGTTTTCGAACCTGCGCTTTGGTTTCGCGCCGCGTCAAAGCCTCCACATCGACCAAAAAAAAGGGGAGCAACGCCGGCCCCCCTTTCTCCCTTGGTTGGATGCGCGTCAGTCCAGCTTGAACCGGACGCCGACGCGGTAGGTACGACCCAGCAGGTCCGAAAAGGTGCTGTTCGCCGCGAGGCCCGTTTCGGGCAGCAGCAGCGGGTTGGCATCGAACAGATTGGTGACGTTGAAGAAGAACTCCGCCTCCGATGCGTTGCCGACCTTGATCTTCTGAGTCAGGTTGAGGTCGACGTAGAACGTCCCTTTGACGCGGTTGTTGTCATAGGTCGGGTTCTGGCTGGTCGAGGTCGGGCAGCCGCTTGTGCATTCGATCGCGTTCGCCAGATATTTGCCCGAGCTGACGCCGCGACCGGTCACGGTGCCCGAGAAGGTCGGGGTCGAATAATTGGCGTTGGCGCGGAATATCCACTTCGGTGTACTCGCCTGACCGCCGTTCGCCCCCACCGTGTTGACCGGCGTGGTCCCGGCGATGCCCGTTTCCGCCAGATTCTCGATGTAGCGCGTCGCGGTCCCTTTCAGCGTAATACTGCTGCTTTCACCCACGGGCAGGCGATAGGCGGCGTCGAAGTCGATGCCGCGCACCAGCCGGCGCACATAGTTGAAGGGCTGGGTACGGATGAGCAGATAAGGCACCGTCGGGGTCGAGCGCGTCGGATCGGTGGTGATCGCGTCGCAAAACGCCTGGACCCCTTCGTCACAGCGGTTGACCACTTCCTGCGCGCTGATGGTGTCGATCGCATCCTGCAGGTTGATACGAAAATAATCGACCGATGCGCTGAAGCCCGGCAGGAAGCGCGGCGTGATCACGCCGCCGATGTTCCACGAATCGGCCTTTTCGGGTTCCAGCGCGAGGTTGCCCGTCGTCAGGCCCGAATAGGGAAAGAATTGTGGACCACTGTTCGGATCGGCCGAATTGAACTTGGGATTGCGTACCGAATCGCTGTTCGCGGTGCCGGCCTGGAACAACTCGTTCAGGTTCGGCGCGCGAATGTCGCGCGACCGCGTCACGCGGAGGCGGATGTCCTCGATCGGCGCCCAGGTCGCGCCGAGTTTCCAGGTGGTGACATAACCCGACGTCGAATAATCGGTCGCGCGCACCGCGCCGTTGAATTCGAGGCCGAAACCCAGCGGGATCAGCGTTTCGAGATAGGCTTCCTTCACATTATAGCTGCCCTTGAACGGCAGATAGTTGCCGACCGACCAGGCGTTGCGGAATCCGGGCCGGCCATTGGCGTCGACCGTCGCGATCGGCTGGAACTCCGTCGGCACACTGCCGCGGATCTTCTCTTCGCGATATTCGCCGCCGATCGCGATGCTGACGTCGCCCGCCCAGGTGGCGAAGGGCGTCAGCGACAGGTTGGCGCCCGTGACATATTGTTCGAGCACTTGCTTGCGGAACGGATCGCCGAGCACATAGTCGATCGCCGCCGGATTGGCGACGCCGATGCCAAGGCGATTGAGCGGCACGCAGGTCGGGTCATTGTTGGTGGTGTCGGTGTCGACGTTGATCAGGCACTGGATCGATCCGACGGCGTAGCCGCCCGCATTGCCGGCGGGCGCAAACGCCGCATTCGTCGCATTCGCCATGCGCGTGACATGCATGATGTTACGCAGCTGTTCGCGCACATCCGAGCGGCCATATTGGCCGAAGATGTCCCAGCGTGCCGCCTTGCCGAAGGCGTCGAACTCGCCCTCGGCACCGACGACGTAGCGTTGGACCTGGCGCTTGTTGTTGATGCCGCGGAACGGCAGGTCGGCCGCGGTGGTCGTGATGCTGATGCTGTTGACGCCGGTGAGCCGTGCCGCGCCCAGCGTCTGCAGGGCGAAGGCGTTGCAGGTGGTCGGGACCGGGATGGTCGTGCAACCGATGGTGTTGAGAGTCGCCGATCCCAGGTTGGGGCCGGCGTTGAAGAAGACTTCCTGCTTGTTGTACGACCCTTCGGCGAACAGCGTGAGGCCATCCGATACGTCGAAGCTGGTGCGGCCATAGACGCCCCAGCGGTCGTCCTTTGGCGCGAGGCCGATGCGGCGGCCCGAATCGTTGACGCGCCAGTCGCCGCCGACCGTGCGCGTGACGGGGGAGCCAGTGCCGTTGGTGTTCAGCACCGGCGAGTTGAACGACCCATATTGAAACGGGATGACCTGGCCGTTCTGGCCGAAATAATTGCCGCGCAAAGCATTGGTCGAGGTCCCGGTCGATGCGGTGATGAAGCCGCCGGGGGCCTGATTGGTCTGACCAGCATTCTCGCGGAAGGTGATGAAGGCGGGCTGGCCATTGGTCGTCGTATATGCGGGGTTGGCAATGGCCAGATAGCCCTTGTGGTTCCACGGCCGATCCCCGGGGTCGATTTCGTAGATGCCGTCCTGATGTGCGATTTCGGCGTTGAAGACGATATGCCCGCGGCCGTCGGCGAAGGAGGTGCCGCCAGCGACGCTGCCCGAATAGTTGAAGCCGTCGCCCTTGTCGGTGAGCCCTATGTCGCCGCTGATGCGCAGCCCCTCCATCTTCTTGTTGAGGATGAAGTTCACCACGCCGGTGACGGCGTCCGAACCATAGGCTGACGATGCGCCGCCGGTCACCAGTTCGACGCGCTCGATCAGCGCCTGCGGGATAGTGTTGATATCAACCCAGCCGAAGATCGTCGAACCGACCGACCGGCGGCCATCGACGAGGACCAGCACGCGGCTCTCGCCCAGGTTGCGCAGGTTGAGCGCGTTGATGCCCGCCGAGCCGTTGGAGATGTTGAGGCGCGAGTTGCCGGGCTTCGTCGATCCGGCGAGTTGCGGCAGCTGGTTGACGAAGTCGGCGATGTTGTTCGACGGCGAGGTGTTCTGGATATCTTCCTTCGTCAGCACGATCACCGGGGTGGGGGCCTGGAACCCGTCGCGGGCGATGCGCGAGCCGGTGACGACGATCTGCTCGCTGGGGGCCGCTTCGCCGCTGTTCGGCGTGGCGGTGGCCTCTTGTGCCAACGCCGGCGCGCTGTGAACCAGCGCCAGCGCGGTCATCACCGCGCCGAAGCGGCATGTACGGCCCAGCGGCCGACGAATTCGTCCAAGATCACGCATGTTAACAAGTCCCCTTAATTGCCCAAAGGCTACGCCGCACACCGCCAGTGCGTGCCGCGGCTAGCCCTATTGTCCCACCTGACCGCGTGGCGGGCTCTTGGCTCCGCCTTCTTATGTTTTCGTGATATTCATCGTATCGGCCCGGCTATCGCCGCGTTCGAGGTGCGCGGATAGACCGTTCCGTGACGGGGAGGTTACAGGGTGGTTACCGCCGGTCAACAGCTTCGCGATTACCCTAGCGATATGGACCTATAGCCCCAAGGCATAGCGTCGCCGAAATCGATGAAGGCCGGGCGCGGAATAGCTTGCAGTTATAGGGCGCGGTCCGCTTGCTATGGCATGGCCGCACTCCGCTGCGATAGGGTCGCCTCGTCATCTTCAATTCTTATCGGGGAGGCTCTGTTGATCCAGCGCCGTGCGTTTCTGCTGGCTTCGGTTGCGCTTGTCGCGCTGCCCGGAACCCTTTTGGCAAAACCCGCGGTAAAGGGCGGCAAGAACGCGCGCACCGTCAGGCTGTCCGGCGCGCGGGCGCTGGTCGAGGTCATCGAAGACGAACTGGGCGTGCCGCACGTCCGCGCCGCCTCGTTGCACGACGCTTTCTTCGGGCAGGGGTATCTGGTCGCGCGCGACCGCCTGTTCCAGATCGACATGGAGCATCGCCGCGACATGGGCCGGATGGCCGAGGCGTTCGGACCGCGCTTCGTCGCCGCCGACACGGCGGCGCGGCTGTTCCTCTATCGCGGCGATATCGACGCCGAGCTGGCGGCGCTGTCGCCCGATGTGCTCGAATGCGCGATGGGCTATGTTGCCGGGGTCAACGCCCGGATCGACGAGCTGGCGGCCAATCCGGCGGAATTGCCGCTCGAATATGGCATTCTCGGGATCAGCCCGCTGCGCTGGGACATCGGCGATCTGGTGCGCAATCGCGGCATCAGCATGGGCGACGCCGACGACGAGGTGCGCCGGGCGCAGCTCCACGCGCGCGGACTGCTCGACGCCGACCAACTGATGGCACCGCTGCGTCCGGCTTGGTCCTTCACCGTACCCGAGGGGCTTGATACCGCGGCGGTGAGTAATGCCGACCTTGGCCTGCTCGACCCCGCCAACCGTCCGGGGGGCTTCGAACCGTTACAGGAGGCGCGCTTCGACCCCGAAACACGCTGGGGCGACCGCTTCGCGCTCGGCAGCAACGCCTGGACGATCGCACCGTCGCGCAGCGCCACCGGGCGGCCGATCCTCGCCAACGACCCGCATCTGGGCATCGGTCGCGCCAGCCCGCGTCACATGTGCCATCTGTCGGCGCCGGGCCTCGACGTCATCGGCGCCGGCGCGCCGGGGCTGCCGGGCATCATGCAGGGGCACACCGACCGCTTCGCCTTTGGTCGCACCAATTTCCACATCGACCAGACCGACCTGTTCATCCTGCGCACCAAGGAGGGCGATCCCGGCCGATATTGGCACAAGGGCGCGTGGCGGGAATTCGAGACGTTCGAAGACGAGATCGCAGTCAAGGGTGCGCCGTCCGAGCGCGTGACGCTGCGCTACGCAGCGGGACGCCCGATCGTGTCGGAGGACGCGGCGCGGGGGCGGGCGGTCGCCTTTGCCACCGTCAGCATGCTGCCGGGCGCGAACATGCGGTTCGCGATCATCGCAATCAACTTATCGAAGGACTGGGCGTCGCTGCGCCAGGCGTTCAAGCTGCACGTCTCGCCGACCAACCTCCACTATGCCGACGTTGACGGTAACACCGGCTGGCAGACGATCGGGTTCACCCCGCGCCGCCCCAAGCACGACGGGCTGTTTCCCGCGCCGGGCGATGGCGATTTCGACTGGACGGGAATTCTGCCTGTCGAGGATATGCCGCACGTCTATAACCCCGCCGAGGGCTGGTTCGCCTCGGCGAACCAGATGAACCTGCCGGCGGATTATCCCTATCGCGAGCGGATCATCAGCTTCGGCTGGAGCGATCCCTTCCGCTACGATCGCTGCGCCGAAGTGCTGCGCGCGCAGCCCAAGCACCGGATCGAGGACAGCATCGCGCTGCAGCACGACGTCCAGTCACTGCCGGCGCGGGTGCTCGTCAAGATGCTGCCCGCTACGCCGTCGGCCGAAGCGGCAGAGGCGGCGGCGCTGCTCAAGCGCTGGGATTGCGGGATCGATGCCGACAGCGCTGCGGCTTTGCTCTATGAGATGGTGCTGCCGTTGCTGTCGACTGCGGTCTATGATCGCGTTGTGCCCGCCGCCGCTCGCGATCTGGTGACTTCGCTCAACCTCGCCGAAATGCTGCGCATGCTCGCTGGTCCCGACAAGCGCCTCGGCGACGATACCGCCGTGGCGCGCGATGCGTTGGTCGATGGCGCATTGGCCGCGGGGTGGAAAAAGGCGGTTGAAGTCGGCGGACCCGATCCGGCGAGCTGGCGCTGGGGCGACCTGCACCGCGTGACGATCGAGCATCCGCTCGCGGCCTCGAACCGCGCGATTGCGGCGGCTTTCCCGAAGATCATGGGCGGGCGCTCGGGCGGCGACTGGAACACGCCGATGGCGCGCGGCTTCAATCCTCGGCGCGGCTTCGATGTGACGCATGGCGCGAGCTATTTGTTCGTCGCCGACGTCGGCGCGTGGGACAACAGCCGCTTCCTGCTGCTGCCCGGCCAGTCGGCCGATCCGCGCTCGCCGCGCTACCGCGACTTCTATCCAAAATGGCTCGCTGGCGAGATGCAGCCTTTGTGGTTTAGCAAGGCGGCGGTCGACCGTCATGCCTCCACACGGCTGGTCCTCGCGCCCGCCTAGAGCGCTTCGGCGATCGCGACGAGGGCGCGGTCGACTGCGGCGGTGGCCTGGCTGTCCAGTTCGCCGGGTATGTCGTTGGCCAGCGCCGAGAAGATGAGCGTCTTGCCGCTGCGTGTTACGAGGTAGCCCGACACGGCGCGCGAGGCGTTGAGCGATCCGGTCTTGGCGAAGAGCTTGCCCTCGAGAATCGTGCCCTTGAAGCGGTTCTGCAGCGTGCCGTCGCGCCCGGCGATCGGCAGCGTCTCGCGCCAGGCCATGCTCCACGGCTGGCGCGATATCCAGCTCAGCAGGCCGACCGCGCCGCGCGGGGTGATGCGGTTATAGCTCGACATGCCCGACCCGTCGGCGAAGAAATAGCTGGTGGCGGGGAGGCCCGCTTCGCCCATGACCTTGCGCATCACCGCCTGGCCGTCGGCGATCGAACCGCTGCCGGTTTGCCGCGCGACGCGGCGCAGCATCAGTTCGGTATGGAGATTCTGGCTCTCCTTGTTGATCCGGATCATATTCTCGGCGAGCGACGGCGCGGCCAATTCGGCGAGCATCGCGGGTTCGGCGGGCAGCGCGACCGGCGCACCGTCGCGGGTCTTGGGATCGTCGGCGGTGGTCAGCGGCCGGTGGCGGGCCGCGATGTCGCCGTCGACGCGTACGCCGCGCGCGCGCAGCAATTCGCTGAGGCGCCACGCGGCATAATGCGCCGGATCGTCGATGCCGTAGCGCAGCGTCATCGGCGCGGCCTCGGCGCCGATGGTGCCGGTCAGGCGCAGGATGCGGCTGTTAGGCATCCGGTCGGCGGCGACCTTGTCCTCCTTGCCCGCGACGGTCGTGACGTGATTTTCGATGCTGTAGTAGCCCGGGGCCTGAATGGCGGGCGCCGCACCCAGCGCGCCCGGTGCGAGTTTGAGCACCAGTTCATTGTCGTCGAGCGTCAGCGCCGAAATGCCGGTGCCGTAACGCGACTGGATATTGTTCCAGCTCATCCCCGGGCTCCAGCGTTCGTCGGGGAACCAGCTGTCGTCGCCGACGATGTTGCGGACATGGCGCGTCTTCGCGGCGACCGCGTCGGCGAGCGTCTGGAGGCAATCGGTCTTGCAGTCGTCGGCGCTGGAAAGCACCGCGTCGCCGCGGCCATGAAGCACGACGTCGACCTTGCCATCGGCGGCCGTTTCGAGCCTTACGCCCGTGCCTTTTGCGGTCTGCTGGAGCAGTGGCAGTTCGGCATAGGCGATGGCGGTCGTGAACATCTTGGTGTTCGACGCCGGAATGAAGCGCTGGTCGGGGGCGATCGACACAAGCGTTTCGCCGTCGAGCGTCGTGACGAGCAGGCCGTAGCGCGTGCCGGTGGGACCCGTGGCGAGCGTCTGTTCGACGGTGGAGAGCAGCGGTGCGGCCGGTGCCGTCTGGGCGTGGGCCGTGGCGAGCGACAGCGCGAGGGCGGAGGCGAGGGCGAAGCTTTTGATCGTCATTTTCATCGGTCTGTCCGTTCGTCCCATGCAGTGATGAGGGCGTTGCCCGTGGCGGGGCGGAGCGCCACGATGCCGCTGTCGAAGTGGCGGGTCGGGTGGACCCGGTTGGTGAGCAGCGTCCAGGCGAGACCGCGCTCGAAATCGATCCACAGGCCGGTGCCGGTGAAGCCGGTGTGTCCGATCGTTTCGGCCGAACAGGCGTCGCCGCCGTGCCAGCCGGCAAAGGCGCGCTCCCAGCCGCAGGTCCGGTGGTTTTCGCCCGCCGTGCGGATCTCGGCCATCATCGCGGGCGACAGGATTTCGCCGCGCAGCATCGCGGCCGCGAAGCCCAGCACGCCGTCGACGGTGCCGAACAGCCCGGCATGGCCGGGCGCTCCGCCGAGGGCATAGGCGTTTTCGTCGTGGACCTCGCCCTTCATGACGCGCTCGCGCCAGCTGCAATGCTCGGTCGCGACCGCCGGGCCGGGCGGCGGACCGAAAGCCAGTGCTTCGCCGAGCGGCCAAGCGGAGAGCGGCGCGCCGGTGATCCGTTCGATCGCGATGCCGAGCAGGATGAAATTGATGTCCGAATAGACCGGCGGCCCGTGGCGCCATTCGCGCTGGAGGACGAAGGCGCGCAGCCGCGCGGGGTCGTCGCCATAGGTATAGATCGGCTCGACCGCGGGCAGGAAGCTGCGGTGCATCAGGCAGTCACGGAAGGTCAGCCGGCGCTCGGCGGCGCCCGCGACGTCATATTGGCGCAGGTCGGGGATCGCGTCGGTCAGCGCGCGATCGAGATCGAGTCGGCCCTGTTCGGCGAGGGTCAGGATGATCGTCGTCGTTGCGATGACCTTGCTCAGCGAGGCGAGGTCGAACCAGTGGTCGCGGGTCAGCGTCTCGCGGTCAGGAACGAGCGCGGCCATGCCCGTAAGGCGCACGGCGGTGCGGCCGTCGGCATCGACGACGCCGAGCGCCGCGCCGGGGATGCGGCCGCTTTCGACGGCTTCAAGGGCGGGCGCAACGCCCGCGTCGCAGATGGCCTGCAGCGTCATGTCGCCGCGCGCGCCTTCACGCGGACGATGACCGGCAACAGGAAGATCGCGGCGAAGCTCAGCGCCCCCGACAGCAGGAAAAAGCCGTCATAGCCGATCTGCGTCTGCATCGACCCCGATGCACCCGCGAGCAGGCGGGGCAGCAGGAAGGCGAAGCCGGAGAGCAGCGCATATTGTGCCGCCGGATGGGCCGGGCTGACCAGCATCGACAGATAGATGACGAACACCGCACCCGCGAAACCATTGCCGAACTGGTCGATCGCAACCGAGGTATAGAGGACGAAGGCGGACGCTTCGCTGTGCCACAACCAAACATAGATCCAGTTGCCCGCCGCCGCCGTTACCGCGCCGATGCCCAGCGTCCAGCCGAGCGACAGCCGCGTCGACAGAAGGCCGCCGAGCGCGACCCCGGCCATGCTCGCCGAGAGCGCGACGACGCCGTCGGCAAAACCGATCTGTTCGAGGCTGTAGCCCGCTTCGTTCCACAGCGGGTGCGACAGGGTGAGCGTCAGCACGTCGCCCATGCGATAGAGCGAGACAAAGGCGAGCACCGCGAGCACCGCATAGCCATAACGCCAGAACAGTTCGACATAGGGGGCGGCAAAACCCGATTTGCCCGCGAGCGCATCCGCGCTGAGGCGATTGATGCGGGGGAGCGCGAGTGCGAGCAGGACGAAGGGGAGCAGAGCGACGGCGAGGACGACCGGGGTGACATTGGTCTTGGCCGAGATGCCCGCGCCTTCGGCGGCTGACAGCAGCAGCCAGCCGGCGGCCGCCGTGACGAGCGCCGCGCCAAGCAGGATCAGGAGGCTGGCGCCGATGCCGGCGAGGAGCGCCGGCACGCGGCCGGTCGCGCCGTCGCGTTCGGCGCGCATCGCGGCGAGGATCGGAAAGGGCAGGAAGGCGGCGAAGGCGATGACCAGATAGGCGACCGTCCAGTCGGCACGCGCCGCGACAAGGATTGCGCCGCTGCCGGCCGCGACCATCGCGCTTCGATAGCCCCACAGGTTCGCCGCGACGATCGGTGCCTGTTCGGCCTGCGTCGGGGCAAGTTCGATGCGCCAGCCGTCGGCGGCAACCTCCAATGTCGTCGTCCAGAAAGCGAGCAGGATCGCGAAGAGGGCGGTGAGCGGCAGGCTCTTGTCGTTCGAGGTGAAGGCCATGGCGACCATCGCGGTGAAGATGCCGAGTTGCGACAACATGATCCACCCGCGCCGCCGCCCCCAGAAGCGCGCAAAGCCGGGCACGTCATAGCGCTCGACCAACGGCGCCCAGAGGAATTTGAAGGTCGGCAGCAGCGCGATCCAGGCGAAGAAACCGATGATGACGATGTCGACGCCGTGTTTCGACAGGCGAAGCGTAAGCACCGCGTTGAACATGTAGAAGGGCAGCCCGGCGGCAAAGCCGAGCAGCAGGTAGAGGCCGAACAGACGCCGTGCGGAGGGCCTGGCGGGTAAGGGGAGCCCTTCGATCGGGCTGCCGGCCGCGAGCGTCGTCGTCATGGCGGGGGTCTTGTGTCAGCGGGCGGTGGTGTCTCGTCCGCCTTCTCCCAGCGTGCGACGATGGTGGTGACGGTCAGGTTAGCGCTCGCACTCGCGACGGTGCGCGTCATGTCGAGCAGGCGGTCGAAGGGCAGGACGAAGCCGACGACGAGCGCGGTCTGTTCGGGCGACACGCCGACCGCCGAAAGCACCGCAGCGAGCATGAACAGCGAGGCCGAGGGGATGGGCGCCGTTCCGAAGGCCGCGAGTGCGCCGGTGAGCAGGACGACGAGCAGCATCTGGAGGTCGGGCTCGACCCCCACCGCCTGCAACGCGAAGATGCTGAGCAGGCCGACGTACATGGCAGTGCCGTCCTTGCCGATGCTGGCGCCGATGGGCAGCACGGTCTTGGCGACGCCGGGTGCGATCTTCAAATCCTCGAGCGCGATGCGCAGCGCCACGGGCAGGGTGGCGGCGGAGGAGGCGGTCGAGAAGGCGACCGCGAGGGCATCGACGATCGTGCGGTAGAAGAGCAGCACCGGCCGCCGCGCGACGAGGACGAGCAGCGGTATGTGCACGAGCAGGATTTGCAGCAGCACGCCGACGGCGACCCCCACCGCGAGCCAGCCGATGTTGGCGAAGACCGCGACGCCATTGTCCGCCACGGCCTTGGCGATCAGCGCGAGGACACCGAACGGCGTGACCTCCATGACGATCCGCACGACGTGGAACAGGGCCTTGCCCGCCGATTGCAGCAAGTCGGCCATAGGCTTCCCCTCGTCGCCCGCCAGGATGACGCCGAAGCCGAAGAGGATCGAGAAGAAGATGATCGCCAGCATGTCGCCGTCGACCAGCGACTGGACGATGTTGGTGGGGATGATCCCGACGAGCTGGTCGTGCAGCGATTTGGGTTCGCCCAGCGCATGCGGGACCGCACCGGCAAGTGCGGCGCCCTTGCCGGGTTCGAGCAGCAGGCCGACGATGATGCCGATCGACACCGCGAAAAAGGTCGTCGCCGCGAACATCCCGACGGTGCGTGCGCCGACCGATCCCAGCCTGCGCGGGTCGGCGAGCGCAGTGACCCCCGATGCGATGCTGATGAAGACGATCGGGACGACGAGCATCCGGATCAGCCGGACGAAGAGTTCGCCGACGATGGCGATCGCTCCGGTTGCGGCGGGCCAGACGAGTCCCAGCACCACGCCGATCGCGAGCGCGCCAAGCACCCTTTGCCACAGCGGCACCGCGACCCAGCGGCGAAGCAGTCCCGTCATTCGCCCCTGTGCCCCGATCCTGTCAAATGCCACCCCAGAAGCCGGGCTGCGGCGGCGACATGATGCCGTGCGCCGCGCTGACCCCGCCCACGCGATCCTCTGCAAGCCAGAGCGGTCCGTCAAGGTCCGCGAAACTGCTGTTGGCCGCGATGGCCCAGGCGGGCGCGATCGACAGCGACGAACAGATCATGCAGCCCGTCATCACATCGAGCCCGCGCGCGCGCGCCGCCTGCGCCAGGTCGAGCGCGGCGGTCAGCCCGCCCGTCTTGTCGAGTTTGATGTTCACGACGCCATAGCCGTCGGGCAGCGTGTCGAGGTCGGCGGCGACATGCACCGCTTCGTCGCCCGCGATCGGGATCGCCGAGCGGAAACCGCGCAGATCGTCGTCGGCATCGGCGGGCAAAGGCTGTTCGAGCAGGTCGATACGCAGCTCGGTGAGCAGGTCCTGGAGGGCCCGGACTTCGGCGATGGTCCAGCTTTCATTGGGATCGACGATCATCTTCGGCGCCGGCGCCGCGGCGCGGACGGCCTTGATCTGCGCCGCGGGATCGCTCCGGTCGACCTTGATCTTGAGGAGCGGGGCATCGGCGAGCGCGGCGGCGGCGGCCGCCATGCGATCGGGGGCGTCGAGGCTGACGGTCATCGCGGTGACGATCGGGCGCAGCGGCTTTTCGAGGCCGAGCGCGGCCGCGATATCGCTTCCCGCCAGCCGCAGTTCGAGGTCCCACAGCGCGCAATCGACCGCGTTGCGCGCGGCGCCGGCGGGCATGATGCCGAGCAATTCCTGACGCGTCGCGCCCGCTTCGATCGCATCGCGAGCGGCCTCGATCGTCAGAATGGTGCTTTCTTCATTCTCGCCGTAGCGCGGATAGGGCACGCATTCGCCGCGCCCGATGACGCCGTCCTGCGCGATCGCGACGGTGACGACCTGCGCCGCGGTCTTCACCCCGCGCGAAATGCGAAAGGGCGTGTGGAGCGGCAGGATCTCGCCGAGGGTCGACAGGCTGCGTGCCATCGCGACGTCAGGCGGTTTCGGCGACGCTGTGTGTGGCGGCACCGGTTTCCAGCAGCCGGTCGAGGATCGTCTCGACCCCGAAACGATAGGGATCGCTGGTCGGCAGCCCGAATTCGGCCTCGGTCGCGGCGCACAGGGCACGTGCCTCGTTCTCGGGCATGGCCGAGGTGTTGAGCGCGATGCCCACAACCCGGACATTCGCGTTGGTCAGCCGGGCTACGCGCAGATTGGCTTCCAGTGTTTCGGCAATGCCGGGCAGCGGATAATGGGGCAGGCCGCGCATATGCGGGCGCGCCGGGTCATGGCACAGGACAAGCGCGTCGGGCTGTGCGCCGTGCAGCAGCCCCGTCGATACGCCGGCGAACGAGGGGTGATAGAGCGATCCCTGCCCCTCGATCAGGTCCCAGCCGTCATCGCTGCGTGCGGGCGAAACCTGTTCGATCGCGCCCGAGATGAAGTCGGCGACCACGGCGTCGAGCGGAACACCGTCGCCCGCGATCAAGATGCCCGTCTGTCCGGTGGCGCGGAAATCGGCCGCCACGCCGCGTTTGTCGAGCGCGGCAGCGAGGCAGAGCGTCGTGTACATTTTGCCGACCGAACAATCGGTGCCGACGGTGAGAAGCCTTTTGCCCGCGCGGGGCTTGCCGTTGCCGATCGGGATATCGGGTCGCGGGTCGCGCACATCGTGCAGCTGGCGGCCGCGCCGCGCCGCGGCCTCGATCAGCCGCGGTTCGGCGTTCAGCCGATGGTGCAGCCCCGAAGCGATGTCGAGCCCGGCCTCCATCGCGGCCAGCGCATCGACGATCAGATCCTCGCCCAGCCTGCCACCGGCATTGGCGATGCCGAGCACCAGCGTCCGCGCACCGGCGGCGTGGGCTGCGGCGAAATCCATGCGCGGCAGGTCCAGGGTCAACGGGCAATCGTCGTGACGATATTCGCCGATGCAGATGTCGGGCCGGAACACGGCCAGTCCGCGCGAAGTCTTGATGTCAGCGGGGTCGCTGGAATGGCCGAGATAGAGAAGATAGGGCGTTTCGATCATGGATCCGGGAACCTGCCTGATGGTAATGGGGCCGATAATAGCTTCCCCTGTCGCAACGCCCCAATATCCAGCGCCCCATATCCTATAGCTTGACGCTATAGACCTTCGATCACCGTCGCGAGTACGGCGAGGAATGCCGACGCTGTCCGCGACGGCGGGCGATTCTGCAGATAGACCGCGTTGATGTCGAAGGTGATCGCGGGCTGCAGCGGCCGGCTCGCCAGCCCGGGCGGCAGCGCGGCGTGCGCCGTGAAATTGTCGACGATCGCCATGCCGACTCCCGCGCTGACCAGCGCTGCGGCGACATAATAGGTGCGGGCCGAAACAACCTCGTCCAGCACGACCTCCAGCCGATTGAGCTCACTCGACAGCATCCGTCCGATCGGGCCGCTCTGCGCCGGGCTGATGAACTTGTGCCCGCACAGTTCGTCAAGGCGCAGGCGCGGGGGCGCGGCCGGCATATCCTCTTCGCGGTAGATGACCACCAGTTCGCCCTCGCCGATCACCTGATGGGCGACGGGAGCCGACAGCGGCACTTCGAAACTGATCGCGATGTCGGTTTCATGCTCATAGAGTTTACGCACCATTTCATCATGGTGCAGCGTCTGGAGATCGAACATGACGTCCGCATGATCGTCCAGAAACCGGGCGACAGCCGTCGGGATCGCGCCGAGCCCCAGCGACGGAAGCGCCGAAATGCGGAGCAGGCCGCCGCGCCCGTGGCGCAGGTTCTGGCACGCCTGGCGCAGCGACCGCACCCGGTCCTGGATGTCGGATACTTCGGCGAACAGGGTGCGCGCGTCCTGCGTCGGGATCAGCCGCCCTTTTGACCGCTCGAACAACGTTAGCCCGATCGAGCGTTCGGCGTGGCGCAGCACCTTCGTCACCGAGGGCTGCGAGACGTTGAGCGACCGGGCGGCGGCGCTGACCGTGCCGTGCAGGAAGACCGCGTGAAATATCTCGATCTGGCGCAGGTTCATCGCGTTGTGGCTCCAAAGCTGCGGTTGTCGGGCAAGGATTTGCCGCTGTTTCGGCCGAATATCGACGCTGGTTTTCGATCTTATGCCATTGGGTTATAGGGGCTGCAACTACACTCTCTGGACGCGGGGCGCTTATTCGAGACATCCTCGTCGCCGGAAAAAGCCGACCGAGGGTGCGCCCCGGCCGGCGGTCGCAACTGCCCACAAGAAGGATCACGCCGATGCCGTCGTCGCTTGCTTCGCTTTCCGTTCGCCGGACGATCGCTTCGCTGTCGGCCGCTGCGGCGCTGCTTTGCGTGGCCGGCGCCGCAGCGCGGCCGGACGAGGCGGTCGACGTGATCATCCGGGGCGGGACGATCTATGACGGCGGCGAGGGCGAACCCTTTGTCGGCGACGTCGCGATCCGGGGCGACCGGATCGTCCATGTCGGCCCGTCCGGCGACTATTCGGCGCCCCGGGTCATCGACGCGAAGGGGTTGATCGTCGCGCCCGGCTTCATCGATCCGCACACCCATGCCGACAGCTTCCTCCGCTCGCCCGACCCGACGGTGCGCGTCAATGCCGCCTGGCTGGCCCAAGGGGTCAGCACGGTGATGATCGGGGTCGATGGCTATGGCACGCCCGACGTCGCGGAGGATGCCGCCAGGCTGGCCGGATCGGGGATCGGCACCAATATCGTGCCCTTCGTTGGCTTCGGACCAGTGCGCCAGCGGGTGCTGGGTCAGGATGCGCGCGCGCCGAACTCGGCCGAACTCGATGCGATGAAGGCGTTGGTCGCCAAGGGCATGTGCGAAGGCGCGGTAGGCCTTTCCACGGGGCTTTTCTATGCGCCGCAAAGCTTCGCCACCACCGGCGAGGTCGTCGCCGTGGCGCGCGAGGCGGCGATCCGCGGCGGCCTTTACGACACCCACCAGCGCGACGAATCGAGTTACAGCATCGGCCTGCTCGGGTCGGTGGAGGAAGCGATCGAGATCGGCCGGCAGGCCGGAATGCCGGTCCATTTCGCCCATCTGAAAGCGCTCGGCGTCGACGTTCATGGTCAGGCCGGCGCGGTGATCTCCGCGATCGACGCCGCGCGCAAGGCGGGGGTCGACGTGACTGCAGACCAATATCCCTGGCTGGCGTCGGGATCGAGTCTCGACGCGTCGCTGCTGCCGCGCTGGGCGGTCGATGGCGGCGGGGCGGCGTTGCTGAAGCGGCTCGACGATCCCGTCACGCTGGCGCGGATCCGGGGCGAAATGCAGGACAATCTTCGCCGGCGCGGCGGGGCCAGCGCGTTGCTCCTGATCGCACAGGGCTTTCCCTGGACCGGCCGGACGCTGGAACAGGTTGCAGAGGAGTGGAGGGCGGATCCGCGCGACGCGGCGCTGCGGATCATCCGTCAGGGTATCGAGGCGAAGGGCGAGGGACAGAAGGGCGGCGGCGCCGCCGTCGCGTCCTTCAACATGGCGCAGGCGGACGTCGACCTGTTGATGACGCAGCCGTGGATGGTGACGTCATCCGACGGGTCCGACGGCCATCCCCGCATGTTCGCGACTTTCCCCGAAAAATATGCGCGTTACGTCCGCGAGCGCAAGGTCATCGACTTGCGGACCTTCATCCGTCAATCGACCGGCCGCACCGCCGACATCTACAAGCTCGACGGGCGTGGTTACCTGCGTCCAGGCTTTTTTGCGGACGTGCTCGTCTTTGATCCTGCCCAATATGCGCCGCGCGCCGATTATATGCACCCGCGCGAACTGAGCGTCGGTGTTCGGAAACTCTTCGTCAATGGCGCATTGGCGGTCGATGACGGTCGAACAACGGGCGCCGCTGCCGGTCGCGCTCTGCTGAGGCCCCGTCCGCCCGGCTGCACCGGGCGCGATTGAACGGTTAAAACGCCAAATCTGGATGCTTGCCCATGCGGGCAATGACCATTGCGCAAAGACGCTCGGTCTCGACACGATTTGCACACGCGATCCGCGCGAAACCCTTGCCGCCGTCGCGTCCGTCGTCGATTGCCTGAAACGATACGGGGTTCGTGGAAACCCTGCCCCTCTTGGCCCAGGCGTTGCTCAAGGCGTCGCAGGCGGATCAGCGCCGATGACAGCAAATTCATTCGACAGTCCGAACGGCCTTCGTCAGAAGGTCGGATGCGTCTGTCAATTCCTGGGTGATCGGGTTGCTCCAAAATCTGCTTGAACATGTCGACACGATGCATGCGACCGCGGGTTTGCTGGTCGGCATCATGGTCGGGCTGACAGGCGTTGGGGGCGGGTCGCTGATGACGCCGCTGCTGGTGCTGATGTTCGGCGTTAATCCCAAGACAGCCGTTGGCACAGACCTTCTGTTCGCCGCGCTGACGAAGACGGTGGGGAGCACCGTCCATGGCTGGCGCGACACCGTCGACTGGCATATTTTTCGCCGTCTCGCCGCAGGATCGATCCCGGCCGCTGTCCTTTCGGTCGTCGCGTTGCAGGGGCTCGGCAGTATCGGCGACGGTGCCGAGCATGTCATCATTCTGTTTCTGGGCTTTATGTTGATCCTGACGGCGTTCGCCGCGTTTTTTCAGGGACATCTCATGCGGTTCGCGCGGCGGCACGAAGGTCCCGACGATGGGCGGGCACTGCTGCCGACCGTGATGCTCGGCGCGTTCATTGGAGTTGCGGTCTCCATCTCGTCGATCGGGGCGGGGGCGATCGGCGTGACCGCCCTGCTGATGCTCTACCCGCACCTGCCGGTCTCGCGGATTGTCGGCACCGATATCGTGCACGCGGTTCCGCTGGCCCTGGTGGCGGGTTCGGGGCACTGGCTCTATGGCGATGTCGATCCGACGCTGCTCATCAGCCTGTTGGTGGGATCGATCCCCGGCGTGATCGTCGGCAGCCTCTTGTCCAGTCGTGCGCCCGATCATCTGTTGCGTCCGGCGCTTGCGGCTGTCCTGCTGTTTTCGGGCCTGAAGCTGCTGACCAGTTGATAGGGATACTTTGGCGCCAATCGACTGCTTTCGGCTAGCGTCCGACTTGCGAAGTCACGGCCGTAGCGACCCGCGCGGAATCCCGATGACCCCGTGGCTTGAAACCGCGCCATTGATCGTTGCGGCGTCGAGCCGCAGCAAGGCGGCGTGGGTCGCCGCCGCCAGCGGCACGTCGGCCGGCGGGTCGGCGGGGACCACTTCGCCCGCCATGAAGAGCGCGTCGAGGGCGTTGAACAGATCGGCCTCGCCGATGTCAGCCACGGCGGTCAGCGGTTGCGGCCCGTTTTCGAGCGCGCGCAGGATCGCATGCGCCGCATCGTTGTCGAAACGGATCGTGCCGGCGGCGGTGCGGGCCTCGAAACTGGCTTCGCCGAGCGGGCGCGGGGCTGACCACCAGCCCTGCATCCGCGCCTTGGCCTGTTCGGTCGCTGAAAGCCGCGCGTAGCGCTGTTTCACGAACAGGTCGGTGCGGAACCAGTTGCGGGTGAGCAGGTCGAGCGCGCATTCGCGCGCGGCGGGATTGGCGATCGTGGACAGTGTTTCGCGCCATGCCGCCTTCAGGGCAAAATCGGCGCGCAAGCGGTTAGGTCTCGCCTGGCCGGCCAGCGCCAGTCCGCGCTCCGCCGCAGCTTCGAGAACAGCGCCCGACCAGAGCGGCGTCCAGTGGCGATTGAGATATTCATGCGCGAAATAATCGGTCGGCAGGCGGCCGCGCATCTCGTCGATCCATTCCCAATGGCCCGCTTCGAATATCCCGGTCGCGCGTAGCTGTTCAAGCGCGGTTTCGAACCGCTGGGTCGGCGTGCCCGGCAGGCCGTCCGCCAGTGTCCACAGCATTTGCTGGAACGCGACCATCGGTGTCCAGCCGGGCAGGCAATTATAGCCGACGGCCATCACCCCGCCGGGTTTCAGCATATGGGCGGCGAGGTCGAGGACATGGCCGCGATTGGTTTCGCTGACCCAGGCCAATACGCCTTGGCATTGCACATAATCGGCCGCGTCGCCGGCTTGTGCCGCCAGCGCGGCGTCGAAATATTGATGATGGAGTTCGATGTTATCGAGGCCGATTTCCGCCGCCATCGCCGCGCCGCGCGCGACATGGTTCGGATTGCCGTCGATACCGATGAAATGCCCCTCGGGATGCGCGGCAGCGTTGAGGATCAGCCCGATGCCGTCGCCGCAGCCGATATCGACCATCGTGAAGGGCGAGCGCGTGCCATGACCGCGCGGCGACGCGATCCCGACATGCGCCAGCATCGCGTCGATATTTGGCGGGGCGAAGCTCGCATGAAAGCTGCTCGGATAGAGCGAGTCGCCGACATAGCCGTCGATGCTGTCGGACGGACCCGCCGTCGTGTCGTGCGGCGCCATGCGCGCGATCCTCCGCTACGCCGTCATAACTTCACCGGGTTGGGCGTATATTTGTTCGCGGCGGTCGCGGGGCTGAGCTTCACCTCGTTGACCTTCTGCACGACGCTGCCAAAGTCGGGGTCGAGCTTGATATAGGTCGGGCCTGCGCCGCCCGATGCCTGGCCGAGCGCGTCCTCGCTCAGCGCGACGGCGCCCGCCCTGGTCACTTTGTCGGTCTTTCTGGTCATCGCAATTCTCCTAACAACGCCGCGCGGAGGCGGCGGTTCGACAGGTTGCGGCCCGAGTCGGAATATCCTTCCCGACAGGCGTCCTGCATAGCCGATTCCGCGCGCGATAGTGTGCCTTGCGTCACAGCGATGCCGACACCCTTGTCACAACGGGGAAAATCGGTTCATGTGCGCGGATAGAACAATATGGGTCGCGTGCGCATGGCAACAGGGGCGGCACGCGGATGAGCGAAACCATCTATCGGCAGACGGCGCTGGATCGCATGGCGAATCCGGAGCGGCTCGACGCCCCACTGACGCTGGTGCCGCGCCCGTCGTGGATACTGCTCGGCGCCTTCGCCGTCGCGCTGGTCGCGGCGCTGATCTGGGCCAGCGTTGCGCGCGCGCCGGTGACGGTGGGCGCGAGTGGCATCCTGATCAACCGGTCGGGCCTCGCCGAAATCGCCGCCGCGCAGGATGGCCGTATCCAGACCATGCTGGTCATCCCGGGCGATGCGGTGCGGATCGGCCAGCCGATCGCAACCATTGCCCGCACCGAGCTCACCCGCGAACTGGCCGACGCCCGCCTCGACCTGCGCGATGCCCAGGCGCGGCTTGCGCGGTTGCAGGGTTTTTACGGCGAACAGGGCGGGCGCGAACGCGGCGCCGACAGCGCCCGGCTCGCGACGATCTCCGAAAGCCGCCGCGCGCTGACCAGCCGCGCCAGCTATCTCGAGCAGCGCGCGGGCCGGATGGAGAAACTGATCGCGCGCGGCTTCATCACCCAGGACCAACTGGTCGATGTCCAGATCGAACTGGCGGCGGTGCGCGAGCAACTGTCGAACCTGGGCGAGGCGGCGCTGCGCGTGCGCGTCGATGCCGACGCACGATCGGGCACCAGCGGTCTCGCCCTGCTCGACGAACAGCGCGAGGTCGATACGCAGCAGCGCCTGATCGAGCGGCTCGAGGCGCGGCTCGGCGACGAGGAAGTGATCCGCGCGACCGTTTCCGGACGCGTCACCGAGGTGAAGCTGGGCACCGGCGACATCGTCGCCCCGGGCACCGCGCTCGCGACCGTCGCGCCCAACCAGGGCGGGCTCGTGGCGCTGCTCTATGTTCCCGCCGCCGAAGGCAAGCGCATCGCGCCGGGGATGCGCGCGGAGATCACGCCGACCGCGGTCGAGCGTGCGGTCTATGGCCATATCCGCGGCCGCGTCGCGTCGGTCGCGCCGCTGCCCGCGACCCCGGAGGGCATGCGGCGCATGCTGCGCAACGACCAGCTGGTAGCCGAACTGACCGCGCGCGGCGCGCCGATCGAGGTGCGGATATTGCTCGACCGCGACGCCGCCAATGCGAGCGGCTTTGCCTGGTCGGCGTCGAAGGGACCGCCGGGGGCGATCAGCGCGGGATCGATCGTCGCGGGCAGGGTGGTGGTCGCCGACCGGCGCATCATCGGATTGCTGGTGCCGGGCGCCGGTAACTAGCGAATGGCACGGCGCCGATCTACGCCAACGGTGCTCCAGCTCGAAGCAGCCGAATGCGGGGCGGCCTCGCTGGCGATGGTCCTTGCCGCGCATGGCCGCCACATGGGACTCGACGAACTGCGCGCGCTGTGCGGGGTGTCGCGCGACGGGACCAAGGCGTCGAGCCTGCTGCGCGCGGCGCGCTCGCTGGGGCTGGAGGCCAAGGGGCTGAAGGCCGAGCCCGAGCATATCGCCGACCTGCCATTGCCGGCGATCGCCTTTGTCCATTTCAACCATTTTCTCGTCGTCGAGCATATCGACGCGCGTCAGGTCTGGCTCAACGATCCGGCGTCGGGTCGCCGCCGCGAGACGATCGCCGAATTCTCCGACGGCTTTACCGGGGTCGTGCTGACCTTCGTCCCCGGCGCCGGTTTCGAGCGGGGCGACAGCCGCCCCAGCCTGGCGCAGTCGCTCCGCCAGCGGTTCGACGGGGTGCGCACCGCCTTGTGGTTCGTGGTCCTGACCGCGCTGGCGCTGGTGGTGCCGGGGGTGGTGCTGCCGGTGTTCAGCCGGATTTTTGTCGATTATGTGCTCGTCCGCGGCCTGTCCGACTGGTTGCTGCCGCTCCTGTTCGGGATGGGGCTGACGGCGGGCATCCGCTTCATCCTCCTCGAACTGCAGGAGCGCACATTGCTCCGCGCGCGCATGGCGATGAGCCTCAACACCGGCGGGGCGCTGATGCGCAAGCTGCTGACGTTGCCGGTGGCCTTTTTCGACCAGCGCTTCGCCGGCGAGATCGCCGACCGGGTGAAGCTCAATGAATCGCTGGCGACGCTGCTGACCGGCCATCTGGCGCAGGCGGCGGTCAATCTGGTCAGCGCCCTGTTCTTCCTGATCGTGCTGCTTTTTTATCATTGGGCGCTGACGCTGGCGATCGCCGCGCTAGCGCTGCTCAACGCTGCCGTCCTGCTGCTGTCGAACCGTCTGCTGTCCGACCGCTATCGCAAGATATCAATCGACCGCGGCAAGCTCGCGGGGGCGCGTGTCGCGGGTTTGAAGGATATGGAGACGTTCAAGGCGTCGGGCGGCGAGGATATGCTGTTTGCGCGCTGGACCGGCCTGACGATCGCGGTCCAGAACGGCGAGCAACAGGTCGCGCGGCTGGCCGCCTTTGTGCAGCCGATGCCGGCGCTGATCAGTGCGCTGATTATCGCGACCATATTGGTGTGGGGCGGCTTTGCCGTGATGGGCGGGACGATGACGCTGGGCGAACTCGTCGGCTATCAGACGCTGGCGGCAAGCTTTGTCGCGCCGGTCGCGGCGCTTGCGGGTTTCGGGGCCGAACTGCACCAGATCCGCTCATACACCGGACGGCTCGATGATGTGCTGGCCGAGGCGAGTGATCCGCGTTTCGATCGCGCCGATCCTGTCTCCGACGGACGGCTGCCGCAGGGAGGGGTGAGCGCGCGCGACCTGTCCTTCGGCTATGCGCCGCTCGATCCGCCGCTCATCGACGGACTCAGCTTCGATCTGCTGCCCGGCGAACGCATCGCGCTCGTCGGGCCGTCGGGGTCGGGCAAATCGACCGTCGGCAAGCTGATCGCCGGGCTCGAACGGCCGCGCGGCGGCGACCTGCTGCTCGACGGCCGCGCCCTGCTCGACTGGCCGCGCGCCGCGCTTGCGCACCGCCTCGCCTATGTGCGGCAGGATGTGATGCTGTTCAAAGGGTCGGTGCGCGACAATCTGACGCTGTGGAATGACGCTTTGCCCGAACCCGACATGATCCGCGCGGCGCGCGATGCGATGATCCACGACGTCATCGCGGCGCGGCCCGGCGGTTATGACGCGCCGATCGCGCAGGGTGGCGGCAATTTTTCGGGCGGCGAGCGGCAGCGGATCGAAATCGCACGCGCGCTGGCCAGCGATCCCAGCCTGATCATCCTCGACGAAGCGACCAGCGCGCTCGATCCGGTCACCGAACATGGGGTGATGGAGGCGATCCGGCGGCGCGGCATCACCTGCATCATCATCGCGCACCGGCTGTCGGCGATCCGCGATTGCGACCGGATTTTCGTGCTCGAACAGGGGCGGGTGGTCGAGGCGGGGGACCATGGCGAACTGATGGCCGGGCGCGGCGTCTATGCGGGGCTGGTCGAGGCGTGACGGGCGCGATCGCCTTGTCGGCGGGTGCGACCCGGGCGTTGCCGCACGGCGGCTCCGGCTGGCGCGTCGCGGCGGGGCGCCTCGAACTCTATCTGGTGACGGCCGAGCGGCGGCGCTTCGTCGAACTGGTCGAGACCGAGGGGCATGTCGCGCCGCTGCCCGAAGGGACCCGGCGCTTCGTCGTCGTTGTGCTCGATGATTGCACGCTCGTGCCGCTGCCCGCAGGGACATTCGCGGACGACGATCCCGGCGCCGCAGTCGACGCGGCCTTTGCGGCCGAAGCGGCGGCGCGAGACGCGTCGCTGATCGACCGGCTCGGCGCGGGGCCGCCGGGCAGCGTCGAGGGCAACCAGATCGCGCGGGCGATCGCAGCGCTCGGCGAGGCGCTCGGTCAAACGGTCGACCCTGCGATCTTTCGCGGTGCGCGCATGGACTTTGCGCAGGCCCCGGTTCTCGCGCGGATCGCTGGTTTGCGCGCCGGGCGGACGATCCTGGCGCCGGGCTGGTGGAAGGATGATACGGGGCCGATGCTGGTGCAGCACGGCGAGGGCGATGTCAGCGCAGCCCTGTGGCAGCGCGGCGCCTATCGCGATGCCGAAGGCCACACGCTCGATCCCGGCGAGGTACACCCGCTGTGCTGGCGTTTCTATGCGCCGCTGGTCGGCGACCTGTCGTCGTTCCGTCCGATGGCGGTGAGCGTCGCCGCGGGCATCCGGCGCGAACTGCCGCTGATCGCCGGCGCGGGGCTGGGCACGGCGCTGCTCGGATTGATCGTTCCGGTCGCCAGCGCCTGGATATTCGACGAGATCGTCACCGGCGGCGCCGGCGGGTTGCTGATCGGCATTGGTATCGCGCTGGTGATCGCGGCGCTGGTTGGGACCACCTTCACCGCGGTGCGCGCGCTCGCCGTCGCGCGTGTCACCGGGCGCGGCCAGGTCGCGATGGCGGCGGGGGTGACCGATCGCGTGCTGCGGTTGCCGGCGCGTTTCTTCAAGACGCTGTCGCCGGGCGATTTCAACCAGCGGATCGAGGCGTTGGAAGGTATTCGCGCGCTGGTCGCAAGCATCCTGCTCAACGCCGGGCTGACCGCCTTTTTCTCGCTTTTCTATCTTGTCCTGCTCTTCGCCTATGAACCGCGCATGGCGCTCGCCGGGCTGGGCGTAACGCTCGTCTATATCGGCGCGGTGGCGGTCAGCCGCGTGGCACAGGCGGCACCGCTGCGCGAGGCGGCCGAACGCGACGGCAAGCTCGCGGGTCTCACCTTCGAGATATTGGAGGGATTGCCCAAATTGCGCTCGGCGGCGGCCGAAGACCGCATGCGGGATCGCTGGATGCGCGCCTATAGGCTCGAACGCGCGGCCGATGCGCGAGGACAGCGGATCGGCGTGCATTTCGGCGCTTTTGCCGATGCCTGGGGCATCATCGGCCTGATCGCGCTGTTTGCGACCGCGGCGCTGCTCGTGTCGGGCGATGTGCCGCCGGGGCAGTTCATCGGCTTCCTCGCTGCCTTCGCGATCTTTCAGGGCAGCCTTGTCGCGCTGTGCGACTCGCTGCTCGCGATCTACACCGCGCGCCCGCTGGCCGAGCGCGCACGCCCGATCCTGACCGCCGAGATCGAGGCGGCGGGCGGACGCGCCGACCCGGGGCGGCTGACCGGCGACATCCAGGTTTCGGGGCTCAGCTTCGGTTATGATCAGGCGATGGCGCCGCTGCTCGCCGACCTGTCGCTGAGCGTCGCGCCGGGCGAACATGTCGCGATCGTCGGCGGGTCGGGGTCCGGCAAATCGACCGTCCTGCGGCTGCTGCTCGGCTTCGAGGCGCCGACCACGGGGTCGATCGCCTATGACGGGCAGGAACTGGCGAGCCTCGATCCGGCACGGCTGCGCAGCCAGATCGGCGTCGTGCTTCAGTCGAGCCAGCTGTTCGCGGGGACGATCATGGAGAATATTCGCGGCGCGAGCGATGCCGGGCTCGAGCAATGCCAGGCGGCGGCCGATGCGGCGGGGCTGGCCGACGACCTCGATCAGATGCCGATGGGGCTGCACACGATGGTCACCGAAGGGGCGGGGACGCTGTCGGGCGGGCAGCGCCAGCGCATCCTGATCGCGCGCGCCCTCGCCGGAGGGCCGCGCCTCCTGTTCTTCGACGAGGCGACCAGCGCGCTCGACAATGCGACGCAGGCGATAGTCGCGGCGACCCTCGACGCGCTCGACGCCAGCCGGATCACCATCGCGCACCGGCTGTCGACCGTGCGCAATGCGGACCGCATCTGCGTCCTCGAACGCGGGCGCTTTGTCGAAAGCGGAACATTCGCCGACCTCATGGCGCGAAATGGCGCCTTTGCCGCGCTCGCGCGCCGCCAATTGCTGGAGGACTGATATGCGCAAGGCGCTCTATATCCTGGGCGATCTGGAGGACAGCGACATCCTCTGGCTGTCGCGTCACGGCAGCGTCCGCAGCCTCGCGCCCGGCGATGTGCTGATCAAGGCGGGGCAGGCGATCGGCGAGCTGTTCTTCGTCACCGATGGCACGCTGGCGGTCACCAGCCCCGCCGGTGCGCATGTTGCCGACCTCGCGCTCGGCGATGTGGTCGGCGAGATGTCGTTCGTGGAAAAGGCGCTGCCGTCGGCAACGGTGACCGCGCGCGACCATGTCCGGGTGCTCGCGGTGCCGCGCGCCGCGATCCTCGCCGAATTCGCGGCGGACAGCGGGTTCGCGGCGCGCTTCTATCGCGCGCTGGCGGTGTTCCTGTCCGATCGGCTGCGCAGCCTGTCGACCCCGGCGGGCGGGCAGACCGAACTCGACGAAGGCCTGCTCGACACGCTCAGCGAGGCGGGCGACCGTTTCGTTCGCCTGATCGCGCTGCTCGAGGGGCGCGAGCATTAGAGTCCGACCGTGGGCCGAGGATGGCCGGGAGCTTAACCGCCGACGGCGGGCTTGACCGACCCGTCACCTGGCTTCACCGATCCGTCGCCGGCCTTGACCGATCCGTCCGCCATCACGAAATTGACGCTGGCCCGGCGCGCCGCCTCGCGCGCGGCCTGCACGGCCGGCAGGCCGCCGCTGACCGCGTCGAGCGCTTCGTCACTGATCGTTTCAGGGGCGTCTTTTCTATCGCTCACTTTTCATCTCCTTGCCGTCGCCTTTTCATCCGATGCCATCCCGATAGGCGATGCAGACGGACGATGCTGTGACGCGAGACACACGCAAAACCCGTTCGGCGCCAACGCAGGGCCGTCCACCCACGGCCCAGGTGCATCCGCGATGCACTTTTCACCCACGGCGCTGATTTCCGGCTGGCGCCGGCTATGATCCGCGTTCGGTTGCGATCCGGATGGCGCCAGTCAACGTTTTGTGAACGGGGCATTTTTCGGCGACGTCAAAGAGCTTTTGGCGTTGTTCTTCCGACAAATCGGGGGCGATGATGGTGACGGTCTTGTGAAACTCGTCGATCATCTGCTCCGATCCCGCTTCCATCTTTTTGCCATGACGAACCTCGACATCGACATGTTCGACCGGCCAGCCTTCACGAATCGCGTACCAGCGAATGGTTATCGCGGTGCATTCGCCAAGCGAGGCGGCGAGCAGGTCATAGGGCGACGGACCCAGATTCTTTCCGCCCTTGGACAGGGGTTCGTCCCCGAAGATATGATGACCGGACACCTCGATGGCGACCGCGAGCGGGCTGCCCTGAGCATCGGAAACATGGGCCATGGTCTTTTGCGCCATCGTGTCAGCCGTCCTTTTGTCGAATGAAGTCGGTGTAACCAGCAAGGAACGTCGCGAGCTGATTGCGGACGCCGGGATCGCCCATCGCGCCATCCTCGTCGAACATCCCCGACGCGCGCGAGACGAGCATCCGGCCGCCGGTCCACAAGGTCACACCAAGGGTGCGCAGCACCGGCAGCCAGTCGTTTTGCGCCAGCAGCGTACCGAACCCACCCGGCGACGCGCCCAGAATCGCGAACGGACGCCCGCCGAACACCCGCGCAATGTCGCCCGGCGGGCGCGAGGCCCAATCGATCGCGTTCTTGAACACGCCGGGTATCCCGTTGTTATATTCGGGCGTCGCCAATATCACACCATCGGCCGACGCGATCGCCTCCTTCAGATCGACCACCGCATCGGGCAGGCCGCTCGCCGCCTCCGCGTCGGCGTCGTAGAGCGGGATGCCGTGCAACGTGCGGATATCGAGCGATACGCCCTCGGGCACCAGCCCGGCCGCGTTGCGGAGCAGGGCGGTGTTGAACGAGCCTGTCCTCAGGCTGCCCGAAATGCCGAGCAGACGGGTCATGGGTGCGGCCTTGCGGCGATGCTCGGCTTTTCGCCCGGGCCGACGGTCATCACATCCTGCCAATCGGGGTGCTTCTCGTATCGCGCGCGGACATAGGGGCATAAGGGAATGATGCGAAAGCCATTGCCCCGTGCATCGGCGATGAGGAAATCGACCAGCGCCGCCGCCGCGCCCGTGCCCCTCAGGCTCTCCGGCGCGCCGGTATGGTCCGCGCTGATAAGGCCGGGGCCGCGATGGGTGAAGACCAGTTCGGCCGCATCCTCGATCCCGGCGACCCGCGCCAGGTAACGGCCATGGCGGCCATCGTCTTCCTTGGTGATCGTTATTTCGGCCATAGCGGCAGCTTTCCTTGTTCGGCTATCATCGGACGGTTCCAGCCATCCGTATATGGAGGATTTCGGACCCGGCCCAAGCCATTCGATGTCCGGTGATGTCCCCGCGTTTCCTGGATGCCGGCGGTCATTTCGCAACCTCGGGAAACGGGATGAATTCGGCGTGGTCCGCGTCGGGCAATTTCATGCGCCCGGCCGTCCAATCCTCGCGCGCCTGTTCGAGCCGGTCCTTGCTCGACGAAACGAAGTTCCAAAGCAGGAACCGCTCGCCGATCGGCTCGCCTCCCAGCACCATCACCGTGGAGGGCTGGCTCGCGGTGACATCGGCGCCGTCGCGTCCGTTCAGCACCGCCATCTGGCCCGCGCCCAGCACCGTTCCGCCAATCTCGATCTGTCCGACGGCGCAATAAACCGCGCGTTCGGGATAAGCGGTGGTGACGCTACGACGCGCGCCGGCCTGCATCTCCCAGTGCTGGTAGAAGAGCGGCGAATGAACTGTCACCCGCGATGAAAGGCCATCGGCCTCGCCCGCGATCAACCGGCCCTTGACGCCATGCTCGTCCCATTCGGGCAGGTCGGCCCCGGCATGGTGGTGGAAGCTGGGATCATTTTCCTCGGCCTCGACGGGCAGCGCCACCCAGGCCTGGATCCCGTGCATGTTCGCACCATGCGCGCGCGCATATTCAAGCCGTTCGCTGTGGGTGATGCCGCTGCCCGCGACCATCCAGTTGACTTCGCCGGGGCGGATCTCCTGCTCGAAGCCCAGGCTGTCGCGATGGGTGATCTGGCCCGAATAGAGATAAGTCACGGTCGAAAGGCCGATATGCGGGTGAGGACGCACATCCAGATCGCGCGGGATGCCCGGTGCCAGGTCGAGCGGACCCAGATGGTCGAAGAAGATGAACGGCCCGACCATCCGGCGCGCGTGGAAGGGCAGAACCCGTCCGACGACGAAACCGCCGCCGAGATCGCGTTCCCGTTTGTCGATGATGCGTTCGATCGTCATGGTCTTGGTGTTTCCCTTGCTCTGAAATCAGCCATGCGGCGACGATATCGCCATATTCAGGGCGGCGTGCGGACCAGCCACCCGGGAACGGACAACGCAGGATCAACTGAACACCACCTCTCGGCGGTCAATCTCGAAAATCCGCTTCGCAAGTCGCCAGCCGATCCCTTGTCCCCGTCAGCCTTGTGCCGCCTCGACTATCAGTGCGGCGACCGCATTGGGCTGCGACGCCAGAGACGCATGGCTTGCGGCGAGTCGGATCAGTTTTTTGGGCGCCATCCGCGAGGCCATCATCTCCTGATTGGCCGGCGCAATCATGCGATCCTGTTCCGACAGCTGGTACCAGCACGGCTTGCTCTTCCATGCCGGTTGAGAGATCGTGTTTCCAAAGGTCGAGCCTAGCGGCGCCTTTTGGGTCACCGCCATCACCAACGCCTGATCCTCGGGCAGATCCTGGCAGAAGTTCGCGTGGTATTGGTCTTGTGCGATCCACAAAAATCCATCGCTGTCGGGCGCGATGGCTGCCGCGCCCGCCGGGGGATTGGCTTGCGTTATGCCGCCCGGGCTTTCACCCGCGTCGGGAGCGAAAGCGGCGATATAGACCAGCCCGACAACGTCGGGATGGGTGCCGGCTTCGGTGATGACCGCGCCGCCATAGCTGTGCCCTACCAGCAGCACCGGGCCACCGACCTGTGCAATCATCTTGCGGGTGCGCTCGGCATCGTCGGCCAGCGACGTGAGCGGCATTTCGACCGCTTTCAGCTTGGTGAGTCCCGCTTGATGGAGCAGCGGAATGACGCCGGCCCAGTGAGCTGCGCCACCCCAGAAGCCATGAACGAGGATGATGGTCGGTGCGTCGGTCATTTCGTCTCTCCTGATTCTCGTTGGGCGCTGTCGTGCATCATGAACCCGCCGCGCTTGATGGCAAATCGATTCTCATTGTCGTCGTGAGCGAAAAGCCCCGGCAGTCGAACCGACCCCATGCCGTTCCGGCCCGCTGATCGAACGGGCGATGGCGGGCCGGGATGCGGGTTGCCTCAAACACGCTGTGAATCGAGTTCTTCGCGATCGTTCGCGACCTGCTGCGCCTTGGCGTAGCTTTCGATCAGCAACTGCTGGGGCGGGAAGATCTTCGTATAGACCTGCGCCCATTCGGCGGCATCATCGGGATCGATCACCGGGCGGGCGCCGTTGAAATTGGCGGGCGTGGACATGGGTTTTCTCCTTGCTGAGCGGGGTGGACAGCCCGCGCCCCACCGGCGCGCGGGCTGTTTGTGCGATGCTATTCGGTGCGGTCGTAGGAAAACTGGATGCCGGCGGTGCCGCCCGTCTCGATGAACAGGTTCATGAAGGCGGGAACGGTCTCGCTACGTTTCCAGTCGCGCTGTAGTTCGCAGAAGAGTTGGGGGACGGAAATCATCTGGCCGCCCGCCTGTTCGATGCGGCGCAGCGCCGCCTCATGCGCGGCGAGCGAGGTGCCGCCGACCGCGTCGACGGGGACATAAACCTCATAACCGGCCGCGAGCGCGTCGAGCGCGGGGAAGGTCAGGCAGGCTTCGGTCCACAGCGCGGTCATGATCAGCTTCTTGCGCCCGGTGGCCTCGACGGCCTTCCTGAACTCGACATCTTCCCAACTGTTGATCGTCGTGCGGTCATAGGTCGGATAGTCCGCCAGAACCTTGGCGACGTGCGGCACCGGGGGCTTGTTGAGGCCGGTCTGGACATTGACCGTCGAATGGATGATCGGCAGATCATAGACGACCGCGGCCCGGGCGCAGCCGGCAATATTGTTGAGCATCAATTGCCGGTCCATCGAGGCGATCGAGTTCACCTGCACCGGCTGATAGTCGATGATGATGAAGGCCGCGTTCTGCGGCGTCAGCAGATGGTCGGCCCTTGGGTCCCGGGTGGCTTCACTGGTCATCGTCGTCCTCCTGTAAAATGCCCGCTATCGGGCCGCAAAAATCACTCTCAACGCTGACCGGTCCGGCGCGGGTCAAAAAAAGCCCGGCTCCGTGTCGAAAGGAGCCGGGCTTTCAATCAGGCCGCCATCGCAAACCTGCCGCTGTTGACGTCGTCGATCGCCTGGCGGATTTCCGCCTCGGTGTTCATCACGAACGGGCCATAGCCAACGATCGGTTCGTCGATCGGCTCGCCGGTCAGGACCAATATGGTCGTGTCCCCGTTGGCGCGCAGATGCACCTCGCTGCCTTCGCGGCTCAGCATCAGCATCTCCGCCTCGCCGACGTCCTGATTGCCTTCGACGGTCAGATGTCCGCCAAGGACCACCAGCATCGCCGTGTGCCCTTCGGGCAATGACAGGGTCATGTCGGCGTCGCGGGTGAGGCGCAGATCCCAGACATTGATCGGCGTGAAGGTCCTGGCGGGACCTTTGGCATCGCCGAAATCGCCGGCGATCACGCGCGCCATCCCGGCACCGCCGGCCAGTTCGACCACGGGAATGTCGGCGTTGGTGATGCCCTGATAGCCGCTGGGCGCCATCTTGTCCTTTGCGGGCAGATTGACCCAGAGCTGGATCATCTTGAACGGACCGCCGGTCTTTGCAAAGGCCGCCGAATGATATTCCTCGTGGAGGATGCCGCTGGCGGCCGTCATCCACTGGACATCGCCGGGGCCGATCACACCGCCATTGCCCGCCGAATCCTTGTGCTCGACCTCGCCGTCATAGACGATGGTGACCGTCTCGAACCCGCGATGCGGATGCTGGCCGACACCGCGCCGATCGGTCGTCGGTGCGAAATAATGCGGTCCCGCATAGTCGAGCAGCAGGAAGGGGCTGATGTGCCGATCCAGCATATTGTAGGAAAAGAGCGAGCGGACCGGGAAGCCGTCGCCCACCCAATGGCCGTGCTCATTGCCATAGCGGCCGAGTATCGTCTTGTTCATCGTTCATCTCCTCGGGGAGCGACCCCAGACGGGGCGCTGCTGACTTGCGAGGAAGATGCTCCTGCATCGCCGAGCGCGAAAGATTGCGATTCCGGACGCAGCGTCCTATGAATGGAACGATGAAGGATCTGAACGACCTCTATTATTTTGTCCAGATCGTCGATCATGGCGGCTTTGCGCCCGCCGCCCGCGCGACCAGTCTGCAGAAATCGAAGCTCAGCAGGCGGATCGCGGCGCTCGAGGACCGGCTCGGCGTTCGGCTGCTCAACCGCTCCTCGCGCCGCTTCTCGGTGACCGAGGTTGGCCAGGAATTTTATCGTCACTGCGTCGCCATGCTGGCCGAGGCCGATGCGGCCGAGCAGGCCATCGCCGAACTGCGGGCCGAACCGCGCGGGGTGATCCGCATGGCGTGCCCGGTCGGGCTTCTGCAATTTCAGTTCAGCGGCCTGATCGCCCGTTTTGTGAAGGCGAACCCGGCGGTCGAGGTCCATCTCAAGACCTTAAACCGGCCGGTCGACGTGATCGCGGAGGGGTTCGATCTCGCGATCCGCGTCCGCTTCCCGCCCCTCGACGATACCGGCCTGGTCATGCGTAAACTCGACGACAGCCGGCAATGTCTGGTCGCAAGCCCCGAACTGATCGCAGGCCCCGCCCGATCGCCCGCCGACCTGAATGGCTTTCCCAGCCTCGACCTGGGTCCGGTACGATCGGATTATCGATGGGACCTCGAAAGTGCCGATGGCCGGAAAGCAACCGTTCCCTACACGCCGCGCATCGTTACCGACGATCTGGCGACGCTGCGTGCGGCCGCGATCGAAGGGCTGGGGATCGTACAACTGCCGACGTTGTTGATCTGGCCGGACGTCCAGGCTGGGCGGCTGGTTCATGTCCTGCCGGATTGGCGACCGCCGGCCGGCATCGTGCACGCCGTATTCCCCTCACGCCGGGGTTTGCTGCCGTCGGTTCGCGCGCTTCTCGACTTCTTCGCCCGCGAATGCGCGCTGCAGCGGAGCAAGGCCGACGATGTCCTGCAGCCATGAGAAATCCGGGCCTTTGGACTCCATGGCGAGACGCCGCCGCTGCTGCGACCCGCGCGGCTGCGCTCGACAGGGTCAGGCCGACGGCGAACGCCGGCAAGCTGCGTAGAATTGCTATGGGGACTCTCGCTCAATAGACCATGTTCCAGCCTTCGGAACCCGCGAACTGGTTGGCATAGCCCCAGCAGATCAGGCCCGGACGTTCGGCGGAGGCGCCGTCCTTGGTCAGTCGGTAGAGCAATTGGCGGCAGCGGAAGCCCTGGACCGGCTCTTCGCTGACGATCGTCAGCGATCCTTGCGCTTCGGCGCCCTGCCATGTGTGGACTTGGCCGATCGCGAATTCGCCGAGAATATGCTTCGATCCGTTGTAGGGGCGCGGGGTTTCGTCGCGGGGGAAGACCGCCCAGCCATCATAGGCATAGCCGCCCTCGCAGCCGGTACAGCGGACCTTGCCGAAATCGTCATAGGCCTGTTTGACCGCGGCGAAACCGTCGGGGGGCGGCATCTGGCCGGGATATTGCACCGTCGACGCGGATTGTTTCCTGGCGGCGGGCTTCGCGGCGGCGGGTTTGCCGCCCGTATCCGGCGCCGCGTCCGGCTTTTCCTTGTCGGTGCTTTCGGAAAGACGATTGGCGATGCTTTTGAACAGACCCTGGCCAATCGCGGGAGCGGGCAGGGTCAGCAGCAAGGCGGCGCAGGCCGCCGCTTGGAAAAGGGTTCGCATATCATCGCCTCGTTTCTGGATAGTGTGGGGAGCGGGCGGGGAGAGCCTTGACGATGGCTTCGGTCGCGCGCGGAGAAGGAGTGCCGGCGAACCGGGGGGACGCCGCCGGCACTCGCTGTCCCGTTGCGGTCAGGCTTCGGGCTTGGCTTCGGCCTTGGCGCGGGCTTCGGGCTTCGCTTCCGCCTTGGCACGGGCCTCGGGCTTGGCCTCGGCCTTCGCACGCGCCTCGGGCTTGGCTTCGGCCTTGGCGCGGGCCTCGGGCTTCGCTTCGGCCTTGGCGGCCAGCGCTGACGCGGGCAGGCTGAGCGCGATCGCCGCGGCGAGGAGGGGGAGGGTTTGCTTCATCTGTCTCTCCATCATGAGGGGGAGAGCAGAGGCGCCGGGCCTTGCCGGGGGTGGGAAGGGGGCCGGCAACCTCTGCTCGCGGCTGGATGCCGCAACTCGTGGCTAGGACAGGCGGCGCGGCTGCGCCTCGGTGGTGCTTCGAAAGCCGATCGCGGCGCGACAGGACGGGTGGTGCGTCGACGAAGGCGGCCGCTCGCGCGACGAAGGCGTCAGGCGAGCCCCAACCGTTCGAGGACGGCGTGGACATAGCTCGGCCCGACCTGCACCACCGCGCCATCCGCCATCTCGAGCGCGATCAGCCCTTTGCCGAGCCGCTGGACGCTGCTCACCAGCGCCGGGCGGATGAAGGTCGAGCGATGCACGCGCATCAATTGCTGCGGATCGAGCAATTGTCCGAGTGCGGCCATCGAGATGCGGTGGATGTAGCTGCGCGTCGCGGTGTGAAAGAGCACATAGTCGCGCGCGGCCTCGACCCATTCGATCTGCGCGATCGGCAGACGCAGGTTGCCGGTGGCGACCTGGACCCATATCGCCTCGTCGCGCGCCTCGGCCACTGGCGCCTCAGCCAGCCGGTCGGCGGCGTCGCGCATCGCGCGGCGGCGGCGCGCGCGCTCGACGGCCTGGCGCAGCCGGTCGAAGCGCACGGGCTTGAGCAGATAGTCGGCGGCGTCGACCTCGAAGGCGTCGGGCGCATATTGCTCGAAGGCGGTGACGAAGATGATCTCGGGCCGCGGGTTGGCGACCAGGTCGGCGGCGACCCGGATGCCGCTTTTCTGCGGCATCGAGATGTCGAGCATGACGAGGTCGGGCGTCAGCGCCGCGATGCGCTCCTCGGCTTCGCCGCCGGTCGATGCGGTGCCGATCACCGCGACATCGTCGATGTCGCCGAACAAAGTTTCGAGCCGGCGCAGCGCGAGCGGTTCGTCGTCGACGAGCAGGACGGTGAGCGCGCTCATGTCGCCGCTCCCTCGACCTGGGTGTCGAACGGCAGGCGGGCGACCGCGACGAAGCCGCGCGCCCTTTTTTCGGTCCGGAGGCTGCCCGCCGCGCCATAGAGCGCTTCGAGCCGCTGGCGGACATTGGCGATGCCGACGCCGGTGCCCGGCCGCATGTCCTTTTCCTGCCCGTTGCCGTCGTCCTCGACGGTGACGACCAAAGTGTCGCCCTCGCGCGCCGCCTCGACGCGGATCGTCACCGGCACTGCCGATGGCGCGAGCGCATATTTGATCGCATTTTCGATCAGCGGCTGGAGCAGGAAGCTCGGCACAAGCGCCGCGTTGAGCGACGGCGGGCAGACGAATTCGACCGCGAGCCGCTCGCCGAAACGTACGCTCTCGATCTCCAGATAATGTTGCAGCGTCGCGAGTTCGTCCTCGAGCGGCAGCAGCGCGTCGGGTTCGGAGGACAAGGTCGCGCGAAGGAATTCGGACAGCTTCGCCAGCATCGCGTCGGCGGTGGCATATTCGCGCGTCACGATCAGCGACGAGATGGCGTTGAGCGTGTTGAAGAGGAAATGCGGGTTGAGCTGGTAACGCAGCGCGGCGAGGCTCGCGGCGCTCGCCGCGGCCTCGGCACGGCTCGCGGTCTCGCGCGCCACCGCGAGTTCGAACTCGCGCTCGCGTGTCAGTTTGTTCGCCTCGATCACCGTGAAGGCGGCGCCGAGCAGCGCGAACTGCCAGATAAGCGCGATGAAATTATTGGTGGCGCGCAGCCCGAAGGGCGCCGACATCTGTTTCGACACCACCAGCCGCCCGATCCATTCGCCCGTCGCGGCGTCGATCAGCGCGAGCGTGCCCGACGCGAGGCAGACCGCGACGCCCATCGCGGCGAGCCGCACCGCCATGTTGCGTCGGCGCGTCCGGCGCACGGTCCACCAGACCCCCCACGACAACAGCGTCCCCATGACGCAGATGTTGACGACCGACACCAGCACATAGGTGCTGGCGCCGCTGAAGATATGATAGGGGATGAGGTAGAGGATCCCGGACAGGGTCCAGGTCGTGATGACCAGCCAGATGGTCTGACGATGTTCGGGCTTCAACGGCATGGCGGTTCCATTGTGTAGTTTGCGCCCAGCATAAGGGAAGTGGGCGCGGCTGACGTCCTCGCTCGTCGCATCGGTGTCGGCCTTCGTCGCGCCAATTCCTGCCCGGCGACGCCCGATCCGGCTTGATCGCACGCCGATGGCGGCGCCCGCGCCCGTCCGATAGCCGGCCTCCATCGCGGCACCTCGCCGCCCAGGAGACACGCTATGGCACATCGTTATCGCACGGGGCTGGCCGCCTTCGGCTTGCTCGGCGCCCTCATCCTCGCCGAGACGCGCTCGGCCGCCGCCGAACCCGCGCCGGCCATCGCGGCGCCCGCCGCCGCGGCCGCGCAGCCGCTCGAAATCCTGCCCTCGGGCCACCCGGTGGTGCTCGTCCGCATCGACGACGGCGCGCCCAGGCGCTTCGTCATCGACACCGCGGCGAGCAGCACGACGATCATGCCCAAGCTGCGCACCGAAATGCCGGGGCTGGTCGCCAAGCTGTCGGACGACCCGCTCGATGGCGCGGCGGGCCGCAGCGATGTCGAAACGACGATCGTCAGCCAGGTCGAGGTCGCGGGCCATGTCTTCCGCGCGCCCGAACTGATGCTGCTGCCCCCCGGGCCGACCGACCATCTGGGCGTCGACGGCATCCTCGGCGCCGACATCATCGCCGATTTCGTGGTCGAACTCGACATTCCCGGCCGCCGCTGGCGCATGACGCGAAAGGTCGAGGCCGACAGGCTGGACGGCCTCCCGGCCTCGGTGCCCTTCACCCTCGACGACATGCGTGCGCCGCGGTTGACGATCCGCCTCAATGGCGTCGAAGTCCCCGCGATCCTCGACACCGGCGCGCGCGGCACGATCATCAACTGGGCGGCGGCGAAGGCGATCGGGATCACCCCCGACAGCCCCGGGGTGGTCAAGGCGACCGACATCAAGGGCGCGACCAATCATGCGATGCCCAGCGTCGAGGCGCCGATCGCGGCGCTGTCGATCGGCGAGGCAAAGGTCGAGGGCAAGAAGGTCCGTATCGCCGATCTCTCGATCTTCAAGATCCTCGGCTTCACGCTCGAACAGCCCGCGGTGATCCTGGGCATCGACATGTTCGCCGACCGGCGCTTCGTCATCGATCATCCGGGCCTGCGCCTCCACGTCTCGCCGCCGATCGTGACCCCCGCCGCGACCCCGCAGCCCTGACCCCGAAAGCGATATCTAACATGAAGATGCTCCTTTCCGGCAGCGCGCTCGCCGCGCTTGCCATCGCCGCGACCGCCGCCACCGCCCAGCCGGCACCCAAGCAAAAGATCGACGCGGTCTATTGGCTGTCGGCAGAGACCGTATCGGGCATGGCAACCGGTCAGCCCGCAGGGATCGAAAAGACTCTGATGCTCCAGCTGGGGTCGGTGCACCGCAACGCGGTGCCGAGCGCCGACCATTTGCCTCCGCAGGGGCTGCGCGCTGGCGATCGCCTGCCGCTGCTGACTCCGGCGGTTGGAACGCCCAAGCCCGACGGGCGGCCCGATTTCCGGCCCGGCCCGGCCGGCAAGCCCAAGGGGCGGATCGAGCTTTATTGGGGCTGCGGCGAAACCGCGCCCGCCGGGCAGCCGGTGGTGAGCGATCTCGCGACGATGAAGCCCGGCGGCGCCTCGCCTTTTGGCGTCCTGCCCGATGTGCGCGCGATGACGCCGCCGTCGACCGCGAGCCACGCGACCTATGGTGAATGGCCGAACAGCCGGGACGGCACGCGCGTGCCGCGCGGCGGCTCGCTGATCGGCGATCATGTCGTACAGGGCAATTATACGCCGGAGATGCGCTTTGCCGTCGCCGCGGGGAATGACTTCCTCGCGCCGCTCGCGCCGCGGAGTGGCGCGCTCGCCTCGGGCGCGGTCATGGTCAGCTGGCCCGCGCTCGCCAATGCGCGCGGTTATCTGCTGTCGGTCACCGGTGCCAAGGAGGACGGCACCATCGTGATGTGGACGTCGAGCACGGTGCGCATGCCCGCGATGGCGCTTCCCGACTATCTCGAACAGGGCGATATCGCGCGCCTCGTCCAGCAACGCGTGTTGCTCGCGCCCGCGGCGACCGAATGCGCTGTGCCTACGGCGGTCGCCACCGCGGCGGAATCGGCGATGCTGATGATGACGGCTTATGGCCCCGAGGCGAATTATGGCTCGCCGCGCGAGGCGCCCGCCGGCTGGAGTGTCAAGCTGCGCACCCGGGCGAGGCATATGAGCCTGCTCGGGGTGGATCTCGCCGCGATGATGGCGGGCGGGGACGACGAGGATGCGCCCGCCGCTGATGAAAAGCCGAAGAAGAAGCGCGGGCTGCTGCGCGGTCTCGGCGGCGCGCTCGGCCTGCCGGGTTGATGGCTATCCTCTCCGTTCGAAAGTCCGACCGATGAAAAATCCCCTGATCCGTCTTGCGATGCTCGGCTTGTTCGCGGCTGCGCCCGCCATTCTTGCGGCGCACGCCGCGCCCGGCGACAGCCGCGCGCCCAAGAAGCTGATGGCACGCTGGTCGGGCACCGCGCCCGAACCCGGTGCGGGCCTGCCCGGCTGGGCGTCGAAGGCGCCCGACGTCCATGTCCACCAGCCGCGCAATCTGGCGCGGATTCCGATCGCCGAGATCGACCTGCTGCGCCGCCGCGCGATGGTCGCGTTCGACGCGCTGATGCGCCAGCCGTCGCTGCGCGACGTGCGCGGCACCAGCCTGCACGCCGACATCAACATCTCGGTCGTGCCGACGCTCGATGGCGTGCGGTTGGTCGGGGCGACCTTCACCCTCCGCGCCAAGAGCGTGATCGAGGGCAGTTCCGACACGGTCCAGCGCGACGGCCGCTACCTGACGCCGTCGGAGGAGGGCGCAGTGCTGAGTGTTCTCCTCAACCCCTATGACATGATGGCGCGCCGCCAGGTACAGGCCGAGGGCGTGCAGCGCGGGGGATTCCAGGTCCGCACCGGCGCGGCCTATGGCCTGTATGTCGCCGACCGGCTCCCCGACTATGATCCCGATTCCGAATATGCCTGGGGTCCGCGGCCGCTCGCGCTGAAATTGCAGCACGACCGCAGCTGGTATCAGCCCGGCGCGGCGGGCATCCACCCGCTGCTCGTCCATATGTCGAGCTACTCCCACGAAAATGACGATCTGCGCGGTGATCGGCTGAGCCCTGAACGCCCCGCGGCACGCCTCGCCGCGGCGATGTTCATGACCGACTGGGACGATGTTCAACGCCGCATGAAGGAGGTGAAATGATGCGCCGCTTTACCCTGACCACGCTCGGGCTGGCGCTCGCCGCCGCGCCCGCCCCCGCGCTCGCCCAGCGCACCGACGACAATGCGACGACCAGCGCCGAGGATGCCTTCGGCACCTCGATCGGCGGCGAGCAGATCGGCATCTACAATCCCAATTATGTCCGCGGCTTCTCGGCCGCAGAGGCGGGCAATATCCGCCTCGACGGTCTCTATATCGACCAGCAGGCGAGCTTCACCGACCGGGTGATCGCTGGGTTGCAGATGCGCGTCGGACTGTCGGCGCAGGGCTATCCCTTTCCCGCGCCCACGGGCATCGCCGAATATGAGCTGCGCAAGCCCGGCGACAAGCGGTTGCTCAGCGTCAGCGGGCGGCTCGGGCCCTTCGGCGCGAAGGTGGTCGAACTCGACGGCCAGCTGCCGGTGACCGACCGGCTGTCGCTCGGCGCGGGCTATGGCTATTTTTCCGACCGCAACCACACGGGCGGCAGCGCGCAATTCCGCACCATGGCGGCGATCGCGCGCTGGGAGCCGGTCGACGGGGTCGAGGTCACGCCTTTCTGGAGCCGCATCGGCATCGCCGACGAGGAATTGCCGCCGTTGCTGCTTACCGCCGGCGACCATCTGCCGCCGCGGCTCGAGCGGGTGAAGCGGATCGGGCAGAAATGGGCGGCCAACGACGGCCAGACCATCGCCACCGGCCTGACGACGACGATCCGGCGCGGCGACTGGACGCTCAAGGCCGGCGCCTTCCGCTCGATCCTCGACCTCGATCGCTCGCACACCCAGCTCTTTCTCAACGTCCGGCCCGACGGGACCGCAGACGAGGTGGTGATCGCCGAGCCCGGCCGCCGCTCGGCCTCGACCAGCGGCGAAATGCGGCTGTCGCGGCGTTTCGCCGACGGGCCGCGCCTGCATACGCTGCACCTGTCGCTGAAGGGCCGCGACAGGTCGCGCACCTATGGCGGCAGCCGCGAGATCTTCATCGGCAACCATCCGCTCGAGGACCCGGTGACCGTCCCCGAACCGGTCACCAGCTTTGGCCCGCAGACGCGCGACACGGTCGGACAATGGACAGCGGGCATCGCCTATGAGGGGCGGTGGAAGGATGTCGGCGAAATCAGCGTCGGGCTGCAAAAGACCGATTATCGCAAGCGCGTCTTCGGCCCCGGCGCGCCGGTCATCACGACCAAGGACGGCCCGTTGCTGCTCAACGCGACCGCCGCCGTCTATGCGTCGCCGTCGCTCGCCTTTTACGGCAGCTATACGCAGGGGCTGGAGGAAAGCCCAGTTGCGCCCGGCCACGCGGTCAACCGCGACGAGGCGCCCCCCGCCATCCGCACCCGCCAGTTCGACGCCGGCGTGCGCTGGTCGATCACCCCGGCGATCCGCCTCGTCGCGGGCGTGTTCGAGGTGTCCAAGCCCTTCTACTCGGTCGATACGGCGCGGGTGTTCCGCCAGCTCGGCGACGTCCACCATCGCGGCGCCGAATTCTCCTTTTCGGGGCAGATCGCGCCGGGACTCACCGCGATCGCGGGCACCGCGCTGATCGACGCGACGCTGTCGGGCGACGCGGTCGACAGCGAGCAACTCGGCCGAAAGCCGCTGGCGAGTTTCGGTCGCCTGTCGACCGCGGTGCTCGATTACCGGCCAACCTTCGCGCCCGCCGTCTCGGTCGACCTCGTCGTCGAAAGCACCTCGGACCGCGTCGCGAGCACCGACGGCAAGCTCGTCATTCCGGCGCGCGCGATCGCGTCGGTCGGTGGGCGCTATCGCTTCAAGCTTGGCAAGGCGCCCGCGACGCTGCGCGTCCAGATCGCCAATGTCGGCAACAAATTCGGTTGGGCGAACGGGCCGTCGGGCATCTACCTCTACAATTTGCCGCGCCGGCTGACCGCCACGCTGACCACCGACCTCGGCTGACCCTTTCCCCCCGGCATCACGACAATCAGGAGACCCTCATGCGACAGGTTTTTCGCACGATCGTGGCGGCCGCCACGCTGTTCGGCATCGCCCACGCGGCGCAGGCCCAGAGCTTGCTCAAGCGCCTTGTCGATCGCACCGCGCAACAGGCCGAGGAAGAGGTCCAAAGCGTCGTGCGCGACACGATCGCGAGCGGGCTGCACGGCGGCGGTGGAAGCGAGCCGTCCCCCGACGGGGCAGAGGAGGGCAGCGAAACGGGTTCGAACGACCCCGCGCCCGCACCGGAACCCGCTCGCGCGACGTCCGTCGGGGCGGCCTATATCGACGGCCTGCGCGTGCCGCCCGAGATCGAGGCGCAAAAGGCCGGCTACAACAAGTTCGGCGAGGTCAGCTGCAACGATTGCGAGGGCGGGATCGACTTCGATGGCCGTCCCAAATTTCCCTACGACCAGTTCAGCGGCCAATATGGCGAACGCGCCAAACGCGCCGGCAGCTGGCCGGTCGGCCACGTCCACCGCTGGCAGGGGCGGGCCGCGAAGGGCATGCTGACCGTCACGCGCGAGGAGCAGGTCGAGGGTTTCCGCTGCCGACGCCTCGAATACCGGCTGGAAAAAGGTTCGGCATCGGCCAGTCGCCCCGGGCTTATCTGCTTCGGCCTCGCGAACCGCTCGTCGGAAATCGAGAATTGGCACGAAATCTATTGATCGGCGTAGCATGTCGGCGTTCGAGAGGGCTTGCCCGTCGAGAACGATCATTCCAACCGCGTTGTCCGCAATCTTCTGCTAGGGAAGCGCGCCCGCTGACTTGTCGGAATGCGCAAATGACATTGTCGGAATGAAGGGAGGAAATGGCCGTTAAGCCATTGAGAAAATGGTGGACGCACTAGGGCTCGAACCTAGGACCCGCTGATTAAGAGAGTTCGTTAATTTAAATAAATCAGGTACTTAGCTGCATTCGTGTACGGTTTGAATGACAACGAAAGATAAGCGATGACGTTGAGCAACAACTAGCGACGTCACAAAATCACCTACATTCCATCCGGTTCGATTGGCGACTTTGCGCCTGATGTCAGTCATTCCAGCCTCTATCAGCGGCCGCCCGAAAGCGGTCGCTCGATCGACACATGGCTTGGCGCTTCGTCTATCCCGCGCACGTCAACTATTGGCAAAACGCCAAATTACGAAGTTATGTGCTCGAAGGCGGCAGCGCGCTACGTTAATCTGGCCCACGACTCGTCGGCGGATGCCCGATCACGGCTTCACCAGGCGGACCGCAATCTAGCGCCGTGCAGCCCCGCATTGGCAAACCACAAGTACGCCACGGAAGAGGGTGACGGCGTTGGAAACCATTTTGAGGCGTCAGGCCACGTGCAAATCAGCCCGATTCAAATGCGCAGCCGTGCCTCGCACTTTTGGGCCAGCTCGGCTAGCATGGCGATCATGTCCGAAATTGGATCGTGGATTATCCCCTCTAGCGCTGCCACGACTTGGTCGCGATTAGCGGTGAATATTGCCTTGACGCTATCGGGAATGATCAAACTCTCCGCAAAAACCTCGTCAAGATCAGCCAAATCGAACATGCTGCCCGCAAGATCGGGCTGGTCCACGACGCCCACTAGGGCAGTGGACAGAAGGCCGCAAAAATCAGAGCTGAAGGCGAGGCAGACCGTCCGGATATCGTCGAGGGGTGGGGCGATTGTGATGACCTGGCCTTGGAGTCCGAAGCGTATGATCTTTGCCGGAACAAAGTACCGTCCGTCGGCCCAGGCACTTACAACAGGATGGCCGTCATGAGTGATGGCATTGCGCGCCGCGTGCAGGAAGGCGCCGTGGCGTAGCTTGTCGATGTCCGCCCAATTCAACTGCTGCCCGGCGACTGTCTTCACTGCGTCCTTCATGGTCTGCACGACGTTCGCAAAAGCGGAGAAGCTGTACATCACTGCCGCGCCATTGGCAGGCGGCGTTTCAGCTCCCTCGGAGAACAGCGCGAGCGAATGATCGCATGCGTCAACCAGCGTCATCAACTGATATTCAAGTTCCTTCACTTTGCCCTTGAAATGATTGGCAACCCAGCGCTTGTGCCGGGCCGTCAGCGCTTGAGATGCGGTCGATGTCTGGGTCATGGTGGCACGATAAGGGCGCACACGCCCGCGTCAAATTGCTTTCAGCAATGCTTGGGCGCCAACTCTTTAGACAGCGAGAGGAGTATCCACCTTCCGCGCGCGAACGCGGGATCGGACGGCGTAAATGCAGTTTGGAATGCACATTTTTTTGAGTATATGACATAGCAACGATCATTTATTTTGCAGTTTATGGCATGGGCTCGATAATCACGGCTTGTACGAAGAAAAAGGCGGGGACCGCGGAGGCCTGCGTCTCTAGCCTCGATGCGGGCGCAATCGAGGCTGTCGGCGAACAATGGGTGGCAGCCCTGAACGCGGCATCGCAGCGGGTATCAGCGGCCAACCTCTATCAGGGCGGGAGCCATGCTGAAAGCCGCCGCGCCGCGAGCGACGCGGGTTATTCCCATTATATCGTGTCTGCCGGTCTCGGACTCATTTCCGCAGAGACGCAGGTGCCAAGTTATAAAGCGTCAGTGCTGGCCGGTGAGGACGACATTCTCGCCACGCTAAGCGATGGTGCCGATGCCGGCATCTGGTGGCGCTGGCTACAGGGTAACTCCCCTTTTTCGCAGCCTCTTGCGACGGTAATTGCCGCATCAGACGGGCCTTGTTTGATTGCCCTTCCGCAAGCCTATCTTGCGATGATCGAATCGGAGATCCTGTCGCTGCCAGCACTCTTGTTCCAGCGCGTGCGCCTCTTCTCGGGATCGCCAGCCCTGGGGGTGCTCGCCGATTTGCAGATGCCCTATGACGCGCGTCTCGATGGCGCGAATAGCCCATACAGAGGCACGAGATCGAACTTCGCCGCCAGAGCCGTGCGGCATTTCGCGAACAGCGTGCTTCCGGGCCTTGAGGCGGCTGGGGCGATGGACCATGCCAGCAGAGTCGAGGCTGCGATGGCAAACTGGCCCCGCCCAATCCGCACCGTTGGGAAGCGCAAGACCGACGAGGAGCTTCGCGAAATCCTCACGGCGCATTGGGAAGTGATGGGAGGCCGATCGACGCGGATGCTGAGGTTGCTCCGCGATGATCTTGGAATCGCGTGCGAGCAAAGCCGCTTTGTCGGCCTGGTCCGCAGCTTGCGGACAGAGCGGGAAAACGTAGCGTGAGGAAGCAGGAGCAATTGCGCGTTCGGGCGACCCGCACGCGCCAAGGCAACAATATTGAGGTCTTCGCTTTTTTCCTTCGCGGGGCCGATATCGCACGCATCGCCGATATCAATCGCGTGGGCCGCTCGAATGACGAACTCGAGGGGTTTCAGCGACCAGAAATCAAAAGCCATGTCCGATCGATCGCGGAGTTTCTCGATTCCGGGCCGATCCTGTTCCCCAACGCCATCATCCTGGCCTTCTCGTCAGATGTAACTTTCCGGGCCGTGCGTGGCCGCGGCGTAAAAGACTGCTCCGACATCAGTGATGGCGGCGTCATCACTATTCCCGCGCGTGCCGAAGGAAAACGAGCCGCCTGGATCGTCGATGGTCAGCAGCGCTCACTCGCTTTGGCGCAAGCCAAGAATGACGCACATGTGGTTCCCGTCGTGGGCTTCCTGAGCGCGGACCTTGCAACCGCCCGAGAGCAGTTCATTCTTGTGAACAAGGCCAAGCCGCTTTCAGCACGCCTCATCGACGAACTCCTCCCGCAAGTCGGGGGATTGTTGCCGCAGGATCTTGAGGAGCGCCGGCTCCCGAGCTTGCTGACCGAAGAGCTCGCGAAGGATCCCAACTCGCCGTTCCACAAGATGCTGAAGCGCAAATCGGACCCGGCGAACGTCGGTGTCATCACCGACTCCTCCCTTCGCGCAGCGATAGGCCAAAATCTGAAGTCGTCGATGGGCGCGCTCTCGCAGTATCGGGGTGGAAATGACGTCGACACCGACGCCATGTACCGGACGCTATTTATCTATTGGTCCGCGGTCAGGGACGCTTTTCCCCACGCGTGGGGAAAAAAGGCGACGCAGAGCCGATTGATGCATTCGGCCGGTATCCGCGCAATGGGTGTCCTGATGGACCAGATCATGGTGCGCGCGGACAGTACCGCAGAACCCGAGCTTGAGGTTCGGGCTTCGCTCGATCGCCTCGCACCTCACTGCCACTGGACGAGCGGTCAGTGGGAAGAACTTGGCTTCAAGTGGAACCAGATACAGTCGACGTCTCAGGATATCCATCGTCTCGCTGAGCATTTGTGTCGGATAGATCGAAAGCTCGCGCGGGTGCGTCCATGAAGTTCATCTTCGCCGACAGTCTCGACTATGTCGATCCTGCCTTCGATTTCATCGCGGACCGCAGTCCGGCGGAACGACAGCCCTATTGGGATGACGCCTATCCGCACGAAATCCTCGGCTATGCGCCCTATGACGGCGTTCTCGTCTCGCGCGGCATCGTCGGCGATCACCGGGTTAAAGGGAAATACACGGCTAGCCAGGCACGGCGTTTCGCGCTGGTGGGCGCGCGCAAATTTCTACGTCTAGACAAACCCGAATTCGCTCACCTCTCCATCTTCGGCGACTGCGGCGCTTTCACTTATGTGCAGGAAGAAAAGCCGCCCTATACGCCGATGGAAATGGCCGAGTTTTATGACGAATGCGGCTTCACTCATGGCTGCTCGGTCGACCACATCATCTTCGATTTCGATCCCGGGCTGACAGCTATGGAGGGCGGAAACGAGGATGCCCGCCATCGCTTCGAGATCACGCTCGAAAATGCCGATGGCTTTCGCCGCGAAGCGCTTGCGATCGGCGCCGATTTCAAGCCGCTCGGCGTGGTCCAGGGTTGGTCGCCGGGGAGCATGGCCGAAGCCGCGCGAAGGCTGGTCGCGATGGGCTATGACTATCTGGCGCTCGGCGGCATGGTCCCATTGAAATCGCCCGAGATCAAACTGTGCCTCGAGGCGATCCGCGCTGCCGTTCCAGCGAGCACGCGGCTGCATATCCTCGGCTTTGCGAAGGCCGACGACATCGATAGCTTCCATGGCTACGATATTGCGAGCTTCGATACGACCTCGCCGCTCATCCGCGCATTCAAGGATGCGAAGCAGAATTATTACCTGCCGAGCGAAGGGCTCGCGCTTAAATATTTCACGTCGATCCGCGTGCCGCAGGCGATCGAAAATCCCAAACTGCAGCGCTCGGTAAAAAAGGGCATCTTCCGCGCCGAAGACCTTCTCGCCATGGAAACAAGCGCGCTGACTTCCCTTCGGGCCTTCGATCGGGGCGAAGCCGATCTCGAAGAAACGCTGCACAATGTGCTCGTGTACAGCGCGCCGCTCGTCGAGGAGCGGCCGTACGACGACTGCAAGGCGTCCCCTGCGCTCGCCAAACTCGCCGATCGATATCGCACCACGCTCGAGGAAATGCCCTGGAAGCAATGCCCGTGCGCCATCTGCAAACATGCCTCGGTCGATGTCATCATCTTCCGCGGCAGCAATCGCAACAAGCGCCGTGGCATCCACAATCTCGCCGTCTATCAGAACCATATTCAACGATTGGATTTAAAGCGTGCCGTCAGCCGACCCGATGATCTTCAACACTGTCTGTGCGAAGCAGAGTGAGGAACATGTTGTCCTCAGCTTTGCCGCAAGCGCTGCCGATGTGCTGCGCTTTGCGACGATCGACCGGATCGGCCGCGACGCGCAAGGTGAACTCAGCGGGTTCCAGCGTCCGCAGGTCGCGGCGCATATCCGCGAAATTCGCGACTATCTCGAAAAGCCCAATTCGGTGCTTCCGAACCCGATCGTCGTCGCCTTTACCGACCGCGTTTCGGTCGAGCATCTTGAGGGCGGGCTTGCCCGCCTTATCATCGACATGAGCGAGGGCGCGCCCGGTCTAGTCGTCGACGGGCAGCAACGGCTGTCAGCGCTGTCCGACGTCGCGCGCGATTTCCAGGTTTTCGTTTCCGTCCTCATCTGCCGCGACGAGGCGGAACTGCGCCGTCAGTTCGTCCTGATCAACAACACCAAACCGCTTCCGAAGTCGTTGATCTATGAACTGCTGCCGACGGTCGACGACTTGCCGCCACGGCTCGGCCGACGGTCGGCGGCGGCCGATATCGTTGCCCGCCTCAATTTCGATGACACGGCGCTCCATCGCCGGATCAAGCAGCACACCGTTCCCGAAGGCATGATTGCCGACACGGTCATGCAGCGCATCATCATGGAGTCGCTCAACAACGGCGTCATGCGCGAACTCGTTCGCGGGCCGCATGGCGTGCAGCGCTGCGTGCGGATTCTTTCCAATTTCTTCGAGGCGGTCAAAACGACATTTTCGCTGGACTGGCACGGTCAAACGCCGGCGACATCGCGGCTGCTCCACGGGGCCGGCATCCAGGCGCTGGGCGACGTGATGGAGGTGCTCGCGCAGCGATCGGATGCGCGTAGCGTCGAGGATTTCCGTGAAGGGCTCGAGTGCCTCAAAGGCAAGACCGCCTGGACGAGCGGCGAATGGAACTTTGACGGCGAAGTGCGGCGATGGAAATCGCTTCAGAACATCAACCGCGATGTGGCGCTGCTCAAACATTATCTTATCGGCATCGTGAAGGCCGATCAGCGCCGGCGGCGTAAAGCCGTGCCCGCCCCGCTTCTGGAACAGGGTGCCGAGCCTCTATGAGCTATGCCGTGAAAGAAATCTTCAAGACGCTGCAGGGCGAGGGGGCGCAAAGCGGCAGGGCCGCCGTCTTCTGCCGTTTCGCCGGATGCAATCTCTGGTCAGGGCGCGAGCAGGACCGTGCCGGATCGGTTTGCAGCTTTTGCGATACAGATTTCGTCGGAATTGACGGAACCGGTGGCGGACGGTTTGTCGATGCCGACGCGCTTGCCGAGGCTGTGGAGCGCGAGTGGCAAGGCCCACACGAAGGCCGCTACGTCGTGCTGACAGGAGGCGAGCCGCTCCTCCAGGTCGATTCGGCGCTCGTCGAGGCGCTTCACGCGCGCGGGTTCGAAATCGGTGTCGAAACAAACGGCACGCAGGACGCACCCGCGGGCCTCGACTGGATATGCGTCTCTCCTAAATCGGACGCTCCGGTGACGCTTACCCGCGGGAACGAACTCAAACTCGTCTATCCGCAGCCCAAAGCCCCGCCCGAAGCATTCGTCGGCCTCGATTTCGAGCATTTTTTTCTTCAGCCGATGGACTCGTCCGACGCCGAAGCCAATCTCGCCGCCACGATAAGATATTGTACCGAAAACCCGCGCTGGAGACTTTCGCTCCAGTCGCACAAGATGATCGGAATCCGCTGATGTTCGAACTCAGCAAGCAATTTCGTTTCGACGCAGCCCATACGCTTGATCGGTCGATCGCTACCGAGCCGAGCCGGCGTATTCACGGTCATAGCTATCGGGCCGAAGTTACTGTGCGAGGTCGGCCAGACCCTGTCACCGGCATGATTGTCGATCTGGGCAGGCTCGAGCAGATGATGGAAGACGCGCGCGATGCGCTCGACCATCGCTTCCTTGACGAAATCAACGACCTTGGCCCGGCCACGATGGAAAATATCTCGCGCTGGATATGGGATCGTCTCCGACCCGAAATTTCCAATTTGCATCGGGTTAGCGTCTACCGCGATTCGGTTAGCGAAGCCTGTTCCTATTGGGGTGAAGAGGAGGTCAGTGCATGAACGACCGCGGTGCACTTGTTCTGTTTTCGGGGGGGCAGGACAGCGCAACATGCCTCGTTTGGGCGCTCGACAATTTCGAAACGGTCGAAACGGTCGGGTTCGACTATGGACAGCGACACCGTGTCGAACTCGAGGTTCGCGATGAATTTCTCGCCCGGGTTACGAGCTTGAAGGCCGAATGGAAGGACCGGCTCGGTCCCGACCATATGCTCGATCTGTCCATTCTCGGCGAGGTCAGCGAAACCGCGCTTACGCGAGAGGCCGAAATCGCGATGCGCGAAGACGGGTTGCCGAATACCTTCGTACCGGGCCGCAACCTGATATTTTTCACCATGGCGGCGACGCTCGGCTATCGCCGCCAGTTGCGGCATCTTGTCGGCGGTATGTGCGAAACCGATTATTCGGGTTACCCCGATTGCCGAGATGACACGCTCAAGTCGCTACAGGTCACGCTCAACCTCGGCATGGGCAGCAACTGCGTCATCCACACGCCGCTCATGTGGATCGACAAGGCCGCGACATGGAAGATGTCCCAGGATATCGGAGGGAACGCCTTGGTCGATCTCATTCGGGAGAATACCCATACCTGCTATACTGGCGAGAGGAAGGTACGGCACGAATGGGGTTATGGCTGTGATACTTGCCCAGCTTGCGAATTGAGAAAGACGGGCTGGAAACATTTCAAATCGGTTGAAATTATCGAATAATATGTGGGACCCTGACTAAGACTTCGATACAATCGGAGCGCTGATTCGGGGGAAATGGTGTTTGTAAGGGCGCTCGCAGGCGAGCATGCAGCTTGGGGAATAGGCAAGCAGACAGACCGCGTCGGCGATCGGTGCACCGTACAATATTTTGATGCGCCGTCCGCGAGTCCGATCAACGTGTCGCTGCCTGTGGATGCGGTGGCGCCAGCGCGCATCCCGGAGCAAACGCGCGTTTATCATTTCGATATTTCTATCGGCGCGTGGGAAATCGGACGCCTGCTCGATGACCATGGCGACACGCAATTGGTCCAGTTTCCCAACAAGGTCACCAAGCATCTGAATGTGATCGACGTTTTTACCCGTTGGGCGAGGCCGATCGTCGATCCGACACTTTTTCTCGCCAACCACATCAATGAGAGTCCGCGCTTTTCTGACGGGCGAAGCGCATTCAGGCGCAGCCAGCTAGCCCAACGCGCTGCATCGCTCGGCATGTCGGCCTTGCTGTCTTCCGCGATCGAGTTGGAAAGTCACCAGATCGAGGTGGTGCGGCGCATTTTGCAGGATCCGGTGCAACGATATCTTCTCGCCGATGAAGTCGGTCTGGGAAAGACGATCGAGGCCGGTATCCTGATCCGGCAATGCGTGCTCGATTGCGGAAATGACGTCACGATCCTGATCGTCGTACCCGATGCGCTTGTGCTGCAATGGCATAGCGAACTCAGCGAAAAATTCCTGCTTGGCGATCTGCTCGGCAAATCGATTCATATTGTTGCGATGAGCGAGGTTGACGCTGCGGAACCTCTGTTTTCGCGCGCCGTCATGCTGGTCGTTGACGAGGCGCATCATCTCATCGATCGGGATGCCGGCGCGGGGGCCTATGCCAAGATCGCTGCCGCGGCGGCATCGATCGAGCGGGTCCTGCTGTTGTCGGCTACGCCTGTTCTGCACAACGAACGCGGCTTTCTCACCATGCTGCACATATTGGATCCGGCGAATTTTCCCCTTGATAGCATCGAAGCATTTCGGGCCAAGATCCTGGCGCGCCAGCCGCTGGCCGAGATCGTAGCGGGGCTCGTGCCTGAAAACGCACTCTATCTCGACCATATGCTCGACGCTCTGGTGGAACTTTTTCCTCACGACGGTCTGCTGCAGGCGCATGTCGCGGCGTTGCGCGCCATCGTCGAGCAGATGCCGGACGAAGAGGATCCGGCGCTGATCGAGGCGATCGGTAAAACGCGTGCCCATCTGAGCGAGGTTTACCGGCTCAATCGCCGAATTCTCCGGCATCGTCGCCGAAATGTCGCCGGTCTGACCCCCGACCGCGCCGGGGCCGTCGTCCATCGCTACCGCAGTGCGGACCGCCGGGCATTGACCACCGCGATGGAGGATTGGAAATTCGCGGAAGCGGTGGCCTTGGGGGATGAGCCAGGCGAAGATGGCAAACGGCGCCATGTTGCCTTTTCTCAAGTGCTCGATCGCGCGTCCCAATATGCGGTGTCGGGCGCGGGCATGGTTGGTTTTCTCGCGCGTCGGCCTGAGGCGGTTGGAAATATTGATCGCTTCACGGCGATCGCGCGGACCCTGGAGCGCGGCGGTCTGTTCGAGGATCGCGCGCGGGCGATGATCGCGGCGATGGGGCCGATGCTTGAACAAGGATGCAAATGTGTCGTGTTCTGCAGCGACAGTTCGACCGCCAATGCGCTCGCAGACCATCTGCGTTCGGCCATGCGGTGCCCGGTCGATCGGCACAGCCCGCAGGACAATGACTGGGACTTGTTCAATGTGCATCCGGATCATCGCATTCTGGTATGCGACCGCCGGGCGGAAGAAGGGCTCAATCTCCAAGGCGGCCGGAAAGTCGTTGTGCATTATGATACGCCGCTCAACCCCAATAGATTGGAGCAGCGCCTCGGGCGGGTCGATCGTTACGGCTCTGGAGAATCGGTGCGGTCGATCCTGCTCTTGTGTGAAGATGATCCGCTTGAGGAGATCTGGACGAAGTATCTCGACGGCGCACTCAAGATCTTCGACCGCTCCGTCGCCAGTCTTCAATATTTGATCGATGCCACGGTTCGCAGCCTTCCGGCCCTCGTGTTTGATGAAGGTCATGAGGCACTTGAAGCGTTGGTCGATGCCGATACCGGTGACGCGGGGCGCATCGAGAAAGAACTCAAGGCGATCGACCAGCAAGATGCACTCGACGCGCTTGGCGCTCCGCCATCGGATCTCACGGACCTTCTATGCGACGTCGACGATGACTGGCGTCAGATCGCTGATGACACGACATTGTGGCTGGAGCAGACTTTGATGTTCGGCCGTCTGGGCAGCGCGAACCAGGCTGCGGACCCAAAAGCTTCTCCCTTTCGCTACACATATGCGACCGAACGAGGCCACACCCTTCTGCCGCTTCCGCTGTTTTTGGATCATTGCTCGAATTCGCTCGACTTCGTGCCGGATCCGCGGTCCGGACGGGCAATCAAATCGGTGCCCTTCAGCTTTCAACGTCGCACGGTACTCAGCCGCGATGGACGTGAGACAGGCGTGCGCCTGCTTCGATATGGCGAGCCATTCTTGACCGGTATCGGCGCTATTACGGACGCTGACGATCGCGGGCGTTCCTTCGCCCTATGGCGCGAAGATTCTCGATATGACGCCGATCAGGTCGCGGATGTGTTCTTGCGCTTTGATTTTCTTGCGGATGCGGATCTTGAGGCTGTGCATGCTGTGCTCGCTGCGCATGGAAGGGATAGCAGTGCCGCGCGCGCGGCACTGCGTCGACGGGGCGACCTTGCTCTCGCGCCGTCCTTCTCGACCGTCTGGCTCGACAGCAGTCTTAACCTCGTTCCGCAGGGCGATTTGCGCGCGATGCTCGGACGACCCTATGGCTCCGGCGGCGACCAGGGACGCGACATCAACATCAATGCCCGCAGATGGCAGCGCGTACGCAGCTTGCAGATCGATTGTCTTGCCTATTGGACCGAATTTTGCGCGCAAGGCCGAGTGCGCGCCGAAGAATATTTGCGTGAAGACCCGGACTTTGTCACGCGACTGAATGCCGCCGCGGCGGAGGCTGCGACGATCGACTATGGACGTATCTCGCAGATGGAGACCCGTATCGGGCAAGATCCATCGGCGGACAGCGCGGCGATCGAGCTTGAACGCGCCATAGCGGCCGCAACCCGCGAGGGCATTCTTCGTCCGCAAGTGCGTCTCGAAACGATCGGCGCGGTCTTCATGACCGGGAGCACGGCTGCGACCGATCGTCTGACGGGTGGACTATGACAGCGCCGTTCGATTTCCCGGCTCTTGAAGACGCGATCGCCGATCTGCGCGGCTACGAGTTGCCGAAAGCCTCCCGCGACGGCGACGGTGTCTTCGAACGTATCCGCCAAATACTCGCCCAGTCCCAAGGGGCGGGTCGCCTCGTGTGCAAAAGCGATCTGATCGCGCTCCTTCGCCATGTGCTTCGCAGAGAGTCCCGGCGTTCCGGCGGCACTACCCATCTTCGCGTGCCGACTTCCAGCGACTGGCCGAAGGCGGAGCGCTGGCGGCAATGTGGCATTCGCCTGCACAGCGAGCAAAGCGGTTACGGCCTCATTGACGCTCAACCCTGGCAGCCTGAATGGCTGGAGCCGTCCGACCAGCCTGTGTTCGAAGAAATATTCGCCGAGACGAACGTTCGCAATGCCCGGCAACGCGAGATCGATCCCTTTCTGGGCGAAGCGAGTGGCTTCTCCCACTATATTTCGCCAGGTCAGCGCGAGGCGGTCCGCAGCGCTTTGATTTTGCCGCCCGGCGAAACCCTGATTGTCGGATTGCCGACGGGTTCAGGCAAGAGCTTCGTTGCACAGGCCCCGGTATTGGCGCGCGGGCTGGAAGCTGGTCTTGTGCTTTGTGTGGTTCCGACAACCGCGCTCGTTCTGGATCAGGCTCGGCAAATGACCGAGTTGCTGCGGAAACGCTTTCCCGGACGGCCGATCCCGCACATCGCGTGGCACGCGGGCCTTTCTTCCGAAACCCGGGACGCCATTAAGTCGGCAATTCGAGGAGGCACGCAAGGCGTGCTCTACTGCTCGCCCGAGGCCGTAGTCGGCGCGCTCCTGCCGGCCCTCTACGATGCAGCCCGGTTCAACCTGCTCTCGTATCTCGTCATCGACGAAGCGCATCTCGTCAGCCAGTGGGGCGACGGGTTTCGACCGGCATTTCAAATGCTCGCCGGCGTAAGGCGCGGCTTGCTCGCTGCGTGTCCCACGACGCCTTTCCGGACGATCTTGATGTCGGGGACACTGGCGCCGGACACTATCGAAACGATCGACGCCCTGTTCGGTCCGGCAAGAAGCGTGCAGATGACGGCGTCGATCTATTTGCGGCCCGAGCCGCAATATTGGATCCATCGTGACGACGACATCTTTTCCAAACGGCGCAAGGTACTCGAAATGCTGCGGCACGCGCCGCGGCCGTTCATCCTCTATGTAACCAAGCGAAGCGACGCCGATGACTGGCTGAAGATTCTCAGAGCCGAAGGCTATGAGCGCCTCGCCAGCTTCCACGGCAAGACGCCGCATGGCGAGCGCGCGGCCGCGATCGATGCGTGGGCCGCGAACCAACTCGACGGAATGGTCGCAACCTCGGCCTTCGGCGTCGGGATTGACAAGCGGGACGTTCGCACGGTCATCCATGCCGCGGTTCCGGAAACGCTCGATCGCTTTTACCAGGAGGTCGGGCGCGGCGGCCGCGATGGATGTCGCTCGGGATCTTTCCTTATCTATTCCCAGAAAGATATCGAGGTCGCCAAAGGAATCGCTGCGCCGTCCCTGATCAGCGACGATCTCGCTTTCGAGCGCTGGGCGGCCATGTATGACAGTGCCGACAAGCTCGATGATTACGGGATGATCTGTGAAATCGACCTCGGAACCGTGCCGGATCGCCTCCGCCAAGAATCGGACTATAATCAGGCCTGGAATATGCGGACGCTGATCATGATGGCCAGGGCGAAGATGCTCGAGCTTGAATCGCAGTCGCCGGCACGGTTTGCTGATCTCGAATGCGCAGCGGGCGGGAGCTTCGACGCCGACGATGAGGACGATTGGGCCGAATATTTCCGGCATACGGTTATTCGGCTCAGTCAACCTGGGCATCGCACGAAGGAGATCTTTGTTCGCGACCTTGGAGCCGAAAGAACGCGCGCCTTCAAAGCATCCAATGCCGGTCAGGACCTGCTCGAAGATTTGCTGTCGGCTTCCCAGGAGTTCTCGGTTCTGCTCGAGCGGCTATACCGCAATCATGCACCGGGCCGAACCATCATCGTGTCGCGGGCGTGCGGTGGATGTCCTGCGGATCGTGCGACCGGAGGCCCGGCTCAGGGCTACGCCGAGCCGACCGCGACCGGGATTGAAGGGCTGTGGCCTTTCGATGCCGCGACCTGGACAGACCGGTTCAGGCATCTCGATCTCTCCTCGCCCGTCTATCTTCTGTTTCCGGGGCCCTTGGAGGCAAGATCGGTCTACCCGGTCGTCGAAGCTCTGGTCTCGACCTTCGGCATTCGCGAACTTTGTCTTCCGTTGAGTTTCCGCACAAGCGAACCCCGCTTCTCGACGCTGCATCAACGCGTTCCAGGCGGCATGATCTTTCTGCAGGACATGGCGGAAGAAAGGCGTTGCGGCTCGCTGTACCAGTTACCGCGAGCGACCATATTCGACACGCTCGATATCGATCGCGGGCTGCTTGACCTTCGCAAGCCGGTCCACGTAATTCTTGCGTCGCGCACTGCCTCGGATCCCGATCATCCTCTGAGGCGCCTGGGCGATACCGGATCCAATATTTTGACCCAAGAGCAGTTTTTGCGCGGAGCCCGATCGTGACCATCCTGAACCGTCCGAGCGACGGGCTTTACAATGTTCTGATTACCCTGGTGCGAACAGCGGTCCGCTTTTCTCCGCGCGATACCGAGCAGCTTCTGGGCGCCTGCGGGAGCATGATCGATTCGTTCGATACGGGACATCTGGGGCGCACGTTGACGCGTTGGACGTCGCTCGGGCTTTTCGAAGCCGGTAAAGATTCCTTCGCTATCGCCGAGCCCTATCGCACCATCCTCGGTACAAAACCCGATATCGCCGAGGCGCGATTGCCCGATGTGGCGCGCAGGCTCGTATTGAAGGAAGAGAATAATGCCCGCTTCTGGGACGCCGAAGGCGCCCAAAGCGCCGATTTCTCCAAGGGGGCGGCGTGGATGCTCGCACAGGATGTATATGCCATGCCCTCCGCTGTAGCCGGATGGGAAAGCCTCGCGGCACGCCAGATCGCCGATCCCCGAACCACGACAATCGTGCAAAATGATACGCGGTGGAACGGACTGCGGGCCTGGATGCCTTATCTTGGCTTAGCGCGCGACGCGGGCAATTGGGACATCGACCCGACCGAGGCCGTTCGGGATACGCTGCCCGATATTTTCGGGAGCGCCAAAATGCTGCTCGCGGGCGAATTCGTCGGGCGCCTGTCCGAGATTGTTCCAATCCTTGACGGGGGCAAATATCGCCGGGACGTGGAAGCCGCGCTCAAGGACGGGACTTGGCCACGGCCCGATGAGGGCAGCATTTCGACATCGCTGTCTCGCGCGCTGCAGCGACTTGATCGCGAAGGATCGATCAAACTCGAGCAACGGAGCGACGCCGGGGAAGGCATCTCGCTGACGGGCCGTGCCGGGAAGCGATGGCGCGACGTCAGTCATATCAATCTCGTCGCGAAGAAGGTCCGGTGATGCTCGAAGCTTATTGGCCCGGCGCCGATGCCGTGAACGCGTGCATCAAGAATGAAGCGGAGACAGCCGACGTCTCGGTTCTTCTGGCCGTTCATCAACCGACTCCGCTTGTTGCGCGAGCGGCGGTGACAAACCGCGAGACGGTGGTCTCCGAGAAGCAATTGCTGGATGCCTTCCTTAGCGATGATGTTCCGGCGGGCTATATCCTGTGCCCGATCACCGGGCCGTCGGGCGTCGGCAAATCGCATGTCATCCGCTGGCTCGATGCGCAGTTGCAACGGTCCAAGCGCTATAAAGATTTGCTCGTTATTCGAATTCCGAAGAGCGCGAGCCTACGCAAGGTCGTCGAACTCATCCTGGACCCGCTCAAGAATAACCCTCGTTACGCCAAACCGCGCGAGGAGTTGAGCAGGGCGGTAGCGGAAGTGAACGCCTCGCAGATCATCGTCAGGTTCGTAGCCGAACTGCAGAATGCGTTGGCAGACCGTGCGAAGGAAATGCGTGCGCAAGTTTCGGAGGATTCCGGTCGGGGCGCAGAACTGCGCCCGCTCATCGGGCACGCCGAGCAACTGCCCAAGCTCTTTCGGGACGCGGTTCTCCACGAGCATTATGCGAATAGCGTCTTCAGCCGGATCATTTCCCGAGCGATCAAAGGGCGCGATGAAGAAAGCGTTGGCGGCGAAACGGATACGCAATTCTTCGGCGATGATCTTCTCGTTCCCGAAAGTTGCGATATCTCGGAGGCGGCCTTTCCTGTCCGCAACTATTATCTCTCGCAAATTGCCGTAGCCGATGCCGCGCGGCGCGAGCCTATCGCAAAGCTACTCAATTCGGTCGTGGACCGCGCCATCAGTCATGTGTTCCGGCTCGAGCAGAGCAGCGGCGGGCTGACGCTGCAGGATATCATTATGGGTGTCCGCGAGTCGCTTTTGGAGGAGGGCAGGGAGCTGGTGCTCCTCGTCGAAGACTTCGCGGCCCTCTCCGGTATCCAGGAAGCCCTGCTGAATGTGTGCATTCAAGAAGGCACGCGCGATGGCAAGCAGGTCTATGCCACGATGCGGACCGCGCTGGCGCTGACCGACGGCTATCTCACCTCACGCGAAACCATTTTGACGCGCGCGCAGCGCATATGGATGATCGGAAACGCGCCGCGCAGCGAGGCCGAGACGAAGGCGGCCGTGGTCGAGATGGTCGGAGCTTATCTCAACGCCGCCCGCTGGGGCGAGGAAGGATTGAAAGAACGCTTCGGAAAGAATCAGACGACGCACACCCAGGCCGGTTGGCTTCCGGTCTGGCATGACGATGCCCGATCGGAGGAGGCCGCGGCTGCGCTGGACGCATTCGGCCAGTCCGATTCCGGACTTCCCCTGTTTCCGTTCAATCGCGCCGCCATCGAGCGCCTTGCCGAACAGCATCTTCTCGAGAACGCAAAACTCACATTCAACCCGCGCCGGGTGATCAACGAGATACTGCGAAACACGCTGCTCGATCGCGATGCTTATATCCGGGGCGAATTCCCGCCGTCCGCCTATCACGGGCTCCAGCCCAACGGCTATCTGGCCAATCTCGTCCGGCAATTGAGCATCCCCGATCCGGCAAAGCGGCGTCTGCAGAGCACGCTCGCAATATGGGGCGGGGATGCGCCTGACGCGAAAACGCTGGCGCACGTCCAACCGCTCGTTTTTCGCACCTTCGGCGTACCGACGCCCGAAGATCTTGCGAACGTCAAATTCGTCAAGACGACCGAAACGCCTGGCGCTGCCCCCTCAGATACGCCGACGATAAACGGTGGGTCAGCAGCAGCGGATCAACTTCCCGCGGAAGGCCCGATGGATCCGAAAATCGCGGCATGGGTCGGAAAACTCGACCGCTGGGCGATGGGCGAGCCGCTTATTCAAGCCGACGCGCGTGCGATCCGCAATGCATTGGCGGCACTGCTGCAGAAATCCATCGACGGACCGGGACTTCGTATCCCGGAAGTCGAGGTCGTCGGCAGCAGGCTCGCTATCGCCGGCGCCAGCAATAATCCTACGGGTGGGCGCGAATTGACGGTCTGTACCGATTATCGCGACGAAGACGGGACAATGCGGCAGGGCATGTTCGGCGCGCTGCGCTACCAGCACCATGGTGGCAGTTGGGATTATCCCGAAGGCGATGACGATTATGTCGCCGCGATGCCAATCGTCGATGACCTGCGCCGACAACTCGAGCCGATGCTGATCGCAGACGCGAAGACGGCGGCCTATTTCATCGGCAACGCGCTGCTTACGCAGGCTCGGATAGCCGGCATGCAACCGCCCGTTCGCATCGCGGGGCCGCAAGCCATGCTCGCCGCACTTTTCGACCAGCCCGGGCCGCTCGACAGCTCGAACGTCGAACCGCAATGGGATCAATTGCGCGCGCACGCGCTCAACGGAAGCAACGGGCGTGATATTCGCAAGCTTATGCAGGACGCCCTGCGCGATCGCTCGGCGAGCTATCAGGGCAATGGCCGAACGCCTTTCGCGATCGATCTCGTGCGCATCTACGATGCATTGCAGTTGGAGCCTGCAGAACGCGCAACTATCCCGGACGGTGTTTCCGACGACATTCGGGTGTTTCTGCCTTCGCTAGGCGACGACCGCGTCTGGAACCGTGTGCAGCCGGTGATCGCGTTGCTGCGGCAATTCCGGGACGAGGTCGGCGAGTTCCTGGACGATACAAAGCTCGACAAAAATGCATTCGTCGCCGACCTCAAAAGCATTGTCCATCTCTTGCAGAAGACCCAGTGCTGGCCGAGCCAGGCCAATTTCGACGTCGCGCGCTTCGGGCGGAATCTCACCGAGTTCCAGACCAGCCCTTATGCCGAACTGGTCAACGCGGCCGCGGTGGTCAGCGAAGCGGAGCGCGACCAATTGCCCAAATTATTGAACGCGCTGGGTGTCATCGATCTCGGTCTGATCCAGCGCACTCTCGGTTTCCTGAAGGATGCCGAGATGCTTGTGTCGCTCGGGGCGCCCCGTGTCGAAAAGCAGATGGAAGTGCGCCGACAGTCGGATCCGATGATCGTCGCAGCCGACATCATCGCGCTATTCGATCGCGTCGCTGCGGACGCGGCAGCCCCGGGAGATCCGCAATGAGCGCCGCCCTTCCACTCCGTGCCGCGGCCCTGCGCGAACATCTGGAAACGCTCGATGCGATGGGTTCCAACGTCCAGGAGACCGCGCTGCTCACCGATCTCAGCCGCGAACTCGCCAAGGATGTCGAGGAACTCGAACGGAGTTTGACGCAGTCCCGTGTCCTCGCCAAGGCGGGCATGATGACCCAGTCTCCCGCAACGCTCGCCGCTGCGCAGGCGCGCGCCGCTGCGCTGCGAGACAAATTCGCGCAGGACAGACGGTCGGGAACCCTCAAGACCGGCAAGTCATGGACGACGCTCACACGCGATCTCGCGGCAGCCGCGACAGATATTGCTACCGATGCCAAGGCAGCTTGGAAGGCGCATCGCGGTGCTATTTTTACCGGCGACGCGCCTGTCGTCGTGCGTAGCCGAATTGCCGGGACCGATCAGAACAACAGCGCGCTCACCCGCTATGAGAGCAAGTACCAAGTATTTCGTGCGGCCTTTGAGACGATGCCTTCGAGCGCAGCGGAGATCGCCGCCGTGCTTCAACTGGCCTCCGATTTGAAGACAATCGCCGGCGAATTCGATTTTGCTGTACCGGATGATGTGAAGAAGTTTCTGGCAGCCGTTCAGGCAAGAGGTGCTGCGCTGACGCTGCTGACGCCCAGCGTCAGCGCGTGGCTCAAGGACAATGACGCCTTCGATTCCTATCGCATCGTTGCCGCGTGATGGATGGCGACGAAGGCTTGTTGATGGCGGTGCTCGACGCTGTCGAGCAGATGGAAGCGCGCCTGTTGAGTTGGGGGCTGGTCGATAGCCATGTTGCTCCTGCGGAGCTTCACGGCATTATCGATGCATTGCTTGACGACCCGGTTATGGGTCGGAATGTTTCTTACCCCGGGGCAGGCGAAGTCATCGCGACACTGATCGCACGCGCGTTGATCCTGAATGTCGGCGACGACAATGAGGCGCGCTACAGGTCCAGAATGGCCGAAGCCGTGCGGTTGAGCTTTCGTTTGCGCCAGCTTTTTCCGAAACATGCCGGACCGATCCTGTGGCAGACTGCGCCGACGCTCGTTGCCGATTTCCGCTTCTTGTGGCGGCGCCGAAGCTACCCGAAGCGGAACAAGCTGGCTGCCGATGCGGTGCGTGCCGTTGACGAGGTAACGGACAACGCGGTCGTTCGCGGCGCACTTGCTGCGCTGATCGGTAGCTATGGCGCTGATTTTGCGCTCGCCGATTTCCAGGTCAAGGCGACAGCCCGGATCCTCGCCGGTTTCAACGGCCGGTCTTCCGGGACTTTGGTAAGTGCCGGTACCGGTAGCGGCAAGACGCTTGCTTTTTATCTGCCCGCGCTGGCGTGCGTCGCGGCGCATATCGAAACAGATCCCGCCGCAGCGCGCTGGGTGAAAGTCCTGGCTCTCTATCCGCGCAACGAATTGCTCAAAGATCAATTCGCCGAAGTCTATTCGCAGGCGCGCCGCCTGGACGCGAGCCTGGGCGCCAAGGGACGCCGCAAGATCCTGATCGGAACATTTTTCGGTCCGACGCCGCATAGCGCGGCATTCGCCCATAACACCAAGACCGGATGGCAGCAGATCGGCGGAGGGCTGCGGTGCGATTTCATCCGGTGCCCCACGGAGAATTGCCTGGGCGACATGGTCTGGCTCGACGCCGATCGGACGGAGGCGCGCGAGCGTCTCTGCTGCCTGACCTGCGACGCGACGATCGAGAGCGATGAGGTCATTCTGACGCGCGAAAGGCTCGTGCGGGAAAGTCCTGACATTCTTTTCACGACAACCGAGATGTTGAACCAGCGGATCGGCGACGGTCGCTATCGGCATCTTTTCGGTATCGGCGACCGGGCGACACGTCCCGCCGAACTGATGCTGCTTGACGAAGTGCACACTTATGCCGGCACGTCCGGCGCGCAGGTCGCCTATCTTATCCGCCGTTGGCGCTGGTTGCTCAGGCGCCCCGTTTCTTTCGTCGGACTTTCGGCAACGCTGAAGGACGGAGCCCGATTTTTCGCCCGGCTCACCGGGCTTTCCGAGGCTGCGTGCGCCGAGGTCACGCCATCGCGCATCGACATGATTGCCGAAGGCGCCGAATATATGCTCGCGCTGCGCGGCGATCCTGTCTCACGGACCGCCTTGCTCTCAACTTCGATCCAGACGGCAATGCTCTTGTCGCGGATTCTCGATGATCCGGCGGGCCGCAGAAGCGAAGGCGTCGTCGGTGAACGCCTCTTCGTGTTCACCGACGACATCGATGTGACCAATCGAATGTATTTTGCGATGCTCGACGCCGAAGGGCGCGACCGACGCGGGGCCCCGGATTTGCGTCGCAAGCCGGCGGGGGGACTCGCGACCTTGCGGTTTCCCTCCACCGTCGAGAGCCGCAAGCTTGACGGTCAGGATTGGGATGCGGTGACCCGGATCGGCCATACGCTGCAGCAGCAGGATCGAAAGTCGGTGGGCAGGGTCATGTCGATGGATCCGGGAGTCGGCAACAATCTCGACATCATTGTGGCGACGGCGGCGCTCGAGGTCGGCTTCAACGACCCTCGGGTCGGCGCCGTTATCCAGCACAAGGCACCACGGGATGTCGCCCAGTTCCTGCAGCGCAAGGGGCGGGCAGGGCGTTCGCGAAAGATGCGGCCCTGGACGGTCGCAATCCTGTCGGATTATGGCCGCGATCGCATCGCCTATCAGGGCTATGATCTGCTTTTCGATCCCGAACTGCCGGTGCGGTCGCTTCCCACCACAAATCGCTACATCCAACGCATCCAGGCGGTGTACGCGACGCTCGACTATCTCGCGGCGGCAGATGCGACCAGCCGAAGCGGCGTCTGGCAAGATCTGGCCAAACCAAGCGACCATGCGTCGAGCAGAACCCGGCAGACCCGATTGGCAGAGGCTCTCCGGCGGATCATCGTGCAGCCCGCCGAGCAAGATCGCTATGCCGAATTTCTCTCCAAGTCGCTGAAGCTGGCTCCAGAGGATGTCCAACTGCTTCTTTGGGAGCAACCTCGTCCCTTGCTCACCGAGGTGCTGCCCACCGCAGCCCGCAGGCTCGAGACCAACTGGCGCTGGCTCGGCCAGGCCGGTGGCGATTATTGGCTGGGTAACGCTCCGTTGCCCGAGTTCGCGCCAGCGAACCTGTTCACCAGCCTGAATTTGCCCGAGGTTATGATCACGCTTCCGCCATCACCCGGTTCTGCGGACCCAGAAGATATGGTGATGCCGATCGGCCAGGCACTGCGCGAATTCGCTCCTGGCCGCGTTTCCCGGCGCTTCGGACTGCACCATGAACGCGAACGACACTGGGTCGCGCCCGACCTCGACGCCATGCGCGAACAGGCCGTTCCTGTCGGTGATTTCGCTGCGGGCGATGTGCTCGGTCGCTGGCCGATCGAGAGCGGGGGCGGCGTCGCCGAAGTGCAGGTCCTTCGTCCGCGGGGTTATCGTGTGTCGCTTCCGCCATCCAACGTCGTGGATAGTTCGAATGCGCGGCTGCGGTGGCGGAGCCAATTGATCGCTCGCGTGGCGGGCCTTGCTTTTTCGCCACCTGCTGGAAGCGGATGGTCCGACCATGTCCGCGCCATGGAATTTTTCACGCACCAGGGCCATTGTCCGATCGAGACGCGGCGCATCGCACTGGGCAGCGATGCGAACATCATGTTCCAGGACGGAACGTCGGCAGTTAAGGAATTCTATTTCGAGTCCGGCGGCGAACGGGTCGGGCTTGGGTTCACGATTGCAGTGGATGCTCTTTGCATGCGTTTGGCGTTGCCGGACCGCCCGTGGGAAAGTTTCGATGGCCGTGCCGACGAACTCGCCCGGGCGATGCGCACCGCCTATTTCCATCATCAGGCGCGGCAGGGCCCACTGCTCGGCGGTATCGACAACATATTTGCCCGCGATTGGCTCGCGCAATTGCTCCTGACCACGCTGACCAACGAGGCTGTGGCCAAGACGATCGATCTCCGCCAAGCGGCCGCCAATCTCGCCGGGGGAAGCGCCGACCTCGATCTCGACCAGACCCTCAATTTCCTGTTCCAGTCGCAAATTGTGGATGATGCCAGCGCACAGGGGAACGCCCAGGACCGCCTCCGTCAGGATCTCGCGGCCCATCTCGCCAACCCCGACGTCGTGCGCAACCTTCTGGCGCTGGGGCGCAGCCTTTGCGAACCGCTGGGGGAGGAATGGGAAAGCTGGTTGCGCGAACGCTTCACGGCGACCATCGCCGCTGCGGTGCTTCACGCGATCCAAAGTCTCTGTCCGGAGGTCGACACCGACGAACTGGTGGTCGATATCCATGCGGGGCCGCGCGACATCGAAGATATATCCCGGGATCAGACGAGCGAATTGTGGATCAGCGAGATGGCGCCGGGCGGGAATGGCCACATCGAGGAGATCCAGCGCGTATATGTCGAAGATCCGCGCCGCTTCTACACATTGATGAGTGCTGCTCTTCGCGAGAACGATTTTGCGCTGAGCGATTTCCAGTTGAAGCGCTTCGTCACCGAAGCGGTCGCGGCGGCCCCGGACGATGCTCTCGCCGAGGCGCTCCAGGCGATGCGAAGGGCGTCGGGCGCCGAAGCCACGCACCGCGCCTTTACCGCGCTTCGTCACCTGATTGCGGAACAGGGCTATGTCACGTCGCACACCTTCATGGTGGCGCTCGGCAATCGCGTTTTGCGGCCGGGGTCGAGCGCCGAAAGCGACCGCTTCCTGCGTGACGCCTTGCAACTCTGGGATGGCGAGGAGGCCCGGCTCGGCGTCGAACTCGACGCGCGCGTGATCGCCTATCGTCTCTCGCGAAGCAGTGATCTCGATCAGGCGCTTGGCGCTGCGGGCATCGATACGCCGACGATTAACCCCGACCAGTGGCGCTTCAGCGTCATATATGGTCTGCTTTGGCCGCGAGGCTCCTATATCCGCCAGGCGGGCCTCGGCCTCTATTCGACGTTCAGCGATTTGCCGGCACCCGAAACATTGCTTGTTCGGGCCTTCCTTCCAGAGGGCGCCGCGACGATCGACCTGGATGACCCGACCTGGCGCGAGCGATGCCTCGATCAATTGGCACGAACCGGCGTCGCTACGCTCGTTTGCGCACTGGCGCAATGCGACCGGATGGCCGACGCGCTTACCTTCCTCGCGACCAATCCCGTCGAAGCGGATTATCTCTCGGTATTTGCACGGACCCAGGCGATCCGCCGCGTTGGCGGAAATCTTGAGGCCGACATCGACATTGCGGAGGCGCTGCAATGAGTTTTGCGACACGCCGCATTTTCAAGAGTGCAAGCACCAGCCATAATCTGATCCGCGAGTTGCTTCAGCAGATGCTGTTGTCCGAACTCCTGTCGCCGGGCGGCGAGCGCGCCTGGCTGGTCAGCCCATGGATCAGCAACGTCATTCTTCTCGACAACCGGGCCGCGGGCTTCTCGGCGCTCAACCCCGATTGGGGCGAACGCGAGGTTCGCCTGATCGAACTGTTGGTCTATCTTATGTCCCGGGGAACTCCGCTCGGCATCGCGACCAGTTTCGACGGACACAATGATCCACTGCTGGCGGCGCTCGAGACCGGGGCGCTGGAGGCGGGCGTGGGCGATAAGCTCGTGATTGTCCGGCGCCAGCTCCTTCATACGAAGGGTCTGCTGTTTTCCCGCGGATTGCTGACCGGATCGATGAATCTTACCTACAACGGGCTTGAACTCAACGACGAACATGTCGTCTACGATACGACGCGGCAGACCATCGCCCAGGCACGGATCGTCTTTGAATCATATCTGGCCGACGATGCCTGAGTTCGGCCCCGACCATGTTGCGTGGCTCACGCGCTTTTTCGCGGCGCCGAACGGTCTCGACTGGGCGGCCGTCTCAGATGGCAGCATCCCGACCGCGATAGCCGAAGCCGTCGATCCATGGCTCAGGCTGCTCGGCGACGCCGAGCATCTTGCCCCCATCATCCTTCCGTTCGTCCGCGACGGCAAAATTGCCGGCTGGTATGCTGCGGCGCGCGATCATGAGCGGACCGGGGAACTCGAACGCCTGCTGAACGCATGGTTCGGGCGCGCATGGTTCGCGCATTTCGACCGGACGTCGGCCGCCGCAGCAGACCCTATGGCCACGGCGCTCGGGAGCGCGTTCGGCACGCCGGTCTTTCGTTTCGCGGGCGCCGACGCAGCGGCTAACCGGCGGATCGCCGATGATCTGGGCGTGCTGGCTGCCCTCCTCGCGGGACGGCCGCGGCGCAAGAAGATCGAGCGCCGCCCGGTCGGGGCCATTCGGTCGGAGTTCGATCGCTCGCTGCTTGTCCAGGATCAGGCCCAGGCTCAGTCGTTGCTCGACGAGTTGAAGCAAAGCGCGCGCCTCAACGAGGAGAATCTGCGTTTCCTCGATGTGCGGATGCGCGCCGGCCTCGGATTGTGGCCGCAAATCGCTCATGATCATTGGCTGATCAAGACGCTCTCCGAACTGGCGCTTCCGCCGCAGATCATCGCCGATCTGATCGAGGCGCTGTACCGGACGCATCTCGATCTTCCCGAAGCGAGCGGCGGTAGCGACGAGCTTCTCGCGACCTTTGTCGAGCAGGTCGGCAATCGCTACCCGCAGTTGTTCCGCTCGCGCCGCGGCGTTCGCACGCCGCGCGTGGTGAAGGCATTTCTGCTGTTCGAGCGAAGCCGCCCGAATCCCAGCCCGCAAATCATTGCCGAACTCGGCGGGCTGCTGCCCGATTCGGAGCGTGCTGCCGGAGCCATTGCCGAACTGATCGCCATCGATCCCGCCGCGAGCGAGGCGCCGAATATCGACGCCGCCGACGAAGCTTTCGATGACGGCCATTTCGATCGCGCCATCGAACTCTATCTGGCGCTCCCGCAGAGCAAAAGGACGATCACCCGCCTCATTCACTGTGCCTCCTTCGTAGGCACCAGGGAGGCCATCGACAAGGTCGTGGCAACGGTCGAGGCAAGCCGGCAGCTTGTCGACGAATTGTCGGCGGCAAACCGGGCCAAATATGAGGCTTTGCAGGTCTCGCCGCCGTCCATCGACGTTGAGGCTGTGCCAGTGGCAGCGGCGTGGCCGGCCGAGGAGGTGGAGAGTCCTGCCGGTGCCGAGCCGGCTGCGGTCAGCGTATCGGAAGCGGCCATCGGGTGGCTCGATTGGGCTGCCGGGCTGGCGGGCGGCACAGCCGCTACCCTGCCTGCCGACGCGGCGGTGACCTGGGATGCGGATGCGATCCGCGGGGCTCCGGAGCGGGCGCGGTCGTTCGCCGACAGGATCGGGAACGCGGGCGGCGATAGCGCGGCGATCGTGCGGCATGCGATCCCTTCCATCCACGCCGCGTTCCTCGGCGACGATGGCCCCATTCCGCCCACGGTCAAGCCGATCGCAAACACGCTCTTCATGCTTGTCGCAATGGACGATGGCCTGTCGTCGGTCGACCTCGCGCTGCTGTCCCAGATGCTCGGCCAGCTTCTGGATGCCGGCGTTGCAAGTGCCGATTACCTGTCGCTCCTCGACGCCTTGAGCGACGTCGAAGAGCGCATGGGATCGCCAGCGCATGTGGGTTGGTCCCTCGACGTCGCGGAAGCGTTGGCCCTTGCACCGGCGCCATCGGTCGATTGTCAAAGTGCACGCCAGCAATTCTTCCTGCTCGTCGTCGGCAAGGCTATCGGTTTTGCTCATCGTCTGCGTGCGGACGAACGCCACGCATTTCGCGTTCTCGCGCAGGACTATGGGATCAACCGCGAAGCGCTCGGCGTCATCGACGCCGAAGAGCAGGCGAGCGACCAAGAGGCGCTCCCCGATCTGTCGGACAAGACCATTGGTATTTATACTCTCACCGAGGCAGCCGGAAGCCGTGCCAAAAACCAACTCGAAACCATGTTTCCCGGCGTCGAAGTCACACTCAATGCCGATCTTGTGGCGACGGCCAGGCTTACGAACCTTGCGAAAAACGCGGACTTCTTCGTCTTTGCCTGGCGGAGCAGCAGCCATTCCGCCTATTATTGCATCAAGGAAGCCATGGGCGATCGCGACCCGATCATGCCTTTGGGAAAAGGCACTGCCAGCATCGTGCGAGCGGTCATCGATGCCGTTGGCTAGATAGCGCTGGCTACGTCGACGGGGCAACCAAACTTGGGGCCAAGGACTGCCGATCGGGATGAGAGTTGCCGACACAAGCAGGTTAGATGGGGTATTCGGGCGAGGTAGGATATGAAGTTCACGAAGAGCAATGACTAGCAGGAAGAGCCCAAGGCTAACGATAAGCTGTTCGATGTGATCGCCAAGCTCATACCAGAGTGGCGCAGGCCACCTCAGCATTTCAAAATTCGTATGAGCCGCAACCTCAATCTTGGAGACAGTAAGGACCCCATGCTAACCCCTCCCCTAAAGTGAGGGCTTAATATCCGGAACCGGTCGCGAACTGCCAAACTCGCCCACCGATTTTGACCGTCCGCTTCTCCAAGTTCGCCGCCCGAAAGCTGCCAGTCCGAAATCGGCCATCATCGCCTAACGGCGGCCAAGATTCCTGGACCACGCGGATTTGGCAACTGGAATGGGACTTCGTGTCTTCACGTCCCGGATGATCACTAGCGTCTTGAAGCTGCGCACGCGATCATCCGCAGCGAACAGCTCCCGAACGAGCGCGTCATAGCCTTCCATGTCTTCAGCCACCATGCGAACCGCGATGTCATGGTCGCCCGTCACGTTCCAGGCTTCAATGACCTCAGGGACTTGGGCGAGGACGGAAATCATCTCGTCGACGGTATGCGGGCCTTCACGCTCGAGCGTGACCAGGACAATCATGGAAAGCGGCCAGCCAAGCGCGCGGGCGCCCACGACCGCAACTTCGCGCTGGATCGCTCCCGACGTGCGAAGCTGGCGGATCCGGCGATAACAGGCGGGAACTGAAAGGCCTACATCCGCCGCGATTTCCGGAACCGGCCGTGCGGAATTCTCCTGAAGCAGCTGCAGCAGCTTGAGATCGAAATCGTCCATCCGGCAATCCTTATCGCAAAGACGGATTGGGTGATAATATTTATCGCGTTCCCGTCAAACTCGATCACCCTTATCAGCGTGAAAAATGTAGTTGTCGCGAAATCTGCTTTGAGGATGCGATGACTGCTATTCCGGTAATTCCAAGCTCCCGTGCACGCCCCGATTGGCTGGCGCTTGGCGCGCTGTTTCTGTCGCTATTGTCGGTGACCGTGGGCGCAAGCCTTGCCAAGAGCCTGTTCCCGGCCATCGGGCCTGAGGGAACGACGGCGATGCGTTTGGTGGTCGGCGCGCTTCTCCTGTCGGCTGTCCTCCCGCCCTGGCGGCTGCGTCTTCGTTCCGGCGGATGGCGATCGCTACTCGCTTATGGCGTCGTCCTCGGCGCGATGAACCTCAGCTTCTATCACGCGCTCTCCTACATCCCTCTCGGTATCGCGATCGCGATAGAGTTCATCGGGCCTTTAAGCGTGGCCGTGATCACATCTCGCCGGCGCAGCGATTTCTTCTGGGTCGGAATTGCTGTGGCCGGGCTGCTCCTCCTGCTTCCGGTAAGCGGCGGCTCGGCAGCGCTGGATTGGCGCGGCGTCGCGCTCGCGTTGTTCGCGGGGCTGTGTTGGGCGTCCTATATCCTCATCGGCAAGCGGGCAGGGGGGCAACATGGGGCCGCGGCCGCAGCGGGCGGGATGATCGTTGCCGCCGTAATCGCGGCACCTGTGGGCATCGCTCATGCGGGTACAGCCTTGCTCAAGCCCGAGATTCTGGCGCTCGGCCTTGGCGTCGGCATTCTTTCGAGTGCCATCCCCTATGGTCTGGAAATGATGGCCCTTCAGCGCTTGCCGTCGAACACATTCGGCACATTGCTCAGTGCCGAGCCCGCGGTCGGGGCGTTGATGGGCATGCTTATACTCGGCGAGTTGCTGTCGCCGATGCAATGGTTTGCGATAGCATTGATCGTTTGTTCATCGGTCGGCGCCGCTTTGAGTGCCAAAAGCTACTCGCCCGCAGAACCGCCCTTCGGGAGCGAGCCTGCGAAATGACCGCCGCACCAACCATCGACACCGCAGTCCGATTCCTCGCTCCCGGCTTTCGCGCCATCAGCCTCACCGTAGAGAGCGACGGCGCGACTGGCGTGCAAGACGCCTCGGTTCTGCGTGATGCCTGTCGTCTCGTGCGAACCGGCGGCCCGGACTGGGCCGATGCCCATCTTGCAAGTTGGGATCGCGTCTATGAGCGGTTTGGAGCCAAGCCGGGTCGAACGCCGAATTCCGCGGCGGCCCTCAGAAAGCGCGTGCTGAAAGATGGCGAGATCCCCTCCATCAATCCCTTGGTCGATCTCTACAATGCGGTCAGCTTGCGCTTCGCGGTGCCCGTCGGTGGCGAAAACCTTGCGGCCTACGTCGGGCCGCCCCGGCTGACGATTGCCGATGGCAGCGAAGAGTTCGAGACGATGTCCAATGGCGAGCAGGTCACCGACTATCCCGCCGTAGGTGAAATTATCTGGCGCGATGATCTCGGCGTGACCTGTCGTCGCTGGAACTGGCGCCAAGGAATACGAACTCGACTGGAGCCGGGCTGCACCAACATGTGGTTTGTTCTGGAAGCGCTCGAAAAAATGCCGGAAGGCGCTCTGGCTGATGCGGGCCACATGCTAGCAAGCGGGTTGGAACGGATCATGCCGGGATGCAGCGTCCAGCGAGAATATCTATCCTGAGCCCTACCTGTCAGCTCTCGATTTCTCCTGCCGCAAAGCTGCCAGTCTCCAACCGGCCATCCTCGCTCAGGCTACCAAACGAGCCATAGGGTGTTCACTGGCGTGCCGACATGCCGGAATGTTGCGCAGGATACAATGTGTTACCTGCCCGCAGCACGCGGCAAGATTCCGTTACGGCAAGCTGATTCCTCCGGCGATTGTGAGCAGCTCCCATATGCCGCGCCTCGCAACCCAAATGGAGCGCTCCATTCAAGTCAGGCAGCCCTAGCGGGTCGGCTTTTTTGATGTGGCTGGGAGTAGGCGCGATCAAGCGAGCGTCAGATCTTCCTTGGCCACCTCATAATAGCCCGCGACGCGATCGGCATAAGCCTGGTCGAACAGCGGTGCGTTGGCGGCCCAACTCGGTCCACCTTCGAGCACCCGGCGATCGATCGTAACAACGTAGGAATCGCTTGTGGGTTCGAACGACAGAAGGCGGAAGGGCAGCGGATAATAAGCCTTCCCCATACCGAGGAATCCGCCGATCGTGAGAATCGCATAGACTGCTTGACCGCTACGCTTGTTGATCATGAAGGCGTGGATACTGCCCAGCTTGTCACCATCACGCGTCTTGACGGCCATCGCGTCGGCCTTGTTCGATTGGCACAGCAACTGGGTCGGTTCGTCAACGTCAGCCATGGTTTCTCCTTTGTGTCGATCTCACAACCGGCGAGCGACATGCGGGTTCCGCTGGCAACCGCCAGGAAGCGGTCGAAATATGTCGACGTCGACAAATTTTCATTGACGCGCGAGCAACTGGTTCATACCCCCATCGCGGGAGACAGCTTATCCGCAAGAGAGGGGCGTGTTGACGCGCACGAACTGCATATGAAGCAATCAGGAAACGACAACCTGGCACTGCGAGGCCGCCGTATGCTTTTCGGCGTGGCCGTGGCGCTTTTGGGCTCGGTGCCCGCCTCGGCCGAGGCTGATGAGGACCAGCCCCTCGTTCGCCTCGAATTCGAAGGGAGCGCGGCGATCGCTGCATCAGGCGCCCGGATCACGACCCAATTTCCTGCGCCCGATTTTGTGCCGGGCGTCACCGGCCAGGCTTGGCGCAGCGACGGCTTCTCCAGCTCGGTGGCCGTACCCTTGACCCTCGCGCCGACCACCGGTTTCACCGTCAGGGGCTGGGTCGCGCTCGAGAGCTATCCCTCGGCGATCGAGGCGCCGACCGATCAGCAGATCCCTGCATCGATTATGCAACAGGCGACCCGCAATGCGGGGTTCGACATCTTCATCGACACTTATGGCCGTTGGGGCCTGCGCGTGTCGACCGCGCGCGGCGTTCGGGAGGTCCGGGCGGCCAAGCCGTTTCCGCTTTACGCCTGGGTGCAGGTTGCCGCCTCTTATGACCCGACCAGCGGCACAGCGACGCTCTATTTGGATGGCACGCCTGTCGGCCAGAATGCGAAAGGCGGTCCGGCGGCCTTCAAGCCAGCGCCGGGCAGTTTCGACATAGCCAAAAGCTGGCGCGACGCACCGATGCTCGTCTTCAACGTCAACGGCGTGAACGGAGCTTTCGACAATGTCGAAATTTTTGATCGGCCGATGTCGGCAAGCCAGATGGCGACGGTCGAAGTAGAACCGCCGGTCGCGACAACATCGCTGGCTGTTCCGCCATCCCGCTTTGCCGATGACCGGCAGCGCCCCCGTTACCACGCCATGCCGCCGGCGAACTGGACCAACGAGCCCCATGGCCTGGTCCGCCGCGGCGATCTGTGGCACCTCTTCTATCAGCGCACGCCAAACGGCCCCTACAAGACGCAAATGGTCTGGGGCCATATGGTCAGCAAGGATCTGATCCACTGGGTAAACTTGCAGGATGCGCTGCGCCCGGAACTGCAGAACGACAATTTCGGTTTCGACATGAAGGGTATCTGGTCGGGCGATGTGGTGACCGGCGACGACGGCAAGGCCTATGCTTTCTACACGAGCGTCAATCATTCGCCGGACATCTATAATCCGGGGGTATCGGTCGCGGTCAGCGACGACGAATATCTTCGCGGCTGGAGCAAGCTTGGGCCGGCGCTCGATCGCACCGGACTGCGCGATTTCCGCGATCCTTATTTGTGGAAGGGCAATGGCGCCTGGCACATGATCGTCGGTGCCGCGCTCGTCGGGCAAGGCGGGGGGCTCGCCTATTATCGCTGCGACGGGGTCCTGTCGGATACCAAATGCTGGAAAAAGCAGGGCGGCTTTGCGCCGTTCAACGCCATGGATATCGGGTCGGACATCTGGGAAATGCCGGTGTTCGAAAAGCTAGCGGGAGACAAATATCTCCTGATCGCCAATCCGATCGGCGGAAGCGTCAGCAAATATGGCAAGAAGGCGACGCGCGGAGTCTATTGGATCGGGCGCTGGGACGGGAAAAAATTCGAGCCCGACGACGTCAAACCGAAGATGCTCGATCTCATTCCCGGTCATTTGAGCCCGACGGTCAGCCGCCTAGCGTCGGGAGAGCTCGTCGGTATCGGCATTGTCGACGAACGGCGAACGACCGAGGCGCAGTTGAAGGCCGGCTGGGCGCACAGTTTCGGGTTGCCGCGCGTCTATCGTCTCATGCCCGACGGCAAGACGCTGGGCCAGGCCCCGCTTCCCGCGCTCCAGGGCCTGCGTCAGAATGTTCGTGCCGAAGGCAAGGCATTGGCGGTGACGGGAGACCGCAAGATTGCAGACCTGGGTAGCGCCTATGAGTTGCTGGCCGACTTCACAGACGTGCCGTCGAGCGGCAAATATGGCGTCACCATCAACGCCGCGACCGACGGATCGGAGATCACGCGGATTTATTATGATCGCGACACGCGTCAGATCGTTCTCGACAAAAGCAAATCTTCGACCGGCAAGGATAGCGAAGGACCGCTGCTGCTGACCGGCGATTACGACGTGGAGGCTTTTGGTGAGCCCCGAAACTTCCATATCTTTGTCGACCATTCGGTCGTCGATGTGTTCGTCAATGACGCCGCCGCCTTTTCTTTTCGGGTCTATCCGGCAAGTCCGGAAAGCGGCACTTTGGGCTTGATGTCGGATGGTCCGGCTAAAGCCGATATCCAGGCATGGGCACTCAATTTGCAGACTGGCGAAGCAACGGGAAAATGAACCCTCAGGCGCTCTCGCGCCGAACGAGCGGGCAGGGCAGTCGCTCGACGACCTCATCATCGGCTTCACCAGCCAGCATGGCGAGCAATTTGTCGGCGGCGCGCAAGCCAATCTCATAATAGGGCAATGCAACCGTGGTGAGCCTGGGAATAGTGCGGGTCGAGATCATCTGGAAATCGTCGAAGCCGACGATCGCGATGTCGTCCGGCACTTTGAGCCCCAAGGACATCGCGGCAAAGATCGACTGCATCGCGATTTCGTCATCGCCCGAAAGCAGCGCCGTGGGCCGTTCGCCGAGGGGCGCTGACAGAATTTCCCGGACGACCTCATAGGCGCAGATGCTTTCGCCGCCTTCAGGCCCTTCATATCCCGACGTGACCCATGTCGCATGGACCGCAAGGTCACGCCTGCGCATCACATCCTCGAAGGCCTGCCGCCGCAGCCGGGCGGCAATGATTGCCGGGTTGAGCGTGATATAGCCGATCCGGCTATGGCCCGCCGCAATAAGATAGGCGGTCGCGCCCTCCTCGCCGCCATAATCGTCGGGCAGCACCGCCGGCACATCGTCGCGGCCCTCCGCGAAGCAATTGACGAGGACCGTCGGGATCGCATGCGCTTCGGGATCGAAATCGATGCCGCGGTGGTACATGGTGGCATAGAGAACGCCATCGATCCGATGTTCCCTGAAGGTCCGCCAGACCTTGTTTTCTTCCTCGAGCGTGCCCGAGGTGTTGGCGATCAGGATGCTTTGTCCCGAGGTCGATATGCGGTCCTGGATGCCGCGAATGAGATCGACCGAATTGGGCGTGGTGGAGACGACGTCGGTAATCACGCCGAGCACGCCCGACCGGTTGGTGCGGACCATGCGCGCCGCGAGATTGGGAATATAGTTCAGCTCGGCAATGGCCTCTTCGACACGGACACGGGTCTTCTTGCTGATATTGGGCTCGCCGTTGACGACGCGCGATACGGTCCGGTCTGAAACTCCTGCACGCGCCGCCACGTCTTTGATTGTTTGCAAGAAGGTCGCTCCCCGATTTTGCGTTCGCTCTCGCTCTCTTTTTACGGGAGCTATTATGCAATTCACTATCATGCGCCCGTCTTGCTGGCCATCCGGTTGTCGACGTCGACAAAAGAAATTGACGACGTCGACAATTTTATGCTTATTGCCCGCCAGCCGATCAGCGAGTCGGTCGAAACCAACGAAAAAGGCCGTGCATCGGCCTCGGGGAGGACCAGATGAACAACCCTTTCATTCGCTCGATCACTTTGTGCGGCGCATCCATTCTCGCCATGTCGATGAGCACGGCGACATTCGCGCAGACGGCAGGCGAGGCCAAGGCGGCGGACGCGCCGGATGCGGCGGTGAAAGACGGTGAGATCATCGTCACCGGCGTGGTGAACAAGACGCGCAAGGTCGATACAACCTTCACGATCGACACGCTCGACCAGAAGCAGATCCAGCAGCTGGCGCCGATCAGCACCGCCGACCTTCTCAACAACATTCCCGGCTTCTTTGCCGAAGGCAGCACCGCGGGCGAGCGCAGCAACAATGTCACGGTGCGCGGGCTGCCGAGCAGCGGCTATCGCTACGCCCCGCAGCTGGTCGACGGCATGCCGGTCTACCAGGATTCGGACGTCCCGTTCGCCAACAGCGATGTCTTCTTCAGCAATGATTTGATGACCGATCGCGTCGAGGCGATCAAGGGCGGACCCGGCGGGATCATCTATTCGAACGGCCTGGGCGGCGTGGTGAACTATATCACGAAAACCGGCGGCGACGAATTCGAAGGCGCCTACAAGCTCGAACTTGCGGACTATGACTTCATTCGCAACGACCTGTTCTTCGCAGGCCCGATCAGCAAGAATCTCCATTTCGCGATCGGAGGATTTTACCGGACCTCAGGCGGCCTGCGCGATACGGGCTACACCGCCGACAAGGGCGGCCAGATTCGCGGAAACCTGACCTATCAGAGCGATGACGGGTCCACCAATCTCGGCTTCTATGCGACATTCCTGAACGATCGCACTGCGGTCTACAACAATATCCCCTTCCAGGTTCCTGGCTTCTCGCAGCCCGGCACCGCCGATGACCCGATCTATATCGACCCCAAGACGGTCGAACCGATCGGCATCGGCTTTAGCGACGGGACGTTGCTTTCGCCCGCAAACCGCTACGTCACGCAGGTCGACGGCAACGGACAGACGCGCGTTGCCGATCTCGCTGACGGCATCCATCCGAAGTTCACGACCCTTGCCGTCAAATTCTCGAAGGAACTCGATTCCGGCTGGCGCTTCAGTTTCGATGCCAATTACGTCGACGGGACATCTGGCTTCAATGCCCTCTTCGCCGGCAACGACGCCGCGACCGCCGGAAACTTCCTGAACGACCGCTACATCAACGATTTTCTCCAGCCCGCATTCGACGCGAACTGGCAGGCCTCCGAAGGCAATCCGAACAATGCCCCATTCTATAACCGGAATGTCCTCGCGGCCTATTTCAACGCGGCCAATCCCGCCGACTTCAATAACAATTACAAGAACCCGATCCTCAATGCCGGCTTTGCCAACTTCAACGAGATCCGGGCGCTTTATGGCCAGAACCAGACGATCGCTGGGCCTGGCGGCAGGCTGGCCGCCTTCAATGTCAGCGACGGGCAGCCCATTGCTGCGGGCAGCAATCTGAGCTTCCAGATTCCGTGGATCGTTCGCTCGAAACTCGAGAGTGCAACCCAGAATCTGAGGATCCAGAAGGAATTCCAGTTCCTCGGCCGTCATAACCTGACCTTCGGCGGCTATCACAGCACCAACAGCGACAGCTATGATTTCCAGGCCAGCCTGACGATATCGACGCTCGCCTCGCCCTCGGAGCTGGTGGACATCTTCCTGGTCGACGCCAATGGCAACAAGGTCGCGCCCCTGTCGCTCAACGGCAGCTATCTTCCCAGCATCTACGGCAACGCGGCGACCGGCGATGCCGAGAACTTTGCCGGCTATATCCAGGACCATTGGGAAACGCTCGACGGTAAGCTGCGGATCGACGCGGGGTTCCGCTGGGAGCGCGAAAAGCTCAACATAAAGTTCCAGAACCGCAATGTTCCGGTTGCTCAGTTTCCGGGCGGCGCAGCGAGCGGCAATCGGGCGCTTGCGGCCATCCAGACCCTTGGACCCCCGCAATATCTGAACGAAAGCTACACCGGGACCGGTTGGGCGATCGGCGCGAACTATTCGCTGAAAGACAATCTGGCGGTCTATGCCCTCGCAGCGAAGTCCTTCCGTTTGCCGAGCTTTAACGACGGCGTGGCCTTTGCCCAGTCGGCCCCGCAAGGCGATCCGGTCGAGAAGATCACGCAATATGAGGGCGGCATCCGCTTCCGCTCACGTTATGTCGATGCCAGCGCGACCGGCTTCTATAACAAATTCACCCCGCGGACGCTGATCAACCAATATGCCGATATTGCCGACCCGTCGTGCAATTCAGGGCTTGGAACGTCGATCACGGCGTGCCCGATCGTCAGCGAGGCCTATTCCTACGGCACGACAAACTACGGGGCGGAACTGGAGCTTGTCGTGCGGCCGCCCTTCATCCCCGGCTTCGACATTTCCGCGAACGTCACGTTGCAGGATCCGAAGGTCAATGGCTCCAGCTTCACGATCGTCAACCAGACCGGCCCCAACACCTACGCATTCGCGACGGTCAGCCAGGATGGCCGGCGCGAAGGCCGGCAGGCGGTGTCCACGATATTCATCCGCCCGCGCTGGGATCTCAAGCCGCTGACCGGTTTGCCGGTCAAGCTCTACGGCAGCTACGAACATCGTTCATCGCGCTATTCCAACTCGCAGGATCTGAACGTGACCGTCTATCCGTCCTACTACATCGTCGATGCCGGCGCCTTGTGGGACGTGACCGATCGGCTCTCGCTCCAGGTCCATGCTGCGAACCTGACGAACCAGCTGTCGTTCACCGAGGGCGATCCCTTGTTCTTCGATCTCAAGGCGCCGAATGGAACGAGCAATCGCGGCGTTGCCAGGCCTTTGTTCGGGCGCACATTCCGCATGATGGTCAATTACCGCTTCTGATTGCCGCGCAGCGATGGAGGGATCGAGCAAGAAATCTCCATCGCTGCGCGCAGCCGCTATCAGCGGTATAGTCCGTCGGACCAATACCGATATCCAGACGCAGTCGATAAACAGAATCAGGTACGGAACGCGTGTCGAAGTCGAACAAGATCTATGCAGCGATCGAAGCCGGGGGCACCAAGATCCTTTGCGCGCTGATGGCGGCCGATGGCAGAATCCTCGCGCAGACACGAATTGCGACCCGCGGTCCGGAGGAAACGCTCGCCGATATCGACGCCTTCTACGCCGCGCAGGCTGAAGCATTTGGCCACCCGCGCGCAGCGGGCATTGCAAGCTTTGGCCCGATCGACCTCGACCGCACATCGCCCGCCTATGGCCTGCTCACCACGACGCCCAAGCAGGGCTGGGCCGATTTCGACCTCCTCGGCGCCATCCAGGCGATGCTTGCCGTCCCGACGGCCATCGATACCGACGTCAATTGTGCGGCCCTCGCCGAAGGCGCGGCAGGCGCCGCGAAAGGCCTGTCGCGTTACTGCTACATGACGGTCGGCACCGGCATCGGCGTCGGAGTTGTGGAGGGCGGCAAGACCAGTCAGGGGACCGGCCATCCCGAGGTCGGACATGTCCGTCTCAGCCGTGCCCATGGCGACGATTTCCAAGGCATTTGCCCCTATCATGGCGATTGCGCGGAAGGCATGGCCAGCGGACCGGCGATGAAGGCGCGGTGGCAGAAAAGCGCCGAGGATCTCGACATCGATCATCCTGCCTGGGAAATCGAGGCGCATTATATCGCGGCGATCTGCGTCAATCTCACCTATAGCCTGCGGCCCGAGCGGATCATCATCGGCGGCGGCGTCCTCGAACGCTCGACGCTCTACAACCGTATCCGCGTGCATTTCGAGGAACTGACGCGCGGATATGCGCTCGATCAGTTCAGCCGCAATGCGGAAACCTATATTGTCCGGCCGCAGCTGGTGGACCCGTCGCCCGGTCTGGTCGGCGCCCTGCAACTCGCGCATGCCATAGAACATGCCGAATAGAGCAAGGCTCCTTGTTTGCGCATTCGCGCTTTGCCTTGCGGCATGCGGCGATGCGCCGGTCGCGGACGGGCGCACCGAGCTGACCTTGTGGAAGAATCTTGCGGGCCTTGACGAGGAAGCAGCCACCAAAGCCGCGATCGACCGGTTCAACGCATCGCAGACCAAATGGCACGTCCGTGCGCAGTCGCTGCCACAGGGTGCCTATTCGCAATCGGTCGTATCTGCCTCGCTGTCCGGCCGGATGCCGTGCATCATGACGGTCGACAATCCGCAAGTGGCGCGCTTTGCCTGGGCGGGACATCTGCAGCCGCTGGCGGGGCATGTGCCCGAAGCCTTGCTCGACTCCGTGGGTCCGGCGGCAATCGGACGCTTCGAAAATCGGGTCTATTCGGTGGGCCAGTTCGATGCCGCGCTGGCAATCTTCACCAAACGCACGACGCTCGAGGGCACAGGCACGCGCGTGCCGACGATGGATCGGCCCTGGTCACTCGAAGAGTTCGACGCGCTGCTCGTCAAGCTGAAAGCGACAGGGAAGTACCGCTATCCGCTCGATCTCTCGAACAGCGACACGAAGGCCGATTGGTGGACCTACGGCTATAGTCCGATGCTGCAGAGTTTCGGCGGCGACCTGATCAAGCACCCGTCCATGGATACCGCGGAAGGCGTGCTCAACGGATCGGACGGGCAGCGCTTCGGCTACTGGTTCCAGTCGCTTTTCTCTCGAGGTCTGGTCAATCGCATGGAGCCCGACCAGAGTGCCTTCGTCAAGGGCCGGGCCGCTCTCGCCTACACCGGCAATTGGTGGACCCCGACCTATCGCGACTATGCCAAGGACGATCTGCTGATCCTTCCGCCGCCCGACTTCGGGCACGGTGTGACGATCGGCGGAGGCAGCTGGCAATGGGCGATCAGCAAGGCTTGCCCGCATCCCGACGGGGCAGGGGCGTTCATAAGCTTTCTCATGCAGCCGCGTGAGGTCGCGGCGATGTCCGATGCGATCGGCCTCGTGCCCGCGACCGCCGAGGGGGCAGTCTTGTCGAAGGATTATCGGCCCGGCGGCAGCAACCGCATCTTCTTCGAAATGCTCGAACGCTTTGCCCGCCAGCGGCCGGCAACGCCCGCGTTCACGGAGATTTCCAACGCCTTCTACAAGGGGATGCGGAATATCATGGATGGCAAGGACGTGCAGGATTCGCTCGACGACGCGGTCGATGAGATCGATACGGCCTTGGCCGACAATGACAGCGGACCGGCACGTTCGCAGCAAAGCGGTAAACCGTGAGCGGCGCCGTTGCCCGCGGCGGCGGCACGGGGCGGGCCGCGATATGGTTTGGCGCGCCGGCCTTCATCGGTCTCGCGATGTTCGTGCTCATCCCGGTGCTGATGTCGCTGGCGCTGACTTTCACCAACCAGCGGCTCGTGTCGCCCGATCCCGGAGAATTCGTCGGGACCGAGAACTACCAGCGGCTGCTCTCCGTGAGCTATCTGGTGCAGTCGCCCGAACGCGATGCGGCCGGACATATCGTGACCGACAGCGACGGCGAGCCTCTCTACGCCCGGGCGCGGTCGATCACCCGCACCGATCCGGCCTTTACCGGCTACCGCCCGATGACCGAATATCGCTGGGGCGACAAACGGGTTTCGATCCTCGCCAAGGATCCCGAGTTCCTGCGGTCGCTGGTCAACACGTTCCTCTTCGCCCTGATGGTGGTGCCTCTCCAATGCTCCGCCGCGCTGCTCATGGCTTTGCTGGTCAACGCTGGTCTCAAGGGGCAGACGGTGTTTCGAGGGATTTTCTTCTCGCCGGTCGTGATGTCGATGGTGATTGTCTCGGTTGTCTGGGCCTTCTTGTTCGACAAGGATCTGGGCCTGTTCAACACGATCCTGTCCGCTGTCAGCTTCGGGGCGTTTCAGCCGGTCGACTGGCTGGGCAATGCGCACACCGCAATGCCGGCGCTCGCGATCATGTCGGCGTGGCAGGGAGCGGGATTCCAGATGCTGATTCTTCTCGCCGGTCTTCAGGGGATTTCGCAGGAACTCTACGATGCGGCGAAGATCGACGGCGCCAATGCATGGCAGCGGTTCTGGAATATCACCGTTCCCGGCCTGCGCCAGACCATCACATTCGTTTTGATCGTGACCATGATCGCCGCGCTCGGGCTGTTCACACAGGTCGATGTTATGACCCAGGGTGGGCCGCAGAATGCGACCTCCACCGTGATGTTCCAGGCGATCCAACGCGGCGTGCGCGAGGAAAATATCGCGTACGGCTCGACGATTTCGATCGTCTATTTCGGGATCATCACAATCCTGATCCTGTTGCAACAGGCGGTCCAGCGCCGCCGCGCGGGACTAAACCCATGACTCCCGCCCAGCGCAAGAACCTGCCTGTCCGTTTCGCCCTTTATGCGCTGCTGGCGCTGCTGTCGGCGCTGTTCATCTTCCCGTTCCTGTTCATGCTGGCTTCGTCGCTCAAAGGGAATGACGCGATTTTTGCCGATGTCGAATCCATGCGCGCGGTGCTGCCGGTCGGCGATCTGACCTTGGCCAATTACAGTGCCGTGTTTCAGCGGGGCAATATCGGTCACTTCCTGCTCAATTCGGTGCTCATCACTGTGGTGACGGTTGCGCTAGGACTTTTCGTCAACAGCCTTGCCGCCTATGCCCTCGCGCGTCTGGAGTGGCGCGGAAAGCAAGCTGCCCTCGTCGTTCTGGTGGTGCTTCTGGCCGTGCCGCTGGAGGCGATCAGCGTGCCGATGATGCTGCTCGTGACCAAGCTTCCGGGTCTCGATTTCAGCGAGGGTATTGCCCTCACGCGGTCGTGGCTCGACACCATCTATGTCCAGATCATTCCGTTCATCGCCAACGCCTTCTCGATCTTCCTGTTTTACCAGTTCTTCCGCGACATTCCGAAGGACTTCGACGAGGCGGCCTATATCGACGGGGCGACCCCCTTCCAGGTCTATCGCCACGTCATCATACCCTCGTCGATACCGGTCTTCGCGACCGTGACGATCCTGCAGGGCCTGGCGATGTGGAACCAGTATCTCTGGCCGGTCATCGCCGTTCCGGGCGAGGAAGCCCGTCCGTTGATGATCGGGATGCAACAATTTTTCGCCGCGCGTCGGGTCGAGTGGGGTGAGGTCATGGCCTATGCGTCGGTGATCACCGTTCCGATCCTGCTCGCCTTCATCTTCTTCCAGCGCTGGTTCGTCCGCAGCGTGGTCGGCAGCGGCGTCAAGGGCTGAGGGAGCATCATGCCAGCAACATTGGAACTCAGAGATATCCGCAAGGAATATGGCGGCACCGAGATTATCAAGGGCGTCAGCCTCACGGTCGCGCCGTCCGAATTCCTCGTGTTGGTCGGCCCGTCGGGTTGCGGCAAGTCGACGCTGCTGCGGATGATCGCAGGCCTGGAGGATATTAGCTCGGGCGAGCTCTATTTCGACGATCAGCTGGTCAATGACTGGGATCCGGCGAAACGGCGCATCGGCATGGTGTTCCAGTCGTACGCGCTTTACCCCCATATGACCGTCGAGCAGAATATCGGGTTCGGCCTCAAACTGGCCAAGAAGCCGCGCGCCGAGCGCGAGGCGCGGGTGGAGGAAGCGCTGCGCGTGCTGCAGCTGACGGCTTTGCGCCATCACAAGCCGAGCCAGCTTTCCGGGGGGCAGCGTCAGCGGGTGGCGATCGGCCGGGCCATCGTGCGCAAGCCCAACGCCTTTCTCTTCGACGAACCGCTGTCCAACCTCGACGCGGCGCTGCGCGGTCAGATGCGAATGGAAATCGGAAGGTTGCACCAGCGGCTCAAGAATACCGTCGTCTATGTGACCCATGATCAGGTCGAGGCGATGACGCTGGCCGACCGCATCGTCGTGCTGGAAGGCGGTGTGATCCGCCAGGTCGGAACGCCGATGGAGCTTTATGAGCGTCCTTCCAATCGCTTCGTGGCAGGCTTCATTGGGACGCCGACCATGGGCTTCCTCGAAGCGCGGCTTGCCGCATCGGACGGCACCGGAATTTCGGTCCGTATCGGCCGTGGCGAGGCGTCCAAAGATCTGCGGCTGCCCTTCACAGCTCCCGAGCAGCTTGAAGACGCGCTGCTGACGCTAGGCATTCGCCCCGAGCATGGCCGGATTTGCCCTCCCGATCAGGCGTTGGTCTTCGGCAATGTCATCATGCTTGAGCGCCTAGGGGCTGACACCTTTGCCTTTCTCGACGTGGAAGGGGCCGAAGACACGGTCGCGGTGCGGCTTCCCCATGATCATGAGGCCATCGCGCCGGGAACCCGTCTTGGCCTGACCTTCGATCCTCAACACTGCCATCTGTTCGCGGCCGACGGCCAGGCCGTCGCAAATATTCGGCAATAACCGGGCCCGTCCCGAACCTCATCTGAGCGGAAAATCATGTACGAAACAGCCCTCCCTTTGACCAGCCAACCCTCTGCGAATGTCGGCGACGAACCCTTCCGGCCGCAATTTCATTTCACGCCGCGCAAAAACTGGATGAATGATCCCAATGGCCTTGTCTATTTCGAGGGCGAATATCATCTGTTCTTCCAGTACAACCCGCACGGGATCCAGTGGGGCCATATGAGTTGGGGGCACGCTGTCAGCACCGACCTCGTGCATTGGACCGAACTGCCGATCGCAATGCCCGAACGCGAGTTCATGATATTCTCGGGTTGTGCATTGGTCGACTGGGACAATGTGACTGGCCTGGGCGATGGCGAGGCGCCCCCCTTGCTCGCATTCTACACGGCGTTCGACGAGGCGCGGCTCAACCAGAGCCAACATCTGGCCTTTAGCCACGACCGCGGCCGCAGCTGGATGCATTACGACGGAAATCCGCTTATCGACCTGGACATCGAGCATTTCCGCGACCCCAATGTCTTTTATCATGCGGCCAGCGAGGCCTGGATCATGGTCGTTGCGCTGGCGCAGCGGCATCGCCTGCAAATCTACCGCTCGGCCAATTTGCTCGAGTGGGAACTCGCGAGCGAATTCGGCCCCGCGGGTTCGACTGCCGGGCAATGGGAATGCCCTGACCTGATCCCGGTCCCCGTCGAGGGGAGGGGCGGTGAGATGCGCTGGGTGCTCAAGGTCGATGTCGACAAGGATTTTGTCGCCGGTGGGTCTGGCGCCCAGTATTTCGTTGGTGATTTCGACGGATTTCGGTTCCAGATCGATGAGGAACGTGGATCTCCTCGCGGCGACCTTGTCGACTTCGGACCCGATTTCTACGCGGCGATCAGCTGGTCGGATCTCCCTTCAGAACAGGCATCGCCCGTATGGATCGGCTGGATGTCGAACCACCAGAGCGGCAGGCATTATCCGACGCATCCCTGGGTTGGCGCGCAATCGCTTCCCCGCCAGCTGTTTCTGTTCGAAGAAGATCGCAAGCTGCGGTTGGGGCAGCGGCCCGTCGCCGCGCTGGACAGTCTGCGCGGATCAAGCACGACTATAGCGCCGTGCAAGCTGCTCGCCGGGGACCGATTCGAGCTCCTCCCGCCGGCGCCAGCATTTGAATGGACCGCACGCCTTGACTATGACGAGGGCGGGGCGGTCGCCATTGTCCTTGCCGACGGACAAACTACGCTTCTTACCGTTCTGCTGGACTCGGCTGGCGGCCAGATTACCTTCGAGCGGCACCAGGCGGCGAATGTTTTGTCCGCCGATTACGGCCGCAAGATCGTGACCCCTCTACCTCATGCGGGAGGCTCCGATATTCAGATGTTGTTCGATGGGTCGCTGGTTGAAATTTTCGTCGACGGGGGACGCCGCGTCTACTCGGCCTGCCTCTTCCCTATCGAAGAGATGACGATAACCTGTTCCGGTACGGAAGGTGGCGTCCGGCTCGTTTCACGGGAGCTGTGGACGATTTCGAAGTCCGTCGCGATCTGAGCGTCACCGAACCAGCCCTTCGCGACCGTCCGCTTCTCTCGAATGGCCGTTAATAGCTGACGGTCCGCAATCGGCCATTCGGGGGCGTAGGATATTCAGCGATAAGGCTCGCAAGCGATCCCGTCATTGTCCCCATCCATGCCTTCCCGGTATCCGGGCTCGCCTCGATAAATCGGTGCGGTGCCCGCCGCCCGGGCATCATCGCAGCCACGCCAATAACCACCATCTTGCGGCGCGCGCTCCCTTACAACACCCAGATCGGTCGCGAAGCGTTCTGCCGCCGAAAATGCTGCGACCTTCTGCTCGGGCGTAGAAAAAGCCAAGCCGCCGCCCACGATGACCGCTAGCAACCCCAACCCCATCAATGTGCCGCCCGTCGACGAGCTGCGGCGACGGTAATAGTGGCGACTGCGGTAGTGCCGCGGAGGTTCATGATAGCGTCTGGGCTGTCTCAGCTCGCCACGGTATCGAAGAATCGTAAATGACTGGTTTGGGGTGGGAAGCGGGCGTTTGCTACTAGGTTGTACCCCGGCGAAGGCCGGGGCTCAGGGCTTTAGAAAGCCGAGTTATGCGGATTGCCGCCCTGGACCCCGGCCTTCGCCGGGGTACACATTACCGTCGTTAGTTTCCGATCGTTTCTTCGCTCTCGTCATCCCGGGCTTGACCCGGGATCCCGCTTTTTGAAGGCACCGGCACGCTTCACGAAATAGCGGGACCCCGGATCAAGTCCGGGGTGACGATGATGGGGAGGTCTGCAACCGGTCGCTTTGAGTTCCGCCCTTTCTCCGTTCGTATCGAGCGAAGTCGAGACACCCATCGACGAAACGCCCAGCCCGATGGGCATCTCGACTTCGCTCGATGCGAACGGTTTAGATTGGGTGGAGTGTCCGCTCCCGGTCGCTTCCCGACACAGCCATGCGGGACTTCTCGAACGTCCGCTTCTCCCAATTGCCCTCTAAAAGCTGCCTGACCACTATCGGCCAATGGCGAACACTGGACGGGCTTGCAAAGGGAATGACTGACCCGGGATGGCAATTCCATGGAGACTGAGCTCGATGTTCTGGCCGAGCCAACCTTTCCGCCTGCCTATTTTTCTTCGAGTGAAAGGTGGGGGCGTTTTCCAAGGTACGGCGCAACTCCCGCAGCGGGAAGGGGCCGTCGCGGAGTCTCGCTCGATCGAACGCTGAGGGAGCCTGTCCCGCAGGCGCAGGCTCCCTTCCGTCCCTTATGCAGCCAGGTGCTGATTGAAGAAGCTGGTCAATCTGTCGAACGGGATCACGTCCACCTTGTCGTAGAGATCGGTGTGATTGGCGCCCGGGATGATCATCAGTTCCTTCGGCTCCGCCGCCGCCGCGAAGGCCGTTTCGCTAAAGTAGCGCGAATGGGCCTTTTCGCCATGGATGAACAGGATCGGCCGCGGCGCGATGTCTGCGATGTAGGTCAGGATCGGCATGTTCATGAACGAAAGCGGGGTCGTCAAGCTCCAGGACGCGTTCGAATTGATGGCGCGCGGGTGGAAGCCGCGCGGCGTCTTGTAATAATCGGCATATTCCACCACGAACTGCGCTTCGCCGCCCTTGAGCTCGAGAGAGACCGGGCCATAGGCAGGATGGCTGTTCTCGGCGTCCGCCCAGCGCTGTTGGCCGAGCTGCTCCAGGGTCTGGGCGCGCTGCTGCGGGGTCACGCTGTCGTTGTAGCCTTTCGACATGACGCGGGTCATGTCATACATCGTGCTGGCCACGACGGCCTTGATCCGCTTGTCTGCCGCGACCGCGTTCAACACCATGCCGCCAAAGCCGCAAATGCCGATCACCCCGATCCGCTCACGATCGACCTCGGGCCGCAGGCCCATGTAGTCCACCGCGGCACTGAAATCCTCCGTATTGATGTCGGGCGACGCGATATTGCGAGGTTCGCCCCCGCTTTCCCCCGTGTAGGACGGATCGAAGGTCAGTGTGACAAATCCGCTTTCCGCCATGATCTGCGCATAGAGGCCTGACGACTGCTCCTTCACGGCGCCGAACGGCCCGGCAACGACGATCGCTGCCAATTTCCCGCGGGCATTTTTGGGCAGATACAGGTCGGCCGACAGGGTGATGCCATAGCGGTTCTTGAACATGACCTTCTCGTGATTGACCTTCGGACTGCGCGGGAACAGCTTGTCCCATTCGTTTGACATAGTTTGAGCCTTTGCGTTGGGGGTGTTGAACATCGAGGTCGCGCCAAGCGCGGCGACGCCTGCGCCGCTCAGCTTCAGAAGGTCGCGCCGGTGAACGGCGTTCGTCGACAAGTCTGTGTCAGGTGTTTTCATTTGCGTTTCCAGTTTCCTTCTTGGCTCGGGATTGCGCTTTTGATTTGAATGATCGGTCACTGCGGGCGCTCGGCCTTCAGCAGCCGCTGCCCATTGCCGATCTGGCCGATGGCCAGACCGGCAAGAACGACGCTGCCGATGAAGGTTGCGGCGATTGTCAGGCTATCCAGAAGCAGCCCGCCGACGACCGCGCCCAGCAGGATCGAGGCCTGGATCGCTGCAACCATCAGGCTACCGGCGGCCTCGGGCGCGTCGGCTGCGTTCTGCGACATCCACGTCATCCAGATGACCGACATGGCGGTATTCATGGCGCCCCAGAGCGCCAGGAAGAGGCCGGCCGCGACTGCCGAGCTGCCAAGCAGCAGCAGCCCCAGCGTGCAGCCGCCCATCAGCAGCGCGGGCACGCGTAGCAGCGGCGCCACATTGCCGCTCACGAAACGGCCTGCGGCCCATGTACCGACGAACCCGGCAGAACCCAGTATGAGCAACAGGGCCGAGAGCGTCGTCACCCCCACGCCCGTTACCTGTTCCAGAAACGGGCGCAGGTAGGTGAACATGGTGAAGGCCGATCCCCACGTCAGCATCGCCGCGATGAGGCCGCGCAGGAAATAGGGGCGCTTCAACAGGCCGAACATGGTCTGGAAGTCCTGGCGCTGGCGCGCGGGGAGCGAGGGCAGCGCCACCATATGCCAGACGAGATTGCCGGCGACGATCGGCGTCAGCGCCCAGAAGACCGCGCGCCAGCCGAACATCTCGCCCAGATAGCTGCCGATGGGCGCGGCGAAGGCAGCCGCGATGGCCTGGCCGCCATACATTAAGGCGAGCGCCCGCGGCACGTCGCGTTCGGGAACGAGCCGCATGATGACCGCGGTAGCCAGCGCCCAGAATCCGCCGATGCAGATGCCGAGCAACGCGCGGCCGACCATGAGCATGGCAAAATTCGGCGCCGCTGCCACCAGAACCAGTGAGAGCAACATCAGGGCGGTCATCGCAACGAGGACCGACTTCCGGTTCAGCGTCCCCGCAGCGGTGGTGATCAACATGCTGGCCGCCACCGCGAAGAGGCCGCTGATCGAAATGGCCTGTCCGGTCTGCCCGGTCGTCGCGCCCAGGCCTTCGGCCATCGGCGTGAGCAGGCTCACCGGCATGAATTCCGAGGCGATCAGCATCGCGACGCAGAGCGCCATGGAAAGCACCGCGCCCCAGGCGGCGATCGGCTCGCTACGTGGATCGGATGTGGTCGCAATCATTGTTCGTCGGCTCCTGCATCAACGTGCGGGGGGCATCTAATGCTTGAGCGATCATGCGATTAGGCCTAGAAATCGGCATGAACTTATCGACGCAGACGAATAATCGGCTGCGCGTGAAAAAGGGGGCTTCATGGCCAAGACCGACTTGAACCAACTGACCTGGTTTCAGGCGGTCGCCGAGGAGCGGAGCTTTACCAAGGCGGCGGCAAAGCTCGGTGTGTCGCAGTCGACGCTCAGCCACGCGATCAGGCAGCTTGAAGAGCGCATGGGAATAAGGCTGCTGACGCGGACGACGCGTAATGTCGCGACAACCATCGCAGGCGAACGGCTGCTCCAAACGATCGCGCCGCGTATCAGCGAAATCGAGGAGGAGATTGCCGCGTTGACGGCGTTTCGTGACAAACCGTCGGGCTCTATCCGGCTGACTCTGTCCGACCACGCACTGGAATCTGTCGTATGGCCAAAACTCAAACCGGTTCTGAGCGCCTACCCCGACATCAGCGTGGAACTGATTTTGGACAGCACATTCCGCAACATCGTCGAAGAAGGCTTCGACGCCGGCGTGCGGTTGGGGGAGAGCGTTGCGAAGGACATGATCGCAGTTCGCATCGGTCCGGACTGGCGCCTGGTGGCCATCGCGTCACCTGCCTATCTCGAAGCGCAGGGCTTGCCAGGGCATCCGCAGGATCTGGTCCGGCATATCTGCATCAACATGCGCCATGAGACCGCCGGGAGCCTTTATGCCTGGGAATTCGAGAAAGACGGACAGGCGTTGCGCGTCCGGGTGAACGGGCAACTGACCTTCAACAATAGCTACGCGATGATCGATGCCGCGGTGAGCGGCTACGGCATCGCCTATGTCCCCGAAAACATCGTGGAGCGGCATATCGCTTCCGGTTCGCTGATGCGGGTGCTCGACGATTGGTCGCCCTTCTTCGATGGCTATTTCCTTTATTATCCGAGCCGCCGTCAGAATCTTCCTGCCTTCAAGATCATCGTCGAGGCGCTCCGATTTCGGGGGTAATTTGGTCGCGTGCGAACTAACCAAGTTTGAAATAGCCAAGAAACCCTCTGACATGGTTCTCGATCAACGTCGGTTTTCTGAGGCCACTGGCGGTCAGATTAGCGATCAGCTTCGATCCTGAATGCCGCACCGCCTGATGTCAGCTTCTCAGGGTCTGACCGTCTTCGAGGGCCACAAATCGCCAAGGTCCGTCTATCGGGCACTGTCCATGATCATGCCGCCATCCGGCGTCAGACTGTAACCCGTTATAAACTGTGCATCCTTGCTTGCCAGAAACAGCACGACAGGCGCGATGTCGTCTTCCGCCGACCCGAAGCGGTCGAGCGCATTGGGCGCAGGCGGTAGATCGGTATCGGCCGCGCCCCATGTGTTCGCAACGGGAAGCATATTGTTGACTGTGATCTTGTCAGGTCCCCACTCGCGAGCCGCCATTCTGGTCAGCGCGCGGACCGCCTCTTTCGCCATTCCGTACGGCGCGTAAGGCAAGAGAGCCGTAATTCCCGCCGCCGAACCGAAGTTGATGACGCGGCCCTCGCCGCTAAGTTTCAGGTGAGGGTAGCAAGCCTGCATCAGACGCAAATAGGCGATCGGCCCCATATCGAAATTTCGCTGCAGCTGCTCCACCGAAAGATCGATCACGGACGAAGAAACGACCGATGGGTCGAAGGCGTTGTTCACCAGGATGTCGATGCCGCCGAAGGTCGCCGCAATATGATCGACTGCGGTGCTGACCTGATCTGCGTCGCTGATATCGCATGGGACGCCAAGCGCGGTCCCCCCGTCGGCTTCGATGTCCGCAACGACGGCGTCGACATTGGCCGGTGTCAGCGAAAGGATCGCGACTTTTGCGCCCTCCGCCGCGAACAGCTTGGCCGTGGCACGTCCGATGCCCCGGCCGGCGCCCGTTACGATGGCGATTTTGCCTTCAAGGCGTTTCATATCTCAGTCCTTTCAAGAATGTCGTTGATGAAGAAGCGATTGCTTAAATCGTCGCAAAATGTGCGTGAGGTGACCGGGTGTCGCGGGCCGCGTTCTGTGTGGCGAAGGAGGCCGCCAGAAGCAGCAGACCGACGGCAGCGGGGACGGCACCCTTGGGCTTCTGCACCCCCAAATGCGCCATGGCCGACAGGATCAGGTGAAAAAGGATGCCTGCATAGGCAAGATCGCTCACCGCCACGTTGATCCGGGACAAGATGGCGGCAATGCCCGCGAGCTTTATGACAACCATGAACGGGACGAGATACGTCGGATAACCAAGATCTCTGAGAGCCTGCCGGACCCAGTCCCCCTTCGTCACATAGGCGAAGGCCGATGCGAGATAGAGCAACGACAGCAGTGCCGTGCTGATCCAGTAGATAAAAGTCGTGGTCATGGCCTTGTCCTGTTTGGGTCATGGCGTGAGGCGAATTGCGCGGGTCCGCTGTACGCACAGCAAATGTCTGCTAAGATGAATTCCCGCAAGTAGGATGAAAATCATCCACTAAGTATGGAAAGGCAGACTATGGCCAGCGAGACGGTCAATATGCACGAGGAAATGCGCCGCGCGTTCGCCCTGCTGTCGGGCAAGTGGAAGCTGGAAATCATGTGGCTGCTGAGCCAGCGCCTGCACCGTTTTGGTGAACTCCGGAAGGCAATTCCTAGCATTACCCAGCATATGCTGACCGCGCAGCTTCGTGAACTGGAAGCCGATGGTCTTGTTACGCGAACGGTCTTTGCGGAAGTGCCCCCGCGGGTCGAGTATGAGATTACAGACAAAGCGCGTGCACTCGGCCCCACAATGGAGGCGCTGACCGCTTGGTGGACGCAGTACGGCTCAACGCTGCCTCCAAAAGAGGGAAGCGGACGTAAAGTCAGGCGAACCTAGAGCCTCCACACTTGTTCGCGGTATCATGGTCATATCGTCAAATAGTGTCGTCCGCTTTTCCCGATTTTTACTGCCAATCATTCAGGCTGCAAACGGCCAGTTCCGACGGGTCCGGCGCTAAGCCGCACGTCGAGAGTAAGGCTTCTGACTTGCCGGCGATGTCATGGAGGACAACCGCCGGGCGTCGTGCGATTGCCGACCCCCGGGGACGGAGAAAACTTTATCATTGATAAAGAAATTGACATGCCTTACTCCTCGTTCGGGGAGAGCGACCATGTCCACGCGAATGCGCAACATGAACGAGCGACGCGACCGGATCCTCGATGCGGCCCGGTCGATTATTGCGGAGAAGGGTTTTGATGCGCTGACCACGCGAGGGTTAGCGCAGGTTGCCGACGTTTCCGCCCCCACGCTCTATAATCTCATCGGCGGCAAGGACGATATCGTTCGCGCGCTTGCCAAGGCCGGCGCCGAGCATGTCCAGCAGCGGCTCTCGCTGCTCGAGTTCGAATCCTGTCTCGAATGGGTTGAGGCGATCGCCGACGAAGCGGTCGACATGGTCGAAAGCGACGAGACTTATCACCGCGCGCTCAGTTTCTGCCAGGATCGCATTGCCGGTGGCTATGGCCTGTGGGGAGACGTCGGTCCGCATCCAGCGCTGGGCGAGGCTGCCATGACGATCGCGCTGCCGGCCTGTGAAGCGGCCCACGCCCAAGGCTTGCTGCGCGGCAATGTCAGCACCCGCGATATTACCGAACAGATGTTTTACGCCTATCTCGGGCCGACGCGAGAATGGGCTTTCGGTACCATCAGCCTTGCGATGTCACGCTATCGGATCAAGCGAGGCTTCATCCTCGCGTTGGCCGCCGACGCGAGCGATTCGTTCCGGCAGGATCTTCTGGACCGCCTTGCTGCCCTCAGCCGGGCCGTGGTCGAAAGGCGGGCCGCATGAAAGTCCGTGCGAACTCGGCAAAAGAGGCGCGCGGCTTGCTGCGTCTTCTGGATTTCATGCCACTGATATTCGCATTCGGCTTTCTCGTCCCCGTGATCGCACAGGGCATCGAAAGCCTGGGTTGGGAGCGGCCGCTCGGAACCACGCCCTTGGTTGTTGCACTCCTTGCCGGCGGCGGCTGGGGGCTCGTTGCGCAAATAAGGGGACGTTGGATATGACCGCTTCGCCTCTCGATGTCGGCACTCTCTCGAAGCCCGAGTTGATGAAGCTGGAGCGAGAGATAGCGCGCCGTCACAGCGGGCAGTTCCCTTGGGAAATCCTGCTTTGGGCCTTTGGAAACATGGCGCTCTGGCTATCGCTCTGGCCGCTGGTGATCCTGGGCTACCTGCCGCTCTGGGCCGCTTTCCCCATCGCAACGGTCAGCATCATGCTGGTGTATCTGCCGACGCATGAGGCGCAGCACGACATCATCGCGCGGCCCGGGACCAGATGGCGCTGGCTCAATGAACTGGTCGGACATGCCACGTCGTGGATGATCGTCAGTCCTTTCGCCGTGTTACGCTTCACCCATCTCGAGCATCACAAGCACGCCAACGACCCTGCACTCGATCCCGATCATACGACCCACGCCGACTGCGCTTGGCATGCGGTCCGCAAGATCATCCGCGAAAGTCAGCCCGATGGCCAGCGCAGCCGGGACTATGCGGCATGCCTCGCACGGGGCAACCGCAAGGATCTGATGCTGCAGAGCATCGGGTTCAAGATGACATACTTCGCCATTCTGTTCGCGCTCGCCTGGTCCGGCCTTGCGCTGGAAGCCTTCTTCCTCTGGTGGCTGCCGCTGCAGATCGGCCTGGTTTATGTGGCGCTATACCTCTCGTGGGCGCCGCACCACCCGGCGAAGGAAACCGGCCGTTACCGCGATACCCGCAGTTTCCGCTCGCGATTGGGAAACATCGGGTCGATGGGGATGCAGTTCCACATCGTCCATCACCTTCATCCCTATATTCCGCTGACCCGGACGCCCGCCGCCTATTGGGAAATGCGTCCGATCCTCGAGGCGCGCGGCTGCAATATCCACGAGCTTTGATCGGACGGACCGCCGCGGCGCCACTGGTCACAAATCCGAGGATTCCCATCGGCGATCGATAGCCCACAAGTGGCACGCGAAACGCGATCCCTGGCTGTTTCCGAAGGTTTTGACGTCAGTCGCGCGCGTGGAGGTGCAACATCCTGAAATGCTCGTAATGGCCGACACCGTTCTTCACGATGGGGTCCTGCGCCGTGAGCGCCTCGATATCCTGGTCGTCCTCAATCCGGTAGAGCGAGACGCCATAGCCGCCATTGGGGTCCATCACCGGGCCGTGGGCGACGATCTGTCCTTTGGCGAGCAGCTCGTCGAGATGGGCGCCATGCTGTCCCATCCACATTTTCTCGTCGTCGGTCATGGTGGCGAGGAAGTCGGAGCGGGGCGGCAGATATTTGCATAGATAATATTTCATCGGGTCATCCTTTCATCGATTGGCGGTGCCGGGTCGTCGAAGCGCCCTCCGAGACGCGCATCCGCTTTTTTTGCTCCCACGCGGCGGTCGCCTCCTTAGGTTGCCCTACGGCGGGGCGTCGCGCTGGGAGGATTGCGCGATCTGCGCCGCGAGCGCGTCCACTCGTGCCGATAGGGCGGCGAGATCCGCAGCTTGCTGACGGACACGTGCATCGAGCCCAGCGACAAGCGAAGCCGTTTCGGCAGGCTGGTCATAATCCATGGCATGGGCAACCGCAGCAAATCGCTGCCACGCGGCGCCAAGCCTTTTCCGGATACTCATCGCGTGAACCTCCTTGAGATGATCCTGCGCATCGCGCCGAAACGCGCCAACAGGGGGAAGCGAGTGGCGGTACGCGCTGTCGCGGGCCGGGCATGTCCATCCGAGCCGATCCTGTACCAGAGTGTATAAAGCGCCGGCAGGAAGACGAGCGTCAGGATCGTGCCCACAAGCGTGCCGCCGATCAGCGTATAGGCCATCGATCCCCAGAACACCGAAGTGGTCAGCGGCACGAAGGCAAGAACGGCAGCGAGCGCGGTCAGCACGACGGGGCGCGATCGCTGGACGGTGGCTTCGACGACCGCATCGAAGGGGGAGAGCCCGAGCTTCTGATTGTCCTGGATCTGCCCGATCAGGATCAGCGTGTTGCGCATCAGGATGCCGGCGAGCGCGATCAGACCGAGGATCGCGTTGAACCCGAAGGGCTGGCCAGTGACCAGCAACGTCGGCACGACCCCGACCAGTCCCAAGGGCGCCGTCAGCAACACGATTGCCATCGCCGAGAATTGGCGAACCTGCAGGATGATCACCACCATCATCAGGAGGATCATGATCGGGAAGATCGGAGCGAGCGCCGCATTCGCCTTGCCCGCTTCCTCGATCGAACCCGCCATGTCGATGCGATAGCCCGGCGGCAGCGTGTCGATGATCGGCTGGAGCTTCGCGTACATCGCCTGCGAGACGTCGGGGGGCTGCAAGCCATCGGCGATATCGCCGCGAACGGTGATCGTCGGAACGCGGTCGCGGCGATGCAGGATTGGCTCGTCCATCCGGACTTCGAGTTTTCCGACCTGACCAAGCGATATGCGCTCGCCATTCGCGCCGGCAAGCGTGAAATCGGCGACGCGGGCGGGGTCGAGCCGCGCCGAGCCCTGCGAGCGAGCGACGACCTCGACGCCGCGAATATCCTCGCGCACCTCGGAGACGGCGACCCCTGACAGGAGGAACTGCAGCTGTTCGCCGACGTCGGCCGAGGTGAGACCCAGCGCGCGCAGCCGGTCCTGGTCGAGCTTGAGATGAAGAACCGGCACGCGTTCGCCCCAATCGGCATTGACCGTCCGCATCATCGGGTCCCTGGCGAGGATATCCTTCACCTGGTCGGCGATTGCACGAAGTTTGGCGGGGTCCGGGCCGGCAACGCGAAACGCGACCGGGTAGGGAGAATAGGGGCCGAACACGAGCTGCGCGGCTCGGACCTGAGCCGCGGGCGCGAGCCCTTCGGCGACGGCGCCGCGCAGACGGACCTTCAGGGCATCGCGCTCGTCTTCCGAACCGGTGCGCACGACGATCTTGGCAAAGGACGGATCGGGAAGCTCGGGCGACAGCGACATGAAGAAGCGTGGCGCTCCCTGGCCGACATAGGCGGTGATGACCTTCGCTTCGGGCTGTTTGCGCAGCCAGGCCTCGACCGTCTTCGTCGTCGCGTCGGTCCGCTCGATCGCGGTGCCCTTGGGCAGCTGGATCTCGACGAGCACCTCGGGACGGTCGGAGGCGGGGAAGAACTGCTTCTTCACGAATATCATGCCGGCGCCGGCGACCAGAAACGCCGCCAGCGTCGCGGCGGTCACCAGCCGGTTGCGCTCGACCGCCCAGCGAACGATCGAGCGCGCCTTCTGATAGCGCGGGGTCTGGTAGATCGCGTCATGCCCGCCCTCGACCTTCTTGATCGCCGGAAGCAGCTTCACGCCCATATAGGGGGTGAACGCGACTGCGACGACCCAGGATGCAAGGAGCGCAAAGCCCACGACCCAGAAGATATTGCCGGCATATTCGCCAGCGGTCGACCGCGCGAACCCCACCGGCATCAGTCCGATGACCGTCACCAGCGTGCCTGCGAGCATCGGCGCCGCGGTGTGGCTCCACGCATAGGCGGACGCCTTGATCCGGTCGTATCCCTCTTCCATCCGCACGACCATGATTTCGATCGCGATGATCGCATCGTCGACGAGGAGGCCGAGCGCGAGGATCAGCGAGCCCAGCGTGATGCGATCGAGAACGCGATCGGTCGCCCACATGATGACGAGAACGATGGCGAGGGTCAGCGGAACGGCGGCGGCAACGACGATGCCGACGCGCCAGCCGAGTGCGATCAGGCTGACGACCATCACGATCGCCAGGGCCTCGAGAAAGGTCTTCATGAACTGGTCGACCGCCGAGGAGATGTTCACCGCCTGGTCGGTGACCGGGGTTAGCGACATGCCGAGCGGCAGCTCGGAGGATATGCTCGCAACTTCCGTCTTGAGTGATTTGCCGAGATCGAGCCCGTTCCAGCCTTCGCGCATCACCACCCCGAGCAGGAGCGCGGGCTCGCCTTCGCTGCGGATCAGGAAGGTCGCGGGATCCTCATAACCGCGGCGCACCGCCGCAATATCGGAAAGGCGGAATGTCTTGCCTTGTGCGATGATGGGCAGGCTGCCGATCTTTTCGAGGTCGTCGAACGCGCCGTCGATCCGGACCTGGACCTGCGGGCCGTTCGCCTCGATCGCGCCTGCCGGCGTGATCATATTCTGCTGTGCAAGCGCCGCGAAAATCGCGCGCGGCGCGATGCCGAGCGTCGCCAGCCGTTCGGGCGAGAATTCGACATAGATGCGCTCGGGCTGCTCGCCGACGATGTTGATCTTCTTGACGCCCGGAACGTGGAGCAGCCGTTGGCGTAGCTGCTCCGCTTCGCGCGCGAGGTGTCGCTGGGGTTCGCCCTTCGCTTTCAGCGCATAGAGCGCGAAAGTGACATCGCCATATTCGTCGTTGACGAACGGACCCGCGACGCCGCGCGGCAATTTGGGCGCTTCGTCGGCAATCTTCTTTCGCGCCTGATAGAATTCGGACTGGACTTCGGACGGCGGGGCATTGTCGCGCAGCGTCAAGGTCGTGAAGGCGAGGCCGGGCCGCGTAAAGGTTTCGCTGCGGTCGTACCAGCGCAGCTCCTGCAGTCTTTTCTCGAGCGGCTCCGCGACCTGGTCCTGCATCTCCTCCGCCGTCGCGCCGGGCCATGCCGTTACCACGGTCATGATCTTGATCGTGAAGCTGGGATCTTCGGCGCGGCCGAGTTTCAGAAACGCGACGGTTCCGGCGAGGATGATCGCTATGATGAAAAAGAGGGTGATCGACTGCTCGCGCACCGCGAGGGCGGAGAGGTTGAAGCGGCTTTCGGACTCGGGCGTTTCGGTCACCGGGTGGCTCCAGTCTGGATGCGCACGGCCTGGCCCTCGCGAAGCAGATGAACGCCGAGCGCCGCGAACCGCTCGCCGGTGCGCAGGCCGCCCGCAAGCGTAGCCGTCTCGTCGCCGAGCCCGGCGATCTTGACGGGGCGGAAGCGGACCTTGCCGCCCTGCACGACCCAGACGCCGGGACCGCGGCCGCGATCATCGATCGCCGCGAGCGGGACCGAAATACGGCCGGTTTGGTCAGGGGCTCCAAGGCGGACAGTGACTGTCGATCCGAGCGGTGCGCTGGCCGGGGCGCCCGCGAGCGTGAATTTTGCGGCGAAGGTGCGCGTCGCGGGGTCGGCAGCCGCGCTGAGCTCGCGCAGGCTCGCGGTTCCGCTCAGCCCGCTGTAGGTTGTCGCTTGCGCGACGGTGCCCAACGAGGGGCGCAGCGTTTCAGGAAGCTGGACCACAGCTTCGCGTGGCCCCGACCGCGCCAGTCGAATGACGGTCTGGCCCGCGGCGACCACCTGGCCGGGCTCGCCCAGCGTCTCGGCGACGACCCCGTCGGCATCGGCGACGAGCAGCGTGTAGCCGGCGTCGTTGCGGCGGGCGCGCAGCTGCGCCTCCGCCGAGGCGAGGTCGGCGCGCGCGGCGCGCGCCGCGGCCTTCGCCTGGTCGTAAGCCGAGGCCGACACCGCGCCCGCCCCGACAAGGTCGCGGTAACGATTCTCGTCGGCGCTCGTCTGGATCGCGCGGGCACGCGCCGCGTCGACGGTGCCAGCGGCAGCGTCCGCCGCGAGTCGGTACGCGGCGGGATCGATGCGCATCAGCGGCTGGCCGCGGCGGACCGATTGACCCGCATCTACGAGCCGCGCGGTAATCTTGCCGTCGATTCGAAAGCCGAGGTCGCTCTGGACGCGCGCGCCGACTACGCCCGAGAACTCACGTTCGCTCCCGCCCGCGACGCCGGCCTCTGCGGTGCGTACCAGCGGCGGTTTGGCGCGCGGATCGTCCGGCGCCTCGCCGCAGCCGGCCAGCATGGATGCGATGATCAAAGCGCCCGACAATCGGGCGCAAATCTGTCTCGACACGCAAATTCTCCCTGAAAGGTCGAATCCACATGTCAACGTGTGACCATATTGTCAACTAGTCACTTTCTCAGGGAGCAAGGCTTCGCAGCACGAGGCTCGTGACCTCGACCTGCGCATCGGGCAGGAGGTCGAGGCTGCGTTCGAGGCAAACGGGATCGGTGAAGGGCAGGAAAGCGTAGGAAATCGACCGGCATGTCTCGTCGAGCGGGGTCTTTCGCTCGAACTCGCCGCTCTCGCGTCCCTCGCGGACAATCTCCTCGATCAGCAGGCGGAGCTGCTCACCATAGGCGCGAGTCGCAGGCCATTTTTCGGTCGAGGCATTGGCGGCGATCTCGTAGATTCGCCGATCCTGGAAGAAGAGCTCGACGCCGACCGCCGTCACGGTTTTCGCAAAACGCCGCAGTTTATCGGTCGCGTCCTGTCCTTCGGCCACCGCGAGCCGGACCTGTTCATACAGGCCGTCGAGGCATTTGGCGCAGATAGCCTCGCCGATCGCCTGCTTCGATTCGAAGAAGCGGTAGATATAGGCTTTCGAGAAGCCGATCTTGCGCGCGAGGTCGGACACGGTCGTCTTGGCATAGCCATAATGGGCGAAATGTTCGTTCGCCGCGTCGATGATCTGTTCGCGCACGACATGGTCGGCCGGGCCGCGGGCGGGCGCGCTGCTGGTGAAGGGGGCATTGCTCATCCTCTTCCTATAGCGAAGCCGTGCGGGGTTGACAAATTGTAACCAATATCGTCATTAGTCACATGTTGTTCCAGTCGAACGGTGAAGCGCGATCATGCGAAAGTCTTTCCTGTATCTCATTCCGGCGCTCCTCTCGGGTTGCGCGGTCGGACCGACCTATGTCGCGCCTGCGATCGAGGCGCCGCCGGCTTTTCTCGGCGGGGCTGCACTCGATGGCGCAGCGGGCGACGCGGCGCATGCCGATCTGGTCAGCTGGTGGCGAACCTTCGACGACCCGCTGCTGGCGCGCCTCGTCGAGCAGGCGCTAGCCCAGAACCTCGATCTCCAGCAGGCCAGTGCACGCGTTGCCCAGGCGCGCGCTGGCCTCCGCGGCGCCAATGCCGCGCTGCTGCCGAGCGGTCAGCTCAGCGGATCGGCGTCTGAAAACTACCAATCGCTCGAATCGCCGCAGGGCCGGATTGCGAGCGCCTTGCCCGGGTTCGAGCGCGAAGCGCAAGCCTATGACCTCGGCATCGGCGCGAGCTGGGAAATCGACCTGTTCGGGGGCAGGGATGCCGCGCGCGACGCGGCGCGCGCCGATTGGCAAGCCTCGGCTGCGGCGGCGGTCGCAGCGCGGCTGAGCGTCGCGGCGCAGACCGCCGACACCTATGTCGCCATCCGCGGGCTGCAGGCGCGGATCGAGGTCGCGCGCGAAAGGCAGGCGGTTCAAAAGCAGCTCGTCGATCTCGTCGATCTGCGGTTTCGCAAGGGCGTGGCGGCGGAGTATAAGTTGCGGCAGGCTGAGGGCGCTCTGGCGCAGGTCGCGGCAGCGGTTCCGGAGCTCGAAGAGCAGCGCGACAAGGCGATGAACGCACTCGACATCCTGCTGGGGTTGCAGCCCGGCGCGACGCACGGCGAGCTTGCTGCGGCAGCGCCGATACCGTCGCCTCCGGCGATATCGAGTGCCGGAGGCCCGGCGGCGATGATCCGGCGGCGACCCGACATCATCGCGGCCGAACGGACGCTGGCGGCCACGAACGCGCGGATCGGCGCCGCCATGGCCGAATATTTTCCGAAATTCTCGCTGAGCGGACTGCTCGGCACCGCGACGATGGGCGTCGGCGGATTGTTCGGAGGAGATTCGGTGCAGGCAAGCGGAATCTTGGGACTGCGCTGGCGCCTGTTCGATTTTGGCCGCGTCGATGCCGAGATCGCGGCGGCTGAGGGCCGGAATGCCGAAGCGCTGTCGGCCTACCGCCTGACGGTGCTCCGCGCGTCGGAGGATGTCGAAAACAGCCTGTCGAGCCTGGTCAAGCAGCGCACACGCGGCGACTTGCTGGCGGAGGCGGAAAAGGCACAGGCCGCGGCGCGGCAATCGTCTTTTGCGGGCTATAGGGGCGGCGTCACCAATCTGCTCGACGTGCTCGACACCGACCGAGGTCTTCTTGAGGTGCGCGATGCGCAGATCCAGGCGCGCGCAGCGACCGCGCGCGCGGCGGTTGCTTCCTTTCGGGCGCTTGGCGGCGGGTGGGAACCGGCGGCGTCAGGCAGATAAATCGGGCGCGCGGGCTCCGATCGCTGATCGGTTGGCGTGATGGCCACCCGCGTGCCTTGCAACGACACATCATCGGGTTTGAGGTTTGACCAAAGGATAATCTCCCATGGAACATGCCGTTATCGCGGGGTTTGCCCGAACACCTTTTTCTTTCGCGAGCAAGGGGCCGCTCGTGCGGATGCGGCCGGACAATCTGGCGGCGGTCGCGTTGCGCGGGCTCATCGACAAGACCGGCCTCGATCCCGCGCGCGTCGAGGATGTGCTGATGGGCTGTGCCTATCCCGAGGGTGAGCAAGGCGACAATGTCGCGCGCATCGCGTCGCTACTGGCGGGGCTCCCCCTCGAGGTTGGGGCAGCAACGATAAACCGGTTTTGCGGATCGTCTATGTACGCAATTCACGTCGCGGCGGGACAGATCGCGATCGGCGCGGGGGATGCTTTCATCGCCGCCGGGGTCGAAAGCATGTCGCGCGTGCCCCAAGGCGGACTCAGTTTCTCTCCCAATCACCGGTTTCGCAATAGCCAGAACCAGATGGCCGAAATTGCCGTGGAGGCCTATGTGCCGATGGGGCAGACAGCGGAGAATGTCGCGAAGCGCTATGGCGTCGAGCGCGAACGCCAAGAGCAGTTCGCGCTCGAATCTCAGCAAAAGGCGGCACGAGCGCAGGCTGAAGGCAGGTTGATCGACGAAATCGTACCGGTCGTAACCCCCGAAGGCGCAATAGATACGGATGGCTGCCTGCGTCCGCAAACGACACTTGCGGGCCTCGCGGCCCTGCGTCCGGCGTTCTTCGAGGACGGGACGGTCACCGCGGGGACCGCATCGCCCCTGACCGATGGGGCGGTTGCCGTTCTTGTCACCTCTGAACGGCTGGCTGACAAGCTTGGCCTCGACGTCTTGGGCCGGATTCGTTCGACGGCCGTTGCAGGCGTCGACCCCGCCTATATGGGAATCGGGCCCGTACCCGCGACGCAAAAGGCGCTCGCTCGGGCCGGCCTGTCGATCGACGAGATCGACGTCGTGGAGATCAACGAAGCGTTCGCAAGCCAGGCCGTCGCTTGCCGCGACGAACTGGGCATCCAGCGTGAACGGGTCAACATCGACGGCGGCGCGATCTCGCTCGGTCATCCGCTCGGCGCAACCGGGGCGCGGATTACTGCGAAAGCGGCGCAGATCCTGAAACGCAATGGCGGGCGCTATGCCTTGGCGACGCAATGTATCGGCGGCGGCCAGGGCATTGCCACGATTATCGAGGCGGTCTGATTGCAGGTGCCCCTATCACCGAGATCAGATTGCCGGGCTACGCAGGATGGCGACAAGCCACCCCCCATTTCCTCCAGTAGCCATACGACGCGGAAACCGCGCCTTTTACCGAAGACCGTGAGTGACATGGCTCAAATGCTTTCAGTAAGACGCGCCATCAACAAGACGACGCGGCAAATCGCGCCACAAATCGGGTTCGAACATCCTGAAATTGGCTCCCATGCGCTGGCAATTGGGAAAAGTTGGCGTCCAGTGTGTTGTGGAGTCGCAGGCTTGGCGGTGCCACGTGTCGAGTGCTCGATCATCGTCGCTCCTGCTGACTCAAGTCATCTTGAGCGCCGACTTTTAACGATCCTGCCGGGCCAAAGCGATGGCCGAAAAGGGGCGCGAGCTGCCAGCCTCGCCCACCGGTTTAGAACGTCCGCTTCTGTAGGTTTGCCGCCTGAAAGCTGACAGTCCGAAATCGGCCAATCACGATTGACATCACCGGAACATTTTGGATCGCTGGCAGGTTCTAGAGCTTCTTCGGCGACGCTGTGCGCCGGATTTTTCTGGAGACAACATGCCGATATTGCAGCGCATATTGATCGTAGAAGACGACGCGATCATCGGTATGCTTCTCGAAGAATATCTTCTCATGATGGGACGAGAGCCCGTTGCCGTCGTTGATGGCGTAGCTCCAGCCCTGGCGAGAATTTCGGAAGGCGGGATCGATGCCGCAATCGTGGATGTGCATCTCGCGGGCGGTGACAGTGGCGATCCGATCGCCGCTGCTCTCGCCAACGCGAATATCCCGTTCCTCGTGGCCACAGGCGGATTCACGGCAGCGCTTGGGAGCGCGTGGCGAAACCGGCCTGTCCTGGCGAAACCCTTCACCCTCCAGAGCCTTCGCGGCGCGCTTGTCGCGCTTGACCATTAGCCCCACCATCAACCGAATTGGGAACCGCTTCGTGCTGTCGATCATTTTCGACGAAGCAAGTGAGGATGGGCGGAGCGGAACGGGATGAAAGAGGAGAGCGGTTTGGACCGGACGATCAAGGCGGAAACGGGTGTCTCGGGCCTCGACGATATCATTGCCGGTGGCTTGGCACGCGGACGCATATTCCTCATGGAAGGCGATCCGGGAACCGGAAAGACGACGATCGCCAACCAGTTTCTTCTGGCAGGAGCTGCGAAGGGCGAACGCTGCCTCTACATTACGCTTTCGGAGACCGAGGAAGAACTGCGCGAAACCGCCAAATCGCACGGCTGGGACCTTCCGGGCAATTTCCACATATTCGAACTCGTGCCGCCCGAGGCGCTGCTCAACGATGAGCAGCAACAGAGCCTGCTGTATTCGTCCGACCTTGAACTGGGTGAAACGACGAAGCGAATATTGGAGAAATATGAAGAGGTGAAGCCCGACCGCGTCGTGCTCGACAGCCTCTCCGAAATCCGGCTCTTGGCGCAAAGTTCGCTGCGCTACCGCCGCCAGATCTTGTCGCTCAAACATTATTTCGCGCGACATGACGCGACGGTGCTGATGCTCGATGACCTGACGTCCGAGAGCGCCGACAAGACCGTGCACAGCGTCGCGCACGGCGTGATCCGGCTTCAGGAAATGTCGCCCGAATATGGGGCCGAACGTCGCCGCCTGCGGGTACTCAAATATCGTGGCCAGCGCTTTCGCGGCGGCTATCATGACTTCATCATCGAGAAAGGCGGCGTACGGGCTTTCCCGCGCCTCGTGTCGCTCGAGCACAAGACCGACTTCGTACGCGATGTGGTTACGACCGAAAATGCGGAGCTCAACGCGCTGCTCGGCGGCGGATTCGATACCGGATCGAGCGCGCTGATCCTGGGACCGTCGGGCACTGGCAAGTCCCTCTTCGCGCTCACCTTCGTAGAGAGTGCGATCCGCCGCGGCGGTAAGGCGGCCATGTTTATCTTCGATGAGGAACTCGGCCTCCTGTTCGCGCGCGCCAAAGGCATGGGGATCGACATCCAGAAGATGGTCGACAGCGGTAATCTCATCATCGAGCAGGTCGACGCCGCCGAGCTGTCGCCGGGTGAATTCTCGCAGCGCGTGCGCAATTGTGTCGAGCAATATGAAGCGAAGACGGTTGTGATCGACAGCCTGAATGGCTTCCAAGCCGCCATGCCTGAAGAGACGGCGCTCATTCTCCACATGCATGAGCTGCTGCAATATCTGAACCGGCAGGGCGCAATGACGTTCCTGACTGTCGCGCAGCACGGGCTGGTGGGCGACATGAAAGCCCCGGTCGATGTGACCTATCTTGCCGATACCGTTGTCCTGCTCCGCTATTTCGAGGCGGCCGGGCGCGTCCGCCGTGCGATTTCGATCATGAAAAAGCGTACCGGCGCGCACGAACATACGATCCGCGAATATCGCATCGGCTCGAACGGCATTTCGCTTGGCGACCCCCTGACCGGGTTCCAGGGTGTGCTCCGCGGGGTCCCCGAGATCATCGGTTCCGCCGACCTGATGGAAACGCCGCAGGCACTTCCCGTCGGATGAACAAGACCTTTTCAGAGCGGGCGATCATTCTCGCGCCGCGAGGAAGGGACGCCGATATTGCCGCCTCGATGCTGCGCGAGGCCGGAATCGAAAGCGGAATCGCCAAGGGGCTGCAGGATTTTGTCGAGATCCTGCAGCAAGGCGCGGGGTTCGCCCTCATCACCGACGAGGCCCTCCGCGGCGCCGACCTGCGGTCGCTCGACGGCTTCATCCGGGCGCAGGGCGAATGGTCGGACTTCCCGTTCATCCTGCTCACCGAGCGCGGCGGCAGTATCGAGCGCAATCCAGCCGCCGGGCGCTATCTCGAGCTTTTGGGAAACGTTACCTTCATCGAGCGGCCCTTTCATCCCACGACCCTTATCAGCATCGCGAAGGCCGCGCTCCGCGGACGCCGCCGCCAATATGAAGCGCGCGCGCGCCTGCAGGCGATCCGGGAAGGCGAACAACAGCTGCGTATCGCACTGTCTGCCGGCCGGCTGGGCGAATGGACCTTCGACGTTGCTTCGATGCGGCTGGATGCATCGCCCGATTGCAAGAGCCACTATGGCAGGGCGGGCGACGACCCATTCCCCTATGATGCGCTTGTCGCCAGCGTGCACGACGACGATCGGATAACAATGCAGGCCGAAGTTCAGCGCTCGCTGAAGACAGGCGCAGATTATGACATCGAATATCGTTGCGTCTGGCCGGACGGGTCGGTGCATTGGGTGCAGGTTCGCGGGAAGCCCGAGTTCGACGCGAGGGGGCGCGCGCTCGGTATGATCGGCGTGAGCCAGGAGATCACCGATCGGAAGGCCGCCGAAGAGGCGCTCCGCAACTTTGCTGTCGAACTCGAGCAGCGCGTCGAGGAACGAACCCGCGAACATGCCGAGGTGATGGCGCAGCTCCACGAAGCCCAGAAGCTTGAGACGCTCGGTCAGCTGACCGGCGGCGTCGCGCATGATTTCAACAATCTCCTCACGCCCATCGTCGGCAGTCTCGACATACTTCGGACAAAAATTTCGGACGAACGCCTCCAGAAGCTTCTCGATGGGGCGCTCCAGTCGTCCGAGCGCGCGCGGACCCTGGTCGCGCGTCTTCTCGCATTCGCACGGCGCCAGAATCTCGAGACGCTTCCGGTCGATGTAAAAGAGCTGATCGAAGGGATGGAGGAGCTTGTCCAGCGTTCGATCGGGCCGACCATCGAGCTGTCGGTCGAGCTTGCCGCCGATGTCCCGGCCGCGATGGTCGACCCCCACCAGCTCGAACTCGCGATCCTCAACCTCGCCGTCAACGCGCGGGATGCGATGCCGGGAGGCGGGCGGCTTGCGATGTCGGTCGATCGATATGAGACGGATAGCGAGGACGGAGGGGTTCCCGAGGGAGTCTATGTTCGCATCGCAGTGGCCGACAATGGAGCGGGCATGGATGCCGTGACGCTCGCACGCGCGGTGGAGCCCTTCTACTCGACCAAAGGGGTGGGGAAGGGGACGGGCCTCGGCCTCTCGATGGTTCATGGTCTTGCTGCGCAGTCGGGTGGACGCCTGACGCTCAGGAGCCAGCCTGGCTACGGTACCGTGGCCGAAATACTTCTGCCTGCCGCATCCTCCGAAGCCTTGTCGCACGTCTCGCCGGTCGAGACGCCGCTTCTGGAAACCGGCCCCCTGCGTATCGTGCTGGTGGACGATGAAGATGTTGTTCGCGAGGGAACCGCGGCGATGCTCGAGGAAATGGGGCACGTCGTGACGCAGGCCATTTCCGGAGCGCAGGCGCTCGGCCAGATACGGTCGCAGCCTTTTGATATCGTCGTGACCGACTATCTGATGCCTTCCATGAGCGGCCTCGAACTGGCGCGCGAGGCGCGCAAGGTCCGCGCCGATATTCCGGTTCTCATGATCACGGGGTTTGCCGATCTGGCCGAAGACACGGCGAGCGATATCCTTCGCTTGCCCAAGCCGTTTCGCGCGGCCGAGATGGCGCGCGCTATCCACGATGCGATGGCAGAAGAGATGCTTGCGAGCTGACGGCAATGTGAAATACGACGGGCCGAGATTGCAATGCGGGCACAAGGCCCCATATGATCATCATTGCTGTGCTGACCTGCGCGCCGGCAACTGAGAGACCATTGTGCTCCCCGCCAACGGAGCGACTATGGACCTTAACGAACTTCTCTATCACCATCAGATCGCCCTGATGTCCGTCAGCCAGGCGGAGCGTCGCGGGCATGCGACGGCGAATTTCGATCTGCCGCTCTATTATGCCAAGCGCATCAACGACTATCGCGACATTCGCGGTTTGACGGGCAATTTGATCATGGCCGGGGGATCACCGCGGGACGCGGGGCTGTCCGGCCGCGTCGAATGCGACCGGTATGTCGGCGACATGTTGCCCACGGTGCAACGGGCCATTCTTGCTTGAAAAATCTTATCGCCTTCGATCTCGACGGCACGCTCGCCGAGAGCAAGCAGCCCCTCGACGAACCGATGGGAGCGGCGCTCGCCGACCTTCTGGCGGTCGTTGACGTCGCGATAATCTCCGGCGGTGATTGGCCGCAGTTCGACAAGCAGATCGCCTCGCGCCTTCCGGCTCGCACCGACCGGTCGCGATTGTGGCTCATGCCCACGACCGGCACGAAGCTATACACTTTTCGTTCGGATGCCTGGCAGGCGGTCTATGCGGAACTCTTTGCCGACGATGAGAAACAGCGGATATTCGAGGCTTTCGATGCCGCGCTCGAAGCCACGGGCTTCGTTCCCGAAGCCGTCTGGGGCGAGCGCATCGAAGACCGCGGCAGCCAGATCACCTTCTCGGCGCTCGGCCAGCAGGCGCCGATCGACGCCAAGGAAAAATGGGATCCGGACTTTGCGAAGCGCAAGATCATCCAGCATGACCTTCGCCAGCGTCTTCCGGGCCTGTCGATCAACATGGGCGGCGCGACGTCGATCGATATCACCCGCGAAGGGGTCGACAAGGCCTATGGGCTGACCAGGCTTCGCGACGAGAGTGAAATACCGCTCGACGCGATGATGTTCATCGGCGACGCGATTTTTCCCGGCGGCAATGATTATCCCGCAAAGACTCTCGGGCTAGACACTATTTGCGTGCGCGATCCGCGCGAAACGCTGGCGGTCATCGCATCCATTGTCGCTTGCCTGAAATGACAGGGGTTTCGGCGCCGAGCAGGTGTCCGGCGGAACCAAAGCCCCGCTGATTTGTTCTATTTCCGGACGCGCCGTGGCACTTCGCCGCGCGTCCCAAAACCAATCAACGCATTTGGGTGAGGCCTTCTGTCGCTTCATTTTGGAAGGTAAAACCTGTGTACGAAGCCCCCGATCGCACGTCGTTCGACGAAGGCCTTGAGGCTTGTCAATCGCTCCGTCCCGCCGTCGCGTCGACCCTTCGGCTCGCACTGATCGGCGGTTTCCTTCCGCGGCGCTGTGGCATCGCGACCTTCACCGCCGACATCTACTCCTCGCTGCAGGCGGCCGCGCCGGAGATCGCTGTCGATGTCTACGCGATGGCACCCGGAGCGGTCCCGACCATATTCGATCCGGTGGTTCGTGCTGCGATCACAGAGGGTGATGCCGACAGCTTTATCGATGCGGCAAAACAGATCGAGGCGAGCTGCGCCGACATCGTCTGGCTGCAGCACGAATTCGGCCTCTTCGGCGGGCTGGCAGGGGATATGGTGTTCGAACTGGTGGACCGGGTTTCGGCGCCGCTGATCGTCACGCTTCACACGGTGCTCGCCGAACCCGACGCCGACCAGCGCCGCGTCATGGAGCGGTTGATCGCGCGCGCGACCAAGCTCGTCGTCATGTCCGAACGCTCGCGCGACCTGCTACGCAGCGTCTACAATGCCGATGAAGATCAGATCGCGCTGATCGCGCATGGCGTCCCCGACCGCCCGTTCGGGCGTGCGTCGCAGTTCAAGCCGCAGTTCGGCTTTGCGGGCAAGCAGGTCGCGCTGACCTTCGGCCTCCTGTCGCCAGGCAAGGGGATCGAGGCGGTCATCGAGGCATTGCCCACGATCGTCGAGGATCACCCCGACTTCCTCTACTGCATCGCGGGAGCCACGCATCCCAATCTGCTCGCACATGAGGGCGAGGCCTATCGCGACCGGCTCCAGGCGCTCGCGGTTTCGCTCGGGGTCGATGTGCATGTCCGCTGGATCGATGCGTTCATGGATACCGACGATCTGCTCGATCTTATCGAGGCAGCGGACATCTATGTGACGCCTTATACAGGTGCGCAACAGTCGACGTCGGGCACGCTCTCCTATGCGATGGCGCTGGGCAAGGCCGTGATCTCCACACCCTATGTGCATGCGGTCGAGTTGCTCGCCGGCGATCATGGCGTGCTCGTCCCCTTCAACGACAGCGAAGCGATCGCGAACGAGATCAGCTATCTGCTGGGCGATGCCGACCGGCTGCTCACGCTGCAGCGTCGCGCCTATGATCGCAGTCGCGACATGATCTGGCCGGTGTTCGCCGAGCGGACCTGCGCGCTGATCGCGGAAAGCCGCGTCGTGCCGAAAGCCGCGCCCATAGCCGAGCATATCGGCATCGACGGGTTCTTGCGCATTTGCGACGATACCGGCATCCTCCAGCATAGCGTTCACATGATCCCCGATCGCGCGCACGGCTATTGCGTCGACGACAATGCGCGGGCGCTGATGCTGATGCACCGTCTCGACGAAGACGCGCTCGGCAGGTGCGGGCAGTTGACTTCGGTCTTTGCCGCATTCGTGCAGCATGCCTGGAACCCCGATCGCGGCGAGTTTCGCAACTTCATGGGCTTCGCACGCAACTGGCTTGAGGATGTGGGGTCCGAGGACAGCTGCGGGCGAACGCTTTGGGCGCTCGGCGCGACGGCTTGCGACGCACGCGATCCCGGCCTGCGGCAATGGGCGCATGAACTGTTCGAGCGCACTGCGGCATCCGCGCTGGAGTTCCAGTCGCCGCGCGCGATTGCCTTTGCGATGCTCGGCGCCGATTTCGTGCTCGCGGCGCGACCCGAGCATGATCTGGCGGACCGCATATTGCGCAACGGCGCCGACCGGCTGATCGCGCTGTACGAAAGCGCGGCGCGACCGGACTGGCGATGGTTCGAGCCGGTGCTCGCCTATGACAATGGCCGCCTGTCCGAGGCCATGTTGCGCGCGGGCGTGCGATTGGAGCGCGCGGACGTCATCGCGTGCGGAGTGGATACGCTGCGGTGGATCAACGATGCGCAGATTTCGCCTTATGGTCACTATCGCCCCGTCGGGTCGGACAGCTTTGGCGGTGCCTATGAGTTGCCGCGGCCATTCGACCAGCAGCCGCTAGAGGTGTGGGCCGCGATCGATGCGGCATCGGCCGCCTATGATGTGACTGGCGACGACATCTGGCTGGCGCATGCACGGCGCGCGTACGAGTGGTTTACCGGAGCCAATGATCGCGGCGTAATCGTCGGCGATCCGCTGACCGGGACCAGCAAGGACGGCATAAATCCGCGCGGGCTCAATCTGAATGAGGGCGCGGAGTCTGTTCTCGCCTATCAGCATGCGACCTATGCCATTCGGGATTTCATCCGGAAGGTCGGCTGAAAGGACAATCATTTGCACTTGGTCCAGCATGAATTGCGGCTGCACGCCGACCCGACACGCGTCGTCGTGCGGCCCTTCCACCTGGCCTGGCAGGCGTCGGGCCCCGATCTCGAGCGCGTGCAGCGGCTGGCGCGCGAGATCGTCGCGCTCAATCCGCGGACGGTGCGGGCCGAACTCGGCGTGGTGCTGCGCGATTTCGCCGATCGGCACTGGCAGATCGAGAAAGTGTTCGAGGATCGTTTCGATGAGATCGAACCCAAGCTCGGGCTCGAAGGCCTGGCGCTCAAACGCGAAACCCGGCTGCTCATTGGCGCCTATTTCTGCCACGAATATAGCTATGCCGCGGCGGCGCTGATGAACCCCAGCGTTGTACGTCATCCCGATCAAAGCGGCTTGCAGGAAGGCGGCATCCGCATCCTGCTCTCGCTACGCGCGGTCGGCGAGGGGCATATTTCGACGATCGCCTTTCGCGAAGGCATCATCACCCACGATCGCGAGCTGACCTTGCTGCCGCAACCGGGCTTCGCCACCGCGGCGATGCTCGGCCCGCACCGCGAGGACAAGCCGGACGATGTCGTCTCGCTCTATCGCCAGAAGGACAGCACCCTGTCCGGGACGGTGATTTTCCCGATCACCGAGGCGCAGCGCAACGGGCTCGAGGATCTGAGGCTACTCGAGTTCGAGCGCGACAGCGGCAAGCGCGAGTGGATCGGGACCTACACGGCTTATAGCGGCCGCGATATCCAGTCGGAGCTGCTACGGACACGCGACTTCAAGGATTTCACGCTGACTCCGATCAAGGGCTCCGCGGGGCGGAACAAGGGCATGGCTCTGTTCCCCCGCAAGATCGACGGGCAGTTTTTGATGATTGGCCGGCAGGACGGCAAGAATCTTTATCTGCTGCGCTCCGACAAGGTCGATGAATGGGACGGCGGCGAGTTGTTGCTCGAACCGCGCTTCCCTTGGGAACTGATCCAGATCGGCAATTGCGGTGCGCCGATCGAGCTCGACGAGGGCTGGCTGGTGCTGACCCACGGCGTCGGCGCGATGCGCAAATATGCGATCGGCGCGGTGCTGCTCGACAAGGCCGATCCGTCGAAGGTGATTGGCCGGACGCCCAATCCGATCCTGTCTGCCGCCGACGAGGACCGCGAAGGCTATGTCCCCAATGTCGTCTACACCTGCGGCGCGATCCGGGTCGGTGACGATATTTTCCTGCCCTATGGCGTGGCCGACAGCTCGGTCTGTTTTGCGTTCGTTGCGATTACGGAAATCCTCGCGGCCATGGATTATTCGGCGCGGGCCACATGATGACGTCGCTTTCGGCCGGCCAAAGGTCGCCGATCGATATATTGATCGTCGGCGCAGGGCCTGCCGGACTGACCGCCGGCATGTATCTCGCGCGCTACCGAAGAAAGGTGCGCATCGTCCATGACGTACGTTCGCGCGCGCTTTGGGTTCCGCGTTCGCGCAATATCCCCGGATTTCCGGATGGGATCGTCGGGGCCGACCTCATCGCGCGCATGAGCGACCATGCGGCGCGCTACGGCGCCGAGATCGTCGAGGACCGCGTTGTCGAGATCGCTCGGGACGAAGACCGCGCGCTGTTTCGCGCTCGCCTCGATAGCGGCGCGGTTGTCGAGGCGCGCGGGCTGATCCTCGCAACCGGGGTCGATACCAATCTAGCGAAGCTGGACAGCGGCGATCATCAGGCAGCGGTTCGAAACGGTGTGCTCCGCTATTGCCCGATCTGCGACGGCTTCGAGCATAGCGACGAGCGGATCGCGGTCCTCGGTTCCGACCTCCACGGTGCCGCCGAGGCGATGTTCCTGCGGCAATATTCGCGCGACGTTACGCTCATCCCGAAATGGCGGGTTGCGCTGACCGATGCACAGCGCGGCGAACTAGCGGCGAGCGGCGTCGAGGTTCTCGAAGGCCGGGTTCTTCGCCTTGAAGCAACCGAGGAAGCGATGTTCGTTGCGATCGAGGGCGAAGCCCTGCCGCGCCGGTTCGACACGCTCTACCCGGCGTTCGGATCGACCCCGCGCAGCGAGCTTGCCGCCATGCTGGGGCCGCTGGCCGATCCCAATGGCTGTATTCCGTTCAGCGCTTTTTCGGACGGACTGCTTCCCGGCGTTTATGCGGCGGGCGACGTCCTTGAAGGCCTCGACCAGATCAGCGTCGCGACCGGGCAGGGCGCGATGGCGGCGACGCGTCTCCACAACTGGCTCCGCGAACAGGACGGACATGTGATGGTGGACCAGAAATAAGACAGAATGCGGGCGCGCGCGAAACCTAAGGGCCAGCGGGGGGTTGAAGATACAATCCCCTCAAAACCCAAGGAACCGATCATGGCCAAGAAGCCCGCGCCGTCCCCCGCGACCGACCACGCCCTTCGCGACCATCAGCCGGGAGAGCGCCGGATCAAGCCGACCGACAGCCGGGGCAATGGCGACGAACTGCACCAGGACGTCGGAACCGAGGTCGCCGATCCGGCCGGCTATCTCACCGACAATTTCGGCCATCGCATTTCGGACAACCAGAATTCGCTCCGCGCTGGCGAGCGCGGGCCGACGCTGCTCGAGGATTTCGTCCTCCGCGAGAAAATCTTCCACTTCGACCACGAGCGCATCCCTGAGCGCATCGTCCACGCCCGCGGTTCGGGCGCGCATGGCGTGTTCGAGTGCACGAAGGCGATCCCTGGGCTGACCAAGGCCTCGATCCTGCAGAAGGAGGGCGCGACCTGCCCGGTCTTCGTCCGCTTCTCGACCGTCGCGGGCGGCGCGGGCTCGGTCGACACCCCGCGCGACGTGCGCGGCTTCGCGGTGAAGCTCTACACCGACAGCGGCAATTGGGACCTCGTCGGCAACAATATCCCCGTCTTCTTCATCCAGGACGCGATGAAATTCCCCGACCTCGTCCACAGCGTGAAGATGGAGGCCGACCGCGGCTATCCGCAGGCGGCGAGCGCCCACGACACCTTCTGGGACTTCATCGGGCTGATGCCCGAGGCGATGCACATGATCATGTGGGCGATGTCCGACCGTACGATCCCGCGCAGCCTGCGCATGATCGAGGGGTTCGGCGTCCACACCTTTCGCTTCGTCAACGAAAGGGGCGAGGGCAAGTTCGTCAAATTTCACTGGAAACCCGTGCTCGGCATCCAGTCGACGACATGGGACGAGGCGGTCAAGATCGCGGGTGCCGATCCCGATTTCCACCGCCGCGACCTGTTCGAGGCGATAGATTCGGGCGATTTCCCGGCGTGGGACCTCGGCGTGCAGGTGTTCGACGAAGTCTTCGCTAAGAAGCAGCCTTATGACGTGCTCGACGCGACCAAGCTGATCCCCGAAGAGGATGTCCCGGTCGAGATCGTCGGCCGCATGACGCTCAACCGAAACGTCGACAATTTCTTCGCCGAGACCGAACAGGTCGCCTTCCTGCCGTCGAACATCATTCCGGGCATCGATTTCAGCAACGATCCGCTGCTGCAGGGCCGGCTTTTTTCCTATCTCGATACGCAGAAGTCGCGGCTGGGGACGACCAATTTCCACCAGATCCCGATCAATGCGCCGAAGTGTCCGTTCCACAATTTCCAGCGCGACGGGATGATGCAGACGCTCGTGCCAACGGGGCGCGCCAATTACGAACCCAACAGCCTTGCCGAAGCCGGCGAGAATGGCGGTCCGCGCGCGAGCGCCGAAACGGGCTTCAAGACCTTTGCCGACAATGACGAGCGGAACGATCCGGCGCAGAAGCTGCGCGTCCGCGCCGAACTCTTCGCCGATCATTTCAGCCAGGCGCGGCTGTTTTACTTGTCGCAAACGGAGAATGAGCAGGCGCATATCGCTTCCGCGCTGGTGTTCGAGCTGTCGAAGGTTGCGCTCGATCATGTTCGCGCGCGCGTCGTCGGCCAGCTTCGCAATATTGACGAGGACCTAGCCAAGCGCGTCGCCGCGGGGCTCGCGATCGACCTGCCGGCGAAAGAAAAGGCCGCGCGTGCGCCAATCGATCTCAAGACCTCCGACGCGCTGTCGATCCAGAAGAATGCCGACGACACGATAGAGGGCCGCAAAGTGGCAATCCTGTTCGCCGAAGGATCGGACAAGGCGGCGATTGACAAGCTGAAGGGCGACATCGAGGGCGCTGGTGGCACCGCCTTCCTCGTCGCGCCCAAGGTCGGCGGGATCAAGGTCAAGGGCGGTACGCTCAAGGCCGACGGCCAGCTTGCGGGCTCGCCCTCGGTATTGTTCGACGCCGTTGCGTCGATCCTGACCGACGAACAGGCTAAGGCGCTGTCGAGGCAGGGCGCCGCGGTTCAGTGGTTCATGGATGCCTATGGGCATTGCAAGACGATCGCGCATGACGAAGCGACGCAGTTGCTCCTCGACAAGGCGGGGGTCGAAAAGGACGGCGGCGTCGTTGCGATCGACAAGTTCGAAAGCGTTGGCACCCGGCGTCATTGGGCACGCGAAGCCGAGGTGCGCGATCTTGCCTGATCGTCTGTCCTGATGAGCCGCGCATCGGCGACCCATCATCGCGATCTCCGGACCGGCCAGTCGATCTGGTCGGCACGGCGTCGTCCCGCGATCGCTGCGCAGCCGCTGACGCACGACATTGCGTGCGATGCGGTCGTCGTGGGGGCCGGCGTGTCGGGCGCGCTGATCGCTGAGGCGTTGTCGGACGCGGGACTCAAGATCGTTATCGTCGATCGCCGGGGACCGGCAGAGGGATCGACCGCCGCGTCGACCGCGATGCTGCAATATGAACTCGATACGCCGCTGACCTTGATGGCCGAGCGGATCGGTCGCGAAAAGGCCGAACGCATATGGCGGCGATCCCGCCAGTCGGTCGACGCGCTACGCGAACGAACCGAACGACTGGGCCTGGCCGTCGATGGCGCGACGCGCGGTTCGATCTATCTCGACGGCAATGTCCTCGGCGCTGGCGGGCTTGCGCGCGAAGCCGACGCGCGCCGGCGCGCTGGCTTCGAAGTCGAACTGCTCAAGCCCGCTGCGGTGCAGGAGCGATATGGGATCAAGGGACGCCACGCGCTGATCGGCTTCGGCAATTATTCCGCCGATCCGCGCCGCCTCACCGCAGGCTATCTCAACGTTGCGCTGGCGCGGGGCGCCCGGCTCTACTCGCCCGTCGATATCTGCGACATCGCGCCGACGGGCGAAGGTGTAACATTGGTCTCGGCGCGCGGGCCAAGCATTCGCGCCCGCCATGTCGTCATGGCGACTGGCTATGAGATGATGAAGGGAATTCCGCGCAAGGGAAACAAGATCATCTCGAGCTGGTCGATCGCGACCCGCCCACAACCCCGCGCCATCTGGCCGACCGGCGCGATGATCTGGGAAGCCGCCGATCCCTATCTCTACATCCGAACAACCCCGCGCGGAGAAATCATCTGCGGCGGCGAGGATGAGGAAATCGGCGACGCGGCTCTCCGCGATGCGAAGCTCCCCGACAAGACAGCGACGCTGTCGCAAAAGCTTGCTGCGCTGTTGCCAGGAGTGGACGCGGCACCCGCGTATAGCTGGGCCGGAAGTTTCGGCGACAGCCCGGTCGGGACACCAACTATCGGTCGAATTCCCGGCATGCCGAACTGCTATGCCGCGATGGGATATGGCGGCAACGGCATCACCTTTTCGATGATGGCGGCCCAGATGTTGCGCGGGCTAATATGCGGTTATGGCGATCCGGACGCCGACCTGGTCAGCTTTCATCGCAAATTTTGACTGCAGAGACATCCTTCCTTCGAAATATGTCCGCTTTCCGATTTGTCGGCCCGCAAGGTGACCTTCCGCAACCGGCCAATCGGCTTGACCCGAGCGTTTCCCTTTTTGGCCATTTTGGCCACAGGAGAACGATAATGGGTAGGTAACAATTCGACTATTTGCCTCCACGATCGGCGTGGAATGCCGGTTGAAAGGTTGGTGCAAAGCGGCCGCTAAAACCACGGCAGATTTGGGCAATTCGCTTTCACTTAGATCGGGAGCATCGGTTTCGAGACAGGGCGCTTTTCGATCTTGCGATCGACAGCAAACTTAGAGGCTGCGATCCAGTGAAGATAAAGATTGGCGACCTTATGGCTTGCGGTGAGCTGAGAACCCGGGCGATGGTGATCCAGCAGAAGACCAATCGACCAGTTCAATTCGAAATCATGTCGGATGCTCGCGAGAGCCTGTTGGCATGGCTCGAGCGGCGCGGTGGATCAATCGAGGATTTTGCGTTCCCCAGCCGGGTCGACCACTCCGCTCATATGAGCACGCGCCAATATGCAAGTCTCGTCGACGAATAGGTCACCGCGGTTGGCCTGCGAAGTGAAGATTATGGGACGCATTCCTTGCGGAGGACAAAGGCGTCGATCATTTACAAGGCAACCGGCAACCTACGTGCCGTGCAAATTCTGCTCGGTCACACCAAAATTGAAAATACCGTGCGATACCTCGGCGTCGACGTTGAAGACACGTTGACTTTGGCGGAAGGCATCGAAGTCTAGCGATCAAATTTCGATATCCTAGATAGCTAGCGCTCTGGCGCGTCTTAGAACGTCCGATCTCTCTATTTGATCTCCAAAAGCTGACAGTCTCCAACCGGCCAGGACGGCCGTGGTAGGGTATCTCGTTTACACCAAGAGGGGCGATCAACGGCCAGAAGCCAACATTCAGAGATGGCCATGCGTTGCTTGCGGGTCCGGGAAGTTTCCCTGACCGAGGAGAGGAGGACGAGGCATGCCCGTCGGAAGCGTAACAACTATCGAAGTCGATCATCTCGCCCCGCAGCGCGGTAACACTTTTCTTTGGGATAAGGCGCTTCCTGGATTTGGCGTCCGCGTGACGCAAGGCGGCGCAACGTCCTACATCTATCAGTATCGGTTGGGGGGAAGGAGCTCGATCTCGCGGCGCTTTACAATTGGCCGCCATCGAGCACCTTGGACAGCCCAAAGCGCGCGGAGCAAGGCGCTCTGCCTCGCGCAGCAGGTCGCGAAGGGCAAGGATCCGGTCGAAAAGCGGCGCGAACGCCGCCGGAAGCAGGTGGAGCTTCGATTTGATCGGTACGTCGAACTTTTCACCGAAGAGTATCTCAAGCGGCGTTGGAAGGACTGGACGCGCATCCGCTCGATGCTGGTCCGCCATGCGGTGCCGACTATCGGAACCAAACGAATTTCGGACGTTCGGCGGTCAGACCTTGCAGCAATCTATCGACGCTTGGAAAACCGGCCGTCGGTTGCGCGGGCGATGCACGCGACGCTGCGTAAAATGTTCAAATGGGCAATGAGCCGGGACGATCTCAAGCATTCGCCGGTTCAAGGAGTGAACGCCCCTCCGCCGCCGAAACCCCGTAATCGCTACCTCTCGACCGAAGAATTGCGCTGCGCTTGGAAAACAAGTTTCCAGCTTGCGGGGCAATATGGTCCGGCATTCCGGTTGATGATTTTGACCGGACAGCGGCGCGGCGAAGTGATCGGGTTGGACTGGTCGGAATTGCGACGTGAAGGCAGTCGATGGGACTTGCCGGCCGAAAGGTCCAAGAATGGCCGTCCTCATCTTATCCCGCTGAGCAAGCAGGCAATCGCGCTGCTCGATGCGGTTGCCTGTGGGAAAGATTGGCCGTCACATGGCTTGGTGTTCCTGTCGAGCTACGGGACGCACCTGAGTGCATTCTCGAAAGTTAAAGAGAAATGGGACGCGATGATTTTTAGAAAAATGAGGTCGGCGAAGGAGGACGCCGTTTTGGCGCCTTGGCGGATTCACGACATTCGCCGAACCGTCGCGACGGGAATGCAAGCTTTGCAGATCAGGACGGAAATCATCGAGTCCGTTCTCAATCATCTCTCCGGGACGAAGAGCGGCATTGTTGGTGTCTACCAATGCTACCCGTATCAGGAGGAGAAGCGCCAAGCGATGAAGCGATGGGGAAGGCACATCAAAAAGCTGACCGCGTCGTGACATTTCGGCCCGCAATTAGTCCGCGAGAATTGTCGTAAGCCACCGATAATGTTTTGATAAATTGGACGGGCGCCGCCCATTGCGTGCTTACCCGGTGCTTACACGGCATCTGCAGCGGTTGATAAATCGCTCAAGATTGGCCGCTAAGTCTTTGAAATAAATGGTGGACGCACTAGGGCTCGAACCTAGGACCCGCTGATTAAGAGTCAGCTGCTCTACCAACTGAGCTATGCGTCCACTGCCGTTTTCCGGCGCGCTTTGGAGCGTTGGGAAGGACCCTTTGCTGCGAAGCGAGCGGCCCGCTATCATGGCCTTGCGGGGATGGCAATGCCTCCTGCGCATTTTTCTCGACAATTTTCGTCAGCTGAGGCGGCTGCTCTGCTTTTTGCTGTCATTCTCGATCGCCAGGACGATGCCGACGCAGGTCATGATCGTCAGCATCGACGAGCCGCCATAGGAAAAGAGCGGCAGCGGAATGCCGACGACGGGCGCTAGCCCCATCACCATCGCCAGGTTGATCGCGATATAGAAGAAGATCGTCATCGTGAGGCCCGTCGCGGTCAGCTGCCCGAAGCGCGTCCGCGCCTTGAGCGCGACGCGGGTCGACCAGCGCAGCAGCAGGAAGAAGCCGAGCAGCAGCGCGAGCCCGCCGATCAGCCCCCATTCCTCGGCCATCGTCGCGAAGATGAAATCGGTATGCCCCTCGGGCAGATAGTCGAGGTGACTTTGCGAGCCGTTGAGGAAGCCCTTGCCGCCGATGCCGCCCGACCCGATCGCGATCTTCGACTGGCTGATATGATAGCCGGCGCCGAGCGGGTCGCTTTCGGGATCGAGGAAGATCAGCACGCGTTTCTGCTGATAGTCGTGGAGCATCGAGAAGAGCACGGGCAGGGCGGCGGCGCCCGCGGCGGCGGCGCTGCCGAACCACCAGAAGGGCAGGCCGCCGACGAACATCACGATGACGCCGCCGGCGCAGATGGCGAGCGCGGTGCCGAGGTCGGGCTGGAGCATCACGAGCGCCGCCGGCAGGCCGATCAGGACGAGCGCCGGCCACAGCGCGGTCCAGGTGCGCGTGTTGCCCGGCGGCAGCTGGGCATAAAAACGCGCGAGCGCCAGCACGATCGCAACCTTCATCAGTTCCGAGGGCTGCAGGTTCATGAATCCGAGGTTGAGCCAGCGCTGGCTGCCCCCGCCGACGAAGCCGAGCAATTCCACCGCGACCAGAAGCACCAGCACGCCGATATAGCCGATATAGGCGAAATCCTCGAAGATCCGGATCGGAAAGCGCCCGATGATGAGCGCGACGCTCAGGAAGACGACAAAACGCACCCCCTGCTGCAACGCCCAGGGCGACCAGTTGCCGCCCGCCGCCGAATAGAGGACGAGCAGGCCGAAACCGGTGATGCCGGCCAGTATCGCGATCAGCTTCCACGGAATCCGCTGTATGGCTGGCGGGACCGGGATCATTGCGGAACTCCGGGCTCGGGGTCGCTCGATGCGCCCGATTTCCATGCCGCATAGTCGCGGTCCATCCGCTCCTTGATCGTGCCGCCCCAGCCGGCCTCGAAGGTGTCGAGCGCCTCCATCGCCTTTTCGCGATCGAACAGGAAGGTCATGAAATCCTTCGCTATCGGCGCTGCGGCGCGCGCGCCGCCCATGCCATGTTCGATCACGACGGCGGTCGCGTAACGTGGATTGACGACCGGCGCGAAGCCGATGAACAGGCCGTGGTCGCGAAATTTCCATGTCCCGCTTTTGCCGTTCCCCGTGCCCAGTCCGCGCACCTGCGCGGTGCCGGTCTTGCCGGCCATGGTGATGCCGTCGAGCGGCAGGCGGCTGCGCACCGCGGTTCCGGCGCCATTGACGACAAGGTCCATGCCGTGGCGGGCGACGGCGAGCGCTTCGGGGGAAAAGGGCAGGGGCTCGTTCTTGAATTCGCGGTTGATCAGGCGCGGATAGAGCCGGCGCCCCGACGCGATCCGCGATGCCATGACGGCGAGCTGGAGCGGGTTCACGCTGACATAGCCCTGTCCGATAACCGAGTTCAGCGAGTCCGAGGCCGACCACTTTTGGTCGTATTTCTTCATTTTCCACGCGCTGTCGGGGATCGTGCCATAGCGCTGGCTGCTGCCCGCGAGCTGGAATTCCTCGCCGAGGCCCATCAGCCGCGCGGTCGGCGCGATCGCGTCATAGCCCAGCCGGTCGGCGAGCCAGTAGAAATAGCTGTTGCAGCTTTTCATGATCGCCGACGGCATGTCGAGACTGCCATGGGTGCCGAGGCAGCGGAAGAAGCGGTTGCCGAGGCGGTAGCCGCCGATGCAGGTGTGACGCTCGCTCGGGTGGACGCCATGTTCGATCGCGGCGATCGCCGCCATCGGCTTCAGCGTCGACCCGGGCGGATACAGGCCGCGCGTCGCCTTGTTGATCAACGGCTGATGATCGTCGGCACGCAGCCAGGCATATTCGCTGTTGCTGATCCCGTCCGAAAAGCTGTTCGGATCGAAGCTCGGCATCGAGACGAAGGAGAGGATATCGCCGTTTTGGCAGTCGATAACGATCGCAGCGCCCGACTCGCGCCCCATCCGCCGCGCGACATATTCCTGCAGGTCGGCGTCGATCGTCAGGTGGACGGTCTTGCCCTGGATGTCCGACGTGGTCGTCAGGTCGCGCACGACCTTGCCGCGCGCGGTGACCTCGACGCGCTTCGCGCCCGGGGTGCCCTTCAGCATCGGCTGGAAATATTTCTCGAGCCCGTCCTTACCGATCTTGTACCCCGGCGTGATGTAGAGCGGGTCCTTGTCCTTTTGATATTCCTCGGCATTCGGGGCGCCGACATAGCCGATCAGATGGCCGACTGCGGCGCCGGTGGGATAGTTGCGCGCAAAGCCGCGCTGCGGCGCGACGCCGGACAGTTCGGGCAGGCGGACGAGGATCGATGCATAATCCCCCTCGGACAGATCCTCGGCGACCGCCACCGGCTGGAATCCCGAGGCCGCCTTGAGGTCGCGGTTGATCCGGTCCATTGCATCGCCGTCGAGCCGCAGCAGGGTGCGAAGCTGGCCGAGCACCATATCCTTGTTGTGCAGCCGGTCGGGGATGAGGTCGATGCGCAAGGACACGCGGTTGTTGGCGAGCGCCTTTCCATGCCGGTCGACGATCCAGCCGCGGCGCGGCGGGGTTAGCGTAAGATTGACACGGTTGCTTTCGGATTCAAGTACATAGCGGTCGTTTTCGACAACCGATATATAGGCCATGCGCGCCGCGAGCGCGGCACCGATGACCATCTGTCCACCGCCGACGAGCAACGCGCGGCGCGTGAAGGTCATGCCCCTCCAGGCTTCGGTGATCGGTGGACTTTTTTTCCGGGGCATGGGTGGGAACTATCGGCGTTTCAGGCGGAAATTGTCAAACATGCCGGTCAGCCGCATGAACAGCGGGACGAGCAGCGCCGACACGATGATCTGCGGGGCCACGAGGCCGAGAACCTTGCCGGTGTGCGCATCGGGATGCGCGATCAGCGCCGCGAGCGACTGAATGATCGCGACGAGCAGCGCGGCGATCGCCCAGTCGTGAAAGAAGCCGCGCCAATAGATACGCTGCGAAAAATACTGGATCGCGATGCTGGCAAAGGTCCACAGCGCGATCGCCGAGCCGATCGGTGCGCCGCTGAACAGATCGTCCCACAGGCCCAGCGGCAGGCCGATCCACACCGGCCACATTTCGATGCGCAGCAATTGCCAGCACAGGAAGAACAGCAGCCCGAGCGGCGGCAGCACCGGCGAACTGGCGACCATCGGCAGCATCAGCGGCAGCGCGGAGGCGATCATGACGCTGGCCACGGGCACCATCCGCATCCGCCACAGCGAGGCGGGCTCGCCCAGCCGGCGCGTGTCGGTGCGGTTCATGGCGCGGGCGCCGGGGCGGGGGCCGCCTGCGCCTCGATATTGTCGGGGGTGTAGGCGCGCAGCACGGATACGGCGTCGACCTGGGCCGGGTCTGCGAGCGGGCGAGCGAGAGCGCCGTCAGCGGTACGCCGGACGACGATCGCGACGGGAATATTAGGCGGATACAACCCTCCGGTGCCCGAGGTGACGAGGATATCGCCGGGTTTGAACGGATTGTTCGCGATGTTGAGGGTGCGGATATCGAGGTCGCCGTTGCCCCGGCCGTTGGCGAGCGCGGGGAGCCCGTCGCGAGCGCGACGAATCGGCACGACATTGTCGATGTCGGTGAGCAGCAGCACCTGCGAAACCGAGGGGCCGCTCGACAGCACCCGCCCGATCAGCCCATCGGCCCCGCGAACCGGCTGCCCCGACGCGACGCCGAGGTTGCGCCCGATGCTGAGCAGCGCGATGCGCTTGCTGCTTGTCGAGGTCGAGGTGAGCAGATAGCCGTTGGCAAAGGCGGCCTTGTCGGTTTCCTGCAGCTTGAGCAGTGCCTTGAGCTGGCGATTTTCTTCCTGTAGCGCGCTCGTCGCGACCAGCTGGCGCCGCGTATCGGCGAGTTCCTTGCGCAAGCGGCGGTTCTGCGACCCCGCGCCGACATAGGCCGACACCCAGTCGTCGATGCCCGAGATCGAACCGATGATCGAGCGGCTGCCGCGCGCGACCGGCGCCGTCACCTCATGGCTCGCGACGCGCAGCGCCGCGAAACCCACGGGATCGGCAACCGACAGGATTGCCAGCAACAGGCCCGCCACCGCCCCGGTCACCGCGATGACATAGGCGACGAACAGGCTCGTCTGGGCCTTGCGGGATTGCCCCGGACGTCGATGTGCCGGGCGGACCATGATGCAGCTTTACCCTATCAGGCTTGCTGGAGCACGCCGCGGAAGGCGGGGTCTTCCATCGCGCGGCCGGTGCCGATCGCGACGCAGGTCAGCGGATCCTCGGCCACCGTCACCGGCAGGCCGGTCGCGTCCTTGAGCAGTTCGTCGAGCTCGGCGATCAGCGCGCCGCCGCCGGTCAGGACAATGCCTTGGTCGACGATGTCGGCAGCGAGTTCGGGCGCGGTGTTTTCGAGCGCGATGCGCACGCCCTCGACGATCGTGCCGATCGGTTCGGACAGCGCTTCGGCGATCTGCGCCTGGTTGATCGAGATTTCCTTGGGCACCCCGTTGACGAGGTCGCGGCCCTTGATGTGGATGGTCAGACCGACGCCATCCGCGGGAATCCGCGCGATGCCGAAATCCTTCTTGATCCGCTCGGCGGTCGCTTCGCCGATGAGCAGATTATGGTGGCGGCGGACATAGGAGACGATCGATTCGTCCATCTTGTCGCCGCCGGCGCGGACCGAGGTGGTGTAAGCGAGACCGCGGAGCGAAAGCACCGCGACTTCGGTGGTGCCGCCGCCGATGTCGACGACCATCGAACCGATCGGTTCGGTCACCGGCATGTCGGCACCGATCGCGGCGGCCATCGGTTCTTCGATCAGCCACACTTCGCTCGCGCCGGCGTTCGATGCGGCATCGCGGATCGCGCGGCGTTCGACGCTGGTCGAGCCCGAGGGGACGCAGATCACGATTTCGGGGCTGCGGAACGCATTGGGCTTGCCGCCATGCACCTTGGTTATGAAGTGCTTGATCATCTGTTCGGCGACGTCGATGTCGGCGATGACGCCGTCGCGCAACGGGCGGATCGCCTCGATGCTGTCGGGGGTCTTGCCCATCATCAGCTTGGCGTCGTCGCCGACCGCCTTGACGCGCTTGACCCCGTTGATCGTCTCGACCGCGACGACCGAAGGCTCGTTGAGCACGATGCCCTTGCCGCGGACGTAAACCACCGTATTGGCAGTGCCGAGGTCGATCGCCATGTCTTGGGAATTGAACTTAAACCAACGCGAAAAAAAGGACATCGATCGTCATTCCTGTCTTCATGCGGACGGACCGCCCCGTCGCCAATATTCAGCGCGCTTTCCCGTCCGTCAACAGGACCAAATCTGAGGGAGATTCCGGCCGTCCCTGGTGGGGCTGGCTGGACGGGAAGATAAGGCTGTGCGGGTGGGTCGCGATTTGCGCCCGACTGCGCTAGGAGAGGGACTATGTCAATACGCCGCCTGCCCGAAACCCTCGTAAATCGGATCGCAGCCGGTGAAGTGGTCGAAAGACCGGCTGCGGCGCTAAAAGAACTGGTTGAAAACGCCATCGACGCGGGTTCGTGCCGAATTTCGGTGCGAATCGCCGATGGCGGAATCGCGCGAATCGAGGTCGAGGACGACGGGTCGGGCATGACCCCCGCCGACATGGCGCTGGCGCTCGAACGCCATGCCACCTCGAAGCTCCCCGACGACGCGATCGAGGCGGTCACGACGCTCGGGTTTCGCGGCGAGGCGCTGCCGTCGATCGCCAGCGTCGCGCGGCTGACGCTCGAAAGCCGGACGCCCGGCGCCGACGGCTGGCGGCGGGTCGTCGACAATGGTGCGGTGGTGGACGAAGGGCCCGCGGCGCTGGCCAAGGGCACCCGCGTGCTGGTCGAGGACCTGTTCGCGCGCGTCCCCGCGCGCCGCAAATTCCTGCGCAGCGGGCGCAGCGAATATGCCGCGTGCCTCGACGTGGTGAAGCGCCTCGCCATGGCCAATCCGGAGGTCGGTTTCACACTGGAGCATGACGGACGCCGGGTACTCGACGTGCAGGCTGGACAGGACCGGCTGGCGCGCGTTGCGGCGCTGACCAGCCGCGACCTGGCCGGCAACAGCATCGGGGTCGATCTCGACCGCGGCGACGTGCATCTGGGCGGGGTGATCAGCCTGCCGACCTACAATCGCGGTATTTCCGACCACCAATATCTCTTCGTCAACGGCCGACCGGTGAAGGACCGGCTGCTCGTCGGGGCGCTACGCGGCGCTTATGCCGACCTGCTCGCGCGGGATCGCCATCCCGTCGTCGCGCTGTTCCTCGACGTGCCGACCAGCGAGGTCGACGTGAACGTCCACCCCGCCAAGACCGAGGTGCGCTTTCGCGACCCGCAACTGGTGCGCGGCATGATCGTCGGCGGGCTACGCCGCGCGCTTGACGAACATGGCTTTCGCAGCGTCCAGTGCCCGGCAGAGGCGGCGCTCGCCGCCTGGCAGCAGGAGCCGGTGGCACCGGCGCCGACGACCGGCTTCCTTTTCGGCGCCGCGCCGCGCACCGAACCCGCGGTGCATCTGTTCGGCGCCGATATCGCGCCGCCCGCCGCCGATGTCGCGCGCGTTTATGACCGGCTTGTGCCCTTCGCTTCGGCGCCCGCGCCGCTCGCCGGCCGCGCCGAGGTTGCCGTCGCCCCCGTGCCCGAAGCCGAAGCCCATCCGCTCGGCATTGCGCGCGGTCAGATCGCCAAAACCTATATCGTCGCCGAGGCCGAGGACGGGCTCGTCATCGTCGACCAGCATGCCGCGCACGAACGGCTGGTGCTCGAACAGCTGCGCGGCGGCATGACGGGCCGCGCGGTGCCCTCGCAAGGGCTGCTCCTCCCCGAGGTGGTCGAACTCGACGAGCCCGCCTGCGACCGGCTCGAGGCGGCGGCGGGCGAACTTGCGGCGCTCGGCGTCGAACTCGAACGCTTCGGCCCCGCCGCGGTGATGGTCCGCGCGACTCCCGCGATGCTCGGCAATATAGATTGCATCAAGCTCGTCACCGACATCGCCGACGATCTCGCGGGTTATGACGCCGCGCTGGGACTCAACGAAAAGCTCGAACTCGTCGCTGCCACGATGGCCTGCCACGGCTCGGTCCGCGCCGGCCGCACGCTGGGCGTCGCCGAGATGAATGCGCTGCTCCGCCAGATGGAAATCACCCCGCATTCGGGCCAGTGCAATCATGGTCGCCCGACCTGGGTAAAGCTCGCGATGGACGATGTTGAAAGGCTTTTCGGGCGGAAATAGAATTTTTTGCTCGGCTTTGGGACGAAATCGGGGCTAGGGGGCGAGCTCCCCTCCATGGAGTATCCATCAATGAAATTGACGATTGCTGCGCCGCTTGGCGTTGCCCTCCTCCTCGCGGCCTGTTCGGGCGAACCCCAGGCGGAAAAGGCGGCCGCGCCGGCTCCGGTTGCGGAAAAGGCCGATGTGCCCGACACCGGCAGCGAAAAGCCGATCGAACTGGCCGCGATCGGCAAGGGCGAATTGCTCGCGCTGCAGGGCGAACGCGCGTGCCGTTTCACGATCGACGGGCAGGATGCGCCCGCGCTCGTCGTCAAGACCGACGTCGACGCGAACGCGACCGCACAGGGTGCGGTCAAGGTCGGCAGCCGCGTTCAGCGTATCGCGGGCCCGGGCGGCTTCGACGAGTTGAAGAAGGGCATGGACCTTTCGGGCCCGGGTCTCAGCCTGACCGTCGAACCGTCGGAAGGCGGCACGAAGGCCAAGCTTGCGGCGAGCCGCCCGTTTGGCAGCCCGACCAGCTTCGAGGGTGACTGGAGCTGCGACGCCTGAGGCGTTTCAGCTCATCTTGATCCCGGCGACGCCGTTTTCGACCACGCCGGTCGCACGCTTCGACAGCGTGTTGACCGGCGTCGTCACCTTGTCGACCACCATGAAATGCGTCTGCCACGCCTCGCGATTGACGTCGCAGACCATATAACCGCGCTGGTCATTGGCGAATTTCAACTCGGGGTTGAGCGCCAGCCATTCGTCGGTGCCCTGGCGCTTGTCGCTGCCGTCGCCGCCGCTGGTGATCGATGTGCCGACGAACTCGCCGCCGACGACCTTGTCCTTGAGCACCAGGTCGCCGCAGAAATTCTGATGTTCGTCGCCGGTCAGCACGACGCAGTTCTTCAGCCCCGCCATGCGGGACAACACCCGCTCGCGCGGCTGCTCATATCCCGCCCAGCTGTCGAGGTTGAGGATTTTCGCCGGCTCGTCGGGTTTGCGGCGCCGGTCGAGCGACATCATCGTGATCTGCTGTGCCAGCGCGTTCCACGTCGCGCCGCCCTTTGCCAGGTTGCGCCCGAGCCATTCTTCCTGCGCCTTGCCGAGCACTTGCGCGTCCTTGCCGTTCACCTCGGGGCAGGCGGGCTTGAACCCGTCGCCGCACGGCTGGTCGCTGCGATATTGCCGCGTGTCGAGCAACTGCATCGCCATCAGGTCACCATAACGGAACTCGCGGTTCATCGCGACCATGCCGCCGCGCGGCAGCAACGCCCTGCGCACCGGCATATGCTCGTACCACGCCTGCATCGCCGCCTGTTTCTTCAGCATGAAGACTTCGGGCGGCGCGGCATCGGGGTCGTTGCCGGGTAGGCCCATCTTCCAATTGTCGATGTCCGACACCCAGTCGTTGCGGATCTCGTGATCATCGAAACTCGACAGAAAGGCGTGGACCGACCGCGCCGCCTGCAAATCGATGTCGCCGAGTTGCTGGCTATAGGCCGTACGGAAATCTTCGAGGTCGACCAGCGCGCGAAACGCATGCTTGCGCACCGGGCGCGTCGGCAGCCCGGTGTTGAACAGATATTCCTCGCTATATTCGTAAATGAAGTCACCATAATGATAGACGAAGGCAAGGTCCTCGCGCGCGAGGTGGCGGTAGGCGCCGAAGAAGCCTGCCTCGAAATGCTGGCAGCCCGCGACGCCGAATTTCAGCGCCTCGGCCCTGGCGCCGGGGGCGGGCAGGGTCCGCGCGCGCCCGCGCAGGCTGCGTTCGCCGCCCGCGGTAAAGCGGTAAAAATAGGGCCGGTCGGGCTGCAATCCCGCGACCTCGACATGGACGCTGTGCGCGAGTTCGGGGCGCGCGAGGTCGGTGCCCTTGGCGACGATTTCGCGAAACCCGCTGTCGGGCGACACTTCCCAGTCGACCGGGATGTTGGTCAGCGGCATGCCGCCGTGGCGCTCCATCGGTTCGGGCGCGAGCCGGGTCCAGATGACGAACCCGTCGCTCGCCGGATCGCCCGCCGCGACCCCCAGCTTGAAGGGAAAATCGCGGAACAGTCCCTGCGCGCGCACGATCGCCGGTGCGGCGAGTCCGGCGAGCGTCGCTCCGGCGAGAAAAGAGCGGCGATTATACATGGCAGTTCCCATTGTCTGATGATTCGGCGTTGCGCCGGACATAGCCCAGCCGATGCGGAAATCCCATGTACCGCGATCATGACAAAAGGGTTGCGGGCTGCGGCGGGATCGGGCTTGCGGTGCGCTGGTCTTTCTGGAACTAGGGACTCATCTATCCGGGGGGGAAGATCATGATCACACTGCTGAAATCGCGTGCAGCTCTGTCCGTCGCCGGCGCCGTGGCGCTCGCGGTGCTGATGCCCGCCGCCAGCGCGACCACCGCGCCCAGCCCTGCCGCCGAACAGGCGGCGATCGCGGCGCAGCGACAGGCGGCCGACCGCCTGACCAAGTCGATGAAGCGCCAGACGGGGACGATCCATATCGCGGTCGCGAACGCCGACCTCAATCTGGGCGACGCCTATTATTTCGTGGGTCCTGAGGAGGCGCGGACGATCCTCGTCGATGTCTGGCGCAACCCGCCTGGGGCCGCGACGGGAGTGCTCGGCATGGTCTTTCCGAAAGGCAAGAGCTTCACCGACGACACCTGGTCGGCCGTCATCACCTTCGAGGACACCGGCTATGTCTCCGACGACGATGCCAAGACGATCGACTACAACGAGATGCTGGCGAATATGAAGGCGGCCGACGAGGAACAGGCGCCCGCTACGCGCGCCGAAGGCTATCCGGCCGGCATCCTGCAGCGCTGGGCGCAGGCGCCAACCTATGACGCCCAGAAACACTCGCTGGTCTGGGCGCGCGACATCAAATTCGACGGTATGGCGCAGGACACGCTCAACTACGACATCCGCCTGCTCGGCCGCTCGGGGGTGCTCAGCATGAACATCCTCGCCGACATGGGCCAGCTTGCCGAGGTCCGCGAGGCGGCCAAGACCTTCGCTACAGTCGGCAGCTTCCGCACCGGGGCGCGCTATGCCGACTATAATCCCTCGACCGACAAAAAGGCCGAATATGGCCTTGCCGGGCTGGTCGCCGTCGGCGCGACGGCGGCGGTCGCAAAGAAGGTCGGGCTGCTCGCGGTGCTCCTCAAATTCGGCAAGTTCATCGTGATCGGCGTCATCGCCCTGTTCGCGGCTTTCCGCAACGCGATCGGCGGCTTGTTCGGGCGCAAGCCGGCGCTCGACGCCGCCGAATGGCAGGACGAAAATCACATCGCGCCCGCCGAACCCGCCGAAAGCGATGATCCGGCTGACAAGCCCCCGGCGCAATAGTCCCGATCAGCCGACGAGCATCCAGACCGCCATGCCGATCATCGCCAGATTTTCGGTCAACGAAACAAAGCCCAGCGGCACCTTGCTGCTGCCGCCGACGCAGGCGCATTTGAGCTCGCGCTTGTCGATATAGACCGCCTTGAACACCGACACCGCGCCGATGGTGCCGATGAACAGCGCGACGGGGATCGACAGCCAGGGCAGGGCGTGCGCGGTCATCAGCACACCCGCCAGCCCCTCGGCGAAGGGATAGACTTTGCCGTAGGGCACCCATCGCTTTGCGAGCAGGTCATAGTTCAGGAACATCGTCGAAAAACTGTCGACTTCCTGCAGTTTGAGTAGGGCAAGCACGACCATGCTGAACGAGACGAACCATTCCGCCGCCTGAATCGTCAGCGCCGTGCCGAACGCCGCATGGCTGGCGGCCACCGCCATCAGCGCTGTCATCGCGAACAGCGCGATCACCGGGCGGTAACTGACCGCGTCGGGATCGCGCACGCGCAGGCCGAAATGGCGGCGCAGATCGTCATGGCCGCCGATCCGCTCGCCGTCGATGAAGGTCTGCGGCGTCGTCTTGACGCCGTGTTCGGCCTTGAAGGCATCGACCGCCTCGCGCGTCGTCAGCCAACGGTCGTCGACCGTGAAGCCTTTCCGTTCGAGCAGATATTTGGCCTTCAGGCCATAGGGGCAGGTGTGGCCGGGCATGACCATGCGATAGAGGGTTGCTTGTCTCGTCATGCCCCCCATATCGCATCCGTACCATGGTACGGAGTCAAGCGATGCAGATCACCATCGGGAAATTGGCCGCCGCCGGCGGCGTCGGGGTCGAAACGATTCGCTATTATCAGCGGCGCGGCCTGCTCGCGACGCCCGCGCGCACTGGCGGCGACGGCTGGGGCGGAGGAATCCGACGCTATGATGCGGATGATCTGAGGCGCCTGAAATTCATCCGCGCGGCGCAGGGCGCGGGCTTCACGCTCGACGAGATCGGCGAATTGCTCGAACTTGAGGTGGGCGACGATCGCGTGCAGGTGCGCCACCTCGCACGTCAGCGGATCGAGGCCCTCGACGCCAAGATCGCGCAGATGACCGAAACCCGCGCCGCGCTTTCACGCCTCGCCGACCAATGCGCGGCGAGCGACAAGGGACCATGCCCGATCCTGGCGGCGTTCGAGCCAGCCTGATTCCTTTCCCGCTTGCGGGAAGGGAGGATCAACTATGCAGGAAGTGCATCACGTCGCCGTCATGGACGACATAGGCCTTGCCCTCGGCGCGCAGCTTGCCGGCTTCGCGCGCCTTGGCTTCACCGCCCAGCGCGACATAGTCGTCGTAAGCGATGGTCTCGGCGCGGATGAAGCCCTTCTGGAAATCGCTGTGGATTTCGCCCGCCGCCTCGGGCGCGGTGGCGCCGGTGTGGACGGTCCAGGCCCGCGCTTCCTGCGGACCGACGGTGAAGAAGGTCAGCAGATGGAGCAGTTCGTATCCGGCGCGAATGACCCGCGCGAGGCCGGTTTCGTGCAGCCCCATTTCCTCGAGGAATTCCATCCGGTCGGCCATCTCCATCGTCACCAGTTCGCTTTCGATCGCGGCGGAGACGACAACGGCCTGCGCGCCCTCGGCGGCGGCCTTGGCGAAGACTTTCTTGGAGAAAGCGTTGCCGTTGGCGGCGCTGCCTTCGTCGACGTTGCAGACATAGAGGACGGGCTTGCTGGTCAGCAGCTGCGCGGTGCGCAGCACGCGGGCTTCCTCCTCGTCCTTCGGCTCGGTCAACCGTGCCGGCTTGCCTTCGCGCAGCAGTTCGAGCGTCTGGCCCAGCACCGAGGCCGCGATCTTCGATTCCTTGTCGCCCTGCGCGGCTTTCTTCACAAAGGCGGGGACGCGCTTTTCGAGGCTTTCGAGGTCGGAGAGCAGCAGCTCGGTTTCGACCGTCTCGGCATCGGCGACCGGATCGACGCGGTTTTCGACATGCTGGATGTCGTCATCCTCGAAACAGCGCAGGACATGGACGATCGCATCGACTTCGCGGATGTTGCCGAGGAACTGGTTGCCGAGGCCTTCGCCCTTCGACGCGCCGCGCACTAGGCCCGCGATGTCGACGAAGGCGAGCTGGGTCGCGATGATCTTCTTGCTGCCCGCGATGGCGGCGAGCTTTTCGAGCCGCGCGTCGGGCACTGCGACGTTGCCGATGTTCGGCTCGATCGTGCAGAAGGGGTAATTGGCCGCCTGCGCCGCTGCCGTTTCGGTCAGCGCGTTGAACAGGGTGGACTTGCCGACGTTGGGCAGTCCGACGATGCCGCATTTGAAACCCATAAAAACTCCATGCCTCCGGCGGGAGCCGGCGTCGTTCGCGCCCCTAGCGCCAAGTGGCCGCCGACACCAGCCTTTGCCGCCGATGCGAAAGCGGTTGCGGCAGGTTCAGTCTTGAGCCCTTATCGCGCCGATGATGAGAATAGCGATCCGATGGGCGGCGGTTGCGGTGATCGCGGCGACGAGTGTGGCCGGGGTCGGCGCGGCGACGAGCCGTTTCGAAACCGGCGTGCTTGCCGAACTCAACCGCTTTCGCGGCGATCCTTCGGGCTATGCGGCGGTGCTGCGCGCCTATCGCCCGCGTTTCGAGGGCAAGCTGCTTGTCGGCGAGGGCGGCAGCGAGATCGACATCATGACCAGCGAGGGTGTGGCGGCGGTCGACGAGGCGATCCGCGACCTGCGTCCCGCCAGGCCGCTCTCCCGTCTCCGGTACAGCCCGCTTCTCGCGCGTGCCGCCGCCGACCATGTCGCGATGCAGTCACGCTCGGGCGCAGTCGGCCACGAGACGAACGGGCGCGGTCCGGGTGAGCGCGTCAGGGCGCGCGGCGGCGGACCCTATGTCAACGAGGTGATTACCTATGGCCATCACAGTCCGGCCTCGGTCGTCCAGCAGCTGCTGATCGACGACGGCGTGCCCGACCGGGGCCATCGACTCAGCTTGCTGCGTGAGAGCCATCGCTATGCCGGGGTGGCGTGCGGCACGCACAAGGTTCATCGCACGATGTGCGTGATCCTGATGGCGCGCACCGCCGACGGCCTGCCGGTGGTGCAGCGGCCGGAGAAAGCCGAAAAATAGAGGGGCCAGCCTCTCGCCGAGAGGCTGGCCCCGTCGTTACCGGACGGCGCGGCTCAGTTGCCGACCGGCTGGTTGTCGGTCCGGCGCACCACGATCGTCGACGAGCGCGGCTGTTGGCCCGAAACCGGCCAGTTGCCCGTCGGATGCTGGATGTTGACGAAGAAGGTACGAAGGTCGGGCGTATAGGCGAGCCCGGTGATCTCGCAGCCGACCGGGCCGACGAGGAAGCGTTTCGACTGCTTCGTCGCCTGGTCGAGGTAGAACATCGCGTTCTGTCCGACCGTGTCCTCGATGCTGACGCCCGAGGCGCCGGAGGTGCCGGGGACGCTATGGTCGGTCTGCACCCACAGGCGACCCTGCGGGTCGATGCGGATGCCGTCGGGGCTGGAGAAGGTGTCGCCGTTGATATTGCCCGTCAGGTTCGACCCGCCCGACGCCCAGGCCGGGTCGCCCGCCAGCAGGAAGATTTCCCAGTTGAACTTGGTCGCCAGCGGCGAATCGCCTTCCTCGCGGAACTTCAGGATATGGCCGTGGCGGTTGGTAACGCGCGGGTTGGCGGGGTCGGTGACGCGGCGCCCGCTGTTGTTGGTCAGCGTGACGAACACCGCCTTATTGTCGGGGGCGACCGTGATCCACTCGGGACGATCCATCACGGTGCCGCCCGCGACGCGCGCCGCCGATTGGCAGTTGATCAGCACGTCGGCCTGATTGTTGAAGTTGACGATCGTCGGCGCCGGTGGCGTCGTGCTCTGGCTGACATTGCCGGGGTCCGACGCGCCCGCGGTCAGGCCGTTCTGGCCGACGACCAGCGCGCGCCATTCGCCCGTGCCGTCGCCGTTGAAACGCGCGACGTAGAGAGTGCCATAGTCGAGCAGGTCGGTGTTCGCGGCGCGGTTGGTGGCGCTATAGGCCCGGTCGGGGATGAATTTGTAGATGCACCCGGGGGTCGAGTCGTCGCCCATATAAAAAGCGACGCGGCGGTCGGCGTTCGCCATGAAGGCGACGTTCTCGTGGCTGAAGCGGCCCATCGCGGTGCGCTTGGTCGGCGCCGCCAGTTCGCGCAGCGGATCGATCTCGACCACCCAGCCATAATCGTTCGCGGGCTTGGTAGGGTCGAGATAATTGTCGGTGGTTTCCTCGCAGGTCAGATAGGTGTCCCACGGGGTCCGGCCGCTGGCGCAATTGTTGAGCATGCCCTTGATGCTGCCCGACAGCAGGCCCGCCGCGGGGCCACCGGCGCGATAGGCGCTGTTGCCGGTGTAGCGACGGTTATAGGTCGATCCCGCCTGCACCGACCATTTGCCGTCGCTGCCCTTCGAAATCTCGACGACGCCGATGCCGACCGCCGACAGGGCGATCGCCTTCTGGTCGGCGCTGGCGGTCGCCGGGTCGTAGTTGCCCGCCATCAGGATGTTGAAATCGGGATATTCGAAGTTCAGCGCCAGCAGGCCGCGGTTGTTCGCATCGACGCCCGGAAAGGCGAAATATTCCATGCCGTCATGGTTGCCGCCGGCCCATTTCTCGGCGACCGCGGGGCTGGCGGGGAAGCTGCCCGAATAGGGGGTGCCGGTCTCGACCGAATCGCCCGCCTTCAGCAGTACGTCGACGGTGTAGCCCGCCGGCACGGTGACCGTGTCGTTGCGGTTCGCGGCGACCGAGGTGAAATTGACCGCGAAGCTCGGCGGCGTCGGGGTCGGCGTGGGGGTCGGGGTGGGCGTCGGCGGCACCGTCACCACCGGATCGCCATCGGTGTTGCACGCCGCGAGCGCCGGCAGCACCGACAGGCCGAACAGGCCGTTGACGAGCAGCGAGCGGCGCGACGGGTTGGCGGCGACGATCGCTTCCAGGCTGTTCGGGCCGTCGAGATCGGCGGTCGCGCGGCGATACGGCGCGCGGGCTTCGTCGGTAAGATGTGACATGCAGTACCCCTGTTGTTCGGTTGAGCCCCGGAGCTGGATCGCTCCGATGAGGTGGCTCCCGATGGCAGGGGGAGGTGTCAGCGTTGTTGCTTGAACATGTCAGGCCGGCATGACTTGCATGACACCGATGTGACAACCGGCTCCGTCAGTCGTGCACCGCGCGGACCAGCGGTCCAAGCTGGCCGCCGCCCAGCCATGCTAGCTGGACCTCGGCCGAGACCTTGTTGATCGCCTCCTGCGGCTTGCTGCCCGGATGCACCGCGCGGCGCAGCGGGCGGGTGCCGGCGGGCATCGCCATGATCTCGGCGATCGCGCGCGGCACGTCGGCGGGGTCGGCGCTGCGCCCGCTGCCGTCCTCGGTCCCCATACCGCGTGTGAAGGGGGCATAAGCTGCGAGCAGGTCGCCATCGCTGCGGCCCTTCAGCGCGCCGGTATAGATGTTGCGGTTGACCCATACCCTGGTCGGATAACCGCCGGGCTGGATGATCGTCACCTCGATGCCGTGCGGCACCAACTCATAGGCGAGCTGTTCGGACAAGGCTTCGACCGCGAATTTGGTCGCCGAATAATGGCCGCCGCCGGGCACGATGACGCGGCCGAGCTGCGACGATATGTTGAAGATCTGCCCGCCCTTCGCCGCCCGCATCTGCGGCAACAACGCGCGCAGCATGCGCTGGATGCCCAGCACATTGGTTTCGAAGATGAGGCGCGTCGCCTCCATATCCTGCACCTCGACCGGCCCGGTGATGCCGATGCCGGCATTGTTGACGAGCGTGTCGATGCGCCCGCCCGCGATCTTCAACGCCGCGGCGGTGCCGCTGGCGACCGATGCATCGTCGGTGACGTCGATCTCCACGACATGCAGGTCGAGCTTGTCCGTCTTCGCCTCGGCGATCAGGCTGTCGGCTTCCGGTCGCGGCGTGTTGCGCATCGTCGCGATCACCTTCGCGCCATGTTTCGCGTAGAGCAGCGCCCCGATCCGCCCGAACCCGCTCGACGCGCCGGTGATCAGCACGGTGCGGCCCTTCAGCGCATCGGGCGCCAGCGGTTCGGCGGCACGCAACAGGCCGGGCACGGCGGCGGTCAGCGCGGCGGCACCGGCGAGCAACTGGCGGCGATTGGGGGATGCGGAGTAGGGCATGAGGAGGCTCCTTTCGGGGCGCCATCATGCATCAAAGCGGTGCGCGCGCCAAATTGCTGTCAACGACGCTCGGGCAACTTCGTCAGCCAGTGCCGTAAGGCCTGCGGATTCTTCAGCCGGATCAGTTCGCCCGCGAATCCTTCGAGCGCCGCTTCGGTCCGGGGACGGGGGCCTAGGTTCCAGCGAAGGATATAGGCGAGGAATGCGAGGTCGAACCGCTCGGGGCAGCCTTCGGTCATGTCGGGGCGCGATCGGCCGCGCCATGTCCAGATTCGTTTCAGTGCTCGCCAGAAGCAGAGCCCGATCGGAAAATCGAGATAGACCACGGTGTCGGCGCGCGTGAGCCGCTGGGCCATCGTGCCCCCGTAATTGCCGTCGATCAGCCAGCGCTCGCCGGCGGTGATCGCGGCGAGTTTTTCGATCAGTTCGTCCTTGTCGCCCTCGACCCAGCCCGGATGCCAATGGAGCCGGTCGAGATGATGCACCGGCAGGCTCAGCCGCCGGGCGAGGTCGGTTGACAGCGTCGATTTTCCGGCGCCGCAGGGGCCGATGACCAGCACCCGCTCCACGGGGATTCAGTTCTGCAATCGCAGCGCGATATCGCTCACAAAGCGCGCGTCGTTGCCATCCGCCAGCCACGGTGCTTCGGCCGCGATCGCGCCGAGCAGGTCGACCAGCGGCTCCATCTCGCTCTTGTGATAATTGCCCAGCACATGGCCGGTCACGCGGTCCTTGTGTCCCGGATGGCCGATGCCGATGCGCACGCGGCGGAAATCGTCGCCGATATGCTGGATCATGCTGCGGATGCCGTTGTGACCCGCCGCGCCGCCGCCCTGCTTGATCTTGATCTTCATCGGCGCGAGGTCGAGCTCGTCGTAAAAGACGGTGACGTCTTGCGGCGTCAATTTATAGAAATCGAGCGCGGCGCGCACGCTGCGGCCGCTTTCGTTCATGAAGGTGCCGGGTTTCAGCAGCAGGATACGCTGCGATCCGATGCGCCCGTCCTGGATCCAGCCCTGGAATTTCTTGGCCGGGGCAGGAAAGCCATGGACGTCGGCGATGACGTCGGCGGCCATGAAGCCGACATTGTGACGGTGCATCGCATATTGGGGCCCGGGATTGCCGAGGCCGACCCAGAGTTGCATGGCAGTGCCCTTCTCGGGGTCCGGAAGGGGCCGCCTTCGCGAACGAAGGCGGCCCGATCAGATTCAGGCTTCTTCGGCGGTTTCGCCGTCATCCTTGGTCGTGTCGCCGCCGGTCGACTTGAGTGCCGACGGAGCAACGATCGTCGCGATGGTGAAATCGCGGTCGGTGATCGCGCTTTCGCTGCCCTTGGGCAGCTTGACGTGGCTGATGTGGATCGAATCGCCGACGTCGAAGCCGGTGACGTCGATCGAGATGTCGTCGGGGATGTTGGCCGCGTCGCACACCAGCTCCAGCTCGTGACGCACGATGTTCAGCACGCCGCCGCGCTTCAGGCCCGGCGAGGCTTCTTCATTGGCGAAGATGACCGGAACCGCGACATTGACCTTTGCATCCTTGCTGATGCGCAGGAAGTCGGCGTGGATCGGACGATCCTTGACCGGGTGGAAAGCGACGTCCTTCGGCAGGGTGCGAACCTGCTTGCCATCGACCTCGATCATCACGACCGAGTTCATGAAGTGACCCGTCATCAACTGCTTCATCAGCAGCTTTTCTTCGACGTGGATCATCAGGGGTTCTTCTTTGCCGCCATAGACAACGGCGGGGACGCGGCCATTACGACGCAGTTCACGCGAGGCTCCCTTGCCTCCGCGATCACGCGTCTCGGCCGACAGCACCAGCTGGTCGCTCATCATTTTTCTCCGAAACAGATTACACAGTTCCGCCACGCCTCCAGGGATGACCATGGTCGGAAGCGGCGGCGCTTAGCGCCCAACCGGCGGAAATGCAAGCGCTGCGGCGCCTATTGCACCCGCGTCACCCGAAAACCCTCGGCCTCCAGCAAGGCGGGCACGCCGTCGGGGCCGACAAGATGCCCGGCGCCGACCGCGACGAGCAGTGTTCCGGGTTTCGCCATCCGCTGCTTCGCCCACAGGCTCCAGCGCCGGTTGCGGTCGGTGATGATCGTGGCGCGCGCGGCGGGTACCGCGTCGACATCCTCGTTGATCATCGCTTCCAGCGCTTTCACGTCGCCGCGTCCCCAGGCGGCGGTCAGCGCCTCGACCGTCGGCACCGCGTCACCGGCTCCGGCAGCGGCTTTGGTGAGCAGGGTCCGCTGCGTGGCGGGATCGAGCGTTTCGAACATCATCAGCTGCGCGCGCGCGCTTTCCAAGCCGCCGATCGGTTTCCCCGCGTCCTTGAATTGTACGGTCAGCCCGGTTTCGACGCCGTTCGACGGCAACAAGGCGGCGTTCTGCGCGACGCGCTGGCCCATCATCACCATCACCGCCCAGTCGTCGAGTGCGTCGCCGCCGAACGGCTGCCCCGCCCCGCTCGCCTCGAGTGTGCGATAGGCGGCGAGCGCCGGGGCGGGCAGGCGCTTGTCCATCGCGAGCGGCGCCTCTCGCGGCGCGAGTCGCTGGAACTCGGTCCCCACCGCCGCCAGCTGGTCGGGCGACAGTTCGAGGATCAGTTCGTCTGCGGATGCGATCGCCTTGCCGACTTCGCCGCCGTCCCATTCGGTTCCGGCGGGCAGCGCGTGCATCGTGCCGAGCAGGAAGATGCGCGTGTCGTCATCCGCGACCAGCCACATCGCGGGTTTGGCCACCTCGGCTTCCGGCGCGGGGCTGCACGCTGCCAGCAGGCACGCGAACAGGGCGACCGCAAAGCGGCGACCCTGTTGGCGGAACAGACTATCCCGGCGGGTCAATATTTGACCCGCTTTGCCGACAGGCCGCGCTTCTTCAAATAATCCTGGACGCTGTTCTTCCCGGCAAGATGTCCTGCCCCGACCGCGACGAACACGGTTCCGGGCTGAGCCATACGTGCCTTGATCTGCTCGGCCCAGCGCGCGTTGCGGTCGTAGAGCAGGACCTTGGCCAGCTCAGGGGTTCCGGCCATGCTCTCGTTCATCAGCACGGCGAGCTTCTTGGGGTCGCCCTTGGCCCATAGCACGACCATCTTGTCGAGCATCGGGCCCAGCTTGTCGAGGTCACGGACGGTCGCGTTGAGGAAGGCGACTTGCTGCGTTTCGGGCAGCGCGTCGAAGAAGCCGAGCTGTTCCTCGAGCGTTTCGAAACCCGCGATCGGTTTGCCCGCAGCCTGCGCCGCAGCGGTGAGTTTCTTTTCGGCGCCCTGTTCGGGGTCATAGCCAAGCTTGGTCAGCGGCAGGACTGACAGCGTCATTGCAGGAAACCAGGGTTCGAAATTGTCGAAGGCATTGGCGGGCAGCCCGAGGCTTGTCATCGCCGCCTGATAGGCCTTGAGTTCCTCGGCGTTGAGGCGCGACGGGATGGTCTTGCCGGTCGTGTCCATCGCGAGCGGTTTCATCACCTTCGCCACCTCCCCCTGGTCCTCTGGCATCACCATTTCGAGGATCAACTGGTCGGACTTGTCGAACGCGTCTTTCACCGCCTCGTCGAACCAGCCGAGGCCGGGCTTCAGCACATGGACCGACCCGAAGAGATAGATGGTGGTGTCATCGTCCTTGACCACCCACAGCGCGGGATCGGCATCAACCGTCGCGGCGGGAGAAGCGGGGGCGGGGGCGCTGACCGGGGCCGGTTCGGCGGCGCGGGCGACGCTGCCGCCCGGGATTATCGCGCATTGGGCGAAGGGAATGACCGCGCAGGTGGCGGCGAGCGTCTTGAACCATTTCTTCATGGGGAACGAACCTCTCATGGGGCCTTTTGGCCGTCGGACAGGAAAAGGGGAGAGCGAAAAGCGTCAGCGGAACTTCAGCCACAGGTAAACGACCGCGTTGACGACCATCGACAGGAGGAAGAGCAGCATGGCGTCGGCGGGCGGTGCCAGCCCGGCGCGGTGCAGGACCCACCAGACCGGCGCGGGGAAGATGAAGGCGTACCAGCCCGCCAGCCCCGCCCACAGCCAGGCGCGCTCCTCATGATCGTCGATCGCGCGGTGATAGAGGATCATGCACAGCGCGAGGCCGAGCGTCCAGAACAGCGCGGCGCCGATCGCGAAGCTTTCGCTCAGCGAGCCGGTGCTCGCCATTTCGAGCGCGTTGCGCCCGGCCGGCTGGTCGGCGACGGTCCAGCCGCCGATAATGCCGCCGATCACGCCAGCGGCGCCGAGCGACAGCCAGTATTTCTTACGCCGCGGCGACATCGGACGCCGGGTCTTGGTGGTCTTGCCGGTGTCAGTCATCGCCATTTCCTTCGGAACCATCGTCAAAAATTTCCTCGATCGGCAGGTCGAACAGCCGGGCGAGCTTGAAGGCGAGCGGGAGCGACGGGTCGTATTTTCCCGTTTCGATCGCATTCACCGCCTGCCGCGATACGTCGAGCCGGTCGGCCAGTTCGGCCTGGCTCCAGTTGCGCATCGCGCGCAGCACTTTGAGTTTGTTGTTCATAGGGGCCTCGCCAGCCTGTTCCTCGATCCGGTCGCGCCGCCATGAAGGACGACAGGGTCCCGGCCAAGGACAATTTGCGAATTGCGGGCAATGGAGCGCGCGAGCGTTTCGGGCCAAGAGACTGGAGCGCCGGCGCCGTGGCGGGCGCTCCAGCTCAGGTCGCCGACCGACACCGGGGAGCATCGGTCGAAACGAAACCGCGAAACACCGGCCGCCGTCATCAGCGTGCGGCGCGAACCATCAGCAGCGCGAGCTGCGTGCCGCCTTCGGCGCGGGCGATGGCGCGGTCGGCCTGCGGCTTGGCGCTGGCCAAGACGTCAGCAATGCACTGCGACTGGCGGGTCATTTCGGCGACGCCGCGCGCGCCGTTGTTGCAAAGGCTGCGTGCCGCGCTCTTCACGCGCGTTTCGAGGCGCTGCTGGCCCTGCGCGGTGGAAAGGTCGAGGTCGGCGATGCGGACTTCGGCGGCGGGCTGCTCGGCGGCGAGCGCGGGGGCGCCGGCGACGGTGAGCGAGAGGGCGAGGATCAGGGTGCGGGTCATCATGTCTATATCTCCTTGGCTTGCTAGGTTTTGGTCATGGCCACCTGTCTTTGCGTCAGGTGTTGTTGACTATATGTCGCGATTCGCTGACTATGTCAACAACACCTGACAAAAAGTTTTGTGAGCCTGACAAGGGGCGCTGTTTCGCGAGGGTTCGAAGGGCGCGGAGCCTTGACCCTCGCGCCCCGCTGCGCCAAGGGCGGCGGCAATTGTTGCACCTGCGAAAGATGGCGAAAAATGGCCGACGCGGCGGAAAAGGCCCCCCTCAGCTTTCAGGACATGATCCTGACGCTGCATAATTATTGGGCGGCGCGCGGCTGCGCGATCCTGCAGCCCTATGATATGCGCGTGGGCGCGGGGACCTTTCACCCCGCGACGACGCTGCGCAGCCTTGGTCCAGAGCCGTGGAACGTCGCCTATGTCCAGCCGAGCCGCCGCCCGACCGACGGCCGCTATGGCGAGAACCCCAACCGGCTCCAGCATTATTATCAGTATCAGGTGATCCTGAAGCCGTCGCCCGCCGACCTGCAGGATCAATATCTGGGCAGCCTCGCCGCGATCGGCATCGACCCGCTGCTCCACGACATCCGCTTCGTCGAGGATGATTGGGAATCGCCGACGCTCGGCGCCTGGGGGCTGGGCTGGGAAGTCTGGTGCGACGGGATGGAAGTCACCCAGTTCACCTATTTCCAGCAGATGGGCGGCTTCGACTGCAAACCCGTCGCGGGCGAACTGACCTACGGCCTCGAACGCCTCGCCATGTATATCCAGAATGTCGACAATGTGTACGACCTGCGCTTTTCGGACGCGGTCGGCGACGTCGCGGCGGTCAGCTATGGCGACGTCTTCCTCGAGAACGAACGGCAATTCTCGAAATGGAATTTCGAGGTCGCCGACACCGACAGCCTGTTCGCGGGATTCAAGGCGGCCGAGGAAGAGTGCAAGCGAGCGATCGCGGCGAATGTCCCGCTCGCGGCCTATGACCAGGCGATCGAGGCGAGCCACCTCTTCAACCTCTTGCAGGCGCGCGGCGTGATCAGCGTGCAGGAACGCGCCAATTACATGGCGCGCGTCCGCGACCTCGCCAAGGGCAGCTGCAAGGCGTGGATCGACAGCCAGTCCGAAAACTGGACCGCAAAATATCCGGGGTGGACGCTGTGACCGACTTTCTTCTCGAACTGCGCAGCGAGGAAATCCCGGCGCGAATGCAGGCCGGCGCGCGCGCCGAACTCGAAAAACTGTTCCGCGCTCAGATGGCCACCGCGGGCCTTGAAACGGGCGATCTCACCGTCTGGTCGACCCCGCGCCGCCTCGCGCTGATCGCGCGCGACCTGCCGCAGGCAACTGCCGCCGTCAGCGAGGAACTCAAGGGTCCGCGCAGCAGCGCGCCGCCGCAGGCGCTCGAAGGCTTTCTGCGCAAGACCGGTCTGACGCAGGGCCAGCTCGAAGACCGCGACGGCGTGTATTTCGCTGTGATCGACAAGCCCGGCCGCGCGACCGCCGAGGTGCTTGCCGAGGCGATCCCCGCGATCGTCCGTGCCTTCGCCTGGCCCAAATCGATGCGCTGGGGCAAGGCGAGTGCGAGCAGCGAAAGCCAGCGCTGGGTCCGCCCGCTGTCGGGCATCGTCGCGATCTTCGGCGAAGAGCTGATGCCGTGTGAAGTTAGCGGGATTTCTGCGGGTTTCGCTACGCGCGGGCATCGCTTCCACTGCCCCGGCGAGATCACCATCGGCTCGGCCTCCGACTACGCCGAGAAACTGCGCGCCTGCCACGTCATCGTCGACCATGAAGAACGGCAGAACATCATCCGCGACGGCGCTGCCAAGGCCGCGGCCGACGCGGGGCTGACGCTTGTCGCGGACGAGGGGCTGGTGATCGAGAATGCCGGGCTCACCGAATGGCCGGTGCCGCTGCTCGGCCGCTTCGATGACGCGTTCCTCGAAGTGCCGCCCGAGGTCATCCAGCTCACCGCGCGCGTGAACCAGAAATATTTCGTCGTGAACAACGCCGGCGGCAAGCTCGCCAACGGCTTTGTGTGCACCGCGAACATCGACGCGAAGGACGGCGGCGCGGAGATCGTCGCGGGGAACCGCAAGGTGCTGGCCGCGCGTTTGTCGGATGCGCGTTTCTTCTGGGATCAGGACCGCAAGACCAAGCTGGAAGACCACGCCAAAAAGCTCGACCGCATCACCTTTCACGAAAAGCTGGGCACCGTAGCCGACAAGGTCGAGCGCGTCGCGAAGCTGGCCCGGTGGTTGGTCGAAGAAGGCATTGTCACCGACCGTTCCCCGGCGAAGGCCGGGGCCCAGAGCGGCACAGAGCAGACGTTGGCGCAAGGCGGCTCTGGACCCCGGCCTACGCCGGGGAACATGCGAGAATTGGCCGACCAGGCCGAACTCGCGGCGCGCCTCGCGAAAGCCGACCTCGTCACCGAAATGGTCGGCGAATTCCCCGAATTGCAGGGCCTGATGGGCGGCTATTACGCCCGTGCCGAAGGTCTGCCCGACGCGGTCGCCGACGCGATCCGCGACCATTACAAGCCGGTGGGGCAGGGCGATGACGTGCCGACCGGACCGGTGACGGTGGCTGTGGCGTTGGCGGATAAGCTGGATACTCTGGCGATGTTCTTTGCCATCGATGAACGACCGACAGGTTCAAAAGACCCATTTGCTCTGAGGCGAGCGGCGATTGGTGCGATTCGGCTGATCACTGAAAATGGTCTGCGGTTAAATCTTTCCCGGCCGCTAATGCTCGCGCCCATGGCGATGGTGGTATCGGAGACATTCTTCGGTAGGGGGAAATGGGATGTCGACGACCAGAATTTGACCATCGGCAACTACCAGTTTTCGACGGACCATATCGGCATTTATTCCAGTAAATGGGATCTGGAAGATGGCTTTGTGCAGCTTACCGGAAAGCCGGATTCTGCCGTGAAGTTTGAAGACGTCACTGTCGATATGGTTTTCGAGATGGTTAACTTGAAAGTCGATCAGGAAAACTCGATCCAGTTCATTGCCGACCGCCTCAAGGTCCAGCAACGCGAAGCCGGTGTCCGTCACGACCTGATCGACGCGGTGTTCGCGCTCGGTGGCGAGGATGATCTCGTTCGCCTGCTTGCCCGCGTTCATGCACTCCAAGCCTTCATGGCGACCGAGGACGGCACCAACCTGCTCGCGGGCTACAAGCGCGCCGCGAATATCCTGAAGCAGGCGGGCGAGGTCAGCGGCACCGCGGCCGCGACCCCGTCGACCGATGCCGACGCGACCTTGCTGAAGGCCCTCGACACCGCCGAACCCGCCGCCTCCGCCGCCGTCACCGAAGAGCGCTTCACCGACGCCATGGCCGCGCTCGCAAGCCTCCGCGCCCCGATTGACGCCTTTTTCGACGGCGTGATGGTCAACGACCCCGACGAAGCGGTCCGCGCCTATCGCCTCGGTCTGTTGTCGCGCTTTACCGGCGCGGTGCACGGCGTCGCCGATTTCTCGAAGATCGAGGGCTAGGGCCGGCATAGGAAATCCCGTTCGTGTCGAGCGAAGTCGAGACACCGCGAAGGCACGAACGACCGATGGGCATCTCGACTTCGCTCGATGCGAACGGATTTGAGAAGCCTTGAGAATGACAAAGCAAAACTGATTCGACCAACCGGGACTGCATAACTATCCAGCCGCAACCTCCTCCCCGGGGCAGCAGGAGCATATGATGACGAAGATGGTGCATTTGTTCGGCGGCGCGGCCACCACGGCCGAGCGCTCGAAGGAATTGCTGGGCGGCAAGGGGGCGAACCTCGCCGAAATGGCCTCGATCGGCCTGCCGGTCCCGCCGGGCTTTACGATCACCACCGACGTCTGCACCGCCTATTACGCCAATGGCGAACAATTCCCGGCCGGGCTGGTCGAGGATGTCGCCGCGGGCATCGCGCATATCGAGGGCATCACGGGCAAGAAATTTGGCGACCCTGCCGATCCGTTGCTCGTCTCGGTCCGTTCGGGCGCGCGCGTGTCAATGCCCGGGATGATGGACACCGTCCTCAACCTCGGCCTCAACGACCGCACCGTCGTCGGCCTCTCCGAAGCCTCGGGCGACCCGCGCTTCGCGTGGGACAGCTATCGCCGCTTCGTCCAGATGTACGCCGACGTCGTCATGGGCCTCGACCATGCCGAATTCGAGGAAGCGCTGGAAATTGCGAAGGAAGACAAAGGCTTCTACCTCGACACCGAAATGTCGGCCGAGGATTGGCGGGCATTGGTCAAGGAATATCAGGCGATCGTCGAACGCGAGACCGGCGCGCCGTTCCCGCAGGAACCGAACGACCAGCTGTGGGGCGCGGTCGGCGCGGTCTTCGCGAGCTGGGAAAGCGACCGCGCAAAAGTCTATCGCCGCCTGAATTCGATCCCCGCCGAATGGGGCACCGCGGTCAATGTGCAGGCGATGGTGTTCGGCAATATGGGCGACACGTCGGCGACTGGCGTCGCCTTCACGCGCGACCCTGCGACCGGCGAGCGCGCCTGGTACGGCGAATGGCTGATCAACGCGCAGGGCGAGGATGTCGTCGCGGGCATCCGCACGCCGCAATATCTGACCCTCGCCGCACGCGAGCGGGCAGGCGCCAAGCCGCTGTCGATGGAAGAGGCGATGCCGGAGACCTTCGGCGAGCTCGGCCGCGTCTTCGACACGCTCGAAACCCATTACCGCGACATGCAGGACATCGAGTTCACCGTCGAACGCGGGACGCTTTGGATGCTCCAGACGCGCAGCGGCAAGCGCACCGCCAAGGCGGCGCTCAAGATCGCGGTCGACATGGCGGCCGAGGGGCTGATTTCTGAGGAAGAAGCCGTCGGTCGCGTCGATCCGGGCGCGCTCGACCAGCTCTTGCACCCGACGCTCGACCCCAAGGCCGTGCGCGACGTGCTGACCAAGGGGCTGCCCGCCAGCCCCGGCGCTGCATCGGGCAAGATCATGTTCGACGCCGACAGCGCGGAGAAAGCCGCGGGCATGGGTGAGGCGGTAATCCTCGTCCGCGTCGAAACCAGCCCCGAGGACATCCACGGCATGCACGCCGCCAAGGGCATTTTGACCGCGCGCGGCGGGATGACAAGCCACGCGGCGGTCGTCGCGCGCGGCATGGGTCGCCCCTGCGTCTCGGGCGCCGGCGGGCTCAGCATCGACGGCGCAGCGCGGGTGCTGCGCGTCGGCGGGCGCGAACTGCGCGAGGGTGATATCCTGACCCTCGACGGCTCGACCGGCGAGGTGATGGCCGGCGAGGTTCCGACGCTGCTGCCTGAGCTGGTCGGCGATTTTGGCACCCTGATGGTGTGGGCCGACAAGGTCCGCCGCATGAAGGTGCGCGCCAATGCCGAAACCCCGCAGGACGCGCAAGTCGCGCGCGATTTCGGAGCCGAGGGCATCGGGCTTTGCCGCACCGAGCATATGTTCTTCGACGCCGCGCGCATCACCGCGGTGCGCGAGATGATCCTTGCCGAGAACGAGGCGGGTCGCCGCACCGCACTCGCGAAACTGCTGCCCGAACAGCGCGCCGACTTCGCCGGGATTTTCCAGGTCATGGCGGGCCTGCCGGTGACCATCCGCCTGCTCGACCCGCCGCTGCACGAATTCCTGCCGACGCGCGAGGAGGATTTCGCCGATGTCGCCGCCGCCGCCGGCGTTGGGATCGAGGCGCTCAAGGCGCGCGCGAACGAGCTCCATGAATTCAACCCGATGCTCGGCCATCGCGGCTGCCGCCTCGGCGTCACCTATCCCGAAATCTACGAGATGCAGGCGCGCGCGATCTTCGAGGCGGCGTGCGACGTCGCCGCCGAAACCGGTGCGGCGCCGATTCCCGAGGTGATGATCCCGCTGGTCGCGACGCGCCGCGAATTCGACCTGATGAAGGCGGTCGTCGACGCGCAGGCCAAGGCAGTGTTCGCCGAAAAGGGGCGCGAGATCGCCTATCTGGTCGGCACGATGATCGAACTGCCGCGCGCCGCACTGATGGCGGGTGAGATCGCCGAAACGGCGGAGTTCTTCAGCTTCGGCACCAACGACCTCACCCAGACGACGATCGGCATCAGCCGCGACGATGCGGGCCGCTTCCTGACCCAATATGTCGACAAGGGCATCTTCCTGACCGACCCGTTCGTCAGCCTCGACGTCGAGGGGGTCGGCCAGCTGATCGAGATCGCGGCCGACCGCGGCCGCAAGACGCGCCCGAACGTCAAGCTCGGCATCTGCGGCGAGCATGGCGGCGACGCACCGAGCATCCATTTCTGCGAAGCGACCGGCCTCGACTATGTCAGCGCCTCGCCTTACCGTGTGCCCATTGCCCGTCTGGCGGCCGCGCAGGCGGCGTTGAAAAAGGGCAAATAGCCGGGGAGGGCGCGCATGAAGAGCTGGCACCGCTATGCGATCACTTTGGTGGGCGGATTGGCGGTGGGGCTTGGCGGCGCCTGGGCGCTCACTAATGGCGGGCTAGGCGACGGCGGGATCCGCAACGGCCCGTGGTCGACCTCGCTCGGTTACGGGACCAAGGCGACCGACCCGCTGACGCGCGCGATGGTCGCGCGCTCGGGGCTGCTCGCGCTGCCCGCGAAGGAAACCGTCTACTGGCTCGCCAAGACCGACGCGAGCGGCGCGGCGCTCGACGGCAATTGCCGCTACAGCCTGTCGGGCAAGCCGCTCGACGCGCGCTGGTGGAGCGTCACCGTCTATGATGCCGAGGGCTATCTGGTCGACAATCCGGGCCGGGTCTGGTCGGTCAACGGCGCCAATGTCGCGCTCGATGCCAAGGGCGAATGGCGCGTCAGCATTTCGTCCGACAAGCCGCAGGACGCCGCCTGGCTGCCCGGTATCAAGGGGCAACCCTTCCAGCTGACCCTGCGCATGTACAACCCCGGCCCCGCCTTTCGCGCCGATCCCGTCAAGGCGATTCTTCCGCGCATCGTGAAGGAGGGCTGCTGAAATGCGGAACTGGCTCGGCCCCCTCCTTTTGGGCCTGCTCGTCGCGGCGGCGACGGCATGGGCCGCGATTCTCTACATCCCCTATGGCCTGATGAATGTCGCGATGGACCGGCTGGGGCAGGGCGGGGTGAACACCATGTCCTACGGCAATCTCGCGACGCCCGAACGCCAACCGGTCGTGCGGCCCAGTCCCGACCTTGCCTATTCGAGCTGTCCCTATGATCTGTCGGGCGGACCGGTGGCGATCGACATCACTCCGGTGGCGGGCCGCTACAGTTCGCTCAGCCTGTTCGACGCGGCGACCGACGTCATCTTTGTCCGCAACGATCTGGAAGCCGGCGGCAAGCCCTATCGAATCATTGTCGCGCGCGAAGGGCAGGTGGTGCCTGTGGGCGCGGAGATCGTGCGCACCGCCCATGACCGGGGCATCGCACTGATCCGCCTGCTGCTAAGAGAGCCGGGCGAAATCGGCGGTCTCGACGCGGCGCGCCACCAGTCGTCCTGCTCCGTGGTCACAAAGCTGAAATAGGGGGTTGCGCCCCCGCACGCTCCCCCTTAAAGGCGCGTCTCCACGCACCCGTAGCTCAGCTGGATAGAGCATCAGACTACGAATCTGAGGGTCGGACGTTCGAATCGTTCCGGGTGCGCCATTTCCTTCATCGCAGATATGAAAGCGGCTTGGTGCCGCTTCGGCAGCTTGGCCGCGAGGCCCGATGCAAGTGGATGAATACCCCGGGCAGTACGTCCGAAACGTCTCGCGGTTGCTGATCACGGGGCCTGTATACCCCCCAGGCAGACGTCCGTGGTCGCTCCCGTGATCGTTCCCTATCATAGCGCGATTCGCGAGCGACGGACAGCGTTGTCGTCTCTCCGTTCGTCGCGCTTTTTAACTATTTTTTGCGGTCACGATCCACGCTGCGCCGTTGATAAGTACCGATGATTCGCCGGGTTGCCGGGCGAAGGTTGCGCGCGCCGCATCGGCGGCTTTTGCCCGGATATCATCGGGTTGATCGGCGAGTGCGCGCGACAGCGGCCCGACCGCCGACGCCAGCAGCACGGCATCGTCGATCGCCGCCGCGCGCGTCGCCCCATGGCCATAGGGAATGACCGTATCGAACGGGGCGATTGCGATGTCCGCAAACCCCGCGGCCGCGAGGATGTCCTCGATTCGCGCGCGGTCGGCGAAGGCGAAGGGGCCGGGGGCCAGTGGATCGGTCACAGGCGGCGTAACCAGATCGCGGATCGCCGTCATCGGCAGGCGCACCCAGTCGTTCTCCGCCGGTGTGCGCCAGCAGGCGAAAGCCAGCCGCCCGCCGGGTTTCAGCGCGCCGCGCATATGGGCGAAGGCCGCGACCGGATCGTCGAAGAACATCACCCCGAAACGCGAAAACAGCAGGTCGGCCGCCGCCGGTTCCCACGCCGCGGTGGCGGCATCGGCGAGCCGGAACGCCACCGGCGCATCGGCGGGGGCATCGGCCTTGGCGCGGGCGATCAGCTGCGGCGAAATATCGACGCCGAGGACATGGCCTTCGGGTCCCGTCCGCGTCGCCAGGGCAAAGCTCGTCGCGCCCGCGCCGCATCCGATGTCGAGGATATGGTCGCCGGGTGCGACATCGGCGGCGGCGATCGCGGCATCGCCGAATGCCTGGAGCATCAGGTCGAGCCGCTGCTGGTGAACGACCCAGTTGTCGCCGCTCGCGCCGGTCCATTCGTGGGTACGGGAAGGTGCGGTGACGGTCATGTGCGGCATTCCTTATTGAGAATAAGTCGCAACTACCCGATATCCGCCGTCGGGACAAGCCCGCGCATAGCTATGCCCTGTTGCCAGCCGCGGGACCATGCGACAGTCTGCCCGGCAACAAGGTCAAGCGCGCGCCAAGGGAGAGATATGAGCGAGTCCATCGTCACGGTCGACATCGGCGGCACCCACGCGCGTTTCGCGCTCGCCGAGGTCGCGGGCGGCCGCGTCCTGTCGCTCGGCGAAGCAACGACCTTGCACACCAAGGATCATGCCAGCTTCCAGACCGCATGGGAGGATTTCGGCCGGCAGCAGGATGGCACCCTGCCACGCGGCGTCGCCATCGCGATCGCCGGGCCGACGCGCGGCGAGGTGATCCGCTTCACCAACAACCCGTGGATCATCCGCCCGGCGCTGATCGGCGAAAAGCTCGACGTCGACCGCTATGTGCTGGTCAATGATTTCGAGGCGGTCGGCCATGCGGTGGCGCAGGCCGATGCCGGCTATTTCGAGACGCTCTGCGGCCCCGACACGCCGCTTCCCGAAACCGGCACGATCAGTGTGATCGGTCCGGGCACCGGGCTCGGGGTCGCGCATATCTGGCGCGACGGCGCCGATTACCGCGTCCAGGCGACCGAGGGCGGGCATATCGACTTCGCGCCGCTCGACAGCATCGAGGACGCGATCCTCGCGCGGCTGCGCAAACGTCATCGCCGCGTATCGATCGAACGAATCGTCTCGGGACCCGGCATCGTTGACATATACGAGACGCTCGCAGCGATGGAGGGGCGCGCGGTGACCCCGCTCGACGACCGCACGCTCTGGACCAACGGCACCAGCGGCACCGACAGCCTTGCCGCCGCCGCGATCGACCGCTTCTGCCTGTCGCTCGGCAGCGTTTCGGGCGACCTCGCGCTCGCGCAGGGCGCGAGCGGCGTGGTGATCGCGGGTGGCCTCGGCCTCCGGATCAAGGACAGCCTGATCAAATCGGGCTTCCCCGAACGCTTCGTCGAAAAGGGCCGGTTCGAGGGTTTTATGGCCGCCTTGCCGGTGAAGCTGATCACCCACCCTCAGCCCGGATTGTTCGGCGCGGCGGCCGCCTTTGCGCGCCAGCATCTCTGACGCGGCGCAACATCCCCTTTCGCATGGCGCTCCGGCTCGATAGAGCGGGGGAAACCGCAACGGGGATCAAGCTTATATGCCTTCAGGACTTTTCGCGCTGCTCGACGATGTGGCGACCATCGCCAAGGTGGCGGCGGCGAGCATCGACGATATCGGCGCCGCGGCGTCCAAGGCAGGGGTGAAGGCCGCCGGGGTGGTGATCGACGACACCGCGGTAACCCCGCGCTATCTGACCGGTTTCACGCCCAACCGCGAACTGCCGATCATCTGGCGGATCGCCAAGGGGTCGATCAAGAACAAGCTGATCTTCATCCTTCCGGTGCTGCTGTTGCTGTCGGCGCTCGCGCAATGGGCGATCACCCCGATCCTGATGGTCGGCGGCGCCTATCTCTGCTTCGAGGGCGCCGAGAAGGTCTGGCACAGCCTGACCGCCAAGGATCTTCCGCTAGAGGAAGATGCGGCGCTCGTTGTCGACAAGAATCACGAGGAAGAAATGGTGTCGGGTGCGATCCGCACCGACTTCATCCTGTCGGGCGAAATCATGGTGATCGCGCTCAATGAAGTTCTGTCGGAACCGCTCGGCATGCGCGCCGCGACGCTCGCGGTCGTCGCGATCGTCATCACGATCGCGGTGTACGGCGTCGTCGGGCTGATCGTGAAGATGGACGATATCGGGCTGCATATGAGCAAGGGCGGCACCGGCGCCGGCCGCGCGATTGGGCGCGGGCTGGTCACGGCGATGCCGAAGCTGCTCGCGGCGCTGGCGACGATCGGCACCGCGGCGATGCTGTGGGTTGGCGGCCAGATCGTGCTGCACGGGCTGCACGACCTGCATCTGGCCAACCTGTCCGAACCGCTCGAACATTTTGCGGAGGCTGTCGGCGGCGGCTTGCCGGTCGCGGGCCTGTGGGAATGGTTGATCAACGCCGGCGGGGCGGGCATCTTCGGCCTGTTGCTTGGCGGGATCATCGTCGGTGCGCTCCATCTGCTGCCGGGCCGCAAGAAGGCGGCGCACTGACTTCTCCCCTCCCGTTCAGGGGAGGGGGGCTTTAAGGAGGCGACAATGCACCGCGAAAACGATCTCCTCGCAGCCTTCTGGATGCCCTTCACCGCGAACAAGGCGTATAAAACCAACCCGCGCCAGCTCGTCTCGGCAAGCGGTATGTTCTACCGCAGCGCTGACGGCCGCGATATCCTCGACGGCACCGCGGGGCTATGGTGCTGCAACGCCGGCCATTGCCGGCCCGAGATCGCCGAGGCGATCGCGCAAACCGCGCGGACCCTCGATTTCGCGCCGACCTTTCAGCTCGGCCACCCGCTCGTCTTCGAACTCGCCAGCCGCGTCGCGGCGCTGATGCCCGACGGTCTCGACCGCATATTCTTCACCAACAGCGGCAGCGAATCGGTTGATACGGCGTTGAAAATTGCGCTCGCGGTGCAGCGTGCGCGCGGGCAGGGGAGCCGGACGCGGCTGATCGGGCGCGAGCGCGGCTATCATGGCACCGGCTTTGGCGGGATCAGCGTCGGCGGCATCGGCAACAACCGTCGCGCCTTCGGCCCCGGCCTGCCCGGCGCCGACCATATCCGTCACACCCACGGCGTTCCCGGCAACGCCTTCGCGCATGGTTTCCCGCCGCAGGGCGCCGAACTCGCCGACGACCTGCAACGCCTCGTCGACCTCCACGGCGCCGAGACGATCGCGGCGGTGATCGTCGAGCCGATGGCGGGCTCGACCGGGGTGCTGATCCCGCCAGTCGGCTATCTGCAGCGCCTCCGCGAAATCTGCGACCGCCACGGCATATTGCTGATCTTCGATGAGGTGATCACCGCCTTCGGCCGCGTCGGCGCCGCCACCGCGGCCGAGGCGTGGGGCGTCACCCCCGACATCCTGACCATGGCCAAGGGGCTGACCAACGCCGCGGTCCCGATGGGCGCGGTCGCGGTGAAGCGCGACCTTCACGACGCCGTGATCGACAGCGTCCCGGGCGGGATCGAGCTGTTCCACGGCTACACCTATTCGGGCCATCCGCTCGCCAGCGCGGCGGGGCTGGCGACGCTCGACCTCTACGCCCGCGACGGCCTGTTCGACCGCGCCGCCGACCTCGCCGCTTATTGGGACGACGCCGCGCACAGCCTGCAGGGGCGGCGGCATGTCATCGACATCCGTACCATCGGTCTCGTCGCCGGCATCGAACTCGAACCCCGCCCCGGCGCGCCGACCGCGCGCGCGACCGAGCTGTTCCATACCTGCTTCGACAACGGCCTGCTCGTCCGCGCCACCGGTGACATCATCGCGCTCTCGCCGCCGCTGATCGTCGAGAAAGTGCAGATCGACCAGATGTTCGCCAAACTCGGTGACGTGCTAGCGGTGATAGATTGAAGGGCGAACGTCCCGAAACGGCACAACGGCTCGTCGCCTCCTTCTACAAAATCAGACCGAAAATTGCTAGGGGCGCCGCCTCTCCTCCTCCTGAAAATCTGGAATCTTCACCCGTGTTCATCGCTTTCCGTTCGCTCGCCCCGCTCGCCCTGGTCGCGGCGCTCCCCCTTGCTCCCGCCGTCGCGCAGTCGACGACGGCGGTTACAGGCCTCGATGCGCTGCGCGAGTGGAACCTGGTGGTGCTGGGCGACCTGCAATCCTCGTCCGAAGTCGAGGGGCGGACCTTCGTCGGTGGCAATCTGACTGGAAACTCGTCCAACTACAGCATCCGTCCGCTCGGCACTTCACCCACCGGACAGCCGGGACTGACCGTTGTGGGCGACGTCAACGGCGGGCACAAGAATCTAAACAATGGCGGCGGCGCGATCGTCGGCGGCAACGTCAACAGTGGCTTCAACCTCAACGGCGCTGCGCAGACGGTGAAGGTGGGTGGCACGATCAGCAATACCAATGTCAACCAGAACACGGTGGTGTCCAACCTCGGCACCAGCAACCCGTCGTTCGTGTCTGGTTTGCAAAATCAGAAAAGCCAGCTCGGCAGCAGCCTGACCAGCCTGTCCTATGACATGGGCACGCTGACCGCGAACAGCCAACTGGTCATCCAAGGCAATCGCGGCACGTTCAATGCCCAGCCGGATGCGAACGGCACGGCGATATTCAACATCAGTTCGGCCGATCTCGACCGGATCGGCGAGATCCAGTTCAACCTGAACGGGGCAAACACAGCGATCGTCAACGTCAGCGGCCGTTCGGTCAGCCTCAACGACAATTTCCTCGGCGGCACGAACAACCTTGGCGAGCATTTGATCTGGAATTTTCATCAGGCGGAGGACCTGAACCTGACCACCGCCTGGGGCGGTTCGGTGCTGGCGCCGCTTGCCGACGCGCAGACCGCAAATTACATTCAGGGTTCGGCGGTGTTCCGCAATCTCAACCAGAATGGCGAGATGCATACCGGCACCTACAACGGCGGCAATATCGGCTCGCCGGGCGGTGGATCGGGTTCGTCGGGCGGAAGTTCGTCGGGTGGCGGTTCGAGTTCGGGCGGCGCGACGCCGGTGCCGGTGCCCGAACCGGGGATGTTCGGTCTCTTCGGTCTCGGCGTCGGCGGCCTCCTCTATTGGCGTCGCCGGAACGCGAAAAAGGCAGGTCGCGAAGGCTAAGCTCCGCTCGCCAACGGAAAGGCCACCGACACCCGCGTTCCCTTGCCGACGTCGCTTTCGATATCGAGCTGTCCCTGATGGCGCTCGCTGATATGCTTGACGATCGCCAGCCCAAGCCCCGTTCCGCCGACCGAGCGGCTGCGCGCCTCGTCGACGCGATAGAAACGTTCAGTCAGGCGGGGGAGGTGGTCGGCGGCGATGCCGTCGCCTTCGTCGCGCACCGACAGCCGCGCGCGCTGGCCTTCGCGGATCAGTTCGACCGTCACCGGGGTGTCGGCGCGGCCATATTTCATCGCGTTCGAGATGATGTTGTGCGCCAGTTGGCCAAGTTGCGCCTCGTCGCCGAGCATCGGCAGCGGCATATCGTCGAAGACCGCGACGATATCGCGGGCGCGCGGCCTTTCGCTGTCTCGCAGCTGGGCGATCGTCGTGCGCACGATCGAGGTCAGATCGACCGGGGTGGTGGGGCGCCGGAACCGGTCGGCCTCGACCCGCGAGATCGACAAAAGGTCGATGACGAGTTGCTGCATCCGCCGCGCCTCGCGCTCGATGATCGACAGGAAGCGGTGGCGGGTCGCGGTGTCGGCGTCGCCGTTCATGTCCTGTAGCGTCTCGACATAGCCGAGGATCGCGGCGAGCGGCGTGCGCAGTTCGTGGCTTGCGTTGGCGACGAAGTCCGACCGCATCCGGTCGGCGGCGTCGATCGCGGCGCGGTCGGCTAGGAAGATGATCTTCTGCCCCCCCGACAGCGCCGCGATGCGCATCGTCCAGCGCTGGCCCGGCCGCGGGAAATCGACGAGGTTGATCGGTTCCGGCGTCGCGGGCCCTTCGATCCCCGACAGCCATTCGGTCGCTGCGGGGTGGCGGATCGCGGTGCGCACGTCGGCGCCGACGATGTGGCGGCCGAGCAGGCGGATAGCGGCGTCGTTGGCGAGGGTGACGATATTGTCATCGCAGCCGAGCAGGGGTTCCTTTTCCTGGTCGGCCCACAGTGCGAAATCGGGATGGCGGAGCAGCGACGCCGGCGGCGGGGCGGGGGACGGCGCTGTGCCGGCGCGGTTCTCGGCCATCACGGGGCTGGGCAGCGCCGAATAGACGAGCGCGGCGGCGGCGACGCCCGCAGCGGCCAGTATCGCGATCGCCAATGCGTCGCCGCCGGCCAGCGCGGCAAGGATGACCGCGATGGCGACCAGGGTCAGCGCCACGACGAGGCTGGAGAGGCGGTCGAACATCGGCGCTCGGCCTCGCACGAAGCGGGGGCGCGGCGCAAGCGGCTTTGCAGCCATTAACGCCTTGTCGCCAAATGTCCCGAAACGGGAAGTGGCGGCGCACATGCGGTCTTTTGCTTTTCCCCGCGTCGTCCATGGTTTATGCGCCGATCATGGAACAGCAGGATCAGCCGAATGGCGCGGGGGCGCCCAATTCCGATGAAGCCATGGAAGCCGTTCCGTCGCGGCGCCGGATGCTCGCGCTCGGCGCGGTCGGCGTGTCGGCGGCACTGACGATACGTCCCGCCTTTGCTCAGACCGCGGTATCGGTGATGAATTGCCAGATCCCGGTGCCCGACGTGTCGGGTGCGGGCAAATATATCGACGGCAGGGGCAATCTGGTCGCCGCGGGCACCAAGGGTGCGTTTCCCGGCTCGCCGCGGCCGTTCACCGGCGAAGAGGTGAAGCGCGCCTTTCGCGGCCAGACGCTGCCGGGCACGACCTCCAGCCAGTCGCAGGCCTATCTGGAATATATCCGGCGCTTGCGGGCGGGGCAGAGCGGGTTTACCTGTTTCGCCTCGATCACGATGCAACGCTGATCATCGCTTCCTTGGTTGGCGATGACGGTTCCCCCCGCATCACCAGACAAAGGAAATCCGCTTGAAACTAGCCTCGCTGAAGAAGGGTCGCGACGGGCGGCTGGTCGTCGTTTCGGACGATCTCGCCTGGTATGCCGACGCTGGCCAGATCGTCCCGACGATGCAGGCGGCGCTCGACAATTGGGCTTATGCGGCCCCCCGCCTCGCAGCGCTGGCCGAGGATCTCAACCATGATGCGATCCCCAAGGATCGGTTTCACGAGCGCGACGCGGCATCGCCGCTGCCACGCGCCTATCAATGGGCCGACGGCAGCGCCTATGTGAACCACGTCGCGCTGGTGCGCCGGGCGCGCGGCGCCGAAATGCCCGACAGCTTCTGGCACGATCCGCTGATGTATCAGGGCGGCAGCGACGCCTTTCTCGCGCCGCGCGACCCGATCCCGCTCGGCGATCCCGCGTGGGGCTGCGACATGGAGGCCGAGGTCGTCGTGGTCACCGGCGACGTGCCCGCCGGTACCGACGCGGTCGCGGCGCGCGGCCATATCCTGCTCGTCGGGCTGACCAACGACGTGTCGCTGCGCGGGCTGATTCCGGCCGAACTCGGCAAGGGCTTCGGTTTCTTCCAGTCGAAACCCTCGAGCGCGATGTCGCCGGTGTTCGTCACCCCCGACGCGCTTGGCGAGCGGTTCCGCGATGGCAAGCTTCACGGCACCCTGTGCGTTGACCTCAACGGCCAGCCGCTCGGCCGTGCCGATGCCGGGATCGACATGACTTTCGATTTTGGTGCGCTGATCGCGCATGCGGCGAAGACCCGCGACCTTGGCGCGGGTACGATCATCGGCTCGGGCACGGTGTCGAACCGCGATGCCGATGGCGGACCGGGCAAACCGATCGCGCAGGGCGGATTGGGCTATTGCTGCCTCGCCGAGGTGCGCACGGTCGAAACGATTCTGGAGGGCGAAGCGAAGACGCCTTTCATGCAGAAGGGCGATACGGTCCGCATCTGGATGGACGACGATCGCCACCACAGCATTTTCGGTGCAATCGAGCAGCAGGTCGGCTGATCTGGAGCAAATACCCCTCCCGCGCGGCGGGAGGGGCTTTGTCACATTCCGCTGAGCGCGTCCTTGAGCGAACAGGCGGCCGGGCCAAGGATCACGATGAACAGGCACGGCAGGATGAACAGGATCAGCGGCACCGTCATGATCGCGGGCAGGCGAGCGGCCTTTTCCTCGGCGCGCATCATGCGCTCGTTGCGGAATTCGGCCGACAGCACGCGCAGCGCGCTGGCGAGCGGCGTGCCGTATTTCTCGGTCTGGATCATGGTCGTGACCACGCCCTTCACCGAATCGAGATTGACGCGATAGGCAAGGTTCTCGAACGCTTGGCGGCGTTCGGTCAGGAAGCCGAGCTCGATTGAGGTCAGCGCGAACTCTTCGCCCAGTTCGGGATAGGCGCGGCCCAGTTCCTTGGACACGCGGCTGAACGCGGAGTCGACGGTCAAACCCGCTTCGGCGCAGATGACGAGAAGGTCCAACGCGTCGGGCAGGCCCTTGCGGATCGCGTCGGTGCGCTTCGACCGCTTGTTCTCTACGAACAGGTCAGGGGCCTTGTAACCCAACAACAACGCCGCCATCGTCGCCCCCGACCGCTTGAACGGGGTCAGGTCGGGCCACATGTCGACGCCATAGATCAGGAAAGCGACGACGCCGCCGAACACGATCGGCAGGATCAGGCGGCCAAAGATAACCGCGACCGCGAGATCCTTTGACCGAATACCCGCCTGCGCCAGCTTCTGCTGCACATCCTTGATCTGGTCTTCCTGCAGCACCTGAAGCTTGCCGAGGAAGGTGCGCATCTTGTCAGCGGTCTGGTTTTTTCGGACAAGTTTCGCGCGGCGCTTCGCGGTCGACGCAGTGATACCGGCCTTGAGCTGTTCGCGGCGGTCGTTCAGCGCCTTGACGCGCTTCGCCATCGGATCGCGCACGGTCAGCGCGCCATAAAGCGCGATCAGTACTGCGCCGACGCCGACCGCAGCGAGCGTGGTCGCGACCCAGATGACATCGACGCCCATGATGGTCGGGCCGCTGGTCGAACCGGTGAACGAGGCGAGGAGCAGGGTGATGTTCATTCGTCGCGCCCCTTAGATTTCAAAGCTGATCATGCGCGACATGATGAAGGCGCCGAGGCTCATCCATACCAGTCCGCCGAGTCCAGTGATGATCAGCCTTTCTTCGACGAAGAAGCCATGAAGATATTCGGGGTTCATCGAATAGACGATACCGAAGACGAAGAAGGGCAGCGCACCGACGATATAGGCCGACGCCTTGGCTTCCGACGACATCGCGCGAATCTTCAGCTTCATCTGCGCGCGCTTGCGGAGCACGTCGGAAAGGTTCGCGAGCGTTTCGGCGAGGTTGCCGCCTGTTTCGCGCTGAATTGCGATCGTGATGCAGAAGAACTGGAATTCCGGCGTGCCGAGCATCTCGGCCGATTCCTGCAAAGCCGCTTCCATCGTATTGCCGATGCGGATGCGTTCGACGACGCCCTTGAACTCTTCGCCGACCGGGCCGGGCAATTCCTGGCTGACGACCTGGAAGGTCTCGGTCACGGGAAGGCCCGATTTCAAGCCACGGACGAGCAGGTCGATCGCGTCGGGGAAACGCGTGTTGAACTTGGCGACGCGCTTCTTGATCAGCCGGTTGACCACGAAATAGGGCAAGCCGAGCGCGGCGATCACACCAATCAGGGCGGCTAGCGGGAACGGGCTGCGGATCAGCAGCAGCAAGCCCGCAACGACCACGAACAGGGCCATCGACGCCATCATATACTGGCTGACGGTCCAGGTCTTTCCGGTCCGGCGGAGCCGTTTTTCCATCTCTTCGCGACGCGGCATGAAGCTGGACAGGCTCTGACTGCCCCTGTTGCTTCCGGACTGGATCGTTTTGCGCATTTGCGCTGCGACCACCGCTTCGGTCGACGCGGCGTGGCGGTCCTTGACCATCGCCAGCCGTCGAGTTTTCGCCTTGCCCATCGAAGGGCCGCTGAACAGGACGAGCATGGTGAAGGCCAGAAAGGCGCCACCGATGATAAGGATGACTGACAGGTCCATAGTCGGTTTTCGTCCGCTTCTCGTCCCAAGGCCGGCTGGCGACCGGTCACCCGGCCGCCATCGTCCTTATTTCGTGCCCTTTTTGGCCATCATGCCGCCGATCCCGCCAAGCTTGCCGAGCAGCGAGGCGCCCGACTTGCCTTTGGCGGACGGTGCCACCGCCTCATCAGCCTCGGTGTCCGCGCCATCGAGGATAAGCCGCATCAACTGGTTCCACACCGCGCTGGCCTTGGTGCCCTTGCAAATCTCGGCGTAGGATTTGCCAAGCTTTGCTGACTGGCTGACCAATTTGGGGTCGAACGGAATCACGATGTCGATCTGGCGTTCGATCGACGATTCGAACTCCTTGCGCGACAGCTCGCCGATCGCGGTCTGGAACTTGTTGGCGACCAGGATGACGCGGGCACCCGGTACGTTTTGCTTGAACCAAGACAGGATCCGAATCGTGTCGCGCGCCGAGGCGAGCGTCACGTCGGCGACCAGCAGGATCGTTCCGACTTCCGACACCAGGTGCGGGAAGGGGATCAGCACGTGGCGCGGGATGTCGACGATCGTCATCTCGAATGCGTTGCGCAATTCTTCTTCCAGCTGGAAAAAGGCCGAACCGTCGGTCATCACGGGCTGGTGGATCGGTGCCTCGGCCGACAGCAGGCTGAGCTTGTCCGATGCCCGCACCATCGCGCGTTCGATGAACAGGCCGTCGATGCGGCTCGGATTGTCGATCGCGTCGATCAGCCCACGGCCCGGTTCGAGGTCGAGGGTCAGCGCGCCGGTCCCGAAATGGATGTCGAGGTCGAGCAACGCCGTCTGGCGACCGGCCTGTTCGCTCATCGCCCAAGCGAGCGATGTCGATACGAGCGAGGCGCCGACGCCGCCGCGAACGCCAACTACCGCCATCATGTGATGCGGCTTGTCGTCCATCATGTCGGCATGCTTCGGTGCGGACAGCATCGCCTGTGCCATCGTCAGCGATTCGCGGACTTGGTCGAGTGACAGCGGCTTGAGCAGATAGTCCTGGATTCCGCTCGACAGCAGGTCGCGATACAGGCGCACGTCGTTCACTTGGCCGGCAGCGATCACCACCGTACCGGGCTCGCAGACTTCGGCCAGCGCGTTGATGTCGTTGATCGGATCGCCCGATTCGGACATGTCGACGAACAGGATGTTAGGGCTCGCCGAGACCGACAGCGACTGGACCGCGTTGCGCAGGCCGCCCTTGTTGCACTTCTCGATAGGCCAGCCCATGTCGTTGGCGGCCGCGCGGATCAACTCCAGCGTATCATCATCGCACACGAAGGCGTTGAAGGGTTCGCGCAAGCCGGCAATTTTAAATGGCGCGTTCACTGGTTGCCTCCCCCGCTGGTTGACGTCTGTTTGAGTTCGCCGGCGCCCGTGGGCGGCCTCTCGCGGTAGGTCTTGATCGCGCGCGTCGCCGACGCGGGATCCTGACGATCGCTGCTGGCGCCCTTGATCAGGTCGTTCGGATCGGCGACCATCGCGGCGAGATTGCTGTTCGTCGCGCAGCCATAGTTGGACGAGGTCGCATTGTTGAAATTGATCGACGACTTGCTCGACCAATCGGGGCATCCTGGGACTGAAGCGGTCGCACGGGTGACGACGACACGCAGGCTGCCGGGCGCCACCGTGCCGGTGGTGACCGGAACGGCGTTGCTGAGCAGCATGCCGCGGCGTTCGATCATCGCGCGGATCGACGCCTGGGCCACGCTTGCGCCATAGGGCGAAGGATCCTCGATCGAAATGCGATCGCCATAACGCACCCCCATCGCGTCGAGCCAGCCTTGCAGGCGTCCCTGTTCGCTCGGCGGCAATTCGCCGCCGCTGGTTGCGACATCGAATTGATAGATGCTGTTGCGGACGATCGGCTGATGGACCGAATCGAGACCCGTATTGGAATGGGCGCCGCCCGTGCAGCCGGCGAGCGTCGCGGCTATTGCGAGGGTCGTCCAAGTTGCGATCTTGTTCATAATCTTGCTCCTGAAAACCAGCGCGTCACTTGATGCTGAAGCCCGGCGACACATCGGCCCCGGCGCGCAGGCGATCGGCGTCGGCTGGCGAGGTGTCGAGGCGCGGCTTGGGGCGGTCGCCGCCGGTCACGCCGTTGCTCGTCTGGTTGATGAGCAGGCGCGCGGCATCGTTGGCATCCTGATAGGCGTCGGTGGGCAGCTTGATGTCGTTGGCCGAGACCGGCTGGACCAGATAGGGCGTCACGATGATGACCAGTTCGGTCTCGCCGCGGCGGAAGCTGTCCGATTTGAAGAGCATGCCGAGAAGCGGCATGTCGCCAAGCCCCGGCATCTTGTCGATGGCCCCGATCGAACGATTGTTCATCAGCCCGGCGATCATGAAGCTTTCGCCCGATCCCAGTTCGACGGTCGTCTCGGCGCGGCGGACGGTCAGTGCGGGAACCTGGAAGCCCTGCAGTTCGATCGCGCCTTCGGTCGACAGTTCCGACACTTCCGGGCGAACGCGCAGGCTGATCCGGCCGTTTGACAGCACCGTCGGCGTATAGGCCAGGCTGACGCCATATTTGCGATATTCGATCGTCGTGCCGGCGAAGTTGCCGGGAATCGGGACCGGGAATTCGCCGCCGGCAAGGAAGTCGGCGGTTTCACCCGAAATCGCGGTGAGGTTCGGCTGCGCCAGCGTCACGACCATGCCCGAACGTTCGCCCGCATCGAGCGAGGCGATCAGGTCGAGGCCGAACAGGCGACCCGCGCCGGCGAGGCTACGGATGCCGGCCGGATTGGAGATGCCGTAGGTCGTACCCTGATAAATCGTATCGATCGGCTGCCCCGTCACCGGGTTATACGGTCGCGGAACCGGGCTGCCTGGAAAAACTGCGGTCGGGGCTAGGGGATAGTTGATCTCGCCGGCGGACCGACCGCCGAACACGCCGCCGAGGAAACCGTTCCCCAACGGGCCGTCCTTGTCGCGGGTCAGCAGGTTGCCGCTGATTTCCTTGACCAGCGAGCGGTTCACCTCCGCGATGCGGACCTGCAGATTGACCTGCAGCGGCGTCGCGGTGCGCAGACGCGAAAGGACCTTGGTCTGGTCGCCGACAAAGGCCTGGACCAGCCGCTCGGCCTCGGCGGCGTCGTCAGGCGACTGGACGGTGCCGGTGAGCAGCACAAAGCCGTTCATCGTGTTCGCCGAAATCGTCGCCTCGGGCATCGCCAGCGAAAGCATCTGGTCGATGGTCTCGATATTGTTGCCGACGCGCGCGACGGTCGAATAGACGACCCGGCCGCTGGCGTCGGTGGCATAGATGCTCGTTTCGCCCGGCTTCTTGCCGAAGATGTAGAGCTGGCGGCTCGAGCGGACCTGAACGTCGGCGACTTCGTCGTTGGCGACGAAAACATCGGTCATCGCGGCGGGAAGGCTGATCAGCCGGCCGCGTCCCACCGACAGGTCGACGCTGCTGCTGGCATTCTGGACCGCTTGTGCCAACGCCTGGTGGGCGGGGGCCGTTACCAGCGTGGCTGCCACCAGGCCGATGGCCAGGGTGCGGGCCAGCGCCGCTGCCTTGAACTTGGGTTTGCTGCTCATCTTACTTACCCCCAACCGGAACTTCGGTCACTTTTTCGCCGCGCGTCACCCGCACGATCGGACCGCGGGGTGCCGCCGGTGCTGCACCTCCATAATTCGAGTTCTGTCCGCCGCCGTAGTTGTTGTTCGGCTGCTGACGCGGTGCCGACACGCGGCCGCTGACTGGGACCCAGAAGCGCGACACATCGCCGCCGGTCGTCGCCGAGCCACGACCCGAGGTCGGGCGTGCGGCGGCTTCGGCCATCATCTTCTTTTCGGCGGCGGTGCCGCCCTTGGTCGGCACGTTGATTTCGCCAGAAGCGATCGCGGCGTCGAGTTCGCCGGCGCTTTCGGCCAGCGGGCGCAGGGCGAGCGACAATTTGCCCATGTCCTGTGCAACGGCGATCTTTTCGGCGATCTCGGGCGTCGCTTCGAGCGTCACCGAGCCGAAGGTGCGAACCGGGGTCTTGCCCGTCTCGTCCTCGGCGTCATAGCGCTGGTCGGTGGCGAGCACGCGGACGTTGCGCACGATCGTTTCGGCGGTGAACAGTTGGTCGTCGGGATAGGCGCTGCCTTCCTTGACCTTGATTTCCTGGGCCAGCACCACGTCGACGCGGTCGCCCGGGAAGACGAAGCCGGCGACGCCCTGTTCCTGGCTGACCTTGACGGTCACCGCGCGCATGCCCGGGCCAAGCGCCGCGGCGAGGAAGCCGCGATCGTCGGGATGGACGAGCGCGCCCTGCGTCAGCGGCTGGCCGGCGGTGATCGGATAGCGAACCACCGTGCCGACAAGACCGTTCACGTCGGTCTTCTCTTTCAGGAAATAGGCCTTCTCGACCAGTTCCTTGGGCCAAGGCTGGAAACGGAGGCTGTCGGGGCCGATAATCGTTCCGACGGGCAGCTGGCGGGTGGCGACCAGGATCATAGGACCCTGTGCTTCCGGTGCCGCGGCGGCGCGCGCCTGCGGTGCCGATGCGCCGCGCATCATCTGGTTGACCCCGAACGCGGCCCCGATCGCAATGACCAGCGCGCCGACGATCAGCATTATCTTTCGCGTATCCATGACGATTTTTCGCCTCCTAACACTCGCCAGACGCGGCGGTGCTTGCCCTCAACTCGATGCGATAGCCTGAAACTGGTTAAGATATTGTTGGTGAAGCGCCCAAAGGCCCGCAGCGGCGATCGCAACGCCATAGGGGACCTGCGGCTTGGCCTCCGGACGCTTGACGATCTGCCAGACGAGCATGGCGGCCGACACCGCCGCCCCGGACAGCGCCATCACCATCAGTGACGGCATCGTCAGCGGAACCGGCACCCACAGGAATACGGCAAAGACGTTCTTCACGTCGCCCCCACCCATGGCGTTGAACATGTACATCACCAGGAAAGCGGCGAAGATCGTGGCGGCAACCCCCACGAGAATCGCGAGATCAGGCCACAGCGGCCATCCGGCGGCAAACCAGAAGGGAATAGCGAGGATGGCGATAAGACCATTGAGGCCGTTCGAAATCTCGCGCCAGCGCAGATCGCTGATCGCCGAGCAGATCATCAGGATCGCCGCGAGCAGCATCAGGATCAACTGAGGAACATGGCCGTTCATGCCCCGATCCCATAGAGGTCATGGCTTACCAAATAGTAACCATGTCGAGCGCCGCGCATGCTTGCATTCCGGCACCCAGAAGATATGCGGCGGGGCATGACCAGCGCGCTCCCTTCCGACATCGACGTCCTGATCGTCGGCGCTGGGATCGCGGGCGCCAGCCTCGCCGCCGGGCTCGCGTTGCATCGGCGTGTGCTGATGATTGAAGCAGAGGATGTACCTGGATATCATGCGACGGGCCGCTCGGCGGCTTTCTGGCAGGAAAGCTATGGCGGAACCGGCGTCCAGCCGCTGACGGCGGCGTCCTACGAAGCGCTCGCCCACCCGCATCCCGATTTTTCGGATCGCCCCTTCCTCTTGCCGCGCACGGCGGTGATGATCGGGCGTCGTGACGAGGCGCCGGCGGTCGATGCCTTTGTCGCCGCGTTCGAGGCGCAGGGCGTCGCGGTGTCGCGCCTGTCGGCCGCCGCGCTTGCCGATCATATCCCCGGGCTTCGCCCCGACTGGAGCGAGGCGGCGTTCGAACCGTCATGCCGGGACATCGATGTCGGCGGCTTACATGCCGCCTATCTGCGCGCGGCGAAGCGGGCGGGGGCGCTGCTGTCGGTGCGCACGCCGCTCGTTTCGGCGCACCGCGAACAAGGCGGCTGGAGGGTGGAAACCGGACAGGGCACGATCCGCGCCGCGCTGATCGTCAACGCCGCGGGCGCCTGGGCCGATGCGGTCGCCCGCGCCTGCGGCGTCGCGCCGGTCGGTATCCGTCCCTATCGCCGCACGATCGCGCAGGTCCGGCTCGGGGTTCCTACACCCGCCGCGCTGCCGCTGATCGGGCATGTCGGTGGTGATTTTTATTTCAAGGGCGAGAGCGAAGGACGGATCTGGCTGAGCCCACACGACGAGACGCCGAGCGATCCCTGCGACGCCGCGCCCGAGGAGCTTGACGTCGCCCTGGCGATCGACCGGCTCCAGGCGGTCGTCGATTGGCCGATCGCGGCGGTCGAGCGCAAATGGGCCGGACTGCGCAGTTTTGCGCCCGACCGGCTTGCGGTCCTTGGTCCCGACCCCGACGTACCGGGTTTTGTCTGGTGCGCGGGGCAGGGTGGGTTCGGTATCCAGACCGCGCCCGCGATCGCGGGTTTGCTCGCCTGGCAACTTGGCGCGCCTGCGCCTGACGGCGCGATCGCGCGCGTCGACCCATCGCCTTATGCGCGGGCACGCTTCGCCTGATATCTCAACGGCACGCTTGCGCACGGCAATCGCCGGGCTAACATGGGTTAGCCGCACGGACCGGCGGCTGTATCTTTGGAGAACCCCCGATGGCCCATTATTTCGAGATCAAGAAGAACAAGGCCGGCGAGTTTGTCGCCTATTTCAAATATAACAGCGAAACGATGTTCTGGACCGAGGGCTATTCGAGCAAGGCGTCCGCGGTGAACGCCATCGAATCGATCAAGAAGAACGGTCCGGGCGCCGAGACCAAAGAAGCCGAATAAGCGATCGGGCGCGGGCGTTCAGCGCGCCCGCGCCTTTCGCATGATGTCCAGCGCGGCGTCGCTGGCGAGCTGGTCGGCGAGTTCGTTGTCGGGGTGCCCGGAATGGCCCTTGACCCACAGCCACTCGATCTGGTGGCGCGCCGCCTCGGCGACCAGTCGCTGCCACAGATCGGCGTTGGCGACCGGCTTTTTCGCCGCGGTCTTCCAGCCGTTTTTCTGCCAGCCGAAGACCCATTTGGTAATACCGTCGCGAACATAGACGCTGTCGGTCGACAGTTCGACGCTGCAACGGCGTTTGAGCGCCGCCAGCGCCTCGATCGCCGCCATCATTTCCATGCGGTTGTTCGTCGTATCGGGTTCGCCGCCCGACAGGGTCTTCACCACGTCGCCCCAGCGCAGCACCGCCCCCCAGCCGCCCGGGCCGGGGTTGCCCTTGCACGCGCCGTCGGTCGCGACGATCACCGTTTTGCCCACCGCCTCGGTCATGCGGCGGCGAAGAGGCTGTCGGCGTCGGCAGCCTGATAGCGGCGCAGCCGTTCGAGGAACGGCGAGGGATCCTTGCGCGTTACCAGCGCGTCGGCGGGGGTATGCACCCAGTCGTGCGCGCGGGTGAGCAGGAAGCGCAGCGATGCGCCGCGGGCGAGGAGGGGCAGCGCCGCCTGTTCCGTATCGCTGAGCGTGATCGCGCTGGCATAGCCGCGCATCAATGCCTTGGCGCGAGCGGCGTCGCAGCGCGTGCCGTCGGCCGAAAAGGTCCAGCTCGCATGGGTGACCGCGACGTCATAAGCGCGGAAATCGGTCGCGGCGAAATAGAAGTCGATCAGCCCGGTGACCCGGTCGCCGAGCATCAGCACATTATCGGGAAACAGATCGGCATGGATGACATGCGCCGGCAAATCGGTCGGCCAGTGCGCGTCGAGATAGTCGAGTTCATCGCCGACGATCGCGGCGAGGCCGGGGCGCACCGCATCGAGGTCACCGGTTGCCTCGGCGATGGCGCGCCAGTGACGATGCCCCATGCTGTTTTCGCGTCCGCCCGCATAGTTCGCCAAGGCGCCATGCATGCCGCCCAGTGCCGCACCCGCCGCAGCGCATTGTCCCGGTGTCGGATGGTTCAGCGAAATGCCGGGCAGGAACTGGATGATGCAGGCGGCGCGATCCGAGATGCGCTGGATCGCAAGGCCGTCGCGGTCGCGGATCATCGGCGGCACCGCGCAGCCGCTGGCGGCGAGATGCGCGAGCAGGTCGACGAAGAAGGGCAGTTCTTCGACCTTCACCCGTTTTTCATAGAGCGTCAGGATGAATCGCCCGGCGGTGGTTTCGAGCAGGAAATTGCTGTTTTCGACGCCCTCGGCGATGCCTTTGCACGACAGGACGGTGCCGATGTGGTAGCGGGCGACGAGCGCGGCGAGATCGTCGGGGTCGACCCCGGTATAGACCGCCATCAGGCCGCTGCCGGCTCGAGGCCACGCGGCAGCTTGAACACCATATTCTCTTCGGCGGTTACCACTATATCTTCGATGATCGGGCGGTGTGCCGCGACCGCGTCGATGACCTCGCGCACCAGTTGCTCGGGCGCGCTGGCGCCGGCGGTGATGCCGAGCGTACCGATATCGGCCAGCCATGCGGGGTCGATGTCGCCGCCGCGCTGGACGAGATGCGCGGGCGTGCCCATGCGTTCGGCGACCTCGACCAGTCGCACGCTGTTCGAGCTGTTGGGCGCACCGATCACGATCATGCGGTCGCAGCGGCCGGCGATCGCCTTCACCGCTTCCTGGCGGTTCGACGTCGCATAACAGATATCTTCGCCGCGCGGTCCTGCGATCGCGGGAAAGCGGTGCTGGAGCGCCGTGATGATGTCGCGGGTGTCGTCGACCGAGAGGGTTGTCTGGGTCAGGAAGGACAGCATTTCGGGATCGGGCGGCGACAGCGCGGCAACATCGTCGACCGATTCGACCAGGGTCATCGCCCCTTCGGGTAACTGGCCCAGCGTGCCGATGACTTCGGGGTGACCCGCGTGGCCAACAAAAATGATGTGGCGGCCGCTTTCATGCGCGCGTTCGGCCTGGCGATGGACTTTCGACACCAGGGGGCAGGTCGCGTCGATATAATCGAGTCCGCGTGCCTCGGCCTTGGCGGGGACCGCCTTGGGCACGCCATGCGCGCTGAACACGACTGGCACGCCGTCGGGAACCTGTTCGAGCGATTCGACGAAAATCGCGCCCTTGGCCTTAAGCGTATCGACGACATAGCGGTTATGGACGATCTCATGCCGCACATAGACGGGCGCGCCATAGCGATCGATCGCCAGTTCGACGATGCGGATCGCGCGGTCGACCCCGGCGCAAAAACCGCGCGGCGCGGCGATCAAAACCGTCAGTTCTGCCGCTTCGCTGCCATTTGCGGCGGGTATATTACGGGGTGCGTTCATCTCGCGGGCGCTCTAGCGCAGCGGCCGCGGTGCGGTAAAGCAACTTCGCACCGTTGCGCCCCGTTCATCGCCCCGATAAGAAGCGGCGCGCATGGAGCAGGGATCAATCGCCCTCGTCGCCCCAGCCAAGTGGAAAGCCTTGACCATCATGATGCCCATTTCGTCCCCGTCGCGTAAATTTCTGGCTGTGCTGTGTGGCACGGCGGCCATGGCGACGGTCGCGGGCTGCGCGAAGGACAATGAGCTGGACCTGTCGGGCGGCGTCGGCATCACCGCGACGCGGTCGGCCTGCCCCGCGGTGGCGGTTCCGCTCCAGACCGGCGACGTCACGCTGTTCGACCCGGCGACCAGCCGCGATGCGGCGGCGATCGACGTCGTGGCGACGATCACCAACCTGACACCCCAGTGCAACGACACCGGCGAGAAGGTCTATCAGCTCGCCAGTTTCGATGTCGTCGCGACGCGTCGCGACGCCGGCCCGGCGCGTTCGGTCACCATCCCCTATTTCTCGACGGTCGTGCAGGGCGGCACCGCTGTCGTGGCCAAGCGGATCGGTGCGGTGACCGTCAGCTTCGCCGACGGCCAGACCCGTGGCACCGGTCGCGGCCAGGCGTCGGCCTATGTCGACCGCGCGGCGGCGACGTTGCCCGCCGACATCATGGAACGCATCACGCGCAAGCGCAAAGCCGGCGATCAGGATGCCGCGATCGATCCGCTGAGCATCCCCGAGGTCCGCGCCGCGGTCGCCCGCGCCAGCTTCGAACTGCTCGTCGGCTTTCAGCTGACGCAGGATCAGCTCGAATATAACGTCCGACGATAGGCACCGCGGCGGCGCCGTTTCGCGCCGTTCGCGTCGGTTCGCCCTGCGGCGCCATCGGGCGACGCAGGGCTTTTCGCGTTGCCCAAGCTGCTATAGGGCGCGCGCCAGCAGCTTTGTTCAAAGATAGGCCATGCCCGTGACCCTGTTCAGCCGTTTTTCCGCCCATATCGGCACCGCCCTCGATGCGCTGGTAGCGCGCGGCGCGCTTCCTGACGGGCTCGATCGTTCGTCGATCAGCGTCGAACCGCCGCGCGACCCTTCGCACGGCGATGTCGCGACCAATGCCGCGATGGTGCTCGCGAAGCCCGCAGGCATGAACCCGCGTGCGCTCGCCGACCTGCTCGTCGCCGAACTCGGCGCGCTGGACGAAGTGACCGAGGCGAGTGTCGCCGGGCCGGGCTTCATCAACCTGCGCCTCGCCGACGCCAGCTGGCGCGACGAACTCGCGCTGATCCACGCCAGCGGCGACGATTATGGCCGCTCGGCGACGGGGAAGGGGCGGACGGTCAACGTCGAATATGTTTCCGCCAATCCGACCGGGCCGATGCACGTCGGCCATTGCCGCGGCGCGGTCGTCGGCGACGCGCTCGCCGCGCTGCTCGAATATGTCGGGCACGACGTCATCCGCGAATATTATGTCAACGATGCCGGCGCGCAGGTCGACGTGCTCGCGCGGTCGGTGCACCTGCGCTACCGCGAGGCGCTCGGCGAGGATGTCGGCGCGGTGCCCGAGGGGCTTTATCCCGGCGACTATCTGATCCCCGTCGCGCAGAAGCTGGCCACCGAATATGGCGACCGCTTCGTTGGCGCCTCCGAAAGTGCATGGCTTGGGCTGTTCCGTGCCGAGGCAGTCAGCGCGATGATGGACATGATCCGCGCCGATCTCGCCAAGCTGGGCATCCATCACAATCTCTTCTCGTCCGAGGCCGAACTGCAGGCGGCGGGCAAGCCGGCAGACGCCGAAAAATGGCTGCGCGATCACGACCTCGTTTACGACGGTGTGCTCGAAGCGCCGAAGGGCGAAACGCCCGAAGATTGGGAGCCGGTCGAACTGCCGCTGTTCCGCTCGACGCGGTTCGGCGACGATCAGGATCGGCCGATCAAGAAATCGGACGGCAGCTGGACCTATTTCGGCGCCGATCTCGCCTATCATTTCCAGAAGGCCGAGACTGCCGACGAACTGATCGACATCTGGGGCGCCGACCATGCCGGTACGGTCAAGCGGATCAAGGCCGCGGTCGCCGCGATGACCGAGGGCAAGAAGAAGTTCGACGTCAAGCTGGTGCAGATGGTCCGCCTGCTCAAGAACGGCGAGCCGTTCAAGATGTCGAAGCGCGCGGGCAATTTTGTCACCCTCGCCGATATCGTCGACGAGGTCGGCAAGGACGCGGTGCGTTTCACCATGCTCACGCGTAAGGCCGATGCGCAGATGGATTTCGACTTCGCGAAGGTCGTCGAGGCATCGCGCGACAACCCGGTCTTCTATGTCCAATACGCCCACGCGCGGATCGCGTCGTTGAAGCGCAAGGTTGCCGAAGCGGGAATCGCGGCGGCACAGCCGAACCCCGCGCGGCTCGACGAGCAGGAACTGGGACTGGTGAAATTGCTCGCGCAATATCCGCGAATCGTCGAATCGGCGGCGGCGGCGCGCGAGCCGCATCGGATCGCTTTTTATCTGGGCGACGTCGCCGCAGCCTTCCACGCCTGGTGGAATATGGGCAACGACCGGCCCGAGGCGCGTGTGATCATTGCCGACGACGCCGAATTGACCGCGACCCGCCTTTATTTGGCCGATGGAATCGGGCAGGTTATCCGGGGCGGGCTCCACCTTATGGGTGTGGAAGCGCTCGAGGAGATGCATTGATGGCGGGCGACAGCGACAAGGGGCAGGGCGAAGCCGGACTGGGGCTGGGCGACGAGGATCGTCTGCCCTGGCTCGAAGCGGCCGACGAGTTCGAGGATGACGGTGAAGTTTCGCCGACCCGGCTGCTCGTCATGGTGCTCGGCGGCCTGTTGCTGATCGGCGCGGTTCTCGGAGGCCTCTGGTGGATCCAGAATGGCGGGGCGCGCGGTGAGGGCGAACTGATCGTCGCGCAAAAGGGCGACTACAAGGTCGCGCCGAAGAATGACGCCGCCAAGACCTTCGAGGGCGAGGGCGACGCGAGTTTCGCCGCGAGCGAGGGCGCCGAGCCGTCGGGCAAGGTCGATGCCTCGCGTATGCCTGAGGAACCCGCCGCCAGCCCCGCCGAACGCGAAGCCGCTTCCAAGGCCGCGAAGAAAGCCGAGGCCGACAAGATCGCAGCCGCCAAAGCGGCGCGCACCGTCACCGACAAAGACAAGGGCAAACCCGCTGCGACCTCGGCGAAGACCGCCGAACCGGCCAAGGCGGCACCGGCGGCTTCGGGATCGGCGATGATCCAGCTCGGCGCGTTCAGCAGCGAGGCGGCCGCGGCCAAGGCCTGGACAAACCTGTCCAAACGCTTTGCCTATCTGTCCGAGCTTTCCAAGTCGGTGTCGCCGGCGACGGTCGACAGCGGCCAGGTCTATCGCCTGCGCGCGGTCGCCGGGACGGCGGCCAACGCCCAGAGCCTGTGCGGAAAATTGCGCGTGGCGGGTGAAAATTGCGTCGTCGTCCGCTGATTCGCCCCGCTTGGCCGCAGCGGACTTTGGTTCGATATAGGGGCTGTGCCATGCACGCGCCTGAGGGGGTGCCGACCGATGGAGGTTGACGCACGATGATACCCGCGATTTTCGGCCTGTCGGGCCACAGCCTCACCGACGACGAGCGCGCCTTCTTTCGCGACAGCGACCCGGCGGGCTATATATTGTTCGGGCGCAATATCGATAATCGTCAGCAATTGCGTAGGCTTACCGACGAATTGCGCGATCTCGACGGGCGCGAAAACCTGCCGATCCTGATCGACCAGGAGGGCGGTCGCGTTGCGCGCATGAAATCGCCCGAATGGCCGGCTTTCCCGAGCGGGGCGGCGTTCGACGCGCTGTACGAACGCGCGCCGGCGAGCGCGATCGAAGCGGCGCGGCTCAACGCGATGGCGCTCGCATCGATGCTGTCCGAAGTCGGTATTACGGTCGATTGCCTGCCTTTGCTCGACGTGCGCCAGCCCGGCGCGAGCGATGTCATCGGCGACCGCGCGCTCGGCAGCGAACCGATGCGCGTTGCCGCGCTCGGCCGCGCGATCCTGAGCGGGCTGCAGGACGGCGGCGTCGTCGGCATCGTCAAGCATATCCCCGGCCATGGCCGCGCGCTGCTCGATTCGCACAAGGAACTGCCGGTGGTCACCGCGCTCGACCGCGACCTCCAGACCGACCTTGCCCCCTTCGCGGCGCTGCGCGACGCGGCGATGGCGATGACCTGCCATGTCGTCTTCACCGCCTGGGACCCCGACCGGCCCGCGACGATGTCGCCGGTCGTCATCGACAGCGTGATCCGCCAGCGCATCGGTTTCCACGGGCTGCTGATGAGCGACGATCTCGACATGGAGGCGCTCTCGGGCGACGTTCCTTCGCGCGCGGCGGCGGCGGTCGCGGCGGGCTGCGACATCGCGCTCAATTGCTGGGGTAAGATGGACGACATGATCGGCATCGCGGGCGCGCTCGACCCGATCAGCACCGTTTCGCGGGCGCGGCTGGAAGGCGCGATGGACCGCATCGCGGGCACCCACGACGAACGCCAGTTCGCGCTGCTGGTCGACCAGCGCGACGCGCTGCTGGCGCTGGCGTGATGAGGGCCTGATCCGCCGATGGAGGAACTGCCGCTCGACTATGATGTGGCGCCCGCGGCCGAGCGTGAGGATGCGCTCCAGCTGTCGCTCGACAGTTGGGAAGGCCCGCTCGACCTGCTGCTCACGCTGGCGCGCAGCCAGAAGGTCGACCTCCGGCAAATCTCGATTCTCGCGCTGGTCGAGCAATATCTGACCTTCATCACCGAAATGCGCGCCAAGCTGGAGGTTGCCGCCGACTATCTGGTGATGGCGGCGTGGCTCGCTTACCTCAAATCGGCGCTGCTGCTCCCCAAGGATCCGCTGGAGGATCCGTCGCCGGACGAGCTGGCCCTGCGCCTGCAACTGCGGCTCCAGCGGCTGGCCGCGATGCGTGAGGCGGCGGCGCGCCTGCTCGCGCGCGATCGCGTCGGGCGCGACGTGTTCCTGCGCGCCAAGCCCGAGGGACTGCGTGACGTAAGGTTGCGCCGCTGGGATGCGAGCCTCTACGATCTGCTGTCGGCCTATGGGCAGGTGAAGCTGCGTACCGAGCCGGTGGTCCATATCGTGTCGCGGCGCCCGGTCATCACGCTCGACGCGGCGTTGCACCATCTTGGACGGCTGATTGGGGTCAAGCTCGACTGGGCCGAACTCGCCGATTTCCTGCCGCCCGACTATGACGGCCCCTTGCGCCGCTCGGCGATCGCGTCCAGCTTCGTCGCGGCGCTCGAACTGGCGCGGCAGGGCCGCGTCGACCTGAAGCAGGAGGGGGCCTTCGAACCGCTGTATCTGAGGGCTGCCCAGATAGGACAACACCCGACATGACGATCGACGACCGCGAACGTGCGATAGAGGCGATGCTGTTCGCCAGCGACGAACCGCTCGACGCACGGCAAGTCGCGGCGCGCTTTGCCGAGGAAATCCCGGTGGCCGACGTCAGGGCGGTGATCCATGCGATCGCCGCGCGCCACGCGGGAAGCGGCATCGAACTCGTAGAGCGCGGCGGTCACTGGCATTTCCAGACCCCTGCCGATCTGGCGCATTTGCTCCGCCGCGAACGCGACGACCCGCGCAAATTGTCGCGCGCCGCGTCCGAGGTGCTCGCCATCGTGGCGTATCACGAACCGGTCAGCCGCGCCGAAATCGAAGCAATTCGCGGTGTCCAGACGTCGAAGGGCACGCTCGACGTGCTGATGGAGGCCGAGTGGATCGCGCCGGCGGGCCGGCGCGAAGTTCCGGGGCGCCCGCTCATCTACAAGACCACCGACGCATTTTTGCAGCATTTCGGACTTAGCAGCCGCAAGGATTTGCCGGGCATCGAAGATCTGCGCGCGGCGGGTCTGCTCGATCCGGTCGATCTCGCTTTCGAGGAAGCGATGGGCGAACTGGACCTAGTAAAAGACGGCGAAGACGCCTAATTAGGACATCAACAGACGCTCGGGTCGGGCGCAAAGGAGATTTTTCATGGGCGGATTCAGCCTGATTCACTGGCTTATCCTCGGTGTCATCGTGCTGCTCTTGTTCGGCAAGGGCCGTTTTTCCGACATGATGGGCGACGTTGCCAAAGGATTGAAAAGCTTCAAGAAGGGCATGGCAGACGACGATACGCCGGCCCCGCCGATGAAGCACATCGAAGGGCAGCGCACGCCCGAAGCCACCCCGATGCCGACGCCGACCAGCGAACAGGACAAGCTCTGATCGCCGACCGCCGGCTGGGGGAAGTTTAGTAGATGTTCGACGTCGCGCCCACCGAGTTATTGCTCGTCGTGGTGGTGGCCTTGGTGGTCATCGGCCCCAAGGACCTGCCCAAGGCGATGCGCTTCGTCGGCAAATGGGTCGGCAAGGCGCGCGGCATGGCGCGTCATTTTCGTTCGGGTCTCGACACGATGATGCGCGAGGCCGAACTCGAGGAACTTGAGAAGAAATGGCGCGAGCAGAATGAAGCCATCATGCGCGAATTTCCGCGCGTCGATGGCGATGGCGCCCCGTCCATGATTCCGGCGGCGAGTGTCCCCGCCGAAACGCCATCTGAACAATCGAGCGCGGAGGCTGATCAGGCTGCCGCCGCGCAGCCCGCCGAGACCCATGCCATCCCGCCGAAGGATGGCCCGCTTCCATGAGCGTCGAAACCCCGGTGACGGCGGAAGAGGAGGGCGCCGGCGGCAAGATGCCTTTGCTCGATCATCTGGTCGAGTTGCGCTCGCGGTTGCTCAAGTCGCTCGCGGCGCTGGCTGCCGCTTTCGCGGTCTGCCTTTATTTCGCCAAGCCGATCTATAGCGTGCTGGTGCAGCCGCTGGTCGCAGCCGGGCAGGGCAAACTCATCTATACCCAACTCGGCGAGGCATTTTTCGTCGAGATCAAGGTCGCGCTGTTCGCCGCCGTGATGATCGCCTTTCCGGTGATCGCCAACCAGCTCTGGAAATTTGTGGCGCCGGGGCTTTATCGACAGGAAAAGCGGGCCTTGCTGCCTTTCCTGATCGCGACGCCGATCCTGTTCGCGGCAGGGGCCTGTCTCGCCTATTTCATCACCATCCCGGTGGCACTGAAGTTCCTGCTTGGTTTTCAGGGCAATATGGGCGGGATCACCCAGGAAGCCCTTCCCTCGGCGGGCAATTACCTCAGTTTCATCATGCAGTTCATCATGGCGTTCGGTATCGCCTTCCTGCTTCCGATCCTGTTGATGCTGCTTGAGCGCTCGAGCATCGTGACACGCGCCCAACTGGTTTCGGCGCGCCGCTACATGATCGTTGGCGCCTTCTTCATCGCGGCGATCTTCACGCCGCCCGACGCGGTCAGCCAGTTGTTGCTCGCGGTCCCGCTGGTGTTGCTTTACGAGCTGTCGCTACTCGCGATCTGGTTCACCCAGCGCCGACGCAAAACAGGCGCCGAAACGGCGCCTGTCGAACCTCTCGAAGAGGTTTAGGGTAAGGACTCGACGGGATCAGTGAATCGCGTCGCTTCCCGCCTGACCAACCGACTCGATATCGCGGCCGACACCTTTCACGGTGTTGCAGCCAGCGACCAGAAAGCTGGCAAGCAAAGCGGCAAGAACGATACGGACATTCGACATGATCAGAACCTCGTGAAATCTGTGTGCAAAATGGCCCGGCGCGCTTCGAGGGGGGGAGGGAATACGCACCGGGCCAATGTTGCTGAGCAGCGCTGCGGGGGGGCGATGACCGCTGCTCATATGGGAAACTGCCAAGGCGGTGGATAAGTTCCCTAAAAAAATGCGGCTGGGGAAATTTTTTTCGATTCTTTTGAATCGCTTGCGATTCCAGCGCTTTGTCAGTTCAGGCTGGTGAGCCCGCTGGCCACCGCGAGGCCGAGGAAGGCCAGAAAGCCCATGGAATCGGTCGTCATGGTGACGAAAACCGAACTCGCGACTGCCGGATCCTGATCGAGCCGGTCGAGCAACAGCGGGATCGCGACCCCGGCGACGCCGGCGACGAAGATGTTCACGATCATCGCGGCGGCGATGACGCCGCCGAGCTGGGGATTGCCGAACCACAGCGCTGTCGCCGTCCCTGCGATCAGTGCGATGGTGCCGCCGTTGAGCAGCGCGATCTTCACCTCGCGGAGTACTGCGCGCCAGCTGTTCGAATCGGTCAGCTGGTTCATCGCGAGCGCGCGCACCGTCACCGCCAGCGTCTGCGTTCCGGCGTTGCCGCCGACCCCGGCGACGATCGGCATCAGTGCCGCGAGCGCGACCATATGTTCGATCGCGCCGCCGAAGAAGCCGACGATCGACGAGGCGACGAGCGCGGTGCCGAGATTGGCGACCAGCCAGCGCACGCGCGCCACATAGGTTTCGCGGATCGGTTCGTTGATGTCACCGTCGCCGGCGCCCGACAGGCGCAAAATATCCTCGCCCGCCTCTTCCTGGATGATGTGGACGACATCGTCGACGGTGATCATGCCGACCAGCCGCCCCGAACGGTCGATGACCGCCGCCGAGATCAGCGCATATTTCTGGAAGCGCAGCGCGACCTCTTCCTGGTCCATGTCGACCGGGATCAACGTCTGCTCGCGTTTCATCACGTCGCTGATCGCAATCTCGCGCGGGGTGCGCAAAATCCAGCTGAGCTGGCAGGTGCCGACGGGTTTGTGCATCGGATCGACGACGAAGATTTCCCAGAAATCGCTCGTCAGGTCGGTGTCCTCGCGCAGCCGGTCGATGACGTCGCCGACCGTGACATGCTCGGCCACCGCAACGAACTCGCGCTGCATCAGGCGGCCGGCGCTCTCTTCCGGGAAGGACAGCGCGTCCTTGATCGCCGCCCGGTCCTCGGGCTCCATCGCGTCGAGGACGGCCTGCTGGTCGTCGGCCTCCATGTCCTCGATGATCGCGACGGCGTCGTCGGTATCCATCTCGGACGCCAGTTCGGCGACCTGTTCGGGCGCGAGCAGGTCGATCAGCTCCTCGCGCACATAATCGTTCATTTCCGCCAGCACGTCGGCGGATAGAAGGTCACCCAAGACGGCAGCGAGCATCGGCCGCTCGTCGGCGCGCGCGAGTTCGAACAGATCGGCGATGTCGGCAGGATGCAGGCGGCCGATGCGCTCGCGCGCCGCTTCGGCTTCGCCGGCCTCGGCGAGTTCGATGACGTCGCGGACGAATTCGGGTTTCAGCCGGTCATCCTCGTCGAGCTCGGTTTCGGGCAGGGCGGTATCGACCAGCACATCGTCGGGGGGCAGGGAGTCTTCGCGTTTGTCCATCGCGCGGTCCTCCCTTACCTATGCCGGAAAACCCGGCTGCGAACCGGTCTTCCCCCTAGTCCCGGCCCGCCGCGAAGGCAACGACGTGCGCGATGATCGGCAAAATTTGCGTGGCATCTGCGCCGCCCTTGGCTATGGGACCGCCAATCCCGCTTCACAGGAGTTTTTCATGACCGAACAGACCCTCACCCTGTCGCTGTCGACCGGCGATGTCGTCATCCGCCTGCGCCCCGACCTCGCGCCGCTGCACGTCGAGCGCATCAGCCAGCTCGCCGGCGAAGGCTTTTACGACGACGTCGTCTTCCACCGCGTGATCCCCGGCTTCATGGCGCAGGGCGGCGATCCGACGGGCACCGGCATGGGCGGCAGCAAGCTTCCCGACCTGCCGCAGGAATTCAACGCCGAGCCGCACGTCCGCGGCGTCTGTTCGATGGCGCGTTCGCAGAACCCGAACAGCGCGAACAGCCAGTTCTTCATCTGCTTCGACGACGCGCGCTTCCTCGACAAGCAGTACACCGTCTGGGGTGAAGTGATCGAAGGCATGGAAAATGTCGACGCGCTGCCCAAGGGCGAGCCGCCGCGCGAACCCGGCAAGATCGTGAAAGCGACCGTCGCCTGAACAGGAAAATCCCCGCTTCGGCGGGGATTTTTTTAGTCGCCGATAAAGCCGTTCAGCCGTTCGCAGGCGGCGATCCAATCCTCTTTGAATTCCTGCACCACCTGCCCGGCGCCCATCGCCTCGTTCATCAGCCCGACGCCCTGGCCGACCCAATAGGTGGCCAGATGCTTCGCACCCTCATGACCGCCTTCGGACAATTTATCGATTTTGCGCAGTGCGGGTTCGCTGACCAGTGACTGGAGCGGCATCGGGAGCGGTTTCGGCGCGCCTTCGGCTTCCCATGCGTCGGTCCAGGGCGAACGGAGCTGGCGCGAGGGTTTGCCGGTGCGGCTTTTCGAGCGGACCGTGTCGCGCGACGAGGCGGCGAGCATCTTCTCCTTCACCACCGGATTGGTTTCCGCCTCGGCGGTGGTCAGCCACACCGAGCCGGTCCAGGCGCCATGCGCCCCCATCGCCATCGCGGCGGCCATCTGGCGCCCGGTGACGATCCCGCCCGCGGCGAGGATCGGGGTGTTCGCGCCGACCGCCTCGACCGCGGCGGCGACTTCGGGGACGAGCACCATCGTCGCGACTTCGCCGCAATGGCCGCCGGCTTCGCCGCCCGCGACGACGAGGATGTCGACCCCGGCGCGGACCTGCGCCAGCGCATGGTCGCGGGTGCCGACGAGCGCGGCGACGGGGACGTTGTTGCGCTTGCCGAGTTCGAGCATCAGCGGCGGCGGCACGCCGAGCGCGTTGGCGATCAGGGCGATCGGGTGGCGGAAGGCGACTTCGAGCAGCGCGGCGGCGCCGGCATCGGACATATTGTCGCCGAGGCTGGTACGTGCGGCGCCGGGCAGCGACAGGTCGCTGTCATCGACGCCATGCTTTTGCAGCAGCCCCGAAATGAAGGCTTTATGCTCGTCCGGGATCGGTGGCAGCGCGGCGTTTTCCTCGCCCTTGCCGGCGAAACTGTTCGGAACGATCAGGTCGACGCCATAGGGGCGACCACCGATATGCTCGTCGATCCACGCGAGTTCCTCCTCGAGCCGTTCGGGCGGCAGCGAGGCAGCGCCGAAGACGCCCATGCCGCCCGCCTTGGACACCGCGACCACGACGTCGCGGCAGTGCGAGAAGGCGAGGAGGGGGAATTCGATGCCGAGCATCGCGCAAATGGGGGATAGCATCAGGTCTCTCCAGCTTGTCTATTTTGTCGATCTTCACGCATATCGCCCATGTCAGCGCTAGTTTACGTAAACGTCAAGTTGATTTGCGCGAGCGTCGCTTTATCGCGGACGGCATGAGCGATTTTTCCCTGCCCGGCTTCGACCTCGACGCCTTCGTCCGCGCCACTTTTGCCGAAGATCTGGGCGAAGGCGGCGATATCACGTCGCTGGCGGTGATCCCCGCCGATGCGCGCTTCAGCGGGGTGATGGACAGCCGCGATGCGATCATCGTCGCCGGGCTGCCGATCGCCGAAGCTTTTTTTCGCGCGCTCGATCCGGCGATGGAGATCGAGATACTGGTCGAAGAAGGCGCGCGCGTGCCCGCCGGGACCGACCTGATGCGGCTGTCGGGCAACGCGCGGGCGATGCTCACCGCCGAACGCTCGGCGCTGAACACCGTGCAGCATCTGTCGGGCATCGCGACGCTGACGCGCGACTATGTCGATGCGCTGGAAGGCAAGGCGACGCTGCTCGACACGCGCAAGACGATCCCCGGGCTGCGGGTGCTGGAAAAATATGCGACGCGGATGGGCGGCGCGACCAACCATCGCATGGGGTTGTGGGACGCCGCGATGATCAAGGACAATCATGTCGCGGTCGCGGGATCGGTCGAGGCGGCGGTGCGCCGCGCGGTCGACGCGGGAATCGCAAATATCATCGTCGAGGTCGACCGGGTCGACCAGGTCGAACCCGCGCTGAGCGCGGGGGCGACGCACCTGCTGCTCGACAATATGGACCTCGCCGCCTTGCGCGAATCGGTCGCCATCGTTGCGGGCCGGGTGCCGGTCGAGGCGTCGGGCGGGGTGCGGCTCGATACGATCCGCGACATCGGCGCGACCGGGGTGACCTACGTCTCGGTCGGGCGGCTGACCCAGTCGGCGCCGGCGGCCGACATCGGGCTCGATTTTGCGCTGGCCTAGGGCTGCCGCGGCGCTGTTGGCGCTGGCGCCCACTGTCGCTTTGGCGCAGGCGCCATCGTGCGTCGCCCCCGACCGCACGATCATCCCGCGCCTCGAACAGCCGAAGCGCGGCGAGCCGGTGCGCAATCCGCCGATCGCGGGCTATCTGCTGAGCCTGAGCTGGTCGCCCGAGCATTGCGCGGGGGTGCGCAACGCGAAGGACACGCGCGACCGGTTCCAATGTTCGGGCGAGAACGGCCGGTTCGGCTGGGTGCTGCACGGGCTGTGGCCCGAGGCGGCGACCCCCGGCTATCCACAATGGTGCCGCCCGGCGAAGATCGTGCCGCAGCCGGTGCTGCGCCGCCATATGTGCATGACGCCGTCGGCGCAGCTGTTGCAGCATGAATGGGCGAAGCATGGCACCTGCATGAGCCCCGATCCGGCCTCCTATTTCCGCGCCGCCGAAATATTGTTCCGCACCGTGAACTTCCCCGACATGACGGCGCTGGCGGCGCGGCCGCAGACCGCGGGGTCGATCCGCCAGGCGTTCGTGGCGCGCAATCGGGGCATAAGGCCCGAAATGCTGGCGGTGGCGACCGACCGCGACGGCTGGCTGTCGGAGGTGCGTTATTGTCTTGGGCCGCGGATGAAGCCGCAGCGTTGCCTGCCGTTCCAGCGCGGGCTGGCCGACAAGCGGGCGGTGAAGGTGCGGCCGATGCCGCGTTAACGGTTGCTGTGCCGCGCGTCCCCGGGCGGGACAGGCGGGCGTTAACGATTTTTTAACCTTACCGACTCGTTAACCCCGCATTAGCTTGGGGGCATGAACGAATTCGACCCCGAACTGCGTATCGACATCCGCGACCGGCTGCGTTCGCACGGCCGCCGGCAACTGGTCATCGCACGCATGAGCGCGCCGGCCGATTGGGAAGGCGCGCTGCGTTACGATCTTGCGCAGCACCGGCGTCCGCAGCCGGTGGTCGGGTCGACCGACCTGAAGCTGTTCCTGCAGAGTTTCGCGATCTTTTTTACCGCGACTATGATGTTTTTGATCTGAGGCGCGGGAAGCGACCAATTTTGGACGTTCACTTACAGCCTTTGTTGCTTCCAGAGCGGACGTAGACCACGGTTTTTGAATCCGCTGTTACGAGTCCAATTCTTCCGTCGAAATCGTGCGGAGAGTTAACTCCCCGCTGATCGTCTGAACCTTCTGCTAGCAGTGACCAGAAGTAACTTGTGCCCCGACCGCTCACGAAGCCGTAGCTACCATCTGTGGACGGACTGAGCAGAAGGGGCGGTTGCACCGTCAAGTGATATCCTTTGTCATGCGCAGCGACATAGGTCATCGAACGGTGCGTCCCGTCGAGAATATATACTCTACTTCCTTCGATACGCAGTGCAGGCGCACCGACCGCCACGTAGCATCCCCATACCGCCCGCTGGTCAATCGGCTCGGGACGCATAAATATACCCGCTAAAAAAGCCAGAGCGGCCAACGGGATGAAAATGATTGCTCCGGCAATGGCTCGATCTTTGAGCGAGGCGCCCGTTAAAAAAGATGATGTCATTAAATCGTTTTGTCACGGCCAAGCGCAATAGTCGCGCGAGAACGTCTCACCGTCGATCTGCTGCACTCAATACCAGACAATCCGCTTCCCACCCCTAAGCCGACCATTGCAGCGTACCGACAGTTTCCCTTCAGTCGCACGCCCGGTGGAGCTTGACCGCCAGCCATGCCGAGATCAGGCACATCACCGCGCTCATCAGCAGCTGGTCGACGACGCCGACGCCGGCGAAACCCAGCCCGATCGCGAGCAGCGAGCCCGCGACCATCGCGCCCGAATTGACGATATTGTTGGCCGCGACGGTGCGCGCGGTCTGGTCCTTGGGGACCGTGGTGGTCAGGAAGGCGTAGAGCGGGACGACGAACATGCCGCCGCTGATCGCGATGCCGAGCAGGCTGGCGAGCAACGGGATGACGTCGGCGTGCGCGAGCAGGCCGGACACGCCGTACATGACCCCCGCCGGGTCCTGTTCCCAGTTTCGGCACACCCAATAGAAACAGAGGACGAAGCCGCCCATCACGATCACGCTGGCGGGGCTGTATTTGGCCGAGACCTGGCCCTTGAGCAGCCGGTTGACCGCGACCGAGCCGATCGCGATGCCGATCGAGAAGACCGCGAGGAACAGGCTGGCGACGCTTTTGTCGGCGTGGAGGATGTTCTTTACCAGCGGCGGGAACTGGATGAACAGCACCGCGCCGATCGTCCAGAAGAAGCTGATCGAGAGGATCGCGAGATAGAGGCGCGGGATATGCATCGTGCCGCTGACGAGCGTTTTCGACGAGCGGATGATGTGCCAGTCGATGCCATGTTCTTCATGTTCGGGCGGGGCCGGCGGCACCTGGCGCGAGGTGATATAGCCGAGCGCGGCGACGAGCACGACGCCGAGCGCGGCCCATTCGACGTCGATGACCCCGGCGAGGATCGTCCCGGCGAGGATCGCGATATAGGTTCCGGCCTCGACCAGCCCGGTGCCGGCGAGCACTTCGTCGCTTTTCAGATGTTGCGGCAGGATCGCATATTTGATCGGGCCGAAGAAGGTCGAGTGGACCCCCATCGCGAACAGCGCGAGCATCATCAGCGGGATGGCCAGCAATTCGATGCCCCAGCCCATCCAGGCGAGCACCAGCCCGGTGCCGCCGACGATCATGATGATGATCTCGCAGAATTTGACGATGCGGATGATCCGCGCCTTGTCGCGGGTGTCGGCGAGTTGCCCCGCGAGCGCCGAAAGCAGGAAGAAGGGCAGGATGAACACCGCGGTCGCGACCGCGCTGAACAGGGTTTCCTGCGTCTCGTCGTTGTAGACGCCATAGACGACGAACAGCACCATCGCGTTCTTGAACAGATTGTCGTTGAACGCGCCGAGCAGCTGGGTGACGAAGAGGGGCAGGAACCGGCGTTGCTTCAACAGCGCAAAGGTGCCGGTCATATATTGGTCCATCCCGTCAAAATTCGTCCGACCGCCTTGGGCCTTACAGGCATTATGGTTGTCGCCCGGCGGGCTTATCGGCTAGGGACAGCAGGGTCAAAGCCAAAAGGCCGCGCGAGCGGGAAACAGGGGTCATGCTCAGCCTTCCGAATATCCTGACGCTGTCGCGTATATTGGCGGTGCCCATCCTGCTCTTCCTGTTGTGGCCGGGGGTGGTCGAAGGGTCGATGCAGCCGAAGCCGATCGACTATGCGCTCGCCTTCGTCCTCTATTGCCTGATGGGCATTACCGATTATTTTGACGGCTATGTTGCACGCTCGCGCGGCATCGTGTCGCGGCTGGGTGCCTTCCTCGATCCGATCGCCGACAAGATCATGATCGCGGCGGTGATCCTGCTGCTCGTCTTCACGCGCGACATCACCGGATATCATGTCATCGCCGCGCTGATGATCCTGCTGCGCGAGATCATCGTGTCGGGGCTGCGCGAATTCCTCGCGACGCTGCAGGTGTCGATGCCGGTGACCCAACTCGCCAAGTGGAAGACGACGTTCCAACTGGTGGCGTTCGGGGCGCTGATCCTCGCCGGCGCATTGCCCGCGATGGTCTGGATCAAGGCGGTCGGCCTCGCCTCTTTGTGGGGCGCCGCGGTGCTGACGCTGATCACCGGCTGGGATTATCTGCGCGTCGGCCTGAAGCATATGGATTGAGCGCATGGCGCTGACGCTGAGCTATTTCGCCTGGGTGCGGGAGCGGATGGGGATCGCCGACGAGGCGGTCGCGCTTCCCGACGATGTGCGGACGGTCGCCGACCTGATCGCCTGGCTCGCCGCGCGCGACGATCGCGGCGGGCTGGCCTTCGCCGAACCCGCGCGCATTCGCGCGGCGGTCGACGGGCAGATGGTCGGTCCCGATGCCATCATCGTTGGCGTGGCCGAGATCGCGCTGTTTCCGCCGGTGACCGGCGGATGATCCGCGTCGCGGTCCAGCCCGCGGCGATCGACGTCGCCGCCGAACTGGCCGCGCATGATGCCGGCGGGCACGGAGCGAGCGCAAGCTTTGTCGGCCGGGTGCGCGGCGACGGCGGGCTGACCGAGCTGTTCCTCGACCATCATCCGGTGCTCACCGTGACGGGCCTGGAGGAGTTGGCGACCGAGGCGACAAAGCGTTGGGGAATTTCGGCGCTGACCTTGATCCACCGCGTCGGCGGCATGGCACCGGGCGAGACGATCGTGCTGGTGCTGGCGAGCAGCCCGCATCGCGGCGAGGCGCTGGCGGCGGTCGAGTTTCTGATCGACCGGTTGAAGACCGATGTGATGCTGTGGAAGCGCGAGACGTTCGGCGACGGGCGGGCGGCATGGGTCGAGCAGCGTGGCAGCGACCATAAGCGTGCGGAGCGGTGGGGCTAAGCTAAACTCCGTTTGTCTCGAGCGAAGTCGAGAGACGCTGGGTTCGCGCATGCCTTCACGTGTCTCGACTTCGCTCGACACGAACGGGTATTGGAGGTTCGAGATTATCCCGCCTTATGCTGCCGGAAAATCTCGGCGAGCATCTGAAACTCTTCGGCGCGCGGGCTGCCCTTGCGCCAGACCAGCGCGATCGTGCGCCAGTCGTGATCCGAATCGAGCGGGCGGGTGTCGATGTCGGTGTGGTCGAGGATGCCCGCCTCGATCGCCATCTGCGGCAGCATGGTGATGCCCAGCCCATTGTCGACCATCTGCACCAGCGTGTGCAGCGACGTCCCCATCATCCGCGCGCCGGCGCGCAGTTCGGGGCGGTTGCACGCGGCGAGCGCATGGTCCTTGAGGCAATGGCCGTCCTCGAGCATCAGCATCTGCGCCGGGTCGATCTGGTCGGCGCTGACCATCGCGGGAAGATCCTCCGACTGGTCGCCGGGGAAAGCGACGAACAAAGCGTCGTCGAACAGCGCCTCGCTCTCGACGTCGCCGCACGCATAGGGGAGGGCGAGGAGGACGCAGTCGACCGCGCCGTGGTGGAGCGATTCGCACGCCTGCGCGCTCGGTTCCTCACGCAGGAAGAGCTTGAGCGCGGGGCGGGTCTTGCGCAGCAGGCGCAGCATGCCGGGGAGCAGAAAGGGCGCGATCGTCGGGATGACGCTCATCCGCAGTTCGCCGACGAGCGGCGCGGCGGCGGCGGCCGCCATGTCCGCCAGTTCCTCGGCCTCGCGCAGCACGCGGTGCGCCTTGGCGACGATCGCGTTGCCGAGGGTGGTGAAGCGGACGACGCGGCGGGTGCGCTCGACGAGGGTCTGGCCGAGTAGTGTTTCGAGTTCGCGGATGCCCGCCGACAGCGTCGACTGGGTGACGTTGCACGCGTCGGCGGCGCGGCCGAAATGGCCATGTTCGTGCAGCGCGACGAGATATTGCATCTGTTTCAGCGAGGGCAGGTAATTTTGCATTGATCGAATATAGCAATCATCCCGCCGGATTTGAACAGGTCATTCGATCATGGCTTTGATCCGGTCTGCGCGGCATCCGGTTGCTCGCTGCGGCCGGTCCATGATAGCCTTGGCTCTTCGGGCGAGGGGATGGGCAATGGCGGTTTCGCGGTTCCTGATCGGCGGTATCGCCAGCGCGCTGTTGCTCAGCGGCGGCGTCTTCATCTGGAAGGGGTATAGCCAGATCGCCGAGGAGGCGGTGATCCCCGACGCGCCGCCCGATCCGGGGCCGATCCCGGTGGCGGGCGCGGGGGCGCCGAAACGCGGCGCGGCGCCGCCAGAGCTTCCCGCCGCCAAGGACGCGTCGCGCGAGGAGCGGCGCTTCAATCGCTACGACCGCGATCGCAACGAAGTGGTCAGCCGGGTCGAAATGATGTCGACGCGCACCGCGGCGTTCCGCAAGCTCGACAAGGACGGCAACAATCTGCTGACCTTCGAGGAATGGGCGGCAGCGACCGGCGAGCGGTTCGCGGGGGCGGACAAGGACAAGTCGGGGGGGCTGAGCCGCGCCGAGTTCGCGACGACCGCGCCGAAAAGGGCGGCGGTGGCGAAATGCAAATGCTGAGTCAAAAGATCCTCCCCACGCGAAGCGATGGGGAGGTGGCAGCGGCGTAGCCGCTGACGGAGGGGTAATGGCGCCGGCGTCGAAACCCCTCCACCACGCCCTGCGGGCGCGGTCCCCCTCCCCATGGCTACGCCAAGGGGAGGATCTTTACGCCGCGACTCCCTCGGCGACTTTCATCCATTCCGCCAAAGCCGCACCCGCGCGCTGGGTGTAGCCGAGCTTGCGGTCCTTTTTGCGGACATCCTCGGCCAGCGGCGGGAAGAGACCGAAATTGACGTTCATCGGTTGGTAGCTCGCCGCGTCGGCGCCGCCGGTGATATGGCCGAGCAGCGCGCCGAGCGCGGTTTCGGGTGGCGGCTGCGGAAGCGTGCGGCCGCCAAGCTCGGCGGCGGCGAAGCGCGCGGCGATCAGGCCGATCGCGGCGCTTTCGACATAGCCTTCGCAGCCGGTGATCTGGCCCGCGAAGCGGATATGCGGCGCCGATTTCAGGCGCAGTTGATGGTCGAGCAGTTCAGGCGAGCGGATGAAGCTGTTGCGGTGGAGCCCGCCGAGCCGCGCGAATTCGGCCTTTTCGAGGCCGGGGATGGTGCGGAACAGCTCGACTTGGGCGGCATGCTTCAGCTTGGTCTGGAAGCCGACCATGTTCCACAAAGTGCCGAGCGCATTGTCCTGGCGCAGCTGGACGACGGCATAGGGCCAGCGCCCGGTGCGCGGATTGTCGAGGCCGACGCCCTTCATCGGGCCGAAGCGCAGGGTTTCGGGGCCGCGTTCGGCCATGACCTCGATCGGCATGCAGCCTTCGAAATAGGGGGTGCTCGATTCCCACTCCTTGAACTCGGTCTTGTCGCCGTCGACGAGTCCCTGGACGAAGGCATGATACTGCTCCTTGTCCATCGGGCAGTTGATATAGTCCTTGCCGTCGCCGATCGGGCCGACCTTGTCCCAGCGGCTCGCCATCCAGGCGATGTCCATGTCGACACTGTCGCGGTAGACGATCGGGGCGATCGCGTCGAAAAAGGCGAGGGCGTCCTTGCCCGTTGCGCTGCCGATGCTGTCGGCGAGCGCCGCGCCAGTCAGCGGGCCGGTGGCGACGATGGTGAGGCCCTCGGTCGGCAGTATGTCGATGCGTTCGCGGATGATGCTGATGTTCGGGTGCTGCGACAGCGCCTGTGTCACGCCGCCCGAGAAGAGGTCACGGTCGACGGCGAGGGCGGAGCCGGCGGGGACCTTGTGGACATCGGCCTCGCGCATGATGATCGAGCCGAGGCTGCGCATCTCGCGGTGGAGCAGGCCGACCGCATTGCTGTCGCCGTCGTCGCTGCGGAAGCTGTTCGAGCAGACCATTTCGGCGAGGGTGTCGCCCTGATGCGCGGGTGTCATGTCGCCGCCGCCGCGCATTTCGGACAGCCGGACGCGATAGCCCGCCTCGGCGAGCTGCCAGGCGGCTTCGGAGCCGGCGAGGCCGCCGCCGATGATGTGGATGTCGTGCGCCACTCTTTACCCTAATCGTTGACTTGCAGTTGGTGCGCCGCGCAGTAGGCGTCTTGGGCACAAGATGCAAAGGGGGCGGTATGTCGGGTGACGGCGGTTGGGATCGGGCGCGGTGGCTGTGGGTCGCGGCGCTGATCGGCGGCGTAAGCTTTTTCTGGGCGGTGCTGCAGCATCAGGACGGGCCGGCGATCTGGGCGTGGAAGACGTCGGGGGTCGCGCTGCTCGCGCTGTGGGCCGCCGCCAATGCGCGGAGCACCGACGGCTGGCTGATCGCGGCGGCGCTTGGTTTCGGAGCGCTCGGGGATTATCTGCTCGACGCGCTGGGAATGTTGCAGGGCGCGGCAGCGTTCGCGACCGGGCATCTGATCGCGATCGCGCTGTACCTGCGCAACCGGCGGCCGAGCCTGTCGGGATCGCAACGGCTGCTCGTCTGGGGGACGGTGCCGCTCGCGCTGGTGATCGCCTGGGGCCTGACGCACGCGGCCGAGACGGGGCAGATGATCGCGGCGATGGCCTATACCGGCGGGGTCGCGGTGATGGCGGCGACCGCCTGGGCGAGCCGGTTCCCGCGCTATCGCACCGGGATCGGCGCGATGATCTTCCTGGCCAGCGACCTGTTCATCTTTGCCGGCGAAGGCGGAACCTTGTCGAGGTCGGTGACGATGTGGCTCGTCTGGCCGCTCTATTTCGCCGGGCAGGCGCTGATCGCGTGGGGTGTGGTCAGCACGCTGTCGCGCGAAAGCCATGCCGGGCGGGTGACCGCCTGAAAGACCAGAGGTCCTGAAAGACAGCGGGTCGCGCCCGTCGCCGTTGATCCTTGCCGCGCGCCTCCATAGAGCTTAGCATGCTAATGATTGGTGGCACGCGGGAGGGCATATGACGGGCTTTGACGGGCTGGCGGGACAGCATGTGCTGGTCGTCGGAGGCAGTTCGGGGATCGGGCAGGCGGTCGCCGCGATGGCGGCGCGGCACGGCGCGTCGGTCACGATCGCCGGGCGCGATGCGGCCAGACTGGCCGCGGCGGTGGCGACGGTCGGGGGAGAAGGCGCGGCGCTGGATATGCTCGACGAGGCCGCGGTCGAAGCGTTTTTCGCCAGCCGCGAACCGTTCGATCATGTCATCGTCACCGCCGCGCAGCTCCGGTCGGGGCCGATCCGCGACCTGCCGCTGGCGGACGCGAAAGCGACGTTCGATTCGAAATTCTGGGGCAGCTACCTGATCGCCAGACACGCGAAAATTGCCGACGGCGGTTCGCTGACGCTGACGTCGGGAGCGGGCGGACGTCGACCGCGTGCCGGCCGGGCGGCGGTGGCCGCCGCGACCGTCGCGGTCGAGGTGCTGACCCGGGTGCTGGCAAGCGAGTTCGCGCCGGTTCGCGTCAATTGCGTTTCGCCGGGGCTGGTCGACACGCCGCTGTTGCGATCGGTCCGTCCGGCTTCGAGTCCGCCACCGCCGCAGCCGGTCGCGCGGGTTGCCAGCCCCGAAGAGATCGCCTTCCAGATTCTGGCCTGCGCCGTGAACCCGTTCATGACCGGTGCGATCGTCGATGTGGACGGCGGACTGGCGCTTACCTGAGCCCGATTGAGCCGCGAAGCCTTTAGAAACGCAGGGGAAAGTCGCGCAGTTTCTCTAGCCGTCCCACGCCGCGATCGTCGTGCGGTGCAACAGCCGGTCGTGGCCGTCATAACCACCGGTGGCGCGGTGGAGGACCGAGCGATTGTCCCACATGACGAGCATGTCGGGTTCCCATGCGTGGGAATAGCGAAACTCCTCGCGCCCCTGCCACTGGATCAGTTCGTAGAGCAGCGGCAGGTTCTCGCTATCGTCGAGCCCGTCGAAGCCGATGATATAACCCGCGCAGCCAAACAGGCCCTTGCGGCCGGTTTCGGGATGGTCGCGGACGAAGGGATGGCGCTGCGTTTCGAGCGCCTCGTCGCCCGAGCGGATATCCATGCTGCGATCCTTGTCCTTCGCACCGTACATGCCCGAAGGGGCGTAGCCCGCGCGGGCGCTGTGGATCGCCTGTAGCCCCTCGACCCGCGCGCGCAGATCGGCGGGCATCGCGTCGAGCGCGGCATGCTGGTTCGCAAATTCGGTGTTGCCGCCGACGGGCGGGATGGTGATGCCGAACAGGCAGGTGCCAGCAGGTGGACGCGCCTGAAAACTCCAGTCGCTGTGCCAGTTTTCGGCGAACAGCGGCGCGGTCTCGTCGGCGCGCCGCTTGACCGCGATGACATGGTCGCGGCCGGGGATCGGCTTGATGAAGGGATCGTCGCCGAAACCGCCGAAATAGCGGGTGAAGCGCTCAAGATCGTCGTCGCCCAGCTTCTGGTCGGGGAAGGCGAGGACATGATGGTCGAGCCAGGCGGCGCGGATGGCGGCGATGGTGTCGGCATCGAGGGGCCGGGTCAGGTCGACGCCGGTGACGGAGGCGCCGCAGGACTGACCGCTGGGGGTGATGGTGAGGGTCATGGTGCGATGCTGCGCCGATTGCGGCGCGGGGTCAATCGGGCGCGGCAAACCGCCCTGAAAGCTGGCCGAGCCGATGCGAATGGAGCCTTTGCGCAACCGCAGTTCAGCCAGGCGCCATCTTCGCAGCCCTAATTTGATCCGCGGGGACCAAGACGGAGAAGACATATGTTCCTGCTCAAGAAACTGGCGCTTACGGCGCTGATCGGTGCCAGCACCCTCGCGGCGCTGCCCGCCGACGCCGATGCGCGCGACCGGCACCACCGCCAGTCCTATTATGGTCACCGCGACAATGACCGGTATCGCGATTATCGCCGCGACTATCGGCGGGACTATCGCCGCGATTATCGGCGCAGCGACTATCGCGATCGCCGCTATCATTGCCGACGCGGCAGCGGCACGACGGGCCTGATCGTCGGCGGAGCGGCGGGCGCCTTGATCGGCCGCGAAGTCGATCGTTATGGCGACCGCGTTCCCGGCACGATCATCGGCGGCGCCGCGGGTGCGCTGATCGGCCGCGAGATCGACCGCGGCGGTCGTCGCTGCTGATCCGGCGGCGGCAGCGGGCCGACACCGGCCCGCTGCCGTCGGTCGTGGCGGGTAAGGCTGATTTTTTTGCCATGCACCGGCGAATTTCGCGGTAAGGTCGACGGGCGGAGCAAGTTTTCCGCCTTTCGTGGAGACCGCCGATGAAAACCCTGACGAAAATCGCAATGTCGTTCGGCCTGGGCCTGTCGCTTGCCGTGCTTCCGGCGCAGGGCATCGCGGCCCTCAAGCAAGGTGCGAAGGCACCCGATTTCACGCTGAACGCGGCGCAGGGCGGCAAGGAATTCAGCCTGTCGCTGAAACAGACGCTGCGCAACGGGCCGGTGGTGCTCTATTTCTTTCCGGCGGCCTTCACGCCCGGTTGCACGGTGGAGGCGCATCTGTTCGCCGAAGCGAACAGCCGTTTCAACCAGCTCGGCGCCCGCGTCATCGGGGTGACCGCCGGCAATATCCACCGCGTCGCCGAGTTTTCGCGATCGGAATGCCGCGACAAGTTCGCCGTCGCCGCCGATCCGGGCGCCAAGGTCGCGGCGACCTATGACGCGACGATGCAGCGCCCCGACGGGACGACGCTGTCCAGCCGCACCTCCTATGTCATCGCGCCGAACGGCACGATCCTGCTGAGCTACACCGACAGCAAGCCGCAAGCGCATATCGAACAGACGATGGCGGCGGTGCGCGCGTGGAATGCGCGGCGCTGATCTTGTGGGAACCGGGTGGCCAAGCGCCGATAGCGGCCGTTAGTTTATCATATATTCGCGCGGAGGCGCAGAGACCGCAGAGAAGAAGAGAAATCGGCTCTGCGGCTTCTGCGCCTCCGCGCGAATTATTTCAGAAGGCGACTTTCGACCGATTGCAGCCATTGTCAGCGCGGCGTGACGATGATCCCTCCGTCGGTTTTCGGAGCGACAAGGAAACCAAAATCCCCATTTGTCGATAGATATACAACTTCACCGTCAGCTAACTCGCCCACGGCCGAAGCCAGGTCGATCGTAGGGATATTGATATCGCAAACCCACGCTCCCGGGCCAACCGGCGAAGCTCCAAGCGCGACTAGATTGGTCGAGATGCGTCGTATCGTGTCCTCGCGCGCCACAGCGACCACGACCCGGCGTCCATCGATTCTGACTTTGTAGTGTTCCGGGTTCACCCGAACATTCGTACCCTAAAATCAAACTGTGGCAACGTCCGCTTCCCACCCCATTTCGGAAATGCCAGCGGCAAGGGATCGAACCTGCACCCGTCGCCGGGATCGCTGTAGCGATACGTCTACCAATTCCGTCACGCTGGCCGGAAGCCCATAGCCGGAATGCGACGTGACCGCGAGCGCCCGCTTCCCACCCCATTTCAGTCGTTCGCTACCGTTGTGGATGTGATGACCGCTGACGGGCGAAAGTGCACATTCAATCCTCCCTGTCGCGCAGCGATGGGGAGGGGGACCGTCCGCGAAGCGGATGGTGGAGGGGCCGAGAGGTTGCGCGACGCCTGACGGCGTCGGCCCCTCCGTCAGCGCTTCGCGCTGCCACCTCCCCATCGCTGCGCGACAGGGAGGATCGGCGGGTCCGCTTCCCACCCAAAATCGATCATCCACGCCGTAAGGCGGCTCAGCGGGACCCCGGGTCAAGCCCGGGGTGACGAAGAGAGTTCGGTTGGCGCTAGCAACCTATTTCGGCCGCCCGCTATATCCCGCCGCCTTGCGCAATTCGTCCGCGTCCATGACATAGCCGTCGCTGACCACCGTCACGACGCGGCGCAGCGCGCCGAGGTCGGTCGATGCGTCGCCGTCGACCAGCACCATGTCGGCCTCCTTGCCCACCGCGATCGAGCCGGTGCGTGTGTCGGCGCCGACGACGCGCGCGGGGAGGATCGTCGCGCTTTGCAGCGCTTCGGCGGGGGTGAAGCCCGCCTGACGGTAGATTTCCAGTTCGCGGATCAGTTCGATGCCCCAGCCGTCGGTGCCGGCGACGATCGGCACGCCTGCCTTGTGCAGCCGGCCGACGAGTTCGACCATCTTCGCATAGCTTTTGCGATAATCGTCGCGCGTATAGCCCTCGACCAGCGGATAGCCCGCCGAGGTGAAGACCGAGCGTTCGAGGACGGGCGAGATGATGCCCATATAGGGGGCATAGGCGGGCTGCGGCGTGCCGCCGTCCTGCGTCAGCATGCCTTCGAAGATGACGATCGTCGGGTCGACGATGGTTTTTTTGGCGGCGAGGTCGGCGATGAAGCCCTTCATCGGCGGCGCGTCGAGGTCGATATCCTTGAAAAGGCGCGCCGGCCCCTCGACACGCTGGCGCGTGTTCGCCTTGTCGAGCACGTCGCGCGGCATCGCTTCCATCACGACGAAATTGAGGTGGGTGAGCTCGTCATAGCCCGCGGTCACCGCCTCGCTCGGCCGCATGCCCGCGGGGACATGGCCATGGACGTGGAGGCCGAGCTTGTGCGCCTCGGCGGCGGCTGGGGCGATCCACGCGGGGTTCATCGAGGTGTAGAATTTGACGCCCCACAGGCCGGCGGCTTTGACGCGCCGGACGGCGGCGATCGCTTCCTCCTCGCTGCTCACCACCTCGGCGCCCTGCGCCGCGAGCGGGTCCTTCTTGTCGATGATGACCGAGATGAAGGGTTCGCCCATCAGCAGCGTGCCGTCGGCGCGCCGCTTGGTCGCGTCGATCGCGCGGTCGATGTTGGTGCCGGGACTGCGGAAGCTGGTGATGCCGTTCGCCATGTTCGACAGCACATCCCAATCGTCGCCGATGTGGAGGTGGCTGTCCCAGATGCCGGGGACGAGCGTTTTGCCGCGCCCGTCGATGACACGCGTGCCCGCGGGCGCCTTGAGCGAGCCGGCGGCGCCGATCGCGGCGATCTTGCCGTCCTGCGCGAGCACGGCGCGCGCGGGCAGGAAGGCGCCCTTGTCGGCGTCGAAGAGCTGGACATTGTCGAACAGAACCGGGGCTTTCGCGGCGGGGGCGAGGAAGCGTTTGGCGATGCCCGCGACAGCCTCTGCGGTGGCGGCGTCCTGCGCGTCGCGGAGCTGCTTGAGCGCGCCTTCATAGCCCTCCGGCACCACCGAGATGAAGCCGATATTGGCGAAATAGCGTTTCTTGTCGTCGAGCCAGACGGGGTAGGGCGAGGAGAGGATGCCGCTGACGAAGGCGAGCTGGACGGTCTTCGGCCCAGCGGGGCCTTGAATGACCTGCGTGCCGGCGAGGGTTATGTGGCCCCTACCGCTGGGCAGGAAGGCCAGCCCGGCGTCGCCCGCCGCAGCGAGCGCGTCGATCAGCGGGGCGTTGGCGATGCCGACGCCGCCGGCCGGGATATACCAGCCGCCCGCCGGCGCCTCGCCCGCGTCGGTCGCGGTTTTCCAAGTCGCGCGACCGCCGGCGACGCGGAACTCCTCGGCAGCGTCGCCGGCGAGGGTGATGCCGCGGATCGTCGTCGCGGCGATCGCGCCGTCGGGCGCGAGGCTGTCGACCTGGTCCATCTCGGTGATCCAGCCGCGCAATTCCTGCGACCAGCGATAGGCGATGCGTCCGTCGGGCATCTGCCAGCGCCACTGGTCGCCATGCTTGCCGGCTTCGGAGACGACAACATAATGGACCGCGTCGGCGGGCGGTTTCAGCAATTCTTCCTTGGGCACCGGCTTCGACTGGGCGGCAGTGGCGGGCGCGGCGTCATGCGCATAGGCGGTAATGGGAGCGGCGGAGGCCAGCAGGGCGGCAATCAAGAACAGGCGCATCGTCAAATCTCCCCTGAGCGCGGACATCGCAAAGCCCGACGTTGGTAGGGCGCGACGTTGGTAGGGGAGGTGGGCCGCGCGAAGCAAGATGCGACCAAAGGCGACGAGCCTTCGATCAAGGGCGATCCTGTCAGCCGCGCCTCTGCAGCCCGACCACCGCATGCATCGGCAGTTCGGCGTAGATATGCGGGAAGAGCGCGCCGCCGCGCGCCGGTTCCCAGCGGACCGCGTCGCCGAGGCAGGTAAGGTCCACCTCGGCGATCATCAGGTCGGTTTGGCCCGCGAAATATTTGGCGATCGTCTCTTCGAGCTGCTCGGCGGTCGACAGGTGGATATAGCCGTCGGCGATATCCACCGTGGCGCCACGGAACACGCGTTCGCGTTCGAAGTCGGTCCATTGCTGGGCGGTCAGAACCTTGAAGGCGGTGGTCGCGGTCATTCGGTCGCGCCGTCGGGTGCGGATTCGGCGGCGTCGTCGACCGCGGGCGTTTCGTCGTCCCCTTCCTCGCTGTCCTCGTCGCGGTCGCCGATCAGCGCCGCCGACACGACATGCTCGTCGTTGGCAACGTCGAACAGCCGCACGCCCGCCGAGCCGCGCCCGATGACGCGCAAGGAATCGAGTCCCATGCGGATCAGCTTGGCCTGGTCGGTGACGAGCATCAGCTGATCGGCCTGAACCGCGGGGAAGCTGGCGACGACGAGGCCGTTGCGGCCGATATTGTCGATGTTGGTGATCCCCTGACCGCCGCGACCGGTGCGGCGATATTCATAGGCCGAGGACATCTTGCCATAGCCGTTGGCGCAGATCGTCAGGATGAACTGCTCGCGCGCGGTCAGTTCGGCCATCCGGTCCGGGGTCAGCGTCGGCTCATTCTCGTTGTCCTTCCACGGCGCGGCGCGCAGATAAGCCTCGCGCTCGTCGCCGGTGGTGCCAACGCGGTGGAGGATCGACAGCGAGATCACCTCGTCGCCCTCGCCGAGGCGCATGCCGCGCACGCCGGTCGAATTGCGGCTCTGGAATTCGCGGACATCGTCGCCGGCGAAGCGGATCGCCTTGCCCTGGCGGCTGGCGAGCAGCACATCGTCGCTTTCGTCGAGCAGCGCGACGCCGATCAGGCGATCATCCTCGTCCTCGCCTTCGAATTTCATCGCGATCTTGCCGTTCGAGGGCACGTTGGTGAAGGCGTCCATGCTGTTACGACGCACATTGCCCTTCGCGGTTGCGAACATGACGTGGAGCTTGCCCCATTCATCCTCGTCCTCGGGCAGCGGGAGGACGGTCGAGATCGTCTCGTCCTTGCCGAGCGGCAGCAGGTTGATCATCGGCCGGCCGCGCGTCGCGGGCCCGCCCTCGGGCAGGCGCCACACCTTCATGCGGTAGACCTTGCCGAGGGTCGAGAAGAACAGCACCGGGGTGTGCGTCGAGGTGACGAACAGCTCGGTAACGACATCCTCGTCCTTCGTCGCCATGCCGGCGCGGCCCTTGCCGCCGCGGCGCTGGGCGCGGAAGGTGTCGAGCGGGGTGCGCTTGATATAACCGTCGAGGGTGACGGTGACGACCATCTCCTCGCGCTCGATCAGATCCTCGTCGTCGATGCCGTCGGCGGCGGGCGCGAGCAGCGTGCGGCGCGGTTTGGCGAATTCGTCGCGCACCGCGACCAGCTCTTCGCGCATGACGGCATAGAGTTTTTCGCGGTCGGCGAGGATCGCAAGCAGTCCCTCAATCTCGTCCGCCAACTCCTTGAGTTCCTTGCCGATCTCGTCGCGGCCGAGGGCGGTGAGGCGGTGCAGGCGGAGGTCGAGGATCGCCTTCACCTGGACTTCGGACAGGCGATACGAAGCGCTATCGTCCATCTCGCCGTCGATCGCCTCGACGAGGCGGATATAGGGCGCGATGTCGCCGATCGGCCATTCGCGCGCGAGCAAGGCGTCGCGGGCCGCCGCCGGGCTGGGCGATCCGCGGATGATGCGGACGACCTCGTCGAGGTTGCTGACCGCGACGACGAGGCCGAGCAAGATATGCGCGCGGTCGCGCGCCTTGTTGAGTTCGAACTTGCAGCGGCGGGTGATCACCTCCTCGCGGAAGTCGATGAACGCCGACAGGATCGTCTTGAGCCCCATCATTTCGGGGCGGCCGCCGCGGATCGCGAGCATGTTGGCGGGGAAGCTCGACTGGGCGGGGGTGTGACGCCAGAGCTGGTTGAGCACGACCTCGGCGGTCGCGTCGCGCTTCAGTTCGATGACGACGCGCACGCCCTCACGGTTCGATTCGTCGCGGATGTCGGCGACGCCCTCGATACGCTTGTCGCGCGCCGCCTCGGCGATCTTCTCGACCAGGCCCGACTTGCCGACCTGGAAGGGGATGGCGGTGAGGACGATCGACTGGCGGTCGCCGCGGCCTTCCTCGATGACATAGGTCGATCGCATCATGATCGAGCCGCGGCCGGTGGCATAGGCGTTGCGCGCGCCGCCCTGGCCGAGCATCATCGCGCCGGTCGGGAAATCGGGGCCGGGGACGATCGCCATCAGGTCTTCGAGGCTGATGTCGGGATCGTCGATCGTCGCGAGCGTCGCGTTGATCACTTCGCCGAGGTTATGCGGCGGGATGTTGGTCGCCATGCCGACCGCGATGCCGCCGGCGCCGTTGACCAGCAGGTTCGGATAGCGCGCGGGGAGGACGGTGGGTTCGGATTCCGAACCGTCGTAGTTGGGCTGGAAATCGACGGTGTCCTTGTCGAGATCGCCGAGCAGGGTGTTCGCGACCTTGGCGAGGCGCGATTCGGTGTAGCGCATCGCCGCCGGCGGATCGGGATCCATCGAGCCGAAATTGCCCTGGCCGTCGACGAGCGGCACGCTCATCGACCAGTCCTGCGTCATGCGCGCGAGGGCGTCGTAGATCGAGCTGTCGCCATGCGGGTGATATTTACCCATGACGTCGCCGACGATGCGCGCCGATTTGCGATAGGGGCGGCCGGCGACATAGCCGCTTTCGAACGCCGAATAGAGGATGCGGCGGTGCACGGGCTTCAGGCCGTCGCGCACGTCGGGCAGCGCGCGGCTGACGATCACGCTCATCGCGTAATCGAGATAGGAGGTCTTCATTTCGTCGACGATGTTGATCGGCGAAATGCCGTCGCTGGGCGGCGGCGTAGGCGTATTTTCTTCGGTCAAGACCCGGCCTTTTTTCTGCTTTTCGGGAGGTGGTTTTGGTCTAGCCGATGGGGCAGGCAAAGGCCAGCGATTCGGGCGATTTCGACAGGAATATTTCCACGCCAAAACAGGGGCGCCGAACGCCAAAAGTGACGTCACGCCGCCGCGAACGCGGGGCTTGCCAATCGGCGGCTCGCCCCTAAAGGTCGGGCGGGTGAGACCCAAGCAGCCTTGCGCCCGCCGATGGCCCTGATCGCGCTGATCGGCGCCAGCGAAACGCTGCCCGATGGCGGGTTGCGCGCGCTCGTCACCGTCGCGGGGGAAACGCTGATCGAACGGCAGGCGGCACGCCTCGCCGACGTCGGCGTTACCCATGTCGCGGTCGCGGTCGGCGCGGTGCCCGCCGACCTGCTCGCCACCTGCGATCGCATCCGCCGCCGCGGGGTCAAGGTGACCCCGGTGCGCGCCGCCGCCGACCTGCTCGCGCTGGTCGAAGGCGACGACCGGATCATCCTCGTCACCGACGGGCTGCAGGCGGGGGGTATGCATTATGCCGCGATCGCCAAGCCGGGGTCGCCGGCGATCCTCGTCACCGGCGACACCCCGCTGACCCAGAGTTTCGAGCGGATCGATGCGACGCGGCGCTGGGGCGGACTCGCGAGCATTTCGGACCATATGGTGCGCGAACTCGCCGAGATGCCGGGCGAATGGGACATGATCCTGACGCTGCTGCGGATGGCGGTGCAGTCGGGCGCGCGGCGGCTCTATTGCGAGCCGGCGCTGTTCGAACAGGGTGACATCGCGATCGTCACCGACCGGCCGACTGCGGCGCTGCTCGAACAATCGAGCCTGCAGCAGGTCGAATATGGCGGCATCGGGCTGGGGCGTTCGGCGATCATGATGCCGATCGTGCGCCTGTTCGGCCCGATGCTCGTCAAGTCACCCGCGACGGCGCGTTATCTGCCCTATGTCACCGGCCTGCTGTGGGTGATCGTCGCACTGCTCGCGGCGAGCGGGCTGGCGGCGGCGGGGGCGCTCGTCGCGATCCTCGGCGGGCTGGGGCTGGCGGCGATGCGCTTCCTGTCCGCTTTCCGTGCCGAGAGCGCGGCGCAGGACCGGGTGCGCGAGGTCATCCGGACCTTCGCCTGGGTCTTGCTCGCGGTCTTTCCCTGGCTGCTGTCGCTGGCGGGCGCCGACCACAGGATGCCGCCCTTTTCCGAAGCGGCGCTGGCGCCGTGCCTGGCCGCGACGATCCTGCTGGCGCGCTGGCTTTACGAGGATTCGGGCGAGCGGCGGCGGTTTCACTGGCTGCTGCCCGACGCCGATCAGGCGTGGATGATGTTGGCTCCGGCGCTGATTTTCGGCATCGCACCGCTGATGTTCGCGATATTGCCGCTGCTCGCCTTGTTCCAGATCCTGCTTTGGCTGCGCCTTGCGCGGCGTCCCGCGGGCTGAGAAAACAAAGCGCTTCAAGGTTTAGCGCGCATTAACGCCAAGCTGCTATCCGCGAACTGACATGGTGCAAGCATCGCTTCTTTCCCAACTGGCGTCGGTGAATCCGGCGCTGTCGGCGTGCCTGCACGAAACCGCCGAATATCTCGCCGCGCCCGGCGCGACGCGGCTTTCGGAGGAGCAGCGCGCGCTGGCGCTTGGCGTCGCGCGGCGGCTGGTCGGCGATGCCGCCGACCTGCTCGGCGACGCGGTCGATTCGGCGGCGCTGTGGCACGACTGGTCGGCGCACGGGCTGCCCGGTGCAACCCAGCTTGCCGGCCTGTGTTTCGCGCGCGCCGAGGAGCATCGCTGGCGCGAGCAATCGGACCGGCATGGCAGCGAGACCGTCGTGCCGGTTTCGAGCGGGACGAGCGATGGGCCGCTCGCGGCGCCCGCGCCCGCCGACGACCCGTTGTCCGAAGTCGACCGCGGCTATCTCGCGCTGCGCATCGCCGACCGGCGGCGGTTCGACGCGATCGGCCATCCGGTGGTGGCGATCGACGATCTCGATCCCGACCTGTTTCGCTCGCTATTGCTCGACGTCGCCGCCTGGGCGCTCGTCCGCTCGGGCAAGGATCCCGCGCAGGCCGCGCGGCTCGGTGAAGCGGTGCGGGGGGCGCTGGCCGCGCACGACCCCGCGCGGGGCATCGACCGCGCTGCCATGGGCTATCATGCGGCGCTTGCCGCCGTCGGCGTCCAGTCCGACAGCGCGGCCACGGCGATCGCGCGCCACGACTGGCCGGCGCTGATCGCGCTCGCCGCGGCGGCACAGAATTATCGCTATGCCGACATGGCGCTGGCGCTGATCACCGCCGAGCCGGCGCAACTCGCGCCGCTGCTCGCGCCGTTGCTGCGCGATCATGCCGCGCTGGCGCCGCTCGAAGGGTCGCTGGCGATGCTGGCGAACCGCGCGGTGGCGAGCGCCGCGCCCGACGATTATGCCGCCGCGCTGCAGGCGCGCGCCGCGACGCTGGGCGACGGACCCGAAGGCGTTTCGCGATGAGCGAGCGGATGATCAGCGGCCGGATCGACCGCAGCGGAGCACTGGTCAGCGGCGACCCGGCGCTGCTGCGCCTGCAGCAACGCGCCGGCGGGGCGCTCGAAAAGCCGCTCGCGCTGCCCAATCTGGCGCGGCTCGTCGCGCTGGCGCAGCGGTTGCAGCGCGAGATCAACCGGCCGCTGATCGCCGCCGACGACCATAGCGACATCCATGCGCTCGTCCGGATCGTTCCCGACGCCGATGGCGCGACGCTCGAGATCACCGACTGGCGGACGCGGCCGGTCGCCCAGCCGCAGATTCCGCCGATCACCGAAGCCGCGGTCGCCTCACCGCGGGCGTGGACGTGGGAATGCGACGGGCAGCTCCGGCTCGTCTCGCTGCGCGGCGGGGCCGATGCGCCGCCGGTCGCATCGGGCTGGGAGGGGCGCTCGCTGTCCGAACTGTTCGAACTCCAGCCCGACGACGACGGGCATTTCCCGGTGCTGCAGGCGTTGGCGCGGCAGGCGCGGTTCACCGGCCAGCGGGCGCGGACCGACGGTCCCGGCGGGCGGCTGGTGACGACGCTCGCCGCCGATCCGCTGTTCGACGCCACCGGGCGGTTCACCGGTTTTCGCGGGACCGCCTTGCCCGAGGCGGGGGCTTCGACCCCGGCACCCGCCCCGGCGGCGCTTTCCGACCCCGCCTTCGGTTCGCTGCCGCTGTCCGATCCGGCCTTTGGACGCCGCATCGACGGCGCGCTACGCGGGCCGCTGGCGCGGATCATCGCGACCGCCGAGACGATTTCGGGCCAGTTCGACGGACCGATCCGCGCCGATTACGCCCGCTATGCCGGCGATATCGCGCATGCCGGGCGCCACCTGCTCGGGCTGGTCGACGACCTCGCCGACCTCCAGAATATCGAGCGTCCGGGGTTCAAGGCGGCGCGCGACGAGATCGACCTTGGTGACCTGGCGCGCCGCGCGGTCGGATTGCTGGGCATGAAAGCCGAAGAAAAGGGCATCCGCATCGATGCTCCGCCGACCGACGAGCGGATGCCGGCGACCGGCGAGTTCCGCCGCGTGCTGCAGGTGCTGCTCAACCTGCTGGGCAATGCGATCCGCTATTCGCCCGAGAATTCGCTGATCTGGATCCGCCTCGACCGCCAGGGCGACCGCACGATGGTCACCGTCGCCGACCAGGGGCAGGGGATCGACGCCGGGCAGCAGGCGGTGGTGTTCGAGAAATTCGAGCGGCTGGGCCGTACCGACAGCGGTGGGTCGGGACTGGGTCTTTATATCGCGCGGCGACTGGCGCGCGCGATGGAGGGCGACCTGACCGTCGACAGCGCGCCGGGGCAGGGGGCGCGGTTTACGCTGAGTTTGCCGGCGCGGGATTGAGGTTTAGCGCTTGCGGCGAACTGACCGCTTAGGGGTGGGAAGCGGGCGTTCCTTTAAACCGTCGCCCCCGCGAAGGCGGGGCCGCTAGCGGCCTATTTCCGTATCGCTGCGTAAGCCGACAGCGGCCCCCGCCTTCGCGGGGGCGACGTCATGTTTTGGTCGTTACCGGCCGTCGCCATCACCCACAAAAAAGGGGCCGAAAACCGGCCCCTTTCTCGTTTTCGTCTGTCGCTCGATCAGCGCTTGTCGACCGGCACATAGGGACGCTGCGTCGGGCCGGTGTAGAGCTGGCGCGGACGGCCGATCTTCTGGGCGGGGTCCGAAATCATTTCGTTCCACTGCGCGACCCAGCCGACGGTGCGGGCGAGGGCGAAGAGCGCGGTGAACATCGTCGTCGGGAAACCGATCGCCGACAGGATCACGCCCGAATAGAAATCGACGTTCGGGAACAGCTTCTTCTCGACGAAATAGGGATCGTTGAGCGCCATTTCCTCGAGCTGCAGCGCGACTTCGAACACCGGGTCGTTGACCTTGAGCGCGTCGAACACCTCGCGCACGGTCTTTTGCATCACCGTCGCGCGCGGGTCGTAGTTTTTATAGACGCGGTGGCCGAAGCCCATCAGGCGGAACGGGTCGTCCTTGTCCTTGGCGCGCGCGATATATTCGGGGATGCGTTCGGGGCGGCCGATTTCGCGCAGCATGTTGAGCGCGGCTTCGTTGGCGCCGCCATGCGCCGGACCCCACAGGCAGGCGATGCCCGCCGCGATGCATGCGAAGGGATTGGCGCCCGACGAGCCGGCGAGGCGGACGGTCGAGGTCGACGCGTTCTGCTCATGATCGGCGTGGAGGATGAAGATGCGGTCGAGCGCGCGTTCGACGACCGGGTTCACCTCATAGGGCTCCGCCGGCACGCCAAAGGTCATGCGCAGGAAATTGCCAGTGTAGCTCAGCGAATTGTCGGGATAGACGAAGGGCTGACCGACCGAATATTTATACGCCATCGCGGCGATCGTCGGCATTTTCGCGATCAGCCGGTGGCTGGCGATCATGCGCTGGCGCGGGTCGTGGATCTCGGTCGAGTCGGGATAGAAGGCGCTGAGTGCGCCGACGACGCCGCACATCACCGCCATCGGGTGCGCGTCGCGGCGGAAACCGCGATAAAAGGTCGACAGCTGTTCGTGCAGCATCGTGTGGCGGGTGATCGTGGTGTCGAAGGTGGCGAGTTCGTCCGCGCTCGGCAGTTCGCCGTTGAGCAGCAGGTAGCAGGTTTCCATGAAGCTGCTATTTTCGGCGAGGTCGCCGATCGCATAACCGCGATGGAGCAGGACGCCCTCGTCGCCGTCGATATAGGTCAGGTTCGATTCGCAGCTCGCGGTCGAGGTGAAACCGGGGTCATAGGTGAAGGCGCCGGTCTGCGCGTAAAGCTTGCGGATATCGATGACGTCGGGGCCGACGGTGCCCTTGAGCACGGGGTTCTCGACGGTGGTGTCCCCCAGGGTGATCTTTGCGGTCTGGTCGGTCATATTCTTCCCCTGTTGTGGCGGCGGGAGTCGCTGTGGCTACGCCCCTGCCGGATTATTGTGCGCTGCGTCAAGTCGCGCCAGGCTGGCATCGCGGCCCAGCAGCAGCAGCACGTCGAAAATCCCCGGCGATACGGTCCGCCCGGTGAGGGCCGCCCGCAGCGGTTGGGCCAGTTTCCCGAGCCCGACGCCGGCCGCTTCGCTCTCTTCGCGAATTGCGGCCTCCACCATTTCTTGCGACCAGCCGGACAGCGCGCGCAAACGGTCGGCGACCGAAGCGAGCATCCCCTCCGGTGCGTCCTGTAGCACCGCTGCGGCCTTCTCGTCCATCACCAGCGGTTCGTCGGCGAAGAGGAAGAACGCGCCGTCGGCGATCTCGTGCAGCGTCTTGGCGCGCGGCTTGAGCGCGGGCATCGCCTGCGCGAGCAGCGCCTGATCCGCGGCGGAGAGATCGCGGCCGAGAAGCTTGCCGGTCATCGGCGCGACGAGCGCGGCGAGGCGGGCGTCGTCGGCTTCGCGCAGATAATGGCCGTTGAGATTTTCGAGCTTCTTGAAGTCGAAGCGCGACGGCGAACGGCCGACATGCGCGAGGTCGAACCACTCGGTCGCCTGTGCGCGGCTGATGATCTCGTCGTCGCCATGGCCCCAGCCGAGGCGGAGCAGATAATTGTTAACCGCCTCGGGCAGATAGCCCAATTCGTCGCGATAGGCGTCGACCCCGAGCGCGCCGTGGCGTTTCGACAGCTTCGCGCCGTCGGCGCCGTGGATCAGCGGGACGTGCGCGTAAACGGGCTCGCGCCAGTCCATCGCGCGGATCAGCGCGAGCTGGCGGAAGGCGTTGTTGAGATGGTCGTCGCCGCGGATGACATGGGTGACGCCCATGTCATTGTCGTCGACAACGACGCTGAGCATATAGGTCGGGGTGCCGTCGCTGCGCAGCAGGACGAAGTCGTCGAGCTCGGCGTTCTGGACGGTGACGTCGCCCTGGACCTTGTCCGGAATCGTCACCGCGCCGTCCTGCGGCGCGCGCAGGCGGACGACGTGCGGCACGGCGGGGTCGCCGTCGTTCCGGTCGCGCCAAGGGCTGCGGACGCGGAAGGGCAGGCGCTTTTCCTGGGCCTCGGCGCGCATCGCGGCGAGTTCGTCCTGGGTCAGATAGCAGCGATAGGCATCGCCCTTGGCGAGCAGCTGCGCGGCGACATCGGCATGGCGGTCGGCGCGAGCGAATTGATAGACGGTGTCGCCGTCCCAATCGAGGTCGAGCCAGCGCATCCCGTCGAGGATCGCGTCGATCGCCGCGTCGGTCGAGCGCGCGCGGTCGGTATCCTCGATGCGCAGCAGGAACTTGCCGCCGTGGTGGCGCGCGAACAGCCAGTTGAACAGCGCGGTGCGCGCGCCGCCGATGTGGAGGAAACCCGTGGGCGACGGCGCGAAGCGCGTCACCACATCGGCGCCGGTCGCTTCGCCGGATATGGTTTGATTTTCGGTTGCCACAACGGCCTCTTTCACTCAGTTTTGCGGGTCCCCGCGGACGGCGGGGACGGGGATCGGGGGTGCCCCTAGCATGGCGACAAGGCCGCTTCAAACGCCCATTGGTTTGCGCGCGGCGGCGATGGTGCGGCGCATGCCCGAGTCGATCGAAGCGCGGCTCGATGCCGAGCGCGAACGGATCGCGCTTTGGCTGCCGGTCGCGCTTGGCGCGGGGATCGCCGCCTGGTTCGCGCTGCCCACCCGGACCCACTGGATCGGGCTGCTGCTGGTGCTGGGCGCCGGCGCGCTCGCCGGGCTGCTGATCGGCTGGCAACGCCGGTTCGGGCGCGCGGTCGTCGTCGGGTGCGCGGTGATGGCGCTGGGGTTGTTGCTCGTGTGGGGACGGGCATTGTGGGTGTCCGGGCCCGTGCTGGCGCTGCCGGTGGTGACCGAATTTTCGGCGAGCGTCGAAAGCGTCGAGCCGCTGCCGGCGAAGGATCAGGTCCGGTTGATCGTGCGGCCGCTGAAGCGACCGGATCTGCCGCCGCGGTTGCGGATCACCGCGGCGGGCGAGCAGGGCAAGGGCATCGCGCCGGGCGAGGCGATCGGGCTGCGCGCGCGGTTGATGCCGCCGCCGACCGCGAGCCTGCCCGGCGGCTATGATTTCGCGCAGCGCGCCTGGTTCGACCGGATCGGCGCGGTCGGCACGGTGCTCGGCGAGATCGGGCGGGCGCCGGGTGCGGGGGACGGGGTGCAGACGCTGCGCGCGCGGCTGAGCGATCATATCCACGGGCAGATCGACGGATCGGCGGGGGGGATCGCCGCGGCGCTCGTCGCCGGCGATCGCGGCGCGATCAGCGAGGCCGACGAGGAGGCGATGCGGCGGAGCGGGCTGGCGCATTTGCTGTCGATCAGCGGGCTGCATGTGACCGCGGTGGTGACCTTTGCGATGCTGAGCGCGATGAGCCTGCTCGCGCTCAGCCGGCGGCTGGCGCTGGCGGGTTATGTGCTGCCGCTGGCGGCGGCGGTCGCGGCGTTGGCGGGCGGGGGATATACGCTGCTCGCGGGGGCCGAGGTGCCGACCTTGCGCTCGTTCATTGCCGCGCTGCTGGTGCTGATCGCGTTCCTGCTCGGGCGCGAGGCGCTGACGCTGCGGCTGGTCGCGGCGGGCGCGCTGATCGTGCTGATCTGGCGCCCCGAATCGCTGGCGGGGCCGAGTTTCCAGCTGAGTTTCGCGGCGATCACCGCGATCGTCGCGCTCCACGAAAGCCGCGCGATGCAGCGGTTCATGGCGCGGCGCGAGGAGCCATGGGTGTTTCGCCTGGGACGCGGGGTCGCGGGACTGGTGATCACCGGGCTCGCGGTCGAGGTCGCGCTGGCGCCGATCGCGCTGTTCCATTTCCACAAGGCGGGGCTCTATGGCGCGCTCGCCAATGTCGTCGCGATCCCGCTGACGACCTTTGTCATCATGCCCGCCGAGGCGCTGGCTTTGCTGTTCGACAGCGTCGGGCTCGGCGCGCCCTTCTGGTGGGTCGCCGAGCAGGCGCTGAACGCCCTGATCTGGCTCGCGCACAGCGTCGCCGATGCGCCCGGCGCGGTCGCGACGCTGCCGGTGTTCCCGCCCTGGGGGTTCGGCCTCGCGATCTTCGGCGGGATATGGCTGCTGCTGTGGCGGACGCGCTGGCGCTGGGCGGGGGCGGTGCCGCTGGTCCTCGGCATGGCCGTCCTGCTCGCCCAGCCGCGGCCCGATGTGCTGATTACCGGCGACGGCAAGCATATCGCCGCGGCGCTGCCCGACGGCAGCTATGCGTTGCTGCGCGAGCGGGCGGGGGATTATGTGCGTGATGCCATGACCGAGGCAGCGGGGATCGATGCGCCGCTCGCCGCGCTCACCGACCTCGATCATGTCGACTGCAATCGTGATTTCTGTCGCTGGACGCAGGATGGCCGCGCCATCCTGGCGGCGCGCGGGCGCGACCGGATCGAGGGGGCGGACATGGCGGCGGCGTGCGCCGCGGCCGATGTGGTGATCAGCGAGCGCTGGCTGCCGCGCGAATGCGCCGGCCGCTGGCTGACGATCGATCGCGATACGTTGCCACAGACCGGCGGGCTGGCGCTTTACCTCGGTGAGCGACCGCGCGCGGTGACGGCACTAGGCGCGGGCGACGAGCATATGTGGCGCCGCCCGCCGCAGGTCAGTGGTAACGACGAAGCAGTCCCGACAGCTTCCCTTGCACGATGACGCGCTCGGCGGCGTAGCGCTGCGGCTCATAGGCACTGTTCGCGGGATCGAGGCGGATCATCTTGCCCTCGCGGCGGAAATATTTGAGCGTCGCATCCTGCCCGTCGACGAGCGCGACGACGATGTCGCCCTCGCGCGCGGTGCTGACCTTTTGGATCAGCGCATAATCGCCATCGAAGATGCCGGCCTCGACCATCGAGTCGCCCGACACTTCGAGCGCATAATGTTCGCCTGAGCCGAGCAGCGCGGCGGGGACCGCGAGATTGTCATGATTTTCGAACGCCTCGATCGGCACACCCGCGGCGATCTTGCCGTGGAGCGGGACCTCGACGATGTCGTTCGCGGCGATCGGGCGCATCGCGGGGGCGGGCTTGCGCAGCGGCACGACATTGTCGCGATCGGTGCTGACGGCCGCCTTGCCGCCCTCGGGAAGCTTGACGACCTCGAGCGCGCGGGCGCGGTTGGGGAGGCGGCGGAGGAAGCCGCGCTCCTCGAGCGCGCTGATCAGGCGGTGGATTCCCGATTTGGACTTGAGCCCGAGCGCCTCCTTCATCTCCTCGAACGACGGCGAGATGCCGCTCGCGTCGAGCTTTTGCTGGATGAAGTGGAGCAGTTCATGCTGCTTGGCGGTCAACATCGGGCGTTCTCCATGATGCCGGTTTCGGACATAAGGAGAACGATAATGGAACAGAAGCGAACTTGTCAAGCGATGTCGATATAATCCGCCGCTTCGCCTGCCGCGCGGGACGGCGCACCGATCTCGCGGATGACGAGGGCGTTCGCTGCGGCGAGCGGAAAGGTGCGGCCGCTGTCCTGTCCGTCGAAGGGCGAGAGAAGGCCGTCGTCGATCCGTCCGCGCAAATAGTCGCGTCGCGCGCCGCCGGGGCCGAGGGGGGCCGCGAGCGGGGCCGTGCGCAGTGGCGGGAGCGGATCGCGCGCGCCGGCGAGATGGCGGACGAGGGGGAGCAGGAACAGGGTCGCGGTGACGAAGGCCGACGAGGGGTTGCCGGGCAGGCCAAGCAGCAGCGCGTCGCCGAGCGTGCCCGCGATCAGCGGCTTGCCGGGGCGCATCGCGATCTTCCAGAAATCCAGCCGCCCGCCGGCATCGTCGAGCGCGCCGCGGACATGGTCGTGATCGCCGACCGAGGCGCCGCCGACGGTGACGATGACGTCGTGACGTCGCGCCAGGTCTTTCAGAACCTTGGATAAAATTTCGCGATCGTCGCGGATGTGGAGCGGGATGCTGACGACGGCGGGCTCGGCGGCGAGCATCGCGGCGAGCATCGTGCCGTTGCTGTCGGGGATCTGGCCGGGCGCGAGCGCACGGCCCGGCTGGACGAGTTCGTCGCCGGTGGTGAGGATCGCGACACGCGGGCGGGCGCCGACCACAAGCTGCGCGTCGCCACCCATGATCGCCGCGGCGATCGCACCGGCGTTGAGCCGGGTTCCGGCGGCGACGAGCATGGCGCCGGTCGCGAAGTCGCTGGCGCGGTCGCGAATATGGGCGCCCTGGGCCTCCGGGCCATCGCCGGTCAGCGTCAGGACCGTGCCGTCGGCGGCGACATCTTCCTGCAGGATGACCGTGTCGGCGCCGTCGGGGACCATCGCGCCGGTGAAGATGCGGATCGCCTGACCCGCGCCGAGGGGCAGGGCGGGCGCGGAGCCTGCGGCGACTTCGCCGATGATCGTCCATGGTCCCGGCAGGTCGGCGAAACGGATCGCATAACCGTCCATCGCCGAAAGCGGCGCCGCAGGCTGGTCGCGCAATGCGATGACATCGTGCGAAAGATATCGGCCAAGCGATTCGGAAAAGGCGATATTTTCTGGAGGAAGCGGCGCGCGGAGCGCGAGCAGGCGTGCCTGCGCCTCCTCGACGGGGAGCAGCTTGCTCATTCGGCGTGCCAGTCGCCCGAGCGGCCGCCGCTCTTTTCGAGCAGGCGGATATCGCCGAGCACCATCGCGCGGTCGAGCGCCTTCGCCATGTCGTAGAGGGTGAGCAGCGCGACCGAGGCGGCGGTGAGCGCCTCCATCTCGACCCCCGTCGGCCCCGTGGTCGCGGCGGTCGCGGTGACCGAAATGCCGGTTTCCTCCCATTCGAACTCGACGCCGACCTTGGTGAGCGCGAGAGGATGGCAGAGCGGGATGAGGTCGGCGGTGCGCTTGGCGCCCATGATCCCGGCGATGCGCGCGGTCGAGAGGACGTCGCCCTTCGGCGCGTTGCCGGTGCGGATGGCTTCGAGCGCTGCAGGGGACATGGTGATGCGGCCGGTGGCGACGGCGCGGCGCGCGGTTGCGGGCTTGGCGCCGACGTCGACCATATGGGCGGCGCCGCTTTCGTCGAGATGAGTCGGGCGTTGGGTCATGGCGATGAAGCCAAGCAACGCTGCGGAGGAAAGGCAAGTAGAGATAATGACAGGCGGTCAGGTGACGATGATTTCCAGCGATGGGTCCGACACCTGCGTCGCTTCGCAGCGCGTCTTGAAATCGGCGAGGCCGGCGCGCCACCACCGGTGCTCGGCACGGATCTTGTCGAAGCCTGCGGCGAGCGCGGTCATGTCGATGTGATATTCGCCGACGACCCGCATCGGTCCGGCGGGTCCGTTGGGAAAACTATGCGGGTCATATTTCCGGGGTTCGACGAATACATCGAAGACCGTCAGCGCTTCGAGCCCGCTGCCCCAAGCCAGGAGGTTCGCGACCGGCATCGTCAGGTCCATGTTGGAGGTATCGCCATAATTGCTGATCAGCGCGGGTTCGAGCGGGCTGAGGAAAAGCATGCGGTCATTGCCGTTCGCGTAGGGGAGGACTTCGCTGTTGCGGACCACGACCGATTGGTGCCAGCGCTCCTTTTTCCGCATCGACCGGGCGACGCCGTCGATATTGACGATGCGGATCATCGCTTTGGCAGACGGATCGGGCGTAGGCGTCTTGTCCCAGACATTGCCGCCGGGCCATTCGATCATGACCGTCATGCCGCTTGGCTGTCCGGCGGGGAGGATGATGGACCGTTCCGCCATCAGGCCGGCCGGGAGGGGCGGGGCGCGCCTGGGCAGATAATCGGACGTCCATCGGCCGCTTTCGGAAAAGATCGCGCCCGCTTCAGTGTACAGCGTGTCGAATTCGAGCGTGCCGCCGAAGCCGTCGAGGGGCGCGCGGTGACGACATTGATACATGGTTTTCGGCCATTCGGCCGCTTGGGCCGAGCCACTTTCCTGCCCCCACGCCGCCTGAACCAGTAACGGGGCGGCCATCGGCAGCGCCAAAAGCCATGATAGCCGATTGATTCCCGCCATCCTTCTTTCCCTGGTTCCCGGTGTCGATCCGGTTCTTGTAACCGCCTGCTGTAACCGGCGAGATATTACCGGTTCGCATAGGATACCGGTCGGTGATGGGGGGCGAGCTGGTTCTGCTGCGGGTTACGAAAACCGGTTCCGGGCGGAAGGGGGCATAGAAGAGCTGATCCCCGGCGAAGGCCGGGGTCCAGGGCGTCATAACGCGACGTCGGCTTTATACTGCTCTGGACCCCGGCCTTCGCCGGGGAACGGGTCGTGGCGGAATGTCCGCTCCCCACCCCAAAGCAGACACTACCCCTCCAGCAACGCTTTCGTCGCCGCGGCCACATCCGCCTGCCGCATCAGGCTTTCACCGACGAGGAAGGTCTTCACGCCGCTGGCCGCGAGGCGTTGGCAGTCGGCGTGGGTAGCGATGCCGCTTTCGCCTACGAGCAGCGTGCCGGCCGGAACCAGCTTCGCGAGGCGTTGGGTGACCGCGAGGTCGGTCTCGAAGGTCTTGAGATCGCGGTTGTTGACGCCGATCAGGCGCGACTGGAGCGCGGTCAGCGCGCGGCTTAGCTCGGCTTCGTCATGAACCTCGACGAGGACGTCCATGCCGCGTTCGATCGCCGCGGCCTCGATGGCCTGCATCTCGGCGTCTTCCAGTGCGGCGACAATGATCAGGATCGCGTCGGCGCCGATCGAGCGTGCTTCGGCGACCTGCCAGGGGTCGATCATGAAATCCTTGCGCAGCACCGGCAGGTCGCATGCGGTGCGCGCGGCGATCAGAAATTCTTCATGGCCCTGGAAATAAGGTGCGTCGGTGAGCACCGAGAGGCACGCCGCGCCGCCGGCCTGATAGGCGCGGGCATGGTCGGTCGGATCGAAATCTTCGCGAATCAATCCCTTGGACGGCGAAGCTTTCTTGATTTCGGCGATCAGCGCGAAGCCGCCGGCGTCGATCTTTGCCTGTAGCGCGGCGGCGAAGCCGCGCACCGGGCCGGCGTCGATGCCGTCGAGATCGGCCATCGTTCGCGACTGGCGGCGTTCGGCGACTTCTTCGGCCTTCGTGGCGAGGATCTGGGTGAGTTTGTTCATTTGTAAGCGATCCAGCAGTCGAGCAGTGCGTTGGCGAGGCCCTTGTCGATCGCTTCGGCGGCTTCCTCGACGCCTTCGGTTCGCGTCCGGACCGCGCCTGCGACGAGGAGCGCCTCGGCGGCGTTGTAGAGGACGGCGTCGCGATAGGCACCGGGCTCGCCCTGGAGCAGGCCGCGCAGGGCCTTCGCATTAAAAGCGGCGTCGCCGCCGCGCAGTTCCTCGAGCGGGCGTGTCGGCAGCCCCGCGTCGGCGGCGTGGCTGCGCTGCATGACGACGCCTTCGGGGGTGACCACCGCGACTTCGTTGCCGCCCGCGAGCGACAGTTCGTCGAGACCTTCGTCGCCCGAGATGACGCGCGAATGCTCGGTGCCGAGCCGGTGCAGCGCCTCGGCATAGACGGCGACATAGGCGGGGCGCGCGATGCCGACGAGCTGGCGCGTGACGCGTGCGGGGTTGGCGAGCGGGCCCATCAGGTTGAAGATGGTCCGGCGGCCGAGCGCCTTGCGGATCGGCATGATGCGCTTCATCGCCGGATGCCGGGTTCCCGCGAAGAGGAAGCAGATGCCGAGGTCGGCAAGCTGTTCCTGCGCCATATGGTCGGCGCGGTCCATGTCGAGGCCGAGGGCTTCCAAGGTATCGGCCGCACCGGATTTCGACGAAGCGGCACGATTTCCGTGCTTTGCGACCGGAACCTCGCATGCTGCCACGACAATGGCGACCGCGGTCGAGACGTTCAGTGTATGATGGCCGTCGCCGCCGGTACCGCAGACGTCGATCGCGCCCGCAGGGGCCTCGATCGCGATCAGCCGGTCGCGCATCGCCTGCGCCGCAGCGGCGATTTCGACCATCGTCTCGCCGCGGTCGGACAGCGCGGCCAGGAAGCCGGCGATATCGTCGTCGCTGCCGCCGCCGTCGAGCATCGTCGCAAAGGCGTGCGCGGCCTCGTCATGATCGAGCAGCGCGGCCGGATCGGGGAAGGGACCGAAGCGGCTCATGCCGACTGGCGTTCGCGCACCGGCAGGCCCGCGCTCGCCATGAAATTGGCGAGCATCGCATGGCCATGTTCGGTGGCGATGCTTTCGGGGTGGAACTGGACGCCGTGGATCGGCAGCTCGGCGTGGCGGAACCCCATCACCGCGCCGTCGTCGCTGGTCGCGTTGATGACAAGGCTGGCGGGAATATCGACCACCTCGAGGCTGTGGTAGCGCGTCGCGGTGAGCGGCGAGGGCAGGCCGGCGAACAGCCCGCTGCCGTCGTGGCAGACGGGCGAGGTCTTGCCGTGCATCAGATGGCCGCGCTGCACGATGCCGCCGAAATGCTGGCCGATCGCCTGATGTCCGAGGCAGACGCCGAGCAAGGGCCGCGCGGCGTCGGCGCAGGCGGCGACGAGGTCGAGGCTGATTCCCGCTTCATTGGGCGTGCAGGGGCCGGGCGAGATGAGGATCGCATCGGCACCGCTGGCGAGGGCCTGCGCAGCCGTGAGCGCATCGTTGCGTTCGACGCGCACCTCGGCGCCCAGCTCGATCAGATAATGAACGAGGTTGAAGGTGAAGCTGTCGTAGTTGTCGATGACGAGGATCATGGGATGGGGCGGTAGCGATTTTGCGGGAGTGGGGGAAGGGATAGAAGCTTGGGAAGGCGCAAGTCCGGCTTTTCGGGCCTAGTCGACCATCCGGACGACGATTTTGCCCTTGGCGCGGCCCGATTCGAGATAGGCGATCGCGTCGGCGATGGCGGCGAAGGGAAAGACGCGGTCGATCACGGGTTCGAGCCGTTTTTGCTCGATAAGCGCCGCCAATTCGGCGAGTTCGGCGCCGCTGGGGTGCATGAAGAGATAGCGGTAGATCGCGCCATGCTTGCGGGCCTTGGCGCGGATGCCGAAGCTTGCGAACCAGAAGAGCGCGGCGAGGAGCGGGCCGCGGCCGAGATCCTTTGTCGCGGTGAGCGGTTCGGGCAGCCCCGCGACCGAGACGACGGTGGCGCCGGGTTTGACGACGGCGAAGCATTTCGCGAGCGTGTCGCCGCCGATCAGGTCGAAGGCGCCGTCCATGTCGCGGACTTCGTTCGCGAAATCCTGCGTCGTGTAATCAATGACGCGGTCGGCACCAAGGCGTTCGACGAGGTCGCGGCCGCGCGGCGAAGCGGTGGTGGTGACCTCTGCCCCCAGCCATTTGGCGAGCTGGATCGCGAAGGTGCCGACCCCGCCCGCGCCGCCGGGAATGAAGACGCGGCTGCCGGGTTTGAGGTGGAGTTCGTCGCGGAGCGCCTGCAGCGCGGTGAGCCCGGCGAGCGGGACGCCGGCGGCGGTGGTGAAATCGAGCGACGCAGGCAGCAACGCAGCATGATCGGCAGGGACGACCGCGAGTTCGGCGAAGGCGCCCATGCGCTCCTTGGGCACGCGCGCGAAGATGCGGTCGCCGGGCGAAAAGCCGGTGACGTTCGTGCCGCACGCCTCGACCACCCCGGCGAACTCATTGCCCATGAAGACGGGCATTTTATAGCCCTGCACGACTTTCAGCATGCCGTCGCGAATCTTGAAGTCGACGGGGTTGAGCCCGGCGGCATGGACGCGGACGAGAATGTCGTCGGGGCCGGGCGTCGGCGCCGGGACGTCGCGCAATTCGGTCGCTTCGGGGCCGCCGTAACGCGTGAGGACGAGGGCCTTCACGGCTTTTCCGCCATCAGTTTCGCGAGATCGTCCTTCCAGAATTTGGCCCAGGTATGCGTGCTGTGCCCCTTGGTCTCGGGGCTGGCGGGGATCAGGATGAATTTGGCGCGCGGCATGCGCGGGGCGGCTTTTTCGGTGATGCCGTAGAGCGGCGGGTTGATGAAATCGTCGGCGCTGTTGATCCAGAGCACGGGGACGGTGATTTTTTCGAGGTCGGCCCAGGGATTGTAGGTGCGCGAGCTTTCAAGCTGGTAGATCGTGTCGTTGGCGTCGTTGCGGCCATAGGTGCGGGCAAAGGCCTCATCCTTATATTTTTCGGCGGCCTCGCGGGTCGGATATTGCGCCTGCAGCGCATAGGGATTGGCGCCCGCGATCATGCTGAGCGCGGCGGCGGTGCGCAGGCCTGCGGCGGGCGGCGCGCCGTAATTGCCGTCCTGCCACAGCGGATCGGCCTTGATCGCGTCGATCGACAAGGTGCGCCACATGCGGTTCTGGCCTGCGATCTCGACCGGCAGGCAGGCGAAGGGGGCGAGGCGCTCGGCGAAACCGGGCCAGGTCTCGCCCCAGACGAAGGCGTGCATGCAACCCATCGAGGTGCCGAGGATGAGCTTCAGCTTCTGCACCCCGAGCTTTTCGGTGAGCAGGCGGTGCTGCGCCGCGACCATGTCGGCATAGTCATATTTGGGGAATTTCATCCGCAGCCCGTCGCTGGGCTTCGACGAGCCGCCATGGCCGATATTGTCGGGCAGGATGACGTAATATTTCGACGTGTCGAGCGGCTGGCCCGGGCCATAGAGTTCGTTGGCGAACTGCGGCTGGAAGAATTGCTTTCCGGTGCCGCCGGTGCCGTGGAGGACCATGACCGCGTTGGTGACGTTGCCCGCCTTGTCGCGCTGCGGCGTGCCGAGCGTGGCGTAGTGGAGCTTGAGTTCGGGCAGTTTCTCGCCGGTCGCGAAGGTGAAATCCTTGAGGATCGCATCGGCTTCGGTCGCGCCTTCGACTTGCGCGTGGGCGGGGGTGACGCTGGCAAGCAGCAGGGCGAGAGGGGCGAGGATTTTGTGCATGGCGTGAGGCTAGTCCGGGGAGCGATGAGTGACAAGGATGAGCGGGCCGAGCGGGTAGCGGCCGTCCATGCGGCCGTTCGCCGGATCCCAGAGCGCTGAGACGGTGCCGTCGAGGAAAAGCGCGTCGCTGGCCCCTGCATGATCGCGCATCAGCGCGGCGAGGGTGCCGAAGGAGACCGGTTCGTCCGAAATGACGAAATGCGCGCGGCCTTGCGCGTCGACACCGACCGCGTTGCGGATTTTCAGCGAAGTGCCGTCGGGCGCGATGTCGGGGTGGAGCTTGCCGCCGATCAGCAGCATCGGGCCCGACTGGGTGCCGAAAGTGGGGCGCGCGGTCACTTTGGCGGCAAAATCGTCGCTCGTCATCACCTGCCACTGGCCGTCGGCGTCGCCGAAGAAGACGCCATTGGGCTTGAGGTAGAAATTGCCGCCGGCATCGCGGGTGTTGATCGGGTAAAGGCGTTTGCCATCCTCGGCATAATAGCCGATCGGCTCGCTGCCGGTGTCGTACATGCCGCCGTTGACCGCAAAGGCGACGCTGGCGGGGTCTACATCCTCGGCGAGCCCAGCGAAGCCGCGGTAGAGGACGCCGTTCGAGCCGGTGATCCGGGTGCCGATGCGGTGCTGGCGGGGCACAGCGATGCATTCGGTGAAGCGCTTGCCCTCGAAGGTTAGCGGTTTGCAGGCGTCGGGGATCGGCGGCTTGGCCGACGGCGCGGTGGGTGTGTTATCGTGGAGCGCGAAATAGCCGGTTGCGATCGCGACGGCGCTCAGAACGAGCGCCGCGCGGTATTTCACTGCCCGTAACCCGGCGTTCCGGCGAGCCGTACCGCCTCGCGCGCCGCCGCGAACAGCGCGCCGGCCTTCGCCTCGCACTCGCGCTGTTCGTAGGCGGGGTCGCTGTCGGCGACGATGCCGGCACCGGCCTGGACGTGCATTTCGCCGTCCTTGACGATCGCGGTGCGCAGCACGATGCAGCTGTCCATATTGCCGTCGGGGGCGAAATAGCCGACGCCGCCCGCGTAAGGCCCGCGCGCGTCGGCCTCGAGTTCGGCGATAATCTGGCAGGCGCGGACTTTTGGCGCACCGCTGACGGTACCGGCGGGAAAACCCGCGAACAGCGCGTCGATCGCGTCCTTGTCGGGCGCGATGCGGCCGATGACGTTCGAGACGATATGCATGACATGGCTGTAGAATTCGACGGTATAGCTGTCGGTCACCGCGACGCTGCCGCCGATTGCCGCGCGGCCGACGTCGTTGCGGCCGAGGTCGAGCAGCATCAGATGCTCGGCGCGTTCCTTGGGATCGGCGAGCAGCGATTCGCGGTTGTACGCGTCCTCGGCGCTGGTTCGCCCGCGCGGGCGGGTGCCCGCGATCGGGCGGATCGTGATCTCGCCATCCCTGACCCGCACGAGGATTTCGGGCGACGAGCCGATCAGCGCGAAGCCCGGCAGGTCGAGGAAATAGAGGAAAGGCGAGGGGTTGATGCGGCGGAGCGCGCGATAGAGGTCGAAGGGCGGCAGGTCGAACGGGGTCGAGAAGCGCTGTGACAGCACAACCTGAAAGATATCGCCCGCGGCGATATAGTCTTTCGCGGTCGCCACCATTGCGGCGAAATGCTCGGGCGTGGTCGCGGGATTGGCGGTGATGGTCGCCGGGTCGGTCAGCGCGGTCGCGTGCTCGGCATGCGGATTGCCGGTCGCGAGGCGCGCGGCGATGGCGTCGAGCTTGTCCTGCGCGGTGTCGATCGCGCGGTCGATCGGCGCATCGTCGTCGGGCCAAATCGGGGCGATGAGGAAAAGTTCGTCGGCGAGCCGGTCGAAGACGAGGATCACCGTTGGGCGCACGAAGACCATGTCGGGCAGGCCGAGCCCGGCGCCCGGCGCGCGCGGGATGCGCTCGACGAGGCCGAAGGTTTCATAGGCGAAGAAGCCGACGAGCGTCGCGAGCGCCTTGGGCAGCGCGTCGGGCACGTCGAAACGGCACTCGGCGACGAGGTCGCGCAGCGCTTGCAGCGCCGGAGCGGCGACGGGTGCGAAATTATCGCGGTCGCGCTGCCAGTCGCGGTTTATGCGCGCGGCGTCGCCGCGTACCTCGAACATCAAATCGGGATCGAGGCCGATAAGGCTGTAGCGGCCGCGCGTCTCGCCGCTTTCGACCGATTCGAGGACCCAGTCGCCGCGCCCCGGCGCGATCAGCTTGAGCGCCGCCGACACCGGGGTTTCGATATCGGCGATCAGCCGCTGCCAGACGACCGCGCCGCGGCCCCCGGCCAGCGCTTCGAGCGCGGCAGCTCTACCCTCCAGGCTCACCCTTATTCGGCGACCGGTGCGTCGCCGGTCAGCTCCTTGCGCAGCTGGTCGATCAGCTTCTGGTTGAGCTTGACCCCGACGCGCTTGCGGGCGTCCTGCATCATCTGGGCGACGAGTTCGTTGCCGAAGGCCGGGCCGAGCGGGCCGGCGATCGCGGCGACGCGTTCGGGCTGGATATCCTTCGGGTTCGGACGCTCGACCTTGCCGAGCGCGATCACCATCCAGCCGCGGTTGCCGGGGATTTCGAGCGTCTTGACGCTGCCCTGTGCCATCGAGAAGAGCAGGGCGAGTTCGGGGGGCACGCGCTGGCCGCCCGCGCCGAGTTCGGCGCGAAGCCCGCCGATCGTCTGGACGTTGCCGATGTTCGGCCCGGCGGCGCGCACCGCGTCGGCGAAGCTCTGCTTGCCCTCGACCGCCTTGACGATCGCGCGCGCCTTGTCGCGGGCGACCTTCTGGCCCTGTGCGAGCTTCCAGTCGGCGAGGAGGTCGGCGCGGATCTGCGCGAAGGGCGGCGGCGCTGCGGGGACGACCGACTTGATCGCATAGACGGCGAATTTCTCGTTCTCGACCAGCGTCGCGAGATGGGTCTCGCCCGCGTCGCTGCCCTGGAACGCCTGGCTGATCATCGGCGCGAGGTCGGCTGCGAGCGCGAAGGCGGGCTGTGCAGGCGCCCGGCCGCTGGGCAGCAAGGCCGGGGTTTCGACGAGCGTGAGCTTGCGGTCGGTAGTGATCTCGTCGATCGACACGCCCTCGTTCACCGCGTCCTGAACGCCGTTGTAGAAACTGATGATCGCCTCTTCGGCCTTGCTCTTTTGAAGCTGGGCGCGGATTTCGGGGGTGGCGTCGGCGAGCGTCTTGGCCGGTGTCGCGGTGATCGTCTCGACCTGCGCGATGGTCCAGCCGAGGCCGGTCTGTGTCGGGCCGAGGATGTCGCCGCGCTTGGCGGCGAAGGCGGCCTTGGCGGCGGCGCTGTTGGTCATGCCCGAATAGGCGGTCAGCGTGACGTCGCCCGACGAACCGGCGGTGAGGCCAGCGGCCTGCGCGGCGGCGGCGATCGACGAACCGCCGCGAACCTTGGCCGCGATGCTGTTCGCGCTCGCCTGGTCGGGCGCGATGACCTGCGCGAAGCGGCGCGTCTCGGTCGCGGCGAAGCGCGCGGCGTTCGCCTTGTAGATGTCGGCGATTTCCTTGTCGGTCACCGCCGCGACCGGCGCGATACTGCGGTCGAACACCGCATATTGCAGCACGCGGCGCTCGGGAATGCTGAAGCGGGCGCGATTCTCGCCCAGATATTTCTGCAACACCGCGTCGCCCGGATCGGCGGTCGGGGCAAAGCTGCTGGAGGGAATATAGGTCGCCTGGCCCTCGCGCCGTTCGAGCAGCAGCGCGGCATAGGGCTGCGCCATCGCGGGCGCGACGCGCGGCATGCTGCCGACCGGGACCGCGAGCTGTTCGGCGTAAATCTGCTGCGCGATGTCGCTGCGCAGCGCGGCTTCGGTGATGTTGTTCTGGCGCAGGAACGCGTCGAACACCGTCTTGTCGAAATTGCCCGATACGCCCTTGAACACCGGCAGGTCGGCGATGCGGCTGTCGATCAGGCGCTTGCTGATCCCCAAGCCGAGGGTGTCGGCATATTGGGTGAAGGCCGCGCCGTCGATGAGCTGGTCGAGCGTCTGCTGGAGCCCGCCGGCCTCGACAAAGGCGTCGATCGTCAGGGTCGGCTGGTCGCGGCGTGCCTGATCGAACGAGCGGCGCACCTGGTCGCGCAGTTCGGCATAGCCGATGTCGGTATCGCCGACGCGTGCGACATTGGAGCCGCCGACCCCGCCGCCGAGCGGCGAATTGCCGCCGATATCGCCGAGCGCGAAGGCAACGCCGACGAGCGCGACGAAGGCGAGGGCGAGAATCTTGCCGATCGTGGAGGAAAAGAGGCTGCGGATCGCGGTAATCATCGAAGGGGCAATCTTTCGAATAGGGTGCGCGGGCGCGCAATTCGGTGCGGCTTTAGGCGGGTCGGGCAGCGGCATCAAGGCGCGAAAGTGGCCCGGCGCGCCGCAGGCGCGTCTTGCCTAGCGCCATCGCCCGCCGCTAGGGGCGTCGCAACCGGAACAACAGCGAGAGGAAATGGCGATGGCGCGGCGCAAATATGTGGTCGGCAACTGGAAGATGAACGGCGTGTCGGCATCGCTCGCCGAGGCGCAGGCGATCTTCGCCGCCGCCGCCGAGCACAAGGCAGTCGATGTCGCGCTTTGCCCGCCCTTCACGCTGATCGGCGCGATGGTCGCCGCCGTGCCGGGCGGGGCGGTCGGCGGGCAGGATTGCCACAGCGCCGCATCGGGCGCCTTCACCGGGTCGGTCGCCGCGGCGATGCTGGCCGATGCCGGCGCCAGCCTGGTGATCGTCGGACACAGCGAACGCCGCGAAGGCTGCGGCGAGAGCGACCAGGATGTAAAAGCGAAGGCCGAGGCGGCGCTGGGCGCCGGACTCGATGTCATCCTGTGCGTCGGCGAGCCGCGCAGCGTCCGCGAATCGGGCGGTGCGATCGACCATGTGCTGGCGCAGGTGCGGGAATCGCTGCCCGACAGTTTCGATCCGACGCGGCTCGCGATCGCCTATGAACCGATCTGGGCGATCGGCACCGGGCTGGTGCCGACGACCGAGGATGTCGCGGCGATGCACGGATCGATCCGCGCCGCGCTGTCCGCACGGATCGGCACGGGATCGGACGTGCTGCGGCTGCTTTATGGCGGGTCGGTCAATGGCGACAATGCCGCCGAATTGCTGGGCGCCGGCGACGTCGACGGCGCGCTGGTCGGCGGGGCGAGCCTGACGGCGGGCAAGTTCCTGCCGATCGTCGCGGCGGGAGGGAGCCTCTCTCAATAGGCTTCCAAGTCCGTTCGCATCGAGCGCAGTCGAGATGCCGATCGGTCGCGCGCGGTCGCGGGGTGTCTCGACTTCGCTCGACACGAATGGGAAAGGGGAGGGCCGACAGCATCGTTTTTCTTGCGTGGACCCTGGCTGGTCCTTGCGGGTTGAAGATTTCGCGCGCCATCTCTATGTGCACCGCCAGATTGGCCCATTTGCGGCACCCCGTTTCAGGATGATATGATGTCGAACCTCTTCACCTTCCTGCTTGTCGTCCAGGCCGTCGTGGCGGCCGCGATGATCGGCGTCATCCTGATGCAGAAGTCGGAAGGTGGCGGGCTTGGCGTCGGTGGCAGCCCCGCGGGTCTGTTGTCGGCGCGCGGCGCGGCCGATTTCATGACGCGCGCCACGACGATCCTCGCGACGGCGTTCGTCGGCCTGTCGATCGTGCTCGCCGCCATGGCTTCGGTCGGCGGTTCGGGCAGCACCACGCTCGACACCTCGCTGTCGAAATCGGCGCAGCCCGCAAGCGGTGCGGCGACCGGGCTGACCGCCCCGGCGCAGGCCCCCGCGAACGGCGCCCCGGCGCAGGCACTGCCGAGCGACGATCCGCTGGCCGCCGCCGCGGCGGCCGCCGCTGCCGAAACGCCCCCCGCCGCACCGCCGGCTCCCGCCAAGAAATAAGCGGCGGCGCCGCAAGGCGCCTCCCGCTGCCCGCATTCGTGCGCGGCGGAATTATTTCCGCCGTTTGCGATTCGACGGCTTGCGCCGTCCCCCTCCTGTTGAGTAAGTCTTTCCTCCCATGGCGCGGTTCATTTTTATCACCGGCGGCGTGGTCTCCTCGCTTGGCAAAGGTTTGATGGCGGCAAGCCTCGCGGCTTTGCTGCAAGCGCGTGGCTATCGCGTCCGTATCCGGAAATTCGATCCCTATCTGAACGTCGATCCGGGGACGATGTCGCCCTATCAGCATGGCGAAGTCTATGTGACCGACGACGGCGCCGAGACCGACCTCGATCTTGGCCATTACGAGCGCTTCACCGGCGTCGCGGCGCGGCAGAGCGATAACGTCACCTCGGGCCGCATCTATCAGCAGATCATCACCAAGGAACGTCGCGGCGACTATCTGGGCGCGACGGTGCAGGTCGTCCCGCACGTCACCGACGCGATCAAGGCGTTCGCGCGGACCGACATCGACGACCTCGATTTCGTGCTGTGCGAAATCGGCGGTACGGTCGGCGACATCGAATCGCTGCCGTTCATCGAGGCGATCCGCCAGCTGCGCAACGAGGAGGGCCGCGACAAGACGCTGTCGGTCCATGTCACGCTGGTGCCGTACATCGCCGCCGCGGGCGAATTGAAGACCAAGCCGACCCAGCACAGCGTGCGCGAACTCGCGTCGCTGGGCGTCCAGCCCGACATCCTGCTCTGCCGCTGCGAAAAGCCGCTGCCCGATGGCGAGCGCGCCAAGATCGCGCAATTCTGCAACGTGCGGAAGGAAGCGGTGATCCCCGCGCTCGACGCCGACAGCATCTATTCGGTGCCGGTGCAATATCATGGCGAAGGCCTCGACAACGAAGTGCTGCGCGCCTTTGGCATCCACGATGCGCCCGACCCCGACCTGACGCGCTGGTTCGACATCATGGACCGCAAGCAGCACCCCGAGGGCGAAGTGACGATCGGCGTCGTTGGCAAATATGTCTCGCTGCCCGATGCGTACAAGAGCCTGAACGAGGCGCTGGTCCATGGCGGCATGGCGAACCGGGTCAAGGTCAACATCCGCTGGCTCGACGCCGAGATGTTCGAAAGCGGTGAGGATCTCGCCGCCAATCTCGAGCCGCTGCACGGCATCCTCGTCCCCGGCGGCTTCGGCGAACGCGGGTCGGAGGGCAAGATTTCGAGCGTGCGTTTCGCGCGCGAACGGAATGTGCCCTTCTTCGGCATCTGCCTTGGCATGCAGATGGCGTGCATCGAGGGCGCGCGCAACACGAGCGGCATCGCGGCGGCATCGAGCACCGAATTCGGCAAGACCGACGAGCCGGTGGTCGGCATGATCACCGAATGGATGAGCGATGAGGGGCTGCAGCAGCGCGGCGCCGACACCGACCTTGGCGGTACGATGCGGCTGGGCGCCTATGAAGCGAAGCTGTCGCCGAACAGCCATGTCGCGGCGGTCTATGGCGCCAATGCGATCAGCGAGCGCCACCGCCACCGCTACGAGGTCAACGGCGCCTATCGCGAGCGGCTCGAATCGGGCGGTCTCGTTTTTTCGGGCATGTCGCCCGACGGCATGCTACCCGAAATCGTCGAGCGGCCGGATCATCCCTGGTTTATCGGGGTGCAATTCCATCCGGAACTCAAATCGAAACCCTTCGATCCGCACCCGCTGTTCGCCGGGTTCATCGAAGCGGCGGTGAAGCACAGCCGGCTGGTCTGACGCCGGGCAACAGGGGCAACGGGGCTTATGGATCACGCGAAACTCGCCGAGCTACAGGGTCCCGACAGCATATTTTCCGGCCTGTCGGTCGAGGATTGGGCCGACATCGCGAGCCGCGCGGTGCAGATCAACTTCGTCAAGGGCAGGGAATTGCTCGTCCAGGGCGATCCCGGCGACATGATGCTGATCCTGACCGAAGGCACGGCGCGCGTGTCGATGCTGACCGCCGGGGGACGCGAGATTGTGCTCGCCTATGCCGAACCCGGCGCGGTACTAGGCGAGATCGCGCTGCTCGACGGCGGCGAGCGCACCGCTTCGGTCACCGCGACGAGCGCCGGCAGCGCGCTCCAACTCGGCCGCAACGCGCTGCGCGATTTTGCTACCAGCCACCCCGATTTCGCCTGGTCGCTGATGCAGCAGCTGGCGCGGCGGCTGCGCACCGCCGACCAGACGATCGAAAGCGACCGCGCCTATGCGTCGGGGCCGCGGCTGGCGCGCTACCTCAAGCGCCTGATTCGCAAGGACAGCATCGAGACGACGCACCGCGTCGAACTCAGCCAGACCGAACTCGGCAATTTCGCGGGGATGAGCCGCGAACATATCAACCGCCAATTGCGCAGCTGGGAGGAATCTGGGGTCATCTCGCTCGAACAGGGGCGGGTGCGCGTGCTCGATACCGACATGCTCGAGGATATCAGCGAGAGCGAGGGGTAGAATCACAACGCCCGGGCCTCGATCTCGAGACCCGGGCGCCTGTGACGAACTACCGCCATCCCCCTTTGCGTGGACGAGGCGAAGCGTCCACACTCCCTGAAACCGGGCCTTTAGCCGCGTGATCCAGAAGTCATCGGGCTAGGCTCCCGGGCACCGCTTGTCACCCTCTGGCAGTTAGCTTGCGATGCTTTTGCGCAGCCCTGTGGCCGATGGGCAACAGATTTTGCGAATCACTCGCAAGGACTCCCCGCTTACGGCGCCCATTGCCAGCAACCGGGAGGCCCCCTAAAGCGGCGCTATGATGGCATTTTCCAGCGCGTTTCACGGACCGACCCTATGATCCTGCGTCCCTATGAGCGCACCATCTTCAAACGTTATCTGCTTCCGGCGCGCGGCGAGGGGTTCATCTTCGTCGCCGCGTCGTTCAGCTTCGTCGCGGTAATGCTCGGCGTCGCGGCGCTCGTCATCGTGATGAGCGTCGTGAACGGGGTGCGCGGCGAGTTGTTCGACAAGATCGTCGGGCTCAACGGCCATGCGGTGGTGCAGGGCTTTGGCGGCCGCATCGATAATTGGCGCGACGTGCTGAAAGAGGTACGCGCGACGCCCGGGGTGACGTCGGCGACGCCGATCATCGAACAACCGCTGCTGACCACCTTCAACGGCCGGGTCGAGGGCGTTGCGGTGCGCGGCATGCTGGTCGACGACATCCGCAAGAACGACGTGCTGAAGGGCGAGGTGCTGCAGGGCAATCTCAATCGCCTGACCGACGGGTCGGGCGAGGTCGCGCTGGGGTCCGAACTGGCGCGCAACCTGGGCGCGAACGTCGGGTCGCAGATCACGATCATCAATCCCGCCGGGCGTTCGACGCCGTTCGGGACGGTGCCGCGCGAGATCAGCTATTCGGTCGGGGCGATCTTCGAGATCGGGGTCTATGACTTCGACAAAAGCTATATCATCATGCCGATGGCCGATGCGCAGTTGCTGCTGCTGACCGGCGACCAGATCGGCATTATCAAGGTCCAGACCGAAAATGCCGACAAGGTCGGCGAAATCCTAGCGCCGCTGTCGCAAAAACTCGCGGCGACGGCGATCGTCGCCGACTGGCGGTCGACCAACAGCAGCCTGTTCGAGGCGCTGGAGGTCGAGCGCGTCGCGCTGTTCGTGATCCTGTCGCTGATCATCCTCGTCGCGGCGTTCAACATCGTGTCGTCGCTGATCATGCTGGTGCGCGCCAAGACGCGCGACATCGCGATCATCCGCACGATGGGCGCGCCGCGCGATTCGGTGCTGCGCATCTTCGTCGCGATCGGCGTGGCGATCGGGGTCGGCGGGACGCTGGTCGGGCTGATCCTCGGCTTTGTCGCGCTCTATTTCCGCAAGGGGATATTGAACGGGATCGGCTATTTGTCGGGGCAGAATCTGTGGGATCCATCGGTGCGGTTCCTGACCGAATTGCCGTCGAAACCCAATCCGGTCGAGATCGGGGTGGTGGTGGTGATGACGATCGTCTTCAGCTTCCTCGCGACGCTCTATCCGGCGTTCAAGGCGGCGAATACCGATCCGGTGCAGGTGCTGCGTTATGAATGATATTTTGCAGCTGACAGCGCTGACGCGCCACTTCGAACAGGGCGGCGCGCGCATCGATGTGCTGCGCGGCATCGATGCGCGGTTGCGTCCGGGGGAGATCGTGGCGCTGCTTGGCCCTTCAGGGTCGGGCAAGTCGACCTTGCTGCAGGCGGTCGGGCTGCTCGAAGGCGGCTTTGGCGGCAAGATCATGATCGACGGCGAGGATGCGACGCGCTTCGACCAGGGCGAGCGCACCAAGACGCGGCGCGAGAAGATCGGCTTTGTCTATCAGTTCCACCACCTGCTGCCCGATTTCAACGCGATCGAGAATGTCGTGCTGCCGCAACTCATCCGCGGCGCGAAGCAAGCCGAGGCGGAGGCGCGTGCCGAGGAACTGTTGACCCGGCTGGGGCTGGGCGAGCGGTTGCATCATAAGCCGAGCAAGCTGTCGGGCGGCGAGCAGCAACGCGTCGCGGTCGCGCGTGCGCTGGCCAACCGGCCTTTGCTGGTGCTCGCAGACGAGCCGACCGGCAATCTCGACGAGGCGACCGCGGACCGGGTGTTCGACCAGTTCGTCGCGCTGGTGCGCGACAATGGATCGGCGGCGCTGGTCGCGACGCACAACGAGCGGCTCGCGGCGCGGATGGACCGCGTCCTGCGGCTGCACGAAGGGCGGATCGAGGAAGAAATCATCATGGCGGATCTGAGGGGAGGGCGAGATGGGACTTTATGATCTTTCGGCAAAGCTGCCGGGCGGCGGCACGCAATCGCTGGGCGATTATCAGGGCAAGGTGCTGCTGATCGTCAACACCGCGTCGAAATGCGGTTTCACCCCGCAATATGAGGGGCTGGAGGAATTGTACCGCGACTATAAGGATCGAGGGCTCGAAATCCTCGCCTTTCCGTGCAACCAGTTCGGCGCGCAGGAGCCCGGCGATGCGGCGGAAATCGCGAATTTCTGTTCCTTGACCTATGACGTGTCCTTTCCGCTCATGGCGAAGATCGACGTCAATGGCAGCGATGCCGACCCGATCTTCAAGCATTTGAAGAAGGAGCAGACCGGTCTGCTCGGCAGCGGGATCAAGTGGAATTTCACCAAGTTCCTGGTCGGCCGCGACGGCAAGGTGGTGTCGCGCCATGCGCCGACGACCAAGCCCGAAGCGCTGCGCAAAGAGATCGAGGAATTGCTGGGCTGAGGAGTAGCCGGTGGCGGGGATGAAGCGGACGACGCGGATGGTCCTGAAGCGGTTCGCGATCATCTGCGCATGGCTTGCCGTCTATTTTGTGGTGCGCGAAAATTTCGGGTGGACAGGCGTTCTCCTGCTCGTGCCGGTCGCCTTCGCGATCGGATATGTCGTGCCGATGATCGCGCGGAAATGGGCGGAGCGCGACGCGATTAAATGAGTGCGGGAGACCGTATCGGGCCTTCCCCGAATCGTCACATATGCCTAGCGTCATTCGATGGCCTACAGCCCCTTTGTCCCCCTGCGCGTCTTTTCCAGTTACACGATGCTGGAGGGGGCGATCGACCCGAAAGCCATTGCGAAAGCGGCGCGCGAGCGCGGATTTCCGGCGGTAGCGATCTGCGACCGCAACGGGCTGTACGGCGCGATGGCGTTCGGCGAGGCGTGCAAGGCGGCGGGCGTCCAGCCGATCGTTGGCATATTCCTCAGCGTCGCGGGGGGCGGGCGCCGACCCACCCACGGCGACAC